>CAVWLB010000008.1:1342500-1915832 GCA_963755695.1 uncultured Acidobacteriota bacterium | reverse complement strand
GGTGACGATCTGTGCGATCACGCGGGCACGGGTCGCCCCCAGCGCGTGGCGGACGACGATCTCCGATTCGCGCATCGCCGTGCGCGCGAAGATCAGCGTCGCGACGTTCGCCGACACCGCCCCCAGCAGCAGCAGGACGATGGCGTGGACCGCCAGATCTTCCAGCCGCAGCGGATCACCCGGCGTGCGCCCGGCGAATGCGCGAACGCGCGTCCGCAGCTGCGCGTGGGTGGTCGGCTGGTCGGCCGCCACGCGTGCCGAGACGACGTCGAGCTCCGCCGCGGCATCCTGCCAGCTCGCTCCGTCGGCGAGGCGGCCGAACACCTGCACGGCCGGCCCTTCGCGCGGCGGCGCGTCCTGGACCGGCAAGGGCACCCATACCTGCTGATTGTGCGGGAAGCCGAAGCGCGGCGGCATCACGCCCACCACGGTGCGGGCCGCGCGGCCCACCGTCACGATACGGCCGATGATCGCCGGGTCGTGGAGGAACTGTCTCTGCCAGACGTCGTAACCCAGGACCACGACGGGCTCCGCACCCGGCATTTCGTCCGTCGGCTGCAGCGGTCGGCCGAGTAACGGCGGCACGCGGGTGAGCGGAAACGCAGACGCCGTGATTTCCGCCACGCGCAGCGATTCGACACGGCCTTCGCCCGTGAGCACGTTGCGCTCGCTCACGCGCGCCGCACCGAGTTCTGCCACCGTCTTGAGAGATCGCCGCCAGATCGCGAAATCGTGGAGCACCCTCGGCTCCACGCGTGACGCCGCCGCGTCCTGCGTCTCCAGGCGCACGATTCGACCGCCTTCAGGGAACGGCAGCCGTTTGTACAGCAGTTCGCCGGCGACTTCGATGCCGACCGCCCCAATCGCGATGGCGGCCGCCAGCGAGAGGCCCCCGATGATCGTGAGCGCGGGATATTTCAGCAGCAGACGCGCGCCCAGCTTCCAGTCGAGCCACGAGACCGCGGTCAGCGGACCGCGGCCCGAGGCCCCCGGCACACCCACCGCCGTCATCGGGCCTCACCCCGCAGGCGCCCCTGAACCTGCTGCCCGCAAACCAGGCCCGCATTCATACGCTTCGCTCCTCCAGTCCGCATCGGACCCAGGCGTTTTACTTTACAATACAAAGTAATCTGTGTAAACGTCAGCCAATGCGAATCATATGTGTGCATCGGGGCATGCTCATCGAGCCGGCGGGTGGAAGCTCGGAGGCGAGCACATCTTTCGTCCGGACGTTCGCGTACGCGTCCGGAGCCGGCTAAGGGCTGTTGCTCGACGCGTTGTCTCCAGGCTGGCTTCGGAAGATCACAGCGGCGAGCGATTTTGGCCAGCTGCTCTCAGCAGCGGCTGGCGTGACCGCGGCGCCGGAGCGCCAGGCGTCTTGCAGCCCACGGCGGCCGGTGCGATCATGCGCTGCGGCTGAAGACGCAAGGCGTTTGCCCGCGGCGCTCTGGAAACCACAGAACAGGAGCTCTTACGATGACGCGGATGACCCGCGCTTCAGTGTCGCGTCGGCAACTTCTAACGGGAGCGTTGGCCACCGGCGCTTCAGTGGGCCTGTTCGGTGCTTCGACGGTGCACGCGCAGGCAAAGGACTCACCTTTTGTGCTCGTGCACGGGGCCTGGCACGGCGGCTGGTGCTGGCGACGCGTCGCCGATCGTCTGACGGCAAAAGGCCGCTATGTCGTCGCTCCAACTCTGTCGGGAGTCGGTGAGCGCTGTCACCTGGCCAGCGATGCGATCAACCTCTCGACCCATGTCGACGACGTCGTGAACGAGGTCAAGTGGAAGGATCTCGATGCGCTCGTTCTCGTCGGGCACTCGTACGGCGGGATGGTCATGACCGGTGTTGCCGAGCGGGTGCGAGAACGGATCGCCGCGATTGTCTATCTCGACGCGTTCATGCCGCAGGACGGACAGTCGCTCACCACACTCCTAGGTCCCGCAGCCGCACCCTGGCCGGAACACGTCGCGCCCCCGATTCCCGCCGCGAACTTTCGCGTCAACGCGAAGGATGCCGCATGGGTCGACAGCAAGATGACGCCTCATCCCGTCAAATGTTTCACCGAGGCACTGCGAGTCAGCGGCGCCTACCAAACAGTTCCCCAAAAGGTTTACATTCGTGCGCGCGACTTTCCCTCCACAACCTTCGACGCTGCGTACAATCGCTGTCAGGCGGATCGCGCGTGGAGGACGGTCGAGATGAAATGCGGTCACGACATCATGATCGATCAGCCGGGTGAGCTTGCGGCGATTCTCGAAGGCCTCGGGTAGGTTCCGTGGTGGCTTGGAATGAGGCTCACTCCATGCTTTGACGCCTGACCCTCAGCACCATCCTCCTCGCCACCGCGGTGACTGCGGCCTCCGGTCAGACGACAACCACCGCCTTTTTGTCGCGGCTCCCCTAGCCGTCGCCAAGGGCAAGGTCGTCGCCGCCTCGCCCGACGGCCAGGTCATCTGCCTCGGATAACGCCAAACGCCAACAGTTGACAGCCTCTCCCCGAAAAGAGAAACTTTCCACTTCCATAGTTCGTCTATGCAAAGAGAAGCTGATGAAAGAAGCGAAGACCAAGAGCAAGAACGAGCTGCTTCCGGGCACGCTCGAGATGTTGATTCTGAAGACGCTGTCGATCGAGTCGATGCACGGCTACGGCATCGCGCAGCACATCCAGATGCTGTCGGCGGACGTGCTGACGATCGAAGAGGGATCGCTGTATCCGGCGCTGCAGCGGATGCTCGTCAAGCGATGGGTGTTGGCCGAGTGGAAGATTTCGGCGAACAACCGGCGAGCCCGCTTCTACACCCTCACGACTGCCGGGAAGAAGCAGCTCGGCGTCGAGGAATCGCGATTCTCCGAGATGTTCGGCGCAATCATGCGCGTGATGAAGACGACGTAGAAGGCATCTCATACATGCGACGCTCGTGTCACGGTACGAGCGAGCGCCGCGAGCGAGCCACGCGAACGGAGCGCGCCGGCGAAGCGGCGTGCGAGAGAGCGTGTTGGGGAGTCCGAGGGGTGAAGCCCCTCGGATGAGACGTAGTGTCCTGACTCTGAGGAGAGTGCCGTGGGTTCTGTGCTCCGACGTCTGCTGTTCTTCTTCCAGCGGAATCAGTTCGATCGGGATCTGGAAGACGAGCTGCGCTTTCACGAGGAGATGAAGGCGCACGCCCTCGCCGACGCGGATGGCCTGAGCGGCGACGAGGCGCGGGCGGCCGCGCGGCGGCGGATTGGCAATCGGCTGCGGCTGCGCGAACAGTCGCGCGAGCCGTGGACCTTCGCGACGGTCGAAACGTTCGCGCAGGACGTGCGTCACGCGCTGCGATTGATCCGGCGCGATCCGATGTTCACCTTCACCGCCCTCGCCACGCTCGCGCTCGGCATCGGCCTCAACACCGCGATCTTCTCCGTCGCCTACGGCGTGCTCTGGCGTCCGCTGCCGTATCCCGATCCCGATCGCCTCGTCATCGTCTCGTCAACGCAGCCGACCGAAAGAGGCGTCAGAACGTTCTGGACCTGGGCGCCCGTGACCTACGAGGCGATGCGCCCGCGCGTTACCGCGCTCGATCATCTCGCGGCCTACAGCTCGATCGACGCGCAGCTCACCGAACGCGGCGAGCCGCTGACGTTGCACGCGCTCGACGTGAGTCCGAATTTCTTCGCCACGCTGGGCGTCAGTCCCGCGCGCGGCCGCGCGTTCCTCACCGGCGCCGCAGCGACAGACGACGATCGCACCGCGATCGTCAGCGATCGGCTGTGGCGCACGTCGCTCGAAGCCGATCTGGCGATCGTCGGACAGTCCATCAGTATCGACGGCGTCCCCCGTACCGTCGTCGGCGTGCTGCCGCCGGACTTCAGCTTCAGGCCGGTGATCCCACGGCTCGGCGCGCTACCGGAAACGGACATCTTTCTGCTCAATCGCTGGCCCGGCGACACCGGCAGCCACGCGTTCCTCTTCCTGCTGGGCCGCATGAAGGCAGGCGTGACGCAGGAACGCGCGGCAGCGGAATTGACGGCGCTGGTGAACGATCCGTCGATCGCGCCCGCCGGCGCACTCGCGCCCGAGGGCGTATTCGCACCGAACGTCCGCACGCTCGTGCGCGCGGTCGGCCTGCAGGAGTACGGCACGGAGTCCGTGCGCACGCTGCTGCTGATCCTGCTCGGGGCGGTGTCGTTCGTGCTGCTGATCGCCTGCGTCAACGTCGCGAACCTGCAGGTGGCGCGCCTCACCGCGCGCCGCGGCGAACTGTCCGTGCGCATGGCGCTCGGCGCGGGACGCTGGCGGATCGTGCGTCAGTTGCTGACCGAAGCCGTCGTGTTGTCGCTGCTGGGCGCCTCGCTCGGCGTGCTGCTCGCGTGGCTCGCGATTGACGCCGCGCTGCCGCTCGTGCCCGAAGGCCTGCTGTCGCGGCCCGGCGGCATCGTCATCGACGCGCGCGTGATGGCGTTTTGCCTCGGCTTGTCGCTCCTCTCGACTCTGCTGATCGGCCTCGTGCCGGCGCTGCGCGTCGGCGGGGCCGCGTTTGGCGCAGGCCTCGCGCTGCACGCCGGCGAAGCGCGCACGACGGGCGACCGTCAGGGCGAGCGGCTGCGGACGCTGCTGGTCGCCGGGCAGATCGCGATGACGCTCGTCCTCCTGATCGCCGCGGGCCTGCTGATTCACAGCTTCGTGCGTCTCACGTCGGTGTCGCCCGGCTTCGAATCGAGCGGGCGCGACGGCGTCGTGCAGACCGTCAGGGTGACGCTGCCCGAACGCCTCTACGACACGCCCGAGCGCATCCATGCGTTCGCCCGCGGCGTGCTCGATCGCATCCAGTACCTGCCGGGCGTGAAGTCCGCGAGCCTGATCAACTCGGCGCCGTTCGGCCGGATGTTCATCCAGGGCGATTTCGACATCGAGGGTCAGCCGAAGCCGACGCTCTTTGCCGGCACGCCGAAGATCGACGCGGGTTATTTCAAGACCATGGGAATGCCGCTGCTCGCGGGACGCGACTTCACCGCAGGAGACACGGCGGACGCGCCGAAAGTGGCGATTGTCAGCGAGCGCATCGTGCGCGAATACTTTCCGGGTGGTCCGGGCGCGGCGCTCGGCCGGCGCGTGCGCTTGAGCGATCGCGGCGAGTGGCTGACGGTGGTGGGCGTGGTCGCGGACATCCATCAGAGGGGACTCGATCGGGGAGTGCAACCAATGATCTACGCGCCCTTTCAGCAGAGCGGGGACTTCATCCGGTTCGTGTCGTTCGTCGCGCGCACGGCCACGCCCGGCAGCGTGGTGGAAGGCGTGCGCGCGGAGATCCGGCGCGCCGCGCCCGATCTGCCGATCGAGAGCACGGTGACGATGGATGAAGCGGTCGCGAAGTCGGTGGCGCAGCCGCGCTTCAGGATGCTGTTGCTGGCGCTCTTCGCGATCGCCGCGACCCTCATCGCGACGTGCGGCATCTACGGCCTGATGGCCTACGCCGTCACGCAGCGGCGCCGCGAGATCGGCGTGCGCATGGCGCTCGGCGCCGACCGCCGCGACGTGCTCCGCCTCGTGCTCACGCGCGCGCTCCGCATCGTCGTCACCGGCGTGGTCGTCGGCCTCGCCGGGGCCGCCGGCGTGACTCGCGTCCTGCAGACGTTCCTGTTCGGGGTGACGCCGACCGATCCGATCGCGTTCACGATCGTCACGCTGCTGCTGATGGCGGTGGGACTGATGGCGGCATGGCTGCCCGCGCGCCGCGCGACAAGGATCGACCCGTGCGCCGCGCTGCGCGCGGAATAGCCGTCATAGCGCGCAAGGCGGGCATGATCCGGCTCTGAACGAGCGACGGTTGGCAAGCCATCCTCGGGACACGTCTTCGAAGCTTGACGATACTCCCACGGACCCAGACCGAGGCTGCCGCTGCAGCGCCTCGCAGTAATCACCGCAGCCAGCCTCGCGAGAGAGTGGCAGAAACTGCGTTGTTCAACCAGACAATATCCTCGGCCGGCTGCTGCGCGTAGTGGGTCGACAGCAGGCGGCCCGTCCTCGCCTACTTGGGCTTCGGCTTGACGGTAACCTTTCCTTCAAGCTTCGAGAGCACACTCGGAGGAATGGCTTCTTTGAGCTTGGCGTCATCGAGACCACTGTACGGGCGGCCCGCGACAACCTTCTCCTGCGTGGCTTCGTCGAGCCCGAGCTTGGTCATCTGCTCGGCTGACGCGGTGTTGAGATCGACCGCATCAGGCGCTGCGGCTTTCTTGGCCGCGCCCGCGGCGGCGTTCTTCGTGGCCCCCTTCGCAGCGTCCCCGGCAGCGTCCTTTGTCGCCTCCTTGGCGGCCTTCTTCGCGACACGGCCGCTCTGGGCTTGTGCCGGGACCGCCGCGAACAACACGAAACCAGCCAGCGTGAGCACAGACAGCATTCGAATTCTGCGCATGTCAACTCCTTGTCTGGTCGCTCCCTCTTCAAGAGATAGAGTATACGACCGCGCGAAGGCGGCGGCCGGGCCGGTCACTGAGGCCCGCTTACGTGCACTTCGGCCGCACAGCGATTGCCACGGTGCTCCGTGGACGCCTGGTGTACGCCGCCCAGGCGGCCAATTCAGCTCCCGATCGACTTGAGCGACGCCCGCCCGGGTACGAGGCCACGGGTTGGTTCGTGTGCACCGCCAGGCGCTCGCCCTTGTGAAGAGCAAGTGCGAGATGAAGTGAACGCGCGAGGGAAATATGGTCGCGGTACTCACGAGCGGCAGCAGCGTTCAGGTGTCCCGGCGTCGCCGCGCTGCGTTCCGATAGATCGTCCTTGCATCTCTCCAAACACGGGAGGTCCAATGCTGACCCACTTTCCACAAGCCGTTCCCGAGATCCCGGTGAACAACGTTGACAAAGCCGCGGAGTACTACGTGAGTGTGCTCGGATTCAGTTTTGACTGGGGAAATGATGACGGCGGGATTGGAGGCATCTCGCAGGGTGATTGCCGCATGTTCCTGACGAACGCGCCGTTCCGCGCCGTCGATGGGCCGCAAGGCCCGGTGATCGTCTGGCTGAATCTCAACAGCAAACAGGAAGTCGACGAACTGTTCGATCGCTGGAAAGAGACCGGGGCGAAGATGATCGAGGCAGTTGAGGACAAACCCTGGAACCTGCGTGAGTTCAGGGTCGCGGATCTGGACGGAAATCAGCTGCGTGTGTTCTACGACTTTAACTGGGAAATGAGCGAGGAGCGCCGTCGATAACGTCGATTAATCACGGGCCTCGTCGAGCAAGCCGAGAAGCCATCGAATGATTCTCCGTTGCCGGCACACACCGGAAGCGCGTACCGGCCGTGGTGCTCCGCCATGCCGTGCACAATTTGAACGCAGCCCGTCGGCTCCCCGGCGGCGTTCCATCGCGTCAATGGCGGCAGCATATCGGCCATGTCACACCTGGCGGCGTTCCGAAGTCAATCGAACACCATGATTTCGAATTCATTCGTCGTTGCGCTGTTGACGAATCAGCTACAACGTGTGCGCCGGTCATCGACCGCTCTCAACCGTCACAGTTGGCTCAATGATAAGCGCCGACCAACGACGCCGAAGCCTCCGTCTTAGTTTGGCGTTCGAGCCCGAGCTCTCAGACCGTAGCGCAGCCGCCAGCCGGACCGTCAGCGTCACGTGCCGCAGCCGCCCGTCCTTCGGCGCGGTGACGTGGCCGCGCCACTCCGAGCGCCCGCCCGCGGCGTTCGGTCGAGTTGCCAGTAAAATATCGAGTGGCAACAGATCGCGTCACGGGACCAAGGTGGTGGCCTGGGATGTGAGCCAACGGCACACTTCTCCTCGCTGAGAATGGCAGCGGCAAGATTTCGGTGATTACGGTCACTGGCGTCAAGGCGAGCGTCACGGTCATCAAAGAAGGACTCGACACACCGACAGCCGTCGAGCCTGCGGACGACACGATCTGGATCGCCGAACGCGGCACCGGCAAGGCCGTCTCGATTCCGATGCCGAGATGATGGGGCACGGAACAAAAACCCGGCTCGGAGGCTCGCGGTCGCGAGTTCGAGACGCAAGGAGTGAGATAAGGAGATATGACGATGCGCTTGGCGAAAACGGTGCTGCTTGTCACCCTGGCGGCGGCGGCGATCCGGGCCCAGGTCAATGTGGGCGAACAGAAGCCCGAGGCCAGCTTGCCTTTCACCCTGACCACGGTGAGCACTTTTGAATTACCGTGGCGGTTAGCGTTCCTGCCCGACGGCCGCATGTTGATCACCGAAAAAGTCGGGCCCGTCTGGCTGGTGTCCGCACAAGGACAGAAGATCGGTCCGGTGGGCAACACGCCCGCCGTCTACTGGCAAGGCCAGAACGGCATGCACGGTGTGTTCGTCTCGCCCCATTACGCCACCGACCAGAGCATCTATCTGACCTATGCCGAACCGGGTGACTACGGCGGCGGCCTGGCGCTGGCGCGCGCAAAGCTGAACGTCACCGAAAGCTCCGCGAAGCTGGAAGACTTCGAGGTGCTCTGGCATCAGATGCCCAAGGGGAAGGGCGGTCAGGAAGGCGCGCAGGTGGCCTTCTCGCCCGACGGCCAGTATCTGTTCCTCACGGTTGGCGAGCGTCAGCGCTTCACGCCCGCCCAGGACCCGGACCAGCCCGGAGGCAAGATCCTGCGCCTGACGCTTGACGGCAAACCGGCCCCCGGCAATCCCGGCTTCGGACAAGACTGGCGCGACCACGATTCCTCTGATCGATCCGCCAAGTGACACCGAAACCGCCAAGACGGCGAAGGTCGTCAGCACCTATACGTTTCCTGGGCCCAACCTGACACCAGCTGAAACCTGGGCGTCCGGTGTCCGCACGCCGTATGGCTTGGCGTTTTCACCCACCGGCGAACTCTGGGAGGTCGAGCACGGTCCACAAGGTGGCGACGAGCTGAATCTGATCGAGAAGGGCAAGAATTATGGGTGGCCGCTCGTCTCCTATGGTCAGAACTACAACGGCGTGCCCATTGCCCATCCAGACACGCGGCCGGATCTGGCGAAGCCGGTGCTTTACTGGGTACCGGTGATCGCACCGGGCAATCTGATCTTCTACACCAGCACCCAGACGTTTCCGCAGTGGAATGGCAGCGGTCTCATCGGAGGGATGGCAACCCTGACGCTCAATCGCATCGTCTTTGACGGCCATGGTGGCGCCAAAATGGCCGAGCGCTGGTTCGTGGGCCATCGCATCCGCGATGTGGAACAGGC
Source organism: uncultured Acidobacteriota bacterium (assembly GCA_963755695.1). GTDB lineage: Bacteria > Acidobacteriota > Vicinamibacteria > Vicinamibacterales > 2-12-FULL-66-21 > QHWT01. The sequence goes on along the minus strand of CAVWLB010000008.1, from coordinate 1,906,647 downwards.
TCCCGATGGATCGCTGTGGATGCTCGAGGACGCCAACCCCGGCGCCCTGATCCACGTGACACCGCAGGTGGCCCCTTCGCGCTAGGTGCGCGAAAGGCACGAGGGCCGGCCCGCGCTGGCCCTTGTGTTCTTGCTGATCGGCGCGTTGGCCCCAACTCCGGGTGACGCGAGGCGGCGACCGCCGGAGCGCTCGAACGCCGCATCGTCGGGCCGACCTTGTTGAAGGCTATCTGGTGACAGACCGGTGGATGGGTGATCCTCTCGATCCCTCTCTGTCGAGTGCCGCGGACGTATCCAGAGCCATCGGGTTGACACCAACATAGACAAACTGGTTAATCGGGTTCGACTTCCGTGGTCCACCATCATTCGCTCGCCTTCGGCGAGCTACGGATGGCAGGCCACCCCACGATTCATGGGTGGCTGTACCGTCGACAGCGAGCTCACTGACACCAGCGAGGGATGGTGTCCACCGTAGCGGCGTCGCGTAGACCAGCCGCGGGAGGGGACTGTTCGAATCATCCGAACAGTCACGTGACAGGATCCGCGTGCCGGCCGGTTGTGCCTGACGCTCGAATGCCACCTGCGTGTCCAGAAGCAGACCGCCCGCGGTATTGCGGGCCCTTTTCCACGCACGCGCTTCTTGCAGGTGGTCCCCGCCATGGTCGCGAAGCGGCTCGTCTACGCCCTTAATAGCCCGTCCGATCCGACCAGGTACCTACACGGGCATCAGCTACAACGTGCGAGTGCGACTCGCGGAACACAACCGAGGTGCCGGCCACCACACGAGCCGCTCGGTCCTGGCGAGTTAGCGTGGCCGTCGCGTTCGCGAGCGAGAAGCGCGCACGCGAATTCGAGCGATACTTGAAATCGGGATCAGGCTGCGCGTTTGCAAAGGCGTGGCAGCGGCGCGCGTGTCGTTGCCGAATTGCGCGAGGGCTGCGAGTACGCCCTCCCTCCGCTTGCCCGTGGACGTGTCGTCAATCGGCTCGGTGGCGGAACGGAGGGAGGTGCCGAGCGACTTCAGATGCGCCCGCAGCGCGAAGTGGTCGTACTTCTCTCGCGCGAAGCGCGTCAGGTTGAAGACGACAACGAACTGGACCCTGCCCTTGTTCGTGCGACCAAACTGCAGCAGCTTCTGGAATTCGGTGCGATCAGCGGTCTTGGCGCTCTCGCCTTTTTCGCGGAATCGCGCGAGTACGTGGAAGCCCTGTCGCTCGCAGTACTCCTCGCATGCCTTCACCTGTGTCGGCAGGCTCAGGTTCTGCGTCTGCTCCTTCGTGCTCACGCGGACGTAGATAACGGCGCCGACCATCGGCGGCAGGTTAGACCCGTTGTCGATCGCCGGCCGGGCGATTGCGGGAGGGATATAGGTCTCTACAGCGGACCCAGCGCGTCCCTCGAGGTAACATCGCCTCGGCAGCCTGAACGGCTTGGCGTGCCCACGAGTCAGCGGAGGTCGATCCGATGATAGCCAGCAGTCCGGCTTCAACCTATGCACCGACAGGCACTGGGACGACGACGGGACCCAGGCGCTACCTCGCGCTCGACGCGTATCGCGGCTTCATCATGCTGCTGCTCGCGTCCGAAGGACTTGGCTTCTCGATGCTGAAGGGGGATCCCACCTGGGGCCGCGTCGCGGGCTGGTTCGATCACGTTCCCTGGGAGGGTCTGGTCTTCTGGGACCTGATCCAGCCGGCATTCATGTTCATGGTTGGCGTCGCCATGCCCTTCGCGCTGGCGGCGCGGACGGCTCGCGGCGCGAGCGAACGCGACAACTTCCGGCACGTCATCGCGCGCTCCCTCCGACTCACCCTCCTCAGCCAGATCCTGATCTCGGTCGGCTCCGGCGGGATCAAGCTGCAGATGATCATCGTCCTCTCGCAGATCGCGTTCACGTATTTCCTCAGCTACCTGATCATGCAGTGGAAGTGGCGCTGGCAGGTAGTGACCGCGGTGGGGCTGCTGGTCTTCTGGATGGCGCTGCTGTTCGCATTTCCAGGCCCTGATGGGCCGTACTCGAAGACCGGCCATGTGGGCCTGGTCGTGGACCGCTGGATCTTTCACTACGACTACGACCCTGCGTATTCAACCTTGAACTTCATCGCGAGCACGGTCTGGACACTCACCGGCGTGTGGACCGGCCAGCTCCTCATGGGACCGCTGCCGAGCGAGGCGAAGCTGAAGCGGCTCGCCGCGGGGATGGCGTTGGCGTTCGCCGCGGGACTGTTGTTGGGCATCTGGATCCCGATGATCAAGCAGCTGTGCACGCCGTCCTTCGTGCTATACAGCCTCGGCTGGGTGCTGCTCATGCTGATCGGGTTCTATGTCGTGATCGAGGTCCTTGGGTATCGCTGCTGGACGTTCCCCCTCGTCGTCTTCGGCGCGAACTCGATCTTCATCTACTCGTTCGACATGGTGCTGCGCGAGTGGCTGGACAACGCCGTCGGCGTGTTCACGTTTCGCTACCGGGGAATAGGCACGCTGGCACCCGTCGCGCAGTCGGTGACTGTGCTGGCCGTGCTGTGGTCGCTCTGCTACTGGATGTACCAGCGGAGGATTTTCGTGAAAGTGTAGCCAGCCCCGGAACTGTCTTGACGCCCGGCCGCGCTTCCCCAACAATCCGTGAAGCTGGCTCGTGGACCTACTTCTGTCCGCGGCAAGGGAATCCTCCACCCGCCTGGCATCGACAGCGTGTCGTTCTGCCTTTCTCCCCCTGCCCTCAGCGGACGCCAGGCGTGACTGGAGGAAGGTATGTCGGACGACACCCCGCTTCGCCGCAATCTCGAAAGCCTGAGGAAGGAAGCCAAGCGCTGGCTGGCCGCGATTCGCACCGACGCTGGCGCGGGCGGGCGCCTTGAGCGCGCGGTTCCCGGCGCGAAGGGTTCGCGGGCCTCCGCGACCTGCTGTCCACGCGGCGCGCGATGGAGCCTATGCGCCGGTTCTTAGATGATCCAGCTGGCGCAGCCACTCGTCATTCGGTTCAAACTCGCGCAGTTCTGGTCGACCATCTCCAAGTCGTTCATTCTAAACGACTGATGTCGCCCACCCCACTCCGTAGACCGAACCGCTCTGACTTGTTGTGTGGCGGCGTAGCTACCTCCGTTGTGCAGCGGTCTCCTGAACCGCTGCGTTCCTCACCGAGCACCCACCATTCGGCCGGATGGAGTGGTGCTCGGCAGCCCACCCTGCGCGACCTATCGCGAGTGATGTTGGTCGGACTGCATGCGTCGCCTGCGCAGGAGGCGCATGGACCGGCGCGGTATACTGGCGCTGGCGCATCGGGGCGTCATCCACGTCCGCGGAAAGGACTGCGTCCACCCCGACATCGGTCTTGTCATCGTCAGGATGATCTCTTTTCCTGCCCGGGAGAGCGGACAACGGGCGCGTATGGCTGTGCGGTAGGCATAGCCGGGAGAGGAGCTCGTCATGACCGTTCACCGGACTCACCCGCCCACTCGCGCGATGCGCGACAACCCCGATATCGATCAACTGAAACGACAGGCCAGGGAGCTGCTGGAGGCGTATCGCGCGCAGTCACCAGACGCGATCATCGAGGTGGCCGCCCACCATCGCACCGCGACGCCGGAGACCTTCGCGCTGCACGACGCGCAGTTCGTGCTGGCGCGCTCGTACGGGTTCGAGAGCTGGCCGAAGCTGAAGGCGGCCGTCGATGGCGTCACGACGAAGAGGTTGCACGAGGCCGTGCAGAAGGGCGACCTCGGCGCGGTCCGTGCGCTGCTCGCGCGGAGGCCGGAAATCGTCGATCTGCTGCGCGAGGGACCGTCTGGCTTCGAAATACGCGCCATCCACATCGCGGTCATGGCGCGTGACGTCGAGATGACGCGGCTGCTGCTCGAAGCGGGAGCGGACACGCGCGACGGCATCTGGCCCAACCGCGACGCGACCAGCCCGCGCACGATCGCCGAGGAACGCGGGTACGACGAGATCGTCGCGCTGATGACCGCGCAGGAAGAGAAGCGCGGCGCGCGCAGCGTCAACGCGCATGGCGACGGCGTGCGTCGTCTCCGCGACGCCATGATGACCGGCGGCGAGGAGGCGGTGATCGCCGTGTTCGAGTCCGAGCCCGGACTTGCCGGCATGTGCCCACCAGACGGCGTGACGATGCTGCACCGTGCGGCGCAGTACGGCCTCCTGCGGGTGGCGAAATGGCTGCTCGACCACGGGGCCGACGTGAACAAGCAGTCGCAGCCTGACTTCTGGCGGTGGAAAGGACGGACGCCACTGGAGTTCGCCGTCTGGGAATGTGCCGCGGATTCGGGCCGGTCGGCGAGCGAGGCGATGGCCGCGCTGCTCATCGAACGTGGCGCCGAGCTGACTCCGCTCGCGGCCGCTGCGCTCGGCCGCTGGGACTATCTCGCGTCATGCCCGCTCGACTCGCTGCAGGGAAAGGCGGTGCTGCAGGCGGCGGTGCGGGGCGATCGTCCTGACGTGCTGCGTCGATTGCTCGAAATGGGTCTCGACCCGAACGAGCGGATGCAGCTAGGCCAGCTCGAAGACCAGACGTTCTCGTCGGGCGGCCCGCTGCTCGAGGCGGTCAACACCGGACGGATCGACATGGCTCGCCTGCTGCTCGCGCACGGCGCCGATCCGAACGCCTCGGTGTTCACCGCGGGCTCGGCCGACCGCTGCGGCCTATACCGGCGGCTCCCCGCGTAGGCACGCGCCCGACCAGGCGATGATCGATTTGATGGTGGAACACGGCGGCTGGATCGACGCCGCCTCCGTCGGCTACCTGCGCAACGTGGAACTGGCGCGCCGGATGCTCGCAGGGCGAGCTCGACCCGCATCTGGAGTCGGGCACGTTCTCGGGTCAGACGGTCGCAGAACAGATCCTGTGGAGCGGCGCGAGCGGCCGCAGTGCCGAGATCGTGCGCATGGCGCTCGAGCGGATCGACTGGCCGCGGGACGACCCGCGATGGTTCTGGATGCTCTGGCGTCCGCTGCCCGGGCATCGAGGACCTGAACGACGCCGAACAGGCGGACTGCCGCGCGTCGTTTCGGCTGATTCTCGAGCGCTGCGATCCCAATCTTCGGGCAGCGGGAATCTGGACAGACGATGCTGCACGAAGTGATCGCGCGAGACCATGGCGTGGGCGTGTCTCTGGCGTCCATCCTGCTGGATGCGGGGGCGCGCACGGACGTCCGGGACGAATTCCTGAAGAGCACGCCGCTCGGGTGGGCGTGTCGCTGGGGCCGTGTGGAGCTGGTCAACTGCTGCTGGCTCGAGGGGCCGATCCGATCGAGCCCGGGGCCGAGCCGTGGGCCACACCGCTCGCGTGGGCCGAACGGCGTCAACATGCGGGGATTGCATCGATCCTCCGGCAACACGGAGCTGACCGATAGCTGCACGTTGAGTGTTACGCGCCAGGGCCAACGGCTGTGCGCGCGTATCACGGACGATCTCGTCGACCAGCAGAAGCGGCTCTTACAGGATCTCGATCCCCAAGTCCGTGGGGGTGTGGTGCAAGTGCTCCGTCACCTCGCGCAGGCGGCTGATGCCAGGTTCCGCTCCGGAGTCGCGAGTGAGGCTGGTGCTACGTGCTGCGCGCCGGGCGATCCTGCCTCCTCATGCGACTGACCCTTTTTTTGTCACGATAGTTGTCACTAACAATCATCAAGAGAGAGCCTCCTGTCGAATGCACACGTTCAGGATGCCGTTCGTGAAAAAAACGACTGATATCGCCCACCCCACTCCGTAGACCGAACCGCTGTGACTTGTTGTGTGGCGGCGTAGCTACCTCCGTTGTGCAGCGGTCTCCTGAACCGCTGCAGACGCGGCCACGCTCCCGACACCGAAAGCAGCGTGATGAAGTAGACGATCAGCTCGGAGAATCGTCCAAGGCGCTTGTTCCATCACGTTTCATCTCGGTGCCGTGAAAATAGGCCGCACAACACTCTAAGCTTCAGTCCTCAGCAAAGCTTCATCACAACCTCATTTTTCCCCCGGGACTTCCGCTGCCACGGCGCCGAATCCTAAGCGCGAGACCGAACGCGTCATGGAGGCCCCATGAAGATCCGAAGTGCGCTCACGATCCTCCTGGTGATGCTTTGGCTCGTCACTCCGAGCGGAACCGACCACTTCGATCAGCTGAAGTTCAGGCTGCGAGACGGCTATCAAGTGATTGCGCAAGGTGCGATTGGTCCGCTCGACGGGCTCAACCTGCTCATCGACACGGGCTCGTACCCCAGCATGGTGGACGATCGCATTGCAAAACAACTGCACCTCGAGATTCACCAGGCGGAGACCGTGGTATTCGACCGTCGGATCCGCATTCTCAGCGCGATTCTTTGGAACCTCCGGGTCGGTCCGATCCTCGCGGATACAGTGTTGGCCAGTGTCGGAGATCTGTCGTATCTCGGCGTTCCGAACGTCGATGCGATCATCGGCCTCGACGTGCTGACGCGCAGCAGCTTCAGCATTGACTACGACCATCGAGTGCTCACGTTTGGGTCGATGGCAGCCGGCGATTCGAGTCTGCATCTGGAGGTCATTCCTCCATTCCTCACCGTGCGGTTGTCATTCGACGGTCATCCAGTTCGCTTGCTCGTCGATACCGGCAGTAGACATATCGTCCTCTTCGGGCAACGCGTAAGTGACCGGTTCGGGAATCTGCGCGTCCGCGGCGACAAGCTGCTGTATCACATGGCCGGCACCTCTCGCCTCCAGCGCGTTGTGCTGCCGCGGCTCGAAGCCGGCTCACTCACTATTACTGGCCTGGAAGGGTTGCTCTCGGACGCGAATGTCGATCACTATCCACCCGACATCGACGGCATTCTCGGCGTCAGAGCGATTGCTTCGAGGCGAGCAGACTTTGATTTCGAGCGAAACAGGCTGTTATTGCACTAGGCAGGGATCCGGAACACTCGTCGCGAAACGAGCGTGCTATCATCCGCGCCTCTTCGAGGAGTGCGATCTTGCGCACCCCCTTCGGCGTCGGCCATTGGCGCGTGGACCCTGCGCTGAACAGCGTCGCGGGACCAACTGAGACCGCTCACCTGGAACCGAAGGTGATGGAGGTGCTCGTGTGCCTTGCCGAGCACGCCTCCGACGTCGTGTCGAAGGATCTCCTGCTTCGCTCGGCGTGGCCAGATACGTGTGTGACCGATGACGTGCTCACGCGGGCGATCTTCGAGTTGCGGCGCGTCTTTGGCGACGAGGCCAAGAGACCCCGCGTGATTCAAACCATTCCGAAGCGGGGGTACCGGCTGCTTGCCCCGGTCGTGTTGGATATCGATCGCTCGGCGGCATCGACGACGAAGGAAGAGACCATCTGCACGCTGACGTGGCCCGAAGGAGGCGTGACGCTCAAGGAAGGCACCTATCTGCTCGGTCGGGAAGAATCGCTCCCGATTCGGGTGCCGTTCTCTTCAGTGTCGCGAAGGCACGCACGCATCACGATTGGCGGCGGCGCGGTGACTGTGGAGGATCTGGCGAGTAAGAATGGCACGTTCTTGAGGGACAAACGCCTGACTGCGCCCACGCTGCTGCGGAACGGTGACACGTTGATCACCGGAAAAGTCCGGATCACAGTTCGTCTTTCCATGCCCTCAACCGAGACCGCTGTCCCAATTGGGCGGCCGGGCTGAATTGGCTGGCACACGTGCTGGCGACGCCGTCGGCGCGTCCTTCGCGCGCGAGGCGGGATCTCGTCATCAGCGCACCCAGTCAGCATCTACGCGTTCCTTTGTCGGCGATGGCGTCAATTGCCAGGTGCTTGCCGTTACGAGAGGGAATCGCCCAAGCGACATGAAGTCCCGTCGGGACCCACAAACGCGCTCCTCGTTACCGCCACAACTTACCCGGGTGGGCTCTTTGGGACCTGCGCCACCGTCTCTCGAGGTTGACGAAATGGTTTGCAGTCGACATCCGTCGTCGGCAGAATATGCCCGATCGGGGGCGCAACGCCGCGGGGGTCAGCACCTTGTCGCTTCCTGTCGGAACACGAATCGCGTCGTACGACGTGCAGTCCCTCCTTGGGGTCGGCGGGATGGGCGAAGTATATCGCGCACACGACTCCAAGCTACGGCGCGACGTCGCACTCAAGATCCTGCCGTCGGCCTTTGCGGCCGATACTGACCGTCTGGCTCGCTTCAAGCGCGAGGCCCAGATCCTCGCCTCCCTCAACCACCCCCACATCGCGGCGATCTACGGGTTCGAGGAATCGAACGGCATCCACGCGTTGGTAATGGAACTGGTCGAGGGACCCACACTCGCCGATCGCATCGCCGGCGGACCTCTCGGAATTGCAGAATCGCTGAAGATTGCCGCCGAAACTGCTGACGCTCTCGATGCGGCGCACGAAAAGGGGATCGTCCATCGAGACTTGAAACCCGCCAACATAAAAATGACGCGGGACGGCAAGGTCAAAGTCCTCGACTTCGGCCTGGCAAAGATGTACCGCGACGATCCCACGGCAGCTCCCTCGAACTCTCTGACGGTCACCGCGGACGTCAGTCATCCGGGTGTGACGGTCGGCACCGCGGCGTACATGAGTCCGGAGCAGGCCAGGGGCAACCCGGTCGATAAACGCACGGACATTTGGGCGTTCGGATGTGTGTTGTTTGAGCTGCTGACTGGCGAGCGTGCGTTTACAGGAGAAAGGGCGACGGATTGCCTGGTATCGGTGTTGACTCGAGAGCCAGACTGGACGTTACTGCCGGCGGCTACACCGCCGCGGATCGTCGAGTTGCTGCGGCGCTGCCTGAAGAAAGACATCCGCGAGCGGTTGCGCGACATCGGTGACGCGCGAATCGAGATTCTCTCGGATGGTGCCGTCGCGGCAGCGAATATCCGTGAACGGCGCGGACGCTCCCGCGCGCTCGGTGCCGCCGCCGCACTGGTGGTTGCAGGTGTTGCGGCGGGCGCCCTCTCGTATCGCGCGCTGGGGAGAGTACCCGCTGACCCGCCGACACCGCGACGCCTGACGTTCGAGCGTGGGGAAATTCGTGCGGCCCGATTCGCCCCCGACGGCAACACCGTCGTGTATAGCGCGGAATGGCGCGGTGAGCCGCCTGAGCTCTTCACGACACGTCTCGACAGCCGCGAGTCTCGGCCACTTGGCCTGTCTGGGCAGCTCCAGGCGGTCTCGTCAACGAGCGAGCTCGCATTCACTCCCCTAGACGCTCTCGGCGACAGCATCGCCCGTGTGCCCTTAGCTGGAGGCGCGCCAAGAGCGGTGATGGATTACGTCGCGTCGGCGGATTGGGGGCCGGATGGAGCCGACCTGGCAGTAGTTCGGTACCCGCAGAACAGCATACGGATTGAATTTCCAGTCGGGCAGGTGATCTACGAGACGGGCGATTCTATGAGCAATTTGCGCGTCTCTCCACGCGGCGACTGGCTGGCGTTCCATCATCATACGGTCCCCAATTCGGAAGGGGGCTCGTTGGAGATCATCAGCCGAACCGGCGTGAGGCGAGTGCTCTCGAGTGGTTGGGCGGATCTAACCGGCATTGCGTGGCAGCCTGACGGTCGGGAGATCTGGTTCACGGCAGCCGGACGCAAAGAAGTCAAATCCCTTCGCGCCGTGACACTGGACGGAAAGGAGCGCCTGGTGGCACGCCTGGTCGGTCAGAACACCCTTCAGGACATTGGCCGCGATGGCCGTATGTTAATCGCGCAAGAGAACTACGGCGTTGAGATGAGAGCGCTTGGCCCAAATTCCGCCACCGAACGCGACCTCACCTGGCTCGGGTTATCGGCGGTGGCCGACCTGTCCGCTGATGGGCGACAGGTGCTGTTCACAGTCGAACCGGAGGGAGGACCCTCCGAAAACCCACAGACCTACATCCGACAGATGGACGGCACTCCAGCGGTGCGCCTCGGCGAAGGACTGGCCCTCGCCTTGTCCCCCGATGGCAGGTGGGCACTATCTCAGCGCACGTCCCCATCACGCCTGGTGTTGCTTCCGACAGGTGCAGGGCCCGAAAAGACACTCAAGGGCCCCGGGCTGACCTATTTCCCTAGCGCATCGTGGTTCCCAGATGGTCGTCGGATCGCCTTCACAGCGCGCGCGAACAACAGCCCGCCGCGCACATATGTGCAGGACACCGATGATGGAGAGCCGATCCCGGTCGGTCCCGGCTGGCGTCCGATCGTCGCACCTGATGGCCGCATGATCGTCGAGTTGACAGAACGGGGACCAGTGCTGGTCACACTCGGCGTCCCCGACGCTCAACCTTGCCCCGGGCTCGAGGCTGGAGATGTGCCGATCGCGTGGAGCCTGGACGGCCGAGCGCTTTTCTTTACGCGCGTGCGGACACGGACGGTGGAGATTCATCGCGTAGAGGTGTCCACCGGCCGACAAAAGCTCGTGAGGTCGCTGGTGATTCAGGATCCTGCGGGCGTAAGAACGCCTATGGGGGTACACATCACCCCCGACGGGAAGTACTGTGCGTACTCGTTCGAACGCGTTCTTTCCAATCTCTATCTCGTCGAAGGACTGAAATGACCGTGACGACAAGTCGGGCGGCATGAGAGGGCGAGCTACTGGGCCGACTACCGTTTGGATCGCGTCAGCTCAGCAAACCGCGTTATGCGGCTCGCTTGAAGCCCTCGATTTGGCGCATTCAGCTGGTCAGTGGGTTCCAACTGGTGAAAATCTGGGCCATAACCCCCTCTCCCGCAACAAGTGAGCTGGTTCCCCGCGAGCGAGTGCGCTCTTGCACGCCGCCATCCAGCCATCGCTCGCCTGGGTGAATCAGGCAGGTTTCAGGGACGAGCACTGGCCGCTCTGGGGTCGTGGGCCACCCGCGTGTTGTGGGCGTGAGTACCCGGACGGCTCGTCATGCGGACGCGAGTTCGTGGAACTTCCCTATGGCGCTCCACGCGCCCAGACCGATGCCACTCGCCATTTGCTGCAGCTCCGGCATGCTGTGCGTCAGAAAGATCAGGACAGAGCCGTCGCTGGGATCCGCTTGCCACCAGCCGCCATACGCGCCAGGCCATCCGACAGTCCCGACACCGCCGCGACCTCTCAAGAGATCCGCGTTGTCGGGTTCCATCACCACCGCGACGCCCATGCCATAACCGTGGCCGGCTGCGAACACCCGCATGCCCAGCATTCGAGCTGTCCGACGCTGGTCAGACGTGAGCTGGTTCGAGGCCATCATGGCGCACGTTTCAGGGCGCAGCAGCCGCACACCGTCCACCTCTCCACTACCAAGGAAGATGCGGGCGAAGACAAGATAGTCGTCCAACGTCGACCAGAGCCCCTGACCTCCCGACTCGAAGGTCATGTCATCAGGCCGTTCCGCGAGAGCGTGCCCGCCAGGCGCCGTCGTCAAGGCCGTCAGCAGCCCCTCGGCGTCGAACCCGCAGAGGCCCGCGCGGCGAGTTCGCTTGTCTCGAGGAACGACGAAACCCGTGTCGCGCATGCCTAGCGGCCCGAAGATGCGCCGCTCGAGGACGACACCGAGAGATACATTTTCGAGACGTGCGATGAGGAAACCGAGCAGGTCGGTCGACAGTCCGTAATGAAAGCCAACCCCTGGCTGATCGATCAAAGGCAGGGTGCCGAGCCGTGCGATCCACTCATCCGGGCCGAGGGAGTTGTCCATCAGCCCACCGAGGGCTTCGGCGCAGGCGCGAGAGATCGGACCACGATGAAACTCGCCGTAGGTGAGACCTGAGCGATGCGTCAGGAGATCGCCGAATGTGATCGGCCGCTCCGCCGCATCCGTCTGGTCCAGAGGGCCATCCGGATGGCGCAGGACGCGAAGGCGTGCGAGCTCTGGAGCATGGCGCGTGATTGGCTCGTCCAGGGCGAAGCGGGCTTCGTCGTACAGCATCAGGGCGGCCACGGTCGTCAGCGGCTTCGTCATTGACGCGATTCGAAAAATGGTGCGCCGCTCGACGGGCAGATTCGTCATCAAATCCCGACGGCCCACGATCGCCGTCTGAACGACGCGTCCGTTCCGCCACACCAGAGTCGCGGCGCCGGCGAGCGCTCCAGCGTCTACATAGGCTCGAATAGCAGCTTCGATTGAATCGCGGTGAGACATGGCATAAATAATACTTGCATTATTAAATAGATCAACTATTTTATTGACCGATGTCGGTAAAAAGCCCGGAGTCCTCGCGGCGTAAACCCAAGGGCGACAAGCGTGATCGCACACGAGCCACGCTGCTCGAAGCGGCGCGAGCCATGGTTCGCGAAAAGGGCTACGCGCGCACCACGCTCGAAGCGGTCGCGCGGCGCGCCGGCATGACCACCGGGGCGATCTACGGAAACTTCAAGAACCGCGACGAGCTCTTCATCGCGCTCGGCCAGACCTACTGGGCGCCGGTGACACCCCGGATCAAACCTGGCGCGACGTTCGCCGAAGTGATGCACGCAATGGCCGAGGCGACGCTCGAGGTGATCCCGGAGCGCTCGACGGCGGCGGTGGGACGATTGACAGGGCTGGCTTACGCGCTGACCAGCCCCGGCTTGCGCGCGCGAGTTCGCGAGATCACCGCTGGCAGTTATGAGCTTGGCGCGGAATGGCTCCGCGAACTGGGAGATGAGCGCGAGCTACCTATGCCGCCGGAGCAGCTGGTCGCTGTAATTCATGCCCTGATCGAAGGTCTTGTGCTGCAACGAATTCTGACCCCGGAGCTGTTTCCTGACGAAGTGTTCTTCGCGGCATTCGAGGCCCTCGCCCATCGCCGCCGGGAACCCAATGTCAACGCAACACCTGTCGCCGGAGAGCCGAGTGCTGGGAAGAACACCTCGACACGAGACGCCGATTGAAGCGTCACACCGCGACAGTCGTCTAACGCAGCTTTCCGATCCGAGGAAATCGCGTCACGAAGCCCACGTTAATAGGCCGAGCAATCCCTCTGCGTCTACATTGATGTGAAGTGTCCGCGCCTTGAAGTCCTCGAAGGCAGATGCTCAGTCGCGGTGTCCTTGAACCAGGCAATTCCGCGTGTCTTTCGGCGGTAGAGCAGGTAGTCTCTCCAGCGAGGATCGGTCTCGATCTCCGGTGCCTCCAAAGACTGGCCGCCGTCCGGAGTCGATTGTAACGATGCCACGGAGCGACGTGATGCAATCCCCGAAGACTCAGTTCCCCGTCAACCCAGGTGGCTTTCGCCAGGAGAAACGGCGCGCGATTCAGGCGCAGGGGGACCTTCTGCGGCGCGCGCGCTCGGTAACAAGCGTTATCGCCCTGATGGCACTGGCGACGGCCGGCGCGCCTCTTCGGGGGCATGATCAGCCTCCGCTTCCCGCGCGCCTCGATTCGTATATCAAGAGCGATGTGAAACTGACTCCCGACGAGCAAAAGCAGCTGCTCGCCGGAGAGCCCGTGACGCGGCTCCTCGACACCGACCCCGCGAAAGAGGTGGCGATCTTCGGCGCCGTCTGGGTCAATGCGCCGATTGCTCGCTATGTCGCCGCCGTGAAGGACATCGAGAATTTCGAGAAGGGCGGCAACTTCCTGGTCACCAAACGCATCAGCAGCCCGCCTCGACTCGAAGACTTCGACAAGCTCTCTCTTCCACCGGATGACATCTCGGACTTGAAGACGTGCAAGGTCGGCGACTGCAATTTGAAGTTGGGCGAGGCGGCGTTGACGCGGATTCAACACGAAACCGACTGGTCGAAGCCAACCGCGACGGCCGATGTGGAGCGCTCGATCCGAAAGCTCGCGCTCGAGTACTCCACCGGCTATCTGGAGGGCGGCAACAGCCGGCTGGCACAATATCGCGACGCAGAACGCCCGACCTTTGTCGCTCAGGAGTTCGCGGCAATGGTCAATCGCATGCCGTCATTGACGGACTATCTGACCGATCTGAAGGAGTACCTTCTCAACTACCCGAAGGTCACTCTGCCGAAGGCCGAGTCGTTCCTCTATTGGCAGAATGCCCAGTTCGGCCTGAAGCCGACGATTCGCATCAATCACCTGACGATCGCGGACGAGCAGACCCACGTCGCAGTGGTCTCGAAGATGCTGTACGCAAGCCACTATTTCTGGACAGCCATCGAACTGCGAGTGCTGGTGCCTGATCCCGCCCGTGGCGAAGGATTCTGGTTCGTCAACGTGAATCGCAGTCGCTCGGACGGGCTGGGTGGCTTTTCTGGCTCGATGATCCGGGGCAGGGTGCGAGCCGAAGCACAAAAGGGCATGCAATCCGCGCTGAAGCTCACCAAAAGCCGGATGGAACGTTAATCGCCGCTAAAGAAGCTCGCATGAGCGAGCATCACGAAAACAGGCTGCCCTGTGGGCAGCCAAGCATCAGCACGATAGGTGAACCGCTCCCCCTTCGCCACGAGTGCGAGTAGATGCTGTCGTGATCGTGAATCAGCAATCGATGCGGTTCGCCATCCGACATGACCGTAATTGCTGCACCGTCCAAGCGCTGGCGCAAGTCGTGAACCGCGTTGTGGTTCTGTCAGCGGACGACCGGTCCGGGGTGGCGGTCGAGCCAGCTCTCCGGTTTCAGCGCTACTGCGCGGCCAACGTGGTGGATATCGAACCTCCCCCAAAATTCGCGATCCAGATGTTCCGGCCGTCGAATGCGACGGAGAAGGGACCTCGACCCGATGCGTAAGTGGCAATCACGGCGCCAGTGGCGCGATCCAGCCGTGTGACCGTGCTGCTGCCGTGGTTGGCGACCCAGATCGTCCGGCTGTCCGCGACGAGCCCCGACGCGCCGTCCCCTGCCGAAAACGTACCGAGCCGCGCGCCATCGCCGGGACGTAGTTTGGTAACGGAGCCGTCAAAGAAACTCGTGACCCAGATCGCGGAGCCGTCGTACAGAATCCCGAACGGTCCGTCGCCGGTGCGGACCCTGCCGACGACCGCCCCGTCGCTCGGACGGAGCTTGATCACTGTGTTCTCCAGGTTGTTGACGACCCACAGGTTCACTCCGTCGTACGCGAGGTTCAACGGACGTCGTCCGGTAGGAAATGTCGCAAGCACGCTGCCGTCCAATGAAACTTGGCTGACCGTGTTGGCGTTCCTTTGGGCTACCCACAGGTTGACGCCGTCAAAGGCCAGGCCGCCAGGGCCATCGCCCACACGGACCGTTGCGAGCACGGCGCCGTCGCTCGTGCGCAGCTTGGTCAGCGTGTCGCTCTCGAGATTCGCAACCCAGAGGGTCGACCCGATCGCCAGAAGCGCGACTGGCCGCTTGCCTACAGCGAACGTGCCGAGCTGCAGCCCGGTCAGGCGATCGAAACGCGTGACGCTGTCGGCGAACTGCTCGGCCACCCAGATGTAGGTGCCATCGGACACGATCGCTTCGGGGCCTCCACCGTTGCCCTTCGCGACCGTTAGGTGATCCGCGAGTGGAATTTCCGTCAATGTACGCAGCTGCTGGGCCACCGGCACCACGGCCAGTGCAGACGACCAGAGCGCGACGAATCCGAGTCTCCATACGGCCGTGGGTCTCATTGCGGTCCCCCCTCGTCTATCCCAGGTCCCACAAGATTGATCGAACGATATGTTCGGGATTTGCCATACCCGGACACGCGGCCCAGCGTGTCAGAGGTTCGACGCCGTACCGCAGCATCCCGATGTGGTTCGAGGTGTCCGCGTCCTCCGCTGGATCGGCATACGTAAAGCCCAGCGCGCGCCGCAGATGCTCGACGTCCGCCGGCGAACCGGTGAGAAACAGCCAACCGGGACCGACGTGGTGCTGCTCGGCGTACTCGCGCAGGCTCTCGACGGGGTCCTCTGCCGGCTTTAAAGTGATCGAGTACATGAAGATATCTCGTCCCACGCGATCGCCGAGGAGCTTCTGCACGCGCACGAGATTCGTTGTCACGGGCACGCAAATGCCCTCACACTTCGCGTACATGAAATTGATGATGACCTTTTTGTCTTTGACCAGGTCGTCATAGAAATGCACTCGCTGACCCGTATGAGCGATCAACGCTACGTTCGGTAAGTGATGCCGGCGGATCCGCTCGCGTCCGGACAGACGCGGCGTCGCGCTGTCTGCGTTCAGCCTCTGAGCTGCTCCCAGTAGAGGGGCCACGTTCAGCGATGCCAACCAGTGTCGTCTTGTCAAGGCCATCGCATTGCTCCTGCTGTCGATCCAGGACGTCCTCAAACCCGACAACGCACTCAGTCTCACACGGCGATCCCGCCAGCAGTTCATCCGCGGATCATCTATGGCGTCGTGAGGTTGTCTCCAGTGTCCTGCACTTGCCACAGCAACATCATCTGGTGGTCTTCGTGAACGGTGTTGTGGCAGTGGATGGGGTAGCCACCTCGGAAATCCCGGAACCGCATGATGATCTCGATCTCCTCATTGAACCCGATCCGGACGACGTCCTTGCGGCTGAATTCCACGTTGCCGCATTGAATCAGCCGGCCGTTCCGCCGGATGATCCGGAATTCCTCGAGATGTATGTGGATAGGGTGCTGCCAACCCCCCGAGTTGTTTCGAAAAATCCACCGCTCCGCGGTGTTGCGCTGCACCGTGAAGCGGAACCGCGTGCAGTCCATCAGCTCGTTGTTGACCGCCCACTGCCCGTTCGTGCGATCGAAGCGGAACGTGCGCGTCAGCCGAATACGATCCGGCGGACTCGGCGCCGTATCGCTGGGGAGCCGCGGCAGGCAAGTGGGCGCGAACACGCAATCGTCCGGGCTGCACGTTACACGGGGAAACGACACCGGCTCGGGATCGAAACTGCCGTCGGGTACGGCATCGGGTCCGACCAGCCGGAACTCTAGAACCGCGTTTGCGCGATTGCCGGCCGGCAGAATCCTGTCGGTGGGAGCGCGCCCGTTCACCTGCTCGAGCCGATTCTCCAGCCAGATGCGGCTTGGATGGCCGAATCGATCCCAGATCTTCTTGAAATCGATGATGATGTCCGTGCGTTCCGCCACTCCCAGCCGCGTGCTGGTGATCTGGACTGGCCGCGGCAGGAGATTACCGTCATTGGCAATCTCCCAGAACGGAATGGACTGACTCGGATTGACTGGGTTGGTCAGAAAGAACTGATAGAAACGCGACGGCCCGCCGTCGAGGATACGGAAGCGGTAACGCCGTTTCTGCACCTCGAAATACGGCTGGATGCGTCCGTTCGCGAGAAACTTGTCACCAACCAGGCCGTCGAATCCGAACGGATCGAAACAGATCTCGCCTTCGGGGGTGAACAGCTTGTCGACGACGAACAACGGGACATCGAATTGCGGGAAGGTTGGTAGATGGAACCCTGTGTTCTCGTCGCCGGTGTCGAACTCGTTGAAGATGTAATGAAAGCCAGCGAGGCCCTTGTAAGTGTTTTCGGCGGTATGGTCGACGCGATGATCGTGATACCAGAGCGAACCCAGAGTCTCGCGGATGTCGCCATTGGTCGCGCGGAATTCGGGAGTGTCGAAACCGGCGCGAGCCATCGCGTAGAAGTAGTCGTAGAACTTACCAATGCCGAAGAAACGAGTAAACACCGGATCGCACGGGCCGCCGTCGCTGTCGGGACCTGAGTGGAAGTTGTGCAGGTGCGTCGACACTTCGGTCCTGCCGAAGCCGGTATCGTCTGGCGCCAGCTCGTTGAACCGACGCACGACGATCGGCGTGTTGTAGCGACTCACGATCGTCGGCCCCGGCGTGATCGCCACGTCGCTGGCTGCCTCTCCGCCCAGGTTGAATCCCCACACCAGCTGCGGTGGTATGCGCGCCAGGTTCGCGGCACTCTCACTGAATCGGAAGTTCGAATTCGGGCGCATGCGGCTGATGAAGAATTTCTGCGGCGGAAAGCGATCACGGAACTGGTGCGGTTCGGTGCGCGCATCCTGCGGCTGACCGCTTGGCTGTGTGGTCGGGCGGAATACGAAAACCTGGGTCCGATAACGGGCGCTCCGGAAGCACGGGTGGAATCGGCAGGGGATCGACAAACGGATCTGTCGGCGGGCTGCATCCGGGCTGACACGCGCCGGCAGCACAGCTCGTCTGCGCGTTCAACCCTCGCGTCGAGATCAAGCAGCCGCTGCTCGTGAGCAGGCCGAGTTTGATCAACTCACGACGCGTCACGCCGGCTCGGACGATCTCCTGTCGGTCCTTTCGAGCGATCTCGACCAACCGCGCGGGGCGGAACTTGAGCGGGTACATGATGGTCCTGCCGCGTGCGACGGAAGTAGGTGACTGGAAGGTGACGGCGGGGTGTTTCGAATGTCGGCCATCGCAGGGCCTTACGAGTGTCCGCGAAAGCAATCGAGCGGGAAATGGTACGGAGGTGACGCCGCGATCGAACCCTCAGTAACACGAAAGTGCGGGTCGTGGCCTCGACCTTTGTACTCGGTGCGGGTCGACAAATGCAGTCTTGATTCTGAGCGATCGATACGACGCAGCACTTCAGATCAGACTGTGATGCATCGCGAACAGCGCGAGCTCGAGTCGATTCGAGACGCCGACCTTATCGAAGATGCTCGTCAAGTGATGCTTGACGGTGGCTTCCGTCACACCCAGGCGGGATGCGATCTCCTTGTTCGGAGAACCGTCGACGACTGTCTGAATGATCTCCAGTTCTCGTCGGGTCAGGTTGAACCGGCGTGCCGACGCCTGCGAATCGACTGGCCGTGACTCGCGAACCGCCGCCACGAGATCTGCAACGGCTTCTCGCTGAATCCAGTACTCTCCTTTCATTACGGCGTGAATGCTCTTGAAGAGGACGTCCGGAGGAACGTCCTTCATGACGATTCCATGCGCCCCATGCTGCAATGCCGTCATCACGTCGGTGCGCGTCATCGCTGCCGTGAGGAGAATCGTCCGCACTGGTATCGAGCCCGACGATATCGACCTGAGAGCCTCGAGTCCAGGGAGCCGCGGCATGGCGAGATCCAGGAGGAGCACGTCTGGCTTCAACTTGCGCGCCAGCGCAACCGCCTCCATACCATCCGACGCATATCCGACGACTCGGAAATCCCGCTCCGTCTCGAGCAGCAAGCGTAACGCCTCTCGAAACAGCGTTTCGTCGTCCGCGATCAGGACGCGAATCCGGCCGTGCACCCTGCGCATTGGAGAACCATGGGTCTACAACGTTAAGCAGATTACATTCCTGCATTCGCCCGATTATCCTTATGCTTTTGGCGAGGGCTGCAGCACTAATCGGCCGCACAGGCGACTTTTGTCGTCCGCATCACACGTCGCCCGCAGCGACCTCATCTACAAATCGGCCGTTGCCGTGTTGATTGGGACGATGATGGGGCTGATCGGCGGCGCATTCGGCCGGTTCACGCACCGATGACAGCCAGCCACTTGTCCCTGCCGAGAACGCCGTCGTTGTTGTCGGTGTTGATGTTGTCGTGACTCCTCGATACGCTTCGAGCCATGCCGTCCGGTCCTCTTTTCGTTCTGCCGGACGCTCCGCGATTCGCTCCGCCCACGCGAGACCATGCAAATCGAGATGCTTGCGTTGCGTCACCAGCTCGAAGACGTTCCTGGCGGATCACATCGCGCAAACCATGCCGCAGATTTCTTCGTCGTGCCCCACCGTCACCTCACCGCGTACTGTTTGTCCTGGTGATCCTCGCGCATGAGCGTCGGCGATGCGCGGTTGCCGCAGTGCGTGCAACGGCAGACGTGACGGACGATGGGAACGATGACGATTAAGGAGACAACGAGGACGTCCGACATTGCCCGCGCGCTCCAGCCGCGGGCGCTATAATCCAAGACCCGCGCAGCGGCCGAGGGGTTTTCCCTCTCGGCGCTAACACGCCGCCAACGCCATGAGCCGCTGCCCCGCGTGCCACCCGCAGGTTCGGGGCCAGCACTAAGCCGCGGCTCGATCAATTGAGGCGTCGGCCATTGAGAAGTCTTCGGGCCGGTCAGCGATCGTGGGCTCTCTTCTGTGAACGGTCTTTGACGGATCCAGGAGCGAAATCCCCTTCGCGAAACCGGCGGCTGGGTCGGGCGGGAGGTGATGGCGGATGGGAACCGGGCACGGCGAGAAGCTGATCTACGAGTTTGGCGCCTTCCGCCTCGACCCCGGCGAGCAGCTCCTTCTGCGCGAGAGGCATGTTGTCCCGCTCACCCCGAAAGCGTTCGACTTGCTGGTCTGCCTCGTCGAGCGCCACGGCCACCTGGTCGAGAAGCAGTGGCTCATGTCCGCGCTCTGGCCGGACACGATCGTCGAAGAGGCCAACCTCGCCTTTCAAATCTCTGCCCTGCGTAAGGTGCTCGATGAGCGAGGCAACGGCGAGTCCGTGATTCAGACGGTGCCGACGAAGGGGTACCGGTTCGTCGCCGCGGTGACAGTGGCACCAGCGATCGCCCGTCCGGTGCAGGCGCCGAATCCTCGTGGGTGGTGGCGCTGGCGCGTTCTGTGGGTGGGATGCGCAATCGCCTTGGTCGTCGGGGCGCTCATGTTGATCGAGCGCTCGAGACACGGGTCGGGAGGGGCAGCCGCGCCTGCGGCCGACATCTCCCCCAACCAGCTTCATATCCGCAAGCTCACCGACAACGACCAGGTAACCGATGTCGCCATCTCACCCGATGCGCGCTACGTCGCGTTCGTCCGTGACGAGGAACAAGGCCAGAGCCTGTGGCTGCGGCAGATCGACACGCGGACCGACGTCAAAATCGTGCCCAGTCAAGGTGTCGGCCTTGCCGGCCTCAGATTCTCGCCAGACAGCTCACTCCTCTACTTCATCAAGTCCCATCCGGATGATCCGTTCGCGGGGTCGCTCTATTCGATGTCGATGCTGGGTGGCGCCGCCCGGATGGTGATCGACGACGTCAAGTCGCCGATCAGCTTCTCGCCCGATGGGAAGCGGTTCGTGTACGAGTCCTGCTCGCCGGACGGTCTCCAGTTAAGAGTCGCGCGCGTGGACCGGGACGAACAGCGCCAGCTCGCAACGATTCTGAAGAAAGGATGCGGTCCGTTCAGGATGTTCAAGCGTGGCCCGAGCTGGTCTCCTGACGGTCGAACGATTGTGGTCCCGATTGTTGTCCCAGGCAGTCAGCCAGCGGAGCGATCAATCCTCGCCAGCGTGTCAGCCGACGATGGCACGGTCCGCGAACTCTTCTCGACCGTGTACTGGTTAGGTCGGCCGATTTGGCTTCCGGGGGGCCACTCGCTGCTCGTGCCGCATGCCGAGGAGGACTTCAGGGAACCGCAGCTCTGGACCCTGACATTCCCGGGCGGAGAGGCTCACCGCCTGACCGACGACCTGTCCTGGTACGACCTGGGACTCGACGCCACACCCGACGGCCGCACCGCGGTGTCTATTGTCTCCACGCGCATCTCGAACATTTGGGTCATGCCCTTCGAGGATCCGGTGCAGGCGCGTCAGGTTTCGGACGGGTCGCCGGTGGCCGAGGCGATGGAGCTCGCCAACGGCCGGATCCTGGCAGATGACTACGAGGACCAGCTTCTCGGGTCTTCGCAACTCTGGACGATCGACCGCAACGGCAGTCAACGTACGCCGTTCACCAGCCTCCGGCACGTCAATGCGTTCATGCGGTGCGGCAACGTCGTCGTGGCTGTCGTAGACGACCCCGCCGGGGCGCAGCCACCGTGACTTACTTTCGCATCGACGCGGACGGTTCACATGCGGTTCCCCTGACCACTGGCGTGTACGGGTTTCCGGCCTGCTCGGATATCGGCGATTACTTCTTTTACCTGGACCAGGACCGGATCCTCCGGGTCCCGATGTCGGGCGGTCCCCCTCGCGAGGTGGGCCATAACCTGTCTGTCGGCGTGCATTGGCCCATCGGAGTCTCGCCCGATGGCACGCGCCTCGCGTACCTGCAACACCTGCAGAGCCCTGGATCGTCTGAAGGATGGAACGTTGCGGTTGTACGCACGGACGATGGCTCACCCGTCGCGTCGTGGCCGGTTCAGTTGCCGCGTTACCACCCGCGCAGATTCCGGTGGTCGCCGCAGGGCCTGGCCTGGCAGTTCCTGAGGTCCGACGGCGGTGGGTTCAACGTGTGGGAGCAGCCGATTGCCGGCGGCACCGCGAAGCAGCTGACCAGATTCACGTCCGGGAGGATCTTCAACTTTTACGAATCGCTCGACGGAAAGAGGCTCGTGATGACGCGCGGGAGCCTCAGCCACGACGTCGTGTTGCTGACGTTCAAGTAGCGGCGATTGGGCCATGCGCGACGTGCCTCATGACAGACACGCTAGGGCGCAGCCGACGGACGGCACCACGGCTCACCGCCAACCTGTGATCAGCGCCATTGAGCTCGCGCTGAGCAGGGCAGATCGAATCTCGGTAAGGACACGCCCGTCGGAGGCCATCCAGCCGCAGCAGCCAGTTCACAATTGGGTTCCAAGTGGCAAATGCTTGGCTGACCAGCTGGTATAACACTATAAGAACAGCGGCTCGATTGTCGCGGCGACTTCGTCCTTCAAGGATGGATCACCGGGCTCATCCTCGGGCGCGATTCCTGAACACGTTGACCACGGGCGGTTCGCCTCGCGAACGCGCTGGAGGGGCCACAGGCGGCGTGCAGAGTAATTAATCAATGTCATCTCGACTGGCGGCTCTCGCCCTGCTCATCGTCTGTCCGCGGTGCCGGATGGAAGCGTGGTCTTGCCAGGGCGACGACACCGGCGGAGCACTCGTCTGCCAATCGTGTCACACCGCCTATCCGTGGCACGACGGCGTGTTGGACCTCGGGAATGTGAACGAGGATCCCAATGTGGCGAAGGAGCGCGCCGCAGTCCGGCGCACGGAACGCAATGCCGCGCTTGGCGGCATCAACGACGAGTTCGAGGATCTCTCGAGAGCGGAGGGCGCCTTGAAGGAGGCGATTCTCGCGTTGCCTTACGGCAACAACTCGCGGTACTACGCCGAACCGGGTTACTTCAGCAACGTCCGATCAGCAGCGCCGGCGTTCGACTTCCTGCTGGAGCATCTCGCGCTGCGCACCGGTGAGCGTCTGCTCGATCTTGGGGCGGATCTCACATGGTCCACTCATCAGATGGCCCGATGCGGGTTGGACTGCTGCGCCGTGGACATCAACCACCACCTGTCTGTCGGCCGGCTGTTCGAGGCGCATTCCGGCGTTTTGTACCATCGCGTGCGCGCGAACATGCGCGACGTACCGTTTCGGGCCGGGATATTCGACGTGATCCTCGCGATGAATGCGCTGCACCACGCCGAGCGCATCGAGCCGGTTGCCGCGAACATTGCGCGCATGCTGAAGCGCGGCGGCCGGCTCGCCTTCGTCGAGCCCTACTGCGCGACTGAGGAGGCGAAGGCGGCATTCGGCCGTGCGCAGATCGAAGCCGGTATCAGCGAACAGACGTATCTCCTGCACGAGTGGCATCGCGCATTCGTCGACGCTGGTCTGCGCGTGAACGCCATGCGAGTAAGCGATTCCTTCAGTGCGGTCTATGAGAAGGCCGACGGCGCGGATTGCGACCTGTTCGCCCGATTCTACGACGGTCGACTTTCAGTGCTCGGCGCGCCCTCCGAGGTTGCGCCGGCGTCCGTCTTCGGAGTGACAATTGCGCTCGAGAATCGCGGCAACGCCGTATGGAGCTCAGTCAGTCAGTTCCCCGTCTATGCGAGCTACCATCTCAGCCGCCGAGGCGCCGGCGGTGACGTGCTTCAGTCCTTCGACAATGTGCGCACGTGCCCCCCGTCGGAGATCGGACCGGGGCAGCGCGTAACGTTGGCAGTAGAGGTGACCGCACCGAGCGAACCGGGCGAGTACGTCGCCGAGATCGACCTGGTTCACGAGTTTGTCACGTGGTTCGCTGCGAAGGGGCTCGAGCGTTGCGCCGTGACGTTCCGGGTGTCCGACCGACAACCTTGACCAGCAGAACGCTGTCGAGTGTGTCCGCGCGGGGACTGTTCGAGTACCCTATGAGGGGGCAACCGCGGACGGACGGCCGGTCCCGCCCTTGGCCCGCGCCCGCGCGCCCGTGGGCGCGGCTCATTCGCATCGTTAGGCGCGAAAGGGCTACGTGATGTCAGTCATAAAGAAACAGGCTCTCGCAATAATATTTGTTGCTGGCCTCGGCCAAGCGGTCGCACTGTCCCAATCACCGCTGCCCCCGACGGAGTCGAGTCTTTCCAGAAACCCCAATCTGGTACGGGACTGGGCCAATCGCCTGCTGGCCAGCGACCCGAAGGTCCACGCCGCCGCCGAAGCCGCCCTGGTCCAAGGGGCGCGGGGTTCGCTGCCTTTGCTGAGACGATTCCTCAAGCCTGAGCATGAAGACCTGCATGTGGTGACTTTTGAAATCATCCGGCGGCTCGGTCCTCCTGCCATTCCGCTGCTGGTGGACCTGCTGCACCATGAGTGGGACTCCATCCGGCGCAGCGCCGTCGATGCCTTGATTGACTTGGCGCCCCATACAGAATGGGTTCAACCGGCGTTGAGGCGGGCGCTGAGAGACGAGGATTCGATCGTCGCGGGCGATGCTGCACGCGCCCTGGGCGCTTTGGGCAAGAGGGCCAGCCCTTCGGTAGGCGCTCTCGTGAATACCCTTTCGCACGAGGATCCATACGTCCGCATCTACGTGGCGGAGGCCTTGGCGTCCATCGGTCCGAACGCGGCCAAGGCGACAGACGCCTTGGCAGAAGCCCTGGGCGATCCCATTCCCGGCGTTCGATGGGCGGCGTGTGAAGCCCTCGCAAGCATCGGCCCGGCGGCGCAGTCTGCAGTGCCGCAGTTAATCGACGCTCTGGAGGATGAATTCCTCTATGTGCGTATCTTCGCGGCCGGAGCTCTGGGAAGCATCGGACCGAAGGCACAGTCGGCCCGAGAAGCGCTGAGGGCGGCAGCAAACGATCCCACGTTGCGTAACGACGCAGAGTGGGCGTTGAGTCGAATCGCTGGAGTGACATCGGGAGAGCCTGGCGCGTCACACGTTGTGCCCGCGCCTTCCGTCGCGCCCCCACTTCAGACGACAGGCGTCCAAGCGAGCAATCCTCCGGTTGACTGGGATACGACCACCGGCCGGAACATCGTCTGGAGTGTCGAGTTGGGAAACGAAACGTTTGGTCGTCCCGTGGTTGTTGGCGATGCGGTCTATGTGGGCACCGACAACGCAAGGCACATGAACCCTGACTACCAGGAAGAAGCCGGCGTGCTCCTGGCATTTCAAGCGAAGGATGGCAAATTTCTTTGGCAGGACGTGGCCCCGCGAGTCGAGCGAGGTCTGCGAGAGTTTCTGTTGCCTTCGACGACAAGTACGCCGTATGTGGAAGAGAACCGGTTGTACTATGTCACCGCCGAGTGCCAACTCCGTTGCCTCGACACACGGGGTTTCCGTGATGGCGAGAACAATGGTCCGTATCTGGAATGAGGTCTTCCAGGACAACGCTGCGGCCGACATCGTCTGGGAGTTGGACATGTGTGGCCGCTTGGGTGTCTTTCCGCATGAAGCCACCAATAGCGAAGTGCTGCCCGTGGGTGATCTGCTGATGGTCTCTACCTCCAACGGGCAGAATGAAGGCCACACGCGCGTCCCATCGCCGCGCGCCCCAAGTCTGATCGCCGTGAACAAGCGTTCGGGCGAAGTGGTCTGGCGCGCCATCGGCGCGGGCGAGCAGGTGCTGCACGGCCAGTGGTCCAGCCCTGCGGCGGCCAATGTCAACGGGCGCATACAGGTGCTCTTCGGCGGAGGAGATGGCTGGCTGCGCGCCTACGACGCAGCGTCGGGTCACGAAGTCTGGCGATTTGACGGCAACCCGAAGGACGCCCGTTGGCTTCCGCGCCCGCGCGTCCTTTCACGCAGCTCCATCATTGCGTCACCGGTCTTCGCCGACGGCCGCGTCTTCATTGCCATGGGGCTGAGTCCTGGGCACGACAACGGACCTTCGTTGATGTATGCGATCAGTCCCAACGGCCAGGGAGACGTCACCGAGAGCAGGCTCCTCTGGACTTCTCGCGAGGTCGGCCGCGTGGTGGGAACGCCCATTGTCAAGGACGGTCTGCTATACGTTGCGGACCTGGGCGGAACGGTGCATTGTCTGGACGCGGCCACTGGCGCCCACGTCTGGAAGCACGAGACGAACGCGGCCATCTGGGGTTGCCTCCTGCTGGCCGGCGAGCGGCTTTACGCTGGGAACGTTGAAGGCACCGTGACCGTTCTTCGTGCCGGACGGCGAAAGGAATTGCTGGCGCAGATCGAGATGGATGCGGCGCTCTATTCGCGTCCGGCGGTGATCGGCGATTCGCTTTATTTGGCCACCGCGCACCGGTTGTACCTCATCGCGGCAAAGTTTGGATCCTGAACGCGTTAAGGACCTCCATCAGCGGGCGGGTGAAAGGCTATTGTTAGTGGGGATAAACGCCGCTGTGTTGAGCGAGATGGTTGTGAGGGCCCTCGGGCAGTATCGCAGGATCTGGGCTGCTACACCTATGCCGCACGGCTGAGCGCCGCGCGTCGTCCTCTATGACGGCACGTTTCAGTAGGGTTCACTCGCCACTGCGCGACGACCGAGGAGCAATCGACGCGGATCGCCAAAGAAGGGCCGTGAGGCCACGAATAGTCCGCCCCCAACCAGATCGGGGCTTCCGGCCTGCCCGCTTGGATCCACAACTGGGCCTCGACTTGGTTTTGTTCGACGCCGGACTATACGGCTCGGCTTTCAAGCGCCAACCCTCTGGCGGCAGCATCGGCGCTATCGTCCGGCCGTGTATTGAAGGCAATCGCCGCGCCTGGGGCAACCTTGCGAATCGCGTTGATGACCACCTCGAATAATGCAAGATTGCGGGGCGGCAGGCGCACGCCGCCTCCGATGACCACACAGTCGTAGTGCGTCGAACGTAACTGACGCTCCACTGTCGGTCCGGCGGTTTCATCCGGGCGGATGTAACCAACGTCGGACTCCCATCCGCGATCAGTGAACTGCTTCAGCGCAACCGCGATGCCAGCGTGCACCTTTTCAGCGGTCATACCTGGTGGCAGTGCAGGGTCAGAATAATCCACAGTCTCGGGAACAAGACCTAGCAGCAGAATCCGCGACATGAGTCCTCCATAGTTGTTCGTGCGTCTTTGGCGGTACCCTTCGCATCCAACTGCGTGGAGTCCGCTCTGAGCACGGGCGACTCCGGAGGCAACATGCCTTGAGCGAGGAATCCACGTCCGAAATGGCTCAGAGTGGAGCGACTATACACCGTTGACCCGGGCCGGAACAGAATTACTCCTCGAAAACGGCGCAGGGACGATCTCGCCGGCCGTGACGGATTCCTCGACAGATGGCGACCAGACATTGCCTATGTGCGCCACACCGGGCATCGGTGGGCAAAATACGATGCTGGCCGACCCAATCTGAGCGTGGGATATCCTATCGAGCGCGCCCGCAGTAACCCAGACCCGCGTTAACGGATGTTGCCGAGAGGAGGTGGCTTTGGAATCGTTGACACCAGCTCGAATCATGGAAGTCGGGATGGCCTTCTGGCCGGCAAAGACCCTCCTCTCGGCCGTGGAACTCGGGCTGTTCACGCGGTTGGGCGGCGGAACGATGACGGGTAGCGAACTCCAGCACGCGCTCGGCTTGCATAGCCGCGCGAATCCCGATTTCTTTGACACGCTGGTCGCGCTACGTTTCCTCGAGCGCGACGGCGACGGCCCCGATGCGCGATATCGCAACACGCGTGAAACGGCAGCCTTCCTTGACAAAAACAGCCCCCACTACATGGGCGGCTTCCTGGAAATGGCCAACACCCGCCTGTATCCCTTCTGGGGCGACCTCACGGAGGCGCTCCGAACCGGCCAGCCGCAGAACGAAACCAAGCACGGTCGGACCTCGATGTTTGAAGAGCTGTACCGCAAGCCGGAACGGCTCGAGCAGTTCATGGAGGCGATGGCCGGGATCTCGGTGGGCAATTTCAAAGCCCTCACTGCCAAGTTCGATTTCTCGCGGTACCAGACGCTCTGCGACGTGGGCGGTGCAAACGGCCTGCTTTCCATCCTCGTCGCGCAAGCGCACCCGCACATGCGGTGCATCTCGGCAGACGTGCCAGCCGCTACCGCCATCGCCGCCCGCAAGATCGCCGCTGCGGGGCTCGCCGACCGCGTGGCGGTCCGGCCGATTGACTTCTTCGCCGACCCCTTGCCCAACGTTGATGTGATCACGATGGGAATGATCCTTCACGACTGGAACCTCGAGAAGAAGATGGACCTCGTGAGGGCGGCCTACGACGCCCTGCCTCCAGGCGGCGCGTTCGTGGTTGTCGAGAACATCATCGACGACGCGCGGCGAGACAACGCGTTCGGCCTCATGATGTCGCTGAACATGCTGGTGGAGTTCGGCGAGGCGTTCGACTTCACAGGCGCCGATTTCTCCCGCTGGTGTAGCACGATGGGCTTCCGCAAGATTGAGGTTATTCACCTGGCCGGTCCCGCCAGCGCGGCGATCGCGTACAAGTAGTCTGCGGTCTGCCGGTAGTGCGTGGCCACGGCACTCGCCCATTTTTAATAGTGGCGGCGGACCAACGAACACGCGCCTGGCGTGAGGCCATGGGGACGATGATCTTCGGAGTTTCAGGCAGAGTCAAAATCACGACTGGGCGCGACATTCGTCGCGATGGACGCCGCACTGACGACCGGCGCTCTCGGTGGCTCGGTAGCGCCTTGGCGACTACCGGTTATCTACACACTGATCATCGAGAAATCACCAAGCCGGGGAGCTATAGGTAGCTCAACCACCAATTCCGGCGACGAGCTTTTACTCTGGCAAAAGCCCGGCACATCGGGTAGAGAGCGATCACGATCAAAATCCAGGCCACGTAAACCCAGCCAAGATCGACTCCATACCACGGCGGGTGCCCGGCCATTGGTCCGTCGCTGGTAAAAAGGAAACTCGCTGGGCCGTCCTCTCCGTACGCAACGACAACCGCGATGAGATGCACCAGGTAAATGTGCGCCACGTAGAAAAGCAGAGGCACTCTGCCGTACGTCACGAAGAAAGAGAACACTCGGCCTCGCGGGTGTTCGAGCCAGACCAGCGCGATCAGCAGAGGGCCGAGCGTCATGAGCAGGTAGGCGAGAGAAGGCGGATACTTACGTACACGCAGGAATGAGAGCAGGGTATACGTGCCTCGTGTCTCGACACTCCACGGAATCGGATCGCCATAGCTATTCAGCCATCGAAGACCGATAAAACCGATAACGGCCAACACGCCGATACCGACGAGAATCTTCTGCCTGCGTTCCGGCGATTCTCTGAAGAGCGGGCCCATCGCGTAGCCAACCGCCATTACTCCTACCCACGGAATGATCGGATAATCGATGCGAATCAGCATGCCGGCGTGCGGGTCAGGGAAATGGAGAAACCTCCACAGCCACCCAAACTCGCCAAACGCTGCCGGAGTCATTGCATCGGTCATATTGTGAAGCACGATCAGCGCGATGCCGACTGCTGCAATCGCTCCTCTCGGTAACCAGGCAAGTGCTGCCATCAACACCATCGACCAGCCGAGGGCCCAGATGACGCCGGCGAGCCACGGTGTAACGTGGAGTGTGAAGTCCCAGCCGAAAGAAACCAGAGTCAGTTCGAGAACGACGAGCCACAGACCGCGCGTCAGGAACAATCGGCTCACCTGAGCAAGGCTTCGCCCGCGAGCAAGCGACAGCGATGCGCCGACGCCCGCGAGCAGAAAAAAAGCCGGGGCACAGAAGTGCGTGACCCACCGCGTGAAAAACAGAGCAGGAGTGGTATGGGCGAGGTCGACCGGTGCAAACTGCGCATTGCTGAGGAAACCCCGCGTATGGTCAAGTGCCATGAGGACCATGGCAATTCCCCGCAGGGCGTCTACCGATTCGAGTCGCTCGCGTGGCCGTGTAGATGGAACATCGGTAGCGATGTCAACGGCCCTCGATTAGTCCGACAGCGCCGATTTCCCCACTCTCAAGTGGTCGCATCCTACACCTCCGAGATTGCGCTCGAATCGCAATTGTTTGCCGTCTGGATCTGCTGTTGGGATGGGAATTTTACTGAATCGTGGGCGGCGGCGCGAGCGTAGTGATCGGCTTCGCGGATTGAAGCATGCGAGCCGCGTGCAAAGAAGCGAACGCCTCCAGCGAGAGGTGGCCCGGATCTTTGTGCAGACTAAAGCCGCGTCCGCGTCGTCGAAGGAGGCGTCTTCCGCGAGCGCCTCGAATGCGACGGCGATTCGCATACACAGAGTCACGTTCGGCGTGTTGGTCGGTCCATGATTGCGGCCCGCGATCGGGTTCGCTGATGTACGTGCGAATCTCCAGCGTCTCCAGATCGTGAACCGTCTCGCGGCTGTGATACCCCTTGTCGGCGACGACTTCCTCAATCACCGCGACCGCGCGTTTGGTGACCTCGGCAACCGCTTCGAGTTGCTCAGCGGCCTCCGGGAGCCTTTCCTGAATCGTGGTCGTGTCGCCCTGGTCGCCGCCCTGCACCGTGGCGCCGACGATCGCGCCCGTCTCGAGATCAATCGCGTGCTCGGCCTTGTGTGCCAGGTGAGTGTCGTACGAGATCTAAGCTGTGTCGATCGTGTCGATCGGTAGATCCGTTGCTGCAGGTGCCCACCCCCGGCGCACGTAAAGAGGTGACCACCCAGGAGTAACATTCTGACCGGTTCTCTGGTGGTCGAAAGGTCGTGCCGGTTAGGCCAAATGGGATCCGCGATATCGCCTCATTCTCACCACCGCGGAACCAATCGGCTGTGGAGAGAATCAGGACTGGCGCCTTCTACTGAGAAAATACAGAGGCTGCACGATGGCCAAACTGATCTACGCTACGCCTACGTCGCTGGATGGCTACATCGCTGATGAAACCGGCAGCCCCGATTGGGCGGCGCCGGACGAGGAGGGATTTGCTTTCATCAACGATCTTCTTCGCCCCATCGGCTTGTATCTATATGGACGCAAGATGTACCAGACGATGGCGATTTGGCAGACACCAGACGTCATTCCTGGTCTGACGTCGGCCATGCTGAACTTCGCGCGGATCTGGCAAGCGGCCGACAAGATCGTCTATTCCAAATCGCTGGAGATCGTCTCTACACCGAAGACGCGTCTCGAGCGGGAATTCGACCCGCAGGTGGTTCGTGACCTGAAGGCTCAATTGCCGCACGATGTTTCGGTGGGTGGTCCGACCCTCGCGGCACACGCGATCCGGACCGGGCTTGTCGACGAGTATCATCTGTTCGTCGTGCCTATGATGACTGGCGGCGGCAAGCGGGTCCTGCCCAGCAACGTATGCGCAAAGCTGGATCTCTTGGACGAGCGCCGTTTTGCTAATGGAATGGTCTGTCTTCGCTATCGCACGCAGGCCTGATGGAGGCTGGCAGGCCTTGACTTCCACCACGGCCTGCTTCAGCCCGTGGTGAAACGCTTCGAGAGGCAGCGCTCCGCTGTCGCTCCTGCCGTCTGTAGCTCCAAGATCTCAAGGAGATCCGAGTCGAAGGTCCTCATGGGCGCGGATCAAACGCGTGGCGGCTGCGACTAGATCCGCGTTGTCGCGTGCCTGCTTACCATCTGGCAATAGCGTGACATCCTCTAACCCAGTACGGATACCATGTCCTCTATCCAGTCCACGTTGATTGACGGCCCAACACGCTATTCCGTAACCGTGGTGAACCTGCGCGATCGTGATGCCCGCGGCCACCACGATGTTTTCCATCATGGCAGCATGCTGAACAGCCGCGTCCGGATCCTCGTCAAGCGGCTCGATAAGGACGCGCCGACACCGGCCCGCCAAGCCAGAACGCACGAAAGCTCGCGCATCTTCAATGCTGAGTAATCCAGCCTCGATGGCAACGCCTCGGGATAGCAGTAACTCGCAAAGTTCTACAATTCCCGGTTCGCCTTGGTTCGCAGTGACAAGGTCAGGCATTTCGTCCCACGCCTCGACAGTGCTGAAACGCTCTCTTGGATCCCCTACGATCGCTGCTGATGTTGTTAAGGAAATCGGACTCTCAGGGCAGATAGCTCGGATTGCGCGCAGAACCTTGGCGCACGCTGCGCCCTTTAGAGTCTCCCGGCCTGCGTCGTCGAACGCATGGACATGCACCGACTGAGCGCCAGCGTCCACGGCTGCGCGAGCCGCTTCGGCGATCGCAGTTGGATTACGCGGTGCTCCTGGGTGAACCCGGTCGCCGTTCAGCGCGGCCTGCAAGAAGACGGTGGTCTGCATGCTCTCTCGGTGCTCCCGCTGAAAACACTCGATCGCTCGTACCCATTGTCGCCACTACCGAGCTGGCCGTCCTGTCGACCAACAGCACGCCTTGATTCGATCTTCACGATCGATACGATCGGTCCCGCGTACACTGTCGCCTACGTGAGCTCCATCGGCACGGAAGAAGCTTCCGACGCGGCCAGCACGCCTTCCATCAGCTGCCGGTTGAAGTGTCGTTGATCGACTCCGTCGCCGACCGCAATGAGATTTCAAGCAATTGGAGGTGCGAGCGCAGCGCACAGTGGTCGTACTTGTCGCGCGCGAAGCGCATCACCAGAATCTATTTTCCCAAGTGCTGATCGAGAAAATCGGCCATGAGGTGGTGCGCCTCCTTCGATTCGGGCAGATCGGGATTGTTCCAGAAGGCGTGGGGCAGTGCTTCGAAGACGACGAGTTGCGCATCGACGCCCGCGCGAAGATAGGCGCGGTGAAGAATTGTCGTGCCACTGAGCAGCAGATCGCGGCCGCTGGTGATGAAAAGCGTCGGCGGGAATCCGCTCAGATCCGAATAGAGCGGTGAGAGAATCCGATCCTTGGGGTCGGTGGACTTGTCGAAGTATTCGAGGTCGAGCGCACCGGGCTTCGGCGGGTCGAGATGGCCGGCGAAGCCGTTCAAGGCAAAGAGCGCGGCCGAGTCTCCCGGTTGACTGAAATCACCCAAGCCGGAAAAGACACCGGTTGCAGCGGGAAGAGGAAGCTTCAGTTGCTTGAGCCTCGCTGTCATTTCGGCGGTGAGGATCGCGCCAGCAGACGTGCCGTAGACGCCGATGTTGCCCGGCGTGTTGGTCTTGAGCAATGCCTGGTACACGGCGACGGCGTCGTCCAGCCCCGCGGGGAAGGGATGCTCCGGCGCGAGGCGATACAGCACGGCGATGACCTTGGTCTGCGCCATGTAGGCGATCGGGATGGATTCCGTGAATGATCCGGAATCGGAGTTGAAGCCGCCGCCGTGGAGGTTGATGAGAACCCGGTCGTGCTTGGCGGCCGGAATCGTCAGCGGCGTGATGATGCGAACGGGAACACCAGCGATCGTGTCCGAGGCGATGTTCACGGGATAGATCTTCTTGAAGGCCTCGCCTGCGCCGGTTTGCCATTTGTCGGTTCCAGTTCGGCGCTCTTGCAATGTCGCCGGCTTGGCGGCATCCGAGACAACGCGAGCGAGCAGCTTCTGTGCTTCGGGACTGACCGTCGTGGGAACCGGCACGACGCGGGTGACGTAGGCGGTGCCGTCCGGAGCGATGGTGCTGCTGTCAGTCTGGGCCTGTTGCGCCCAGGCGTGAACAACGAAAACGCCTGCGCTGAGCGCTGCTGCGACGAGCCTGCGCGAGAATCGTCCCATCGAAGAACCTCCGTGGACGCGAGCATCTTAGCAGGCTCCGACAGAACGAAGGGTTACTGCGCCGCCCGCCGACCCTTGTACCAGCGTCGTTCATCGACAGGCCGGTTGGCGTTATGCTGCGGGTCTCTCAGCGTCGGCCATGATCTGCGGGCTACTACTCGTTGGGCGGCTAGATAAGTAGGAGGGCAACGATGGCGAAGATTACCGGAGTCGGCGGCGTCTTCTTCAAGAGCAAAGGCGACAGCGCTGCACTGGCAGCGTGGTATCGGAAGCACTTGGGCATGCCGCTGGAAGACTTTGGCGGCGCGATCCTCAGATGGCCGGACGACAAGGCCGAGGATCGAGGCCTCACTGTGTGGCATGTCGCGGAGAAAGACAGCCAGTGGTTCAGCCCGAGCAAGTCTTCCTTCATGATCAACTACCGGGTCGACAACCTCGGCGAGCTGCTGGAGCAGCTGCGTGCGGGGGGCGTGGAAGTCATCCAAGGACCCGAGTCGCACGAGAACGGCAAGTTTGCGTGGATCATGGACCCAGACGAAAACAAGGTCGAGCTCTGGGAGCCGAAGGTCTGGGACGACAAGAACAAAGGTGCCTGAGAGTGCCGCCTGGTCTCGAGGCGTTGGCAGCTGGTCTGGCGCGCTCCGGCCAGCCGAGCTGTCATGGAGGATTCCGATGATACTCCCGCCTTCCCCCGTCACGCTCCTGACGTCGCTGCTTGCGCTCGGCCTGTTCCCGGGACTCGCACGAGCTCAGACGACAGCATGTGGCGCCAATATCGACGCCACGTTATCAATTCTGATTGGAATGCAGATGGAATGAAGGAAGCAATAATGGCACCAACGGGCCGTCGTCAGGGAGTCCGCTCTTTCACTTCATAGCCGGAGATCCGTGGGGAACGCCGACATCGTTAGACCGTTCAGTCAATTTGCGCGCACGTAGAACCTTCCTCTGGTTCTAGAGCGCCGCTCCTTGGCGCGAGGCGTGTTGCAAGCCGAGCCTTTCTGTTCCTGACGATGCCGATCGCGGTCTCATTTTTCCGTCGAATCCGCGGTTGGCGAGTTTTTCGTTGCGCGAGGAGGAGTACCTGCATAGAATGCCACCGGAAAGAGGGTAGATCGATGCATGTCGCACACATGAAGTGGATCAACATCTCCGCTCTTTCGGTCGTGTTGGTTCTTGCGATGGGCGCCATCTCGACAACTTCGGCAGACCCCATAACCGTTCATTTCACCGTATTCCCTGGCAGCTGCTTTTTTGCCTGCGGGCCAGTAGTGGGTGACCCAGTCAATACGAAGTCATCGGCCGGCACCTTCACGTTCGATAGCTCCGTCATTCCACCAGGAGGCGGAGACGTCGTGAACTTCAACCCAGGTCTGGCATCGAGTATCTCCTTTCACTGGAGTTCAACTCTTTGGACACAGGCGACCGCTACCCTATCCGAGCTCCGCTTCAATGAGGAAGGTGATCTCCAAGGGTTCGGCATGGGCGCCGGCCGGGGTGTTGATGTCGGAGGCATAACTTTCGGCCCCGTCAGCGAGATAATCGACGACTTCTTCCTATCGGAGAAGGGCATTGGGTATACGAACAGAGGACTTGCAGGGGTGCTGAGCGGACGTGTCGTGACCGGAATCCCATCCCCGGCTGCTACTCCCGAACCCGGCACAATGCTCCTTGTGGCGTCAGGACTGACACTCTTTGCGAAACGTGCGCGGAGCATGGCGAGTTCCAAACGTCGGCCGCCCGCCGAACTGCGAAGAACGGCGGGCGCACACTGCTCATGAACCGCAGGATCGCCCGACAGGATCCAAACTTCAGGCAGCGCGAAGTGTCGTCATCGCTCCCCTCTCCTCCCGCTCAATGCGACGCTTCTCCCAATGCGACGCGCCGGTCGAGGAATGACCAACGTCAATCTTCCACCGCTTGGTCTTTGGCATAGCTATTCCTTTCCCACGGCCCGAAGTCGAGAATCTTCAATGCCGCTGATTCACCTTCTTCTGAAGGCGTCCTTGCCGCTTCGAGCCCGCTGAATCGTGCGCAGGGGGCTCCCCACGTCGCGAGTCGGTAAGCTGATGTCATATGCAAATGTGCATGACCGCGCGGACCGTTGACGCTACAGTTAACCGTTCCAGCGACGGAAGTCGCCCTACTGGCACGAAGGAGTTGCTCATGATCGTCGTCCGCAATGTGTTTCAGCTGAAGTTTGGGAAAGCTCGTGAGGCTCTAGCCGTCATGAAGGAAGGCGTCGCCATTCAGAAGCGGCTGGCGGCCGAAGGCTCTGCACGACTTCTGACTGATGTAACCGGGCCCCACTACACGCTCGTCCTGGAAATGACGCTGCCGAATCTCGCCGCACTCGAAGCGATGGTCCCACGGGTCTTTGGCAGCCCCGAATTTCAGGAGAACTATCAGAAGATGGTGCCGCTGGTGGAGTCCGGGCACCGCGAGATTTTCACAATCGTTGAGTAGGCGGTCGTTGCCCGACACGGACAGTGATGGCCGCGCGCTCACGGCCCGTCTGTGTTAGTGTCCCGTCACTTGAACGACCCCGCATCCGAATCGTCCCTCCGTCGTTCGATTGGCACCTTCGCTCTGGCGGCGAGTATCGTCAACGTAACAATTGGCGCCGGCATTTTCAGGCTGCCGGCTGACATGGCGGCAACGCTCGGCCCGACCGCGCCAGTCGCCTACCTCCTCTGCGCCATCGCCATGGGCCTCATTGTCATCTGCATAGCGGAGGCAGGGAGTCGCGTGTCGTTGACGGGCGGCCCGTATGCGTATATCGAGGTCGCGTTCGGGCCATTCGTAGGATTCCTCGCGGGATTCCTGCTTTGGATGTTGCTGACGTTCGCGATGGCCGCGGTCGCAACCGTGCTCGTCACGAATCTCGGCGCGCTCCTGCCGGTGCTGGCTTCGCGGCAGGCGTCGGCCGCCGTGCTCGTCACGATCTACGGGGTGTTCGCAGCGGTGAATATCCTGGGCGTCGAGCGCGGCACGCGTCTCAACAGCGTGTTGACGATTGCCAAGCTGCTGCCGCTGCTGCTGCTCATCGGCGCTGGTGTCTTCGCGATCGTGCCGGCCAATCTGGCGATCGGCGAGCCGCCGGACCCGCGGACTCTTGCGCGGAGCAGCATTCTCCTGATCTTCGCGTTCGCGGGCATCGAAGCGGCGCTCGTGCCCAGCGGAGAGGTGAAGGACGCAGCCCGTACTGTGCCACGGGCGATTGCGATGGCGATGGCAGCCACGACGCTCTTGTACGCAGGCTTGCAGTTCGTGGCGCAAGGCGTGCTGGGACCGGCGCTGGCGACCTCGAAGGCCGCGCCGCTCGCCGAGGCGGCTGGCGTGGCACTCGGCGGATTCGGGAGAACGCTGCTCCTCGTGGGTGCCGTTATCTCCATGCTTGGCCATGCCGGCGCCATGATCCTGGCCACGCCACGCATGCTGTTCGCGTTCGCGCGCGACGGGTTTCTGCCCGCAGCGCTGGCTCGCCTGCACCCGGCGCATCGATCGCCGGTGGCCGCGATCCTCCTGCAGTGTGCAGTCGTGCTCGGGCTCGCGATCACCAGCACTTTCGAGCGGCTGGCGATTCTCGCGAACATTTCGATCCTCGTGTTGTACGGCACGTGTTGTCTGGCGACATGGCAGCTTCGCCGCCGCGACGTTCGCGCCGGGGGCACGCCATTTAGAGTCCCGGCGCCTGCACTCGTGATCGTGCTCGCGTGCTCGATGATTGGCTGGATGCTGATGAGCGTCACGGCGGCTGAATGGATCGCGTTTGCGATTGGCCTCGCCGTGGCGGCGACAATTTTCGCCTGTCGAGCCCAGACCAATCTCGGGCGCTGAATGTCGTGTTCAACTGGCCGCAGATTGTTCACACAGCCAAATGACGCGTGCACGAAATCGAGGTTCGCATGGCGCTCCGGGCGACTGGCTCCGACATCATCCGAATGTTCTTGAGGCAGGCAGCAGGCGCGATTCTGGCTGGCGTGGTGCGTTGATTCGCTCACAGGACGGTCGGGTGGGGAAAATCTTGAAGGCCCGA
Source organism: uncultured Acidobacteriota bacterium (assembly GCA_963755695.1). Classification (GTDB taxonomy): domain Bacteria; phylum Acidobacteriota; class Vicinamibacteria; order Vicinamibacterales; family 2-12-FULL-66-21; genus QHWT01. The sequence goes on along the minus strand of CAVWLB010000008.1, from coordinate 1,869,187 downwards.
TCGCGGTGGCGCAATGTCGATCATCGAGCGAAGCGGCTGATTGGCTAGTCCGGGTGTGTGTTCAACGCGAGGCCGGATCTTCGTCTAAGTACTTCACGAACACGACCTCGTTCCGCTGCTCATTGTAGAGCAGCTCGTCGACGCTCGCGCGTACTGTCAGCAGACCGAAGCCGCCGGGACGAATGCCCTTGGCCTCGCGGACTTCCATGTGCGCGATCGGGTCATCGGGCGGCTGGCCGATCGCGGCGTGCGGCAGATCCTCGATGTTGAATCCGGTTCCCGGATCGGCGATGCGGTACATCACCATTCGCTTCGCGCGCAAACAGGCAATGCGGACCGTTCGCGACGGATCGAGCTTGCCGCCCCACTCGACGGCGTTCAGCAGCAGCTCGCGGAATGCATAACCGATCGACGCGCGCACATCGGGTGCGAGAGCGGCATCGAGGTGCGACATCACCGCCTCAATGTGCCCTGCCGCCTCGCGCGTGCACGGCACGACGAGCTCGACCCACTCGGGGCGCGCCGAAATCACTTCGACGGGCGGCGGGTCGGACGCGGCGAGCGCCTCGCGAACGGTTTCGAGGAGCTGGGGAGCCTCCACTGGCTTGTGCACGTACTTGAACGCCTGTTCGCGCACGGCCTTCAGCAGCGTTTCCGGCGCATCGTCTGACGTCATCACGATCACGCGAGGCCGTGCCTCGATCGTGCGGAGCTTCGCCAGCAGATCCAGGCCGTTCATCCGCGGCATCCATACGTCGAGCAGCAGGAGGTCGAATCGGTCTGAGCGGAGCGACTTGAGCGCCTCGACGCCGTCTCGGGCCACCGCTGTCGAAAACCCCGCGCTCGTCAAGATGGTCTTCAGCACGTGACGTGTGGCCTTGTCGTCGTCGACTACGAGGATCTTGCTCATGATGGCGTTCGCTTTCGTCGAGGCGAGGGGCGTGTGCGACCCGCAGTCGCGCCTCGCGACCGGTGCGAGATCAGGCTTGCCCCGGCAAGCGCGTTCTCGAGCCGGTCGATCTCCCGACGCAGCTTCGCGTACGCGTGCCTGGCCCGTTCGAAGTCCTGGGAGCGAGCGGTCTCTTCGAGCTCCACCGCGACTTGCCGGGCCGCCGGCGCACCGAGGGTCGCGATTGCTCCCTTGAGGCGGTGCGCAGCCAGCCGCAGCGCTTCCGGATCGCGTCGTTGAAGCGCCCGATCGATCTTGCGCAGAGACGATGGATAGTCCGCTCGAAAGAGCTGGACGACCTCCTTGAGGAGCCGGCGATCGCCTCCCGTGTATGAGAGGGCGGCGGGCTCGTCGAAGATCGTGTCGTTCGCCTGCTCCTCGATGACCGTTGAAGGAGCGGTCGCATCGCCGGCGCCGTACCGCTCGACGGTGGCGATCAGCTCATCGACGTCGATCGGTTTCGAGAGATATCCATCCAGACCCGCTTCGAGGCATCGGGCGCGATCGCCTTGCATCGCGTGAGCCGTCAGCGCGATGAGCGGCAGGCGCCGCCCACCCTGGCCCTCCTGATCGCGAATCGCGCGTGCTGCCTCGAGCCCGCCCATCTGCGGCATCTGGAGGTCCATCAGCACGACCTCGAACGGCGCGCCCACGTGAGACCCTACCGCCGCGACCGCCTCGCGGCCGTTCTCGACGGCCTTCACCGTGTGCCCCCGCTTTCTGAGCAGCGTCGTCACCAACTTGCGGTTCACCGGATTGTCTTCCGCGACGAGCACGTGCAACGGACGAACCGGCGATGAGCCAATTCGTTCCGCGGTCGGCTCCGTGCGTCCGTGTCTCGTGGTAACGCCAAAGAGCCGGCCGAACGCCTCGAGCAGGTCGGAATGCTTGATTGGCTTGGTCAGCACGGCATCGACGTCGTTCCTGTGTCGCCGCATGCGATCGTCGGATTGCCCGACCGACGTCAGCATCACGATGGGCATCTTCGCGAGCCGTCGTTCCCGCCTCACGCGGCGCGCCAGCATGAACCCGTCGACCTCGGGCATCTGATAGTCGGAAATCATCGCGTCGAACCTCGCCCCCGTGCTGGCAGCCGTCTTCAGCGCCGACAGGGCCGATTCGGCATCACTCACCGTGGTCGGCGTCATCTGCCAGCTCGCGAGCATCTCCTCGAGGATGCGGCGGTTCGTCGCGTTGTCGTCGACGACCAGCACCCGCAATCCTTCGAGTGCGCGCGGTTTCGGGAGCGTCGCGGGGGTGTCGGCGGCTTGAGGCTGGTCGAACGTCGCCGTGAAGAAGAACGTGCTGCCTCGACCCTCCGTGCTCTCGACCCAGAGTCCGTCCGCCCATGAGCTCGACGAGACGGGCCACGATCGCGAGACCCAGACCGGTGCCGCCATAGCGACGGGTCGTCGAGCTGTCGGCTTGCGTGAACGCCCGAAAGATCTGCGGCAGCTTCTCCTGCGGAATGCCGATGCCGGTGTCGCTGACGGCGAAGTGAAGCGTCACGCGATCAGTGCTCACGGTCTGAACGCTGACGCGCAGGACCACCTCCCCTCGCGCCGTGAACTTCACCGCATTCCCCATCACGTTCAACAGCACCTGACGGAGGCGGCCGGCATCGCCCAGCAGTGCCTCTGGAACGTCCGGCATGATGTGACACGCGAGCTCGATCCCCTTTTCGGCGGCCCTGAGCGCGAGCAGCTTGGCGGCGTCGCCGACCGTTTCGCGAAGATCGAATTCGGCGCGCTCGAGCTCGAGCCGCTGCGCCTCGATCTTCGAGAAATCGAGGATGTCGTTGACGATCTCCAGCAGCGACTCCGCCGACGACTTCACCGTGGTCAAATACTCCCTCTGCTCGGCCGAGAGTCTGGTCCGCAGCGCGAGCGCCGTCATCCCGAGGATGCCGTTGAGCGGCGTGCGAATCTCATGGCTCATGTTCGCGAGGAACGCGCTCTTCGCCTCGGTCGCTTCTTCGGCCCGCCGCTTCGCGATCTCCAGCTCTTTGACCAGCTGCGCGAGGCGCGCGGCCTGATCCTCGAGCTCGCGCTGGCTCGCCTCGAGCTCGCGCGCGTAGCTCGCCATCGTCTCCTCGGCGGCCTTCCGTTCCGTGATGTCGCGCGCGGCGCCGTACACGACCTGCTGTTCGCGGAACGGCGTCGACGTCCACATCAACCAGCGCAGCGTGCCGTCCTTGTGAAGGTAGCGATTCTCGAAGTAGATGACTTCCTGTCCCAGATCGATCTGCTTCCGCACTTCGGCAATGGTCGCCTCGCGATCGTCGGGGTGCACGAAGTCCATGAACGGCCGCGATAGCAGCTCCGCTTCGGAGTATCCCAGGCTGCGCTGCCACGCGGGGTTGACGCGCTTGAAGTAGCCGTCGAATCCCGCGATGCACAGCATGTCGAGCGAAAGCGTGAAGAAGCAGTCGAGCTCTTCCTGCGCGCGACGGCGTTCGACGAACAACCCGATCTGGTTGCCGATGCTCGTGAGCATCGACAGCAGATCCTCGTCTGGCGTACGAATCTCGCGGCTGAAGAACTCCATCACGCTGAGCACGTCGCCGCGGAGCAGGATCGGGAATCCGAATGCGGCGTGCAGGCCTTCGCGGGCCGCGACGCGCGCGCGTGGGAAGTTCGTGTCGTGGACGACGTCGAGGATCCAGGCGGGCTGAGCGGTGGCCCAGACGCGACCCGGCAGGCCAATCCCGCGAGGGAATGTCGAGGTTCTGCTGATGGCGTGGAAGTCGGGAAAGTCGACGGATTCGGCTGGCCAGACTTGACTGCAGCGGAGGAGGTCAGCCTCCCGGTCGATGGCCCAGAGCGCGCCGTACCCCCAGTCGAGCGCCTTGCAGATGGCCTCGAGAATCTTCGGCACGGCGTCGGCGAACGTGGACGCCTCCACGAGCGCCCGCGCAACGACGTGCTCGGCCGTGAGACGTCGCTCGGCCAACCCGTTGCCGCTCAGCGCGCGAGCCTGGCGTGTCATGGCCAAGGCTGGCGATTATATCGCCAGGCACATCCCTACACGTCGGTCGATCAGGTCTAACCGCTTGGGACGCTGCGTCGCGCGCTGTGGCAGGCTCGCGACCCTGTCACAGGGGTCGCTGCATCGAAAAACCCGCGCCGAATCGAGTCTCGACAGCTCCCGTAGTGCGGAAGCCGCGCGCGACATCGGCGCAATCTGCGACCAGCCGTCGTCCCACGCCTCGTTTCCAAGGCCCGGTTCGACAAACAGCGCATCGAGCTCGGCATTGCCGTCGGGGCGATACCGCCCAAGGTGACATTATCGAACACCGGAAGGATGCGCAGGTGTTCTGACCGGTACTAGTCGCGCAAATCACGGTACCAGGTGGATCAGTTGCAGGATGCAGCAACGCGTTCCAGCGAACGTGCCTGCAGTGTTCGGTTCGCGAGCGATCCCGTGGCGGTCACGCGCTGCCCGACGTAGTTCGAGAGTTGCAGCGCATTGGTTGCATCCACGACGTGGACCGATCCTCCGCGCTTCTTCAGAAAGCCTGATTTCCAGCTTCGCGATTTGGGTGCGTCCGCGCCGGACGTGTCCTTCAGCCAGAACGAGTCATCGCCGGCCTGGAGGCAGCCGCTGATCGTAACGCCTCCCTCTTTGTTGACATCTGCGCTTGTCAACGGCTCCGCATGTGGCCTTGGTTCTGCGTTCCGCTTGGATTCCGCGGGCGGCGGTGTCGGCGCCGCGTGCGCCGTCGCGTCCACGTGCGGCGTCGACTCCACCGCCGGCGAGCGTGGCGATTCGACCGGCCGGTTGCTCACCGCCGACGAGTCCGGCGTGCGCATTCGTGGGGCGGCCGCAGTAGTGGCGACAAGCTCTGTTGCGGCTTTCGTCGTGTCGAGTGGCGGCGCCGGCGGCAGTGTCGCCTGCGACGCGCTGGTCGCCCACCGCACGGCTGCGATCGTGGAATCAGTTCCTTGAAAGAGGCCTGGCGCACCGATGAGCGTTGCAGCAGCGACGATGCCGATGAGCGCGAGCGCAATGGTTCGTGAAGACGTCCATCCATTCGTCACCGACGCCGCGTTGCTGGACTTCTTCGTCTCGCGCGCGGCGCCTTTCGTCGGCGAACTCGATCGAACTCGGTTGTTCGCCTTCTTCACGCGCACTGGTATCTTCCTCAATGAGATTCGTCGAAGTGACCGATCTACGCTGAGCAGATATCGCATCGAACGCGCCGGCGGCTGTGCCTTCTTCACGCGCACCGTTCTCCTCCTCGGTGATTTTCTGGTGGCCTTGAAGCCTCTACGCAGCAAAGGAGTTGCCCCGCGACCGACGGTTGAATGACTCGCGTAACCGTCGGCAACAACAGGGGTTGTGGCCTCAAGCGCGGTTCGAAGGAGCTAAGCTGGCCGAGTGTGAAACGTCAGTTCCGTGATCACTCGGCGAAATGCTGCACCCTTCACTCGTCGCCAGCCCGCTTACGCCGTTCTCGCTCGACGCGCCGCACGTCCACTTGCAACACCTTCGCGAGGCCGTCGAGTGACGCTAATTGCTGGCCCACGGCCGCGCTGGCGCTCGCGTTCCCGCGGCGCCGCGCGCCGCCTGCCGCCACCGCGGCCACCTCTCGTCGTCGAGCGCTAGCCGCAATTAGTCGTTGATGCCCCTCACACCGAGGTAGCTGAATACCAGCAAGGTGGCGATCAGAACTGCGTTTACGATCCAGCCATTGCGCAGATCACCAACCCACCGGCGCCGGTTGTTCATGATCAGCAGTGTCACCGCCAGCACAGGGAGAAATCCGGCCCCGAGCGTCGCGTAGATCAATTGCACAGTGCGAACAGGCGCCCACAGCCATACGAGTGGCACAATAGCGATCGCAACCAAAAACCAACGGTAGGCGGGTTGCTCAAACCGCACGCGGGGGGACGGCCTGTCGGTATCCCTCGAACGGCGCAGTGCGAGGAAGTCAGCGAAGAGCGACGGCGCGCTCTGCCAGACGCCGAGGGTGCTGGAGAACACGGCGCCCCAGAACCCGAGCAGGAACACGCCCTTCCCGGCCGGCCCGACCACCGATCCGATGCGTTCGGAAATAGCCAGGGCAACGTCCGCCCCCTGACCGGTTATCGCCACGCGCGAGCCGATGACGATCATCGACGCGCCGACGAGCGCCGTCATCGCATAGCCGAGCGCCAGGTCGATCCGGCACGCCAGAAGCCCGTCCGCGCCGGCGCGATTGCGATCGCCGATCCAGTAGCCATACGACAGCAGTGTGACGGTTCCTCCGACGCCACCGAGCACGGCGAGCGCCCAGCGCATTGATCCGGACCCCGAGGTGGCCAGCGCGCTGGGCGCGACCGGCATCGGAGAAGTCAGTAGCAACCCGGCGGTCACGATCACGCCAGCAACCATCACGCCCACACACGCGGCCATCGCGCCTTCGAACCACTTGAAGCCGCCGCGCAGGACGATCACCAGCGCGACGACTGAGTGGACGATCCCCCACACCATTCGTGACGTCTGCATCGAGCCGATCGGCAGCAGGCTCGCACCCGCCACTCCGCACGCGTTCACCAGCGCGCCGCCGACGACAAAGCTCCATAAGAGGAAATAGACCAGGAACACCCACTGGACCAGCGGGTTCAGGTGAAGGATCCAGCCTTCGAGCAGCGTCGTGCCGGTGGCCATCTGCCAGCGTGCGATGCCTTCGTTGAGCGTCCATTTGAGTACGGCACCGAGAAGCGCCGCCCAGATCACGATCATCCCGACTTCCGAACCAGCCAGGCTCGCCGTAATCAGATCGCCGGCGCCCACTCCGGTCGCGGCCACGAGAAGCCCTGGGCCCAAAGTCGAAAGCGTCAAATGTTCCCGCCACGAGAGTCCGGATGTCATGCGAGGCCCCCCAAACGTCCGGCCGACATGGCCGGGCGCGCTCACCCGAAAACGCGGGAACGGGCGGCAAATACTTTCATCGTGCCTCGATTTAGAACAACTGAGGGCCGATGAGAGGTTCGCCGCGCCGTTCCCGCGATTCCAGTCGAAGGGATCAGAGAGACCACATGAACCCATTGGATCTGACCGGCCCCGTGTTCCTCGAGTTCTACGCGTTGTACGGCGCGAGCATCTGCCTCGCGCTCTTTTGGCTCCGTCATCTCACCGAACCGTACGACCCCCGGCGCGCTGTTCCAACGGATCCACAGACGGTTGCCTATCTCAGGGGAGGCCCCACCGAGGCAATTAGAGTCGCGATCCTGACCCTGCTCGAACGAGGGGTTCTCTCGGAAGCCGGAAACAGCATCAACCTCTCGAAGGATGTCACGCTCTCGCACCAGGCATCACCCCTCGAGCGAGCGGTGTTCGAGCACTTCAGGGGCAACGGCAGCGGATGCTGGCTTTTGAAGCCGGAAACGCTGTCGGACGCTGCAACCGCCTACGCCGAACCGGCGCTCCAGGTGGCCGGGCTCACGCCGGATAGTGCCGTGCACGCGGCGCGAAAGCGCCGACTGACGATCGCGCTCGCAGCTCTCGGGGGACTTGCAGCCCTCAAGATTGTCATTGCACTCTCGCGAGGGCACACGAACGTGGAGCTGCTCATCCTGTTTGCTGCTGGCTTCAGTGTGCTTGCCTTCGCCCTGACCTATCGCAGCCTGACCCCCGCCGGCGAACGAGCGCTGAAGTATCTGACGCACACGTTCCGTTCGACGCGGGATCGCGTTCGCGTCGGGAAAGATGCGCCGGTTGAGGATGTCGCGATGGTCGCGGCGGTGTTTGGCTTCACCGCGCTTGCCGGCCTGCCTTACGCACAGGTCCAGGAACTCCGCTCGAAGCAGGGCGGGGGCAGCTGCTCTGGTGGATGTGGCGGTGGATGCGGTGGCGGATGTGGCGGCTGTGGAGGATGCGGAGGATAACCATGACCATTGATCGACAGCACGATCGATTCGGATTGACCTGGCACCCGAAGCTCGCCGCGGACATCGTCCGGGCGCGCGATGCCGTCGACGTCCTCGAAGTGATTCCGGAGGTGGCGCATCACGCGACGAATGGTGACCGTCATTTCCTTCGCACGCTGGCGCGTGAGATTCCCGTCTCCCTGCACGGCGTCTCGCTGGGACTGGCATCGGCCTCGCGTGTCGAAGACTGGCGTCTCGAACAGATGGCACGCCTCGTGGACGATGTGCGGCCGGAAAGCTGGTCGGAACACCTCGCGTTTGTTCGCGCGGGCGGCATCGAGCTTGGCCATCTTGCGGCGCCGCCGAGAACTGAGGCAGTGAGGGACGGGCTTGCGAACAATCTGCGACGCGCCCGCGACATCATCGGATCGGTACCGGCTCTTGAAAACGTCGCCACGCTGCTCGATCCGCCCGGAAGCAGTTGCGATGAGCAGACGTGGCTGTGCGACGTGCTCGCCGCCACCGACACGCCGTTGCTGCTCGACCTGCACAACGTCTGCACGAACGCGGTGAACCTCGGCTACGACGCCCAGACGTTCATCCGCGCGCTGCCATTGAAACGTGTGAGCACGGTGCACATCGCGGGAGGGACGGACGCTGCGGACCCGGACACCGGCCGCGCGTTGCGAATCGATGACCATCGGCATCCGGTCTCCGCCGACGTATTCGACTTGCTGTCGCTCGTAGCCGAACTTGCACCGCAGCCACTGACAATCGTCCTCGAGCGTGACGGCGACTTCCCACCCTTCGCGCAGCTCCTGTCCGAACTCGACCGTGCCAGGCAATCGCTGACGGCAGGACGGAGCCGTGCCGCGGCGCCGCAGATATCATGAGCGGCTCCGCGATCGAGACATTTCTCGCCCGCCTTTACACGGAGGCCGGTCTTCGAGCGGACTTCGCGGTCGCACCGAGGCTCACCGCCGAGCGTGCGGGTCTGTCGAGAACAGAGGCCGAGAGCGTGGCACAGATCGACTGTTTCGCGCTGCACCTGACAGCGCAGACGTTCGAAAGAAAGCGAGCACGGTGCCGCCCGTCAGCGCACGTCGTGCAAGCCAACCCGGACAGCAACAGTCCGGAAGCGCGGGTCGTTCCGCAGTGGCGCCAGCTCGGGATCGATGAGCATGAACACCACGTGCGCCGCGCGGTCGTCAGCCGCGCGCTCCAGCTCCGCGAGCGCCTTCGCCTCCTCGCCCAGCGCCACGTCCACCTTGGAGAGTTCGTACGGCGACACGTAGCGCGACCCCTCCTCCGCCTGAAGCTGCCGGAGCGCCGCAAGCGCAGACGGGCGCGCGCCGCGACGGGCGTGGATATAGGCGAGGACGGCCAGCGTGTCTGACGTGCGCGACGGCAGCGGTACCGAGTCCACCGAGCGAAGCGCGTCGTCGAAGTCGTTCGTCTGCGCGTGAATTCTCGCCGCGAGCTGGTGTGCCAGCTGGAACCCAGGATCCAGCTCGATTACCCGAGTGTTTTCAGCGAGCGCGTCCGCGAACTCCCCTCTAAAAAAGTACGTCCGCGCGACATTCCATCGAGCGATTGCCGAAAGCGGATCGCTTTCGCGGGCGAGCCGCGCCTCGCGCAGCGCCTCGTCCAATCGTCGCTGCGCCGCGAGGCCCGCCGAATACCACTGGCGCGCGGTCGCGGAGTTCGGATTGATCTGCAGGGCGCGCGTGAACTCCCGCTCGGCGCCAGCCCAGTCCCACTCGTAATTGAACTTCACGCGGGCAAGCACCGCGTGCGGTTCCGCCAGCCCCTCGTCAAGCCGCAGAGCAGTCGCTGCAGCGTCACGCGCACGCGGATACCCGTGCCGGGCTGAGACCAGCCCCAGGCTCGCCTGCACCGTGTAGGTGGCGGCCAGTCCGGCGAACGATTGCGCGTGGCCCGGGTCGAGCTGAATCGCGGTCTCGAACGCGTCAATTGCCTGCTCGAGGGCGCGCGGCGAGCGCGAGTTCCAGAGCGAACGTCCTTTCAAGTAGGCATTCAGCACTTCCGGCCGGACCGATCGTGTCTGGGATAACCGGAGTGCTTCATCGGGCCGGATCGTGACCGCGACCTGCTGTGCGATGTCGCGGGCGACTTCGTTCTGCAGGGTGAGAACGTCCTGGACCGACCGCGTGAATGAGTCGCTCCAGAGGTGCTCGTCCGTGAACGGATCGAGCAATTGTGCGGTAATTCGGACGTCGCCGCTTGCTCGCGTCACCGTACCCTTCACGAGGTAGTCGACGCCCAGCGTTCGCGCGACCTCGCGCAGCGGCGTCGACGTTTTCCGGTAGGCACTTGCCGACTGCCGCGAGGTCACCCGGATCGCGCGGACCTGCGCGAGGTCGCCGATGAGCACCTCGGTAATCCCGTCTGCAAAGTACTCATCCTCCGTCCCGGATAAGCTCTCGAGCGGCAGTACCGCGATGGCCACGCGATCGCGCGGTGGCGGCGTCCGCTCGGCGTAGAGCCAACCGAGCGTCCCGAGAACGGCAGCGAGAAGCGCCGCGGCGATCCACCGCATCCAGCCTCGCGCGGCTGTCACCGCGGAAGCCGGCCGGCCCAGCGACGCGCCGGCGGTGTCGAGCGCGGCGCGCAGCTCGCGCGCCGACTGGTACCGCAACATCACTTCTTTCTCGAGGCACTTCCGGACGATCGCCTCAAAGGCCGGCGGAACGTCCGGATCCAACGGCGGCGGCGTGTCACGAAGAATCGATGCCTGGAGCGCGCCGGCCGCCGGCGCGGAAAACGGCGGAACACCAGCGAGCATCTCGTAGAGGACGATACCGAACGACCACAGATCGCCGGGCGCATCGACACGCTCGTTGCGCAACGCTTCGGGCGGCATATAACGAAGCGTGCCGGCAGCCGGAGGTCTCAGGATGGACGTGCTCGACTCGCCGGCCGACCGTCCGGGAATCAGCCGGGCCACGCCGAAGTCCAGCACCTTCACGTGGCCGTGGCTGTTGACCATGATGTTTGCGGGCTTCAGGTCACCGTGAATGACGCCGGATTCGTGTGCGTGCACCAGCGCGTCCGCGATCTGGACCGCATATCGCAGCGCCGCTGCGAATGGCAGCGGGCCGCCGGCAAGTCGCTGCTCGAGCGTCAGCCCCTGGATGAATTCCATGATCAAACACGGACGCCCTTCGTGCTGAACCACCTGGTAAACCGTGCAGATGTTCGGGTGCGCGAGCCGGGCTGCGTGCCGCGCCTCGGCCAACAGTCCGTCGTGCTCAGAGGCATTGGCCGTGCCGTGCAGGACCTTGACTGCCGCATCCCGCGGGAGCACGAGGTCCTTCGCTCGATACACGTGCCCCATGCCCCCTGAACCGGCGCGCACCGTGATCTCGTAGTCGCCGATGCGGGTGCCAGCCGGAAGATCGCCGCCGTCGAGCATGACGAGCGGGTTCACCAAGGGTTTGCTGAGGAATGCGGGGTCCTCCTCGAGGGCCCGTAGTAATTCGCTGACCTGGCGAGTGGTTGCTTCGTCACACGCGGCGGTCAGAAACGCCGCGCGCTCGGCCGGCGGCCGGGCGAGCGCCTCGTGAAACAAGCGCTCCAGCCGCTGGAAATCTTCAGTCCCCATGCTCTATCGCTCGCCGCAGCCAGGCGCGCGCGAAGCTCCAGTCTCGCATCACCGTGATCGGTGCGATGCCGAGGAGACCACTGATCTCTTCGACGGTGAGCCCTCCGAAGTAGCGCAGTTCGACGACGCGTGCCTTCCGCGGATCTTCGATGGCCAACCGCGAAAGGGCTTCGTCCAGCGCCACCACGTCGGGCGAGGGTTCCGGACCGACGACCGCAACGTCGTCCAGCGAGACGTGCACGGCACGCCCGCCGCGCTTGGCGTAGCCGCGCGACCGCGCGTAGTCGACGAGAATGCGGCGCATGATCTGAGCCGCAACGGCAAAGAAATGGTTCCGGTTATGCCAGTTCGCGCGCTGCTGATCGACGAGTCGAAGATAGGCTTCGTCGATGAGACCGGTGGTCTGCAAAGTGTGGTCGGCGCGTTCCCCGCGCATCAGGCCACGAGCGACCCGCGTGAGCTCCTCGTGGACTGCCTCAATCAGGCGATCGAGCGCAGTGGCGTCCCCGTTCTGCCACCGCTGCAGCAGCGTCGTCACGTCCCCTGACTGGGGTTCAGCCATTGATGTCCAAGGGATAGGTGCCAGTATGGTAACAGAGCTCCCCCCGGATGCGTTGCAGCACCTCCGCCGCGAGTGGCAGTAACACAGGAATGGCAGACCGTGGGATATCGACGTGATCGTTCAGTTCGCGGACGGCCACGCGCTCTGGCTTTCGAACGGTATCTCAAATCCGGATTGGGTTTCGCTTTCGCGAAGCGTCACCTGCGATGAGGACGCCACGATCGGCGCCAAAACATCGATCGGACGATGCTATCGTTTACCGGGATGTGGGCCGACCTCCTCGCCGCCTTTCGCTCACTGCGACGCTCCCCCGGGTTTGCCGGGACGGCAGTCGCGACGCTCGCCCTTGGCATCGGCGCCAGCGGCGCGATCTTCAGCATCATCGATGCCGTGCTAATCCGGCCGCTGCCCTACCGCGATCCGACCCGACTGGTCCGCATTTGGGAGGCGAACCCCTCGGAAGGCAACGAGCGTGCGCCTGTCGCCGGCGCCAACTTCAATGACTGGCGGGCTCGTTCTCGTGTCTTCGAGGATCTGGCTCTGTTCGGCGTGCCCACCGACCCAACCGTTTTGGGCGTAGGTGAGGCGTCGATCCAAGCGAAGCAGGCGCAGGTTACGCCGAATCTCTTCGATCTGCTCGGTGTTCAGCCTACCGCCGGCCGACAGTTTGGACTGGTGCCAGAAAGGACAGGGCCCCTCGACGCTAAAGAAGTCATCGTCAGCCACGCGCTCTGGCAGCGTGTATTCGGCGGAGATCCCGGAGCTATCGGTCGTCCTGTTCGGATCGAGGGGGCCGCTGGAAGTGTTGTCGTCGGCATCATGCCTCCCGGGTTCTCCTTTCCCGAAGAAACTGACCTCTGGACTCCAATCGACGCTGCGAGAGAAGGAGCTGCAGGCCGCGACGTGCGCACGTTTGGCGCTGTCGGCCGGTTGCGTGCCGACGTTAACGGGGCGACGGCTCGCTCGCAGCTGCAGTCCATTGCCGACTCACTCGCACGCGAGTACCCGGCCAGCAATTCAGGGTGGACGGTTGCCGTGCTGCCGCTGCATGAATCGGTCGTCGGTGATTATCGGCTGGCACTTGTGACGCTGTTCGCCGCGGTGTCGTTCGTGCTGCTCGTTGGCTGTGCCAACGTTTCCAACTTGCTGCTTGCTCGCGGCATCAGCCGTCGCGGAGAACTGGCCGTACGCGCAGCGCTGGGGGCGGGTCGAACGAGACTTCTTCGGCTGCTTCTGGCCGAGACCATCGTTCTTGCTGCCCTGGGCGCCACTGCCGGCTTGGCGTTTGCACAATTGCTGCTGCCCGTGCTGGTTCAGCTCGCCGGCGAGAACGTGCCGCGCGTCGCGACTGCGCAGGTCAATTTGATCACCGTCGCGTTCTCTGCGGTCGTCGCATTTCTCGCGGTCATCGTCACGGGCCTGATGCCAGCACTGCGGCATTCGAGAACGGAATTGCAGGGCGCTTTTGGCGCGGATGGAGCGCGCGCGACACAGTCCGGAGTCGATCTCCGTTTCCAGCGACTGGTCCTTGCCGCCCAGCTCGCCGTCTGCCTGGTGCTGCTGGTGGGGGCGATGCTCTTCGCTCAGACATTCGTTCGCCTCAGGGCAGTCGATCTTGGCTTCAATCCGGAACACGTCATCAGTGTGGAAACGCGGGTACCGATCTACCGAACACTCGCGCCCAACCGCTGGCAACTCCTCGCCTCGCAGGCGAGCGAAGCGTTGGAACGAGTGCGGAGGCTCCCGGGAGTACTCGGCGCAGCAGCGACGAGTGATCTGCCCCTCGCAGGCAACCTGATGATGACCGACGTTACGTTGTCCGGTGAGTCTCGCCCGCGACAAGCCCTGTACCATCGCGTCAGCCCGGACTACTTCCGAACCATGGGGATGACCCTCATTCAAGGACGGGACTTCACGAACGAAGATATGAGCGATCTCGCACGCCTGCCGGATCTGAAGGCCGCAGTGCCTCGGCAAGGCGCGGTGATCGTCAACGAAACGACTGCCAAGAGGTTCTGGCCATCGGAAAGCGCGATCGGCCAGTTCCTCTCCACGAGCTTCGATGCTCGGGCGGTCAGCCGTCGGCAAGTCGTCGGCATCGTTCGCGATGTCCGTTCTGAATCGATCAGGAGCGGTCCGCCGGCGGAGGTTTACGTCCCGTACCTTGAGGATCCATCGTTCGTGATGACACTTCTGATCCGTAACACCCTTCCCACCGACCAGATAATGCCGATCCTCCGCCGAGAACTGCGGGACGTCAGCGCCGATCTAAGTACAGCGAACGTCCGCATGCTCGATGACATCGTCGGCGATTCCTTGCGCACTTCCCGCTTCAGCGCCTTCGCCATTTCTGCCTTTGCCGTTGCTGCGCTTCTGCTGTCGGGCCTCGGTGTATTCGGCGTGTTTGCTTTCGGTGTTGCATCGAGATACGAGAAATCGGGATTCGCATGGCACTTGGGGCGACTGGCTCCGACATCATCCGACTGTTCCTGAGGCAGGCAGCAGGCCCGATTCTGGTTGGCGTGGTATTCGGGACCCTGGGTGCGTTGGCTCTGAAACGAATCGTAGATTCGCTCCTCTTTGGCATTGCATCGACAGAGCTCATTAGCTACGTAGCTGCTGCCTTGATGCTGGTGGGTATTGCGTTAATTGCCAGCTATCTGCCGGTACGCCGTGTCCTGCAGGCTGATCCCGCGCATGCCTTACGCGGCTGAGATCGCGTGCTCCACGACAGGAGACACAACTCTCGGGACATTTCTATTTCGCTTTGACAGTAACGCGCACAACTCTTGACTCCCTACAGACAGGGTGCTACGGTCGCCTTTTCAATTCACGGAAGGAGGTGCGCACTAGAAACAAACGAACGACAGGGTCTCGTCATCGGCATCTTTGCACCTTGAAGGAGTGACGTTATGAACCCTGAGTCATCTGTTCGTTGCCCACTTCACCATCGGTCCCTGTCCCGTCGGCAGTTTGTCGGTGCGACCGTAGGGCTGGCCTTGGGCGCTGGCGCGTCGACGGCATACGCGAAAGGGAACCCGCACTTCAACGCGGCACCCAAGCCCCATTCCCGGCGGTGTCTCACCGTTTGGAATCCTCATCCACCATTTCCCCGTTGGCCCAACCGGCACACCGCTGCCGAATATCACCGATCCCTCCCAGATCACCGACTTCAATGGGTTCGTGGGACTCAATCGCATACAAGGAGTCGGCGTGGGCACGGGCCTCGCCTCACCCACCTTCCAGGCGGATATGGGCTTTATGGTGGGGGAGTACATCGCGGTTGACGGGAAGCATTACAACGCGTCCTTTGGCTTCATCTGACTGGACGTGTTCAACGGTCCAGTTGGATCGAATCAGGTTCACGACTACAACCCTCACATCGCTCCGAATGGTCTGTTCTGGACGATTCCGGTGCCGCACGACAGCGTCACGATTGCCTTGGGGAAGGGCCAGGCGTCGTTCACGCTTGCCCTCGAAACGTTCGATGATCACGACATACAAAGCTCTCTCACCAAGATCTTTCCTGCCGGCTTCCCACAGCTCGCTGACATCACCTTCGCCGTGGAATGGAGTGGGATTCTCGACCACCAGCACGTTCGTAACGAGGCGATGAATTTCGAAGGAGATTTTTTTGCGACGGGTTCGACGATCGAGTGGTCGGCGTTCAACCCCTCGTCTGGGTTTTCGTTCACGTCGGAACCGGCAAATCCCGCGCGCCTCGTCGGGGCCGTGATGGGCCACGAGCGCAGCGGCGCGTTCTTCAAGTAGCCACCACCGTCCCACGTCCATGATCCTGGGCCCGCTCAGGCGGAGCCCAGGATCGCGAGCGCGTCACAGCTCCACTACTGCTGACCGATTACGAACCGGCCCATCGCCAGATCACCGCAGCGACGTAACAGACCAAATCAGAACGGGTTCGAAAGCGCGCGGCGGATCCGCTCGCCGTAGGTGCGCCCCGATTGCAGGCGGTGCCCCGACCTGAGCTCGATCACAAACTGCCCGTGCGCGATCGACCACAGCTGCGCGATGCGCCGGACGTTCACGATGTGCGATCGATGGATGCGCAGGAAGCGGTCGGAATCGAGCACCGCCTCGATGGTGTTCATGGGCACGTGCAGGAGGTGGGTGGCCACGCCCGCGTGCAGTCGGACGTAGTTCTGGAACGCTTCGATCCAATCCACCTCGTCGACTGGCACGAAGATGGTGCGCTCGCCGGATCGAACCGCGAATCGCTCGAGCTGCCGCGGCGGATTCGCGACGGCATCGAGCATCGCCAGCACTTGTCGCGTCCCCTCCTCGCGCGACACGCTGTGCAGCCTGCCGATGGCTCGCTTGAACGCGAGCGCAAAGCGCTCCTCCGTGACCGGCTTGAGCAGATAGTCGATCGCCGCGATCTCGAACGCCCGGATCGCATACTGGTCGTGCGCGGTCACGAAGATCACCGGTGGCATGCGCTCCGCTCCAATGGCGTGGACGACCGCAAAGCCGTCGATTCGCGGCATCTGCACGTCGAGCAGGACCAGGTCCGGCTTCTGCTCGCGAATGAGGGCGACCGCCTCTCGTCCGTTTCGCGCTTCCGAGATGGACTCGACCTGCGGCTGACGGCCGAGCAGGAGCTTCAACCCCTCGCGCGCGAGCGGCTCATCGTCCACGGCGAGAACTCTCAATCCCATTGCCCGCCCTCGGGTGGAAGCGTCCGGATCGGCAATGTGATCGTGACGCGCACGCCTCGACCCACCGCCTGCTCGACGGCGAGACGCGCGCTATCGCCGTACAGCCGCGCCAGGCGGGTCCTTGTGTTGGTCAGCCCGATTCCGGTGTGATCAGGCCTGGGCGACCGTATCCCTGGCCCGTCGTCCGACACGACGAGCGCGAGCGTACCGTTCGCGCTGGTTGCCTCCACTTCGATCGTCACCGCATCCTCGCTCTGACCGAGACCATGGCGGACGGCGTTCTCGACGATCGGCTGCAGCACCATATGCGGTACGAGCATGTCGGAGAGCTGGGGAGCCGGCACAATGCGCACCTTCAGCCGGTCCTCGAACCGGACCTGCTCGATCGACAGGTACAGCCGCAGGAACTCTAGTTCGCGCCAGAGCGGCACTTCCTGCGCCTCCACGTCTTCGAGCGTGAGACGGAGGAGATCGCTGAGCCTCGCGACCATCGCTTCGGCCTGCGCGGTTTTCCGTTGCTGGATCAACACGACGATGGCGCCGAGCGTGTTGAAGAGAAAGTGCGGCTGCAGCTGCATCTTGAGAGCGCTCAGCTGCGCCGTTGCGAGCTGCTGCGCAAGCTCTGATGCCTGCACCCTCAGCTCGAATGCCTCCCGCTCGCGAATCTTGACGTTCTTCTGCGACCGGTACACGGCCTGGAGCGCGATCACGGCCCAGTACCGGATGACGCCGCCCTGAATGCCGAACGACAGCATCACTTTGACGCCCTCGCCAATCGACGGAGGCGGCATCGCGGCTGGGAAGACGCCGAGCAGCAGGAGCACGGGTACTTCGATCGCTGTCGCCAGGATCGAGAAGACCACGCTGAAGCAGAGATGCAATCCCGCGTGGGGGACGACGCGCCTCTCGACCGGCCATCGATCGCCGAGCCACAGGAGCGCCGGCGTGAGGGCGGCGCACACGTACATGCCCGCCATCCAGCCGACGAACACGTACTTCCAGGCCACGGCCTCGCCTCGATAGAGCCGCGGCACCGAGTCCTGGGAGATGTAGAAAAGCCCGGCGATGGTCCAGGCGAGCCAGAGTCCCGCGATCAGCCGGATCTGCTGACGCACGCGAGGCGACATCACCGCTTCATTCTGCCGTGGGTTGGCCTCGGCCGAGCCAGCTTTTGACGAAGCGGCCTGCCGCGATGACCAACTGCGCTCGCCGCGGCATCGGTCCAGTTCGGCATGCCGGCGGGACGGTCCGTCAAAAACACGTGTCGGCCTCCTCCACCGCTGCGCCAGGATCCGCCCATGCCGAAGACAGGAACCGATTCCGAAAGGACGACGACGATGACTCGGTTGAGTGCGTGGATCGCTGGAGTGTTGGTGGTGGTATGTGCGTTCATAGGCGCAGCCGTTGCGCAAACACGCGCCACGGACATGAGCCAGGCGCCGGGCATCCTTCCAAGCGGGCTTGGCGAGGCCGTCGATCGCGACGTCGCGAGAGTTCGTGACGCGACCGCCAGGTTCAAGACGACCGAGGCTGCCGAAGCGGCCGGCTACAAGCGGGTCACCGACTGCGTCGAATATCAACCGGCGGGCGCGATGGGCTACCACTTTCAGAACAACGCGCTGCTCGACACGACGCTCGACGTCGAGCATCCGGAGGTGCTGGTCTACGAGAAGAAGCCGGACGGCGCGTTCAAGCTGAATGGCGTCGAATTCCTCGTGCCGATCCCCGTCTGGACGGCCGCCGAGCCGCCGCGCATCATGGGGCAGGCCCTCAAGAAGGCGGATCGCCTGGGCATCTGGTACTTACACGTCTGGACGTGGGAACAAAGTCCGAGCGGTCTGTTTTCTGACTGGAACCCCAACGTCAAGTGCGGGGACGCCTCATCGAAGCATTAGAGTGCCCGGTCCAGGGCAGAGGATCGAAGAATCTCAACACTCACTCGGGCTCAGACGTAGAGCCGTTGCAGCATGTCGGCCGCCGATTCATCGAGCTGCTCGGCGCGGCGAACGTCCTCGAACCGGTGCAGGAGGTCGTCCACTCGCAGTCGCTGCTTCTCGGCGCCGCGGAAGTCGTGAATCACCTGACCCCGATGCATCATGACCAGGCGATCGCCGAGCTGGACGGCCTGCTGCATCGAATGCGTCACCATCAAGGTCGTCAACTTGTCGCGTGCGACGATCTCGCTCGCTCAATCGGATGATCTGATCCGCACTCCTGGGGTCGAGCGCCGCGGTGTGCTCGTCGAGCAGCAGCAGTTTCGGCTTGCGCCAGGACGCCATCAGCAGCGTCAGTGCCTGCCGCTGACCGCCCGACAGCGTGCCAATCGGGTTTTCCAGGCGGCCTTCGAGACCCATGTTCAAGCGGCGCACCGCATCGCGGACTTCACCAACCATCGATTTGGATAACGCCCAGCCCAAGACCACGCGGTCGGCCCCGGCGCGCGGCGAGCGCGAGATTCTCCGCGATTGACATCGACGGCGCCGTGCCGCTGAACGGATTCTGAAAGACGCGGCCGATGAGCGCGGCGCGGCGGTGCTCGGGCCAGGTCGTGACGTTCGTGCCATCGAGCCGCAAGCGTGCCGGCGTCCAGGAAGACTCCCCCGGCGATCGCGTTGAGCAGCGTCGACTTCCCCGAGCCGTTCGATGCCGATCACGATCACGAACGAGCCTTCGTCGATCGAGAGATCGACGCCGCGGAGCGCGCGGACCTCGTTTGGTGTGCCGGCGTTGAACGTCTTGGAGGCGCCTTGAATCTGCAGCATGGCGTCAGCCCTCGACCGTCCGGGGACGCCGCCGCAGCCGCGTGACGCGTGGCAGGACCAGCGCGAAGAACACGAACACGGCGGTGATCAACTTCAGGTCGTTGGGGTCCAGCCCGCCGCGTAATGCCAGCGCCACGATCAGACGGAACAGCACGGAGCCCATTACCGCGCCGGTGATGACGTACCCGAGCGCACGCACCCCCACGAGCGCTTCGCCGATGATGACGCTGGCGAGACCCCAGACCACCATCCCGATTCCCATCTGCACGTCCGCAAACCCCTGATACTGCGTGAGCAGGCCGCCGGCCAATCCGATCAGGGCGTTCGACAGGGCGAGACCGAGGACGATCATGTTGTCGACGTTGACCCCGAGGGCCCGAATCATCTGCGCGTTGTCGCCGGCAGCCTGCATGGCCGTGCCGATGTTCGTCCGGAAGAACAGATACAGGGCGCCGGCCACACCGACCGCCGCGCCGAACGCGAGCGCAAGCATGGCGGCGTCGCGCGCACTCACTTCCCAGCCAAGCAGGTGGACCGTCCCGGACCCGAGCAGCTGCACCGCCGCGGCTTCGGCCATCGAGGCCAGCGTCCGCTCGGTAAGCAGCGGCACGTTGCTCTTCCCCATGACGTGAAGGTTCACGGAGTAGAGCGCCGTCATGACGAGAATGCCGGAGAGGAGGCTGTTGATCTTGAACCGCGTGTGGAGAACGCCCGTAATCGTCCCCGCGAGGCCTCCCGCCGCGAATGCCGCTGCGGAGGCCGCCAGCGGGATGGACCCCGGCCACGATCAACGCGGCTGCGACGGCCCCGCCGAGCGTGATCGAGCCTTCGGCCGTGATGTCGGGGAAGTCGAAGATCCTGAAGCTGATGAACACGCCGAGCGCCAGCAGCGACAGGATGAGACCGATGGTCAAGGCGCCGATCAGCAGCAGCATGGAGGTGACACCAGGTGAAGGCCGGCGCTACGCGGCCGGAGAGTCATCGGCGATCTGCCCGATCCAACACGCCCCGGACACGAACTCGCTCTCGCCGAGCGCCGGCGACTCCACGATCGTCGTTGAGCAGGTGCAAGACGCCTAGCAGCTGGTCAGGTTCGAACAATCCGGTCACGGTCTCATCGAGGTCGATCATCGCCTTGCGAAGGGGACGAAAGCGGAAGGCCGCGGCATGGAAATGACCGAGAACGTCCGCCGCGACTGGCCGCAGCTGCCCTCCACGCCCACCGATCCCAGCCGGAGGCGCGGCTGACGACACCGGCGACGAGCGCCAGGCTTCCCGCAAACGCCCGCTCGGCAGTGAACGTGAGGCGCGTGCGCACGCCGGGATGCGAGAAGAACCCACCAGCGTCCGGCGGCTGCGTGGGCGAGCGGCGTAGCGCGGCCCCCAGCAATCCCTGAGGTCTCGGCCACGATCACGATGCCGAGCGAGCCTGCCTCCATCGCGTCCAGGCAGCCGGTCAGCAGTCGCGACAGGCCGACGGTTGCGCCGCGCTGGATTGCTTCGAAGCGGATCAGATGCGAGAAGCGTCCCTCGCACGCCAGGCAGTACAGCAGGCGAATGTCGGAGCCGACACCGCCGGTGGTCACGAGGTAGTCAGCCACGTTCGTACCGTCGCCCGGCTGATACGCAGTGGCGCCCGCGACCGAGATCAGCTCTCCAAACCGCGCCCGGCATTCGGAGAAGCTGCCGCCGAACGCGCCGATGCCGACGGCGAACGCGGGCATGACCGAGTCGAAGCTGGCGCAGTGTTCATCGCCAAAGGCTCCCGCAACCAGCGGCGCCGGCGACCCGATCGCCCGGCACGTCAGGCGCGCGAGCCGATCGAGGTCGAACACCTCGAGCGCCACACTACCGGCCTCAATCTGTCGAGCCGGTCGTTCTCGCGTCGGTGGCGGCACGGCTTCCCCTGGAGGCACCATCAGCAGCGTGTCGAGTCGGGTGAGTCGCAGAACCGTGCTGACACGGTGCGATGGATTGACGACACGGAACGTACCGTTGAGCCGCGCGAGCTCGCGGTAGAACTTGACGAGCACGCTCACGCCGGCGGAGGAAAGAAAACTGACCTGAGCGCAGTCGATCCTGATGTGATGGCCGCCATCGCGGATGACGTCGCTCAGAGTGGCCGTGAGATGGTCGCACCAGTAGCCGTCGAGCCGGCCGTCGAGCTCGAGGTCGACGAAGTCACCCGCGCGCGTGCGTGTGATCTGCATGAGGTCCCTACTTCGACCGCGTGTCCTGCCCCCGCGGTGAGGCCACTTCCCTCCGGTGGACGCCGTCGTCATCGACGACGACCGACGCGGCAGCAAGCACCTCCTGGGGGATGCGCCACGGCTCTTTCAGACCTTTCAACACTTTCGTGTTCACCGAGAGATAAGGCGGCACGACATCCTGCACGTCGCGAATGGGGATCCTCGTCATATCCTCACCGGCGAGCACGTCGGCGGCAAGGAGCCCGCCCAGGCGTCCGACCTGATAGAAATCAGGACCCACGTCGAACAGCGTGCCGCGGTCTGGAACCCCAGGAAGAATCGTGAACACCGGTATGCCTCTGCGCTGGGACGCAGCGATGACCGATCCGATCGCCGCGATGACCGTGTTATCCCCGCCGACCCAGATTGCCTGCGCGCTTCTCACATACAGCGAGCGAAGGGCCTCGCTGACCGCCGGCGTGTTGTCGGCGTTCGCCTCGAGCAGCGTCAGATTCATCTGTTTGGCGACTTCGCGCGCCCGTGTCACGAACGCGAGCGAATTCGCCTCGGCGGGATTCCACACGACTCCGATGCGCGCGAGCGTGGGAAACATCTGGCGCGCGATCTGAAATGCCCGTTCAACTGGCGGGAAGATGCTCTGCCCGACGATGTGCGGCGGATGTCTGAGTGGGTCCGCGCGGTCGAGTCCAATGCCTGCGACGAACGGATCGGCCACGACTGTGAAGACGTGACGGACTCTTCCGTCGCGATTGCTGTTCGCCACCGCCTGCATCGACGGAGTGCTCGACGTGATCACGAGGTCATAGTTGCCGGTCGTGACCTGACGGGCGATGGAAATCCCTGTCGGCATGTCGCCTTGCGCGTTGAACCGATCGATCTTCAGCCGGTCGCCGTCCCGGTAGCCACGTTCGGCGAGCGCATCCAGGGTTCCGCGCATGCCATCGTCTAGAACAACGCTGCTGGCATGCTGCAGGACGGCGACGCGAAGTACCTGCTGATGCCGAACTCCCATGCTGCTCGAGATCCGTGACCAGCAGGATCGTCGAAGCAAGCGCAATCAGCAGGAGGCCGAGCCCGAGACGCTTGAGGGCATATCGCATACGGCCGCGGCGTCAGTCTCGTTTCACTGGCGGCGCTCTGTCAAATGGCGTGATAGGCTTCGGTCGGCATTGAGCCGGGAGGACTCCTCATGACCCGCGTCCGCACGGTCGCGCTCATCAGCGCAGGCGTGCTTCTGCTCGCCGCCTGGCCTTCGATCCCCGCCGACGAGTACGCCGTGACCTTCGAATCCAACGTGCCCGTCAAAATGCGCGACGGCGTCACGCTCCGTGCCGACATCTATCGGCCCAGGGCGGACGGCAAGTTCGCCGTGCTGCTGCAACGCACACCTTACAACAAGGATGGGGACGTCGGGTTCGGATTGAAGGCCGCGGCACGCGGCTACGTCGTCATCATTCAGGACGTGCGCGGCCGCTACGCGTCCGAAGGCGACTGGTACACGTTCAAGCACGAGCCGGACG
Organism: uncultured Acidobacteriota bacterium; assembly: GCA_963755695.1. Taxonomy (GTDB): domain Bacteria; phylum Acidobacteriota; class Vicinamibacteria; order Vicinamibacterales; family 2-12-FULL-66-21; genus QHWT01. The sequence continues at coordinate 1,846,029 of CAVWLB010000008.1, read as the reverse complement.
ATGGCTACGATACGGTGGAGTGGGCGGCGGCGCTGCCATATTCCGACGGCAGAGTGGGCATGTTCGGCGGCTCCTACGTCGGCGCGACGCAGATGCTCGCAGCGATTGCGCATCCGCCGCACCTGGCCGGCATCTGTCCATACGTGACGGCGAGCAACTACCACTCCAACTGGACCTACCAGGGCGGTGCGTTCGAGCAGTGGTTCAACGAGTCCTGGACGTCCGGCCTGGCCGAGAACACGTTCAATCGAGAGGTCAGCGACCGCACGAACGCGACGAAAGGCATGTGGCAACTGCCGCTCGGCTCGTACGCCCTGTTCAACGATCTCGCGGACGGTGGCGTACCCGTGTCGATCAAATCGCTCGCGCCGTACTTCCTTGACTGGCTTGCGCACCCGAGCGAGGACGCGTACTGGAAGCAGTGGTCCATCGAGGAGCACTTCTCGGAGATCACCGTCCCGCAGCTGACGATTGCCGCCTGGTACGACATCTTCCAGGGCGGCTCCCTCAGGAACTACGTCGGGGTCAAAGCCCATGGCGCGACCGATGCTGCGCGTCGCGGTCAACACTTGCTCGTCGTCGTCGGCGGTCATGCAGGGGACGGACCGAAGATCGGCGAGGTCGACTTCGGGCCCGCCTCACACTTCGACGAAGAGGCGGCCACCCTGGCCTGGTACGACTTCCTGTTCAAGGGTGCCCAAAACGAGTTCGCCGGAAAGCCCGTGAAGATCTTCGTGATGGGAGCCAATCAGTGGCGCGAGGAAGACGACTGGCCGCTCGCCCGCGCGCAGGCGACGAAATATTTCCTGCACTCGACGGGCAAGGCAAACTCGCTTCGCGGGAATGGCACGCTGTCCACGGTCGCGCCGGCCGCGACGGAAGCGCCGGATCAATATGTCTACGACCCGGCGAACCCTGCGCCGACGGTCGGCGGACCGCTCTGCTGCGACGCCACCCACATGCCGCCCGGCCCGCGCGATCAACGTCCCGTCGAAGCGCGGGACGATGTGCTCGTATACTCGACTACCCCGCTCGCATCGGATATGGAAGTCACCGGGCCGGTGACCCTGGAGCTGTACGTGAAGTCGTCGGCGGTGGACACCGATTTCACCGCAAAGCTCGTGGACGTCTGGCCGAACGGCTTCGCGCAGAACCTCACCGATGGCATCCTGCGCACCAGGTATCGCGAGTCGCAGGAAAAACCCGAGCTGATGACCCCCGGGGAAATCTACAAGCTCTCGATCGACGTGTGGTCCACGAGCAACGTGTTCAAGAAGGGGCACGCGCTGCGGCTCGAGGTGTCGAGCAGCAATTTCCCACGGTTCAACCGCAACTTGAACACGGGTGAAGACAACGGAACGGGCCAGCGCTTCGTGTCGGCTACCAACACGATTCTCCACGACGCGCAGCATCCCTCTACGCTCACGCTGCCCGTGGTATCGATGCGGTGAGCGACTGCAGATTGAAGAGTGCAGACTGAAGATTAGAGACTGAAGATTGCTGATTGAAGATTGAATTGGCGATTGTCGATTGGGGATTGAATTGTCAATTTGCCGATTGGGATTTCGATTGTCAATTGGCGACTCAATCTGGAGTCGACACGCGACAATCCGAATCGCCAATCCCCAATCCAAATCGCCAATCGTCAATCCAAAGCCGCTAGTCCGGCCCATGGTCAGATCGCGCCCGGAACCATCATTTCTTCAGTGGCGACTTTGATGCGTAACGCCTTCGTCGAGTGCGTGTTGATGTTCATCACCTTCTTCCTGTGCTTGGCGATGGTCGGCAGCAACGCGCAGGCCGTGCAGGGACAGGACTTTGTGGAGCGCGCCCGTCGCATCCACGCCGAAACGATCGGCGTCGACAGTCACATCGATACACTTCAGCGGGTGTTGAACGGCCAGGAGGACATTTCCCAGCGGACCGGCAAGGGGCATGTCGATCTGCCCAGACTTGGGGAAGCGGGAATGCGCGCGCCCTTCTTCGCACTGTACGTCCCGACGTACTACAAGGGCTCGGAAGCGGTGCGGCGCACGCTCCAGCTCCGCGATGCCATGCAGTCGCTTCTTGATGCGCATCCGGAGCAGATCGAGCTCGCCCTGAGTGCGTCGGATGTCGAGCGCATCGCGAAAACCGGCAAGATTGCCGCTGTACCTGACGATCGAGAGCGGGCACGCCATCGCCGACAATCTGGCGGTATTGCGGATGTACCACCTGCTGGGCGTGCGCTCCATGACCCTCACCCACTTCCGCAACACCAACTGGGCCGATTCGTCCACGGACAAACCCGAGCACAACGGCTTGACCGATTTCGGACGCGAGGTGGTGCGGGAAATGAACCGCATCGGGATGATTGTCGACATCTCGCATGTCTCCGACAAGACCTTCTACGACACGCTCGCGGTCACCAGCAAACCGGTGATTGCGTCGCATTCCAGCTGCCGGGCGCTGACCGACGTGCCGCGCAACATGACGGACGACATGATCAAGGCTCTGGCCAAGAACGGCGGCGTCATCGGAATCAACTTCGGAGCGGGCTTCCTCAGCCAGAAGGAGGTCGAAGCGGCACGCCGGAACTTTGCGGCGCGCGCAGCAGTCGATCCCGGCTTGACCGGCGGCGCGCTGGATGAATTCGCGACGAAGGACTATCTTGAGACGTATTCGATGATGAAGCCGAACCTGGCGACAATCAAGGATGCGGTGGCTCACATCGATCACGTTGTGAAGCTCGTCGGGATCGATCATGTCGGCATCGGCAGCGATTGGGACGGGATCAGCAGCGTACCGGCGGGGCTGGAAGACGTTTCTCACATGCCTCTCCTCACCGCCGCGTTGCTCGAGCGAGGCTACAGCGAGCAAGACGCGAAGAAGATTTTGAGCGGCAACTTCCTTCGCGTTATGCGCCAAGTGATCGGACGCTGAAAGAACGACCGTGCCGAACCGAAATGCGCGCTAGTGGCCTGTACGATTCGTGCGAAGTGGCAGTCTTGAGATGCGATAGATGGCCGGCCCGATTCTCTACGAACTTCAACACTTCCGTGTCAATCCGTCTGAATCCGCGGTTAGGACACCTGCCAGTACACTGAATAGCGCCGGTCGAACAACCGGTTGAGCGGAACCAGCGTGACGTCCTTCCGTCTGCCCCACGGTGCGAAAGCTCCCGGGCTGGTCGGCCGGCTTGATCCACGAGTTCGGGTCGGGGCCCGCGGGTCGAAAGGTCGGAATCTCGATCTCCGGCACCGGGGGCGTTCGGTTGGCCGGGCCGAGCGGCGAGCCGTGCTGTTCGACGCCGGCTGCGCCGACCCGCAGATTCGGTCCGACGATGTGGGCTTCGGTGAGGCCGTCGTTGCCGAGATCGCCGGCCAGCACCAGCGGTCCGTAGAGAAACGCCTGCGTCCCAGGCTCGTCCGGCATCGCCTCCACGTGCAGATGCATCGGAAGGCTCCATCTCCACACGGTCGCCGGCCTTCCACGCTCGTGTGAGCGTCAGATAGCTCCCGGGCGTCCGCCGAAGCGTCGAGCTGCTTTCCATTGAGCTTCACCACAGGCGCCGATGCGCAGCCAGCCGGGGACCCGCAGTCGAATCGTCATCGGACGACGCCCTGCGCTTGACGATGGTGAGGGCCGTGCTGCTCGGATTCGGGATACTTCGTATCCTGACGAAGCTTGAAGCTCTCCTCCGGCCAATCGAGCTCCGAGGCGATGAACAGGTTCACGTAGACGCCTTCATCGTCGCGCCAGTAGATGCTGTCGGCGAGCTTGGCGTATTCCTCGATGCCCGTCCCCGTGCAGCACCAGAACGTCTGGTCCTCGGTGTTGAAGGTCTTCCAGACGCCTGGCGTGAGCGAGAGGTAGTACTGGGTGGTCCCGACGTTCGGACGGATGGTGCCGATGCGGTGATTCAGCAGGAGGCGCTCGTAGTAGTCGAACATACCGCGGCTGCGGTTCCCAGCTCGTAGAGATGCCGCGACAGCTTGAGCATGTTGTAGGCGCAGCAGCACTCGGCGGTGTTCGCGCTGGCCTTCCATTCCGATGCGAGCTGTCGCGGCGGCGACAGCCAGCCTTCCGCGTTGCTGGTGCCGCCGGTCACGTAGGAACGCGCGCTCGCTCACCTCGTGGAAGAAATAGTCGGCGACGTCGCGAAACCGCGTGTCGCCCGAAATCTCGTAGCGGCGGGCGGCGGCGATGGCCTGCGGGATGTGCGTGTTGGCGTGCAATCCGCGCAGCTCGTCGCGCCTGAGTGCCAGCGGGTTGATGAAGCTCCTCTTCTGGAACCGGTCACCGACGGTCGCCCAGCGGTCGTTGCCGGTCGAGGCGGCGAGGTTGTAGAGCGTCTCGGCGATGCCTCCAAACTCCACCGCGAGAATCTGCTGCATGTGCTCTTCGGTCTTCGGGGCCGTCCATTCGTCCGCCCATGCCGCCATGCCTTCGAGCACCTGAAGCGCCTGCGTGTTGCCGGCAAGTCGATACATGTCGAACATGCCGGCCATGATCTTGTGAATGGTGTAGAACGGCGCCCACACCCGCTGCCCGGTCTCGAGGCGATCCCACCATGTGGTGGGGAAGGCGCTGAGGTACGTGCCGCCCAGCCGCTGCTGGCACTTCGCCAGCTCCGCCACCATGGAATCGGCTTTCGACTTCACGTCCGTCGCGCCGGTGGAGGCGTAGAGGAGCGCGCTCGCGGACAGGAAGTGGCCGACGAAGTGACCGCGCAGCTCGCTCGAACGCTTGCCGTTCTCCGGCTGTTCCCATCCACCCAGCGGCTTCGCCGATCCCACCGGCAGTCCGGCGTTCGCTCGAAACGTGTACAGAAGCCGCTCGGGCGCCAGTCGCGCCATGTAGCCGCGATTCCATTCCTGCGCGTCGTGAAAGACGGTGCCCGGCAGCAATCGCACCTGCGACATCGGGAATGGTTGCACGCGCGGGATGACCGATTTCGCCGTGAACTTCAACGTTCCGGAAAACGGCGGCGCCTCGGGGACGAGTGGCCGCGGCGGCGGCACGTAATCGGGCTGCTGCGGATTGGACTGGAGGCTGCCGTCAGCGCCGGGCAGGTGAAGCGCTGCGCCGGCCGCCAGGAGCACTCCGAATTCGCGTCGACTGATTCGGCAAGGCTTGATCGGGCTCATTCGAGGTCCGGGCTCAGGACGTGATGTAGCGCTCCAGCGAGTTGATGGTGAACCGCTGCTCCTCGACCACCGCCCGGACGACATCGCCGATGGAGATGACCCCGACCAGCCGCCCCTGTTCCACGACCGGCAGGTGGCGAATGCGTTTCTCGGTCATCAGCGCCATGCACTGATCCGCCGTCCACGCCGGCTCGACCGAGATGACCCGCGTGGTCATGATCTCGCGGACCAGCGTCTCCTTGGACGTCTTGCCGAGAAGGATCACCTTCCGCGCGTAGTCCCGCTCGGAGAAGATGCCGTCGATCTGCTGATCCGATCGGACGAGGACGGCACCGATGTTCTTGTCGGCCATCAGGCGGAGAGCGTCGTACACCGTATCGCCCGGCCCGACGGAATAGACGTTGGATTTCCCACGCAGCATGTCTCGTACAGTGGCTGACATGATCGGTACCCTCCGCAAAACTTCACAGCCGTCGACAGAAACGGTGAAGAGGAACCACTCGCGCCGCGATAGTCGTCGTCGATCCGCGGGTGGCCACCAGTCACGCCAGTCCCGCAAGCAGCGGCAATGGTAGTGCAACCAACCTGGCGTTGCCACACCAACCATAGTGGCCGCAGGCAGGCCGTCCACCGCAGCCACCTCAACAGTGAACAAAGCGGCTTTCCCAGCCTGACCAGCGTGCTGGTGACCTTCTGGAGGCCGTTTGCGGCTAATGAAGAACGCCGATACTGCGCAGGATCATCTCGTCGGCCGTCGGCTGCGATTTGAGGTAACTGAGCTCGCTCGCCTCCGTCCGAAGTTGTTCGGCATCGGTTGGCGTCAGTTCGGCCAGACGGCGCAACCTGGCCATCATCGACTGCGCCATCAGCGAGACGCGCAGCTTCATCGCGCTGGTCGTCTCCTTCAGAGGCTGGCTATCGGAGCCTGGGGAAAAGTCATCGAGCAAGCGAAGCGCGTACTCGCGCAGACGGGACAATTCGTTGAGACTGATCATCTCTTCCGGCGACGGTTGCAGGCCGCGGACAAGATGGAGGCGTTCGAGTCGAGCCAGATATATGTCGGACAGGAAAAGATGAAACCAGCAGCGTTGATAATCCGAAGTGCAGCGAAGAACGTCATCGTCGGCTACGAGCAGATACCGGCCGTGAGGCACCAGGTGTCCAGCGAGTATCACGGAGGATGTGTCGGATAGCCGCATGCTCCCGGGAAATCTCCAGCTTCCGATACTGACCGAGTCGGTGCGCAAATCAGCCGCACAGAGCGCGGTGGATTGGCCGTTCAACAACCGGGCCTTGAAGAAGACGAGATCGGCGACAGTGGCGAGCGACATATACTCGAACGTCCCGTCTATTCGAATGCCCCTTGCATCCTGACGGGCAACCACAGAATCGTGCGGCCCTCGGCTACGGTCGCTGCCGGCGTTGGCCAGGATCAGCGAGCGTCTCCTGATCGTTCGCAGCAGACCAGCGCGCCGAAACCTCGCGAGACTTAGAAGCGGCAAGGGCATGCACTGCAGAACGCAGAACGGGTACAGGTGCATCGCAATGGCGAGGCCCAGGGGCAAGCAACTGCCCGCAAGATGCCGCACGGTTTGCGCCGCCGACTCGAACGTGACCGAGGCGGGTCCTCTCGAAACCGGGTAAATGTCCAGCTGTGACGTGAGTCGTCTGAAGCCTTCCCGATAGGCTTCGCGCGCCGCCGGTTCATCCCTTGCGGCATGAACGCGCTCAATCAACTGCGTCACCAGTTCGTTGGGTGCATTGCCGATCTCGAGGCGATGGGAATTGGGGCGCTCGACCATAGCCGTAGACAGTCTACGGCTTAGACGTAGAAAGCCTACGGCTAGTTCCGCGCGATTTGAACCTCACCCGTCCATTCGAGCAGCGACTTTCGCCAGCGGACGAACCTCAATCTAGAATGTCGGTGGGCTCATGTCGGTGGGCTCACGTTGGTAAGGTCTATGGCCTGGGTCCTCAACTCTGGCGACATCGTCACGCACTATCGAGTGCTTTCACCGCTCGGATCGGGCGGCATGGGCCAGGTATACCTGGCCGAAGACGTCCGCCTCGGCCGCCGGCTTGCGCTGAAAGTGCTGTCGCCGCGCGCGGTGCGGGACGAGGGCCGCCTGTGGAGATTCGAGCGGGAGGCTCGAACCATCTCCGCGCTCAACCATCCGAACATCCTCACCATTTACGATGTCGGCCATGTCGACGAGATGCGGTTCCTGGCCACCGAGTTCATCGACGGGGTCACGCTCAGGACCGTGCTCGAACGCGGGCGGCTCGATGTCCTGCACGCGATCGAGGTTGCCATCCAGATTGCGCAGGCGCTCACCGCCGCGCACGAAGCAGGCGTCATCCATCGTGACCTGAAACCGGAAAACATCATGATCCGGGTGGATGGCTACGTGAAGGTGCTGGACTTCGGGCTCGCCAAGCTGACCGACCACGAGGCCGTCGCAGCGGCCAGCGACGCCGCGACCCAGCTCGCCGACACGAGAGACGGCGTCGTGATGGGCACCTGCAGTTACATGGCGCCAGAACAGGTTCGGGGAACGGATATCGATCTGCGAGCCGACCTCTTCGCCTTTGGAGTTCTGCTCTACGAGATGCTCGCGGGAGAGCCGCCGTTCAGAGGCACGACCGCGGCCGACGTGGTGGGCGCAGTTCTCCTGCGCGATCCGCAGCCGTTCGGGCCCGACACGGACGTACCGGACGAACTCGACCGCATCGTCGGTACCGCACTTCGCAAGAACCGTGACGAGCGGTATCAGTCCTGTGCCGACATGCTCCGCGACCTTCGTTCGTTGATGCGGGCGCTCGATGCCGGGAGTGACGCTGAGCGATCCTCGTTGACGCGGTCTCCGCTCCAGCAGACGAGCCGCGGCATCACGTCCATCGCAGCAACCCAAACCGATGCCGTACCGGCCGCAGGGCGAAGGACGCCTGGACGGCGGCCTCGTCGCTCCCGGCAGGTCATCAATTCACTGGCGGTTCTGCCGCTGGTCAACCGAACCCACGATGAGGAGCTCGACTACTTCAGCGACGGGTTGACCGAGAGTCTTATCAATAACCTCTCGCAGCTCCCTCGCCTGCGGGTGATGGCCAGAAGTACGGTCTTTCGCTACAAGGGACAGTACGAAGATCCCCAGGCCGTCGGTCGAGAACTCAACGTCCAGGCCGTGCTGACCGGACACGTGTTCCAGCGCGGGGACGCTTTCAGTATCGGCGCGGAGCTCGTCGATGTCGCGGATGGCTCGCAACTGTGGGGGACGTCGCTCAATCGCCGCCCATCGGATGTGTTCACCTTGCAAGCGGAGATCTCCGAAGAGCTGACCAATGCCTTGCGCTTGCGCCTCACCCGCGATGAAAGGAATCGCCTCGTCAAGCGGTACACCGTCAATGCCGACGCGTACCAGCTCTATCTGCGTGGCCGGTACCTGTTGAACAATCGAACCGGAGACGACCTCAAGAACGCCCGGACGCTGTTCGAGCGTGCGGTTACCGAGGATGCCCGGTACGCGCTGGCCTACGCCGGTCTGGCCGACTGTTGCTCGCTGATTGCGGTCAGCCTGCGCACATCCTCGGTCAATACCTTGATCGAGGAGGCGCGCACCGCGGCAGTGAAAGCACTCGAACTGGACGATGGCCTCGCCGCCGGACACGCGTCGATGGCGTTCATCAAGTTCCGGTTCGATTGGGACTTCGTCGGCGCCGAGGCCGAGTTCGCCCGGGCGCTCGATCTCAATCCAGGGCATGCACCGTCGCGACAATGGAACGCGATGTATCTCGCGTCGCGCTCCCGCTTCGACGCGGCCCTCCTGGAAATGAAGCGGGCACTCGAGCTCGATCCCCTGTCGCTGATCATCCAGAGCGGCATCGGACGCATTCTTCACTTTGCCGGGCGGCTCGACGAGGCAATCATTCAGTACGAGCACGTGCTCGAGACCAATCCCGATTTTGCGCAGGCGCACGTCGATCTGGCCCTGACTCGGATGGCGAGAGGAGAGCTCGCGGCGGCGCGCCGCGAGCTCGAGCAGGCTGAAGGGCTCCTCGGCCAGGTGTCTACGATCCTGCTGCTCCAAGGATTGTGTGCCGTACGTGAAGGTCGCCTCGATGAAGGACGCGCGGCGTTTCGCGCTCTACGAGAACGTTACGCGCGGAGCGAAGCCGGAGCTGACGATCTCGCGTTGATGGCCGCCGCAATCGACGACAGCGAGGCCGCCGTCGCATGGCTGACCGAGGCGTGCAAGCACCGGGCGCCCTTCCTCGGTTACGTTGACGTCGAGCCGGCGATGGCCCCGCTGCGAGCGGATCCTGGCTGCAGGCTGATCCTTCAAAGCCACGGCTTTGGTGCCGGCGTCTGAGGGAACCCGGAAAGAGTGACGGTCACACTGTGACTGTCACCCTTTCTGGCCTCGGACCGTCATTGGCCGCCCACATCCCGGGCAAGAGGCGACGAGGTCCGGTCGATGTGAAAGACTTCCTGGCACTCGCGCGAGACTGGCGAGCTATCCGGGTTCGACGGCATCACCTCCCGCATGTGCCGCCACCACCGCTGACAAACCTCGGTCGACGCGATTTCCGCCCAACGCTCCTCGTTTTCGAATTCCACGTAGGCGAACAGTGAGCTGGTCTCCGGGTCCAGGAAGATCGAGTAGGCGTGGACGCCGTGCGCGAAAAGCGCGCGCTCGAGTTCCGGCCAGATCGGATTGTGGCGCCGTTCGTACTCCTCGGCCTGCCCCTCGCCAATCCACATCCTGAAGGCTCGACGGATCATGCGACTTCTCCGTGATCGGCTGCACCGGCTGTTTGATGAAGTTGCCGTAACCGACGATGAGGGTCGACGCGACGAGAACGGCCAGGCCGGCCGCGATCAGCGCGTGCGTGCGTCGGCTCGTGCCTTTCCATTCCCTCAACGCCACACCCCACAAAGTACCTGAAGATGATGATGCTGGCCATGTGCAGCGTCCAGCTCGAGAAGCCGTAACGGCCCATCTCGGTCTCTCCCATGCTGTAAAAGAAGAACTGGAGATACCAGACCGTGCCCGCCAGCGCGGAAAAGGCGTAGTTCGTGAGCAGCGGCGCCGGCGATCCTGGGTCGGGATCGGCGAATCCTCGACGGAGGTTGAAGTACTGGTAGCCGGTGCGGTTGCGCACGTTCAGGATCACGCACCACACACAGTTGGTGATGAAACCGCCGGCGAGGACCACGATGAGAACCGGAAGGTTCTGCCACAGATCGCTGCGGTTCGAGGCCAGTAGCTGCTCGCGCGTCAGGCGCGCCAGCGGAGCTCCGGCTGCAATTCCGTAAGCGAAGCACGCGCTCATGACTCCGCAGAAGGTCGCGACCAGGATGCCTTTCCTGAAATCGAACTCCGGAACCGCAGCCTGCTTCTCGTCTGCGGACAGCTCGCGCTCCTTGGAAACACCGGCGAGCCCGCTCACAGAGATGCCGATCAACGACACGAACACACCCACCAGGATGATCTGGCCTGAACGGCTGCGCACGAGCTCTTGCCAATCACCGCTGACGATCGGCGGCACGAGCGTCCCGAACGCATTACAAAGTCCAAGTGCAACAGCAACGCCGAGCGCGATCCCCAGATAGCGGACCGTCAATCCGAACGTCAGGCCGCCGAGGCCCCACAGGGCGCCAAACGCGAACACCCAGGCCAGCGTGTTTCCCGGCGTCGCCGAGATCACCGCGGGCACATCCGGCACGAGCAGCACCGCCATCGCCCACGGCACGACAATCCAGCTGAAGACACCACCGACCAGCCAGTACGTCTCCCACGCCCACCGCTGCACGCGGCGAAAGGGAATGTAGAAACTCGCGGCCGCCAGGCCGCCGGTCCAGTGATAGAGAACGCCCAGAAACGGGTTAGAAGACATTGACCGGGTTGCGCGCGCTCGCGTCAGGGTCGGCGGTGATCACTGCAGCGTGACGACCGCCACGCCGAACCCGGGCAATGCCAGCCTGCCACTCGCAGCCTCTCGCGTCGCCGGCGGATTGAAGCCCGTCGCCTGATCGACCATCTCGATCCGGACGACGCCACCGGGCAGGACCACGTCGAAGGGACGATCCCGCTTGTTCACCAGCAGGACCTTGCGCTTGCCGTCCCGGGTCACGTACGCGCGCGCGTGCACGTACGATTGATTGCCGGGCAACGTGACTTTGGCTTCGACGAGCTTGTCGCCGGGACCGAAGTTGTCGTGCAGCAGCTTCAGCACCCAGTAGCGCGCGTTCGGCCGTCCGTCCCTCCAATCCACCATCGTCACGCTGGGAAACTGCGTGGGATAACCCACGAGTTGGGACTCTCCGGCGACGTCGATGCCAATCTGGCCGAGCTCTGAAAACAGGTACGCGTACAGCGCGCCGGACAGATTCCAGTAGGAGTCAGGGATCGGCTCGGTCACGTGGCCAGGCTGAGACTGCAGGAGATCATCGGCCGAGATCGATCCGATCTCGTTGATCATCGTGATCGTGTCCGGAGAGAGCCGCTTGCGAATCGTCTCGATGTAGCGCACGGTGTCGAGGAACTTGTCGGCCTGCTCGAAGAAGGTGAACTGCTGAATCTGCGGGGTGTGGTCGAGCGCCGGGACGGCGTAGAAGTGATACGAGATCGCGTCGAGGGGAATGCCCGCGCGATGGTTCTTCGGATTCAGGAAGTACTCGAAGAACTCCGGCGCACCGCCCGGCCGCGCCAGCGAGATGCCGACGAACTTCGTCTCCGGCGACACCTTGTGGACGGCAGACACGACCGCGTCGTACCAGACGGTGTATTTCTCCGGGGTGGGCTGGTGCTCGAGGTCCGGCTCGTTCAGGACCTCCCAGTAGTCGATCTTCCGCCTGTGGCCCGATTCGTGACGTTTGCCGAATTCGTCGGTGAATCCGCCCTGCGTGTACCAGCTCACCAGCCGCGCGTAGTAGTCCCCCAATTCCTTACCCGTCGGATCGCGAAGCTCGGTGCCCTGCGTATAGTCCCAGACGGGTTGATCGGGATCGGCCGGATAGGTCACGGGCTTGTCCGTCTTGAACATCCACGCCGGTATGGTGCTGAAGTTCAGGACGACCGAGTGACCCGCCTGTGCGTCGAGAAAATCCAGCGTCATCGGATCGATCAGCGAGAAGTCCCACGAGGTGCGCCCGTTTCCCGGCGGCTCCAGCGCCGGCACCCCGAGCCTGGGATACGGCAACCACGGCACGTATCGAACGTAGTCGCACCCGAGATCCTTGACCGCCTTGAACGCCTGATCGTGGATCGATCCGCCTCGCCGCAGCGGAGGGTTCACGACGACCTGCAGCGTCGGCGGTCGTCCTCGACGTGCGAAGAACTTTGGCCCAGTCCACCGTCAGCGTCGCGGTTTCGGGCGCGCTGGCCTGAGCCTGGCTGCCAGTCGGTTCCGCCGAGACGCTGGCGCTCAGCGAGCCAGCCGTCGCCAGCACGCACGCCAGCGTCAGCATGCGAACGACTGTCGTCCTCCGCTCAATCGAAGCGTGGCTCGACCCGAGCGATCGATTCAACACACACGATTCACCTCGATTCGCAGCAGCTTGCCGAGCGCTGACGATCCGATCGGCGATGTGGCCGACACCGACGGCACAGTGGTGCGCCGGCCCGTGGCTGTTCCACGTCGTTGACGAACTGACGCGCGCCCAGTCGCAAACCGGTAGCGGCTGTTGGTGTTGCCGATCTCCAGGATCGGACCGGGCACCGACTCCCCTTCGGCGACGAGCAGGCTCAGCGGGCCGTCGCCGCGCTCGACGACCGACAGCAGCGTCACCGGCCCGTGCTTCACGCTCATCTCCACCGACAGCCCGCTGCCGACCTTGCCGTGGTACACGCCGAGCGGGCGGACCTTGGTCTTTCCCTCGGCAATCGCGATGTGGCCGGGCCCGTCGTGCCCCATCAGGACGACGTCGTCGGTCGTAGTCCATCGCGTAGTACTCGGTGAACGACCCGCCGGCACCGAAAGTGTCGAGGATCTTCATCGCCTGGACGTTCTTGACTTCGTACTCGCCGGCGACCGGAATGCCACGCGCGGTCAGCAGCGAGTTGCCCAGGATGATCGAGCTCATCGCATCCTCGTTCTCGGCAACGCCGACGCCCTTGTAGTAGTAGGCGAGAGAACCCGAGATCGTGCTCCGCGACGAGCCGGTCGAGGGCCACCGACGTGCGCGCGGCCCGCTCGAGCTCGCCGCTGCTCGCAATCCGGCTGCACGTCGAACAGCTCGCGGAACTCCGCGACGCGGGCGTCGACCTGCTCCTTCGCAACGCCGCGGCAGAGCGACGCGAGCTCGTCGACTTCGAGCATCTCGATGTGGCCGCCGAAGCGTCGCGCAGTGCTGCGTCAGGTCCGAGTAGATGTCGAGCATCCCGCCGTAGTAGTGGCCCATCACGCCGAGCCGGTTGTGCGAACATCACGTGCGCGACGCGCGCGGCGTCGATCCATGCGTCCACCTCGTTCCAGCAGACGGGATCATCGTCCAGCATACCGGTGATCTGATGAAAGTCGATGCGGGCGCGCCTGAAGACGTTGGCGATCTCGGGGACCGGACAGGCGCCGCAGTAGGCCAGCCATTCGCCGGTCATCTGCGTGCGGTCGCCCATCCGGTTGAAGGATTCGTAGTCGATCGCGGGTGCCGGCTGCAGGTTGAGGACGACCACCGGCACGCGGGCGCGCTGCACGACCGGCAGCACCGTCGCCGACAGCGCATACGTCGTCACGTGGAGGAAGATGAGGTCGACGTCCTCCTGCCGGAACCGGTGGCCCGCCTCGAAGGCCTTCGGGCGGGCTGTCGATCAGCCCCGAGGTTGACGACCTCCACTCCAGGCCGGGAGAGTCGGTCCGCCGACCCGCTGCACGTATCCCTGCAGCCGCTCCTTCAACCCGGCGAACTGCGGCCAGTATGCATCGAGGCCGATCCCGAACAGCCCAATCCGTACATCTCTCGTCATGAGGATGATCCGCTTCGTCGAAACGCGCGCAAGCTGTTGCCCTCGCGCGCGTGGCGTCCAGCGCGCCTTGGACCGGCTGCCCTGCCGTCGCGCTAGAATGTCTCCGTATTCGGCCGCCAGCGCAAGATCGCGCTCGTGGCTCCCGACTCGATCGATGACACTATAGCCATCTCGGATTCTCAAAAGATTCCTCTAGGACGACTCCCCTCTCGCGCAAGCAGGACCCTAAGGAGAGCGGTCATGGCGAGCAAACCTGTTGGATCACGCGCAGCGGCGCTCATCACGGCTTTATCCGTCTCGGTCACGAGCCTCCTCGCGCAGACCGCGATCAAGCTGCCGAAGAACAAGTACACCCCGGAGCAGGACGTGAAGCTCGGTCGCGAGGCCGCCGCCGAGATCCGCAAGCAGTATCCGATCATCCGCGACGAGCGGATCGCTCGATATCTCACCGCCCTCGGCGATCGGCTGGTGGCGGCCGCGCCGCCCGAACTCAACCAGCCGGTGTACGAGTATTCCTTTACACCGGTGAACCTGAAGGAAATCAACGCCTTTGCGCTCCCCGGCGGTCCGATGTTCGTTCACCGCGGCATGTTCGACGCCGCCGCCTCCGAAGGTGAGGTGGTCGGCGTGATGGCGCACGAGCTCTCTCATGTCCTGCTTCGGCACGGCACGGCCAACGCATCGAAAGCGCAGAACCCCTGGCTGCAACTGGGTCAGATCGCCGGCGTGGTAGGCGGCGCCGTGGTCGGAGGCGCCGCAGGATCCGCAATCGCGCAAGGCAGCCAGTTCGGACTGGGTACGCTGCTCCTGCGCTACAGCCGCGACTTCGAGAAGCAGGCGGATCTGCTGGGCACGCAGATCATGGCGCGCGCCGGTTACGATCCGCGCGCGCTCGCGCACATGTTCGAGACCATCGAGCGCGAATCGAAGAGCAGCGGCGGCGGCGGCCCACAGTGGATGAGCAGCCACCCGAATCCGGGGAATCGCACGCAGTACATCAACAAGGAAGCGGAGCTGCTCACCATCGCGAGCCGCGCCGACGATCGGGAGTTCCAGCCAGTCAAGGCTGCGTTCGCGTCGTTGCCGCCGCCGAAGACGATGAGCGACCTGGCCAGGGCCAGCAACAGCTCCAACGGCGAAGCCGCAGCGCCATCGGTTGGCACCCCCGGACAACCGGTGCCGCGTCCTTCGTCGCAGTATCAAACCATCAGTGGCGGCAAAGTCTTTCAGGCCGATGTGCCGGCGAACTGGACGAGCCTGCCCTCTAAGAGCGCGATCAAGGTCGTTCCGCAAAACGGGTACGGTCAACTCAACGGCCAGACCGTCTTCAGTCACGGCGTCGAGTTCGGCATCGTCCGATCCGGATCGCGCGATCTGCAGGAGGCGACCAACACCTGGCTCAAAGCAGTTGCCCAGGACAATCCCGAGCTCCGCCTCGCCGGCTCCCAGCATGCAGTACGGATCTCGCAGCGTTCGGGCATCGCGACCCCGCTCGTCAATTCATCAGCCCTTGGCGGCAAGGAACGCCTCGACGTCTACACCACGTTCCTGGCGGATGGAACGCTCTTTTATTACCTCACAGTCGTACCGGAGGACGAGGTCAGGGCGTTCGCGGAAACATTTCAGCGGGTCGGCGAATCGATCCGATTGCAGGAAGTGCGTTGAACGAAGGCCGCGAGTGAACGGACACGCCTCATATAATGGTGTGTCGTCGATGGCCCGATGAACAACAGCCGCTCGCTTGCCGGCCTCATCGCGGCCTGCAGCATCGCGCTTCTGGCGCCGCTCTTCGTCCCTCTGCTCCTCGGCCGGGTCTTCGTCTACAACGACCTTTCGTGGTTCCACCTGCCGATGCGCTACCTCTATCAACAGGCGCTCGAGTCGGGCGATACGGTGCTGTGGACGCCGTCGATCTTTGCTGGATTCTACCTGCACGGGGAAGGACAGATCGGCCTGTTCCATCCGTTCCATCAACTGCTCTACCGGCTGCTTCCGCTCGGGACCGCGTTCAATCTCGAGCTGATCGCCAGCTACCCGATGGCGTTCGGCGGAACGTTCTGGTTCCTCCGCCGCCTCCAGTTCAGCCACCCGGCGGCGCTTTTCGGGGCGATGCTGTTCGCGTTCAGCGGCTTCAACCTGCTGCATCACCATCACATGAACATGGTGGCGGTCGTCGCCCACATGCCATGGCTGCTGGCGGCCGCTGATGTGGCTGATCGTGGAACAAGGGAGACGAGCGCGAACGCTCGCGTTCGCGCGCGATGGCTGCGATCCTCGGGTCTGAGTTCCTGCTCGGATTCCCGCAAGGCGTCTGGTGGAACGTGATCACGCTGGCCGCGTTCGGCGTCTTCCGCGCACGCGAGACGCGACGATGGCGGCCACTCTTGTCCTGTGGCGCCGCCGTCGCGCTCGGCGATCCTGCTGGGCGGAATCCAGCTGCTGCCGTCGGCCGACGCGGCGGCACACTCGGTGCGCGCGGGGCTGTCGCACGAGTTCGCGCTGACCTACTCGCTGCATCCGTTCAACCTGCTCCAGCTGTGGTCGCCCTACTTCTTCGAGAGAGGCGCCTACAGCGTGGGCGATTACATGTGGTTTCACGAGTTCGGCATCTACTCGGGCGCCATCCTGCCGGTCGCCCTGATCTGGGTGTGGATCCGGCGTCGGGCACTTGCGCGAGCGGCGGGCACTCATCACGGCGGTCACGATATTCGCCGCAGTGACCCTGGTCCTGGCGCTCGGGCGCTATGGCGGTGTCGCCGTTCTGCTCACGCACGTGCCGGTGCTCCAGGCGCTCCGCGCACCCGTCCGATACATCGTCCTGGTGCAGTTCGCGCTCGCGATCCTCGCGGCGGTCACGCTCGACGATCTGCTGGCGATTGCGGAGCGGCGCAGGCAGCCGCCGGCGGGCTGGATGGCTTGCCCTGTGGATCCCGGCGGCGCTCGGCATCGCCACGACCGTCGCGTTGAACACGGGGCTGCTGCCTTACGGCAGGCACACGTTCGCGCGGGCGTCGGTTGCCGCTCCGGGCGTCGCCATCGTCATTGCGGTCACGCTGCTCGTCTTCCTGGCGGGCCGACGAGTACGCTGGGCGATTGCCGCCCTGGTCGTCGTGACGGCCGTCGATCTGGCTGCCTGGGGAATCCGGTTCGTCTATCGCGAACCAGCGCGGACGATCGCAGACACTGATCGCAGGCCATCGAGCCCCCGCCCGACAGCGTGGCCGAGTCCTATGCCTCTGCGCCGGCGTACGGCCGGTACCGCTCGGATCTCCTCGTGATGCGCGGATACCGGCTCACGTCCGGTTACGTCGGGCTCTTCCCCGCCAGCGAGCATCCGCTCGACAGCCATCTCGCGATGCGGTTGTCGGGAACGCGATGGTCCTTCACGCCGGACGGCGTCAGGCATCCGGCGGCAGGCGCGCGTCGAACGGGTTCGGCTCCTCGACCAGCGGGGACAAGGCGCCACTGGCGAGGCACGTCCTGACCGTCGATCGGCCGGGACATCTCGTCGCGCAAGTCGACGCGCCGGGCCGGCGCATCCTCGCCTTCACCGAACGGTTCCACCACGGCTGGTCGGCGACCAGCGACGGCGTGCCGCTGCGGATGGTCCGGGTGGAAGGAGATTTTCTCGGCTGCGTCGTCGATGCCGGCGTACCACCGCGTCACCCTCCGCTTCATGCCGCGAAGCTTCGTCTACGGATCGATCGTTTCGGCGATCGGCGCTGCGCTGCTCGCCGGCGTTCTGATCGCAGGACTCACGATGAGCGACCCGGACGATTCGGACCTGATGCGGCAGGCCGACGGGATCGTCGGCTGGTGACGATCCTGATCGTCGCGCTCCTCGGAACGGCCACCTGCTTCCGCCTGATGCATCTCTCTTCCGTGCCCGGGATCAGCGGCGACGAGGGCTGGTGGGGCGTTCAGGCGCTACGCATGGCTGTCGAACCGGCCGTACGAAGCCCACACGACCAGCGGCAATCCGATCGATCTGTTCTTCCTGATTCCGGTCGCCCTCCTCCACGCAGCTCGCGCCGCCGTCGTTCCTGCTGCTGCGCACGGTTCCGGCACGCTCGTCAACCTGCTGGCGCTTCCAGTCGGCTTCCTGGTTCGTGCGGCGGCTGTACGGCAGCACCACGGCGTGGATTCACACAGTGGCGCTGGCGGTCCTGCCGACGGCGATTGCGCACAGCCGCATCTGCCAGGATCCTTCTCAGTCGGTCTTCTGGACGAGCATCGTCATCTATCTGTCGCTGCTCGGCCTCGCGGAACCGAGCGCGCGGTGGGTTACGGTGGCGCGGCGCTTGCTCGTACTTTCCCGGTCGCGCTCTGGACGCACCCGACCAACGTCTTCATCGCCGCCGTTCCTGCTCCTGCCGTTGTGCTTCGGCAGTCCGCCGCCTGGCGCCGGCCTCGCGGGCCCGACGAGCGATCGCACTCGCCGCGGTAGCGATCGCTGGTGACGGTCGGACTGCTCGTCGCCTGGCCTCGCTTTCAGGGATCTCGCCGCGCTCGAATCCGTACCTGGACAAGGCCGTGGCTTTCGCACGGCCTCGGCTCGCATGATCGATGGCGCGCAGTGGTTCGAGTTCGCGGCAAACAACGCGCGTCTCTTCAACGGCGTCACGATCTATCACTACTTCTCCGGCGCACGGCCGCCGACGATTCCGTATGACGCTGGCTTCGTGATTGTCGTCGGCGCGGCGCTGTGCGGGTTCTGCTGCTGACCGCGCGCCACGCGACCCGTCGCTCGACTACGGACTCGTTGTCGCATGCGCGATCACGTGGCTGGGCTTCTACGCGTTCGCCGGTCCGCAGGCGCTCCGGCCTCACGCTGAGCGGTGGGGACTCTGTCTGATCGTGCCGGCAACGCTTGTCGCTCGCACGGGGCCTGACCGCCTGGATCGAGTGGTCGCCCAGGATGCGACGCCTTGGCCATCGCTGCCGCGGCGACTCGTCGCGGCGTCTCTTCTCGACGTCGTTCTACGTCAACTACTTCAGGAGTTTGCCACCACCGGCGGGCGATCGCATCTGACCTACGTCACCGCGCGATCGAGCCGAAACAACAGGCGCTGGAGCACATTCTCGGCCAGAGCTGGCAGCGGCGTCGCATCACCATCGCCACCCGAGCAGTGGTGGCTCTTCTGGCCGATCGCCTACCTCGCCACGGAGCATCCAAACGTCTCAGTGATGATGAATGTCGCCGGAGAACATCAGGGAGATCTCCAGGATGCTCTCGAGAGCGGCGGCCTGTTCTTCGTCGAGTTCGCAGCCACGCCAGAATTGGCGAAGACGAACGACTGGATCGTCGCCCGCGGCCTGCAGGCCACGGCGACCACCATTCACGATGCGAGCGGCCGCGATCTGCTGAACGTCCTGCGGGTCGTAGCGGCGCATTAGTATCCGGGAATGAGCGACCGCGCCCAGACATTTACACGAGCTGACCTACCCCGCTGGGCGCTCCTCGCCGCTCTGGCCGCCGCGCTGCTGCTGGCCTGGCTGAATTTTCTGCTCACGGGCAGGTGGGCGACATTTCCGGGATCGCTTCACGGCTGGCGTCAACCGTGGTACGCAGCCTCGCTGATCGCGACCACGGTGCTGGCGGTGGCGACGCGCCGGCAGCTTGGGATGCCGGTGCGGATCGGACGTGCCGCGTCATTGATCCTGCTCGTGACGGGTGCCGTGGTGCTCGTAACCGCGATGCTCTGCCGGTTGCCGCTCTCGACTTGGACCGAGATTCCCTTCAAGGACGACTACACGCCGCTCTATCAGGCGGCGGTGAACGGCGTCCGGCTTCTGCAGCGAGGCAGCGTCGTCGGCTGGAACTGGTGGCTGCTGGGCGGCTACCCGACGTCCACTGACATCGCGCAGAGTTTCGGGGCGCTCGCATTCGTGCCGATGGTGATCTTCGGCAACGAGCTCGGCTATCACGTGCTGCACGCGGTGGTGTTCCTGGCCATTCCAGCCTTCGTCTGGTGGGACATCGGCCAGGAGGATCGCGAGGCGGGACTGGTGGCTGCCGGCTTCGCATGCCTGTTCACCGCCGGCTACTTCGCCACCATCGGCAACAGCGGCGACACGAACTCGCTGATTGGCGTGTTCTGCGCGGGGATTGCGCTCGTCGGGAGCCGTGCGGCGCGCCTGGGACGCCGCTGGGGAGGGCCGCTGGTGATGCTCGGCCTGACGCTGGCGCTCTATTCACACGTGGCGTTCTGCGTCTACGCCGGCATCTATCTCCTGCTGGAGGCCGCGTACTACCGGGACCCGAAGGCTCTCCTGCGGCTGGCGGTCGCCGGCGTGTTCGCGGTCGTCGTCTCGCTCCCCGTGCACTGGGAGACCGCTGCGATACCCGGCGTATGTGAGTTTCAACAATACCGTCTACGACCCTGGCGCGCCGACGAACTGGCCGCTCTTCTTCCGGACGGTCTACTACAACCTCGAGATCCTCGCGCTGCCGCAGCGCTGGTTCAACGACTACCGCAGCCTGACGAATGTCTGGCTGCCGGTGCTGGCGATTACGGCATGGGCGTCAGAGCGATCGCGTACCGGTTTCTACGCGTGCGCTGTCGTGCTGACGCAGGGTCTCCTTCGCCTCAACACACCGGAGGCGGGTGCGATCTTCGATCGCATCCAGCACATGATGCCGCTGCTCGCCGGCCCGGCGTTCGCGGGATTCGTGCTGCGCTTCGCAGGCACGCGCCGGCTCGCGATCGCGTTCGTCGCGCTGATTGGCCTGTACGTCGCCATCTCGTTCGTCCCGGTTCGCCACGTGCCGAATCTGCGGGCGTTCGACCCGCCATTGATCGATCGCATTGCCGCCTCCGACGGCAACATGATCCTGGTCGAGATCAGTCCGCATCGCGACATGGACAGCGACCCGGTCCGGCGCAGCGTGACCACGCCGTTCGACGTGCACTTCGAGGGACTGCTGCCCTCCGTTGCCGGCCAGCGGTTCTACAGTCAGATGTGGGACGGCTGGGTCTGGAACGTGTTCCGCGGACAGGTCGTGGGCGCCGGCACGTTCGCCGGTCATCCGATCGAGGAAACGCCGCCCGCCGCGTTCGTGGCCGAGATGCGTCGCTGGGGCGTCAAGCACCTGTTCGTCTGGACCGACGAGTCGCGGAAGTACCTTGCCGGAAGCGGGCTGTTCAGCGAGAAGTGGCGCAACGGACTCTGGTCCGATTTCGAGCTCGAGGGTGTGGACACGCGAGCGGTGATCACGACCACCGGTACCGGACGCTTGCGGGCTCTCGATTTTCTCGGCGCGGATGTCGAGCTCGCCGATGTCACCGCCAGGTCGCCGGTGATCGTTCGCGCGAACTACTATCCAGCATGGCATGCGCACGCCGGCGAACGCGAAGTGCCGTTGTACTCAATCAATGGACAACTGGCCTTCAACGCGCCGGACAACGGGTCTTACGTCGTCCGCTTCGAATATCCACGGTACCGATGGTTGTCGATTCTCGCGCTCAGCGTTGCCGTCACAGGATTCTGGGTCTTGACCCGCTGGCAGTGATGGTCTAAGCGAAGCCATCACATCAGCTTGACCGTCACTCCAGCGTCACATAACGATGGAAGGCTGGGAGGTGGAGAGACAAAGGAGGTCAAGATGTCTAAAGCTAAAAACCCTGTTCCTTCGGGTCACTACACCGTTACGCCCCAACTCACGCTCGACAACGCCGCTGCGGCGATCGACTGGTACAAGAAGGGGCTCGGCGCGGAGGAAATCTCACGCGCCACCGGGCCTGACGGCCAGATCATGCACGCCGAGATACGCGTCGGCAATTCGCTGATCATGCTCAACGACCCGATGGGAGGCGCGAAGGGTCCAACTGCATTTGGCGGGTCGCCAGCAGCACTGTGGCTGTACGTGGAAAACTGCGACGAGTTGTTCAATCGCGCCGTAAAGGCCGGCGCGAAGACTTCGTCCGGCCCGATGGGGCAGATGGCCGATCAGTTCTGGGGCGATCGCTGCGGAACGATCACCGACCCGCATGGGTACCAGTGGACCATCGCCACGCACAAGGAAGACCTGACGCCCCAGGAGATGAAGCAGCGTCAGGATGAGTGGATGAAGCAGTTCGCCGCTCAGCACTAGCGTCATCACGACAGCCTCGCAGCCTGGGCGAGGCTGTCGTTTCCTCCCGTTCCTGGCGCGCGCCCTAAATGACGTCCTTCCTCGATCCCTTGCTTCGATCGGGTGCGCCGCCGCTGGTGCTGACGAACGACCGGAACCATCGGATCGTCGCGGAAAAGCTGCTGACCGCTTTCGATTCGGCAAGCCGGAAACGGGGCTTGCTGAAGCACGACTTCCTTCCCGAAGGCAGCGGTCTCGTCATCGCCCCCAGCAGCGCCATCCACACCTTCTTCATGCGTTTCGCGATCGACGTGGCGTTCGTCGCGAAGAAACGGGCGCGTGGTCAGGCTGCGTCCCAACGCTGGTGCCCTGCCGCGTCGCGGCGGCCTGGGGCGCATTCGCGGTGATCGAACTGCCGGTCGGCGCACTCGATCGCGCCGACACCCGGCGCGGCGACACGCTGCGGATCGCCTCTCTCTGAACGGGGTCAGAGGCGCCTCTCGTTGGCTGAGGGGGCTCTGGCAGAAAAGTGCCGCGAGCCGATATGTCGTTGCGTTGAGTCTCTTTGAACCAACGCTACTTTTGAGGCGGCTTCCGAAACAGGACGGCGAACACCCCTTGTTGACCCTGCCATGGATCATGGAGAGCAACCCTCGTGAATCCGATTTCAGCCATCTGCGCTTCGAGAACAGGTGGAGTGGGACCGGCCCAGGGTCCCCCAGGAAAGTCGATAACCAGGACCTGGCCGCCGGGGCGCAATGCGCGAGCCAATGACTCGCGCATTGCTTTTGGATTGCGGAAGGCGTGATACACCAATCGCAACAGGACCGCATCGCAACACTGTGGCGGAAGCTCTGTGCTGTCCTGCGTTCCCAAGACGACGGTCACGTTCGGAAATTTCGCCGTCGTCTGCCGAATCTGTGAGACAAACTCGGGCCGAACGTCCGTCGCAAAGACGTGACCCGTAGGGCCGACGTTATCCGCGAGCAGGATTGACCAACTGCCACTCCCGGCTCCGACATCCGCCACGATTGATCCTGACTTCAAGTTGAGGAGGTCTGCGATCTGGTGGAACTCGGTCTCAGGAGGTGTCTGTGCCGCGACAGGTAAGATGATCAGGCAGGTGAGGGCGACAACGTATCGATCGAGTATTCGCATGGGGCGCATGCATACCTCAACAGTCCGAACAGCGACCTGTTCAACTGACGTGAGTTGGTGACCGACATGATCACCAATCACTGACTGTCAGTCACGCTAAACGCCGCAGGGACTTTCGATTCTCGGCACGTTTTCGGAAGTTACTACGCGACCAGCCAGGAGCTGGAAGAGAATCGCACGTTCTTACCCTTGAAGGCGATCAGGTTTCGGCTCGTCACACATGACGCAATTCGACGGCCTCTGGCGTAATCCGGCCTTCCTGCGCTTCTGGGCAGCCGACACGGTCTCCGTGTTCGGGTCTCTCATAACCCGCATCGCGCTGCCGTTCACCGCCATCCTCATGCTCGATGCCAGCGCCTTCGAGATGTCATTGCTGGTGCTGGCTGATCTCGTGCCGTCGTGCGTGGTCGGTCTGCCCGTGGGCGTTTGGGTGGACCGGCGGCGGCGTTTGCCGCTGATGATCGCCTCGGACGTGATGCGGGCGTCGGTTCTGGTCTCGATACCGATTGCTGCTGCGTTCGACGCGCTGACGCTGGTGCAGCTCTACGCCGTCGCGCTCGTCGCCAGTGCGTTGACGGTGCTGTTCAACGTCGCGCAGATCTCAATCCTGCCGGCGTTGGTGTCGCGCGAAGATCTGCTCGAGGCCAACAGCAAGACCTCCGCCACTCAGTCCGTCTCGGAGATCGGCGCCTTTGGCATCGGCGGCTGGCTGGTCCAGTTGCTCAGTGGTCCCGGCGCGATCCTGATCGACGCCGTGTCGTTCCTGGCGTCTGCCGTGTTGCTGCGCAGCGTGCAGGTAAACGAGATGGGGCCAGCTCCGGAGGTACGCTCCCGCATGCGACACGAGATTGTCGCGGGCCTGAGCCATATGTGGCGCCAGCCGCTGTTGCGGGCGACGGCTCTGGCATCCACGGCGCTGTGGTTCGGCTTCAGCATCTTCGGGACGATCATCAGCCTGTTCGCGCTCAAGGAGCTGGGCTTCGAAGCCGGGCCGCTCGCAATGATCTTCGCGGTCGGAGGCGTCAGCTCGCTTGTGGGCTCCGTCCTTGCCGGGCCGGTGACTCGCGCACTGGGCGTGGGTCTTGCGATGATCGCCGGGCTACTGGTGGCGGGACTGCTGTTGATGCCGCTGACGGCAGCGCAAGGACATGGCGCTTTCAGCTGCGGTCTGCCTGCTCGTCCAGCAGTTGGGGGATGGGGCGGTGTCGGTTTTCATGATCAACGAGGTCAGCCTGCGTCAGACCATCGTTGCGCCCGGCCTCATGGGCCGCGTTAACTCGAGCGCCGAATTCTTGCGTTCGATTGCACGCCTCGCGGGCGTCCTCGTCGCGGGGCTGGAGGGTGAAATCATCGGCCTCAGGGCTACGCTGGGTCTGGGTGGCGCCGTAGTCACCCTCGGCGCCATCTTCCTCGCGTTTACGTCGCTCCGGTCTCTGAAAACCATGCCTGCCAGCGCGACACCCGCCTTGAACGGCTGAATTGCGTGTGGGCGGCCAGGGCCTGTCACCCTGCCGCCCGCCTCTTCCCGAGTTCGCTTCGCGGAATGCACGACTATTTCCCGAATGTCGCCTTCGCGGCGGCTCCCGCCTCCGCATCCTCAATGACCGGATAGACGTCGCACTCCAAGACATCGGCCCATTCGGCCACGTGCTGGGCGACGAGCGTCAGGTCACTCGATTCGACGAGATGCCAGCCGAGAGTTGAGCCCGGCGTATGCCAACGGCCCACGGTCTTCGCCCCAGGCGGGACTGGACCGCCCTTACTTAGAAACTGGTCAATCGCAGTCCTGTATTTCCCGGGAACAGTCTTCCAAACGACCATGACTTTCATCGGTCATCCTCCTTCACGTGCCAGAACGATGATTCTGAAGTAACGGACCGGAGAAGCGAAGCGGTTTACTCACGGGAAACGCCGCAGGGAGGGCCGCTCGACCAATCTGTCGGTGACGGTGATCGAGGCCGTCGCCGATGCTGAAGCCGAAATCTCGCAAGAAGAGGCCGTCCACGCGGGTTCTGGCGCTCCCGGACCTCGAACACGCCAAGAGAGCCGTCCTGAACAGCCTGACATCCGCCAGCGGCCAGCGAACCTACGACCACGCGATTCGCGACTTCGCGAACTGGTACTGGTCCGGACCGCGCCTCGCCTTCAACCGTACAGTGGTTCTCCGCTACATCGACAGCTACAGCCACCGCCGGGCACGCGCTTGATAGGCCACGTACGCCTCTCCAAACAAGGACGCAAGGACGCGCTCCTCTGGTTCGATTTGGAATCGGTTTATGTATAGGACGTACACGGGAAGAAACAAGAAGGCGAGCACGTTCAGTAAAAAGATCGCCCAACCAAGCAACATAATGAGACTGCCCAAGTACATCGGATTGCGAGACATCGCGTAGACACCCCACGTTACCAGCGACGAAGCGTGAGGCCTGATTGGGTTAACCGTCGTGTTGGCGTTCCGGAAGCTCAGGACACCTGAAATGCCTGTAACAAATCCCGCAAGGACAACAACGACGGCGAGCCAGTTGTGCCCTGGCAGGTCAAAGTGAAGCGGAGGTACAGCCCGTGAGATCAGCCACATGAAAACCGCGATAACCAATGCAACCGCTGGTGGTGGGACTTTCGAATCAAGTGAAGGCATGCTGCGTACTACTTTACTGGATCGAGCCTGAACGTGGAAATGAGTCGAATCATCGAATTGCTCGCGATCAACGCTGCAGTGACTTTCGATCTCGACGCTCGTTTTAGAAAGCCCTTGGCGACCAAGAATGACCCATCACCCTCGCGATTTACTCTCCCTCGATGTATTCAGGCCGTTCCCCAGGGGTTATCGATCACGAAGCGCCAGGAGCCGTCGGCCTGTCGACGCAACACATCCGCGTTGTGTCCTTCCAGCGTCACCGGCGCGCCGTCCGGCCCGGTTCCCTTGAATGTCCAGACGCCTGCGACAAGGGCCAGATCGCTGGCCTCGAGCACTCGTGTCACCTTGAGATCGAGGGTGCCTTTCATCGCCACGAAACCGCCCAGCGCTTGACGGACACCCGCGAGGCCGTGCGCGAGGCTCCCAGGCCGCGTCGCAAACGCTGCATCAGGCTCATACAGAGTCATGAGCGCATCCAGATTGCCGGTGTTGATGCCGTCAACGATCGACTCGAGCACCTCTTCCGGTGTTCCTCTCGACATACGATCCTCATCTTTCGCTATTGTCTGCGAATGTTGTAGAAGCGCCGACCGCCACGGTCAGACGAGCGTGAACACTTTAACCGTTAGCTTGTAGGGCGGGAAGACTTGCCCCGGCCAGAGAGATTTTCTGGTCAGGACCAGACAAGTCACCCGGGACGCCACGCCGCGACAGCATCCGCTGCGCACAACTTCACAAACATTCAGGAATTCCGCGATCGGTTCGCGCCAGCCTGCCCGGTACTGCGCTTGCTCAAAACGGTCCGCATGCTTGGTCGACGAAGTGATGCGAGATACGGGTTCACCGAACCAATCGACGGCACGATGAGCGTCTACAGCGACGTCATCGTCAAGTGGAGCGGCGATGACGAGTGGATCGCCATCAGCCGCGAGCCGGCGGCAGCCGGCGAGATGTTGCACCTCGACGTGGACGACGGCGAGCAGTGGAATCAGTTTCCGGTGTGCGTGATTGAAAGCCGGCCGGTCATCGTGCACGGCGACATGCGGCACCGGATCCGGCTGCATCGGGCGGGCCGGTCAATCGCGTCGTTCGAGCAGCAGTTGAGGCGAGGCTGATGGCGATACGCATGTGCGAGGGGTCGGGCGTGCTGACCCGCGAGATCGACCTGCGCGTAGTCAACATCAGCGCCTCGGGCTGTCTCATCGAAACGGCGCGGCGGATGGGCGTCGGAATGGTGGGCAACATGAGGCTTCAGTTCGCAGGCGACGAATACGACGACGACTTTCAGGTCGTGCGTTGCCAGCCGATCGCGGGCGCAGGGTCGATGTATCACGTCGCCATGAAGTTCCTGTGGACCTCGCCGCGCCACCCGCGGTCGATTCGTCACGCGGTCAGTCATCGCGTCTGGGGGATAGGCGAGCCCAGCTCCGTCAGTGTGATGTAGCCGGTGCTCGGGGATTGTCCTGCCATCCCGATCTGATCGTCTCCGGCACCGGCACGGTGGAATCGGTCAAGTTTCTGGGAACTCCCCGCACCGTGCACGATTTCATGCTTCTGAGCGCGGTCAAGGCCTGGCAGTTTCATCCCGCATTGAAGAATGGCCGGCCGGTCAGATTCCGGAAGACGCTCTGGATTGTGTCTCAGTAACGCGTCCGCGCGCGAATCGTCGCTTCAGAGTTCTGGTCCAGACCAGAGGTCTTAGTGGGACACGCTGATTTGTAGGGCCAGGACCAGACCATTCGAGATCGCGTCAATCACGATCTCTCGGCGGGTCCTTCCAAACATATCTAATCAAAACGATTAGCGCCGCATGTCGTCGGCGGCCACCACGGGCCCCCGATTTGCTCACTGACACGTCAGGGGCAGCTCGACACGTCGGAATCCAACCAGTCGCCAACGTGCCGCGTTGAACGTGCCGCCGGCATCAGATGATTCATTCGAAAACGAGCGAGCTTGCGAACGTGCTCTGTCGCGGCCGCAATGCGGACGGTGGATGGGGCTATTACCCGGGGAAGGTGAGCCGGATCGAGCCGACGTGCTGGATCGCGTTGAGCCTGTTGCGTGCGGGTGACTCGGAAAAGGACCTCACCACGGACATCGTGCGCTGGTTCGCCTCTCGCCAGCGCGAGGACGGGTTTCTCGACGACGCGACGGGTCTACCGCCGAATGTCGGCTTCAGCGCCCTGGCTGCCATCGTCGTTGGAAGCACCGGACTATTACCGGCCGAAGGCGCGCGGCGCCTGCTCGGCGCCCTGTATCGCACGAAGGGCGTGGCCTCTGAAAGGACTCCAAACCGACAGGACAACACCCTGCGTGGATGGTCCTGGCTCGAAGATACGTTCAGCTGGGTCGAACCAACCGCGTGGTCTCTTCTCGCGTTGAAAAAATCGCCGGCTCTGCCTCAGCGTGAGCAGGCCGCGCGAATCGAGGAGGCCGAAAGGATGCTCTTCGATCGCGTCTGCCGGACCGGCGGCTGGAATTACGGAAACTCCAACATGCTCGGCCAGGAGCTGAACGCACACATACCAACCACCGCGCTGGCGCTACTTGCGCTGCAGGATCGCCGAGAGCATCCGTCGGTTCAGAAGAGTATCGAATATCTCACGCGGCAGCGGCTTGCTGAACCCGCAGGTATGGCGCTGTCGCTGGCCTCGATTTGCCTCCGGGTGTACGGCCGGTCAACGGCTGATGTCGACGAGCGTCTCGCGGCGCTCGCCGAGTCGCACGCGTTTTTCAACAACCAGCATGTCGCGGCGATGGCGCTCTACTGCCTGACGGCAGCTGATCATGATGTCGAAGACTTCCGCCTGTAGCGAGACCGTGCCGTACGGTCGACGCCCGTGTGACGACCAGAGCGCATCGATCCCTGGAAGATCCCGCATCGAAGAACGGCCGGCCGGTCAGATTCCGCAAGACGCTCTGGATCGTGTCTCAGTAACCTGCGGAACTCCCCCGCAGAATTCTGACCCTGGCAAGACGTCTTCTGGTCAAGCCGGTGATTCTTCGGGCCAGGGCCAGAGTTTCTGCGTCCGCACGGATCGTCAGCGTCCGGCCGGTATTTCTAAGTGCCGCCCGCTAAGACGGTTACCGGCACCTGACGCCAGCAGCGTGGCAAGGCCCCCTATTTGCTGAACATGCAGTCACCGGCCGATCTGAAACATCCGACTGTAGACGATGCCTAGCGCGCGTTTTGCGCGGCATTCGCACCGCGACGGTCGGCCGAACCGTGATCCCAGGAGGTACCGAGTCCGTGTCGATTGATGTAAGGGTCGTTGGGTCGAGCATGTTGGCCTTGGAAAACACGATTCGCGCGTGGGGATTGCGCGTGAGCCGGGCCCCGTCGGTGGAGTCGCTGATCTCCATCGAGCCCGGACAGCGGCCGCCTGACGTCGTGGTGGTCGATCTGCGGCAAGAGATGACCGTGCCGGCAACGGTCGCACTGCTGAAGACGCAGCATCCGGCGATCGGCATCGTCATCGTGGCCGCCGCAGTCGAGGCTGCATTGATGGTCAAGGCCCTGCGGGCTGGCGTCAGCGAGTACGTGACCGAACCGTTCACCCGCGCCGATCTGGCGAGTGCGATCGCGCGAGTCGCCGCCGAGCGCCGAAAGAGGGCTCCGTCTGACGTTCTCGCGGTGATCGGCGCCAAAGGCGGCGTCGGCGTCACGACGATCGCGGTAAATGTCGCGACCTGGCTGACAGACAGGGCGCCAGGCTCGGTCGTCCTGATCGACCTGAACCCTGCGCTCGGAGATGCAGCCGTGTTCCTCGGGGTCGAGCCACGTTTTTCTATGCAGGACGCAGTCCAGAATACGGCGCGTCTCGACGAATCCTACTTGAAAGGGCTGGTCGCGAGCTCCACGGCCGGCCCCGATCTGCTCGCGTCTCCAGATCGGGCCCTTGCCGCGGAAGCGGATCCGCGACGCGTGCGCGCCGTCGTGGAAGCCGCCTCGCGCTGCTATCGCTACGTCGTCCTCGATGTCCCGCGATGGGAGCCGTCAGTTGCTGGCGCGCTCGAGTTGGCGACCAGCATCACGGTCGTCACCACCCAGGACGCCGCATCGCTCAAGAATGGTCATCGGCTGACCAGCCACCTGGGCCAGCGGTACGGCGCCGATCGTGTTCGGGTCGTCGTCAATCGCTTCGATCGATCGGCCGACGTCAACGAGGGAGACATCCACTGGGCGATGGGTGAGGCGCCTGCTGCGACGTTTTCATCTGCCGATCGCTTCGCTGTCAACGCGTTGAACAAGGGACAGCCGATCGTTCTGGACAGTCAGAGCAGGCTCGGTGGCGAATTCCGTCGGTACACGCGAACTCTCGTCGAGGGATCGGAACAGAAAGCTGAGGCGGAAAATCCCTCCCGGCGCTTGTTTGGAATTCGTGGTGGCCGTCGCCGACATCCTCCCGGCAGGTGAAATGGCTGCGGATGAAGCGTCCACCGCCGATTCCGCACTCGGGGATCCCTGACGTATCTGCCGGGCATCCCAGCCCGGAATGCCAGTCTGACGACGCCGTGCCGACCCCTCGTCATCTGACGACGTCAGGCCGGTCGGCTGGCGTCACCTCGCTTCCCATAGCGCCAGCAATTTCAATGGTTTGCGGCTAGCCAGCCAACCGGCCGGAGGTTTGCTCTATGACCGGCATCCATGCCTGCCGTACTTGAATTCCCGAGTCTGATTGTCGCCAGCCCTGCAATGAGGGACCTGCTCTCGATGGCCGAGCGGGCCGCAGCGAGCAGCGCCAAGGTCCTGATCACCGGCGAGAGCGGCGTCGGCAAGGACCTGGTCGCGCGGCACGTCCACAGCCACTCCAGTCCGCAAGCACGCGCCATTCGTGGCGGTGAATTGCGCCGGCCTCACCGAGACGCTGCTCGAGTCGGAGCTCTTCGGACACGTCAAAGGCAGCTTCACCGGCGCCTACCGCGACAAGCGCGGCAAGCTGCAGCTCGCGCATCGCGGCACGCTGTTTCTCGACGAAGTCGGCGAGATGAGCCTGCGCATGCAGGCGCTGCTGCTGCGGTTTCTCGAGAACGGCGAGATCCAGGCCGTCGGTTCGGACGAATCGGCAGGCGCGCGTCGACGTTCGCGTGGTCGCCGCGACCAATCGCAATCTGAGCGATCTGGTCGCCGCCGGCCAGTTCCGCGAGGACCTGCTCTATCGGCTGCGGGTCATCCATCTGCACGTGCCGCCTCTTCGAGAGCGGCCCGAAGACGTCCAGGCGCTGATGACAGCACTTTCTCGCCCGTGCCGAACGGCCGGTGGAGCTTCACCGACGAGGCGCTGCGCGCGCTTCGAGCGATACCGCTGGCCGGGCAACGTCCGCGAACTGCTGAATGTCGTCGAACAGCTGGTCTGGCTGTCGACGACCGGTCGTCGTCGGCGTCGAGCATCTCCCGGTGGCGATGCGCAACAAGGCCCGCGCCGCTGAAGCCGCTCGTCGATCGCCGGCGTCAGGTCGCCGACGACCTGTACGACGCGCTGGTCAAGCAGGGCGCGTCATTCTGGGAGCACGTCTATCCGATGTTCCTCGCCCGCGACATCACGCGCCACGACCTCCGCGAGCTGGTTCGCCGTGGCTTGCGGGAGTCTGCGCGGCCGCTACAAGTCGCTGCTCAAGCTGTTTGGCATGCCGAGCAGTGACTATCGGCGCTTCATGAACTTCCTTGCCGCACACGGCTGCGGAGTGGAGTTCCGCGAATTCCGTGGCTCGACGAGCCTGCCCGACCAGCGCATCGCGGATCCATCCGATCTATCCGACATCGTGGAAGAGCCAGCGGAACTGGCGCTGGCGTAGGGCTCGCCCCCGCCGGCGGCGAGGCCTCCGATTCAATAGGACGGCCGCTGAATCTGCAGCCGGCGCATCTTCGACTGCAGCGTCGTTCGCCGGAGCCCGAGACGCGCGGCCGCGCCGGTCGGCCCGGCAATGACGCCGTTGGATTCCCTCAATGCCTGCAGAATCGCCTCGCGTTCGGCATCGTGGAACGTGGCCACGGGTTTCTGGGCCGACCCGCTTCGTTTTGGTCTCGGCCGAATGTCCTGCGGCGGAACGACGAGGGTCGAACCGGTGGACATGATAACCGCGCGCTCGATGACGTTCTGCAGCTCCCGGATGTTGCCGGGCCAGCTCCACTTCTTGAGCGCGTCCATGACCGTCGACGGGATGGAAGGAACCGGCCGTCCCAGGTGGCGGGCGCATTGCTCCGCGAAATGGATCGCCAGCGCGGGAATGTCTTCGACGCGTTCGCGCAACGGCGGAATCGCGATCGGAAAGACGTTCAGGCGATAGTAGAGATCGCTTCTGAACAATCCTTCTTCGACCATGTGCTCGAGATCGCGGTTGGTCGCGGCGACGACCCGCACGTCCACCCGTTGCGTGCGGGTGCTGCCAAGCCGCTCGAACTCGCGCTCCTGCAGGACGCGCAGCAGCTTCGGCTGCACCTCCGGCGGAATGTCGCCGACCTCGTCGAGAAACAGCGTGCCGCGGTTCGCCAGCTCGAGTCGGCCGGCACGGCTGACGGTGGCGCCGGTAAACGCCCCCTTCTCGTGTCCGAACAGCTCGCTCTCGAGCAGGCTCGCCGGAAGCGCAGCCACGCTCATCCGGACGAACGGCCGATCGCGCCTGGGACTGAGGTTGTGGATCGCGCGAGCGATCAGTTCCTTGCCGGTGCCGGTCTCACCAAGGAGCAACACCGTGCTGTCGGTCGGCGCGACCGTCTTGACGGCTTGCAGCACCCGGCCGCAGCGTCGTGCTCGAGCCCACGATGTCGGCGAACTCGCGATAGAGCTCCTGTTCGAGGTACTGCTTTTCGTCGGTCAAGTGGGCGTTGGCCCGGGCAATACGCTGATAGGCGCGTGCATTCTCGACCGCGATCGCAATCTGCGCCGACGTCTGCCCGAGGAGCCGGACGTCCTGTTCCGAGAAAGCATCGGGTGTCGGCGCTACCCACATAAAGCGCTCCCAGAGTGCCGTTCCGGGTCACGAGCGGCACGCAGCACACGGATTCGAGGCCGGCGGCCTTCATCAGCGGTGCGCTCGTCCCAGCCGTTCCCTTCGAGATCCGTTCGGCGAAACAGGCTGGCCACGCCTCGCTGAAGCGTCACGCCTGCAATGGATCGATCCATTGGCAGCGCGACTTCGGTCCTGCCGAAGCCATGCGTCTTGTCGTAAATCCAATCGAGCCGCAGGCATTCCGAATCCTCATCGTAAAGCGCCACGGCTACCCGGTCGGCTTTGACGATAGGTTGCACGGCATCGAGAATTGCCTCGAGCAGCGGGGGATAGTCGAGATGCGAGACCAGCAGGTTGTTGACGCTCAGCAGGAAGCGCAGGCTGTCCCGCTCTTCCCGAAGCTCGCGCTCGTATGTTTGCGCCTGGTCGTAATTGATGCCGTTGTCGACGGCAATCGCGACAATTGCCGCCACCTGCTCCATGAACTGCAACACATCGTCGCTGTAAGGCGTCTCGGAACAACTGCCAAAGCTGAGGACACCAAGCTTTCCATGCGCCGTCGTCAGCGGGAGGAAGCAGGCGACACGACGCCCCTGGCTGCGCAGGAACTCCATCGCCGGCGGCAACGGATCGTTCTCGCCGATCCGAACGACCATACCCTTCTGGGTCGTCCAGACTTTTCCCGCGGGTCCCTGGTCGGCGACCGGCCTGGATCTGAAAGGAACGACCAGGTCGCTCGGCTCGAGCACGACCAGTTGCATTTCGTCCGTAGCTGCGTCGTGCAGCACGAGCGCGAGGTAGTCGAACGGAACGACCGTATGAAGATGATCGGCGAGAACCTCGAACAGTTCCGCCATCGTCTTGTGTCCGGCGAGGGTCCGCGATACGGACAGCAGGGCGTCGTAGCGTGGTACAAGCGCCGAGACGCGCACGTCTGCGTCGGCCATGATTTGCGGCGTTAGAGCCTCAGAAGGGTCATGTTGCAATTGGCGTCGCGGGGTGTCAAGTTCCCACCGATAACACCTTGGTCTTACAATACGGCCCGCCGCGGGCGGGTCGTTGGTGCGACTCACAGCGGACTGAGCCCATCGTTTGTCATCCTGTTTTTGATCACGCCCCTGGTAACGCATTCCCCCGCAAAGGAGGCCTGGTGGAGCTCGAGACGATGTATTCCACGGTAGACGACCGGGTCGCAACACTGGTCCTCAATCGTCCGCAGGTGTTGAACTGCGCCAACGAGCAGTGGGCTCGCGATTTGAACACCCTGGTCGACGACCTTGCCGTCAACCAGGAGCTTCGAATCATCGTCCTGCGGGGTGCGGGCCGTGCCTTCTGCAGCGGAATCGATCTGACGGCATTGTCGCAAGGCGAGACCGGCATGACGTTCTTCCGGAACTGGGAAACGGCGCTGCGCAAGCTGGAAGCCCTGGATCAAATCGTCGTCGCGGCGATCCAGTCGCACTGCATCGGCGGCGGCCTTCAGATTGCCCTTGCCTGCGACCTGCGCGTCGCGCGCGACGATGCGCGGTTTGGTATCACGGCGGTGAGAGAAGGCATCATCCCCGGCATCGGCATGTGGCGAGTGGCTCGACATGCGGGCCTGGGGAGGGCGAAACGGCTCGCCCTCGCCGCCGAAGTCGTCGATGCGTCAACGGCGCTGTCGTGGGGACTGGTGGACTGGGTGGTCGATGCCGCGTCGTTCGACGCGAAGATCGCCGAGCTCACCGATCGAGTCCTCTCCATGGCCTGGACGTCCACCCGGTTGACCAAGAAATTGACCAACATGGCGTTCGAGACATCCTTCAGCGAGTTCGTCGAGACCTATTTCGAATATCAACGGATCTCCACGCTGTCTCCCGAGCATTTACACGCGATGGCAGAGCATCGTGCCGAACGTGCCTCGCGTAGAGGATGATCCATGCCGAAAGCGCGTCTTCGCCCGCCCAGCCTCGAACCAATCGAGTGTGCGAGCCGCGACGAACTCGAGCATCTTCAACTCGAACGGCTCCGGTGATCGCTGCGCCACGCCTACGAGCACGTGCCGGCATACCAGCAGAAGTGCACGGCGGTTGGCGCGCATCCCGACGACCTCAGGAGCCTTGGCGATCTCGCGCGATTTCCCTTCACCACCAAGCAGGACTTGAGGGAGGGCTATCCCTTCGGCGGGCTTCGGGCGCATGGCTGACGGCGCGCATTGAGAAATGCCGACAGCGGCAACGCGGTCGGCAGCCTGGATGCCTAGACGGTCGCCGCAATGTGACGTTTCACCAATGCCAGCGAAAGAGCGGTCGCGATCATGGCCGCCGAGAGCAGCGCGAAGAACAGCGGTGCTCCACCCGTTTCGAGCGTCCAGGCGCCGGCAAAGCTGCTGAGGATCCCGCCGACGCGGCCAATCGACGCCGCCGTTCCAACCCCCGTGGCGCGGACGGCCGTCGGATAAATCTGGGTGGCGAGCGCGTACATCGTCGTCTGGACGGCGTTGATGAGGCCGCCGGTCAATCCCAGGATGGCGACGATTGAGGTCGGATCGCTGGTCGGCCCGATCGGTGTCGACCGAAGAAGGAGCGCCCCCGCCGCGGCGCCGGCAGCCATGACGATCATCGTCTTGCGAGACCCAATACGCGCGAACGCCCATGCCCCGGCAATGGCCCCGGCAACGCCGCCCAGGTTGAAGGCGGTGATCCCGGCGCTTCCGACGGTGGGACTGAGCCCGGCGCCGGTCAGCATCGACGGAACCCAGTTGAATCCGAGATAGACCGCCAGCAGACAGGAAAAGAACGCGCCCCACAGCGCGAGCGTGTCGCGCCGGAAATCCGGTGCGAGCAGCGCAGCGATACCGGCCCGGGCGCCGGTGGCTTCAGTGGAGTTGGTGAACCTCGCGACATGCGGAACCGGCCGGCCGATGCGCTCCAGCAAGCCGCGCAATTCCGCGGCGCGACCGGGTCGCGACGCAAGATACCGCGGCGATTCGGGCAGCAGCTTCATCAGAACGAAGGCGATCCCCAGCGGCACGAGCCCGCCGACGATGAAGATCGATCGCCATCCGATCGGCAGCATGCGGATCGCCAGCAAACCGGCCAGCGTTCCGCCGAGCGGGACGCAGACGATGGTCAACGTCACCGCAAAGGACCGATGACGGCGCGGCACGAACTCCGACGCTAGTGAAGCGGCATTGGGAATCGCTCCACCAAGACCCAGTCCGGCAAGAAAGCGGTACAGGCTGAGGCTCGATAAGTCGGTCGCGAGGGCCGTGGCCAGCGTGGCGAGGCCGAACACCAGCACACTCGAGAGCAGCGCGATTTTCCGTCCGACCCGATCGCCAATCATTCCTCCCGTCGCGCCGCCGACCATCATGCCGACGAGTCCCACCGCGAGCGCCGGTGCGAACGCGCTCCGCGCAACTCCCCACTCGCGCATGATTGCCGGAATGACGTTGGCGAGCAGCTGGAGGTCCGCTCCGTCGAAGATGACGGTCAGCGCCGTCAGCGCAACAAACCACCGCTGGGCAGGCGTCCACGGACCTTCGTCCAGCAGTCGGGCCAGATCGACATCGGTGGAAGTGCTTTCCGTGCGGGGCATCGACGGGAGCCTAGCATATGGTCTGCCGGACACGACGGCCATGCGCTGCCCCTCGGCGCACGGCCGCCGGTCGATGTCCGTCGGCTAGATGCTCGCGACCGGGACGGCGCCGGCCCGCGCTTCGTGCACGACCTCGTAGAGCGCGGGGTGAGAAGGGAACGCCCTCCAGGCCGGCTTGGTGATCAGCGCGCGGAAACCTTCGTCGTGCGCGGCGTCGAAGTCCTCCCTGGAGGCCCACCGCGCGACGTTGATGAAGCGGAACGTGGCATCCGCCGCGAGCGCACGGTGCAGCGTGTGACTCAGATAGCCTGGCTTGCTCCGCATGTAGGTGTTGACCTGCTGCCACAGTCCGAAGAACTCCTGTTCACGGCCGGCGGGAACATCGAAACAGTTGACCAGCGTTATGCCCGGCATGGGATCCCCTGAATAAAATGTGGGCTGACGGTTATTTTGCACATGTGTGCAATGAATGCACTCGCGTATAATGACAGCGATGGCCACGACCGTCAAGCGGGCTCGCCGGCCGGTCCGCGCCGCGCCGTCAGGACGCGGCGGAGCCGCTGATTCCGGGCGGGTCGCCCAGCGGCGGCGAACCCGCAAGGCGATCGTCGAGGCGGCAATGCGGCTGATGGCGGATGGCCGAACACCGACCATCGCGGAAGTCGCCGAAGCGGCGGACGTTTCCCGTCGCACGATCTACATGTATTTTCCGACACTCGAGCACTTGCTGCTCGACGCCACGCTGGGCGCGTTGGGCGCCACCGCGATTGAACCGGTGGTTCGCCGGTCGGCTGGCAGCGACGACCCGGTGGTGGGCATCGATCAATTGAGCCGGGCGGTCAACCGCGGAGCCGCCGACACGATGCATCTGGGCCGGGCGCTGATCCGGTTGACGGTCGAGGCTGAGGAACCCGCCGATGGAGCGCCGCGCCGCGGTTATCGACGTGTCGAGTGGATCGAACGTGCGTTGGAACCGCTGCGGGAGAGACTCCCGCGCGAGGCGTACGAGCGCCTCGTCTCTGTGCTCAGCATTTTGATGGGTTGGGAGCCGCTCGTGGCCCTTCGAGACGTGCGCGGCGTCAAGCAGAAGAGAGCCGAGGACCTGCTGGCCTGGGCCGCGCGCGCGCTGGTCGAGCGGGCGCTGGCCGAGGCACGACCACGTGTCCGCCGCCGTTTGTAGGGCGGGTCTTTAGCCTAAGGCAGGCGACATGCCACCGAGCCATGGAAGCGCTTGCGCCGGCTGCGATCAAGTGATTGCGCTGGTTGATGCCACGGTCGCGACGGTGGGAAGACGGTTTCACGCAATGGCGCAAGGGCGCAAATGGCTGCCACGCGTGACTGTCGCGCCTTGCGCCGCCGCGCAGCGGCGGTGGAACAAAGAGCCAGTTCGTGCCTAAAGGCAGCAAACTACCACTTGAACTACTGCCTTCGCCTTTTGCGCCTTGGCGCCTTTTGCGTGAGGCTTTTGGTGACAAGCGCGCTTCGAGTTCTTCTAGGACGTGTTCCTACCAGACGTGGACGCGGTCATCAGGCTTCAGGTAGTACTTGTCGTTGGGCGTCACGTCGAACGAGGCATACCAGCTGTCGACGTTCCGGATCGGCCCAATCACCCGGAATTTCCTCGGCGAATGCGGGTCCGACGCCATCTGCGCGCGCAGCGCATCGTCGCGGGTCTTGCCGCGCCAGGCCTGCGCGTAGCCTAGAAACACGCGCTGGTCGCCGGTCAGTCCATCGAGGACGGGTGCGGCCTGTCCTCCAAGCGACGTGTGATAAGCATCGATGGCCACCAGCAAGCCGCCGAGATCGGCGATGTTCTCACCCAGCGTCAATTTGCCGTTGATGTGCATGCCGGGCACCCCTTCGTAGGCGTCGAACTGGCCGGCGAGCTTCTCGCTTTCGGCCATGAAGCGTTTCGCATCTTCCGGCGTCCACCAGTCGCGCAAGGTTCCGGTTGCGTCAATCTTGCGGCCCTGGTCATCGAAGCCGTGGGTGATCTCGTGGCCGATGACCGCCCCGATGCCTCCGTAGTTCACCGCGGGGTCGGCGTCGGGATTGAAGAGCGGCGGTTGCAGGATGCCGGCGGGGAACACGATCTTGTTCTCGAGACCGCCGTTGTAGGCGTCAACGGTTTGCGGGGTCATCCCCCACTCCGCCTTGTCGACGGCCTTCCCGATCTTGTTGAATTGATACGCTGCCTCGAACGCGATGCTCCGCTCGACGTTGCCATAGAGATCGGCCGGGTCGATCTTCAGCGTCGAATAGTCGCGCCACTTGGCCGGATAGCCCACCATCACTTCCATCTTGGAGAGCTTGTCGAGCGCCTGATCCTTGGTTTGCGGGCTCATCCAGCCCGCGTTGCGGATCCGTGCCGCCATCGAGGTCTTCAAGTTGGCGACGAGCGTCTCCATCTTCGCCTTGGAGGCCGGCGGAAAATACTTGGCGACATATTCCTTGCCGACGGCCTCCCCAAGACGGCCGTCGACCAGGCTCACGCCGCGCTTCCAACGCGGGCGTTGGGCGGGCGTTCCGGACAGCGCCTTTTCGACGAAGTCGAACCGGCTGTCCACGAATCGCTTCGACAGGTACGGTGACGCGCCGGACACCCAATGAAACGTTTCCCACGCCTTCAGCGTCTCGAGCGGCGTATCAGCAAAGAGCCGGGCCATCTTCTGGACGGCGGTGTTTTCCGCAACCACCAGGTTGGCCAGATCGTTCAAGCCGGCGCCGGCCAGATAGGAGCGCCACTTGACTTCCGGCGCGTACGATTGCAGCGCGTCGACGGTCATCGGGTTGTAGATCTTGTCGAGGTCGCGCCGTTCCGCCGCAGGCCAGCTCGCCTTGGCAACCTCCGTTTCGAATGCCAGAACCAACTTCGCTTTCGCCTCAGGGGCCGGATCCTTGATGAGGGCAAACGTGCGGGTAATGTACGCCTCGTAGGCTTCCTTCTTGTCCTTGAACTGATCCGTCAAGTAGTAGTCGCGGTCCGGCATTCCAAGGCCGTCCTGAAAGAGATAGAGGGTGGACACCGGTTTCTTCGCGTCCGAATCCACCTCGGCGCCAAACAACGAGATGCCGACGTTGGTCGCCGTCTTTCCCATCAGGGCGACGAATTCATCCTTCGATCGCACGGCCTCAATCGCCGCAAGGTCGGAGGCGAGCGGCTTTGCATCGAGCCCCTCGACTGCCGCTTCGTCCATGAAACTCTTGTAGAGGCCGCCTATCTGCGTAGCGGTTGGTGTGGTCGGATTGGACGCGCTGGCCTCGATCAATGCGCGCAACTGATTCTGCGTCAGGTTGTACAGCTCGTAACCCGTGCTGGTGCTGGGCTGATCGGCGGGAATCTCGGTCTTCGCGAGCCAGCTGCCGTTAGCATAGGCGAAGAAATCGTCACCGGCCTTGACGTGCGGATCGCGCGCCGCGAGATCGATGCCCCACTTGCCAAACGTCGGGGCGGTAATTTCCTGCCAGACTCCAGACGCCGCCCACAACGCGACGACAGATGGGGAGGCGACCAACGCGGCAATCAGCGCGGTCCGGCGCAACACCTTCATATGAACGCTCCTTCAGAAAGAATCCGGCTCCCCACACTGACCGCTCCGGCGAAAACCTGTCAAGATGTTTGTGCCGAAGCCGTGGCCAGCCGTTTCAAGCCGCACGCGCCCGCGTTCGTCCAACCCATGGCCGCTGAAGTCGTCGCCCGCCTCCCCGAGGGTGACGACTGGATGTACGAGGTGAAGTTCGACGGCTATCGCGCGTTGTTGATCAAGAACGCCGACCGGGTCCAGCTTCGATCGAGGAACAACAAGGATTTGACGCGGGCATACTCAGCCATTCACGCCGCCGGCCTTCGCCTGCACGCGGAATCCGCAGTCGTCGACGGAGAAGTGGTGGCCATCGATGGCAGCGGGCACCCCTCGTTTCAGGCCCTACAGCATCGCGCGGCCCATCCGCGACACACCATCGTCTTTTACGCGTTCGACCTGCTGCACCTCGATGGCGAGAACCTGGAAGAACGTTCACTGAAGGAGCGGCGCCCCCTGCTTCAGCGAGTCGTGAAGGATTCCGGGCTGCTGCTGTCCGAGCCACTGCGTGGGACCGCCAGCCGCGTGACCGAGGCGGTTCGATCGCTCGGCCTCGAAGGAGTGATCGCCAAGCGGTGGAACTCACGCTATCGCGCTGGTGAGCGCAACGGCGCATGGGTGAAGCTCAAGCTCGATAAGCAGCAGGAATTCGTCGTCGGGGGCTACCGGCCAGGCCCGAATGGGGTCGATGCGCTGCTCGTCGGAGTCTACGAGAGAAAGCAGTTGCGATTTGCCGGCAAGGTGCGGGCAGGATTCACACCGCACGTGCGCCGCGAGGTGCTGGCGTCGCTGAAGCCGCTTCACACCGATCGCTGTCCGTTCGTCGATCTTCCAGACAGCAGGACGTCACATTGGGGCGGCGGCGTCACCGCGGAACAAATGAGCGAGATGCAATGGGTCTTCCCCAGGCTGGTGGCGCAAATTCGTTTCGTGGAGTGGACGGGGGACGGCCGCCTGAGGCACGCCGCATTTCTGGGTCTCAGGACCGACAAGACCCCGCGCAAGATCGTGCGCGAAATATGAGCCGCGATGATCCTGTCAGGAAGAGGGAGGCGCGAAGGGTTCCTCGCCGTTGCGAAGGCGATCGGAGAATTCGGAGGTCGAGTAGGCGGTGAGTGACCCGTTGGGCCATTCGCGGATCACGAGCAGCTCGTCGTGCTGCTTGACGAAGATCAACGGCCATTCCCGAGTGGGCGTGCAATGCCTGAGCGCGACCATCTCACGGATGCGCTCGAGCTCACGCCAGAGGTGCGGATCGAAGCCCGACCACATGGATTGCTCCCTGCGCTGCTAATAATTAATGGCTGAGTTGGCCTCAGTATACAGGGCGGATTCGATTTCGGCAAATCTCGACCGTGGGGGCGGTTCGACGCGGGACGCCACCCGAATAGCCGCAGTCGATGCCCTGCGCGGTGCCGTGATGGTCCTCATGGCCCTCGACCATACCCGCGACTTCATTCACGCCGGCGCAATGGCGTTCTCACCGGAAGATCTCGCCCGGACCACCCCGATCCTCTTCCTGACCCGGTGGATCACGCATGTCTGCGCTCCGACGTTCATGCTTCTCGCCGGCGCTGGCGCGTTCCTGCGGCTCGAACGCGAGCGCTCGGTGACGGCGGTTTCACATTTTCTCTGGACGCGCGGCCTGTGGCTGGTGCTCGTGGAAGTGACCGTCATGCGGCTCGCGATGAACTTCTCTCTGGGCCCGCCCTACCCGGTGTTGCTGCTGGTGCTGACGGCACTGGGCGTTGGAATGATTGCGCTGGCGGCGCTCATTCATCTCCCGCGGGGCGTCGTGTTGTTCGTGAGCCTTGCGGTGATCGCCCTGCACAACCTTCTCGATCCAATCCAGGCAGCGCGGTTCGGGAGATTCGCCGGCCTCTGGACCCTGCTGCACCAGCAAGGCGTATTCACGATCGGTGGAATCACGTTCTTCGTCGCCTACCCCGTTCTGGCGTGGATTGGCGTCATTGGAGCCGGCTACGCGTTCGGTCCGGTGCTTCTCATGGACGCGCAACAACGTCGGCGCAGGCTGCTGATCGCTGGCGGTGCCATGGTGATCGGATTCCTGCTGTTGCGAGCGGCAAACGGCTACGGCGACCCGTCGCCCTGGTCGGTGCAATCGTCAACCGTGTTCACAGTCCTGTCGTTTCTGAGGACGACGAAATATCCGCCGTCGCTTCAATTCCTGCTGATGACGCTCGGCCCCGCGTTGATTGCGCTGGCGTGGCTCGAACGACACCGAAACGCGCCGGTCGATGCCCTGGCGACCATTGGCCGAGTCCCGATGTTCTTCTACGTCGTCCACTTCACCGCCTTACACGTCGTCGCCTCGTTGATGGCCTGGATCCGTTACGGAAGCCAGTCGCTGGGGTTTCTGTTCAATCCTCTGCCGTCGATGGGTGGTCCGGCTGCCCTGTTCCCGCCCGGCTTTGGTTATTCACTCTGGACGGCTTACGTGGTCTGGCTCGGGATCGTAATGTCGCTCTATCCACTCTGCCGCTGGTTTGCGGCAGTCAAGAAGCAGCGTCGCGACTGGTGGGTGAGTTACCTGTAACGGTCGTCCGCCTTTTACTGCCGCGCCTGTCACACACAGGCGTTCCGCCCGTCTTCGTATCAGAGAATAAAGGTGTGACTCAGACCGGAACCTCAACAACGACATTCGAAGCGCTGCGCGGCCGGCTCTTTGGCCTCGCGTACCGCATGCTCGGTTCGCGCGCCGAGGCGGAAGACATCGTCCAGGAGGCGTACGTCCGCTGGCACGAGGTCGACGAGCGCCGCATCGACAACCCCGAGGCATGGCTGGTGACGACCACGACGCGGCTGGCGATCGATCGGCTGCGGCGGCTCAAGACCGAGCGCGAGGTCTACGCCGGTCCATGGCTGCCAGAGCCGATCGTGACCGCAGCGCCGCCGGATCGTCACCTCGACCTGGCCGACGATCTCTCGATGGCATTCCTCACGCTGCTCGAGCGGCTCGCGCCCGAGGAGCGCGCGGCCTTCCTGCTCCACGACGTCTTCGACGTCGGCTACGGCGAGATCGCATCGGTGATCGAGAGGAGCGAAGCGGCATGCCGTCAGGTCGTGCACCGCGCCCGCGAGCGCGTGCGCGGCGATCGCAAGCGATTCGATGTGTCGGAGTCTGCCAAGACGGCCCTGCTGCAGCGGTTCATGGCTGCCGTGGAGGCACGAGACGAGCAGGCGCTGCTCGAGCTGTTCGCGCCCGACGCCACCTGGACCGCCGACGGCGGCGGGAAGGCTCCCGCTGCGGCACGCCCGATCGTCGGCGCCGATCGCATCGCCAGGCTGGTGATCGGCCTGCGCGAGAAGTTCTGGGCCGTCAACCGCGAGTTGACCGTGACCACCATCAACGGCGAGCCCGGCCTCGCCATCCGCGATGGCGATCGCCTGACCGCGACCATGTCGATCGCCACCGACGGCGAGCGCATCCTTGCGGTCTACGCGGTGGTGAATCCCGAAAAGCTCGTATAGATCACCCTGTCACAGTCAACGCCGCCTGCGCGTCTTCCCTGTAGAGAACAGAGGAGACCAACCCATGAATGCACGAATTGACATCACGAAATACCTGAATTCCGGACTTGGCCGCGCGATGCTTCAGCTGTCGAGCGAGGCGGGAAAAGGCATCGAGAAGCCGCTGTTCGAGCTCGTCAAGATCCGCGCGTCGCAGATCAACGGCTGCG
This sequence comes from uncultured Acidobacteriota bacterium, assembly GCA_963755695.1. GTDB lineage: Bacteria > Acidobacteriota > Vicinamibacteria > Vicinamibacterales > 2-12-FULL-66-21 > QHWT01. Next base: position 1,802,255 of record CAVWLB010000008.1, on the reverse strand, counting down.
CCTACTGCATCGACATGCACACGAAGGAGGCGCGCCTTGCCGGGGAGACCGAACAGCGGATCTACGCCCTCAACGCCTGGCGCGAGACGCCGTTCTTCAGCGAGCGCGAGCGCGCCGCGCTCGAATGGACCGAGGCGGTCACCTTGGTCGCCGACACGCACGTGCCTGACGAGATCTACGAGCGGGTCGCCGCCCATTTCAAGGAGGCGGAGCTCGTGGCGCTGACCTTTGCGGTCGTCGTCATCAACAGCTGGAACCGCTTGTCGATCTCGTTCCGACCGCTGGTCGGCACGTATCAGCCAGCAGCGGTAGCCGCGGTCTGACAGGAGACAGGAGACAGGAGACAGGAGGCAGGAGGCAGAAGACACACGGCGGGAGCCGGATCGATGGCTGACCATCGCCCCGGCTCCCAGCCCGCTTCCAATCAGTACAGCCGCACGTTCGCGAAGTGCAGGTTCGACGATGAGGAGCTGGTCAGGAAGAGGCCGCGTCCGGGAGCGATCACGTGGAAGCCTTCCAGTTCATCCTGCGGCGACAAAGTGATCGTCTGCATCACCACCTGCCGACCGGCCGCGATCGAACGGGCAAGATCGATCACCGTCAGGCGCCATCCCTGTCCATCACGAAGGTTTTGAACGAGGACCAGCAGACCCGGGCCGTCGAGCCAGTGCAGCGTCTGAACGTAGGTTGAGCTCTTGAAGCGATACACCAGCACGCCCGGATCACTTGTGTGCGTGGCCGTCTTCAGCTTTGCGGGATCGTAAATCCGGATCTCGTTTGCCGTCGCGCCGTAGTCGGCGGTTGCAATCAGCCATCGCGCTCCAACGCGAACGAACTCCGGTCTCGTTCCGTTAACCGCCAAATCATCTGCAATCGTTGCCTGGATCGCGCCGTCGAGCGTGCCGGTGGCAAGCGCGTGGGCCCAGTCGATCATGTAAATCGTCCCCTTCTGCGACACGGTATTGCCAAGGAAGGTGCCGATTCCCGGCGAAACGGTGAAGCCGGTTGGATGCGACACGAGATCCTTGCCGCCGGTCGTCAAGAGAACCTGCCGGCCGGTGTAACTGAGCGCATTGTTTCCGACCAGGTTGTACTCACGAACGACCCCGGTGCTGGCGTCGCCATACAGGAAGATTTTGCCGTCACGCACCTCGACGCCCTGGCCGAACCCCAGCCCCGGGAGGGTCGCCTTCGTATCGAACGACACCGGCGGAGTCACATTCGCATTGACGATCTGAATGGCGTTCACCGGTGCGCGCACGTTGGTGTTCGTGCTCGTGCCAGGCGTCGCAGTGATCGTGAAGCCATTGGCCCTGATCCTGAACTTCAGGTAGTTGCCGCTCGAACCCGCCGCTGCCTGAGTGAAGGTTCCAGAGAAGTTGGTGTTCGGCGGATCGTTCACCGTAACCGAGGCGGTAGTGATGCCAGTGCCGCTGATTTTGTAGGTTGCCGTGTGCTTGTAGGCCTGGTTGTCGCCGTCGCAGTAGACGTAGAGATCGTAGTCTGCAGTCGGCAGCCCCGCGACGGTGATTGTGGTTACGCTGGTATTAGTGTTATCGAGATAGCCCTTCATCAACCTCGGGTTGCCCGGCTGGTCGACGATCGGCGTCATCCAGACGCCGGCCGCGATCCATGAAACCGTGGCGGTCCTCAGCGTCCCTGCATTGTCGACGAGCGCAAGCGGCGTGCTGCTCTTCGCGCCAGCGGCGTTGTTCCAGTGGGTCTGTGGAACGACGCCCGCGCGATCACCCGCGGCCATCGTGAGCGTGTTCCTGCCGAGAAACTTGATGCCAATCGCCGATGGCGGACCGATCACCAGCTTCACCGTGATCGAATGACTCAGGGTCCGGCTGGTGCCCTTGATGGTCAGGACCGAGGTTCCAGTGGGCGTGAACGAGGAGGTCGCGATCTTGAGCGTCGAGGTACCACCAACGCTCACCGAACCAGGACTGAAGGCCGCGGTCGTGCCCGAGGGTGCTCCGCTGACGGCCATGCCGATGGTTCCAGTGAAGCCATTCAGCGCCGTGGTACCAACGCTATAGGTCGTCGATGTGCCCGGTGCCACAGTTCGAGACGCTGGCGTGATGCTGATCGCGAAGTCCGCCGTGGCGGCAACGGCAAGCGCGGTCATGCCCGCGACTGTGGGTTGGTCAACCGCAGTCGCGCGAGCCTGCAGATCCGGAGAGACCGGAGGAAGGAGTCCGTACACCATCACGGTTCCGTCAAGCGTCGCCAAGTACACCTTGCCGTTGGCGGCGAGTGGTGCGACGGACGGTGACACCACGCCCGAGCGATCGCGGGCAGGATTCTGCTCGCTCGTCCAGATCTGTCTCAGTGTTTCGGCATCGAACGCCCTCAGGACGCCGCCGGCTTGTCCCTGGATTCCGGCGTCACTCGCGGGCATCGAGGCCCAGACGATCCCGGACCCGGTCGTGCGGCCATTCGCAGAAAGTGCGAGAGACGCGCCCGAGTGCCGCGGTGCGAGCACCTCGCCGTTCATGTAGGCGGGGAACACGATGCGGCCAGCGCTCAGACAATACGCCTTGAGGACGTCGTTCTGTGCCCACAAGTAGCCGAGAGGACCATCACCCGGCGACTCCCATGACACGGAACCTGCCCTGCTCACGTCCGCCGTCGTTGCCGCCCTGGTGTCATCGGCCAGCGTTATCTGGAGCGGCGTGGCCGATGGAGCATCGGCGTCAAACGCGTACAACTTGTGATGGGTCGTGGCGACGTAGAGCACGTTGTGGCGCACACCGTTGATCGTCACGCCGGCGGCATACCAGGGCTGTGCAGAAACCGGGCCGTCAACCGGGTATGAGTAGAGCTTTCCGAAACCAACGACCTTCACATTTGCCGCGGTCAGGATGGTCTCGGTGAGATTCGTCCCCGTCGGCTGACCGGCCCGATCGTTCGTGACCTGACTCACCTGCGCTCGAATGGCCCAGGTCATGAGAAGAATAATCACAGAGGACAACGACAAACGGCGCATCGTGACAAACACCCGTGTTCTCTCCGGCTCGTTCGGCCGCGATTGGCTCCTGGGAAACCACACTGATTGTGAGGGACGAACGAACAGAATACCGCTGCGCGGTTCGATTGGAAAGGGACCTAAGTACGTATACAGGCCCTTTTCAATCAACAGTGGATCTCGGGATGACGTCCGCGCGGGCAGCATCGGGCACAGAGGACCCGCCGAGCACGCCCGTGACGTCAAGGTCGCAAAGCCTGGTGCGAACTGCTGGCAATCGGTCTCGACGCGTTCGCTATCGCCGCTGCTTCTCGACGAATGCGTCAATGGCTTGGTAGCGGGAACGGTTCGCATCCGGGGCATCGTGAATCGTCTCGTCGAGATGAAGCACGCGACCGCCGTCGCCAGGGTAGCGTGGCCACTTCGGCAGATTCGATCCGTTTGGATCGCCGCTGCGGGCGAAGTTGGACCAGTAGGTGGTCATGGCATCCGAGAGTTTCCGATCGCTCGCTTCCCACGTGACGTTCTTGATCGAGTCGAGCGCGCCGAACACGTACTCGATCTCTCCGGCGTGACGCGCCCCGATATCGCGGGAGGTGGCCGCGACGCCGTTGACCTTCGCGTCCGGCGCGACCGGGATCTTCCGATCGAAGGAATAGCGATAAACCGGAGCGCCGCCGGTGCTGGCGTGCATCTCGATCCATTTCCAGGTGGCGTAGCCGATGAACATGTCGCTGCCGAGCGCGGCTGCCGATTCGACCGCCTCCGCGTCGTTCGCCGGGTTGTAGGCCTTCAGCACCGCGTCGGCTTGCTCGCCGAATCGCTTCCGCACGTTTTCACCGAAGCTCTGCACCGTGGGCTTGTCTTTGGCCAGCACGACCCCGGCGCGGATTTCGTCGGCATTCCAGCCGGCGAGCAGTGGCACGTGCGCCTGCTTGCCGGCGGCAAAGGTCGCGTGCACGTCTTCGGTCAGCACGTAGCCGTCGAGATTCGGAGTAAACCAGGGCTGGATCGGAAGCGCCCCCTTCAGCAGCTCCTCGCTCGATTTCGCGCGGAGCGCCGCGAGCGAATCGGCGCCAATGGTCGACCCGAATCTGGTCCCTTGTTGTTCGGTCGTCGACAGCGATTGCAGCGCCAGTGTCCCGCTTCCGCCGGCGAGGTAGGCGCCGCTCTCGCCGATCGCCTTGTGAAAGACTCCCTTCGCGAGCGGTGAGGCCATCAGCGCGCTCACCGAAAACGATCCGGCCGACTCACCGAAAATGGTCACGTTGTCGGAATTCCCGCCAAACGCCGCGATGTTGTCTTTCACCCACCGGAGCGCAGCGATCTGGTCCATCAGGCCGTAGTTCCCCGAGGCCTGATGTGACGATTCGCGCGTGAGCTCCGGGTGCGCCATGAACCCGAACACACCGAGCCGATAATTGACCGTGACGAGCACAACCCCCTTCCCGGCGAACGCTTCGCCGTCGTGCCTGGGTTCGGCGCTCGCACCTGCCTGGAATCCACCGCCGTGAATCCACACCATCACCGGCAATCGATCGCCGGGGCTGGCGGCGGGCGTCCAGATGTTCAGATTCAGGCAGTCCTCGCTGGCCGGCCGTGGGAATTTGATGTCATCGAAGATCGGGCCCTGCATGCATTGCGCACCGAATTCGGTGGCATCCCGCGTGCCCTCCCATGCGCGCACCGGTTGCGGCTCCTTCCACCGAAAGTCGCCGACTGGCGGCGCGGCGTAAGGAATTCCTTTGAACACCCGGATCCGGCCGTCAGCCATCGCCGCGCCCCGGACCATCCCGCCGGTCGTCTTCACCTGAACATCCGCCACGTCGTTCCAGCCCAATCCCGCCACCAGCACGATCATCGCCGCGCTCGAGACCAGTTGCATCACAGTGTCCTCTCAGTCCACGCGTGGCGAATCATGTCCGACTGATCTGATGTCGTCAACATCGACGAGGAGATTACGGCGGCGAATTTGATGGGAATCGGGCCGAATAGAATCAGGCGGAGAGTCTCCGTCGCGAGGTCGAGCGCGCCGGCTCGGCCCACAACTTCATGCCCCCACGTACTGCGTGACGGTTGTCGCCGATACGGGTTCCGGGCGGCAAACTTCGGAGCTTTTTCGTCTGGCCACCGCCAAGTACGACATAGTCGGCTCCCAGCGCCGCCGCCAGCAGTGCCACGACGCGGTGGACGTGGTGCGTCCACCTTCTTCGTCCTAATCGCTCCAGTCCGCGTTGGCCGACGTAGTCCTCGTAGGTCTTGCCGCGGCGATACGGCAGGTGCGCAATTTCGAGCGGCATCAGCACGCCCTCCACAATCAGCGCAGATCCGAGGCCCGTGCCCAGGCCGAGAAACAGCATCCGTCCGCCCTGGTATGCGCCCAGCGCCTGCATCGCCGCGTCGTTGACGATCTTCACCGGCTTTCCAAATGCCTTCTGATAGTCGAAGCGCATCCAGCCGCCACTCAGGTTGTGCGGCTCGTGCGATGGCCTGCCGTTCCTGACGATGCCGGGATAGCCAATCGAAACAGCGTCGTACTTCCAGCCGTCGATCGCTTTCAGCACGGCTGCGGCCATCCGGGCGGCCGTCATGTTGCTTCCGGACGGAACCCTGAGCGTCGGCCTGCTGGCCATGCTGATCTTCACGTTGTTGCCGCCAACATCGATGACGAGAACGTTCTTCATTGTGGCTGTGTTCGGCTCATTCCGGCGTGTTCCAGCCGCCGACTTCAGCCACCAGCCGGTCGGCCTGCGGCGGTCCCCACGAGCCGGGCTCGTACTCGAACATCGGACCGGGATTCTGGATCAGCGGGTCGACGATCGCCCACGCCGCTTCGACGACGTCCTGTCGCGCGAACAGCGTCGCATCTCCGGCGATCGCATCTCCGAGCAGGCGCTCGTAATCTCCGAGGCGGCTTTCAACCGGCTGCTCGACGACCGAGAGCTCAACCGGACGCCCACCCATGCCTTCCCCGGGTCGTTTGGCACGCGCGCCAAGCCCAATCGCCACCTGCGGCGCCAGACGGAAACGGACGTAATTGCCGATTGAGGGAGTCGCTTCTGTGAAGACGACCTGCGGCGGTAGCTTGAATTCGACGAAGACCTCGGTGGTCGTGGTCCTGAGGCTCTTGCCGGAGCGAACGTAGAACGGAACACCGTCCCATCGCCACGAGTCGACATTCAGGCGCACCGCGGCATAGGTCGCAACCGGCGAGTCCTTGGCCACGCCCGGCTCGTCGCGGTATCCACGGAACTGCCCCCGGATGATGTCGTTGGGGCTCATCCGGCGGACCGTGCGCAACACCTTGGCCTGCTCGTCACGAATCGCCTCGGCATAGGTCGACGAGGGCGCCTCCATCGCGAGATAGCTCACCAGCTGGAGAAGATGATTCTGGATGACGTCGCGGATGATACCGGTCTCTTCGTAAAACTTCCCACGACCCTTGACGCCGAAGCTCTCGGCCATCGTGATCTGCACGTTCTCGACGTAGTTCCGATTCCAGATCGGCTCGAGAAACGAATTGGCGAAGCGGAAGTACAGGATGTTCTGCACTGCTTCCTTCCCCAGGTAGTGATCGATGCGGAAGACGCACTCCTCGGTGAAGGCCTCGCGGAGCACGCGGTTAAGCTCCTGCGCCGACGCGAGATCGCGTCCGAAGGGCTTCTCGACGATTACCCGCGCGTTGTCGGTACAGTTGACCTCGGAAAGCTTGCCAATCACCGTCGGAAACATGCTCGGCGGAATCGCCAGGTAGTGGATCGGGTGGAGACGCTGATCGAGTTCCGCTTTGAGCCGGACGTACGTGTTCAGGTCGTTGTAATCGCCGTCGACGTAGCGCAGTTGCGAGGCCAGCTTCGGAAACGCCTCCTTGTCCTCACCGCCGCCGTGCTCGATCACCGAAGCGCGCGCACGCTCGATGAGCTGCTCGCGCGTCCACGACGACTTGGCCACGCCAACGACCAGGAAGTCGAGCCGGCCGCGGCGGGCCATCGCCTGCAGCGCCGGAAAAATCTTCTTGTAGGCAAGATCGCCTGTCGCGCCGAAAAACACCAGAGCGTCCGAGCGTACTTTGGACATGGCGTCTATTTCGCCCCGGCCTTCTCGACGTGTCCGCCAAAACCAAAGCGCATGGCGGAGAGCACCTTGTTCTGGTACAGGTCGAGGTCCCGAGAAGCAAACCGTTCGAACAACGATGCCGTGAGCACGTGCGCCGGCACCCCTTCGTCGTTGGCCGCGGCAATCGTCCAGCGTCCTTCGCCCGAATCCGACACTTTGCCGCCGAACCGCTCCAGAGTGGGATCGGCAGCCAGCGCCTGCGCCGTCAGATCGAGGAGCCAGGAGCTGACGACGCTTCCGCGTCGCCAGAGTTCGGTGACGTCCGCAAGGTTGAACTCGTACTGATAGTGCTCAGGATTCCTGAGCGGGGTCGTTTCGGCATCCTTCTCGTGCGAGCGCTTGCCGATGTCGGCGTTCTTCAGGATGTTGAGGCCCTCGGCATAAGCGGCCATCAGGCCGTACTCGATGCCGTTGTGGACCATTTTGACGAAGTGTCCTGCTCCCGACGGACCGCAGTGCAGATACCCGTGCTCGGCCGTGCCACCCAGTTTGTCGCGGCCGGGGGTCTGCGGAATCGAGCCCGGTCCGGGCGAGAGCGTCTCGAAGATCGGACCGAGGCGCTTCACCACCTCCGCTTCCCCGCCGATCATCAGGCAGTAGCCACGCTCCAGGCCCCACACCCCGCCGCTGGTTCCCATGTCGACGTAGTGAATGCCCTTCGGCTGAAGCTTCTTGGCCCGGGCGATGTCGTCGTGATAGTGCGAGTTCCCGCCGTCGATGAGCACGTCGTCGCGATCGAGGTGCGGCATCAGCTTCTCGATGATGCTGTCGACAATCGCTGCAGGTACCATCAGGCAGATCGCCCTCGGCTTCTGAAGCTTCTTGACGAAATCCTCGAGAGACGACGATCCCGTCGCGCCCTCTCCGGCCAGCGCCGATACCGCATCCGCAGAAACGTCCTGCACCACGCACTCGTGGCCGCCGCGCATGAGGCGGCGCACCATGTTCGCCCCCATTCGTCCAAGACCCACCATTCCAAGTTGCATGGATTCACCCTTTCATGCTGTTCACGAAAGTACCTTCTCGATCGCCGCACCGAGCGTGCGGAGACCGGCGGCGACGTCGGAATCGAGATGAACCCGGAGCGCGCGGCGCTTGCGCTCGGCCAGGACCTGGAAATCGCCACGGGCCTGCGCGGCCTTGACGGTGCCGAACGTGTAGCTCTGACCGGGCACCGGCAGATCGTTGGCGTCGGTGCAGGTGACCTGGAGAAATACTCCCGTGTTGGGCCCTCCCTTGTAGCCTTGACCGGTGGAGTGGAGGAATCGTGGACCGAAACCCAGACACGTGGCTACGTGCTTGCTGTCGCGAACGCGCTGGCGCACGGACTGGAGTGCCTCTTCGTTGGGGCCGTTCATTTCGATGTAGCCAAGCAGGGCAAAATAGTCGCCGTCGACCAGTCGATCGAGGTGAGCCTTCAGATACGCGGCAAGTGACGGCGAGGCGCCCGCGGCTTTCTGGAGCGCCTCGGCGTTCTGCACGTCAGCATAGAGCTTGATCCCGTCTCGTTCGAAGAACGGCGTTTCCGGCGGAAGCTTCCCAGTCTTCTCGTATTCGCTGGTCAGCGACTTCGTGGCGATCTTGCTCGCTTCGACGTCCGGCTGGTTGAACGGATTGATTCCCAGCACCGCGCCCGCCACAGCTGTGGCGATCTCCCACCGGACGAACTCCTCGCCGAGATCGTACTTCGTGGCCACGTGGATCGTGATCACCGGCTTTCCGGCCTTCTCGAGCGCGGCAACCGCGGCGTCCTGAGCGGCATCGGGCGCCTCGTCGAGCCGGAGGTAGGCAAATACCCGGTCCGCGCCATAGACCGAGGGCGGACCCAGCGCTTCCCGATCGACCGGGATGATCCCCTTCCCCTCCTTGCCGGTCGACTCGGCAATCAACTGCTCGAGCCAGGCGCCGAGATCGTGGATACCGGGAGAGGCAACCAGCGTGAGCTTGTCGATCCCACGCGTGGCTGCGACGCCGAGGATCGTGCCGAGGACGAGGCCCGGGTTCTCTTCAGCGGGTACTCCCGGCGCACAGGCGGTCAGCATGCGAGCTGCTTCGTCGAGCAGTCTCTCGACGTCGAGCCCCATCACCGCGGCGGGGATCATGCCGAAGTTGGACAGCGCCGAATAGCGGCCGCCGATGTTCTTCACGCCTGCGAACGCGTGACGGAATCCGTCCGCGCGCGCTTCTTTCTCGAGGCTCGAACCGGGATCGGTGATGGCTATGAAACGCTGCGCGGCATCGTCGCTTCCAACCGTCTTCTTCACGCGATCGAAGAAGTATGCCTTGAAGATGTTGGGTTCGAGGGTCGAGCCGGATTTGCTCGAGACGATGAACAGTGTTTTTGCGAGATCGACGCGACTCTGGGCAGCGCGCACCTGCGCCGGGTCGGTGGAATCCAGGACGAACAGCTCGGGCGAGCCCGCGATCGTTCCAAAGGTTTCCTTCCAGACTTCAGGGCACAGGCTGGAGCCACCCATCCCGAGCAACAGCGCGTACTTGAACCCTTCCTCGCGAACCTCCTTCTGAATATCGAGCAGGGGTGTCAGATTCTCGAGCTGCTGTTCGGCAATCCGCACCCACCCGATCCAGTTCGCCTCGTCGGTGTTCGTCCACAGCGAGGCGTCGCCGGCAAAGAGTCGACGGGTTCCTCCTTGCGCCTCCCACGCCGCGAGGCGTTCGGTCACGTGTCCTTGAAGCGCAGAAGGCAGCACCCAGCTCTGGGCATTGATGCGCGCCTTGTTGGCTTCGCGGCTGCGACGTTCCACCGCGGTGAGGAGCTTGGTGAACGGCTCGACGAATTTCTTGACGCCGTCCGCAAGCAGGTCGTCGGTGACCTTCTCGAGTGAGATTCCCGTCTTCTCCAAATCGTCGAGCACCTGCATCGCCTCCGCGACGTCCTCTTCGAGGCTCGCGCGCGGGCGGCCGTGGTCGCGGAAGGCGGTCAACGTGTCGGGCGGAACGGTGTCGACCGTATCAGGACCGATGAGTTCCTCGACGTACAGCACATCGCTGTAGTGCGGATTCTTGGTGCCAGTGCTTGCCCATAGCACGCGCTGCGTCTGCGCTCCCCGCTCGCGCAACTTTTCCCAACGTGCGCCGGAGAAGATCTTCTTGTAGCTTTGATACGCCAGCTTGGCGTTGGCCACCGCAACCTTGCCCAGGAGTGCTTCGATCCGAGTCTTGTCCTTCCCTTCGGCAGTCTTCAATTTCGCCTCGAGAAGGGCGTCCACGGCCGTGTCGATGCGGCTCACGAAGAAGCTGGCGACGCTGGCCACCTGAGCAACCGGTTGGCCGGCAGCGGCGCGCGCTTCGAGCCCCTCGATGAAGGCCTGGGCGACCGCCTCGTATCGGTCGCGCGCAAACAGCAGCGTGACGTTGACATTGATTCCCTCGCCGATCAGGGTCCGGATCGCTGGCAGGCCGGCCGGTGTGGCGGGCACCTTGATCATGACGTTGGGCCGCGCCACGCTCTTCCACAGCTCGCGCGCCTCGGCCAGCGTTCCCTCGGTGTCGTTGGCCAGCTCCGGCGAGACCTCCAGGCTCACGTAGCCATCGTGCGAACCGGTGCTCTCGTAAACCGGACGCAGCACGTCGGCAGCGTCCTGGATATCCTTGATCGCCAGCCGCTCGTAAACCAGTTTGGCGCCGAGGCCAGGATCCTCTTTGGAAATTTCGTCGATCGCCGACGCGTAGTCGTTGCTGCCGTCGATGGCTTTCTCGAAGATTGCAGGATTCGACGTGACACCGCCGAGGCCGTCCTCGTCGACGAGGCGTTTCAGCTCTCCGCTGGCAATCACGCTCCGACGGATGTAGTCCAGCCAGACCGACTGACCGTAATGCTTGAGAGCGGCCACCGGGTTCACGGCGACCGACGAACCGTGTCTGTCATCACTCATGAGGGTCCTCCCCTCTCATCGCACGAACGTGCCAGCCGCTGCTCCAGGGCTTTCACGTCGTCCCCGTTCGGGCTGGAGTCGCGGCAACCGATCGGTCGCGATGTCTGATGATCAATCGCGAGCCCGGCTGGTTGGTCACATACATCCACATCCATTGCATGAAGACCATCGCGCGCAGCCGCGTTTGCGCAAGGTATTGCAGGTGGACGGCGCCCCATGCAAGGAATGCCAGAAGGCCGCTCAACCGGAACTTGCCGCTCTCGAGCACCGCAAAGTTCTTACCGACGACCGCCATATTACCCTTGTCGAAATAGCGGAAGGGAGGTTGCGGCGGTTTCCGCACCAGTTGCCGTTCAATCGCTCGAGCGGCGTACCGTCCCTGCTGGATTGCGACCTGCGCGACCCCCGGGAGCGACCTCCCGTCCTGCTCGAGTGCGGCAACGTCGCCGATGACGAACACCTCTGGGTGCCCAGGAATCGTGAGATCCGGCTGGACGCGGACGCGGCCCGCCCGATCCATCGGCACGCGCAGCCACTGGCCGGTTGGCGAGGGCTCCACGCCCGCCGTCCAGATCACCGTCCTGCTCGCAATCCGCCGACCGCCAGCGACAACGCCTTCGTCATCGATGTGCTCGACACCTTGACCGAGCCGGACCTCAACGCCAAGTTTAATCAGCCGCTGGTGCGCGGCTGCCGAGAGCTCTTCTGCAAAGCCTGGAAGCACTCTTGTTGCCTGATCGATGAGAACCACCTTGGCCCTGCGTGGATCGATCCGGCGAAACTCTGTCGAGAGTGGATTCCGGATCAAAGAGGCAATCGCGCCGGCCATTTCCACGCCAGTTGGCCCGGCGCCGACGAGCACGAAGGTCAGAAGATCCTGATGCTTTCCCGGATCCTGCCGGGTCTCGGCGAGCTCGAACGCGGCGAGCAGATTGTTGCGCACCAGCACCGCGTCGGCGAGATTCTTCAGTCCCGGCGCGAACGGTTCGAATTCAGGGTGACTGAAGTAGCTGTGGCGTACTCCGGTCGCCAGAATCAGAAAGTCGTACTCGACGCTGCCCTCGTGATCCGCCGCCGTTGCGAAAACACGTCGCCTCTCCTTGTCCACTCCGGTTACTTCGCCCATGAAAACGGTGACGTTTCGTTGCCGGCGGAGCACTGAACGGGTCGGCGTAGCGATCTGCCCGGGCGACAGGGCCGCCGTCGCAACCTGATACAGCAGCGGCTGGAACAGGTGGTGATTGGATCGATCGACGAGGCTGATGCGCACGCGAGCGCGCCTGAGCGCCTTCGCGGCAGCCAGCCCGCCGAACCCGGCGCCGACGATGACGACGTGTGGCTCCATGGGGGCCCGACGATATGAAAAGCCGGCCGCGGAGACTATGCAAAGTCGGCAAATAGCCGCAGCGAAAGGAAGGCGCAACGACTCAGGCGTGGCCAGCGATCATCAATTAAGAGTCTGTAGGGCACCTCTTCAAAAGTGCCGAGGGTGTTAGTTGTGAAAAAAGAAACGCGCGTCTAAAAGACGCGCCGTACCAATGAGCTCGGCCACGGTTCATCAGATCGCGTGCGCGTGCTGGACAATCACGGCAGCGCAAACGCGACATAGCTGCCGCCTGACGGAGCATCCCCCCTTTCCTCCGCCGGCGGCGATGACCACGTACTGCTTGCCGTTGACTTCGTACACTGCAGGCGTCGCGTTGCCCGCCGCGGGAAGCGTCGTTTCCCACAAGCACCTTGCCCGTGCGCGCATCGAAGGCGCGGAACTTCTTGTCGTAGTTCGTCGCGCCGATGAACAAGAGGCCGCTGGCGGTGACCACCGGCCCGCCGTAGTTCTCGCTGCCGGTGTTCGTCAGGCCCGAACCCGGCACCTCGCCGAGCGGCACCTGCCAGGCGATCGCCGCGCGGTTCATGTCGATGGCGGTCAGCGTGCCCCACGGCGGCGTGATCGCGGGGAAGCCATCGGGATCGGTGAAGCGGATGTAGCCGTCGAGCGTGTACCTGACGTCGAACGGCGTCGGCGCGTCGCCGCGGACTTCGTCGGATCGACCGGTCACCACGTAATCGACGATCGCGCGGCGCACCGCGCGGTGCAGCTCCGGGTGTCCGGGCATCCGGCCCGCGCCGTCGCGCACGACGTCCGTCGATCTCGTCCACGTTGCGTCGCTTGCCGATGTCCGACCAGCGACGGGAACTCGGGCGGGCTGCCGCAAAATCCGGCGCGATGGCACGACGCGCAGTAGCGCTCGTACAGCGCCTTGCCCGTCGTCGGCTTCACCATCGGGCATCTTGCGCTCGGCCAGCTTGACCTTCCACGCCATCTCGTTGGCATTGACGTAGAGGAAGCCCGACTTCGGATCGTAGGCGGTGCCGCCCCATTCGCCGCCGCCGTCCATGCCGGGAAACAGGATCGTGCCCTGGGTGCTCGGCGGATCGAACTCACCGCCCTTGCGCATCTTCAGCCATTCCTCGCGGACCGCCTTCTCGGCTGCCGGCGTGCGCTTGGTGATGAGGTCCTCGGTGAACCGCTGACGGGTGAATGGCGGCGGCAGCGTTGGCAGCACCTGCGCGGTGGAGAGCTGCTCCCCTTCGACATCTGACGGCCGGTGCCTGAATCTGTTCCATCGGAAAGACCGGCTGGCCGGTGTCGCGATCGAGCACGTAGAGCCGGCCGTTCTTTGCCGTCTGCGCCACGACGTCGAGGTCCCGGCCGATCGTGACGGATGGTGATGAGCGACGGCGGAGCGGGAAAGTCGCGGTCCCAGACGTCGTGCTTCACCGCCTGGAAATGCCACACGCGTTCGCCAGTCGCGGCGCGAAGGCACAGCATCGTGTTGGCAAACAGGTTGTCGCCGGCCCGGTTGGCGCCGTAGAAGTCGTACGAGGCCGATCCGGTGGAGGCGTAGACGAGCCCGCGCCGCTCGTCGAGCGCCAGTCCCGACCATGCGTTCGCGCCGCCGCTGTATTTCCAGGCCTCGGCAGGCCACGTGTCGTAGCCGAACTCGCCGGGATGCGGAATGGTATGGAACGCCCACTTCTGTCGGCCGGTGTTGACGTCGAATGCGCGAATGTCGCCGGGCGCCGAGGGCAGACCTTCCGGGACGATCGAACCGACGATCAGCAAATCGCGATAGAACACGCCTGGCGTATTCAGTCCGACGCTGAGTGTCCGCGGGTCCCGGCCTTCGAAGCCCTCGCGGAGATCGATCCGGCCGTCCTGTCCGAAACCTGGCAAGGGCTTCCCGGTCTTGGCATCGAGCGCGTAGAGCCAGTGCCGCGACGCGAAGTAGATGCGTCGATCGCCTCCGCGCTCCCAGTACATCAAGCCGCGGATGCGGGTCCGGGTCAGGGCCTTCGCATCCTTATTGGTGTCGAAGCTCCAGATCTCGGCGCCGGTTGCCGCGTTCAACGCAAAGACCCGCAGCTTGGGCGAGGTCGCGTAGAGCACACCGTGCGCCACCACTGGCTGGCACTGCATCTCGGATCCGTTGAACGCGTCCTTGGTGTCGTAGGTCCACGCGACCTTCAACTTCTGGACGTTCGCCGGGGCGATCTGCGTGAGGGTCGAGTAACGATGCTGCTCCGGCCCGCCGCCATAATGCGGCCAGTCGGATTGGGCGGTGATCGTGACGAGAAAGGAAAGAAGAAGCAGATAGGAACGCATCTCGAGGACGTTCTACACGGTTCGCGCCGACCTCGCAAGCTGGAGTTCAGCGGGGCGCCCCGCGCGTAATGTCATTGCTCCCTGAGCACGGTCATCGGATCCACACGAGACGCTCGGACGGCAGGGACGATACACGCGACGAGAGCGACGCTGCCGAGCACGACCACCACGGCTGCGAAGGTTGATGGATCGTTGGCCGCCACGCCGTAAAGAGCACCGCGCATCGCGCGGGTGGCAATCCATCCGGCGCCGACGCCGGCGGCCAGGCCGCCTGCCGCGAGCGAGACACCACGCGACGCGATCATCGTCACAACCGCGCGCGGCGTGGCGCCGAGCGCGATGCGCAACCCGATTTCGCGGCTGCGTTGTGCCACCGCATAGGCAAGCAACCCGTAGAGTCCGAGCGAGGCGAGCACCAGCGCGAGCGTGGCAAATGCGCCGAGCAACACCATCTGTTGGTGACGATCGGCGACCTCGAGGTCGAGAATGTCGTCCATCGATCGGACGGCGGCAACCGGCTGCGCGGGATCGACGCCGGCGATAATCCGCCGCACCGACTCCGCGACCGCGCCCGGGTTCTGGCGCGTGCGCACGACCAGATATTCGGGAACCGCCCAGGCTTCCGGCGCCTGGGCAATCGACAGATAGACGCCAGGCTTCAACGACGCTTCGTATCCTCGCTCCCGAACGTCCTGTACGACGCCAACGATCGTATGAAAGGGGCTGGACGGTTCACTGAACTGGATCCGACGGCCGATCGCGGACTCGCCCGGGAAGAACTGCTTCGCGAGCGTCTCGTTGATCACCACGACTCGTGACGTCCCCACACCGTCGCGCTCGTCGATCAGCCTGCCCTCGATGAGGCGCACACCCAGCGTGGACAGATACTCGGTCGTTCCGGCTCGGTACAGCGCATCGTTGACGAGATCGCGCGTGATCTCACGGTTTTCGATCTTGAACCACGTGGTGTTCCCCTGGCTCGTGAACGGAAGGGTCGACGCGTAGGCCGCGTGATTCACACCCGGCAAGGCTTTCACACTTGTAAGCACACGCTGGTAAAAATCCAGGCGCTTCTGCGGGTCCGCGTACTTCGGCCTGGGCAGCGTCGTCCTCAGCGTCAGCAGCCGCTCCGGCTGAAAGCCAAGATCTATCGCGCGCAGGTTGAGGATGGTGCGAACCATCAAGCCAGTTGCCGCCAGCAGCACCACCGCCGCCGCAATCTGCAGGACGACCAGCGCGTCGCGGGTGAAACGGCCGCTCGCGCCGACGCTGGCTCTGGCGTGCTGCTGCAGCGCTTCCAAAAGTGATGCCCGCCCAGCGTCGAGCGCCGGTGCGACACTGAACACGAGGCCGGTGGCAATCGCGACCGTAAACGTGAACGCGAGCAGCCGGACATCCAGGGCCGATTGACTCACCTCCTCGATGCCAACCGGCGTAAGGCTGTCCAGGAGCGTCCTGCCGATCGGCACGATCGCCAGGCCAAGCATGCCGCCGGCAAGCGAGAGCAGCAAGCCTTCGACCATCAGTTGCCGCATCAATCGGCTTCGCGTGGCGCCGAGCGCCGCGCGCACGGCGAGCTCTCCTCTTCGGCTCGCCGCCCGCGACAGCAGCAGGCTCGCGAGGTTCGCGCAGGCGATCAGCAATACGGCCGCTGCTGCACCCATGAGAACGAGCAGCTCCAGCCGAATGCTGCCGACGATTTCTTCCTTCGCCGGCACCAGGACCACCCCGAGATCCCGGTTGCTGTCCGGGTACTGCAGGGCCAGGCTTCGTGCGATCCCCTGCAAGTCCGCACGCGCTTCGTCGATCGTGACTCCCGGCGCGAGACGTCCTACGACATTCAGGAAGTGCGACCCCCGCTGGGCCTTCTGCTCGGGAGAAAACTGGATCGGGGTCCAGTAGTCGATGGCCCGGTTACGGAAGACGAACCGCGGCGCCATCACGCCGATCACCTCGTAGCGATCGCCGTTCAGCAGCAGCGTGCGTCCGATGATCGACGCCTCGCCGGCATAACGACGTTGCCAGAGGCTGTGACTGATCACCACGACTTTGGCGCCGTCTCGATCTTCGCTTTCGCTAAACGTGCGGCCCAGTTGCGGCCGCGCGCCGAGCACGCTGAAAAAGTTCGGCGTCGTCGCGCGGCCCAGAATCTGCTCGGGTACGCCGTCGCCGGTGAGGCTGGCGTTCGCACCGCGTGTGGCGGCCATGTCCGCGAACGATCGGTTCAGGCGTCGCCAGTCGATGAAATTCGCGGGGGCCGGCGTATTCTTCGCAAATCCGACGCGGGTCGCGTCCTCCCAAATCACGACCACGCGATCGGGATCGTCGTACGGCAACGCCCGGATGACCACGGCATCCACTTTGGAAAAAATGATGGTGTTGGCGCCAATTCCGAGCGCCAGCGTGCCGATGGCCACGAGCGAAAACACTGGGGATGCACGGAACAGCCGCAGTCCGTAGCGAAGATCGGCAATCAGTGAATCCATACGGGGCTTAGACGGCGCCGCTCCGAGGAGGGTTGCGGCGAATGCCGTTCGGCCGTCGTCATACCGGTGCCACGTCCGGTTCGGCCGCCGCCGGACGCTCCACCACGTCTCATTTCACGAGCTTCAAATCCAGGACAAAGGTTGCGTAGAGGCTCGCGCGCGCAGCCGTAAAAGCGTGTCGTTCATGGCCGCACCCTGCCCGTGGTTGGGCGACTCTACCACCGATCGTTCTGCCCTGGATAGGCGCATCGAGGCGGTGTCTGCGGGGGCTGTCGGCCTTCTTGTATGCTGCGTCTATCCCATGGCGAGCAAGACCGAGTCCGAAGTGCTCACCGTAGCCGGGCGTGAGGTGACGATCTCGAATCCGCGAAAGGTGCTGTTCCCGCAAGCCGGTCACACCAAGCTGGATCTCGTACGCTACTTCCTCGCGGTCGCTGCTGGTGCCCTGCGTGGCGCCGGGGGACGACCCAACGTGCTCGTGCGTTATCCGAACGGCATCGACGGGGAGTTCTTCTATCAGAAACGTGCGCCTCACTCGCGGCCTCCGTGGATAGAAATCGTCGCGCTGAAGTTTCCGTCCGGCCGCAGCGCCGAGGAGGTCGTGCCCCGCGACGCGGCGGCGCTCGCATGGATGGCCAACCTCGCCTGTCTCGAGCTGCACCCGCATCCGGTGCGGGCCGACGATCTCGATCATCCCGACGAGCTGCGCGTCGATCTCGACCCGGTGCCTGGAATCGAGTGGCCGCAGGTGCGCGAGGTCGCTCGTGTGGTCCATGCAACACTCGAGGACTTCGGACTGGTGGGCTGGCCAAAGACGTCAGGGTCGCGAGGCATTCACGTCTACGTACGCATCGAGCGGCGCTGGGGATTCGACGAGGTCCGCCGCGCCGCACTTGCCTTCGCTCGCGAAGTCGAACGCCGCGCGCCGGCGGTTGCGACGAGCAAGTGGTGGAAGGAAGAACGCCACGGCGTCTTCCTGGATTACAACCAGAACGCGAAGGACCGCACGATTGCCGGCGCGTTCTCAGTGCGTCCCACCCCAGACGCACGGGTTTCCACTCCTCTGTCGTGGGACGAGATCCCCGACTGCGACCCGCGCGATTTCACGCTGGCCACGATGCCGTCTCGATTCGCCACGATCGCGGATCCACATGCGGCAATGGACCAGAGTCCGTGCGCGCTCGATCGCCTGCTCGATCTCTCCGCGCGTCAGGCGCGCGAGGGCATGGGTGATGCGCCGTGGCCGCCGCACTATCGAAAGCAGGCGGGTGAGCCGGCGCGCGTGCAGCCGTCACGCCGGCGAACCCCGACCCGGCCATTGATTGAAATCGGCCGCGCCCGCCGGAAGGAGGATGCGCTCGCGGGCGTGGAACGCTGGAAGGTGCGGCATCCTGAAGCGGCGGTTCACCTGCAGCCGGCCGACGTGCTGGTCGACGCCATGCGCGGACGGTTTCACACCTGGACGAGGACACGGGTGAACTTGCAGCACGTGCCGGTCGCGCTTCGTCCGGCACAGGAAGCGCTCGATCCTGACGATCAACCGGACGACTGGGCCAGCTATCGTCAATCGCGAGACCGGCAGGTTTGAACACCCGCCCCACACGTCCGTAGGGCGCCCCTTCAGAGGCGGAGAGGGTAATCAGGGATTGACCATCGAGAAGATCTTCTCGAGCTCGTAGGGGGTGGTGACCTCGAGTTGATCGTAGCGACAGTCGCGCGGCTGCTTGTCAGGGCGCCAGCGCTGGAAGACCGCCGCATGACGGAACCGCGATCCCTGCATGTGGTCGTACTTGACTTCGCAAACGCGCTCGATTCGGAGCGGTTCCCACGACAGATCCTTGCCGGCACTCCAACGGCTCTGCCCGCCGGGCATGCGCGTCATATCGCCGTTTCCTGGGTCGGCCCACTCGCGCCATGGATGGCCCTCGAGCGCATGTTCGCGCAGCGGGGCGAGCTCGAGCGCCAGCGCCTTCCGCTTCGTCATCGTGAATGACGAGGTCACGCCCACATGATGGAGCGCTCCATGGTCGTCGTAGAGGCCGAGCAGCAGGGACCCAATCAGTTCGCCCGGACCGGTCTTGTGCCAGCGAAAGCCGGCGACCACGCAGTCAGCCGTACGCGCATGCTTGACCTTGAGCATGGCTCGCTTGCCGGGTTCATACGCGGCGTCAGGCAGCTTGGCGATCACACCGTCGAGGCCGGCACCCTCGAACCGTGACAGCCACTCGCGCGCGACGGCGGGCTCGCGCGTCATTGGGGTCAGGTGAATCGGTCGCGTCGCGCCAGCGAACGCCCGCTCGAGCAAGAGCCGCCGCTCGGCCTGCGGCGTTGACCGCAGGTCGCGATTCTCCAGCGCCAGCAGGTCGAACGCGACGAACGCCGACGGGGTTTCCTTCGCCAGCTTGGCAACCCGCGACGCGGCCGGATGCAGTCGCAACTGGAGCCGATCGAAATCCAGGCCGTGCGAGGTGGCGATGACGATCTCGCCGTCGACCACGGAGTGATCGGGAAGGCCCGCGACGAGCGCCTCGTGCAGCTCGGGAAAGTAACGATCCAGCGGCCGCAGATCGCGGCTCTGGATGAACACGTCCGATCCGCTGCGAAACACGATCGCCCGGAATCCATCCCACTTGGGCTCGTACAGGTAGCCGC
This sequence comes from uncultured Acidobacteriota bacterium, assembly GCA_963755695.1. Taxonomy (GTDB): domain Bacteria; phylum Acidobacteriota; class Vicinamibacteria; order Vicinamibacterales; family 2-12-FULL-66-21; genus QHWT01. The sequence continues at coordinate 1,782,470 of CAVWLB010000008.1, read as the reverse complement.
CGCTCACGGGAAGATCGTCGGCAAGCTTGGCAAGCATCGGCTCGATCGGCGGTTCGATGGCAAAAGACGTGGGGATCCTCCGGTGACGCTCGGCGAGGCCGGCTAACCGCCGGCCATCGCTCCGATCACGAGGAAGGCTTCCGCACCGCTTGCGACCGCGTCCGGCAACGGTTCGTCAGGCCGTTCGTGCGACAGATCCTGCTCGCAGGCGAAGAACCGTATGAAGGGCCGCCGCCGGAGCGTGACGTGATCGCGGATCGTGCCGCGCAGGACGGGATAGCTCGTCTCCAGCGCGTCGAGAATCGAGCGCTGGGTGACCTCGCCAGCGACGGCGAGGCTGACCTCGCCGTCAACGTTTGCCAGCGTGCGGAGATGCGCCGGAAGGACGACTCGAATCATCGAAGTGTCTGAACTTCAACCGACAATACCGGCGGAAGGTCCCTGACGATTGGAGCCCAACTGTCACCGGCATCGGCAGAGCCGTAGACCTGGCCTCCGGTTGTACCAAAGTATACGCCGCACGAATCGAGCGAATCGATCGCCATTGCATCCCGCAGCACGTTGACGTAGCAGTCGCGCTGCGGAAGCCCCTTCGTCAGCGCTTCCCACTCGTGTCCTCCGGTGCGGCTCCGGAAGACCCGCAACTTTCCATCCAGCGGAAAGTGCTCCGAGTCGCTCTTGATCGGGACGACGTAAATGGTTTCGGGCTCGTGGGCGTGCACGTCGATCGCGAACCCGAAATCTGTCGGCAGATTGCCGCTCACCTCACGCCACATGCCGCCCGCATCGTCGGTGCGCATCACGTCCCAGTGTTTCTGCATGTAGAGTACGTCCGGCCGCGACGGGTGCATCGCGAGCCGGTGGACGCAGTGGCCGACTTCGGCATCCCTGTCGGGAATCTGCTCGGATCGCAGTCCGCGATTGATCGGCGTCCATGTCTTGCCGCCATCGTCGGTCCGGAACGCACCCGCGGCAGAGATTGCAATGAAGATCCGATCGGGATTGCTCGGGTCGATCAAAATGGTATGCAGGCAGAGTCCGCCTGCCCCCGGTTGCCAATGCGGCCCGGAGCCGTGCCCGCGAAGACCCGGGAGCTCGTGCCAGTTCTGGCCTCCGTCGGTGGTCCGGAAAAGCGCGGCATCCTGAACGCCGGCATACGCCATGTCGGGGTCGCTCAGCGATGGCTCGATGTGCCACACGCGCGCGAACTCCCACGGGTGCGGAGTTCCGTCGTACCACTGATGGGTGCCCGGCACGCCGTCGTAGACGAACTTGTTGCCAACCGCTTCCCAGGTCTTGCCGCCATCGTTCGAGCGCTGGATCATCTGGCCGAACCAGCCACTGCACTGAGACGCATACAAGCGGTTGGGGTCAGCAGGCGATCCCTTGACGTGATAGATCTCCCAGCCGGCAAAGTGCGGACCGCTGACGTCCCAGCGGTCGCGCTTGCCATCCGCCGTCAAGATGAACGCACCTTTGCGTGTCCCGACCGATACCCGCACTCCGCTCATTCGAACTCCTTTCGGCCATCGCCACGGACCCGCCCTACAGTCCGCAGGGCGCCTCTTCAGAAGCGCCGAGGGTATTCGTTTGCAGGGCCGACTCTTTTATAGATGCCGCCGCGACGGCGCGTCCTGCCGCTTCCCGCAGGCACGACCACACTCACCGTATTGTCGATCGGGTGCCATCCAGATCGACATGGCCGGTTCGGTAATGGTTCGGCTCCGAACCTCGAGAACCGGAACCTGGAGAACCCGAGAACCTGAGAACCTGAGAACCTGAGAACCCGTCAGAGCCTAGGCTCTGCCGGCTTGATTGGCGGACGCCACGACAGCACGCCCTTCACCTTCGTCTTCCGTTTGAAGACCCTGTCGCCGTTCGTGATGTAGAGCTCGTCGAAGTTCGCTCCGCCGAACTCGACGTTCGAGAGCGGCGCTTGAAGCGGCGCCGGGATGATCGCGTGGCATTTGCCAATCTGATCGAAGACCTGCACGCCCATCGAGGTCGCAATGTACACGCGGCCGTCGGCGTCGACGGCCATCCCGTCAGCACCGCTTCGAGTGGCAGCGTCGGGCATGTGGACGTAGAAGTACCTCTGCTTGTGCGTGAGCGATCCATCAGGCTGAATCTGGAACGCCCACGAGAGTTGGGCGGCGTAATCCGAAACATAGAGCAGCGTCTGATCCGGCGAAAAGAGCACGCCGTTCGGATACTCGATGCCTTCGTCAACGATGCGTGGCTTGCCGGCCTTCGGGAGCAACCACACCCTTTTCGCCGCTGAATCGGTGAAATACAGATCCCCTTTCACGTTCACCGCCAGATCGTTGACCGTCACATCGGCGGCGATCACCTGTGAAGACCCTGATGGATCGTAGGCGACGATCTGCCTGGTGCGCGTCGCGCCGGCATAGAGCCGGCCGTCGGGGCCGAACATCATGCCGTTTGCGCCGTTCGTGTTCTCGGCGAACACCGTGACCTTTCCGTCGAGTCCAACCTTGTGAATCCGGTTGTTCGCGGGATCGCTGAAGAACAACTCTCCCTTGGCGTTGACCGCAGGCCCGTCGGTATGACGATGACCTTCGCTGACCAGTTGCCAGTCTTCGCCGGCAACGAGCGTCTGATAGACGTCCTGCTTCGAGTTGCCTTCCGGATTCGCCTTGATCGGAGACGGCCAGTCGCGCCACAGCCAACGCAACACGTCCGGAAAGATGGCGGTGGCGTGTCGCGAGTTGTGCTCGCCGTCACCCCATTCGTGACGAACGTCGTAGCCCGCGAACTGGAGAGCCGACAGCATGTCCTGATTCGCGATGAACCAATCGCCTGTGTAGTTATTCAGATCGTTGCGCCCATCCTGGAGAAAGACGCGAATCGGCTTGGGCTCGGTCTTGCGGATGAGGACCGGGAACTCGTTGCCGCCCCGCAGCCCGACATAGGTACCGATTGCGCTGAAGACGCGGCGGAAGCGCGTCCGGCCGCTGCCACGCCGCAGCGAACGCCGCGATGGCGCCGCTGCTGTTGCCGGCAATCGCCCGGTCGTTGGGATCCGAGGTCAGCGTCAGGCCATGCGTCTTCGCGACGTACGGCAGCAGTCTCGTCGAGCAGGAACCGCGCGTAGTCGTCGCTCACCGAGTCGTATTCGACAGCTGCGGTTCATTCGATCGAGCGCGTCGTTCGATGACGCCTTCACGCGGCCGTGCATGACGAACACGCCGACTATCGGCGGCACGTCCTTCTTGTGAATGAGGTTGTCGAAGACCACGGGAGCGTTGTACTGAAGGCCGTCCTGGAAGACCATTACCGGCGCGGGCTTCGCGCGATCGAGCTGCTTGGGGATGTAGACCCAGTACTCGCGCCACGTGCCCGGATACACCTTGCTCTGATCGAACTCTCCCTTGATGACCTCGCCGGTGGGCGTGCCGGGTTGGACTTGTGAATCAGGACCGGCTGCCGGCTGGGGTGTCGGGCTTTGCTGTGGAGACCTGCTCAGAACATGTGAAGGGAAGATCGTACCGAGCAGGACCGCGAAGCCAACCGCAACATGATGTGACCGCATCCGGCGAAGGATAGCGCACCTCCACCATATTGACGGCATCCTCCGTGCAGCGCCGGAACCCTATGGGGCGCTTGGATCGCAAAGTACACGGCGTCGATGTGATTGAGCATGTACCTCCGCGGAGTGCAGCTGCTCTCGGATGACAAGAAGCCGTTTCCGCGGGATAGCGAGATCGTCGATCTCGACCTTGGGTACTTCGCTGGCGAACTCGCCGATCTCTGCCGTTCGAATTCATGTGTTGGAAACGGACGACTGAACTGGCGCTCGTCAAGGATCTCGTCCGAAGAGCTCGCGGTAATCACGCGGCGTGTCTATATCCCGCAGCACGGCCGCATCCTCGACGTCCACGTTGAGGATTTCGTCTGCGTGGGCGTGAATGACTGCCTTCGCGCCGGTGTTCGGATCCGCGCGGCGCAATTCCTCGAAGACAGCCGATCCAAAGACCACCGGATGACCATGTCGGCCGTGATACGTGGCGCGGGCGATCGGAGAAGTCCCGCGAAGAAACGCGTCCCGCACGGACGCGATGGTTGCAGATTGGATGAGCGGGATGTCAACGGGCATCACAATCACCCCTTGAACCGAGCGGGCATCAATTGCATCGAGAGCTGCCACGAGCGACGACAGTTGCCCCCGATCCGCATCTGCGTTCACGACGAATCGAGCGGAGACCGCGTGAACCACCTCACGCAACGCCGCATCATTGTCGCGCCCTACGACGAAGACTTGGGAGACGCCGGCGGTGCGGAACAGGTTGACGAGGCGTGAGACGAACGGCGACCCTCCCTGGTCAACCGGCAGCAATGCCTTTGACCGTCCGAACCGGCTCGACCGACCGGCCGCCAGGATTACCCCGGGGATCACGCCCGAAATTGTAAAATGCCGAGGAATGCCGCCGCTCAAGATCCGGTGCCAGCGCTGCGGGACGGAGATGCAAATGTGTGATCCGGCCCCGGGAGAGCCCTGGAAACCGGACCAATTCTGGGTATGCCCCCGCTGCGGGCGGCACTTCTGGACGACCTACCCGTCCCCAAAGTCGGACAATGGGCCGGAAGTACCTGCCTGCCAGCGCCTGATGGGGGGGCAGCCCTAACTCCAGCGATTTCTTGACTTCTATCAGGGATCTCCCTACACTGACGCCGTTTTCAAGCTCAGCGTGCCGTAGGCTGCCGGGCCACGCGCGCGGGGTCGCGGCGAGACACGTGGTCGGTTAGGACGTAGTGTTCTCCTGCGCTCGGCTTGTGAGCCTCCGAGATCTCCTCGGGGGTGCCGTACATCGGAGGACACGGGTATGCCAACCGGGACGATCGCTCGGCTCCTGATCGATAAGGGGTTCGGATTCATCCGCGACGAGAGCGGTATCGAGCACTTTTTCCATCGCAGCTCCGTCCGCGGCGCCGTGTTCGAGCTCCTGCGTGAAGGACAGCGGGTGGAGTTCACACCCGAAGAGTCCGGGAAGGGTCCACGCGCCGGCGAGGTTCGACTGATCGAAAGCTGACGCTGCAACGACTTGGGCGGGCCGCAAGCTTGCGCTTGCGGCCCGCCTGCTTCCTCTTCAGTTCGTTCTTCACTCTCCCTCTTCTTTCCGCCACAGATTCGTCATGGTGCTCCGACCTATGCCGTTGGCCGTACGTCGCCTCGCGATCGCGGCGATTCTGGCGCTCGCGGGCGGAACGGCAATCTTCCTGCCGTTCGCCGGCCGTTTTCTGGTTCGCGAAGATCCACTCATACACGCCGATGCGATCTGTGTGCTCGATGGAGCCCGTGTGGAGCGATGGATGGAAGCGGTCGACCTCTACAAAGCGGGTTATGCCCCGGTTGTCGTTCTCAGCCCGGGACGAACGGAGGATGCGGAACTGATCCTGAGGGCGCGCGGCATTCGCTACCCGAGCAACGCGACGCTTGCACGTGATGCGATGGTGCAGATGGGCGTCGAGGCGTCGGCAATCGTCATTCCCGACGCCTCGGTGGACAACACTGCTCAGGAAGCCGAGATGGTGCGTGGCCTGGCGCACGCTCGCGGCTGGCACAGCATCGTGATGATCACCTCGAAGTACCACTCGAGGCGCGCCGGTTTTGCCTTCAGGCGTGAACTGCGGGGCAGCGGCGTTGCCGTCAACGTGCGGACGACGCGATACGACGTCTCGGATCCGGCGCACTGGTGGCGTCGTCGTCCCGACGTGCGATTCGTGGTGTCGGAACTGCAGAAGCTTGTGATGTATCGCCTGGGGATCGGCGGATAGAATCGAGCGATCGGAAGCGAACGGGGCCCGGTGGCCCTCCCGGTCTTCAAAATCGGTTGCTTCCCGCGTTGAGCGGGAGGGCTGGGTTCGACTCCCAGGCGCTTCCGCCAGCCTTCGCTCGCCTTCGGCGAGCTTGTGCTGGACAAGCATTCTCTTGCCGTTGGCGATCTTCGGCCCGGCCAGCCCTTCGGGCCGGCGATTCCACTCTGCGAGCGCTCGTTGCCAAGGCGGACTCTCCCGATCCGCTATCGTGATGCCAGCAGCCCGAGAAATCCACTCGTATCCCTCAAATCCGTGAACACGATCTCGCCACCGCTCTCGCGCAATCGTTCCACAGAATAACTTCCGGTCGCCACGGCAATCGGGGTCGCGCCCACGGCGCGAGCACACGCGATATCGTGCGGCGTGTCGCCCACCACGAAAACGTCGGCCGGTGCAAAGTCCGCGAGTCCGCATTCGCGCGCGCGTTCGATGGCCACCGGAACGAGCGCATTGCGATCCGAGGAGTCATCGCCGAAGGCTCCGCACTTGAAGTACCTCCACAAATCGAAGTACTCGAGCTTGATGCGCGCTCCGTCCATGAAGTTGCCGGTAAGGAGGCCGAGCGCGACATCGGATCGCGATTGCAGCGCGTCGAGGAGGGAACGGATTCCCGGCATCACCGCTTTCATGCCGGTGCCGGGCAGCTCGATCTCGTCGCGAAGATGAGTGATGTACCGCGAGCGCAGGTCCTCGAAGCGCGGCGGCTCGAGCGCCATGCCGTGCAGCCGCATCACGTCTTCGAGGATGCTCCAGTCGGTGCGTCCGGCGACCGGGATGCCGTCGAGGGCCTTGGCGTGTCCGACGAGGTCCGCGCACGCGCGGTTCATCGCGCGCAGCCCGGCTCCCCCCGTCAGCACGAGCGTACCGTCGATATCGAAGAGGATGAGGTGTCGCGGGTCCAATCGACTGTGCATGGCACCGATGGTACATTACGTCGCGCAGGAGGAACGATGAAGCATCGATTCATGATAGCCGCTGCCGTCGCGCTCTCGGCGGCCGGCGTCATCGCGCAGGAGCAGGGTACGAAACCGGACGCCGCCAAGCCAGCCTCGGACGCGGGGGCCCTCCGCGCCTACGCCGATATCAAGGGTGAGGGAATCACCGGCCGAGCGGAGCTCACCGAGCGTCCGCAGGGCACCGGCAGGATTGTCGACCTCACCGTGATTGTGACCGGCCTCAAGCCCGGCATGCACGGCATCCATCTCCATGCCGTCGGCAAATGCACGCCCGACTTCGCCGCGGCGGGCGGTCACTTCGACCCGGGACCGGCCGGCAACATCGATCCGGACGCCAACCATCCGTTCCACATGGGCGATCTCCCGAACATCGAGGTCAGTGCGAACGGCCGCGGCGCGATGAAGGTGATGACCACACGCGTCACGCTCTCGGACGGCCCGGTGTCGCTCCTCGACGCCGACGGCTCCGCGATCATCATTCACGGCAATCCCGACCAGATGAAAACAGGCGAGGCTAAGTCGGGGGTGAGTGGCGGGCCGCGCCTCGCGTGCGGGGTGATCGCGAAGCGCTGATCGACCCTCACAATCGAAGAAACCGAAGGCTATCGAAGCGTCGGAGGAGCTATCCAAAAATGTCGAAGGATCTATCGAGAATTTTCGATAGATCCCTCGACGTTGTGATGAGCTTCCTCCGACATTTGTGTGATGAGCTCCCTTCGACGTTTGTGATGAGTTCCTTCGAAACTTCGGAGGTCTTCGGTTGCTTCGATTGTCAAAAGACACCCTACCATCCAAACAATCTTCTCTTCTGTTTCAACTCCCCTGTCGCGCCGTTCAGCGCCAGGGTGCGATGTGCCGCGGCGGCGTTGAACTCGCCGTCCTGGGAAATGATCAGCGTCGCGAGCGAGCGCGCCTCGGCGAGCCGGGCGACATCCTGACCAAATCGCCGTCGATCCTCCTCGGGAAGGCCTGCCGTCGGGTGCTCGAGGATCAGCAGTTGGGGATCGAGTGCGACGGCCCTGACCAGATGCGCCCGCACCCGGGTCTCGGCGGTGAGCCGCACGATCGGTTGCGACAGAACGTCGGGCGTGAGGCCTGCCTCGTTGGCAAGGGCGATTGCGCGCGAGGCGACGTCGGCAGGTACCGGGTCGATGTCGAGCGTGTACGGCATCGCGAGATTCTGCAGCAGCGTGGCCGAGTCGAGCAGCACCGCTCGCGGACTGACGATGCCGAACTGATCCAGTGACGCCAGCCACTCGTCGCCATCCGCAATCGAGGCGGTGTTCCGTCCCAGCACGGCGACTTCTCCCTCGTCAGGAACGGACGCTCCCGTCACGAGATTGACCAGTACTTCGGCCGCCCCGGCGTCGAGGCCGGAGATGGCAATCCGTTCACCCCGAAAGATGGTCAGCGCGCGGACGCGCAGCGGACGGAGGGCCTGGTAGTTCTTTCGAACATTGGAGAGGTGAAGGACCGGACCGGCGGACATCACGCGCGAGACCCGCGGTTCGTCCAGGCTCGACGAAACGCGGCGTAGTCCTCGTCAGGCATCGAGACCAGGCCGAGCCGCGCGGCGCGGTGTCCCCCCTCGCCGTGAAAATCGGAACCGCCGGTGACGAGCAGTCCGCGGGAGCGTGCGAGATCACGGTATCGCTGCTCGGTCGCCGGGTCATGATCCGAGTGACGCGCTTCCAGAGCATCGAGGCCGGCGGCGGCCAGCGCCGCGATCACGCTGTCCCGCTTCGTGACGCCAGGGTGCGCCAGCGAGGCGAGCCCCCCAGCCGTGTGCACGATCACAACAACCTCTTCCGGCGATGCCCCACGCCGTGGGACGTAAGCAGGCCGGCCGTGCTCGAGGAATCGCTCGAAGGCTTCGTCGGGCGTCTGCACGTAGCCGGCGTCGACCAGCGCTGCCGCAATCTGTGGGCGGCCGACGCTTCGTCCCCGGGCCGCAGGAGCCAGCGCCGCGTCGGCGGTGATCGGGCAACCGAGCGCGGCGAGCCGCCGGGTCATTTCCTCCACGCGACGGAGTCGGTCGGAACGTTGACGCTCGAGAAATGCGCGCAGCGAGGTCGATGAGGGATCGATGAAATAGCCGAGGACGTGCACGTCGCGGCCGTCAGCCACGGCGCTGATCTCGATACCGGGGACGAGCTCGATGCCCACGTGCGCTGCAGCGTCGGTTACGGCCTCGAAACCAGCGGTCGTATCGTGGTCGGTGATGCTGAGGACGCGCAGCCCCGCGGCACCCGCGGCATCAATCAACGCCGCGGGGGTAAGACTCCCGTCCGACGCGGTGGTGTGCGTGTGAAGATCGATCACAGGAACTTCCGCCTGAAGACGGAAGAATCACCGAAGCTTCTGCGTAGCGGATCGAAGCGGTTTACGCGTGAAGGCGGAAGCCACCGCTGGAGGGCGGCCTCCGCCTGATAGATAGAAACCGGCAGCCTAGACGCTGAAGGACGAGCCGCAGCCGCAGGTCGACTTCGCGTTCGGATTCTTGATGGTGAAACCGCCGCCCGTGACGTTGTCGACGAAATCCACTTCGGCGCCGCGCAGGTAGCGCGCGCTGATCGGGTCGACCAGCAGCTTGACGCCGTTCGACTCGATGACCGCATCGGTCGAGGCGTCTCCTTCGCCTTCGTCGATCATCAGGCCGTACTGGAACCCGGAGCAGCCGCCGCCCTGGACGAACACGCGCAGGCCCGCCTCGGTCTTGTTCTCTTCGGTCAGCAGCTCGGTGATCTTCGTGGCCGCCGACGGGGTGACATTGATCATGGTCAGAATTCTCCTCAGAGATCGTTCACCCCAATTATACACTGGGCCGTGGCCCCGCCGGTTCCCGCCGCCGATCCCCTGATCCACCAGCATCTCGTCCCCCGCATCTGGCGCCGCGACGTCTCCGTCTGGACCGCTGAGCCCGACAGCGACGCCGCACGATCGATCGCCGATCGCCTAGGCTGGCTCGACGTGCCGACCGGTATGGAGCCGGAACTGTCGCGAATCGAGGCAGCTCGCGGATGACGTCCGACGGCGACGGCATAGAGACCATCTATCTGCTTGGAATGGGCGGCAGCGCCCTGTGCGCGGAAGTCATGCGCGCGATCTACGGCGTCAGGCCGGGCTATCCGTCGCTGGTCGTGATGGACACCACCGACGAAGCGGCAATTTCCGCCGCGGTCCGGCGTCTCGAGCCCGAGCAGACGCTGTTCCTCGTCGCCAGCAAAAGCGGCGGCACCATCGAGCCGGCATCGATGGAAAGGCTGTTCTGGGACCATATGTCGTCACGGCTTGGCGACCGCGCAGGACGGCATTTCATCGCCGTCACCGATCCGGCCACCGGCCTCGCCCAGCTCGCCGCCGAGCGCGGCTACCGCCACGTGTTTCTCAACCCGCCGGACATCGGCGGCCGCTTCTCGGCGCTTGTCGCTGTTCGGCCTCGTGCCCGGTGCGCTGATTGGCGCGCCCGTGCGAGAGATGCTCGCGGGCGGCGCCGCATGGCGGAGGGCTGCCGACAGGAGAACCATCAGAACGCAGGATTGGAGCTGGGCGCGTTTTTCGGCGCGGCGGCCAACACCGGACGCGACAAGCTGACGCTGATCCTGCCCCCGTCGCTTCGGTCGCTTGGCCTCTGGATCGAACAGCTCGTTGCCGAAAGTACCGGCAAGCAAGGCAAGGGATCGCTCCCGGTGGTCGACGAGCCGCTCGGCCGGCCCGATGATTACAACGACGATCGCTGCTTCGTCGCAATCTCCACCGACCGCGACGCGCCGGATCGATCGCGGATCGATGCGCTCGAAGCGGCCGGCCATCCGGTTCTGCGGCTGAGCACACGGCTCGACGGCCTCGGCGCGGAGTTCTTCCGTTGGGAATTCGCGACGGCGATCGCGGGATCGATCCTCGGCATCAATCCATTCGACGAGCCGAACGTCGCGGAGGCGAAGGACAAGACAAGGGCATCGCTGTCGAAAGGCACGATCGACAGCGGCAAGCCCGCCGCGACCGCCGGCACGTCTCTCGGTATATTCACGGCTCACCGGCCCGACACCCGCCTCCATCGTCCGCACCGCCCTCGGAATCGCTCGGTCCGCGCGACTACGTCGCGTTCCTCTCGTACCTGCCGGCAGAACCGGAATTCGAGGCCGCTGTTGGCACCATTCGCGAGTCCATTCGGAAGCGAACGCGCGCGGCCACCACGTTCGGCGTCGGACCCCGCTACCTGCACTCGACCGGTCAGTACCACAAGGGCGGGCCGAACACGATCGTCGCCGTTCGTGATCACCGGCGAAGACCTGACGAGCACGGCGATCCCAGGTGCACCCTACACGTTCGCGCAACTCAAACGCGCGCAGGCGATCGGCGACGCCGAGACCCTCGAAGCGCACGGCCGGCGAACCGTGCGCATTCATATGGGAAAGGACACCGACGCTTCTTCGGCGCTGCGTGAGTTGTTTGCAGAGGCGATGAAGTGAGGTGGATCGCAGACGTCGATTGAAAAATCTGTAGGGCAGCTCCTCAGAGGTGCCGAGGATATCAGTTGTAGCGCGTCTGTTTAGGAGACCGAAGGCACGTTCTAAAGACGTGCCCTACAAATGAGGTCCTACGAATCTGTCGCGGCGAGCCGGCGCTTCACAGGGGCGCCCTCCTGGCTGTTCTAGACGCGCGCCGCTTCCAGTTGCTGGCCTGACGCCTCTTCGATCTCCTTGTGCAGGCTGTTGCCGTGCGCGTCCATCGTGACGATCGCGGGAAAGTCGCGGACCTCGAGGTGCCACATCGCTTCCGGCGTGCCGAACTGCATCAGCGACACGCCGGTCGACGCGCTCGATGCAGCGCGCGTAGAACTGCGCCGCGCCGCCGATCGCGTTGAGGTAGACCGCCCCTGATTCCTTCAACCCGGCCAGCGTTTTCGCGCCCATGCCGCCCTTGCCGATCACGACGCGCACGCCGTAACGCTTCAGGATCTCGGCCTGGTATGGCTCTTCGCGGATGCTGGTGGTCGGGCCCGCGGCAGTCACCGTCCAGCCGCCTTCGCCGCTTTGCGGCTTCGGCGGGCCAGGGGGGTTGTCCGGTTCCTTCACGACGACCGGACCGCAGTGATAGAGCACGCCGCCGCGAAGGTCGACCGGCGGATCGTGCTTCATCAGGTGCGCGTGAACGGCGTCGCGGCCGGTGAACGATCCGGCCCGAGATCAGCACGACGTCGCCGACCTTGAGCGCGCGGATCTGCTCGTCGGTGATCGGCGCGCGACAGCCGGACCTCGCGCCCCGTCCGCGGGAAATCCCGCCGCGACTTCTTCGGCGTGCAGCATCGGCACCGACGGCGTGTCGCCTTCGCGATACAGCCAGAGGCGATCGCGCCGGTCGTCGCGTCGAGCGGTCACGCCGAGCCGGCGAAACGCCCAGCAGTCGTAGGCGATCGAGACGAAGAAGCTGGCGGGCAGGCGATTGAGCGCGCCGATCTTGCAGCCGATGAGCGACGTCTTCCCGCCGAACCCCATTGGGCCGACGGTCAGCTCGTTCGCCGTCGTCATCACCGCAGTCTTCAATCTCCGCGAGCCGCGGATCGGGATTGACGTCGTCGAGCGTGCGAAACAGCTGCTCCTTCGCGTGCAGATACCCCGACGTCCGGTCGCCGCCGATGCACACGCCGACCGCGCCAGGACTGCAGCCCTTTCCTTGCGCCTTCCACACCGCGTGCAGGATGCACTTGCGCACGCCGTCGAGCGTCCGATCGGCGCGCCCGAGATGATCGAGCTCCGCGGGCAGCGAGTATTGCGCGTTCGTGTTCTCGCAGCCGCCCCCCTTCAGGATCAGCTTCACCTCGATCGTCGTCGCTGCTCCCACTGCTCGAAGTGGATGATCGGCGTGCCCGGGCCGAGGTTGTCGCCGGAGTTCTCGCCGGTGATCGAATCCACGGAGTTCGGACGCAGCTTGCCGCGCCGCGTTGCTTCGGCCATCGCCGCCCGGATCTGCTGCTTCATCCAGATCTGGTTGGCGCCGACCGGCACCCTCACCTCGAACGTCGGCATGCCGGTGTCCTGGCAGATCGGCCCTTCGCAGGACGCCGCCTGATCGATGTTCTGCGCGATGATCGTCAGCGCCTGGCCCGCTCGCGTCGCGCGCTCCTCGGTCGCGAGCGCCGGCCCCATCGCCTGCGCGCACGTCCGGAGGCAGATCGGTCGAGGTTCGCGTGATCAGCTGGACGACGCTGTCGAAGAAAGGACGGAAGCATACGAGCAGTATAATTGAGCAGGAAATGCCGGAACGGCGCAGAAAGAACCGGCTGCGCCGGCTGCCGCGCGTCGAGCGCGATCCCCTCGGCGACGTGCGGGTGCCGGCTGAGGCCTACTACGGCGTGCAGACCGCAGCGCGCGGTCGAGAACTTCCCGATCAGCGGCCTCACGCGCGCCACGCCGAGCTGGTCACCGCCACCGTGCTCATCAAGCAGGCGGCGGCCCGGGCGAACGCAGCGCTCGGGCGGCTCGACCGCGCAGTCGCCGACGCCATCGTCCAGGCGGCGGACGAGATCCTCGCCGGCCAGCTTCGCGATCAGTTCGTCGTCGACGTCTATCAGGCCGGCGCCGGGACGTCGCACAACATGAACGCCAACGAGGTGCTCGCCAATCGCGGCGCCGAGCTCCTGGGCGAGCCGCGAGGCACCTACAAGCGTGTGCATCCGAACGATCACGTCAACATGGGACAGTCGACCAACGATGTGTTTCCCGACGGCCACGCGTCTGGCGCTGCTCCTCTGTTGCCGTGCGCTGCTGGCAGCAGCCGGCCGACTCGCCGACGCGCTCGATGCGAAAGGCGCGCGAGTTCGCGCACGTCCTGAAAACCGGCCGGACCCACCTGCAGGACGCGGTCCCGATCACGCTCGGCCAGGAGTTCAGCGGCTACGCCGCGAACGTGAGGCACGCGGCAGCTGAACTCGAACGCGAGCGCGGACAGCCTGCACGAACTGAATCTCGGCGCAACCGCGGTCGGCACCGGGCTTGAACGCCGGCGACGACGTGACCGAGCGGGCGGTCAGGAACCTCGCGGAGGCGATGAATCTCCGCCTTCGGCCGGCATCGAACCGCTTTCGCGTGACGCAAAGCATGGGCGATGTGCTCGCGTACTCGGGTGCGCTCCGGCGGCTGGCGGTCGAAGTCGACAAGATCGCGTCGGACCTGCGCCTGCTGAGCATGCGGTCCGCGCGCCGGCCTGGCCGAAGTGCAGCTGCCCTCGGTGCAGCCCGGTTCGTCGATCATGCCGGGCAAGGTCAATCCGTCGGTACCCGAGATGGTGAACCAGGTCTGTCAGCAGGTCTGGGGATGCGATGCCGTCGATTCTCGCGGCCGCTTGCGCGGGACAACTCGAGCTCAACGTGATGATGCCGGTGATCGCCTGGAACGCCCTGCACGCGTCATCGATTCTTCGATCGCGCGATGACCGTGCTGACGGACCGCTCCGTCACGGGCCTCCAAGCTGATGAAGCGCGATGCCGCGAGCTGCTCGATCGAAGCACGGCGCTGGCCACGGCGTTGAGTCCGTACATCGGCTATGCCGCGACCGCCGACGATCGCCAAGACCGCGGTCAGGACGGGGCGCTCGATTCGGGATCTTGTCCTCGAACGGAAGCTGTTCGACCGGGCGCAGCTCGACGCCATCCTCTCGGCCGAGCAGATGACAAGCCCGGGTATCCCGGGTCAACAAGGCAAGGGCCGCGTAAAAACCCGCTCGAAAACCCGCGTGAAACGCCACCCCAAGACCGCTAAACAATGAAGCGCCTTCTCGTCATCGCATCGGCGGTCGCGGTGGGGGTGGCGACCGCGAGCGCGCAGCATAGCAAGCTGTTTGATCCAACCAAGCTCGCTGAGCTCGAAGGGCCGGACCGCGAAGCGTGGCAGCGTCCCGATCAGATCATGGATGCACTCGCCATCGGCGAACGAAGCGTCGTCGCCGATCTCGGGGCGGGCGGCGGATGGTTCACGGTTCACCTCGCCCAGCGTGTCGGCCCGAATGGACGCGTGTACGCCGAGGACATCCAGCCGGAGATGATGCAGGCGATCGACGCGTCGCGTGCAGCGGCTCAGATTGCGCAACGTCAGATCCGGTGCTTGGAACGGCGGTCGATCCACGGCTGCCGAAGGGCTCGCTCGATGCGGCGCTGATCGTCGAGACCTATAACGAGCTCGAGCAGCCGGTGCCGCTGCTGAAAAATCTCGCGACGTCGCTGAAACCCACCGGGCGCATCGGCATCGTCAATTCCAAAAAGGATGGAGGCGGCCCCGGGCCTCCCATGGAAGAGCGGATCGATCCGGAACGGGTAATCGACGATGCCAGCCGCGCCGGGCTGAAGCTGCAGTCGCGCGGTGATTTCCTGCGATACCAGTACCTCTTGATCTTCGTGCCCGCGCCGCGATGACCGCGCTGCCGCGTTTCTTTGCCGATTACCAGCGTCTGGTGACCGTGGAACTGGAGCGGCTGGTCAGGGGCGGCGACGGACAGGTCGAACGCGCCATGGCTTACACCGCGCTTGCCCCGTCCAAACAGGTGCGCGCCGTTCTCGTGCTCGCGTGCGCCGAGTTGTGCCGCGGGCAGATCGATCGCGCGGTTCCCGCCGCCGCGGCCATTGAACTGGTCCATTCCTCGTCCCTGATTCTCGACGACCTGCCGTCCATGGACAACGCTCCGCTCAGGCGCGGCCGCCGCGCGAACCATCTCGAGTTCGGCGAGGCGATCGCGATTCTCGCGGCCTTTGGCCTCCTCAATCTGGCGTTTGGCACCTTCACCCGCGCCTACCAGCCGGAGCTTGCGTCGCGCCTCAGTGCGATCACGTCGGAGGCCATCGGACCGGCGGGACTGATTGGCGGGCAGGCGATCGACCTGCTCGCGACGGATCAGCAGATCAGTTTCGAGACGCTCGAACGGATCCATCGTGGAAAGACGGGTGCGCTGTTCGTGGCCGCCGCCACCTGCGGCGCCATCACCGCCGGTGCTGCGGCAGAGCCCATCGCCGCGCTGACCGCATTTGCAAAGAACCTCGGCCTCGCCTTTCAAATCGTTGACGACCTGCTCGATGTCGAGGGCGACCCGGCCCAAACCGGCAAGGCGATCCGTGAGGATGCCAGGAAGACGACGTTCGTGTCGTTCAGCGGCGTGGATGGCGCGCGCGAACTCGCCGCGGAACTCTGTCAGACTGCCGATCGCGCTTTGGCGCCTTTCGGTGGCAAGGCGGATCGATTGCGCGAGCTGTCGGCCTTCGTCTCGTCGAGGCGGCTATGAGTCAGGAATCAAGCGCGCCGCCCCCCCAGTCACCAATCGCCGGTCACGAGTCGCGCACGGCTCACGCCGACACTCGCGTTGACGATCTCCGCCAGCAACTGCGTTCGCTCGGATATCTCGATGCGGGCGTCGATCGATTCCTGCTGGCCCCAACCAAGGCGACTTGGGGGCCTGCGGCACTGGCGATTCGCTCTGGCATCCGGGTCGGCCTTCTCGCCGGCGCGTTGCTTGGACCGGCGGCCACGGTCGGGTTGGGCACACGCCTGCCGGGGCTCGTCACGGCGCCTCGCGATGCCGCGGTCCTCGGCGTCTACATGGCGGTTCTTTTCTTCGCCGCCTTCGCGATCCTCTCAACGATGGTGAGCCTCGGGGCCTCGATTGCCGCGCAACCGGGCAAGAGAGGATTCACCGGCCGGGCGCGGCGCGTCGCATCGATTGCCGGCTGGTCGTTGGGCGTCGCGTGCCTCCTGTACCTGACGTTCTGGTGGCGAAGCGCGAATGCCGGATTCGGATGGAGCGCTCCGGTACTGACGATAGCGGCGCTGGCGCTGGCGGTGATGATTAGCCTGCTGCTTGGACATGCCGTGCGGATCACGACCCTGGCGGTACTCGGTGCCGCTGCCGGTTCGTCGCGAGTGCTCCCGCCGATCCCGCCGCGGTCCTGGCGGCTGATCCTCGCGGGCGGCGGCCTCGCGTTTGTCGGCGCCGCAGCATTGCTGCTGTGGACGGCGCCTGCGGATGCGGCGTCGGAGACGACACAGCCGAAGCTGACCGTCGTTTCACAGGGCCGGCGTGTCAGGGTGATTGCCATCGACGGTTTCGATCGGGCGCTGGCGGAACAGCTGATCGGCGCCGGCCGGCTGACGCACCTTGCGTGGGTCTTGCGCGGCGAACGCGCGCCGCTCGCGGCGGAAGACACCAGCGATCCCGCCCGGGTATGGACGACCGTGGCGACCGGTGTGCCACCGGGCGCTCATGGCGTCCACGCCATCGAGACCCGTCGCGTAGCCGGAGTTCAGGGCATTGTTTCGGCTGGGACCGGCCCCGTCGCGCGGATGCTGAGTGCCGGTGACCGACGCGCTGCGACTGACGCGTCCCTCCGTTGCGAGCCGTGACGAGCGCCGTGCGAAAACGCTCTGGGAGGTCGCGGCCGACGCCGGGTTGCGCACCGCCGTCGTCAACTGGTGGGCCACGTGGCCGGCACCTCCCCGGAGCGGAATCGTATTGACCGATCGCGCGGTGCTGCGGCTCGAACGTGGCGGCACGCTCGATGCAGAAATCGCGCCGGGGGAGGTCTACGATGCAGCTGCGCGTCGACCTGGTCGGCGCTGCGACAACGTGCACGCACACTCGCGTCCTCGCGGTTTTCCGGCAGTGACCTTCCGCGTCGCGACGGTGCTGCGCCGGTCCGCGGAGCTCGACGCCACGGTCGTCGAAATGGCGCGTGCGTTGCCAGGGCCGCCGCGCGACCTTGACGTCGTTTATCTTCCGGGTCTCGACATCGCGCAGCATGCGCTGCTTGCGGGCACGGAGGAGGGAGCGCTCGCACCGTCAACCGTCGCCGGACGGGTGGACGGCCTTCGCTCGTATTACGTGTTCCTCGATACCCTCATTGCTCCGCTGGTCGAGCCGCGGCCGGGGCTGGCCACAATCGTTGTGACTCTCCCTGGACGCGTTCAAACGGCAAGCGAGGGGATCATCTCTCTCGGCCCCGGCAGCTTCAGATTCGGCTCAGGGGGATCTCAAGAGTCAAACGAACGCCGCGGAACCGCTGCCGCTTTCGTCGACACTCGATATCGCGCCCACCATCTGGTACGCGCTCGGGATTCCATTGAGTCACCAGCTGGCCGGAAGACCTCTCACGAAACTGTTCGGGGCCTCTCCTTCCGAGAACGATCGTTACGTCAAGACCTACGGACGACCGTTCACCGAGCCGGTCTCACGTCGTGGTGAGCCACTGGATCAAGAAATGATCGATCGATTGAGAAGTCTTGGATATGTCCGGTGACGCTGGCGAGGTGTGCTACCGCAGGAACTTCCAGGCGACGGGCAGGATCGCGGCCGCGACGAAGACCTTGATGATATCGGCTGGAACGAACGGATAAAAACCGGCGCGAAGCGACGTGTTCAAACCGAGCGCCGGCGCGCCCCAAGCCATCCACGCGACGCCGAACGCGAAAACGATGGAGAGTCCGACCGACATGGCGAGCCACGGAGGTGAGATAGCGGCGATCGAAGCCGCGCTCGGCGAGGTAGCCGGCAGACGAACGCGGCGAAGGGATAGCTCATAAGATATCCGCCGGTGGGCCCGAGCAGCCGCGCGATCCCCTGAGGCAGGACCGGCGATGCGGCGAACACCGGCAGGCCGGCGATGCCGGCGCGAGGTACAGCACCTGGCTGGTCATGCCCGAGACGCGACCCGAGCGCCGCGCCGCCGAGCAGCACGACCATCGGCTGCAGCGTGAACGGCACCGGCGTGAACGGCAGCGGAATACTGACCTGCGCGGCGACGGCGGTCAGGACCGTGACGAACAGCACGGCGGCAGTGCGGATCGCGGCGAGACAGATCCGCGCGTCGAGACACCTGAAGCAGCGTGCCCGCTCGACAGGCGATCGATCGCGACGTCATGGGCTCGGAATTCTACTGTATGCGTACAGCACTGACAATCGCGGGCAGCGACTCGGGCGGAGGCGCCGGCATCCAGGCGGACCTGAAAACCTTTGCGGCGCATCGGCGTGTACGGCACGTCGCGCGATCACCGCGGTGACCGCGCAGAACACCCTTGGCGTTATCGACATGGGAGGCGGTACCGCCGATCTGGTGACCGCGCAGATCGAGGCAGTCGAGGGAGATATGCGGCGTGGACGCGGTGAAGACCGGCATGCTCGCCACGCGGCGATCGTCGAGGCGGTCTCGGCGGCAATCGAAGAGCTCGATCTCCCGAACGTTGTCGTCGATCCGGTGATGGTTGCGAAAGGGGGCGACCGGCTGCTCGACGCGGAGGCGTCGGCGCGATCAAGACCGAGCTGCTGAAGCACGCCGACGATCGTGACCCCGAACATCCCGGAAGCGGAGGTGCTCGCAGAGATGACGATCAGAACCCTCGATGACATGCGCGCTGCCGCGCGCCGAATCCGCGCGCACGGCCCGCGCGTCGTAGTGGTGAAGGGGGGCCACCGGCGAGGGACCCGAATCGGTCGACCTGGTCGTCAGCAGCAGCGGAGAGTTCGAGCTGCGCGGACCGCGGCTGCCCGGCCGACACACGCATGGCACTGGTTGCACATTTGCCGCCGCTATCGCGGCAAACCTCGCGCTCGGACATCCGATCGAGCAGGCGCTCGGTTCGCGCGCGCGAGATACCTCGAAGGGGCAATCCGCCACGCGCCCGGACATCGGGCGCGGCCATGGGCCCCTGAATCACTTCTGGCGGTTATACTCCTGATATGGGGCGATTTGTGGTGGCCAGCGCTTTCTTTCAAGCTTTTGAAGGCTTCAGCGACTGCACCGAGCCCCAGCGGCAGAAGCAGAAACAGCTAATAGAACGCTAATAGGTCTCTCGCAGATCGCCCGACAGTTGCGGCACCGTCAAGGGCGATGTCGTTGATGAAGCGCCTCGTGGGCTTTGTCAATATCTTCGAATCTGACCAGTAGCTCGGCTCCGCTGATTGCCGGATACATCCCGCCTGCGTTGTCCGCTCTGATCATGGATTCGACCCCGACCTCGTCCAGAATGCCCTTGGCTATCTGAGCATCCGCCGTGGAGCGGAATGTCGCGATCGCGACAAGATCTAACGATTTGCCCATGGAGCTCTCGACACAGACTGAAACCTCGGTGGACAGTTGAAAACTGGGGCGGTCTTTAGCGGTGGATCGCGGACTTTAGCGCGCCCCACAAATCATGCCTGGCGCGGCGATCCATTCGAGCTTTGATCGCGATGAGCGTCGCCGCCGTCCCAAACGTCACGCCCATGATCACGGTGTCTGGCCACCACGGCATCGATTCTCGTGTAACCATGTGAGCCAAAGCACCGAGGCTGGCCCCCGCGATCAGAAACGTCTTCAGGTAAAACGTCATGGTCCATCGAGTCTATACCTGATGACCCGTTTCAGATCCTCTTCAGTCCTATCGTGCGCGCTGACACGTTCCTGCTCGACACGCAGACCGGAAGGACCTGGCAACGCACGAAGTTCACTGACTTGGAAACCGCCCCCAGGTCTGGGTCTTTCAGGATCGCGATCGATACGGCTGCCGAGGCTGCAGGCGTGGTGGCGCTACAAAAAGCGCCGCTTATAAGTAGGTCTCGACTTGCTTAACAATCGCGCGTTATAGCTTCGCTAATCGCGTTTAACGCGCGTGCGTAGAACGCGCTGCTTCGGCGATGCGCCATGGCCACCATGGGCGAATGCCCGGCGTTTTCTGATAACGTCGTCGATTCAGGAGGGAAGCGATGAGCAAAGACAATCTTCTGACGCGGCGCGAGTTCACCGTCGAAAGCGCTCTGGTGATGCTAGCCGGCGTCGCCATCACCATCACTGGCTGTGGCGATGACAACGGTTCGCCCTCCGCCCCATCGGCCACCGACAAGACCGGAACGGTCAGCACCGACGCCGGCCATACTCATACTGGCGCGGTAGTCACGGCGGCTCAGCTCACGGCAGGAAACGCGATTACATTAACCCTTTCGACAGTGTCAGGTCACTCACACACGGTAGACCTGTCTCAAGCCGACCTCTCGCAAATCAGCGGGGGAACGCGTGTGCAGAAGACCTCGTCGAACAACAACGCGCACACCCACACGGTCACGTTCAATTAACTCGGGACCCACGGCTCGGCCTTCGGCTCAGCCGTGGAGCAATGCTCCAAGCTTGCGCAGCCGCGTCCGCCTGCATCGCTGGGAGCACGTGAGCATAGAGATTGAGCGTCGTGCCGATGCCGCTGTGGCCGAGGCGCTGCTGCACGACGTGGGGTTGCACCCCTGCTTGGAGGAGCAGCGTCGCGCTCGTGTGCCGGAGACCGTGGACGGTGATCCTGCGGACCCGCGTGCCGCGGATCAGCCCGTCGACCATGGACAGAATCGTGTTATTCGCCAGCGGCGCCCCGAGCACCGCGTGACGGCTGCCATGATGCTCCCACGCCTGCGCGAAGACGAGGCCGTGGTCGTTGTACTGCGGCCGATTCGCGAGCTTGAGCTCGCTCTGCTCCCTGCGGTGTTCGCGGAGCAACGCGAGGGTTTCACCTGAGAGGTCCAGCGTCCTCGGCTTCCGCGTCTTCGTCGGGCCGAAGACGGGCTGCTTCGCACCGCCGCTGAGAAGCTGCCGCTCGATGCGGAGAGCTCCGCTGGAGAGATCGATATCAGTCCAGCGAAGGCCTTGCAGCTCCGCCTTGCGAGCCCCGCTGTCCAGCGCTAGCGCGATGAACGCGGCGGTTTGCGTGCCGCGGAGCCGCGCTGCTGCGAGCACGGCACGCGCTTCCTCGGCGGTCCAAGCCTTCAGGCTGCCTTCGCCTCGCGGCTGCGTCGGCCTCGGCACGAGCCCTGCGACGTTGCGGCGCACGAGCCCGTCGCGAACCGCGACTTTCAAAGCAGAGCTCAGCGCGTTGTGGTGGATCCTGCACGTGCTCGGAGCAACGCTGACCTCCGCCTGATACCGCTCGATGTCCACCGGCTTCAGCTGCTGGAGTGGGATCGCGCCGAGGCGTGGCTTGATGTGTACGCGGATCGCGTTCTCATACGTCTCGTACGTTCGCGGACCCTTTCGCGATTTCACCGCTTTCTCGAGCCACTCGTCGAGCCAGTCGCCGAGCGTCCGCTTGCTCAGTTCCACGAATTCGCCGCGGTCGGCTGCGCCGAGGAGCTCCCGGAGGCGGCGTTCCGCCTCGCGCTTGGTGCCATGAAACGTGATCCACTTCTGCCTCCGGCCTTTCCCGCCTGGCTTCGGACCGAGATCGAGGATGATCGACCAGCAGTCCGGGCGCTTGCGATCGTCCCGCTTCTTCAGCCAGCCGTTCACGCGGTGGTCTCGCTCTGCGGCTGCGCCAAGGCGTCGCGAAGGCGCTCGTTCCGCAGAACGCGATACGCCTTCATGCGCTCGCGTACTTCCGGCCGCTGGCGGTACGCCTTGCGCTTCTCGCGCTGTGCGTCGGTGAGTGTGCTTCGCACGGGTGCGTGACGGTCACGGTCGCACTGCGTCCTTCCGCGAATGCCGCGCGTGCGGCCTGCAGGTCTGCCTCGCTCACCAGCACCATCACCCGGCGCAGTGCCTCCGGCTGGTCGCTCGCGGTCTTGTCGGGAGTCACGTTCAGCGTCTTCGTCTTCTTTTTCATCGGTCAGATCTCCTTCTCTCGCTGCGCGAATCGCGAAGCGATCTGACCTAAATTTTCCCGGCGCTCGCGCAGCAAAGGCACTCCGTAGCTTCGCGATGGGTGCGTGTCGGTGGCCGCCTCCGTGTCGCGTTCGTTCGACGACCACCGACTGACGCTGGCGGCGCACCCACCGCCAGATCGCGCCGGCGAAGCCCCCCGGCGCGGACAGCGAAGCTGCGGAGCTCGAAGCGGACGCGTGCTCGGCGCCGTGGAAGAGAGCACGACGCACAAGCTGACACTGGCCGCGCGTCCACGACCAGAGGCACCGCGCTACGACCGAGGGAAGAACACGCGCTTCGGCGTGGGCAGAGGGCCCCGGGTCATAGCCATTTCGCTTCGCGCTGCCGGTGTCCCGCTTACAGCGCGCCATGGTCCCCTGCCTCAGCTTCGCTGGGCTGGCTTTGCCCCTGCAGCTGACAGGGCTTCGCCCTCCTCGACCGCTTCGAAGAGATCCGCGAACGCGTGCGCCTGGCTCTCGTCCAGCTGGACGATCTCACCGAGCTTCACGGCTCGCTCCGCAGTCGCGAATTTCCCACGCATGAGCCGGTACGCATGCGTTGTTTCGGACGTAGTCCAGCGCCGCGCGCGTTCAGCGACCTCCGCCACCGTGCTGCTGCGTAGCGCGTGGAGCTTCGCGAGTTCGCGGTCGAACGTCGAGAGCCCGGGCCTCGCGAACTTCTCGATTACGGAGCGACGAGCTTCGACAGCTCCTCGTCCATTGCGCTTGATCCGGTTTCGTGGACATCTTCCGAAGGGCGGATACGATGTCCAGAATGGGACCAAGCAAGACCGGGCGACCAGGACCGACGACAGTTCTCTGAGGAGTTCAAAGAAGGGGCCGTCCGGCTGGTGCTGGACGAGGGCAAGAGTGTCGGCGCGGTCGCGCGCGAGCTCGATCTGACGCCCTCGGCGCTGAGTCGAGTGAGCTCGCCGACCAGTTCGCTAGCAATGGCGACGCGAAGATGGAGTTATTCGATTACATCGAAGTGTTCTATAACCAACGGCGCCGGCACTCGACCCTCGGCCAGATCAGTCCGGCCGCCTTCGAGCGACAAGCGATGACTCGCGCAGCGTGAATGAACCGTGAACCGGATCACGCTCACCGCGCGCCACGACGCTGAAAGGACTTGCCAATGCGATTACTAGGGCTCGTCATTGGCGCACTTGTCATCCTCGTGAGTGCGATCAGCTTTGCCGTACCCGATCTGAAGCTCTCAGTGGAGCGTTCCGCAATGACGCCGACCGGACTCTACGCGATCACCGTCCTGAGAATCGCCATCGGGCTGGTTTTCGTCTTTGCCGCGCCGGCATCGCGGGCACCGCGGACGCTCCGCGTGCTCGGTCTCGTCGTGATCATCGCGGGACTGATGACCCCGTGGTTCGGCGTTACCCGCGCGCAGGCGACCCTGAACTGGGTGGCGAGTGCAGGGCCGTTGTTGATGCGCCTTGACGCCTGCGTGGGGATGGCAATGGGTGGCTTTCTCGTGTACGTTTTTCGAGCGCCGACCCGACGAGCACCGTAATTAAACCGTCCACGGGATCGGATCAAGCTCAGAGCGTTTCACGGCTTCGCCTTTTCCTCCTTCTTTATCCGCCGTGCCTCTCTCGCTCTGGCATTGCGTTCCGATTTCTTCCTGGCGGCTCGTTCCACTTCGTTCTCCGGCTGTCCTACTTCGTTCTCCGGCTGTCCTAGGTACACTTTCAACTCCTCGGGACTGAGTTGGCTCACATGCTCCCGGATCCCTTCGAGCACCGACCTTTGTCCTGGTGGGTTGAGCTTCGGAGGCGGCGGTCTCGGCACGATGCTTAGTTGCTTCATGCGGCGACCGTAGAGCCGATCCATTTCGATTACAAGCTTATTCGGCCGCGCGTAAGCATTCGGCTAAGTAACCAATATGTGAGCCCGGACAGGATGGGAACACGGAACCCGCTGACGCGTCGCCGCTTCACGTTTTCCGCCTAGCGGACCTTCGAGGTCCTCGACGTTTTAAGCACCACCGGTCGCCCATCCCCATAGGGAAGACGATCTTGCGGCCTGGTTCTTCGTCGTGGACGATGATCGGTGCACTGAAGTCAGGGATCCCTTGGGCCGACCGCCCAGTCGACGAGAAGTTCGTCCCCGACTACTCGTCGCACGCCAGCCAACACATCATCTATGGGCGACGACGAGTCGCGTCCGCGGGGCGCACGGCCTGCGCCTCGCCGCGCCAAAAAAGCGGAGATGATGTCCGGGGCCCGAGTTGCGCCAGATCACGGCGCGGTGCACGAGGACAGGTTCGCTGACGCGGTCGCTTACGTTCTGCCAGTCCGCTCTATGAGCATGCTTCGCCTCCTCATGCCCGGAGGGTCGCACGAGCGGACGCTTGATAGCAGCGTCAACGACGGTCTAGTGGCATCTCGCAAACAGACTGGCTAATGGACAGAAAAACAGAGCACGAGCAAGGAAGGGACGCGCAGGCACGCACGAGCAAAAAACTGAACAAAAACGCGCGAGCCCGCGAAATCCGACACGACCTGGGACCCCGCAGATAGAACTGGCGGTTATACTCCTGATATGGGGCGATTTGTGGTGACCGGCGCGCCGCTGGACGTGTCCAGCGCTTCAGCTCACGTCTCGGCGGCGGGCGACGGCGCCGTGGCCACGTTCGTCGGCCTGGTGCGCGACCACAACGCCGGCCGCCAGGTGCTCTGGCTCGACTACGAGGCGTATCGCGCCGCTGGCGGTGAAGGCGTTCGAGCAGATCGCCGCGGAAGCCGCGGAGCAGCTGGCCGGGACGCGCGGCTGGCGATTCATCATCGGACCGGCCGGCGTCGAGATCGGCGAGGCCAGCGTCGTCGATCGCGGCGGCGTCGCCGCACCGCGCCGACGCGTTCGCCGCGTGCCGCTACGCGATCGAGCGCGTCAAGCAGATCGCGCCGATCTGGAAGCACGAGCACTTCGAGGGCGGCGAGGTCTGGATCGAAGGGGCGACGGCCGACCCCGCCGACGAAGCGGCGCGCCTGGTGGCGCTGGAGCGCGCGTGCACGTAACCGTCCGGCTGTTCGCGCGGCTGCGCGAGATCGCCGGCGCGTCGGAGCTGTCGCGCCAGCTTCCGGATGGGGCCGACCGCGCAGGACGCGTGGAATGCGCTGGCCGCAGGAGTTTCCCGGCGCTGGCCGACTACGGCGCACGAGTCTCGTGCGCGGTGAACGAAGACGTACGCGCGGTTGACGACGCGTCTGCACGACGGCGACGAGGTCGCGTTCCTGCCGCCGGTCTCGGGTCGGGTAGACGTGAGATAAGCCATGTTCGACAAACTAACGTCCGTTCGAAGCGAAGTACGACCAGCTGATGGCCGAGATGGCCGACCCCGCCGTCCAGGCCGACACGGCGAAGTTCCGTACGCATTCGAAGGCGGTCTGCGGAGATGCAGCCGCTGGTCGACACGTTCCGCGAGTACAAGGAGGTCGTCGCCCAGATCAACGCGACCGAGGAGTTGCTGAAGGATCCCGACATGCGCGAGCTGGCGCAGGAAGAGATGCGACAGCTCGAGGCAGCGCCGCGACGCGCTGCTCGCCGACATCAAGGTCCTGCTCGTCCCGAAGGATCCCAACGACGCCAAGAACGTCATCCTCGAAATCCGCGCCGGCACCGGCGGCGACGAGGCCGCGCTCTTCGCGGCGGACCTGTTCCGCATGTACTCCCGCTACGCCGAGCGGCAGGGCTGGAAGGTCGAGGTGCTGTCGCATGAGCGACAGCGGCGTCGGCGGCATCAAGGAAGTGATCGCCATCATCGAGGGCAAGAACGTCTACAGCCGCCTGAAGTACGAGAGCGGCGTGCACCGCGTGCAGCGCGTGCCGGCGACCGAAGCGAGCGGCCGCATCCACACGTCGACCGCCACCGTCGCGGTGCTGCCGGAAGCCGAGGAAGTCGACATCCAGATCGACGCCAAGGATCTGCGCGTCGACACGTTCTGCTCGAGCGGCCCGGGCGGCCAGAGCGTCAACACGACCTACTCGGCGGTCCGCATCACGCACATCCCGACCGGCGCTCGTCGTGTCGCAGCAGGACGAGAAGTCGCAGATCAAGAACCGCGCGAAGGCGATGAAGGTGCTGCGCTCGCGCCTCTACGAGATGGAGCTGCAGAAGCAGCAGGACGCGATCGCCAAGGACCGCCGCTCGCAGGTCGGCACCGGCGAGCGCTCCGAGAAGATCCGCACCTACAACTTCAAGGAAAACCGCATCACCGATCACCGCATCGGCTTCACGATGCACCAGCTCGACGCCGCGCTCGACGGCGATCTCGACGAGCTGATCGACGCCGCCGTCAGCCACTTCACTTCCGAAAAGCTCAAGGAAGCGACGGCCGCGGAAGCGTCCGCGTGATGCCCGCGCTCGCGCGAGCGGATCTCGCGGACGCGCGCGCGAGCGCTGGTCGCGGCCGGCATCCGGCCGCAGGAGGCCGCGCTCGACGCGGAGGTGCTCGCGCGCCACGTGCTCGGCTGGGACCGCGCGCGGCTGCGTCGTCAGCCGCGCGAGCCGGCTCCCGACGGATTCGATCGATGCGCTACGAGCGCGCTCGTCGCGCGACGCGTCAGCACGCGAGCCGGTCGCGTACATCATCGGCGATCGCGAGTTCTGGGGCCTCGACTTCGAAGTCACGCCGCGACGTGCTCATCCCACGGCCGGAAACCGAACTGATCGTCGAGGAAGCGCTCGCGGCCTTCCCCGATCGCCCGCGAGGGATGGCCATCGTCGACGTCGGTACCGGCAGCGGCTGCCTTGCGGTCGCACTCGCGAAGGAGTTCCCGACGGCTGAAATGATCGCGACGGATATCTCGGAGCCGGCGCTCGCGGTGGCACGGCGCAACGCCAGGCGGCACGGCGTGAACAACCGGATTGCGTTCGTTCACTCCGACCTGCTGCCCTCGATGCAGCAGGTTGACCTGATCGTCTCGAACCCGCCATATATTCCGCGGAGCGATGCCCTGTCGCTCCCGCCCGAGGTCCGGAAATTCGAACCGGAGGTCGCGCTGTTCGCCGGCGAGGACGGACTCGAGTTCTATCGCCGGCTGTTCGAGGAAGCGGCGGACAGTCTGCTCCCGGATGGACTGCTCATGGTGGAACTGGGCTACGATCAGCGCGACCGCGTGGCGGCGCTCGCGGCCCGGCACCGCTGGCGCGTAGTGAAGACGCGTCACGATCTACAAGGCATTCCCCGTGTGCTCGTTCTGGCCGCGCCGACTTGTCCGCCGTAGCGCGAAGGCGGAAGCCTGGAGCCTGGAGCCTGGAGCGCTGGAGCCCGACGTCATGAACGACTGTCTCTTCTGCAAGATCATCAAAGGCGAGATTCCCGGGTCCATCGTCTACCACGACGACCGCGTGGTTGCGTTCAACGACATCAATCCGCAGGCGCCGCTGCACGCGCTCGTCGTGCCCACGCGTCACATCGCCACGCTGAACGACCTCAACCCCGGAGACGACGGGCTGGTCGGAGAGATGGTGCGCCGCGCCGCAGCAATCGCAGCGGAGAAGGGATACGCGGAGTCCGGGTATCGGACGGTGTTCAACACCAACGCCGGCGCCGGGCAGAGCGTGTTCCACATTCACCTCCACGTCCTCGGCGGCCGCAAGTTCACGTGGCCTCCCGGCTGAAGCGGAGACACACCGTTCGAATAGCCGCTATCGAGGGGAAGTGTGAGTGTCCCCCTTGCGGGCCAGCAGGTACTGGCCACGGCCAGCGGGGCGGGACAGGAAGAAATCCACGGCCCGATAGCCGTGCGCGAAGTAGTGCTCGAAGATCGCACGCGTGGCCAGCCGCCACTCCAGCGCCAACGGCGCGTCTTCCTGCTGCATCTCGGTAAAACCTATGGGAATCTCGACGAGCAGTCGCGGACCATTGAGCGAAAGGTTCGCCCCGCTCGGCCGGTTCCAGCGCCTCCCAGCCATCGACGGGTTCACAATCTGCGCCGCGGCTACCCCGGCATCGCGCACCAACGGCATCCCGCCGCCCTCGATCCGACGGACGACGTGCGGGGCGGTCAGGTGCCACTCGGCCACGAAGCGATCCGTCGGCGAGCCGCGATGAAGCGGGCTGCTCGAATCGCCGTAGACGTTCTCTTCGTAGTGCTCCGTGACAATCCCCAGCTTCGCAAAATTGAAGTGCGCGTTCAGCGCCTGCAGTGGATCGAACGTCCACTCGACCAGCTCGATGTCGCTGGTCAGCGCCCGATCGCGCTGCGCGAGCTTCAGCGCCAGCCCGATTCCCGTGTCTCGCGCATCCGGCGTCACTCCGAGCATGTGCGACCACTGGGTCAGTCGGCCGTCCTTGACGGCAGGGATCGAGGTACACGAACCCCTTCATCGTGCCTGCCGCGTCGAATGCGCCGAGCAGGATGCCGCCGCGCCTGACCGAGACGATCAGCACCGGTGGCGGGACGATGTCTTCGGCGTCGGTGTATCCCCAGATCTCCTTCTCGAGTTCGGCCACCTGCCGACACTCGTCCAGCGTCGTGAGGTCACGAATCTCCATCTCGTACTATGAGGGGGAATCTTAGCCCGCGTCAGGTCCGGCGATAGCCACTGACGCGCGATCCGGGCGGAGAACCTCGGCCGCCGCCGCTCTCACCTCGTCCATCGTCACGGCCGCGAGCAACGTCGGCAGCCGCCGATCGAAGTCCAGCCCCAGACCGAAGAACTCGGCGGTATGGAGAAAGGTAGCAATGCTCTGGTTGGTCTCGAGCATGCGTGGAACCGAGCCAATCAGGAACTGACGGGTTTCGGCGAGTTCCCGCTCCGTCGGCCCCTGGCTCCCGAGCGCGCCCACCTCGGCATCAATCGCCGTGATGGCGCGGTCCACGTTTCGGGGATCGACCCCGGCACGAATGACCAGCGGTCCGGGCCCGAGGCTTGGATCGAAGGCGCTGAACGCGTAGTACGCCATCCCCTGCCGCTCGCGGATGTTTTCCGCCAGCCGCCCGCCCAGCCCGAACTGCCCGAGGATGTTGTTCATCACCCAGTAGGCGTAGTACCGCGGATCGAGCCGGTTGATGGTGGTGAACCCGTACGCGATGTCGGTCTGCGATTTACCGGTCATCGGGATCCGCTGATCATGACGCACAGTCACGGGGCCAACCGGGGGGACCGCGCGATCGCCTGGAGCGGGTGCCTGCCAGCCGTCGAATGCAGCCGCGACATGATCCATCGCCCGCGAGGCGCTGACATCGCCGACGATCACCAGAGTGAGCGAGCCGGGAGCGAAGCGTCGCGCGTGAAACGTGACGAGATCATCCCGGGTGACCCGCTCGATTGTTTCAACGTGGCCTTTGGCGGGCCGCCCGTACGGATGCGTGGCCCCATACAGCAGCGACTGAAGCGCCTCCGACGCACGGATCGCCGGATTGTCCTGATCCTGCCGGATCAGTGAAATCGTTTCGGTGCGGCGCTTCTCGATCTGGTCCTGGGGGAACACGGGCTCGCGCGTGACGTCCGCCATCAGCGCCAGCATGTCGGCGAAGTCCTCCGAGAGACACGTGCACGACACGGTCAGCGCGTGACGGTTCGTCGACACCTTCAGCGTGACGCCACGGTCGTCGAGCGCTTCCGCGATGGCGTCTGCGGATCGCGCCTGCCGTGCCACGGTCGATTACGCGGCCGAGCAGACATGCGAGGCCGGTCAAGTCGTCGGGTTCGTAAAGGCTGCCGGCGCGGAACGACGCGCTGATCGTCACCGCAGGAGAAAAGGCCGTTTCCTGCACGACGACCACCGCGCCGTTCGCGAGGACCTGGCGAACAGGAGACAGCCCGCGAATGACCGCCGTGGTCACGCCCGGCGCTCCAGCGGCTGGAACCAGCCTGTCGTCCGCTTGTCGCGTGAGAGCCGGCGTCTGGCGACGTCGGCGACCTGCTCTGTCGTCACCGCATCGACTGCCGGCCGCATTCCATGGACGAACCCGTTGCCGACGACGGTTTCGAAGTAGCCGAGCTGGTGCGCGATGTTGGTGACGCTGTCGGTCTCGAATACCAGCCGCGCGCGCAACTGCCGTCGCGCCCGCGCAACTTCCTCCTCGGTAAGCCCCTGCTCGCGCACGCGTTCGATGGCCTCGCAGGGCGGCGCGTCTTCGAGTGACGGCGAGCGCCACTCCCTCCATCGCCGTCAACGAAATGTTGTAGAGGAACGGCTCGCGCGTCGGCAATCAGCGATCCCGCGACGGAAGACGCCAGCCCGCGCTCGACGAGCGCGGTATAAAGCCGCGCCTTGCGCTGCGGCGGCGCGCCGCGGAAGCTGGACCAGATGTTGAGCCCCTTTCGCGCCGGTCAGTGCCGCATCGAGCACCAGCATCGGGAAAGAAGTCCGTCTCGGTCGCGGCCGGCGCATGCCACGCGAACTTCACGTAAGCGGTCGTCCCTTCGCGCTCGAGCAGCGACGCGGCGTTCGCCGATCTGGTTCGGCTCGACCGCCGCGCCGTCGGGCTGGCGGAGAGCCTGCGGGGATTCGCCCGAAATGGGCTTCTGCGCGCCGCAGGACTTCCTCGGCGATCCACGTCCCCGACCACGACCAGCGTGGCGTTGTCAGGAACGTAGTGCCGCCGGTAGTAGCGATACAGATCGTCGCGGGTCATGGATCGCAGGTCGTCGATCCAGCCGATCGTCGGATGCCGGTACGGATGCGCGCGAAACGCCGTGGCGGTGACCTCGGTGTCGAGCAACTGGTCGGGATCGTTCTCCCCTCCCTGCAGCTCGGAGATGATGACCGTGCGCTCCGACTCGCATTCCTCGGGCTCGTACAGGCCGTGCGCCATCCGCTCGGCCTCGATGAACAGCAAGCGTATCGAGCGCGTCCGTCCCCGCCGTCTCGAGATAGGTCGTCTGATCGATCCAGGTGTAGCCGTTCCAGGTTCCGCCGAACCGCTCGACGATCCCCTTCATCTCGTCGCGCGGGATGTTCGTCGTGCCCTTGAAATTCATGTGCTCGACCCAGTGCGAGACGCCCGGTATGCCCGGGCGTTCGTCGCCCGAACCGACGCGATACCAGCACCACACCGACACCAGCGGCGCGGTGTGCAGCTTCCTTGATCAGAATCTTGAGTCCGTTATCGAGGCGCGCTTCGCGCACGGAAGGCAGATGAAGCACCGGCTCAGACACGGCCATATCGTCCATTATACAGGCCGGCTCGCGGGGTGCCGGACCACTCCAGCCTGGTAAAAATGTGCAGAAAATGGCCAAAAACTGTAGAGTTTTTAGTGGATCATGGTTTGCATTCTCCAGTGGTAACTACGGGGCGATGTGACACAATGGAGGATTCGAACATGCGGAAGCGATCGGTTCTCAGCGCGTTTTGCGTCGGGGCAATGCTCATCTGTAGCACGGCTCAGGCGCAGGTAAGCGCTACGCTCGTCATGCGGTCCGGCGAGAACGTGTCCGGCCAGCTCGTCGATCTCGGCGGCGTCGGGTACACCGTCCGCGTCAATGGACAAGAGCGCCATATCCCGAAAAACGATGTGTCGGTCATCGATTTCACCGGCGGAACCATGAGTGCCGCGGACTGGGCGAAATTCAACGGCACATCGCAGGTCGTTCTCCGGAACGGACAGGTGATCGACGGGCAGCTCTACGATATCAGTGGCGGGACCCCGAAGAAGCTCACTGTGAAGACGAGTGGTGGGGATCGCGAGTTCTCGTCGTCCGACGTGGCGCGCATCGTGATGTCGAAGCCCAGTAACGCTGTCGCGACCAATGGCAGCGGCAGCACCGCCCGCAGGAACGGGCGCGTTTACCGTGTCGGCGCAACGGCCGTGGACGCCTACGGGCCTGACCGTGACAAAGGGTCAGACGCTTACGTTGAACACGTCCGGTGAGATTCAGTTGAGCGAGGATGCGAACGACAAGGCGAGCTCAGCGGGTTCGAATACAGGACGGTACGCGCCTCGGTCGGCAATGCCGCGGGCGCTTGCGGGCGCGCTCATCGGCAGGATCGGCGAACGGCCAGCCCTTTGGGGTCGGCAATCAGGGCTCGATCGTCGCGCCGGCGAGCGGCCAACTGTTCCTGGGTGTGAACGACGATACGTTCAACGACAACCAGGGCGCTTCCAAGTCAGATCGGCAGGTAAGTCCCTGCCGCCGCCGGCGCGGACACGTTCGATCGGCCGAGACCGGCCGCCCGCAGGGTAGCCGGTCTTTTTTTGTACAATTGACAAGATCACCCATGGCCGACTGGAAAGACACCCTCAACCTGCCGCGCACCGACTTCCCGATGAAGGCGAACCTGCCGACGACCGAGCCGGAGACGCTCGCGCGCTGGGCGGCGATGGACCTCTACGGCAAGATCCGCGCGACGCCGGCAGGGCGCGCCCGAAGTTCGTGCTGCACGACGGCCCGCCCGTACGCCAACGGCAGATCCACCTCGGCACGGCGCTGAACAAGATCCTGAAGGACCTCGTCGTCAAGTCGCGATCGATGGCCGGCTTCGACGCGCCGTACGTGCCGGGCTACGACTGCCACGGGCTGCCGATCGAGCTGAAGGTCGATCGCGAGCTCGGCCCGAAGAAGCGCGAGATGACGCGTCGCCGACTTCTGCCGCGCCTGCCGCGCCTACGCCGAGCGCTTCATCGGCACCATGACCGAGCGAGTTCCAGCGGCTCGGCATCCTCGGCGACTGGGACGAGCCGTACCTGACGATGAACTTCAAGTACCAGGCGGCGATCGCGCGCGCGCTCGGCCGGTTCGTCGAGCAGGGCCTCGTCTACAAGGGCAAGAAGCCGGTCCACTGGTGCATCCACTGCCGCACCGCGCTCGCCGAAGCGGAAGTCGAGTACGAGGAGCACACCTCGCCGTCGATCTACGTCGAGTTCCCGCTCGCGCCCGACAGCGCGCGGCGAACTCGCGCGCGCGCATCCCGGCGCTGGCCGGACGCGACGTCTCGGTCCTGATCTGGACGACGACGCCGTGGACGATTCCGTCGAACCTGGCGATCGCGTTTCATCCCGAGTTCGACTACGCGGCCTACGAGGTCGGACGGCCGCGCGGTGATCGTCGCCGAGGCGCTGGCGCCGAAGGTCGCGCGAGGCCGTCGGCACGCCGTTCGGCGAGCCGGTCGCGCGGATGAAGGGCGAGCAGCTCGAGCAGCATCCGCTTCCGGCATCCGCTGTACGCGCGCGACTCGCTCGGCGTGCTCGGCGACTACGTCACGCTCGACGCCGGCACCGGCGCGGTGCACACGGCGCCGGGCCATGGCGCCGACGACTTCAACACCGGCATGCGCTACGGCCTCGAGATCTACGCGCCGGTCGGCCCGGGCGGCCATTTCCTCGACACGGTCGAGCTGTTCGGCGGGCAGCGCGTGTTCGACGCGAACCCGAAGGTCGAAGAGGCGCTGAAGGAGCGCGGCCGGCTCTGGCATCGCGAGACGTTCGCGCACCAGTACCCGCACTGCTGGCGCTGCCACAACCCGGTGATCTTCCTCGCGACGTCGCAGTGGTTCATCCGCATGGATGGCGAGCCGGTCGTCGGCGGACGCAAGACCGCTGCGGCAGGCGGCGACTCGACGCCGATCGACCAGCGACGTCGAGTGGATCCCGGCGTGGGGGCACGACCGCATCTACAACATGGTCGCGAACCGCCCCGACTGGTGCATCTCGCGCCAGCGCGCCTGGGGTGTGCCGATCCCGGCGGTCGACTGCACCAAGTGCGGCGAGGCGCTCGCTGACGCCGGCGCTCGTCGAGCAGGCGGCGGCGGTCTTCGACGCAGTACGGCGCCGACGCCTGGTACGAGCGGCCGATCGAGGAGTTCATCCCGCCAGGCCTGACCTGCCCGGCGTGCGGCGGCACGGCATTCGAGCGCGAGACGAACATCCTCGACGTCTGGTTCGATTCGGGGTCGAGCCACGAGGCGGTGCTGCCGTTCCGCGCCGGAGCTGACCTGGCCGGCCGACATCTACCTCGAAGGCAGCGACCAGCATCGCGGCTGGTTCCAGAGCTCGCTGCTCGTCGGCCTCGGCACGCGCGGCCGCCCGCCGTTCCGCGAAGTGCTCACGCACGGCTTCCTCATCGACGTCGACGGCCGCAAGATGTCGAAGTCGCTCGGCAACACGATCGCGCCGCAGGACGTGATCAAGGAGAGCGGCGCCGACATCCTGCGCCTCTGGGTCGTCGATGAGCGACTTCCGCGAGGAGACTGCGCGTCGGCAAGCAGATCCTGGCGCGCGTGGTCGAGGCGTACCGCAAGATCCGCAACACGCTGCGCTACCTCGCTCGTCGAACCTGTACGACTTCGATCCCGTCGACCGATCGGGTGCGCGATCGCCAGCATGCGAGGAGGTCGACCGCTACGTCGCTCGCGTCGCTACGCGAAGCGCGGCGACGGCGGATCCTGCGCGCGTACGAGCGTTACGATTACCCGCACGATCTTCCAGACGCTGAACCAGTTCCTCACGGTCGACCTCAGCGCGTTCTACGCCGACGTCTCGAAGGATCGGCTGTACACGTTTGCCGCCGCATCGGTCGAGCGCCGATCGGCGCAGACGGCGATGTACATGATGGCCGACGGGCTTGCGCGGCTGCTGGCGCCGATCCTCCCGGTCACCGCCGACGAGCTGTGGCAGCACCTCGGCGGGCGTGCGAGGAATCGGTGCATCTCGCCGAATTTCCACGCGACACGGAAGCTCTCGTAGACCGCGCGCTCGTCGAACGCTGGGAGCAGTTACTCGGCGTTCGTGAGGAAGTGAACCGCGCGTTGGAAAATGCCCGTCAGGGAAAAATTATCGGCACGTCGCTCGGCGCGCACGTGACGCTGACCGCGGGTGGCGCCACCGGCGATCTGCTGCGCCAGTACGAACCGGACCTGCCGATGCTGTTCATCGTGTCGCAGGTTGCGCTGGAAAGCGGTGCCGCCGAAGGTGTGGCGGTCTCGGTCACGCGCGCGGAGGGCACGAAGTGCGAGCGCTGCTGGCGCGTGGTGCCGGAAGTCTCACGCGACCCCGGGTCTGAGGGCCTCTGCAGTCGTTGTGTCGCGGCCCTCGAGGCTGACGCGCCCCGGGCGGCACGCTAATCAAGGTACCAATGGAAGACACCATCGCCGGATCGCACGGCACGGACGGCAGCGACGGATCGCGTGGAATTGACGAGCGCGATGGGTTCCGGGATCCGGCCGGGACCGGTGCGAGTCCCGCGTCACCCACGCCTGAGCCGGAGCCGCACGCGGTCGAGCATGCGACGCGGGGGCCGCTGGTGAGGCCATTCGAGCTGTTTCTGATCGGCGGGGTCGTCGTTTTCGATCAGCTGACGAAACTCACCGTTCGACTGACCCTGCCACTCCACGAGAGCCGGCACATCATCCCGAACCTGCTGGACTTCACGCACGTGCAGAACACGGGAGCGGCCTTTGGACTGCTCAATGCCGCGGATTTTCCCTACAAGTCGGCGGTGATGATCGTCATCGCGGCGCTGGCGCTCGTCGCCATCTCGCTCTACGCGCGTCAGTTGGGGACCCACGAACAGCTCTCGCGCTACGGCCTCGCCCTGATTCTCGGCGGCGCGTTCGGTAACCTCATCGATCGGGCGCTTTCCGGCTACGTGATCGATTTCGTGGACGTGTACTGGGGCGACGCGCACTTCTGGGCGTTCAATGTGGCCGACGCTGCAATCACCATCGGCGCGGTCCTCGTGCTGTTGGAAATGCTGGGTCTCGGCCGTCGTCATGCCACCCAGTCCGCTTGACCGCCGCGGCCGCCCGCGGACAGCATGACCGACGGCGATCGACACGAGGTCGAAGTCGCGCTCGACCAGGACGGCTCGCGTCTCGACAGCTTCCTGACCGAAGCGCTTCCGGATCGCTCGCGGTCCCAGATTCAGAAACTCATCAAGGAGGGCCTGGTTTCCGGGCCCCTCAAGGACCTTCGCCCCAGCACGGCGGTGCGAGCCGGCCAGAAATACACCATCGAGGTGCCCGCACCCGTCGCGGCGACCGCGGTCGCCGAGGACTTGCCGCTCACGATCGTCTATGAAGACTCGGACGTGGTGATCCTGGACAAGCCGCCCGGGATGGTGGTGCATCCCGCAGCGGGCCACGACAGCGGCACGCTGGTGAACGCGCTGCTTCATCACGTCGACGATCTCAGCGGCATCGGCGGCGAGTTGAGACCCGGGATCGTGCACCGGCTCGATCGCGGAACCTCTGGCGTCATGGTGGTTGCGAAGAACGATGCCGCGCACCACGAGCTTGCGCGGCAGTTTCAGGATCGGGAAGTCGAGAAGGAATACATCGCGCTGGTGTGGGGACTGGTGCAGCAGGGACGGCGGATCGACGCGCCGATCGGGCGCGATCCCTCCAATCGTCAGAAGATGTCGACGCGCGGCCGACGCGCGCGAAGCGCCGTCACGCGGATCACCAAAGCCGAACATCTGAAGGGGGTCTCCCTGCTGCACGTGGTGATCGCCACCGGCCGCACGCACCAGATCCGCGTCCACCTCAGCGCAATCGGCCATCCAATCGTCGGCGACCCGACGTACGGCGGGGTGCACCGCCGGGTTGCGAACGACCTGCGGGCCGTTCAGCGGCTCGAACGGCCGTTCCTTCACGCCGCACGTCTTTCGTTCATGCATCCGACAGAAGGGCGCAAGATGGAATTCGAGTCGCCGTTGCCGGACGATTTGCAGGCGGTGATCGACGACATTCGGGAGCGGCAGAATCCGAGCGTGTAGGGCGCCTCTTTATGCGCCGCGTGATGTGGGGTCTCTCTACGGATCCGGCCTACACCACAAGTGATAGGAGATGAGGGTGAAGAACGCCGAGCGACTTTCCAGCCAAACCGTATTCACGGGCCGGGTCTTCTCTGTGGAGCGCGCCCATGTGCAGTTGCCACACGGACGTGAGTCCGTGCAGGAGATCGTCCGTCATTCGAAGTCAGCGGTGCTGATTCCCGTGCCGGAGCCCGGGCACGTGATCCTGATCAGACAGTATCGCTACTCGCTGAACACGTGGCTGTGGGAGCTGCCTGCCGGCAGCGTCGATGAGGGAGAGACGCCCGAAGAGGCCGCACGACGCGAGTGTCACGAGGAGATCGGCAAGGTTCCGGCAACCATCGTTCGTCTCGCGGCGGTCTACCCGACACCGGGCTACTGCGACGAGGAAATGGTGTTCTTCCGCCTCTCCAACCTCGAAGACACGGACGAACAGGCGGAAGTCGACGAAGACGAAGACATCGAGGCGAAGGTGTTCGAGCTGCGCGAGGCGCGTGAGATGGTTCGGCGCGGCGAGATCGTCGACATGAAAACCATTGTTGGTCTGACGCTCATTTAGAGAGAGACCCGCCCTGCACGCGGGCGCCTCTCTAAAAGCAGGCGCTCTACAACTAATACCCTCGGCGCCTCTAAAAAGAGGCGCCCTACACCCTCACTCTTACAGCAACCTGGCTAAAGAGGCGCCCTACTCCTTGACTCTTTTCAACCTCTGCGCTCCGTATCGCTGGAGCGCGCGGATGGTGTTGACGTGAATGTCGACGGTGTCGCCGACGTCAACCGCGTAGCCGCCCGCGAGCACGACGACGATTGGAACGTCCGCCTGCCGTCCCGCATCGATGACCAGCTCGTCGCGCCGGACGAGCCCGGTCTTCGTCAATGACAGTCCTCCGAGTTGATCGCGCTCGAATGGATCGGCGCCCGCGACGTACACCATCAATTCCGGTCGGCTCTCCATCACCTTCGGCAACGCATCAGCCAGCGCATCGAGGTAGCTGGCGTCGCCGGCGCCGTCCTCGAGGCCGATGTCGAGATCGCTTCGCGGCTTGAACAACGGATAGTTGTGCTGCTGATGGATCGAGAACGTGTACACATCCGGATCGCGCTCGAAGATCATCGCGGTGCCGTTGCCGTGGTGCACGTCGCAGTCGACGATCGCAGCGCGGCGAATTCCGCGCTCGCGCTGGAGCACGCGGACCGCGACCGCGATGTCGTTCAACGGACAGAAGCCTTCCCCATGATTGGCAAACGCGTGGTGGAGGCCGCCGCCGATATGCGCCGAGACACCCTCGTCCAGCGCTGCGCGGGCAGCCTCGCAGGTGCCACCAACCATGACCCGGAAGCCGTCGAGCAGTCCGGGAACCCACGGCAATTCCAGGGTCGCGATTTCCTCCGCGGTGAGCGTCCCGTTGCGGAGCGTGTCGAGATATTCCGACGTGTGCGCGAGCGCCAGATCGTCCCACGACGCCATCCCCGGTTCGACGATGTCGGCCTTCAGATGCTCGGCGACGAGACGATATTTGGATGTCGGCCAGATGTGGCCCGGCAGGGCCAACCCGTAGCGGGGAGAATAGAAGACCCGCATGAACTGGTGATTTGGTGATTCAGTGATTTGGTGATTTGGAAGTCACCTACTTACCAAATCACCGGATTGCCAACTCATCAAATCAGACGGCCGGCTGGACCTCCGGTTGGATCGGCTTAGGGAGCGTCGTCTGCTCGGAGGAGGGGAGAAGCGCGATGGCCACGGCTTCGGAAATCTCCGAAACGTAGTGAATCGTGAGCTCGCGCCGTAATTCCTCGGTCAGATCCTCGCGGATGTTCTTTTCGTTCTGACGCGGCAGGATCACCTCGGTAATGCCGTGGCGCCGCGCCGCGAGCACCTTCTCCTTGATGCCGCCCACGGGCAACACTCGACCTGAGAGCGAGATCTCCCCGGTCATGGCGATGTCGCCGCGGACAGGCCGCCGGGTCAACTGCGAGGCCAACGCACAAACCATCGTGACGCCCGCCGAGGGACCGTCTTTAGGCACCGCGCCCGAGGGCACGTGGAGGTGGATCTCGGAATCCTTGTAGAACGCGGCGTCGACGCCGTAATGCTGCGCGTTGGCCCGGAACCAGGAGAGCGCCGTGCGCGCCGACTCCTTCATCACGTCGCCGAGGTGGCCGGTCAACGTCAGCGAGCCTCCTCCCTGCATGCGGGAGGCCTCGACGAAGAGGACCTCGCCTCCGGCCGGAGTCCAGGCCAGGCCGACCGCGACGCCCGGATCCTTGGTGCGGTTCTCGATCTCCTCGTCGAGAAACGACGGTGCGCCGAGCATTTCGACCACGACCTCGGGGCTGATGACCACCTTGGTCTCGTCACCTTCCGCACGTCGCCGCGCGACCTTGCGGCAGAGAGCGCCCAGCTCGCGTTCGAGATTGCGCACGCCGGCCTCTCGCGTGTAGCCGCGAATGACCTCGCGAACCGCAGGTTCCGTGAACTCGAGCTGCTCGGGGGTGAGACCGTGGTTCTTCACCTGCTTTGCGACCAGGTGTTCGAACGCGATCTTCAGCTTCTCTTCTTCCGTGTAGCCGGCGAGCTCGAGCACTTCCATGCGATCGCGCAACGCCGGTGGAATCGGGTCCATCACGTTCGCGGTCGTCAGGAAGAGCACCTCCGAGAGATCGAACGGCACGTCCAGATAGTGATCGCGGAACGAGTTGTTCTGCTCCGGGTCCAGCACTTCAAGGAGCGCGGAAGCCGGATCGCCTCGGAAGTCGGAGCCCAGTTTGTCAATCTCGTCGAGGATGAACACCGGGTTCTTGGATTCGGCACGACGGAGCCCCTGGATGACTTGCCCCGGCAGCGCTCCAATGTAGGTGCGGCGATGGCCGCGGATTTCGGCCTCGTCGCGCATCCCGCCGAGCGAAACCCGCACGAACTTCCTGCCCATCGAGCTCGCGATCGATCGGGCGAGCGATGTCTTCCCGACCCCCGGGGGGCCGAGGAAGCAGAGGATCGGACCCTTCACGTCCGGATTGAGCTTGCGGACCGCAAGGTACTCGAGCACGCGGTCCTTCACCTTCTCGAGGCCGGAGTGATCGGCGTCGAGCACCTGTTTGGTGTGCTTCAGATCGATTGAATCATCGGTCCGCTTCGACCAGGGGAGGGCGATGATCCAGTCGAGGTACGTCCGGGAGACGGTGTATTCCGCCGCGGCGGCAGGCATCTTCGACAGCCGATCCAGCTCGCGGAACGCCTCCTTCCTGACCCCTTCCGGCATGCCGGCGGCCTCGATCTTCGAGCGGAGCTCTTCAATCTCCTTCGCCTGCTCGTCCCCTTCGCCAAGCTCCTTCTGGATGGCCTTGAGCTGCTCGCGCAGAAAGTATTCACGCTGATTCTTGCCAACCTCGGACTGTACCTGCGACTGGATGCGGGAGCCGAGCTCGAGCACCTCGAGTTCCTTGATCAGGATCCGGTTCAGCGCGTCCATCCGGGCCCGGACATCCAGCGTCGAGAGGATCTCCTGCTTGATCGGCGTGCCGATCGTCGTCAGGCTGGACGCAATGAAATCGGCCAGCTTGCCGGGATCGGTGATGTTTGCCGCAAGCGCCTGCAGATCGTCGGACAGCAGCGGCGACAGCGAAACCACCTGCTGGAAGTTGCTCTTGATATTGCGCTGGAGCGCGTCGATTTCGAGATGGTCCTCCTCGCGAAGCTGGTCCTCGGCAACGGTGACACCGGCGCGCAGGTACGGACGCGTCTGGATGACGTGATTGAGCGTGACACGCGCGAGCCCCTGCACGATCAGCCGAAGGCTGCCGTCAGGCAGCTTGAACATCTTGTGGATGTGGGTCACCGTTCCGACCGGATACAGGTCTTCCTGTAGCGGCTCCTCGGTGGCCGCCTCTTTTTGCGTGAAGACGCCGATCAGCCGGCCGGCGGCATTCGCCTCGTCGACGAGGCGCACGGATGCCTCTCGGGCAACCGCGAGCGGCATGAACGAATTGGGAAACAGGACGGTGTCGCGCAGCGGAAGCACCGGCAGTTCCGGTGGAACCTGCACCGGCCGCTCGGTCTCGGACCCGGCCTCGGCGCTTGGCGCTGGCAGGCGTTCCTCGTCCTGGTCGGGTTGATCGCTCATTCGGCGATCCTCCTCAAACTTGAAAGTAATTAAAGCCCCGGCGGGCTCGCAAGGCCGCCGCTGGCCTCGCGAGTGTAAACGATCGGGCGCCCGGACAGAATCGGGTAACCGAGTCTTTTTGACTACGCGGCTACCCGATGACCGGAACGACCCAATTCCCCATTAGCCCTGCATGTCGAGGAAGAGGGACGCGGCGCCACGGCGCTGAGCCATGACCCGCTCGCGCTGCTGGGCGACCTCGCGGGCCTCCTCGCAGTCCTTGCACCGCACCGCGAAAGGCAGCGCACGAAGCCGACGCTCGGAAATCTCTTCGCCGCACTCGAAGCAGTAGCCGAAGGTGCCCTCTTCGAGCCGACGAAGCGCCTCGTCGATCTTGCTGAGGGTCTCCGCCTTCATCTGGATCAAGGCGAATTCGATCTCGTCCTGAATATCGGCCTCGGAACTCTCCGCGGCATCGAGCACACCCTGGACGGTGCTGCCCGCACCCTCGGCGCGCACGTCACGCATCCGTCCCTGCACTTCACTCACGATCTCGCGGCGTCGTTCCTCGAGGATCTTCTTCAGCTCGACATAGCGATCGCGATTCATCTGCTCCCGGGGCGCCTTGGTAACGTTCATATGAGTGCGACTCCTTTCCACCTACTCGCTCGCGCTTCTTTATACGTCGCGAGCGTCTATGCAATGAATTTGCCAGTTATAAAGCCCGTCAGTGTACTGGATTTTGGGCCCAGCCAGCAACCCATAAATCGCCCTAATGGCGGTTTAGACGCCGGAAGGGGGGCTTTTGGTTCGGCGTCCGTACTTAAAAGAGGACGACCGTGGCGTCATGTGGACGTGGCGCCACGGTAAGGGTGTGTCAAAAGGGGTTTACTGCACGAAGCGTGAGCCGACCGAGCCGTTGGGGACGATTCCGCGGTCCACCAGGCGCTGGCCGTCGCGGGGGCTGCCGGTGCGCAGCCACTTTTCATAGAGGCGAAGAACGTCGGCATTCGACGCCAGCGCGGTGCGTTCGCTCACCTCCGAAAGGACATCGGTAAAACCCACGAACTTCCTCGCGAGCTCGGCAAAAACCTCGCAGAAGGTGTCCTCGTCACGCCGGCTGAGCGAACCGTACGCGTATTCACCCATGGATTTGTAGTAATCCACATCCACCAACCGCCGCCGGAAGCTGTCGGAGAAGAAGCCGGACATGAAGAGCGAGAAATCACCGACGTTCCGCAGCCGAGCACGCTGTTCCATACCGCCGCTCTCGAGCGCACGCCCGAGTCGTAGGGCAAGCGGCTGGTGGGTGTCATCGGCAAATGGCATCCGGCCGTCAGGACGCATGAACCGGCACAACAGATTGACGAGGTAGTACGCGGTGAGCTCGTTGGCGCGGAGGTGCTGACGCGCGAGCGCCGCATCGATCAAATCCCTGAAATATTCCGCCGGCGATTGCTCTTGCAGGAGCGGATCGTCCATCCTTCCTCCTCGAGGACCATAAACTGCAAAGGATATTCCTGAGCCTAGCGCCGGGAAACGCTAGCAAAATTGGCGGGATTGCCGCTGATTATACGGAGAGCCAACGAAATTGCAATCGTCCGGGAGACATTAGGTGCGAAACGGGTTCAAGATTCACAGAGGTTGGCACTTTGCGGTGGCCGGTTCACGGGTGGCGGTTCACGGCAAATGCGCCGGCAATCCGTCAACGGCCGCCAGCCCGCGAACCGCCGCCGCAAACCGCCAACCGCACACCCATAACCCCTCGGTACGGCATACTGTCACGACATGAAATCCGTCTGCCCGCTGTGCGGCGTGCGCAGGGCGAAGCGTGCCTGCCCAGGTGTCGGCCGTCAGATCTGCGCCGTGTGCTGCGGGACGAAGCGACTCACCGAGATCGCGTGCCCGCCGGATTGTCCCTACCTGTCGACGGCTCGCGCGCATCCGGCCGCGGTGGTGCAGCGGCAGCAGGAGCGCGACCTGGCCTTTGTGATGCCGCGCATCTCCGACCTCTCGAACACGCAATATCGGCTGTTCCTGTTCGTCCAGGCGATAGTGCTCCAGCATGCGGCCTCGGCAGTGCCGGCACTGGTCGACGGCGATGTTGCCGAAGCGATCGCGGCCGTCGCCTCGACGATTGAAACCGCGCGCAGCGGGATCATCTACGAGCACCAGGCCCGCTCGCTTCCCGCACAGCGGCTGGCCGACGAGGTCGGCAAGGCAGTCATGGACATTGCCCGGCGGGCCGGTGCCGAGGCCTCGCGGGTTGAACGCGACGCGGCCGTCGCGCTGCGGCGCATCGAGCGCCTCGCGCGCGAAGCGGCCAGCGAGTCGCCGGATGCCGACCGTCCTGCCGGCAGCTGGCTCGCCATCGCCGAACGAATGATGGGGCCGGCGAATGCCGCCGACAGCCCCGAACATACGGCGTCGAGAGACGAGCCGCGGATCATCATTCCGTGATTCTTGCCGAGGGCCGAGGTCCGAGGTCCGAGGTGGGAGGCCCGTTGCCCGAGGTGGGAGGCCGTTGCCCGAGGTTCGAACTGCGACCGCGAAGGGGGGTCGACGCCAGGCGGAAACGATCTAATCCACGTCGACGCGCAAACTTCCGCGAAGCTAGCTGGTGTTTCACCCGTGCGTCTGTGTAACCCGGGACGGACGGACCTCGGATCTCGGACCTCGTCGGCGACCTGCCGCGTCGTGCTATAATTCGTTGTTTGTGCCGGCTCCGGTTAGCCCGGCAGGCGATCTTCATCATCAGCAACGAGTCACG
The DNA here is from genome assembly GCA_963755695.1 of uncultured Acidobacteriota bacterium. Classification (GTDB taxonomy): domain Bacteria; phylum Acidobacteriota; class Vicinamibacteria; order Vicinamibacterales; family 2-12-FULL-66-21; genus QHWT01. The sequence continues at coordinate 1,738,453 of CAVWLB010000008.1, read as the reverse complement.
AAATCATGGCGAAGCGCTGCGAACTCTGCGGAAAGGGCCCGGTCGTCGGGCGCAATATCAGCCACGCGCACAACATCACCCCGCGCCGGTTCGAGCCGAACCTTCAGCGGGTCCGCGCGTTGGTCAATGGTGGAATCAGGCGGTTGCGTGTCTGCACGCGCTGCCTGCGCTCCGGCAAGGTCGTCAAGGCCGCCTAGCCCGGGCGATCATCAGGGATTCTCTGATGCGCGAGGCGGTGTCCTCTTCCTCGGCCCCGAAGGCCATTGGGCCCTATTCACAGGCGATCAAGGCCGGGAACCTGCTGTTCGTCTCGGGACAGGTCCCAATCGATCCGGCAACCGGCAACCTGATCGACGGTGACATCGCGACGCAGACCCACCGGGTGTTCAAGAACATCGGCGAGATCCTCAAGGCGGCGGGTGCGTCGTTCGATGCGGTCGTGCGCTCGACGGTCTACCTGCTGGACATGAACGATTTCGCGAAGATGAACGAGGTGTACGGCACCTACTTCTCGTCGCCCGCCCCCGCGCGCGCGACCGTGCAGGTTGCGCGGCTGCCCAAGGACGCAAAGGTCGAGATCGATGTGATCGCGACCCTGTAGGCTCCGGGCTTCGGGCTTCGGGCTTCAGGCTTCAGGCTGCGGACTTCGGAGGCTACGGGCCGGAGGCTCGGGATGCCTGTGGCCCCTGAAGCCTGGAGTCTGCAGACCCGAAGCCCGCTTCACCTACTCGCCCTCTCCACATCAACCACGCCGTCGACACTTCTCAGCGACTTGATCACTTTCTGCAAGTGCTTCACGTCGCTGATCGCCACCGTCATGGCTTCCTTGTCGGGGCTCCGCCCCGAACCCCGGCTCGGTCGCTCGCGGGGACCCCTACGCCCCGCGCCGCGCCCTCGCAGGCGCGCCGTGCGCGCCTAGCGACTCGCTCGTTCGACGTCGACGACCCCGTCCACACTTCTCAGCGACTTGATCACTTTCTGCAAGTGCTTCACGTCGCTGATCGCCACCGTCATGGCTTCCTTGTCGGGGCTCCGCCCCGAACCCCGGCTCGGTCGCTCGCGGGGACCCCTACGCCCCGCGCCGCGCCCTCGCAGGCGCGCCGTGCGCGCCTAGCGACTCGCTCGTTCGACGTCGACGACCCCGTCCACACTTCTCAGCGACTTGATCACTTTCTGCAAGTGCTTCACGTCGCTGATCGCCACCGTCATGGCTTCCTTGTCGGGGCTCCGCCCCGAACCCCGGCTCGGTCGCTCGCGGGGACCCCTACGCCCCGCGCCGCGCCCTCGCAGGCGCGCCGTGCGCGCCTAGCGACTCGCTCGTTCGACGTCGACGACCCCGTCCACACTTCTCAGCGACTTGATCACTTTCTGCAAGTGCTTCACGTCGCTGATCTCCACCGTCATATCGATCCGTCCGGTCTGATCGTCGTCGGATCGAGCCTCGACGTTGCGGATGTTGGTGTTGATCCCAGCGATTTTCGACGTCACGTCGGCGAGAATTCCCTTGCGGTCCTCCACCTGCAGGCTGAGGCGCACCGTGTAGGGTGAGGAATCCGCACCCTTGTCCCACTCGACGTCGATGCGGCGCTCGGGATCGTAGAGCAGGTTCACGACGTTCGGGCAGATCGCGGAGTGGACCGATACGCCCTTCCCCCGGGTGATGTAGCCGACGATCTTTTCTCCCCGGATCGGATTGCAGCAGCGGGCCCGGAACACCATCAGATCGTCGAAGCCGCGCACCTTGATCTTTTCTTCCGCCGGACCGAGCACTCGCCGGACGACCGACGCGATGCCGCTTTCCGGCGTCTCCTTCAACTGTTCCTGCGGGACGAGCTTGGTCAGCACGGTCCGCGTGGCGACCTTGCCGTAGCCGATCGCGGCAAACAGCTCTTCACCCTTGCCATAGCCGTACTCGCTGAGCATCGCGGCGAACGCCGGTCCATCCGTCAGGCCCTTCAAGTTGAGACCGTAACGCCGCGCTTCCTTTTCAAAGAGCTTTCGCCCGAGCTCCAGGCTGCGCTGCTTTTCCTCAGCCTGGATGTAGTGCTTGATCTTGTTGCGCGTTCGCGAGGTGACGACGAAGTTGAGCCAGTCCCGGCTCGGTTGATGGCCGGGCGCGGTCACGATCTCGACAATGTCGCCGTTGCGCAGCCGGGTACGGAGCGGAACCATCTTGCCGTTCACCCGCGCACCGACGCACTGATGTCCGACGTCCGTATGGATCGAGTACGCGAAATCCACCGGCGTCGCGTCGCGCGGCAGCGCCTTGACTTCCCCCTTCGGCGTGAAGATGTACACCTCTTCCGGGTACAGCTCGATCTTCAGGTTCTGCAGAAACTCCTGCGGGTCGCGGACTTCCTGCTGGAATTCGAGGAGCTGGCGCAGCCAGATGAAGTACTGTTCGTCGCGATCGGCGCCGACGCGTCCTTCCTTGTACTTCCAGTGCGCGGCGATTCCCTCTTCCGCGATCCGGTGCATCTCGGCCGTGCGGATCTGCACCTCGAATGGGAACCCGCGCTCGCTGATGACCGAGGTGTGCAGGGATTGGTACCCATTGGGCCTCGGCATCGCGATGAAGTCCTTGATCCGTCCCGGCACCGGCGACCAAGTCTGGTGGATGATCCCGAGCGCGGCGTAACAATCCTTCACCGACTGCGTGACGATGCGCAGCGCCATGAAGTCGTAGACCTGGTCGAGATCGACCTTCTGCTTCTTCAGCTTCTGATGAATGCTGAACAGCCGCTTGATCCGCCCGTCGATGTGGATCACCGGCACCTGCGCCTCGGCCAGCTTCGCCGAGATCGTCCTGGTCAGCTCCTCGATCAGTCCCTCGGTTGCGCGGCGGCGTGCCTCCACACGGTGGCGCAGCGACTCGTAGGCCTTCGCCTCGAGATACTTGAACGCGAGCTCCTCCAGCTCGTTCTTCAGCTTGCTCATCCCGAGCCGATTGGCGATTGGCGCGTAGATATCCCGCGTCTCCTGCGCGATTGCCAACCGACGCTCCTCGGTCAGGTGGTGCAGGGTTCGCATGTTGTGGAGCCGATCGGCGAGCTTCACGAGGATGACGCGAATATCGTCGACCATCGCGAGCAGCATCTTGCGGAAATTCTCCGCCTGCCGCTCCTCGCTCGACGAGAACTGGATGGCACCGAGTTTGGTAACCCCCTCCACGACGTGGGCGATATCTGCGCCGAAGAGCTCCTTGATCCGCTCGATTGGCGTCTTGCGTGTCTTCGACGATGTCGTGGAGCAGACCGGAGGCGACTGCGACGACATCGAGCTTCATGTCAGCCAGCAGGTCCGCTACCTCGAGCGGATGCACGAGGTATGGCTCGCCGGAGTGACGCACTTGTCCCTTGTGCTCGAAGGCGGAGAAGACGTAGGCCCGCCTCAGCAGCTCGATGTCGGCGTCAGGATTAGTAGCCCGGACCTTTTCGATGAGGTCCTCGAACCGGATCATGATTTGTGGTGTCTAACCTTCGAGAATCGCGGGGAACAGGTGGCGAAGCCCTGCCAGGGCGCGGTTGACGGCTCTTTTGGCCGCCAATATACTGACCCCCTTTGATCTATTGTAATCGGCGCGAGAAGGGAAGAGCATGACGATCCGAAACCGCGCAGCTTCTGCTGGCATCGATGGCCCTCGTCGTCGGGCTCTGCATGACGGCTGCGGGCTGCGGCAAGTACTCCGTCGGCAATCTGAAGGGCGTCAAGGCATTCAAGGACGCGAACGCGGCTTATCAGGCGAAGGACTACAAGAAGGCCGTCGAGCGCTACGAGGCGGTCGTCGGCAACGACGCGGCCCTGCGAACCACGCCCACGCTCAACACGGCTTACTTCTTCCTCGCCAACAGCTACGACAAGCTCTATAAGCCGGGCAAGAAAGGCGATGCGCAGAACGATGCGTATCATCCAGAAGGCGATTGAGAACTACTCCAAGGCCGCCGAACGCAACACCGATCCCAAGTGGAAGAAGTCGTCTCTCGAGTACCTGGCGGCAGCATACGATCCGACAAGATGGAACGATCCGGCCAAGGCGGAGCCGGTCTACCAGCAGATCATCCAGATGGAACCGAGCGAGCCGGCCAACTACATGGCGCTCTCCAAGCTGTACGAGGACGCCGGCCGTTACGAGGACGCCGAGGCGCAGCTGCAGAAGGCCGAGAGGCCAAGCCGAACGAAGCGGGCCCGTCTGTCGCGCTGGCAGCCTTTTACAACCGGCAGGGAGAGTTCCACAAGACGATAGACGCGCTGCAGAAGGCGGCAGACCTCGAATCCGAACAACCCCGAAGGCTACCATCTGATCGCGACCTACTACTGGGACAAGGCGCAACAAGGACTTCCGCCTGACCGACGCGGCCAAGCGTGACTACATCCTCAAGGGCCTCGAGATGGAGGACAAGGCGCTTCAGCCTGAACCCGAACTACCTGGAGGCGATGACCTACAAGAACATCCTGCTTCGCCTCCAGGCGCGCGTCGAGAAGAGTCCCGAGAAGCAGAAGCAGCTGATCGACGAAGCCGACAAGCTGCGCAACAAGGTCCTCGAGATGCAGAAGACGGCCAAGAAAAGCTAATCAGGACCTCGCCGTGAGAATGAACGGGCCGCCCCGAAACGGGCGGCCCGTCGTGTGTACTGACGTTGTCGGTGCTCCGTGCGCTAAGGGTGCTGGGTGCAAGGTGCTATGTGCATCGGTGCAAGGTGCTATGTGCTGCGTGCCAGGGTGTATTCAAGGCGCTGAGTGCAAACGCTCGTGCTTCCTGGCGTCTAAGTGACCCGTGTGGTGGAAGCGAGCACTTGGAACCAGGCGCACGTAGCACGCAGCACATAGCACCTTGCACCGAGCACCGAGCAGCGTACAAACAGCGAGGGCCGCCCAGTGAAAGAGCGGCCCTCGCTTCCGAGCGTTTCAATCCCCTACTGACCTGCGGGCTTCTGGCCGGTGGCCTCCTCGCGCATGCCGAGGGTGACGATGCCGACCTTTTCGACGCCGGCGCCCTTGGCCGCGTCGATCACGTCGACGATCTCGCCGTAGCGCAGCGACGGGTCGCCGACGATGAACATCGTCTTTTCCTTGCGCGTCTCGAAGATGTCGCGCAGTCGTGCTCTCGAGCTCCGCGAGCGTGAATCGGCTGGTGGTTGACGGCGATCGACTTGTCGGCGGTGTACTCCAGCACGATCTGGTTGTTCTGCGGATTCTCCGGCTGCTTCGCGTCCGCTTCGAGCGGCAGGTTGATGTCGACCCCCTTCTGGGTCAGCGGCAGCGCCGCCATGAAGATGATGAGCAGGACGAGCAGCACGTCGATGAGCGGCGTGACGTTCATGTCCGCACTGGCGTGCGGCGTCTCGCCCCGTGACGACCCGCTCGGCGCCGAGATGCTTGTGTGCGTGCGCCATTACTGTCCTCCCGCCGATTCGCCCGGTCGCAGCTTCCGCTCGGTGATCAGCGCGATGTTCTCGATCCGCGCCTTGCGGAGCGCGTCCATCGCGTCCATGATCGCGCTGTACTTCGCGTCCTTGTCGCCCTTCAGGTAGACGATCTTTTCCTTCTTGTCCTCGAGCGCCGCTGGACGCGTGGGACGAGATCGTCCTTCGCGACCGGGATCGCGTTCACGTAGAACTTGTTGACGGCGTCGATCGCGATGACCGTCTGGTCCTGCGTGTCGGGCTTGTCGCCGCGTGTTCACCGCCTCGGGCAGCGTGACGGCGACGCCCTGCTGCAGCATCGGCGCGATCAGCATCATGATGATGAGCAGCACCAGCATGACGTCGACCAGCGGCGTGACGTTGATGTCGGCTTTGAGGGATCCCTTGGATGCCCCGATGTCCATGGCCATGGGGGAAAGCTCCTTAGCGCGCTTACGCCGTCTTCTTGATGAAGTAGTCGACCAGCTCCGACGAGGAGTTGTCCATTTCGACGTTGAAGTACTCGATGCGGCCGGTCAGGTAGTTGTAGAACCACACCGCCGGAATCGCGACGACGCAGCCCGAGCGCCGTCTCGACGAGCGCTTCCGAGATACCGGCCGACACCGCGCCGAGACCGCCCGAGCCGGTGGCCGCGATGCCCTGGAACGCGGTGATGATGCCGACGACCGTGCCGAGCAGTCCGACGAACGGCGCGGTCGAGCCGATGGTCGCGAGCGCGGAGACGCCCTTCTTCAGGTCGTTCGCGGTGAGCGCCGAGGCGCGCTGAATGGAGCGGCGCACGGTGTCGACGAGGTCTTCACGGCTCAGGTTGCCGCCGGCTTCCTGCTGGAACTGATATTCCTGCAGCCCCGCGAGCACGACCTTCGCGAGGTGGCTGTAGCGGTAGTTCTTCGAGGACGAGATCGCGATCGCGTCCTTCAGGCGGCCTTCCTTCAGGTGCTTGGCCACCTGCGGCGCATACAGCTTCGACTGCTTGCGCGCCTGCGTGAACGTGTAGATGCGCTCGATGGCGACGCCGAACGACCACATCGACATGATGAAGAGAATGACGCCGACGCCCTTGGCCATCGGCCCCATCTGCTGCCACATCTCAATGAAATCCATTCGCCCATCCTCCGAATGGAGATTCATGGCGGGTCTCGATGACCCGCGACGTTACTGCAGCGTGAAGTTCACCGTGACGGTCATGATGACCGGCACCGGCACGCCGTTGAGCAGCGTCGGCGTGAACTGCCCACTGCTTCACCGCGTCGAGCGCCGCCTGGTCGAGCAGCGGGATCGAGCGCAGCACCTTCGCGTCCTTGACGCGGCCGTCGGGGCCGATCGTCGCCTCGATGATCACGACGCCCTGCACGCGCGCCGACTGCGCGATCGGCGGATAGACCGGCTTGACGTCCTTGATCTTGCGTCGGCGTCTTGATGTTGCCGCCGACGCGGACCGGCGCGGCCGGTGGCGGCGGCGGCGGCGGCGGCGCCTCGGGCAGACCGCCGACGACGCCGCCGACGACGCCGCCGGGCACGCCGCCTTCGACGCCGCCGGGCACGCCCTCGCCGACGCTCGGCACGCGCGGCCTCGGGCTTGATTTCCTTCGGCGCTTCGACCGGCGCCGCGTTCGGGATTCGCCACCGGAACCGGCTCCACTTCGGCTGCGGCGCGGCAGGTGCCGGCGGCGGCGGCGGCGGCGGCGGTGGCGGCGGCGGCGCCGCCACGAACGCCATCATCGACGGCGGCGTCGGCAGCACGTCGGTCGCCATCAGCGGAATGATGATGATCGCCGCGAAGATGACCACGTGCGCGAGGATCGACAGCGGAACCGTGTACCACTTCTGGTTCCGACCTTGATCGACGGCTCGACGACGTCGCCGAACATGTCACGTGGCACGGTTCGCCCTCCTAGCCCTTCATCCGAGCGGCGCAAAGACCGCGAATTATAGTCAGAGCCAAAAACCAGTGTCAACGAACCTTCTCGACCGGCTTAGACACCGTTCTGGCGGAAATGGCCGACCGGTTCCGGCCGATGCGGTGACTAATCCCTAGGCCGCCCGACCTGATCCGCATCCCGTAGAACGACCGCCAGACGAACATCGTCGACCAAGCAGGAACGCTGCCGCCAGCACGTGACTCATCCGTGCCCCATACTCCGCGGCCAGCTGCACGCCCAGTTCCACCGCCAGCAGGCCGAACAGCGTCGTGAACTTGATGACCGGGTTCATCGCGACCGACGAGGTGTCCTTGAACGGATCGCCGACCGTGTCGCCGACCACCGTCGCCGCGTGCAGCGGCGTGCCCTTCACCTTCAGCTCGACCTCGACGATCTTCTTGGCGTTGTCCCAGGCGCCGCCGGCGTTGGCCATGAAGATCGCCTGGTACAGCCCGAAGAGCGCGATCGAGATCAGGTAGCCGATGAAGAAGTACGGCTCGAGGAACGCGAACGCCGAGCGTCGAGAAGAACACCGTCAGGAAGATGTTGAACATCCCCTTCTGCGCGTACTGCGTGCAGATCTCGACCACCTTCTTGCTGTCGTCGACCGACGCCTTCTCGACGCCTTCGAGCTTGATGTTCGCCTTGATGAACTCGACCGCGCGATACGCGCCGGTCGTCACCGCCTGCGTCGACGCGCCGGTGAACCAGTAGATCACCGCGCCGCCGGTGATCAGGCCGAGCAGGAACGGCGGGTGCAGGATCGACAGCTTGTCGACGTTCTGCGGTCAGCCCGTCGGTCAGCACCATGATGATCGAGAAGATCATCGTCGTCGCGCCGACGACCGCCGTGCCGATCAGCACCGGCTTCGCCGTCGCCTTGAACGTGTTGCCGGCGCCGTCGTTCTCTTCGAGCAGGTCCTTGGCGCGCTCGAAGTTCACGTCGAAGCCGTAGTCCTTCTTGAGCTCCTCCTTGATGTTCGGGAGCGTCTCGATCACCGACAGCTCGAACACCGACTGCGCGTTGTCGGTCACCGGGCCGTAGGAGTCGACCGCGATCGTCACCGGGCCCATGCCGAGGAAGCCGAACGCCACCAGGCCGAAGGCGAACACCGCCGGCGCGAGCATCAGCTGCGCCGAGGCCGTAGCGTGCTGACGATGTAGGCGATCGCCATCAGCGCGACGATGCTCAGCCCGAGCCAGTAGGCGCTGAAGTTGCCGGCGACGAAGCCGGACAGGATGTTCAGCGACGCGCCGCCTTCGCGCGACGAGGTCACGACTTCCTTGCACGTGGCTCGACTCGGTCGAGGTGAAGACCTTCACCAGCTCCGGAATGATCGCGCCGGCCAGCGTGCCGCAGGTGATGATCGTCGACAGCTTCCACCACAGCGTCGGTCGTCGCCGAGGTTCGGGATCAGCAGGTACGACACGACGTAGGTGATGACGACCGAGACGATCGAGGTCAGCCAGACCAGCGAGGTCAGCGGCGCCTCGAAGTTCATCTTGTCGGCGCTTGCCGTACTGCGCCTTCGCGATCGCCTCGTTGATGAAGTAGGACAGCGCCGCTGGCGATGATCATCATGATGCGCATCACGAAGATCCAGACCAGCAGCTGCACCTGGACCGTCGGGTCGCTGCACCGCCAGCAGGATGAACGTGATCAGCGCGACGCCGGTGACGCCGTAGGTCTCGAAGCCGTCGGCGCTCGGGCCGACCGAGTCGCCGGCGTTGTCGCCGGTGCAGTCGGCGATCACGCCCGGGTTGCGCGCGTCGTCTTCCTTGATGTTGAAGACGATCTTCATCAGGTCCGAGCCGATGTCGGCGATCTTCGTGAAGATGCCGCCGGCGATGCGCAGCGCCGCCGCGCCGAGCGACTCGCCGATCGCGAAGCCGATGAAGCAGGGACCCGGCGTAGTCGCCGGGGATGAACAGCAGGATGCACAGCATCATGAACAGCTCGACGCTGATGAGCAGCATGCCGATGCTCATGCCGGCCTGCAGCGGAATCGCGTAGATCGGAAACGGCTTGCCGCGCAGGCTGGCGAACGCGGTGCGCGAGTTGGCGAACGTGTTGACGCGGATGCCGAACCACGCCACGCCGTAGCTGCCGCGCGATGCCGATCAGGCTGAAGAGCAGGATGATGATCGACCTTGCATCGGCATCGAAGTGCTGCAGCACGCCGAAGTAGAACGACCATGATCACGCCGATGAACACCTCGAGAATGCAGGATGAACTTGCCCTGCGTGATCAGGTAGGTCTTGCAGGTCTCGTAGATCAGCTCCGAGATCTCGAGCATCGAGCGATGCACCGGCAGGTTCTTCAGCTGTCGTGAAGATCGTCAGCCCGAAGCCGAGACCGAGCACGCAGACGACCAGGCCGCTCATCAGCAGCGTGCGGCCGTTGATGCCGCCGGAACGTCTCGGAGCCGAGATCCGGCAGCACCAGGTTCGCTTCGCCGCCTGCGTGGCGCTGCGCGGATTCCGCCGCGGCCTGCCCCGACGGCGGTTGCGTCGCGAAGCCGACAGCGGGCATCAGCGCAGTCAGCGCGAGCAGCAGGACGAGAATTCGGAACTTATGCGATCATTGCGGCCCTCAATTGCATGAAAACAAAACAACGGATTATACCCGGAAATCTCCGACCCGGTCGTCGCCACGGCGGGCACGAATGCGTCCAGCCAGCGCCATGCCGCCGGTCAGGAAGATGCGGATGCCTTCCTCGACGGTGATGTCGGGAAACGTCGCGCGGTCGCGCGGACAGATCACGATGTCGCCCAGATACAGGTGGTTGGTCGGCACGTAGACGGCCATCAGCGCCTCGGGACCGCTGCCCGCGATCGACGGTGAACTCCTTGGTCAGAAATCCCGAGCACGAAGCCGCGCGCCGCGTCCTCGACCAGCACCACGCGCTTGAACCCGGACTCGTTGTCCGGCGAGAACGCGACGACCAGCTGCTTGACCGGCGCGTAGATCGTCCGGAACACCGGCACGCGCAGCAGCCAGCCTTCCGCCCGCTGCAGCAGCCGCTTGCCGATCACGTTGGTCGCGACCGCGCCGACCAGCAGCGATCGCCACCGCCGTCGTCAGCGATGCCGAGGCCCGGGACTTCGCCGCCCGAGCAACCGGTCGTAGAGCGGCGCCGTCGAAGCCGTCGACGACGCTGAAGATCCAGACGAACGCGGCGACGCTGATGAACAGCGGCACGGTGACGAAGAAGCCGGTGATGAAGCTGCGGCGCAGCCACTGCATGACGTCGCGCTACATCCAGCCCAGCGCGCGAGCGCCGCGAGCAGCGACGACGCCGAGCGACGATCCGGTACCAGGCGAACGGCGCGAAGCCCGACGCGCCGGACGAACGCGAGGAACGGCTTGACGACCAGCAGCGAGGCGACGAACGCCATCACGAAGCCGACGGCGATCTCGAGCGCCGCGCGCCGACGCCGAGATCGTGCCGCACCTCGAGCAGATCGTGCGCGAACGCCGCCGCCATCGTCGGCATCGCCAGAAAGAACGAGAACTCCGCCGCCGCCGGCCGATCGAGGCCCGATCAGCATGCGCGCCGACGATCGTCGCGCCCGAGCGCGACACGCCGGGAATCAGCGCGAGCATCTGGCACGATGCCGATGCCGAGCGCGCGCGACAGCGACGTGTGGTCCGCGTCGAGCACGGTCGGGCGCGGGCCGGCAGCGCTCGACGATCAGCATGACGATGCCGCCGACGATGAACGCTGACCGCGATGACGCTCGGAGCTGCGTGTAGAGCACGCGCTTCACGAAGCTCGGACAGCAGCGCGCCGGCGACGAGCGCCGGCACGAACGCGACGACGATCATCAGCGCGAAGTGCCGCGCGTCGGGATCCGACGGCAGCCCGGCGAGCACGTGCGACGATCTTCGACGCGATACAGCCACATCACCGCGAGGATCGAGCCGAGCTGGATCATCACGGTGAAGACGCCGCCCGGATCGTCGAAGCCGAGCAGCCGCGCGCCGATCAGCAGATGCGCGGTCGACGAGACGGGCAGGAACTCGGTGAGTCCCTGCACGATGCCGAGCAGCGCCGGCAGTCGAGCAGCCAGATCACGACGAGCGCAGCGTCTACGACGCGCGCGCCTTCCGCTGCGGCTTCGGCTTGCGCTGCGGCTGCTGCGGCGCCGCGCCGGCGGCGGCCGGCGCGTGCGCGCCGGCGCGCGTCGGCGCCGTCCCGCGCCAGAAGCTGACGATCGCCGCGGCGATGAACACGCTCGAATAGGTGCCGGTGATGATGCCGACGATCATCGTGAACGCGAAGCCGTGCAGCACCTCGCCGCCGAACAAGAACAGCGCGAGCGCCGACAGCAGCGCCGTGCCCGCGGTGATGACCGTCCGGCCCAGCGTCTGGTTGATCGACGCGTTGATGACGTCGTTCAGCGATTGTCGCGCCGCATCGACGCGCAGGTTCTCGCGCACCCGGTCGAAGATGACGATCGTGTCGTTGGTCGAGTAGCCGGTGATCGTCAGGATCGCGGCGATGACGTTCAGCGTCAGGTCGTAGCGGAAGAACGCCAGGAACGCGAGCGTGATCAGCAGGTCGTGCATCGTCGCGACGACCGCGCCGACGCGCGAAGCTGAACTGGAAGCGGAACGCGATGTAGACCAGGATGCCGACCAGCGACGAAGACGGTCGCCAGCATGCCCTTGCGTCGTCAGCTCCTTGCCGACCGTCGGGCCGACGATCTCGGCGCCCGACCACCGTGAAGTTGCCGAGGTTGCGCCTGCTTGCAGCGCCGTCGTCGACCTGCTCGGCGCGTCGCGCTCAGCGACGCCGCCCGCTTCCGCGCCGACCTGCGGCACGCGAATCATCACCTGGCGCGGCCGGCGGATCGCCGTACGCCTGGACGACGGCGTTCTGGCCGCCGCCGGGTAGTCGCTTGTCCAGCGCGCCGCGCACCTGCTCGACGGTCGGCGTGCTGATCGAACTGCACGATGACGACGGTGCCGCCGGCGAACTCGACGCCCTTGCGGCATCCCCTTCGTCCAGATCACGACCACGCCGGCGATGATGACGACCCACGACAGCGCGATCGCGTGCCAGCGCCAGCGGAGGAAGTCGAAGTTGGTGTTCTTGAAGATATGCATGACGTCTGAGTGCTAGATGCGACAGCGTCGCGACCTGCTGGCGCTGCCGACAGCGCCAGCTCGAACAGCGTCTTCGACACGAAGATCGACGTGAACAGGTTCGACGAGCAGACCGATGGACAGCGTCATCGCGAAGCCGCGGATCGGGCCGGTGCCGAACTGGAACAGGAACGCGCCGAGATCAGCGCCGCGACGTGCGTGTCGAGCAGCGTCAGAACACGCGGCTGAAGCCGGCGTTGATCGCCGCGCGCACGCCGCGCTGCGCCTCGAGCTCTTCCTTGATGCGCTCGAAGATCAGCACGTTCGAGTCGACGCCGATGCCCATCGTCAGCACGAAGCCGGCGATGCCGGGCAGCGTCATCACCGCGCCGATGTAGGCCATCAGGCCGAGCAGGATGACCAGGTTGAAGACCAGCGCGACGACCGCGTTGACGCCCGACAGCTTGTAGTAGATCAGCATGAACACGATGATCAGCAGCAGGCCGACCACCGACGCGATGACGCCGGAGCGGATCGAGTCGGCGCCGAGCGTCGGGCCGATCGTCGCGCTCCTCGAGGTAGGTCAGCGTCGCCGGCAGCGCGCCCGAGCGCAGCATCAGCGACAGGTCGTTGGCGCTCTCCGGCGTGAAGCTGCCGGTGATCCGCCCGTGGTCGGTGATCCGCCCTTCGATCCGCGGCGCCGAGCTGCACCCGGTCGTCGAGGACGATCGCCAGCTAGCGGCCGATGTTCTCGCCCGTCACCTTGCCGAACTTCGTGCGCGCCCGCCGACTTCAGCGTGAAGTGGACCGCCGGCTGGTTGTTCTCGTCGAGCGCGGGCTTCGCGCTGCGCAGGTCCTGGCCGGTGACCGGCGCGATCTTGCGGACCAGGTAGTAGACGCGTGCCGGCGTCGCCGGCGCGCGCTCGGCCGAGCCCGGGCACGATTTCCATGTCGCCCGGCAGCTGTGCCGTTGTACTGCTTCAGCAGATCGTCCTTCGGCGCGCCGGCCCGGCCTCGACGATCTTCAGCTCGAGCAGGCGCGGTCGTGCCGATGATCTCCTTCGCGCGCTCGACGTCGGTGACGCCGGGCAGCTGCACGAGGATCTGGTCGCCCTGCGGCTGCTGCGCGATGCTCGGCTCGGTGACGCCGAGCTCGTTGACGCGGCGCTCGATCGTCTGCCGCGCCTGCATCGACCGCCTCCTCGCGCAGGTCGCGCTCGATGTTCGGCTTCATCGTGAACGTGTAGGCGCCGCCGGCGAGCGGGTTGCGATCGAAGTTGGTCGCCGCGATCTCGTCGGCCGCCTGCGCGGAACTCCGCGTCCTGGGCCGGCGGCACGCCCTCGACGCGGAACGTCGTCGGCGACGGCACGGTCGATGTTGCGTCGACGGTGATGTTGCCGTTCGCAGCGCCTCGCGCAGCCGCTCGCTCGTCGTCGTGGTCGTCAGTCTGCAGCGCATCGTCGGTCTGGACGCGCAGCACGAGGTGCACGCCGCCCTTCAGGTCGAGCCCGAGCTTCAGCTGCTTGTGCCTTCAGCCACGCCGGGCAGCGGCAGGTGGTAGCGCTCGGCGAGCAGCGGATAGACGCCGATCGCGAAGAAGACGACGAAGACGGCGACGATGGTGAGGAGTTTCCAGCGAAGGTTCTTGTACATGGCTTAGACGTTCTCGTTGTCGGTGCACCACCGGCTCCTGCCCCTGGTAGCCGCCGATCGCGGCGCGCGCGACCTCGATCCGCACCTTGTCGGCGATCTGCACCTGGACCGACTTGTCGTTCAGGCGGGTGATCTGTCCGTAGATGCCGCCGGTGGTGACGATCTTGTCGCCGACCTTCAGCGACTCCTGGAACTCCTGCACCTTCTTCTGCCGGCGCTTCATCGGCAGCAGGATCATGAAATAGAAGATGCCGAGAATCAGGGCGAACGGCAGGAACTGCACGCAGGCCTCCGGCGCCCTGGGCCGGACTCGCCATCGCGAGCACCGACATCGTATTCAGTCGAATCGCCGTCATGAATTACTGTTGAGGTCGGCGGGAGAAGGTTTGATGGAACTCCTGGCGGAATTTTTCAAACGTGCCGAAACCTATAGCCTCCCTAATCCGCCGCATGGTGTCAAGGTAAAAGTAGAGGTTATGCAACGTGTTAAGGGTCGCCGGCGGTCATCTCGCCGGCCATGTAAAGATGACGCAGATAGGCCCGGCTGAAGTGCCGGCAGGTGTAGCAGCCGCAGTCGGGATCGGGCGGCTGCGGGTCCTCGGCGTAGCGGGCGTTCTTGATGTCGAGGACGCCGTGCGCGGTGAAGAGCTGGCCGTTCCGGGCGTTGCGGGTCGGCAGCACGCAGTCGAACATGTCGATGCCGCGGGCGACGCACTCGACGAGGTCGTCCGGCATGCCCGTCCCCATCAGGTAGCGCGGGCGATCGGCCGGCAGCTGCGGCGCGGTGTGCGCGACGACCTCGTACATGACGTCGACCGGCTCGCCGACGCTCAGGCCGCCGATCGCGTAGGCCTCGAACCCGATCGCGACCGTCGCCTGCACGCTCTCGGTCCGCAGCGCCGGGATCGATGCCGCCCTGGACGATCCCGAACTGCGCCTGGCCCGGGTTGGTGACGATGACGTCCGTGACGGAGCTGCGGGTCCTCGCGCAGCTGCAGACGGCGAGTGCGCGCGCGGCGCGCCCAGCGCACCGACCGCTCCATCGCCGACCTGGAACAGTGACAGTCACCAGTCCGGGATCCGGAACGGTGTCTGTCATTCTGTCTGGCGCGACACATTCGTCGAGCACCATCGCGATGTCGGAGCCGAGCTGCGCCTGGATGTCGGTCGGCGCTCTCCGGGCGTCAGCAGGTGCGACGAGCCGTCGAGATGCGATCGGAACGTGCACGCCCTCTTCGGTCACCTTGCGCATCGCCGCGAGGCTGAACACCTGGTAGCCGCCGCTGTCGGTCAGGATCGGCTGCGGCCAGCCGATGAACGGTGCAGGCCGCCGGCACGCGCGATCAGATCGTCGCCGGGCCGCAGGTACAGGTGATAGGTGTTGCCGAGGATGATCTCGGCGCCGAGCATCCTCGAGATCGCGGTGGGTGACGCGCCTTCACCGCGCCGCGCGTGCCGACCGGCATGAACGCCGGCGTCTGCACCACGCCGTGCGGCGTGCGTCAGCACGCCGCGGCGCGCGAGCGCCATCCGTGTGTGTGACGTCGAAACGCGAATGCATCGCAAGCTCGGACTCGCGCCATCTCTGTATTCTGGCTCCTGTCTCCTGTATTCTGAAATCGTGAAACGTCTTCGCGTCGGCGTGCTCTACGGCGGCCGATCCGGCGAACACGAAGTGTCGCTCGCGTCGGCCGCCGCGGTCTTCGCGCACCTCGACCGCAACCGCTACGAGCCGGTCCCGATCCGGATCGAAAAAGACGGCCGCTGGGCGCTCGCCGACAAGCCGCCGGCGATCGATGTCGGCCGGCGAAGTGATCGAGCAGGTCGCGACTGGAAGCGGCGCGCCCCGTCCGCGAAGGCCGCGAAGTGCACCTCGTCGCGCGTCCGAGCGACGAGACGATCCTCTCGATCGACCGCACCGCGCGCGCCGCGACGCCGACGCTCCCGCGGCAATCGTCACCGGCCTCGCGCTCGACGTGATCTTCCCGGTGCTGCACGGCCCCTACGGCGAGGACGGCACGATTCAGGGACTGCTCGAGCTCGCCAACGTGCCGTATGTCGGCGCCGGCGTGCTCGCGTCCGCGGTCGGCATGGACAAGGCGGTGATGAAGGTGGTGTTCGCCGCGCGCGGGCTGCCGGTCTGCCCCTACCGCGTCGTCCTGCGCCACGAGTGGGACGCGGACGGCGCGATCGGATCGCCGCCGAGCTCGAGACGCGCGCTGCGGTTACCCGATGTTCGTCAAGCCGGCGAACCTCGGATCGAGCGTCGGCATCTCGAAGGCGAAGGACGCGCACGGACTCCGCGACGGCGATGGACCTGGCGCGGCAGCTTCGACCGCAAGATCGTCGTCGAGGCGGCGGTGCCCGAGCGCGCGCGAGATCGAGTGCGCGCGTGCTCGGCAACGACGACGCCGGAGGCGTCGGTGCCGGGCGAGATCATCCCGTCGCGCGAGTTCTACGACTACGAAGCCGAAGTACCTCGACGACGGATCGAAGACCGTGATTCCGGCGGACCTGCCGGCGCAAGCTCGCCGACGAAGTCCGCAGGCTGTCGATCGAGGCATTCAAGGCGATCGACGGCGCCGGCATGGCGCGCGTCGACTTCCTGCTCGCGCGCGACGCGACGGATCGTTGTACCTCAACGAGGTGAACACGATTCCCGGGTTCACGACGATCAGCATGTACTCGAAGCTGTGGGCGGCGTCGGGGGTCGACTATCCGGCGCTGCTCGATCGGCTGATCGCGCTCGCGCTCGAGCGTCACGCCGAAAAGCAGCAGCTGCGCACCAGCGTGACATGATGCCGTCCGCGGGCCGCCGGCGGGCGGCGCGCCTGGTGGCCGGCGCGGCGCTGTGCCTTGCGAGCGCCGCCGCCTCCGCCAAGCCGATCCGCGGAACTTACCGGCGTCGACGGGCTCGATCCGCGTCTACGACTTCATCCTCGACGCCGAGTTCGACCAGGCCGACGCGGAGCTGCAGCGCGCCTGCGGCCCGGCGCCGCGCGAGGCCTGCGACGTGCTCGACGCGACCGCGACCTGGTGGCGGATCCTGCTCGATCCCGAGAGCCGCAGCCCTCGACGACGAGTTCTCCGCCGCCGTCGAGACGCGCGATCGACTCCACCGAGGCCTGGGCGGAGCGCGCGCCGGAGAGCGCCGAAGCGCAGTTCTATCTCGGCGCCGCCTACGCGGCCCGGGTCCAGTGGCGCGTGCTGCGCGACGAGAAGCTGGCGGCCGCGCGCGACGGCAAGCGCATCAAGGCAGGCGCTCGAACGCGCGATCGAGCTCGACCCCGACCTCGACGATGCCTACTTCGGCGTCGGGATGTACAAGTACTACGCCGACGTCGCGCCGGCGGCCGCGAAGGTGCTGCGGTTCCTGCTGCTGCTTCCCGGCGGCGACCGGACCGAAGGGCTCGCGCAGATGCTGCGGGCGCGGGCGCGCGGCCGGCTGCTGCAGGGGGAAGCCGACTACCAGCTTCAGATCATCTATCTCTGGTACGAGCATCGGACCGACCAGGCGATCGCCCTGCTCGAGTCGCTGCACGACCGCTACCCTGGCAATCCGCTGTTCCTCGCGCAACTCGCCGAAGTCCAGGACGTCTACCAGCACGACATCACGCGCCAGCCTCGACACGTGGCGAACGCTGCTCGCGGTCGCGCGCGAGCAGCGCGTCAACGAGCCGCGACTGGCCGAGATCCAGGCACGGCTGGGCGTCGCCCGCCAGCTCGACGCGCCTGCACCAGACCGACCACGCGCTCGAGCAGCTGCGCGAGGTGATCGAGGCGCGGCCGACGCGGCCGTACGGCGCGCTCGCGGCGGCGTACCTCGCCCTGGGCGAAGCGGAGGATCGCCTGGGCCGTCGCGACGCGGCGGTCGCCGCCTATCGTCTTGCCATCGCCAACGCGCCGGCACCCGATCCGCAGAACCTGCGCGAGCGCGCGTCGGACCGGCTTCATCGTGCGCCCGACCCGATCGCGCCGAAGCGTATCGCCTGTCGCTCGACGGCTTCCGCAAGCTCGAGGGGTCCGATGTCGCCGGTGCGCAGGCGCTGCTCGCCCGCAGCATCGCGCTCAATCCCAAGGATCCGGTGGCGCGCTATCGCTACGGCCGCGTGCTGCAGGCGCGGAAGGATGACGCGGCCGCGCTCGACGCAGTTCGAGCACGCGATCCGCGGCGCGCGCGAGTGTCCGGCGCCGATCGCGGCAGCCGCGTACCTCGAAGCGGCGCGGCTGCACGAGCGGCTCGGTCACACGGATCAGGCGATCGCCTACTACCGCATCGCGAGCACGCTGGTTCGGCGGCGCAAGCGAGACGCGCGCCGCCGCGAATCGCGCGCTGAATCGCCTTCGCGCCACGAGATGACCCGTGCATGAAGGCAGAGGGAGGCTGAAGACGCGACCGCAGCAACCGGGAACGAAAAAATGTCGGTGCTCAACGTCTCGAGTGCTCGTCGTTTCCTTCATTGCGTGGTCCAAGTGCCGCTCTCGTCGTCTGCTTCGTCCGCGGTTGCACTACAGTTCGCGATCCGTCGATCCGACACCTTCTTCAGGATGCGATTTTTTGACTTTCGCAACACTTTGTGCTTGACACTTGAGTTTTCTCATCCATAATCTACATCTTGTATGAGGGTGGATCGCTCAGCCCACCTGTTGTAACCCCTGGTCACCGGTAACAAGCTGAGCTGCCACGTTCCAAGGAGGAACTAATGGCGAAGAAGACTGCGAAGGGCGGCAAGAAAAAGGGCGGGAAGAAGCGCTAAGAGCCGCCGACCGGTCCGGGGGGTGTCACAAGGTAACTTGGGCACCCCCGATTTTTTTTGCGATTGCAGACCTCTCGCGCGGAGCCGTGCGGGAGTTGCAACGAAGCGACGAGCGCCGGCAGGACGCACCGCCGGCGTGCCAGATGGCAGCGGCGCTGCGATGACGGTGAATGGCTCTTCGCGGACGAATCCCACACGAAGGGGGGGATAAAGCGCAATGGCAAAGAAGGCTGCTAAGGGCGGGAAGAAGAAGGGCGGCAAGAAGCGGTAAGCTGCCGCGCCCGCCAAAAACGGGGGCGACGTCGCCCCCGTTTTTGCTGTACGCCAGACTCGCGGCTCGTTAACCGATGAGAGATTCCCTCGACCCCGGAACGCCGTCAGTCTTCATTCTTCATTGGCCGCCTTCCCAGGATTTCCCATCCCATACCCGCACCCGCTGGATCACATCGAGCTGCTGAATCCGATCGACCACGTCCATCCCGTTCACGACGTGGCCGAAGACCGTGTACTTCGCGTCGAGGTGCGGCTGCGGTGAGTGCGTGATGAAGAACTGGCTGCCGCCGGTGTCGGGCCCGTCGCAGCGCCATCCCCACGGTGCCGCGCAGGTACGGGCGCTCGTTCAGCTCGTCACGAATCGTGTAGCCCGGCCCGCCTTCGCCGTCGCCGCGCGGATCGCCGTCCTGCATCGACGAAATTCGGCACCACGCGGTGAATCTGCAGGCCGTTGAAGTAGCCCTTCCGCGCCAGCGC
The DNA here is from genome assembly GCA_963755695.1 of uncultured Acidobacteriota bacterium. Taxonomy (GTDB): domain Bacteria; phylum Acidobacteriota; class Vicinamibacteria; order Vicinamibacterales; family 2-12-FULL-66-21; genus QHWT01. The sequence continues at coordinate 1,718,853 of CAVWLB010000008.1, read as the reverse complement.
CATGAAGTTGTGCACTGGTCTGCGGCGCGTCGAGCACCGCCAGCTCGATCTCGATCGTGCCCTTCGCCGTCTCGATGAACGCATGCGGCGAATACTGCGGATTCATGAACGCGGGTGAATCGTATGGAGTGACGGCGGGCGCAGGCGACCGGCCGGATGTCGTGGGCGGCGTCGATTGAGGGATCGAGCTCCGCGAAGCAGCGTCGCCGCCTGACGCCTGAGCGCCCAGTCCTTGTCTGCGAGCGCCGCCTTAAGCGTCTCTGTCGCCTCGGCTGCGCCGTACTTGGCGAGCGCCGACAGGGCCACCGCCCGCGCGTCGTAGGTCGAATCCGCCAGACCGACCTTGTAGGCATCGCGAAGCGCCGCCGCGCCGTTGGCCGGCTTCAGCTCGCCGATGGCGCGCGCCGCGGCTGACCGGATGGCGTAATCGGAGCTCTTGCTGTTGCGTCAACAGGATCTCCTCGACTCCGGGGATGCGCAGCCGCGTCATCGCGTCGATCACTGAGGGCACCACCCGCTTGTCGGAGTCGTCGAGCATCGCTCGCAGTCGATCCGCGGCGGTGTCGGCGCGGAGAGTGCCGAGGACTTCGGCCAATGCGGCGCGCACCGTCCAATGGCGATCGGGCTCGAGACCCGAGAGCAGCAGCACGAACGCGTCCGGATCGACTGCCGCGGCGGCGCGAAGCGCCGCAGCCCGCATCGTCGGCCAGTCGTCGGTCAAGAGGTCCTGAATCTGGGGCAGCGCCTCGGTGGCCTTGAGCCCGCCAAGTGCCGCCACCGCTTCGAGTCGCACGTTGGGATCGACGGCGTCGGCGGTCAACAGGGCGGCGATCGGTGCTTTGGCCTCCGGCGCGCCGATGAGCCCGAGCGCGCGCAGCACCGATACCGTAATCGCGATGTCTCCGCGAGATTGCTGCAACAGCGTGAGCAGTGGGGTTACCGACTGGGCGTCCTTGAGCGAGCCCAGCCCGCGGGCGGCAAACGCGCGCGTGTAACGGCCCTGCGTCTGCAGCAGTTGGCGCAGCGGGGCGACGGCACGCGGATCGCCAATGCGCTGCAGCGCGAAGGCCACGGGCCACCATGAGCTGACGGGCCGTCCCGATCCGTCGATCACGGCGGAAGCCAGCTGATTCCAGGCTTTCAGCCGGACCAAGGCGAACAGTCCCAGGCGAACCGCCTCGATCTCGGGCGTCTTTGGCCACTGCTCGTCATCCGGCCCGATCTGGGCGATAACTCCCTTCTGGATGAGCGGCGCAACCATGGCCCCGATGGCTGTCGCGACGGCCTCCTGTTCCGCGCGCGTGAGCCGAGGCGGGAGCGGCGGTGGCTGATCCTCGCCAATCAGCCCGAGTGCCTCGGCGGCGCGGCCACGGACTCGCGCGTCGGGATCCTGCAGCGCGGTCGTGAGAGTCGGCACGGCAGCCTTGTCGCCGAGCAGGCCGAGCGCGAACGAGGCCATCTCACGCACCTCGGGGTCCGAATCCGTCAGCGTGGTCTGGAGCGGCGCGACGCCCTCGGCAAGACCGGTCCGCCCGATCGCGAGCGCCGCACGCCGGCGAATGCGCGCTTCGGGGTCGGCGACGAGCCGGGACAGATCCGGCGTCACGACCGGTGGCTGAGGCGCCTCCTTCTTCTTTCCCTTAGGCTCCGGTGCTGTCGTGGGCGGTGGTGGCGGCACGGTGAGGATGCGTCGATCTTCCAGTTGGAGGATCCACGCCATCTTCTGATCGGTGCTGATGACGGGGCCGGTGGGTCGGGCCGGGGCGCTGGCGCAGGCGCCCGACAACAGCGCGCCCGCAATCATCACCGGCATCAATCTGGTCGTCTTCAGCACGTTCAGGCCCTCAGCTCGTAGGTTTCGATGGTCGCCGCGCGCACGCGGTCCGGGTCCACATTCACGCCGATGCCCGGACCGTCGGGCACGGCAATCGTTCCGTCGGCTCGAACTTCGATGCCCGGCTCGATCAGGTCGGGCGCGTAGTAACGGCGGCTGGCCGCGATGTCCCCCGGCAGCGTGAAATTCGGCAGCGTCGACAAGTGGATGTTGTGCGCTCGCCCGATGCCGCTTTCGAGCATTCCGCCGTGCCACACGGGAATCCCGTGCGCCGCGGCCTCGTCGTGCACTCTGATCGACTCGCCATGGCCGCCGACACGGCCTGGCTTGATATTGATGATCCGGCAGGCGCCGATGGCGATCGCTTCCGCAGCGCTGCGAACCGTGTGGATCGACTCGTCCAGACAGATCGGCGTCCGGATCCGACGCTGCAGCGCCGCGTGATCGCGCAGATCGTCGTACTCCAGCGGCTGCTCGATCATCATCAGATCCGAACCGGTCGAGCGCGGCCAGATGCGGCGCATCATCGAGCGTGTAAGCGGCGTTCGCGTCGACCATCAGCGGAATGTCGCCGAACCTGCTCCGCACCATCTCGACGGCGTTGACGTCCCATCCCGGCTTCATCTTGATTTTGATCCGCCGGTACCCGGCGGCACGCTCCGTCTCGATCTTGTCCGCGAGCTGCTCCAGCGAATCCTGGATGCCGATCGAGACTCCTGACTCGATCGACGTGCGGGTCCCCCCGAGGATCGTGTGGAGCGGCGCACCGGCCTTTCTTGCCGCGAGGTCCCACGCGGCCATTTCGACGGCCGCCTTGGCCATCTGGTGGCCGCGAATGGAGCGCAGCGCCGGGAAGACGTCACGCGGATGATCGAACGAACGTCCAAGCACGAAAGGAGCGATGAAGTCCTTGATGATGTGCCAGGCCGTCGCGGTGGTCTCGGCGCTGTAAAACGGATTCGCGTCGGCGACGCACTCGCCGAGCCCGTCGATGCCCCCGTCACCAAGTGTCACCAGCAGGAAGGTGCGATCGTAGGATCGGCCGAAGCTGGTCTCAAAAAAGGCGACAAGCGGCAGCCGCAGCAGCCGCAGCTCGAGCCTGTCCACGCGAATCATTGCCACAGAAGAACACAGAAGAACACAGGAAGAACACAGAAGAACACAGAAAGGCGGGAAAAACACGAACCAACTCGCCCGGCCTGGACGATTCACGCTCTTCACTGCGACCGTCTACCGCAAACCGCAAACAAAAGCGGAGATCCTGTAAACTCTCGGCCAGACCGTGGGTGATTTTCGGTACATTGCCATCGAGGGCCCGGTTGGCGTCGGCAAGTCGGCTCTCGCAGACAGGTTGGGCGCGCGGCTCGACGCAACGCTCGTCCTCGACGAGCCCGAGAATCCCTTCCTCGCGGATTTCTATGCCGAGCGCCCGGGCGCGGGCTTCCAGGCGCAGCTCTTTTTCACGCTCGCGCGGCACCGTCAGCAGACCGCCCTCCGCCAACACGATCTCTTCAGCCAGATCACGGTGTGCGACTACCTCTTCGAACGGGACAAAATCTACGCATACCTCAATCTCGACGACAACGAGCTGTTCATCTATCAGCGGCTTTACGAGCTGCTCGCCCAGGACGTCCCGTCGCCGGATCTCGTCATCTATCTCCAGACGCCGACCGACGTGCTGCGTCGCCGTTTGAAGGATCGCGTGCGCGCAAACCCCGACCTGCCGTCACCGGACGATGAGTACCTGGGCGAGCTGAATGAGGCGTACAACCATTTCTTCTTTCACTACAGCGCCACGCCGCTGCTCGTCGTTGAAACCTCACAGTTCGATCTGTCCTGGGGGGATGAAGCACTCGACGATCTCGTCAAGCAGATGAACGGCATGGGTAAAGGGACGCGGTATTACGTGCCGAGGACGAAATAGGCTTCGGGCTTCGGGCTTCGGGCTTCGGGCTTCGGGCGGAGCCCCTGAAACCTGGAGCCCGGAGCCCGAAGCCCGAAGCCTTCTTTCTGCTAAGCTCACCTGAATGGCCTGGTTCAAAAAAGTCCGCAAGCCGATCGAGTCACCATCCGACAAGCCGAGCCGAGTACCCGAGGGGCTGTGGGTCAAGTGTCCGTCGTGCGCGGAGATTCTCTACAACAAGGATCTGGTCGCGAGCCTGAACGTCTGCACGAAGTGCGCGCACCACTTCCGGATCGGCGCGACCGATCGCCTGCGCATGCTCTTCGACGAAGACGTGGGAGGAGTTCGACGCGGGCCTGCAGTCGACCGACCCGCTGAAGTTCACCGATACCAAGCCGTACCGCAAGCGGCTGGACGCCAGCATCGCCGCCACCGGCCTGAAGGACGCGGTGATCTGCGCGACCGGGCGGATCAACGGAATCGAAACCGTCGGTTGCCGCGATGGAGTACGGGTTCATCGGCGGCAGCATGGGGGTGGTCGTCGGCGAGAAGATTACCCGCGCGATCGAACGCGCGATCGAACGCCGCCTGCCGGTGGTCATCGTCTCGTGCTCCGGCGGCGCGCGGATGATGGAGGGCGCGCTGTCGCTGATGCAGATGGCGAAGATCAGCGGTGCGCTCGCGCGGCTCGATCGCGCCAGGCTGCCCTACATCTCGATCCTCACCGATCCGACGACCGGCGGCGTCACCGCCAGCTTCGCGATGCTCGGCGACGTCAACATCGCGGAGCCGAAGGCGCTGATCGGCTTCGCCGGGCCCGCGCGTGATCGAGCAGACCATCCGTCAGAAGCTGCCCGAGGGATTCCAGCGCAGCGAGTTCCTGCTGGAGCACGGGATGCTCGACACGATCGTCGATCGTCGCGAGATGAAGGACACCGATCGCGCGCGTGCTGCGCTTCGGCCTGCCCGTGCGCGAGGTGCCCGCCGCCTCCACACCGGCTCCATCGATTGCCGCGGCCGCGGCGATACCGCTTTCCGCCGCGGAGCTCGTCCCGCCGAAGCCGTGAGGCCCGCGTCCCTCGACTTTCTCTTCAGTCTCGAGCGCTTCGGCATGAAGTTCGGCCTCGCCAACATGGCGAGGCTGTGCGACGGCGCTCGGCCATCCCGGAGACCGCCTTCACCTCCGATCATCGTCGCCGGCACGAACGGCAAAGGCTCGGTCACTGCGATGGTCGACACAGCGCTTCGCGCCGCCGGCCACCGCTCAGCGCGGTACACCTCGCCCCACCTGGTGCGCCTCGAGGAGCGTTTCGTGATTGACGGGAGCGAAGTGGATGCGCAGCACGCTCGACGCAGGCCGCCGCGCGCGTGCAGCAAGTGACCGAAGCGCTCGTCGCCTCGGGCAGCGCTCGAGGGACTCCCCACGTTCTTCGAATGCTACGACCGCGATCGCGTTCGAGCTCTTTCGCGACGGCGGCGTCGAGATCGCGGTTCTCGAAGTCGGTCTCGGCGGGCGCCTCGACGCCACCAACATCGTCTCCCCCATCGCCGCGCGCCATCGTCTCGATCGATTTCGACCATCAGGCACAGCTGGGGAATTCGCTTTCCTCCATCGCCACGGAGAAAGCCGGCATTACACGCGCCGGAATTCCCCTGGTGATAGGCGAGATGCCCGCGGAAGCGCGAGACGCCGTCGCGGCGATTTGTCACGAGCGGGGGGCGATCCTGATTCGATGCCGCCGGCGATACCGGGGTCGCAAGGCGCGTGGCTGCGGCAGCACCGCTCGCGCTGCCGGGCCGGCACCAGACGGCAAACGCGGCGGTTGCCGTGCGCCTGCTCCAGGCCCTGAACGACGCCGGCATCAACGTGGGTGACCAAGCCATCAGGTCGGGGCTGAAGGAGACGAGATGGCCCGGCCGGCTTGAAACGTTGGACGTTCGAGGATGCCGGGTGCTGCTCGACGCGGCACACAATCCCGCCGGCGCGCGCGCGCTGGCGGAGTATCTGCGCGGGGTGGCGCCCGACGGCGTCACCCTCGTCTTCGGAGCGATGAAAGACAAGGCGGCACGCGAGATGCTCGATGCGCTCCGCCCGGTGACGACTCGGATCGTCCTGACGTCCGCACCGACGCCGCGCGCGCTCGATGCCGAATCACTTCGCGCGATTGCGCGCGAGGCCGGCTTCACACCCGAGGTCGTCCTCGATCCGTTCGAGGCGCTTCTGCACGCCTGCGCCGCCGGCCGCCCCGTCGTCGTGGCGGGCTCGATTTTCCTCATCGGCCCGATCCGCGAGCGGTTGATGGCAGGTCTCGGTTGACGAGTGCTCAGCTCGCGATCGCGGAGCGGGGCGTCAGCGGAGCCACCAGGTACGCCGGCCGCGAGAGTCCCCTTCCGATCGGGGTGGACTGGCCACCGGCCCGTGATATTCTTCGTTAGTCCTTCTAGGTCAGGATCTTAGAAGTATCGGCATGCTCCGTATTGGCATCTTTCTTTTCCTCGTTCTTCTGGAGACCACTGCGACGGCCCGCGCGCAAGCCGCACCCGGAGGATGCCGCGTCTGGGTCGCGGACAGCCAGGCAATGATCAGCATCAATCAGAACCACTACCGGCTGCTGCGCAACGTCTCCGTCGAGTGCAACGACATGCAGTTCTTCGCCGACGAGGCGGAGGTCTTCAACGACGCCGATCGGGTCCGAGCGTCGGGCAACGTGCTGTTCGTGTCGACCAACAACCGTATCTCGGCGGAACGGATGGAGTTCAACACGCGCACGCGCACCGGCACCTTTTACGTGGCGTCAGGCATTGCGAACCTGGAGAACCGCGGCATCGACCGCAGCCTGTTCGGGACGCAGGAGCCCGACGCGTATTTCTGCGGCGAGACGATCGAAAAGCTCGGGCCGAAGACGTATCGGATCACCCGGGGCGGTTTCACGACATGCGTGCAGCCGACGCCGCGCTGGGAGCTGGTGTCCGGGTCGGTCACGCTGACGCTCGACGAGCACGCCTTCCTCAAGAACTCAGTGCTGAAGGTCAAGGGCGTGCCGCTGATGTATCTGCCGGTCTTCTACTACCCGATCAACAAGGAAGATCGGGCCACCGGCTTTCTGATTCCGACCTACGGATCGTCGACGCTGCGCGGACAGACGCTCAGCAACGCGTTCTTCTGGGCGATCAACCGCAGCCACGACGCGACGTTCTTTTACGACTGGTATTCGAAGACCGGGCAGCAATTCGGCGACCGAGTACCGGTACATCCAGGGACCGGGCGCTCACGGGAACGTTCAATTCACGAATACGCACGAGCATCCGACCACCTACGACCAACCGGACGGCAGCGTGAGGCCGTACGCCGGCGAACGACAGTTATCGGGTCGAACGGGACGATGGCGCAGCCGCTGCCGCACAGTTTCCGGCTCGCAGCGAACGCCGACTACTTCTCGAGCCTGGCCGCGCAGCAGCGCTACCAGCAGAACCTCTATCAGGCGACCATCACGACGCGCCGGTTCGGCGTCAACCTCGGAGGCAACTGGGCCGGTTACACCATCAGCAGCACGATCGAGCGGACCGAGGTCCTGTCGAGCAACACGACCGACGTGGAGGGCTCCACCGTGTACGGAGCGCTCCCGCGGATCATTGCGTCGCGTGGCGAGAAGACGATTGGAAAACTGCCGATCTACTTCGGGCTGACCGGCGAGTACGTCGACGCTGCTGCGCATCGACGGAAAACGGAACCGCCCGGGTCGACAGCGGGCTCACGCGTGCGGACTTCTGCCCGACGCTGCGCTTTCCGTTTACGCGCTGGCCGTTCCTCACCTTCAACTCCATCGTCGCCTGGCGGGCGACCTACTGGACCGAGAGTCTCGGCACTGACGGCAAGCAGGTCCCGGAACCAATCGGGCGACGATACTTCGAATGGTCCATCGCGGATCACCGGCCCGGTTCTCACCCGGATCTTCAACACGCCGGGTGGCGGCTACGCCAGAAGTTCAAGCACGTGATCGAGCCGACCTTCACCGTGTCAGTGGACCAGCGACGATCGACGACTTCGACCGGATCGTCAGGCTGGACGCGACCGACACCGCCAACGTCGGCGGCAGCACCAACTTCATCTACGGACTGAACAACCGGCTCTACGCCAAGAAGCAGACGGCGCGCGAGATCCTGTCAGCGTGGCAGTCGCGCAGACCTACTACACGAACCAGAACTGCGGCCAGGTTCGATCCGCGCTACCAGTCCAGCTTCAACAACCGACTGCCGCCGTCGCACTTCTCGCCGGTCGTGCTGCTGGTGCACGGCGCACGCCGACGACGGCATCGACGGGACGTTCAGGACGGAATACGACACGCAGGCGCACGCGCTCCGCACGCTCGCCGCCAACGGCACGTACACCAGGGGCTGGGTGCAGGTCACCGGCGGCTGGAGCCAGCGGCGGTTCATCCCCGATCTGCCGGGTTCAACAATCCCGATACGCGCCACGCACTACCTCAACGCCGCGACGACCGTCCGCGAAGCCGGGCAACCGCGCTCGGCGGCACGTATACCGTTCAACTACGACCTGCAGCGACGACACCTTCCTGCAGCAGCGCTTCATCGCGCTATTACAATGCGCAGTGCTGCGGCATCGCGGTCGAGTACCAGACGTTCAACTACGGCAGCGACGTCGCGTTCATCGGCGTGCCGCAGGATCACCGGTTCAACTTCTCGTTCACGCTCGCCGGCATCGGCACGTTCTCGAATCTGCTTCGGCGCGTTCGGAGGGCCAGCACGGCTCGATGAAGGGACTGATCCTCAGCGGCGGCAAGGGCACGCGCCTGCGGCCGCTGACCTACACCAGCGCCAAGCAGCTCGTGCCGGTCGCCAACAAGCCGGTGCTGTTCTACGGCATCGAAGCGCTCGCCGCCGCCGGCATCCGCGACATCGGCATCGTCGTCGGCGACACGCAGGCGGAGATCCGCGCGGCGGTCGGCGACGGCTCGCGCGTGGGGCGTGCGGGTCACCTACATCGAGCAGGACGCGCCGCGCGGCCTGGCGCACGCCGTCCTGATCAGCGAGCCGTTCATCGGCAGCGATCCGTTCGTGATGTATCTCGGCGACAACCTGCTGAACAAGGGCATCACGCAGTTCGTCGAGGAGTTCGTCCGCGAGGCGCCCGGCCGCGCAGATCCTGCTGACGCGCGTGCCGGATCCGCAGATGTTCGGCGTCGCCGAGCTGGCAGAACGGCCGCGTGGTCCGGCTGGTCGAGAAGCCGAAGGAGCCGAAGAGCGACCTCGCGCTGGTCGGCGTCTACATGTTCTCGCCGGCGGTCTTCGAGTCGGTCAAGCGCGATCAAGCCGAGCTTCCGCAACGAGCTCGAGATCACCGACGCCATCCAGGATCTGATCGATCGCGGCCTCGAGGTCCGGCCGCACATCGTCGACGGCTGGTGGAAGGACACCGGCAAGCTCGAGGACATGCTCGAGGCGAACCGGCTGATCCTCGACACGCATCGAGCGGCGCATCGACGGGCACGGTCGACGCCGAGTCGCGCGTCGAAGGCAAAGTCGTCGATCGAGGCGGGCGCGATCATCGAGCGCTCGGTGATCCGCGGGCCGGTGATCATCGGCGCGCGACGCGCGGATCGTCCACGCCTACGTCGGACCGTTCACGTCGATCATGAACGACGTCGAGATCCGCGACTCCGAGATCGAGCACAGCATCGTGCTCGAGGGCAGCATGCATCAGCGACCTCGCCAACCGCGTCGAGGACAGCCTGATCGGCAAGAACGTGCGGATCTACCGGCTGCCGGTGAAGCCGTCGGCGTACCGGTTCATGCTCGGCGACAATTCCGAGGTCGGCATCCGCTGGTAGAGGCGATCGTGACCGCACCCGCGAAGTTCGCGGCGCCGACCGGGATGCCGATCCACGGCGTGAAGACGAAGCCGCTGCGCGTCATGCCCGGACGAGCGCGGCTGGCTGATGGAGATCCTGCGCGCCGACGAGCCGAGCTGTTCACGAAGTTCGGCCAGGTCTACGTCTCGGCGACCTACCCGGGCGTGGTGAAGGCCTGGCACTACCACAAGCAGCAGGTCGACAACTTCGCCTGCGTCGCCGGCATGGTCAAGCTGGTGCTGGTCGACACGCGCGAGGACTCGCCGACACAGCGGCGCGGTCAACGAATTCTTCATCGGCACGCAGAACCCGACTGCTCGTGCAGGTGCCGAACCTCGTCTACCACGGCTGGAAGTGCATCAGCACCGAGCCGTCGCTCGTGGTCAACGTGCCGACCGAGCCGTACCACTACGCGCGACCCCGACGAGTACCGGCTCGAGCCGCACGGCACGCTGCCCTACGACTGGACGCGCAAAGATGGTTAACGTCCTCGTCACCGGCGGCGCCGGCTTCATCGGCTCCAACTTCGTCCGCTACGCGCTCGCCGCGCACCCCGACTGGCAGGTCACGACGCTCGACAAGCTGACCTACGCCGGACGGCTGGAGAACCTGCAAGAGCGTGATGGACCACCCGCGGCACGACGTTCGTGAACGGCGACGTCGCCGATCCCGGCGTCGCCGGCCCGCTCGTCGACGCGACTCGGACATCGTCGTGCACTTCGCCGCCGAGACGCACGTCGATCGCTCGATCGCTGAGCGCCGGCGAGTTCATCACGACCGACGTCTACGGCACGTTCGTGCTGCTCGAAGCGGCGCGGCGAGACGCCGAAGCTGCGGCGGTTCGTGCAGATTTCGACCGACGAGGTCTACGGCAGCGTGCCGGAGGGGTCGAGCCGCGAGACCGACGAGCTGCGAGCCGCGCAATCCCTACTCGGCGAGCAAGGCGGGCGCCGATCGCCTGGCCTACAGCTACTGGGCGACCTACGAGCGTGCCGGTCGATCATCACGCGCGCGTCGAACAACTACGGGCCGTACCAGTTTCCCGAAAAGGTCATCCCGCTCTTCATCACCAACGCGATCGACGACATCCCGGTGCCGCTCTACGGCGACGGCCTGAACGAGCGCGACTGGCTGCACGTCGCCGATCACTGCCGCGCGATCGACCTGCTGATCGACGCGCGGCGTCGACCGGCGAGGTCTACAACATCGGCGGCGGCAACCACGTGAAGAACGTCGACCTGACGCACCGCATCCTCGAGCTGGTCGGCAAGCCGGAGTCGCTGATCCAGCCCGTCGCCGATCGTCCCGGGCACGATCGCCGCTATTCGCTCGACACGTCGAAGCTCGCAGTCGCTCGGCTGGCGGCCGCAGGTCGCGTTCGATCGAGGGGCTCGCCGACACCGTCGCGTGGTACCGCGAACAACGAGTGGTGGTGGCGGCCGATCAAGGATCAGGATCCGGCGTTCCGGAAGTACTACCAGGCTCAGTACGGCAGCACACCTTCATAGCCACCGATCACGGATCAACGATTTTCTTGATGTGTCCGGCATTCCGCTGATCACCGGCGCGACTGGATTTGCCGGCGGCCATCTGCTCGAGCATCTGCTCGCCGACGACGTGCCGGTGCACGCCTGGTCCAACGCGCGCGGACGTGCGGTCGATCCGGCGCTGGCGTCGGATCGGCGCATCCAGTGGACGCGCCGTGGACCTGCTCGATCGCGCGTCGGTCCGGTCCGCGCTCGACGGGGCGCGACCCGTCCGTCATCTATCACTGCGCCGGCTTCGCCGACGTTCACGGCGCGTGGCAGGACCCGGCACGCGCCCTGCGCGTCAACGTCCTCGGCACGCACAATCTGCTGGAAGGCGCCCGTGCGCTCGCCCTCGACGCGCGGGTCGTGGTGACAGGCTCGGCGCTGGTCTATCGGCCGTCATCCGAAGCCATTGACGAAGACGCTCCGATCGGTCCGACCAGTCCCGTACGGCGTCAGCAAGCTGGCGCAGGAGATGACCGCGGCGGCGGCGCCGCTGCCGGTGCTGCTGGCACGGCCGTTCAACCATGCGGGGCCGCGACAGGCCCCGTCGTACGTCGACGTCGGCGTTCGCGCAGCAATTGGCCGAGATCGAGGCGGGCCGTCGCGAGCCGGTGCTGCGCGTCGGCAATCTCGACGCGCGGCGCGACATCACCGACGTTCGCGACACGGTGCGCGCCTATCGCGCGCTCGCGGAGCACGGCCAACCGCATCGGCCGTACAACGTCTGCACCGGCCGCGCCTACCGCATTCGCGAGCTGCTCGACATCCTTCTCTCGCTGGCGCGGATCACGCGTCACGGTCGAAGTGGATCCTTCACGCCTGCGCCCAAGCGACAATCCCGTGGTACGCGGCAACCCGGCACGTATCACCGAGGAAACGGGCTGGCGGCCCGCGATCCCGATCGAGCAGACGCTCGCCGATCTGCTGGCGTTCTGGCGAACAACGGTCGCCGAGGAGCAGTCGGCGCGACGATGATAGTCGGCGAGGGCGCGAGACCGTCGCATTCGGAAACCGCGCGGCAAATCGTCCACATGGCGATGGGCGGTTTCGCGCTGCTGCTCGCGTGGCTCACGTGGTGGCAGGCGATCGCGCTCGCGGCGGCGGCGGTTGCCTTCAATGTGTTCGCGTTGCCGCGATTGGCAGGGCGGCTCTTTCGGCCCGGCGACGAAGCACGTGCTCTTCACGGCATCGTGCTCTACCCGCTTGCCGTGCTCCTGCTGTTGCTGGCTTTCCCGCGACGGCTCGACATCGTCGGCGGCGGCGTGGGGCATCCTCGCGCTCGGCGACGGCTCGGCCACGCTCGCCGGGCGGGCGATCGGCGGACCGCGGTGGCCATGGAACCGCGAGAAGACGCTCGCCGGCAGCGCGGCGTTTGCTCTCGTGGGCGGAGCGGCCGGCGTTCTCCTCGCGTGGTGGTGTCGGGATGCCGTCCAGCCCGCGCCGGCCCTGGCGTTTACCATCGCGGCGCCGCTTGCGGCCGCACTGGTCGCGGCCGCCGTCGAGACCATTCCGGTACGCCTCGACGACAACCTGTCGGTGGCGCTGAGCGCCGGTGCGGCGTTGTGGCTCGCCTCACTCGTCGATGCCTCGCGCGCGCACGATGCGTGGCTGGCGATCCAGCCGCGTCTCGTCTGGGCCATCCTCGCGAACGTCCTGGTCGCGTGGGCGGGCTACCGTGCGCGAACGGTCTCGATCTCAGGCGCGGTTGCCGGCACGATCATTGGAGTCATCATCTTCGGTGCGCTCGGATGGCCCGGGTGGGTGCTGTTGCTCGTGACCTTCTTTGCCGCCACGATCACCACACGCATGGGATTGCAGCGCAAGATGATCCTCGGAATCTCGGAAGAGCGCGGCGGCCGGCGTGGCGCAGGAAACGCGATCGCCAATACCGGTGCCGCGGCGATGGCGGCCTTGCTCGTCGCCCTCGCGGCTGACGCGCAGGCAGCGCGGATTGCATTTGCCGCCGCGTTGACCGCGGGGGGCAGCGATACGATCGCCAGCGAAATCGGCAAGGCGTGGGGCCGACGCACCTGGTCGATTACGACGCTCGGTCGCGTCCCTCCGGGCACCTCCGGCGCAATGTCGCTCGAAGGGACCCTGGCAGGCATTGCCGGCGCGTTCGCGCTGGCGGCGATCGCGATCCTCTCGGCCATCATCCCGCCGGCCACACTTTTTTCGATCGTCATTGCCGCGACGCTTGGGGCGCTGCTCGAGAGCTGGCTCGGCGCCACGCTCGAGGGCCCGGGCATTCTCAACAACGACATGCTGAACTTCATCAACACGTCCGCCGCGGCGCTGCTGGCGGTGTTGTTCTACCGGTTAATCGGATGAGAGCCGCCACGTCAACCAGCTCCAGCCGCGGAGCGCTGCTGCTCGAGTTCAGCCGGCCATTCACGCTCGTGGCGCCGGCACTGGGATTCGTCTCCGGTGCGGCAACGGCGTACGGCGCGGTGCCACGGGAAGCGTGGCACACCGATTTGATCCTCTACCCGCTCGTCGGCGCGCTGATGGCGGCGGTCCTGAACGCGGCCAACAACGCGCTCAACCAGATCTACGATCTTGAAATCGACCGGGTGAACAAGCCGAAGCGACCGCTGCCGTCGGGCCGCCTTCCGCGGCGGGATGCGTGGGTGTTCATCTGGGTGACCTATGCCATCGCGCTCGTCCTGGCCTGGCTGGTGGCGCCAAAAGGACGGCACGAGTGCTTCTGGCTGGTGTTCGTTGCAGTGATCTGCACTTACATCTATTCCGTCCCGCCGCTGCGCACGAAGAAGCGCGGCATCTGGGCCAACGTCACCATCGCGATTCCGCGCGGCGTGTTGTTGAAGGTTGCCGGCTGGTCGTCGGTGAAGACCATCGTCGGCCTCGAGCCCTGGTACATCGGCGCGATTTTCGGGCTGTTCCTCCTCGGCGCCTCGACGACGAAGGATTTCGCGGACATGGAAGGAGATGCGCGCGGCGGCTGCCGCACGCTGCCGATCATCCACGGCGTGCGACGCGCGGCCTGGATGATCTCACCGTCCTTTGTGCTTCCGTTTCTGATGATTTCGCTGGGCGCGTGGGCGGGAGTCCTCACCGGGCATTTCGCATTGCTGCAGCTGCTCGCGCTGGTGATGACCGCCTATGGCGTCTACGTGTGTTACCTGATGCTGCGGCGGCCCGAGGATCTCGCGGTCGAGGAAAATCATGTGTCCTGGGCGCACATGTACCGAATGATGTTCGTCGCCCAGGTCGGGTTCGCGCTGGCGTATCTGTTCTGACGGATCTCAGGGCTCCCGGGCTCCGGGCTGCAGGCTCTAGGCCTCGGGCCTTCAGGCTTCGGGCTTCAGACTTCGGGCTTCAGGCTTCGGACTTCAGCCCGGAGCCCGGAGCCCGGAGCCTTTGTGTTATCATGGCGAATCAAAAGCGAAAGCCATGGCGTCGCCCTCCCACGCCCTCTTCGATCTCGGCCGTAAACCTCCTACCACCAAGACGATAGCGCTGCAGGTTCGTGAGCACGGGCCCGAATCGCTCGACCAGGCCCAGCGCCGCGCCGACGAGGCGCGATATCAGGAGATCACCTGCCGCTCGGCCCTGAATCCGGTGAAGGGCATGCCGTTCAACTGGACGCTGAATCCTTATCGCGGATGTACTCACGGCTGTCACTACTGTTTCGCCCGTCGCTATCAGACGCAGTTCGAGCTGGGGCCCGGCGACGACTTCTCATCGCTGATTTTCGTGAAGGTGAATTTTCCCGAGGTTCTCAGGCGCGAGCTCGACAAGCCGTCATGGACGCGCGAGCAGGTTGCGCTCGGCACCGCCACCGATCCCTACCAGCCGATCGAAGGGCACTACAAGCTCACGAGACGGTCGATCGAAGCCTTGATCGCGGCCCGGACACCGGTCGGCATCGTCACCAAGGGGCCGATGATTGTTCGCGATGCGGATCTGCTCAAGGAACTGTCGCGGGTCACGCGATGCAGCGTGTGCATGAGCGTGCCCACTGTCGACGAGGACGCCTGGCGGGCGCTGGAGCCTGGAACGGCGCACCCGATGCAGCGTCTTCGAGCGGTGCGGATGCTGCGCGAGGCCGGGATCAACGCCGGCGTTCTGATGGCGCCTGTCGTCCCCGGGTTCACGACACAGACGTCGAGGCTCGACGCGACGATCAAGGCGGTCGCAGATCACGGCGCGGCGTTTCTGGGCGCCAACGTCCTCTACCTGAAAGGCGGGACGAAGGATCACTTCATGGGCTTTCTCGCCCATGCCTTCCCGCACATGGTCGAGAGTTACGAGCGCCTCTACGCCGGCGCCTACGCGACGCCGGAGTACGTGAGTACCGTGCGGGCGCTCATCGACATGCTGCAGGAGCGGCACCACGTCGATCGCAGGCTACGCAGGATCAAGGAAGCAGAGGAACACGAGGCACCCGAGGACGAACCGTGCGCACCCGAGCAAGGGGAATTCAGGTGGTAAACGCTGAATCTAGTGATTGGGCAATCGGTGATCTGGCAATCGGTGATTTGGTAATTGGTGGTTCGTGATTTGGTAATCGTTGGTTCTATGAAGCGTGCGCGGTAGCGCACGCAGGCCAAATCACCAAATCACCAAATCACCAATCACCAAATCTCCCAATCCTTCTAGGCTGTTGCCGCCAATGCCGGGTAGCCGCCTGCCGCACTGGCGACCCCGACCTCGACTGCCCCTTCCTTGACGTCAGCGACGAATGCGTGCCCTTCGGTCCAGCGCTGACTGATCGGCAGCTTGATCTTGCTCTCGATGAACCGCTTCAGGAAGCGGGCACCGTAAGCCAGGCTGTAGCCGTCCTGGACGATCTGCTCGATCGCCTCCGGGCTGACGTGCAACGTCCGGCCGGTCTTTGCCAGGGTCGCGACGATCTTGTCAATCTGCTGCAGCGCGATCTGCCGCACCTCGTCGCGCGTGAGCGGCGAGAAAATGATCACCTCGTCGATGCGGTTGCGGAACTCGGGGGTGAACCGCCGCTCCAGCTCGCGCGTGATGTCCCCCTGAACCTGCTCGATTCCGATCTGCTTGGAGAAGAAGCCAAGCGGACTGGTGAGCTTCCGGAAGTGTTCGCAGCCGATGTTCGACGTCATGATGATGATGGCGTCGCTCAGGTACACCCGCTTGCCGCGGCCGTCCGTGATCCAGCCTTCGTCGAACGCCTGGAGGAACAGGTTCAGCATCCCCGGACTGGCCTTCTCGACCTCGTCGAGCAGGACGACGGAGTACGGGTTGTCCTTCAGCTGATTGGTCAGCACGCCGCCGCGCTCGGAGCCCACGATTCCGCGCGGCATGCCGATCAATTTGTCGACCGCCACCGCCCCGTCCTGGTACTCCGACATGTCGACCCGAATCATCTTTTTCTCGTCGCCGAACAGGAACTCGGCGACCGACTTCGCGAGCTCGGTCTTGCCTACGCCGGTCGGCCCGAGAAACAGCAGGACACCGTCAGGACGATCGAAGCCGTCCTTCAATGGTCCCTTGTTCAACACCAGCCGCCGCGAGACGGCGTCGATGGCCTTGCGCTGACCGATGATCCGCGAGCCGAGACGACTTTCGATATCGTGGAAGCGATCCGTAACGTCTCGGAAGACCATGTCTTCAGGAATCCGCGCGATCTGCGAGATCACTTGCACCAGGTCGTCGGCGCCGACTTCCCACCGGCGATCGATCTCCGCTCGCACCGAGGCGGTATCGAGCCATCCGATGACCTTGTCGGGGAGCTGCAGGTGGCGCATGTAGCGCGGGGACATCTCCAGTGCCGTCTCGATCGCCTCGTCCTTGATCCGAACGGAATAGTTGCGTTCAAGCCGCGGCCGCAGGCTGTAGAGAATCGTCCGCGTTTCCTCGATCGTCGGTTCGTTCACCTGGACGGTGCGGAACCGACGCGCCAGCGCTTCGTCTTCCTGAATGAATTCCTTGTACTCGCTGAGCGTCGTCGCGCCGATGATCCGGACCTCGCCACGGGCGAGCACCGACTTGAAGACGTTCGCGGCATCCGACGGCGCGCCGAGGGCCGAGCCGGCGCCGATCATCGTGTGGACTTCGTCGATGAACAGAATCAGCGTCGGGCGTTCCTTGATCTCGCGGATGACGTTCTGGATCCGATCCTCGAACATGCCGCGCAGCATCGTCCCGGCCACCATCGTGTTCATCTGCAGGTTCACGATCTGGCAGTCGCGCAGGCGAACCGGCACCTTCTCCGGCTCGAACTCGATGCGGCGGGCGATCCCCTCAGCGATTGCGGTCTTGCCGACGCCTGGTTCCCCGAGGAGCAGGACCGAATTTGCGCGCTCCCGGTGGCAGAGAATCTCGAGGACGCGATCCATTTCCGCGTCGCGACCGAAGACCGGCGGGAGCTTGTCCTGGCGCGCCAGCTGATTCAGGTTGGTGGCGAAGTGCTTGAGGAACGGTGGGAGCTCGAAACGCTTCTTGAGTCGTTCCTCCCGCAACTCGTGATCGCGCATCCGCGTGGCCAGCCGGGAGACAAGCGCCTCCGGCTCGATGCCGTGTCGCCGGATGATCGATACGGGAATCCCCTGCGTCTCTTCGAAAATCGCCGAAAACAGATCCGTGGCTTCAATCGTGTGGCGGCCGCAGCGGCTCGAGTGCAGCAAGGCCAGCTTGAACAGCAGCTTCGTCGAGGGGGCAACCCGAAGGTCGCGTCCCGGCACGCTCGGCAGCAGCCGCAGGTGCTCCTCGAGCGCTTGAAGGATCTCGTGGGGGTTGAGCTCGAGGTCACGCATGACCTGACCGAACATGTCCCATTCAACCTGCGCGAAGGCCAGACAGACGTGCTCATTCGTCAACAACGCGTGCTCGCGGCGGCGCGCCTCCTCGAGCGCGCGTTCCACCACACGCTCGGCCGTCTCTGCCATCTTGTTCTGCGGGATATCGAAATCGTCCACGATCTCCTCCAACCGTGCGCCTGTTGCTGCTGGGGATGGAGCAAAATAAACGCCAAATACCCACCGGCTGGCTGAGTCGCGTTTAAGTCGCTGAAAGCTAAAGGAAACCGCAGGTAGGAAGGTCACGGCGTGGCTGGACGACCACACCGCTCGATGACCGCTTGATGGAGGACGGACGTGCCGTCCTCCACTGCGGTCATCTGAAAGTGGTACGGCGGCTTCCTACCGGATGCCGCCGAGAAGCGCTCGAATACGCGCTTCGGTTGGAGGATGACTGCTGAACAGCGACATCAGCCCTCCGCCGGTGAAGGGCTTCATGATGAACATGTGCGCGGTGGCGGGGTTCGCATCGAGCGGGACCTGCTTGGCTACCGCATCTATCTTCCTGAGCGCATCCGCGAGGCCGTATGGGTTCCCGGTAATGCGCGCACCGCCTGCGTCCGCCGCGAATTCGCGGGACCTGGAGATGGCCATCTGGATGAGCGCCGCGGCGATCGGCGCGAGAATGATGGTCGCGAGAAGCGCAATCGGGTTGCTGCCACGGTCCCGATCGTCGCCGCGACCGCCGTAACCGCCGAACAAGGCGGCGAAATGCGCCATCCGGGCAACCATGATGATTGCCGCGGCGATGGTTGCCGCAACCGAGCTGATCAGGATGTCGCGGTGCTTGACGTGAGCAAGCTCGTGGGCGACGACGCCCTCGAGCTCGTTGTCGGTCAGGATTTGGAGGATCCCTTCAGTGGCGGCCACCGCTGCGTGCTCGGGGTTCCTTCCCGTGGCAAACGCATTCGGCGACGGATCCGGAATCACGTAGACCTTTGGCATCGGCAGGTTAGCCTGCCGCGTGAGGCGTTCGACGATGGTATAGAGACGGTGACCGGCGGCGACTTCCTGCGCCCGGTACATCCGCAGCACGATCTTGTCGGAGAACCAGTACGAGCCGAAGTTCATGACCGCCGCGAGCACGAAGGCGATCACCAGCCCGTTCGACCCGCCCAGCAATTGTCCCAACGCGAGCAGCAGGCCGCTGAGGAGGCCCAGCAGCAGCGCCGTTTTCACTCCGTTTGCCATACGTCGATTGTATCCCAGCCTTAAGGGGACAGGCGGTTCAGGAGGCCAGCCACGAGCGCGGCGCGCCAGGGGAGTTCCGCGACATCCACGTATTCGTGCAGAGCGTGCGCGCCATCGCCGATGGCTCCAAGCCCATCAAGCGTCGGCACGCCAAGCGCCGCGGTGAAGTTGCCGTCAGAACCGCCGCCGGTGGAACCCTCTTTCAATTCGCGTCCGAGTAGGGAAGCCACGTGTTGCGCGACGGAGAAGAGGTGCGCCACGGCAGTCGTCCGCTCCAGCGGGGGCCGCTCGAACCCGCCTCTAATAGTCAGACGCGTTCCCGGACTCGAAGGTTGCAGACCTTGAAGCTCCGCCTCGACTCTCCGGGCGTCGGTCATCGTCGGGGCGCGCACGTCGACGATGGCGCGTGCGTGTTCCGCGACGACATTAGGGCGGCTTCCTCCATCGATGACGCCCACGTTGACACTCACGCCGCGTTCGAGGTCCTGCAGCGCCGCGATCCTGGTAACTTGAGTGGCGAGCTCGTGGATTGCGCTCGCGCCCCTGGCCGGATCGATGCCGGCGTGCGCGGCGACACCTTCAACTGTCACTTCGAACTCACCACACCCTTTGCGCGCGGTTTTGAGCGCCCCTCCCGGCAGCGCCGGTTCCAGCACAAGGACAGCCGCTCCGCCCCGAGCGGCGGTTTCAATCGCCTCGCGCGACGTGCCGCTGCCGATCTCCTCATCCGTTGTCCACAATATCGAAATCGGCGCATGCGCGGTTCGAGTCGCGCGCAACGCCGCGATCGCACCAAGGGCGATGGCAATCCCGCCCTTCATGTCGAATGTCCCGGGCCCGTAGAGCCGGCTGCCATCACGCCTGAGCGGCATGCGCTCCAGCGTGCCGACCGGCCAGACGGTATCGAAGTGACCGAGGAGCAGCACCGGCCTGCCGGATCCAGGAATCCGCGCCGAGACGTGAGCGCCACGCTCGTCGCGAGGCAACAGTTCGACGTCAGCTCCGGCCCGACGCATGCGGGCCACGATCTCCGCGCCGCACCGATCGACGGCCGCCTTGTCGTGGCTGGGAGACTCCAGGCGGACGAGCGCGTCGATGATCTCGACCATCTCGTCAAGGTGGGATTCGGTGAATTCGAGAAGCTCGCGCATGATCACCTGTGTTTCGATTTTCAGGTCGAGCGGATCTCGATCGGCTCGTTGCGAATTCGGACCGCCTGCCCTGAAGAGGCGGGCCACCTGGCGGATATAATACGGGTATGCGTTGCAGGTGCGGGTCGGCGGTACTCGCGGCGATCATCACGTCGGGAACTTTGACGATTTCCGCCCAGACACCGCAGCCGTTTCCACGTCCCGGCGAACAGCGTCCACCAATGCCGGCGCCCGCCGTGCCGCCGCCAGCGGCGCAGCAACCCCCCGTTACGTCCCCGGAAACCAGCCGCTCATCCGCCGCGGCATCGTCCGAGCCACCTTCCGAAGCGACGCTGGGCGTCCCGATCTATCCAGGCGCCGAGTTCGTCGGATCGTTCGATGCAGGCCGCGGACAGCGGTATTACCTGTTCGGGAGCAGCACCGATTTCCTGCAGATCGTCACGTATTACAGGACGGTGCTGAAGCAGAGGGGTGAACTGCTGTTCGAAGAGCCGCCGGTGCACCAGTTCGACTTGGGCAAATTCAAAGAAGAGTCGATGGCATTTCCGCCGAGCGTGACGGTGAAGGACTACACCTGGGGCGGGTCGGCCGGGTACCTCAATCCGAAGCGGGGTGCGGAACCGGCACGGTTCAAGACAATCATCCAAATCGTCCCAGCGCCTCCAATTTAATACACGCACCGGCTCAGAGGCATTCACGAGACGGTCGAGACTCCGGCACAGCAGTTGCTCGGCAAGCCCCGGAGGAGTGCTCCATGTTTCCGATCGGAGACGAACGAGGGCCGGGCGAGAGCGGCGTGGCGATCGTCAACATCGCCCTGATAATCCTCAACGTTCTCGCGTTCCTGCTGGAACTGGGCCAGGGATCCGAAGGGGCCCTGCAGTCATTCATCACTGCTTGGGGAGTTGTCCCGCGCGAATACGTCGTACACCAGGATCTGCCTCCCCACATTCCACTCCCCTACTGGTCGACGCTCATCACATCCATGTTTCTCCACGGGGGATGGATGCATCTGGGCGGCAACATGCTCTACCTCTGGATTTTTGGCGACAACATCGAGCGGGCCATGGGATCGGCGCGCTACCTGATCTTCTACCTGGTATGCGGCCTGGCAGGCGGACTGGCGCACATCTGGTTCAGTGGCGGGTCGACGGTTCCGAGCGTAGGCGCGTCGGGTGCCATCAGTGGGGTCCTGGGAGGCTATCTGCTCTTGTTTCCACAGAATCGGGTCCGGGTTTTGACTCGTGGCGGCATCACCTCGGTTCCAGCGATCGTGGTCCTTGGTTTCTGGATTGTCATTCAGTTGATCAGCCAGGTGGGATCCATCGCGCAGACCAGCGACGGAGGGGGCGTCGCCTACATGGCCCACATCGGCGGCTTCGCGGCCGGGTTGCTCCTCGTAAAGTTGTTCGCGACAGGACGCTCCCGAAGGATGCTGCCTGCCTGATTCGACTTCTGTCTGGTAGGCCACTCAGGACGAACCGGGCCTACCTTTCCAGGTTCAACGCGCGATACTTCGCGGCGAGCGTCTGCTCGTCCGACGGTTCGGTCATCCCGAACCTCAGCGCGCTCTCCCAGGACCCGTAGCTCGGGTTCGGCAGAACGATCCACTTGCGCCCCCAGTAAGCGTCGTACTTCCGGACGAGCGCGTCACGATCGGCAATCGATGCACGAGTTCCGCTGACGAAGTCCTCGAAGTTGTCGCCGATGAGCAGGAGCACACGATAGTTCGCCGCGACCGACTGACGTCGCGACGTTTTGTCGGATGCGTCCCAACCGTTCTCATGACGCATCATTACGGCGTCGTGTCCGGAAGTGACGGGAGCACCAAGCTTCGCAAGAACGTCCCGGGTCGCCTCCTCGACCTTGTGATCGCGGTTGGTCACGTAGAACGGTGTGACCCCGCGACTCTTCGCATAGGTGAGGAATTCGATGGCCCCGGGAATGGCGCCTGCCTTTCGCTCCTCCGCCCAGCGGTTCCATGCATCCTCCGAGTAGGCGGAGCTATCCTGCACGGCCCGCGCCTGGAACGCCGAATTATCGAACACTGTCTCGTCGAGATCGAGAATCACGGCCGGCGGCAGCGACGAGACGTCGACAGTCTGTTCGGTTGCGGCGGTCCACGCGGGGTCTTGCAGCGCCCGGTCGAGTTGCAGTTGCGCGAGCCGATAAGCTTCCAATGCGGTCGCACGGTATTCCGCGGCGGTCTGCATCCAAAGCACGGCATTCAGGTTCTCGTGGGTGTGACGCGCGGCGTGTGAGGGCGCCGCCGGGGACACGGCCGGAGCGCTCGACTTCGCGCACGCCGCCGCGACCATCACAATGCCGATCAACACGTCGCGCCGGAAACGATCGAAAGTCATCGTGACAGCATATGATGAACGACTCATGGCTCATGAATGGCTCAACGCTTAGGACTCATGGCTCATGGCGGCTCAAGGCACCGAGTCCCTGAGCCGCGTGGGCCAGAAGCCACCTCGAGCCGTGAGCCCTGAGCCTTGAGCCCTCAGCGATGACACCCATTACCCCCGATTCGATGCTGCGGCTGATCCTGACCAGCCGCGTGTACGACGTGGCGCATGAAACGCCGCTCGAAACCGCGCCCCGGCTGTCCCGCCGGTTACGCAACGACATCCGGCTCAAACGTGAGGATCTGCAGCCGGTTTTCAGCTTCAAACTGCGTGGCGCCTACAACCGCATCGCGCATCTGACCGATGCCGAACGCGAACGCGGCGTGATCGCGGCGAGCGCGGGCAATCACGCGCAGGGCGTGGCGTTCGCCGCGCGGCATCTCGGACTCCACGCGATGATCGTGATGCCGCAAACGACCCCCGAAATCAAGGTCCTGGCGGTCCGCGATCTGGGCGCCGAGGTCGTGCTCACCGGCGACACCTATGCCGACGCGCGAAGCCATTGCGATACGCTCGTTGAAGCAGACCGGGCACGTCTTCATCGATCCGTTCGACGATCCGCTGGTGATTGCCGGACAAGGGACGATTGGCACCGAGATTCTCCGCCATCGACTTGGCGACGTCTCCGCCATCTTCGTCCCGGTCGGCGGCGGTGGTCTCATCGCCGGAATCGCCAGTTACGTGAAAGCGCTGCGTCCTGCTGTTCGCGTGGTTGGCGTCGAGCCGTTCGAAGCCGACGCCATGTATCAATCAGTTGCTGCCGGCAGGCGCGTGGTCCTCGACACGGTGGGGATCTTTGCCGACGGCGTCGCGGTGCGCGAGGTGGGGCAGCTGACGTTTCCAATCGTTCAATCGACCGTTGACGAGATTGTGCGGGTATCGAACGACGAAATCTGCGGGGCGGTGAAGGACATCTTCGACGACACCCGGTCGATCATGGAGCCAGCCGGCGCGCTTGCCGTCGCCGGTGTCCGCAAGTGGATCGAGCAAACCGGCGCGGCCGACACCAGGCTCGCCGCCGTCCTGAGCGGCGCGAACATGAACTTCGATCGCCTCCGCTTCGTCGCCGAGCGAGCGGAGCTCGGCGAGGCGCGCGAAGCCATCTTCGGCGTCACCATCCCCGAACGGCCGGGCGCGTTTGGCGAGTTCTGTCAGACAATCGGCCGTCGTGTCGTGACCGAGTTCAACTACCGATTGAGTGGCCGCGACTGCGCGCACATCTTCGTCGGCATTGCGACCAGCTCGCGCGGGGATGCCGGAGCCCTGACCGCCGCCCTCGAGCGCGCTGGCTACCGCACGGTCGACCTCACCGACAATGAGGTCGCCAAGCTTCACGTACGGCACATGGTCGGCGGCCGCAGCCCTGTGGTCGAGGACGAGTATCTCTGCCGCTTCGAGTTTCCCGAGCGTCCGGGAGCACTGATGGAGTTTCTCGACAAGCTGGGCGGGCGCTGGAACATCAGCCTGTTCCACTATCGCAATCACGGCGCGGATTTCGGCCGCGTCCTTGCCGGGTTCGAGGTGCCGGACGAGGATCTGCCGCGCTTCGAGCAATTTCTCGGGGAGCTGGGCTATCGCTATCAACGCGAGGACGGCAACACGGCTTACGAGCTGTTTCTCGCGTAAAGAGAAGCGAGAACCTGAGAACCCGAGAACCCGAGAACCCGAGAACCCGAGAACCCGTTTTACTCTGCTGCCTCGCCAAGCAGCTTTTCGACGATGACGGCGTCACGCCAGACGCCATCCAGCTTGCCGTGACGGCGGTAGACGCCGACCTCGCGGAACCCGAGCTTCTTCAGCAGCTCTCGGCTCGACGAGTTCTCCACGAACACGCGCGACACGATCTTCCAGAACCCGGCGCGTTCGGCCTCCCGACAGAGCGCTTCCATCGCTCGACGGCCATGGCCGTTGCCGCGATGCCGGCGGGCGACGTAGACCGAGAATTCGGCTATCCCTGCATAGCAGGGACGCGATCGATAGGTGCTCGTGCCGGCAAACGCCACTATCTCGCCGGCCTCTTCGACGACGACGATCGGATGGTGTCCACTGAACCAGGTCAGGATGTCGTCTGCCGAGCGATGGCGGGTCTCGAAGGTCGCAACCCGATCCTCGATCCCCTCGTTGTAGATGGCCGCGATCGCGGCCGCGTCATTCGGGATCGCGAGACGGCAACGGGACATAAACTTCGCCGCGCTTGCGGAATTCGACGGACTTCTCCTCCATCCCTTGCTCCGCCTCGGCGCGCAGCTGCTGCGTCAGCTCCATGCTGCAGAACTTCGGTCCGCACATCGAGCAGAAGTGCGCGACCTTTGCCCCCTCCGCCGGGAGCGTCTGGTCGTGATAGGCGCGGGCCGTGACCGGATCGAGCGACAGATTGAACTGGTCCTGCCAGCGGAACTCGAACCGCGCTTTCGACAGCGCATCGTCCCACGCCTGCGCGCGGGGATGCCCCTTGGCGACGTCGGCTGCGTGGGCCGCGATCTTGTAAGCAATGACCCCAGCCTTCACGTCGTCGCGATTCGGCAGCCCCAGGTGCTCCTTCGGCGTTACGTAACAGAGCATGGCCGTGCCGTACCAGCCGATCATTGCGGCCCCGATCGCCGACGTGATGTGGTCGTATCCCGGCGCGATGTCGGTGGTCAGCGGGCCGAGCGTGTAGAAGGGGGCTTCGCTGCACCACTCGAGCTGTTTTTCCATGTTTTCGCGAATGAGGTGCATCGGCACGTGGCCCGGGCCTTCGTTCATGACCTGCACGTCGTACTCCCACGCAATGCCGGTCAGCTCACCCTGCGTCTTCAGTTCCGCGAACTGCGCCTCGTCGTTGGCGTCGGCAATCGATCCGGGCCGAAGCCCGTCACCGAGCGAGAACGACACGTCGTAGGCCTGCATGATTTCGCAGATCTCACGGAAGTGCGTGTAGAGGAAGCTCTCCTTGTGATGCGCCAGGCACCATTTCGCGACGATCGATCCGCCGCGCGAGACGATGCCGGTTACCCGGCGGACGGTCATTGGAATGTAGCGGAGCAGCACTCCAGCGTGGACGGTGAAATAATCCACGCCCTGCTCGGCCTGCTCGATGAGCGTGTCGCGGTAGATCTCCCACGTCAGCTCCTCGGGACGGCCGCCCACCTTCTCGAGCGCCTGATAGATGGGCACCGTGCCGATTGGCACCGCGGCATTCCGGATGATCCACTCACGGGTTTCGTGGATGTCCCGCCCGGTGGAAAGATCCATCACGGTGTCGGCACCCCAGAGCGTCGACCACCGCAGCTTTTCGACTTCCTCGTCGATGGACGAGCGTAACCGCGGAATTGCCGATGTTGGCGTTGATCTTCACCGCGAAGTGGCGGCCGATGATCATCGGTTCGAGCTCGGTGTGATTGACGTTCGCGGGGATGATCGCGCGGCCGCGCGCGACCTCGCTGCGCACGAATTCGGCGTCGAACCCTTCCCGGATCGCAATGAACTCCATCTCGGGCGTGACGACGCCCTGGCGTGCATAGTGCAGTTGGGTTACCGGAGCCGTACCGCGCAGGCGTGTTCGCGTCCGCTCGGCCAGCGCCGGAGGCATGGGCCGATCGACCGACCCCACTTCAGCGAGCAGACGCGTTTCTTCGACGACGTCACCGCGCGCGATGATCCATTCGCGCCGAATCTGCGGGAGTCCGCCGCGAACATCCCCTCCCTGAGGTCCGCTGCTGTCGTAGACGCGGAGGGGCGGCTCGTCGCCGGACAACGCAATCTCCCGCATCGGGACGCGCACGCCGCGCGGACCGTCGACGTAGACTCTTCGTGAATTCGGAAACGCGCTGCTGAACTCAGCGGCGGGGAGCGGAGTGAAAGTGGAGCGCATGGTCATAGTGGTACCGCGGGATGAGCCCTTCTATATACTCCGATTACTTTCGCGATTTGAGGTCGTTGTAGTCCGGCATGTAGGTCCGCAGTGCTCCATCAGGGGTATTTTTCGCGTACCCGGCGACGAGTTGCTGATTGTATTTCGCTGAATAGAAGTCGAACGGATCTTTCGGATCCATGTCGACGAGCTTCAAGTCGGCGTTCGACATCGTGAGCCGGCCGAACCGGATCGAGCTGCCGCGGAACCACACGTAATTGCCGCCGCCTTTAGGCCGCTCCGCGGTTCCCTTTCCAAAGACCTGCACGAGACGATCGCCGCGGACGAAGGCCTTCACGACCCGACCGCGAGTTGCCGGAGGCGGCAGCAGTTTCGTCGGATCGAGGATCATGTCGTTGTCGTGCAAGGTGATTCCGGCCTCGGGACGAGCCTTTATCAAATCTTGCAGTTCGACGCCGAAGAGTCCCATCAGCTTGGTCGCAGGAATTCCCGCTGCCTTCACTTTCAAAGGATGGACGATGAGCTGGCCTTCGCTGGTCGCGGCCACCGACGCTGTGACCGCGAACGAGACGGTGACGCCCTTCGACAGCCTGCCGCGCTGCACGATGTTGCCTCCATCGAAGGAAACGCGCAACTCGGACAGGTTCGAGCCCTTGAACGCACGGTTCACGAGTGCTGTCAGGCTCGCGGCATCGAGGGCAACCTCGCCATCGTCGATCTCCATGGAAAAGGAGGACTGGTCGTCGAAGACCGGTGGCCGGTCGGGGGAGGCCGAGTGCAGACGTCCGTGAATCCAGGTCACGTCGAGCGCGGCATCGTCCGAGACATGCAAATGAACGTTGCGCATATCGACGCCGACATCGGGCTGCGACGAGCGCGACTGACGCGCCTCGAGCGGCGGGACGAACCAGAGCAGGATGAGCAAAATCGATGGCAGCCTCGTCGACATGGCGGTTCCTCGGACCTTCGCCGATCCTACTTGACCGGCTCCGGGATGCCTCGTGCCGGATCCGGACAATCGAACGGCAGCTTTCAGGGCTGTCCGGCGTAAAAACCAACGTCGAGCGATGGCACGCGCCTCGCTCACGCCCCGCCCATGGAGACGCTCCTGCAGGACTTACGTTACGCGCTCCGGAGCCTTGCCCACACCCCTGGGTGGACGGCGATGGCAGCGCTGACACTGGCGCTTGGGACAGGGGCCAATGCGGCGGTGTTCAGTTTCGTAGACGCTCTGTTGTTCAAGCCTGCGCCCGGCCTGCATCCGACGCGACCACTCGTAAGCGTCTTCACCAGCGACTTCAGCAGCGGCCCCCATGGAGAGACCTCGTACGAGGATTTCAGGTCGATGGCTGACGACACGGAGTCGTTCGCCGCGCTCGCCGCGCTCGACGACTCGATTGTCGCGCCGCTGCGCGTAGGAGGGGACGTGCAGCGCGTCCGCGTGGCGCGGGTGACGGCGAGCTACTTCGATGTGCTCGGGATCCGGATGTCGAACGGCCGCCGCATCACGGCAGCCGACATCGACGCCGGTGCGACTCCTCCGGCCGTCATCAGCGACAGCCTCTGGCACCGCGGGCTTGGATCGAATCCGCTGGCGATTGGTTCGACGATTATTGTCAACGGCCACGCACACGTCATCGTCGGGATCGCGCCTCCCCGATTCACCGGCGTGAATCTCGGGCGCTCGCTCGACGTCTGGGTCCCGCTGGTGCCCTCGTCTAGGGACAAGCGCGCCAACCGCAGCCTGACTGTCATCGGTCAGTTGCGCGACGGCGTGTCGCTGGCCGCTGCCCGCGCGGAGCTGAAAATGCTCGCCGGCCATCTCGCCCACGAGTATCCAGAGACGAATCTCGGAACGCTGGAGCGACCGAAAGAACCGCGGCCGTTTGCGATTGTGCCGATGCGGCGGATCGATCCGGATCAACGCGGACAGGTGGTCGCGGTCGCGGCGGTGCTCATGGGTGGCGTGGGACTCGTGCTGCTGCTCGCCTGCGCGAACGTCGCGAGCCTGCTGCTGGCACGGACGACCGCGAGAGCGCGGGAGATAGCGGTACGGCGGGCCCTCGGCGCTGGAGCCGGACGCCTGCTGCGGCAGCTCCTGACAGAATCCGCGGTGCTCGCCGCGCTCTCTGCCGGTCTCGGCCTGTTGTTTGCGGCGTGGACCGCCGACGTGCTGCCGTCATTCTTTCCCGCAGAGCAGGCCGCGGCCATCGACGTCGCCCCGGGATGGCGGGTTGCGCTCTTCGCGCTCGCGCTTGGCGCGCTGTCGGCGGTCCTGGTGGGCCTGGTGCCCGCAGTGCGCGCCGTCCGACCGCCATTGGCCGCGTCTCTCCGCGGCACCGCGGGGGACATCACCGCGCGGAGTGTCTCGCGGGCGCGAACCGTGTTGGTGGCCACGCAAGTGGCGATTGCCTGCGTGTTGCTGGTAACCGCCGGACTGCTCGTCCAGAGCGTGGCGAATCAGCGGCACGCCGACCTCGGATTCAGCACGCGGAACGCTCTTCTGCTCAGCGTCGACGTGCCATCAACGGTGCCGGAATCGATGGGGTTTCAGTTTTATCAGGACGCGTGGGAGCGCGCGGCAGCATTGCCGGGTGTCTCGGAGGTGGCGTGGGTACGGACGCTCCCGCTCGCGCTCGGACCACGACGCGGATTCCGGCCGGAAGGGTACGTGCCGCGTGCAGGCGAGGATCTCGAGTTGACCTACAACACGGTGACCCCTTCGTACTTTGCCGCGCTCGGCATCGCTTTACTTGCCGGCCGCACATTCGACAGCCGCGATCACGCCGGCGGCGCGAGCGTCGCGATCGTCAACGACGCGCTGGCGAAACGGTTCTTCCGAGGCGACGCGATCGGACGGCACCTGAAGGACGGCAGCGACACGGTGCTGGAAATCGTCGGCGTGGTTCGCTCGGGGAAACATCTCGGCGTGTCGGAACCGGCGCCGCCGACCGTCTTCTACCCGCTCGCGCAGGCCTACTCGCCGCGGATGTCGATGATCGTGCGGACGGACAACCCACCCGAGCAGCTCGCCGAGAGCCTGCGTCGGGAGATCCGCGCGGCGAGCGCCGAAGTCCCCGTATTCCGCACGATCACCCTGATCTCGCATCTCGAAGAGGCCCTTTCGGCTGAACGCCTGTCTGCATCGCTGGTCTCGGCATGCGGGATGCTCGCGGCACTATTGGCGATCGTCGGGCTGTACGGAGCCGTCGCCTATCTGGTGACACAACGCACGCGTGAAATTGGCGTTCGCATCGCGCTCGGCGCGCAGGCGCCACACGTGATCGCGCTGGTCGTTCGCCACGGCGCCTGGATCGCTGGAATCGGGATTCTCGTCGGTCTCGGCGCTGCGATGGCGTTCGGCCGGCTGCTGGCATCGATGCTGTACGGCGTCAGTCCGACAGATGTGGCTACGCACGTCTCGGTGGCCGTGCTGCTCGCATCGGTCGCTGCGCTCGGCGCGTATCTGCCCGCCCGTCGCGCAACGCAGATCGATCCCGCACGGGCGATAAGCCACGAATAGAGGGCTTCGGGCTCCGGGCTCCGGGCTCCGGGCTTCGGGCTCCGGGCTCCGGGCTCCGGGCTCCGGGCTTCGGGCTTCGGGCTTCGGGCTCCGGGCTTCGGGCTCCGGGCTTCGGGCTTCGGGCTTCGGGCTTCGGGCTTCGGGCTTCGGGCTTCGGGCTTCGGGCTTCGGGCTTCGGGCTCCGGGCTCCGGGCTCCGGGCTCCGGGCTTCGGGCTTCGGCCTGAAGCCTGAAGCCCGAAGCCTGAAGCCCTCCTCACCCCAGCCTCCGTAGAATCAGGCACTTCAAGTAATAGGTTTCCGGCACATTGATAAGGATGGGATGGTCGCGCCCCTGCGCGCGCTTCTCGACAAGCGAGACCTCGACCCGGGCATCGGCCGCGGCATCCGACACCACGTCGACAAATGCCGCTTCGTCGACGTTGTACGAGCAACTGCACGTCACCAGGAACCCGCCCGGCTCGAGCAACTTCAACGCCCGCAGGTTGATTTCCTTGTAGCCGGACAGGGCCTTTCGGACCGCCGTCTTGTTCTTCGCAAAGGCCGGCGGATCCAGGATGATCATCTCGAACTTTGCGCCAAGGCGTTCGAGCTCACGGAGCTCGTCGAACACGTTCATCGCGCGCGCCTCGACGTTTCCGAGCTGGTTGAGCGCGGCGTTGGCCCGAATCCGCTCGACCGCGTCTCCGGAGATGTCGACCGCCAGCACAGTTTCCGATTTGGGCGCGACTGCCAGCGCGAAGCCGCCGTTATAGCTGAACGCATCGAGCACCCGCCCGCGCGCGTAACGGAGCGCTGCCTCGCGGTTCTCCCGCTGATCGAGAAACAACCCGGTTTTCTGTCCCCGCCAGGGATCGACCTGGTAGCGCACGGCCCCTTCCCGCACGTCGATCGTCTGCGGCACCTCCCCATGGAGAACCTCGACGCGCTGGTCGAGCCCTTCGAGCAGGCGCACCCGTGGATCGTTGCGCGCCAGAATCCCGGCCGGCCGGAGCAGGCCGACCAGCGCCCGGACGATTTCCGGCAGCCGCCTGTCGACTGCCTGCGACAGCGCCTGGACGATCAGATAGTCACCGTACCGGTCGACGATCAAAGACGGCAGACGATCCGCTTCACCATGAACGAGACGGTAGGCCGTCGCATCGAGTGCCAGCGACTCGCGATAGGCAGTCGCCGCGGCGATTCGGTCGCGCCAGATGTCCTCCGCAGGCGGCGCCTCGCCGTACGCAGATCATGCGCAGCACGATCTCCGATCGGTCGCTAAAGAAGGCGTGCCCGAGCGTACGGCCGCGCGCATTGGTCACGGACACGACGTCTCCCGGAGCGGCGTGTACCTTCAACACGTCGCTGCGATAGATCCACGGGTGCCCCGCGCGAAGGCGTTCCTCGCCTTTCGGCGTGATGGCGGCGGTCGGCATTACTTGCTAGCTCTCGGTGCTCGGTGCAATGTGCTATGTGCGCCAGGGGTGCTCGGTGCTAAGTGCGACGTGCTTCGTGCTGGGTGCGCTTAAGGGTGCTACGTGAAAGGTGTTAAGGGCTGCGTGCTACGTGCCTCATGGTGCCAGGTGCTGGAACGCCAGTCCCAACTTGCGCCAGCACTTCATGGTACCAAGCACGAAGCACCCAGAACCTCGCCGCACCTAGCACGAAGCACGTCGCACTTAGCACCTAGCACCCTTAGCGCACCGACAGCGATAGTCTATAATTCTCCATCATGCGCATCGCCATCGGGGCGGATCATGCGGGCTTCGCTCTGAAGGAGCACATCGTGCAGACGCTCGGGCGTCTGGGACACGCGGTGGATGATCGCGGGACCCATTCCGAGGCGCCCGTGGACTATCCGCCGATCTGCGCCGAAGTCGCGCGACTGGTGGTCGCCGGCAAAGCCGACCGCGGCATCGTGATTGGCGGCAGCGGACAGGGCGAGCAGATTGCCGCGAACAAGGTCGACGGGATCCGCGCCGCACTGTGCAACGATCTCTACACGACGCGCCTGTCGCGCCAGCACAACGACGCGAACGTGCTCGCGATAGGCGGGCGGATCGTGGGATTCGGCCTCGCCGATGAGATCGTCACGCTGTGGCTCGCCACGGCATTCGAGGGAGGACGCCACCAGCGGCGTCTCGATCAGATAGCAGAAATTGAGAACGGCACAGTGAGCAGTCGGCAGTAGCCGTCCGCCGCCAGCGGGACGCGATCTTGACTGGTTGCGACCTGCCAACGGTACCCAAACAGACTGCAGACTGCCAACGACAAGGATCAGAAATGGCCATTAGCACCGAAACCCCTTCCCGTTGGCGATCCCTCGCGGCCACGGATCCGGAGATCGACGCCGCAATCAAAAGCGAGCTTCACCGGCAGAACAACGGGCTCGAGCTCATTGCATCGGAGAACTTCGTCAGCCAGGCGGTGCTGCAGGCGGCGGGCTCGGTGATGACCAACAAGTACGCCGAGGGCTATCCGGGCAAGCGCTACTACGGCGGGTGCGAGTTCGTCGATGTGGCGGAATCGCTGGCGATCTCGCGGGCCAAGGAATTGTTCGGAGCGGAGCACGTGAACGTCCAGCCGCACTCGGGCGCCCAGGCCAACATGGCGGTGTACTTCTCCCTGCTGAAGCCGGGCGACACCGTGCTGGGCATGAACCTCGCCCACGGCGGCCATCTCACGCACGGCCATCCGCTGAATTTTTCCGGCAAGCTCTACACCATCGTCCCCTACGGCGTGCGTCAAGATGATGAGCGGATCGACTACGAGGAGCTCGAGCGGCTCGCTCAACAGCACCAGCCGAAGATGATCATGGTCGGTGCCAGCGCGTATCCGCGGGTGATCGATTTCGAGCGAATCGCCTCGATCGGAAAGGCGGTGGGCGTGCCGGTGGTCACCGACATGGCGCACATCGCCGGCCTCGTGGCCGCGAAGGTCCATCCGAGCCCGGTGCCTCACTCCGCCTTCGTGACCACCACGACCCACAAGACGCTGCGCGGCCCGCGTGGCGGAATGGTGCTGTCGCGCGCGCAGTATGCGAAGGATCTCGACCGCACGACCTTCCCGGGGATCCAGGGCGGACCGCTGATGCACGTGATTGCCGCGAAGGCGGTGTGTCTCAAGGAAGCGATGGAGCCGGCGTTCGTCGATTACCAGAAGCAGATCGTCGCCAATGCCAGTCGTCTCGCGGCCGGCCTGTCTGCCGGAGGCTTCCGCCTGGTGAGCGGCGGCACCGACAATCACCTGATGCTGGTCGACGTCTTCTCCCGCGGCATCACCGGCAAGGCTGCCGAAGCGACCCTTGGCAAGGCGGCGATTACGGTCAACAAGAACGCCATCCC
Organism: uncultured Acidobacteriota bacterium; assembly: GCA_963755695.1. Classification (GTDB taxonomy): domain Bacteria; phylum Acidobacteriota; class Vicinamibacteria; order Vicinamibacterales; family 2-12-FULL-66-21; genus QHWT01. The sequence goes on along the minus strand of CAVWLB010000008.1, from coordinate 1,685,470 downwards.
GTTCGACAAGCATCCACCGATGGTTGCCAGCGGCATTCGCATCGGCACCCCCGCCGTCACCAGCCGCGGAATGCGGGAGCCGGAAATGGATCGCATCGCGGAGCTGATCACCCGCGCGCTGGCGTCACCGGATGACGATGCGGCGCTCGGCCGGATAAAGACTGAAGTCGAGGCGCTGTGCCGGAAGTTCCCCCTGTATCCCGAGGTGTAGTTGCCAGGTTTGACGGCGCGGTGCTGCACGCCGCGGTGGACGCGGTATTCGCGCCTGGAGGAGCGCTGGCGGCGGCGCTCGACGGCTTCGAAGCGCGTCCCGCACAGCTTCAGATGGCGGCCGCCGTCGCAGACGTCTTCTCGGATGGCGGCGTCCTGCTCGCGCAGGCCGGCACCGGCACCGGCAAGACCCTCGCCTATCTCATTCCCGCGATCCTCAGCCGCCAACGCGTCCTGATCTCCACCGGCACCAAGAATCTGCAGGAACAGATCTTCTTCAAGGACCTTCCGCTCCTGCGCGACACGCTGGGCGTGCCGTTCACCGCCACTTACATGAAAGGGCGTGGCAACTACCTGTGCCTGCACCGATTCGACGCGCTGCGCGACAGCCCGGCGATCCGCTCGCGCGAGGATGCCATTGCGATCGACGCGATTGAGGAATGGTCGCGCGAGACCGAAACCGGTGATCGGGCCGAGATGGACGATCTCCCGGAGGATCTTCCGTTCTGGTCGGAAATCTCCGCGACCAGCGAGAACTGTGTCGGCGGCGAGTGCCCGCGCTTCAACGACTGTTTCGTCACCCGGATGCGGCAACGCGCTGCCGAATCGGACCTGGTGATCGTCAACCATCATCTCCTGTGCGCGGACGCGTCGGTGCGCCAGAGCAGCTTCGGCGAGGTGATTCCATCGTGCGAGTACGCGATCGTCGACGAAGCGCACCAGCTCGAAGATGTCGCGACCCAGTATTTCGGCCTCTCGGTGAGCAACTACCGGCTCGACGACTTCGCGCGCGATGTCGATCGGGCGATCGCCGGCAGGCAGTTGCCGGATCCGGATCGCGCCGACGATTTGAAGAGCGACATCGAGCACGTCCGGGATCACGCGAGGCGGTTCTTCGGCACGCTCCAGATGCTGCGGTTCGATGCGGGAGCTGGTGCCGAGAACCGGGTGCGGGTCACGCCGGCGCTGCTGGAACGCGCGGCGAATGAGAGCAGCGGCCTGGTGAGCGCGCTGGAAGCGGTCGAGGCGACCATCGCACTGACCAAGGAACTGCCCGAAGACGTGCTCGCGCTCGGCCGCCGCGCCGCGGACCTTCGCAAGGAGATCCAGTTCCTCGTCCGGGCCGACGACCCTGGGTTCGTCTATTACCTGGAGATCCGAGGCCGTGGTATCTTCCTGCGCGGCTCTCCGATCGACGTGTCCGAGATCGTCCGCGAGCTGCTGCTCGACCGCATGAAGGCGACCGTGCTCACTTCGGCGACCTTGAGCATCGATGGATCGTTCGAATACGTTCGGGGAAGGCTCGGAATCAAGGCGCCGCACGAGGTCAAGCTGGCGTCGGAATTCGACTATCGCCGCCAGGCGATTCTCTATCTGCCGAAGAAGATGCCCGACCCGCGGTCGCCGCAGTTCGTCGCATCCGCGGGGCATGAGGTCGTCGAGATCCTGAAGCGAACGCGTGGACGCGCGTTCGTGCTGTTCACCAGTTACAACAACCTGCGGCAGGTCCACCAGATCGCCTCGGCGGAGCTCGAGTATCCGATCCTCGTGCAAGGCACTGCCCCGCGCTCGTCGCTGCTACGAGAATTCAAGGCCACGCCGCACGCGGTGCTCTTCGCCACATCCAGCTTCTGGCAAGGTGTCGACGTCGTCGGCGAAGCCTTGAGCTGCGTGATCATCGATAAGCTGCCATTCGCGTCGCCCGGCGATCCGATCACGTCGGCCCGCATCGAGGCGATCAACGCCCGCGGCGGTTCCGCGTTCGGTGAGTACCAGATTCCGCTGGCGATACTCGCTCTTCAGCAGGGGCTCGGCCGGTTGATCCGCCATCGCCAGGACCGCGGGGTCCTCGCCGTCCTCGATTCGCGGTTGCGCACGATGGGGTATGGGAGGAGATTTCTCGCGTCCCTGCCGCCGGCGCCGGTGACGCACGACATTCAGGCGATCGAACGGTTCTTCGCCGAGGACGTCGGCGCTCATGGGTGAGCCGCGAGTGCGGCGGAGCGAAGTCGAAGGGGACCCCAACGCGAAGCGGGGGGACTGATGCGCCGACCCGCGAGTGCCACGGATGTCCGGCCGATTTTGAAATGGGCCGGTGGCAAACGTCAGCTCCTTCCCAGGCTGCGCCCCTATTATCCGGAAACGTTCAAGCGCTACTTCGAACCGTTCACGGGCAGCGGCGCCGTCTTCCTCGACCTCTACAATCGGGGCCTGCTCGACGGACGAGAGGTCCGGCTGTCGGACATCAACGCCGACATCATCGGCTGCTACCGCATGGTGCGGGACCAAGTCGACCAAGTGATCGAGGCGCTGCGCACGCTCGAGTCCGAGTACCGCGCCAGAGGGTCGGAGTTCTTCTACGACGTGCGCGACCGCGAATTCAATCCGGCGAGGCGCAGCGCCCAGACGTCGAGCGATCCGGCGGGATCCTATACGCCGCGTCTCGCCGCGATGCTGATCTTCCTGAACCGCACCGGCTATAACGGGCTGTTTCGGGTCAATGCCCGCGGCGAATTCAACGTGCCGGCCGGCCGTCACGTGCGTCCGCGGATTTGTGACGAGGACAACCTGCGGCATCTGAGCGCCGCGTTCGCGCGGCCGGGATTGACGCTGGAGGTCGTCGCTTTCGACAAACCACTCGAACAGGCCGGTCAATTGGACTTCGTCTATCTCGACCCGCCCTATGCGCCACTGAGCGTCACCGCGCGGTTCACGAGCTACACTGCCGGCGGGTTCGGCCAGGCAGAACAGGAGTGCCTGCAGCGGGCGGTTATCGATCTGGCCTCGCGCGGAGCGTTCGTTCTCCTGAGCAATTCATCGGCGCCCGATATCCGTCGCCTATATGCGGCGCACGAGGGAGCCCGGAACGCCGGACTTCGGACGACCACCGTTCCAGCGAGACGCGCGATAAATTCCCGGGCGTCCAGCCGAGGTCCGGTACGCGAATTTCTGATTACGAACGTCGATGCCCGCAGAGGCACCGCAGCGAGCGGCGCTGCGCGGGAGCGATAAGCCGGTGTAAACTTGTCCAGCACTTCTAACTCAGGAGGAGTTCCATGACGGGCGCCATCATCCGCCGGACCCTCGCGATTGGCACGCTGGCCTTGGGCCTGGCGCTCGTCGCGGTCCCGGCGTCGGCCCAGAGCGGCCAGATCAAAGGCAAGGTCGTCGACGCGAAGGGGCAGCCGATCGAGGGTGCAAAGGTCACGATTGCAAATATCGAGACCTCCGGCCGCCAGCTGGAAACGAAGACCAACAAAAAGGGTGAATACATCCAGATTGGCCTCCAGCCTGGCCACTACACGATCACCGTCGAGAAAGGGGATCTGAAGGACAGCAAGGACGTCCAGATCCACCTGGACATGGCGCAGCTGGACTTTACCCTCGAGCCCGGCAAGGGGACGGTGTCCAAGGAGGACCAGGCCAAGGCACAGGCGAAGAACGCGGCAATTCAGAAGGCGTTCGGTGAGGGCGTCGAGCTGAGCAACCAGAACAAGAACGAAGAAGCCATCGCCAAGTTCCAGGAAGTGATCGTCACTGTCCCGAAGTGCGCGGAGTGCTACGCCAACATCGGCACCATCCAGGCGCGCATGAAGGATTACGAGAAGGCGGAAGCGTCCTTCAAGCAGGCCATCGAAGTGAAGCCGGACTTCGTCGAGGGGTACAACGGCCTCGCCACCGTCTACAACATGGAGAAGAAGTTCGACCTCGCCGCCGAAGCGAGCAAGAAGGCGGCGGAGTTGGGCGGCGCAGCGGGCGGCGCGGCGGGCGGCGGAAGCGCCTCGACCGTCTTCAACCAGGGTGTCATCCTCTGGAACGCTGGAAAGATCCCCGAGGCGAAGGCGCAGTTCGAGCAGGCTGTGAAGCTCGATCCGAACATGGCCGAAGCGCACTACTGGCTCGGCATGGCGATCGTGAACGAGGGGAAGACCGCCGACGCGAAAGAGCACTTCGAAGCGTATTTGAAGCTCGCGCCGACCGGACAGTACGCGGAAACGGCGAAGAGCATTCTCGCCAGCATCAAGTAAGGCTTCGGCGCGTTCATGGTCCGTGGTTCACAGTTCGAAGTGGTGAACCAGATTCCCGGCAATCTTGCTGTGGTGCGCGATCGCATCGCGGCCGCCGTGCGAACCGCCGGACGCAGCGTCGACAGCGTCCGGCTGGTGGCGGTGTCGAAGACCTTTCCTGTCGAAGATATCCAGGCGGCCTACAGCGCCGGCCAGCGCGATTTCGGCGAGAACAAGGTCCAGGAAGCCCTGCAGAAGATTGCGGTAACGACCGAATTAGAGATCAGGTGGCATCTCATCGGCCATCTGCAATCGAACAAGGCACGAAAAGCCGGTCCGTCGTTCCACTCGATTCATTCGATTGATTCGGTGGATCTGCTGCGCCGCGTCGACCGGGCGGCGGTGGAGTCGGGCGCCGCACCCGAAGTCCTGATCCAGGTCGACCTCGCCGGTGAAAGCAGCAAGCACGGGATCGCCGTCGACGAGCTCGTCGCCATTGCGCGCGCGGGGAACGAGTGTCGGGCGGCGCGGCTCACCGGACTGATGCTGCTGCCGCCGTGGTCGGAAGATCCGGAGGCCACACGACCCTATTTCAGGCGGCTCCGCGAGCTGCGCGACCAGCTCGCGACTGAAGGCATCGACGCCTCGCACCTCCGCGAGCTGTCGATGGGAATGAGCCACGATTACGAGGTCGCGATCCAGGAAGGTGCCACGATCGTCCGCGTCGGCACCGCGATATTCGGTAAACGAACAGTGAGGACCTGATGTTCGAACGTACCCCGCCACGGCCGGCCACGACCGACGATCCCGTTGCCCCGCAGCCACCCGAGCGCGTGATGCGCATCAGCCCGCTCGACATGCGGCAGCACCGGTTCCGCACGGTGATGCGCGGGTACGACAAGACCGAAGTGGTCGCACTGCTCACCGAAGCGGCCGACGATTACGAGCACGCGCTCCGCGAGATCGATCGGATGCGCAGCGACCTCGCGCGCATGGAAGCGCTGCTCGGCGAGCACCGCGAGCGGGAAGCCAACCTCCGCAACACGCTGCTGACGGCACAGCGGTTGGCAGACGAGGTCAAGGAGGCGGCGCAGGCCGAAGGGAAGCTGATCGTGCGTGAAGCGCAGGGGCGTGCCGACCTGCTGTTGCAAAAGGCGCAACTCCGGCTCGAGGAGGTCGAACGCGACATCAACGAGATGAAACTCCGGCGCCGCGACACCGAAGGATCCCTCGAAGCGTCGATCCAGGCGCTCTACCGGGCGCTCGAGTTCATCAGAGATCAGGATCAGCAACGCACCGACGAGAAGGTCTTGCTCCATCGGCCGCGCCAGCCGGAGGCGTCGCCCGGCCTGCCGCGATCGGCAGACGGGCGCGTCGATGAGCGAAAAGCGTCGTCTTAAGGTGGGGCTCCGCCCCACACCCCGGCTCGGTCGCTCGCGGGGACCCCGGCACCCCGCGCCGCTCCCTCGCAGGCGCGCCGTGCGCGCCTCCTGCGGGCTCCGCCCCACACCCCGGCTCGGTCGCTCGCGGGGACCCCGCACCCCGCGCCGCTCCCTCGCAGGCGCGCCGTGCGCGCCGCCTGCGGGCTCCGCCCCACACCCCGGCTCGGTCGCTCGCGGGGACCCCGACACCCCGCGCCGCTCCCTCGCAGGCGCGCCGTGCGCGCCTCCTGCGGGCTCTGCCCCACACCCCGGCTCGGTCGCTCGCGGGGACCCCGACACCCCGCGCCGTTCCCTCGCAGGCGCGCCGTGCGCGCCTCCTGCGGCCTTTGCCCCAGCTCCAGACGCGCCATGCGCGGGTAGCCCGCAATGCGATCGTCGCAGCGGGCCGAGACAATCGTCACCGTTCGCGTGATTCCGCGCTCGCCCCGCAGCCGCGTCGACGGGATGCGGGGCGACGCGTTTCTGGTCCGGCTCGCCGCTCCGCCCGTCGAAGGGGCGGCCAACGACGCCCTCGTCGCATTCCTGGCCGAACACCTCGATCTGCCACGCCGTAATATTCGGATCGTCTCCGGCGTCAAATCGCGCGACAAGCAAATCGGGATTACCGGCCTTGGTGTCGACGCGATTGCAGAGAGGATGACGCGTGCTGATCGTTAGACACATCCGTCAGTTGATGACCTGCGCCGGCGGACCGCGTCGCGGCTCGGCACAACGCGAGGCGCCGATCGTCAGCGACGGCGCCGTCGCGGCGGATGGTGAGCGGGTCGTGTTCGCCGGGCGCGACGCGGATCTTCCCGAACAGATTGCAACCGCCTCGGGCGCGGAGGTGATTGACGGTCGCGCGCTGTCCGTGGTGCCCGGGTTCGTCGACGCGCACACCCACGCCATGTTTGCCGGCGATCGCCGTGACGAGCTGCGCCGCCGTCTGGCGGGCGCGACCTATGCGCAGATTGCCGCCGATGGCGGCGGCATTGTCGCGACCGTGCGCGCCACGCGTGCGGCATCGCAGCACGACCTGGTCGAGACGACCCGCGCCCGGCTCGACGAGATGCTCGCCGCCGGCACCACGACTGCGGAAGTGAAGAGCGGCTACGGCCTGGACCTCGAAACCGAGATCAAGATGCTGCGCGCGCTGCAAACGCTCTCGGCATCGCATCCAGTCGATCTCGTGCCGACGTTCATGGGCGCCCACGAGATCCCGGTCGAGTACCGGCAGCGGCGCGACGAGTATGTCCAACTCGTCATTGACCAGATGCTTCCCAGGGTCGCCGATGAGCGTCTCGCCGAATGGTGTGATGTCTTTTGCGAAACCGGAGTCTTCACACCGGACGAATCCCGGAGAATCCTGGAAGCAGGTGCGGCTCGCGGTCTCGAATCGCGTATTCACGCCGACGAGCTCGGTCCGAGCGGCGGATCGCTCGTTGCGGCTGCCGTCGGGGCGAAATCCGCCGATCACCTGATTTTCGTGCCCGACGAAGGGATCGACGCCCTGGCACGAGCCGGGGTCGTGGCGACGCTGCTTCCCAGCGCGGCCTTCTACCTGAAGCTCGGACGATTTGCCCCCGCGCGTCGCTTGATCGACGCCGGCGTGCCAGTCGCATTGGCGACCGACGTCAACCCGGGCGGCGGGTTCTCTCCGTCAATACCTTTTGCGATGACGCTGGCCTGCTTCGGCATGGGGCTGACCTTCGAGGAATCACTCGTCGGCGCCACCATCAATGCCGCCCACTCTCTCAATCGGGCCGATCGCGTCGGCAGCCTCGAACCTGGCAAACTGATGGATGCGGTGCTGGTATCCGGGGATGCGATCGAGCTCATTCGCGTCGGCGCTCGATCGGTCGCCGGCGTCATCAAGCGAGGAAAGCTGCGGTGCGCCTGAGCGAACGAACTCTGACCGATCTACTGGCGGCGTTCCGGTCGTCGGATCCGACTCCTGGCGGCGGCTCCGCGGCCGCGCTGGCCGGCGCCGTGGGCGCGTCGCTTCTGGCCATGGTCGCGGCGCTTCCGAAGACGCGTGCGGCTGATGCCGGCGAGGAGGGCCTGCTTCGTGAGGCCGGAGACCGTTGCACGGCGCTGGCTGACGACCTCGCAGAGCTGATCGATCGCGACAGCGAGGCATACGACCTGGTGATGGCCGCGTACCAACTGCCGAAGGCTACCGACGAAGAGAAGGCGGCCAGGTCCGCCGCGATTCAGAAAGCGTTGCGGCGTGCGATTGCGGCGCCGCTCGACGTCATGCGTGCGTGCGCCACCGCGACGGAGCGGGCGGTCCCGATTGCCTCACTGGGCAACCCATCCGCCGGGAGCGACGTGCAAGTCGGCCTGGAGCTCCTGACGGCGGCGCTGCGTGGCGCGAGGCTGAACGTCGAGATCAATCTGAAGAGCGTCAAGGACGCCGCTTACGCCGGGCAGGTCCGCGAGGAGATTGCGGCGTTGGAGCGTACGGCCGCCCAGGCAGCGTCCGGCAGCCGGGCGCGTCTCACCGGGTAACGACGTCGAACTGCCACTGGCGCTGGTAGCCTGGGAGCACCTTGATGGTCTCGACGTACGAGGCGGTAATCGTGACCCGGTCTGCCACGCGCTCGATGTGCACGTACTCCGGATCGAGCGGCACATTGTCCCGGTGCGCCAGTTCCATCACCCGCGCCGTCAACTGTTCGTCGGTCTTGTTGCCGGCGAAGAGCGCCGTCTCGTGCACCGCATCCTTGAACTGCTGGTAGCGGATGTAGACGCTGCCGACATTCACCGTCGCGTAGGCGATGCCCAGGAATATCGCGAGACTGATCAGCTTCTTGAACATGTCAGCGAATCTGGTGGAACAGCCGTTCCCAGCGCGTTTTCGTGAAGAAATGAGCCACGACGGACAGCAGCCGCTTGACCGTCGCTGCCCAGCCCTCGTCGATGTAATCTTCGCGGCCTGATTCGTAGGACCAGTAGATCAGCGCCGCCTTGCCTTTGATGTATCCCCGCGGCAGGAATCCCCAGTAGCGGCTGTCCTGGGAGTTGTCGCGGTTGTCGCCCATGACGAAATACTGGTTGGGCGGCACGGTGACCGGCCCGTAGCGCTCGCGCACGTCGAATGAGGTCACTTCCTGGTAGTCGCTCGACGGCGGTGACAAGAAGTGCACGTAGGGCTCGTCGATCGGCTGACCGCTGATGTAGACCTTCTTGTTGCGAAGTTCGATGGTCTCGCCCGGCAGCCCGATAATCCGCTTGATGAAATCGCGATCCGGTTCGTCGGGATACTTGAACACCACCACGTCGCCGCGCCGTGGCGCGCGAACCGGCAGCACCGCGCGTCCGATCGCCAGCGGCGTCGGACCGAACACGAATTTGTTGACCAGCAGGTGATCGCCAATCAGCAGGTTGTTCTCCATCGATCCGGTTGGAATCTTGAAGGCCTGCACGACCCAGGTGCGCACGAACAGCGCGAGGATCACCGCGATGACGATCGATTCGAAGTACTCGCGGAGGACGGATTTCTTGAATGTCGATATCGCCATGTCTGGCATACGGCTCATGACTTAGGCTCAAGGTGGCTTATGCCCTATGGCTTATGGCCTTGAGCCGGCTCGAGCCTTGAGCCGGCATGAGCCCTGAGTCATAAGCCCTGATCCGGCCCTACTCCTGTCCTACCTTCAGCACTGCGAGAAACGCTTCCTGGGGAATCTCGACCCGACCGACCCGCTTCATGCGCTTCTTGCCTTCCTTCTGCTTCTCCAGCAGTTTGCGCTTCCGCGAGATGTCGCCGCCGTAGCACTTCGCGAGCACGTTCTTGCGGAGCGCCTTCACCGACTCGCGTGCGATGATGCGGCTCCCCACCGCGGCCTGGATGGCAATCTCGAACATCTGCCGCGGAATGAGCTCGCGCATTTTCGACGCGAGCGCCCGCCCCCGAGCTGTACGCCGACTCACGATGCACTATCGTCGATAGTGCGTCGACCGGCTCCTCGTTCACCAGGATATCGAGCTTCACCAGCGGCGATTCCCAGTAGCCGGTCACATGATAGTCGAGCGATGCGTACCCGCGCGAGATGGTCTTGAGCCGATCGTAGAAATCCAGCACCACCTCGTTGAACGGCAGCTCGTAGGTGATGAGCACGCGGTCGGACGTGAGGTATTCCAGTCCTTTCTGCACGCCCCGCTTCTCCTGGCACAGTTCGAGAATCCCACCGACGTGCGCGGACGGCGTCAGGATCATCGCGGTGATGATCGGCTCCTCGATCTTCTCGATGCGGCCGGCATCCGGAAGCTTCGCCGGGCTGTCGATCTCCTGCACCTGTCCGTCGGTGGTGGTGACGCGGTAGAGGACCCCAGGCGCGGTCGTGACGAGATCCACGTTGAACTCGCGCTCGAGGCGTTCCTGGACGATCTCCATGTGCAGCAGGCCGAGGAACCCGCATCGGAACCCAAACCCGAGCGCGGCGGAGGTCTCCGGCTCGAAGAAGAACGACGCGTCGTTCAGTCGAAGCTTTTCGAGCGCATCCCGCAGCTCGGGGTACTCGCTGCCCTCGACGGGATAGAGTCCCGCGAACACCATCGGCTTCATTTCCTTGAAGCCGGGGAACGGCTCCGACGCGGGATTGGCGGCGTCGGTAATCGTGTCGCCAATCTTCGCGTCGCCAACCGTTTTGATGCCGGCGAACACGAATCCGACCTCGCCCACCCCAAGTTCATCGACGGTCTGTGGCTTCGGCGAGAAGGTCCCGACCTGTTCGACGACGTACTCCTGTCCGAGCGCCATGAAACGGATCTTCTGTCCGGCGCGCATCACCCCGTCGATTACCCGCGTGAGGATGATGACCCCGCGATAGGCGTCGTACCACGAATCGAAAATCAGAGCCTTCAGCGGCGCGTCGGGAATGCCGGCCGGCGGCGGCAGTCGATGGACGATTGCCTCGAGGATGTCCTTGACGCCGGTGCCCTCCTTCGCGCTCGCGAGGATCGCGTGGCTCGCGTCGAGACCGACGATGTCCTCGATCTGCCGCTTCGCTTCGTCAGGCTGCGCGCCAGGCAGATCGATCTTGTTGATGACCGGCACGATCTCCAGATTGTTCTCGACCGCGAGGTAGGCATTTGCCAGCGTCTGCGCCTCGACGCCCTGTGATGCGTCGACGATGAGCAGCGCGCCTTCGCTCGCTGACAACGATCGGGTCACTTCGTAAGAAAAATCCACGTGTCCAGGCGTATCGATCAGGTTGAGGATGTAAGTCTCGCCATCTTCCGCCTTGTAGGTCAATCGGACGGCGTGCGCCTTGATCGTGATACCGCGTTCACGCTCGAGGTCCATCGTGTCGAGGACCTGCGCTTCCATCTCGCGCGGCTGTAAGGCACCGGTAATCTCGAGGAACCGGTCGGCGAGAGTGCTCTTGCCGTGGTCGATGTGCGCGATGACGGAAAAATTGCGGATGTATTGCTGATTCATGTAGTTAGGGAAAGTAAATTATAGCATTCGTGCATCTTCCTGAGGCTGGGACCCCGGGGCCCGAGATCCAATGTCCGGCACCAGCAACCAATCCGGTAGACCGGCCGTCCAAGTGCGCATCATGCAGAGCGCCCTACAGGACATTCGCTACGCCACGCGAATGCTCGTCGGTTCTCCCGGATTTACGATCGTGGCGGCCCTCACGCTGGCGCTCGGCGTCGGCGCCAACACGGCAATCTTCAGCGTGGTACATGGGGTGCTGCTGAAGCCACTTCCCTATCCCGAACCGGATCGATTGATCCGGGTCTTCGAGGAATCGCCGCCCGAGGTGCCGGAATTCCCTGTCTCGCCTGGCGGCTTCCTCGAGCTGCGCCGGAAGATGCGCGCGTTCGCATTGCTGGCCGCCTACCAGCGCAGCGATCTGCAGCTTGGTGGCGAGCGCCCCGAGCAACTGCGCGGGATGCGCGTGACCGCCGACTACTTTCAGCTCCTCGGGTTCAAGCCGCTGTTCGGACGCGACATCACCAGAGACGACGAGACTCCTGGCGGGAGCCGCGTCGTGATCCTCTCGCATGCGCTCTGGACGCGGCGATTTGGATCGGATCCCTCGATCATCGGAACGGCGGTGACACTTTCTGGTGAAAGTTACGAAGTCGTTGGCATTCTTCCACCGGGCGTGCAGCACGTTGGCGGAACCTACCGATCGTACCCGCATGGCGAATCGGTCGATATCTGGTGGCCGCAGACGCTGCCTTCGTCCCCGCAGCGTCGCGATCGTGGCCAGCACTTCCTGAGCGTGGTCGGCCGCCTGCGTCCCGGCGTGACCGTCGCGCAAGCTCAGGACGATGTGAGGCGGATCTCCGCGGAGCTGGCCAAACAATATCCCGAGACCAACCAGCGCTGGTCGACGCACCTGCGTGCGCTGCGGACCGATATCATCGGCACCTCTGAAGCGACGCTGCTGGCGCTGCTGGGAGCGGCAGCGGTCGTGCTCTTCATCGCCTGCCTGAACGTGGCAGGCCTTCTGCTGGGGCGTGCTACGGCGCGGTCGCGCGAAATCGGGGTACGGGCCGCACTGGGTGCCACGCGGCTTCGGCTCGTGCGACAACTCGTCAGCGAGAGCATCCTGCTGGCATTGATCGGTGCCACGATCGGCACCGGCTTCGCGTTTGCCGCGGTGAAGGCGCTGGTCGCTTGGGCGCCCGAGAATACGCCGCGGCTGCAGATGATTGGAGTGGACCGCGTGGTCCTCGCATACACCCTCATCGCCACTGCCTGCACGGCCCTGCTCTTCGGGCTCGCGCCAGCCATCCAGCTCGCGCGAGCCGATGTGGCGCCCGCGCTTCAAGGCGGCCGCGGAGCGCCAGGCGGCGCGCAGCATCGACTCCGTCGGGTGCTGGTCACGGCGGAAGTTGCACTCGCGTTCGTGCTGGTGGTCACGGGCGGGCTGCTCCTCCGGAGCTTTGCCACCCTGCTGCGCGTCGATCCTGGCTTCCGCCCCGAGCACGTCCTGACGGGGGTCATCAACCTTCCACCAGCTCGCTACTACGGGAGACCCGACGCGACGGCATTCTTCGATCGGCTGACCGCGCGTGTCCGCGCGCTTCCCGGCGTGACGAATGCCGGTCTGTCGAGCGACCTGCCGTGGACCGGGTACGACGAGAACACGGGGTTCGAGATTATCGGGCGGCAATTTCCGCAAGACCAGGGACCCGAGGCGCGTTATCACTTCCTGACACCCGGATTCATTGGCGCGCTCGGACTGCCGCTTCGCGCGGGACGAGACCTGGCGCCGAGCGACACCGACAAGTCGGCTCCGGTCGTATTGATCAATGAGTCGACCGCCCGAAACTACTGGGGAGATGCTCAGAACGCGATTGGGGCGCGATTGAAGCTGTGGAGCGACCAGCCTACGACCGTGGTCGGCGTGATCGGGGACCTCAAGGACGCCCCGTGGTCGGACACGCTCCCCGGCGGGGTGTACTTCCCACAGGCCCAGACGTCGTACCGGCAGGACATGTTCATCACGGTTCGCACGGACGGCGACCCCCGATCGCTCGTCGCGCCGCTCGCTCGCATCGTGCACGAACTCGATCCGGAGCTGCCGCTCGCCACTGTCAGAACACTCGATGAGGTCGCCGGTGCTGCGGTGGCGACACGCCGCTTTTCGCTCATCCTCGTCTCGGCATTTGGCATTTCCGGATTGTTCCTGGCGATTGTTGGTGTTTACGGCGTCATGGCGCAGACGGTCGGACAGCGCGGACGTGAGTTCGGCGTGCGTCAGGCACTCGGTGCGCGGCCGATCGACATTCTTCGGCTGGTGCTCCGCGGCGGGGCGGCAATCGGACTCGCCGGTCTGGTGGTGGGCACTGCGGTGGCCGTGCCGGTCATGCAATTGGTTCGATCGTTGTTGTTCAGAACCAATCCGTCAGACCCACTCACGCTCGGCAGCGTCGCAGTGCTGCTGCTGATCGCCACGCTCGTCGCATCCTATATTCCTGCGCGGCGCGCGACGCGAACGGATCCGGCGACGGCGCTCAGACAGGAATAGGCTCTGGGCCCATGCGGGCTCAGGACTCGCTGGCTCAGGGCTTGAGCCTCGAGTCATCAGCCACCCTGAGCCTTGAGCCTAAGTCATGAGCCTTCTCATGATCGAGCAGCCACTGCTTCCGCCAGCGGCCGCCGCCGTAGCCGCAGAGCGATCCGTCAGATCGAATGACCCGATGACACGGGACCACGATCGCGATCCGGTTCTGGCCATTGACGCGGCCGATGGCGCGCACTGCGGCGGGAGAGCTGACCTCGCGGGCCATGTCCGCATAGCTTCGTGTCTCGCCGTACGGGATGCGGCACAGCGCAGCCCACGCCTTCCGTTGGAACTCCGAACCGCGCTGGTTCAGTGGAATGTCGAACGTGCGGCGGCGGCCGTCGAAATACTCCCGCAACTGCTCGCGGGTCGTCCGCAGAACCGGATGATCGCCAGGAACGATTCCGCCAAGCATCCGGCGTAGCTCGCGCAGTTCCGTTTCGAGTGCGCGCCGGTCGACGAACTCGAGGAGCTCGAGCCCGCGATCCCCGGCGATGGCGAGCATCGGACCGAGCGGCGTCTCGATCCACGTCGCGGTCAGGAGCGCCGTTTCGCGCGCACGGCCGGGAGTTTCGCCGAACACCCGGGCGAAGGCCGCCCGGAAACCACTGTCCGACTCGAATCCCGCGTCCATGCCGGCATCGAGCGTCGGCAAACCCTCGTGCAACGCGCGCATCGCGGTGCCGAGCCGGCAGGCCCGCTGGTAGGCCTGGAACGTCATCCCGAAGCTGCGCTTGAACGTTCGTCGGACCTGCACCGGATCCAGGCCGCGCACGCGCAAATCGTGATCGCGCAGCCGCAACTCGGGGTGGGTCCGGATCTCGGCGAGCAGCGGTTCGAGCCAGTTCGGTACCGCGAGACCCGTCGACATCGGCTCGCAGACGCGGCAGGGCCGGTAGCCGCGATGCAGCGCCTCCTGAATCGTCGCGGCGAATTCGACGTTCTCCGGCCTTGGCTTGCGTGCACGGCACGTCGGCCTGCAGAAAATGCCGGTCGTCCGCACGCAGGCGAAGAACAGCCCCTCGAACGACTGGTCCCGTTCGACGAGGGCACGATACATCTCGGTGGTGGAAGGGAGCGTCATCATGCGCCGCAGGATAGCGGCCGGCGTCGATCGTGCGCTACCGCGAATTGGACGAGCAATTGCCGAGGACCGAGGTCCGATGTCCGAGGCCCGACCAACCGGATACCTCAACACCATCCTCGATCACGCCGATTCTTGAACCCTCGAACCATCGGACCTCGGATCTCGAACCTCGAACCTCGGATCTCGGACCTCGGTCTTCGGGCCTCGACACAATCACCGTTGGTCCAGCGGCAAAAACGTTTGCGGATACGGCGGCCCGATGTAGTCGGTCCTGGGACGGATCAACCGGTTGTTCGCGTACTGCTCGAGGCAGTGCGCGGTCCAGCCGGACACGCGGCTGACGGCGAAGATCGGCGTGAACAGATCGATCGGGATCCCGAGTGTGTAGTAGGTCGAGGCGGAGTAGAAGTCGACATTCGGGTAGAGCTTCTTCTCTCCGGTCACGAGATGCTCGATGCGCTGCGACATCTCGTACCACCGGCTGTTGCCGGCGCGCTCGCCAAGCTCCTTGGACATCTTGCGCAGGTGCGTGGCGCGCGGATCCTCGGTGCGGTAGACGCGATGCCCGAAGCCGGGGACCTTCACCTTGCGCGCCAGCTTTCCGCGAATCGCCTCGTCGATCCGTTCGGGCGGTGCATCCTGGCCGATCTCGATCAGCAGGCGCATGACGTCGGCGTTGGCCCCGCCATGCAGGGGACCCTTGAGCGCGCCGATCGCGCCAACGATTGCCGAGTACAGATCGGTCAGCGTCGCGGCCGCCACCCGAGCGGCAAAGGTGGACGCGTTCAACTCGTGATCCGCGTGCAACACCAGCGCGATGTCGAAGGCGCGGATCGCGAGCGCATTCGGACGGTCGCCGGTGAGCATGTAGAGAAAATTCGCGGCGTGGCCGAGCGCGGGATCGGGTTGAATCGGGCCGCCGCCAGCCTGCTGCCGCCCGTAGGTCGCGACGAGACTGGCCATCTGGGCCGTGAGCCGCACCGCCTTGCGGTAGTTTGCCGGCTGCGAATTGTCGCTGGCCTCGGGATCATACTGGCCCAACGCCGAGGTCAGCGTCCGGAGGGTGTCCATGCCGTCCGAGGCGGGCAACTGCTTCATCAACCGCAGCATCGGCTCGGAGAGCGGTCGCGCCGCCGCGAGCTGCGACTGGAGGTCGCCGAGCTCGGCGCGATTAGGTAGCCGCCCGTGCCACAGCAGGTAACAACATTCCTCGAACGAGGCGCGCACGAGATCGTGAATGTCGTAACCGTAGTACGCCAGCACGCCACGCTGGCCGTCGAGATAACAGATCGACGAGGTCGCCGCGACAACGTCTTCCAAACCAGCTTTCGGTTTCGGAGCTTCTACGGACATGGGGCGATCATATCAGGAGCTAGGAGCCAGGAGCTGGATCGACACGCCTTCGGCGCGGGGGCGCAAAACAAAAGCGGCGCCATCGCGCCGCTCGCTCAGCTCCTGGCTCCCAGCTCCTACTTCGCTATTTCCGGCTGCATCTCGTCCTCGCCGGTCACCTGCTGGAGGATCGACAGCAACCCGGTGTAGAGGAAGCCGATCTGGAACAACATCAGGAACGGCAGCGTGCCGTAGATCTGATTGATCAGTGCGTAGAACACGGTGCCGGTGAAGTACAGACCCAGCCCGAGCTCGATGATCGGCTGCACGCCGAGCGACTGGTGATACTTCTTGCCGACCCATTCGTCGCTGTCGCGCTCGATCCCGTACTTCGGCGTCCGCGCGAACTCGCTCTGCTTGCCGAACACCGCCTCCAGCACCGCCCGGGTGTTGTTCACGCAGAGGCCGATCCCAATCGACATCAGGAACGGCAGGTACTTCAGCCGCGATCGCCAGTCAGGATAGAGCTCGCGCTGCGAGACGATATAGAAGTTGCACACCGAGAGGGTCGCCGCCGCAAAGAGCGGCACGTCGATCAACAACATCTCGGTCCATCCCATGTTGTAGCGGACCCACATCGCGGGGAACATGAGGATGGACAGGAGCGACATCAACAGGTAGTTGAAGTTCGCCGACAGGTGGAAGAACGCCTCCGCCTTTACGGAAAACGGCTGGTTCGATCGCAGGATGCGCGGCAGCAGCTTCAGGCACGTCTGGATCGAGCCCTTCGCCCACCGGTGCTGCTGCGACTTGAACGAGGTCATCTCGACCGGGACTTCGGCCGGCGACACCAGATCGGGCAGGAACACGAATCGCCAGCCAATCAGCTGCGCGCGATAGCTCAGATCGAGGTCTTCGGTCAGGGTGTCGTGCTGCCAGCCACCGGCCGTATCGATTGCCTCCCGGCGCCAGACCCCCGCCGTTCCATTGAAATTGAAGAAGCAGCCGCCGCGGTTCCGGCCGCCATGCTCGAGGACGAAGTGGGCGTCGAGCAGGATCGACTGAATCTTGGTGAGGAGCGAGTAGTCTTGGTTGATGTGCCCCCATCGGGCCTGCACCATGCCAATCCGCTCGTCGGTGCCAAAGTACGGAAGCGTGCGCGCCAGAAAGTCTGCCGACGGAATGAAATCGGCGTCGAAGATCGAAATGAACTTCCCTTTCGCCGCCTTCAGCCCGGCTTCGAGCGCGCCCGCCTTGAAGCCGGTCCGGTCGACGCGATGCAGGTAGTGAATGTCGAAGCCGCGCGCGGCATGACGCCGGACGGCAAGCTCGGCGATCTCGCGGGTCTCGTCGGTCGAGTCGTCGAGCACCTGGATCTCGAGCAGTTCGCGCGGATAATCCATCTCGCAGACGGCATCGATCAGCCGATCGGCGACGTACATCTCGTTGTAAATGGGGAGCTGGATCGTGACCGGCGGGAACTCGCGCAGCGGAGGCGGCGCCACGCCGCGCCCCGCGGCCTTGTCCCGATTTTTCATGTAAAGATAAACGAGATAGTAGCGATGCCAGCCGTAGATCGCGAGAATGCTGAGAACGAAAAAATACAGTACGAGAATGATTGTCTCAGACAGCGTCATAAAGCGATGAATCCATCACGCGGCACAATCGTTCATGTTACGGTCGAGTTCGGACCGAAGTCAACGATCTCAAGGCATTTGCCGCGATGAACCGGCAGCAGTTGCGGGCCCTTCTCGACGAGGTACGCAGTGGTGAGGTCACACCTGAGTCTGCGCACGATCGCCTCCTTCAAGTTCTGCGCCAGAGTCCGTTCGAAGACCTTGGGTTCGCGCGCGTCGACCATCACCGATCGACGCGGCAGGGTTTTCCGGAGGTCGTGTTCGGCCAAGGGAAGACACCAGGCCAGGTTGCCGCCATTGCTGAACGTCTGGTCAGCGGCGGACACAATCTTCTCGTCACCCGCACCACAGCTGAAGCATATCAAGCCGTGACGGCGGTCGTTCCCCAGGCGACGTATCACGAATTACCACGGTGTATCACGTTCGACCAGGGCACCGCGTCCCGTGGACGCGGAACCATCGTCGTTGCGGCGGCCGGCACCGCCGATTTGCCGGTTGCCGAAGAGGCGGCCGTCACCGCCCAGCTGATGGGCAACACCGTCGATCGCCTCTACGACGTCGGCGTCGCCGGCCTGCACCGGCTGCTCAAGGAACACCAGCGTCTGTCTGCGGCACGTGTTGTCATTGTCGCCGCCGGCATGGAAGGCGCCCTGCCAAGCGTGGTGGGGGGACTCGTGGACGTGCCGGTGATTGCCGTGCCGACGAGCATCGGTTACGGCGCGAGCTTCGGGGGCCTCACGGCACTGCTGGCCATGCTGAACAGCTGCGCGATCGGCGTCTCGGTGGTGAACATCGACAACGGGTTCGGCGCTGCTGCGATTGCCAGCAGCATCAACCATCTCGACTGACCGGTCCGGCTGTTGGTACGAAAGTACCGGCAAAAGGCGGAGGCCCAGCTTGACAGGGGCACGTTCCGCTTTATATTCCCCTCCGCGGCCCGCCTGAGTTATATTTGAAGATTCCGCTCGCAAGCGGCCTCGCTACCAAACCACACACATGCACCCAGGCGCCCTCAAGGCCCTCGAATTCGACCGTATCGTCGCGGCCGTCACCCGGCTCGCGCAAACGCCGCCGGGAGCGGACCGCCTCGCGGGCCTCCAGCCGGAGGCGGAGCCGCGCGACGTCGGCGCGGCGCTGTCGTCGACGGCCGAGACCGTTCGGTTTCTCTCGACGAATGGCGAGATTCGCGCTGCGGGCCCCGGCCGAACTCAATGCCATTCTGACCGCGCTGGCGGTCGATGGTCGGGCCCTCGAGCCGCTGCACCTTGTCGCGCTGGCCACGTTCCTCGCCTCGATTGAGGCCAGCGCCGCCGGGATCCGCCGCGCCCGTACTTCGTTTCCGCTGCTGGCCGGGGTCATCGAGGCGGTGGCCTCGTTCGAGCGTGAGAGTGCGGACATCCGTCGCAAGATCGATCCCTCGGGCGAGGTGGTCGACGATGCGAGTCCCGAGCTGAAGTCGCTGCGCGAACGCCTGCGCAAGCAGCGGTCGCGTCTGCGCGGAACGCTCGAATCGTATCTACGCGGCAAAGACACCGCGAAATACCTGCAGCAGCAGGTGGTGACGGATCGGAACGGCCGCTACGTCCTCGTCGTGCGCGCCGAACATCGCGCCGCGATTCCCGGCATCGTCCATGGCAGTTCTGCCAGCGGCGCGAGCCTGTTTCTCGAGCCGCTCAGCACGGTTGAAATCAACAACGACATCGTCGCGCTCGAACAGCAGGAAGCCGAGGAGGTACGTCGCATCCTGCTCGCGCTCTCCGACGGACTGCGGCGCCGCGGCGGGGAACTCCAGCGGACGATCGACGCGGCGACGGCACTCGACGTGCTTCAGGCGAAAGCCCGCTATTCACTCGCGATCGACGGGATCGCCCCGGCAATCGCGCGGGACGGACGGCTGGAACTGCGCGCGGCGCGGCATCCGTTGCTGATTGCCGCGGCCCGCGATGTCCCGGGCCACGCGGCCGTGGTTCCGGTCGACATCCTCCTGATTCCGCCGACCCGCGTGCTGGTCATAACCGGACCAAACACCGGCGGCAAGACCGTCGCGCTCAAGACCGCGGGGCTTCTCCCGCTGATGGCGCAGGCGGGCATCCTGATTCCGGCGGCGGAAGGTACCCAGGTTCCCGTATTCCGGAGCGTCTTCGCGGACATCGGCGACGAGCAGTCGATTGCCGAGAACCTGAGCACCTTCTCGGCGCACATCGCCAACATCGTGTCGATGGAGACCTCGCTGGCGATGCCGTCGCTGGTGCTGCTCGACGAAGCGGGGACCGGCACCGACCCCAACGACGGCGGGGCGCTCGCCATGGCGATCATCGACCACTTCCGCCGCCGCGACGCGATGGTGGTCGCGACGACGCACTTCGATGCGCTGAAATCGTACGCCTCGACGACCGAAGGTGTGGCGTCGGCAGGGTTCGGATTCAATCCGACCACCTTCGCGCCCACCTATCGCCTGAACTACGGATCGCCGGGCAGCAGCCTCGCGCTGGAGATTGCCACCCGACTCGGGCTGCCCGCATCGATCATCGAACAGGCACGCGCGCATCGGAGCGAGCGCGAGACGCAGCTGGCCGATCACCTGGCAAAGATCGAACGCGATCTCCAGGGCATCGATCACGAACGCCGTCTCGTCGCCCGCGAACGGCAGATCGTCGAGGATACGCAGGCGCGATTGCAGTCGCGCGAGCAGGAGCTCCGCGATCGCGAGGAGACGTTCCGCAAGCGGCTCGACCAGCGGATGGACGACCGGCTGCGGGAAGCGCGGCGAGAGATCGACGCAGTCGTCGAGGCATTGAAGGCGCGCGCGTCGTCGATCGCGACAGACGCGGAACGCCGGGCGGCACGGCTGGTGCCGACCGGCGACATCGGATCGGCCCGCGCCGACGCGCGCAACGCGCTCGATGCAATCGCCGGAGGGCGCGAGAAAACCCTGACGGTCCGTCTTCGCCCCCTGCAGGGACAGCGGCGGGGCCATCGCGGCCCGCGGCCGTTGGAGATCGAGTCGCGGTCGGCCCGTTCGGGGTCGAAGGCGTCGTGCAGGCGGTGCACGACGGGCATGCCGATATCGATGTTCGAGGCAAGCGGCTCCGCGCACGTGTCGACGAACTACGGGTGGTCGCGCCGGCAAGCGCGGTGGCCTCTTCCACGGCGCGCGTTCGCGTGAACGTCGAGATGCAGCCCCGCGGAGCGGCCACCAGCGAGATTGAACGTGATTGGCGCGTCTTCGGACGAAGCGGTGACGCGGGTGGAGCGTTTTCTCGACGAGGCGGACGTCGCCGAACTGCGGAGCGTCCGAATCATTCACGGCTACGGCACAGGACAGCTCCGTCGTTCGATCGCGGAGTTCCTGCGCGCGCACGCGTCGGTCGCGAATTTCGGACCCGCCCCCGACCATCAGGGCGGCGGAGGGGTAACGGTGGTGGAGCTCAAAGACTGAAGATTGAAGACTGAAGATTGGAGATTGTTAATGTCGATTGATGATTGGAGATTTGAATTGGAGATTGGAGATTGCAGATTGGGGATTGAATCGAATCGGCAATCGTCAATCCAAATCGTCAATCGTCAATCGGCAATCGGCTAATCTTCACTCTTCAATCTTCAATCTGCAATCTGATATGCCTCTGTTTCCTGCCAACTTCGTCGACGACCTGAAGTCGCACGCGGACATCGTGCAGGTCGTGCAGGAGCGCGTGCCGCTGAAGAAGGCCGGCGTCACGTGGAAGGGACTGTGTCCGTTCCACGGCGAGAAGACACCGTCGTTTCATGTGAACGGCGACAAAGGGTTCTTTCACTGCTTCGGCTGCGGCGTGGGCGGGGACGTCATCAAGTTCGTCGAGCTGTACGACAAGGTGAGCTTTCCCGAAGCGGTGCGGCAGCTCGCGGCGCGCGCGGGAATGCACGGTGCCCGAGGCGGAAGATGCAAAGCAGGATGCCGAGTCGCAGCGCGAGCGCGAGGCGCTGCTCAAGGCCCACGAGGTCGCGGCGGCGTGGTTCCGGGAGCAGCTGGCGGCGCCGGCGGGCGCCGCGGCCCGGCGGCTGCTCCGGGACCGCGGCATGTCCGCCGCAGACCATCGAGCTGCTTGGTTTGGGATACGCGCCCGCGGGACGTGACGGCCTGCGCGCGCGGCTGATGAAGGCAGGGTTCGCCGAGGGCGCTGCTGTTCGAAGCGGCCTCCTGTTGCAGCGCGAGGACGGCCAGACCCGCGACCGCTTCCGCAACCGGCTGATGATTCCGATCTGCCGCGACAACGGCGCGATCATCGCGTTCGGCGGACGCGCGATGGAGGCGGGACAGCAGCCGAAGTACCTGAACTCGCCCGAGACGCCGATTTACGTCAAGGGACGGACGCTCTACGGGCTGAACTGGAGCAAGGCGTCGATCAGCCGGACTGCAAGTACGCGGTGCTGGTCGAGGGCTATTTCGACTGGGCGCAGGCGTACCAGGCGCGGGATCACCAATGTCGTCGCCTCGTCGGGCACGGCGCTGACCCCGGCGCAGGCGCGGCTGCTGCGACGGTTCGCGGCGAAAGTCGTCCTGAGCTTCGATCCCGACGCGGCCGGCCAGGGCGCGGCCGCGAGGTCGTCGGAACTGCTGGTGGCGGAAGGATTTCAGGTCAACGTCGCCATGCTGCCGGCCGGCGATGATCCCGATAACTACATCCGGCAAGCACGGCGCGGCGGCCTACCAGGAACAGCTGCGCAACTCGCAGCCATATCTGGAATATCTGCTCGATCGGTCGGCGGCCGACGACGACCTGTCAACGGACGAAGGCCGGCGGACGTTTCTGAGCCGATGCTGACTGTCGCGGCGCGGATTCCCGACGCCGCGCAGCGTGACCAGTTTGCCGACAGGCTGTCACACAAGGCGAGGATTACGGAAGAGGTGGTGCGGGCGGAAATCCGCAAGGCGGCGGTTCAGCAAGCAGACCGCGTCGACGAGGTCGAGCGCCGACTGCCGCCGCTGGGTCAGGTAAAAGTCGCGGAACGAGGCCTGATTTGGGCCCTGATCCACGATCCGGGCGGCGACGCCTTGCGACCCTGGCAAGAGCTCGAACCCGCCGATCTGGACGGGCTGGCGACCCGGGAGATCCTGCGGCAGGCGCGATCCCTGCAGGAATGGCCGGCAGGGTCCTTACCGAAGGCGCTGATCGAGCGTCTAAGTAAAGGAGAGGCCGCGCTGGTCGGGAAATCGCCCGCCAGGCAGGGGCGCCCGGCAGACGCGGCCGATTGTGTCAGGACCCTCAAGCGCCTGCGGTACGACCGGGAGCGCGCCGACGTGCAGCGGGAAATCGACCGGCTCCAGGAGGCCGGGGCCGCCGATCACGAACACGAAATCGTCGCGCTCTGGGAGCGCAAGAAAGATCTGCTGCATCGGATTGAGCGGCTATGGACGATCAGGGGGTCAGCCAGCTCACGTGCTCAGGGATTCGGCATGAGCCGATGCCATGAGCGACATCGCCAGGTCACGGTCAAGGTCATGATCGCGGGTTACAGGAGGAACGCCGTTGTCGATCGAAGAAAAATACGACGAGGTGAGGCAGCTCATCTCCATCGGCAAAGAAAAGGGCTACCTGCTGTACGACGAGGTCAACGAGCTGCTGCCCGCCGACATCACCTCGTCCGACGAGCTGGATGATCTGTTCAGCACGTTCGGCAGCGCCGGCATCGAGGTCGTCGACTCCGAGAAGACCTACCGCGAGGAGAAGCTGCTCGATCGCACGGGCGAAGGAGCCGAGGAGCTCGAGCTCGATCTCACGCCGGGCGCGCTCGACAAGACGAACGATCCCGTCCGCATGTACCTGCGCGAGATGGGCACCGTTCCGCTGCTCACGCGCGAAGGAGAAGTCGAGATCGCCAAGCGCATCGAGCGCGGCAAGCTCGCCGTCATCAAGTCGATCTCGCGCACGCCGACCATCGCGCGCGTCATCATGCAGATGGGCGACGCGCTCAAGAACGACGAGCGCAGCATCCGCGAGCTGGTCACCTTCGTCGACGAAGAGCTGACCGACGAGAAGATCGAGGACCGCAAGAAGCAGGTCCTGCGGCAGATCGAAGCCGTGCGCAAGGCCTGGGCGGCCTCCGAGAAGTGCAAGGAGAAGCTCGACAAGACGCCGAAGGGCGCGACCACCCGCGACAAGCGGAAGTACCGCCGGTGCGCTGGGAGGCGCTGCGCGCGCGGGTCGAGCTGTCGCAGCTGATTCGCAAGATCGAGTTCACCGAGACGATCAAGCGCCGGATGATCGACCAGATCAAGGACAAGGTCGAAGCGGTGATGCGCCTGAAGCGCGAGATCGACTACATCGAGCGGCAGCTCACGATGAAGAACCGCCGGCCGAAGCTGAAGGAAGACGAGAAGAAGAACCTCCAGAAGCGGCAGAAGGACCTCAAGGTCCAGGTCAAGACGATGGCCGACGAGCTCGAGGAGACGCCCGAGCAGCTGATGCGCACGCTCGAGACCATCTCGCGCGGCGAGGCGCAGGCCGAGCAGGCGAAGAAGGAGCTGGTCGAAGCCAACCTTCGGCTGGTCGTCTCGATCGCCAAGAAGTACACCAACCGCGGCCTGCAGTTCCTCGATCTGATCCAGGAAGGCAACATCGGCCTGATGAAGGCGGTCGACAAGTTCGAGTACCGCCGCGGCTACAAGTTCTCGACCTACGCGACGTGGTGGATCCGCCAGGCGATCACCCGCGCCATCGCCGACCAGGCGCGGACGATCCGCATCCCGGTCCACATGATCGAGACGATCAACAAGCTGATTCGCACCTCGCGCGCGCTGGTGCAGGAGCTCGGCCGCGAGCCGACCTCCGAAGAGATCGCGCAGCGGATGGACATCCCGGTCTCGAAGGTCCGCAAGGTCCTGAAGATCGCGCAGGAGCCGATCTCGCTCGAGACGCCGATCGGCGAGGAGGAAGATTCGCATCTTGGCGACTTCATCGAGGATCGTCAGGTCGTGTCGCCGTCCGACGCGGTGATCAACCTGAATCTGAAGGAGCAGACCGATCAGGTCCTCAAGACGCTGACGCCGCGCGAGGAGAAGGTGATCAAGATGCGCTTCGGCGTCGGCGACGGCAGCGAGCACACGCTCGAGGAAGTCGGCCAGAACTTCGCCGTCACGCGCGAGCGCATCCGGCAGATCGAAGCCAAGGCGCTGCGCAAGCTGCGCCACCCGTCGCGTTCGCGCAAGCTCAAGGCGTTTCTGGAAGGCAGAACGTAGAGCCTTTCAGCAGGCCGCCGCGGCGCTGGCGGTTCACTCCGTCGCCTCGCTCGGGCCGGGGCGCTTTTTTGTTAGGATCGAACGGGCCCATAGCTCAACGGTCAGAGCCGCCGGCTCATAACCGGCCCGTTCCAGGTTCGAATCCTGGTGGGCCCACCAGTCTCCGCTCGCGGTCACGCGGAGGCTGCGCGCCGTAGCGGCGCAGCCGCGAAGGCGGAAGCTCCGGAGCAACCCCACGCAAGGTGTCCCGTAGCCTTGGCGAAGGCCGGACCACAAGCCTCTGAGGAAGAATGAAGACGGAAGATAGAAGACCGAAGCACCAGCGGCCCGAGCGAGGCGACGGAGTGAAGCGCCGCGTTGCGGCGGCGCCGAGCGAGAGCGCGTGGGGGCCCGCGCAGCTGATCCCTGGTCAGGGCGTTCGATGAACTCCGATCTCCAACAGCTGATCCGCCTCCAACAACTCGACCTCGACATCGAATCCGCCCGACGGCGAATCGCGGAGATTCCGTCCGTTCAGAACGCCCTCGACGCCAGACTCGCCGAGCATCAGGCTACGGTTGCAGCCCTCAAGCAGCGCCTCGCCGAGAACCAGACCGGACGCCGCGCGACCGAAGCTGAAGTCGCCTCCCTCCAGACGCGCCTGTCCAAATACAAGGGACAGTTGATGGAGGTGAAGACGAACAAGGAATACCAGGCGATGCAGAAGGAGATCGCCACCGCCGAGGAAGCCGTCCGGTCGCTGGAGGACCGCATTCTCGAGCACATGGAGGAAGCCGAGACGCTCGGGCGCGAGTTGAAGGTGACCGAGACCGCGCTGAAGGCGCAGCAGGACGACATCGCCCGGGAACGAAAGCGGCTCGAAGAGGAGGCGGGCGCGCTCGCAGCAGCGCACGAGCGAGACCACCTCGACGCGGGCGGCGCTGGCCAGGGAGCTCTCGCCAGCCGCGCTGCGACTGTTCGAGCACGTTTCGCGACAGCGCAAGGGGCTCGCCGTCGCCGAAGCGCGTGACGGCATCTGTACCGTCTGCCACGTGCGACTGCGCCCCCAGATGTTCAACGAAGTCCGCCGCAACGAGTCACTGATCCAATGCGAGAGCTGCCTGCAGAATTCTTTACTTCTCTCCCACGACCGCGCCGAACATGGACCCGCCCCAGGCCTCGTGATCACCGCATACATCGACGGCGGCGCGCGCGGCAATCCCGGCCCGGCCGGCTACGGCGTCCACATCGAGGGCGCCCGACGGCGCGCTGGTCGCAGAGTTGCACGGCGGCCTCGGGATCGCCACCAACAACGTCGCCGAATACAACGGGCTGCTCGCAGCGCTGCGCTACGCGCTCGAGCACGGACAGCGCGACGGTGCACATCAAGGCGGATTCCGAGCTTCTCGTCAAGCAGATGCGCGGCGAGTACCGCGTGAAGAACCAAGGCCTGAAGCCGCTGTTTCTCGAGGCGATCGGCTTGATCCGGCAAATCGGCCAGGTCACGTTCGAGCACGTCCGCCGCGAGTTCAACAAGGACGCCGATCGCTTATCGAACCTCGGCATGGACGAAGCGGAGCAGATGATCGGGCGCGGGATCACGATAGTGACAGCAGAGGTATCAGCGTGAAGCCGCCGTCCCGGCGATCTTCAGGCGCGCGCCCGGATCGCGCCGAGCATGCGGCCCGCGCGCTCGCGATCGGCGCGGTACGAATGGAGCCGCGTATAGTGCGTCTTCGTGCACAACCCTGAGTCGAAGATCGCTTCCGACGAAACGCCGGCGTCGATCAACTGATCGCGATTCGCGCGCGCGAGATCCAGAAACGAGCGATCGGCTCGTCCGGCTCGGAACCATCGCGCGATCGATACCCGATCCGCTCCTCCCGAGCGGAACGCGTCGAGCACCTCCGGACCCACCTCTCCGCAGCAGTTGCCCAGGCAGGGACCGATCGCCGCGACCAGATCCTCCGGTCGCGAGTCGAAGACCTGCCGCATCGCGTCGACGGCGTGGGCGGCCGCCTGTGCTGCGGCACCTCTCCAGCCGGCGTGCACGGCGCCGGCGGTACCGGTCCTGCGATCGAACAACAGCACCGGCGCACAGTCCGCGACGCGGACGCCAATCGCCACGTCGGGGTCGTCGGTGATGATGATGTCGGCCTCCGGCCGGTCCCACGCGGTCTGACGCCCGCGGCGGACGATCGCCGCGGTGGTGCCGTGCACCTGGCGAATCAGCAGCAGGCGTTCCCGGGGCACGCCGAGTGACGCGGCGACCGCCTCCCATTCCTCTCGCTTGTCGCGAAGTTCCAGGTCGCGAGTCGTGAAAAGATGAGCGGCCGGCAGCGCCGCCGACCGAAGGGCACGTCCCCACGGCTCTTGCGTCCACTCGAACGCACCGTTAGGCTGAGGGTCGGTCATGAGCATCATCGGGCTTGGCTTCGACGCCACGGACATCCCGCGCGTCCGCGACGTGTTCGCCCGCCACGGCGAACGCTTTCTCCGGCGCGTCTACACCGACGAGGAGATCGCCTATTGTACGCGGCAGCGCGATCCGGTTCCCAGTCTGGCCGCGCGATTTGCCGCCAAAGAGGCGGCCATGAAGGCGCTCGGGACCGGCCACTCACGCGGCGTGTTGTGGAAGGACATCGAAGTGTTCCGCCGGGGCGGGCCGCCGCAACTGCGGTTGACCGGTGGAGCGCTTCGCCACTTCCAGACGTTACGGGCCGTGAGATCGCTGCTGACCATCACCCATGCCGACACGCTCGCGATGGCGCAAGTGCTTCTCTTGAATGACTGAAGGGAAACCGCGGTTGACGTTTTTCCGTCAGTCATCCGCACCGTTCCAGGCCGCCTTCCCTCGGGATCCTCTCTAACCGTCGTTGTTGCCGTCGTTACGGAGTACGCCTTCCGCCTCGGTGCATCGGGCGGGTTCCTTGCCCTTCGGTGCTGCGCGATGGCAGCGCCTGATGCGTGAGGAGACCCGAGCGATGACAATCAAGATCGTGGCGAACGACAAGGGCAATCCGCCCGGCAAGCTGGCGGATGCCGAGCTGCACTTCACCGATGGACCACTGGAAGGTCTCAAGTTGATTGGTTTTGGTGTGTGGGAGCGCAAGACCGGCGCCGGCCGCAACGTGACGTTTCCGGCACGACAGTACTCGGTCAATGGCGAACGCCGCAGCTTCGCGCTGCTTCGTCCGGCCGTCGACAGCACCGCTCAAAACCGGATTCGGGACTTGATTCTCGAAGCGTACGAAGCGTTCGCGAACGCGCAGATCGAAGCGACCGCCTGATGGGAATCAGGGCCTCCGGGTTCGGAACTCGGTCGTCGGCAAATGCCGGTCCGATTCGGCCCGGCCCATCACCTCCGGCGACTAGACCACCGGCAGGAACTTTCGGTTCTCCTGCTGACGCTTCGGCGGCAGCGTCCATTCTTCACGGAGTCCTTTGTCGAACTCCGCGCGGAAGAACGACGCCTTCATGCCGCCGTCGATGATGTCCCACGGCAGCACCGGGTCGGCTGAGCGGTCTCGAAAAATGTAGAAGTCCGCATCGAGTTCCGCCTCGGCCACCGCGGCGCGCCAGTTGCCGCCGTTGCGTTCGGCGATTTCGATCGCCGGCGCGACCCGTCGATCGCCAAGCGAGAGCAGCGCCTGGTAGTACGAGTGCCGCTCGGACTTGATATTGAAATACACGTTGTCGAGATCCGCGACCATCGAGCGCAGTCGTTTGCCCTTGCGATCGGTAATCGCCGGATCTTCCATCGGCAGCCACTGATATGCGGTGCCTGGCTTGGGAATCAGCGGGTTCACGCTCGCGACGATCCGGCCGATGCGCCCCTTGGGACGGGCGTGCGCCAGAAGAAGGCCGCGGAGCTGCTCGCTGAGATCGCGAATCGCCACGAGGTCGTCCTCGGTTTCGGTAGGCAGACCGATCATGTAGTACAGCTTCAGGTTCTCCATGCCGCTGGCGAAGATCAGCTCGGCTTTCTCGAGGATCTCGGCGTTGGTCACGGTCTTGTTGATTACGCGACGCAGCCGATCCGAACCGGTTTCGGGAGCGATGGTGATCGAGCGCTCGCCGCTCTGGTGCAGCATCCTCACGATCGGCTCGGTGAGATCGTCCAGCCGCAAGGAGGCAGGGCTGATCGAGTAGCCGAGCGCCAGCAGACCCGAGAGAATGCGCTCGATCTCGGGGTGATCGCAGAGGGCAATCGAGACCAGGCCGGCGCGCGTGGCGTAGGGCCTCGCCTCGGCGGCAAGCTGCAGGATGCGATCCGCGGAAAAGGCGCGCACGGGCAGGTAGTTGTAGCCGGCCCAGCAGAAGCGGCACAGGTTCGCACAGCCGCGGACCACCTCGATGAGGAAGCGCGACCCGAATTCGGTGTCGGGCGTAAAGATCGTCGTCGCCGGCGGATCGAGCAGCTCGGTTGTCTTCACTGCCGCCTTCTTCACGACGGCCGGAGCGCCGGTTGCTGGAAGCGGCTCGAAGGCGGCGATCGTTCGATCCTCGGCGTAGCGGACCGCATAGAACGATGGAATGTAGAAGCCGCGTTCCGCCGTCAATCGCCGCAACAGGTCGCCGCGATCCTCGGCCGCGTCGATGCTCTGCATCAACGCGGGGATCAGCATTTCGCCTTCACCGGCAGCAATCACGTCGGCAAATGGCGCAAGCGGTTCGGGGTTCACGAAGGTTACGGGGCCGCCGATGACCACCAGCGGATCGTGCATCGTGCGTGCCTCGGCGCGCACCGGCACACCGGCGAGTCGCAGCATCGACACCACGTTGGTGTAGTCCCACTCGAACGAGACCGAGAAGGCAAGGACGTCGAAGTCGCGGACGGGTGTGTCGGATTCGATGGTACGCAGCGGCTTGCCAGACGCGAGTTGTGCCGCGAGCTCCTGCCGGCCGGGCAGGAATACGCGTTCGCACACCACGTCTTCCAGCTCGTTGAAAATCCGGTACACCGTCTGGAAGCCCAGGTTGGACATTCCGACGAAGTAGGTGTTGGGAAACGCCAGCGCGACGCGGAGTCTCCCGCCGTGCGGTTTGCGGACGTAACCGATCTCGCGGGAGAGAACGTCGTGCGGGCGCCCGCGGTCGATGCGCTGCGCCATCAGAATTGCCGATGTCGAACCGGAAAAGAACGATCGTGGTGCGGGGTCTCGCCCTCAAACGGCGACGATCCCGCGTGCCGTGGATCTATGTAGTCTACCACGCGCGCCAGACCGGTCCCCGGCAGGACGAACTCAGTCAGGAGCCACGGCCAGCACCACGACCGCACGGTGGCGACCGGCTGTATTCCGTGGCCCCTGAGTCGAGCCCTTTCGGATCGGCTAAGCCTCGTTCTGGCGCCTCAGAAACGCGGGAACGTCCAGCGGAGAGACCGGCTCGAACTCGGCGCCGGGGCTGATCGTCTCGGCTGCTGGATCGGCGGCCGAGACCGGCACCGGCGGCATCTCCAGGACCGGCCTGCGTACGAACGCCATCCGCGCGCCGCCTCCGCCTGCCGCGACCGCCGCCGGCGCTGCCACGCGCGGAGCCTCGGCCGCTTCATTGCGCCAGGCGGTGTAGTTCTGCAGGTCGACTGGTGTCTGTGAGGCTGACGGGGCGACCTGCTTTGACGCCGACAGCCGATCGAAGCCGGTCGCAATCACCGTGATCTTGACCCTGCCGTCCATCGTGGGATCGACGACCGCGCCAAAGATGATGTTGGCCTCCTCGTGAGCGGCTTCCTGGATGATCGCGGAGGCCTCGCTCACTTCCACCAATGAGAGGTCGCTTCCGCCGGTCACGTTGATGATCACGCCGCGCGCGCCTTTGACCGAGGCGTCCTCGAGCAGCGGGCTCGAGATCGCATGGTTCGCCGCAAGCATCGCTCGGTTCTCCCCCTCCGCGAAGCCGGTACCCATGATCGCAATGCCCATGCCCGCCATGATCGTCTTCACGTCGGCGAAGTCGAGATTGATCATGCCCGGGACGAGAATCAGATCCGAGATGCCCTGGATCGCCTGCCGCAGCACATCGTCGGCATTGGTGAAGGCGTCGTTGAGCGAGGTGGAGCGGGCAATCGTCGCCAGCAGCCGTTCGTTCGGGATGGTAATCACGGTGTCGACCGATCCCCGAAGTTCCTCGAGGCCGCGCTCGGCTTGCGTCTGGCGCTTCTTGCCCTCGAATTTGAACGGCTTGGTCACCACCGCGATGGTCAGCGCGCCCAGCTCGCTGGCAAGGCTGGCGATGACCGGCGCTGCGCCCGTGCCGGTGCCGCCGCCGAGTCCGGTGGTCACGAACACCATGTCCGCGCCGTCGAGCGCTTCGATGAGCTTCTCGGTGTCTTCGAGCGCTGCCTGACGTCCGACGTTGGGATCGGCCCCCGCGCCGAGCCCTTTCGTCAGCTTGGCGCCAATCTGCAGCTTGTTCGAGGCCGCATTCAGCTTGAGGGCCTGCACGTCCGTGTTCGCGACGATGAACTCGACGCCGTCGAGCCCTGCCTGCACCATGCGGTTCACGGCATTGCTGCCGCCGCCGCCCACACCGATGACCTTGATGCGCGCGCCGGCGCGCACTTCTTCGTCCAGCTTCAGCCGCAAGGTGGACGCTTGTTGATCAGCCATGCCGTGGCCTCCCATTCCTTTAGAAAAACTCTTTGAACAACGTACGCAGCCGACCGGCTACGCGACCAAACGCGCCGGCGCCAACGGGCCGCACGGCTTCCCCAACATGATTCCTGTGCGCATACATCACCAGGCCGACGGCCGTCGCGAATGCGGGGTTGTTGACGTGATCCGCAAGGCCGCCGATGCCGGCCGGACATCCGCGGCGGATGGGCAAGTCGAAAATCTGCTCGGCGATTTCCGCTGTCCCCTCGAGCATCGCCCCGCCTCCAGTGAGCACGATGCCGGAATTGAGCGACTTCTCGAAACCCGCGCGCCGGATCTCGTCCCACAGCAGGTGAAAGATCTCTTCGGCGCGCGGCTGCAGTATCTCCGACAGGATGCGCCGGGCCATCACCCGCGGCTTGCGGCCGCCGACGCTCGGCACGTCCATGGTCTCGTCTTCGTCGACCATCGCCGAGAGCGCACACCCGCAGCGGCGCTTGATCTTCTCCGCATCCGGAATCGCCGTGCGCAGGCCCACTGCGATGTCGTTGGTGAAGTGATCGCCGCCGACCGCCACGACGCCGGTGTGCCACAGGCTTCCCCGTTCGAAGATCGCGAAGTCGGTTGTCCCGCCGCCGATGTCGACGAGGGCTACTCCGAGCTGCTTCTCGTCGTCGGTGAGCACCGATTCGCTGGCGGCCAGCTGCTCGAGCACCGTGTCGAGCACTGCGACGCCGGCGCGGTTGACGCAGGCGACGATGTTCTGCGTCGACGAGGCACTGCCGGTGACGACGTGGACGTTGACCTCGAGCCGGGTGCCGGTCATCCCGACCGGCGCGCCGATCCCGTCCTGCTCGTCGACTACGAAATCCTGGGGAAGGACGTGCAGGATTCTCGCGTCCGCTCGGCAGGGCGACGGCCTTGGCCGCGTCGATGGCCCGGCGAACGTCCTCGCGCGTGATCTCGCGGTTCTTCCCGGCCACGGCAACGACGCCGCGGCTGTTGAACGCCTTGACGTGGGCGGCCGACAGGCCGAGATGGACCGAGTCGATCTCGACCCCGGCCGTCAGCTCCGCCTCGTCGATCGCTTTTTTGATCGATTCGACCGCCGCCTCGAGGTTGACGACGACGCCGCGCCTGACGCCCTTCGCCTCGGCAAGGCCGAGGCCGATGATGTCGAGTCCTCCCTCCTCGGTCATCTCGCCGACGATCGCGGCAATCTTCGAGGTACCGACGTCGAGTCCGACCAGATATCGCTCTTTGCGAGCCAAATGTTGTCTCTCCCGGCGGGACTGACCCGCCCTCGGTGCCTGAAACCCGCCTTACCGACCCTTCCTGTCCACCACCGGACGAACGTAGACGCGCTCTTCGAACCGCATGTCCACGTAATCCATCTCCGGCACCCGATCCCTCAGCGCCGGCGCGAGATCGACGTAGGCCTGGAGCCGCTCGAGAAAACGTTCCTCGCCCAGATGCACCAGCGCGCCATCCTTCTTCAGCAGCACCACCACGTCGTGTGCGTCGCGCACGTCGAGCTGCGAGACCCGCTGCGCGAGATCCCGGCGCCGTGCAATTGCGTCGATCGCACGCGCCGCAAGCTCCGCGCGTTGCTCGTCAATCGTGGGTTCCGACGATGGCGAACGTACCAGGCCGTCGATGATCGGCAGATCGAATTCGGCGTATTGCGGTCCGTACTCGTCGATGACCGTACCTTGCGCATCGACGAGATACAGCTTATTCTCGTTCAGCCGGCAAAGACCCATCGGACGTCGTTCCGAGACAAAAACTTCCACCGTGGACGGCAGCACTCGGTGCATCGCCACGTCGGCAACCCACGGCGACTCCAGCAGCTTCTGTCTGTAGCCGGGAAGGTCTGCCGTCAGAATGCTCGAGCCACGGAGTCCGTGAACGATTTGCTGCACCTGCCCGCTTGAAATCCGCACGTTGCCGTGCACACTGATGTGGCGTACCTGCAGCGCCGAGGCATGCAACACCAGATGAGTCGCGCGATAGCCGGCGTAGGCCATGATGACGATCGCGACGGCCCACCGGGCAACGCGCCACGATCGCCACGCGAGTGCGCCGGACTTCTTCCTCTTCGACGGCCGCGCCTTGGCCCGGCGGAAGTTCTTTTCGGTTGCCGCCCTGACCGGTGCCTTACGACTCATCCGCCTTCGCCTCCGGGTGCGGGGACGGGTGACCCGCTTGGCCGGCGGCGGTCCGAATCGCCGCCAGAATGCGGTCAGGCAAGGTGCCGATTGAACCGGCGCCGAGCGTAATCACCAGATCGTTTGGCCGCGCGATATTCGCCACCGCGGCGGGCACGTCCTCGAGCGCCTTCACGAGATGAACGGGCCGGCCGCCCTTACGGACGCGCTCCTCGACCGTCTCAATCGTCACCCCGGCGATCGGGGCTTCCCCGGCCGGATAGATGTCGGTCAGGACGACCTCGTCGGCTGCCGACAGCGCTTCGCCGAATGCGTCGAGCAGATCGCGCGTCCGCGAGTAGCGGTGCGGCTGGAAGACCACGACGACCCGTCGATCGAGTCCGGCGCGAGCGGCCGCAATCACTGCCGCGATCTCGGTCGGGTGATGGCCGTAGTCGTCGACGACCATGACGCCGCGCTCTTCCCCACGGCGCTGAAAACGGCGCTCGGCGCCGCGAACTGCTCGAGCGCGGAAGCGATCCGCGGGAACGGCACGCCGGTTTCCAGGCCGACTGCGACCGCCGCCAGCGCGTTGAGCAGGTTGTGCCGTCCGGGCACGCGCAGTCGAAGCGCCCCGAGCTCCGTGCGCTTCCCTTGCTCCGTGCTCTGGACGACCCGGCAGGTCGACCCGAACGCCTCCAGCGTCATTCCATGGCCGGCGATCTGAGCGCTCGCGTCACCCGAATCCATAGGTAATCACCCGTCGCGTCATGTGCGGCACCAGCGCGCGCACTGGCCGGTCATCGGCGCACGCGACGACCGCGCCGTAGAACGGCACCTTGTTCGCGAACTCGAGGAACGCCTGCTGAAGCGCGTCCCAGCTGCCGTAGCTCTCCATGTGCTCGTGATCGATGTTGGTTATCACCGCGATCGACGGGCGACAACTTGAGAAACGATCGGTCGCTTTCGTCGGCCTCGGCGACCATGTAATCTCCCCGGCCGAGCCGGGCGTTGCTGCCGAATGCGCTCAAACGCCCGCCGATGACTGCGGTTGGATCAAGCCCCGCGCGCTCGAGCACCAGCGCCACCATCGATGTCGTCGTCGTCTTTCCGTGCGCGCCGGCGATCGCGATGCCGTAGCGAAGACGCATCAACTCGGCGAGCATTTCCGCCCGCGGGATCACGGGAATTCGCCGGCGCCGCGCTTCCTCGACCTCCGGGTTCGCCGCATTGATCGCCGACGAGACCACGACCACGTCCGCGCTTCCGACCTGCGACGCCGCATGCCCGCGCCCGACCCGGACGCCGAGCTTCTGGAGCCGGTCGGTGACGTCCGACGTCTTCGCGTCCGAACCGCTGACCTCGTAACCGAGGTTCACGAGCAACTCTGCGATCCCGCTCATTCCGATCCCGCCAATCCCCACGAAATGAATGCGTCGAGTACGACCTAACATCGACCGCCTATCGCGCGACGAGCGCCAGGGCCCGGTCGACGATCACCCTTGCCGCATCCGGACGTGGCGAGGCGCCTGGCGGCGATCGCCATTCCAGCGCGCCGTGACCCGTCGCGGGTCAGCGCGAGGATCCGATCCGCGAGCAGCGGGCCGGTCAGCTTCCGCTGCTCTATCAACTCTGCCGCACCTGCGCCGGCGAGCACCTCGGCATTCTTTCGCTGATGATCGTCCGCGGCGGTCGGGAGCGGAATCAGAATCGCAGCCCGCCCGGCCGCGGTCAGCTCGGCGATGGTCGTCGCGCCGGCGCGACAGACAATCAGATCGGCGTTCTTCATTTCCCGGTCCATGGCGAAGAGGAACGGTTCCACCCGGGCCGCGAGCCCCGCGTCCCGGTAAGCGCCCCGGACCACGTCCAGATCGCGTTCGCCTGTCTGATGCGTGATGTCCACGACGCCATCGGCTGCCAGCCGCGGCGCCGCCTCCACCATGGCCATGTTGATCGCGTGCGCGCCCTGGGAGCCGCCAAAGATCAGAACCCGCGGCGGCCCGTCTGGCCGCCGTTGCTGCTCGGACTCAATGCCAACGAACTCCGGACGTACGGGGTTGCCTGCAACAAATCCGCCCCTCCCGAAAAACGACATAGTCGACTCGAACGTCACCGCTGCTGCGCTGACCATCCGTGACAGGATCCGATTGGTCAGCCCCGGGACCGCGTTCTGCTCGAGCAGCAGCGTCGGAGTCCGCCGGATCACCGCCGCCAGCATCACCGGACCGGAACTGTAGCCGCCGACGCCAATCACGAGTTGTGGCGAGCGGCGCGCGAGAATCCGCCACGCGTCGGCGCCACTCAGCGGGAGCAGGGCGACGCCCCGCATCAGCGCCGTCGCCGACTTTCCCTTCAACCCCGCGCTCCTCAGCACATCGAGCTCGAAGCCTTCTCGTGGCACGACGCGGGATTCGATGCCGTGCGCCGTCCCCGCGAACGTCACGATCGTGTCCGGCTTCCGCGACAGGAGTTCGCGGGCGACGGCAATCCCCGGGTAGAGATGGCCGCCGGTGCCGCCCCCGGCGATCACCACGCGGAGTGCGCTCATGCATCAGCCGTCCCCGGCTCGATCACCGTAGTGACCACGTGGCCTGCCGACGCGTGCTGCGACACGTTGAGCAGGATTCCCATGCCAATCATGCTGATGAGCAGCGACGATCCCCCGAAGCTCACGAACGGAAGCGGAATCCCCTTGGTCGGAAGAAGGCCCAGCACAACGCTCATGTTGAAGAACGCCTGAAACGCCACCATCGCCGTCAGGCCGAGGGCGAGGAAAGCGCCGAAGCGGTCCGGGGCGCGAATGGCCGTCCGCAGACCGCGCCAGCCGATCACGCAGAAGCACACGAGCACGATCGTCGCGCCAATCAGTCCGAGCTCCTCCCCGATGACGGCGTAAATGAAATCGGTTTCCGGGTACGGCAGGTAGAAAAGTTTCTGCACGCCGGCCATCAACCCGCGGCCGAAGATGCCGCCGGTGCCGACCGCGATCAGCGACTGGATGACCTGGAAGCCGTCGCCGAGCGGGTCCTCCCAGGGATTCAGAAACACCATCAGCCGGCGGCGGCGATAGTCAGCGCTGACGAGTACGATGTACGCGGCCGGCAACGATACGAGCAGCAGGCCGATGATGTAGCGGTAGTTGATCCCGGCGGCGAACACCATCGCCGACGCGATGATCAGAATCGAGAGGGCAGTGCCCAGATCCGGCTGGAGCAGAACCAAGCCGACGACACCGCCAACCACCACCCCGATCGGGAGCAGCGAGTACTTCAGATCGTCGATCCGATCCATCCGGCGTTCGAGAATCGCCGCGACGAAGAAAATGACCGCGATCTTCGCGAGCTCGGACGGCTGCACGCCGACTCCGGCGACGCCGAACCACCGGCGCGCGCCGTTGATGCGCGGACCAAAGAGCACGCCGACCAGCCCGAACGCGACGATGCCGAGCGCGGTCCAGATCACGAGCGGCTGCCGATAGTGCCGGTAGTCAATCCGCATCACGATCGGCATCACCGCGAGCCCGAGCAGGACCCAGGTCGCCTGTTTGAACAGGAACAGGTTCGGCTGGTGATAACGCTCCATCGCGATCACCGCGGAGGCGCTGTACACCATCACCACGCTGGCGCACACCAGCAGCAGCGTGGCGGTGAAGAGCAGCTTGTCCGACTTGAGTTTCCGGGCCATACTTCTCGATCCGAGGACCTAAAGGTTCAGCGCAGCTGAACCGACAAAACTTCTGGCTCTACGCTTCAGGCTCCACGCTCCACGGCTGCCAGGCTCCAGGCTCCAGGCTCCAGGCTTCGAAGCCTGAGGCCCGAGGCCCCTGAAGCCGGGAGCCCGAGGCCTGAGGCCCGTTCCACGAGCAGTTAGCAGTCATCAGCCGGTCGCGGGGAAAGACACCGACCTCGCAGACCGGGGCAGCCTGCGTTCCCAGCGGCCAGCTCTTCTCCGCCTCGACCGGGCTGATGACTGCTAACTGCTGGTGGTGGAACAGCAGTCAGTGCTCTCGTGTGTCGTTCCACTCCTCTGCAGACGCGCGACCTCCTGCTTGAACACGCGGCCGCGTTCCGCGTAGTCGCGGAACATGTCGAAGCTCGAGCAAGCCGGCGCCAGAACGACCGTCTGGCCCGGTGCCGCCGATGCGAACGCGGTGCGCACCGCTGCGGGCATGTCCGCCGCGTCGTGCACCGGCACCGCCCGTTCGAGCGCGTCGTGAATCAGCGGCGCGGCTTCGCCGATCGCCACCACCACCGCATCGCGCGCGACCAGGGCGTCCGCGCAGATCCGCGAAAGTGCCGCCCTTGAACTTGCCGCCCAGGATCACCACCAGGCCCGCTTCGAAGCTCTGGATCGCCCGCAGCGCCGACTCGATGTTGGTCGCCTTCGAGTCGTTGACGAACCGCACGCCGGCGATCTCCGCGGACCGGTTCCAGCGCGTGCTCGAGCCCGCTGAAACCCTCGACCGCGCGACTCATCGCCGCCGGCTCGACCCCGGCAATCGAGGCCACCGCGGCGGCCGCGAGCACGTCGGCCAGCAGGTGACGGCCGAGCAGCTTCACCGCCGACAGCGGCACCAGCACCTGGTCGCCGCCCCGCGAGCGGCGCACGATCGCGTCGCCGGCGATCACGATCCCTTCGCCAGCTCCGCTCGCGCACCGCGAACAGCAGCCGCTGCGAGCGCGCCTCCTGCGCCAGCACGTGCGAGGGCTCGTCGTCCGCGTTCAGCACCGCCCAGTCGTCGGCGGTCCTGGTTCGCGAAGATCGCGCGCCTTGGCCGCGGCGTATTCCGCGACATCGGCGTGGCGATCGAGATGGTCCGGCGAGAAGTTCAGCAGCACCGCGATCCACGGCTGGAACGTCTCGGCCGTTCGAGCTGGAAGCTGCTCGCCTCGACGACGTGGATCGTGTCTTCGGTCGAGTCCTCGACCTGCGCGCTGAGTGCGAGGCCGATGTTGCCGCCGACGAGGACGCGATGGCCGCCCGCCTCGAGCATCCGCCCGGTCAGCGTGGTCGTCGTCGACTTCCCTTTCGTGCCGGTGATCGCGACGATGCGGCCGCGCAGCCAGCGCGAGGCGAGCTCCAGCTCGCCCATTACCGGAACACCCGACGGCGCGCGCGTCGTGCGATGGCGGGCTGGCCCGGCGGCACACCCGGGCTCAGCACGATGAGATCCGCGGCGAGCAAGGTGTCGGCAGCGTGCTGACCCAAGCTCGAGCTGAACGCCTGCGTCGCGCAGCCGCGTTTCCTCGATCGACTGGCGCACGTCGGTCAGCATCACGGTCGCGCCACGGCGCACGAGCAGTTCCGCCGCGGCGACGCCGCTGCTCGCCGCGCCGACCACGACGACGCGCTGACCCGTCACGGAGAACGATGATTGCGCCGTCATCGCAGCTTGAGCGTCGTGAGGCTGAACAGGGCGAAGATGATCGCGAGGATCACGAATCGCGCGATCACCTTCGGTTCGCTCCAGCCGACGAGTTCGAAGTGGTGGTGCAGCGGCGCCATGCGGAAGACGCGCTTGCCGGTCAGCTTGAACGAGGCCACCTGGATGACGACTGAGAGCCGCCTCGAGCACGAATACGCCGCCGACGATCACCAGCACGAACTCCTGCTTGATGAGGAGCGCGACCGTGCCGAGCGCGCCGCCGAGCGCCAGCGAACCGACGTCGCCCATGAAGATGTCGGCGGGATACGAGTTGTACCAAAGGAAGCCGAGGCTCGCGCCGACGAGCGCGCCGCAGAAAATCGTCAGCTCGCCGGTCAACGGCGACACCGTGGAAGCTGCAGGTACTCGGCGAAGACGCGGTGACCGCTGACGTAGGTCAACGCTGTCAGCGCGGCCGCCGCGACGGCGAACACGCTGATCGCCAGGCCGTCGAGACCGTCGGTGAGATTCACGGCGTTGCGTCCAGCTCACGCAGACGAACGTCGCAAACAGCACGTAGGCCCAGCCGAGCTCGGGGATCAAGCGTTTGAAGAACGGGAAGACCAGCCGCGTGTTGTACAGATCGGCGCGGGCGAGAATCAGCAGCGCCGATGCCGACGCCGAGCGCCAATGACGATCTGCCAGCCCATCTTGTAGCGGGGCCAGGAGCCCGTGATGCGAGCGGCGCACGATTTTCAGGTAGTCGTCGGCGAATCCAACCGCGCCGAAACCCGCGGTCGCGATCACGGCGATCCAGATGTAGGCGTTGCGTCAGGTCCGCCCACAGCAGCGTGGGAACGAGCGACGCCGACAGGATCAGCAGCCCGCCCATCGTCGGCGTTCCGGCCTTCGCGCGATGCGTCTGCGGTCCTTCCTGGCGGATCACCTGACCGATCTGGAATTCGCGCAGGTGACGGATCAGCATCGGCCCCAGCACGAGGCTGAGCGCGAGCGCGGTCACGCTGGCGCCGGCGGTGCGGAACGTGATGTAGCGGAACACGTTGAACACCGGGACCGCGTCGTGAAGCGGATAGAGAAGGTGGTAGAGCATCAGGCGAACTCCACCTTCAGCCGTTCGACGACGGTATCGGTGCGGATGCCGCGCGACCCTTTGACCAGGACGAGGTCGCCGGGACGAATCCGCTTCGGGGCAAGTTCAGCCGCCTCTGCGCTCGTGGCTACGTGGACGACACTTGTTTCGGGCATGCCCGGCGTCCCGAGCGGCGTCGGCAAGCCGCCTTGCCGGCATCTCCGCCGACGGTAATCAGCAGGTGCAGCCCGGCCTCGGCGGCGGCGCGTCCGCATTCGCGATGCAGCCGCGTCGCGTGGGCGCCGAGCTCGAGCATCTCGCCGAGCACCGCGATCTTTCGCGCGCTGCCGGTAGCCGCGCCAACGGTCTCGAGCGATTGCTTGAGCGCAGACGGGCTCGAATTGTAAGAGTCGTCGATCAGCGTGATGCCGCCGGGCAGCCGCAGCAGCTCGCCTCGATGCGGCGGCCGGACGCACCGATGCGGCACGGTCGGCGATCGCTGTCGAGCGCAATACCAAGCTCGGTCGCGACGGCGGCGGCGGCGAGCAGATTCGGACAGGTTGCCCGGCCCGAGCAGCGGCGTACGAAATGCGCACCTCGCCGCGCGGCGTGGTCACGTTCGCGGCCATGCCGTCGAGCCCGCGATGTTCGACGTCGCTCGCGCGCACATCGGCACGTTCCGAGACGCCGAACGTCAGGGTGCTGCCCGGCGAAACGGCCGGCATGCGCGCGCGATCACCCGCGATCGTCGGCATTGGCCACGAGCAGATCGCTCGGGACGCGCCTGCTCGAGAATCTCCGCCTTGGCGTCGGCGATCGCGTCGGCCGACGCGAAGAACCCGAGATGCGCGTCGCCGACGTTGGTCCACACGCGCACGTCGGGCTCGGCGATGCCGACCAGCGTGCGGATTTCACCGGCGTGATTCATACCGAGCTCGACGACCGCCACTCCGGCCGCGCCGCAGTTCGAGCAGCGAGAGCGGCAGGCCGATGTGATTGTTCAAGTTGCCCCTGTTGCGAAAGACGCGTGTACTTCGCCGACAGGAACTCCGCCGCCAGCTCCTTGGTCGTCGTCTTTCCCGCGCTCCCCGTGATCGCGACGACCTTCGCGCCCGAGCGCCGCCGCATCTCGCGCGCGACGTCCTGCAGCGCGCGGGTCGTGTCGGCGACCTGCGATACAGAATCGGCGCGGGCCCGCCCGTGCCTGCCTCGGGCAGGCCGGCGTCTGCGGTCACCACCGCGCCGGCCGCTCCCGCGGCCAGCGCGGCGGCGACGAACTCGTGCCCGTCGAACCGATCGCCGCGAATCGCGACGAACAGGTCGCCCGGCGGCAGACCGACCGCGAGTCGATCGACCACTCGCTCGATGCGGCGATCCGGCGTCGCCCGACATCACCTGGCCGCCGGTGACGGCGGCCATCTCGGCGGCAGTCAGCGCGATCGGTTCCACACCGTTACGGTCACCCGCGACCCGCTGCGCCGCTTGCGCCAGCGCCGCGCGCGCGACCTCTACGTCGTCGAACGGCAGCGTCCGGTCGCCGATCACCTGGTACTTCTCGTGCCCCTTGCCGGCAATCAGCACCAGATCGCCTGGCCTTGCGTCGCGTGATCGCCTTCTCGATCGCTTCGCGGCGATCGACGATGGCGAGCGACGGCGTGCCGTGCTGCCCCTTCGGCGCGATCCGATCGGCGGGCATGACGATGCCGCGCCGGATCTCCTCGATGATCGCGTTCGGGCTCCTCGCTGCGCGGGTTGTCCGAGGTGACGATCACGAGATCGCTCAGTCGCGCCGCGACCGCGCCCATCAGCGGGCGCTTGGTGCGATCGCGATCGCCGCCGCAGCCGAAGACGGTGACCACCCGGCCGGTTGCCAGCGGACGCGCGGTCTCGAGCAGGTTCTTCAGCGCGTCGTCGGTATGCGCGTAGTCGACGATGACGCGGACGTCGTCGGACTGGACCCGGAGACCACCTGGAAGCGGCCGGGGACGTGCTCGAGGGCGGTGATGCCGGCTTCGATCGCCGAGAACGGCAGGTCGAGCGCCATCGCGGCGGCCGATGCCGCGAGGATGTTGTAGGCGTTCGGCCGGCCGACCAGCGCGCGAGCGGACGTGGATCGTGCCGCGCGGCGTACGGATGTCGAACGTCAGGCCGTCGAGCGAGAAGCTCAAGCGGACCCGGACGCACGTCCGCGGCGCCGCTTCGATCGCGTAGGTGACGGGACGCCGTCGCCGCGGCAACCATGTCGACGCCGCGCCGGTCGTCGACGTTGATGACGCCGACCGCGCCCTCGGGCAGCATCTCGAACAGCCGTCGCTTCGCGACGAAGTAGGCCTCCATGTCGCCGTGGAAGTCGAGGTGATCGCGCGTCAGATTGGTGAAGATGCCCGCGGCGAAGCGCAGGTAGTCGACGCGGCGCAGCGACAGCGCGTGCGACGAGACCTCCATCACGCACGCGCCGCAGCCCTCTGCGCGAGCATGTCGCGCAGCATCTGCTGCAGCTCCGGCGCTTCGGGCGTCGTGCGTGGCGCGTCGAGCTCGCGTCCGCCGACCTGCGTAGCCGATGGTGCCGATGCGCCCGCACTGTCATGCCGGCCGCCTCGAAGATCGACGCCAGCACGTACGACGTGGTGGTCTTGCCGTTTGTCCCGGTGATGCCGACCAGCGCGAGCTCTTCGCTCGGGTTGCGCGTAGAACGCCGCCGCAAGCGCGGCCAGCGCGGCGCGCGCGTTCGGCACCTGCACCCACGGCACCGTGACGCTCGCAGGAGCCGCAGTTTCGGCAACAACCGCGATCGCGCCGTTGGCGATCGCCTGCGGCGCGAACCGCGCGCCGTCCGCGTTGACGCCGCGCAGCGCGACGAAGATCGCTCCTGGCTTGACGCTACGCGAGTCGTAGGCGATCGAGGTCACCGGCAGACGGTCCAGCAGGTCCTGGAGTGTCATGCGGGGCGAGCCTCCGGTTGCCGCCAGGACGACACGGCGTCCGAGCCGGAGGTCGCACGCGTCACCGCCCACCAGCTCGACGCCCGGTTCCGGCTTCTGCTCGATCGACGAAGCCGTCGCCGGTCATGCGCGCGGTCATGCCGATCCGCGAGAGCGAGATGCAGCGCCTCGCGCGCGCTGAGGCCGCGCAGATCTGGCATCACGCCGCTGCGGGCAGAGCGTCCGGCCGCGGCGTGTCGATTTCAGTGTTCGTGGCTTTCTTGACGCCGGGAGCTTCGTCGTTCGGGTCGTGGCGCACCACGACCACTG
Organism: uncultured Acidobacteriota bacterium; assembly: GCA_963755695.1. Lineage (GTDB taxonomy): Bacteria > Acidobacteriota > Vicinamibacteria > Vicinamibacterales > 2-12-FULL-66-21 > QHWT01. The sequence continues at coordinate 1,642,099 of CAVWLB010000008.1, read as the reverse complement.
GCGGCGGCGCGATTGATCGTTCGGCGCCGATGCCCAGATACGTCAGCGCCGCTTCGGCGATTCGCTTGAAGATCGGCGCCGACACCGCGCCGCCGGTGTAGCCGTTCCCGTGCGGCGAGTCGATGACCACGAGGATCGTCAGCTGCCGGCTTGCGCGACGGGATGAAGCCGACGAACGACGCGTTGTAGTCGGACTTCTGGTAGTGGCCGTTGACGAGCTTTGCCGCGGTGCCGGTCTTGCCGGCGATTGTGTAGCCGGGGATCTGCGCGGCGCTTCGCGGTGCCGCGCTCGACCACCTGCTCCATGATCGTGGTCAGCGTGGCGGCCGTTTCCGCCGTGATCGTCGCGCAGCATCCTTGTGCGGCACGTCCATGCGGCGGCCGTCCTTGATGAACGCGCGGACGACGCGCGGCTGGAGCGAGATGCCCGCCGTTGGCGATGGAGCTGACCGCGGTCGCCATCTGCAGCGGCGTGACGCCGACCTGGTAGCCCATCGACACCGACGCCAGCGCGCTCGCATCCAGCGCGTCCGGATTCCAGACGATGCCAGCCGTCTCGCCGCGGAAGTCCGGCGCCAGCGTCTGGCCGAAGCCAAAGCGGTTGACGTATTCGCCGAGCCGCTGCGGACCGAGCCTCAGCCCGACCTTGATCGCGCCGACGTTGCTCGACTTGACGATCACGTCGGTGAAGGTCAGCAGGCCGTAGTGATGCGTGTCGTAGATCGGCTTGCGGCCGAGCCGAAGGTGATGTAGCCCGGGCTGGTCTCGATCAGCGTGTCGGGCGTGATGACGTGCTGCTCGAGCGCCGGCCGACGCGGTGACGATCTTGAACGTCGACCCCGGCTCGTAGAGTGTCCTGGATGGCGCGGTTGCGCCGGGCGTCGTCGTCGGCCCTGGCGAAGGCGTTGGGATTGAAGGTCGGCCAGTTCGCCAGCGCGAGGATCTCGCCGGTCTGCGGATCCATGATGATCGCGGTGCCGCCGGCCGCGTGGTTCTCTTCGACGCCGGCGCGCAGCTCGCGCTCGGCGATGTACTGCAGGTACTGATCGATGGTCAGCTCGAGGCCGGCGCCCGCCGTGGCCGGCCGCTCGACCCGGCTGAACAAGCGCGTGGCGCTTCGCGTCGGTCTGGATCGAGGACCTTGCCGTCCTTGCCGCGAATCTGCGAGTCGTAGGCCGACTCGATCCCGCCGAGGCCGACGTTGTCGAGGCCGACGTAGCCGACGACGTGCGCCGCGAGCTCGCTGTTCGGGTAGTAGCGGCGGCTCTCCTTGAGCAGCGTGATGCCCGGGAGGGCGAGCGCGCGGACGCGCTTGGGCTTCGTCCGGCGACACCTGCCGCGCGACATAGGCGAACGCGCTCGCGGCGGCCGAGGCTTCTTCGCCATGTCGCCTGCCGCCGCTCGGCGTTGCAGCCGTCGAGCGCGCGAGCAGACCTGCGCCGCGACGTCCGTCGGGATCGTCGATTTCGGTCGGGATCGCCGCGATGGTGTCGGCGTCCACGCTGTAGGCGAGCACGCGCCCGTTGCGATCGAAGATCTCGCCGCGCTTGGCCGGCAGGCACGACCGTCCGCATCTGCTGCCGATCGGCGCGGCGCCATCAGGTCGGCGTGGTCGATGACCTGCAGATAGACGAGGCGCGCCTCGATCGCCGGCGGTCCACAGCGGCGAAGAACGCCGCGCACACGAAGAGGCGCGAGCGGACGGTCGCCGCGCCAGTCGGCGGACGCGCGGACTCGCGCGCGCGCCGACGCGCGCGCGCGCGCCCCGGAGCGCGTCCGCAGCAGTCGACTGCAGCGACTGGCCCCCGTGCGATCCCCATCGTCGCGACGCTCAGCGCGCGGCGACGATCGACTTTTCGGGCGGCGCCGCCGGCGTCACCCGCTCGATGACGATCGCCTGGTCGCGCGCCGGCGCGACCAGGTGCAGCTGCTCGGTCGCGATCTTCTCGATGCGCCGCGGCGCGCGCAGCGTCTCGATCTCGAGCCGCAGGTGGCGGTTGACCTCTTCCTCGGCGGCGCGCTCCTGCTGCATGCGCTCGATCTGGTAGCCGTGGCGCAGCAGCTCGAAGTGCTGCCAGGCCGAGAACAGCAGCACGACGACCAGGAACAGGCCGATCCCCATCGAGCGCCACAGCTGGCGCTGCCGCGCCTCGTCCACCTCGCGGACGATCGGGTTGTTGCGAATGTCCTTCTTGATCGCGTATTCGAAGTCCATCGCGCTCATGCGAACCTCTCAATCGCGCGCAGCTTCGCGCTGCGCGCCCGCGGGTTGCGCGCCACTTCCTCGTCGGCCGGCGACGAGCGGCCGCTTGGTCAGGATCCGCAGGCCCTCGCCCGCCTTCTCGAGCGCGCGGAACGTGTGCTTCACGATCCGGTCCTCGAGCGAGTGAAACGTGATCACCGCCAGCCGCGCGCCCGGCCAGCAGCCGCCGCGCCGCGCCGCGCGAGGAACGCGTCGAGCCCGTCGAGCTCGCGGTTGACCCAGATGCGCAGCGCCTGGAACGTCCGCGTCGCCGGATCGATCCGCTGGTAGCCCGTGGTGCGGCACGGCGCGGCGGACGATCGCGGCGAGCCGCCCGGTGGTGTCGATCGGCGACTCGCGCGCGCGCGTCGACGATCGCGCGCGCGACCCGGCGCGAGTACCGCTCCTCGCCGAACTGGAAGATCACGTCGGCGAGCTCGCTCTTCGTCGACGTCGCGCAGCAGGTCCGCCGCGTCGGCCCGCTGCGTCTGATCCATCCGCATGTCCAGCGGCTCGTCGCGGCGGAAGCTGAAGCCGCGGCCCTCGGCGTCGAGCTGCATCGACGACACGCCGAGATCGGCGAGCGCGCCGTCGACTGCGCGCGATGCCGCGCTCGTCGAGCACGCGATCGAGCTCGCGGTAGTCGGCGTGCACCAGCTCGACGCGATCGCCGAACGCCGCCAGCGCCTCGCGCGCGATCGCCAGCGCCGACGGATCGCGATCGAGCCCGAGCAGCCGCGTCGGCGCCCGCCGTCGAGCAGCGCGCGGCTGTGCCCGCCGAGGCCGACCGTGCAGTCGACGAACAGCCCGCCGCGCGACGGCGCGAGCAGGTCCAGCGACCTCGGCCACCATCACCGGCTCGTGCGCGCAGTCGTCGTCAGATCCCGAACTCCGACAGCGCCCTGCGCGTCGTCGTCGGTGTACGGCTCGCGCTGCAGCTTCGCGACGAAGCGCTCGTGGTTCCACACGTCGAGGTGATCGACCTGCCCGAGCACGTCGACTTCGCCCGCCATGCCGGCCGACTCGCGCAGCCGCGCGTGGATCACCACGCGTCCCTGCGCGTCGATCTCCGCGGTCTGGCCGAAGTAGTTGACGCGGTCGAGAAACTTGAGCGCGCGACGGGATGCGTGGAGGGGGCGCGCGCGAGCTTCTCCTCGAGCGCCAGCCAGACCGGCATCGGGATAGATGCGGACGGACTCCCCCGTCAGGCTCGTCACGAACAGCTCGGTTCCGTGCGTCTCCTCGACGAGGGCACGGAAGGCGTTCGGGATCTTGAGCCGCCCCTTGTCATCGATTTTGGCGGCGTAGTTGCCCCGGAGCACGGCTTTTACTCCACTTCGCTCCACAAAAATCCACGGCGATAGTAGGGGACGGGTCCTGGTGCTGTCAACGGCAAAATGCAGAGCCTCTTAGGGCTTACGCTATAATTTTCGCCCCATGCAGGTTGCGCAGTCGTGCTAGCGATGTCGCAGGATGCTCGACGGATGCTGCCAGCATGCCGGCCTCATTGGATTCCCGTCCTCGGGCAAGACCGCCCTGTTCCAGCTGCTGACCAGCGCCCGCGAGGCGCCCCGCGCCCGGCGGCAAGCAGGACGCGCAACGTCGGCGTCGCCCGGGTGCCCGACGACGCGCCTCGACCAGCTGACGGCGCTCTTCAACCCGAAGAAACACGTGCCCGCCACGGTGGAATTCGCCGACATGGGCGGCGCCGCCGGCGCGAAGGCCGGGCGCGGCCGCCCTGCTCGACGTCGCGCCGTTCCGCAACGCCGACGCGCTGCTGCACGTCGTCCGCATGTTCCGCGATCCGTCGGTGCCGCACGCGGCCGGCTCGGTCGATCCCGCGCGCGACGTGCGCACGATGGAAGACGAAGTGATCCTCGCGGACCTCGGCGTCGTCGAGCGGCGGCTCGAACGGCTCGAGCGCGATCTGAAGAAGGCCGGCAGCAACGCCGGAGCTGAAGAAGGAGCAGGAGATCCTGCAGCGTTGCCGCGACCGCGCTCGAAGACGGCAGGCCGCTGCGCGACGCTGGAGCTCGCCGCCGACGACGCGAAGCGGCTGCGCGGCTTCCAGTTCCTCTCGGCGAAGCCGCTGCTGATCGTGCTGAACCTCGACGAGGCGGATCTGCCGCAAGCGGATCGCGCGGTCGAGCTCGCCGGGCTGCGAGGATTTCGTCACGGGCGCGGCGACGCGTGCGGTGCCGATCTGCGCGAAGATCGAGCTCGAGATCGCGCAGCTCGACGACGCCGATGCCGCGGCCTTCATGGCCGATCTCGGCCTGCACGAATCGGGCCTCGATCGCGTCATCCGCGCGAGCTACGACCTGCTCGGCTACATCTCGTTCTTCACCGTCGGCGAGGACGAAAGCCGCGCCTGGTCGATTCCGCGCGACACCACCGCGCAGAACGCGGCCGGCGAGATCCACACCGACATCCAGCGCGGCTTCATCCGCGCCGAAGTCGTCCGCTACGAGCACCTGCTCGCGCGCGGCTCGCTCGCCGCGTGCCGCGATCACGGCGAGCTGCGCCTCGAAGGCAAGGAGTACATCGTGCTCGACGGCGACGTGATCAACTTCCGTCACGCCACGTGATACGATTCCGGTGTTCCGCGTAATGCCCATTCGCACCGTCGTGGTCTGCGAAGCGCAGGTGCCGTTCGTGCACGGCGGCGCAGAAGCGCACGTTCGCGAGCTGATCGCGCGAGCTGCGCGCGCGCGGCTACGCGGCCGAGCTCGTCAGCGTCCCGTTCAAGTGGTACCCGAAGGAAGAGATCCTGCCGCCACGCAGCCGCCTGGCGGCTGCTCGATCTCAGCGAGAGCAACGGCCGGCCGATCGATCTGCGCTGATCGCCACGAAGTTTCCGACCTACTTCGTCCGGCACCCGACGAAGGTCGCGTGGCTGATCCATCAGTACCGCGCCGCGTACGAGCTGTGCGGCACGACCTACAGCGACTTCGGCCACAACGAGCACGACGTCGGGCTGCGCGATACGGCTGATCACGCTCGACACGGAGATGCTCGGCGAGTGCGCGGCGGCTCTTCACGATCAGCCGGCTCACGTCGGTCCGGCTGCGAGAAGTACAACGGCCTTGCGCCGAGGCGCTGTATCATCCGCCGCGTCTGTTCGATCGGCTTCGCGCGGGCCCTTCAGGCCCGTACGTGCTCTCCGTCGGCCGCGTGGAATCGGTCAAGCGCGTCGACCTCGCGATTCGGGCGATGCGGAGCGCGAAACCCGGACTCCGGCTGGTCGTGGTCGGAGAAGGAACGCAATTGGATGCCGCGAAGCGGCTGACCGAAGAAATCCAGCTCGCCGACCGCGTCGAGTTTCGCGGCAGCGTCGGAGACGAGGAACTCGTGCAGCTGTACGCGGGAGCGCTGGCCACCATCTATCCGTCCCTACGAGGAAGATTACGGATACGTCACGCTGGAATCGTTCATGGCGCGCAAGCCGGTCATCACCACCCGTGACGCTGGCGGTCCCCTCGAGTTCGTCGAAAACGGCACGAACGGCATCGTGTGCGATCCGGCGCCGGAATCGCTGGCCGACGCCATCAATTCGCTGGCGGCTAACCGGACGCGTGCCGCGTCTCTCGGCGATGCTGGATACGACCGTGCGAGGACCGTCACCTGGGACGGCGTGATCGAGAAGCTCCTCGGACATCTATGAGCAAGCCGTGAGCAAACTGATCATCCAGATTCCGTGCCTGAATGAAGCCGCAACGCTGCCGGCGACGCTTGCGGATCTTCCACGCAGCATCCCTGGCATCGACACCATCGAGACCCTGGTCATCGACGACGGGTCGCGCGATGGCACCTCGGAGGTGGCAATCGCCTGCGGGGTGAACCACGTGGTGCGGCTGCGTCGGAACAAAGGCCTGGCGGCGGCCTTTCAGGCCGGCATCGACGCCTGCGTCAAGGCCGGTGCCGACATCATCGTCAATACCGACGCGGACAATCGGTACTCCGGCCGAGACATCCAGAAATTGATCGAACCGCTGGTGCGCGGCGAAGCTGACATCTGCATCGGCGATCGCAACATCGCCGAGCTCGAGCACATGTCGTGGCGCAAGCGGCAGCTCCAGCGCCTCGGCAGCTGGGTCGTCAGACAGGTGTCGAGCACGGCGGTGCCCGACACCACGAGCGGGTTCCGCGCCTACACCCGCGAGGCAGCGCTGCGGATGACCATCGTCTCGGAATTTTCCTACACCCTGGAGTCGATCATTCAGGCGGGCAAGAAGCGGATGGCGATCGCGCACGTGCCGATCGCCACCAATCCGCGCACCCGCGAGTCGCGCCTGTTCGACAGCGCCTTCACCTACATCAAGCGATCCGGTGCCACCATCGTCCGGATCTACGCGATGTACGAACCGTTGAAGGTGTTCACCTACATCGGTCTGACGCTGTTCGGTGCCGGCTTCCTCATCTCGCTGCGCTTTCTCTACTACTACCTCACGTCTTTCACTGGCGGCGGCCGCTACCTTCAGTCGCTGATCTATGCCGCAGTGCTGATGATCGTCGGCTTCCAGGTGGTGCTGATCGGCCTGCTGGCAGACGTCATCTCCGCCAATCGCAAGCTGCTCGAGGATCTCGTGTATCGCGTCCGCTCGCTCGAGTTGCCGACCCGGGATGCCAAGCCGCCGGAAGGCGCGGTGACCTCGCGCGACCGCGCGTCCCGCTGGGAGCACTGAGTGGCCGACGCGTCGAGTGTTTCGATAGTCATCCCGGCCTACAACGAGGGAGCCGCCATCGCCGGCCTCATTTCGACGCTCCGTGCCGCCGCCGCGTGGCACGAGATCATTGTCGTCGACGATGGGTCGGCTGACGGCACCGGGGAACGGGCTTGCGCCGCCGGAGCACTCGTCGTCCAGCATCCGTACAACAAAGGCAACGGCGCGGCGGTGAAGAGCGGCATCCGGCGTGCCACCGGCGAGTACGTGTTGATCATCGATGGCGACGGCCAACATCCGCCGGAAGATGCGCTGCGGCTCATCGCCCGTCTGGGCGAGTACGATCTCGTCGTCGGCGCGCGGGCCGCCACGACGCAGGCAACGCCCGGGCGACGGGCGGGCAACTGGGCGTTGAACCGTCTCGCGAGTTACCTGGCGGACCGAGAGATCCCCGATCTGACCTCGGGGTTCCGCGGCGCGCGCCGGCAGCACCTGCGCGAATTCCTGCACCTGCTGCCCAACGGCTTCTCCACGCCGACGACGACGACATTGGCGTTCATCAAGGCGGGCTACAACGTCCTGTTCGAGCCGGTGCACGCACGTCAGCGCGTGGGCGAATCGAAGATCAAGCTCGCGCGTGACGGCACGAAGTTCCTGATCATCATCTTCAAGATCGTCTCGCTCTTCAGCCCGCTGCGGGTCTTCCTGCCCCTCAGCCTTGCGTCGTTCGTAGTCGGTGCCGGGTACGCGGCATGGACGATTCGCACGCAAAGTCACATTACCAATTCGTCGGTGCTCCTCATTCTCTTCGCGGTCGTCGTATTCCTCGTCGGCCTGGTTTCCGAGCAGATCTCGGCGCTTCGTTTCGAAGGCCGGCAGTGAACCGCTGGCGACGCTGGATCGTCGCGTCGCTCGCGGTCGGCTTGGCGTTGCGCCTCGCCTTTGCGCTGGTCTACTGGGTGGGCCAGCCGATGACACACGACGAGCGGGAATATCTTGCGCTGGCGCGCAGCGTCGCGCGAGGCGAAGGGTTCGTGTACCCGGGGGATGAGCCGATCAGCGGCACCGCGCAGCGGTTCGGCCGCGCGCCCGGATATCCGGTCTTTCTTGCGATGCTTCACGTCACCGAGCCGGTCGACACCGTGCCGGCGCGTGTAAAGGTTGCGCAAGTGGTTGTGGGCACGATCGGCGTGTGGTTGATCGCGCTCATCGCCGGGCGGGTCGCTGGCGCGCGCGCCGCCGTCACGGCAGCCTGGATTGCCGCGCTGTATCCGCCACTGGTGTTCATCCCGGCGTACGCGCTCAGCGAAACCCTCTACTCCACCATCGCCCTGGCCGCGGCATGGGTGCTCGAAAGGGAGACCCTCACCGGTCCAGGGCCAGGAAGGGTGACAGTCACCGCTTCGGGCTCCAGAACTGTCAGTGTCCGCGTGCTGGGCGCCGTGCTCACCGGAATCGGAATTCTCGTCAGACCAGCAATGCTGTTCTTCGTCCCCCTCGCGGCGATGTGGATGGTGTGGAAGCGCAACGTCAGAGCTGCCGTTCTCTTCGTGGCGGTCGCTCTCGCCTGCGTCGCGCCGTGGACGATTCGCAACGCCCGCGTCTATGGACGGTTCGTCCTCGTCGCCTCGGAAGGGGGCGTTACGTTCTGGACCGGCAACCATCCCCTGGCCCGCGGAGAAGGCGATCTCGCCGCCAATCCCGAGTTGAAGCGAGCCGAGCTCGCCTTCAGAAACCGCTACGCCGAGCTGACCGCCGAAGAACGCGAGCCTCTGTACTACCGCGAGGCATTCTGCTGGATCAGAGCCCACCCGGCCGACTGGGCCACGCTCATGCTGCGAAAGGCATTCTTCACGGTGGTGCCGTTCGGACCGTCCTATACGCTACACTCGACGAAGTACGTGTTGGCGTCAGCGGGCGCCTATCTGCTGCTGCTCCCCGCTGCGCTGGCCGGGGCCTGGTGGCTCGGCGGTGACCGCGCACCTGTGGCGCTGTGGTTGATGGCAGCATCGACGCTCTTCGTGAGCATCGTGTTCTTTCCGCAGGAACGATTTCGGATTCCGGTGATCGATCCCGCGTTGATTGTCTCGGCCGCCGGTCTGGCGGCCCGTTCACATGAATGTACTGGTCGTCGTTCCAACGTATAACGAACGCGAGAACCTTCCTCTGCTCGCCGCTGGCGTGCTCAAGTACCGAAGGATTCCGCATGCTGGTCGTCGACGACGGGTCTCCCGACGGGACCGGCGCCATCGCCGATCAGCTGGCACGCGAGCATCCAGGACGAGTGGACGTGATGCACCGGACCGGCCAGCGCGGGCTCGGCCGGTCTTACGTCGACGGGCTTCTTTACGCGCTCAAGGAGGGGACCGCGGACTTCATCTGCCAGATGGACGCCGACCTCTCGCACAATCCCGAATACCTTCCGGACCTCGTCGCGGCCGCCGCCACCCAGGATCTCGTCATCGGCTCGCGATACCTGAACGGCGTCAGCGTCGTCAACTGGCCGCTGCACCGGATTTTCCTCAGCGCGTTCGGCAATCGCTACATCAGGCTGATCACTAGTCTCTCGACGAGCGACTGCACGAGCGGTTTCCGTTGCTGGCGGCGCGAAGCGCTCGGGCGGCTGCCGATTGCCGGCATGGTTTCCGACGGCTACGCGTTTCTGGTCGAGATGCTCTACAACGCGCAACGGCTCGGGCTGCGAATCGCTGAAGTGCCGATCATCTTCGTCGAGCGGCGCCAGGGCCAGTCGAAGCTCTCATCGGGCGTGCTGCTCGAATCGCTGGTGATGCCCTGGCGCCTCGTCTTCCGTCAGTCCGGCCCTTGAGATGCGGCACGTCGTCGTGATGGTGACGACGTCGTATCCCCGGTTTCCAGGGGACAGCGTCGGCACGTTCATGGAACCAATCGCGAAGCAGGTCGCCGCTCGCGGCCACGACGTGCACATCGTCGCGCCATGGCATCCGCTCGTCCGGCGAGAACGTGAGGAAGGAGGCCTGTCCTTCCATTTCTTCCGCTACGCGCCAGTGCCCGCGTTGAACGTGTTCGGATATGCCGCCGGCATGCACGCCGACGTGCGGCTGCGGAGCACCGCGTGGATGGCCGCGCCTCTGGCGATGACGGCGGGCTGGTTCAAGGCGATGCGGGTAGCACAGAAACGACGCGCGACGATCATGCACGCGCACTGGGTCGTACCCGGTGGCGTGATGGGAGCCGCCGCCGCGCCCGCCTTACCGCTCGTCGTCAGCCTGCACGGATCGGACGTGTTCGTCGCAGAGCGGGTGAGCCCCGCGCGCGTCGCCGCGCGCGCGGTTTTCCGGCGTGCAGGTTTCGTGACGGCTTGCAGCGGCGATCTCGCGCGGCGGGCACTCGCGCTCGGCGCCGTCGAGGATCGAATGGAGGTCGTGCCGTACGGCGTCGACACCGCACGCTTCAAGCCGGAGGCAAGTGCGCGGCAGTCGCGGCGCGCCGAACTGGGCCTGAGCCAGGACGCGGCGCTGCTGTTCACCGCCGGCCGCCTGGTAAGGAAAAAAGGGTTCGAGTACGTAATCGACGCCGTGTCCCGGCTCCCTGCGACTACGACTCTTGCAATTGCCGGTACGGGCGATCTCCAGGAGGAACTCGAATCGCGGGCGCGAGAGAAGGGCGTCGCAGACCGTGTCAGGTTTCTGGGCAACCTCACCCAGGACGCCGTGGGTTCGTGGTTCGCGGCCGCGGATGTCGCGGTCATTCCCTCGATACGCGACGACAGCGGCAACGTTGATGGGTTGCCCAACACCGTGCTCGAAGCGCTTGCAACCGGAACGCCGGTGGTGGCAACCCCCGCCGGGGGAATCGGTACGGTGATTACCGACGGCGCGACCGGACTGCTGGTGCGTGAGCGCGATCCGGATGCGCTCGCGTCCGCCGCCGATGCACTGCTGCGCGATCGAACGCGCGCCAGCGCGCTCGGCCGTGCGGCGCGCGAGATGGTCGAACGGCGTTTTGGCTGGGCCGCGGCGGCCGCTCGCTTCGAGCAGGCGTACGATCGCGCCCTTGCCTTCAAATCACTGGGTCGCTAAGATTTAGGGCTCATCAATGAGTCGTCGAGAAGAGTGCGCCGCAATCGGGCCAAGCGACCTCGATCCCGCCTGCGCCCACAGCGGAACGATCCTCGACGCACTCGTGCGGCCGGTTTGATGGCGTGGGTGGCGCGCCGTGCGCTGCTCTTGCTCGCGATCGGCAGCGTACAGTTTGCCGCGTTCGAAGCGGCGCTCCGAACGTGGGGACACTCGGAGGCCGCGCCGTCCTTTCAGGCGCTCTTCATGCCGGATGGGCAAATCGGCTACCGCCTCAGGCCGAACGCGCGCACCCGTTTCGTGACCTCCGAGTTCGACACGCACCTCGCGATCAACGCTGAAGGGGTCCGTGACGATCGCGACATTGGACCAAAACCAGCGAACGAACGGCGTATCGTCGTCCTCGGCGATTCGCTCGTGCTCTCGGTCCAGGTCGATCAGCAGCAGACGTTCTGCAGCCTGCTCGAAGCGCGGCTGAATCGGGACGGCGGGCCCTACACCTACCGCGTCATCAACGCCGGCGTTCAGGGATACGGCCCGGTCGAAGAGTTGCTGTTCTTTCGCGAGATCGCGCGCCGGTTCCAGCCAGATCTGGTCATCGCCGCAATCTTCGTGGGAAACGACGCCGAAGAAGCGGTCGCCTCGGCGCCGCGGCTTCGAGCGGGCGGCCGGCCGGCCGTCGACGTCGCAGCGGACTCGTTCCGTACCCGGATGCGACGACTGGTCCGTCGCAGCATGGTGTTGCAGGTCCTTCGGTTACGGATCGTATCCGTGCTCGATCGGCTTCCAAGCTGGAAGGCACCTCCGGAGCCACCGCTTCAGAGTTATGCGGCGCATCCGGCGCCCAGGATCGCGGACGGGCTGCGCATCTCTCGCGACTGTGTCGCCGCGATCGCGAATGAGGCGGCGACGCAAGGCGCACGGACGATGGTGATGTTCATTCCGGCCAGGTTTCAGGTGAACGATGTCGACTATCGTCAGCTCAACTCCGCGGTCTCGCAGGCCGGAGGCAAGCTCGTGCGCGACGGCGCGAGCGAGCGTTTCGAGACCGCCTTCTCGGAACTGCCGTTGCCGCGGCTGGACGTGTTGCCCGCGCTGCGGGCGGCTCCACGTCCCGAAGACATGTTCTTTCAGCAGACGGTCCACCTGACGCCTCGCGGACACGAAGTCGTCGCGGAGGCGATGGAGCGCTTCATCCGGGAGAAAGGCCTGGCGGATGGTTTTTAACTCGCTCCACTTCGTCTGGTTCTTCCTCGTCGTCTCTGCGCTCTACCGCCTGCTTCCGCACCGGGGACAGAACTGGCTGCTTCTGGTTGCCAGCTATTACTTCTATGCCGCCTGGGACTACCGCTTCCTCGGTCTGCTCGTCGCCTCGACCCTGGTCGACTACACGTGCGGTCTTGCGCTCGGCGCGATTCACGAGCCGCGGCGCCGTCGTGCCGTGATGTGGCTGAGCATCGGCTTCAATCTGACGCTCCTGGGCTTTTTCAAGTACTTCAACTTCTTTGCCGACAACCTGCACGTCATTTTCGGGGCGCTTGGCTGGCGACTCGATTTCGTCACCCTGCGTGTCTTGCTGCCGGTGGGCATCTCCTTCTATACCTTCGTGACGATGAGTTACGTCATCGACGTGTATCGCCGCGAGATTCCGCCGACCCGCAAGCTGCTGGATTTCGCGGTCTTCGTCGCCTATTTCCCGCACCTCGTCGCCGGCCCGATCCTGCGCGCGACCAGACTGCTGCCGCAGATCGCGACGCCTCGGCAGGTGACCTCCGCGCAGATCCGGGAGGGGCTCTGGCTGATCGCGTGGGGCTTCTTTCAGAAGATCTTCGTCGCCGACAACCTGGCGCCGCTCGCGTCGCGGGTATTCGCTCCCGGGGCGCACGAGACGGGCATCAACGTGTTGCTCGGGACCTATGCGTTCGCGTTTCAGATCTACGGCGACTTCGCGGGGTACTCGAACATTGCCCGGGGCACGTCGAAGCTGATGGGCATCGAGCTGATTGAGAATTTCCGATTCCCTTACCTGGTGCTCACGCCGCAGGAATTCTGGCGTCACTGGCACATCAGCCTGTCGACGTGGCTGCGCGACTACTTGTACATCCCGCTCGGCGGCAGCCGTGGACCGGCGTGGAAGACCCAGCGCAACCTGCTCATCACCATGCTGCTTGGCGGGCTGTGGCATGGCGCGGCGTGGACGTTCGTTCTGTGGGGCCTCTACCAGGGTCTGCTGTTGATTGCCTATCGTCCCTTCGCACCGTCGATTGCCACGATTGGTAGTCGCGCCGCCCGCATCGTCGCCTGGTGGATGATGTTCCACCTGACATGCGTGGGCTGGATGATCTTTCGCGCACCGTCGCTCGGCGGCCTGGTCTCGCTGGCGCGGAGTCTGTTCGCGAATGTCGCGCCAGCCACGGCCGATGTCACCGGCTTGATGCTGCCGTTGCTGCTCTACTCCGTGCCGCTGCTGATCATCCACGCGCTCGAAGCACGCACCGACGATGTGCTGGTCGTCCCGCGCATGCCGGCGGCGGTCCGCTACACGGTGTACGTGGCAACGATCTATCTGATCCTGCTGTTCGGGAACTTCGGCGGATCCGAGTTCATCTACTTTCAGTTCTGATGACGATCATCCTGTCGCTGCTGGTCGTCGCCTGGCTTCCCGGCGCGGTGCTGTTCAGGGCTCCATGGGGGAACCGCGATCGGCGCGCATCGCTCGGCGCCGACGAGCGCGCGTTCTGGGCGGTGGTGCTCAGCGTGGCGACGTCGCTGGCCATCGTGCTGGCGCTGGCCGCGGCGCACCGTTACAGCTTCCGGCGGCTGATGATCGCCGATCTGTCGATTGCTGCTGCAATCGCGGTCGCGGCCCGACTGCGGCTGCGGCTCGGCGCCGCGGCGCGCCTGCCTGGCCCCACCACACTGATTCCGATTGGCCTGATCCTGATCGGCTGCTGGAGATTCTTTCCGCCGGCGGAGTACATCATCGGCGGCAAGGATCCCGGCGTCTACATGAACGAAGGGATCCAGATCGCGCAGCGCGGCGCGCTGGTCATCAACGATCAGGTGGTCGCGTCGCTGCCGCCGTTCGCCCGCGACCTGTTTATTCCGTCGCATGAGCGCCGGGACTACTACAGCCTCCGCTTCATGGGCTTCTTCGTGCAGGCGCCGGACCAGGGTCTGGTCGTCGGCCAGTTTCCCCACCTCTTTCCGGCGTCGATTGCCATCGGCTACGGCATCGATGGTCTCACTGGCGCGCGTCGAACCTCCGGCATCTGGGCGATTCTCGGCGTTCTGGCCGTCTATTTTGCAGGTGCGCGGCTGCTTGGCAAACCGGCCGCCGCCGCCGGTGCGTTGCTGCTCGCGTTGAACGCGACGGAGGTCTTCTTCGCCCGCTATCCAAACGCCGAGCTCGTCATGCAGGCGCTGCTGTTTGCGGCCTTGCTCGCCAACGCGCGCGCACAGGTGGATGGTGACGCCTTCTTTGCCCCGGTCGCCGGCGCCCTGCTCGGACTGCTCCTGTTCCTACGAATCGACTCGCTCATCGCCATTGCATCGGTCGGAGCAGGGCTGACGCTCGGCTACATCGCTGGACACCGCCTGCGCTGGACTTTCTGGCTTCCGCTCATCGTCGCGGTGGCGCTCTGCTCGTGGTACCTGCTCGGGCCGATGCGTGCCTATTTCGAGCTTCCACGAGTCTTCATTTCATATCTCGCCTGGTGGCAGCAGGGCCTGATTGCTGCCGGCGTGATCGTCGCCGCGGTCCTGTGGCTTGCAGCCTCACGCATCCCGGCTATCTCCGACCGTGTGGTGGCGTGGACGCCAACGCTGCTGGCCACGACCGTCGTCTTCCTGGCGATTTACGCGCTCTATTTCCGCCAACCCGGCGGCAAGCTCGCAGCCTACGACGCCTACGCGCTGAGAACGTTTGCCGTGTATTACGTGACGACCCCGGCGCTCATCGCAGCGCTGGTTGGATACGTGCTCGTCTCGCGGGCATTGTTCTGGCGCGACCCCGCGTTCCTCTGCACGATTGCGGCGTTCGCGCTCTTTTTCTTCTACAAGCTTCACATCGTGCCCGTGCACTTCTGGATGGCCCGCCGGTTTCTCCCGGTGATCCTGCCGGCGACGCTGCTCCTCGCCGGCGGCGCCGCGCTCACCGGCGTTCGTGGTCGCCTGCTCGTCACTCGCGCAATCCGCGGCCCAATCGGGGTCGTCTTTCTCGCGCTGCTGGCAAACGACTACCTGCGTGTAGCCAAGCCGGTGCTTGCGCACGTCGAGTACGCGGGCGTCATCCCCAAGCTGGAACAACTCGCGTCGCACATCGGCGCCGACGATCTGGTTGTCGTCGAGTCTCGAGACACTTCGAACGTGCACCTGCTCGCGTTGCCGCTCGCTTACATATATGCGAAGAACCTGCTGGTGCTGGCGTCCGCCGCGCCCGACAAGCCGACCTTCAATGCCTTTCTCGAGTGGGCGCAGACGCGGTATCACCGGGTGCTGTTCATGGGAGCGGGAGGCAGCGATCTGTTGTCGTCGAAATGGAGCGTCGAGCCCACGTCGAGCGATCGGTTCCAGGTGCCAGAGTACGAGATCACGAGCGACCGGTACCCGCGAGGCGCACGGGACATGAAATTCGACTACACCATGTACGCCTTTACGCCGGCGCAGGGCCGCCGGCCATTCGACCTCGACGTGGGTCTGAACGACGACCTCAATGTCCTTCGGTTCAACGCCAGGGAACGGACTGAAGGCCGAACATTCAGATGGTCGCAGGATCAGTCGTTCCTGATAGTCACGGACATGACCGCTCAGGATCGGACGCTTGCGATGTGGATGAGCAACGGCGGTCGCCCGGCCGCGGCGCCCCCCGCGGACGTCACAGTCCTGGTGGGCGACCGTCCGCTGGGCACGATGCGCGTGGGTGACGGCTTCGCCGAGTACGACTTTTCGATCCCCGCTGATGTCGCCGCGAGCGCCGCCGCACGCGGCGAACCGGTGCGCGTGACAATCCGCACGACCCTTTGGAATCCGCAGCAGACGCTCGGCACGGAAGACGACCGCGACCTGGGCGTCATGGTCGATCGCGTGGCGGTAAGATAGCGCCCCGGCCAGCAACACGATGGCTCGGCTCAACATCTACAATCGCCGGGAGCGCACGCTCGTTGCCGCGGCTGATGCTGCGCTGTGGCCTGCGGCACTGGTGCGGCGTGCCCTGCGCCGGGCAGCAACTGACCCGCCGAAACGAATCCTCTGCCTTCGCCTCGAACGAATTGGCGACCTGATCATGACGATCCCGGCGCTGACCGAGCTCCGCGCGCTCGCGCCTGGTGCAGCCATCGACCTCGTCGTCGGCAGCTGGAACCGCGAGATCGCGCGATCGATCCGCGGCATCGATCGAATCGAAACCCTCGATGCCGCGTGGCTCACGCGCGAGGGCGACGGACGCACGCCCCTGGCCTTGATTCGCGAAGCGCGCTCATGGCGGTCGCGCGACTACGACCTGGCCATCAACTTCGAACCGGACATCCGCGGCAACCTGCTGGCCGTGGCCGCGGGCGCCAGGCGGCTCGCCGGATTCGCCAGCGGCGGCGGCGGCGCGTTGCTCGATCTCGCGCTCGAGTACGATCAGCGCGCGCACACGACCGACAACGCGGTCGCCCTCGTCCGCGCGGCGCTGGCGGGTTCCGCACCGGCAACCGGCGCCTCGATGCTCGTGCTGCCTGAACCGGCGCGGACAGAAGCCGGGCGCCTCCTGCACACCCTGCCGGCAGGGGTACGAATCGGCATCCACGTCAGCGGCGGAAGGCCGGTCAAACAATGGCCGGAGACGCGATTCGCCGAGATCGCCGCGCGAATGATCGTGGATCGGAATGCTGTGATCATCCTGACCGGTGCGCCCGAAGATCGCGCCCAGGTCGAGGTCGTCAAGCGAGAATTGCCGTCCGACCGCGTGCTCGACCTGTCGGGACGGGTCGATCTGGTCACCCTTGCCGCAACCCTCATGGAGCTCGATCTCCTGGTGACCGGCGACACCGGCCCGATGCATCTGGCTGACGCGGTTGGCACGCCAATCGTCGCAATCTTTGGTCCTTCGGATGCCGCACGTTACGCTCCACGCGGTCCACGGAGTCGCATCGTCCGCATCGATCTGCCATGCAGCCCGTGCAATCGCATCCGCCTGCCTCCAGTACGGTGCACCGGCCACACGCCTGACTGCCTTGGAGGAATCGCCGTCGCGCAGGTGATCCATGCGATCGACGACGTGCTCGCAGAGCACGATCCGGCAACTTCCGCCTTTAAAGCGCAGGATCGGCAGTCGTGACTGCCCTTCGCATCGAGGGTGGATTCGGCGCGCGCGAGGTCGATCTCTTTGCCTACCTCGATTCGAGCCTCGAGGAGCAGGCGCACGAGGACAGCTACGGGTGGATCAAGGCGCTTCGTCACTTGCGGGTCGACGGCGTACCGCTGCGCTCACGATTCACGTGCAGGGGCGATTCCCTCTGGTGGTTTGCCGAGCTATATCTCCACAAGGAACAGGTCGTGCTCGGCCTGATGCGAACCATTGCCGCCTTCGACGCGCTCGTCGCGCGCGAGCGGCCGCTGACGGTGGCGGTCGTGAGCGAACGATATCCGGGAGTGGTCGCCGAGCTGTGTCGCACACGCCGGGTCCGCTTCGTCGGGAATGCGCACAGCATGATGCCGCCTGACGTCGCCCGAATGGATCTCCGCGCCGCGGCGCTGGCGGCTGGCGCGTTTCTATCGAGGCTGCGTGCTGCAAGCCCTCCGCGGTCGAGAGGTGGAGTCGCAGCGTTCGTGCATCGCGCGTTCTGGCGGAACGACGCGGGTGACGGGAGCGCCGAGGCGTACATCGGACCGGTGCTGCGCGAAATCGAAAGGAGTCTCACACAGGGTGCGGTGCACTACGTCGGCGTCGGACCGCGGACGAATTTCCGGGCGCGACGATGGTGGCACGCGCTGAGAACCGACCACACTTCCGGCATCGTGCCAATCGAACGCTACGCGCCAACTCGCGCACTTCGCTCGGCGCGGGCGATGTGGCGCGCCCGTCACCGTATCCGTCATGCGCTCTGCTCGAGTCCGGACATGCGGGCCCACGCGGTGATTCGCGACTGTGATTGCTGGCCGCTCGTCCGACGTCAACTTGCGGGCATCGCGTTGCTGCAGTTTCCCTGGTCGGTGCGCGCGATGGACGAAGCTGCCGCGGCGCTTCTCGCCCTCGCCCCGGAGGTCGCGGTCACCTACGCGGAAGCGGGAGGTTGGGGACGCGCGCTCGCGCTCGAGTGCCGCCGGCACGGCATTCCACTCGTCGGCCTGCAGCACGGATTCATCTATCGCCATTGGCTGAACTACCGGCACGAAGCGGATGAAATGCTGCCCGATCCACTCAACCAGCACGACCGCGGATATCCGCGTCCGGCGCTGACCTTGTTGTTCGACGAGTTTGCTGCGCGACAGCTGTCGGCGGTGGGACGCTTTCCGCCGGAGTCGTTACGCGTCACCGGCAGCGCGCGGCTCGATGAGCTCGTCGCCTCGGTGCGAAGCCGGACGTCCGGTCAAATCGAGCAAACCAGAATCGAGGCGGGCGCCACTCACGGTCGGCCACTGATCGTGCTCGCGACCAAGCAGCGCGAGGCCGCACCCGTGCTGCCGGACCTCATTGCCGCGGTGCGATCGATGCCAGACGTACAACTCGCGATCAAGCCGCATCCCGCGGAAACAGCAGCCGCATATCAGTCGGCCGATGGCCCGAACGTCAAGGTCCTGCCCGAGTCCGCCCGTCTGTCCGATCTCCTTGCGGCGGCTTCGGCGCTGGTCACCGTCAACTCGACCGTCGCGATTGACGCGCTCGCGCTGGATCTTCCCTCGCTGGTGATCGGACTGCCGAACAACCTGACGCCGTTTGTCGATGCAGGCGCGATGGCCGGAGCGCGTTCGCGCGAGGAAATCCGGGCGTCTCTCGAGAGACTCCTGTATGATCAGGGATTCCGCCGCCAGCTTGCGCACGCCACGGAGAGGTTCGTGGCCGAATTCCGCCGGGCGGATCCCGGCGTGACCGACGAGGGTGGTGGAGCCGCCGCCCGCGCGGCGGCCGCCGTGCTGGCTTTGGCCAAGGACCGATAATTCATGCGTGTACTCATCACCGGCGGCGCCGGGTTCGTGGGATCCCACCTCTCGGAGGCGCTGCTGGAGCGCGGCGATGAAGTCTTCGTGCTCGACAACCTGTCCACCGGATCGATCGACAACATCAGTCACCTCAAACGCAACCCGAAATTCCATTACACGATCGACAGCGTCACGAACGAGCCGCTGCTGGCCGAACTGATCGACGGCACCGACGTCGTCGTTCATCTCGCGGCGGCCGTCGGCGTGAAACTCATCGTCGAAGCCCCGGTCCACACCATCGAGACGAACGTCCACGGCACCGAGGTGGTGCTGAAGCACGCGAACAAAAAGAAGAGGCTGGTTCTGGTTGCCTCGACGTCAGAGGTCTACGGCAAGAGCGCGAACGTGCCGTTTCACGAAGATGCGGATCTGGTCTTGGGACCGACGGCAAAGCACCGCTGGGCTTACGCGTGCAGCAAGTTGATCGACGAGTTCCTCGCCCTTGCTTACTGGAAGGAACGCAAGCTCCCGGTGATCATCGTCCGCCTGTTCAATACCGTGGGACCGCGTCAGACCGGGCAGTACGGGATGGTGATTCCGAACTTCGTCCGGCAGGCGCTGGCCGGCCAGCCGATCACCGTGTTCGGCGACGGCACGCAGTCGCGCAGCTTCACCTATGTCGGGGACGTGGTCGCGGCTATGGTAGCCTTGATCGACGAACCTCGAGCGGTCGGGCAGGTCTTCAACATCGGTAACGGTTCCGAGATCACGATTGGCGCGTTGGCTGCCCGGATCAAGGAGTTGACGGGCAGTTCGTCACCAATCGTGACGATCCCCTACGACCAGGCCTACGAGTCTGGGTTCGAAGACATGCCGCGGCGGGTGCCGGACATCACCAAGATCAACGCGCTGGTGAATTACCGACCAACCGTCGAGCTCGACGAGATCCTGACGCGCGTTATCGCGTATTTCCGCGAGCAGTAAACGAACCCGAGATGGCCCGAACCGGACTCAAGGCGGCCGCGCGGCGCATGGCTGAATCGGCGCTCCGCAGCAATGCGAAGCCCGTGCGGCGATTGCTGCTGGCAACCGGACGCGATCGCGCGCCGATCCTCCCGGAAATCGTTCAGATCGAAAGCACCAATATCTGCAACGCGAAATGCGTCTTCTGCCCGCGCGACGACATGCATCGGCGGCAGGGCGTGATGAGCTTCGACCTGTTTCGCAAGATTGTCGACGAGTGCGCCGAGCTCGGGATCACGCACGTGCGGGTCCACAACTATGGAGAGCCGTTCCTCGATCGACACCTGACCGAGAAGGTCAAGTACGCCAAGGACAAGGGGATCAAGGAAGTCGGCATGATCAGCAACGGATCGCTGATCACCGAGCGGGTGGCCCGCGCCATGATCGAGGGCGGACTCGACGCGATCAACATCAGCATCGATGCCGGCGGCAAAGACGTGTTCGAATCGACCCGCGTCGGCCTCAACTACGACAAGGTGATAGCCAACGTCGAGCGGTTGGTGCGCATTCGCGCCGAGCTGGGCCGGCGGCGACCGAAGCTGATTCTGTCGTTCGTGCGCCAGAACAATTCGGCCGACGAGCAGGCGTTCATTCAGCACTGGCGCAACATCGCGGACAAGATCCACATCACCGATCTGCACAACTGGGCCGGCACACTGAACACCGAGTCCGACGTCAACTATCCGTGCTACCGGCCGTGGCTGACGTTCACGGTGCTGTGGGATGGCCGCGTGTCGTTGTGCTGCGCCGATTTCGACGGGCGCACGATCCTGGGCGACCTGAATCATTCCTCGATTCAGGAAATCTGGAACGCGGAACCGTATCGGCTCGTCCGTCGACAGCATCTCGAGAGCGGAGGGCCGGAAGTCTGCCGTTCGTGCGACTTGCCCCGCAAAGACTCTCCGCTCTGGATTACGAAACTCGCCTGAGCCGGAAAAATAAGTAAGGCGCGGATACGGCAGTGCCTGACACGAATGCCGGTTTTATGGCATTTCCTTCAGGAATTTGTGATTGACCCGGCCTCTTCCGCGCCCCGGCCACTTGAAGACCGCCCAGCTCGCGCCTGCGTCTTACCAGGCGTATACTTGTGACGAGCGTTCCAATGAAGAATCTCTTGCGTACCGCCTTTGTGGCGGCCTTGGCATTTGGATCACCCCTGTCGGCTGCGGCTCAGGTCCCAACCAATCAGAACCTGCAGCTGACGATGCACGACGGTCGTGTGACGATCATCGCGACCGGAGTTCCCCTACGTCAGATTCTCGACGAATGGTCGCGCGTCGGACAGACGAAGATCGTCAACGGCGAGAAGTTGTCCGGCCCGCCTGTGACGCTGCAGCTCCTGAACAAGACCGAACGGGAAGCACTCGACATCCTGCTGCGGTCGGCGGCAGGCTACATGGCAGCTCCGAGGCCGGACGCAACCGCGGGCGTCTCAGCTTACGACCGCATCACGATTCTCGCGACGAGTCGCGCGCCAGCTCCCACGGCAACGCCCGCGACGGCCTCCGCTCAACCCTTCCAGCGGCAGCAGCAGCCGCCGCCGCAGCCGGTGGTGACCGACGATGACGACGACGAACCCGTCAACGTGAACGTGCCACCGCAGCAGATGCCGCAGCAGGCGCCGGTAATCGCGCCGTTCCCCGGCGCGCCAAATGGTGCGCCAGCCGCGCCTGGAGTGTTCCCAGGGGCGCAGAACAATGCCGCGCCGGTGTCACCGTATGCGACGCCCACGCCGCAGATTGAAGGGTCGCAGCCACGGTTCCAGCCGGGCATGATGCCGATGCAGACGCCCGGCCAGCAGCCAGTGCAGCCGATGACCTCGCCGCGTCCAGGTATCCTGCCGCAGGCGCCGCAGAACGGCGTGCCGAATCCTAACCAGGTTCCTCGACCTGGCGAAGGCGGCGAAGGCGGATAGTTTCAGTCTCCAGCCGCGGCGCTCGCCGCGGCTGCGCTACAATCCGTTCCACCTATGGCCAGCCCGCAGATGGTACGCCGCGGCGAATACGCGGCGCGCGGGGACTACCACCGTACGCTCGATCCCGCCTGGGAGTTCTATCCGACGTATCTTGCCAAGCTATCGGCAGTGCGGCGTTATCTCGACGTCCTGCCACGCGAGACCCGCGTGCTCGATGCGGGCTGTGGTGAAGGTGTTCTCGTCGACGAGTACGCCGACCGTCTCGCGATCACCGGCGTCGATGCGAATTACTCGTCTGCGCGGGTCAGAACCGCATCGCTGACCGCGCTGCCGTTCGAGGATGGATCCTTCGATCGGGCACTGTGCCTCGACGTGCTCGAACACCTGGCCTACGAGGACCAGCCGCGCGCGCTCGCCGAGCTCTATCGCGTTCTGCGAAGCGGCGGCGAGCTCCTCGTTTCGGTGCCGAACCTTGCCCACCTTCAGTCGCGCGTCCAGTTCCTGCTGCGCGGACGATTGATCCGAACGGCCTCCGAGTACAAACATCCCGGTGACCGTCCGGTCGGAGAATATCTGCGTCTTGCCTCGCGTGCCGGATTCACGTTGATCGCGCGCAAGGGAATCTTCCCGACGGTTCCGGTGCTGACGCGGCTGATTCGCCGTCACCCGCATGCGTTGGCTCCCGTTCATCGGCTGTTGACGCGAGCGCTGCCGGTCCCAGGCTGGTGCTTCCTGAACCTGCTCACCTTCCGGAAGGGGTGAGCGGCCGCCTTGTTCCCGAAGATCCGCGACCTCTCGAAGAACATGGCGATTTACGGCCTCGGCGACGTGGCCGTCTCGATCGTCAACTTCCTCCTGCTCGGTATCTTCGTCAAGTACCTGTCGGCAGCCGACTATGGCGTGCTCGGACTGCTCGGGAGCGTGGAGGTCGTGGCGAAGATCGTCTTCCGGTTCGGCCTCGACGGGTCGTTCATGCGGCTGTTCTACGAGGCCGATGACGAACGGTCGCGGCAGCGGCTGGCGAGCACGATCTTTTTCTTTCTGCTCGGATTGAACGGCATCGTCGTCGTCGCGCTGCTGGCTGTGGCGCCATGGATTGCGGGCGCGCTGCTGGGTGGCCCGACCCACACCGCCGCTCTGCGACTCGTGCTGTTGAACACCTTCGCGATGGGCTTCACCTTTCTGCCGTTCCATGTGCTGCGCATCGAACGGCGGGCGGTTACTTTCAGCTTGTTGACGCTGGCGCGATCGGTCTCCACCATCGTGCTGCGGCTGGTCCTGGTCATCGGCTTCGGCATGCAGGTGCTGGGCATCGTCCTCGCGGATCTGATCGTGACGATGGCCCTGATGGCAGTGCTGATCCGATGGTTTGCGCCGTTGATCCGCTTGACCTTCTCACGCGAGGTGGCCCGCGATGCGCTGGCATTCGGACTGCCGCGCGTGCCGCATGCCGCGGCGCAGCAGGTGATGGCCGTGGGCGACAAGCCAATCCTGAAGCTGTTCGTGACGTTTCAGGACATCGGCATCTATTCGATGGCCGTCAGCTTCGGCCTGACCCAAAAACTGTTCTTGAGCGCGTTCGAGTCGGCGTGGGCTCCGTTCTACTACGCCGCGATCCGCGAGCCGGATGCGCCCCGGGTATTTCGCGTCGTGACGACTTACGGTGTCGCGGTGCTGGCACTGCTCACCGCGGGTCTGTCCGCTGTCGGAATGGATCTCGCGAAGGGCATGACCCGCGGGTTCTTTCTGGCGCCGGACGATCCTCGCTGGAGCGCGTTCGCGACGGTGATCACCTGGACGGCGATCGGCGTTCTGCTCCAGGGCATCTATCTCCTCACCTCGATCGGTCTGAACATTACCAAGCGCACCCAGTACTATCCGGTTGCGACAATCGCCGCGGCCGCGACCAACATCGGCCTGAATTTCATGTTGATCCCGCGCTATGGAATCGTCGGCGCCGCCTGGGCGAACGGCGCGTCGTACGCAACCCAGGCGGCGCTGGGATTCATCTTCTCGCAGCGGTTCTACCGGATCGACTACGAGTGGGGACGGCTGGCGCGGATCGGCCTCATCGCCGTCGTCTCGGCGACCCTTGCGAGGATGGTGCCGCACGTCCACCTACCCGGCGTCAACTCGCGCGCCTCGATGGCGGCTTTACCCGATGCGATTCTTCGCGGCACGACGGTGGTCGTCGTGTACCTGGGGTTGCTCGCCGTGACCAGATTCTTCAACGCGGATGAGTTGCGCTGGCTGCGTGCGCTGGGGAGAAGCAGGCCCGCCCCGGTGGTGGCTCCGGCGCCAGACAGTACCGAGATGGCCGGCGAGATCGTGGCGACCGACGTCATGGATGCGGCCGACGTTCCGGTCGTCCCGGAGCGCATCCAGTGATCACGGAAGAAGACGCTTCGGGTTTCGGACCACACTTTTCCGGCTCGGGTCGCAGAGCCAGATTCTCACGCGCGCTGTTTTCACGGGCTCTTCCCTGGCTGGTGATTGTGCTGGCGGCGCTCGTGCTGCGCCTGATCGGGCTGCGATACGGTCTGCCGGCGGTCTACAACCCTGACGAGGTGGCGATCATGTCGCGCGCACTCGCATTCGGCAAGGGCGACCTCAATCCGCACAACTTTCTCTATCCAACGTTTTATTTCTACGTGCTCTTCGCGTGGGAAGGACTGACGGCCCTGCTGGCAGTCGCATCCGGCGCTGTCGCATCCTTTGGTGCATTTCAGCGAGAGTTTTTTGTGGATCCGACCCGCGTCTTCGTTGCCGGGCGGCTGCTGACCGCGCTTCTCGGGACGGCGACGGTGGTCGCGATCGGAATGCTTGGCGCGCGAATCGCCGGACGCTTCGTTGGCATTGCGGCGGCGCTGGTGCTCGCCGTCGCGCCGCTTCACGTGCTCAACTCGCACTACGTCAAGCACGACGTGCCCGTCACCTTCGTGATCGTGCTCGCCTACCTCACCTACGAGCGGGTGTGGAAAGGCGGTAGCCTGTTCGCGGCAGCCGCGGTGACCGGCGTCGCCTTCGCGACGCATTACTACACGATCTTCCTGGCAATCCCGCTCGCCTGGGCGATCGTTCATCGATCGCGTGATGGCGGAGAGGCGATTCGCCGAGTCGCGCTGGCCGCGGCGATTTGCGCCGGCGTCTTCTTTCTCCTGTCGCCGTTCGTTCTCGTCGAGCCTCTCACGGCGCTCGGCGACATCCGCGCGAACCGTCAGATTGTCGTGGATCGGGCGGTGGCGAACCTGGGGTATGTCGCCAGCGCGGCCCGTTACGTGAAACTGCTGCTGTCCGACGCGGTTGGAATCCCGGCGGCGATCCTTGCGCTGGTCGGCGTCATCATCGGCGCGCGGCGAAACCCGGCCCGCACGGCCTGGTTGCTCGCGTTCACCGGTCCGTTCCTATTGTTCGTCTTCAGTACCTACCCGGCTAGCCGGTACCTGGTGCCGGCGACACCATTCATCGCCCTCTTCGCTGCGATCGCCATTGAATCCATCGGGAACGTGCGATGGGGTGGACGCCAGATCGTCAACGTCCTTCTCATCGTGGCTCTCGTCGCAACCGCGTTGAAGGAGAGCTTGCGAGCGGATTTCTTCATCCGCCATACAGACACCCGCACGCTGGCGCTCGAGTACATCACCGCCCGGATTCCGAACGGCGCGACGATCCTGACCCAACCGTATTCGGTACCACTCGTGCCGACCGTGGATGTCTTGAGGGAAGCGGTACGGCGGTCGGAGCGCGAGATGCCGACCAAGACCAGGCTGCAGATTGCGAGCGAGCCCTATCCGAGTCCCTCATATCGGCTGATATATCTGGGCAAGGGGCTCGACACCGACAAGTTGTACCTGCCCTATGACCAGCTCGACGGCAAGGATCCCTTGAAGGCGGCGCGGGCCGAACACGTGGCGTTCGTGGTACTGAAAGCGGTACAATGGGTCGGATCCAGCTACGCTTCCGTTCCTCACTGCGCTGGCCCGTGAGGCTCGGAGGATAGCTGTATTTTCACCGTATCGGGATGCGCTCGTGGCGGGCGAAGCCGGAGCGCCGCCGGAGCCTTTCCTCCACAATACCGATGCCCGGATCATCGGAGCGCTCGAGCGCCCGGGTCCGGTGGTGGAAATCTGGCAGGTCGATGTTCCTAATTTTTAGAGAGCGCGGTCGACTCGCAAATCCGGCCAACGGTCGGTAGCGCACCGCGTCGTACGTCGGACAGGGGTTCGCTGATCCTGATGCTTGGCCGAAAGACTCTGCTCGTCAACCCGCCGCTGGTCAACGGCATTGCCTTCACCCGGCAGGGCCGCTGTCAGGAACGCGAAGAAGTGCTCGGCACGACCAAACCGCCGTACACGCTGGCGGTGCTGGGGTCGCTCCTGCGCGACGCGGGCTGCGAAGTAGTCCTCGCCGATCTGACCGCCGAACGACGAACGGTCGAGGAGCTCATCACCCGGCTTGACCGAATTTCCTTCCATCCAACGCTGATTCTCTTCCCGAGTACCACGCCGACGCTGGATCCGGACGTCACCGAAATGGCGAAGCTCAAGGCGGAGTACGACGCGCCGCTTTTCTCTTTCGGGCCGCATGCCTCGACGAGTCCGCAGGCCGCCATGCTGCGCGCGCCAACGGTCGACGGGATGTTCGTCGGCGAGCCTGAAGACGCGGCGGTGCAGCTCGCGCGCCTCGATTCGTCCGACGAGCTGTCCTCGATCCCGAGTCTCACATGGCGCCGTGCCGGTGAGATCGTTCCGCATCGCGCCCACGGAATATTCAGCGGTTTCCTCGAGACCCCCTATCCCGCCTGGGACCTGGTGCAGTTGCGGTCCTACTCGCTTCCGCTGGTCAATCGGCCCTACATGATCGTCGAGACCAGCCGCGGTTGCCCCTACTCGTGCGACTTTTGTGTCGCCCCGATCCACCAGGGACACAAGTTCCGCGAGCGGAGTGCGAAGGCGCTGGTCGACGAGATGGAGCGGGGCTACCGCGAGTTCGGCATCGACTTCTTTTACCTGTGGGCCGATACGGTGACGCTGAACGTCAAGTCGTTCAGCGCGTTCTGCGAGGAGCTGATCGCGCGCAGGCTGCCGCTCCGCTGGTTCGGCAACGCCCGCGCCGACAACCTCACGGATCCCGCGTTCGTTCATCGGCTGCGCCGTTCCGGTTGCTGGATGCTCGCGCTCGGGATCGAGTCGGAATCGGAAGAGATCCGCAAGGACATGGTCAAGCGGCTCGAGCGGCAGAAGATCCAGACGGCGTTCCGCAATATGCGCGACGCGGGGATCAAGTCGTTTGCGTTCTTCATCTTCGGTTATCCGGGGGAAACGCTCGAGACGATGAATCAGACGATCGAATATGCGATCGAGCTGGATCCGGACTTCGCGAACTTCTACCCAGCGGTCCCGTACCCGGGCACGGCGCTCTACGACAAGGTCGTGCGCGAGGGGCTGCTGACGGCCGAGGACTGGTCGCGGATGGAGTATTCGTACTATCTGCTGAACGGCAACGGGCTCGACGAGCGCGTCGTGATGGGCGCAATCAACCGCGCCAAGCGGCGCTTCTTCATGCGTCCCACGTACGTCGCGCGGAACTTCCGCACCATCGTCAAGATTGCCTCGACCAAGCCGGGAATCGTCTCCGAGATTCTGGGCCGTGCGGTCTTTGGCGCGCGCGTCCAGCACGCCCACACGCCATCCCCCAAACTAGGGCAGATCGAGCTCGCGCGCCGATAACGCGCGGTACTCGGGCGAGCGGCCGCCGTGTTCGCGGCGGAAGCGACGCAGATCGCGCAGCTGCCTCAGGTATCCCGTCACTTCCTTCGTGTTCATTTTGCTCTCGCCGGCGGTCCGGCCGACGAACACGTACGGCACCTCGATCACCCGGGCGGGCTCGCTGCGAATCAGGAGCTCGAGACAGATCTTGAACCCACCGGCCGAGATCTTCACCGCGCGGGCGAGCTCCCGGCGGATGAGGAACAGTCCGGAGGTCGCGTCGCGCACCGGCGTCAGCCCGCGGGCAAGGAGACAGGCGAACTTCGACATCGCCAGCCGCGAAAACTCCCAGTTGCGCGTGCCGCCCCCCGGGATGTAGCGGCTGCCGATCACCACGTCGGCCGAGTAGCGCTGCATGACCGCGAACATCCGCGGAATGATGGCGGGCGGATGGCTCAAGTCCGCGTCGATCACTCCGACCACCGGCGCGGTCGCGGTGTTGAAGCCGTCGATCACTGCCGTGCCGAGCCCGAGCTTGCCGGCCCGATGCAGTACGCGGATCGGATATTGAGCGGCGAGCTCGTCGGCCAACTGTCCGGTTCCATCCGGCGAATTGTCATCGACGATGACCAGTTCTCCTCGGACGTGAGCGGCCGCGAATGCGTCGAAGACGGCGCGGACCAGCTCACCGAGGCGGTCACGTTCGTTGTAGGTAGGAGCGACGAGGGAGAGCGATGGCTGATCGGGGGCGGTGAACACTGTTTTATGGGTGCGGATTATCCCACAAAGGCTTCGGCCTTCAGGTCCAACGGCCGGACAGATCTGGTACTCTCACTCCATGACCCGTACGACGAGCGTCCTCATCGCCGCGCTGTTGACGATCGCTCCTGCGATCGCGCGCGCGCAGCAACCACCTCCCAGCATCCCGCCGGCCGCGCTTCAGCCGCCGGTGCTCGACGAAGTCTCCCTGCTGGCGCAGGGCTGGTTGCTGCTGTCGCAGGCGTCGGCTGTGCCGGCGGCAGAGCGCGCGCGCGAGGCGTTGCAGCGCGTACCCAATCACGCGGGGGCCCTGACGCTGTTGATCGAGGCGGAGATCGTGCGAGGCGGGACAATCAGCGGCCTCCTCGAGTACGAGCGATGGCTCGGTGAGCGGAAGTTCGAAGAGCCGCTCGTGTTGCGGCGGCTCGCACGATCGATGCTGAGGGATCACTCGCTCGCGCCGGATCCCGAGGTGAAGACCGCCGCGCTTCGCGCGCTCGCTGAGGATGGCGATGCAGCCTCGCTCGGCGAGTTGAACAAGGCCATGGCGAGTGGCGACACGGCCGCGACCCGGGCGTTGGCCGAGAGCGGCAATCCCGCAGCGGTCCGCTCGCTCATCGACAAGCTGAACGCCGGCCTCACGGAGCCGATGGCCGCGTTCGAGTCGCTCAGCCAGAGCGGGAGCCCGCTCGCTATCAAGGCCGCGCTCGCTCATCTTCAGGATCCCAAGCCGGAGATTCGAGGCGCAGCAGTAGATGCCCTCGGACGATTACACGCCCGGGACGCGATCGATCCGGTGCGGGCGCTGTTGAATGACGGAAGTGGCTTCGTCCACGGGCGCGCCGCCCTCGCGCTGGTCCGGCTTGGTGACAACGCCGGGATGGCTTACGTCAAGGAACTCGCGGCCGGCCCTTCTGCACACGGCAGGCTTCTGGCGGCCGACGCTCTTTCGGAGCACCCGGACGAAGAGTGGGTGACCCTAGTACGAAGTCTCACCTCCGCCAGCGAACCAGAGGTCCGGCTGGGGGCCGCGCGGCTCATCGCTTCGCGGGATCCTGAGCTGGCGCAATCGGTGGTTATAGTCCTCCAGTCCTCCGACAACCCCGCGATTCGCGATCTGGCGTCGGAAGCCGCCGTCCCCGCGGCAGGACACGATTTGACGCGGCTTCGCGCGCTTCTCCACAGCGCATCACCCGCCGAGCAGGTCGGTGCGTCAACAGAAATTCTCCGTTTGACGCGATAATTTTCGAAAATCAAGCAGAGCGTTTATAATTCCCTGCCTGCTCCCTATAGCGCTCGGCGCCCCGGACCGATAGAGCGTCTGCGGAACCCTGTTGTTGGCACCAATCCTGATTAGGCGCGGTAACAGAAATGAAAGTACACGGCTTAAAGACCGCGGCTCGCGGCTGCACGCTCGCCCTGGTCGCCTTTGCAGCGCTCTCCGGGACGTCCAACGCCCAGATTGCTGCCGTTGGTCCAACCGTCGCAGTGGCGACCTTCATCGTGCGTGGAACTGATGCCGCGCACGACCCGCGCACGAATACGTATTTGATGGTTGGGGCTCAGGGCTCGGTTCTGGGCGTGTGCGTGAGCGCCAGCGGGCAGCCACTGGGGGCGCCATTCAATATCAAACCGCCGTCTCCAGCGTTCGGCGCCTTTCCTCGGGCCGCCTACAGTCCGCATCTGAACAACGGGAACGGCGGCTTTCTGGTGGTGTGGACACAAGAGGGCGGTGGAACCGTTTTGCTGCACGGGCGGGTCGTGTCCTGCGCTGGACCGACTGGTGCCGACCAGGTCATCTCCCCACCTCTGACGTCGTGGATCGACATCGGCGTGGCCGCCTTGGCGTACTCGGAAACGAGTCAACAGTTCCTCGTGGCGTGGAAGACCCAGGTCAACCCCGCCTTGGTGGTTCGCCTGGTGGATCTCAATGGCGCAGCCGTCAGCGGCCCAGTTCAAGTGTCAGCTGGCTTTGGGCGAGATCCTGGGGTGGCGTGGAATCCGAACACGAACGAGTTCGGCGTCTCGTTCAGCGGCGAGACGCCGACCAACGTGTACTCGGCGTTCGTCAGGGTGCCGGCGTCGAATCCCGCAGCGTTCAGCCGCACGACGTTCAATGTGCTGCCAGCGGCGCTGAGAACGACGATTACCGATCTCGCGTTCAACCGCGACACGAACCGTTATCTCATGAGCTGGTTTGAAATCAGCACGGGAAGCTACGCGAAGGTGGCGGAGTTCGATGCCAACGGCACGCTCGTGTCACAAAACATCGCCTCCGTGCGCATGGGTTTGTACGACGCGCTGTCGCTGGCCTTCAATCCAGTCAGTCACACGTCGCTGCTCGTCGGTGTCGATCGCGCGACCGATCACGTGCTCGCCGCCGAGCTGAATGCCAATGGCGTGCGGATCACGCCCACCGAGCCGAGGATCAACACGAGCCCGGCGCCGGCTCGCTACACCCGCGTCGCGACGAACATGGCCACGGCGACGTGGAACGCGAACTGGAGCATCGGTTTCAGAGCCATTGCCAGCCAGATCATCAGCACCGGTGGCGCAGGCGGCGGCCCGACGCCGACGCCGGGTCCAGGCCCACAACCACCGTCGCCGAACACGGCGCCGATGATGGCGCTCGACTTGCCGGGTGCGAATACGACGGTGCCCGGTGAAGGATTCGTGATCAGCGGCTGGGCAGTGGACATGGGCGCACCGGCTGGCGCCGGCGTCGACGTCGTGCACGCGTGGGCGTTTCCCGCGGCCGGCGGCGCTCCGATCTTCGTCGGCGGCGCACAATACGGCGCTCCGCGTCCGGACGTTGCCGCCGGTGCGGGGTCGCCGCGGTTCACCAACTCCGGGTTCAACCTCATTGGGGTCCTTGCCGCGGGCACCTACGACATTCGCGTCTTCGCGCACAGCACGCTCACGGGCACATTCAACAGCGAGCGAAGTGTCCGCATCACGGTTCGCCCGCCGATTTCAGTCCCCCGCATGGCGGTGGACTTTCCGACGCCTGGTCTCACCCAGTCGATGAACATCACCGTCACCGGGTGGGCGATCGATCTTGCGGGAGGGAGCGGCTCGGGCGTCGACATGGTACATGTCTGGGCGTATCCGGTCGCGGGAGGTACACCAATCTTCGTGGGCGCGGCAGCATACGGCTTCGGTCGAGGCGACGTGGCTGCCGCATTCAAATCGGCGCGGTTCATGGCTTCCGGCTTCGCGCTCCAGGGCACGGTGCCACGCGGCGACTACAACCTGGTCGTCTTCGCCCACAGCCAGCTCACGCAGACGTTCAATAACGTCGCGGTGGTGAGAATTCGGGTCGTCTGAAGGATCGCGCAGCCCTGCGCGCCAGCGTGGGGCTGCGTCACTCACTCGTGCAATCGCCCGCTCAGGGCTCCCCAACCATCTACAAGTTCTCGAGCCTTCTCCTCGTCATTCTCGCCCTCGGAGGCGCCCTTCGGTTGATCTTTCCGACCGCTGATCCGCCGTGGCGTACGTCGGTCGGCATCGTCTGGCACGACGAAGGAGCCTGGGTTCACAACGCGCGCAACAAGGCACTGTTCGGTCAGTGGCGGTTGGATGAGTGGAATCCGATGTACATCGCGCCGGTGTTCACCGGTCTCGAGTACCTGTCGTTCGCTTCATTCGGCGTCGGCGTCCGGCAGGCCCGGCTCGTCAGCGAGCTGGCCGGGCTCGTCTCCGTCTTGCTGCTCTCGCTCGGGATCCGGCGGATCAGTGGAAACGTCGCCGGCCTGATTGCCGGCGGGCTGCTCGCGACCAACTACGTCTACGTCATGTACGATCGCGCCGCGATCATGGAAGCCTTGATGGTCGCCTTCATCGTGGCGTCGTGGTACTGCTCGGTTCGCGCGCAGGAGCGTCCATGGTGGGGCGCGTTCGCCGGCCTGATGGCCGTTCTCGCATTCTTCACGAAGGCCGCTGCCGCGTTCTACATCGGCGCGCTCGGATTGGCTGCTCTGATCCCGCTGCTTCCGATTGGAGGCGCCCGCTGGGAACGGCGAATCGCGTCGGGCCGCGCTCTATACGCTCGCCGGACTTGCAGTCGCGCTTGGCATCGTCGGGTCCCTGTTCGTGCTGCCGAACTGGAGCGAGTACCGCTTCTACAACTGGCAGATGTCGGTCACGCGCAAACCTTCCTACGACCTGACATCGATTATCGACCGGGTATCCTGGTTTCCGATCCTTCACGACACGTTCACGCGCATGTGGTTCGAGGTCTGCGTGGGCGTGATTGGCGCA
The DNA here is from genome assembly GCA_963755695.1 of uncultured Acidobacteriota bacterium. Taxonomy (GTDB): domain Bacteria; phylum Acidobacteriota; class Vicinamibacteria; order Vicinamibacterales; family 2-12-FULL-66-21; genus QHWT01. The sequence goes on along the minus strand of CAVWLB010000008.1, from coordinate 1,609,346 downwards.
TGGGGGCTGCTGCTCCGGTGGCGCACGACATCGATGGCCGAGCGTCTGCTGTCGCTCTGGGTTGCCGTGGGCACTATGGAGCTTCTCGTGCACGACGTCGGCAACGAGCGCCGGTTCGTCTTCCTCATTCCCGCGCTGATCGCGGTCACCAGCATCGTGCTCGGACGTGGCTCGGGCGTGCTGCCCGGCGAAGCTCGGACTCATTCCGCGACGGAGAGTGCTGGCTGGCTGCGCCGCTGATTCTCTATACCGCGTACGTGATCGTCGGTCCCATTGCGCGACTGCCGTTTCTCTACGACGTCAGAGAGAGCGTCCGGTTGTCCGCTGTCCTGGCCGCTTGCTCGGATTCGCCGTCCTGTTGACATGGCGACAGAGCGTCGCGGCTGCTGAGCCGTGGCGAATGGCCGGGTGCGCGGCCGCCGCCGGTCTGACGGTGGCGATCATGAGCCGCCGACCTCGTCGCAATTCTCTGCAGTGGGCGTCGAGCCGCACCTATAAAAACTACGAAGCTTCTCTCGCGATCGGCCGGGCGCTGCCGCCGAAGGCACGCTCGTCCATGGCAAGCTCGCCAACGGCCTGGCGCTCGAGAATCGCATCAGGCCGGTCTTCATCGGACACGGGTTCGGCAACTACGATGACCGGCTGCGGCGCGACGATGTGCGATATATTTTGACCTATATCGAGCCGTCGCTCGGGCTACGAGGGGTCGCAGATCGTGGACGTCCTCGACGCCTATCCACAGATGGCGCATCATCATGACCTTCGACGTCGCGGAGACACCTTCGCGGCCACGATCGCGCCGCCTCGATCGACAAGCGTGCGGCGCCATTGACGAGCGCGCCATCAAGGCGCACGCCGACCAGCGCTTCCGTTCCGAATACGACTACGCGCTGTTCGAGTACTACCGCAGCGCGAAGGTCATCGCGTTTCTGGAGCGCGCCGGCGTCGCGGATCGCGCGGACGCGTGCTCGACGCCGGCTGCGGCGGCGGCGGGATGCCGCTGTCGCTCGCCGAAGAAGCGCGGCACGTCGTCGGCATCGATCCGATCAACCGCTTCGGCGACGCCGGCGTCCGGCTGGCGCGCGAGCGGGGCGCTCGCGCAACCTGCAGTTCGCGCTCGCCGACGGCATGGCGCTGCCCTTTACCGACCGGCGCCTTCGATCTCGTGCTGTCGCACGCCGTCATCGAGCACGTCGCCGATGCGCCGCTGTACCTGCGCGAATGCGCGCGCGTGCTCGCGCCGGACGGACGCGTCTATCTCTCGACCGCGCCGTACCTGTCGTTTGCGGGGGCGCATCTGCCGCGGCTGAAGATTCCGGTGCCGCTGCACCTGCTCTTCGGCCGGCGCATCGCGTTCGCGACGTTTCACTTTCTCGCCCGCCATGCGACCGTGGACGCTGAAGGAACCGGCCAACGAGAACTCCTTCATCAAGCTGGCGCGGCACGGGGATGTCAAGGAAGACGACCTGCTCGAGAAGGTCCGCGTGGCGCGCCTGCGAGCGCAGATTGCCGATGCCGGCCTGCGCATCGTCCGCGAGGAGCTGCACGTGACGGCGACGGTCCGGCGGCTGCCCGCGCCCTCGCCCGCCGTGTCCGGGACAGCCGGGCGCTGCAGGACGTGTTCATCAGCAACATGGAATACGTGCTGGCGCACGCCGGTTCGGGGGCGTAGCGCGTGCCGGTGCCTGACGTCGATCGCTATCGCCCGGACGACCGCCGCGCGGTCGAGGCGCTCTACCGCCGCGTGTTCGGCCACGACGCCGCCGACGCCAGCCGGCTGCGCTGGGACTGGCAGTACCGCCGCAATCCGAACAATCCCGGCGGCGAGCCCGAGATCTGGATCGCGCGCGAAGGGCCGGCGATCGTCGGTCAATACGCCACGATGCCGGTGCGCCTCGCGCGTGAAGGGACGCGAGGTCACGGGATCGTGGGGCATGGACGTGATGGTCGCGCCCGAGCGCCAGCGGCGGGGCCTCGGCGAAGTGCTGTTCCGGACCTGGGACCGCAACGTCGGCGCGTCGCTCGGGCTTGGACTGTCGGATGCCTCGTACCGGCTGTTCCAGAAGCTGAGCTGGCCCGACGTCGGCCCGGTGCCGTGCCTGGTCAAGCCGCTGACGCGGCGCGCGTTCCGGCACCCGCGCTGGCCGGTCGCCGATCAACCGGCTGATCTCCGCGCTCACGCTGGCCGATCGTGCTGATCGTCGCGCGCGCGCGCCCGCTGCGCGCCGAAGTGCGGATGATCCAGCGCTTCGACGAGAGCTTCACGCGAGCTCTGGGAGCGGCTGGCGCCGAAGTTCGACCTCGCGGTCCGGCGCGACGCCGCCTATCTCAACTGGAAGTTCGCCGACCGCGCCGCACGTCCGCTACTCGATCGCGGCGCTGCTGCGCGATGGCGAAACCGCCGGCTACGCGGTCTACCGCCACGTGCACGAGCCGCGCGGCCGCGTCACGCTGCTCGTCGACTTCCTCGCCGATCCCGACGACGAGGAGGGGTTCGCGACGCTGCTGCGACTGGGTCGACCGGGAAGCGCGCCAGGCAGACTCCGACAAGATCCGCGACGTTCGCGATGCACGCCGGCTTCCGGTCGGTGCTGCGCCGCTCCGGCTATTTCCAGGTCAAGTCGACGATGGAGTTCGTGGTCAAGGTCAACGGCGCCGACGTGAGCCCGGAGTTCTACGAGAACACCGATCGCTGGCATGTCACGCTGGGCGACTCGGACCAGGATCGGTGAGAGTCGTCGGTGCTACGTGCACCGGGTGAAAGTTGTCGGTGCTACGTGCAAGGTGCTAAGTGCTGGGTGCTACGTGCGAAATGTTGTCTGCCAATAGCGCAGTGCCACGAGCGAACCGGAGGGGTGCACTTCGCACGGTCGTCCCGGGCACCTAGCACCCTGAGCACCTGCACCTTGCACCTGCACCTTGCACCTTGCACCTTGCACCTTGCACCTTGCACCGCACGCACCCAGCACCCTTATCGCACATAGCACGGATATGCATCTACTCGTCGGCATCGACACCGAGGGCGACAACCAGTGGGATGCGGCAGCGCGCGCGCACCAGCGGTTCGAGAACATCTATGCGCTGCCGCGGCTGCATGCGCTGTTCGCGCGGCACGGGGTCCGGCCGACCTACGTGATCACCTATCCGGTCGCGACCGACCCGCGGTCGGCGGAGGTGCTGCGCGAACTGAAGGCCGGCGGCGACTGCGAAATCGGCGCGCATCATCACGCGTGGGAAACGCCTCCGTGCACCGCGGAGGACGTCAAGCGGCACCCGTATGCATCCAACCTGCCGCTGCGCGCAGTTCGAGCAGCAGCTCGCGGCGCTGACCGATGCGATCGATCGCGCGGTCGGCGAGCGGCCCGTCTCGTATCGTTCGGGCCGGTTCGGGTTCTCCGCGGCGCACGTCGCCGCGCTCGAGCGGCTTGGCTATCGGATCGAATCGAGCGTCGCGCCGCTCTTCTACGAGGCGCACAAGAACGGGCCGGACTTCGTCGAGGCGCCGCTTCGTCCGTACTTTCTGGCCTACGACAGCGCGACCGCACCGGGCACGAGCCAGTGTGCTCGAGGTGCCGGTGTCGGCGGCGCTGAATCGCCGGCTGCCGCGCCGCCTGCAGTATCCTCTACGCGCGCGCGCCGCGCAATTACACGACCAAGCGCGTGCTGCGGAAGCTCGGCATCGCCCACGTGCGATGGCTGCGGCCCTCCTATTCGTCGCTCGAGGACATGATGGCGCTCGCAGCGGATCTCGCTCGGTCCGGCGAACCGGTGCTCAACCTCCTGTTCCACTCCAGCGAGGCGATCGTCGGCGGCAGCCCGTATAACAGAACCGACGCGGAGCTGAAGGCGTTCTGCGATCGCCTCGAGCGGTTCTTCGAGTTCGCGACCGGCACGCTGAATGCGCGTCCCGCGACGTTCGCGGAATTCCGCCGAGCGTATGTCACGGCTCAGGGCTTATGAGGTATCGCTCATGCCGGCTCAGGCCTTCTGCCTGAAGCCCGAAGCCTGAAGCCCGAAGCCTGAAGCCGTGAGCGCCATGAGCCACCATGAGCCTTGAGCCTTGAGCCTTGAGCCTTGAGCCTTGAGCCTTGAGCCTTGAGCCTTGAGCCAATAGATGCACATCGTCCACATCACCCCTCACCTTCCTCCAGACCAGGCCGCAAACGCCTTGCTGCCGTACCACCTCGGTCAATGGGCGGTGGCGAGGGGCGACAGCGTCCACTACATTGCGCATCCACCGATGGCGGGCCGGCCGGCCGCTCTCCCAGGGCCGGTCACCTGGATTCCAAGAAAGCGGGCGAGTCGTGGACAGCGATGGATGCGTCTCGGATCCATTGCCAGCGCCTGGCGCATCCTGCGCGATGCGCGTCCATTAATCGAAGCGGCGGACATCGTCCACGTGCACAGCAATGGCTTGCTCGCGGAACTGGGTGCGCTTCTCGCCGTCAGAAGCCGGAAGTCATTCGTGCTCACCCTCTACGGAACCGAAATCTGGCACTACCGGCCAAAGCGATTCGGGCCGGATCTCTTTACCCGCGCCTATCGCGCCGCCGCCGCTGTGACGTTCTACAGCGATCGGCTGCTGCTCCGCGCTCGAGAACTAGGTCTCGGACGCCCCGAGTGTCATGTCATTTACCCACCGGTTGCGCCGGTGTTTGCGTTTCACGACGAGGCATCGCAGTTGGAGGAGCGCCGGGCCCTCAGACTTCCGTACCGGCATCTGCTGGTCAACGTGAAACGGCTGCATCCCCTCGCCGGACAGCGCTTCCTGATTGAAGCAATGGGGGAAGTGGTGCGTGAGCATCCGGACTGCCGCCTGGTGATCTGCGGCACGGGAGCGCTCCTGCCGGAGCTGCAGAGTGTGGCACGATCGGCAGGCGTGGAACGGCATGTCACCTTCACCGGGCTCGTGGATAACACGGCCGTCGCGCGGTACACCGCCGCGGCAGATTTCTTCGTTTTGCCATCGCTGCTGGAGGCGCTGCCAACGGTTGCGGTCGAGGCGCTCGCGTGCGGAACGCCGGTCATCTCCTCGGACAACCCGGGCGGCCTCGAGCTGAACGATCTGTTTGGCGACGACGTCGAGATCGTGCGACGGGAAGACTGGCAGGCGCTCGCGGCTGCGATTCGCGGGCGCCTGCGGGACAAGCGACGGACGCTGCCGTCAACCCGCGCCATCGTCGAAACGCGATTTCGCGCTGCAGCGGCCGCGGCGGAATACTGGTCCGTCTACGCGCGTGCCGCCACCGGAGTCGTCACGTGATACGGGCGTTGGGACGTGCCGGCGCCGCAGGCACGTTGAGCGCGTTGCTCGCGGCGGCCTGGCTCGCCGTCTGGTACGCCTGGCATCCTGCGCTAATCATCAATCTCAATACCGATCCGCCAGCCGGACTTGTATCGGGGCTGTACCCGGTCGAACGGAACGACGAAGCACGTTTGACCTTCGCCTGGACGAAACAGGATGTCACCATCCGGTTGCCTGGGCTGGACCGCCGCGTGGACTGGATCCTGACGCTGCGCGCCCGGGGTGCACGCGCCGTCGCGCTGGAAAACCCGCACATTGACGTATTCGCAGATGGAATTTCCATCGGCGGACGGCAGCTCAAGGCCGAGTTCGAGGATGTCGCGATCACCATTCCCGCAACGCCACAACGCCGCCGCGGCGTGGTCATCACCCTTCACAGCTCGAGAACCTTCGTACCCGGACCTTCAGATCAGCGGCCGCTCGCACTGATGCTCGATTGGATCTCGGTCGCGCCGTCAGGAGCCGTTCTCGCGCCGCGGGCAGCGATCGCCGGCGCGGCGGTGTCGGCCGGTGCGATGGGCACGGCGATCGCGCTGCTGGGAGTGACGGCCGGATCGGCCGTCATTGGCGCCGTGCTGGTCAGCGCCGGCGATGCCGCGGTGATTGCGAGAGGCTTCGGCCCGTTCACCGCGTTCCCGTGGAAAGCGACGAAGCTCGGGTGCGTCGTTGCCGTCGTGCTGGTGCTGATGGCCTGGACGACCGAGCGCCTGCGCCGCCAGTCGCTGCGCAACACCGCGCGATTCGCGGCGGCGTTTTCTGCGTGTGCACTGTTCCTGAAGCTGCTCGTGCTGCTTCATCCGGACATGCCGATTGGCGACACGCTGTTCCAGGCGCACCGCTTTCAGGCCGTCCTCGGTGGCAATCTGTTCTTCACATCGATTGCACCGGGAGGCTATTCGTTTCCCTATTCGCCGGGGCTTTACGTCTTCGCGGCGGCGTTCGCCCGATTCGTCCCCTGGGGTCCGGCCCACATGACGCTGTTGCGCATGGTGGTCTGCAGTGCGGACGCAATTGCCGCCGTGCTCCTGTATCGAACCGTGATCCAGGCATGGGGCGATCGGCTGACGGCCGCGATTGCGGTCGCGCTGTACCAGTTGCTGATTATCGGGTTCGGGGTCATCCGCGCCGGCAACCTCACGAATGCCTTCGCACAGTCGCTCGCGGTTGTCGCCCTCGTCGTAATCAGCTCGCCGACGCTGCGTCTCGAGCATCGAGCATCTGTGGTTCTGCTCACGCTGCTCCTCGCGGCGGCTTACCTGTCGCATACCAGCACGTTGGCGATCCTCTTCGTCGCGACGATCTGCATCGCGGTCCTGTTCCATCTGCGCGGCGGTCCCGCTCTGCGATCACCGTCCGCAGCGGTATTGATCGCGACGGCCCTCGCCTCGATTCTCGCGATAGCGGTGTATTACGGACATTTCATGACCACCTATCGCTCGGAATTCCACCGGCTGTCGCAGGAAACGGCAGCCGCCGCCGTGGATGCCGGCGGCCGCACCATCAGCGATCGATTGAGCACGGTCCCCTACTACCTGGACAGTTACTTCGGTGTGGCCGCGATTGCGCTGTCGGCAATCGGTTGCTGGTGGATGCGGCGGCTGCGCGATCGTCTGACGCTGGCGATCGCGGGTTGGGGGCTGTCGTGTGCGCTGTTCATGGCCATCGGGATCCTCACTCCGATGGACATGCGCTACTACCTCGCTGCGGTTCCCGTGGTCGCGGTCACCGGCGCGTACGGCGCGGCGCGCGCGTGGAAGAAGAGCGCTGCAGGGCGGGGCGCGGCGGTGATCCTGCTGGCCGGCACAGTTGCCGCCGGAGTCAACTACTGGTGGAGCGCGCTAGGATAAGGACATGACGCTGCAGGATCGGATCAGTCACGATATCGCCGAGGCAATGAAGGCACGCGAACCCGGACGGCTGTCGGCACTTCGCATGGCAAAGGCCGCGCTGATGAACGCCAACGTGTCGAAGGGTCGCGATCTGGAGGATGCCGAGGCGCAGCAGGTCCTCGCTGGACTGATCAAGCAACGACGCGATTCCATCGAACAATTTCGCGCCGCCGGACGAAACGATCTGGTCGAGCGCGAAGCGGCAGAGATTGGCGTGCTCGAGCGCTACGCCCCGCCGGCCGCGAGCGCTGAGGATATCGTCCGCGCCGTCGACGCGGCGATTACGGAAACCGGCGCCGCCGGTCCAAAGGACATGGGACGTGTGATGAAGGCGGTGATGAGCGCACTTGCGGGAAAGACCACCGATGGCAAGGCCGTCAACGAGCTCGTCAGGAAGAAACTTTCTGGCGGTGCGTAACCCTGCAAACTTTTTTCTGGCACCGCCGTCTAATCTTTCGAAAGGCAACGCACAAGCCTCTCATCCATCCTCCATGGAGCCCCCGCCGAAAGACGGGGGTTCTTTTTGTACCGCTCTTAGTCCCTGCCCCGGTCAAAGTGTTCGCAGTGCTCGGATGCGGACGCTGACTCGTTCCGGACAGATCACATCGCTGTGGTACGCTGACGGCAGCGCATGAGCACACGTCTCGCACGGTCGGCCGGCCTGATTGGCGCGGCCACCATGACGAGTCGCGTGCTCGGCGTCGCCCGCGAAATCGTCCTGGCCGCGCTGTTCGGCGCGGGCAACGACATGGACGCCTTCAACGTGGCGTTCCGCGTTCCCAACCTCTTGCGAGATCTCTTCGCCGAAGGCGCGATGAGCGCGGCGTTCGTCGCGACGTTCACCCGCCACCTCACCATACGCGGCCGCGAGGCGGCATGGCGTCTCGGCAACCTCGTCATCAACACGCTCTTCGTGATTACAGTCGTATGCGTCGTCGTGGCCTGGATCGTCACGCCGGCACTGGTGCGGTGCGATCGCGCCCGAATACGCCACTGTCCCCGGGAAGCTGGAGCTCACGATCGTTCTCACCCGCATCATGCTGCCGTTCCTCCCGATGGTCGCGCTGAGCGTCGCGATGATGGGCATGCTCAACTCGCTGCGCCGGTTCTTCATTCCCGCCCTTTCGCCCGCGATGTTCAACGTGGCAACGATCCTCGCCGCGTTCACGCTCGTGCCACTGATGCCGCGGTTCGGTTGGCCCCGGATTGCCGGCATCGCGATCGGTACACTGCTCGGCGGACTCGGACAGATCGCTCTTGCAGTGGCCGTTGCTGCAACGCGAAGGCTGGCGCTACTCACCGATCGTCGATTGTGCGCGATCCAGGCCTGCGGGAAGTGCTGCTCCTGATGGCGCCAGGCACGCTCGGCCTGGCGGCCGTGCAGGTGAACGTCTTCGTGAACACCGTCCTGGCCACGAATGAAGGGCACGGGTGCCGTCTCATGGCTGAACTACGCATTTCGACTGATGTACCTGCCGATCGGCCTGTTCGGCGTCTCGATTGGCACCGCGGCGTTGCCGGACATCGCGCACCATGCGGCGATGGAAGACGTCGAGGGTATGCGTCGCACCGTCTCGAGCGCGCTGCGCCTGATGCTGATGTTGAACGTCCCGGCGACGGTCGGGCTCGTGCGTGCTGGCGCATCCGATCGTGTCGCTGCTGCTCGAGCGCGGACGTTTCGGACCGGCGGACACGGCCGCAACCGCGGCCGCGCTGATGTGTTACGCGCCAGGGCTGATCGGCTACTCGGCAGTGAAGATCGCATCGCCAAGTTTCTATTCGCTTGCGCGACAGCCGCACGCCGGTGATCGTCAAGCGCAATCGCGGTCGCCACCAATCTGGCGTCTCAATCTCACGCTGGTTCGTGTCCTCGGCTTTCGAGGGCTCGCGCTTGGCACCGCAATCGCCGCGATGGTGAACGCGGCGATCCTGCTCGTCTGGCTGCGGCGACGGCTGGGTGGCCTTGACGGGCGCCGGAACGCGCGCGCGCTCGCCGCGATACTCGTTGCGTCCATCGTCATGGGAGTCGCGGTCTGGTTCACGCAACAGACGCTCGAGAGCGCCATCACCGGTCACGGGACGCTGGTCCGCGCGCTGCGGGTCTTCACCTCCATCGTCGCAGGAATGATCGTGCTGACGGGAGTGGCGCGACTCCTGCGCATCGAGGAGTTCAACGACGCGCTCGACCGCGTGGTGTCGCGTCTGACGGGCGAGCCGGCGCGTGATTAAGCTGCGCATTCATCCGACCGTGCTGCTGATGGCCAGCGCGCACATGATGGTCGACGGCTACGGCAACATCTACGCGCCGCTGCTGCCGCTGCTCATCCCGAAACTCGGCCTCACCCTCACTGCCGCGGGCACCTTGACGATGCTGTATCAGATGGCGGCGTCGGTCGCGCAGGTCGGGTTCGGCCATCTCGCGGATCGCTGGCGGCCGCGACTGCTGGTGATGGCCGGACCGGTGGTCTCGGTGTCGATCCTCAGCCTGGTCGGCATTGCGCCGTCGATTCCGATTGCTTGCCGCGACGCTCATCGTCGGCGGCCTCGGCGGGGCGGCGTTTCATCCGCCCGCGGCCGCGCTCGCCCACCGGCTCGGCGGCAATCATCCGGGCCTGGCGATGTCGGTGCACATCACCGGCGGCACGCTTGGCTTTTCGCTCGGACCGTTGCTGTTCGCTCCGGTCGCGCAGCGCTTCGGCCTCGCCTGGACGCCGCTGCTGGCTACTGCCGGGCTGGCTGGTGATTGCGTTCTTCCTCGCGCGGGTGCCGCCGATTCCGCTGCATGCCGATTCGAGCGCCGGCTTTCGCGCACTCCGGCCCTACGCAAGACCGCTGTCACTCCTTTACCTGATCGTCGTCCTGCGAACGCTGACGTCGCTCGCGTTTGCGACGTTCGTGCCCGTGATGCTGACCCGCCGCGGCATGACGCTCGGACAGGCCGGCGCGGCAGTCGCCGTCTATCTCTTCGCGAGCGGCCTCGGCGGATTCTTCGGCGGACCGGCCGCGGACCGCTTCGGCGCGCGGCGGGTGATCGCCTTGTCGCTGGTCTTCTCGATGCCCTTTCTTCTCGCCGCCCCGCTGTTGTCGGGGTGGCGGTTCGTGACCGTGCTTGCGATTGGCGGATTCTTTCTGCAGTCGACGCTGCCGGTGAACGTGACCTTCGGGCAGGCGCTCGCCCCGGTCAGCGCCGCGACGGTGTCGTCGCTGATGATGGGCTTCGCGTGGGGGACCGGCGGATTGAGCGTGCCGCTTGTCGGCCTCGTCGCCGATCGATTCGGGATCGAGCACACGCTCGTCGGGCTTGCATTCGTACCGCTGATTGCGGCTGCGTGCGCGCTTCCGTTGCCCGCCACGGCCGGCGGGGCGCGGATTTTGCGAGAAGGTGGTGTGGTACGATAGCTGTTCTGGACGCCGTCTAATGCCCCGTCATCCGCGCGTTGCCAATCTCACGTATGCCTTCGGCCCCGGCCCGATAACCCCCGCGGTCAGGATCTATCGTGGGCAAACGTCGGCATGTTCCTGGCCACGTCGTTGTTCAGTCGACTCATCGAATGGCTCGGCCTGGTGCCGGAGGATGTGATCCAGCGTCACTGGTTGTGGCAGCCGCTGACCTACATGTTCCTGCACGGCGGCATCGTCCACATCCTGTTCAACATGCTCGGCTCTGGATGTTCGGCGTCGAGCTCGAGCGGATGTGGGGCACGCGGTTCTTCGTCAAGTACTACGCGATTACCGGCATCGGCGCCGGCGTGCTGACGGTGCTGGTGTCGCTGCTTCCCTTTCCCGCGACCGCGCACGTGTTCCGGGAGATCACCATCGGCGCGTCGGGCGCGCTCTACGGGCTGCTGCTCGCCTTCGCGCTGTACTATCCGCACCGGCCGATTCTGATGTTCATGCTCTTTCCGGTGCCGGCCAAGTATTTCGTGATGATCATCGGCGCGATCGCGTTTCTCAATTCCGCGAGCGGAATTCGCGGGTCGCCGATTCACGCACCTCGGCGGCCTGCTGATCGGCTATCTCTACCTGAAGGGGGGCCGCGGCGGCTTCACCGCGGAGATCAAGTATCGCTACTTGAAGTGGAAGATGAACCGCCTTCGCCGGAAGTTCGACGTCTATTCCGGCGGACGATCGGACTGGGACCGTCACGTGCACTGATTGCCGGATCGAGAGAGAAACCCACCTCCGCGCGACGCCTTTGAGAGGCGCCCTACCTCACCGCGCATCGCACCTCGGATCTCGAAACCACGTACCTCGCACCTCGCACCTCGAACCACGGACCTCGGACCTCGGACCTCGGCACCTATTACTTGTGAAAATACGTGTCGGTGTGATCGAGCCAGTCCTGGCGGATCGGGCTGAAGAGATCGAGCTCGAAGGTGTCGTCGAGCGCTTCCGCCTGGTGCTCGACCCAGGACGGAATATGCAGAACTTCCCCTTCGCGCACGGTGATTTCTTCCCCGCTGATCAGGAACTTCAATGCTCCCTGCAGCACGTAGGTCATCTGCTCGCTCTCGTGCGAGTGCATCGGCACCAGCGCCCCCTTTTTCAGGTAGACCTGCGCCAGCATCTCGCGCTCGCCGGTGACGATCTTGCGCGAGATCATCTCGGTCACCTTCTCGAGCGCCAGTTCGTCCCACCGATACAGGCTGACCGTCCCGTGCATCAAAAACCCCCGGAAAGACGGGCGATTATACCCTGCGGCCGGCGGCCCGCCGTATAATTGTCCTTACATGAAAGCCGTAGTGAGCAACGGGAAGCGCTCGACAGAAGCGCCGGAACGATCGTACGAAGGGCTGTCGGGCAGCGACCTGCTGCGCGCCTATCGGATGATGGTCATCTCGCGCAAGCTGGACGACAAGGAAATTCAGCTCAAGAACCAGAGCCTGATCTTCTTTCAGATCAGCGGGGCGGGACACGAAGCGGTGCTGGTCGCGGCGGGCATGACCTTGAAGCCGTCGCACGACTGGTTCTATCCCTACTATCGCGACCGCGCGCTCTGCCTGATGCTCGGGGTCACGCCGCTCGATATGCTCCTGAGTGCGGTCGGCGCGAAGGACGATCCCAGCTCCGGCGGCCGGCAGATGCCGTCGCATTGGGGACACAAGGGCCTCAACATCGTGTCGCAGTCGAGTCCCACCGGCACGCAGTGCCTGCAGGCAATCGGCTGCGCGGAGGCCGGGCGACTCTACGACAAGATCGCCGATATTCCCGACCGCATCTCGAAGTTCGCGCCGCGACGAAGTCGACCTTTGTGTCGGTCGGCGACGGCGCGACGAGCGAGGGAGAATTCTGGGAGTCGCTCAACTCCGCCTGCACCTCAAGCTTCCCGTCGTGTATCTGGTCGAAGACAACGGCTACGCGATCTCGGTCCCGGTCGAAGTGCAGACACCGGGCGGCGACATCTCGAAAATCGTCACGTCCTTTCCGGGACTGCTCGTCCAGAGCATCGACGGGACCGATTTCATCGCCAGCTACAAGGTCATGAACATCGCAGTCGAGTACGCGCGCGGGGGCAACGGTCCCGCGCTCGTGCACGCGAAGGTGATCCGGCCATACTCCCATTCGCTGTCCGACGACGAGCGGTTGTACAAGACGGCGGACGAGCGTGCCGCCGAAGCCAAGAGCGATCCAATCACCCGTCTTGCCGCGTTGCTGGTTGCCGAAGGGCTCGCCTCCGAAGCCGAGCTCCACCAGATCGTCCGGGAAGTAGAAGCGGAAGTGAATGCGGCAACCGACCAGGCGATCAAATCCGAGAAGCCGGGACGGGAGACAGTCGAGCGGTTCGTCTACTCACCCGACGTCGATCCGACGACGTCCGCATTTGCGTCCGAGCCGGTCGTCTCAGGTAAGCCCGACACGATGGTGGCCGCCATCAACCGAACGCTGAAGGACGAAATGGCGCGCGACCCGCGGATTGTGGTGTTTGGCGAAGACGTGGCGGACTGCACGCGCGAGTCGGCGCTCGACACGGTTCCCGGCAAGGGTGGCGTGTTCAAGGTCACGCACGGGCTGCAGCGCGCCTACGGCAGCCTGCGCGTCTTCAATTCGCCGCTGGCGGAAGCGAACATCATCGGCCGCGGCATCGGGATGGCCACGCGCGGGATCAAGCCGGTGGTCGAAATCCAGTTCTTCGACTACATCTGGCCGGCGATGATGCAGATGCGCGACGAGATGTCGATGCTGCGCTATCGCTCGAACAACGCGTTCTCGTGCCCGATGGTGATTCGCGTCGCGACCGGCGGCTATCTGCGCGGCGGCGCGCCGTATCACAGCCAGTCCGGCGAGAGCATCTTCGCGCACTGCCCGGGCATCCGGATCGCATTTCCTTCGAACGCGCAGGACGCCGCGGGCCTCCTGCGCACGGCGATCCGCTGCGACGATCCGGTGCTCTTCCTCGAGCACAAGCACCTGTACCGCCAGACCTACAACAAGGGCGAGTACCCCGGCGCCGACTACATGGTGCCGTTCGGCAAGGCGTCGATCCGGCGCGAGGGCACGGATGTCGTCGTCCTTACCTGGGGCGCGCTCGTGCAGCGGTCGCTGCTCGCCGCGCAGCAGGCCGAAAAGGACGGCATCAGCGCGATGGTCGTGGACCTGCGAACCATCGCTGCCGTTCGACTGGGACGACGATCGCCGCGGCAGTGCGGAAGACCAATCGCGTCGTCATCGCGCACGAAGATCAGCTGACCTGCGGGTTCGGCGCCGAACTCGCGGCGCGGATCGCTGACGAACTCTTCGAGTCCCTCGACGCGCCGGTGCGACGCGTCGGCGGCGCTCGACACCCCGGTTGCCTACTATCCGGATCTCGAGGAAGCCATCCTGCCGCAGTCGCGCGACGTGCTCAAGGCCATCCAGGCCATCGCGACATACTGAGGTTCACTGCCGATCGTCCGGCTGGTGCGCGTGCCAGTTGCCTCTCGCCGTCCTGCTCTCCGTTCGGCCGCGACCTGCCGACCGCGAGGGAGCGCGTCGAGCTCCTGCGATCGATCGGCGGGCTGCCCGCGCACATCGCCGGGCGCTTCCAGACGCCCCTCGGCTTCCAGCAGACCGACGATCGGGAGGTACTTCGTCTTCGATCGGCGAGCCCATGCGGTCTACACCATTGCGAGGCGACGGACCGCCCCGCAGAAGATCATCGAGGTCGGCCAGGAGCCGGGACGCGTGCTCGATCCGAGCGCGTTCGATATCGATCCGCCGGACGGGACCTTCGTCATCGCCGACGCCCCGGACGGATCGACGAGCGGCGTTCAGATCTTCACCGCCAGCGGAAGCCGGCTTGGCGGCTTCACGCTGCCGGGACGGGACGTTCCCCGGCTCACGCTCGGCAACCTGGTTCTGAACGGCGTCGGCTCGCTGCAGTACACGGGCACGATGCGTCATCTTGAACCAGCCGGAAAGCGGGCGCGCTCGTAACCGAGCTCACGCTCGACGGATCGCCGGTGCGCACCTTCGGCGCGCTGCGGCGCGACCGGGCACGAAAGCGACATCGATCTGCACCTGGCGTTGAATGCCGGCCTGCCGCTCGTCGATCCGACCGGCGGCTACTACTTCGTGTTCCAGGCCGGGGTCCCGCTGTTCCGGAAATACGACGCCCGTGGCGCGCTCGTGTTCGAGCGCCACATCGAAGGCCCAGAGGTCGATCGATTACCTCCGCACGCTGCCAACGAGCTGGCCGCGCCGACCGCACCGAGGATGGCGACGTGATTCCGCTCGTGCCGCCGGCCGTGACGACCGCAGGGGTCGATCGCCGCGGGCAATTGTGGGTGTCGCTGGCGGCGCCATTCACTTACGTCTACGACGGCTCCGGCGACAAGATCCGCACGGTCCAGTTCAAGGGCGCCGACGTGATTGCGCCGACCAGCCTGTTCTTCACGAAAGACGGCCGCCTGCTCGTCACTCCTGGCTGTTACAGCTTCAGGCCGTAGAACAGGCTTCGGGCTTCGGGCTTCGGGCTTCGGGCTTCGGGCTTCGGCTGGAGCCTGGAGCCTGGAGCCTGAGCCATAGATCGACTACATCAGCCTCCCGACTGGACCCAGGTCGAGATTGAGTTCGGCGGGGTCGATGTCGAACTGTTGGGCGAGGTCGAGAATCGTTTCCTGCAGGCGCATCAAGGCCAGGCCGACCGAGTTCGGTTTCTTCGTCGGTCAACGTGCCGTTCTCCATTCGGCGAATCGCCTGGCGTTCCAGCAACTGCCGGATGAATTCGACCAGCGTGAGCACGAGCTTCAAGACCGACCGCTTCACGTCTTCAGGATCAGCGTTCCAACGAGGCGGGCGCGACGCCGCGGCGACCTGCGCGATCTGTTTCCGGATGGCCTCAATCCGGCGAGCGTCGACGGCCTTCGCGATCGGCGGCTTCCGCCGCTTCGTCCGCCGACGTGGTCCTGCATTTGGTCGATCGGCCCGGGCCTTCATCGGCTGCCGCCTGAGGGGCGAGCCGCGATCGCGGCCTTTCTTCTTCATCCGAGGATCTCCGGCACGAAGGCATATGGCGGAAACGGACCGCTCAGCGCGGGCGCAGGAGAAGCGGGCCGCGAGATTCGCGAAGCGGCCGCAAGATACGCGTCGATATTCTCGCGACTCACCAGGTGGTAGAGGGTTTCAGGCAGCGCGGAGCGCGACGGCTCGTAACGTTCGATTGTGATGAAGGGTTTCAGACGGCGCCGGATCGGCGCGAATCGCGGCGGCGGTGTGGACGCGCGTGCGGCGCGACGCAGGTACTCTGCCCCGGACATCGGCTCGGCCCGTGGAATGGTGGCTGCGGCCGGTGCCCGTTGCCGGGATGTCGCGCGCCACGAGAACTGCCCCCGTCCGCGGACGAGATCGAACGCCTCCGCCAATTCCTCGGCCTTGTCCTCCAGCGCTTCGGCAATTTCCCTCGACGCGAGCAGCGTGCCGAACCGCACCGGCAACACCGCAGGGGTGTCGTTCCACAGCCGAGCGACAACCGCGTGATGCCTCTTCAGCGTGCCCAGTTCGACCGGCGGGACGTCGGCCCGTCGCTCCGCGGCGACCAGACACCCTGCGAACTCGCGCACGGTGATCGGCGCCGCCAGGCCCTGTCCCGCTCGTCGAGAGGGAAGACGATCGAGGAGCGCAAAGACATACCAGGCCATCAGGGGTTCGCGCGGGGCAGCACGCGCGCAGCGCCACAGAGCAATACGGACAGCCGGAGGTAGATGAGGTCGACGTTCGCGAGCGCCAGAATCACTTCGGCGTTCAGCAGTACCCCTTTGTCCAGGAGGTTGTCGAGCACATCCACCAGGCTCGTTTCTTCATCGTCGACGAGTCGCCCAACGGCGCGTCTGGAGGGGGGCCTGCCTTTCGGCGAGCGCAGGGTCAGCTTCGGAACGGCGGATCGCTGCGGCGGCGGCGCAAGCTTCGGCCTGGCTGGCGGCTTGCCGCTGACGGTGCTGTGGCGTCGCCGCCGGAAGACGGTTGAGTGTCGCCGATTCCGTGGCTTCACGAGCGATCCTCGGCCTCGTCCACGAAGTTGTAGGCGGGCCATGGACCGGTTAGCGTCATCTCGGCGCCGGCGCTCTCACACGTAACGGACTGGCGGCGCACCTCCGCCCTGAATCGCGCTCGTGAATCCGAGGCGACGAGAAAGGCCGCGTCCAGCAGCGGCGGGTTCGATCCGGCTTCCGGTCGGCGGTCGCGTCGCCGCACGTCGCGTGCAAGTCGCTGCAATCGCTCAAATGCCGCGTCCGCCGCGGCAATCGCTTCGGCCCGCACGGCTCTCGCCGTGTCGCGGGCATCCCGCCGCGCCACGAGGAAGGCGGTGCCATCCTTGCCTGAGGCCAGTGGATTCGAGGCCCGGCCAGGCCCCCTCGGCGTCGCGGGCGCCACCGATAGTCGGGTCACGCGGATGCCCCATTCCTCGCAGCCAGCGATACGGCGCATCGCGCGATCGACCCTCGCCCGGCGTGCGCGAACGTCCGCAACCGCCTTGTCGATCGACGAGAACATCGTGAACAGCTTCATTGGCAGCACCGTCGCGTTGCGCATGCGCGAGAAGTGCTCGACGACCCGCTCGTGCCGGACGGCCGCTTCGGCTACCCATTCGAGATCTCGCAGCCGCGGTTCGAGCCGCGATGGTCCGTAGATGTCGAGCGGCACCTCTGTGGCGATAAACCACAAGTGGCCTGTCACTCGCACGGCTCTGGGGCGAGTGGCGCCGTCGAGCCCCGAGGGGACTCGCGCTCCAGACGGCTGTCGCGCCGCGCGGACGAGGCAGTAGAGATACACCGCGGAAGTCGAAGGCATCAGGTGATTCGCCGCCACGAGGCCGCCCACCGCACGAGCGGCCCGACACCATGCGGCGGCGGCATCTCGGCGGGAGCCTCGATGATAGCGTAAGGCGGTTGACGGCGAAGTTGCTTCAGGAGCGCCGTCATCTGGCGTGATTCCTCGCGTTGGACTGCCTGGCATCTCCGGCAGGTACCGGCTCCCACGGCATTCACAATCGCGAGGCCAACGGAGATCCCGAGCCGGCGCAGCGCCTTCTCCAGACGAACCGACTCGGCTCGCGGCAGGGTCGCCGCGCGCGTGACCATCACGAATTGCGCCTGCGAGCTATCCCGAAGGATCGTCTCGAGATGACGGAGACGTCTGGAAAGCTGCACCAGCAACTCCGCGAAGGCACCTGCACCCACAATCTCGTGATACTTCAGGAGGATCGCCATCAGGGCCTGGGTCCAGTCGCGCAGCACTGCCGGCGTCTCGAGCAACCGCAGTGCATGACCGGTCGGGGCCGTATCGGATACGATCTGTCTCGCCGCTCGAGGACGACGCTGTGAGGGCTTCGGCGACCTCCGCGATGGCGATGACCTCGTCGATACCTGGCGGTGCGAGATCGACCAACCTGCGAAAGGCGCCACGGTCCGCACCAATTTGGACCGCGCCGCGAGCGATGCTCTCGAACGCCTCGTCGACCGATTCGAGATAGCGCGCCCGAAAGCCGGCCAGGCTCGCAGCCGCATCGATTTCGCGCACGCGCAGGTTTTGCGGCGCACCATCGATTGTGGCAGCGCGATCCCCGACTGGCGCGCCCAGCACGTCGGCCAGCGAGTGCGCCGGGTCGCTCGATAGCAGCAGGACACGCCGGTCTGGATGAGCTGGCAGCAAATTGCAGCGCGAACGCGGCAGCGCAGGTCGATTTCCCGACGCCACCCTTACCCCCGAAGAGAATCCACCGGACAGCAGGCCGATCCCCCGGCAAGCCCCTTCCTCCTCCCTCGGCGGCGCTCTGTCGCGAAAGGGGTGAAGCCACGCGTCGCACGGGTATGGCGCGCACTCGATGCTTCAACGGCGGGACCGACGCCGGCGGCGACCATCGTGCAATCGAGGCGGAGACGTTGCGCAAGGCCTTGACGTCGCGCGGTTCGGCGAAGAGCTGCGGCAGAGTGAGGATCTCGGTATTGGCGAAGCGTGACGCGATCGGCCGGATCGCCCGGGCCTCGAACCGGCGGTGCGCCTTGCACCACTCGCACGGCGCCGGCGGTGGAGGCGTGGTTCGATTCACCAGCAGCGATCGGACGACGATCCCGTCGCGCGAGAGGGCGGACAGCGCATCGCTGGTCTCCTCGAGCGCCATCGGCTCGGGCAGCGTGACCCACACCAGCCGGGTGTGCGCTTGGTCGCGCAGCCCCGCTGCCAGCGACTGCCCCTCTTTCTCAATCTCGGCGATCAGAGCGTCGGCGGCGTCCGTCGTGTAGCCGCCGCGCAGGGCGCGGACAACCTCTCGATGGTGCGACTGCAGGCCATCGAGCAGCCCGGCGACCCGTTCGAGCAGGATGGGACTCGACAGGAGTCGCAATGTGTGTCCGGTCGGTGCCGCGTCGATCACCACGTGGTCGTATCCGCCGGCGGCGACACGGGTGATCTCGAGGAGGCCGATGACCTCGTCGATTCCTGGTAACGACAGCTTCAGCAGACGGCCGACGTCATCCTCATCGAGGTAGGTGCCGCGAAGCGCAATCGTTGAAAGCAGGTCGCGCCGGGGGGCGATCCATCGATCGAACGCCCGCGTGGCGTCGAGATCCACGGCGGCAAGACGGGGCACTCCCCTGACGGAGCGCGGCGTCCAGCCGACGCGCATCCCGAGAACGTCGCCGAGCGAGGAAGCGGGATCGGTCGAAACGAGAAGCGTCCGGCGGGTGCGGGCAGCCTCAATCGCAAACGCTGCGGCGCAGGTGGTCTTTCCCACACCGCCTTTGCCGGACACAAACACGAAAGACGGAAGGCGGAAGGCCGAAGGCGGAAGAGGCAAGGCAGAAGCTTGAAGCCTGGAGCTGGAAGCCGGAAGTACTTCCGCCTTCCGTCTTCCACCTTCCGCCTTCTTCTTAGTGTTCTTCGCCCTCAAAGCTGGCTTCGATGCCGGTGATTTTCACCTCGCCCGGGGAGATGACGGCGGGCGCACCGCCGCGCTGGCGCTCCTTGATCTCGCGGATTCTCTGGATGATCTCGGCCTCGACCTCGTCGAACTGCTCCTGACTCATCTCGCCGAGCTCGACGCGCATCTGGGCTGCCAGCAGCTGTTCGCGCAGCTTGCCATCGTCGTTCAGCTCGGTGTCGACCGCCGTCGCGATCTTGTCGAGAACGAAACGAATGCCGCCGATGAGGAGGCTGTCGATGATCAACATTGGCTTAGGACTTAGGGCTTACGGTTAGGGCTCATGCGGGCTCATGACTGCGCGCCTTAAGCCGTTCTCTCTTCGAGCCGGCATGAGTCCTGAGCGATAAGCCTTGACCCCTTGACCATGAGCCCTGAGCCGGTTCAGTGCGCCCGTTCGAGCTTCAAGCGAATGTTGACGAAGTTGTACGGCGGCCACGGACCCGTGGACTTGAACGTGAGCTTGTCGTACTGCTGGCCGATCTGCTTGACGCGTGCGTCGAACGCCTGCTCCATCTCCCGCGAGACCAGGAACGCTGCATTCATGATCATCTTGTCGCCGATTGGCTTGTTGGAACGCGAGGCAACCGACACGCTGCGCAGCGCATCGAAGATTTCGGCCACGTAGCGCTCCGAGCGCGACTGCAATGCCGCATCGATCAGGCGGCCGTACTGCATGCGCGCGAAATAGGTCGAGCCTTTCTGAGAAGAGATCTCCCCCTTCAGTCGGCGGATGTCTTCGTCCTCCTCTTCGATCTCACGAATGATGTGGTCCCGGTCCCACAGGACCTTCAGGCCGAACTCGAACTTTCCCTGCATCTTGTTCAGCACGTCGCTGAACGCGTCGTACGCTGAGCGGAGCAGTTCGATGATGTCGTCGTTGGTCTTGAATACCGTGCCGAACGACATCGGAATGACGGTGTGTTTCTGCATCACCGTCTCGTTGACCTGCTGGTGCCGCAGCACGTTCTCCCGGGTGGGATCCTGGACGACGATCGGCGTCTTCGAAACCACGGCGGCGATGTCGCGATGATGGACGGTGTGCACATCGGACGGCTCGGGTCCGAGGCCCAGAGGGCCGAAGCTCAGAGGCTCGTTCGAGCGGATGACACAGTAGACGTATCTGCCTTCAGTCGAATCGTCGCGCCGCACCGCTGCCGGCACCCGCACGCGTTCGAGCCTGCGGCGCGAGGGTTCCTCGCTTGCCGCGGCAGTTCGACGAGTGGTTTCCGGTTTGCGCGCCGCGGCTGGCGCACTCTTGCTCGACCGCGCTCCCTTGCCTGACTTCTTTGCTGGTCTACCCATCCCCATCCCCAACTCCGCCTCAGGGCCGTTTCAACGACCGGCGGGTTGCGCGTCCCGCGTCCTCGGTGCGGCGCGGCGGCGATTCGAGCAGGCGCTTGATTTCCGCAACGAGTGCGTCCGGCAAACACGGCTTGGTCACGAACGCATCGCAGCCGGCCTGACGGGCCCCTTCCGCGTGTCCGGCCAGGGCATGCCCGGTCAAGGCCACCACCGGAATGTGCCGCGTGCGATCGTTGCTTTTCAAGCGCCGGGTCGCCTCCCAGCCGTCCATCCTCGGCAGCGCGAGATCCATCAAAACGATGTCCGGCATCAAGGTTTCCGCCTTTTCAATCGCCTCCAATCCGTTGGTAGCTTCCGCCACCTCGAATCCCGAGAACTGAAGGTATGCGGTATACATCTCGCGCGCGTCGGGGTAATCCTCAACGACCAGCACGAGCGGCTGGGCCCGGGTCGTGGTCATCAGCGCTTCACCTTCGCTGGTATACGGAGCGTAAACGTCGACCCCTTGGCCACTTGGCTCTCGAGGTCTATCGAGCCGCCGAGCATGTGCGCCAGCCGGCGGCAGATCGACAGACCCAGTCCCGTCCCGCCATAGCCCCTGGCGGGTGAACTATCCAGCTGACGGAAGTCTTCGAACACCCTGGCTTGATCCTCTTCCGCGATCCCGACGCCCGTGTCGCGGACCGTCATGAGCATCCGATTGCCTCGCGCATCATACGCCGCCGACATGGTCACCGAGCCCGATGGGGTGAATTTCAGGGCATTACTCAGAAGATTCAACAGAATCTGTTTGATCTTCTGCCGATCCGAGCGCAGAGGAGGAAGCCGCGGCCGCATGTGCGATTCGACCATGATGTTCGACCGCCGGATAATCGGCTCCAGTTCCGACATGACCTCGTCGACGAGATCCCGGACGCCAAACTTCGTGATGTTGAGCGGCATCCGCCCCGCTTCGATGCGGGTAATGTCGAGAATGTCGTTGATCAACGCAAGCAGATGCCGCGCGTTCGAATCGATGCGCGAAAGACTCTTGCGCTGAGGATCGGACACCTGCCCGGTCACGTTGTGCAGGAGCATGTGGGTGTAGCCCAGAATCGCGTTCAGCGGCGTCCGGAACTCGTGCGACATGTTGGCGAGGAACTGGGACTTCAGGGCCGACGCCTGTTCGAGCGCGATGTGCTGACGGCGCAGCAGCTCGTTCTGCGCGGCGAGTTCGGCGGTCGCTTCCTGGACGTTCCTTTCCAGCTCCTGTGACGCCTCCTTCAACTGCTCGTAGAGCCTCGCTTTCTCGATGGCTTCGGTCAGGTCGTGCAGAATCGTCACGACCCACATCAATTCCCGTTGCTCCGACAAGATCGTGCCGGCCAGGGCCTCCACCGGCAGCGGACGGCCACTCACCGGGTCCGCCAGCTGGATCTCGCCGCGATACCGCTGCTCGCCGGTCCGCGTCAAAACGTTGGACACGAACGAGGTCAGGTTGGCGCCGTTGGCGCGGACACGGCGTAACGCCGCTTCATCCTCGACTCCCGGCGCGTTGAACAGCCGCTCGGCCGGCGTGTTCATGAGGACGATGTCCCCTTCCTGGTCGGTGACGAGAATCGGGTCCGCGACCGAGTCGATGATCAGATCGAGCCGATGGCGCTCGTCGCGAACCTCCGCCTGCGCGACTCGCAATGTGCGGTAGCTCTCCTCGATCTCTTCCTTCGCGCGTGCCAGGTCGGTGACGTTGCGGAGGATCGAGACGACGAACGTGCCCTGGCGCTCGTCTTTGGCCCGGGAGCTCAGGAGCTCGAACAGGAGATCCGAGCCTTCCAGCGGGTCGACCAGCAGAAGCTCACGTCTCGCCAGTTCCGCCATGCCCACGGCGCTCGTCGAGAGCGCTGCCGAAAACAGCATGTTGTTCAGGCCGACGGCGCGCCGCCAACCCTCGCTGGCTTCTTCCGGCGCGGCGAACAGTTTCTCCGCGTGGCTGTTGGCGATAATCAGCTTGCCTTCGGTGTCGGTCAGCAGGATCGGATCGGTGACGGCGTTGATGATGCTGTAAAGAAGCATCCGCTCCTGGCCGAAACGGGTCTCCGCGAGCGACTGCCGACTGAGCAGCCGGGAAACCTGCTTGCCCAGCGTTCGACCGAGCCATAGAGCGTCGGCTTTCAGATCGGGCCCCCCACCGCTGACGAGAAGCAATCCCTGACCGATCTGGTGATCGTCCGACCTGAGAGGAATCACATGAAAGGAGCGCGCCTCGAGCGGCACGCGATAGCGACCACTCAGTCCATCGATGAAGATTGGATTGGGGCTGTTCAGGGCTTCCACCAGCGGATGCGTCCCGTCGTTGCGACTGACTGAAAAGTCAGCGATGGCCATGCTGGGGACCCCGTGCTCGGCGACCAGCAGCATCTCGTTGGAAACCGCTTCGACAATAAGCACTGCGGCCTGTGCAACCGGGGTGTGTGCGACGAGCCATTCGAGCGACCGCCTTGCGGAATCCTGGAGATCGATACTCATCAGCAGGAACTCGACGAGCGCGAGCTTTGCCTCTGTCTCGAACCCGGAAACCGGCACCGCCGGAGCGGCCACGCGCGGCACAGGCAATTATCCCTCGGAGGAACGACGCCGACCCCGGCGTCGGGATGCGGCAAGCTCGGATCGTCTCGCTACGGTTTGCGCAGCTGGAGTGGGGGGCGGAGCGAGCTCGGCGGCAGGGACGGGGCGTGAAATGGGCGCCACAGAGCCAACCGCCTCGGAATACTTGAGATAGGTGTCGATTGAGGCCACGACGATCCGCGCTTCGACGGTGATGAGGTCGATGCCGACGAGGGAAACGCGCACCCACGCATCAATGACGATGCCCTTGTCGAGCACTCGATCGAGGACGTCTATGAGGCTGGTGCCGCCCGGGGCGCGTTCAACTGCCATTCTGTGCTCCTGCTCAGCGAATCAGACCGGTCAACGTCGGCGGCGGCCACTCTCGCGCCTGGCGGTGAGCGCCTTGATTCGTGCCTGCAACTCCCGGATCTCTGCGCGAAGCTCTTCGTGCTCCGCGAGAGTTCCCCGCGGCTTTCCCGGAGACAGGTCGCGATCGTACCGCCACCAGTCCAGTCCGATCTCCTGTGCTTTGTCGAGTGAGCACACCAGAAGCCGGATACGGATCGTCAGGAGCTCTACCTCTGCTAGGGAAACCCGAATGTCCCCGGCAATGACGAGCCCCTTGTCGAGCACGCGGTCGAGGACGTCGACCAGACCCGTACCGCGATGGTGCGACCCAGGAAGCTCGAGAGCCATGAGTCAGCGACTATAACTCAGCCCCTGAGGGCAGGCAACCGCGCGTGGCCGCGGGTTCCCCGGCCCTCAGAGCCATGGTCGGGCTAATTTCGTTCGGAAATCGCTTCAACCAGCTCACCCGTCGTTCGATCGTGGTGGGCCTTCGTCGCTATATCGGCCTGCGAGACGATTCCGGTCAGTCTGCCGTTCCCATCGACCACGGGCAGGCGCCGGACCTGCCGCTGACTCATCACTTGGACCGCCTCATCGACGTCGTCGTCCTCTCGTACCGACACCGGGTTGGGAGTCATGGCGTCCTTCACGGTTGCCGACCTGATGTCGGTGCCGGCGGCCACGATCTTCACGACGATGTCGCGGTCGGTCACCATACCGACCAGGCGCCGTTCGCGGGAATCGACGACGGGCAGCGAGCCGATGTCTTCCTTACGCATCGTGTCCGCTACCGTGACAATCGAGTCGTCGGCGCGGCACGAAACGGGGTTGGCGGTCATGATTTCCCGGCTTTTTGGCATGCAGTCCTCCTTCGCCGTGCACGGAGAAGGGATTTACGCAAGAAGGGTGCTAGCGCGAACGGAGCTCGCGCTTGAGGATCTTGCCCGTCGCGCTGGTTGGCAGCGAATCGCGAAACTCCACGAAGCGGGGATACTTGTACGCGGCCATCTGCTCACGGGACCAGGCGATCAGTTCCGCATCCGTCAGAGTCGCCGAAGGACGTTTCACGACGAACGCCTTGATCTCCTCCCCCAGCCGCTCGTCGGGAACGCCGACGACCGCGCACAGCGCGACCGCCGGATGCGTCATCAGGACTTCTTCGATCTCCCGCGGATACACGTTGAAGCCGCCGCGCAGGATCATGTCCTTCTTGCGGTCCACGATCGCGAGATAGCCATCGCCGTCAATGAGGCCGATATCGCCGGTATGGAACCATCCACCACGGAGCGCTTCGGCGGTTTCCTCGGGCCGGCCGTAGTAGCCCTTCATCACGTTGGGTCCGCGGGCCACCACTTCACCGCGCACGCCCCACGGCACGGGGCGGTCCGCCTCGTCGACACAGCGGATCTCGACGCCGAAGATTGGCAGTCCAACGGTTCCCGGCTTTGACGGCCGGTGCACTTGGTTGAATGCGAGGACCGGGGCGGTTTCGGAGAGGCCGTAGCCTTCGAGGATGCGGACCTTGAACGCGTCCTCGAATCCGCGCAGCACCTCGAGCGGCATTGGCGCCCCGCCTGATACGCAGACCTTGAGCGACGCGGCCATCGACGAGAGGTCGGTCCCGGCGGCCCGTGCATGTTGCAGCAGCGCCCAGTACATCGTTGGCACCGCTATCCAGGTGGCGATCTGCTCGCGCTCGAATGTCTCGAGGACCGAAGCCGGATCAAACCGGGGATGCAGCACGAGACGGGTCCCGCCGTACAAGCCGGCGTTCATTTGACACGTCTGGCCGGTCGAATGGAACAGCGGCAACGTAATGAGGGCAGCCGTCTGGCCGGTACCGGCTCCGATCACGGGCGCAAACATGTCGAACGACGCGATCGCGTTCGTCACCATGTTGGCGTGGGTCAACTCCGCGCCCTTGGGCTGGCCGGTCGTGCCGGAGGTGTACAGGATGACGGCCGTGTCCACGATCTCGCAGGAAGGGGGAACGAAGGTCTCGGCGTCGTGCCCCATCAGCTCGAGAACCGACATCGCTTGGATCGAAGGCGGCCGAGCGGGATCGAGCGGCATCACGACCAACCGGTCGCATCGTGCCTCGTCGCATGCCGCGCGCGCCATTGCGGCCATCGGAAGCTCCGGCGTCCCTTCGAACGCCAGCATCGCGCGCGCTCCGCTGTCGCGCAGGTGATACGCGATCTCGCGCGGCTTCAGCAGCACGTTGATCGGCACGACGATCGCACCGGCCTTCAGGATACCGAAGTAGGCGATTGGGAACCAAGGCACGTTCGGACAGGACAGCACTACGCGATCGCCAGGAGAGATCCCGATGGATGCCAATCCTGCCGCCACCCGCGTCGCGCGCGTGTTCAGCTCCGCGTAGGTGATCTGTTGCGTTCCGCAGGTGATCGCAACGCGATCGGGGACCAGCCGTGCAGAATGCTCGAGAACGGACGAGAGATTCAGAGACATGGTCAGGGCTTACGGCTCAAGGCTCAAGGTGGCCGCGGACTATTGGCTCATGGTTCTGGCCTTGGGCCTCGGACCTCGGATTTCGGACCGCGCGGTTTACACCGTCAGCTCGCGGGCGGCCGCGAGCGCCCGTTCGAACGCAAGATCCCGGGTACGGACGCCGAGCTCCTCGCCGATGAGCGCCGTCAGCGCGCCGTCTCCAAGCGGGACGACGCGCGCCGTCTCTTCCTCTCCATCGACCGAGGCCTTGAGGCAGGCACGGCTCGGAGAGGCCTGCAAGGTAATCGTCAAGTGATCGCCTTGCAGTTTCACGCGCTCGATCGGCGACTTGCCGTCGCCCGGCACGCGATTGACGGTGATGGCGTTCGAGGCCGGCCAACGCAGGCTCGTCTTCAACCAGCCGGCAAAGAGCCGCGCCGTGGGCACGTCGGCCGCATCGATCGACAGCCGCTGAAGACTGGAGATCGATCCGCGTACCCGTGGCAGATCGAAGAGGTGTGCGAGTAGCGCGCGCCAGCGGGTCAAGCGGGTCCAGCGAAGGTCGGTCACGGCGGTCAGTTCGAAGAAGGTCTGCGCGCGCGCCCAGGTCTCGTCCGGCGACTCGGCATCGAGCACCAGCCGGTCCGCCAGCTTGGCCACGTCGTTCAGCGCTGCGATTGATCCGCCGCGCCACCACACGAGCGCCGGCAGACTCGACAGTCGCAGGGACGCCACGGCGTTGTCGATGTAGCGCGGTTCCAGGCCGCTGATCGCGATCGCGTTCTCCGTCACTCGCGCGATGGGCGCCGCCTGGTCCCCTTCGGCAATGAAGATCATGCGGAGGCCGCTGACTTCGCCGAGCCGTTCGAGCGCCACGGCCGCGGGCGTGAGCCGCTCGCTGTCGCCCACCACCACGACCGTCGCGATCAAAGCGCGCCCAGGCCCGCGGCTCCGGCGACGCCCGTCGCCCGCCAGGTGGGCAATCGTGATCTCGATCTCGGCAAAGCGCACTTCGGCGCCCGCGGGCAGTAATCGACTGCTGTGGCCGCTGTTCACAAGGTCCTCCAGCGCCGTCCATCCGCGGCGATCATCGCATCCGCTTCCCGGGGACTCCAGCCGCCCGCTTCGTACATGGGAATGTCGGGACTTCCTTCGGCGCGCCAGCCATCGTGTACCGGGGTAATCAGCGCCCACGACGCTTCGACGAAATCGTGACGTGCAAACAGCGTCGTATCACCGAGCATCGCGTCGAGCAGCAACGTCTCGTAGGCTTCCGGGACGGCCTGGCCGAACGCGCTGCCGTAGCGGAAATTCATCATCACCGGGGCCAGCTGCATCCGGCTGCCAGGCAGCTTGGCCTCGAAGCGAATCGAGATCCCTTCATCCGGCTGCACGTTGACGACCAGAAGGTTCGACGCAATTGGCGTCGGACTCAGACGCTTGAAGATGTGGAGCGGCGGACGGCGGAACTGGATCGCAATCTCGGTCGTCCGCTTCGCCAGACGTTTTCCGGTTCGAATGTAGAACGGCACGCCCGCCCAGCGCCAGCTGTCGAGGTGAAGCCTCAAGGCGACGTAGGTCTCGGTCACCGACGTGGGGCTCACGCCTTCCTCTTGTCGGTATCCCGGCACTTCGGTGCCATTGACCCAGCCGCTCGCGTATTGCGCGCGGATGACATTCGTCTTGTCGTTTCCCTCGAGCAACGGCTGGATCGACAGGAGGGCGTCGAGCTTCCGATCACGGACGTTCTCCGCAGAAAACGTAATCGGCGGTTCCATCGCGATGAGAGACAGCAGCTGCATCAGATGGTTCTGCACCATGTCGCGCAGCGCTCCCGCCTGCTCGTAGTAGGCCGCCCGCTGCTCGACGCCGACAGTCTCGGCAGCAGTGATCTGCACATGGTCGATGTACCGCCGGTTCCAGACCGGCTCGAACATGCCGTTCGCGAAGCGAAACACCAGCAGGTTCTGGACGGTTTCCTTTCCTAGATAGTGATCGATGCGGAAGACCTGCGACTCGTCGAGATGCTGGTGCAGCAGCGCGTTGAGCGCACGGGCGCTGTCGAGATCAGTGCCGAACGGTTTCTCGACGATGAGCCGGCGCCAGCCGGACGGATTGGGGGGACGGGTCAGCCCCGCGGCGCCCAGTTGAGCGACGACCTTTCCGTACACCGTGGGCGGAATGGCGAGATAGAACAACACGCCATCAGGTGCGTGCGCCGCGACTGTCTTGGCCAAGCGTTCATACAACCCGGGATCGTCCGTCTCGCCGGAGAGGTAGGACAGTCCACGGGCAAGCGTGCTCGAGACCTCATCGGCCTTCTCGACGCCCGCATACTCTTTCAGGCTGTCATGGAACTCCTGGCGGAACGCATCGTCGGTCATCTGGGATCTGGCAACGCCCACAACCGAGAAACGGGCAGGAAGACGTTGACTGCGGGAAAGCTGATAGAGCGCCGGCAGGAGCTTGCGTTTGGTCAGATCGCCTGAAGCGCCAAAGATGACGAGCGTCGTCGGATCTGGGGTGGCCTCGATACGAAGGCCATCGAGCAGCGGATTCGATCCGCTGCCGGCCGCGTCGGACATGGGGGGAATATATCAGGGCTTCGGGCTTCGGGCTTCAGGCTTCAGGCTTCGGGCTTCGGACTTCGGGGGGCGCAGACCTTTCAGCACCTGAAGCCTGAAGCCTGG
This sequence comes from uncultured Acidobacteriota bacterium, assembly GCA_963755695.1. Taxonomy (GTDB): domain Bacteria; phylum Acidobacteriota; class Vicinamibacteria; order Vicinamibacterales; family 2-12-FULL-66-21; genus QHWT01. The sequence continues at coordinate 1,580,378 of CAVWLB010000008.1, read as the reverse complement.
AGCCCGAAGCCTGAAGCCTGGAGCCTGAAGCGCCTACTTGTGCGCGCTGAGATATTGGAGCGCCTTGGGGGTTCCGAGCATCCGCAGCTGACGGAGCGCCTGCTGCCGCAATGCGGCATCCTTCTCAGTCTCGGCGATTTTGATTAACTGGTCTTCGTCTTTGGCGGCCAGGAGCGCGGTGAGCACGGCGCTCCGCGATTCGGGCGGCGCTTGCACATAGAGCGTGGCCAGCTGCTCGCGAGCGCCGGTCTTGCCAAGCGTGACGATCGCCGTATTCCGCACGAACGTATCCGCCTCCGTTTTCGCAATGCGCAGCAGCGCCACCGTGTCCGCATGCGCACCAAGCGAGGAGACGACCTCCCGCTTGATGCGTGGATTGTCCGGCGCGGTCGAGTAGACCTGCATCAGTTCGGCGCTGACCGTTGGCGTGTTCACCCGGCCAAGCTCGCGGATCGCGGCGATCCGGACCGCCACCGGTCCGCGTTTCGCGACGTCGACAATCGTGCTCCTGGCGTCGGCGCGCGTCGATTGACCGAGCACGAAGACCGCGCGGCGCGCGTCGGCCGGATTGTCGGTGTCGAGCGCGATCTCTTTCAGGAGCGGAATGACCCGCTCGGGATGATCCTGCAACAGCCCGCTCAAGGCTTGGATGCGGAGGTCCGTATCAGGCTCGAACGGCGAGGGGATCCAGATCGCCGATTCGTCTGGCGGAAGCGGCGGAAAGCCCGCCGGGCGCTCGCGAAAACCTGGCGGAAACGCTGCTGGCGTGGTCGCGGGCGCCGGTGGCGCGGGCGTCGCCTCCGGTGTCGGCGGCGTTCCCGCGACCGGCACGGGAGCCGGCGGCGGCGTTGGCGGCGCGGCGCGTGGAGGAAGCAGAGGACGCGCCGGGCGGGTCGAGGCCTGCGGAGGAGGTACCATCTCGGGCGGCGGGGGCGCTGGTGGTGCTGGCGGCACCGCCGTCCACCACAAAAAATCGTCGCGCCGCAGACGCTGGGCAATCTCGATCCGTAGCGACCGCGCGGGGCGCACCCACTTGCTCGACGGATAATCCCGTTCCAGCCGGGCAATCGTCTCGATCGCCGACGCCTGATCCCCTGTCTGATGCTCGCTGTGCGCCAGCCAGAAGAGCGCCTCGTCGCGATTCGGTTCCTTCGGATCGTCGACGACCGCCTTCAACTCGGCGACCGCGCGGGGCCATTGCTCGTCAGCGATGTAGTCCTTGGCGCGGCCGAGCCGCTTCGAGTCCGGCGCCGGAGCGGCAGCCACGACTGCGGCGCCCAGCCACATCGAGAGCACCAACGGAATCAGTTTCCGAATATTCATACGGTCAAATCCCCGCGGAGCCGACGACCCGCATCTTCACCATCAGGTCGCGCTTGGTAATCAGCCGCTGCACACGCTCGAGCGATTTGCGATCCGCGTGATCGCTCAATGAGGTCTGCAACAGCACCGTTTCCAGATCGCCCATCACGCGGGCAAGATCCTTCATGCCGCGGTCTTCCGCGGCCAGCCGATAGAGTCTGGTATCCGACAACAACGATCCTGCAAGCTTGCGCTCGTACTGCCAGTCGGCGGGCGATGTGCGTTGCGGATCGCGCGTCGCCAGACCCAGTACCGACGAGCTTTGATCGCTCGAGATGCTCTTCGCTCATTTCCACGAGCCCGCGATCTCGCGACGCAATCGTCGCAGCAGCCTGGGTCGGTGCCGGCGCGTTCGGAACGGGCTGTTGTACGACAGGAGGCACGACGCTGGCGACCGCGCGAGCAGGCGCTGGCGCCTGCGGACCCACTCGCGACGCCACAATCAGGCCGATCGTGACAAGCGTCAGCATCGCAGCAATTGCTGCGACACGGTGAAGCCCTCGCCGCGCGGTCGTGACGGGAGCATCGGCCTCGAGATCGCACGCAACGTCCAGCCGGCGCATGAATCCCGACCAGTCGCCGGCCGGAGGCGCCTCGACACGAGGGCGGGCGAGCAGCCGACCGAGTGCACGCAAATCATCCAGCCGCTGCCGGCACTCTGCGCAACCGCGCAGATGCGCGGCGACGCGAGCCATGTCGGCGGCACCGAGCTCCTCGTAGAAATAGAGCTCGACGTCGGGGGTGTCCCAGAGATGGCACACCGTCATAGCCGTCCTCCCGCCATGCGACGCGATCCAAACGAGCCGAGCGATCCATGAGAGCCATGTGATCCGTGACTCGCGGCCGTTCGGAGTAAGCCCTGGTTGTTGAGGGCAGCGCGCAGCCGGTGCACCGCCGCGTGAAGCTGGCGCTTGACCGTCCCCTCTGCGAGATCGAGCGCGCTGGCAATTTCAGACAATTTCAGTCCTTCATGATGCCGCATGGTGAACACGAGCCGTTGCCCCGGCGGCAGTCTGGCAATCTCCGCCTCGACCGCTTCTCCAATCTGTCCGCCGTACGCACGGGCTTCCGGATCTGGACCGTCCTCCGGGGTATTCAGCATCCGAACTTCCGCGTCTTCGGTGAAAGGCGCCCAACCGGCCGGGGCACTGCGGCGTCGATGGTCGATGCACGCGTTCATAACGATGCGATAGAGCCAGGACGTGAGTTGGGCATCGTAGCGAAACCGGTCGAGCGACCGGAACACCTTGATGAACACGTCCTGCGCAATGTCTTCCGCGTCGTGGTGGTTGCCGGCAAACTGGTAGGCGACCCGATAGACCATGGCGCGATGCCGCTCGACGAGCGCATGGAAGGCGGAACCATCGCCGGCCGCCGCGCGGGCCACGAGGTCCGTATCTGCCGACGTGTGGGGGCCGCCGCTCACTGTCAGCAATATGACGTAGGAGCCCAGCTGAAGGTTGATCGAACCTGTCGAGGTCCGAGAGGCGAGGAGCGAGGGGCGAGGGCCGAGAGGCGGGGGACGAGGTCCGAGGGCAGAGCGCTGCAGGTGCTGAGTGCAACATGCCAGGTGCCAGGTGCTAGGTGCCAGGCGCCTCCGGTGCTAGGTGCCGGGTGCAAAGACTGGTCCCGGGACGAAGGCCCCTAACAGGCTGGCCACGAACGGTAAGTTCTTGAGCGTTGCGGCCTTGCGGACCTCGGATGCCAAACCTCGGGCGTCGGACTTCGGCCATCGGGCCTCGGGGCGCTGCTATACTGGTGAGATGCCCGGCACTCTGACGACCCCTTCTAGTGTGGCCAACGCGTTCAGGCGAAACGTCGCCATCATTGCCCACGTCGACCATGGGAAGACCACGCTCGTGGACGGCCTCCTGCGCCAAAGCGGCACCTTTCGCAGCAACGAGCGCGTGGCGGAACGGGCCATGGACAACATCGACCTCGAGCGGGAGCGGGGGATCACCATCCTCGCCAAGAACACCGCGGTCCACTTCAACGGCGTCACGATCAATATCGTCGACACGCCGGGCCACGCTGATTTTGGCGGAGAGGTCGAGCGCACGCTGGCCATGGTCGACGGCGTGATGCTGCTGGTCGATGCGTCGGAGGGACCGCTGCCGCAGACCCGGTTCGTGCTGCGCAAGGCGCTCGAACGCCGGCTGCCGCCAATCGTCGTGATCAACAAGATCGACCGCCCGGACGCGCGGATCAAGGAAGTGCTGAACGAGATCTACGATCTGTTCATCGATCTCGACGCCACCGAGGAACAGCTCGAATTCCCGATCCTTTACACGAGTGCCAAGGCCGGAACCTCGACGCTGAGCATGGACGAGCCGGGTGAGAACCTGCGGCCGCTTTTCGACGCAATTCTCAGCCACGTGCCGCCGCCACGCGGCAATCCGGAAGCGCCGCTGCAGATTCTCGTCGCCAATCTCGACTCCAGCGACTATCTCGGGCGGATTGCCGTTGGTCGGGTGTTCCACGGTCACGTGAAGGTCGGAGATCCGGTCGCGGTGTGCAAGCTCGATGGGACGTTCCAGGAAACCCGCATTACGAAGCTCTTTGCTTTCGAGGGACTCAAACGCGTCGACGTCGACGAGGCCGCTGCCGGCGACATCGTCTGTCTGGCGGGGATCGAGGACATCACGATCGGTGAAACGATCGCCGACGTCGAGCACCGCAAGGCGATGCCGGCCATTGCGGTCGACGAGCCGACGGTCTCGATGATCTTCGGCGTCAACACCTCGCCGATGTCGGGACGGGAAGGACAATTCGTGACCTCGCGGCAGATCAAGGATCGACTCGATCGCGAGCTCCTTGGCAACGTCTCGATCCGGGTGGAGCCGACCGACACACCGGAGCAGATGAGAGTGCTCGGTCGCGGCGAGCTCCAGCTCTCGATCCTCATCGAGATGATGCGGCGCGAAGGTTTCGAGCTCCAGGTCTCCCGCCCCGACATCGTCACCAAGGACGTCGGCGGCCAGCGGATGGAGCCGGTGGAAGATCTCGTCATCGACGTGGCCGAAGAGTTCCAGGGAGTGGTCATCGCGCAGGTCGGCACCCGTCGCGGGACGATGACCAGGATGGTGAATCACGGCAGCGGCCGCGTCCGCCTCGAGTTCCGCCTTCCTGCTCGCGGCCTGATTGGATTCCGATCCCAATTTCTCACCGAAACCAAGGGGACCGGAATCATGAATCATCTCTTCGCGGGATGGGAACCGTGGCACGGCGCGATTCCGGCACGCAACACCGGCGCGCTCGTCGCCGACCGTGCGGGAGCGGCAACCGCTTACGCCATCTGGAACCTTCAGGATCGCGGCGAGATCTTCATCGAGCCGACGGAGAAGGTGTACGAGGGGATGATCGTCGGCGAGAACGCGCGAGCCAGCGATCTCGACGTCAACGTGACCAAAGAGAAGAAGCAGACCAACATGCGTGCGTCCACTGCCGACGAGGCCGTCCGGTTGATTCCGCCGCGCAAGCTCGGACTGGAACAGGCAATCGAGTTCATCAACGACGACGAGCTGGTGGAGGTGACGCCCAAGAGCATTCGCCTCCGCAAGCGCGTGCTCGCGGCGAACGTACGGCCGAAGCGGAGCGTCGAGTAGCGAGGGGCGCTTCCGGGTTATCGAAGATGCTCGGGGATGAACCTGCTGCCCATGCACTGCATCGCAACGCGTCGGCCCGTGAATGCGACTGCGAGTTTCAGCCACCCGCCAGCACGAACCCCGAAAGCGCCGCTCGCCATTCGCCTCTCGCACTTCGGCAAGCTTCTACGCAATCAACACGAGACTGACGCGATTGCTCCGCGACGCGAGAAACTTCTCGAGGTCCTGCCACGACACGACCACGCTCGCCGTGTTGATGTTGGGATGAAAGATTAACCGGCCGGCGCCTCGCAGGTCGGCATCGATCAACACGCGGACGGATCCGTCATCGTCGTTGATCAACCCGAACGGCGACACCGAGCCGGGTGTCAGGCCCAGCTCGTTCATGAGGCGTTCGGGAGAACCGAAACTCAGACGATCGTCGCCGACGAATTTCACAATCTGCTTCAAGTCGGCGGCCTTGGAGATCTCCAGGATCACCAGGTAGTGACGATTGCCTTTCTTGTTTCTCAGGAAAAGGTTCTTACATTTCGTCGCCGACAGCGCGGCCCAATGGATGGCGGCCTCCTCCGCCGTAAACACCGGCGGGTGCTGGTAGCGTTCGTAGCGAATGCCAAGCGCCTCGAGCGCAGCGTAAACGGCGGGCGCAGGGTCCACGCCGCTATTCTGGATCGGACAAAACGTTGAAGGATTTCGGATCGGGAGATCAGGAGTTCCGGTTGCCGGGTGTGCCGTAACGGATCACTTCCACGCGAACGTGACTGATCCCTTGGCGCACGAAGCCGAGCCTGCTCGCGGCCCCTTTCGACACATCGATGATGCAGCCCTTCCGGTGATTCTTACCGTACGGACCGCGGTCGATGACGCGAAGCACGACATCTCGTCCGTTCTCTAAATTCGTGACACGGACAACCGAGCCGAGCGGCAATGTGCGGTGCGCAGCCACGAGTTTGCGCTGATCGAAGATCTCCCCATTGGCCGTACGATCGCCGTTGAATCCAGGACCGTAAAATGAGGCGAGCCCGACCTGAACGTTTGCTCGTGACCACGGACGGCCGTCAGCCCCTCCACTGTAGAGCAGCACGAGCAACGCTACGGTAAACGGTCGTAACATCAACCTATAGTCATGAAAGAAATGCGCCAGCTTGGCCGCCGATTCGATGAGGCGTTCGCTTACGCACACGAGGTTCACGCGGCTCAGAGCCGCAAGGGCACACCTGTGCCGTACATCGGGCATCTGATGGGGGTCGCATCGATCGTGCTCGATGACGGCGGTACAGAAGACGAGGCGATTGCAGCGCTGCTACACGATGCGCCGGAAGATCAGGGAGGACGCGAACGCCTCGATGACATCCGCGGGCGCTTCGGCGACCAGGTCGCCAAGATTGTCGAGGACTGCACCGACTCCTGGTCGACGCCGAAAGAGCCATGGGCGGAACGCAAGCGTCGCTATGTCCAGCATGCGCGGACGCTGGCTCCTTCGAGTCTGCGGGTGTCCGCAGCCGACAAGGTACACAACGCCTATGCCATCCTGCGCGACCTTCGTAACTCCGGCGAGCAGGTCTGGTCGCGCTTCAGCGCGTCGGCAGACGATGTTCTCGCGTACTATCAGGCGCTCGTCCGCGCCTATCGCGATGCCGGAGGCGGAAAACTCGTCGACGAGCTCGAACGGATCGTCCGCGGCATCGAGCGCGAAATGGGTTATTGACTTGCCGCCAGGCTCTGCCCGGAGGCCGCAGGTTTCTGCGCCGCGCGGGCTGTACAGGCTCTGAGGTGCATGAGCATCTGGCGGCGATGCTCCACCTGGCGATCCGTGAGCCGGCGTGGCCGCCACAATGGCCCCGGCTGCGACAGCCGGTCGAACAACGGAAGAATGCCCTTGCGTTCGCGTTTTTCGAAGCGAATGACCATGAAGACGACAGTAACCGGCAGGCGTGACAAACTAGGTCACACGCTACTGATGACGTGCTGCCTTCTCCTGGCGGCAGTCCGCCTCGGGTCAGCGGCGCCACGCGAGTACCCGGGCGGAGCGTTTCGACGTGGCGGTCACGGTGCTCCCCGGCGGCGATCTCGACGTCGTCGAGACGGTGACCTTCGACTTTCAGTCGGGCCGGTTCGAGAAGGTGCTGCGCGAAATTCCCCGCCGCCGCACGGACGGCATCGAGATCATCGATGCGACGATGGACGATGCGCATTTTTCGATTGGCGACGGGCCGGGTCATATCAAGGTCAGTGGCAGCCAGCGCATGCGAGTCGAGTGGCGGTTCACGCCGATCGATCCCTCCACACACACCTTCGGTTTGAAGTATCGGGTTCACGGCGTCGCATATACCGACGCGCGCGGGGATGTGATCGCGTGGCGGGCGCTGCCGACGGATCACCGGTACCGGATCGCATCGAGCCACGTGACGCTGGAGACCCTCGACGCACCAGTCAGAACGCCCGTGGTCGAGCGCCGCCGGGTTGGGAGCGCGACGATCGCGGTGGACGATCGCCTCATCGACGTGCGCTCGGCTCAGATCTCTGAGAACGGATGGATTGAAATTGAAACGGTTCTGCCGGCCTCCCGACTCGTGTCGAGGCAGCCTGCCTGGCGAGCGACCGAGATGAACGCCGCGGCCCTTGGACCGCGATGGATGATGGCCGGAGGCATCGTCGCCGGTCTCGGCATCCTGCTGGTGATTGGCGTGCGGCGACAATACGACAAGCCGTCGTTCATTGCCACCGAATCGACCGTCATCTCTCTTCCAGAGACGCTTCCGCCAGCACTCGCAGGGGCCCTGATCAACAACGGGCGCGGATATGTCACGCACGCGCTTGCGACGATGGTCGACCTCGCGGACCGCGGCGTGCTCGTCGTCCGCGAGCTGCCGCGCCGGCTTGGAGTCCGGAGTTATGAAGTCGCCCAGGTGCCAGGCAAACATCCTCTTGCCACACACGAAGAAGCAGCGCTCATGATTGCCTTTGCGGGGCGCGGCGACGAGGTGACGCTCCACAGGGCGCGGGGGCGACTCACGCGCGGGTCCCGCCGCTTCTCCTCAGCCGTCGAGACCGACCTGGCGACCGAGGGGCTCCTCGATCCGTCCCGAAAGGCGGTACGCGATCGCCTGTTCGCCACGGGAATCGGTCTGCTCCTGGGAGGCGCCCTGCTCGCCATCCCAATCGCTCTTGTCGTGGACCGTTACGGGCCGTGGCCGTTGCTGGTGGCCCTGGGATTCGTGGTTGGGGGACTGTCGGGGATTATCGCGTCGGCGACGACGACGGCACTGTCGAACGAAGGGCTGGTCCGCGCGGCCCGCTGGCGCGGCTTCAAACGGCACCTGAAGAAGGCGATAACCGATCGGCGCTCGCCCGGTGACCCACCCTTCGCGTCGCGCGACCTGAGTTACGCGATTGCGCTCGGCCTCGCGATGCACTCCTCACGGTATCTGAAGCGTCATCCCGGCATCGTGCCGCCATGGTTCGCGGCGGCGGGCGATGCCCATTATGGAGATGCATCGTTCGCGGCCTTCGTCGGCAGCAGTGCACACGCCGGCGGTGCACATGGCGGTGCCGTCAGCGGAGGCGCAGCCGGTGGCGGCAGCTCGAGCGCCGGGTAGGGTGTTGAAAAGCCGACGCCAATGACCAATGCTAGTGGTCGGATCGGGAAATCCCTCGTAGCACCGAGGGCGAGGATGCGCCCGCGATGCAAGGCGCGACGAGCGAGAATACCGGGAGTATTTGAGGGAGGAGCAACGCCGCAGCGCGGGATGCAGCCTCGGCCGAATGCCGAGGGATTTCCCGATCCGACCACTAGGTGGCAGATGCCACGCCTCGGTGACAGTAGACACTCGGCACTCGGCGTCCGTCATTCAGCATGAACGCCGAGCGCCAGCGCCTGAAGGAGTCCGACGAGCGGCGCGTCAACTGGAAGCGGTGGGGGCCGTATCTCGCCGAGCGCGCCTGGGGCACGGTCCGTGAAGACTACAGTGCCGACGGATCGGCCTGGCGGTACTTCCCGCACGATCACGCGCGCTCCCGCGCTTACCGCTGGAACGAAGACGGTATCGCCGGCATCTGCGATCGCCATCAGCACATCTGCTTCGCTATCGCGCTCTGGAACGAGCGCGATCCGATCCTCAAGGAACGCCTTTTCGGCGTGACCGGACCGCAGGGCAATCATGGCGAGGACGTCAAGGAGTACTACTACTACGTAGATAACACACCCACGCACTCGTACATGAAGTGCGTCTACAAGTATCCGCAGTCGGAGTACCCCTACAACCAGCTGGTCGAGGAAAATGCGCGGCGCGGACGCGATCAACCCGAGTACGAGTTGTTCGACACGGCCGTCTTCGGCGACGACCGCTACTTCGACATCGTCGTCGAGTACGCCAAGGCCGACGCCGAGACCGTTCTCGTGCGGATAACGGTTCACAATCGCGGCCCTCAGCCTGCGCCGATTCACCTGCTGCCCACAATCTGGTTCCGGAACCGGTGGTCGTGGACGGTCGGATCGATCAGCCCCTCATTGATGCGCGCTGATCCGCCGGCGGGCACATCCCTGGTCGTGTTGGACGAAGCCACCTACGGACGGCGATACCTGTACGTCGACGGCGCGCCGGATCTGCTCTTCACCGAGAACGATACGAATTCGGCTCGGCTCTTCGGGACCCCGAACCGAACCCCGTTCGTGAAGGACGCCTTCGATCGCTTCGTGGTTCATGGCGAGCATGCGGCAGTGAATCCAACGCAGACCGGCACGAAGGCGGCGGCGCACTTTTCGACGACGATCCCTCCGGGTGGCAGCGTCGTCTACCGGCTGCGCTTCGCGAACCGCGAGATGCCGGCGCCGTTCGACACCGACTTCGCGCAGACGTTCGAGGATCGAATCCGGGAAGCGGACGAATTCTATGCCGGCGTCATGCCTGCGAGCCTGAGCGACGATGGAAAGCGCGTGATGCGCCAGGCCTGCGCCGGCCTCCTCTGGAGCAAGCAGTTCTACCATTACGTGGTCAATGAGTGGCTCCATGGCGACCCGGCACAGCCGGCGCCGCCGCTGGAACGAGCATCCGGGCGCAACAGCGACTGGCGGCACGTCTACAACGCCGACGTCCTGTCGATGCCGGACAAGTGGGAATACCCCTGGTATGCGTCCTGGGACCTGGCCTTTCATTGCATCCCGTTCGCGCTCATCGATCCGGCGTTCGCAAAGGACCAGCTGATCCTCTTGCTCCGCGAATGGTATCTGCACCCGAACGGGCAGATTCCCGCGTACGAGTGGTCGTTCGGCGACGTCAACCCTCCGGTGCACGCCTGGGCCGCGTGGCGCGTGTACAAGATCGATCAGAAGCGCACGGGACGCGCGGATCTCCGGTTCCTCGAGCGCATCTTTCACAAGCTGCTGCTGAATTTCACCTGGTGGGTCAATCGCAAGGATCCGGAAGGCAGCAACCTGTTCGAAGGCGGTTTCCTCGGTCTCGACAACATTGGCGTATTCGATCGCAGCCGGCCGTTGCCCCTCGCCGGTCACATCGAGCAGTCGGACGGGACGAGCTGGATGGCGATGTACACGCTGAACCTTCTCGCCATGGCGATGGAGCTCGCCTCAACCGATCCCGCGTACGAAGACATCGCGAGCAAGTTCTGGGAGCACTTCCTCCACATCGCCAATGCGATGTCGAACCGCGGCGATGCGACGCTGTGCCTGTGGGACGACTCCGACGGGTTCTATTACGATGTCCTGCACACCGCCGATGGCGCGCGGGTGCCACTGCGGGTGCGTTCGATGGTGGGTCTGGTGCCGCTGTTTGCTGTGGAAACGATCGAGCCGCGCCTGCTCTCGCGCCTCACCGCGTTTCGCCGGCGGATGAACTGGTTCTTCGAGAACCGGCCGGACCTGACGCGCAATGTCGCTTCGATGGAGGAGCCAGGCCGGGGCGCACGGCTGCTGATGTCGGTCGTCGATCGCAGTCAACTGGAGTCCATCCTGCGCGTGATGCTGGATGAAGCAGAGTTTCTCTCGCCCTACGGGATCCGCGCGCTGTCGCGCGTGCACAAGGACCATCCCTACATGCTGCGGATCGACGGCGCAGACCATCTCGTCGACTACGAGCCGGGAGAATCGACCAACGCCCTGTTCGGCGGAAACTCCAACTGGCGAGGGCCAATCTGGTTTCCAGTGAACTACCTGCTGATCGAGTCGCTGCAGAAGTATCACTACTATTACGGTGACGATTTCAAGGTCGAGTGCCCGACAGGATCGGGACAGATGATGACGCTGTGGGAGGTCGCCGCTGAAATCTCGCGGCGCCTTTCGCTGCTGTTCCTCCGAGGATCGAATGGGCGACGGCCGGTATTCGGGTCGAACGAAACGTTTCAGCAGAGCGAGCACTGGCGCGATCTCGTGCCGTTTCATGAATACTTTCATGGCGATACGGGCGCAGGACTCGGGGCCAGCCATCAAACCGGATGGACGGCCATCGTGGCGAAGCTGCTCCAGCAAAGCGGGGAGCATCCGAGGCGTCGAGGCCGTCCGCCGACGTAAACTGTCGGCATGACCGCGGGACGCGTCTTGCTCGTGGGCGTCGGCGCCTGGCTGATGTCGTCAACGCCGGTACATGCGGATTGGACTGTGGCCGCCTATTTAGGAAACACCTGGACCAGCCCGGCCGACCTCACCGTCGATCGGCCGGCGTCGGGCGGGCAAACGACATTGAGCGACGTCGCGTTCGATTCGCGGTCGTTCGAATCGCCGCCGTACTACGGCTACCGCGTCGGATGGTTCCAGGCAGGCTCCGGGACAGGGGTAGAGGGAGAGCTGATTCACCTGAAGGTCTATGCGCACGCTGAGACGCTTGGCGCAGACGTGCGCCGGTTTTCAATCTCTCATGGGCTGAACCTGCTGCTGGCCAACGCGGTCGTGCGACGTCCTCTGCCCTCGTCGCACCGCGCTTCGATAACGGCACGGGTGGGCGCGGGGGTAGCGATACCGCACGCCGAAAGTGACATCGACGGCGTGACCCAGGAGCAGTACGAATGGGGATCGCTCGCGCTGCAGGCGGCGGTCGGGACCGAGGTTCGTATCGCGGGACGAGGCCGTCTGCTCGCCGAGTACAAGCTCACGACCGCTGCCCCCAGCGTCAGCGTGGCGGGCGGCACCATCCAGGCACGGTATCTGTCGCAGCATCTAGCGGCGGGATTGGGGGTCGCATGGTGATTCGAGTGGCACTTTCGGCCATTGCGTGTGTGATGTTGTGGCTCACGAACGCGGCCGGGCAGCAGCCGACGCTGCGCAAACCTGACGTCTTCTTCGTTCCCACTCCTCCGTCGGTCGTCATGGCCATGCTCGATCTAGCGCGCGTCACCGACAAGGACGTCGTCTACGATCTCGGTTGCGGCGACGGCCGCATCCCGATCGCCGCGGCGCAAAAGTACGGCGCTCACGGCGTCGGCATCGACATCGATCCCAAACGGATCGAGGAGGCCAACGAAAATGCAAAGGCGGCCGGCGTCACCGACAAGGTGTCGTTCGTCAATGGCGACCTGTTCGAGAGCGACATCAGCAAAGCGACCGTCGTGACGCTCTACCTGCTTCCGTCGCTCAACGAGAAGCTGATGCCGAAGCTCAAGCGCGACCTCAAGCCGGGCACGCGTATCGTCTCCCATTCCTTCAGCATGGGCGGCTCCTGGCCGCCCGACGATCAACGTGAGATCGACGGCAAGACGATTTACCTCTGGCGGGTTGGCGAGCGCTGAGTCAGCGCCAACAGAGGAGCATTCGATGAGCAGCCATTCGGATGGACACGTATACATCGGCACCGACGGCGGCGCTACGACGTCGAAGGTCGCTGGCGTCAGTTCGGACGGGTCGCCGGTTTCGACGAAGCTGCTGCAGGCGCCGACGCCGTCGACGGCCGGACCGCAGGCGGTCGTGGCGAGCTGGGTCGAGGCGATCGCACGATATCTCGCCGAGAACGAGCTCGGCTGGGATGATGTGCAGGGAGTGGGCCTGGCGATTCCTGGCCCCTACGAACGCTACGGCGTGTTCGGGAAGTCGCCGAACCTGCCGGAGAGCTTCATCGGCTGCGACATCTACACCGCCTATGCCGATGCGCTGGCCTCGCGCGCCGGACACGTCGTCCCGCTCGTCGTCGGTAATGACGGGAATATGGGAGGCGTCGCCGAAGCGCAGCACGTACGCGGGAGCACCCGGGCGTCCGTGCTGATGCTGGCACCGGGGTCGGGCCTCGGATGCGCGTATGTCGGCCCGGACGGCCTCCCGCTCGAAGGCGACACCCTCAATGGCATGGAAGCCGCCCACCTGCCCGCGCCGCTGCACCTGCTCGACAACATCGAACCGCAAACGTGCGGCTGCGGCCGCACCTGGGGCTGCGTGGAGATGTACACGACGCTCGCCGGGTTGCCGCATCTCATCGAGCGTGCGTTGAAGTCTCACCGGGATCACGAGCTGGCCAAGCCCAGTTACACGGGAAGGCAGCGCGCGCTGGCACTACGCGGACTGGCACAGCGAGGCGATGCCCTTGCCGTCGGGGTCTTCGATTTCCAGGCGCGCGCCCTCGGGCTCCACGTCGCTTCGCTGCAGATGGCGCTCGACACCGAGTTCGTCGTGATTGCGGGCGGATTGATGGATCCCGAGGCCACGAGCGACACCTTCCGCTCGCGATATCTGAAAATCGTGCGCGACAGCGCGCTGCCGTACTTATGGCCCGCCCAGCGACAGCGTCTGCGCATCGTGGCGGCGTCACTTGGCGACTTGTCGCAGGCTATTGGCGCCGCGTTGGTGGCGCTGTATCAATCGGCGCCGCGCGCGGCGGTCAGGGCGTGAACGGGTTCGCAGGTTCTCTGGTTCTCGGGTTCACGGGTTCGGGTTCACGGGTTCGGATTCACGGGTTCGGGTTCACGGGTTCACGGGTTCGGGTTCACGGGTTCACGGGTTCGATGGTTGAGGGTTCCGAAGCTCGTTCTCAAGGTCGAACCGCGCAAGGACCTCGAAGACCCAGAACCTGGGAACCCAGAACCTGAACCCAGAACCCCAGAACCCCAGAACCTGAGAACCCGAACCAGTGAACCCGAGAACCTGAGAACCCGCGAACCCGTTCACGCGAGTGCCTGTCGACAATATTCAAGGCACTTCCCCACTTCCGCCACGGGATCACCGCCGTACTCGAACTCGATGTTGGCGGGGATGTCGTATTTCTTGTCCTTGAGTAGCTGCAGGACCGGCTTGATCGGCGTGTCCCCCTGACCCCAGGGCACGTTCTCGCCGTGGTTCTTCTTCCGATCCTTCAGGTGCAGGTTGGTGATTCGGTCGTGGTACTGCTCGATGAACGCCACCGGATCGCCGTTCGCGGCGGTGAAGTGGCCGATATCGAGATTCGCACCGAGGTACTTCGATGCCGCCATCACGGTCTTGAACGTCTCTTCCGTCGAGACCTCGTCCGGCCTGTCGGTCTGGTCATGCCCGTGGAACCCGACCATCAACTGATGCTTGTCGGCAAAGGGCGCCAGGCGCTTGGCCATGCTGACCTGCGTCGAGGTGGAGATGGCTTTCACGCCCAGGGCCTTTGCCAGCTGGAACGCATATTCGATCTCGTCGTCTTTGGTGCTGTTGACGTTTCATGTTGTAGCAGAGCAGCCGAACATCGACACCGGCGTCGTTGAACTTCTTGCGAACGTCCTTGAACTTGTCCATCGAGACCGACGTCCGCCACTGCCTCATCTGCTCGGCGCGCTCCAGACGGGCCTTTTCCGCGGCGGCGCGTTGTTCCTCGGTCATCTGCGGCCCGCGGCCACGACCACCGCCGAATGCTGGTCCGGGCGGGGCCCCGGCCAGCGCTTCGGCGTGGTTCGACATGAGCTCCGCTTCGCTCAGGCCGATCGTCTGGTACGCGGCAATGATGTCGTCGGGATTGGTCATGGTGCGGAAGCTGTAGGTGATCGCACCAATTTGCACCCCGTTGATCTTCGAATCCGCTCTCGCCCGCAGCACGAGCGCGAGCGGCAGGCCCGCCGTCACCAGTCTTCCGAAGTCCCGCCGCGAGTACATCATCCGATCGGTCTCCATCTCGTCTCCTGACGTAGCCCACAAATCTTCGAACCAAGAACGAGCGAACCGGGAACCTGAACCCGCGGAACGCGGAACCCTGGAATCCGGAGAATCTCTCTAGCGCAGCTCGAATCCCTTGCGCGGATCCCGGCCAAGGAAGTCGTTCGCGGCCTGGTTGTTGGTGACGCGCACGTTCTGCGAGTCGTACTGGAGCTTGGTCTTGGCGCGCAGTGAAACGATCCCGAGCAGCATGACCTCGGTGAGCTGCGTGGCGTACTCGAACGGCGAGGAAGCCTTCTCCTTGCCCTTGATTGCGTCGATCCAGTTCATGTGATGGTCTTCGTGCGGAACGCGCGGCAAAACCGCCTTGGGCGCGCCGTACCCTTCCTGCAGCGACGCCGGCAGCAGCCGCGGATTCAATCCGTAAGTGTCCTGCAGCATCTTGCCCTTCGACCCGATGTAGAGAACGCCGCCGCCCGCATTCAGCTGCTCGTCGCCGAGCTCCTCCGGTTTGGCAGGCATCAGGCCGCCGTCGTACCAGGTCAGCTTCACCGGCGGCATGCTTCCGCGCGCCGGGAAGGTGTAATAGGTCGTCGTCGCATCCGGATAGGACGCGCCATTGAATGGCGTCGAGATGGTTTCAATCGTTGCAGGGAATCCCAGCTTCAGCGACCAGAACGGATGGTCGATGAGATGCGCCCCCATGTCGCCCAGCGGACCCTGGCCCCAATCGACCCAGCCGCGCCAGTTGAACGGGTGATACACCGGGTGGTACTCGACGACGGGACCGGCCCCGAGGAAGAGGTCCCAGTCGAGTCCTGGCGGCACTGAACCGGCCTCGGACGCCATGGCGGCAGCGAGCCGCGCATCGAGACCGCGCGCGTTCCATCCGAGCTTGGCATCCGAGGGCAGCGGCGCAGGCCGCGGGACGCCTTGCGGCCAGAAACCCAGCGGACGGTTCGTCCACACGTGCACTTCACGCACGTCGCCGATCGCGCCGGCAGTGATCAACTCGTAGCTGAGGCGAGCCTCGTCCATCGAGTGCCCCTGGTTGCCCATCTGGGTCACGAGCTTGGCGTTGTCGCGAGCCTTTGCCGCGAGATGGCGCGCTTCCTTGACCGACCAGCAGAGCGGCTTCTCGACGTAGACGTGCTTGCCGAGCGCCATCGCGGCGGACGCGATGGCGGCGTGCATGTGATCCGGCGTCGCGACAATCACCGCGTCGATGTCCTTCTGTTTGTCGAACATCTCGCGGTAGTCCTTGTACTTCGCGGCCTTCGGCATCTGCTGCTCGACGAACTTGCGCAGATCCGCCATGTCGTCGGCCTGCGGCCGCCGCCCGTTCGCGTCGAGCTGTGCCTGGGACGGCTGACGCGGCGGCTCGCGATCGCCGCGGGCTCCGCCCTGCGGCTCCGGCTTGGGATTGAGCGCCATCTGATACGACTTGAACCGGCTTTCGACCTGGGAGTCGTCCACGTCGCAGATGGCGGTGATGTTCTGGCTGAGCACCCCGCGAAGGTCGCTGCCACCTCGGCCACCGATGCCGACGGCCGCCACGTTTACCGTGTCGCTGGGGGCCTGAAAGCCTTTGCCGAGCACGTGGCGGGGCACGATCGTCAGTGCCGCTCCGGTGCCGGCAACGGTTTGCACGAAACGTCTGCGTGTAATGTCGGTCACGGCGTACCTTCCTCCCTCTCGATCCGATTCAGTGAAAGCGGTTATAGTCGCGGGCCATGCGCATTCAACCGTTCGACCCGAAGTATATGAAAGTCGGCATCCTGACGGCAGCCATCCAGGAGCTGACGGCGCGCGAGGTGCGAGACGGCGATCCCGATCTCGCCATCGAGGAGTGGGTGGCGTTCGCGCGTGAGCTCGGAGCCGACAACATCCAGCTGTCAGCCGCGCTCCATCCCACCGAATCCGATGTGCCACCCGAAGCGATGCTCGATCCGGTCGCCAACACGCTGGATCTGCGGCGCCCGTTCGACAAAGAGCGCGCGCGGCGCGTGCAGAAGGCGCTCGAAGCGCATCGAGTCGGCATCTCTGAGGTCGGATACTTCGACAACATGCTGCACCACGACCGCGCGGTGCGCCAGAAGAAATACGATTTCATGCGCCGCGCGTTCGAAGCGGCGACGCTGCTCGGCGTCGACGCGGTGTGCGGGTTCGTCGGACGCAACGCGCAGCTCAGCATGGATCAAAACCTCCTCGATTTCGAGGAGTCATTCATCCCGCTCCTCCAGGACGCGAAGGCACGCGGCCTCACGTACCGAGTTGAGCAGTGCCCGATGCCCGGCTGGACCACGGGAGACATCTTTCATAACAATATCGCGTATACCCCCGGCACGTGGATCGCGCTGCACCGAATCTGCGAGAAGCACGGGGTCGGCGATCAGTTCCGCATCCACTACGACCCGTCGCACGCGATCCTGATGGGCCAGGACACGCGCTCGCTGTTCCAGTTCCTCAAGGACGCCGGCTACAACTTCCTCATCGGCGGGTTCCACGTCAAGGGTCAGGTGGTCAACTCGCGCGGCGTTTCCGAGTGGGGCTACGGCGGACAAACGGTCGAGCGCGGCGACTGGAAAGACGGCAACCCGTCGAGCAACCCTGCCGACCAGCTCAACGCCTGGAAGAAGCAGATCGTGCTGGCGGAACACGAGCTGCCGGGGACGGCGCGGCACGATCCGCTCGCGTACCTGCAGAACCGGACCGTTGACTGGTTCGACCACCAGCTCGCCGCGCGAGAGCTGCTGGCGCTCGACGTCGCCAACACCCATCTCATCGTCGAGCACGAGTACCCGCCGGCGCGGATTCAGGACAAGGCGCGGCTGAAACCGATCCTGTCGGGATCGATTGCCTTCGTCCGGCACATCGATCAGTCCGCCGCAGACATGTACGCGCTGCAGCATGAGGTGCTCGCGGCACAGAACATCCCGGTTCAGGGAGTCGGGCGCGAGGCGTATCGATCCTAGTGATCGGCTAATTACTGAAAGTGGATCTCGGGCGCAACCCGGGGGCGCGGCTGTCCGCTCGAGGCGCTCCAATCGGTGTGCGGGGCGTGGTTCTCGACGAGCCATCCGTAGACGAGGCGTCCGTACGACTGCCAGCGCATCTGCTTCTTCTGGTAGAACGGCACGAGCGCGCGTTGGACTTCGGGCAGGCGATAGAACGGGATCCCGGGAAAGTAGTGGTGTTCGAGGTGGTAATTCGAGTTCAGGAACGCGAAATCCCAGAACCAGTTCCCCTTCATCAGCGTGCCCCACTTGGCCGGATCCGACGGGTCGATGTCGTAGTGCTGGCCGAGGCGATTGAGGGTGAACGCGATCGGAAAGATGAAGAAGACCGGAATGATGTTGCTGCGAAGCGCCGCGTAGAACCCGAAGACGTACCAGACGATCGCGATTGCTGACAGGTGCGCCAGCATCGACAGCTTGCGTTCGAGTGCGATGGCGTTCTGGAGCGCCTGCGGATAGGTTGAGGCTTCGCGCCGCGCGGCGCGGAAATAGATCGGGAACAACGCCGGCGTGCAGTAGAGCAGCTTGTACCACCGCGCGTTCACCTTCGGCGACAGGTGGGCGCGCTTGGGATCGTCCTCGTCCGATCCAAGCTCCGCATGATGGTCGAGATGCCAGCGGGTGAACTGGCTCGCCGAGATGCCGCTCGGAATGGCGTAGAGGAAGCCGAGGAGTCGCTCTGCCGTCTGATGACGCCTGGTAAAGACCGTGTGGTGCACGACCTCGTGCAGCAACACCGTGAAGTTGAAGATCGTGAAGCCCTGGACGAACGCAAGCGGAATCCAGATCAGCGGATTGTCGTACTTGATCAGCCCCCAGGTGGCGAGCGCCAGGATGCCGAACTGACGGATGGTCACGGCGAGGTGCCGCCATGGCTGCTTCCGGTGGAAGTCGCGCATCTGGTCGCGGGTGATCGCGGCGCCGAGCTCGGCCCTCAGCCCAGCCGAATGCTGCGAGTAATGGTGCGATTTCACGGTCGATCTATTGTAACCGGCTTAGGGCTCAGGGCTCGGGTGCGCCTCAGTGCCCCAGGCATGAGCCGGCCTGTGCCATCAGCCTGGAGCCGTGAGCCTTCTTCCCCACGCGGGTCAGGGCCACCCCAGCGAGAACCAGCGCTGCGCCCGCGATCTTGCCGAAACCAACCGGCTCCCGGAGCCAGATGACGGCCGTCACCATCGCGACCACCGGCATCAGATTCGAGTAGACCGCCGTCCGCGCGCTCCCCAATTCCCGGACCCCCATGTACCAGATGACGTAGGCCACACAGATCGACAGCACCGCCGAATACACCAGCGCCATCCACGTCTGGACGCTCAGCATCGCCCAATCCGCGCGCCGCATCGCGGTCAGCGCCAGCGGGACGTAGAACAACGTCCCGACGGCCATCGACAGCGCCGTGACACCGACCGGCGAATGCCGCTCCATCAGCGGCCTGGCCGCGATCGTGTACGTCGACCAGCAGACGACCGCACCCCCCATCAGCAGGTCGCCGAAGAGCGACTGCCCCGCCGTCTTGCCACCGCTGCGGACGACGATGTAGATACCCGCGAGGGAGAGAAGCGTGCCGGCCCAATGCATCGCGGTGACCCGTTCGCCGGGGCCCCCGAGTTTGTGGAGGCCGACGCCAAGAATCGTGATCAACACCGGGCTCGCCGCAAGCAGCAAGGAGCTGTTGGCGATGCTGGTGCGGGCGACCCCGCCGACGAACAGGTATTGATAGATGCAGTGACCGACCAGGCCAAGAGCGGCAAGCGCAACCCAGTCACGCCGAGTGACCGGCTCCGACGTGAAGAACACCTCTCCCGGGTTCCACCGCACGCGCCGGGTGATCGCCATCGTCGCGAGCATCACCGAGGACGCGACGATGAGACGAAGCGCGTTGAATGCCTGGGGATCGATTTCCTTGAACGCAGACTTGATGACGGTGTAATTCGTGCCCCAGATGAGCGTCATCAGGAGCAGGAGAGCGTCGAGCTTGGAGAGACGGGTCAACGGAGATGTACGAAGGAAACGAACGTTCAAGACGAAGCGGCGGAGGCAACGGAAGGAAACGAGGGATAACTTCGTTTCCTCTTCGTTCTCGCGGCCAGGTCTATCTCCGTTCCCTCCGCCGGACTCCTAAGCTCCCCAGGTCCCCTTGCCGAACGGCGGCAGGAAGAACACGATCAAGGAAATCAGCAGAACGTAGATGACCAGGGACTCGATGAGGACGAGGCCCAGGATCAGCGCACCACGGATATCGCCGGTCGCGCTTGGGTTACGCGCGATGGCCTCTGCCGCCGCTGCGATGGCCTTCCCCTGGCCGAGCGCGCCGAACGCGGCCGCGATACCCAGCGGGAACCCGGCGGCGATCAACGACCACTTGATGATCTCCAGCCGCGCGGCGTTGGCGCCCGGCTCCTGCGCATACAACGGGAACGCAACGCCCGCCATCACCATGAGCGCTGTTGTCCAGAAAGTCCGTTTACTCACAACCAAATCCTCCCTATGCGAATGCCAGATGAGAGTGCGCGCCGAAAGCCTGCCTATGCGGCGGCCGGCGCTTCGTGCCCGGCCGGGGCGTCGTGCCCGTGGGCGTCGTGCTCGTGTTCGACGGCAACCGCCGCCTGCAAATAGATGGTCGACAGCAGCACGAAGATGAATGCCTGCAGGCCGCCGGTGATCAGACCGAGGAACATCATCGGCAGCGGAACGATGAACGGAACGATGCTGCCGAGAATCACGATCACCAGCTCTTCGCCGAAGATGTTGCCGAACAGTCGCAGCGAGAGCGACAACACTCTCGACGAGTGGCTGATCGCTTCGATCACGAGCATCAGCGGCGCCATCCACACCGGGGCGCCTGGCGGCACGGCGAAGTGCTTCAGGTAATTGACGATCCCCTGCTCTGCGAATCCCCTGGACGTGGTAGAAGACCCAGATGGTGATCGCACAGCCGAGCGTGACGTTGATGTTGCTCGTCGGCGCCATCAACCCCGGCACCAGCCCCGTGTAGTTGCCCACAGGATGAAGATGCCAAGCGTGGCGATCAGCGGCAGATACTTCCGCCCCTCGGGGCCGATCCATTCTTCCAGCAGATTGACGACCGACATCACGCCGTCCTCGAGCATGATCTGAAGCTTGCCGGGATGCTCGACGCTCAGGCGAGACCGCATGATGAAGCAGATATGGTGATCGCGATCACGATCAGCATCACCATCACCAGGTAGGGGGGAATCACCTCGTGGCCTTCGAAGTGGAACCCCAGCGGCGCCAGGGCCGCTTTGACCAGCGGCCCGAGCAGGGCGTTCACCCACTCCACGATCCAGAGCGGGTGTTCGATCATTCCGACTTATTTCTTGAACAAACGGCCGGCTTCCAGCACCGCGGCCGCCACGACCGAAGATGCACCCGCCAACAGCCCCAATGGGTGCAGGCGCAAACGCGCAATCATAACGTACGCCAGAAGAGCGAGTAAAGCGTACCGCCCGACCAGTTTGATGACCGCGCGGGCTACCGTCGGCCGCGACGCGCGGTCCGCTGCCTGGTCGGCCAAGGTCTCGATGCCGCCGCGAATCGACACGAAGCTGATCCCGACAACACGCCGCCGCCGAGCACCGCCACGGCCGACCACCAGTTGCGCGTGACCACCATCGCGACGACCGCCATCACCAGGCAGACCACCGCGGCCGTCCGCTGGAGTCTATCGAGCAACGCGTCGTGCACGCTATTTGATCGATTTGGACACGCGGTAAACGTTCATGATGCCGGCAACGAGCCCGAGGAAGAAGAACACGAAGAAGCCCCAGTGGCCCCAGCCGAGCCAGCGGTCGAGCAAGAGTCCGACGCCGGCGCCAATGACGATCGCCAGGACGAACGAGAGCCCGACGCTGCCGAGCGTGCCGAAGGTCCGCATCGCTTCCGCCGTCGAATTCTGTTTCCGATCATTCATATGGCTTATCGCTCATCTCTCAGGGCTGATGGCGGCTCAGGGTGGCTTATGGCGAATGGTTGGCTCACGCCCCACTCCGGCTTAAGCCTTAGGCCGGCCTGCCCTGAAGCCACCAGTCCTGAGCCAGTCTATCTTAGCCACCGAGCATCGGCGCGGCGCGCCCGAGCGTGGCGGCCGACGCTTGCGCAAGCTCGAACAGCAGGCGCGGATAGATGCCGAGCACCAGCGTTCCGGCGACCGCAAACGCCAGCGCGACGATCATCGCGCGCGACAGGACGATCGGCGGCGTGCCCGGTCCTCCCGCCGCACCCAGATGTAGACGACGATGCGGATGTAGTAGTAGAGCGACATCGCGCTGTTCAGCACGCCGATCACCGCCAGCCAGAGTAGCCGGCCTCGATCGCCGCGCCGAACAGCCAGAACTTGCCCATGAAGCCGGCGGTCGGCGGAATGCCGCCGAGCGACAGCATGAACAGCAGCATCGCGAACGCCGCGAACGGATGGCGGAGCGACAGGCCGCTGAAGTCCTTCAGCTCGTCGCCGACGACGTCCTGCCGTCGCAGCAGCACGATGACGCGCGAACGCGCCGAGCTGCATGAACGCGTAGACCAGCAGGTAGACGAGCGTCGCCGTGATGCCGCGCGGCGTGCCGGCGACGATGCCGATCAGCAGGTAGCCGGCGTGCGCGATCGACGAATACGCGAGCATCCGCTTGACGTTGCGTCTGCGTCAGCGCGGCGACGTTGCCGACCGTCATCGTCACGACCGCCAGCACGTCAGAAGCAGCCAGCGCTGCCAGTCGCGCGCTCATCGACGGCAGCCCCTCGACGAAGATCCGCAGCAGCATCGCGAACGACGCCGCCTTCGATCCGACCGACAGGAACGCGGTGACCGGCGTCGGCGCGCCTTCGTAGACGTCGGGCGCCCACATGTGGAACGGCACCGCGGCGATCTTGAAGCCGACGCCGGCGACCACGAGGATCACCGCGAGCGACGAGCAGCGGATCGCCGCTCCTGGCCGACGAGCGCGGTCGCCATCGCCCGCAGGTTCGTCGTGCCGGACAGGCCGTACAGCAGCGACATGCCGTAGAGCAGGATGCCGAGCGAGAACGCGCCGAGCAGGAAGTACTTCACCGCCGCCTCGTTCGACCGCTGGTTCGGCTTGATGAAGCCGGCCAGGATGTAGAACGACACCGCCATCGTCTCGAGGCCGATGAAGATGGTGATGAGATCGATGCCGCCGGCCATGATCATCATGCCGAGCGTCGCGCACAGGATCGAGGAAGTAGTACTCGCCGGGGATGCCGCCCTTCGATCGCGAGGTAGCGCGTCGACATCAGCACGGTCATGCGCCGCGGCGAGAGGAACACGACCTTGAAGAAGAGCGCGAACTGATCGACCGCGATCAGGCCGTGCGCGACCTCGACGTGCGCTGGCCGAACGGCAGCCGAGCGACAGCGCCGGCGCGCCGAGCGCCAGCGAGCGTCACCCACGCGAGCGCTGGCGCTGGCGCCGTGCGGCAGCAGCACGTCGGCGATCAGCACCAGCAGCGCGCCGGCCGTGAGCACCAGCTCCGGCAGGAGGTAGTAGAAGTCGCTCGAGCGAGATGCCCGGCAGGCATCAGCGCTCGCTCCTGCGCCGGCGGCCGGTCGCGGCAGCGGGCTTGCCGTTGACGTCGCACGGCAGCGCACGACGAGGAACTGCGCGGCCGGGTTGCGTCGACGCGGCGACGCCGCGGCGGCCGGCCGGCGTCGAGTCGCACGTCCGGCGTATCGCCGGCCGTGTACTGCGGGTTGACGCGCACGACGACGTGCTGCACCGACGTCTCGAGCCGGCGCAGGAACGGCGCCGGATAGAGCCCGATCCAGACCGCCAGGACGAGCAGCGGCGCGAACGTCGCGAACTCGCGCTGCGCTCAGGTCGAGCAGCGCGCTCGTTCTTCGGGTTCTCGACCTTGCCGAACATCGTCCGCTGGTAGAGCTACAGCATGTAGGCGGCGCCGAGCACGATGCCGCTGGCCGCGAACGCCGCCCAGATCTTGCTGGCGACGAACACGCCCTGCAGGATCAGGAACTCGCCGATGAAGCCGTTCAGCGTCGGCAGCCCGATCGACGACATCGTCATCATCAGGAAGACCGCGGCGTAGACCGGCATCACCTTCGACAGGCCGCCGTACTCCGAGATCTCGCGCGTGTGGCGCCGCTCGTAGACGATGCCGACGAGCAGGAAGAGCGCGCCGGTCGAGATGCCGTGATTGAGCTGCTGGACGATGCTGCCGGTGATGCCGACCGGGTTCAGCGCGAACATGCCGAGCATCACCATCGCCATGTGGCTGACCGACGAGTAGGCGACCAGCCGCTTCCAGTCCTTCTGCGCCAGCGCGACCAGCGCGCCGTAGACGATGCCGATGATCGAGAGCAGCGACCATCATCGGCACGAAGTGCGCGCGACGCCTCCGGCAGGATCGGCAGGCTGAAGCGGAGGAAGCCGTAGGTGCCCATCTTCAGCAGGACGGCCGCCAGGATCACCGAGCCGGCGGTCGGCGCGTCGGTGTGCGCGTCGGGCAGCCAGGTGTGGAACGGGAACATCGGCACCTTGATCGCGAAGCCGAGGAAGAACGCGAGGAAGATCCACCACTGCAGGTCGAACGGCACGGTCAGCTTGTGGAACTGCGTGACGTCGAACGTGTAGACGCCGGTCAGCGCTGTGGTTGTAGAAGTAGAGCGCCAGGATGCCGAGCAGCATGACGACGCTGCCGACCAGGGTGTAGAGGAAGAACTTGATCGCCGAGTAGAGCCGGTTGGCGCTGCCCCAGATGCCGATCAGGAAATACATCGGCACCAGCATCACTTCCCAGAACAGGAAGAACAGCAGGAAGTCGAGCGACATGAAGGCGCCGAGCATGCCGGTCTGCAGCACCAGCAGGAAGATGTAGTACTCCTTCACGCGCTCGGTGATCGCCGTCCACGACGACAGCACCGCGATGAACCCCATCAGCGTCGTCAGCAGGATCAGCAGCGTGCTGAAGCCGTCGATGCCGAGGAAGTACTCGGCGCCGATCGACGGAATCCACGGCGCGCGCTCGACGAACTGGAAGTCGGCGCCCTGCGGGTTGTACCAGAACCACAGCGGCACCGAGATCAGCGAAGCCGATGAACGCGACGACGTTCGCGATCCAGCGGATCGCGTTCTCGTTCTGCTTGTTGACGAGCAGCAGCAGGAGCGCGCCGGACCAGCGGCGTGAACAGGATGATCGAGAGGTAGTGATTCATAAGAGTGCATCGGTCGCCGTCACCGCAGCGAACAGATAAACGCTCACGAACGCGAAGACGCCGAACAGCATCAGCAGCGCGTAGTTCTGCACCAGCCCGGTCTGGCAGCCGGCGGAACGCAGTAGCTGCGCCTCCTGCGCGATCCAGCCGACCAGGTTCACCGACGCCGTCGACGACGCGTTGTCGATCGGTGAGCCCGAGAACCACGCGCTGATCACGCGTCAGCCAGCCCGATGCCGTTCACCGCGCCGTCGACGACGTGGCGATCGAACGTCCACAGGCCGCGCGCCGCCGCCAACGTGCCGCGAGATGACCGTCGCGTCGTACAGCTCGTCGACGTAGTACTTGTTCGAGCAGCAGCGCGATGCGCGCCCGGCCAACTGCGTCGCCAGGCGCGTCGGAGATCTCCGGGCTGCGTCACGTAGAACTGCCGCGCGCGACGGATGCCGGCGACGGCAATCAGCGACCGAGAAGCCCATCAGCGCCGAGCTCGACGCCGCGCGACGCGTGCGGCTCGGCCGTCGCGCTCGCCGCGTCGGCTGCGCCGCCGCGCTGACGGTCGCAGCCGCTGTCGCGTGCGTCCGACGCCGTGAAGCTCGGCTCGAGGAAATGCTCGATCGCGTTGCCGCCGCCGAGCGCCGCCGGAATGCCGACGAAGCCGGCGACGATCGCGCCGACCGCGAGCGCCATCAGCGGGAACGTCATCGGCGTCGGCGATTCGTGCGGGCCGTGCCACGGCGCCGTGGCCGTGCGCCGTGCGTCGCGCCGATGCGCCGTGCGTCGGCCGGCCGTGCGTGACCTCGTGGTCCTGCGTGCGCCTGGCCGTGCGCGTGCGGATCGGCCGGATGCGGCACGCCGTGACGCGGCCGTCGACGCGGCCGCCGTGCGCGGCGTGCTCCCACGCCGGACCGCGATAGCGCGCCGAAGAACGTCATCGCCATCAGGCGGAACATGTAGAACGCGGTCATCAGCGCCGTCGACGACCGCGAGCACCCAGATCGCCTTGTTGCGCGAGGAACGCGCGGAACAGGATCTCGTCCTTGCTGAAGAAGCCGGCAAGCGGCGGGATGCCGGCGATCGCCAGCGTGCCGATCATCATCGTCGCGAAGGTGACCGGCAGGTACTTCTTCAGCCCGCCCATCCGCCGCATGTCCTGCTCGCCGGCCATCGCGTGGATGACCGAGCCGCTGCCGAGGAAGAGCAGCGCCTTGAAGAACGCGTGGGTCATCAGGTGGAACGCGCCGGCCGCGAACGCGCCGACGCCCATCGCCAGTGAACATGTAGCCGAGCTGCGAGACGGTCGAGTACGCGAGCACGCGCTTGATGTCGTTCTGCACGAGGCCGATCGACGCCGCCATCAGCGCCGTCAGCACGCCGACGATCGCGACGATCGTCATCACCATGCGGCGCGTGCGAGAAGAGCACGGCGTTGCGGCCGACCATGTAGACGCCGGCGGTCACCATCGTCGCCGCGTGGATCAGCGCCGAGACCGGCGTCGGGCCTTCCATCGCGTCCGGCAGCCAGACGTACAGCGGAATCTGCGCGCTCTTGCCGGTCGCGCCGACGAACAGCAGCAGGCAGATGGTCGACAGCACGCCGAACTGCGCCGGTCTCGACCGGCATCGTCGCCGCGGCGTTCTGCGACCGCGCGGAAGTCGAGCGTGCCGAACGTGTAGAAGATCAGGAACATGCCGAGGACGAAGCCCCAGTCGCCGATGCGGTTGGTGATGAACGCCTTCTTGCCGGCGTCCGCCGCGCTCTTCTTCTCGTACCAGTAGCCGATCAGCAGGTACGAGCAGAGGCCGACGCCTTCCCAGCCGACGAACATCACCAGGAAGTTGTTGCCCAGGACGAGCATGAGCATGAAGAAGCAGAACAGGTTCAGGTAGCAGAAGAACCGCGCGACGCCGCCGCGCGGCTCGTCGGGCATGTAGGCGGTCGAGTAGACGTGAATCAGCGTGCCGATGCCGGTGACGACGAGCAGCATCATCGCCGGACAGCGGATCGAGCCGGAAGCCCCACGGCACCTGGAAGCGTGCCGATGCCGTTGCGCGGTCGCCAGCGGAATCGCCGGAATCCAGTCGCCGAGCGACGACGTCGTAGGCGCGCGCGTCGGCGGGCAGCCCGAGCAGCTGCCAGAACGCGACGCAGCGACAGCGCCGAGCGCCGCGGTCATCGTCGCGCACGCGACGAGCGCCGGCGCGTCCTGCGCGAGAACGAGCGGATGCCGACCAGGCCGTTGATCGCGGCGCCGATGCCGGGCAGAGCGGGATCAGCCAGATATGCAGCTCATGATCGGCGGTACTGCATCGCCCATCACCACCGCATCAAGTTCATCTCGTCGATGTTGACCGTTTCCTTGTTCCGGTAGAACGCGAGGATGATCCCGAGGCCGACCGCCGCTTCCGCCGCCGCCACGGCGATGACGAAGATCGCGAACACCTGGCCGACGGCGTTCTGCAGCTGCGCCGAGAACGCCACCAGGTTGATGTTCACCGCGTTCAGGATCAGCTCGATCGACATGAAGATGATGATGATGTTGCGCCGCACCATCACGCCGATCACGCCGATCATGAACAGCGCCGCCGACAGCACCATGTAGTGGTACGGAGTGATCAGCGCAAACTGCATGCCAGTCGTCCTTGCGCGCAGAGACGATCGCGCCGATCATCGCGACCAGCAGCAGCATCGACGCGATCTCGAACGGAATCAGGTAGCTCGTGTAGAGCAGCCAGCCGACCTGCTCGGTGTTGCCGCCGATCGCCGGCGCAGCGCTGCGGCAGTCGACGCCGGTCGCCGGCAGACGATGCCGTGTACACCACGATCGCGGCGAGCTCCGCCAGCACCGCCGCCGACAGCCGAACCCGAGCCTGCGTCTGGCGGTGCGGATCCGTGATGCGCCTCGGGCGGCCGCTTCAGGTTCACCAGCATGACCACGAACAGATACAGCACGACGATGCCGCCGGCGTAGACCAGGATCTGGATGACGGCGAGGAACTCCGCGCCGAGCAGCACGTACAGCGCCGCGACGAACAGGAAGTCGAGCACCAGGAACAGCACGCTGTGCACCGTGTCCTTCGTGCGTGACGACCAGCACGGCGAACCCGAGGATGAACGCCGCGAGCAGTAGAACGCGATCGCTTCGCCCATCGTATCCGGTCGTGGACTCGACTGCAGGGCCTACAACAACACCTTCACGATTGCCGGTCACGACAGATTGGCGATCGCCAGCGGAATCAGCACCTTCCATCCGAGCCGCATCAACTGGTCGTAGCGATAGCGCGGCAGCGTCGCGCGGATCCAGATGAAGACGTAGAGGAACACGAACGACTTGATCAGGAACCAGATCCAGCCGGGAATCGATGTCCAGGAAACACAGCGCCGCGACGTTCGGAAACGGCCGCAGCCAGCCGCCGAGGAACAGCGTCGTCGCCACCGACGAGACGACGATCATGTTCGCGTATTCGGCGAGGAAGAACAGCGCGAAGCGCATGCCGCTGTACTCGGTGTGGAAGCCGCCGGTCAGCTCCTGCTCCGCTTCCGGCATGTCGAACGGCGCGCGGTTGGTTTCGGCGAGGCCGCCGATGAAGAAGATCACGAAGCGCCACCGGCTGCACGAACGCGAACCAGACGTCGCTGCTGCTGCTGCGCGTCGACGATGCCGACCATGCTGAGCGTGCCGGCCATCAGGATCACGCTGACCAGCGTCATGCGTCACCGCGACTTCGTAGCTGATCAGCTGCGCCGACGCGCGCAGGCTGGCGAGCAGCGGATACTTGCTGTTCGACGCGTAGCCCGCGAGGATGATGCCGTAGACGCCGACCGACGCGACCGACACGATGTAGAGCAGCCCGACGTTGATGTCGGTGATGTACAGCGGCACCTGCCGGCCGAACAGGCTGACCTCGGCGCCGAACGGAATCACCGCGTACGACGATCAGCGCCGGCACCATCGACGATGATCGGCGCCGCCGTGAACACCCACTTGTCGGCGCGCGCCGGCGTGATGTCTTCCTTGATCATCAGCTTGACGCGTCGGCGACCGGCTGCAGGATGCCGTACGGGCCGACGCGCATCGGC
Organism: uncultured Acidobacteriota bacterium; assembly: GCA_963755695.1. Classification (GTDB taxonomy): domain Bacteria; phylum Acidobacteriota; class Vicinamibacteria; order Vicinamibacterales; family 2-12-FULL-66-21; genus QHWT01. Next base: position 1,551,062 of record CAVWLB010000008.1, on the reverse strand, counting down.
CCGAGCCGCGACTGCGCCCAGGCGATCACCTTGCGCTCGAGCAGCACCATGTAGGTGACCGCGACCAGCGTCGCGTTCAGCACGACCAGGATCTTGAGCAGCGGAATGACGAAGCCAGTCGATCATCGATCCACTTCGCCGAGCACGATGTCGATCGAGCCGATCAGCGCGACGACGTCGGCCACCAGATGCCCCGTGATCAGCCGCGGCAGCGCCTGCAGGTTGCAGAACGACGGCGGCCGCACGCGGAAGCGATACGGGTTGCGTCGACTTGCCGTCGCTGACGATGAAGTAGCCGAGCTCGCCCTTCGGCGACTCGATGGCGTGATAGGTCTCGCCGGCCGGCGGCTTGATCAGGCGCGGCACCTTGCCGACGATCGGCCCCTCGGGAAGCCCCTCGATCGCCTGGCGGATGATCCGGAGCGACTGCCGGAATTCCTCGAGCCGCACCAGATACCGATCGTAGGTGTCGCCGGCCGTGCCGATCGGCACGTCGAACTCCATCTCGTCGTACGCCGCGTAGGGCTCGTCCTTGCGGACGTCGCGCGGCACGCCCGAGCCGCGCAGCGGCGGGCCGCTCAGGCCGATGCGCCATCGCGTCGGCGCCGGAGATCACGCCGATGTTCCTGCGTGCGCTCGAGCCAGATGCGGTTGTGCGTCAGCAGCTCCTCGTACTCGTCGATCTTCGAGTCCATGATCGTCGCAGAACTCGAGCACCTTCTTGTCCCAGCCCGGCGGAATGTCGAGCGGCAGCCCGCCGATGCGCATCGAGTTGTAGGTGAGCCGCGCGCCGCAGAACTCCTCGAAGAGATCGAGGACCAGCTCGCGCTCGCGGAACGCGTAGAGGAACACCGTCATCGCGCCGATGTCCATCGCGTGCGTGCCGAGCCACAGGCAGTGGCTGGCGATGCGCTGCAGCTCGCAGAGGATGGTGCGGATGTAGCGCGCGCGCCGCGGCACCTCGAGCGACATCAGCTTCTCGACCGTCTCGCAGTAGCCGACGTTGTTGGTCGCCGCCGCGACGTAGTCCATCCGGTCGGTGAGCAGGATGATCTGCGTCCAGTTGCGGTTCTCGCTCAGCTTCTCGATGCCGCGATGCAGGTAGCCGATCACGACGTCGGCGTCGACGACCTTCTCGCCGTCGAGCCGCAGCACCACCCGCAGCACGCCGTGCGTGCTCGGATGCTGCGGGCCCATGTTGATCACCAGCTCGTCGGTGTCGAACAGGCTCATGACTTATGGCTCATGGCGGTCGGCGATTCGCGGTTGGCGGTTGGCGGTTCGAACGCTCCAGCTCACCGCCCACCGCTAACTCACTGCCAACTGCAAACGCACCGTTGACCGCTAACCGCCAACTGCAGACACCCTACTCCTCATGTCGCAATCGCAACCAGTCGATCGGATTCTCCATCAGCATCTCGCCGGGGCCTTCGAGCGGATAGTCCTTGCGCTGCGGATACCCCTGCCAGTCGTCCGGCATCAGGATCCGGCGGCGATCGGGATGGCCGGCGAATGGAATCCCGAACATGTCGAAGACTTCGCGCTCGAGCCAGTTCGCCGACGGCCAGACGGCGGTCACCGATGGCACCGGCTGTCCTTCGCCGGCGCGCAGCTTCACCCGGACGCGATGCCGGTGCCGCGTCGAGTAGAGGCGTAGCTCACGTCGAAGCGCTCGGCGCGCGGCGGCCAGTCGGTCGCGGTGACGTCGGAGCAGATATCGAACCACGCATCCTCGGCGCGCGCGCAGATGGCGCATCACCTCGAGCAGACGATCGGTCGGGACGATCAATCGTCCAGTCGCCGACCCAGTAGCTGACCCTGCGTGATCGCGTCCGGGAGCGTCGCCTGCAGCGTGGTGATGAACGCTGGAACAGAAACGTCGGCGGGCGGCGGCGGGTCGGGTGGTCCTGCGGGCGGCGCCGGGGTCACGCCCACTCGAGTGCTCCCTTCCGCCAGGCATAGGCGTAGCCGATCACCAGGATGAGAATGAACAGACACATCTCGATCAGGCCAAACAGCGCGAGCCGATCGAGCACGACCGCCCAGGGAAACATGAAGACGGTCTCGACATCGAAAATCACGAACAGCATCGCGACGAGATAGTAGCGGACGCTGTAACGGTCGCGCGCGTCGGTCTCCGGCTCGATGCCGCATTCGTATGGCTCGAGCTTCACCGCGTTGATCTTCTCCGCATGGACGAGCCGGGACACCATGAGGGTGACGATCGCAAACGCGAGCCCGACGAGGATGAAGAGGAAGATGGGAATGTAAGCCCGAAGCATGGGCGTGACTCAACTATCGGTTCGCGCCGGCCGCGATCCAGTCTGCGCCATCCGGCGAGAGCGCCGGAGCCGCCGTCGCGGCGGAAGACGGGCCGCCTCGGCCCGCAATCGACAACCTGCCCGGGCTACGACGAGAGCCGCCGACCCGCACGGTTCGACGGAGCGGGTGATGTCCGGAGTATACTCGATTCGAAAGGCCTCCAACCGATGAAACATTGGTGTTTCGCGCTGCTGACGGCCGGCCTGTTGCCTGCGTCCCGCGCTCGTCCTGGCGCAGGCCAAGCCGACGACCATCTACGTCAGCGTTCTCGACTCCAAGGGTGAATCGGTCACCGGGCTGACCGCCACCGACTTCGCGGTGAAGGAGGACAACGTCGCGCGCGAGGTGCTGAAGGCGGAACCCGCCAGCGATCCGATGACGATTGCTTTGCTGGTGGACGACAGCCAGGCGCTCACCGGGGGCGTGCAATTCATCCGCGACGCGGCGCGGGGTTTCGTGAAGACGCTGGCCGGAAAGGCTGATGTCGCGGTCATCACGTTCGGCGAGCGCCCGACCATTGCGCAGGAGTACACCCGCGACGAGAAGAGCCTCCTCGCCGCCGTCGATCGCATCTTTCCGCGCTCCGGGGCCGGCTCCTACCTGCTCGACGCGCTCGTCGAGGCGAGCAAGGGGTTGCAGAAGAAGGAAGCGGCGCGCCCGGTCATCGCCGTGCTGATGCTCGAAGACGTCGAGTTCAGCAACCGCTACTACCAGCAGGTACTCACCGAACTGGAGAAGTCGAATGCGGCGCTGCACGTGGTGGCCATCGGATCGCCCGATTCAGGGTCCAGGTCCGACGAGATCCGCAACCGCAACCTGGTGGTTGCCGAGGGAACGGAGCGGACCGGCGGCCGCCGCGACCAGGTGCTGGCGTTGAGCGGCGCCCCGACACGGATGACGCAGCTCGCAAAGGAGCTGCTCAATCAGTACGCCGTCACCTACGCGCGGCCGGAGACGCTGATTCCTCCCAGCCGCCTCGAGGTCACGACCACGCGATCGGGCCTCACCGCGCGTGGCCCGCGTAAGCCCCCGACAACCAAGGTACGGGAAACACCATGACTTCTCGCCTGGGTCTTGCTTTTCTCCTGGCGGTGGCACTGGCGACGGCACTCGGCGCGCAGCAACAACAGCAGCAGCCGCCGCCGCAACAGCAGCCGCCGCAGCAGCAGCCGCCGCAACAGCAGCAGCAGCAGCGGTTCCGCGCGGGCGTCGAGCTGGTGTCGCTGAACGTCACGGTCACCGATGGAACGGGACGATACATCACCGATCTCGGACAGGAGGACTTCGAGGTCTACGAGGATGGTGCCCGTCAGAATCTGACGTTCTTTTCCAGGACGCAGACGCCCATCTCGCTGGCGCTGTTGCTCGACACCAGCGCCAGCATGGAAGAGCGCATGCCGATTGCGCAGGAAGCGGCAATCGGCTTCGCGCGCCAGCTCCACAAGGACGATCAGGCGGAAATCATCGACTTCGACAGCCAGGTCCGGATCCTCGCCCCGTTCACCAGCGACGGTGCGGCGCTCGAGAAAGCCATCCGGGCCACAACCGCCAACGGATCGACATCGCTGTACAACGCGATCTACATTTCGCTGAAGGAGCTGCGAAAGAGCAAGGCCACCTCCACCTCCGACATCCGGCGGCAGGCGGTCGTCCTGCTGTCGGACGGCGACGACACGTCGAGTCTGATCGAGTTCGACGAAGTGCTCGATCTCGCCAAACGCTCCGAGACCACGATCTACGCGATTGGCCTGAGACAGGGAGAGATCGGGCGGCGAGAATTCAAGGAAGCGGAGTTCGTCCTGCGTCAGCTCTCGCAGGAAACCGGCGGCCGCGCCTACTTCCCCACCGACGCCCGCGAGCTGCCGAAGATCTACCAGGCGATCTGGGACGAGTTGTCGAGCCAGGTACTCGACGGCGTATTCGTCCTCGAACCCGAAGCGCGACGGCGCTTGGCGCCGCATTCTGGTGCGCGTCGCGCGACCCGGCCTGACCGCGCGAACCAAGCAGGGCTACTACGGCCCGACGGGATCGTAGTCGATGCTCGCTTGGCTTCCCCTGGGGCTTTACACCGCGGCCGCCGCCGCTTACATCGCACACTTCGGAAGACGGGATCCTCGCGTCGGCCGTGTCGCCTCCTCGCTCCTCGCCGGTGGCGTGCTCGCGCACACGTTCGTCATCGGGATGCAGACCGTCGAAGCCGGCTACGCTCCACTCGTCGGCACGACCGCCGCCATTTCCGCGTTCGTCTGGCTGCTCGGCCTGGCCTATCTCTACGTCGAGCTGACCACCGACGAGCGGGCGATGGGCGCATTCGTGACCGTGCTGCTCGCCGTGCTCGCGCTGCTGCCGGCGCTCCATGCCGCGGACGTCGAGCCGCGCCCGGAACTGCTCCGCAGCCCGCTCTTCACGATCCACGTGCTCTCGATGCTGTTCGCCTACGCCAGCTTCGCGCTGGCCTTCGTCCTGGGCGTCACCTACGTGCTCCTCTTCAAGGAAATCAAGGCCAAGCACCTGGGATTCTTCTACGCGCGCCTGCCGTCGCTGCAGGTGCTCGACGTGATGAACGGCCGCGCGATCATCGTGGGCTGGATGTTCCTGACGTGCGGTCTCCTGGTCGGCGGTGTCTGGGCCACACAGATCCATGCCTCGCCCGATCCGCGGGCACAGGCCATGTCGGTGGCCGACCCGAAGATTCTGGTCGCGCTCCTCTGCTGGGCGATGTATTCGTTCGCGCTCTTCGCCCGGAGCGCGATCGGCTGGAGCGGACGCCGCGCGGCGTGGCTGTCGGCAATCGGGTTCGTGATCGTCCTGCTGAACTTCGTGCCGGTCGGATACTTCCTGACCCGGAGTCATAACTTCTAGTGGTGCGGCTCTTTGCCGTAGGCATCAGTCACCGGTACTGCGCCCGTCGAATTGCGCGAGTGCGTCGATTTCGCCAAGGAGGGCATCGACGCGGCGCTCGAGGCGCTCGCCACCCGCGCGGTGGCGCGCGAAATCGTGGTGCTCGCGACGTGCAACCGCGCGGAGATCTATGGCGTGGCCGACGCCGAGGCCGCGGCCGAGGTGTTCGGCCGGTTCATCGGCGAATACCATCAGGTGGCGCACGAAACCTTGCAGCCTCACCTGTTCGTGCATCGTGGCGCAGAAGCGGCGACGCATCTGTTCCGGGTCGCCGCCGGCCTCGACTCGCTCGTCGTCGGAGAGCCGCAGATCCTGGGACAGGTCAAGGACGCCTACGCGACGGCCAGTTCGCTCAAGTACACCGGCGCGTTGACCAACCGCCTGTTCAACACGGCGTTCACCGTCGGCAAGCGGGTGCGGTCGGAGACCGGGCTCGGTGAAGGCGCCGTCTCGGTCAGCTATGCCGCGATTTCGCTGGCCAAGAAGATCTTCGGCGACCTCACAGGGCTCGAGGTGCTGATCCTTGGCGCCGGTGAGATGGCGGAACTGACCGGCGTGCACCTGCGGGCGCAGCACGTCAAACAGCTCACCATTGCCAGCCGGACGCTGACCTCGGCGCAGACGCTGGCCAAGGCGCTGAACGGCCGGGCAATTCCGTGGTCGTCGCTCGACGCGGCGCTGTCGGCCGCCGACATTGTCGTCACGGCAACCGGCGCGGCCGAGCCGGTGGTCACGCGCGCGCGGCTGGAAGAGACGATGCGGCCGCGACGCCATCGGCCGTTGTTCGTGATCGACATCGCCGTCCCGCGCGACGTCGAGTCGTCTGCCGGCGATCTCGATCAGGTGTTCCTCTACAACATCGACGATCTGCGGACCATCGTTCAGGAGAATCTCGCCCGGCGCACCGCCGAACTGCAGCGCGCCGACGACATCGTCCGCGAGGAGGTCGACCGTTTCGTCACCTGGATGCAATCCCGCGAAGTGGTCCCGACGGTCATCGCGCTGCGACAGCGGTTCGAGTCGATTCGGCAATCCGAGCTGCAGCGTCTCGAATCGAAGCTGTCCGGACTCTCGCCTGAAGCCAGGGCACGCGTCGACGAAATCACCCACCTGATCGTCGAGAAGCTGCTGCTGACGCCGACCGAACAACTCAAGACTCTCAACGACGAGAGCACGGCGCTGGCGTACGCGGACGCATTGAACCGGCTGTTCAGCCTCGCCGAAGAGAAGTCGAAGTCCGACGGCTCGCAGCCGCAGAAGGTGTCTTCATGAGGCCGCTGCGGATCGGCACCCGCGGCAGTCAGCTCGCGCTGTGGCAGGCGCGCACGGTGGCGGCCATGCTGGAGCAGCAGGGCTATGACGACGAGCTGGTGATCATCAAGACGGCAGGCGACCGGCTGCAGGAGGCGCAGCTCTCGGACGTTGGAGGAAAGCGCCTGTTCGTCAAGGAGATCGAGGACGCGCTGCTCAGCGGAGACATCGATCTTGCGGTCCACAGCGCGAAGGATCTGCCGGCACTGTTGCCCGATGGCCTGGAGCTGGCGGCGGTGCTGCGGCGCGAGGATCCCCGCGACGCGCTGGTGCTGCCCGGAGGCGGCGAACCCATGGATCTCGCCACCGCGGCCGCCCGCATTGGCGACAGTCCGACGATCGGCACGAGCAGCGTGCGACGGATCGCGCAGCTGGCGGCCCTCCTCCCGCGGGCCCGTTTCGCGCCGATTCGCGGCAACGTCGACACGCGGCTGCGGAAGCTGGATGCCGGCGGCTTCGATGCCCTGGTGCTGGCATCGGCCGGCATGAAGCGCCTGGGATTCGGGGCGCGGATTTCGGCACCGATCCCGCCAGCCGATTGCGTGCCGGCACCCGGCCAGGGGATCGTCGCCATGGAGATCCGGAGCGACGATCAAGTCACACGCAGCCGGCTCCAACCGATCAATGATGATATGGCGGGGATCGCCCTGGCCGCCGAGCGTGCGCTGGTGGCGGCCCTGGGCGGCGGCTGTCAGCTGCCGCTCGGCGCAATTGCGCTCCCGGTCAGCGGCGAGCTCGACATGCACGCGATCGTTTCGTCGCTGGATGGCCGCCGGAGCGTGCGGAGACAGGCACACGGTCTGATCTCGGATCCCGTGGGGCTTGGCCAGCGCCTCGCCGACGAGCTCGTCGCAGGAGGCGCAACGGCGCTTCTCGACGAAGTCAGAAACGCTCAGGGACCCGTGGAAGGCAGCTACTAAAGTGAAGAATCCCTGTGTCTACATCGTCGGCGCAGGTCCAGGAGACGCCGGGCTGATCAGCGTTCGTGGCCAGCGTTACCTCCAAGCGGCAGATGTCGTCGTCTACGACCACCAGGTCCACGCGCGGATGCTCCGGCTCGCGCGGCCTGAAGCCGAACGCATCGACGTGGGCGCGGCGGCGCCAAGACCGCTCGATCAGGACGCGATTTCGCTGTTGCTGGTCGAAAAGGCACGCGAGGGGAAAATCGTCGTCCGCCTGAAATGGGGAGACCCGTTCGTGTTCGACAGCGGCGGGAAGGAAGCGTTGTTCCTCCACGAACAGCAGGTCCCGTTCGAGGTAGTACCGGGCATTCCAGCAGCGATTGGCGTCCCCGCGTATGCAGGCATTCCAGTGACCTATCCGGACGCGGGAGACGTCGTGCTGCTGGTTCGCGGTCACGAATCGGAGAACGACGCGGCCCCGCAGGTCGACTGGTCGCGGCTGGCGGGCATCGACGGGACCATCGTCTGCTACGCCGGTGCCCGACAGATCGATCTGATTGTTCGCGCGCTGCTCGAACACGGCCGCGACCGCGACGAGTCGGCGGCGCTCATCTACAACGGCACAACCCCGGCGCAGGCGACGGTGACCGGTACGCTTGGCGACATCGCGACACTCGCGCGTGCCGGGCGCCCGGCGATGCTGGTCGTCGGACGGGTGGCCGGCTTGCGTGAGCACCTTCGTTGGTACGACGAGCGGCCGCTCTTCGGGCGGCGGGTGGTCGTGACCCGGGCCGGCGAGCAGGCCGGAGAGCTCGTGGACATGCTCGAGGAGCGAGGCGCGGACGCGATCCTGGCGCCGACGATCCGAATCGTACCACCGGAAGACATCGAAGCGCTGGATCGCGCCTGTGCTGAAGCGGGACGCTACGACTGGGTCGTGTTCACGAGCGCCAATGGCGTCGACCATTTCATGCGGCGGCTGTTCGCAAACGGCGATATCCGCGATTTGAAGGGACCGCGGATCTGCACGATTGGCCCGGCCACGACCGAGGCGCTCGCACGTTTCGGGATTCGGGTCGATCTGACGCCGGAGGAGTACCGTGCCGAAGCGATCGCCGAGGCGCTGAAAGAGCTCGGGGATCTGCGCGGCATGCGCTTCCTGCTGCCGCGCGCCGACATCGCGCGCGAGGTGCTGGCCGACGAACTGCGCGCCGCCGGCGCCGTGGTCACCGAGATTGCGGCATACCGGACGCTCCTCGCCGGAAGCGAGCGCGACGGCGATCACGATATCTACCGGATGCTGCTCGATCGCGAGATCGACGCGGTCACGTTCACCAGCGCCTCGACGGTCAAGAACTTCGCGAAAATCTTCGGGGAGGAACAGGCGGCCGATCTGTTGCGCACCACCGTTGTCGCCTCGATCGGCCCGGTCACCGCCGAAGCGGCGCAGCAGCTCGGCATCAGCACGACGGTCATGCCAAAGCGCTACACGATTCCGGATCTGGTCGATGCGCTGGTCGAGCACTTCAGCGAGCGCTCCACCGTCGGCGTCATCTCGTAGGTGTTCAATGGCCATGAAGGCTTCGAACCATCAGGCTCACGTTTCTTCGGCGCAACTGGACCTCCGCCGCCGGCCACGACGTCTTCGCCGCAACGCGGGGGTGCGCGCCCTGGTACGGGAGACAAGGCTGTCGCCCGAGAATTTTCTGTATCCCCTGTTCGTGGTGCCGGGTGAAGGACAGCGCCGCGAGGTCGGCTCGATGCCGGGCGTCTTCCAGCTCTCGGTCGAGGAGGCAGTCAGAGAAGCGTCGGCGGCCAAGGCCGACGGCGTGCCGGGCGTGCTGTTGTTCGGTTTACCGGATACGAAGGATCCCGTCGGATCCACCGCCTACGATCCGGAAGCCCCGGTGCAGTCGGCGATCCGCGCGATCAAGCGCGAGGTGCCTGGGATTCTCGTGGTCAGCGATGTGTGCCTCTGCGAATACACCTCGCACGGCCACTGCGGCATCGTCATTGACGAAGAGATTGCCAACGATCCCACGGTCGAGCAGCTCGTGCGGGCGGCGCTGTCGCACGCCGCCGCCGGGGCCGATCTGGTCGCGCCGTCGGACATGATGGACGGTCGCATCGGCCGGATCCGTGAAGCCCTTGACAACGCCGGTTTCACCCAGGTCGCGATCATGTCGTACGCGGCAAAGTACTGTTCGGCCTTCTACGGTCCCTTTCGCGAGGCCGCCGATTCGGCCCCCGCGTTCGGCGACCGCCGGTCGCACCAGATGGATCCCGCAAACGTCGAGGAGGCCTTGCGCGAGGTCGAGCTCGATCTCGAGGAAGGGGCCGACATCGTGATGGTGAAGCCGGCGCTCACCTATCTGGATGTGATCGCGCGGGTCAAGGCGGAGTTCGGTGTCCCGACCGCGGCCTATCACGTCAGTGGCGAATACGCCATGTTGAAGGCGGCGGCGCGCAACGGCTGGATTGACGAGCCGCGCGCGATGATGGAAACGCTTACGTCAATCCGCCGCGCCGGCGCGGACATCATCATCACGTACTACGCTCGCGAAGTTGCTCGCGCGCTCGGATAGGTGGCTTCAGGCTCCAGGCTCCAGGCTCCAGGCTCCAGGCTCCAGGCTCCAGGCTCCAGGCTCCAGGCTCCAGGCTCCAGGCTCCAGGCTCCAGGCTTCGGGTTCCGAGCCTGAAGCCAGGAGCCCGAAGCCCGAAGCCCTATCGCCGTTCATGAATGTTCGCGACCAGATCCAGTCGCGACGTCCCTCGCAGGATTCCCAGCGTTGCTCGTGTCCCGATGCGATCGTCGGTCAGCGCGCGATGCAGATCGTCCAGGCTCTCGATCGCGAGCTCGTCGAAGCACACGAGCAAATCACCATCGCGCACGCCCGCGGTGTCCGCCGGTCCGCCTCTCTCGACGGATGTCACCAGCACACCGCTGGCCTGCGCCAGGCGATGAAATCGCGTGACCCGGCGCAGCAGCGGCACGCTCTGGCCGGCGATGCCAAGATAGCCGCGCCGCACGCGGCCGTCACGGAGCAATGACGGGACGACCATCAAAGCTGTGCTGATCGGCACGGCGAAGCTGAGCCCACTACTGCCGGCAATGATCGCGGTGTTTACGCCCACGACCCGGCCGTCGCTGGCGACGAGCGGGCCGCCGGAGTTACCCGGGTTCAACGCCGCGTCGGTTTGAATCACGTGCTCGATGAGCCGGCCTGAACGGGATCGCAACGACCGTCCCAGCGCGCTCACCACTCCGGCGGTCACGGTGTGCTGGAACCCGTACGGGTTGCCAATGGCAACCACGAGCTGCCCCGGACGCAGCCCGCGCGAGTCGCCAAGAACCGCCGCGATGAGATCGCTGGCGCTGATACGGAGCACCGCCAGATCGGTGTCCGGATCCCTCCCAACCACGTCGGCGCCGCATTCTCTGCCGTCCGAAAGCGTCACCTCGACGTGCGGCGCCCCCTCCACGACATGGCTGTTCGTGAGGATGAGTCCGTCCGCCGCAAAGATGAATCCCGAGCCGTTGGCGTGTGCTTCGGGTCGTCTTGCGCCCGCGCTGGGGTGCGAGACGGTGATGCTGACGACAGCCGGAGCGACGGCGTCAACCGCGCGGGTCACCGTCCTGGAGTAATCGTCCAGCAGATAGTCGCTGGACAAGCCGTTTGGAAAAGAAACCATGCTGTTACGACGCCGGACGAACCCGTCCGGTGCCACCGGGCGGGTCGAACACGGCCCGGACCCGTGCCCGGTGAACTGCGCGCTCGAGCGCGTCGACGTCGCGGTCGACCTGATCGAGATAGGGATCCGCGTCCGGGAGATCCAGCGGCGCAATCGCGGCCCGAGAGACAGAAACATGTTCCCGGATCAACGCGAAGAGCGGCGGCAATCGCGTGCCATCGACGATGGCTCGATGCACGGCGCGACGCGCACCGGGCTGTCGCGGAGAGACCTGCGGCGCCAGAACCCGGGCCGCCAGGTTCAGCCGGCCATCGTCAAGATCCGCGTCGATGTCTTCGAAATCATCGATCAGCTGGCCGGCGACGGCGAGACCGTCCGCGAAGCGCCCGGCATGATCGAGCGCTTTGAAATCGCCGTGTGCCAGGCAGATCGCGGCTGGCGCAGCCTTGAATATGGCGGAAACGCCGGCGTAGAGAGAGGTCAGCTCTGAGACGCTGGCGATCTCGCGACGATGAAGCGCGTCCACGGCAAGAATCGCCCGGCTGGTCTCGGCGATAGTGTCGCGAACATATTCGGCGACCGGATTTCCGCTGCTGCGCGCGAAGGTGCGCTCGGCCTCGAGCAGGAATTCGTTTGCGACGAAGAGCAGGCGCGGTGAGCGCGCCTGGCCATCGAGAACGTCATCCTGCATGCGGATGAACACGAACAGGCAATATTGGGCCCAGAGAACGTCGGCGAGCAGCGTCGGATCGGGAGACGACGCGCGCGTCAGCAGCCAGTGCGGCAGATGCAGCCAGTAATGCTGATCGGCGATCCGGGTTCGCGAGATTCCGCGTGCTTGCGTGGTTCTGTGGGTTCGATTGCCCGGCGACGTGAAGTACGCGCGGCCCGCCATACGCGTCGCCGGCGGCCACGCGCGGATGCGTGACCGGGTCCGGGCGACGAGCGCAGCCGTCACGCCGGTTACCGCGGCCATCGGCCCCATCCGCCAAGCGCCATCGCGAACTCGTCGCGCACGCGCTCGACGGCTTTCAGACCCTTGTTCAGGAAGGCGGCATCCTTCTTCGAGAGCTCAAAGCCGTATCTGCGCATGACATCGGTGAGGTTCGCTCGATTGTCGATGACCGCCTGGAAGAAATCCGGATCGCTGTCGGCTCGCGCAGCCACATCCTGCAGAGAGGTGTAATTCTTGTCGGGGTCGTACGAAGGTCGCGCAGCCGCGACCCGCTCACCGGCTGCCGCTCGAGCCTTGCCTGCGGCGGCCCGCCTCCCTCGAGCGGCGGCGCGAGCACGTCCACCCGAGGCCTTACGACCCTTCGCCCGTCCGGATGCCTTTCCTTTGGCCATCGTTATCTGCTCCTTCTCTTTTGCGACGCGAACGATATCGGTCGCGCATGCGGAACAGGAGTGCGGCCCTACGCGAGTCCCCCTGCTCCTGACACCAGTTGCCCAGCGACTCGTAGGTCGTCGCGATGAACTGATCCGCAACGGGCCGTCCTGCCTGCATCTGAGTGGCCTCGTACTTCGCTTCGAACCGCTTCGCGGCGGCATCGGCGCCGAACGCGCCTTCGAGGCCGGCCAGGAGGGCATAGGTATACGGATCGACCGTCTGACGCCCGGCGGCGAAGTCGAGCAGGCGCCGCGACTCCTCGAAGCGGCGGGTCTGGATGCCGCACCAGCCCCAGAGGGGGTAGATCGGCGGAAAATCCCAGCGCATCCGGATCGGCGGATCGAGATCGCGGAGCGCGCCGGCGCAATCGCCGCTCTGGGCCCGCGCCCGCGCGAGGTTCACGAGAAGGATGTTGTTGCCAGGGGAATATTCGAGAGCAATCTCCAGGTAGCGGATCTGCCCCGCCGCATCATCGGCGAGCAGAGCGCCGGCGAAACCAATCATCGCTTGATCGAACGGGCTCGCCGTGGGTTCGAGGGCCTTCAATTCCCGAAGCTGCTCCTCGGCGCCGGTCTGGTCCCCACGGTCGGCGAGTCCCTGTAGCAGCCACAAGCGCGGCGCGACATACGCCGGGTCGAGGGCCACCGCGCGCCGGAGCAAACCGTTCACTTCCGACAATTGAAACCGATAGATGTACTGATTCGCCTGCACGAAGGCCTTCACCGCATCGATGTTCCGCTCGCGCAGCGTCATCCATGGCCGCATCTCGCGCGTGCCTGCGAGCTTGAACACCTGCAACTCGAGGTAGCTGACAATGGCTCTCGCCGTAGAGCGCGTCGCGCGAGAGAGATCCGCCTCCCCCGAGACATCGGCGCTCGCCGTGAAGCGCACCTCCGACTGCAGAGGATCGACGAGATCCGCCTGCAGCTGCAGACCGGCGCCTGTCAGGACGATGCGACTGTCGATCGCCAGATCCGCGCCCAGTTCCTTCAGCGCCCCGGCGCGGCCTGGGTCGGCGCCGCCATCGCGAGGGCGCTGGTTCAAACGCTCGTTGAGGGTGAGGGAGTCGATCACGCCGAGATCGCGGACGCCGGTCAGTTCGGCGCTGAGCAAGGATTGGACGAGCCGCAACCACTCATTGACATCCGCGCGATTCGTCAAATTCCGGCCGGGCAGGACCGCAAGCCGCACGTCGGCGTGGTTCGGCCGCGCCGCCGTCTGCTCGACTGCCGGGGGTCGGCTGCGCGGCAGGAAGCGCGTTGACCAACCGGCGCCGAGAAGCACCACCATCGCGGCCGCCGCAAACCACGCCGCACGGCGTGACGGCGAGCGACGGCGCACCGGCCCGATGACGATCGGCATTCCTTGATTGCCGAGATCGCGCTCGAGTTCTGCAGCGCTCTGCTGCCGCCGCGACGGATCCTTGTCGAGCGCTTTGAGGATGCACGCGTTCAGCGACTCGGAGAGTTCGGGTCGCAGCTCCCGCGGCGGCACGACTGGTCTGCGCAGAACCGCGTCAATCACCTCGAGATCGTGGCGTTCGGGAAACGCACGAGTACCGGTCGCCAGCTCGTAGAGGACCGCGCCGGCCGAATAGACATCGCTGCGAGCGTCCGCCGGCAGGCCGTGCAGCTGCTCCGGCGCCATATAGGGCAGCGTGCCGGCGATTCCACCCAGCATCGTGCCGGTCCTCGTGGTCTCCGTGCCGATGGTGCGCAGTTGCGCGATGCCGAAGTCGAGGATCTTCAGGCGCCCATCCGCCGTGATCTTCAGGTTGCTTGGTTTGATGTCGCGGTGAATCACGCCGGCGGCGTGTGCAGCCTGCAGTCCGGCCGCGAGTTGCCGGCCGATGTCGATGACCTCGCGTTCCGCGATCGGACCTTTCGCAATCCGGTCCGCGACAGTTGGCCCGGGCACGAGCTCCATGACGAGGAAGTCGGTCCCGCCATCGGAGGCGAGGTCGTGGATCGTGGCAATGGCAGGATGAACGGCGCGCGAGATGGCGCGCGCTTCCTTCCTCAGACGGGTGCGGGCCGCATCGCTGAAGGTGTCCCCGGAGAGCACCTTGATCGCGACGTCACGATCGAGACGCTCGTCGCGTGCGCGGTAGACGACACCTGTCGCGCCCGACCCGACGCGATCGAGAACCCGGTAATGGCCGAGACGCTGCGTCATGGTGCCGGGTGGCGCCCGTCACTATAGGATCGCCCCCAGGGCAAGTCAACGAACCGGACGCCCGATCTTCACGCGATCGATCAGTAGATTTGACGTTGAACAGGACACTTTGGATCACGGGTTCTCAGGTTCTCGGGTTCTCGGGTTCTCGGGTTCACAGGTTCGTGGTTCGCGGTTCGGGGGTTCGCGGGTTCGCGGGTTCGTCGTTGACCGAGGCTACTCGGTGCGAAGCGCGATGACGGGTTCAAGTGCGGCGGCCCGCCGCGCGGGGACGTAACACGCTGCGAGCGCAATCCCACCAAGAAAGATCATCACGACCAGATACGTGACGGGATCGAACGCGCTGATACCGAACAGCATACGCCCCAGGAGAGGGGCACTGGCACCGGCGGCAACGGTTCCGATGAGCAGACCTGTCGCGATCAAGCGTCCGCCTTCCCGCAGCACGAGGCCGAGCACGTCCTTCGCCTCGGCGCCGAGCGCCATCCGGATCCCGAGCTCTTTGACCCGGTGACTCACCGCAAACGCGATGACGGCGTAAATCCCCAACGCCGCGAGAACGACCGCGACCAGGCCGAGCACTGCGGCGCCGCCGGCCGCAACCCGCGACGGAAGAATCCAGAATTGCAGCAGCCGCTCGAGTGGAGTGGCCGTGAAGCGAAGATCGGGGTCGAGGTCACCGGCTATTGCCCGGAGTGCCGGCACGACCCGGGACGGTTCGATTGTCGTCCGGGCAACCAGCTGAAGATCGCGGCCATCGGCGGAGGCATCCACCGGCAAATAGACCGACAGCTCCTTCTCCCGCCAGATTGCCCCATTCGAGGCATCGCGGACGACGCCAACCACCGTCCGGG
Organism: uncultured Acidobacteriota bacterium; assembly: GCA_963755695.1. GTDB lineage: Bacteria > Acidobacteriota > Vicinamibacteria > Vicinamibacterales > 2-12-FULL-66-21 > QHWT01. Next base: position 1,535,514 of record CAVWLB010000008.1, on the reverse strand, counting down.
GCTGCGCAGGCTCTTCAAGAGTGATGACCTGGCCGATGGCCCTCTGGGATGGCCAGAATCGCCGGGCCAGCCCTTCGCTGATGATGACGACCGGCGCGGCGGCGTCCTCACCTGCGAAGTTGCGTCCTTCGACAATCGGCATGCTCAGGGTCTCGAAGTAGGTCGCGGTGACCGTCGAATAGATCGACCACGCAGACTCCCGCCCGCCACCGGCCTCGAAGGCGACCTGAGTCCGCCGCACTCCGCCGTGCAGCGGCACATGCGACGTCAACGCCAGCGATGCGACGCCCGGTACGTGCGACGCGCGAACCAGGAGTGCGGCATTGAAGGCGTCCGCACGCGGACGCGAATAACCGAGCTGTCGTAGGTCGTACTCGCTATAGACGACGTGATCGGCCCGGAAACCGAGGTCGAGTGCGCGGGCGTTCCGCAACCCGCGCGTCAGCAAGCCGGCATCGACCAGCAAAACGAGGCATCCTGCAAGCTGTGTGATCACCAGCGCGTGCCGTACACGCGAGCGGCTGACCCGTGCGCCCAACACCGCAGTACCGTCGTGGAGCGCCTGGGTAATGCGCAGCGATGAGATCTGCAGCGACGGGAACAGACCGAAGAGAACCGCGGCAACGACCGCGAGAGCGAAGATGTAGGCGAACACCCTGACGTCAGGCGACAAGCTCAACGCAATCGTCCACGGAAACGGCGCCAGCGACAGGCCTACGGTGTACAACGCGCGAAGGATCCAACCTGACAGGAGAAGCGCCACGCCTCCAGCCACAACCGCAAGCGCGAGGGCTTCAATCAGAAGCTGACGGACTATTCGCCAGCGGCCCGCGCCAATCGCGATTCGGATCGCGATCTCGCGTTGACGCGACGCGGCGCGCGCAAGCATCAGGTTGGCGACGTTGGCGCACGCAATGCACAACACCAGACCGACCGTGCCCATCACAAGCGCAATCAACGGTCGCGCGCCCGGATCGACCGTGAAGAACGTCCCGGCCTCCACTGCGACGTCCTCGGGACGCGAAGCTCCTGGAAAAGCGGTTGCAAGACGGCGCGCGACGACAGAGAGTCCGGAACCCGCCGATGTCCGCGAGATGCCCCTGGCGAGACGGCCAATGACGAGCAGCGACGAAGTGGCTCTGTCCTCGAAGCCCGTTTCCGACGGCAACACGATCTGATGCGCCGAAATGGGCACCCACACATCGGCGACGAGCGGCTCGGTCCCGGTGAACTCCGGGGGAGCCACGCCAACGATCGCAAAGGCGCGTCCGTTGACGACAAGCTCGGATCCAATCACCGCGGGGTCGCTGTTGAAACGCGATTGCCAGAAGGAGTGACCGACGACCGCCACCGGCGCCGCGCCGGGCTGTTCGTCGGTCGGTAGCAGCACACGGCCGATGGCCGGCTGCATCCCGACCACCGCGAAGTACTCTGGCGAGGCGAGGTAGGCCAGGATGCCCCGCGCCGACGCGGAACCGCCCGCGTCCCCGGACCAGCGACCCGACGTCGCGTCTGCCGGGATGTATGCCGCCAGCGCGTCGAACCCCGGGGTCTGGTCCCGGTAGTCGACGTAATCCGGATACGACAGCAGGTTGCCGCGCCGACCGGTCGCATCCACGGGATAGACACGCACCACTCGCGATGGCTCCCGCACGGGCATCGGCCTGAGGACGAGCGAATCAATCAGCGTGAAGACGATCGTGTTTGTCGTGATGCCGATCGCGAGCATCGCGATCGCGGCGAGCGAGAACGAGGGGCGCCGGGCGAGCGCGCGCACCGCATACCGAAGGTCACCGATCACGCTCATGACCTCCGCATTGTTCGCAAGGGGTCGATCCCCGTCGCGTGCCGTGCCGGAAGATAGGCTGCGCCGGCCGCGGCCGCGAAGAGCACGAACAGCGCCATCGCCAGAGACGCAGGATCCACGGGTGAGACGCCGAAGACGTAGGATCGCGCGACACCGGCCAGGGCAATCAATAACACGAGCCCGCAAACGGCTCCGAGCGCGACCGGTGCAAGCAGGTCACGAACTACCAGTCCCATGACACCCGACGACGGCGCGCCGAGCGCCATACGGATGCCGATCTCCTCGGTGCGCTGAACGACGGTGAACGAGACGACGCTGGCGATGCCAACGATCGTGAGACCGAGGGCGAGCGTCGCGAACACGCCGAGCAGCCACGACAGCGCCGAGCGGTCGCCATAGGTGGCCGCGAGTTGATCCGACAGCCGCTTGATGCCGCTGACCGCAACGCCGGGATCGATCGATGCCAGACGCGCTTTGATGTCGCCTTGAATTCCCAGGGGATCACCGCCAGCTGCGCGCACGACGACCGTTCCGCCAGCCTGCGGGAACTGGAAGTACGACGACGTAGATTTCCGGCGTGACCCCGCCGAGCATCCCGCCGCGGAGCGTGTTGCCGACGACACCGACGATCGGCATGTTCTGCATCTCCGGGATACGCACGCCGCTGACTCGCCTGCCGATCGGATCCTCGCCGGGAAAGAAGCGATCGGCGAATGTCTGGTTGACGATGACCGCGACGGGAGCGCCAGCGCGATCCTCCGGTCCGAAATTCCGGCCCTTGATGAACCGGATGCCCATCGTCTCGAAGTAACCCGGCGTCACCGAGGCGGCCTGGGCCACCGGTTCCGCTCCTGGAGCGAACGGACGATCGGGAAGATTGATGTTCGGTGACCAGCTGAAGCTCGTGTAATCGAACGGCCAGGCGAGCGCCGCACGCCGGCCTCCCCCGGTCTCGTTGATTGCGGCGATGACCTGTTTCGCAAACGACACGAGCGCTTCGTTCGAGCCGTATTTCGATTGCAGTTGCACGAGCTGCACGGCGATCAGTCCGTCCGCGCGGAATCCGGGATCGATGCCGGCAAGGTTCGCGAGCGTGCGATGCATCAGCGCCGCCCCGGCAAGCAGGACGAGGAGGAGCGCCACCTCGATCGCGACCAGTGCCGAGCGCAGCCGCATCGATCGCGGGGTCGAATTGTCGGGGATCCGGCGAGCCGGAGCGCGCGCGCGAGATCGACGCGCGAGAGCTGGATCGCCGGAGCAAACGTGAACAATAGCGCGGTGGCGACCGCCAGCGCGACTGCGAACGCGAGAACATGCGGATCGAGAGCAATATCCGCGCGCCGGGGCAGCGCCAGACCCGGCACCGCCTCGAGCAACCGCACTCCCCAGCCCGCGAGCAACAGGCCCGCCGTTCCACCGGCGATGCCGAGCACCAGTCCCTCGATCACGAACAGCCTGATCAGGCGGAGACGGGTCGCCCCAAGGGCCCCGCGAATCGAGGTTTCGCGCTCGCGCGCCAGCCCGCGCGCCAGGAGCAGGCTGGCGACATTGGCGCACGCGATGAGGAGCAGCACGTTGACGGCTGCTGAGAGCGCCGTGAGCGTCGGACGAATCCGCGCCGACAGCGCATCGAGCAGCGGCGTCACGAACACGCCCATATCGTGGTTCGACACCGGGTGCTCGCGTTCAAGCTGCGCCAGCGATCAACCTCATCTCCCGACGGGCATCGTCGAGGTGAATCCCGCGACGGAGCCGCGCGACAACCCCAAAGCCAGGATGATTCGCTCGATCGAGCTGCATGGCGCTGAAACCGCGAATCGGGAACCACACGTCCACGCTCTCCGGCCGTACGTCCGGCGGCAGCACGCCGATGATTGTCGCCATATCGTCGTCGATACGGACGGCGCGGCCGACCACCGAGCGATCGCTCCCGAAGCGGCGCCTCCACAACGCATCGCTGATGACGACGACCAACGCCTCCGACGGTTGTTGATCCGACTCGACGAAGAACCGGCCGAGGGCGGGGCGCAGGCCGAGGACCGAAAAGAGCCGCGCTTCGCAGTGCCCTGCGGGGAACACGTCCGCGGGACCGCTGACGGCTGGAATCACGACGGTCCCCAACGTGTTGAAGATCGCCATGTCCTCGAACACGTGATTCCGTGCGCGCCAGTCGGTGAAGTTGGGGTAGGAGACGTTGAGCGTGAAGCCGGGGCGACCCTCGGTGAGCCTTACGAGCCGATGGGGATCGCCGTAGGGAAGCGGTTTGAGCAACACGCCGTAAATAAGGGTAAAGATAGTCGTGCTCGCGCCGATGCCGAGCGCCATCGTCAGTACGGCCGCGAGGGTGAATCCATGGCTCCCTGCGAGCGCGCGAAAGGCGTAGCGGAGGTCAGCAACCATCGGTGATCCGTTGTAGTGCGGACTCTCAGGTCCGCTGCAACTGGCGGGTCTAAAGACCCGCCCTACAATGCCGCGACGATCAGCGTCGCATCGTCCTCGTAGGTGCCGCCGTTGAACGACTCCACGTCGCGCAGCACCTGCGGCGAGCATCGTGTCGGCGTCGGGAGCGCGATGACGCCCGGCCGCAGTCGGCGAGGCGGCTCCTCGCCGTACTCCTCGCCGGCGGCGTTGCGGCCTTCGGTGATCCCGTCGGTGTAGAAGACGAGACGATCGCCCGGGGCGCAGCGCGAACTCTCCCTGTTCGTAGGTGCTCTCGGTGAAAACGCCGAGGACCGTGCCCCCCGGCGACAGCTTTTCGATCGTTGCCGTCCGCACGAACGAGGAGCGGCGGGTTGTGCCCGGCGTTCGCGTAGGTCAGACGTCCGGTCGCAACGTCGATGCGGGCGTAGCAGAAGGTGACGAAGCGGCCGCTCGCCATGTTGCGGCACAACAGCCGGTTCACGCTGGTGCAGACGGACGAGGGCGATGCGCCGTCCTGCGCGAAGGCGCGAACCGCGGCCTGCAGGTTCGACATCAGCAGCGCCGCCGGCACACCCTTGCCAGCGACGTCGGCGATCGTCAGACCGATCGCCCCGGCGCCGAACGGCAGCGCGTCGAAGCAGTCGCCGCCGACGCCGTTGGCCGGCTGCCACGACGAGGCGAGCTGCCAGACCGGAGGTCTGCGGCATGGTCGTCGGCAGCAGCCCGCGCTGGATCAGCCGCGCCTCTTCGAACTCGCGCTGCTGCTTCGCGTCGCGACGCTTCGTCGCTCGCGCGTCGCTCGATCTCGCGCTGCAGGATCTCGAGGAGCGCGACGTCTTCCCATGGCTTCTGAACGAAGCTGCGTGCGCCCCGCCGCATCGCCTCGACCGCGGTATCGACGCTGCCCCAGCCGGTCATGACGACGATCGGCATGCGACGGATCGTGCGCGCGCACCTGCGGGATCAGCTCGAGCCCCTCTCGCCCGGACGTCGTATCGCGGGTATAGTTCAGATCCATCAGGAGCAGATCGAACGGCCGTTCGCGCAGCCGCTCGAGGACGGCGTCGGTGGAGCTGACGAATTCAGGCTCGTAGCCTTCTCCGGTCAGCAGCCAGCGAAGCGCTTCGAGCACATCGGGCTGATCGTCGGCAACGAGCACCCTGGCGGAGGTCTCCAGGCGGGCAGCGGCCATGTTGAACATGCGCGGGAGGGCAACAACAAGGCCCATGCCACGCGTCTCCTGTGAAAAGATCAATCGATTCCGCGCGTCCGGATCGTCTCTCGTCGCGGCAACGCGACTTGGAGTCGCGCGGGCGCGACGGGTAACCGTCGGGTGCAGGCCGTTCCGCCTTCGCGCGAAGCGCTTCGGCCGACCGCCGTAGCCTTGGCAAAGGCTGGTCAGACCCGGCATCAGGCTGGTCCCTCAGGCCCGGCGCTGAGGCGGGCCCCTAAAGACCCGCCCTACGATTCCCGTCGAGTGGCATTTTACTTGCGCCTCATGGTTTGAATGGCCGAAACCACTCGCATCCGAATCCTGATCGCCGACGATCAGCAGGACATCATCGACGCGCTGCGTTTGCTGCTGACTCGACGAGGGCTACGAGGTCACTCCCGCACGGTCGCCGGCAGAGGCGCTCGAACGGCTCGAGGCCGCCGACTTCGATCTCGCCCTCCTCGATCTCAACTACACACGCGACACCACGTCGGGGCAGGAAGGCTTCGACCTGATGGAACGGATCCGCGCGCTGGATCCGACGCTGCCGGTCCTCGTCATGACGGCGTGGAGCAGCGTCGCGGGAGCGGTCGAGGCGATGCGCCGCGGCGCCCGCGACTACATCGAGAAGCCGTGGGACGACGAGAAGGCTGCTGGCGGCGGTGCGGACGCAGATCGAGCTGCGCCGGGCGGTGCGCCGCAACCAGCGGCTGCAGGAGGCCAACACGCGCCTGCAGCGTGGCGCGACGCCGGCGTTCATCGGCGAGACGTCCGGCATCCGGCGAAATCCGCCAGACGATCGAGCGGGTCGCGCCCTCGGACGCCAGCGTGCTCATCACCGGCGAGCACGGCACCGGCAAGGAGGTCGTCGCCGCGTGGCTGCACGCGCTATCGATCGCCGCGGCAAGGCCGCTCGTGACGATGAACGCCGGCGGCCTGGCCGAAGGCATCGCGGAAAGCGAGCTGTTCGGCCACGTCAAGGGAGCCTTCACCGACGCCCGGGTCGATCGCATCGGCTGCTTCGAGATGGCCGACGAGGGCACGCTCTTCCTCGACGAGATCGCGAACATGCCGATCCGCCTGCAGGCGAAGCTGCTGCGCGTGCTGCAGACCGGCGAGATCGCAGCGCGTCGGCTCGTCGCGGCTGCGCTACGTCAACGTGCGCGTGCTCTCGGCGACCAACGCCGACCTGCAGGCGGAGATCGCGGCGGGGCGGTTCCGCGAAGATCTGCTCTATCGGCTCAACACCGTCGTCATTCACCTGCCGCCGCTGCGCGAGCGGCGCGACGACGTCGACGCGCTCGCCGGGCATTTCCTGGCACATTACGCCGCGCGCTACCGCAAGCCGCTCGCCGGCGTTCGACGCGGACGCGCTGCGATGCTGCAGGCGCACACCTGGCCCGGCAACGTCCGCGAGCTGGCGCACAGCGATCGAGCGCGCCGTGCTGATGGCTGATCCGTCGGCGACGCTCGATTGCCGCGCGCTACCTCGGCCTCCAGCGGCCGCGCGCCGGCGACGAAAGCGTCGCACGCCGACAGACCTGTCGCTCGAGGACGCCGAGCGCGTGTTCATCGAGAAGGTGCTCGCGCGCCACAATGGCGATGTCCGACTGGCCGCACAGCAGCTCGGCATGAGCCGCAGCGCGCTCTACCGCCGGCTGCAGCAGTATGGCGTCCGGAGTAACCGCACCGCGCCGCGTGCACTGGAGCCTCGAGCAGGCGGTCCTCGGCCTGGCGCTGCTCGGCGGGCTGCCCGCGGCGGTCGCGCTGGCCTGGATCGTCTGGGGCCAGAACTACAGCTTCGAAGTCCGCTGGACGCTCGCCGCCGTGGTCGCTCGTCGTCTGGATCGGCTGCGCGCTGACCGCCTACCAGATGGTCACGCGCGTGCTCTATCTCGCCGCCAACCTGCTCGGCGCGCTGCACGAGGGGGACTACTCGATCCGCGGGACCGGCGCAAAGCCGGGCAGCGCCGCCGATCTCGTGATGAAGGAGATCAACTCGCTCGGCGACACGCTGCAGCGGCAGCGATCGGAGGCGGTTGAGTCGACGGCGCTGCTGACCAGCGTCATGGGCGCGATCGACGTCGCGGTCTTCGCCTTCGACATGGACGAGAAGCTGGTGCTCGCCAACCCCGCCGCCGAGCGGCTGCTGAACAAGCACGGGCCGCCGCATCTCGCTCGGACGCGACGCCCGGCGAGCTGCGGCTCGATCGCTATCTGACCGGCGACACGCCGCGCCTCATCGACGGCGCGTTCGGCCCGGACAGCGGGCGGCTGGAGCTGCGGCGATCGACCTTCTACCGCGACGGCAAGCCGCATCAGCTCCTCGTCTTCGCCGACCTGAGCCGCGCGCTGCGCGAAGAAGAACAGCAGGCCTGGCAGCGCATCGTCCGCGTGCTGTCGCACGAGATCAACAACTCGCTGACGCCGATCAAGTCGATCGCGCACAGCATCAAGCGGATGATCTCGCGCGTACCCGACATCCCGCGCGCGGCGGAGATCCAGGACGGCCTGAACCTGATCGAAACGCGTTCGGGCGCGCTCGGACGGTTCCTGCGGGCCTACGCGCAGCTCGCGCAGCTGCCCAAGCCGCAGCAGCGGCGCGATCCAGATCCTGCCGCTCGCCACGCGGATCGCCGAGCTCGAGAACCGGCTGCCGATCGAGGTGCGGGCCGCCGAAGACGTCGCAGATCGAAGCCGATCCGGATCAGCTCGAACAGCTGCTGATCAACATCGTCCGCAACGCCGTCGATGCGACGCTCGAGACGAGCGGCAAGGTGTGGATCGACTGGAAGACGATCGACGGCTTCCTGCAGCTCACCGTCGAGGATGAAGGACCCGGGCTGCCGGACACGTCGAACCTGTTCGTGCCGTTCTTCACGACCAAGCCGACCGGCTCGGGCATCGGTCTGGCGCTCAGCCGCCAGATCGCCGAGGCGCACGGCGGCACGCTGGGCCTCGAGAACCGCACGGAGCGCGCGGCTGCCGCGCGGTGCTGCGCCTGCCGGTGTAGACGTTCGCCTACGTGCCGGCGGGTCTTTAGACCCGCCGGATTCTGATATCTTCCATCGCATGTCGCCTCGCAGCCGCTATCCACAATCTGAACGACTCGTTCGCGCATGCGGCGCGGATCCTTCCCGGCGGAGTCGACAGCCCGGTTCGCGCGTTCAAGTCGGTGGGCGCGACGCCCCTGTTCATGACCCGTGCCAGCGGGGCGCGGATCGAGGACGCGGACGGCCACACGTACATCGACTACGTCATGTCGTGGGGCCCGTTGATTCACGGCCACGCGCCCAAAGGACTGATCAAGGCCCTCGGCGACGTGGCAAAGCGCGGCACCAGCTTCGGCGCGCCGACCGAGCTGGAAACGCGCCTGGCGCATCGGGTGGCGATGCTGATGCCGTCGATGGAGCGGGTGCGGTTCGTCAGCTCAGGCACCGAGGCAGCGATGAGCGCCGTTCGGGTTGCGCGCGCCGCAACCAAGCGCGACAAGATCATCAAGTTCGAGGGCTGCTATCACGGGCACGCTGATTCGTTCCTGGTGCAAGCAGGCTCCGGGGCGATGACGCTCGGAGTGCCGACCAGTCCGGGTGTTCCCGCGGCCGCTGCCGCGGACACCCTGCTCGCGCGCTACAACGATCTCGAATCGGTGGAACGTGTGGTTGCGGAGCACGACGGCCAGATCGCTGCGGTGATCGTCGAACCGATTGCGGGCAACATGGGCGTCGTGCCGCCGCGCGACGGGTTTCTGCAGGGCCTCCGCACGCTCTGCGATCGCGAAGCCATACTGCTCGTTTTCGACGAGGTGATCTCGGGCTTCCGCGCCGCGGCAGGCGGAGCGCAGCAATTGTTCGGGATCCGTCCTGACCTCACCTGCCTCGGAAAGATCATCGGTGGAGGACTGCCGGTCGGCGCATACGGAGGCCGCGCGGAGATCATGGAGCTCGTGGCTCCCGCCGGGCCGGTCTACCAGGCAGGCACCCTGTCGGGGAACCCGCTCGCGATGACCGCCGGCTTATGGAGCCTGATGGAGCTCTCGCCGAAGCTATACCGTCACCTTGCGAAGCTTGGCGCGCGTCTCGCGGCCGGCCTTGCCGAGGCGGCACGGGCAGCAGCAGTGCCACTCCAGGTCAACGCGTTCGGCTCGCTGGTGACCCCGTTTTTCACCACCCAGCCGGTGCGCGACTATCAATCCGCCCTGACGGCGGATACGCGCGCGTATGGATCGTTTTTCAGAGGGATGCTGGCCCGGGGGATCTATCCGCCGCCGTCACAATTCGAGGCGTGGTTCCTCTCCGGCGCGCACACGGAAAGAGACGTCGACCGGACCGTAAGAGCCGCTCACGCGGCGTTCAAAGAGATTTCCTAGTGTGGCGCACGGGTGATTCGTAATTCGTGATTTGGTGATTGGTGATTTGGTGATTGGTGATTGGCGTTGACCCTCTTCAATCACCAAATCACCAAATCACCGGTTCACCAAATCATCTATCTCACCGTGACCGGATTCTCGAACCTGACGCGCAGCACGGTGCCAACCGGGAGATTGACGTCCTTGCCTTCGGTTGCCGCGATCGTGCCGCCGCCGCCGATCAGGACTCCAAGCAGTGCGCCCTTTGCGCCGCCCAGAATGCCACCAAGAATCGCGCCGACACCGGCGCCCGCGCCGATCTTCGGCAGCTCGCCCTTGATCCCTTCACTCTCGAGTGCCTGGGTCACGGTGCCGCGAATCGGATAGCTGCGTCCGCGAACGGTGATCTGATCGAACGACACGGTCAGACTGCCTTTGCGCTGGGTGTGGGTGGCGTTGGTCACGGAGCTGACCACTCCCCGCATCGTGGAGCCCGCGGGAATCAGCACTTCGTCCCCCTGATACAGGTCGACCATCGTAGTGGCCGTGAAACGATCCTCGACCTGTGCGGTGTCGGAGCTCAGTTCGCGCTCGAGCCGAACGTCGATCTCCTGGCCGGCCGGCACTTCACCGCGTCGCGTGCTGGTGTTGCGTGGCGGCTGCCGATCCGATGTTCCGCCGGAGTAGCCGGTGGAAGAGCCGCTGCCCGAGCCGCTGCCGGTACCGTACCCTGCGCCGTTACCGGATGAACTGCCAGTGCCGTACCCGGAGTTGTTGGTGGAGGTCGTTCCTGTACCGCTCGTGTCCCACGACGACGAACCCTGGCGCGCCGTGGAGTCGGCGCGGGCTTCGCTGCGGATGTTCTGAAGCCGATCGCGCACGTCGTTGTAGTCGGAGCGGTTCACCGACCCTTCCTTCCGCAACTTGACTTTCAGGTACACCACCTCGTCGCGGACATCATCGAGCTGGGTCTGCAGGCGATCGCGATCCCCGCTGCGCATGCGCGCGATGTCATTGCTCGCGTCGTACACCTGATCCTGCAGATGCTGGATGTCCGAGCTGGTCACCGTCGACTGCGTCCCATACCCCGTTTGCGCAGCGGCGGGGACCGCCAGCATCAGCAGGAGCATGAGCATCATCATCTTTTTCACTGCCTTCTCCTTATCGCCTCGTCTGAGACCCGGTTCACGAATCAGGTATATCGGCTGCAAAACACACGCCCTGAAGGGCCATCCTGCCGGGGACCTCGACGGTTCGCACAAGTCTTTTGACGCGTGAGGCTTAGGTTCGGTCGGCCGGACGGCCGGGCTCGCCACGGATGGTATGATCGTCCTCAAAGCACCACATGATCAGCACCGTTCGTCTCCACAAAACAGTTGGCGTCCGTGTCGGGCCCGTCCAGGTCGGTGGAGGTGCGCCGATTGTCGTCCAGTCGATGACTATGACGGATACGGCGGATGCCGCCGCGACCGCGCAACAGTGCATCGAGCTCGCCGAAGCGGGATCCGAGATGGTGCGCGTGACGGTGAACCTGCCGGAGGCCGCGGCCGCCGTCCCGGAAATCAAGCGCCGGATGCTCGATGCCGGCGTCACCGCGCCGCTCATCGGCGACTTCCACTACAACGGTCATCTGCTGCTGACGCGATTTCCCGCCTGCGCCGAAGCGCTCGACAAATACCGCATCAACCCGGGAAATGTCGGAACCGGCCGGCGCCGCGACGAACAGTTCGCGACGATCTGCAGGGTTGCACGCGATCGAAACAAGCCGGTCCGCATCGGGGTCAACGGCGGCTCCCTCAATCAGGAGCTCGTCGTGGCCAAGATGCAGGAAAACACCGATCGGGCGCTCGGCCATACGTCAGAGGAAATCATCAACGAGTGCATGGTGCTTTCGGCCCTGCAGTCGACGGAGCTGGCAATCGAATCGGGGCTCCGAAAGGATCAGATCATCATCTCGTGCAAGACCTCTCGTCCGCGGGATCTGATTGCGGTCTACCGCGCGCTCGCGCGGCGGACGGATCAACCGCTGCATCTCGGGCTCACCGAGGCAGGCATGGGGATGAAGGGTCTGGTGTGGTCCGCGTCCGCCATCGGCGTGCTGCTCTACGAAGGCATCGGTGACACGATTCGCGTGTCGCTCACGCCGAAGCCAGGCGGGGATCGACGAGAAGAAGTCTACGCCGCGTGCGAGATCCTGCAGGCGCTCGGCCTGCGGGCGTTTTCACCGAGCGTCACCGCCTGCCCCGGCTGCGGACGGACCACGAGCACGACCTTCCAAGAACTCGCCGAACGCACGCAGGAGTACATCCGCCTCCGCATGCCGGAGTGGAAAACTCAGTACCGAGGGAGTCGAGTCGATGACCCTCGCCGTCATGGGATGTGTGGTGAACGGACCTGGTGAATCGAAAGCGGCCAGTATCGGGATCAGTCTGCCGGGCACCGGTGAAGCGCCGAACTGCCCCGTCTTCATCGATGGCGAGCACTACACGACGCTGCGCGGTACCTACGACGAGCTTGCTGAGGCCTTTCGCAAGCTCGTCGACGAGTATATCGAGCGGAAATATCAGAAAAAAGCGCCCCTTCTGGCCTAGCGCCTGTGCTCCTGGCTGGGGATCTCAATCGATTCTGCTGACGTTCTGGGCGCCGTCCCGATAGAGTTTCTTCCGCTGCTCTCCCGCGGTTTCGTCGAATTCGGGTATGCCGTTCGCGTCGGATCCGCGCCATGGGCCCGATCGGACTGCTCAGAACGCTGACCGTCACCCTTCCGATCCCACCTGCGACGGCGCGTAGGTGGGAGTGTCCCCCTTTCTGATCCAGACGATCAGAAGCGCGAGGCCGCAGACCATCAGGCCGGCCGAGAAGCCCCACCACAGACCCACCACGCCCCGCCCGGCGACGAAGCACAAGGTGTAGCCCAGCGGCAGCCCCACGAACCAGTGGCCGGCGAGATTCCACAACATCGCGGTCCGGGTGTCGGCGAGTCCACGCAGCACACCGGTGGTGACTCCCTGCAATCCATCGAACAACTGGAACAGCGCGGCAACGAACAGCAATCCCACGCCGGTCTTGATCACCTCCGCATCATTGGTGAACGCCCGGATGAGCGGCTCCGGAACCACGAGAAACACGACGGCCGCGGTGGACATGAACCCGACGCCGATCGCAATCGCCGTCCAGCCCGCGCTTCGGACGGCCGCGAGCATCTCGACGGCCCGCCGCGTGCCCCACGCGAACTGCGGCCGCCGAGGCAAGCCCGAACGGCACCATGAAGGTGACGGCCACCATGTTGAGCGCAATCTGATGCGCGGCGAGCGCATCCGTCGATACCCGCCCGGCAAGTGCCGTCGCGGCGGCGAACACGCCGACCTCGAGAACCGCCTGTCCCGCCGCTGGAAATCCGAGCGCGATCAGTCGTTTCAGCCGCGCACCGTCGAATCCGAACGGCGTGTGCGACAAGCGCGGAGTGGTGTGAGCCTCGCGACGTACGATGACCAGGAAGAGGTACGCCGCCATGAAGACCCGCGAGAGAAGCGTCGCGTAAGCAGCGCCGCGGGCACCGAGCGCCGGCGCACCGAAGCGGCCGAAGATGAGGATCCAATTCACCACGATGTTCACGACGTTGGCCAGAATCAGGGCGACCATCACCGGGGTCACAATGCCCAGCGCCTGGAGATATCGCCGGAACGCGACGTAGAGCAGCAGCGGCGGGAGCGACCAGGCGAGAATCCCGAGGTAGGGCTGGGTCAGACGCAGAACCGATGGAGGAAGGCCCCAAAACGGCAGCACCGCATCGATCGCGAGCGTGAGGGCCACCAGCGGAAGCGCAATCAGGGCGGCCAACCACACGCCGTCCACGAGCCAGCGGTGACAATCGCGGAGGTCCTTCGCGCCGTAGGCCTGCGCGACGAGCGGGTCGAGGCCGAGCAGCATCCCCATCGCGAACACCGCCACCGCAACGAACAGGATGCTGCCAAGTCCGACCGCGCCAATGGCATCCGCTCCCAGGCGTCCGACCATCAGCGTGTCGACCAGTCCCATCGCGATCCATCCGAGTTCTGCCGCGACGACGGGCGCGGCAAGAGCGATCATCGGACGGAGTTCAAGGCGAATCATCCGACGTATTCTATGGTCGTGCCCCGCTCGATCGCGTGCCTCGCTCTGGCGATCCTTTGCTGGTCGGCTGCGGGCAGGCCTGTCCTGAGCGCCGTCGAAGGACAGCTGCCCGAGACGCTGTCGCTCCTCGGCAAGCCGCTCGTGTCCCCGCCGATCCCGCCGGATCGTCGAAAGGCTCTCGAAGCCGACCTCGCATCGGCCCGCGAGGCCTACGACAAGAAACCTCAGGACGTGGATGCGGCGATCTGGCTGGGCCGGCGGACCGCCTATCTCGGACGGTTCGGCGAAGCCGTCGAAATCTATACGCGCGCGATCGAGCTGCATCCGGACGACCCGCGGCTCTATCGCCATCGTGGCCACCGCTACATCACCCTGCGCAAATTCGATCTCGCGATCAAGGACTTCCGGAGGGCGGCCGACCTCGTGGAAGGCAAGCCGGATCAAGTCGAGCCGGACGGTCAGCCGAACGCGCGCAACATCCCGACCAGCACGTTGAATTCGAACATCTACTATCACCTCGGACTCGCCCACTACCTCAGGGCAGAGTTCGCCGAGGCACGGAAGGCGTTCGAAGCCTGCCTGGAATTCTCAAAGACTCCCGATATGCTCGTCGCCACGACGAGCTGGCTCTACCTCACCCTTCAGCGCCTCGGACTGAAGGACGACGCTCAGCGGGTCCTGGGTCCGATCACGACGGACATGGACGTGATCGAAAACGGAGCGTATTACCGCCTGCTGATGGCCTACAAGGGACGCGCGTCGCTGGAGTCGTTGACGATCACCGCCAAGGATGTCGATGCGGTGACGATTGGCTACGCGGCCGGTAACGCGTCAATCGCCGGCGGGCAGGTTGAGGAAGGCGTGAAGCAGTTGAAGGCGTTGATGGCAAAACACCCGGACCAATGGCCCGCCTTTGGCTACGTCGCAGGCGAAGCGGACGTCGCGCGACTGGACAAACCCAAGAAACGTCAATCGCGAATGCCGGTTTCCTGACGAGCGATCGTGGTGGCTACCGCCAGGGAACGAGCTTTTCGATCCACTGAATTCTCATCAGGTCGTTGTAGATCACCGTCACCATCAGCATCAGCAGGAGAACGAAGCCCGCGAGCAGCATCTTCTCCTTCACGCGCATGCTGAAGTCCCGCCGGGCGAGGCCTTCGAGCGCCAGGATGAAGATGTGACCGCCGTCGAGGACGGGGATCGGCATCAGGTTGAGCAGCCCGAGATTCAGGCTGATCATCGCCATGAGCGTGAAGAGTGGAATCCATCCGGCCTGCGCTGCGCTGCCCGACAGATCGGCAATCGCGACCGGTCCCATCAGCTGCTTGACCGAGGTTTCGCGGGTGAAGAGGCCCTTGAGCGTCTGGACAATCAGCGTCGTCCATTCCCAGTTCTTTTCGGCGCTCAGCTTCATGGCGTCGAGCGGGCCGGGTTCGACGGTGTGGGTTTCGAGCGCGTTGATCTGCGCGCCGATCATGACCTTGCCGCCGATGTCGCGCGGCTTGAGCGTGAGATCGACCATCTGGCCGTCGCGCTTGACCGTGAGTGGCAGCGGCTGTTCCTTGTGCGACTTGATGGCCGCGAGCAGGCGGTCGTACATGACGTTCTGCTCGCCTGCCGCCGCCATCACGACGTCGCCGGGATGAAGCCCGCCCTCGTCAGCCGGCTGCCCTTTGCTGATGGCCACCACCTGGGGATGAATCAGCGGCTGTATGCCGATATCCCCCATTTCGAACTTGCCCTGGGCATCGGGCACGAGGGTCAGATTCTGGGTCTGGTTATCGCGAACGTAGCCGATCGAAACCTGCCGCTTCGCCTTGGCCACAATGGCCATCGAGAAGTCTTCCCAGGTGTCCACGACGCGGTCGTCGATCGTGAGAATCCGGTCACCGATCTTCAGTCCGGCGCGCTGTCCGACGGAGTTGGGCGCGAACATGCCGATCACGACCGGCTGCTGTTCGTAGACCGGGAGCTGTGCGCCGCGGTAGAGCACCCCCGACATCACGACGAGTGCCAGCAGGATGTTCATCACCGGACCCATGACGAGCACCTGGAAGCGCTGCCATTTGCCCTTCGAGAGGAATTCGTCCGGCGCTCCGGTCCGGGCATCTTCTGGATTTTCGCCCGCCATTTTCACGTAGCCGCCAAGCGGCACTGCGCTGATGCAGTATTCCGTGTCGCCGCGCCGGAAGCTGAGAAGCTTCGGACCAAAACCCAGCGAGAAGGTGAGCACTCGCACGCCGATGCGCCTGGCCATCACGAAATGGCCGAGTTCGTGGACGAAGATCAGGACGCCCAGAACGAACAGGAACGCGATGATGCTGGTCACTACCGGATCCTTGATGAAATCACGCTATGACGGCGATTGTACTCCAGCCGTCCCCCGAGCCGCGAACTCTCGTGCCCAAGCGTCCACCCGGCGCACCTCCGCCAGTCCCCGGATTGGGGAGGCGCCCATTCGCTCGTAGCCATCCAGCGCCTGTTCGATGATGGACGGGATCGCGGTGAACGCCAGGCGATCCTCGAGAAATGCCGCGACCGCCACCTCGTTTGCGGCGTTCAGCACAATCGAAAGCCCTTCCGCGCCAGCCAACGCCCGAAACGCGAGCCCGAGACAGCGAAACCGTCCGGTGTCCGGAGGCTCGAAATCCAGGCGGCCGGCACGGGTGAGATCGAGCGGTGGCACCGGAGCGTCCCATCGCTCCGGATAGGAGAACGCATACTGGATGGGCAGCCGCATGTCGGTGACGCCAAGCTGCGCGATCACCGAGCCGTCGACGAACTCCACCATCGAGTGGACGATCGACTGAGGGTGCACGACGACGTCAATCTGCTTCGGCGCGACGTCGAACAGCCACCTCGCTTCGATCACCTCGAGCCCCTTGTTCATCAACGTCGCCGAATCGATGGTGATTTTCGGCCCCATACGCCAGGTAGGATGCCGCAGGGCGTCCGCGGCGGTGACCTTCTCCAGGGCGGCTCCCGGCAGACTTCTGAATGGCCCGCCCGAGGCCGTCAGAATCAGCTTTCGGATGTCGCCGGCATGACGGCCGTGAAGGCACTGGTGAATCGCATTGTGCTCGCTGTCGACGGGAAGCACCGCCACGCCGGCCCGCTTCGCAGCTGTGGTCACGACTGAACCAGCCATGACCAGAATTTCCTTGTTTGCGAGCGCGATCGTCTTGCCGGCGTCGATGGCGGCGAGGACGGCGTCGAGCGCAGCAGTGCCGGACGAGGCAAACAGCACTAGATCCACATCGTGATGCGTCGCCACGCGCAGCAGTCCGTCAGGCCCGGTTTCGCTCGCGAGGGCGGCGATCGACGGGCGGTATTTCTCGACCTGTTCGGCCAGCCGCTTGCCATTGCCGCCGGCAGCGAGACCGACCACACGCAGTCGATCCGGATGCGAGTCGACGACCGCGAGCGCGCTCTGACCAATCGAACCGGTCGAACCGAGAATCGCGATGTTCTTCACAGGAGATATCTGACGAACACGTAGTAGACCGGCGCAGCGAACAGCCAGCTGTCGATACGGTCGAGTACGCCGCCGTGGCCGGGGATCAATTGGGATGAATCCTTCACCCCGGCGCTGCGCTTCAGCAGCGACTCGAACAGGTCCCCGACGATGCCAAGGGCGGCAACGGTCGCGCCAAGGAGCCCGAGAACCGGCAACGCGGTACCCGTGAACACCCAGCGGCCGCCAACGATCATTGCCGTCGTTCCGAACACCATGCCACCTATCGCGCCCTCGAGCGTTTTCTTGGGGCTGATGGTTGGCGCAAGCGGCCGTCGGCCGAGCGCTCGGCCGGTGTAATACTGCGCCGAGTCGCTCACCACAATCACGAGCATCAGCAGCAGGACGGCTTCGCGTCCGCTGATCGCCCGGACCGCCGCGAGCGCGCCGAGCGGCAGGCCGATGTACAGCACGGGCAGCAGCGCGGCTGCGCCGTCGCGAAGAATTGCGGGTCCCGGCCGTCCCGACGCAACGGCCAGAGCGCCGACGAGAATGAACGCCGTCATCAGGACGATCTCGACTGGCAGCCCGGGAAGGCCCGTCGCCACGCAGGCAGCCAGCACCGCCGCCGCAGAGGCCGCGCGCGGAATGTGGGTGTCGAGCGCCGCGGTGATCGCCGCATATTCCCACAGCGCGAGCAGCGCCGCGATCGACGCGAGGCCAAGTGTCGCAAGCGGAGGCAGGAACCAGATGGTGCCAACGACCAGCGGAATGAGGACGAGCGCGGACAGAACCCGCGTCATCGACCCGCGACGGCGGGATGCTTGATGCCGCCGTACCGGCGTTCGCGTTTCTGGTAGGCGAGAATGGCTTCCAGCAGGTGTCGCTTCCGGAAGTCGGGCCACAGCGTATCGGTCACCCAGATTTCGGCATACGCGATTTGCCACAGGAGAAAGTTGCTGACGCGCATCTCACCGCTCGTGCGGATCAGCAGATCGGGATCGGGCTGGCCCGCGGTGTAGAGGAACTCGCTGAAACGCTGCTCGTCCAGCGCATCAGCCGGCACGCCCTCTGCGAGAATCCGCCTGGCGGCTTCGACGATCTCGGCGCGGCCGCCGTAGTTCAGCGCGATGTTGAACTGCATGCCCGCGTTTGACGCCGTCTTGACCTCCGCGTCCGACAGCTCGCCCTGGATATCGGCGGCAAGATCCTCCGCGCGGCCGATCACCCGGAAACGGATGTCGTTCTTGAGCAGCATATTCAGCTCGGACCGCAGGTAGCGCTTCAGCAACATCATCAGCGTCGAGACTTCGGTCGCCGGGCGTTTCCAGTTTTCCACGGAAAACGCGTAGAGCGTGAGCACCCTGATGCCGAGCCGTGCGGATCCTTCCACCACCTCGCGCACCGATTCGATCCCGGCGCGGTGCCCCTCGACCCGCGGCAGATGACGCTGCGCCGCCCAGCGGCCGTTTCCGTCCATGATGACGGCAACGTGCGTCGGCAGTCGGTTGAAGTCGATCTGCCGCGCCAACGCCTCTTCGCCTGAGCCAGGCGGCAGGACGGCAAGAATCTGGTCGAGCGACATGGAGTGAGTACTGATGATAGTCCGGGTCAGCCGGGGGAGCTATAGGCGGCTAGCGCCGGCCGACCTCGACGCGAACGCTCGCGGGCCTCTCCGTGTTCGGGTCGACGGCGCGGAGTTCGGCAAACGCAAGTCCGCGACGCGGCCACGGAAACGTCACGCTGGTGGGCTCGTGGTTGAGGCGGATCGATTGCACTGTCGCTCCACCCGCGCGCACGTCCACCTGGATGGCCTGACCGTCGCCAGCCGGCTGCACCAGGAATCGTCCCACTCCATCGTACGCAGGCACGTTGAACCCGGCACTCCCATGAATGCTTCCAACCGCGCGATTGAGCACCGAGGGCCACCGCACGCCGTAGTCGGGCCAGCTGGCAAAGCTGCGCGGCAATTGCGGCACGACGAGGACAGCCATTGCGACAGCCAATGCCACAGCGACCGCAATCACCTGCCGCGGCCGCGGCCGCCATCGGCCCGCGAGCACCACGACGCCGAGCAGCAGCAAGAATGGCTCGAACGGTGTCCGGAGCCGAGCGCCGCCAAACCCGCTGAGGGCGACGATCGCGATGTTCAGCGCGGCCCACGACAAGAAAACGACGGCGAGGCGAGTATTCCGGCACAATACGGCGCCGGGCCACGCGAGTATCGCGGCGGCAATCAGAATCGCGTCAGTCCCGAGATGCACGAGCAGCTTCCAGACGACTGCCCCGCTCCTGGTGTCGGCCACGACGTAGATTTGCAGTTGCCGGCCGCCGTTGACGTAGAAGAGCGCCCGCGCACGCTCGGCGGCCTGTTGCAGGAAGATCAGGGGATGCGCGGCAATCAATCGCCAGAGTGCCGCCGCTGTGTCTCCGAGTCCTGGCGCCGATTGCGCGCTACTCTCCGCAGCCACCCGTATGCCCGAGTGGCTGTCGATCAGCGTCAGTTGTCCAAACGCGCGCGACAAGCCCACACAGTAGGGACCCACGATCAGCGCAAAGCCAGCTAGATACCCGATCGACTGACGGAGTGCCATTCGACGGTCCGTCGCCATCGCGACGTGGAGCGCTGCCAGCGGCACGACGAAGAAAAGCGGCATGGATCGCGTCAGCGCCGCCAGTCCCATGATCACGCCGGCCACACCAAACGACAACGGCCGGGCGTCGCTGGCGAGCGCGCGCGCGTAGAGCAGAAACGCCAGGAGCAGGAGTGGAAGGTAAAGCGCCTCCTGCGACGTCGACCAGACGCCGAAGATACTCGAGACGGACAACGCGTATCCGGCGCTTGCCCACAGGCCCGCGGCCGACGAATGGAGGATGCGGCCGAGCATGAAGATGAGGCCGATCGCCATTGTCGACAGTACGATCTGCGCCAGCTGCGCGGAGAACGGCAAACCAGGGAACAGCGCGATCAGGGAAAGGAAGATCGAGTAGAGCGGCGGCAGCGCAAACACCTGACCGTTGTTGGCGTACTTCGCGACCTCGAACGACCAGTGCCAACCGTCCGGGCGTGCGAGCAGCAGCGCGTGCGCCAGGTACCCGTCGGGATCTTCCCACCTGAAGCCGGGTGTGCGGACCGCGAGCAACAGGTAGAACAGGCGAAGGCCGAATCCCAGCGTGAGCAACGCCGCAAGCGGCAGCCATGTGCGCCACGTGCGCAGCCGTGCCCGCGCGAAGCCAGCATCCGTGCTGTACATTGATTGATAAAGTATACGGGCTGTGCGCATGCCAACGGTCGACCGCATCCGGGCCGCGCTGCCGGTCGTTGTCGTATTGCTGATCACGGTTTACGGCGCTCTTCTCCGCCTCAACGTCATCACCTCGCGTTACGGCCCGATCGAGCGCCCGGGCTGGGCTCGCGTGCTCACCGAGCGCGTCGCGCCGCTCGCGCGATACGTTGAACCGCAGTTTTACGCCTGGGCGCCGGTGCCCAATCCGTACGTCGGCGGCGATCCGATCACCTATCTGAAGTTCGCGCGCGAATTGCGTTCGTTCTACCAGGGGCACGTGCGCGAACCGCTCTTCTTGATCATCACGCGGGCGGCGCTCTGGTTGCTCGATGGGCAGGATGTGGGGATCAGCTTCGCGTCGGCGGCAATGTCGACGCTCGGGATTGTCGCCACCTACTTGCTGGGTCGCGCGGCATTTGGTCCGACGGTTGGCGTGCTGGCCGCGCTCGGCGTCGCCATCGACTACGACCTGGTCAACTGGTCGGCGGGCGGCTGGCGGGACGACACGTTCGCAGCGATGTTCGTGTTCGCGAGCTGGGCGTTCGTCCGACTGCGCAATCAGCCGAACCTCGCCAACGCGACACTGGCCGGAATATTGAGCGCCGCGGCGTGCTTTACCAGGATTACGTCAGTCTCCTGGATTGCTCCGGCGCTGCTCGTGACCTCGATTCGCCGCGGAGAAGGGCGGCAGCCGCTCGCGATGAGCGTACTCGCCGCAACAATCACCGCGATATTGGTTGCGCCTTACCTGATCAACTGTGCGCGCGAGACCGGCGATCCTTTTGTCTCGATCAACGCCCACACCCGCTACTACCGCGCCGGCGAGGGGCTGCCACATCAGGCGCCTCAAAGCGCGTTCGAATATATCCGCGCGAAGGTTTCCCGGCGGCCCTTGTTTCAGGCCGACACCGTCGCGACCGGCATCTTCGTCTGGCCCTTCCAGAACAAGTGGTTCGGCTTCAACCTGTGGCTGCCCTATCTCGCAGACGCCGCGAAGCTGTCGTCCGTGGCTGGCCTTCTCTTGTTTCTTGCCTCGCCGAACGGCCGGCTCCTACTGGCCTTGCTCTTGTCCTCTCTGGTGCCGTACGCATTCACATGGAACGTTGCCGGCGGCGGGGAGTGGCGATTCACGATGCACGCGTATCCGATTTACCTGATCGCGGCCGTGCATGCTCCGGTCTGGCTGTGGCGGACTGCCTGGTCGCTTCGACAGCAGGATGAACGGCAGGCGGCGCGATCTCCGCGCATGTGGATCACCGTCGCGGCCGTCGTGACGATTGCTGCGGTCGCCCGCGGCGTCTATACCCGTCTACCCTATTTCGTTCAGCGCGAGGCCCTCGCTTATGGTGAGGAGGTGACGATCGCGGCGGGACGCCGTGACGACGTCTTCTACACCACGAAGCAGTGGTCGGAGCCGCGCGGCGAAGGGGCCGTTATCGCCAGGGTCATCATCGGCCAGCGGGCGGCCATTCAACTGCCTCTGCCCAACCGGCGGCCTTACCGGTTCACTCTTCGCATGGACCCCGTCACACCGACATCCCCGCGACTGGTGTCGGTATTGTTGAACGGACGGCTGCTCAATCGAATCACGCTTGGCTGGAATCCCGGGCGCGTCGGAATGTATTCGGTCGACGTCGATGCCGATCTGGTGAGACCCGGAGAGGCGATACTTCAATTCGTCGCGGATACCGCCCTCCCGGCTCGGAGCGCCGGGCCTCGCTACAAGTGGCTCGCGCCAGACACGCCCGTCTCGCTGCGGGTCTGGTATGTGCGCATACATCCGCTCTGAGCGCAGCTTGAGGGGGCCCACGGTTCCTTCGGGTTCTGGTTGGTTCCAGGACCCTCTCGCGATCGGTACTCCACCTTCATGAGGAACAACCCGCAGGCTGGCGCCGTGCGGCCGGCCTGCGATCGGTCGCGCCCGGCGAGCAGGCGAGGAATGTCGTCGCTCGCCCGGCGTCCATGGCCGATCTCGACGAGCGTGCCGGTGATGGCCCGGACCATGTGCCGCAGGAATCCTTCGCCCTGCATTTCGTATGTCAGGAGCCTTCCGCCGGAACACTTCTGAGCGCTCCACACCGCTGATCTGACGGTGCGTACGGTGGTGTGCACGGTGCTTCCGGTGCCTTGGAAGGCAGCGAAGTCGTGCTCGCCTACGAGCGCTTCCGCGGCGCGTTGCATCAGTTCGAGCGCCAGTGGCTGCGGCACGTGCCAGACGAACTGACGGATGAACGGTGGTACCGCGTCGCCGTTCCAGATCCGGTACTCGTAGGTCTTCGAGCGTGCGCTGAAGCGGGCGTGAAAATCGTCCGCAACCGTGACCACCTGAAACACGCGCACCGTCGGCGGCAGGTTGGCATTCAGTGCCCGCGCCAGCGTCTGATCGTCAAGCGGCGTGGTCAGCCGCGCGCTGGCAACCTGGCCGACGGCGTGCGCCCCCGCGTCAGTGCGTCCGGCGCCGTGCAGCGTAACCGGCCTGCTCTCGATCGTGGTCAGCGCGTCTTCGATCACCCCCTGAATTGACGCGCCGCTCTCCTGGCGTTGCCATCCGACGAACTCGGTTCCGTCGGTACTGAATGAGGATGCGAACCGTGCGCATGTCGATGGTCAACGGTCACTGTTCAAGGCGTAAGCTTCAGGCGTCGATTGAACCGTGAACCTCGGGCGAGCATTGGCAGTGAACGCTGAACGCTGGCGGCATCATGCCCGCGACCCGGGCTTGGTGACGGGCAGCCCCTTCGCGCACAGCGGGCAGGATTCCGGCGAATACGCCGGGACCTCCATCCGCACCAGTGCCTGCAGTGGAAAATTCAACCGGCTCGGCTCGGAACCGCGATCGATGATTGCGGCAGCCCCGATCACTCGCGCGCCTGACGCCTCGGCGACGGCAATCGTCTCGCGCGTCGATCCGCCGGTGGTGATGACGTCCTCGACGACCAGCACGCGGTCGTCCGGCGAGAGCGTGAAACCGCGCCGCAGCAGCAGCGAGCCTTCCTGCCGCTCGGCGAACAGCGCACGGATGTTCAATGCCCGCCCGACTTCCTGTCCAATGACGATGCCGCCCAGCGCCGGCGACAAGACCGCCGTGGCCTGCAGGTGACGCGTTCGCTCGCCCAGGGCGACGCCGAGCTGCTCGGCGAGATCGGGATACTGCAGGACCAACGCGCTCTGCAGGTATCGATCGCTGTGTAGCCCCGAAGACAGGCGGAAGTGTCCTTCGAGCAGCGCACCCGACTGGCGAAAATGGTCGAGAACCTCCGACTCGGTCATCTCAGTTGGTGCTCCGCAGACTTCTGCCGTTCCGCAGGTTGTCTTCGAACAGTTTGAGAATCCGCTTGTATTCGTCGGCCCAGCTCGTGCCGCGCTCGAACGAATGATTTTCCACCGGATACGGCGCAAACTCCCAGTTTTCCTTTCGAAGCTCGATCAAGCGCTGGGTGAGCCTCACCGAATCCTGGAACAGGACGTTGGTGTCGACCATGCCGTGGCAGATCAGCAGCGCTCCTTTCAGACCTTCGGCAAAGTAAATCGGTGAGCTGCGGCGGTAGGCTTCCGCGTCTTTCTGCGGCATGTTCAAAATGTTCGAGGTGTAGGTGTGGTTGTAGTGCGCCCAGTCGGTGACCGGCCTGAGCGCGGCGCCCGCAGCGAAGACGTCGGGTGTCGTGAACATCGCCATCAGCGTGATGAAGCCGCCATAGCTCCCACCATAGATGCCGATCCGCTTCGGGTTCACCTGCTCCTTCGCGGTCAGGTATTTCGCGCCGTCGACGATGTCCTCGAGATCCTTGCCTCCCATGTGGCGATAGATGGCGGTGCGCCAGTCGCGCCCGTAGCCCGAGCTCGCGCGGTAGTCGACGTCGAGCACCACGTAACCCCGCGAGGCGAGCAGGTTGTGGAACATATACTCCCGGAAGTAGCTGGCCCAGTACTTGTGCGCGTTCTGTGTGTATCCCGCGCCGTGCACGAAGACGACACCCGGGCGTACCGGATCGCGGCGGGCGCCAGTCATCTCGGGCGTGAATAGCCGCGCGTAGACGTCGACTCCGTCACGCGCCTTGAAGGTGATGACCTTCGGATCGATCCAGTTGAACGATCGCCATTCCGCCGTCGGCGTGGTCGTCACCTGTTTCCCGGCCGCTTTCGGCGAGTTCGGCATGACGTAGATTTCAGGCGGCTTGTTGCTGTAGGAGTAGACCAACCCGATCGTCGAATCGTCCGGCGAGACCACCGCCTGATTCGAACCGGTCATCGATGTGACCTTGGTTCGCGGGCCACCATCGATCGACAGCGAGTAGAGGTGCCGCTCACCAGGATGCTGCTCGGTGCTGGTCACGTAGAACTTCTTCTCGTCGTGCGAAAGCTCCGCACCGGTGATCTCCCACCGGCCCGACGTCAGCTGCTTCGCCTTTGCCGACGCGTCAGTGACATCGAGCGTGTAGAGATGCATCCAGCCGTCCCGTTCTGAAAGGAACCACACCCGCCGATTGTCCGGAAGAAACGACACGCGGGTCGCGCCAAAGCCTTCCCCCGCCTCCCGAATCCACGCATCGTCGTGAAGCGTGTCGACGACGCGAGTCTTTCCAGACTCGGGATCGACAACGACGTACCAACGGTCCTTGTTGTCAGCCGACCGCGCCCCCGCCACTGCCAGCTTTCCATCCTGCGACACCTCGGGCATCGACCAGCGGATCTCGCGTTCGGCTCGATGGCTTGGTTCGGGCGTCTGGCTTTCCGGCGCGTCGGAAGGTGGCGAAGCCGGCCTCGCCGCGGCCTTCTCGCTTTCATCCACTGGCGGCGCGAAGCTGCCGTCGGCCCACAGCGATTTGCCGGTCCGGAGATTCAGCACTGCGAGAAGCCGGCGGTCCTGCGTATCCCCAACCGTCGACCGTCCCGGGATGTCTTCGGTATAACCGGTTTCATTCACGTAGTTCGGCACGATCACGTTGCGCGATCCGGCGGGACGCTCGGCCACGAGGATGAACACGTGCATATCGTCGGGCGACAACATCAGATCCGTCGCAGACTGGCGATCCTGCAGCTCGAACGCCGGCTGCTTCTCCTGCTTCTCCTTCTCGTCTGTCTTCTTCTTCTTTGCCTTCTGCTCGCGCACCGCGTCAATCAGCTTCTCTTCCTCGTCGCGAATGAACTTCTGACTGTCGGTGAGTCGGGGATCGGTCTTCTTCGGCGCGACGTCGGTCAATTGCTCGACGATCGCAGAACCGGAGCCGTCCGCCGGCACGATGAAGAGATTGCCGTCGCGCACGTAGGTGATCGCGGTATCCCGTCGCGCCCAGCGGGGATTACTCTCCGGCCCAGTCGTGCGGGTGATCTGCCGGCGCGCACCTTCCGCGTCCAGCAGCACGACGTCCCCGTTGTCGATGAAGACGACGCGCCGGTGGGCCTTGTCCCACCTGCCAGCCACCGGCGGTGTGGTCTTCTTCTGTTCATCGGTCAATCGCACCGGCGCCCCACCCTCGCGGCCGACCAGGTAAGTCGTGGCTTCCTCCTCGCCGGGTTTGCGCCATTCGAAATAGAGCTCCTGTGAGTCGGCAGACCATCGGAGCCCTTCGGGTGCATACCCGACGAGGTCTGGGCCCCGCATGATGCTGTCAACCGTCAAAGCAAAGCGATCGTCTTTGATGTCAGCGGCGCCGGCGCGCCGGCCGTGCGAGGCGGGCCGACCCGCCGGCCCATTCGCCATCAGCGTCGAACCGGCCAAGGCGGCAGATAGAAGGATTGCGACAACTGCGGGCTTGCGCTTCGGCATAATGGTTGTGGCTGAGGTCCGCTGATCCGCAGAACGGATCTTGCTCATGTCCCGTCTAAGCCTCGGGGTTTCCCGACATTTGGAGAATACTTTAATGCTTCTGTACCAGCCATTTTCGGCTTCTTTTGCGCGTACGCTGGCGACGGCGGCAGGAACGTTCCTGTTCGTTTCCGGCATCGCGCTGTCCGCTTCCGGACAGGATCCCCAGACCTCACCGGCACCGTCGACGCCTCCGCCAACCGCCCAAGCGCTTCAGGCACCTGCGGCACCCCCCTCACCGGTAGCGGATGGCTCGCCGATCAGCATGGACGACGCCGTGCGGATGGCGCTCGAGAACAACCTCGGGATTCAGCAGGAACGTCTCAACCCTCAGATCCAGACGCTGGGCGTCGCGCGCGCCAGCGGCGCGTTCAAGCCCGAACTCTTCTCGACGATCAGCCGACGCAACAGCACGGCACCACCGACCGATTTTCTGTCGACCGGGACCGGCAATCTGCCGGTGACGGCGACCAATTTCGCGAGCCAGGCGGGCGTGCAGCAGGTGCTGCCGTTCGGCGGGAGCAACTACGCGGTGTCGTTCGACGGCTCGCGCGACGTGACCGACCGGCCCCTGGCCGTCTTCAGCCCGCAGCTCGGATCCAATCTGAATGCGCAGTTCACGCAGCCGCTCCTCCGGAATTTCAAGATCGACGCGCTGCGGCAGCAGGTGTTGCTCGCGCACAACCAGGAGCGCGTCGCCGACATCCAGCTGCGTCAGCGCATCACCCAGACCTCCCGCAACGTGCGGGCGGCATACTACACGCTGGTCGGTGCGGTTGCAGGGCTCGAGGTCGCGCAGCAGTCGCTCGAGCTCGCACGTGAATCGCTGCGCAACAACCAGACCCGCGTGGAGGTCGGTACCATGGCGCCGATCGACATCGTCGCCGCGCAGGCCGAGGTGGCAAGCAACGAGGAAAACGTCATCATCCAGGAAGCGGCGATTCAAAGCGCACAGGATCTGGTGCGCGCGCTGGTCTTGAACCCGCAGCAGCCGGGGTTCTGGACGGCGAAGTTCCGGCCGACCGATCAGCCAGTGCTGACACCGCAGGCGATCAACGTGGACGGGGCGATCAAGAACGCGTTGGACAATCGCACCGATCTGGCCGAGTTCAAGCGTCAGATGGACGCCACGGACATCAACCTGAAGTTCGCGCAGAATCAGCGGCTGCCTGGCATCGACGTCACCGCGCGCTACGGGGTCACGGGTGTGGGCGGCACACAGTTCCTCTACGATCCTCAGACACTGGATCCCAACCCGATCGGGCAGTCGGTGCGAAGCTTCGGTAACGTGTTGCACGACGTGTTTGGCAACGACTTCAAGACCTGGAGCCTTGCGCTCAACGTCTCGTATCCCCTCGGCACCAGCACGGCCGACGCCGCGGTCGCGCAGGGCAAGCTTCAGAAGCAGCAGCAGCAGACCAGTCTCGCGGACCTCGAGATGCAAATCGCCACCGCGGTGCGCGAGGCCGGACGGCAGGTCAACACCAACCTGAAGCGAGTCGAAGCAACCCGCAAGGCGCGCGAACTCGCCGAGAAGCGGCTCGAAGCGGAGCAGAAGCGTTTCACCGTCGGTCTCTCGACGACGTTCGAGCTCTTCCAGGCGCAGCGCGACCTCTCCCGTGCCCGGCAGTCCGAGCTGAACGCCACCATCGACTACAACCGCTCACTGGTCGACTTCGAAGCGGTGCAGGTGGCGCCAATCGGTGGAGGTGGCGGCGTTGGACGGTAAGTAGCTGCCAGAGCTCGGAGCTAGAGTGAGCGGCGCCGTTCGGCGCCGCTCTTGTTTTCTGTGCACGCGGCGAACTGTCCCGAGCCGTGTCTGCATTTTTCAGGGCGCGTGGGCGCAGCCCCACGCGCTCGCAGACGCTCCGAGCTCCTAGCTCCTAGCTCCTAGCTCCTAGCTCCTAGCTCCTGTTACACTCGCCCTGTGCCGAAGCTGACCGTCACGGTCATCACCCAGGACGAGGAAGCGAACATCGGCGCCTGCCTCGATTCGGTGGCGTGGGCTGACGAGATCGTGGTCGTCGACTCCGGGAGCACGGACGGGACCGTCGCGATTGCCCGCAGTCACTCCGCGCGGGTCGATGTGACGCCGTGGACAGGTTTCGGTGCGCAACGGAACCACGCCGCCTCGATCGCCTCGCACGACTGGATCCTGGCGCTCGACGCCGACGAGCGAGTGTCGCCGGGACTCGCCGCGGAAATCCGGGCGCTCCTCGCCACCGAGCCGACTCGGCGTGGCTACCGCATGCCGCGCGTGACCTGGTATCTCGGACGCTGGATTCGCGGTACCGACTGGTATCCCAACTACCGGCTGCGTCTCTACGATCGTCGGGCGGGAGACTGGAACAGCCGCCGTGTGCACGAAACGCTGACGCTCAACGGCGACTCCGGCGTGTTGCAGCACGAGCTTCAACATTTCGCCTATCGCAACATCAGCGATCATCTTTCGACGATCGATCGCTACACCACGCTCGCCGCCGAGCAATGGATCGCGGAAGGCCGCCGAAGCTCGCTGGCCACGCTCATCCTGCACCCACCGCTCGCGTTCCTGCGGAACTACGTCTTGAAGGCCGGCTTCACCCAGGGCGCCGCCGGGTTGCTCGTCTCGGTGCTCAACTCGTACTACGTGTTTCTGAAGATGGCGAAGCTCTGGGAGTTGACCCGTGGGGCGCGGCACCGGCCATCCTCCGTCGACGCTCGCCCCTCGCCCCTCGCCCCTTTCTCCTCGGATCGCCCCTCGCCCCTCACCCCTCGCCCTTCGGATCGCCACTCGCCGCTCACCCCTCGCCCCTCGGATCACACCTCGCACATCGCCCCTCGCCCCTCGGATTGATCGATGTACTCCCTGCACATCGATACCGCTCGAACCTGGCGGGGTGGGCAGAATCAGGTCCTGTTGACGGTGCTCGGAATGCGCGCGCTGGGAAACCGCACGATGCTCGTTGCGCACCCGGCCGGCGAGCTGCGCCAGCGCGCACGCGAAGGGCTCGAGCTGCTGCCGCTCACGCCGAGAACCGAAATGGATCTCAGCGCCGCCTGGCGCCTGGCCCGGGTAATCGCTCAGGAACGACCCGATGTGATCCACGCACACGATCCGCACGGCGTGGCGATGGCGGCCCTGGCGCTGTCGATGAGCACGGCGTCGGCCAAGCCTCCGTTGATCGCCGCGCGCCGCGTCGATTTTCGCCTGAGGGGCAACGCCCTGTCGCGATGGAAGTATCGTCAGGTCGATTGCTTCATCTGCGCCTCCGAGTTCATTCGACGCATGCTGCTCGGCGACGGCGTCGACGAAGGGCGGGCCGTGACGGTGCACGAAGGGATCGACCTCGAGCATGTCGCCGCCGCCCCAGCCGCCGACCTGCACGGCGAGTTCTGGCTTCCCCGTGACTCGCCGATTGTTGGCAACGTCGCCGCGCTCGTGCCGCACAAGGGACAG
The DNA here is from genome assembly GCA_963755695.1 of uncultured Acidobacteriota bacterium. Classification (GTDB taxonomy): domain Bacteria; phylum Acidobacteriota; class Vicinamibacteria; order Vicinamibacterales; family 2-12-FULL-66-21; genus QHWT01. The sequence goes on along the minus strand of CAVWLB010000008.1, from coordinate 1,505,626 downwards.
CGTCACCTGATCGATGCCGCGGCGCTGGTCGTGCAGAAGGTCCCGGATGCGCGATTCGTCATCGCCGGAGAAGGAGAGCTCCGCGAGTCGCTCGAACGCCAAATCAAGGATCTCGCGCTCGAGAAACACGTGCTGCTGGTTGGATTCCGGCCAGACGCGCTGTCGGTGCACAAGGGATTCGACATCTTCGTCATGAGCTCGGTCACCGAAGGGTTGGGCACGTCGCTGCTCGATGCCATGGCGTGCGGCAGGCCGATCGTGGCCACGACCGCCGGCGGGATTCCCGAGGTCGTTGTCAACAATCAGAGCGGGATCCTCGTCCCACCGCGCGATCACGAGGCGTTGGCGCGCGCCCTGGTCGCGCTGCTCCGGGACGAACGGGCCCAAGAAGTCATGGGCGCGCAGGGACTGCTCCGGGTGCGTGAAAGGTTCACAGCGGAGCGAATGGTGCAGGAGACGCTCGGGGTCTACCGGCGGGTTGCCGAGCACGCGCAGGTGGAAACGTAGGTCTGCAGTCAGTGGGTTGGCAGGTTGCAGTTGGCCGTCGGCGCTCGGCGGCTTTGTTTACTGCGAATGGTAAACCGCGAACCGCCAACTGCTAACTCCCGCCCTTTACTTCGCCCGGATCGCCATGAACGCGGGCTGGCATCCCGAGTGAGTGCGCGGACAGTCATCGAACGTCACCGCCGCTCCGTTACTCGAGAACGTCACGCCACGCGCGATGCGTGACGAGGGAGACTTGTCGGGCTCGATCAGGCTGACGGCGCCCAGATTTGCGCCGGTGTGAGCGTCGAAGACTCTGAGCTGGTAGCCATTGACGAGAAACGCGACGCGCCCGCCGTCAGGAGTCCAGGCGATTTCATCGGCTTCCTCCGACTGACCGTCGAGCGTTTCCACTACCCGCGCGTTCGATGCGCTGCCGATTTTCAGCGACTGGCAACGCCCGAGCGAGCAGCGGGCCTCGAGGATGTAGGCGACGAGATCACCCGAAGGGGACGGCACCGCCTGGGTGACGTGCCGGGCGCCGAGCAGCCACCCGGCCGCGAAGCCGGCGATCCCTACGACAAAGGCTGCGATCGCCGCGGCGACCGCGGCGCCGGCCCGCGACCGGCGCGCGGGCGGCAGATTCCCTTCAGCGGACATTGTGTGTCTCCCTGCCGGCGGCCGTAACCGCAGGCGTTCATCATGCCGACGTGGCACAGCGAAAAATCAAACCGGACGGGATCGACCGGATCGATGGCTCGTAGTGAGGCCGTAATCTCGGACGCCATCCGCCATCCCGGCGAGACGTAGCGGGTCAGCCCGAGGCAGCGTCCGAGCCGGATCACGTGCGTATCGAGCGGCACGATCAACTTGGATGGCGGAATCGATCTCCAGACGCCGAGATCCACTTCGTCGCGCCGTACCATCCACCTCAGGAACAAGTTCAGCCGCTTGCAACCGCTGCCGGCGGCCGGGCGCGGGAAGAAGTAGCAGACCCCGGGGCGCTTCGGCACCCGGCGGTAAACCGCGCGCAAATCGAGCGCGAGCGCCCGAGCCGAGAAGCTGTCGAGAGCCTCGCTGATGTCCACGGCGTCTTCCCTGTAGCCAGCGAGAAAGAACGCCTCGAGTGAGCCTGACGCATCGAGCATCTGCCGGAGCACCCACAAGAGCGCTGCGATGTCGACCCCGCGCGTCCACCGGTGCACCATCGAGCGAAGTTCCGCGTGCGCCGCCGAAGGATCGAAGCGACGAACGAACGTTGCCGGTTCCGGTCCGAGAATTCTGGTCAGCGCCTCGATGGTATTGAGGACGCTCGCGACCCGCCCGAACGCGAGGGCCGCTGCACAGAACCCCACAACTTCCAGGTCCGCCGGCTTGGAGTATCGCTTGACGATCTGGATTGGATCCGCGGCGGCATCTTCGCGGTTGTAACCCTGGTAGAGCTGCTCGAGCCGGGAGCGAAGCATTCCGCTGGTCGGTGTCGACGGCGCTTTCACGGAATGTTGCTGCGGATTTCGCATCGCTCGTTACCAGCAGCGAGGTGCGAGGCGCGAGATCCGAGGCGCGCTCCGTGCTTCACCTCGAACCTCGGGCCTCGGACCTCGGCAACCGTCAGAAGCTCGTAATCGGCTCCCTTGCCTTGCACATCGGGCATTCGGCGGCGAGGTAGTTTTCCGGTGCCTTGTACTCTGCCAGCGCGAAGTTCGGCACGCCCACATCGGTCAGGGCTTCGAGCCGATCGCAGATCTCCACGGTCGCAATCACCGTCCCGCCAGCCTTCCGCACGACCTGGGCGCAGCGCTCGAACGTCTTTCCCGTATTTCTCACATCGTCGGCAATCAGCACGCGCTTGCCGGACATCTGACGTGCGTAGAAATCACGGAGAAAGAATTCGTGATTGCCGCGGCTGCTGAATGGGGCAAAGCTGCACGGCGGGTGCGTGAGCGCGCGGCGGCCGTCGAGCAGGCCCGCCAGGGTGTGCGCGAGAAGCGCGCCTCCCATGACCGGACCGGCGACGACTTCTGTTTTCTCGAGGAGATCGCCAGGCAGGACCTCGAGAAGATCCTGCGCCAGGCGCCAGATGGTCGAAGGCTGACGGAACAACTGGTGCGGATTGAGGTACACGCGACCGTGATAACCGTTGCCGTAATCGAAGTGCCCGTTCCGCATCAGCACTTCGAACTCCTGCAATTGCCTGAGCGCCTGGTGGCGCAGATCGTCAACCCTGCTCATTCGTGTACACCACTCTTCCTCCAACTATCGTGGCCGCGACGCCGCCGCGCAGCGTCCATCCGTCGAACGGCGTGTTCTTCGACTTCGATCGCAAGGCCGACGCACGCACCGTGATTCGCGCATCGGGCGCCAGAATCGTGATGTCCGCCGGACGTCCGGCCGCGAGCGACCCGCCCGGAAGCCCGAGGATGCGAGCGGGGTTCACCGACAGAAGCTCGATCATCCTGGAGAGCCCGATGCGTCCGGTATGTACCAGTCGATCGAACACCAGCGGCACCGCGGTCTCCAGTCCGACGATCCCGAAGGGGGCGCGGTCGAATTCGACCAGCTTCTCGTCGAGATGATGCGGGGCGTGATCGGTGGCGATCACGTCGACCGTGCCGTCGGCGATTCCTTCCAGCATCGCGTCGCGGTCGGCTGTCTCGCGCAGCGGCGGATTCATCTTGACGTTGGTGTCGTAGCGCGTCGGCCGTTCGAGCGATTCGTCGGTTAAAATGAAATGATGCGGCGCGACCTCGCAGGTCACCCGCGAGCCGCCGCGCATCTTCGCGTCGCGCACGGCTCGAAGCGATTGGCGCGCGCTCATGTGCGCCACGTGAAAGATCCCGCCGGTGAGTTCGGCGAGTGCAATGCCCCGCTGCACCATGATCGATTCGGCCACGCCGGGAATGCCGCGCAGCCCCAGCGCCGCCGCCCGAAATCCCTCGTGAGCGACCCCATCCCCTTTGAGCGACGGATCCTCGCAGTGATCGATGATCGGCACGCCGAGCATGGCCGCGTATTCGAGCGCACGCCGCATCAGCAGTGCTGTCGCCACCGGCCGGCCGTCGTCGCTGAACGCCACGCAGCCGGCGGCCTTTTGCGCGGCAAGCTCGGCGAGCTGCTCGCCGCGCGATCCCAGCGAGACCGCACCGATCGGATAGACCCGCGCCAGGCTCGCCTCCGCCGCTTTCCGCAGGATCAGCTGGGTGATGCCGGGATGATCGTTGACCGGGTCGGTGTTCGGCATGCAGGCGACGGCGGTAAACCCTCCGGCAACCGCCGACATGGTGCCGGTTGCGACGGTCTCCTTGTGCTCCTGGCCTGGCTCACGGAGGTGCACGTGAATGTCGATGAGTCCCGGCGACACGATCCACCCGGGCCTCACCTCGAACACTTCGGCCCCTTCGGCCGGAAGGGCACGGTCGACGCGCGCAATCGTACCGTCTTCAATCAGCACGTCCATCTCGCCATCGCGGCCGTTGGCGGGATCGACGATGCGTCCGCCTTTGAGCAAGGTCTTCATCAGTCCGCCTCGGCTTCCTGCCCGGCCAGTAGGTAGAGCACCGCCATCCGGACCGCCACCCCGTTGGCCACCTGTTCGAGGATCACCGAATAGGGGCCGTCGGCCACCTCGGAATCGATCTCCACGCCACGGTTCATCGGCCCAGGGTGCATGATGATCACGTCATCCTTCGCGCGGCGCAGCCGTTCCGGGGTCAGGCCGAACAGCGTGAAGTACTCGCGGGTTGACGGGATGAAGTGCCCGTGCATCCGCTCGTGCTGGATGCGCAGCATCATCACGACGTCCGCCTGGTCGACCGCCTCGTCGATCGAGGTGGTCGGCCGAACGCCGAACCGCGCAAGCTCCGTGGGCATCAGCGTCGACGGTCCGCATGCCCAGACCTCCGCGCCCATCTTGTTCAGCAACTGAACGTTGGAACGAAGCACGCGGCTGTGCATCAGGTCGCCGACGATGGACACCTTCAAGCCGTCGAGCCGCTTCTTGTGCTCACGGATCGTGAAGGCATCGAGCAGCGCCTGCGTGGGATGCTCGTGCATGCCGTCGCCGGCATTGATGATCGCTGAGCGGCAGAGGCGCGCCAGCAGATGTGGCGCCCCGGAAGACGCGTGCCGCATGACGATCATGTCAGGCGCCATTGCCTCCAGATTGCGGACCGTATCGAGCAGCGTCTCACCTTTGGTGACGCTCGATGTGGCAACCGCAACGCTCAAGGTATCCGCGCTCAGCCGCTTCTCGGCGACCTCGAACGACATGCGCGTCCGCGTGCTCGGCTCGAAGAACAGATTGACGACCGTTCGGCCGCGCAGGGTGGGCACTTTCTTGATCGGCCGGGCGGTAATTTCCTTCATTGCCTCCGCCGTGTCGAGGATCCGCTGGATCTCTTCGGCATCGAGGTCGGTGATCCCCAGCAGGTGGCGTGATCGCAGCATCACACGCCCTCCGGCTCGTTGACGACGACCTCGTCGGCGCCATCAATCTCCTGCAGGCGCACCTGCACGCTCTGTTTCGGCGAGGTCGGCAGGTTCTTCCCGACGTAATCCGCCTTGATCGGCAGTTCGCGATGGCCGCGATCGACGAGCACGATCAGCTGAATCGCGCGCGGCCGGCCGAAGTCGATGAGCGCATCGAGCGCCGCCCGGATCGTTCGCCCGGTGTACAGGACATCGTCCACCAGCAGGATCCGCTTGTCGTCGATCGAGAACGGTACCTCGGTCCGGCGGACGACGGGCTGCGGTCCGACCGGCTGGCGCATCAGATCGTCGCGGTAGAGCGTGATGTCGAGCGCGCCGGTGGGAACGTCTTCGCCATTGATGTCGCAGAGGCTATGCGCAATGCGGCGGGCGAGCGGGACCCCACGCGTGCGAATCCCGATCAGGGCGAGCTCGCTGGTGCCACGATTACGTTCGAGGATTTCGTGGGCGATGCGTGTGAGAGCGCGGGCCATCCGGTCCGCGTCCATGACTTGCGGCATGCAGGCACCTCTTCGCGTCCTCTCAGGGACGCAGTTAAAGAGACGCGATCATCCTATCACGGATGGTGAGACGGGATGGTGAGGACGTGCGTATTCGCGCTCGTGGTGTCCGCGAGTCAGGGCGGGCCGATCACCGGGGAACACGCAGCTCATACCAGTCGCCATCGATCTCGAGTGGCACCGACCCGGTCCAGTCGAGCATCGAGGCGCGCGGCTGATACCGGTCGTCGACCGTGAAGACGCGGTTCACGCGGGTCAGCGTGACCGACGGCTGTTCCTTGGCCGCGGCCTCGCCTTCGCGCGGTGGCGGGGCCGGATAAGCCTTGAACCGCACGGCATCCGGCGGGTTCGCCCCCGGCGGCAGCGGCACGGCGCCGCGAAAACATCCGGTGCGCACGATGCGGAATTCCGGCAAACTGCGATCCGAGTCGAACCATCGCCCGGTTCCGGAATCGGTTGTCGTGTGGACGGAGAATGCCAGCGCAGCGTTCTGGAGCTCGCTGCACGCCTCGACGTAGACGAACATCCTCGGATCCGGAATGCGACCGGACCCGGCGGCTGCAGTCTCCACCAACTTCCGCTCGCGCGCCATCTCCTTTCCCGCGATCGTGTAGATCCAGGGGTGATCGTCCATCACGATCTCACGCGATGCATTCGTGAGATCGAACCGCTGCGGCGCCGGAGCGTAACGGATCTCGGTCGGGCCCGCCTCGCTCACCATGTTGTTGTCGGTGGACACCCACAACAGGGGATGCGTCCCTTCATGGCGTCCTCGAAACGGCGGCACTTCGTGACCCGGGCCTTGGAACTCCTCCGCGACGATGGTTCCGGCGCGATCGAGGGTGGCCCCGTAGACGAACTCCACGTCGGTCGTCCGTCCCCAGGTTGCCATCAGGCGATCGGTTGCGGTGCCGCCGTCCTCGTTCGTGAAGATCACCGAGTACCGGAACTGTCGTCCTCGCGGCACCGGGACGATCTCGTACCACATGAAGACCGGGAGATCGGTGAACCGGCCAACGGTGTTGGGACGGGCATATACCAGCGGGGCTATCGACTGTGCCACGAAGTCGTCGCCGGCAGGGGTGATGACCACGATATCGATGGCTGAAACGGATGTGGCGCCCGCTTGCTTCGCGGAGTTGGCGGCATCCGCCTCGATCCGCAGCCGATGGTCTCCCGGCTCGAGGCGTCCCAGCGTGACGTGATAATCGGCGTCTTCCGTCCCACGCGCGAGCAACAGGTGCTGCGAGTATTTGCCGTCAACGAGCACCCGCACCGCTGCCGCCTCCCGGCCCTCCTCTCCCCAGTCGCACCCATCGCACGCCGCATGGATCACCGCTACCCCTTCGCCGGCGGCGGACACACTGAATGGCTGGTCGACTGGCAAGGATGTTCCGAGCGCTGGAGTGGCGATGAACGTCAGCAGCAAAAGGCCAGACGGTATCCGAAACGACATCATGAACCGATCGTAATCCGGAATCTCACCGGCCATGCGAGGGTATGAATGTGATCGGACGTTCGGGACTGAACCTGAAGAGATCGGCTCGAGCGTAGCCGTCCATGTCACGACCGATCGGAAGGCCAAGAAAATACAGAATCGTGGGAGTGACGTCGACGATCGATCCGCGCTGATGGCGGCCTGGCGCCACCGAGGTGCCGAAGGCCAGCAGGAAGCCGTCTGGCGCGCGCTCGTGCGTGCCGCTGAGATCCGGCTGGCGGAGCAAGCGGGAGATGGCGTGCTTCACCGGATCGATCGGCTGCATCCCGAAGCCGGAGACGACCAGCAGCAGATCGCCCGGCGCAAGCCGATCCAGCGCGGCGCCGATCTCGCCGTCGATGTAGCCGTAGTATCGATCGAGCGTCGGACCGAGGCGCTGACGCTCCTCCTCCGACACGGCGCCGAACGATCGCGGCTGCGCGTAGCGGAGGAAGTGGTGGCCGAGCGTATCGAGCCCGTCGTAGCGGATGGCGCTGAACTGGACCGGTCGCTCCAGGCTCAGTTCGCGCATCGCTCGGCTGTAGAACTGATCCCATCGCACCGAGGCCACGTCCGGGGCCGGCGGCGTGACCAGTGGAACGCCGGCCGGCAGCACCGTCGCGGACGTCGTGTCGGATCCGACGAACGCGTCGTGCGCGACCGGCTGTAGTTCAGGAGGGGAGGTGGCACGGCCATCGAGCTCGAACACCGATCCCATCAACCGATGAAACCGATCGGTCACGAGGAAACCACGCACCGGCTGCGACGGATAGGTCAGCGGCCAGCGGACGACCCCGGTCGTGATGCCGTAATCGCCAAGGATCGTCCACACCGGACTCGCCCGCCATGCCGCCGAGGTCTTCGGTTCGGCGCGCACGACCCCGAGTTGAACGAGGACGTTTGAAAAACAGTGCTCGGGCAACAGGTCGATTCCACGTTGGTCACCGCTCGCGAAATACAACGAGCTCGATCGCACGCCATTCTTCACCGGATACATGCCGGTGGCGACCGCCGCCCAGACCGGATCGGGCTGCGTTGGTCGAATCGTCGCGAGATCCATCGACGCCCCGCTGTCGAGCAGGCGGCCGAAGTTCGGAAGGCGTCCCTCGGCCGCGCGAGGCCAGATGTATTCGAGCGACGCACCGTCGAGCAACAGCATCACCACCCGTGGCCCTTCCGGCGTTTCGAACACCGGCTCAATGGTCACGCGGCGGGCGCCGAGCGGCGGCTCGCCGCCAGCACCGCGAGCGGCAATCGGAAGCGCCAGCGATCCGATAATCGCGATTGCGAGCAGCGCGGCCCCGACGCGGCTGCCGCGGCGCCCGAATGAATAATGGGCAATCGCGATGCCGAGCAGGACGACCGCGGATGCGGTCGTCGCGCCGGCCCCGGTCGCGAATCTGCGCGCCGCGGCCTCGTCGAAGAGCGTCGGGCCGCCACCGAGGTTGAGCCACATCAGCGTCGCGGCAACTGCGGCAGCCGCCGACGACAACCATGCAAGCAGCCGCACGCTGATCCAGCCGGGCGAAAAGATCTCCACGCCAAAGAACTCGCGCAGCAGCATCAGGACGTAGAACAGGACCGCGAGGTGGATGCCGTAGAAGGCGCCAAGCGTCACGTACCAGCGCCAGACCGTGGAGGATCCGAGCGGGACCTGCGGATTGAGCTGCAGTACCAGGATGGTCAGATACGCGGCGCCAAGCGCGCCGGCGAGCAGCGAGTTGCTCAGCATCCGCAGGAACCGCATACCCGCAGTGTATTCCGTACCGACGGAGGTCGGAGCAGTTGGGACGTCGCTGCGACGTGCGCTAAGGGTGCCCGGTGCAAAGTGCTAGGTGCTGGGTGCTACGTGCGCTAAGGGTGCTGGGTGCTAGGTGCTGGGTGCTGGGTGCGCTAAGGGTGCTAGGTGCAGGGTGCTAGGTGCTAGGTGCTACGTGCGCTAAGGGTGATGGTGCGCCTCGCGGGTGCACGCAGCACCAGTTGCACCCCGCACGTCGCACCTTGCACCCAGCACCCTTAGCGCACCGTGCACCTTGCACCCCTCGCGTATACTCGTTCTGATGCCCGTAGACATGGACGCCGCGGTGATCGCCAATCGACGATTGTCGGCCGACTACAACGTGATCGAGTTCGACGCCGCCGACATCGCGCGAACCGCCCGGCCTGGCCAATTCGTCATGATCAAGACGTCGCGAGGACTCGATCCGCTGCTCCGGCGTCCCTTCTCCATCTTCGAGGTTCTGCGAAACACCGACGGCGCCGCGACCGGGATTTCAATCTTCAACAAGCACGTCGGTGCCGGCACCTCGCTCCTTTCCGAGGCGGAGCCGGGCGTGCGGCTGCAGGTCCTCGGGCCGCTCGGGCGCCCCTTCGAGCCGGTCGATCCTCCGGCGGAAGCCTGGATGGTCGCGGGCGGAGTGGGACTTGCTCCGTTCGTGACGCTTGCCGAGGCGCTGGCGGCGCGCGGCACTCGGGCGACGCTGTTCTACGGCGCGCGGCGGGCCGAGGAACTCTATTGCGTCGAGTTGTTCGAAAATCTAGGCGTTCGGATTGTGCTTGCCACCGAGGATGGCAGACGCGGTGTGCACGGCCGAATCACCGTCCCGCTCGAATCCGCGCTACGCGACCGGCCGCTCGGTGAGCCGGTGAAACTTTATGTGTGTGGCCCGACGCCGATGATGCGCGCGTCTGCAGAGCTGTCGTTCACCTACGGGCGGGCCTGCGACGTGTCGCTCGAGCAGGTCATGGGCTGCGGTCTCGGCGGCTGCTATAGCTGCGTGGTACCCGCACGAACCCGCGACGGTGGTCCGGCACACCACACGCGCACGTGCATCGATGGTCCGGTGTTCGACGCCCAGCGCGTGGTCTGGGAGAGCATGGCGGCCCACTGATGGATCTCTCTCTGCGGATCGGACAGCTGACGCTTGCCAACCCACTGATCGCCGCCAGCGGCTGCTTCGGCTACGGCGTCGAATACAGCGATGTAGTCGACCTCGCGTCGTTGGGCGGCGTTGCGGTCAAAGGACTGTTCCTCAACGAGCGCGAAGGGCACCCGCCGCCGCGGATTGTCGAAACCCCGTCGGGCATGCTGAACGCGATCGGCCTGCAGGGGATCGGCGTGCATCGCTTCATCGCCGAACGGCTGCCCGAGCTCCGCCAGCGCCGCGCCACGGTCATCGTCAACATCTGCGGCACGACGCTGGACGAATACGTGGAGGTGGCGCGAATCCTGTCCGAGGCCGAAGGGGTCGCGGCCCTCGAACTGAATATCTCGTGCCCCAACATCAAGGAAGGGGGCATCACGTTCGGCTGCAGTCTTCCAGGGACCCACGCCGTGGTCAACGCGGTCCGCAAGGTGACGTCGCTCCCGGTGATCCCCAAGCTGACGCCGAATGTGACCGATGTGGCGTCGTTCGCCCGCGCGGCGGAGGAAGCCGGTGCGGATGCGATCTCGCTGGTGAACACGTTCCTGGCGATGGCCATCGACGTTCACACCCGCCGCCCGAAGCTGACCAACATCGTCGGCGGCCTGAGCGGCCCGGCGATACGGCCGATTGCCGTGCGCATGGTGTACGAATGCCGCCGGGTCGTGAAGATTCCGATCATCGGCATGGGTGGGATCGCGACCTCGGACGATGTGCTGGAGTTCATGATTGCCGGAGCAAATGCGGTGCAGGTCGGCACGATGAACTTCGTGGACCCGTTCATCTGGACGAAGCTGATGGAGGGCATCCAGTGCTACATGGACATGCACAAGCTGACGCGCCTGCAGGAGATCGTCGGCACGGTGGATACGACGGCGCGCCAAAAGGCGTGGATCAGCTCCTAGTCGCGCTCGACGTCGAGACCCGGGCGCAGGCGATGGCGCTCGCCGACGCGCTGCACGGGGTGGTTGGCGGCTTCAAGATTGGCAGCCGCCTGTTCACGGCCGAAGGCCCAGACATAGTGCGCGCGCTCGTGGACCGCGGCGATCGCGTCTTCCTCGATCTCAAGTGGCACGACATTCCGAACACGGTCCGGACGGCGGTGAGCGCCGCCAGCCGCCTCGGCGTCTGGATGGTCAACGTGCACGCAAGCGGCGGCATCACGATGATGCGTGCGGCGCGCGAAGGGGCGCAGGAGGCCGCAGCCAAACAGGGCCGGGCGGCGCCCCTGGTCATTGCCGTCACCGTACTGACCAGCATGAATCAGGCCTCGCTCCGCGAAACTGGAATCGTGATCGACCTGATGGATCAGGTGCTGCGGCTGGCCGAGTTGACCAAGGAGGCGGGGTTGGACGGCGTGGTCGCCTCGCCACGTGAAACCGCAAGCATCCGGGCGCGCTGCGGCAAGGATTTCGCGATCGTCACGCCAGGAATCCGCGGGGGGGCGGCTACCGCGACGAAAGACGACCAGGAACGCACGATGTCGCCAGCCGAAGCGATTGCCGCCGGCGCCAGTTACCTGGTGGTCGGACGCCCAATCATCGCTGCGCCGGACCCAAGGGCCGCGGCAGAGGCAATCGCGCAGAGCCTGCAGTAAGCAGTCAGCGGTTTGCGGTTTGCGCCGAGCAGTCAGCGGTTTACGGATCCTTGTCCGCGAACCGCCAACTGCCAACCGCCCTTCACTTCGCGGTGATCATGAAGTGCCCGCGCCGGTTCTGTGTCCAGCAGCTCTCGCTCTCGTCGGCGCAGAACGGCTGTTCCTTGCCCTTGCTCACCGTCGTAACCCGATTGGCGGGTACGCCAAGATTCACCAGGTAGTCGCGGACGGCCGCGGCGCGGCGCTCGCCCAGGGCAAGGTTGTACTCGGCGGTGCCGCGCGAGTCGCAGTGCCCTTCGATCATCACCTTGGTGGCGGTCCAGCGCTTCATCCACTCAGCATTCTTCTGTAGGCCCGGCTTCGCGTCCTCGCGGATCTGACTGGAGTCGAGATCGAAGAAGGCATCGTCCAGCGGCTTCTCCGAATTGAGCTGATCGAGCGATTTCTTGGCGAAGAGCTCGTCTTCCGACGGTGTGCGCTCAGGAGCCGGCGCCGGAGGCGGTGGTGGCGGCGGCGGCGCGGGCTGCGTAGTCGGCGCGGGCGCGGGGGGAGGTGGCGCTGGTGGGGGGGCCGGTTTTTTCTTCCCGCACGCGCTCACGCCAAGGGTGGCAGCGAGCGCGACCGCGGCGAGCACTCGCACGGATCGTGTCATCAACAGTCTCCTCCGACTCAAATGTGGATTTTCGAGTCAAAGCTTACCACGATGGAGCGTCTTCTCGAGGCAGCTCCTGCGCGTCGAGCGCGAGGTTTTTTCCGGCCTCACCGCTTTGGACGGTTCGTCGACCCTTTGAACACCAGCGGGACGACCATTTCTTGGGCGATAAACCTATTGGACATCGACGGGCGAAGATCCGGGCGCCAGATGACGCCGGTCGCCGCCACCGGCTGCGCCAGGAATGAAGTCGGGCGAGCTCTCCAGCGTGCGCGAGGAGATAAATGAGCAGCAGCGCCAGACCGGCGTGGCGAAGCTTCATTCTGGGCACGGGAAGATCGAGGGAACGGCACTGAGACGGGTGCTCGCTGCGCTGACGTGACGCCAGCGGCTATTCGACCGGTCGCAACCGCAATGCCTCGTTCAGGCTCCCGAGCCGGTAGCCGCGCAGATCGACGGTCACGTGTTGATACCCGAGCCGTCGCAGCTCGTGGTCGATCGTTGAGGAGACATCGGGTTCGAGCGCGCGAGCGACCTCGTCGCGACCGAGCTCGATGCGCGCAATCGTGTCGTGGTGCCGGACGCGGAAGATCCTGAACCCGAGCCCGCGCAGCACGCGCTCGGCCGCTTCGATCGTGCGCAGCTTCTCGTCGGTCACTTCGGAATGATACGGGATGCGCGACGAGAGACACGCCGAGGCCGGTTCGTCCCATGTCGACATGCCGGCGCGCTTCGCCAGCAGCCGGATGTCCGCCTTGGTCAGGCCCGATTCGTCGAGCGGACTGAGCACGCCGAATTCGCGCGCGGCCTGCCGCCCCGGACGGTAGTCGCCACGATCGTCGGCGTTGCTGCCGTCGACAATTGCCGCCAACCCGCGCTCGCGCGCCATCGCCGACAAGTGCGTGTACAACTCGTGCTTGCAGTAGTAGCACCGATTCGCCGGGTTGGCCCGGTACTCGGGGCGCGCCATTTCGTCGGTGTGAATGATCTCGTGGCGGAGATTGAACGCACGGGCGACTTCGGTTGCCAGATCGCGATGACGTTCGGGATAGCTGGGACTGTCGGCGGTGACCGAGAGGCTGAGGGGCCCGAGCACGCGGGCGGCGGTCACCGCGAGAAAGGCGCTGTCGACGCCACCGCTGTACGCCACGAGGACCGAACCCAGAGCGGCCAGCCGGGCGTCGAGTGCTGCCGCTTTTGCATCGAGCTGAGCGTCTTCAACGGCCGCGGCGGTCGCCAGCGGAGCGTTGCTCACTCGTCCCAGTCCTCCTTGTCGGAATCCTCGTCCTCTTCCAGGTCGTCGACGTCCTCGTCGCCTTCGAAATCGTCCTCGTCGGCCTCGTCCTCGTCCTCGTCATCGTCATCATCTTCTTCGTCGGCGAGGTCGAGATCGAGCGGAGACGTGCTGGTCACTTCGAGATTCGAACCGCACTCGGGGCAGCTAATCAAATCCCCCTTGTCGACATCGAATTCGTCGACCTCGATCTCCGCGTCACATTCAGGACAGGTGGCCATACACGCTCCGCAATAGACTTCGGATTATAAGCGAGAACCTGTAAGATTCTCCAATCAAGCCTACCGCAATTTCGAGGCCGATCCGATACGCTTGAGCGTACCGTCGACCCATCGTGAGCAGCAAAACCGTCCTCATCGCCGACGACACCGCCTTCGTGCGGGACCGATTCGCCACTGCCCTGCTCGGCGCTGGGCACAAGGCGCTCACCGTGAAGAGCGCCGCGGAACTGCTCGCGCGCATCCGTGCCGACCTGAGCACCATCGATCTCCTGGTACTCGATCTCAGGCTGCCGCACGCCGGGGGGGTCGAGTTGGTGCGCGCGGTACGGAAGATCGACGAGGGGAGGATTCCGATTCTGGTCTTCAGCGGCACGATCGGCAACGCGGACGAGGTGCGCGACCTGGCCGCGCTCGGCGTCGCCGGCTACGTCAACGAGTACAGCGCCGTCCAGCACATCCTGCCCTCTCTCGCGCCACACCTGTTCCCCGACAACTTCAACCGCCGTGGCAGCGCGCGTGTCGTGCTCGGCATTCCCGTCGCCTACCGCTTCGGGAACACGATTGCCGCCGCGCTCACCCTGAATCTAAGCAAGGGAGGCGTGGCAATCCGCACGATGAGCCCGCTGCAACAGCATGCGAAGGTCCGCGTTCGGTTCCGGCTTCCCGGCTCCAGACTGGACATCGAGGCGGAATCACGCGTCGCATGGAGCGATCGCCGGGTCGGAATGGGACTGCAATTCGAGAAAGTCGCGTCGGCGGAACAGCAGGCCATCGACGAGTTCGTCGACCAGCATTTCTTCACGAACAGGAAGGCTTGAGGCTCAGGGCTCAGGACTCAGGGTGGCTCACGGTACAACTTGGCTCGAGTCCTGGTCAGCAGCAGCCATGAGCCCCAGTCATGAGCCGTGAGCCATGATTCGTGTGCCGTTCCCCTACTCTCGCAAGAGCCTCAGCGCGTTTGCGATCACGATCAGCGACGCGCCCATGTCGGCGACAACCGCCATCCAGAGGGTCGCGACTCCGAGGACAGCCATCACGAGAAATGCCGCCTTGAGAACGATCGAGAAGGCAATGTTCATGCGGATGTTGCCGACCGTCGCGCGGCTCAAACGAAGCGCGTAGGGGATCTTCAGCAGTTCGTCCGCCATCAGTGCGACGTCGGCTGTCTCGAGCGCGGCATCGCTGCCGGCGACCCCCATCGCAATCCCCACGTCTGCCGCCGCGAGCGCGGGAGCGTCGTTCACGCCGTCGCCGATCATGGCGGTCGCGCCGTGCCGACTGCGCAGTGCCCGGACCGCAGCGACTTTGTCCTGCGGCAGCAAGCCCGATCGCACTTCGTCCACGCCAACCGCCGACCCGAGCGTCCGCGCGGCGGGCTCGTTATCTCCCGTCAGCAGCGCGACGTGTGCCACGCCGTGATCGCGCAACATCTGCACCGCGTCGCGCGCCGCCTCGCGCGGCCGATCGGCCACTCCAATCACACCGACGGGTGCACCAGAGGCGCCGACCATGACCAGCGATCGCCCGTCAGCGCCGAACGCTTCGACACGTGCGTGGACCTCCGCAGAACAGATTCCACGCTCCTCGAAGAGCCGGTGACTCCCGACCAGCACCGTCGATTCGCCAACCAGCGCCTCGGCGCCAAGACCCGGCAACGCCTGGAACCGCTGGACCGGTTCGAGCGCCAGTCGCTCGTCCAGGGCGTGAGCCAGAATCGCCCGTCCGATCGGATGCTCCGAGCGGCTCTCGATCGAAGCCGCCAGTTGAAGCGCGCGCTCGGCGGACCCCCCATTCACTGGGGCAACGCCGACCACGTAAAGCTCTCCCCTGGTCAGCGTGCCGGTCTTGTCGAAGGCGACGCAGCGCACGCCGGCAAGCCGTTCGAGGTGCGCGCCACCCTTGATCAGCACCCCCTTCCGCGCCGCCGCGGCCAGCGCAGAAACGACCGAGACCGGCGTGGAGATGACGAGCGCACAGGGGCAGGAGATGACGAGCAGCACGAGCGCCCGGTAGATCCAGTCACCCCAGGCGCCCACGCCGAGGGCTGGTGGAATCACCCCGACGAGGACGGCCAGAACGAGCACCGCGGGCGTGTAGATGCGCGCGAATCGCTCGACGAACGTCTGACTCGGCGCGCGCTCGGCCTGCGCGTGCTCGACGAGATGAATGATCCGGGCGATCGTCGAATCGCCGCGCAGCCGCTCGACAATCACCTCGATCGCGCCGCGGCCGTTGATCGTTCCCGCGAACACTTCATCCCCGGGCCCCTTGTCGACCGGCAACGATTCCCCGGTCACCGGCGCCTGGTTCACGGCGCTTCGACCGTCGGCAATCCGGCCATCGAGTGGAATCTTCTCCCCGGGCCGGACCAGCACGCGATCCCCGATACCGACCTCGTCGACGCCGACCCGCTCTTCGACACCGTTTCGAATGCGAATCGCGTCTGCCGGCGCCAGGTCCATCAATGCTCTGATTGCGCCGCGCGCCCGCTCCATCGCGCGCGCCTCGAGCAACTGCGCCAGCGCGAACAGAAACGCGACGCCAGCGCCTTCGGACCACTCGCCGAGCGCCATCGCGCCGCAGACGGCGACGAGCATCAGCACATTGATGTCGAGCGCGAGCGAGCGCGCCGCGTGGATCGCACGGCGGAGGCTGTACACGCCGCCCGATGCAATCGCCGCAGCGTAGAGAGTCACGACCACCGGACCGTGAACGCCCCACAGTTCCAGCAGCATGCCGAGCCCAACCGCTAGCCCGGAGAGGACGACGAAGGTCAGGCGGGTCGCTGCAGTCGGAGCCCGTCCCAGCGGCTGCTCGTGCTCCAGCCAGGCGCGCATGCCCGTTTGCGCCACGGCTTCCGCGATCGCCGACGTGCTCAGCTTCGCGGCGTCGTACTTGATCCTGAGCCTCTGTCCGAGGACATCTGCGTCGAACGCTTCCAGGCCGACAAGCGTCTTCAGCCGCCGCTCGAGGATCGCCACCTCTTCATGGCAGTCCATCCCCTCGATCTTGAAGATCGATTCGGCGTGAATCTCGCAGACCTCGCAGGTGGCCACTAGCGGCGATCCTCGGTGACGTGCCGCAACCCCTGCTGGAACAGGCTGAGGATGTGCTGATCGTCGAGCGTGTAGTAAACCTGCCGGCCGGATCGCCGCGCGCGCACCAGCCGCATGTTCCGTAGCAGCCGGAGCTGATGTGAGACGGCCGATTCGCTGATGTCCACGAGCGAGGCAAGGTCGCAGACGCACAACTCACCGGCCGACAGCACTTCGATGATGCGCACCCGAGTGGGATCGCCGAGAATTCGAAACGTTTCCGCGAGCGCCTCGGCATTCTGCGGCGGCATCAGACGTCCGCGCCGGGCCTCGGTCGCATTCGGGCCGAGGTGCTTGACGTCGCACGGCTCGCTCGATGCGAGCGTCAACTTGGAAGATTGGCTCACGGTGACCTCTGAATATATGAGCACACGCTCAGATGTTCGTCAAGTGCTTCGCTTGACACACTTTTCTAGCTCCCAGTAGGATTTGAGATTGGCCCCCTAATAGGCTTTCCTTTCATAGATTACGGAGAATTTCGCGTGATTGAGGTCCAACACCTCACAAAGCGTTACGGCCGAGTCACGGCCGTCGATGATGTGAGCTTCCGCGTTGAGCGCGGTGAAATCCTTGGCTTTCTGGGCCCAAACGGCGCCGGCAAGACCACGACGATGCGCATTTTGACCGGCTACATACCCGCCTCCGAAGGACGGGCCACCGTCGCTGGCTTCGACGTGTTCGATCAGCCCATTGAAGCCAAGCGCCGGACCGGCTACCTGCCGGAAACCCCGCCGCTTTATCCAGAGATGACCGTGCGCGAGTACCTGGATTTCGTGGCCCGCATCAAGGGGGTCGCCGCCACCGAACGGCGCGAGCGCGTCGAAACCGTCATGCAGCGCACCCGCGTCGCCGATATGGCCGCCCGCCACTGCGGAAAGCTCTCGAAGGGCTATCGGCAGCGCGTCGGCCTCGCGCAGGCGATCCTGCACAACCCCGAGGTGCTGATCCTCGACGAACCAACGGCCGGTCTCGATCCCAAGCAGATCATCGAGACACGGGATCTCATCCGCGGCCTCGCCGGAGATCACACCATCGTCTTGAGCACGCACATCCTCCCCGAGGTGTCTCAGACATGCCAGCGGGTGGTGATCATCAATAAAGGCCGGGTCGTCGCGGTCGACACGCCGGAAAACCTGACGGCGCGGCTGCAGGGTGCGGAGACGCTTTACGTGCAGGTCGACGCGCCCGGCGCCGACGTCAGCGGCGCGCTGACGGCCATTCCGGGTGTCACCCGCGTCGCGCCTGCCGACACGCGGCCGGCGAGCGGTGCGTTCGAGGTGGAGAGCGAGCGGGGACGCGACGTCCGACGCGAGCTCGCAAGGGACATCGTCACACGCGGATGGGGCTTGCTGGAGCTGCGGCCCATGCGCATGAGCCTCGAGGAAGTCTTCCTCCAGGTCACGACCGAGGAGAAGGCAGAGCCGACAGCGGAGGAGGCGTCCCGTGCGTAACATCATCGCCATTGCCGACAAGGAACTGCGTTCCTACTTCGCCTCTCCGATCGCCTATATCATCGTCGGCTTCTTTGCCCTGCCGTTCGGCGTCTTCTTCTATCTGTATCTCGAAGCGTTCCTGCGCCAGAGCATGCAGATGGCGCAGTTCGGCGGAAGCCTGAACGTCAATCAGCAGGTGATCCGCCTGGTGCTGCAGAACGCCTCGGTCATCATCCTGTTCGTGATGCCGATGATCACGATGCGGACTTACGCGGAAGAAAAGCGCTCCGGGACGATCGAGCTCCTGCTGACGTCACCGGTCACGGATCTTCAGATCATCGTCGGGAAGTTCCTGGGTGCGCTGGGCCTCTACATCGCGATGCTGCTGGTCACGCTGCTGTATATCGCGATCCTGTTCGTCTATGGCCACCCCGAGTGGCGGCCGCTGGTAGCCGCCTACCTCGGGCTGTTGCTGATGGGCGGGGCGTTTCTCTCGCTCGGACTGTTCATCTCCAGCACGACCGACAACCAGATTGTCGCCGGGATCATTTCGTTCGTGGTGTTCCTGCTGCTGTGGATTGTCGGGTGGTTTGCCGATAGCGCCGGACCGACCGTCGGCCCGATCACCTCGTGGCTGTCGATCACCGAGCACTTCGAGGACTTCTCGAAAGGCGTGATCGACACCAAGCACGTGCTCTATTACCTGAGCCTGATCACCTTCGGTCTGTTCCTGACCGCGAAGTCGGTCGACTCCGAAAGGTGGCGAGGATAACCATGGTGAAACGTATCCTCGGACTGCTCGGATGGCTCGGCGTGGTGCTCGTCTTCACGGCAGTGGCCATCCGTTTCACCAAGCCGGAATGGCAGCAGTATTACAACGCGCTGGCCATTGCCGGACTCGTGTGCACGCTGCTCTACATTCTCAGCCAGTGGCGCGAGATCGGCCATGCGTTCGCGGGACGTCAGGCACGCTTCGGAACGCTCGCGGCGGCGAGCATCGTCGTGGTGGTGGCGATTATCGTCGCGATCAATTACCTCGGGATCGCGCCACAACAAGCGATGGGACCTCACCGCCGCGAAGCAGTTCTCGCTGTCGGACCAGACTCGGAAGGTGCTGGCGGACCTGAAGGAGCCAGTCCACGTCAAGGTGTTCGCGCTCAGCAACGAGTTCGAGCGGTTCCGCGATCGACTCGACGAATACACCTACGCCGGCAAGCAGCTGTCGGTCGATTACATCGATCCCGAGAAGAAGCCGGCAATCGCGCAGCAGTACGGCATCACCGCATCCGGCACCGTCGTCTTCGAATACAAGGGGCGATCGGAAAAGGCGACGTCCGACGGTGAGCAGGACCTGACCAACGCGCTGATCAAGGTCATCCAGGGACGGCAACCCAAGATCTACTTCGTCCAGGGACACGGTGAGAAAGATACGGTCAGCGCGGACCGGAGCGGCTACAACGGCATCAACGGCGCGCTGACCTCTTCGAATTTCGTCACCGACAAGCTGGTGCTGGCGCAGCAGGGTGCGGTCCCGGCCGATGCCGATATCGTGATCGTCGCCGGGCCCAAGACCGACTTCCTGCAGCCGGAGATCGAGTTCCTACGCGCCTACCTCGCCCGCGGCGGCAAGGTACTGTTGATGCTCGACCCGGTGCTCAAGGCCGATCAACCGCAGCTCACGTTGCTGCAGGGACTGGCGAAGGATTGGGGCATCGATGTCGGAAACGACATGGTCCTCGACGTCAGCGGGATGGGGCAGCTGATTGGGACCGACGAATCGGTGCCGGTTGCCGCGACCTATCCGCCGCACCCGATCACCGACAACTTCCGGCTTCTCACGGCCTACCCGCTGACGCGATCGGTATCAGCTGATCGAAGGCGGCGCGAACGGCCACACCGCACAGTCGATTGTCGAAACCAGCCCGCGGAGCTGGGGGGAGACGAATCTCAAGAATCTGACGAGCGGCCAGCCGGCGAAGCAGGACGACGGAGACAAGGCAGGACCCGTGTCGCTGGCGGCTGCCGTGTCGGCACCTGTCGCGGAGCCCGCGAAGAAACCGGATCAGAAGCCGGATCAGAAGCCGGGAGATCAGAACGAGCGCAAACCGGAATCACGACTGGTCGTCGTTCGGCGACTCCGACTTCCCGAGCAACGCCGCGCTCGGCGTCCAGGGCAATCGCGATCTCTTTCTGAATACGGTGAACTGGCTGGCGCAACAGGAAAACCTCATCGCCATCCGGCCGCACGATGCGGAAGACCGCCGCATCACGCTGACGGCGGACCAGGCACTCGCGATGTTCTACCTGACGGTCCTGATCGTGCCGGGCCTGATCCTGCTGGCGGGCGTGCAGACCTGGTGGCGGAGGCGGTAGGCATGCGCGGTCTCCGTTCTTTCTGGTGCTCCTGGTCGTCGCCCTGGGACTCGGGGCGTATCGCTCTTTCGTCGAATCGAAGACGCGAGCCCGGCGATACCAAGAAGAACGAGAAGGTCTTTGCCGGTCTCGAGGCAGACAAGATCGAACGCCTGACGGTGAAGTCCGAAAAAGGGGAATCGACGACCGTCGAGAAGACAGATCGGCAAGTGGCAGAGACGCGCCAGCGGCAGTGGAGGCGGACGAAGCGGAGCTCTCGGGCATTACGTCGAACCTCGCCTCGCTCGAAGTGCAGCGGGTCGTCGACGAGCAGGCCACCGACTTCAAACAGTACGGCCTGGATCCGGCACGCATCGAAGTGGCCTTCAAGGCCGCGGGCCAGGATCAGCACCTGCTGGTCGGGCAGAAGACGCCGACCGGCGAGCGACCTCTACGCCAAGCTTCCCGACAAGCCGCGCGTCTTTCTCATCTCGTCGTACCTCGACTCGACGTTCAACAAGTCGGCGTTCGATCTGCGCGACAAGACGTCCTCAAGATCGACCGCGAGAAGGTCGATTCGATGTCGATATCACCTCGGCCGGATCGTGACGCTGAAGTTCGCCAAGAGCGGCTCCGACTGGCGGATGACGGCGCCGGTCGACGCGCGGGCCGACTTCAGCGCGGTCGAAGGGTATCCTCGGGCGGCTGAATACCGGCGCAGATGAAAGCGATTGCCGCCCCGAACGGCAACCGACCTGAAGGAGTACGGGCTCGACAAGCCGCCGCTCACCGTGCGCTGGGATCGGGAAGCTCGCAGGCGGGTCTGGCCATCGGCAAGGCTGCCGGCGAAGGGACCATCTATGCGAAGGATCTCTCGCGTCCGATGGTCTTCACGGTCGAAAATTCGCTGGTCGACGAGCTGAAGAAGCCGGCGGACGACTTCCGGGTCAAGGACATCTTCGACGCCCGGGCGTTCAACACCACGCGCGTCGAAGCGGTGCGCGAACGGACAGACCATGGCGTTCGAGAAAGCGGGCCGAGCAAGGATGTCTGGAAGCAGGTCGCGCCGCGCGCGAAGGATGCGGATGCCACCAAGGTCGACGCGCTGACGTCGGCGCTGACGGAGCGCGCGCGACCAGCTTCGTCGAGAAGTCACCAGCGCCGCTCGACAAGCCGGAGCTCACCGTCACGATCAAGTACGACGACGGCGCAAGAAACAGGAGCAGGTCGTGTTCGGCCGCAAGGGGTCGGACGCGCTTCGCGCGACGGGACCCCGATGGGGGCGCGGCGAAAATCGATGCCGCCACGCTTGACGGGATCATCAAGGCGCTAGATGCCCTGAAATAGTGCCGGTGAGCGTAACCGCCCACGGCGACATCACGAAGATCACCAGGAGGACGAGAAACCCGAAGCATGCTTCGGGTTTCTGGTCTCTTGGCGATCTTTGCCAGAAGGCCGCGGTCGGCGTGCTGGCCGCCTTGCTGCTGGCAGCGTCTGGCTGCGCCTCCCACAAGGCTCCCACCGCAATCCACGAGCCGAGCGCGAACTGACCCCGGATCTCGCGCGGATTTTCGGCGCGCCGGTCATGAGTCAGGCGTCTGTGGGGAGTCGAAGTGAAATCGGTCGACTCCGGCAAGGTGCTCTTCGAGCACAACCCGCGGACGCTGATGATGCCGGCGTCGAACATGAAGATCCTGACGCTGGCGACTGCCGCCGAAACGCTCGGCTGGGACTACCGCTTCACCACGACGCTCGAGACCGCCGCCGCCGATCGAGAACGGCATGCTTGAGGGCGACCTCATCGTCCGCGGTACGGCGGCGATCCGACGATCAACGGCCGCAACGACCGCGCCGCGCGCAGTCTCGACGAGTGGGCCGACGCGCTCAAAGCCGCCGGCATCAACCGCATCGACGGGCGAATCGTCGGCGACGACAACGCGTTCGACGACGAGGGGCTGGGAGCGGGATGGTCGTGGGACTACCTCCAGTACGGCTACGCCGCCCCGGTCGGCGCGTTCGAGTTCAATGAGAACATCGCACGGTTGACCGTGCGTCCGGCCGCCGCAGTCGGAGAGCCGGTGCTGATCGAACTCGCTCCGGGCTCCGGACTGCAGGTCGTGAATCACGCTTTCACGGGTGAGACCAAGTCCGCGACGACAATCGATTTCGAGCGCCGCGCCGATCGACCGGTCCTCACCATCACCGGCAGCCTGCCGGTCGACGCGCAGCCCGCAACGCGCCAAGTCGCGGTCGTCAACCCCACGATTTACTTCGCCCAGTCGCTGAAAGACGGGCTCGTCGCGCGCGGCATTGACGTCACCGGGGAGGCGGCCGACGGCGATGACCGCCTCGACCTGCCAGCGCCGGACGCGCGACGCGTGCTCGCACGGACCGAGTCTCCGCCACTGCGCGAGATCGCCATGGTGCTGATGAAAGTCAGCCAGAATCTCTATGCGGAAACGTTGCTGAAGGCGATCGGTGCGGCCAACGGAGGCTTGGGCACGATCGAAGGTGGTCGCATCGCGACCAGGGCGCTGCTGTCGTCATGGGGCATCCCGCAGAGCACCTACGTGCAGTTCGACGGCTCCGGCTTGTCACGTTACGACTACCTGACGGCGGATCTCATCGTCACGATCCTCGAGCGCATGTATGCCGACCCGCGTCATAAAGACGCTTTCGTCGCCACACTGCCGATTGCCGGAAAGGACGGCACGATCGCGTCGCGAATGAAGAAGACACGTGCCGAGGGGAACGCCGCTGCGAAGACCGGATCGATCGCAAATGTGCGCAGTCTGTCAGGTTACGTTCGTACCCGCGATGGCGAAACGCTGGCGTTTTCGATGGTCGCCAACAGCTTCACGATTCCTGCGGCGACGGTGAACTGGATCGCGGATCTTGCGGTCGAGACCCTCGCGAACTTTACTCGCAAGTAGGCTCGGTCTGTGTAAACCGAATGCCCTCGGCCCCTCTGAAGAGGTGCCCTGCACCTCACCTTCAGCGGCGCTAAAGAGGCGCCCTACAAAGCGGGAGTTTTCTTCTTCTCGGCGATGGTTACCAGCGCTCGGCCCGCTTCGCGCTGGACGTCCTCGTCGGGATCTTTTGCCGCCTTCCTCAATGCCGGCACCGCGGGCTCGGCGAGCGCGCCGTATTGCCCAAGCGCAACCGCTGCCGCCTGCCTCACTTCCGCTTCTTCATCGTCCAGCGCCTTGATCAGCCCCGGTACTTCCTCGCCGGGACTGTCGCGTACGATCCCGAGATAGGTCACCGCGACGTGGCGGACGGACGCGTCCTCGTCGTCGAGCGCGTGGAGCAACTGAGGAATGACGAGTTGTGGATCGATCGACGCGCGCTCGCGAAGCTTGCCAAGTGATCGCATGGCTTCCCGGCGCACGTTCGCTTCCTCGACACCCGAGGCTTCGCGCAGAGGCGCGACCGCGGCAGACCCCATGAAGCTCAGGGCGAGCGCCGCCTCGGCGGTGTAGTTGGGATCGTGAAGAAGTGCGGCAACGTCGGGAACCGCTTCGGCTGCACGTGCGCCGAGGATCCCGCACGCCTTCAGCGCAGCCTTCCGCCGCAAGGGATCTGCCGCCGGATCCTGCAGAGTCTTGCGAATCAGTGGCAGCGCAGCGGTCCCGCGCTGCTCTACTTCCGCGGCTGCGCTCTCTGCCTGCTTCGGCACCCGGCTCTGCAGATCGTCAATCCATCGATCGTCATTGCGCACCACCCGGACGACGTTGCGGACTTCCGGCGTGCGGTAGTACCAGACGGCGGCGACAACGCCCGCCAGAAGCGCAAGGAAGAGAGCAACGAAGCGCCACACCTGGCTATCCTATGATCTCCCTGGCCGACTGCAGCACATCCGCCGGAGACGCCGTGATGCCGCCTCCCTGAGCGAGTTCAGGGCGACCGCCACCTTTACCACCATGCTTCGCAACCAACGCCTTCAGGACCGCTCCTGAATCGACGGCGAGGTCGGCCGACCGCGCGACCACGATCGATGCGGGTCCCGGCTCGGAG
The DNA here is from genome assembly GCA_963755695.1 of uncultured Acidobacteriota bacterium. Taxonomy (GTDB): domain Bacteria; phylum Acidobacteriota; class Vicinamibacteria; order Vicinamibacterales; family 2-12-FULL-66-21; genus QHWT01. The sequence continues at coordinate 1,481,093 of CAVWLB010000008.1, read as the reverse complement.
AGCAGCACGGCGACGTGGCCCGGGTGTTCGACGATTCGTGACGCGATGGTTTTGATGGCGTTGACATCCCAACCCGGCAATGTCGCCGCGACCAGCTTGAGTGTGCCAACTGGCTCGGCGGCGTCGGCCAACGTGTCGGCCTCGTGCGTCGCGAGACGCCCCTGAAAGTCCTTGAGCTGACGTCGAAGGTCCTTTCCTTCGCCTTGCAACCGCTCGAACGCCGCCGGCAGTTCGGCTGGAGTGGCCGACGCAATGCGCGTCGTGGTGGCCACAACGTCGCGAAGCGCGCGGAAACCGTGCAGCGCGCGTCCGCCGCAGAGGAAGGTGATGCGCGATCCGCCCTTGAATCGTTCGGCCGCAGAGACGACGATGATCCCGATTTCGCCGGTGCGCGCGACATGCGTGCCGCCGCAGGCAGACAGGTCGAAGCCCTCGACGTCAATCAAACGGAGCGTCCCCTCGCGCCTGGATTCCTTCCGCAATCCGAGCGAGGAGGCTTCGTCTGCTGACGCGAACCGAATCGCAACCGGACGATCTTCCCAGACGACCCGATTGGCCTCCTGCTCCGCGCGGGCAATCTCTTCCGCCGCTACCTCGCGCGCGAGATCGATGGTCGAGTACTCCGTGCCAAGATGGAAGCTTTCGGTACGCACGCCGAGCACACCATCGAATGCCGCCGACAGCACGTGCTGCCCGGTGTGCTGCTGCATGTGATCGAACCGCCGGGTCCAATCGATCGCGCCGTGCAACGCGGTCGTCGAGGGGGTGCGATCGACGACGTGGAGGATTCTCCCCTCTTCGTCGTCCACCACGTCGAGGACGCGGACGTCGTGAAACGAGCCGACGTCGTGCGGCTGACCGCCCGAAGTCGGATAGAACACGGTGCGATCGACCACCAGTGCGGTCCGGCCGTCATGCGAGACGGTATCGAGAAGCGTGGCGTCGAACTCGCGCAGATAGGGATCGTGATAGTAGAGTCGTTCGGTCACTGCGGTCTCCGGCCGAGAGACGGATCGTCAAGGCCGGTTTCACGAAAGCCGCGCGCCCGCAACAGGCAGCTATCGCAGCGGCCGCACGGCGTCCCGTCTGGCGCCGGGTCGTAGCAGCTGTGCGTGAGCGCGTAGTCGACGCCAAGCGCCAGGCCGCGCCGGATGATCTCGGCCTTCGAGAGATCGATCAGCGGCGACAGGATGCGCAGCCTCCGGCCCTCCACGCCAGCCTTGGTGGCCAGCCCCGCGAGATGCTCGAACGCACGAAGATACTCCGGCCGACAGTCGGGATAGCCGGAGTAATCCAGCGCATTCACACCAATGACGATGGCTTCCGCTCCGACCACTTCCGCCCAGGCAAGCGCGAGCGACAGGAACACGGTGTTCCGTGCGGGTACATAGGTGGACGGGATGTCGCCGGTGTCCAACGCACGGTCCTTCGGAATGGCGCCATCGCCGACCAGCGCCGAGCCGCCGATCTTCGCCAGCGGGACGTCCAGCTCGAGATGACGCACGGCACCAAGCGCCTTCGCAACATCGCGCGCTGCTTCGATCTCGCGGGCGTGTACTTGGCCGTACCGCACGCTCAGCGCGTACAAGTCGTAGCCATCAGCCTTAACGATCGCGCCGGCGGTGTAGGAATCGAGGCCGCCACTGAGTAAGAGGACTGCTCTCCGGCTCATGGTTCAATCATGGTTTCAGGTTTCAGGCTTCAGGCTTCAGGCTCCGGCTCGGCGCAGCCCGAAGCCCGAAGCCTGAAGCCTGAAGCCTTTGAGCCTACACTCCGCGCGTCTGCGGATCCCAGATGTACTTGTGGGCCTGGAGCTGCAGACGAACGGTCAGCCTGTCGGCAAGGATCCACTGGGCGAGCTGCTTCGGATCGAGGACGCCGTGCACCGGCGAGAAGAGAATCGCCGCGCAACGCGCCACCAAGTGGCGCTCTTCGACGACCAGCCGGGCGAATTCATAGTCGGCGCGGTCCTTGATCACGAACTTCACCTCGTCGGTCGCGCGTAGCTGGTCGAGATTCGGCCAATGCGTCTTGTCGGCCTCGCCGCTGCCCGGACACTTCACGTCGATCACGCGGAAGACGCCGACTGGCACCCGGGCGACGCTCAGGTGACCGCCAGTTTCGAGAAGGACGGTGTGGCCTTCTGACATGAGCCGCTCCATTAACGGATACACGTCCTTTTGAAGGAGCGGCTCGCCGCCGGTGATTTCCACTACGTCACAGCCGTAGTCGCGTACTCTGGCAACGACCTCATCCACGGCCATCTTGCGTCCTTCGTAGAACGCATACGGTGTGTCGCACCATGAGCAACGGAGATCACACGCGGTCAGGCGGACGAACACGCACGGTCGTCCTGCGTGTGTCGACTCCCCCTGAATCGAGTGGAAGATCTCGTTGACGGTCAGCATTGCGGTCCCAATCTACTATTTTACGCGAGGGGCGAGCGGCGAGGGGCGAGGGGGGAGGAGCGAGGGGCGAGGGCGAGGGGCGAGGGCGAGAGGCGAGGGCGAGAGGCGAGGGGCGAAGGGGGAGGAGCGAGAGTCGAGCCTGAAACCCGAAGCCCGAAGCCTTGGCGCGAGGTCCGATAGAATTCTGGGATGGCCAAGCCGACCTTCTACACCAAGCCGACCTGAACGACGTGCAAGAACGCCAGGAGTTTCCTGGACGAGCACGAGATTGCGGTCGATCAGATCGACATCAACAAGACGCCGCCGAGCCGCGCGTTTCTCGAGAAGCACATCGACCCGGATCGCTTTCTCGATTTCGTGAGTACCCGCAGCCCCGTGTTCAAGGAGCGGCCGCTGCCGGCGTCGAAGAAGGAAGCCATCGACCTCATGATGGAGAACCCGAACCTGATCAAGCGTCCGATCCTGATCCGCGGTTCGAAGGTCACCTTCGGGTTCGACAAGGACGAATACGGACGACTTCAATGAGTGTACGGGTGGGAACTTCTGGCTGGAGCTATCCTTCGGGTCGCGGTACCTGGAACGGGGTGTTCTATCCGTCGCGCCGCAGCCGCTCGAGGAAGAAGGCGGGGCCGTTCGACGAGCTCGCGTTCTACGCCGAGCACTTCGACACCGTGGAGGTGAACTCGAGCTTCTATCGCGTTCCGACGCCGCAGACCACCAAACAGTGGGCGGACCGAACCCCGGACCGCTTCGAATTCTCGCTGAAGCTGTACCAGAAATTCACTCATCCCGAGATGTTCGCCAAAGCGACCGGCGCCGATTCGACCGCGCTCGGCGACACCGACGTGAACGAGTTCCGGCGGGCGCTCGATCCGCTCGCCGAGGCCGGCAAGCTCGGCGCGCTTCTCGCGCAATTTCCCGCCAGCTTCAAAAACGAAGGGAACAATCGCGGGTACCTGGAATGGCTCCTCGCGGCGTTCAAGGAGTACCAGCTCGCGGTGGAGCTGCGGCACAAGAGCTTCAGCGACGATCCCGAGGGCACGCTGGCGCTGCTCGGTGAATTCGGCGCAGCGTTGGTACAGATCGACGAGCCGAAGTTCCGGCTATCGATCAGACAGACCCTGCTCCCCAACGTGCGGACGTTCTATTACATGCGTCTGCACGGCCGCAACGCCGAGCAGTGGTGGCGGCACGACAAGTCGGAGGACCGTTATAACTACCTCTACACCGCGGATGAACTGCAGCCAATCGTCGACGCCGCCGAGTCCGCATCACGCGAGGTGAAGAAGGCTTACCTCTATACGAACAACCACTTCTCGGCCAAGTCAGTGGCCAACGCCGCGACGATCAAGCACAAACTCGGGCAGCCGCTCGACGGCGAATACCCCGAGGAATTCGTCGAGCGGTTTCCGGATCTCGAGGGGCTGGTCAGGATTTTGCCGCCTCGTCCTTCAGATACGCTCGTCTAAGCAGATCCCCTTTCTGAATCCTGCCGACGACCTCCTGGCCTTTCACCACCTGTCCGAACACGGTGTACTTGCCGTCGAGCTCCGGTGCCGGGCGTTGCATGATGAAGAACTGGCTATCGGCGGCAAGCCGCTGCGTGCCGGGGTAGGCCATCGATACGGCACCCAGGAGATGCCGCCGCTTCTTCGTAACTTCAGAGACCCCTATGGGCTTGCCGCTCCCGCCGCCACCCCAATATCTCTCCCGGCTCACGTCGCGGGTCCCGGGATCGCCGACCTGAATCAAGAAGTTCGGCTCCGCGCGGTGAAATCGAAGGCCGTCGTAGAAACCGCTCTTCACGAGCTCGATGACGCGAGCCACGGTCTTCGGCGCTTCCTCCGGGTAGGTCTCGACCTCGATCGTTCCGCGCGCGGTTTCCAGAACGATGATCGGGCCAGCGCCAGGGGACTTCTCCTGACTAAATGCCGGCGATGCGCTGAACACCAATGCGACGACAGTGATAACTAGTGGCTTCATGTCTGCATTATTCAATGCGCCTATTGCCTCACCAACTTTCCGATCTTCTTGACGCCAATCCTGGGACACACGTCCACCAGCACGCACTGCGGACACAACGGATACACCGGCCGGCAGACGTTCTGACCCCAGGTGACGAGGTACAGATTGATGATCGGCCACCACCGCCGGTCGGTTGCCTTGTAGAGCGCGTGCTCCGTCTCCTCTGGCGTGCGCGTCCGCACCCAGCCAAGGCGGTTCGCGATTCGGTGGACGTGGGTGTCGACGCAGATGTTCTCCTCGCTGCGGTGCGCGAGGATCAGTACCAGGTTGGCGGTCTTCCGGCCTACCCCCGGCAGCGTCAGCAACTCGTCCATCGTCGAGGGCACCCGTCCGCCAAAGCGCGTCATGATTCGCTCGGATGTCTGCTTCACGTGCACTGCTTTGTGACGGTAGAAGCTGACCGGATAGATCAGCTCCTGAATGCGTGCGACATCGAGCCTGGCCATCGAGCGCGGCGTGCGCGCGACCCGGAACAGGCGGGTAGAGGCCGCATGCGTGACCGCGTCCCTCGTCTGCGCCGACAGCAGCGTCGCAATCAGCACCTGGAAGGGATCCTCCTGCTGGTCTTTGGCGATTTTCTCGACCGCCGGCTCGTCGAGACCGTCAATGGCCTTAGCGAGCCGGCGCATGACGAGCGACACCGGGGCTCGGGCGGTCCTGCGGTCGCGCATCACGCGTGCACTAGGTGACCGGCGTAAGCGGCTCGTCTCCGGCGAGAACGGCCAGCGCGTTACGTACGGCCAATTCCGTCATCGCGGTCCGCGTCTCACGGGTGGCGCTTCCGAGGTGCGGCACGAGCAACACGTTTTCGCGATCGAGCAGCCCCGGGTGGACCTGCGGTTCCTTCTCGTAAACGTCCAGCGCCGCGCCGGCAATCAGCCGCTCTTCCAGGGCCCAGACGAGTGCTTCCTCGTCGACGATCGGTCCCCGCGCGGTGTTGACGAGGAGTGCGCTTCGCTTCATCCGGGCGAATGCCTTCTTGTCGATCAGATGGTGCGTCTGGGATGTCTGCGGAGTGTGGATGGAGACGACATCCGATGATACGAGCAGTTGATCGAGCGACAGGTAGTCGGGATCCCTGACCTCGGATGACCGCCGGCTGAAAACCGCTTTCATCCCGAATGCAGGAGCCTTCGCGGCAACCGCACGCCCAATCCGTCCGGCGCCGATGATTCCGAGCTGCTTGCCATTGAGCTCGGTCCCAAGCATGAAGTCGAGCCCCCAGCGTTTCCAGTTGCCCGCTCGGATCAGCCGATCGCCTTCACCCACGCGACGAGCGATCCCGAGAATCAGCGCCCAGGTGAGCTCGGCCACCGCTTCGGTGAGCACATCCGGGGTGTTCGTCACGACGATCCCGCGGTCGCGCGCGGCCGCGATATCGATGTTGTCGAAGCCGACCGCAATATTGGCGATTACCTTCAAGGCAGGCCCCGCGTCCATCACCTCGCCGTCAATCTTGTCGGTCAGCACGCAGATGAGCGCGTCCTTGTCGGCGAGACGCCGCTTCAGGTCCTCGCGTGGGAGCGATTCGCTGTCGTTCAGATCGACGCTGTGCCGCGATTCGAGTTGCGAGAACACCGAGGAGGGAATGCGGCGGGTGAGAAGAACGCGAGGCATCAGGGCTTCGGGCTTCAGGCTGGCGGCGCTTCAGTGTCCGTGGCTCTCGCAATAACCGCAGTGATTGCACGGCACGGAAGGTTCGATCAGACAGGGGCCGTCGGACGGTGGCAGTGTCGGGTACCGGTAGTGGCTCGCGTGCCGCGCGAGCGGCAGTGGTTGCGCGCAAGGCGCCGGCGCCGGCTCGTCGCCGGCGTTCAGCCGTGCGATGGTATCGCGCACGAGCGCTCTCAAGGCTTCCTCGTTCATGCGTCGTATTCCACCGCGTCCACGATCCCGATAATCGCAGCGTCAACCGGGGCAGCCTTCCTGCCCAGTGCCTGGCCCGCCGCCTTTCCTTCGATCACTACCAGGACCTTCTCCCCCACGCCAGCGCCCACCGAGTCGATCGCCAACAGCGTCACGCCCCTGGGCTGGTCGTCGAGGGTCAGCGGCTGCACGAGCAGCAGCTTCGCCGATTCCAGCTTGCGATTTTTCTGGGTAGCGACGACGGTGCCAACGACGCGGCAGATCTGCATGGCTGCTTGGCGGTGTCCCTACACCACGTTCCAATGGTCGACAATCCCAACGATGCAGGCGTCGGTCGGCGGTTCGGCGGGATAGAAAGGAAACGCGGCCTCACGGCCGCGAACGAAAAAGACATCTTCGCCGACGCCAGCGCCGACCGAGTCGAGGGCGACGAGGGTGCGTCCGGCGGCCTCGCCCGTCGCCGACAGCGGCTGCAGGACGAGCAGCTTCAACCCCGTGAGGTTCGCGTCCTTCATCGTCGCCACGACCTCGCCGAGCACGCGTGCGAGCTGCACGGTCAGTCCTTCACTTCGATGGAGTCGACGATGCCCACGATCGCCGCATCGACCGGGCAGTCTTTCATGCCCGAGGCCATCCGCGCCGAACTGCCGCTGACGATCAACACGGTCTCGCCGAATCCCGCGGCGACGGTATCGACGGCGACCAGATAGTTGCCGTCGGCCTTGCCGCTGGGATCGATCGGCCGGGCAACGAGCAGCTTGTTGCTCACCAGCCGCTCGTCTTTCCGGGTGGCCACGACGGTACCCACAACTCTCGCGAGGATCATTTCACTTGGTGCTGGCTGTTGCCTTTCCGATCGGCAGCGTGTCCTCGAGGTTGGCGTGCGGACGTGGAATGACGTGAACCGAAACCAGCTCTCCCACGCGGCGCGCGGCGGCGGCGCCGGCGTCGGTCGCAGCCTTCACCGCAGCGACATCGCCTCGAACAATCGCGGTCACGTAGCCCGCGCCGATTTTCTCCCAACCGACCAGGGTCACTTTGGCGGCTTTGACCATGGCGTCGGCCGCCTCAATCATCGCGACCAGTCCCTTGGTCTCGACCATCCCGAGCGCCTCACCCATTTAGTGCTCCTTCGCTGCCGGGTCCAAAGACCCGACCTACCGTATCAGTTTGCAGTTTTCCGTTTTCAGTTGTCGGTTTCCGGTTTCCCGCAAGTCATCATCCGACCGGCAACTGGTTACGGGCAACTGCCAACTGTAACCACGCCGGCAGCCGTTACTTGAGTTGACGAACGGCTGCCTCGATCAACTGAGTCAGTTCGCGGTATGTTAGCCGAATTTCACTGTCCGGACCTATCCTGTCGGACCGGAATTCGGGAATTAACCGCTCGCCGTCGCCTTCGGGTGCAAACACCGTCTGGCACGCGACCTGTTCGGCGGTCAGCGGCACGTCGGGATCCGGGCAGATCGGTGCGGGAGCCGCAATGCCGTAACGGCCGCGCAGCCCCTGCAGCCGCTCGACCTCCTGACGCGACAGCAGCCGTTCTCCCCCGAGCATTCGCGCCACGAAGCTGATCTTTGCGAAGTGCTCGATGGTTTCCATCTTGTAGTAGGCGGAGAAGAGGTCGGTCCCAACCGTCAGCGCGCCGTGGTTGGCGAGCAGCATGCCGTCGTGCGCTCTGATGTAGCGCCGGACGGCTTCCGGCAGTTCCTTCGTCGAAGGGGTGGCGTAGTCGGCAATCGGCACGCTCCCCAGCGTGGTAATCACCTCGGCAAGGACCGCGCGATCGAGCGCAATACCGGCGACCGCGAACCCGGTTGCAGTCGGCGGATGCGCATGCACGACCGCGTTCACATCCGGCCGCTGCCGGTAGACCTCGAGGTGCATCTGCATCTCCGACGAGGGATTCCGATCGCCTTCGAGCTTCTTTCCCTCGAGATCGGTAATGCACATCATCTGCGGGTTCATGAATCCTTTGCAGACGCTGGCCGGGGTCATCAGCAGCCGGCCGACATCGAGGCGCACGCTGATGTTGCCGTCGTTCGATGCCGTGTAGCCGCGCGCGTACATGCGCCGTCCGACTTCCACGATGTCCTGGCGCAGCTTGATTTCCTCGGCAGCGGTCATCGCGGCGTCACCGCTTCGCCCACGCCTGGCGGCAGCGTTCCGAACAGAAGAATCTGAGCTCGTCGCCGGAGCCGGAAGTCAACGCGCGCGATGGTACGACGTAGGTGCCGCAGACGGGATCGCGCACCAGCGGGACAGCGGAAGGAGACTGCGGGTTGCGCGGTGCGCCCATGCCTTCGGCGATGCCGTGTACCAGGCGCCACACCGCGCGCGCGATGAAAAAGACGAGCAACAGGAAGATGATCAGTCGAACCATGTCACCGTCCGGTGCCGCTGCCGGAGTCCAGGTTCTGGTGCGCGGCGCGCACGCCGTCCAGGGCCTGCTTGGCCGCGCGCGCCTCCTCGGAGTTGGGCGCGACCTGAAGAACCTTCTCCCACGACGCTGACGCCCCTTTGAGGTCCTGCTTGCCGAAGGCGCGCACGATCCCCTGGTTGAGCAGTGTCTTGGCGTGAGTCGAGTCGATGGTCAGCGAGCGATCGAATTGTGCCAGCGCGCGATCCGGCTGATTCATGTAGTAGTAGACGATCCCGAGATCGGTGCTGGCGTTGACGTCCTTCGAGTTGATCTTCAGCGCCGCCTCATACCACTGGGCGGCCTCCGGCAGCCGTTCCGCGTCGAAGTACAGGTTCCCGAGCTGAACACGGATGACCGCGTCGTTGGGGTTCTGCTCGGCCTGCGACTTCATTGCCGACGCGCGCGATTCGTCGACCGGCTGTGGGGTCTGCTGCTGCGAGCTCGCGGACGTCGACCCGGGGGTCGCTTGCGCAGCTGCAGCAGGCGGCGGCGCGACGCCGGTCGCCTGCTGGCTTCCGATAATCCAGCCGACCAGCAACCCGAAGAACACGCCCGCCATTCCGATCGCAATGGCGTCTTTGGACACTGGTCCAATTATAGTGTGCGGCGCCGATTACCCCGAGCACGCCGCGAGGTAATCCCGCACCGCGCGATCGAGACCGACATAGAGCGCGCGGCTGATGAGCGCATGGCCGATCGACACTTCGTCGAGGTGCGGCAGCATACGGAACAGGACCAGGTTGTCGAGATCGAGATCGTGCCCGGCGTTGATGCCGAGGCCGAGCGCGTGCGCGAGGTTGGCCGCTTCGATGTAGCGGCGGAAACTGCGATCAGCCGCCGCTTCGCTCTCCTTGAACGCGTGTGCGAATGGCTCCGTGTACAGCTCGATGCGCTGAGCCCCGAGCGATGCTGCCCACTTCACGCCAGCCGCGTCCGGATCGATGAACATGCTGACCCGGATCCCGCGAGCCTGGAGCTCCGCGACCAGAGCCCCCAGCTCGCTCACCGGCGTGTCCGGCGGCCACCCGGCCTGGCTCGTGATTTCACCGGGACGCACCGGCACCAGCGTGCATTGATGCGGTCGCACCTTGCGGACCATGTCGACGAGATCGGGCCGCGGGTCCCCCTCGATGTTGAACTCGATCTCCTGGCGTTTTGGCGCCAGGAACGACGCGATGGCCTCGACGTCGATGGCCTTGATGTGCCGCTCGTCGGCGCGCGGATGGACGGTAATGCCCCTGGCGCCGGCGTTCACGCAGACGCGAACGGCGTCGACCACCGACGGCAGGGCGCCGCCGCGGGAGTTGCGCAGCGTGGCAACCTTGTTGACGTTGACGCTCAGGCGAGGGCCGCCAGCCATGCTCAACCCAGGTGCTGCTTCACGCTGTCGGCAATCTCGCGCGCCCAGCCCTGGATTTCCTGCTGGTCGCGCCCTTCAATCATCACCCGCAGCAGCGGCTCCGTACCCGAATAGCGCACGAGCAGCCGACCCTGGCCGGCGAGCCGCTGCTCGACACGATCCATGGCATCGGCGATCGCGGGAACGGCGCGCAATTCCTTCTTCTCGCGGACGGGAACGTTGATGAGGACCTGCGGATACGTCACGAGCTGCGACGCGAGATCGGCCAGCTCGCGTCCGGTATCCGCCATCACCCGCATGACGCTGAGCGCGGTCGCAATACCATCGCCGGTGAACAGGTGCTCCGAAAGAATCACATGCCCCGATTGTTCACCGCCGATGGAAATGTTCCGCTTCAGCATTTCCTCCATGACGTACTTGTCGCCCACGGGACACCGCACCAGGTCGATTCCGCTTTCGCGCAGCGCAATCTCGAGGCCGATGTTGCTCATGACGGTGGCCACGACCGCGTTCCCGTTCAGTCGATTTTGTGCCTTCATGTGGCGCGCCGATAGCAGCATCACCGCGTCGCCGTCGACGATCTGGCCGGCATGGTCGATGAAGATGGCGCGATCGCCGTCTCCGTCGAAAGCCACCCCCATCCGGAAGTTGCCGCCGCGGACCAGCGAGGCCAGACGCTCGGGGTGGGTCGACCCGCAATCGAGGTTGATATTCCGTCCGTCCGGCGAATCGCCGATCACCGTGACGTCGTAGCCGAGCTCTCGAAACAGCCGCGGCGCCACCGTGGTCGTCGCGCCATTTGCCGTGTCGAGCGCGAGCTTGAATCGGCCGAGCCGCTCGGGATTCGGAAACGCGAGGCGCGCGTGCGCGCTAAACGCATCGATCACATCGGTGCGTTCCACCGGCGCAAGGCCCAGCGGAAGCACCTGCCACGACGAGTCGGCGATGATGTCCTCGACCCGGCGCTCGAGCTCCTCGGTGAACTTCTCGCCGCGTCCCGAGAACACCTTGATGCCGTTGTCCTGGAAGGGATTGTGAGACGCGGAGATGACCAGCCCCGCGTCGAAGCCCATCGCCCGCGTCACGTACGCGATGGCCGGGGTTGGAATCACGCCGGCGCTGGTAATCGCCGCGCCTTCGGAGTGGACGCCGCGTCCAAGCTCGCGCTCGATCCATTCTCCGGATTCACGCGGGTCCCGGCCGACGAGAAATCGCAAGGCGCGCGGTGAATGAACTGCCGCGGACGAGCCTCGCATGGCGCGGACGAGAGCGGCGCCGAGGCGGGCAACGGTTTCATGATCGAGCGGATACTGGCCGGCGGTCCCTCGCACGCCGTCAGTTCCAAACAGCCTGGTCTGCGCCATCACCTGATTGTCACTGATACCACGGCGGGGTCGACCGCGGTGACACCAAAGCTTTCGGCCGGATCAACTTGAACCCGCAGATTGTATCGGCCGGTTCCAAGGCCGGCAAGGTCCACGAACGACTGGACGCTGTCGTTGCGCACCGACGCCAGCGCATCGCGGCCGCCGCGCACCGACACGCGTACCAGCGACGGCGCGATCTGCGCGCGCAGGCCGGTGCCGAGGTTGCGCCATCGTACCGGCACGTCCGGCACCGAACGCTCGACCGGCGCGGGTGCCACCTCTACGATCACCGTCGCGCTCTGAGGCAGCAGCAGCCGGACGGAAGAGTCAGCGACGCCAACCGTCACCACGTCTCGTACGCGGCTCCGTGCCCCGGCAATCGAGACCGGCTCGGTCGTCGCCTCGGCTATTTGCCTGACGCGCGTATCGGGACCGACGATGTCCACGGTCGCGGGCTCGGCCGACACGCGGCCGGCCACGAAGCCTGGCGCCGGTTCTCCCTGGGTCGCCGGCACGACCGGCACTTTTCGCTGCGCCGACTTCTCCACTTCGATCGAGATCGTCGGCGGAACCACCTGTGCGACTTCAATCCCGAATGGCGCGCGCACCTCGTCGGACCGGATGTGAAACAGGCGTGATCCTGTGCGCGCCGTGGACAGGTCCAGGACGGCAACAATCTCTCCCGCTTGCACCCGGCTCAAGAGCGCAGACGATCCGCGCACGCGCACGTCGACGTTGTCCGGCGCATTGCCGACGATCTCGAGGTCGTTGGGAATGTTGCGGAATTCGAGCGGGACACGAAGGCTGCGCTCGACCACGTGTTCGCCCGCGACGGTGAACCACAGCAGGCTCGCGAGCGCGATCGCCAACACTTTGAGCCCGAGATGTCGAAACGGATGAACGGCCATCACACCTCGTAGCTGGCCTGGGCGCGGCCGCGCCGCAGCAGCACGAGGCTGCGCAGCCGCTCGCGCAACTCGTCGGGCGTCAGCGCCCGCTCGATGTTTCCGTCGAGGGCGAGCGCGATCTGGCCGGTCTCTTCCGACACGATCACCGCCGCGGCGTCGCTTTCCTCCGTCAGCCCGATGGCGGCGCGGTGCCGCGTTCCAAGGTCGCGGCTGAGACGCGGATTGACGGTCAGCGGAAGAAAGCAAGCGGCCGCTGCCACCCGGCCTTCCTGCAGGATGACGGCGCCGTCATGGAGCGGCGACCCCGGATTGAAAATCGTCACCAGCAGATCGTAGGTCAGCATCGCATCGAGCGGAATGCCGCTTTCAATGTAGTTGCGCATGCCGATCTCCCGCTCGATTGCGAAGATCGCGCCCGTTCGCTGCTGTGCAAGCATGGTGGCCGCGACCACGACTTCTTCAATCGTTTCGTCGGCGGCCTGCTGGCGCGTCAGGTATCGGAAGAACGGCGCCTGGCCGAAGTGCGCCAGCGCGCGGCGGATGTCGGACTGGAAAATCACGATTGCCGCAAAGGCGACGTAGACCAGCGCGTTGCGAATCAGCCAGTTCAGTGTCTGAAGCGGCGCCAGCCGGGACATGTAGAACAGCGCGACGATCAAGAACGACCCGAGCGCCATCTGCACGGCGCGTGTCCCCCTGATCAACTTCAGGAACTCGTAGATCAGGAGCGACACGATGGCGATGTCGAGAACGTCCCACCAGCCGACCGGCGGGCGCCTCAACAGATTCGTGATGTAGTCCGGCATCCGCCGGTAGCTTAACTCATCGGCGTTGGAGGCCTCTGAAGAGGCGCCCTACAGAGAGAGATCGTACGCGGGGTCTGCTAAGCCCTCGGGCCGTGGGCCTCGCGAATCCGGTCCGCGACGCGGACGACATCCACCATCTCCTTCACGCCGTGCACACGCACGATGTGCACGCCGAGGAGCACGCTGGCGGTCACGGCGGCCGCGGTTCCCCACTCCCGCTGACCGGGCTCACGCTCGCCGAGCACGGCTTTCAGAAAGGACTTTCGCGACGGGCCCGACAGGATCGGCCGATCGAGCGCGGCGAGCGCGTCGAGATGCGCGAGCACCTCGTAGCTGTGCTCCGCACGTTTCGCGAATCCAAACCCCGGGTCGACGACAATCTTGTCGCGTAACACGCCCGCATCGATCGCGCGGCCGATCGCCGAGGAGAGCTCCCTCGTCACCTCCCCCACGACATCGTCATACACCGCCAGCTCGTACATACCGCTGGACCGTCCGCGTGTGTGCATCAGGATCAACGCGGCGCCTGTATCCGAGGCGACCGTGCCGAGAGCGGGATCGGTACTGAAGGCCGCTGACGTCGTTGATGATCACCGCTCCACGCGCCACGGCCTCCCGTGCGACGTTCGCTTTGTAGGTATCGATCGAGATCGGCGCCTCGGTCTGGGCCGCCAGCCGCTCGACGACCGGAAGCACGCGGCGCAGCTCTTCGTCCTCAGGCAACGGTTCCGCACCCGGCCGCGTGGATTCCCCGCCGACATCGATGATGTCCGCCCCTTCCGCCACCATCCTCATTCCTGCGGCGACGGCTCGATCGAAGTCGAAATGCTGTCCGCCGTCGGCGAACGAATCAGGGGTGACGTTGAGAATGCCCATGACGAGCGTCCGGGCACCAAGCTGCAGCTGGGGTTTTCCAGGGAGCGGAATGGAATAACAGCGGCGAATCATACGAACTGGTGATCTGGTGATTCAGTGAACAGGTGATTTGGGCCGGAGGCCAAATCACCTGTTCACCAAATTACCAGATCACCAAATCCGTTTATTCCTGCGGCAGCGGCTTGTTCAGCGGCGGGATGGGCGGCACGATGGTCGGCCGCTCCTTCGCCGTCTTGCGCGTGCCATCCTCGGCTGCGGGGACGGCCGCCGCGGCCGGCTTCGGCTCCTCGAGCGGGTGTCCGGCGATGATCCGCCGCACCTGATCGGCATCGAGCACTTCGCGCGACAGCAGCTCCTCCGCGATCCGGAGCAGCGCCGGCTTGTGCTGTTCGATCAATTCCTTTGCTCGCTCGTAGTTGCTCGTGACGAACCGCTTGATCTCGTGATCGATCCGGATGGCGGTGTCTTCGCTGTAGTCCTGGTGCTGCGCGATCTCCCGGCCGAGGAAGATCTGCTCCTCCTTCTTGCCGAAGGTGAGCGGACCCATGGCGTCGCTCATGCCCCACTCGCAGACCATCTTTCGGGCCAGTTCCGTCGAGCGCTCGAGGTCGTTGCCCGCACCGGTCGTCATGCCGCCGTTGGTCAATTCCTCGGCGAGGCGGCCGCCCAGCAGAATGGCGATTTGATCGTTCAGGTAATCCCGGGTGTAGTTGTGCTTGTCGCCTTCCGGCAATTGCATGGTGACGCCGAGCGCCATGCCGCGCGGAATGATCGTCACCTTGTGAATCGGATCCGCATGCGGCAGGACGACGGCCAGCAGCGCGTGACCCGCCTCATGGATCGCCGTGACCTTCTTCTCCTCCTCGGAGATGATCATCGATCGGCGCTCCGTGCCCATCAAAACCTTGTCCTTCGCAAATTCGAAGTCGTGCATACGCACGACCTTCTGGTTGTAACGCGCGGCGTTGAGCGCCGCCTCGTTCACCAGGTTGGCGAGGTCCGCGCCGGAGAAACCGGACGAGCCGCGAGCCAGCACATGGATGTTCACATCGTCGGCGAGCGGGATCTTCTTGGTGTGGACGGCGAGAATCCCTTCGCGGCCCTTCACGTCGGGTCGATTGACGACGATGCGGCGATCAAAGCGTCCGGGACGCAGAAGGGCCGGATCGAGAACGTCGGGACGGTTCGTGGCGGCAACGAGAATGACGCCTTCGTTCGATTCAAAGCCGTCCATCTCGACGAGCAGCTGATTGAGCGTCTGCTCGCGCTCGTCGTGACCGCCGCCAAGCCCGGCGCCACGGTGACGGCCAACCGCGTCGATCTCGTCGATGAACACGATGCACGGGGCGTTCTTCTTGCCCTGTTCGAAGAGATCTCGAACGCGCGACGCGCCAACACCGACGAACATCTCGACGAAATCGGATCCGCTGATCGAGAAGAAAGGCACGTTCGCTTCGCCGGCAACCGCCCGGGCGAGCAGCGTCTTGCCGGTTCCAGGAGGCCCCATCAGCAGCACGCCCTTGGGGATGCGGCCGCCCAGCTTCTGGAACTTCTGCGGTTCCTTCAGGAACTCGATGATCTCCTGGAGCTCTTCCTTCGCTTCGTCGACGCCGGCGACGTCCTTGAACGTCACCTTCTTCTGGGAGCTCGACGAGAGCTTCGCCCGACTCTTGCCAAACGACAGAGCCTTGTTTCCACCGCTCTGCATCTGCCGCATGATGAAGAGCCAGAAGCCGATCATCAGGAGGATGGGTGCCCAGGAGTACAACAGCGTTGCCCACGGGCTCGTCGTTTCCGGTTTGGCGGTGATCACGACGCCGTTGTCGCTCAGCTTGTTGCCGAGCCCTTCATACTGTGTGGGCGCGTAGGTCCGGAACTTCGGTACTGCCATCGCCGCCCACTGATGTCTTCAGAACACCGCTGATCTCGCTACCGGTGATCGTGACGGCGGCAACTTCCTTATTCTGTACGTGTTCCAGGAACGTGGAGAACGGCATGGCCGCTTCGCTGCGCTGGAACGTCGTCGAGAAGTTCCAGATGAGGACCCCGACGACGATCAGGACCATCCAGAACAGCAAGCTTTTAAGGGTCGAGTTCAACCTACGCCTCCTAACCGCCTGACTTTCAAGAGTAACACGCCTGCCGAGGGGTCGATGACCCGAAAGTCCTCGCCCACCGAGTGCCCGACAACCCAGACAATCCGGTCACGGCTATCGACCACGAGCGGGAGGGCGTCCCGCTCGGACCGCGGAACCTTCCGGTCCACGAGGAAATCCTGCAGCTTCCGGGCTCCCGGCGCCCCCAGCGGGTGAAATCGGTCCCCGGGCCGGCGGCACCGGATCGCGAGCGGCAGCGCCAGGGCAGCCACGGAAACCCCTACTTCTGCGCCCCGAGCGGCCAGTCGGCCCTCTGAGCCGGACGCCGCTTCAGCCGCAATGGCACACCCCTGCGGGTGCCACTCAACCTCTCCAGGAATAGACAGCGAAAATGCGAAAGAGTTCGAGTTTTCCGGTACCGGACCCCGTCCGGCCCTCAACCTGATGACACTACCCAGCCTCTGAGCGTATTGCCCAGGCAGACTGGTTGCAAAGCCTTCGTGCGCCACCTCGGCAAGGGCAAGGAGCCGCTCCACGTGATCGCTCCCGATCTGCCTGGCGCCGCTCAGCCTCGAGAGCACGTGGTATGCCACCCTCGATGCCACCGCACGAGGCATCTCTGCCAGCGCCGCTGCATCGAGATCCATACCGAGGTCCGAAGTCCGAGGTCCGAGGTCCGAAGTCCGAAGTCCGAGGTCCGAAGTCCGAAGTCCGAGGTCCGAGGAATCCGAGGTCCGAATGCCCAGATCCGCCCGCGGTTCCAAGCCGTTTCCTCTTAAGACGACTCGACTGACGCTTTCGATTGCAAGCTGCCGAAGAAAGTCCTCGTCGTCGCGCGCCAGTGCCGCCTGCCTGGCGAGCAGCTCGGACGCCACATGCGAAAAACGTGATTCGATATACGGAATCAGCTCATGCCGGACCCGGTTTCGAGGAATTGACACGTCCGCATTCGTCGCGTCTTCGCGAAAGGCCTCGCCCCGCGCCTCCAGAAACCGTCTGAGATCGGCGCGCCGAATGTCGAGCACGGGCCGAATCACTCTGCCGGCGCGCGGCCGGATCGACCCGAGGCCCCGGGTTGCGGTTCCGCGCAGGAGGCGCAACAAGAAGGTCTCCGCCTGGTCGTCCAGCGTGTGCGCGGTCGCGATCGCGTCGGCGCCGAGCTCGTCTGCGGCTCGTTCGAGAAATGCGTAGCGCGCCGACCGCGCCGCATCTTCAATCGAACGCTTCTGTTCCCGCGCGAGCGAGGCAACATCGACGCGAGAAGTCACGAAGCGGACGTTCAAGCGCCCCGCCAGCGCGCGACAAAACGCCTCGTCGGCATCCGCGTCCGCCCCCCGCAACCCATGATGCAGGTGCGCCGCCCCGGCAACGACGAGGTCGCCACTTCGCTCCATCTCGCAAAGCAGGTGCAGCAGCGCTACCGAATCGGCTCCGCCCGACAACGCCACGAGCACACGCGTATCGGCGCGCGCGAGCGCGTGCTGGCGGATCGTCCGGCGAACGCTGGACTTCAGCGACATCACACCGCCTGATGCTCAATGCTGATCAGCCATCAGCATTCGACATTCGGGCTTCTGTCAGCGAAAGAAAGAGAATGGTGCCGGTGCAGGGACTTGAACCCCGGACTCCGCGGATATGAGCCGCGTGCTCTAACCAACTGAGCTACACCGGCGGGGAAACGTTGATTATAACAGACCGAGGTCCGAGGTCCGAGGTCCGAGGTCCGAGGTCCGAGGTCCGAGGTCCGAGGTCCGAGGTCCGAGGTCCGTAGCGTCCGATGGTCCGAGGTCCGAGGTCCGAGGTCCGTGGTCCGTCGTCCGAGGTCCGTGGTCCGAAGTCCGTGGTCCGACTGTCCGCCTTAGCGCGAAGCCCGAAGGTGGAGCCGCAAAGCAGCGAACGCGGAAGCCCACAGCCTTGAGTCCTGAGTCCTGAGCCTTACCTCGATTCCCGCGACTCGTAATACGCCCGCCGACAGCGCTCCCGCACCTCCTGCAGTTCCACCAGCAAATTCGCAAGATTCTGCCCGCCGCGCAGCGGCAGGAGCAGCCGATCCCGCGCGAAGAAGCCGTGGCACGGGAATCCGTTCCGGGCGGCGTCGGTCAGCCATCGCATCGCCTCGTCGAGGCGCCCCAGCCGCGCGTAAATGCAGGCCACGTCGTATTGTGCATGGTGATAGTGCCCGAACGCCTTCCGGTGCTGCACCGTCAGGTCGATCTGGCGCTCCGCCTCCTCGTCCTCGCCGCGCAACGCCGCGATCAGGCCGCGCAGCGGATACTGCAGGACGTCGTCCGGCGCATGGCGCGCCGCGGCGGCGCAGGTCCTCTCGGCGGCATCGAGGCGCCCGAGTTGCAGTTGTGTCAGCGCAAGTTGATAACCGGCCCATGCCGAAGGGCTCCGGCGCCACGCCTCCGTCGAAATCTCGACCGCCTCTGCAAGGTCACCCGCCAGGTATTTCGCCCAACCGAGGTGCATGTACGTACTGCTGTCGTTCGGATCGATCGCCAGCGCCCGCTCGAGCTCGCGGCCCGACTCGTCGAACAGCGAGACGTGCAGCAGCACGATGCCGAGCAGGTGGTGCGCTTCATTGAGCCCCGGACGTTCGGCAATCGCCAGGCTGATGTCCCGGATCGCCGCTTCGTGCTGAAAGCCAGTAGCGGGCGTCCAGGCGAGCCACCCGCGCAGGAAACGTGCTTCGGGCAACATCGGATCGATCGCGAGCGCCCGCGCGCACATCTCTTCGGCGCGCGCGTGGAAGTCGGAGTCCGGCTTGAAGCTGAACGCCATCCGACTCAACGCGGTGGCCAGGCCGACGTATGCCTCCGCGTAAGAGGGGTCGATCGCGATTGCTTTCTGAAACTCGTCGATCGCCGCATCCAGGCTCTCGATTGACTCGCTCGTCATGTGCACGCGGCCACGAAGGTAATGCTCCCGCGCCTCGGCCTGGCCGCGCGGACCACGCTCCAGGCGGCGCCGGTCGGCGGCCGTGACCGTCACGTCGAGTGCACGCATGACCTCCCGCGCCACGTCGTCCTGCAGCCGGAACACCTCGTCGACGTTCGCGTCGATCTTCGTGCCCCAGAGCGGGCGCCCGTCCGACGTGCTGAGCAACTGCGCCGTGACCCGAAGATGAGGACCTCGACGTTGAAGGCTGCCGTCGACGACCGCGTCGACCGACAGCTCGCGGCCGGCGCGCACCGGGTCCACGGCACCGCCCTGATACGGAAGGATTGCCGCGGTCGGCCGCACCAGCAGCGAGCGCACCGCGGCAAGTGCGGTGATCGTTGCGTCGGCAAGCCCGAGTCCCAGGTCGTCATCGTCTCCGCTCGGCTGTCCGAGCGCGCGGAACGGCAGCACGGCCACCGAGCGTAGGACCGACGCCGAACCGGGGTCCGACCGGGCGTCGATCAGCGCCGCCGCGAGCGCATCCGCAGATTGGAACCGTGCGGCTGGATCCTTCTCGAGCAGCTTCATGATGATCGCGTCGAATGCCGACGGGAGCGCCGGCATGAGCATGCGCGGCCCTGTCGGCGTGCGGGTGAGAATCGACGCAACCAGTGCCGTCGTGGTTTCCTCTATGAAGGGCAGCCGCCCGGCGGCCATCAGATAGAGGACGACGCCAAACGAATACAGGTCCGAACGCGCGTCGACCGGATCACCGCGCAGAGCCTCCGGGGACAGATACGCCGGCGTGCCGACGACCATACCGGCCGTGAAGTCAGGCGAGGTGACAGTCGCGCTCGACACGGCCGTGGTGTTCAGCTTGCGCGCGAGACCAAAATCCATCACCTTCGGGTGGCCATCGCTGGCGAGCATGATGTTCGCCGCGGAAATGTCGCGGTGGATCGTGCCGCGCGCGTGGGCGACCGCCAGCGCTTCGGCAACCTCGATCCCGATCCGGCAGATCTCCGGCGGTGGTAACGGACCTGCCGTCACGCGCTCGGCAATCGTTTCCCCCCGCACGTACTCCATGACGATCACCGGCAGGCCGTCATGTTCGAGCGCGTCGTGAATGGTGCAGATGAACGGGTGAGACAGCGCGGCCGCCGCGCGCGCTTCCGCCAGCAGGCGGCGGCGCGAATCTTCGTCAGGGACGAGTTCGCGGGATATCGTCTTCAGGGCGACGATGCGGCCGAGGCGCTCGTCCTCGGCGCTGAAGATCTCGCCCATGCCGCCGCGCCCGATCTGTTCAAGCACGCGATATGGGCCGATGCGATCGAAACGCATTCCACTATTTTTCACTTGAGTGGCGCCCGGCCAGTCTTATCCCTCGACCAGTGCCGCCGCAAGCAACGGAATCATGATCTCGTGGTGGCCGACGAGCGAGTATCCCTTGCCGACTCCGGCGACTGGGCGCGAGACAACGTTGGTCTGGGGCCGGTAGAGGCGAACGAAATCAAGATTCACCGTCGTGAGCCCTTCGAGCGAGCGGCCCTGGTTGCGGGCGAGCGCGACGGCTTTCAGGAACACTTCGGGAAGCACGACCGCCGAACCGCAATTGAGATACACGCCGCGCTCGAGCCTTGCGACGTTCGACACGAAATAGCGGAAGTCCCGCAGGCTCCCCTCGCCGAGCGCCGCGCCGGAGGCTGCGGGATGCATATGAATGATGTCGGTCCCGATTGCGACGTGGACCGTGACGGGGATCTTCAGGCGCGCGGCCGCGGCAACGACGCTGAGGTGTTCGTGCGATGGCCGGGTCGTCTTCAGATACCGCGCGACGGATTGCCCGAGTCCCAGGCCGTCCTTCACCCCATCGTTGATCGCAGCGTTGAGCAGACATCCGGTCTCTTCCGCCATCCCGAAGCGGCCAGGCCCGAGCGCCTCGTCAACGTCTTCCGAGGTCGAGCCCGACAACGCGATCTCGAAATCGTGGATCACGCCAGCGCCGTTGGTCGCGAGCGCCGACACGAATCCGCGCTCCATGAGGTCGATCAACACCGGCGACAGGCCCGTCTTCAGGACGTGTGCGCCGAGTCCCCAGACAATCCCGCGGCCCTCGCGGTGCGCGGTGCGCATCGCATCGATCACGGCCTTGAAGTCCGACGCAGCGAGAATTGACGGCAACGCGTCGATGAGACCGGCAACACCGCTCGCCGGCTTGAACGGCCTGGCGAAGTCCGCCGCGTTGGCTTTGCTCTTGCGCGACGCGAGCGGATACGTCTGGATGCTGGAGAGATCGAACTCGTCGTAGCTGAACGGCATGAATTCGCGTCAATGCTAAATGGTCAAGGGGCAATGTCCAAACGAAACCGGTGGATCTGGAGGTCCGAGGTCCGAAGCCCGAGGTCCGAAGTCCGAGGTCCGAGGCCCGAGGTCTGAAGCCCGAGGTCCGAGGTCCAAGATCCGAGACCGAAACCTTGAGCCCTTAGCCGCTCTCGGCCCTGAGCCGCCGTGAGCCATGAGCCGGAGCCGTGACCCATGAGCCCTAGATGATCAGCATCGCGTCGCCGTAGCTGTAGAAACGATAGTGCTGTTCGACCGCTTCCCGGTAGGCGGCCAGTACGCGCTCTCGCCCGGCAAATGCGGAAACGAGCATCAACAGCGATGACTGCGGCAGGTGAAAGTTCGTCAGGAGTGCCGAAATCACTCGGAACTCGAATCCGGGATAGATGAACAGCCGAGCCTCGCCGGTGCCGGCGGAAATCCGCCCGCTTCCCGCTCGTCCTGCGTCTTCGAGCGCGCGGGTGGTGGTGGTACCGATGGCAACGACGCGGCGCTTCTGGTCGAGCGCGCGATTGATTCGGCCGGCTGCCTGATCGCCGATCTCGTAACGCTCGGGATCGACCTGGTGATCTTCGACGTTCTCCACGCGAACGGGTTTGAAGGTGCCGTATCCGACGTGCAGCGTGATCGACGTACGCTCGATGCCTGCGGCGTCGATCGCGTCGAGCAGCCGTTGATCGAAGTGAAGACCGGCTGTGGGCGCCGCGACCGATCCGCGGTGCTCGGCGAACACGGTCTGATAGCGCTCGCGATCTTCTGCGGTATCGGCCCGGTGAATATACGGAGGAAGAGGAACATGACCGAGCGCGTCAACCAGCTCGTCGTGGCCCGGGCCACGCTCGACCCACAAGCGTAGTCGCCGCCTTCCATAAAACTGCCGCTCGAGTACCTCCCCGATCAGCACGCCCGCGTCCCCTTCGAAGCGAACCCTCGCACCGGGCTTCAATTTCTGGCCGGGATGCATGAGCGCGGTCCAGATCTGTGCGGGATCCCTCACGGGGCCGACGTCCGAGGTTCGAGGTCTGGCCTCTGACGGTTCGCGCGCGAGCAGCAGACACTCGACCGCGCCACCACTGGGCACGCGCCGGCCGAGAAGACGAGCCGGAAAGACGCGGGTATCGTTCGCCGTGAGCAGATCCCCCGCCTTTAGAAAGGTCGGCAGATCGCGGACGGTGGCATGAGTCACTCCATCGTTCGCGCGATTCAGGACCAGGAGGCGGGATGTCCCGCGCGGTGCAGCGGTCTGGGCAATCAGCTCTGCAGGAAGAGAAAAGTCGAAGTCCGCTACTTTCACTCACGAACCTCGGCGTTAATCTTGCACGTCACGGCTCAGATTGTAATGGCCGAGACTCAATCCTTCGATCGCGCTCGGGGCAAGTCCGAAGACAAACTTCGGATCAAGCCCATCGACAAAACTGCGAGCAAGCCCTCCCACTCAGCCGAGGGCACGCCTCCCGACAAGGCTCAGGACAAGCCCGAATCGGATAGGCCCGAAGACGCACCGCCGGTGGTCGCCGACGTTGCAACCAACCCGCGCACCGTCACGCTAACCGTGCTGGCGACGATTGCCCTCGTCGTCATGCTGCAGTACGCGCAGTCGATTCTGATCCCGTTCGTGCTCGGCATCCTGATGGCCTATGCGCTCGAACCGCTCGTCACCTCGCTCGCGCGGATGAAGGTTCCCCGCTCGCTCGGCGCCGCGATCGTCTTGATTCTGCTCGTCGGCGTAATGGGTGGTTCGGCTTACAGCCTGACCGATGAAGTGATGCAGATCGTCGCGCAAGTGCCTCAGGCGGCGCAGCGCATCCAGCAGCGCGTGCGCCTCCACAAAAAAGATGGTAATGGCGCGCTCGAGCAGGTGCAGAAGGCGGCCAACTCACTCGAACAGACCGCGCAGGTGGCCTCGCAGCCCGACCGGCCGGTACCCGGGATCGCCAAGGTGCAGATCGTGGAACCCGCGTTCAAGGCGAGCGACTACCTGTATTGGGGCGGGATGGGATTGATCGGCGCGCTGGGTCAGTTCGCGATGATCCTCTTTCTCGTCTACTTCTTTCTCGTCACCGGAGATCTCTACAAGCGCAAGATCGTCAAGATTGCCGGGCCGCGCCTCTGGCAGAAGAAGTTGACCGTCCAGATCCTCGACGACATCAACCTTCAGATTGCCAGCTTCATGCGCGTCCAGATTCTCACCAGCGCCATCGTTGCCGTCGCGACGATGATCGCGCTGTGGTACTTCGGGCTCAATCAGTGGATCGTCTGGGGGCTTGCCGCGGGGATCTTCAACTCGATCCCGTATCTCGGGCCCATTCTCGTGTCCGGCGGCCTCGGCGTGGTCGCCTTCATGCAGTTCGATGACGTCTCGCGCACGCTTATGGTCTGCGCCGTCGCGTTCGCCATCACCAGCCTCGAGGGTTTCCTACTCACCCCGGCGTTGATGGGGCGTGCCGCCCGTATGAACCCGGTGGCGATCTTCGTCGGGCTGCTGTTCTGGAGCTGGATCTGGGGCGTGTGGGGCGCAGTCCTTGCCGTACCGATGCTGATGATGGTCAAGGCGGTGTGCGATCACATCGAGGAGCTTCAGCCGCTCGCGGAGTTGCTGGGCGAATAATTCGTCGCGGTTACCCGCCAGCAGCCCGTTTCACCAGAGCGGGACGTGGCGCAGCAGCCACACCAGGGCAACGAACGGAATCAGCGCGGCCAGGAACACCACCGTTACGCATGCGATGACGAAGATCCAGTCGCCACGGGTGGCGCGGGGCCCGGGGCGGGCGTGACGCTCCAGGAGCGTGAGATTCCACACGTTGGACTTCCACCCGAAGTCGAAGAGATCTCCCAGAACGGGAACGGCGCCGACGATGAAGTCGATGAGCGCGTTGAGGACCATCCGCGCGAGCACGATCTTCGGCACGCGGAGGCGGGCACCATGCACGAGAATCAGGACCGAGAGGACGGGACTGGCGAGGTCGCCGATCCCCGGCACGAGGCCGAGGATCGGGTCGAGACCAAAGCGGATGTTCGTGCCAGGCACGCGGAACGCGTCGTCGAGGAGCACCGACCAGCGGCGGAGTGTCTCGAGGTTGCGGTCGGCGCGTGACTGCATGCGGAACGATTATCGCGTGTGTGCCTGGCCGAGTGCACGCGCATGAAGACGCTGGTTGCGCCGGCAGAGCCGGCCGTGTTACCAAGTTCTGCTGTGCACAACCGTTTGATGAGAGTCTGGCCCGGCACCCCCTACCCGCTCGGCGCGACCTGGGACGGCGTCGGCGTGAATTTCGCGATTTTTTCCGAGCACGCGACCCGCGTCGAGCTGTGCCTCTTCGACTCCGCCGATGCAGAAACCGAGTCGGTCACGATTCCGCTGACCGAACAGACGGACATGGTCTGGCACGGTTACCTGCCCGACGTCCGGCCCGGACAGCTGTACGGCTATCGCGTGCACGGACCCTACGAGCCGCACCGCGGACACCGTTTCAATCCAAACAAGGTCGTCATGGATCCGTACGCCAAAGTGGTCGGGCGGCCGGTGAAGTGGCACGACTCGCTGTTTGGCTTTCGCACCGGCGAGGACGACACGACCTTCAACACCCGCGACAGCGCGGCGCACGCGCCGCTCGCCGCGGTCGCGGACACGGCGTTCACCTGGGGAGACGACCGACCGCGGCGCACGCCGTGGCACGAGACGCTCATCTACGAGCTGCACGTGAGAGGGTTCACCAAGTGTCACCCGGAGATTCCCGAGCACCTGCGCGGAACGTATCTCGGGATCGCATCGGACCCGGCAATCCAGCACCTGACCTCGCTCGGGGTTACGGCGGTCGAGTTGATGCCGACGCACCATCACACCGACGAGTGGCATCTGGTGCGGCGCGGGTTGCGGAACTACTGGGGCTATAACACGCTTTCGTACTTCGCGCCGGATGTCCGGTACGCGTCGAGCGCATCGCCGCTCGAAGGCGTGCGCGAGTTCAAGATGATGGTGCGCGCGCTGCACGCCGCCGGCCTCGAAGTGATCCTCGATGTCGTCTACAACCACACCGCGGAAGGCAATCATCTCGGGCCGACCGTGTCGCTGCGGGGGATCGACAACTCCTCGTACTACCGCCTGCAACCGCACGCGCTGCGCTACTACGAGGACTTCACCGGTTGCGGCAACACCCTCAACATGCGCAGCCCGCGCGTACTGCAGTTGATCATGGACAGCTTGCGCTACTGGGTGAAGGACATGCACGTCGACGGGTTCCGATTCGATCTTGCGAGCGCACTGGCTCGTGAGTTGCATGCCGTCGACAAGCTCGGCGCATTCTTTGACATCATTCACCAGGACCCGCTGCTCTCGCAGGTCAAGCTGATCGCCGAGCCCTGGGATCTCGGAGAAGGCGGCTACCAGGTGGGCAACTTTCCCACCAAGTGGACCGAGTGGAACGGCAAGTACCGCGACGCGGTGCGGCGGTTCTGGCGGGGTGATGGCGGTGGCGTGTCGGAGCTGGCGACGCGCCTGTCGGGCAGCAGCGACCTCTACGAGCAGAGCGGAAGACGACCATACGCGAGCATCAACTTCATCACCGCGCACGATGGCTTCACCCTCGCCGATCTCGTCAGCTACAACCAGAAACACAACGACGCGAACGGCGAGTTCAATTCGGATGGCGAGAACCACAACCTGAGCTGGAACTGCGGCGTCGAAGGACCGACCGACGATCGGCGGGTGCTCGAAGTCCGCGCGCGGCAACGTCGCAATCTGATGACCACGCTGATGCTCTCGGTCGGCGTGCCGATGATCAGCGGCGGCGACGAGCTGTGCCGCACCCAGACGGGGAACAACAACGCCTACTGCCAGGATAACGAGATCAGCTGGACTGACTGGACGCCGGCGCCGGAGCGTGAGGAGTTCCTCAGCTTCACCCGCCGGGTGATCCGCATCTGGAAGGATCATCCGGTCCTGCGCCGCCGGAAGTTCTTTCAGGGTCGCCGGATCCGCGGTGCAGAAGTGCAGGACATCGCGTGGCTCGCCCCGAATGGCGCTGAAATGACCGACGAGATGTGGAACTCTCCCGACGTGCGATTCCTGGGCGTGCGCCTCAACGGCGATGCGATCCAGGAGGTGAACGAACGCGGCCAGCGGATCGTCGGCGATACGCTGCTCCTGATGCTGAACGCCGGCGCGGAACCCATCTCGTTCGTGCTGCCGGCAACGTCGCCAATCGAACGATGGGAAACGCTGCTCGATACCGCGGATCCGTGGGAAGCGCCGCGCCGGCTGCGCGCCAGCGATCGCTACGTCGTCCATCCGCGCTCGATGGCGGTGCTGAAGTTGAACAATCGGAAGGACGACCTGCGCCGGGCCGCGGACTGGGGACCGCAGGGGGTCTTGTAAGGACGTCAATGGGCCCGCCCGCGGTGTCACGAGCGTGTGGGGGGCCCCATGCGCCATCATAAGCGCCTGGCGGCCCGACCGAGCCGCCGGAGGAAAGCGCGCCGAGGCGCGCCGGCGAGGTCGAGCGCGTGGGACCCCCACGCGGATTGATGCGGATTGATAATGAGAAGTGCTGCACAGATGGCCAAACGCAAGCAAACTGCCGTGACCGCACCGCCTGAGGCCCCGGCGCTCGATCCGCAACTCGGTCGGCGGGTCGTCGTCGAGGGGATCACGCCCCAGGTGGATGGCGGCCAGTTCCCCATCAAGCGAACACCCGGCGAAGACGTGATCGTCGAGGCAGACGTGTTTGCCGACGGCCACGACGCGCTGACGGCGGTGGTGCTGTGGCGGCCGCAGGGTCAGGACCGCTGGAACGAGACGCCGATGGAGGCGCTCGGCAACGATCGCTGGCGGGCCCGTTTTCGGATCACCGAAATGACGGCGTATGAGTACGCCGTCGAGGGGTGGATCGATCAATTCGAAAGCTGGCGGCTCGCGATGTCGAAGAAAGTCGGGGCCGGACAGGACGTCTCGAGCGAGCTCCTCGAAGGCGCCGGCCTCATTCGTGGCGCCGCGGCGCGCGCGCGCGGCAACGACAAGAAGCGGCTGACCGAGCAGGCGGCGGCTCTGGCAGATACATCCACGGATGCCGCAACCCGCGTCGCCGGCGCGCTCGCCGAGGACCTCAAGACGCTGATGGCCCGCTACGACGACCGCAGCCGCGCGACGCGAAGCGATCGTCCGTTCCCGGTGATGGTCGAACGCGAGCGCGCGCGGTTCGGCGCATGGTACGAGATGTTCCCTCGATCAGCCGGGACCGACCCGTCACGCGGCGCGACACTCGATGAAGCCGCGGCGCGGTTCCCCTATATCGCGGCGATGGGTTTCGACGTGCTGTATCTGCCCCCCGTGCACCCGATCGGCACCAGCTTTCGTAAGGGGCGCAACAATTCGCTGATGCCTGAGCCGGGCGATCCCGGCAGTCCCTGGGCGATCGGCGCGGCGGAAGGCGGGCACAAAGCGATCGAGCCAGGGCTCGGGACGCTCGAGGACTTCGATCGATTCGTCAAGGCGGCAGAGCGCCACGGCCTCGAGATCGCCCTGGACATCGCGTTCCAGGCATCACCCGATCATCCGTACGTGAAGGAGCACCCGTCGTGGTTCCGGCACCGGCCCGACGGAACGATCAAGTACGCGGAGAATCCGCCGAAGAAGTACCAGGACATCTATCCGTTCGACTTCGAGTCCGAGGATTGGGCCGGGCTCTGGCACGAACTCAGGAGCGTCATCGAGTTCTGGGCCGCGCACGGCGTCACGATCTTCCGGGTGGACAACCCGCACACCAAGCCGTTCCGTTTCTGGCAGTGGGCGCTCGCCGAAATCAAGAAGAAGTACCCGGACACGATCTTCCTGTCGGAAGCGTTCACCCGGCCGAAGGTCATGCGCTATCTCGCAAAGGCGGGGTTCTCGCAGTCGTACTGGTACTTCACCTGGCGCAACTCGAAAGAAGAGCTGACCGAATACTTCACCGAGCTGACCCAGACCGAGGTCGGCGAGTACATGCGACCGAACCTCTTCGCGAATACGCCCGACATCCTTCACGAGTATCTGCAGCACGGCGGTCGGCCGGCGTTTCAGGCGCGCCTCGTCCTGGCCGCGACGCTGGGCGCCAGCTACGGGATCTACAGCGGATTCGAATTGTGCGAGAACACGCCGGTCAGGCCCGGCAGTGAAGAGTACCTCGATTCGGAGAAGTACCAGATCAAGCCGCGCAATTTCGAGCAGGCCGAGAGCCTGGCCGAGATGATCGCGATCGTCAACCGGGTGCGTCACGAACACCCGGCGCTGCAGAGCGATCGCGGGCTGGGGTTCCACCGGACCGACAATCCGTTCCTGATTTGCTACAGCAAGCGCACCGAAGACGCCTCCGACATCGTCCTCGTCGCGGTCAACCTGGATCCGTTCAGCATGCAGCACGGCTGGATCCAGCTGCCGCTCGAGGACTGGCGTATCGGCCCGTCGCAGACCATCGAGGCGCACGATGTCCTCACCGACGAAACCTACTACTGGCGCGGCGAATGGAACTACGTCCGTCTCGACCCCGGCATCCGCACCGCGCATATTCTCGCGATCCGCGTCCGACCTCCGACCCATGCCTGATGCTCAGTGGTACAAGGATGCCGTCATCTACGAGGCGCACGTCCGTGCGTTCTTCGACAGCAACAACGACGGCATCGGCGATTTCGCCGGCCTGACCAGCCGGCTCGACTACCTCCAGGGCCTCGGCGTGAACTGCCTCTGGCTGCTGCCCTTCTATCCCTCGCCGCTGCGCGACGATGGCTACGACATCGCCGACTACGAGAACATCCATCCCAGCTACGGAACGCTGGCGGATTTCGAGCGCTTCATGGATGAAGCGCACAAGCGCGACATCCGCGTCATCACCGAGCTGGTCATCAACCACACCTCCGACCACCACCCGTGGTTCCAGGCGGCACGCCGCGCACCCGCCGGATCACCGGAGCGTGATTTCTACGTGTGGAGCGATACCAACCGGAAGTACGAAGGGGTCCGGATCATCTTCACCGACACGGAAACATCGAACTGGTCGTGGGACGACACGGCAAAGGCGTACTACTGGCACCGCTTCTTCCATCACCAGCCGGATCTCAATTTCGACAATCCTCAGGTGATCGACGCGCTGATCAAGGTGATGCAGTTCTGGCTGGATCGGGGTGTGGATGGCCTGCGACTGGACGCCGTCCCGTACCTGATCGAGCGCGAGGGCACGATCTGCGAGAACCTGCCGGAAACGCACGCGATCCTCCGTCTCATGCGCAGCGCGCTCGACGCGAGGTATTCCGATCGCATGCTGATCGCGGAAGCGAATCAGTGGCCGGCCGACGTGCGTCCGTATTTCGGCGACGGTGACGAGTGCCACATGGCATTCCATTTCCCGCTGATGCCGCGCATGTTCATGGGCATCCGGCAGGAAGATCGGCATCCGATCACCGAGATTCTGCGGCAGACGCCGGACATCCCGGACAACTGCCAGTGGGGCCTGTTCCTCCGGAATCACGACGAGCTGACGCTCGAGATGGTCACCGACGAGGAACGCGATTACATGTATCAGGCGTATGCCGTTGACCCCAAGGCGCGGATCAACGTCGGCATCAGGCGCCGCCTGGCGCCGCTGATGGAGAACAGCCGTCGGCGCATCGAGTTGATGAACTCGCTGCTCTTCTCGTTTCCCGGCACACCGGTGATCTACTACGGCGACGAGATCGGGATGGGGGACAACATCTATCTCGGCGATCGCAACGGGGTCAGGACGCCGATGCAATGGACCGGGGATCGCAACGGCGGGTTCTCGCGCGCCGATCCCGCGCAACTCTACGCGCCACCGATCATGGATGCGGTGCACGGCTACCAGTCGATCAACGTCGAGGCCCAGGAGCGCATGCCCTACTCACTGCTCAATTGGATGAAGCGGATGATCGGCCTGCGTAAACAGTCCAAGGTCTTCGGCCGCGGCACACTCGACTTTCTGTCCGCGCATAACCGGAAGATCCTCGCCTACGTCCGGCGCTACGAGGAGGAGCTGATTCTGTGCGTCGCCAATCTGTCGCGTTCGGTGCAGCCTGTAGAACTCGACCTCTCGGCCTTCAAGGGCATGACGCCTGTGGAGATGCTGGGACTCACCGAGTTTCCGCGGATCGGCGAGCTGCCCTACTTCCTCACGCTCAGTCCGTATTCGTACTTCTGGTTCCGCCTGCAGCAGGCGCCGACCACGGTCGGCGCGCGCCTGGCCTCCGAGGCCGCCGCCCCGCCGGATCATCTGCCGGCTTTCTTCATGGGCGTGGCGTGGGAAACGCTGCTCGAAGGCAACGTGCGCACGTTGATCGAACGCGAGGCGCTGGTGCCGTTCCTGCTGCGGCAGCGTTGGTTCAGCGGCAAGGCGCGGTCGATTCGTGCGGCCCGGGTAATCGACTGGGGCGTCGCCGAGCGCGGGCCGCATCCGCTCTTCCTGACCATCGTGGAGGTCGAATATCACGACGGCGGCCGCGAGCGGTACTTCCTGCCGCTCTCGATCCTTACGGACGGCGTGGCGGACTCCCTGCTGGCGAATACGAGCCATCTGGCCATGGCGCGAGTCACCGGCGCGCGCAAAGGGCTGGTCGCCGACGCCGTCGGTGACGAGACATTCGGTCCGGCGTTGCTGCGGCTGCTCGATCGAAGCGACGCGAGCACGAAGCGCGGCGTCGTTCGCCCGCGTCGTACCGGCGCCTTCACGACGCTTCGTGGCGAAGGTCCGTTGCCTGCCCGGCGCCTGACCGTGGAACAGAGCAACACGTCGGTGACCTTCGGCGAACGGCTGATCGTGAAGCTGTTCCGCCGCATCGAAACCGGCCCCAATCCGGACGTGGAGATCGGCGAGTATCTCACCTCGAACACCTCGTTCCATCGCGTGCCGCGGGTCGCGGCAGCGCTCGAGTATCAGCCGGCCGGCGAGGGCATCACCCATCTGGCCGTCGCCCAGGAATTCGTCGCGAGCCAGGCAGACGGCTGGACCTACGCGCTCGGCGAACTGGGGCGATTCTTCGAGGTGGTCGAGGGCCAGGGCACGCCGTCAGAGGACCTGCTGCTGCCCACGCACCCGCTGGCGCTGGCAAATCTGGCTACGCCACCCGTCATCAGCGAGCTTGCCGGCGCGTTCATCGACAGCGCCCAGACGCTCGGCCGGCGAACCGCGGAACTGCACCTTGCGCTGGCATCCGATTCGAACGGCGTGGCCTTCGCGCCGGCGCCGTTCACGCGCGAGGACGTCGATCGCCTGGTCACGGACGCCGTGGCTCAGACCCGCCGCGCCAACGCGCTGCTCGAAGAACGGCTCGAGATCCTCCCTGCCGACATCGCGTCGGCAGCCAAGGATCTGCTCGGCAAGAGCCACACCGTGATTGCGTCGCTTCAGTCGAAGCGTGAGCTCGAGTTCACGGCGGCACGGGCGCGAGTGCACGGTGACTATCACCTCGGCCAGGTCCTGTGGGCCGAAGGGGACTTTTACGTGCTCGACTTCGAGGGGGAGCCGGGACGTGCGCTAGCCGAACGGCGCCAGAAGGAATCGCCGCTGAAGGACGTCGCCGGCATGTTGCGATCGTTCGGTTACGCGGCCTACGCCGGGTTGTTCGCGCACACCCACAACCGCCAGTCCTCCTTCGATCGGCTCGAGCTGTGGGCACGGGCGTGGAAGACCTGGAGCAGCGCCGCCTTCCTCAGGGGATATCTCGCGGTCGCCGAGGGAGCCGCCTTTCTGCCGATCGATCCAATCCAGCGCCTCACGCTGCTCGATCTGTTTCTGCTCGACAAGGCGTACTACGAGCTGAACTACGAATTGAACAATCGTCCCGACTGGGTGCGCATCCCGCTCCACGGCATTCTGGAGCTGGTGTGACCTGGCGTCCGTTCTTCGGCGCCGTCCCGACGGACGGTGCGACCCGGTTCCGGGTGTGGGCAACCGCCCCGCGTGATTTGCATCTGCACGTGACCGGCAATGCCGGCACGGCCATCCACCAGCCGGTCCGTTCGACGCATGGCATCTGGGAGATCGAGCTTCCCGACGTCGCGGCCGGTGCGCGCTATGCCTACTCGCTCGACGGCGGCCAGCCGCGGCCGGATCCGGCGAGCCGCTTTCAACCTGACGGCGTGCACGCGTGGTCCGAGGTGATCGATCCGCGGCGCTTTCAATGGACTGACGAGGGCTGGCACGGCCTCGATCCCGCGACGCTCGTCATCTACGAATTGCACGTGGGCACGTTCGCTGGACGCGGCACCTTTGCCGACGTCGCTGCTCGTCTGGATTACCTGCGCAGCCTCGGCGTCACCGCCGTGGAGTTG
The DNA here is from genome assembly GCA_963755695.1 of uncultured Acidobacteriota bacterium. Lineage (GTDB taxonomy): Bacteria > Acidobacteriota > Vicinamibacteria > Vicinamibacterales > 2-12-FULL-66-21 > QHWT01. The sequence continues at coordinate 1,448,425 of CAVWLB010000008.1, read as the reverse complement.
ATGCCGGTGGCAGACTTCCCCGGCCGGCGCAACTGGGGTTACGACGGGGTGACACTCTTTGCGCCCTCGCGCGCGTACGGGCGTCCAGATGAGTTGCGCGCGCTCGTCGACCGCGCACATCGCGCCGGCCTCGGCGTCATCCTCGACGTCGTCTACAATCACCTCGGCCCGGAAGGCGCCTATCTCCCGCAATTCAGCCGGCAATTCTTCACCGAAAAGCACGCGACGCCATGGGGCGACGCGGTGAACCTCGATGACACCGGGTGCGAGCAGGTGCGACAGCTGCTGATTGAAAACGCGCTGCACTGGATCCACGAGTATCACGTGGATGGTCTGCGGCTCGATGCGACGCATACATTGATCGATACCAACCGCCGTCCGTTCGTGGCGGAGCTGGCCGAACGGATTCACAACGCCCGCACGCCACGGCCGTTCGTGTTCGCCGAGGATCATCGGAACCTCGCCGAGATGGTGCTGGACCCGGCGCGCGGTGGATGGGACCTCGACGGCGTCTGGGCCGACGATCTCCATCACGTGCTCCGCAGCGCACTGGCCGGCGATTCGCACGGCTACTATGTCGACTACACCGGCACCGCGGGGGAACTGGCCGAGACGCTTCGCCGTGGCTGGCTGTTCGTCGGGCAGCACTCGCGTCACCAGGAAGGCCCACGAGGCACCGATCCGTCAGCGGTCGAGATGCGACGCTGCGTGATCTGTGTCCAGAATCACGACCAGATTGGCAACCGGGCCTTCGGTGACCGGCTCGACCACACGATCGACAGCGCGTCGTGGCGCGCCGCGGTGGTCATCCTGCTCGTCGCGCCGATGACGCCGCTGCTCTTCATGGGCCAGGAGTGGGCGGCCAGCACCCCGTTTCTCTTCTTCACCGACTTCGAGCCCGATCTGGGGCGGAGAGTGGTGGAAGGGCGGCGACGCGAGTTCAGGGACTTTCCGGGATTCGCCGCTACCGGCGCCGCCGATCGTATTCCCGATCCACAGGCCGACGAGACGTTCGACGCCAGCCGGCTCCGCTGGAGCGAACTCGCCGCTCCGCGCCATTCGACCAGCCTCGAACTGCACCGGGCGCTGCTGGCGCTTCGCGCTCGGCATCCGGCACTGCACGCAAGCACTGCCTACGAGTGCGAAGCCGACGCGATCGACGACTGCACGATCGTCATGCGCCGGATGGATCAGGAGGCGCGTTTCGTCATCTGTTGCCGGCTGCATGACGCCGGCCGGGTCGATCTGCGCGCCGCTCTCGTTGACAGCGGGCCCTGGCGCACCTGCCTGACGACCGAGGACACGCCCTTTGCGTCTGACGCCCAACCGCCGCGAATCGATCTCGCGCGCGGCACCATCGATTTCGTTCGTGCTGGGGCGGTGATTCTACAATCGAAGGAATCGAAGGCCTGAGCGAAGGCTTCGGAGAAGCCAGAATCACAATTATGATGATTTGGTGAATTGGTGATTCAGTGAATTGGTGATTCAGTAAATTGGTGATTTGCCGCCAGGCCCCCGAATCACCAAGTCATCAAATTACCAGATCGCCGAATTCCCTTGGATTATCCGGATCCCTTCGCTCCCCCTTCGACCGCTTCGATTTGAAATGGCAGAGCGCCCGCGTTTCGTTCCATCGAGCACCTATCGGTTGCAGGTGCACGGCGAGTTTCCACTCACCGCCGCGCGTGATGTCGTGACCTACCTGCAGCGGCTCGGGATCGGTGCGGTCTACACCTCGCCGTACTTCGCCGCGGAACCGGGCAGCCGGCACGGCTATGACGTTCACGATCACAACGCGATCAACCCCGAGCTCGGCGGCCCCGACGCGCACACCGCGTTCACCGATGCCATCCGCGAAGCGGGCCTCCAGCACGTGGTCGACTTCGTGCCCAACCACATGGGGATCAGTACCGCCACCAATCCGTGGTGGCGCGACGTGCTGGAGAACGGCCCGAGCGCGCGCTCGGCGCGATTCTTCGACATCGACTGGAATCCAATCAAGCGCGAGCTGAAACGCAAACTGCTGCTGCCGATTCTCGGCGATCAATACGGCCAGGTGCTCGAGCGCGGAGAGCTGCAGCTCCAGTTTCGAGAAGGCCAGCTCGCGCTCACCTACTTCGATCAGTCGCTTCCCATCAACCCGCGCCAGGCGCCGCGCGTGTATCGCACCGGCCTTACCAAGCTGACCCAGGATCTCGGCGCATCCGATCCGCAGCTGCTCGAGTTCCTGAGCATTACGACCGCTCTGCACAAGATGCCGCCGTACACGGAAGGCTCGCCCGAAGGCACTGAAGAGCGGTACCGCGAAAGTGAAGTGGCGCGCGGGCGCCTGCGCCGGCTCGCCGAAGAATCTCCGCGCATCCGGCAGCACATCGAAGAAGCGATTCGCGAGTTCAACGGCGTGACCGGCCGGCCGGAATCGTTCGACGCGTTGCACGAGCTGCTCGAAGAACAGGCCTACCGGCTCGCTTACTGGCGCACCGCGTCGCACGAAATCAATTACCGGCGCTTCTTCGACATCAACGCACTCGCGGGACTTCGAGTGGAGGATTCACCAGTCTTCAACGCCATTCATCATCTGCTGGCACGACTCCTGAGCGAAGGACGCGTCACTGGGGTCCGCGTGGATCATCCGGACGGCCTGTTCGATCCCGCGGGCTACTTCGACATGCTCCAGGATCTCGCGGCAAGCGCGTGGAATATCGACCGCGTTGAGGGCTCTCGTCCGCTCTACGTTGTCGCCGAGAAGATCCTGTCTGGACGCGAACGGCTGCCTTCCGGCTGGGGCGTCCACGGCACGACCGGCTACAACTTCCTGAATCAGGTGAACGGCCTGTTCGTGAATACCGCAAACGCGAGGCGGATGCGCCGGGTGTATACGAAGGTGACCGGCTGGACCGGGAGCTTCGACGACCTCCTCTACGAAGCGAAGCGATTGATCATGGACACCTCGATGGCAAGCGAACTGAACGTGCTTGCCGAGATGCTCAATCGAATCAGCGAGAGCAACCGGAAGTCGCGGGACTTCACGCTCAACAGCCTGCGCGATGCGATCGTCGAGGTGGTGGCGTGCTTTCCTGCGTACCGCACCTACGTCACCGAGGAAGGCTGGTCGCCAGAGGACAGAGCCGTCATCGAACACGGGATCGTCCGCGCCCGCCGGCGCAACCCGGCGATGGACCCGACGATTTTCGATTTCTTCCGAGAGGTCGTGTTGCCGCGCGACCCGGACGATCCTGGCAGCGCCAGCACAAGGAATCGCCGCGGTCCCGGCTATCCGCCCGCGGATGGAGCGGAGGTTGCGGCGCGTCTCCGCTTCGCGATGAAATTTCAGCAGTACACCGGTCCGCTGCAGGCGAAAGGGCTCGAGGACACCGCCTTCTATCGCTACAACCTGCTGCTGTCGCTGAACGAAGTCGGCGGTGATCCGTCGAAATTCGGATACTCCGGCCGCGAGTTCCACGAGATCAGCCTGCTGCGGCGTAGCGACTGGCCGTACGAGATGCTGGCAACCGCGACGCACGACACCAAGGTCGGCGAAGACGTGCGCACGCGCATCGACGTGATCTCGGAGCTGCCCGACGAATGGGGCCGGGAAGTCTCGCGGTGGATGCGCGTCAACCGGGCATTGCGGCCGATCATCGATGGTGAGCCGGCGCCGGATCGTAACGACGAATACCGTTTCTATCAGGCGTTGCTCGGAATGTGGCCGCCCGAAGTCACCGACGCGAGCAGGATGCCTGATGACCTGGTCCCCAGAATGCAGGCGTACATGAACAAGGCGGTCAAGGAAGCCAAGCTGCATTCGAGCTGGATCAACCCAAATGAGGCCTATGAAGGCGCCGTCTCCACCTTCATCGCCAGGGTGCTGAGCCGGGATGCCGGCAAAAAGTTTCTGCGGGCGTTTCTGCCGTTCCAGCAGCGGATCGCGCGCTGCGGGATGATCAATTCGCTCGCGCAGGTGGTCGCCAAGATCGCGTCACCCGGGGTGCCGGACTTCTATCAGGGCACTGACCTCTGGGATTTCAGCCTCGTCGATCCCGACAACCGGCGGCCCGTCGACTTTGCGCGGCGGAACCTCGCGCTCGCCGAATGCTGTGAGATTGCGCACATGCCGGCGGACGTTCGTGGGCCCGCGATCGATCGACTCCTTGCTCGCTGGGCGGACGGCACGATCAAGATGTACGTCACGGCCGTCGGCCTCGGCCTGCGGCGGAATGCCGCCAATCTCTTCCTGGAAGGCGACTACCTGCCGCTGGACGTCGAGTCGACCGTGCCGGCCCAGGTGCTGGCTTTCGGCCGCCTGCACGCCGAGGCGGGCGCCCTGATTGCCGTCGTTCCACACCTCACGCTGCCGCTTGTCGACAGGGACCGTCCGTTGCCGCTGGGGGACCGCTGGAAGACCTCACGCGTGCTCCTCCCCACATCGCTGGGAGCGCTCGGATGGCGCGATGCCTTCACCGGCACGGAGGTGAAGCCGGTCACAACCGCTGAGCGCTCGTGGCTCTTCGTCGGCCAGCTGTTCGAGCGGCTGCCGGTCGCGCTGCTCGTAGCTCACTAATGGACCACCAGGACCGTTTCGATTCGTGATTGCGTTACGATTGCGCCAAACGCCGTCAGGCTGCCCATGGTGCAATCCGCCCGATCCGGCCCCCCTTCCGATACTCCACCGCGGCATGCGCCAACCCGCCTGCTGATCGGCGGTCTCACGCTCGCGCTCGCGACCATCGCCGGCGTCGGCCTGTATACCGTTCTGCAGATCCGCGACCTTCGCGATCAACAGGCCGCGATCAGCGATCGAAACCGGAAGGGATCGCTGCAGCTGCTGCGCATCCAGAACGATCTCGCGTCGCTGGCCGTCGCCATGCGCGACATGGTCGAAGGCGTCGAGCCTTACCCGCCCGCGGCCTGGCAACCGGCTTTCGATCGGCTTCGAGGGGATCTGACCGGCGCCATCGCCCTTGAACGGACGCTCGCACCTGCCGCACGCGAGCCGGCGCAACAGCGTCGTCTCGAGCAGACCAACGACGCCTACTGGGCTGACGTCGACCGGATGTTCGCGAAGGCCCGGGCGGGCGACGACGCCGGAGCGCTCGCCCTGGTCCGAGGAAGCTTGATTGCCGAGCAGCGGGCGCTCGACGACATGGTGGCGCAGTTCCTCGTTGCGAACAACCGTGTGCAGGAAGAAGCGGCGGCAGCAAACCGCAGCATTTACGATCGCGTGGCCGCAGAGATCCTCGCGCTCGTCGGCGTCCTCCTGGTCGTCGTCGCCGTCTCGGGGGCGTGGATCGTCGTCGCGAACCGGCGGGCGTTCGAGGCGGTGCGGGACGTGACCGCGCAGCTTCAAACCCTCTCCCGCCACACGATGCGCGCGCAGGAGGATCTCCAGAGGTCGGTCTCGCGCGAGCTGCACGACGACTTCGGCCAGATCCTCACCGCGATGGGAACGCTTCTCGGCCGCGCTCGCCGTCACGCGCCCGATGACCCGGAATTCGCCGAAGAACTCGATCACGTGCGCGGGATCGCACAGACGACCCTCGACCGCATTCGTGCGCAGTCGCAGTGGCTGCACCCGGGCGTGCTCGACGACTTCGGCCTCGAGAAGGCGCTCGGACGATTCGGTCGAGCAGTTCGAGCGGCAAACCGGTATTCGGACTACGCTGGTGGCGACCGGGCCAATCGGAGACATTCCGGCCGACTCCGCCATCCACGTCTACCGCATCGTCCAGGAGGCATTGAGCAATATTGGCCGCCACTCGGGCTCGGACCGCGCGGATGTCCGCATTGCGTGCGATGGAAATGCATTCGATCTGGCGATTGAGGATGCCGGCCAGGGTCTGCCGTCTGGACGCGTCAGGACGGTGGACAGCGGGCTGGGGCTGGTCAGCATGCGCGAGCGTGCGGAACTGATGGGTGGACATTTGCGGCTCCGTCGGCCACCGGAGGGAGGACTCGTCGTGGAAGTGCATGTGCCACGGGCTTTCGATGCAGCGCGGACGGCGGTGCTGACATGAGCGGGAAGCGCATCCGGGTGCTGCTCGCGGACGATCATGCGCTGGTGCGGCAGGGGTTCCGGCGCATTCTCGAGGACGAGCCCGACATGATCGTCGCCGGGGAAGCCAGCGGCGGCGCCGAGGCGATCGAGCTCGAACGCACCCTTTCGCCAGACGTCGTGGTCATGGATCTCGCGATGCCGGAGATTAACGGTCTTCACGCCGCCATCGAGATGCTGCGGCGCCGGCCGGACTGCCGCGTGTTGATGTTGAGCATGCATGCCGACCCGCAGTACGTCCGCAACGCGCTCGACGCAGGTGTGAAGGGCTACATTCTGAAGAATGCGCTCGAGACCGACTTGACCCGGGCGGTCCGCGTGATTGCAGGCGGCGGACAGTTTCTCAGTCCCGAGCTCTCCGACCTGGCGATTCGGAGTCTCCGCGGCGCCGACGGCGCGTCTGGGGAAGACACGTTCTCGCAACTGAGCGCACGTGAGATTCAGGTGCTGCGCCTGATCGCGCTCGGAAAGTCGAACAAGGAGATTGCCTCCATTCTCGGACTGAGCGCCAATACGATTGCCGTGCATCGCACCAACCTGATGAACACTCTCGGGGTCCATAAGACCGCCGAGCTCGTACTTCTCGCGGTCAAGAAGGGACTGGTGGAATCACAGTGACGTTGCGCGCGGCGGCGGTTCTTCTTCTCGTCACGCTCATCGGCGGGGCCGGTGCGCAGACCACCACCTCGATTTCCGGCTTTGAGCTGACCGACGTGACGGCGGCGTCTGGACTGCGTTTCACGCACTACACCGGTGCATCGGGACGCAAGTATCTGCCCGAGGCGCTCGGCGCTGGCGCGGCATTCGTGGACATCGACAACGACGGCTGGCAGGACGTGATTGTCGCCAACGGGACCGGCTGGCCGGACGGCTCCGCGTCGAATGAAAACACCGCGCGAGTCTTTCGCAACAACGGCCGCGGAGGGTTCGAAGACGTAACCGCCGGCTCCGGCCTGGACGTGCCGATGTACGGAATGGGCATCGCGGCTGCGGACTACGACAACGATGGTTACGACGATGTGCTGATCACCGCGGTCGGACAGAGCCGCCTGTTCCACAACAACGGCAAAGGACGATTCGACGACGTGACGAATCGCGCCGGCCTCGCCGGGCGCACCGGCTTCAGCACGTCGGCGGCGTGGATCGACTTCGACCGCGACGGGCTCGTCGATCTCTTCATCTGCAACTACGTGCGTTGGACGCCTGAGAGCGACATCTTCTGCAGCGCCGACGGAAAGCGGAAATCGTACTGCACGCCGGAGGCCTATCCGGGTGCAACGTCATGGCTGTTTCGCAACAAGGGCAACGGGACGTTCGAGGACGTCACCGCCTCCGCGGGGCTGCTCGATCCGACATCGAAAGCCCTGGGCGTGACGATGCTCGATTACGACCGCGATGGGTGGCCCGACCTGTTCGTCGCCAACGACACCCAGCCGAACAAGCTGTATCGCAACACCGGCACCCGGCGTTTCGTCGAGACCGCGCTCGAGGCTGGACTGGCGTTCAGCGAGGACGGGCGCGCCCGGGCCGGCATGGGCACCGATGCCGCCGACCTGGATAACACCGGCGTTCCCTCCGTCGTGGTCACCAACTTCTCCGGAGAGATGCTCGGGCTCTACAGCCAAACATCGGCCGGCCATTACGCCGACCGCGCCGCGCATTCTGATCTCGGCCGCGCGACGCGTCTGACGCTCGGCTTCGGTTGCTTCTTTTTCGATGCCGACCTCGACGGCTTGCTCGATCTGCTCGTCGTGAATGGCCACATCGACGACGGACTGCGGACTGGGAGTGACGGTGGCCGGGTGAACTACGCCGAGGCGCCGCACCTGTTCCACAACAGCGCCGGACGATTCGTCGACGTCGCGCGAGAGATCGGCGCTGATTTCGCGGCGCCGAAGGTCGCCCGGGGAGCGGCGTTCGCCGACATCGATCTCGATGGTGACCTCGACGTGCTGGTCACCACCAACGGCGGCCCGGCCCATCTCTATCGCAACCGTCTGTCGGTGCCGAACGGCGCCGTCCGCCTGAATCTGCGAGGCAGCCGTTCGAATCGCGACGCCATCGGCGCGCGGGTGCGGATGCGAGTGGGCTCAGCGTGGTTGACGCGGCTGGTTCGCACCGGGTCGAGCTATCTTTCGCAGTCAGAGCTGCCGCTCACCTTCGGCCTGGGCCCGCGCTCGGCCGCCGACGAAGCGATTATCGAGTGGCCGAGCGGGAGGCAGGAGAAGCTCGGTTCTCTCGCCGCAGGCCGCATCTACACCGTCACGGAAGGGCGCGGCGTGACGGCCACCCAGCCGCTCCGGCGCCAGTAAAGAGAGGGTGACAATCAAGGGTGAGGACGGAGGGCGCCTCTCCCGAGGCGCCGAGGTATTCGTTTGCAGGGCGCGCCTTCCTGGAAAAGAAGGGTAAGTGTTCCGGTTCGGATTACCCCAGGTACTTCGACAAGTTGACGCGGCGCGTCTTGAGGAGAAGCGGCTTGAACAGATCGCCGGTCTTCTCGAACCGCCTGCGCACGTTGTCGAGCCGGAAGTCCTCGATGCGGCAGCCCTTGTCGATTTCCTTCCAGGTCACCGGCGTTGACACGCCGGCACACGGCGTGCGGGCGCACCGAGTACACCGATGCCAAGGTCCGCCCCCATGCATTCTGGTTGTAGTCGACGAGCACGCGTCCCTTCGGGCGCTTCGCGACCTTGTACTCGGAGGTCATCAGCGTCGGGTGACGGCCGGCCAGCTCCTGCGCCAGCGCCTTGGCAAACGTCCACACCTGCTTTCTGCACCGGCCCGCGCACGATCGGCACGTAGACGTGGATGCCCTTCGACCCGGTGGTCTTGGCATACGCCGGCATCTTCAGCGTGTCGAGCGCGTCGTGCACGATGCGCGCGGACTCGAGCACCTGGTCCCACGTCGCGGACTCCCGGGTCGAGATCGAAGTGCAGATAGTCGGGCCGATCGACGTCGTCGCACTTCGCATACCACTGATTCAAGTCGATGCAACCGAGGTTGATCACCCAGAGCAGCGACGGCACGTCGTCGATGACCGGAAAGTCGATGACGTTGCCGGAGTCGTGCGTCGATGCGGCAGGTGCGGATCCACTCGGGCCGCGGCTCCGGCGCCCGCTTCATGAAGAAGAACTCGCCTGCCGCGCCGTGGGGGTAGCGCTTCATCACCATCGCGCGATCCTGGATGTGCGGCAGCAGCAGCGGCGCGACGTCGGCGTAGTACCGAATCAGATCGCCCTTGCGTGATGTTCCGCTCGCGGCCAGAACGGCTTGTCGAGGTTGGTGAGCCGGACTTCCTTGCCGCCGACTTCGAGAGTGGCATTCCCCGCTCGCGGGATCCTCGGCGCCATTACTCCCATCCGCTTCCGAGGATTCCCTTGATCGGCGTGAGCCTGGGCGGCCGCGGGCCATGGCGAACGGCGCCTTCGACCGGCACGTACTCAGTTCTTCGCCCGCGCGTGCCGCGCGCAGCAGCAGCCCGCCGCGACTCATATCGCCGCGGCCAACGAAGGCAATGGGAAATCTGAGGCGTGCGCCGAAGACACCGGTGAGAACGTCTACGTATTTCGTCGAAGCGATGCTGCCGAGGAGGACGACGTCACACTCGGGACCGATCTCCTCATCGAGCGCCCGGGCGCTGGCCAGCAGTGGCGCGCTGTAGCGCGGATCGTTGGCCGCAATGTCCACGGCGGCAAACGCGCGAATGGCATCGGCGGTGACCCGGGTCTCGGCGGGGCGCAGCCCAGCGCTCGGAGTGATGACCAGCGCGCCGCTTCCCGCCAGCGCTGCGCCGGGATCCGGCGGCCGCGCGAATCGCAGCGCGTAGGCGAGCTTGCCTTTGAAGTAGAGACCGCTGACGAAGGCGAACACCTCGCCGATCGCGGCCCCTTCCTTGCCGCGCAGCCGCCCGGCAAGATCGAACGCCGCGCGATCGGAAAGCACCATCTTCGCGCGCGGCCCGCCGCAATTCGCCGGTGAGATCAGGAAGATACGGCCGGGTTCGCTCTCGCGCTTGCGTCGTTTGGCCACGTTCTGGATTGTAGTGGGAGATTGTCCTGGCTCAGGGCTCACGGCTCAAGGCGGCTCAAGGCTCAAAGGCGGCTTACGGCGTGAGCCGATTCCAGCCATGAGCCAGCATGAGCCGTGAGCCCTGAGCCACTATTAGAGGCTCCAGCGCAGGAGCACCGCACCCACCGTAAAGCCCGCTCCGACCGATGCGAGCAGGACGAGGTCTCCCTTCTTCAAGCGACCTTCGCGTCGAGCATCGGCGAGCGCCAGCGGTATCGTCCCTGCCGTCGTATTGCCGTACTTCTCGAGATTGATCACGACTTTCTTCGGATCGAGGCCGAGGCGTTCGGTCGAGGCCTCGATGATCCGGCGGTTTGCCTGGTGGGAGACGAACAAATCGATCTGCGAGGGATCCATCCCATGGCGATCGAGCAGGCGCCTCGAGATCTCTTCCGTCTTCCTGACCGCGAACTTGAACACGACCGCGCCGTCCTGCTTCACGTAGTGCATCCGGTTGTCGATCGTTTCGTGAGATGCCGGCATCCGGCTGCCCCCGGCCGGCATCATCAGCGCGGCGCCGCCGCTGCCATCGATCTCGTGAGCGAAGTCGATGATGTGCGGCTCGCCGTCCGCGGCGGGCGCGAGCACCACTGCCCCGGCGCCGTCGCCGAACAGCACGCACGTCGTCCGGTCGGTGTAATCGATGATGCTCGACATCACGTCGGCGCCGACCGCAATCGCATAGTCGTGGGCGCCGGTTGCGACCATCTGCATCGCGGTGGTCAGCGAATAGGTGAAGCCGGAGCAGGCTGCACCAAGGTCGAACCCCCATGCATTGTGCGCCCCGATCTTGTCCTGCAGCATGCACGCGGTGCTGGGAAAGATCGTGTCCGGGGTCGTCGTGCCCACCACGATGAACCCGACCTGGTCGGGCGTGACCCGCGCTTCTTTCAACGCCGACTCGACCGCGTGCTTGGCAAGATCCGACGTGGGAACCCCCCGTTCCGCGATATGACGCTCGCGGATCCCGGTCCGCTGCACGATCCATTCGTCGCTGGTCTCGACCATCTTCTCGAGATCGGCGTTCGAGAGCACACGCGGAGGAACGTAAGTAGAAAGGCCGACGATCTTTACCGGTCGTAAACGGGAATTAGACATTGACAAGACTGTAAGACATTTCCGCTACCCGATCTCTACCATAGGCGAGTGTCGCGCTCGACCGGCGGCAGGCCGAAGTACTCGTAAGCCTTGGCCGTCGCCACGCGTCCGCGCGGCGTCCGATCGAGAAACCCGATCTGGATCAAAAACGGCTCGTAGATATCTTCGAGCGCATCGCGTTCCTCGCTCAGTGCCGCGGCGAGACTGCCCACGCCCACCGGCCCGCCGTTGAACTTGTCGATGATCGTGCGGAGGAGGCGGCGGTCCACTTCGTCGAACCCGTGCCGATCCACTTCCAGCATCGCCAGCGCCCGAGCCGCGACGTCGGTGGTGATCCTGCCATCGGCGCGCACCTGGGCATAGTCCCGCACCCGCCGCAGGAGCCGGTTGGCAACTCGAGGCGTGCCTCGGGATCGTCTGGCGATTTCCTGCCCCGCATCGGGGTCGATTGCCACGTCGAGAATGCGCGCGGAACGGATCACGATTTCGAGAATGTCCTGCTCGGTGTAGAAATCGAGGCGGTGAACGATGCCGAAGCGCGCACGAAGCGGTGAGGTGAGCAATCCCGTTCTGGTCGTCGCGCCGACCAGCGTGAAGCGCTGCAGCGGGACCTTCACCGATCGCGCGCTTGGTCCCTGGCCGATGACGATGTCGAGCTCGTAATCCTCCATCGCCGGATAGAGGATCTCCTCGATCGCCGGGCTCATGCGATGGATCTCGTCGATGAACAACACTTCGCGCGACTGAAGGTTCGTCAGCATCGCCGCCAGATCGCCGGGCTTTTCGATCACCGGCCCGGCCGTCGGTCGAATCGCGACCCCCAGCTCGTTGGCGATCACGGTTGCCAGCGTCGTCTTGCCAAGGCCTGGCGGCCCGTACAGCAGCACGTGATCGAGCGCCTCACCGCGCCGCCTGGCGGCTTCGATCGATACGTGCAGGTTTTCACGGACCCGGTCCTGGCCGATGTATTCGTTCAGGGTGCGCGGTCGAAGCCCCGCCTCGTACTGGACCTCCTCGTCCTCGCGCGACGCATTGACCAGTCGATCGTCGGTCATCGGCGAGGTTCACCTGCGGCTCTGGCGCTTCGCGGCGGGAGCGGGACGCACGATGCGCGAGGTGCGGCAAACGGGCTCATACCCTCATCATGCCACGGAGGATGTCGCGGAGTTGCTGTTCGAACGGTGCATCGGGAGTTTTCTTCAGCGCTGCATCGATGGTCTTCTCGGCGGCGGCGCGCTGGTATCCAAGGTTCGTCAAGGCGGACAACAGATCGTCGCGGAGCTGATCGGCCGGAGCAGCCTGAGCCACCGTGCCGCCGGCCGGCTGGAGCGCCGTCGGCAACCGATCCTTGAGTTCGAGCCCGATGCGTTCGGCGGTTTTCTTGCCTATGCCGGGAATTTTCGTCAACCGTGCGACGTCCTGCGATCGAATCGCCCGCACGAGCTCGCCGGCATCGATCCCGGACAACACCGCCAGCGCCAGCTTCGGTCCGATCCCGCTGATGCCGATCAACCGCTCGAAGAGATCCTGTTCGATCGCGGAACCGAATCCGTACAGCGCGATGACGTCCTCGCGCACGTGCGTGTGCACGCGCAGCGTGACGTCGGCTCCCGCATCGCCGATGCCGTAGAACGTGGAGAGTGGCACCAGCACGTCGTATCCCACACCAGCGACGTCGATAATCAAACGGGTCGGGGTCTTTTCGACGAGCGTCCCTTTGAGCCGGGCAATCACGGCCGGTAGGCCCGCCAGGTCCGCGGCACGGCCGGCCGGCCGCGGACTTGCGTCTCGCCTCGCAGTGCATCCGCCACGGCGCCGGACGACGAATGGACATGGCACACGGCCACCGCCAGCGCGTCCGCCGCGTCGTGCGGCGCGGGGACCGAGTCCAGGCCGAGCAGCAACTTGATCATTTGGCCGACCTGGTGCTTCTCGGCACGTCCGAACCCCACCACCGCCCGTTTGATCTCCGCCGGGGCGTATTCGATCACCGTGATCCCGGCCTGTGATGCGGCGAGCAGCGCAACTCCGCGCGCGTGCCCCAGCTTCAGCGCGCTGCGGACATTTTTCGCGTGGAACACGTTCTCGACCGCGATGCAGTCCGGTCGATGCTCCGCGAGGAGCCTCGTCAGCCCGGCATGAATCGCCGACAGCCTGTCGGGGAATGACGATTGGGAGGGCGCAGCAAGCGCGCCACAGATGACGAGGCGATGACGGCTGCCGTCGGATTCGATGCAGCCGTAACCCGTGCGTTCGGAACCCGGATCGATCCCGAATATTTTCATACTTTCCGGGGACCTACTTCGCTCCGCCTTGTCCGCCGAAGCCGCGAAGCGGCGAAGGCGGATCGTGTGGCTCGCACGCCGCGCGTGCTCGCGGGCTGCGCAATCGGACTGTCACGCCAATGAGGCCTCGATCTCCTTCTCCTCAATATCGGCGTTGGTCCACACCTTCTTGGTGTCGTCGTGCTCCTCGAGGAGTTCCATCAGCTTGACCATCTGCTGGGCGGCCTTGCCTTCGAGCTTGACGTAGTTCTGCGGCAGCATCGCAATTTCGGCGGCCGCCGGCTCGATGCCCAGCCCCTTGACCGCCTCGTGCACCGCCGGAAACACCTCCGGCGACGAAACGATCTCCCAGTTGTCCTCATCGTCTTTCATGTCGTCGGCGCCGGCGTCGATTGCCGCCGCGAGCAGCTTCTCTTCATCAGCCTTGCTCTTTTCGACGACGATGTAGCCCTTTTTCTCGAACATCCAGGCGACGCTGTTGGCTTCACCCAGGTTCCCGCCGTGCTTCGACAGTGTGTGGCGCATCTCGCCGACCGTGCGGTTCTTGTTGTCGGTCAGAACCTCGATCATGATGGCCACGCCGCCGGGACCGTAACCCTCGTAGGTGATCTCCTCGTACAGACACGCCCGGCAGTTCGCCAGTGCCACGCTGGATCGCGCGCTTGATGTTGTCGGCCGGCATGTTGACCGACTTGGCTTCCGCGACAATCGTGCGCAGCCGCGGGTTACTTTCGATATCGCCGCCGCCGTTACGGGCGGCGACGGTGAGCTCCTTGATGATGCGCGTGAAAATCTTGCCGCGCTTGGCGTCGGCCGCCCCCTTTTTGTGCTTGATGGTGTGCCATTTGGAATGGCCGGACATGGCAAAACTCCCGGGAAACTTCGTGATTTCCGAAGAAAAATGACCGTCCATCCTACCATGCGCCCGCGCGGCCGGACAATCGACTCACCCCGCGCCTTTGAGCTGCGCCTTGGACAGGAGCGCCGAGGTCAGCGTCGACTGACGGAAATGAGTCGGCGCTCCGTCGCGCGGCGCGATCGTGGTTTGCCAGGTCCAGATGTAATCATCGTTGACGAAGTCGGCGCGCAGCGCGACGTCGACGCGGGTTCCCCGGTCGCAGGGTACCGGCATCGGCCATGGCAGCAGCACTCGTCCATAAACCAGGGCCGGACCCACTGGACCGGTGGAAAGCGACACATTCGCCGACAGCCGCGCGTCGAACCACAACATCACGCCGTGGCTGATCCCGCCTTCAGAGATTTCCCATTCGAGTGGCGCACGAACGCTGGCCGACTGGATCACTCGATAGTCGAGCGCCGCCCATTGTGCAGGAGCGCTCAGAAGCCGGCCGTCGTCAGACGCCATTCGCCAGAGCGCGTGCGTGGCGACATCGCGTGCCGGCGCGAAGTCGAGCCCGAGTGAGGTGCCGTCCCAGCCCGCGATCGCGGCGCCATAGGTTCGAGGCGCCTCCACGACTGCGCCGCAGATCGTGTCGCTCACCGGAATCAGCGTCCCGCCCTGCCGCAGGTGACGATCGCGCGCATCGATCAGCACCGCAACCGCGTCCGCGCGAAGAGGTAGTTGCCCCCGGATGTCCGCGACCACGACATCCGCGCGCTCGGGGAGATCGATCGTCCGCGACGGACCCTCGATGAACGTGATGCGATCGCCACAGCCGTTCGCGTTCGCGAGGGTGCGGGCGAGACCGATGATTGGATCCGGTTCGATGGCATACACGCGGGCGGCGCCGGCACGGCACGCCAGCAAGGCAAAGATTCCCGGCCCGGTGCCAATGTCGAGGACCACGGAGTCCCTGCGGACGCTCTCGCGCAGCGCATCGGCATAGGCGCGGATGCGCACGCTGTCGGCGAGCATCTTCGAGTACGCGATCAGGTCGTAGGTCACGCGGTGCCAGGGGCGAGAACCGAGGGGCGAGGCTCGAGGTTCTGGGCATACGCGCGGATGGCACCCGCGACGCGACCGAGCCGGCGGTGGCCGTGACGCACTCGCAATCGCAGGACGGGCACGGACGTCGCGATTGACGAGAGGCCGTCGAACGCGCGCACGAGTTGATCGCGATCCTCGATGTCGAGCAGATACGCGTGCCTCACGAGCCCCATCAGTCTCGCCGCGGCGCGACAGCGACGAAAAGCCACGGTCGGTCCCATGTCGGCGCGTTCCGACACGAGGAACAAGGCGCGCAGCGGGCTCGGCTGATGCCGGAACTGCAGGACGCCCCCGTTCACCCGACGCTTGCTGGTGTAGTGCGCGACGCGGCTGGCGATGGTCCCCCGCGGCAACGGACGCGACGGGCCGTCGAGCCACAGCCTGAGACCCGGATATGCCGGAAGCACCTGCAGGACTCCCGCCTGGCGATCGATGGCCACGCAGTCGTCAGAAAGGATGCGGCCGCCCTGCGACGCCAGGGCCGCCGCCAGCGTCGATTTTCCACGGCCGGTCGGACCGGCAAAGGCCAGCGCGCCCACGCCGGGGACGTGCATGGCGCTGGCGTGCAGCAGCAACCGCCCGCGACGGCTGAGCGCGAGCGGTAGCACCTGATCCAGCAGCAGGTGACGCAGCGTGTCGACTGGAAGCTCCCGTGACGGAGAGGCGCGGATGTACGCGCCGTCACGGCTGATGAAAAAGTCGGCGAGCTGGCGAAATCGAAGCAGGTAGCCGTCGTCGGTCCGGGCGAAGGAGAGCCACGGTGCCTGCCGTCCGAGGCGCCAATGGTGGAACCATTCGCGCTCGACGGTCTGAAGACTGCCGGTTGAATCCCGTTCAATCGTGCACGCGGTATCGAACCTGTCGCTCCGTTGGAGAAGCGGAAGATCGACTGTGCTGGCGATCGTCTCTCCGCAGAATCGGTAGGTGCGCAGGCGAGGGCGCATCGCCTATCGGAGCGCGGAGGAGGTCATGTTCCTTGCCGCTCCATGTTCCCTTGGTCCTTGGTCGTGATGCCGCCACTCTGGGTGAGCTTGCTGATTCGACCGTAGTCGGTGAGGCGAGGCGTCTCGTACCGCTTGCGCGCGCCGCGCTGCTCCGGTCGATCCTCGTCAACTGCCCGCGGCCTGTTTCGCTCGGTCACGCCGTCACTCCTTCGAGGTGCCGCAGCCAGAGCTCGACGGCCGCCACGGCCCAAACCGATCCGGTGAAGGCAATGTACGCCTCATTACCGCCCCTGTAAAGGTTGATGAGGCGATCGTACTGCGAGAGTGCCATCGAGCTGTCGACCCACCCGGCGCGCGCGCTCCGAAGATCCTCGAACAGCGTGCGGCCGCCCAACGGCTCGAGCGCCTCCACGAACGTCGATGAGAACTCCGCCTTGTCCGGGCGTCGCCGCACTCGGTCCGGTAAATCGCCGTCGAAGGCTCGACGAATCACGACCTTGGTCTCCCGGCCGTCCCACCGCTGCGAGTCCGGCAACGCGAAACCGAACTCGGCCACCCGCCGATCGTTGAACGGCTGCCGCTGCTGGATGCCAGCGCACGCGGCGGCGCGGTCCTCGAGCTCGTCACCAATCAGCTGCATCGCGCCGCTCGTCACGGCATGAATATCGCGTTGCACGTACGTTCGGAAGTCGGTGCACACCGGCCGGCGCAGACGATCGCGTAACGCGGTTCGGATCGCAAACTCCGGCCGAATCCATTCGAACACCGGCGGAGGCGTACCCGCGATGAAGCGCGCGACTGGCTTGACCGCGGAGGGAATCAGCGGTGCGGCCACGGACCGGGTAAACGCCAGTCGTGAAGGCCAGGATCGCTGACGAGTATCGGAGCACCACCGAGCGGCCGCTGACAGCACCCGTCTCTCGCGAACGAGATCCGCGATGTGCAGCGGCCGGCTGCTGGTGAACCACTCGTCGCCGCCGTAACCCGTCAGCACGACGTCGACATGCTCCGCCGCACGCACACGCAAGGGATCGAGCGACGATCCAGTTGGAAACGCAGGCAGATCGCGATACCTCGCGATCTCTCTCTCGACATGACGACGAGTGGCTGCGACGGCGTCGAGTCGCGTCGAGGCCAGCTCCCAACGATTCACCAGGGCGTCGATGTACGACGTTTCGTCACACGGTGCATTGGGGTAGGTCAGCGAGAACGCGTGCACCGGCGCGGACTTCCCTGCCCGGTGCAGTCGCCCGGCAACTGCCGCTACGGTCGACGAATCCACCCCGCCGCTCAGAAAGACCCCGACGCCCCGCGCCGCGTCGCGTACCCGGCACGTCACCGCCGCTTCGAAGAGATCGGCAAACTGTTCCGCGTACGCTTCGGCTCGGGCATATTCGACGCGCGCGTCTGGATCGAAGTCCCAGTAGCGGCAGATGCGGGTGCCCGCCCCCGACACGAGCAGCAGGTGCGCCGGCGGCAATCGCTTTACGCCCAGCCACGGTGTCTCTTCGACCGTGACGCGCGTACCCGCGAGATGTTCGGCGACCACGCCCTCGTTGATGGCCTGCGGAATGTCGGGATGGCTGAGGACCTGCTGCGGCTCCGACGCCAGGACCACGGTGTGACCGCCTTGCCCATAAAAGAGCGGACGCTGGCCGAACACGTCTCTCGCGCAGAACAGCCGCTGATGCACCGGATCCCAGATCGCGAACGCGAAGTCGCCGAGCAAGAGTGGCGGCGCCTTCTCGAGCCACCGCTCGTACGCGGCAAGGACGAGAGCGGCATCGCTCGCGCCCGTCGGTGTACCAAGAGCAGCGATCAACTCGTCCTGATTGTCCAGCCGACCATCGAAGACGATCGCAAATCCGCCGGGCGACCGGACGAGCGACGGCGAATCCGATGGCCGCCGCTGGCGAACGCCGAGAACGGCAGGACCGATGTGCCAGGTCTCCGGCTTCCCGGGCGCGCGATGCTCCGCCCCTTCGAGCATCCTCGTCACCTGGTCGAGGTGATCGTGCCCGGCGGCTGCGAACACCGCTGCGATCGCGCTCATACCGGACCGCGAACGATCAATCCGCGGGACGCGAGTTCGTCGATGAGCGCCTTGACGTCGCGACCGATCTGCGCGGCGTCGGCGTCATATTCCTCGGCGATCGTCTGAACGATCCGTTCGACCGGCGTCCCCGCGTCGAGCAGCGTCCAGATCCGCGTACCCACCGCGTTCAATCCGAAGTAGCGCCCGCTCGACAGGTCGAGAAGGACGGCTTCTCCTTCGAGATCGCGAAAGACCACGTCAGGACTGAGGCGATGCATGTTGGTAAAAGGCGGAAGGCGGAAGTCTGAAGAAGGAAGTCCTTCCGCCTTCCGTCTCCCGCCTTCCGATTTTCACTTGGTTGCCAGCATAACCCACGCGTCGGCGTGCGGATGCCACGGGCCACCGTGGTAATCGCCAAGTACCGCGCGCACGCGAAACCCGGCTGCTTCCAGCCGTCGGCGCATCGCCGGAACCGACAGGGTTCGAAACGTCAGCGCGAAGCGATGCACACGCTCCGCGCCCCCGCGCCGCTCGGTGTACTCCTGATCGAACAACGTCAACCGGCGCTTGCGATCCTGGCGAACGGTTTCGCGCAGCGTCAGATGGGTCCGCCCGCCTCGCGAACCCGACAAGGTGACCTTGCGGTTGTATTCCGACCAGCGAGGCAGGTCGGGAACGAGATCGATCCCGAACACGCCGCCACGACGAAGCACGCGCGCGACCGAATCGAGGGTTTCGACGAGGTCGCGTTCGCGGGTCAGCGACTGCAGCATCCCGTAAGGCGCGAGCACCAGGCTGAAGCCGGGCCGCGCACGAAACGGGAGCCTGCGGATGTCGCCGCGGACGAAGCGGGCACGACCGGCCAGTCCGGCGCGGTGCGCCTTCCGTTGGGCGCGATCGAGCATGGCCTGCGAGCGATCGATCCCGACGAGCCGTGCCCCTGATTTCAGGAGGGGTAAGGCGAGGCGGCCAGTGCCACAGCCGAGCTCGAGCGCGAGGCCCGCCTGTTTGGCGGCCAGCGACTTCCAGAACGCGAGGTCTCGTCGGGCGACCGTTCGGGCGTTCTCCCAATCGTAGAACGGCGCGTATTCATCCCACCCCTGCCAGCCTTCGCTCATCGATCTCGGATCTCGGGTCCCAAGGACTCGTTATTGACGGATTACAAAATCGCAATCGGAATGCTCCGGACCGCGACACGAACGCACCATTTTGGAGCAGTTTCCCTGCATTGCGTATGGTACGATCCGTGATTAAGTCCCACGTTTCCGTCCATATACTACGCCTGCAATTTCACGGCACCGATAGGGTGAACACGCGTGAAGTACGAGAACCCCTTGACGCGCCGACTCGCGCGGTTGAGCGTGCTGGCTGCGTGCCTGGCAGCCGTGGCCATCGCAGCCCCAGCGGCGTCGGCTTGGCAGCCTGAGACGCCGCGCGCCGTATTTACCGCCCGCCTGGCGCGTTCGACAGCCATTCAGGGGACCGCTTGGAACGCGGACCACACGCCGATTCCCGAGGCCAGGCTACGGCTGCGGAATGCGGCCAGCGGCCGCATCGTGGCGGAAAGCGTCGCCAATGGCACCGGCCAGTTCACGTTCACGCACATCGAAGAGGGAACCTACATCGTCGAGCTCGTGAGCGAGAGCGGCAAGGTGCTGGCCGTCGGTGACGCCTTCACGATCGCAGCGGGCGAGACCGTGGCGACCTTCGTGCGCCTCAGCGCGCATGTACCGTGGTTTGCCGGCTTCTTCGAAAACGCGGCGGCTGCGGCGACGGCGGCCGCGGCGGGCCTCGGCGTGACGGCTCTCGCACCGGTGGCGCCCCCGGTCAGCGCCAAGCGCTAATTCTCTTGATGTTCGACACCCAGGAAGTTCGCGCGCAGGCACCCGTCGAGGTGTCCCCTCCAGGCGCGTTGCCACTTCCCAGCTCGACGCCGCAGTCGACGCACGTTCTCGATCGTCTCAATGCGGTCTTCAAACATCGCCGGCTTGCGGCGACGGCGTTCCTGCTCGTCGTGACCGCAATGATGGTGCAGACCTACTCCACCATCCCGGTCTACGAAGCCTGGTCCCGCGTGCAGATTCAGGACGAACGGACGACGCAGGTGGGCACCTTGAACGCGAACGACCCGGCGTTCTGGCAAGAGTCCGGCCCTTACTATCAGACGCAATACAGCATCCTCCAGAGCCGCGGCCTGGCACGTCGGGTGGTGCGGACGCTGGATCTGCAAAAGAGCCCGCTCTTCAACGGCAGCGCGCCGCCGCCGCACGATCCGCTGTCACTCGCCCGGCAAGCGCGGGCGGCGGCCAGCGCCTGGCTGCGCCGCTTGATCACGAGGTCCGCCAATACTCCTGCCGCGCCTCCGGCGCCCGACGAATCCGCGCAGGAGGCAGGCCTGATCACCGCCTTTCTCGGCGGCCTTTCGATTCGACCCGAGCCAAACAGCCGCCTGGTGAAGATCGTTTACTCGCACAGCGATCCGAAGTTCGCGGCACTGGCCGCCAACACCGTCGCGGACGAATATACGCAGCAGAACATCGACCTGCGTCTTCAGAATACCGAGAAGACCTTGAAGTGGCTCGGTGAAGAGCTCAAGCGCCAGGAACAGCAGCTGGCAGCGAGTGAAGGGGCGCTGACCGAGTACCGCGAGCGTAACAACGCGCTCTCGCTGGAAGATCGTCAGAACATCGTCGTGTCGCGACTGAACCAGCTGAACGAAAAGGTGACGACCTCCCGTAACGACCGCTTGAGCAAGGAAGCGATCTTCAATCAGCTCCGGATCGCCGATCCTGCGAGCGATACGGTCGACAACTTTCCGGTGGTCGGGACCAATAGCGGAGTGGTGGAGGCGAAGAACGCACTGAGCACGCTGATCGCGCAGAAGGCAAGCTACGCGGGCCGCTACGGACCCGAACATCCACGCATGGTCGAGGTCACCGGGCAGATCGAGAATGCGAAGCGGCGCCTGGTCGCCGAGCGGACGAAAGTGCTCGAATCGATCAAGAACGATTACAGCGCGGCGCTCGCACAGGAGCGCAGCTTTTCGGCGCAGCTCGAAGAGCAGAAGGGCGGCGTCGATGGACCTCGATCGCAAGAGCGGCGACTACAAGCTCCTGCAGCGCAAGGCGGACAGCGATCGGCAGGTCTACCAGTCGCTGCTCACGCAGCAGAAGGAGCTCGCCGTCGTCGCCAACAGCCGCGCGAACAACGTGCAGGTGATGGATCGCGCCGAGGTGCCCGACGTTCCCGATCGTCGCCCAACCCGCGCCGCGACTGGATCACCGCGATCCTGGCCGGGCTGACGATCGCGCTCGGCCTGGCGTTCGGAATCGAGTACCTCGACGACACGGTCAAGACGCCGGAAGACATCACGCGCGCGGCTGAGGCTGCCGCTGCTCGGCCTGGTGCCGGCGGTGCGCGGCGACCGCGTGCCGGTGCTGACCGAGACCGTGCCGCACGATTTCGGCGAAGCGTTCCGCTCGCTGCGCACGTCGCTGGTCTTCACCAGCGGCGCGCGAGCACGACGCGCATCATCGCCGTCACCAGCAGCCAGCCGCTCGAAGGCAAGACCACGACGGCGTGCAACCTCGCGATGGCGCTGGCGCTCGGCGGCTCGCGCGTGCTGCTGATCGACGCCGACATGCGGCGGCCGGGCCTGCACAAGACGCTCGGGCCTGCAGAACGAGATCGGCCTGTCGCACCTGCTGGTCGGCCAGGCGCGCGTGCGCGAGGCGGTTCAGCGCACGAGCGAGCCGAACCTGCTGGTGATCACCGCCGGCCGGACGCCGCCCAACCCGTCCGAGCTGCTCGTCGTCCGAGCGGATGAACAGCTTCCTCGCGAACCTGCAGCACCGGGCCGTTCGACTGGGTCATCATCGACACGCCGCCGGTGCTCGCCGTCACCGACGCCGTCATCCTCGCGCCGATGGTCTCGGGCGTCGTGTTCGTGGTCGGATCCGAGATGACGCGGCGGGTGCACGCGGAGCGCGCGCTCGAGACGCTGCAGTCGGGCCGGCCGCGGAGCATCGGCGTGGTGCTCAACCGCGTTGACTTCGACCGCAACAAGTACTACTACTCGCGCTACTACGGCTACCAGTACAAGAGCTACTACGGCCAGAGACGCAGGGCGCGGCGTAGTCCCGCCTCTGGAGGCCGGCGCGCGCGCCTGCTCGTTCTGCTGCTCGCCTGGACGACGTTCGCGTTCGCCGGCGTCTATCTCTCGTCGCTCATCGGATCGGCGCTGCTGCTGGCGATCCTGGCCGTTGCCTGCCGTCCCTTGGTGTAAGTCGGATTTCGATTCTCGATGCATCCCTCTGGCGGTCGTCGCCGCGATGGCGGTCCAACTCGTGCCGCTTCCGACGAGCATCATCGTGCACCTCTCGCCGGTGGCGCTGAGAATTTCAGAACGTCTCAGGCTGGTGGCCCTTCCTCCCGTGATGCCACTCAGCATCGACCCGGTGGCAGGCGTTTGGGCGCTGGCCGTCATGGTGGGCGTCGTCCTCACATTCCTAGTGAGCCGGAGGATCCTCGATACACGAGGCGTGCGGATCCTCGTTCGCGGCATCAGCGGCATCGGCCTGACTCTTTCCGCGATCGCGCTGGCGCAGGACGCCACCGCGCACGGGCTGATCTACTGGCGGTGGAAACCGCTCGAGGAAGGGGCGCCTCCGTTTGGTCCCTTCGTGGACCGCAATCACTTTGCGACGTGGGTGATTCTCGCGCTTCCGATGTGCCTTGGTTATCTAGTGGCGCATGTCGCAGCGCACAACCGCCACGGTGTGCCCGGGACAACCTGGCGCCACTCTCTCCGCCACGCACTCGACGCGCGCGGAATCTGGCTCGCCGCATCTGTCTGCCTGATGCTGGTTGCGCTGGCGGCCTCGCTTTCGCGCTCGGGTCTCGTCGGAATGGCGGCCGCGCTGATCGCCTTCTCGGTGAGCCGCGCGTCACGACCGGACACATCCGCGGGAGGACGCTGGATTACAGTGGCGCTTGGCGCCGCTCTCGTGGTGGCCTCGATCCGGGTTGATCCGGCGACGATAATGCAACGATTCGGTGCGGCTGGGGCCGCTGCGCAGGATCGCGTGGCGATCTGGCGCGAGACACTGCCGGTCGTGAAGGATTTCTGGGTCACGGGGATCGGGGCGGGAACGTTCGAAACGGTGATGCTCGCCTACCAACGCGGCCCCTCGCCGTTCAGAATCAACGCCGCTCACAACCACTACCTGCAGGTGGCGGCGGAGGGAGGACTGCTGCTCGGCATCCCGGTGTTGGCAGCGATCGTGCTCTTCGTTCGCGCAGCGATGGAGCGCCTGGCGCACGACGACACCGGGATGTACTGGGTCAAGGCCGGTGCGCTCAGCGGCCTCGCGGGTGTGGCCGTGCAGAGCGTCTGGGAAACGGGCCTGACGACGCCGGCCAATGGCCTCCTCGCCGCAATCGCGGCCGCGATTGTCCTCCATCGCACTGGCAGATGAGATGTCGCTGCGCATAGGCTTCGATATCGACGGCGTGCTGGCCGACTTCCGATCGGCGTTCCACGCCGCGGCGGTGCGCAGTCCTGCGCCGCGAGGTCGACACCCCGAACGACTCGCCCCCCAGCGCCGGACCGCTCGCGCCAGCGGAGGTGCGGCGGGTGTGGGAGTACATCGGAAAGACGCAGAACTGGTGGATGGAAGTGCGAGCCGTACGAGCCGGAACAGATCGCGCGGCTCTACAGCCTCACCAGGGCGGCGGGCTGGGAAGTCTTCTTCATGACCAAGCGCCCGCCGAGCGCGGGCGACTCCGTCCAGTTCCAGACGCAGTGGTGGATCGAGCGGTTCGGCTTCTACCTGCCGGCGGTGCTGACGGTGCTCGGGTCGCGCGGCGATATCGCGAACGGCTTGCGCCTCGACCTGGTGCTCGACGATCAGTTGATCAACTGCGTGGAAGTGGTGAGCGCGACGCCGACCAAGGCGCTGCTGATGCAGCGCATCGGCGACAGTCAGGCGCGCGACCACGCCATCAACCGCGGCATCGGCGTTGTCTCGACCCTGGCCGAAGCGGTCAGCATCATCGAACGGCTGCATGACGTGCTGCCGCAGAAGCGCGGACGCATGCTTCGGCTCAGCGAATGGTTTTCAGGCCCGCGGAGGTGCAGACGCTGCCCGAGAATCCACGAGCGGTCAGGCCGGTTCCGCCGTTCGAGGATCCCCGGCGTTGATGGGCAATGGTCAGTTCGCACTTGGCGGCTCGCAGTTAGCGGTTCGCGGACGGTTTACCGCTCACCGTAAACCGCGCTCTTCTGCCGCACGAAACCACTTGCGTGTGCCCCGGATGGCGCGGCCCGCATAAGCGAGCGGCAGCCAGGCGTGCGTGCCGGTGGCGCGCAGATAATCAGGATCAGGCCAGAGGTGCTCACGAAGAAGCGTCAACCGTGTGCCCCAACCGACCGGCGTCATCAGATCGAGGAGAAGCTGTTCGACCGGACGCGCGATTGTCATAAGCCGGGCACTTGGTTCTGACCGTCCCTGCCCTCGCGCTGCGACCCGCGCGCACAGGCTTGCCAGCACGGGATCGTCGAAGTAGCGCCGCGCCTGCTCCAGGGCATTCACACAGAGCGCCGTGACACCCGCCGCGACGGTCGCGTCGACGAAAGTGGTCTGCTGCTGCTCGTCGAGCGCTTCCGCGAGCAGCCGAAGGTCGTACAGCCATAAGAGGATGGCCCCGCCCCGGTGGTGCGCCGTCAGATGAATGCACCCGAGAACCAGCGCGTGGGGCAGCGAAGGACCGAAGGCGTGCGGGCCGAGCGGGGGAATGCGGACCGCGGTCGGGCGCATCGAGTCGAACGGCAGCACGTCGGAAAACATCAGCGGAGCGGCAATCCGCCAGTGCACGTCGAGCGCATGCACGACGCCGAGGGAATCGGTCCTGGTGAAGTGAAACTGGCCGAGGATCACCTGTCCACGGACGTGAGGAAACCGTTCGTATCCAATGGCGACAAGCGCCTCGCCCACCCGGTCGCGATCGTCCCTCGCAATGAGCAAGTCCGTGTCCGCGCGCGGTCTCAGGGCGGGTGAAGGATACAGGGCGTGCGAGAGGTGCGCACCCTTGATCACCAGGGTGCGGGCCCCGCAGCCGGCAAGCGCGGCGAGCACGCGCGCGACTTCCTGATCGATGATCGCGGTCAGCAGCTCGCGCCCGCCGACATGCTGCTTCAGCCGCGCAGCCGCCGACTCAGGAAGATCGCGACCGGCCGTCGCCCTCGCCACGATCGGCCCGACGTGATCGTCGATCGCGTAATCGACGAGAGCGTCGGCCTCACCCGGGTCCTCGATAAGGATGCGCTCGCCGCGGATCAGCGCGGCCACCCGTTGACGTGAATCCTGAACCATTAACTCCACAGTGAGGCGAGCAGGATGCGGCGGAACTGCGCATGGCGAAGCAGCGCCAGCGCAGACTGGCGGTGCCAGTTGAAGTCGGCGGTCTGGCGCAGCATCGGCACGATGCCGTCGATGCGGGCGAGCTCGATCAGGGCATCGATGCCGCGGTCGTTCAGGCGCGACGCGAGCATGCGGAACGCCAGGCCGATCCGGATCTCGGCGCCGAGCCGATCGCGCCAGCGGGTCTCGTACTGGCGGAGGCGTGCTTCGCGCAGATCGTCGGCGCGCAGCGCGGCGTCGAGCGTCTCGGCGGCGAACTGCCCGCTGATCAGACTGTAGTAGATGCCGCCGCCGGTCGTCGGCTTGACCAGTCCGGCGGCGTCGCCGACGGCGAGCAGCCGTGGGCCGTAGGTCTTCGCCACCGGGCCGAGCGGCAGGATCTTCAGTCGCGGCTCCGGCCAGCCGCCATCGTCGACGCCGAAGCGCGAGCGCACGACGGCGGCAAAGCCGTTGAATCGCGCGGCGGCGCGCGCGTCGCCATCAGGCCGAGGCGCTGAAAACGCTGCCCGTCGCGGTGGAACGGCACGATCCAGGCGAACCCGCGTGGCGCGACCGCCTGTCCGAGATGCACTTCGACGTGGTCGGGACCGGCGAACGCTCGCTCGAGCTGCGCGCTCTGGACGAACGTGCGCGGCACGCCGAGACCGAGCTGGCGATTGAAGCGATAGCTCGCGCCGCACGCGAGCACGCATGCGCGCGCGTCGATCGGCTGGCCATGATTGTCGGCGGCGACGCTGACGCACTGGTCCGAGATGGCAATCGATCGGACGCGCGCCGAGCTGCGCAGCTCGGCGCCGGCAGCGCGGCTGGAGTCGGCCAGCGCCTGATCGAACCCGGCGCGATCGACGATCGCGGCCCGCACGCGATCGGCATCGACCGTGACCGAGCTGCCGTCGGGCGCGACGAAGCGCGCGGCGTGCGGTGATGTCGAGGATGGTCTGACGCGGAATGTCGAGTTCGGCGAACGCGTCGAGGCCGAGAAGGCCGGTGCAGTGCGACGGGAACGCCGATGCGGGAGTGCTCTTCGAGGACGACGACGTCGTGACCGCGCTCGGCGAGCTGGCGCGCCGCCATCAGTCCGGCGGGGCCGGCGCCGACGACGACGACGTCACGCAGCATGTGTGCCTCAGTATTTGCGGCCGCGCGCTTCCCATGTGCCCAGCACGCTAATCCAAAATGACAGCAGAATCAATCGCACGTCGAGCCACCACGAGCGGCGCCGCACGTAGAGCCGGTCGTAGCGGAACTTCTGGCGCCGCGGCAGTCGCGCGGCGCGTAGACCTGCGCGATGCCGGTGAGCCCGGGCCGCACCGTGATGCGTGTGGCGAAGCCGGGCACGTCCTCGAGCCGCTCCAGCGCGCCGTCGCGTCCGTGTCTCGATCTCGCCCGGCCGCAGCGCGCGCGGGCCGACGAAGCTCATGTCGCCGCGCAGGATGTTCCAGAGCTGCGGCAGCTCGTCCATCGCGGTCGCCCGCATGAAGCGGCCCGACGCGCGTCACGCGCGGATCGTGCTTCCGACGCCTGAACCGCGCCGATCGCCCGCCTCCGCGTCCGGCCGCATCGATCGGAACTTGAGCGCGGTGAACCGGCGGCCGCCGAGGCCGACGCGCTCCTGGCGGAAGAACACCGGGCCGCCGTCTTCCAGCTTGATCGCCAGCGCGAACAGCGCCCACAGCGGCGACGACCCGAGCAGGCCGGCGCCGGCCAGCGCCACGTCGAATGCGCGTTTCAGCATGCGGCGGCCACGTCGGGGACGACGGCCGACTCCTCGTAGAACTCGCGCAGGCGCTCGCGCAGACGCTCGAGCGTGAACTCGTGCTCGACGCGCGCGCGGCCGGCGGCGCCCAGCTGTCGCGCAGCGCGCGCGGTCGCCATCAGCCGATCGATGCGCCGCGCGAGCGCGCCGGCGTCGCCGGCGCGGCACGACCAGTCCGGTTCGCTCGTGCTGATTGACCCACGACACGCCGCTCGGGACATCGGTGCTGATCACCGGCTTGCCCGCAGCCATCGCTTCGAGCTGCACGTAGCCGAACGCTTCCGCTCGCGTCACCGACGGCAGCACGAGTGCGACGCAGGCGTGCATCAAACGCGCGCAACTCCGCGTCCGGAACCTCGCCGGCGAAGCTGACACGCCCGTCGAGCCGCAGCTCGCCGGCCAGCGCCTCCCACGCCGCGTCGCTGCGGCCCGTCGCCGGCGATCACCGCGCGCGCCGGCTGCCGCGACAGCGCGCGCAGCAGCACGTCCACGCCTTTGTAGGCCACGTGCCGGCCGGCGAACAGCACGAAATGGATCGCCGCCTTGATCCGTCGATCGCACGCCTCGCATCGCCCACTCGGACGGATCGATCCCGAACGGAATCACGCGCAGCGCTCGCGGTACGGCGCCAGCGCGCGGCGTGCTCGGCGAGCGCCGGCGACGACACGACGATCCGCCGCGCGCGGCCGTAGACCAGGCGGGCGAGCGGCGCGTAGAACAGCGCGTACTGAAGCGCCGGGCGAACGACGTCGCTGTGATACCAGATGAACAGCGGCGCGGCGGCCGCGCGATCGCATACGACAGCAGCGCCCACGGATTCGGCTCGTGCAGAACGATCAGGTCCGCCGGAATCCGGCGCATCCATGCCGCGAACGCGGGTGCGAGGTGAACTGAACCGATGGCGCCGATCGTGCCCACGCGGGTCACCTGCACGTCGCCGATCGCTTCCTGCACCGTCCTGGTCGTGGTGTTGGCGACGAGGACATGGTTTTCGACCAGGCCGCGGCTCGCGAGACAGAGTGTTTCGAGCACGCGCTCCATCCCGCCCGCGCAGGGGGGATAGAACTTCCCGACGTGCAGAACCCTTGTCAATGTGTTACTGGCTCGCGGCTGATTGTTTCGGCTGGGTGTTCGGCCACGGCGCGATAGAGATCGCAAACGCTCGACGTATAGCGGGACCAGCTGAAGGCCTCCGCCCGGGCGATGCCCGCATCCCGTCGCTGGCGCCAGGTCAACGGGTCGCTCTCCCGCTCGATCAGCAGCCGCACGATCGTCTGCACCCATGTGTCACGATCGCCGACCGGGCAATAAGTGATCACCGGCGCCGCCGACCTCCCTCAGCACCGGAATGTCGCTGGCGACGACCGGCGTGCCACACGCGAGCGCTTCGATGACCGGCAGTCCGAAACCCTCCCGCTCGGATGGCAGCAACGCCAGCGCGCTGCGCCGGTATACCGCGGCGAGCGTCGCGCGATCGACGAACGGCAGCACGGCGATCGCGTCGAGCACGCCAAGCTCGCGTGCGCGTACCCGCTGCTCCGCCGTGAAGGGTCCGCCGACGCGAATCAGCCGCACGTCCGGTCGCGCCCGCCTGACCCCGGCGAAGACATCGAGCAGCAGGTCGATCCGCTTACGCGCGATGGTGCTGCCGACGTGCAGCAGCTCGGGAGCGCGGCGCGGTCCGAGCAGGCGTGCGGCCTCGAAATCGGCCGCCGCGTCGGCATTCGGCTGTCCGCCGGTGTCAGTACCGTTGGGAATCACGGTCAGCCGATCTTCGGGTAGATGAGCGAGGGCGATCAACGCCCGCCGCGTCGCCTCGCTGTCGCAGGCGATGCGCGCGGCGCGTGCCAGCCCGGTGAGAATCCGCCGGGCCATCCAGCGATACGGCGCCGATCGCGGTTCATCGCGCGGCTGCAGCACCGATCGGAACGTGTCCACGTCGTGGCAGGTGACGATCGTGCGCGCCTGTGGCAGCGAGTGGACGAGATGCGCGTAGCTGTGATCGACGATGTGATAGACGTCGAACCGGCTGGCGAGAGGTGCTAGGGTCCGCGGATAGTCCCAGAGCCGCGCCGCGACCCGATCGAGGCCGCTGATTCGGCCTTTGTCGGCAATCGCGCGAACGCGGGTAAGCCGGCGGCGCATCGGTGGTCGCACGAGCTGCGCCTCGATCGTCTCCGCGTGCTCCCGCGCGAGATGCGCCATCAGCATCTCGGCGACGAGATCCATGCTCGGCCAGCCCTCCTCGGCGTAATCCGCGATGACGGCGACTCGCAGGGGTGGCCTGCTCATGAGCGTCGGGCGTCCATCAACATCTCGAAAAAGTCCAGGTGCCGGCGGGCAACCTCCGGCCACGCAAAGCGCGTTCGCGCCCGATCGATTCCCAGCGTGGCGCGCGTTTCGCGCAGCGTGGAATCGGTCAGCACCCGGTCGATCTCGGTGGCCCAGGCCCGCGGATCATCCTCCGCGACGATGGCCCCGGCATCACCGACCACCGCCGGTATCTCACCGCTGTCGCTGGCGATCACCGGAACCCCGCACGCCATTGCCTCGATCAGCATGCGGCCGAACTGCTCGCGCCACCTCGCGGTTGTCTGGCTCGGCGCGCAAAGCACGCTCATAGCGTTCAGCCAGGCTGGCACGGCCTCGTGCGTGGCGGAGCTCTCCACGTGCACCCGACCAGCAAACTCGTCGGCAAACCGGCGCAGGTCCCGCTCCATCGGGCCGCCACCGATGAACAAGGCCCGCCACGGCGCGGCAGTCGATCGGAGCGCGGTCATGAGCACGCCGATGCCTTTCTGGGGCACGAACCTGCCGAGAAATCCCACGACCCGATCGCCCGTCGACCAACCCAGCCTGTCGAGCGTTCGATTTTTGAGAGACGCGTCCGGCCTGAACCGCTCGACATCGACGCCGGGCGGAAGCACACACGAGGGCTTGCCGTGGTACAAGCGACGGGAAGCGAGTGTGTCGTAAACCGTCTGGCCGAAAGCAATCCATCCGTCGGCGCGCGTCATCGTGCTCTGCTCGAACGCACTCAGCGGCCACGGATAGGTCTTGGACAGGTTCTGGAACGTCGCGACCGCCAAACATGTCCCCGGGGCAACGGCTCGTGCAATCTGCGCACCCGCGAGCACGTATGGCTCTTCCCAGCAGTGGACGAGATCCCATTTTCTCGCCAGCACCCGATCGAGATGGCGATACCACATCAGGTGTGGACTACGATCGAATCGCACCTCGAGCGTTTGAAGATGGTCGGCTTCCGCTTCGATCGGCTCGACTCGAATCCGGCGCAGATCGCCTCGAAACGCCCGCGGCGCGATCGAGGTGACCTCCCATTTTCCACTGCCCTGCACCGCCATCTCGTGCGCCAGCCGACGATTGGCGGCGACGACGTAGGAATGGCCAATCGTCAAGAGACGCCTGGTCACGCCGCACCGTCCCCACGGCTGGCGGCAGCCGGCAGAGCGTAGGGAATCGGCGAGGCCTTGAGCCTTCGCCACCTGTCGAGGGTTGCACGAGAGACCGGGCGGCGCCTGGACAAGACGCCGGTCGCGGCTCGCATCAGCTCGCGCGCGATCCACATCCATCCCCAGGGATCGCGGATCCCCCAGGCGCGCCGCATCCGGAAATAGAGCGCGTAGCGGGTCGGCACTGTCCCGATGACGCGCGGAAATGGATCGTTGTAGAACGCGCTGAGGCAATCGTTCCGGACGGTGAAACGCAGGTACCGGGTGCGGCTTCGGCCGGCCGGGTCCGGAACGTGAGCGACGCGTGCCCCGGGAAGATAAACCGTGGTGTATCCCGCATCGAGCAGGCGTACGCAAAAGTCCTTCTCCTCGCCCAGGTAGACGAAATCCTCACGATACCCGCCAAGGGCCAGGAACACGTCCCGGCGCACGAGGTGCGCGAACCCGATGAAGCTGGCGACGATCGACGGAACCGTCGCAGGCGAAGGCTGCATTCCGGTCGGCCACGGCCGGCCGTCCCCTTCGGCCTGCGCAAAGGCGACGGCCGCGACCCGCGAGTCCGCGTTCAATATCGCCAGCGCCTGCTCGATGCCCTCACGCCTAAGAATCCGGGCGTCGTCGTCGAGGAGCAGGACTGCGGGCGCGGACGCTTCGCGCACCAGTCGATTGCGCCCGGCGATGTAGCCCGGGCTGCGGTCGTCGCGCAGGATTCGCACGGCGGCGGCGGTTGACGACAGCTGATCGCCCGCCGGCGGATTGGACCCGTCGTCGAAGACGAGGATCTCAGGCGAGAGGCTGCGAAGGGCAGCCAGCGATCGCAAACAGGTGTTCAGCGAGTCCGCGCGATCGCGGGTGGTGATGCCAACGGTCAACCCGGGCGTCATGTGGCGCGTTCCCCGCGGGCGTCTTGGTATACGTCGAGCGTTCGGGTCGCAGTGGCTCGCCAGCTCATGCCGGCCACGGCCGCCTGCGCCGCGGCGCCCAACCGACGGCGGAGAGCCGAATCGTCCAGGAGTCGGCCGACCGCGGAGACAATCGCCTCGACATCGCGAAACGGAACGAGGAGTCCGGTTTCGCCGTCGCTGATGATGCTCGCAGCGTAGCCCGAGGGGGTTGCAATCACCGGCAACCGCTGACTCATGGCCTCGATCAGCACGAGACCGAATCCTTCGTAGCTGGATGTCCACAGCAGCATGTCGTGTCGTCTGTATTCCGCCATCACCCGTTCTTCAGGCGCGCGCTCGATGACGGTGACAAACGGCCGGACGCTCGCGTCGAAGCTGGCGAGCACCCGTTTCGA
This sequence comes from uncultured Acidobacteriota bacterium, assembly GCA_963755695.1. GTDB lineage: Bacteria > Acidobacteriota > Vicinamibacteria > Vicinamibacterales > 2-12-FULL-66-21 > QHWT01. The sequence continues at coordinate 1,416,047 of CAVWLB010000008.1, read as the reverse complement.
GGGCACACCGGGACCAAGCACGGTGAGCGGCAGGCGACGTCCGGCAGCATGCAGCCGATTGACGGACGCGGTCAGGTACGAAATCCCCTTGACGTGATCCCACGTCCCGCAGAACAAGACACCCGCGCCACGCGGCAGATCCGGTTCGGGTGCGTCCGCGAGGAGCGTGTCGGAGATCCCATGAGGCACCAACGCGACACGCTCGGGCGGCTGCCACCCGCGATCGAGCGCGAAGGTTCGATCCCCGTCGTTCGTCACGATCAATCGATCGGCCAGACGCGCCGCCGCCGCCACCTGTGTCAGACGGGTTGCCGGATACCACAGGCGGCGGGTCCAAGGCTTGTTCAGCAGCCCGTGCACGTGATCGTCGAGCATGCGCGCGTAATTGCGGTGTTCGAGACCGTTCGAACGGCACACGAACGCGCATCGATCGACCGCGCCAGCGATGCCCAACAGCCCCAGGAACAGTCCTTCCGCGCTGGCCGCATCCACGATCTGGTACCTCTTCCTGCCCATCCTGGTTGCGAGCGCCCGCGCGGCCATCCATGGCGATGCGAGCTGACGGAGGTGCCGGGTGGCCGGCCAGCGGCCGATCTCGTCCGACCAGATGACGTCGCAGTCGTGCCCGAGCGCGATGAACTCGTCGCGGAGCTTGTGAAGAACCTTGGAGGAACCCAGGCGCGGATCGTCGGGATAGTCGCCGACGAGCAGAATCGAAAGGCTCGGAGCAGGCGTCAAGATACCGGTACCGCGGTCCCGACATGGCGCAGCGCCTTCACGGTGTGCGAAAGATCGAATCGTTCGTCGTAGAGTCGTCGACCCCGCGTGCCAAGCGCTTCTCGACACGCGGCATCCTGTCCGAGCCGCGCCACTTCCCTTGCGAACGACACGGCATCTCCAACCGATACGAGCGCCACCGCGCCGGTCTCGCGCCACACGCTCTCGGTCAGCGGCCCATCAGTCGTCACCACAGGACGGCCGGTCGTCAGCGCCGCCATCAGCGAGGTTCTCCTCGTCGTCACGCCATCGGGGAATGGCGCCACCAACACCTCGCACGCCCGAAGCGCGGCGGCAGCGTCCATCGCCGTGAGGCGTCCCGTTGCTTCAAGACTCGACGGAGAAGGTGCGAGCGCCTGCAGGCGGTCGGCAAAGCCGAGGCTGCCCTCGCCGACGAGCAGCACGCGTGCGGCTGGAAGCATTCGCCAGATCGCCGGCAACACCTGACGCAACTCGTTGGCGACGTGCTCTCCGTACGTCCCAAAGTGTCCGAGCAGCATTCCTCGGCCAGCGCTGACGCGATCGCGCCAGCTTGCGACGAGTGAAGCCGGAGGATCAATCGTCAGGTTCGCGGGAATCGGAAGCACCGACGCTTCGGAGACCGACCCGAACGGCGCGAGATGGTCGAACCAGGCTTCGGTCGAGAAATACAACGTCCTGCTCGCACGAATCAGCAGCGTCGCCATGAGCCGTTGCGTGACGGCAAGCACATTTCTCCAGGGGCGCTCAACGCCAAAGTAAAAGAACGGCTCGTGAAACATCACCCGGACATCCGCACCGCTCCGACGCAGCCCGAGTAGCCAGCGGCAGAACAGCAGGTTGTTGCCGCGCAACCCGAACGCGTTCGGCACGTACTGCACCAGAATCGTTCCTGGCATCGCGGCAAAGGCGCGATCGAGCTCATCGCGCGAGGCGCGTCCAAAACGATTCGGCAGTTCGTGAGCAACCAGACGGGGCGACGTATGCGAGAGCGATTCCCGTTGTGACGAGGGGTACCAGACGTGAACCACGTCACCGCCTTCCGCAAGAGCAACGACGAGGCTATGCGTGTAGTCGCCGACGCCACCGCAGCCTGGCGGATATTCGGGCGTGAGGACGTGCCAGAGCATCAGTAAGCCGAGGCCGCTCCAGCTACCACCGCTGCCCCTCGAGCCGCGTCGGCGAACACTTCTTCAAGCGAGTTGACGTGTGCGTCGATCGTGAATTGGCGTGACAGCTCTCTCGCGCCAGCCGAAAGCTGACGCCAGCCATCGTCGTCTTTCAGCAGCGCCGCAATCGTCTCGCCAAGGCCAGAAGATCCGCGAGATGGTGGGACCAGTCGCCCGTTGACGCCATCGGTGAGCCATTCGGAGATACCGCCGGTATCGAAGGCGACGGCGGGGGTGCCGAACGCGGCGGCTTCGAGGCCGACCAGACCGAAGGGTTCCGGCCACACACTCGGAACGGCAAGGATTGATGCGTCGATGAGCAATGCGTCGCGGTCACGACCAGAGACCCATCCGGGGAATCCGGCGCGAACGCCGAGCGATGCCGCCAGATGCTGAAGGCGGGGCCGCTCGGGACCATCGCCAGCGAAAGTCACACGCGCATCCGGCACACGCTCGGCGATGGCGCGGAGCAGTACCTCGGGCCCCTTCAATGGCGTCATGCGCCCGAGAAACAGGACGTCGGTGATGCGCGCTTCGCGCTCCACGACCGGACCAGCCGCCGTCAATTCGGAGAATAGAGGAATCGCCGTGACCCGATCCGCTTTGATACCGGCGCGGATGTACTCGGCGCGCATGAAGCTGCTCGCCACGACCACTGCCGCATAACGATCGAGCAGTTCACGCTGCCGCGTCGCCCAGCTGTACTGCCTTACCATCGCGAGCGGGTTGACCGGACCACAGCGCCGGGGCAGATAGTGCGCAAGGCAGGCGGTACCGAACACGCGCGTGCATGCGCGCGCTTCCGGAAGCGCAAATGCTTTTTGACCGCTGATACATGTGCCGAAATGGCCGTGCATCATCTTGACGACCGGCCACTCGGCGAGCAGCCCCTCCTCTACGTCGAGCGCGCGCATGTTGTGAGAAAAGCAAATGTCGGGGCCAAAGAGACGAACGCGGGCGAGAGCGGCGTTCAATCCCTGATCGTGAACGCCGACGCGCCAGAGATCGAAATTCGACAACAGTGACGGCCGCGTCGGAGGCGACGCGCTGTCGTGCAGCAGGCCAACTTCGTGTCCTCGCGCCTGGAGCTCGGCGACCAGCGATTCGAGGTAGGTCTCGACCCCGCCGGCCCCTGCAATCTCGTCGTTCGCCAGCAGAATGCGCATCAGCCGATGTAGCGGAGCCGGACCGCAATGCCTTCCGTCGACCAGGGATCGCGCGCGGGGTCCAACGGCTCAACCGCGAGCCGCTGCGTGCGCAGTTCATCCTCAATATCGGTGCGGGAGATGCCCAGCGTGAGCCACGCGGAGGGGTGGAGCTCAACAAAAAGCGCGAGCGACGCCCCCCGCCCGGCAATGGTCCGACGGGCTCCGCGCAGCGCCTCGAGCTCCGCGCCCTCGACGTCGATCTTGATGACGTCGGGGGTTACCCGGAACGCGCCGCAGAACTCGTCTACGGTCGTGGCAGGCACCTCCACCGTGTCGATGTCCGATGCGTGCGCGATTCTGTTACCGCCGTCGGTCCCCCTTTGTATGAATCGACACACTCCTGACCAACTCGACGCGGCATCGGGCCTGATCGTGACGCGGTCGGCAACGCCGTTGATGAAGACGTGGCGCTCGAGCCCGGCACGGCTCGCCGAGGCAGGCTCGAAGGCGTAAACGTGGCCGCCCGCGCCAACCCACTGCGCAAAGAGGAGCGTGTAAGCGCCGACGTTGGCGCCCAGATCGAGCACGGTCGCTCCAGGACGCGTACATGCTTTCAGGGCGGCGTACTCTTCCGTATTCCAGGTGAGATGCCGGAAAGACAGATCCACGAGCACGGTTTCGCCGTCAGGGAGACGGCAGCTCAGGCGATCGCCCGCGAGCGTCCTCAGCGCAGTTTCATACGCGCCCTTCAGCGGGGCGCGAACCCAGGCCGGGGCCCCGGTGAAGCGCATCGACCGGGTCCACCGTTCCAGCCAGTTCCGATCGCGGTAGTGATGGCCAATGGGAAGGGGCGGATTGGCGTTCCCGGCTTGCGGTTTGCGGTCCATCAGCTGAGAGCCGGCCACACCTGGCGTGCAACGGCGTGCGTCATCTGCCGCGCGGTCGCGACCCAACCCGAAAACGTCGCCCGCCGAGGCCACGTGCGCCGAGAGCGCCCATACTCTTGCGCGATCATCGCGTCCCATCGCTGATGAAAGAGCCGGCCGTTGCGGAGAACTTTCTCGAGATACGACGGCGACGGGCGCGCGCCGATGGTCGTGCTGCCAAGATGCGCATACGCGCGTAAGCGTTCGTAACCGCAGGTCGCAACCTTCCAACCAGCCTCGCGGATCCGGCACGCGAGATCGGCTTCGTCCCACTCGGTCGGACGAAACGCTTCGTCGAGTGGCCCCACGCGGTCGAGGCAGGTGCGCCGGACGACCCATGGACGAATCACGATGTCCACTTCCTGCAGCCGAAACCAGTTGCGCGGCGCCGGACCGATCGTGCTCTGGAGCCTTCGCCAGTCGATCAGATCCTCCCAACGTTCGATTGGCCCCTCGAGCGGCAGGCAATTCAGCCCGCGGCTGAGACTGAGCATCCCGAGATCCGGGTAGGCCTCGAACGTGGCGTGCAACTCGGGGACGAGCCAGGGCACATGCAGGAACATGTCGTCCTGCCACGCCATTACCAGATCACCGCGCGCGGCTGCGATACCTCGATTCGTGCACCGCAACTCGTGGGCATCCTCCTCGTGCATCCATCGGAGGTGCCGCTGTCCCCACGGTCTGACGGCGATCTCGTCGAGCAGCGCCGGCGTGCCATCTTTGCAGCCATCCTCGATGACGATGACCTCAAGATCCTCACCACCGAAGCGCTGCCAGCGACTCAAACATTCGCGCAGGACCGCCTGGTTATTGAACGTGGGAATGACGATGGTCAGCGGAACGTCCACGGGTTCAGTCGCGACGGCCGTACGCCTGAAGATTGAATGCCAGCGGCGAGGCCGCTCCGCCTGGGAGGGCGCGGGCCAGACGGAATGCGGCGAGACGGGCCCATCTGCCGGATCTCTCGGGCAGTTCAGGCGCAGCCGCGACGACCGTCACGTCGCGAAAACCGGCGCGCGCGAGCGCGCGTGCGAGCGACGAGGCGGAAAAGTGATTCACGTGCACGAGATTGTCGGCGATCGTCGCGCGGTAGCGCCGATCGAGACGCGCGCGCAGGGTCTCCTTGACCCGCTGCGCCGGGCCGTTGGGCACCTTGACGGCGAGCCAGCCGCCGCGGCACAGGAAAATCCGTACACGCGAGAGTGCTTCGAGCGGACGCGGAACGTGCTCGAGCACGTCCGTCAGCGTAACCGCGTCGTAAAAGCCATCCGGACTGAAGGTGTGGATGTTACCCTGATGAACGGTGGCGCCGGCGGCGCGTGCGGCAAACGCCGCGGTCCTTGGATTCAGCTCCAGCCCTTCGCCGTCCCATCCCTCGTCGCGGGCAAGACGCAGAAAGCGTCCGGCGTGCGCACCGACGTCGAGCAGTCTGCCTCGCCGCGCGGTTCGACGCGCGAGGCCTCGGAGAATGTCGGCGAAGATCCGATCCTTGTAGCTGTCCTCGTGCTCATGGACGATCCAGTCGTCGGCCCAGCGCTGGTCGTACATGCGATCGAAGAAACGCGGCAGCGACGGCAGCGCGGCCGGCTGCGCGAACCCGCACGCCCGGCAACGCTGAATGACCACGCGGCTCCGGAGTAGGCGGCAAGCTCGGGATCCTGACCGAGATACTCCGACAGGTCGAACCTTGCCTCGTGGACGCCGACGAACGACCGTCCGCCGCACACCCAGCACGCGTCTACTGCCAGGAACGCCGCCGTCGCGGTCATGCGTCTTCCACGATCCCGACGATCTCGTCGGCCATGTGATCCCAGGTCCGCGCGCGCAGCACCGCGCCCGAACGCTCGGCAGCCCTCTGCCAGCGCGGCGGATCGTCGTGCCACAACCGCAGGCGCGCAACGAGGTCGTCCACTCTCAACGGGTCGGGCAGCATGAGCGACCGGAGGTCGTCGTCAATTCGCTCCGCTACGCCGGCGCTGCCGCTGACGATCGCCGGCAGAGCCGCGACAACGCTTCGTGCACGCCGAGCCCGTACGCTTCGTAGCGCGCGGGATGCACCAGGACGTCGCACGCCGCGAGCACACGCGGGATGTCGGAGCGAAATCGCAGAAAACGCAACCGGCCGGCCAGACCTGCCTGATGACCACGCGCGCTCCCATGTCTCGACTTCCGCGCCGGACGCCGACGACGGCCAGGTCGACGTCCCAGTCGTTGCCCGCACAGAGCGCCCGCCATGCGTCGAACAGCAGGTCGAAACCCTTTCGCCGATCGCCGAGCGCGCCGATGAATACCGCGGTTCGCCGCGAGGATTCGAGGCCGAGCGCCTTGCGTGCCTCGGCCCGTTCAGCGCTGCTGATCGGACCGAACTGCGCGGGTCGGTGCCGTAATACACCACGCACAAGCGATCCCCGGGAATGTCGTAGTGACGCCGCACGTCCGCTGCAGTGCGCTCGCTGTTGCAGATGACGGCCGGTGCACGCCGGAGCGCGTCTCGCTCGCGGCGCGAGAAAGAGACGTCGGCCGGCCGACCGCCACCGCCCGTGCGCGAAGGCCGGTCGCGACTCGCGGAGCGTGCGCGGCGTGAAGGTAATGAATCCAGGTCGGCGACTCCCAGCGGGTGTTGCCGCCGTTGGACAGCAGTCGCGTACCGCGACCGAGACGTTCGGCAACGCGAGACGCGGCGCGCGAGAGCAGCGGCGCGCCAAGCAGGTGCGACCCCGAGCGGCCGCGGCACTTCGTGGACGACGACGCCTGGGGCTGCCGCAAGATCCGGCCACACGCGGTGCGCGACGAGATGGACCTCACGCCCGGCGCCGCGCAAGGTACCGCGCCAGCGCGTGGTTTGCGCGGTCCATGCCGCCGAGCGGCGTGAAGTCGCCGGCCGCGAGCACCCAGCGCTTCATGCGTCCTGCAGGCCGTAGCGGCAGGCGACGCCGTGCAGCGCGCCCGCAAGGAACCAGTACCTGAATGCCGATCTGCGCCACGAACGGCGTGAAGCTGATGATCATCACGGCAGGCCCGAGGCCGGCCGCGAGCACGACCGCCGCGCACGTGCCAACCCGCGGATACTCCGACAGCTTCGCCAGGTCGACACTGAGACGGCGCGGCCGCGATCAGCGCGCCGAGGTACAGCGCGATCATCAGCACGCCGCCGTCGATCATCCAGCCGGTGAACTGGATCTCCGCCCAGATCGGCGGGCTGTTCGGATCGCTCGAGCCGAAATATCCGGCGGCCATCCCCCAGCGACCCAGACCTGCGCCGAATGGATATCGATACAGCAGCTCGGCGAAGGTGTATCTGAGCTGTGCCCCGCGCGCCTGCTGATAGACCGCGAGTGGATCGTCGGCGAAGAGCGACTTGACCCGTTCCGCAATCGCTGGCCCGCCCAGGGTGAGCGCGAGCGACAAGCTCAAGGCCACGAACGCCGACCGGCGAGCAACCCGAACTGCGACGCGCGCGCCACGCGCCCCTGCCGGAACAGCGACCAGCGCGTAGACCGCAAGCATCACGACCGCGACCACCAGGCTGATCGCGCACCTGACTCAGATAGATTGCGGCGAAGCCGGCACCGGCGATGAGCAGCGACAGCGCACGCTTCCAGACCGGAATCGCGCTCACAGCGAAGACGAGCCCGAGCAGCGCCGCGAACATCGCCGGCCCCGCAACCGCGCCTGGCGTATCGAACAGTCCCGGCGGACGCACGATCTGCTGACCGTTCGCGCCGATGTAGGTCACCGCGCCCAGCCCGATCGTCGACTGGGTGATGACACGCGAGAACTCCGCCGGCAGCCATCGCGCCGGATCGTAGACCTGCAGCACGCCGACCACGGCGTTGGCCCCGGAGCAGAGCAGCAGGATCCAGAACAGCCGCGCCAGCTGCTCTGGCGACCTGACGAACGTGCGGCGCCCAGAAGAGCGGCGCCATGACCGCGAAATAGACCGCCGATCTGCGCCATCCCTGCCGTCAGCGATGACGGTTTGCGGGTGCAACAGCATCAGGCCAAGCAGCGTCATCAGCGCCACGACCCACGGCTGCATCCGCGATGCGCGGCAGCGACGGAGTCGGCAAGTTGGTACCAGGCGAACGCCAGCAGGCTGATCGCGAACGCGCTGAAACGAATCGGCAGGCGGAACGCCTGGCTGCCCGGCAGGTACAAGAGCGCCGGCAGCGCGGTCTGGCTGATGACGAAGACCTCGGCGAATCCCCAGGGAATGCGCGCGGCGCTCGGCCGTCGCCCCGGTGGCAACCGCGACCCGGCTAGCGGCGAGCGCCGTGGCGCCAGGGGGCGGTCTCTGCAGGCCTCATAAACGTTGATGAATCGCGTGCGTGAAGGTGGTCGGATCGAAGCGGCGTCGCGCTGTGGCGCGTGCGGCGTCACCAAGACGGCGGCGCAGCGGCGCATCGTTTGCGAGTAACGCGATGCATCGGCTCAGACCCTGCACGTCGCCGGGAACGTGGGTGATGCGCATCGACGCCGTTGGTGACGAGTTCCTCTGCGCCGCCCGCGGCGCTGACGATGACGGCACGCCCCGAGGACATGCCTTCGGCAATCACCAGTCCGAAGGGCTCGGGCTGCGTGCTGGCGTGGACCACGACGTCGAGGGCGCGCATGGCTCTCGCTGGTTCGATCGATGAACCCGGTGAGACCGACACGTCCCGACATGCCGAGCGCGGCGATGCGCCGCTCGAAATCGGCGCGCGTGTATTGGCTGCCGGCCGTGTCGTACAGCGCGTCGCCGATGATGTAGCCACGGACCGGCGCCGTCGCCATCAACGCCTGCAACGCTTGAAGAAACGTCTCGTGCCCCTTCCAGCGCCCGAAGGTGGCCACCAGTCCGACGCGGACCGTGCCAGCGGGTGCCGGCGGCAGCGACGACAAGGCGATCGAGATCGATGGCAGGCCCCTCCGGTCTGAACACGTTCGCATCCACGGCGTTGTAGATCGTCGTCACCGGCACGAGGGGTTCAAGCGCCGCGCCCACGTCGGCCTCGACGCTGCGCGAGTTGGCCACGATTGCGGCACAGCGCGGCACATATCGGCGCAGCAACGCACGGCTGATCGGGCGCGCTCGCGACGTACTCGTGCAGATGCCAGACGACCGGCGTTCCGCGGGGCGCCGCGCGTGCGCCGAGTACGTGCATCTTGAAGCCATTGGTGTGCACGACATCCGGCCGGAGCGTTTCCAGAAGGCGACGGAGACGCCGGCGGTACAGGCCCGCTCCGCCGGCCGCGAGCAGCATCGACGTACCACGTTCGGCCAGGGCCGCAGCACTGCCGCTCCGTCCGCCTTCACCGAGACGGGCAAGACGTTCGGGAAGCGGCAGCACATGAACCGCCGCACCGGCAGCTCGTGCACGGAGAGCCAGCGTGCCCTCGCGGGGCACGACCAGATCGAGCGTCCAGGCCGGCGCCAGGCGGCGCAGCCCGCGCAGCAGCTCGAGAAGGCTGACTTCCGAGCCGCCCATCTCCGCGGACACGCTAAGGAAACAGAGGCGCATCGATGCGATCAGCGGCGCGCGATCAGAACGATGTTGTCGGAAAGCCGCCGCGGGGCCAGCCGGGCGATCGCGGTCGGGTAGTGCCACGGCGTCAACGGCAGGCGGCCGCGGCGGGTGTACTCGATGGCCTCGTCGCGAAGCCCGCACTCTCGCGCAGATGCGGCGAAGATCGATTTCGAGGAGCGCCGTGCGATGCGCTGGATACGCAGCATCCTGGAATGCGGAGAAGCGCCCCTTGACGACAAGCGTCAGGAGACTGAGCGCGCTCAGCTGATTCGGGGTCGTGACGACAATCCAGCCCCCCGGCCGCACGATCCGAACCAGCTCGTGAACGAGCGCGCGCGGATTGTCGAGATGCTCGATGACCTCGACCGCGGCGGCGGCGTCGACGCTGCCGTCGGGAATGGGAAGCGGTGTCCTGTCGAGATCGGCAACGCGAAAGTCGACGTCGACTGGCAAGCCGCCGTACCGGACGGCGTCGATGCCGATACAGCGCGTGAAGGTGCCGGCAAGAGCTCGCCACAAGTCGCCGGTGCCGCATCCGACATCGGCCGAGGTACCGGAAGCGCCGCGGCCGGCGAGCAGTCGCCCCACGGTGCGGTAGATCGCCTGGTCGCTCCGGCCGAGGCTCTGGCGCGCCCGGTGCTCGACCTCCGGCGCGGCGGCAATCATGCCACCGGCACGGGCGACAGCTGAGAGCGGACGACGGCGCACATCTCTCGCAATCGCAGTTCGGGCTGAGCGACACGTCGCGCACGTGACGGCCCCGCCTGGCCGAGCGTCAATCGCCCGGCCTTGTTGTCGATCAATTGCTGCAATGCCTCGGCGAGCGCCGCCTCCGTGGGCTCGCGCAGCAAGACACCCGACTGGCGGTCGACGATCTCCGTCGCCCCTCCGGCTGCGGTGGTCACGACCGGAACCCCGGCGTAGAGCGCTTCGACAAAGGCAATTCCAAACGGTTCGGGCGAAGTGTTGGGCTGACAGTGAATGTCGGCTGCAGCGATCAGGCGCCGAACATCCGGACGATCGCCGAGGAATCGCACGCGGCCGCCGAGCGCGGGATCTGCGGCAAGCTGGTGGAGCTGGTCGAGGTATTCCACTTCGTGAGCGCGCTGCGGCGCGCCGGCGATCCAGATGGCGAAGTCACCGCGCAGCCGGACCGCCGCACGCAAGAGGACGTGATGCCCCTTGTATCGTTCGAGGCGGCTGGCGACGACGATCACGGTGGTGCGATCCGCGGCGCCGACCGATCCGCGGACTCGGCGCCGTTCGTCAGCGTGCAAAGGCGGATTGGGCAGAACCGGCGGATACACGACATCGCGCGGCACGGCCGCGATCCAGCGCGACACGGCGTCGGCGGTGAAGTGGCTGTTGCAAATGAAACGATCGGGTGGGTAGCGCCGGACCTTACGCTCCGGCCAGGCGTCAGCTTGAGGTAGGTCGTGGACGAACATCAACAGCGGCCGCCTTGCGCGCCTGACGACCGGCGCGGCAAGCACCGTGGGCCACGGCGCGTGACAGATGACGGCATCGTAGCGCGCTGCCCCGAGCATACGCCGCAGAGCCCGCCGCGCTCGCCAGACCGTGGAGGGGCGGCTGAATCGAACTCCGCCGAGCACTCCCGGATCACCGCCGCGTTCCCGCAGCTCGCGGGCCACGCGCCCGTCGAAGCAGAGGGCGAAATCGTGCGCACACTCGTCGGGTCGCTGCGCCTCGGCAATCGCGAGCAGCATCCGCTCGACGCCGCCGAACAGGTTGCCGGCGGCGACGTGGAGCACGCGAAACGGGCGATCGGTCGGGTGCTTCACCGCTACGGTCTACAGAATCCGCTGTGGAACCTTGATCGTGTCGTTCGGCTGAACCAGGTCGCTCATCTGCGCCTTGATCTTCACGAGCTTGCCATTCACGGTCCGCTCGATCGTGATTCGTCCGGTGGCGGCGCGGTCGGTCGCGCCGCCGGCCAGGGCCAGCGCGCGTTCGACCGTCAAGCCATCTTCGTACACGATCGGACCGGTCTGCCGCACGTACCCCAGCACGAAGATGGTCTCCGCCTTCGGCACGAAGATCGTGTCGCGATCCTGCAGGGTGATCGATTGCGCCCGGCCGGACTCGAGATCCCGCCGCGGCACGCGAATCTGCCGGGCTACCGGCTCGACGCCAGGCGCGGCGTTCACTTGCGGCGGCTCGTACCGGGTGATCACGACGTAAGACCCTGCGTCCGACGTCATGGATCCTGCCTGCGCCAGCACCGACATGATCGACACGTTGCCCTCGAGCTTGAACTCGCCAGGTGAGCGCACCATCCCTTGCACGGTCACGGTCTTGCTGCGGTACTTCACAATCTCGATCGTGACCGACGGGTTCACGAAGAGTCCCTTCGCGAGACGCTGCTTGATGTCCTGTTCCAGCGCCCGGCTCGTCTGACCCAGCGCCTTGACCCGGCCGATGTACGGACAATCGATGGTTCCGTCGTTGTCGACGGTAACGCCTGCGCGTGAGGCATCCGGCTCGCCGAACACGGTCACGTTCAGCACGTCCTGGATACCGATCACGTAGTCGGACGCGGTCGCGGCCGGCACCGTTTGTGTGAACAGCAAGAGAAGCGCATAGGTCGTAATCAATTGCTCCCCCAGGTCAGAGACGCAAAAATCCGCCGGTTGCGATACTCGCGGTCGGCCGACCGATCGGAATCGCGTTCAATCCACTCGGTGTTCAGGCCGAGCCGGGCGTGCTCGGAAAACCGGTATCCCATTCCGCCACCAAAGATGGTCGCCGTGTCGGTGCCGGCATCGTCCACCTCGCCGCGATAGTGCATCAGGCTTCGCCCGACGGTTCCGCGCACATCAACGGGTCCGACCACGACAGTGGTCCAGGTCACCCTTCCACCGTTCGCCACGTAATACGGTGTCGACGGATCGTAGGAGTACTGGACGTCGCGCAGATATGTCGATTGCAGCTGATGCCGCCCGTAAATCGTCGCGCCGATCGTGACGGAAGCCACCAGGCCGCTGTAGTCGGACAGCCGCGGATCGAGCGCGTCGAAGTGTCGGTATCCGATGGCGGCGGTTCCGGTCAGCAAGCCCGTCGGGTTGAACGACAGCATCGGCCACAGGCGCCAGCTGTTCGAGTCGCGGGAGGGTGAGAGGTCGAACCGTTGCTGTTCGCGCTGGGCGAGCACGCTGAAGGTCGTAATCGGCGTAAGCTCGATGCCAACACCTCCCTCGATGCCGTCGACCTGGGCGTTGAAGCTTTCCTCAAGCGAGACGCCGCGAAAGGTTTCATCCGGCTCGTACTCGATGGCGCCGTGACGGCCGCTCAACAAGAGATTGGTGCGCGACAGAACCCGCACCGCGGCGCCAGCGCTGTAGATCTGGTCGTGATGGCGGGCGCGGGCGTCCACTTCGGGGTTGAGACGGTTGCGCGTATTCGTGCCGGTCAGCGACACGTATGGACGGAGCCGCCCGAGATCGACGTCCACGCGCGCCTCCGATGTCAGATTCGCGCCGCGTTCGCTCGCGTAGCTCTCGTAGTAGACGTAGTCGAGTGTCGAAACATATGTCAGGCGGATCCGGCGGGCCCGAAGTCCGACGCTCGCCCGCGGTGTGAGCGTAAAGGTGAAATCGGATTTCGGATCGACTGCCTCGTTGAACACGTTGTCGTCGAGGCCCATGTCCTTGATGACCAGGCTGGGTGTCAGCGTCAGCGGCCCGTAGACGATGGTGCCGGGGGGCAGCTGGTCCGGGTCGTCCTGCTGCGCCGACACCGCCGGTGGGGCGAGTAGAAGCGTGAGGAGCGCCAGCACCGCGCGCTGGCTGCGCGGAGACCCGGTCACGACGCCACCGGCGCTCCGGCCCGCCGGGTGATTCCCAGTTGCCGCGTCTTGCGATACAGGTTCGCGCGCTCGATTCCCAGCGTCCGGGCGGCATCGCTCATGCGCCACTGGTGCCGCTCCAGCACCGATGCGATGTAATCACGCTCGAACTGACGCCGTGCCTCTCGAAGACTGACGTCCGGGGCCATGCGAGAAAACGCGCGGTCGATTGGCAGCTGCGCGAGCACATCTTCCTGCCGCACGCTGCCATTCGCAACCGCGTGCAGGACCTTCTCGAGAACGCCGCGCAGCTCGTCGAGATTGCCGCTCCACCGCGGCGCTGCCAGCACGGTCAATGCCGCTTGCGTGAATGTCGGGCCGCGACCAGCGGTCAGCTCCGCGCTGACCCGGGCGGCGAGCGCCGGGATGTCCTCGGCACGGTCGCGCAAACCCGCGATCGTGATGCAGACCTGCGAGAGCCGATGAAAGAGATCCGAACGGAAGTGGCCTTCACCGACCTCCGTGTTGATTGACGCCGGCGCCTGCGCGATCACCCGGCCGCGAATCGCGACCCGTCGCCGGCCGGCATCGACTTCACGATCGCGCACGATGCGCGCCAGCCGCCGCTGCGCGGCGGCGGGTAGTTCAACAACGTTCTTGAGATAGAGCGTGCCGCCCCGGGCGCGCAGGACTACTGACGAGCGGGCAACATGATCCACGTCGCCGGGTCCACCGTCGCGCCGGGAGGCACCGAACAACTCGCGCTCGAGCCTCGCTGCGTCGGATGCACTGCAGTCGAGCACCACGAACGGCGTACCCGGCCGGCTGCGATCGTGAATCGCCCGCGCGACCACGTCGGCATCGAGGCCGGCGTCGGCCGCAATCAGCACCGGGGCCGCAACTCGAAGCGCCTCGGCAAACGCCGCGCGGGCGCGTTCGGCTGTGGCCGACGGACCCACCAGGGGCAACGGCCAGTCGTCGGCCGGCGCAGGCCGGCGCACTTGGCGCTGTAGCGGGGCAGGAATTGAAGGTCTTCTCATGGTGAAAGGGTCGAGGCACAGCTTCGCCCTGTCGGTCACAGTCCGGGACTGACCAGGGGAATACCGCTCTGGGGATTTACGGGATCCGGTGTCGGATTGTCGCGCTACTCAGGGCCTGTGTCAATAGCGACACGCAATCGAGTCAAAATCGACACATTTGGGTCGGCGGTGTGGTTCTACGACCCCCCGCTCGACGGCCGGCCGAGGGTCCGTCGAAACAGCCGTCGGGCCCAGCGCCCGGGGCGTCCTGCCTGGTGACGCCACGTGCGCTGGTGCTTGAGGATGGCTCCCGGGAATCGATGGTCGAACGTGTCGAGATCGGCTTCACGATCGCGCACCATCCACGCTGGGTGGCGCAGCCCGGTCTCCAGCGCGTTGACGGGTCGATGCAGAGTCGGGTGCGAGTGGGTGTGCGTGGCACCATTGCCAGAACCGATATTCGTGACCAGGTTGACGGCCGGGTGAATCGACAGGCCCTGCGTCATGCAGGCGTAGAGCCACGCGTAGTCCCAGGCGGTCGGGAGTTTGCGGTCGAACATCAGTTGAAACGTGCCGTGCCAATAGGCGCGCTCGTCGGTGGTGTCGAACATCGCCTCCGCTTCCGGCTGGCGCCGAAACGCCGGCCACGTGCGCATGTCCACGTCGAACAACTGCCAGGTGCGCCGCCACGCCGCCCACCCCCAGGTCAACGCGTACTTCGAAAAGTAGTACGAACACGCCGATCCACGCTGCCGACGGTAGGTCTCGCCGCTGACGTGCACGATCCGCTGATCGTCCCGGTATCGTTCCAGCATGGCCGCCGAAAACCGGAAGAAATCCGGGGACGGCAGGCAGTCCTCCTCGAGGACGATGCCCGACTCGCAGGCGCCGAAGAACCATTCGAGCGCGGTGCTGACCCGGCGCCGGCAACCAAGGTTCTGAGCCGCAAAGTCGGTGATCACCTCGCACGGCCACGTCACGGTCGTGACCACGCGCCGCGCCGCCTGGCAGGCGGCGGCCTCATCAACGCTGGCCGGGCCATCGGCCGCCACGAACAGCGTACGCGGACGCGCTGCCGAAATCGCATCGAAGACCCGCGCGGCAAGATCGGGCCGGCGATAGATGACGAGGAGGACGGGAACCTCGAAAGACTGCGCCACCTCAGTCGGGCCTCCCACCATGCAGCGGACCGGCCGCATCCAGCAGCACGTCGAGGACGCGTGGCGGAGCGTATTCGCGCACGGCGCGCATGCGGCCTCGTGTCGCAAGCTCGCGCCATCGTCCATCGTCGGTCAGTAATTCGATGCATGCGCGCACGAAGTGCCGGCGATAAAACCAGCTTCGCGGCCGGCCGTTGACGAGAACGCCGCCGTCACCCACCGTCGTCGTCAGCGCAAAGGCGCGCGTGGTGACCGGCACCGCGCCCGCCGCCATGCATTCCGCAGCCGACAGGCAGAAGCCCTCCTCGAAATTGCATGGGTATGCCATCAAGCGCGCCCGCCGCTGCCACGCGACGAGCTCCGCGCGCGTCACGTGCCCGGCGTACTCCACGCCCTGCTGCCCTTCGAAAAATTTCACGAACGCGTCTCGGGCCGGACGCCCGCCCCACAGGGTGAAATCTGACGTAATCACCAGCTTCGCATCGGGCACGGCGCGACGAATCCTCGGAAAGAGGTCCTTCAGGTAGTACAACCCGCGATCGGGCACCGAACAGTAAAGGAGAATCCGCTCTCGTGCGGTGGGCATATCAGGATAGTCCGCCACTTCGATTGGTGCCCGGCCGAGGGCCTCGGCCTCGATCGCACCGGTCGCGGCTGTCAGGCGGTTCCGCTGGAACTCCGAGAGCGTCAGTGACACGTGCGCCCAGGCGCAGCACCGCGCGAGGTTCGCGGGATCCGGAATGTGCACGTCGGTCCAGATGAACACTCGCCTGGTGCCGCGGTCCGCCACGGCATCCGACCAGTGCTTCCAGAGCACGACGAGATCGAAGCGCTCGGCGCCTATTGCGGTGAGCGGAACGTAGCGGACGCCCGCGTCAGTCACTGGTGCACCGATGCGGTTGGCGACGACCACCGCAGCCCCGCGCGCAGCAAGCGCCTCGCTCAGGAGCACGACACAGGATTGCGTGCCGCCAACTCCTGAGGCGCGGAAGTCGCGCCCGCTGAACGCGGGATCCGCGTCGAGCACGAACAGGACGCGCCGTCCGCGGAGGTCGATCACGCCGTCAATCCGCGCACCAGGCGGTCGAACGCTCCCTGCGCCGCCTGGAGCGAGTCCCAGGTTCCCTGCTCGACGATCTCTCCCCGCTCGAGGACGACAATCCAGTCGGCTTCGCGAATGGTCGACAGCCGGTGTGCGATCACGATGGTCGTGCGCCCGCGTGATGCGTTGGTCAGCGCCTGCTGCACGAGCTGCTCCGAAAGCGAGTCGAGGTGGGAGGTCGCCTCGTCGAGAATCAGGATGCTGGGATCGCGCACCAGGGCGCGCGCGATGGCGATTCGCTGACGCTGACCGCCCGACACCATCGCGCCCCGCTCGCCGACCAGGGTGTCGACGCCGTCAGGCAGCGAGTTGACCATGTCCTCGAGATTGGCTGCCGCAATCGCGCGATGGAGCGTTTCATCCGACGCGTGCTGCCACCCATACAGCACGTTCTCCTTGAGCGTTCCATGAAAGAGAAACGCATCCTGTTCGACGAGCGCGATCGCTCGATGCCAGCTGTCCGGCGTGAACTCCCAATAGTCGACGCCGTCGACCGTGATTCGCCCGGCAGACGGGGCCCGCAGCCGCAGCAAGAGCGCCGCCAGCGTGGATTTGCCGGAGCCTGAGGTGCCGACCACTGCGACGGTCTGTCCGGCGGGAACGACAAACTCCGCATCGCGCAGCGCCTCGGTGCCGGTGGCATAGCGATAGCTGACCCGGTCGAACCGCACCTCGCGCCGCAGACCGTGAAACTCGATCGTCCCGAACTGGCGATCGGGAAAGACCGGAGTACCGAGCCACTTATCGACCTCGCGAATCCCGCCCGCCAGGTAGAACAGGTGTCCCTGCATCGTGTACAGCTGATTGAGGAGCGGCAGCAGGCGCAGCAGAACGAAGCCGTACCAGAGCAGGTAGCTGCTCAACATGTGCCCCGGCCTGACCAGGAAGATGTAGGCGCAGGCCACGATGGCCATCGCGCCGAGGACCGCGAGCGTCTCCGTCAATGGAAACAGCAGCGCCTGTGCCCGAGCGGTGGTTTCCTCGGCGCCGGCCTGCGCCGAATTGAGCGCCGCGAATCTTTCGATCTCCCGCTGCTGCGAATTGGTCGCGCGCACCACCCGCACGCCGGCGAACGACTGTTCGAGCGTTGTCGACAGCTGATGATTCAGATCGGTCAGCATGGTGCCCGCGTGCCCGAGACGGCGGTAGACGAAGCCGAGCGTGCTGCCCACCGCGAGACCCAGGCCAACAACCAGCGTGGTGAGCGGCCAGGAGATGTAGAACAGGGCAACCACGTAGAAGAGCGCGATGCTGAGGCGCTGCACCAGCCCGACCGACGCGTCGATCGCCACGGTCGTGCGGTAGGTCTCGACCAGGAACATGTTCGCGATTTCGCCGCCCGGACGCTGATCGAAGAGGTCGAGTGCCGCCTGCTGCAGGCGGCTGAAGAGCGCCTGCCGCAGGCCGATCGACACCCGCTGCTTCAATCGCGCCGCAAAGAGCTGCGCCACGTAACTCGCGACGTTCTTGGCGGCGATTGCCGCCACGATCGCCACGCAGCAGACGCCAACATAGAAGGCGGGAGAGTGGTTCGGCAGCTCTCGTTCGAGCCACTGCAACGGACGCATTGGCACGGCGTTGGAACCGCCGAGCAGCAGCGAGAGCAAGGGAACGAGCAGGCCGACGCCGACCCCTTCGAACAGGACCATGACGAGCGAGCTCGCCAGCGCCGCGAACAACAGGCCGCGGCCCGCACCAAGGTACGGCCGAAGCTGCTTCAGGAGACGCCAGACCTCGGCCGTCTGAATCAGCCAGGACCTCACCGCGAGTCGTCCCCCGGATAGTCGGCCTTCCTCCGGCGTTCCAGCTCGTCGAGCGTCTTCGGCCAGTCGTTGCGGAGGAGTCGCGACAAGGCCCGGTCGGCAAGCAGACGCCCCTCGGTCTGGCACGTGGGGCAGTAGTTGGCCTCGTTGCTCGCGTAGACGATGCGCTGGACCGGCGCGCCGCAACGCGGACACGGCTTCCCGTGACGGCCGTGCACAGCCATCCCCGGCCGGAATGCGGTCACCTTTTCAGGAAACGCGTCTCCCGTTTCCGCCCGCAGGCGGTCGGACCAGCCGCGAAGCACGGTCACGCAGGCCTTGTGCAGCGCGCGCAGTTGGTCGTCAGTCAGTGAATGGGTCAGGACCATCGGCGACATCTTGGCTGCATGCAGGATCTCGTCGGAATACGCGTTGCCAATGCCGCTGAGCAGGTGAGGATCGGTCAACGCCCGCTTGATCGTATGGTTCTCACGGCGAAGCGCGGCGGCGAACGGCTCGAATGGTGATTCGAGCACCTCGACGCCACCCGGGTCGAACGCCTCGACGGCGGCTGCGCCTCGAACGATGTGCAGCGATGCACGCTTCCGCGACCCTGATTCCGTGACGATGAGCGAGCCGTCGGGGAAGTCGAAGGCGGCCAGGCCAATCTTCCCTGGTATCGGCGCACCCGCCTTCAGCCATCGCAGGCGTCCCGCAATCATCAAGTGCAGCACCGCGAAGAGGTCGTCGTCGAATGCCAGCACGATGCGCTTGCCGATGCGGTGCAGGTCGAGGACACGATGGCCGGCGAGCGCCTCGAGGGGCACCTCGATGCTGCGCAGGAAGAACGCGCTCGCCAGGCGACCGCGCGTCAATGGCCGATCCTGGATGCGCGGGCGAAGCGCGGCGAGATACAGCTCGATGTCCGGCAGTTCGGGCACTCCGCTTAGAATAAGCTGCCTTGCAAGAGCGGTCTCGTTTCCTGCTTCTCGCGGCGCTCCTTGCGCTCGCGTCGAGCGGATTCTTCTCGTTCGCCGCGCAGAGCACGAGATTCCCGTACGCCCTCGATTATGGCGACGGAATGATCCTCGACGAGGCGTGGCTCATCGCCCAGGGGCAAAACATCTACCCGCCGTCGCCGGCGTCGCCGCCGTACCTGATCCCCAGCTATCCGCCGCTGTTCATGGCCATCCAGGCGCCGATGACGCGATGGTTCGGCCTCTCGTTCTGGTACGGGCGATTGATCGCGGAGCTGTCCGCGATCGCTGCGGCCGTGTGCGCCGGCCTGGTTGCGTCCCGCTTTGCGGGTCGACGGGCGGGCGTTCTCGCTGCGCTCACCGTGATTGCCGTCCCGTTCCTCAATCGCTGGGCCCACACCGTTCGCGTGGACATGCTGGCGGTGGCATGTGCGTGGGGCGCGGTGGCAGCTCTGGTCTGCCTGCGCCCTGGTGGTGCCAGCACAGCGTTGTCGCTGGTCCTCATGCTGGCCGCGGCGTTCACCCGCCAGACCGTGTGGTTCCCCGCGTGCGCGGCGGTCGCCGCCTACCTGCTGACCGAGGGGCGTGGGCGGACGCTCGCGATCTACGCGATCAGTCTCGCCACCGGAGCCGCAATCGTCGGGGCTGTCCTGCAACACGCGAGCGGCGGATTCCTGTTCGCCATCCTCCACTCGAACGTGCTTCCGTTCGCGTGGGCGCAGTGGACCCTGCAGACGACGGAACTCGTACCGACAGGTACCGCTGCTGCTGGCAATCACGATGATGGCGGTGATTGCCGGCCTGCGACGCCGCCAGCCGTGGGCGCCGGTCTTGACCGCGTATCTCGTCGCGTCGCTGCCGTCGGCGTTCGGCGTCGGCCGAATCGGCTCGAACATGAACTACTTCATCGAGCTCGCGGTGGGATGCGGATTGGCGGCCGCGTTCGCCTGGCGCGTGACGGAGGACATGCCGGGCCGGCGCGGCCGCTACTGGCGAATCGCCGCCACGACGGCGCTCGCGGTGCAGGCGCTCTGGTGGATTCGGATCAATCATCCCTATCGCGTATCGGTCCCGCCGTATCTGCACGACACGTTCAGGACGATCGCCGCCGAACGCGGGCCGGTCCTCACCGATGCGGTGATGGGCATGCTCCCGCTCACGCACCATCACATCTGGATGGAGCCGTTCAAGATGAGCCAACTCGCCCGCGCCGGGCTCTGGAACGAACGGCCCCTGCTCGACGATCTGCGTGCGCAGCGCTTCGGATTGATTGTCGTCATGCTCGAGTGGGACCGGCCCGCACCCAATCAGTGGACGCCGGCGATGTGGTCCGCCATCCGGCAGAACTACCGCAGATGCGGTGACATCCCGATCGATACGCGTGTATTGGCTCTCTACCGGCCGTGGTGCTCTTGGTCGAATCGGTCATCCCTCGATTCCGGATCACCGATCAGGGACTGACGATTGGGTCAGTAGGCGACCAGCAGCCGGGCAGCGCGCAGAATCTCGGCTTCGTCCGGCAGGAACCGCGCTTCGAGCGGCGGCGAGTACGGCACCGGCGTATCCAGCGCGCCTATGACGCGGACCGGCGCGTCGAGCGATTCGAACGCTTCTTCCTGAATGATCGCGGCGAGGCTCTCGCCGATTCCACCCGTCCGCGAGTCTTCGTGCACGATGAGGACTTTGCTGCAGTGCCGCGCGACCGCGAGCACTGACGGCTTGTCCAGCGGCGCAAGCGATCGCAGGTCGAGCACGCTTGCCTGGATACCTTCGGTTGCCAACGCCTCGGCGACCGCGAGTGCGGTGTGAACGTAGGCGCCGTACGAGATGATCGCCAGGTCGGATCCCTCGCGGCGCAACGCCGCCTTGCCGATCGGAATCGGCGATGGCGGCTCTTCGCCGAGCGCCTGCTTGACCCGCGGATCGCGGTACAACGCAATGTGCTCGTAATAAAGGACCGGATCCGGATCGGCAACCGCGCTGGCCATCAGTCCACGGGCGTCAGTCGGCGTTGACGGCACGACGATCTTGAGCCCGGGCGTGCGATAAAACCACGGCTCGGTGTTCTGACTGTGATAGGGCCCGGCGTGGCGGAGGCCGCCCCACGGCATGCGAAGCACCATCGGAACAGAGCCGCCCCATCGATACCGGATCTTCGCGGCGTTGTTCACCAGCTGATTGAATCCGTTCGCCACGAAGTCGTTGAACTGCATCTCGCCAATCGGCCGTTGTCCGCCGAGCGCGGCTCCGACGCACACCCCGATGACCGCTCCTTCCGCGAGCGGCGAGTTGAGGATCCGGTCGGGGAACTCTTTCAGCAGGGGGCGCAGAAGCAGGAACGCGTTGCCATAGGCCCCGCCGACGTCTTCGCCGTAGACGAACACTCGAGGGTCGGCGCGCAAGGCGTCGCCAACACCCAGCATGATCGCGTCGAGGAACGTGCTGCCTTTTGTATCCCGCGGCGCGACTGGTTCGAGTGGCGGCAGCGGCGGGTCGTGTTCAACCGCTCCTCGCACGGACGGATCGAGCAGCTCGATGCGCACGCGACGTTCGTCGTCGGCAAAGACTCTCTCCCCGACTGTCTCGGCATTGGGCCACGGCGCCTCAATGACCCGGCGGGCCTGACCTTCGACGAGCGCCTCGGCGTCGCGCTTGAACTTCTCGAGATCTCCGGCCGCGATCACCCCGTCCGCTTCGAGGCGTGCCGCGTAAGCCGGCAACGGATCGCGACGGGACCAGTATTCATAGAGTTCGCGGTTCGCGTATCCCTGTTCTGTCGGGGATGGATACTCCCAGGAAGGTTGTGGATCCTTGCCCAGGTACAACATGTCGTCGTGATGCGCGTGTCCGCACATCCGCATGGAAACGGTTTCGATGAGGGTGGGCCCGTTGCCCTGGCGCGCGCGTTCCGCGGCCCAGGTGAAGGCTGCCGCAATCACGTCAGGATCGGTGCCGTCGATGGTGATGCCTGGCACGCCGTAGCCGGCCGCCTTGTCGGCAAACACGCGCACCGCGGATTGATCGGGCTGAGGGGTCGAGAGCGCGGTCTGATTGTTCTCGACGCAGAAGATCGCGGGCAGCTTGCGCACGGCGCACAGGTTGATGGCCTCGTGCCACTCTCCGAGCGACGATGCCCCTTCACCGATCAACGTCACGGCGACCCGGCCGTCAGCCTGCTGCGCAAATGCCATGGCGAGACCGGCGATCGTCAGCGGGCCGATGCCCAGCGGCGCAGCCGGCGGCAGGATGCCCCATTCGAAGTCGCCGAGGTGCAGATCCCGGCCGTCCATCGGCGGACCCGCCTTGCCCATCTGTGCGGTCAGCGCGAGCCCAACGCTGGCGGGATCCGGCCGCATCGCCAGCACGACTCCGAGATCGCGGATCAACGGCGCGACGACATCGCCTCGCCAGCTGCCGCCATTTCCCGTGTAGGACGGTCCGCGGCGAAGGCGCAACGCGGCGGCGTAGATCGCTTCCTGGCCGAGCGAACGAAAGCCTTTGCCTTGAAACGTCGCGTCGCCGTATCGCACCTCGCCGCCAGTGAACAACATCTTCAGGCGGTTGTCGGTGGCGCGGGTGAGGACCATTCCGCAGAGAATCTCCCGGCGTTCGCCGGCGGTGAGCGATGCCTGAATGGCTGCTCGACTCAGGAATCCGTCGCAGGCCTCGAGCAGCTCCTCGACCGCGGAACACCACCGCGACGCGGCGGACACACCCGGTGTCGGTTCCGGTAGATCGGGCGGGTGCTGAAGGCGCCGCCGCAGCTCACTGGAGAACGGCACGCGAAGAGCGTCGATGCTGTCGGGGTCGTCCGCTGCCGCGCCGTTGACGGTTTCGAAGGCTGACAACGCCTCCGCGTGCGCGAATGGATATCGCTCGAGGACGAAAGCGCCGAGCAGCGCTCCGTTCATCGAGCCTCGACGACCGACCGCACGAACGCCTCGATATCCGCCGCGGGGCGGGCGCCTGCGGTCCGTCCGCGCTCTGTCCCTCCCGCAAACACCGCCATGGTTGGAATCGATCGAATGCCGAAGCGGTCACCCAGCTCCGACACCGCGTCGGTGTTCACCTTGACGACCAGCAGTCGTCCGGCATTTGATGCCGCGACGCGCGCGATTTCGGGGGCGACCATCCGGCAGGGTCCACACCACGGCGCCCAGAAGTCGACCACGACCGGGATCTTCGCGCTCGCGACCAGCGCGTCGAACGTCGCGGCATCGGGAACTTCAATCGGTTCCGCAGGAGGTCCGAGCGCCGCCTTGCACTTGCCGCAGCGCGTCTCGGCGGTCACGCGGCCGTATTGCAACCGATTTCGCTGTCCGCACTCGCGACACGCCACCACGATGCCAACGGGGTCGAGCGTTGCACTAGACATGTCTCAGGCCTCGCAGCTGGGCCCGGTGCGGACAGCCGCCACGCGTGGCGGCCAACCGTCGAGGCCCGTGCCAACTACCACCACCACACCCATATCTTGCAGCAATTCTCAATCCGAGACTGCGAGTTCCCCAGGCACAATCGGACGCGTGCGAGGGAGCAGGCCGAGCCGTGCGCGATTGCCGACCCACGCCAGGATGCCGACGAAAACGGCGAGTTTAAAGGCGTCAGTCGACGGCGTCTCCGGCAGCGCCTTCCATAAGACCCACAGGACCGGCTGAGCGACGCACACCGCCCAGACCGAGCCGTAGAAATAGCGGCGCTCGTGACCTTCCCCTTTGGTCGACGGCTTGACGCGCGGGAGCTGGCCAAGCGCACCGAGCAACCAGATCGTGCCGGCAATTGGAAAGTAGGCCGCCTCGTAGATCTGCCGCAGCCGCCAGTGACCCGTGACGATCGCGATTGCAAGCCCGGCGATGTTCAGGACCGCGAAGGTGACCGCTTCGCTCCACGCGAGGGTGTAGCAGATGCGGCGGTAGAGAGGATTCGGCCGATCCTCGGTGAACCGGATGATGTAGGGACGCGGCTCGACTCCGGGCAGCTTTCCCGCCAGGCCGGCGAGGCCCGTGCCAACCAGGACGAGGCCCAGCCACGCGCCCATCCTCCAGCTGAATCCGTGGGCAAAGAGGCTGAAGGTCATCGGCCCCGGAGCGATGAAGTAGACGAAAATCCAGATCGGCCAGTGCGCGAGCCGATAGCTGATCTTGTTCCGCTCGCGGATCGTGCGATCCGAGGCCAGCTCGATGCGCCGCGCGTGGCCGTGAACCTGTTCGTAGGATGGAGGGATGATCGATCGCGACAGCAAGGGACCTCGACGAAAGCTCTAGCATGCCATAAGGGATTCGCCGGGCGCCAACCACAACTGGTGCGGCCAGGCCGTGTGTCGCCACTCGTCCACGGGCCTGAGAAGCTCTTCTATCTGTGTGTTGCGGGCGAGCGCTGATCGATAGGCGCTCGGTGTGAGATCGATCGACCAGCCGCGGTAGCCATAGTCCAACAAGGCTTCGATACATTCCGCAGGCTCGCGGGCCTGCTCTCGAAGCAGAGTCGGGTGGAGTTCCAGCAGTATCGATGCGTATCGCGCCGTGGCCAGACCATGGCGCATACCCGCGAGGACATCCAGCTCGGCGCCTTCGACGTCAATCTTCACCACGTCCACTCGACGGTCCGATGCTGTGAGCCCGTCGATGGACGTGCGGCGGACCTCGAACCCGTGCGTCGCGGTTTCTCTTCCGGGAATCCGGGAAACTCCGCGGTTGTCGGACTCGTCCGAGTAGCCGATCAAGGTGACGAGGCCGTCACATGAGCCTGCGGCGATCTGCAGCGGGGTCACCTGTGAGAACTGGTTCAGCGTGATGTTGCGTGTCAACCGTTCGAAATGGCGAGGATCCGGTTCGAGGGCAACCACCCTGCCGGCGTCGCCAACGGCGGAGGCCGCGAGCAGCGAGAAGTAGCCCCAGTTCGCTCCCGCATCGACGACGGTGCCGCCATGTTTCGTCAACCGCCGCGCAACGCGGCTCACGGGCGGCTCGTAATAGCCGGTGAGACAGACTTCGCGGGCGATGACGTCCGCGAGATCGCACTCGAACCTCGCCCCGCCGAGATCCCGCGACAGGCGGGCGACGAAGCGGCCGCGCCGCGGACTCCAGCGCGAAACGATGGCATATTTGCCGCGCGGCGTACCGCTCACGATCGCGCGCATAATTGGAACCCACCACGGCTGATGGCTCACAGCCGACAGATTTTATGGCCTGCCGGCGACCGCGTCGGCCCTCTCGAGGAGAGCAGCCCCAGCGAGCGGAACTTTTCGTCCCTCTAACCCGTTGTAGGGCTTATGGAAACGCTCTGGCAGGATATTCGCCTTGGCTTCCGCACCCTCACGCGCGCGCCGCTCTTCACCATTGCCGTTGTCTTGACCCTGGGGCTCGGCATTGGCGCCAACGCCGCGGTGTTCACGATCGTCAATCGGATGCTGTTGAAGCCAATGCCGGTCCGTGACCCGGGCGGCCTATACGTGCTCGCGGTGCAGCACGAGGGAAGCGAGCAACCGCACAACGTGTCGTGGCTCGATTACGAGGACTACCGGAAGAGCGGGCCATTCGAGGATCTCGCAGCTTACGACGTCAACTTCGTCGGCCTCAGCGCCGATCAGCACGCGGAACGGATCGTCGTCAGTTACGTCACGAGCAATTTCTTCTCCATGCTCGGCGTGCCGCCCGCAACCGGCCGGGTCGTGCAACCGGGCGAGGCCGCTGTACCGGGCGCCGACCCGGTCATCGTTCTCGGCCACTCCTACTGGAAGAGGCGCTTCAACGGGAACCCATCGGCTGTGGGCAAGACCGTCGTGCTGAACGGCAAGCCGTTCACGGTCGCGGGGGTCGTCCCCGAGTCGTTTCTCGGCGCGTATGCGCTCATCGAGTTCGATGGGTATCTGCCGCTGTCGATGGAGCCTGCGGATGCCTATCGCACGATGTCGACCAAGCGCGATGAGCACCAGCTTCACGTGATCGGTCGACTGAAGCCAGGCATCAGCCGCGCGCAGGCCCAGGCCTCCGTCGACGTCATTGCCGCGCAGCTCGAAAAGCAATACCCGGCAACCAACAAGACGGTTCGGGCGCGGGTCATCCCCGAGCGCCTTGCGCGACCGGAAGCCAACAGCGCGGATGAAACTCCGGTGGTCGCAGGGGTGTTCTTGGTCCTCGTCGGGCTCGTGCTGCTCGTCGCCTGCGTAAACGTCGTCAACCTGATCATGGTGCGTGCGACGGTCCGTCAGCGCGAGCTCGCGATGCGGTCTGCGCTGGGCGCGGCAAGAGGCCGTCTGGTGCGTCAACTGCTCACCGAGAGCCTGCTCCTGGCGATCGCCGGTGGAGTCGCCGGCGCGGTGCTGGCATTCTTTTCGGCGCGGCTGATCGGAGGCATTCGGCTTCCCGGAGACCTGCCGTTCCGCTTCGATCTGACGCTCGACTGGCGGGTGTTCGCGTATATCGCGGTGATTGCGCTCGCCGCCGGCGTTGGCGTCGGCCTCCTGCCCGCGCTGCGCGCCTCGCGCACGGACCTGAACGCTGTACTTCGGGAAGGAGGCCGTGGCGCGTCCGAAGGCGGGGCGCGTCAGCGCGTTCGCAGCGTGCTCGTCGTCGCGCAGGTGGCGGTCTCGCTGGTGCTGCTCGTCGCCGCAGGCCTCTTCGTGCGCAGCGCGATGAACGCACAATCGATCGATCTCGGGTTCGATCCCTCGCACGTGCTGAACGCGGCGGTCGACGTCGCGCAACAGGGCTACGACGAATCGCGCGGCCGTACCTTCTACGAGGAGCTGCTCCGCCGCGCCAAGCAGATCCCCGGCGTCCAAAGCGCGAGCTTCGCCTACTCGGTGCCGCTCGGCTACTACAACACGGGCGCGTATCTCGAGATCGAGGGACAAGCGCCATCGGACAAGTCGCGAAAGCCGCAGGGAGGCTACAACCTGGTCACGCCGGAGTACCTCCAGACGTTGAGGCCGGAGTTGATCAAGGGTCGGTTCTTCACCACCGCCGACGACCGCCACTCCCGCCCGGTTGCGATCGTCAACGAGCACATGGCGAACCGGTTCTGGCCGAAACAGGATCCGATCGGCCGTCGCTTTCGCACTGAGGATGTCGGCAATGTCTGGCTCGAGATCGTTGGCGTGGTCAGAGACGGCAAGCAGCAGAGCCTTTTCGACGATCCGATGCCATTTTTCTTCGCGCCGCTCGAGCAGCAATACCGATCGCTGCGGGTGCTCCAGCTGCGCACGGCCGGAGACCCGGCCGCCCTCACGCCGGCGCTTCAGCGGGTAATCCGCTCGCTGGATCCCGACCTGCCCATCTTCGACGTGGTCACGATGCAGCACATGATCGAAGGACCCAATGGATTTCTCCTGCTGCGGTTGGGCGCGCAATTCGGAGGAGCGCTGGGACTGCTCGGCCTCGCGCTCGCGTTGGTCGGCGTCTACGGGGTGGTGTCGTACGCTGCAAGCCAGCGGACGCAGGAGATTGGGGTCCGCATGGCGCTCGGGGCGGATCGCGCCGAGATCCTGCGGCTCGTGCTCGGCCGCGGCCTCGTGCTCGTCGGTGTTGGGGTCGCGATCGGGATTGCCGCAGCGCTGAGCGTTTCGCACATGGTTACCAACATGCTGTTCGGAATCTCTCCGGTCGATCCGATCACCTTTATCGGCGTGCCGCTGCTCCTTGCCGCGATGGCGCTCTTGGCCTCCTACGTCCCGGCCTTCCGCGCGACCAGGATCGATCCCGCGCTCGCGCTTCGCGGAGAATAGGCCGCCGATATACTGTCGCGATGCCCCGCTACCGCGCGGGCAGCCTGCGCACCCGCCTGCTGCTCGCCGTGCTTGCCGCGGTCTCGCTCGTGGCCCTGTTTACAACGCGCGTCTCGCGCAAGATGCCCGACTTCGAGGTCTACTGGACTGCCGGGTCGCGCGCCAGTGCGGCCGAGCCTCTGTATCGGGCCGAAGACGGCCACTTCCAGTTCAAGTATCTGCCGGCATTTGCGTTGATGGCGGCGCCGCTCGCGCTGCTGCCGGTCAATGCTGCCAAGGCGTTCTGGTTCGCGGCCTCCGCCGTGTTGATGCTCGTGCTGCTCGGTCTCAGCGTCCGGGCGCTTCCCGAACCGAGACGCCCTGTCGTGCTGCTTCTCGTGCTGACCTTCCTGGCGATGGCGAAGTTCTATGCGCACGAGCTCGTGCTCGGGCAGGTCAACCTCCTGTTTGCGGTGCTCGTGGTTCTTGCCGTGGTGGAAATGCGCCGGCGACGCGAATGGACGGCCGGGCTGCTCATCGCGCTGGCGATCGTCGTCAAGCCGTACGCAGCCGTGTTCGTGCCGTGGCTTGCGCTGCGGCCGAACCGCACGGCGTTTGCGGCGATGGCCGCCGGCCTCGCCGCCGCTCTCGTCCTGCCGGCGGCGATGTATGGATGGACGGGCAATCTCCGGCTGCTGAATGAGTGGTGGCACGCCGTCACCTCCTCGACGCCGCCGAACCTGACCAATCAGGACAACGTCTCGATCGCAGCGATGTTCACGAAATGGCTCGGTCCCGAGTCCGGTGCCTCGACCCTCAGCCGCTGCTCGGGTTCATCCTGCTCGCGCTGACCGCGGTGGTCGTCGCCGCGCGCCGCGGAATTCGGGACCCCGACCCGCTCGAAGCGTCGCTGCTGCTGATGCTCATCCCGCTGCTCTCGCCGCAGGGCTGGGATTATGTGTTCCTGATTTCAACGCCCGCCGTCATGCTGCTGATCAACGAGCTGTCGTCGCTGCCGCAGAACCTGAAGATCGCAACCATCGCGTCAATCGCATTGGCTGCGCTGAGCATCTACGATCTGATGGGCCGGGAGGCGTACGCGACGTTCATGGCGGTGTCGGCGATCACCATCTGCTTCCTCGTCGAGGTCGCCGCACTCATCACCCTGCGGTTCCGACGGGTTGTGTAGGATGGCTGTCCTAGCAATCGAAGGCATCGAAGGCAGACGAAGGATTCGAAGGAGCTACAACACCGTGGGTTCTTTCGAGCTTCTTCCATAGTGGTGTGCTCCTTCGATTAGTTCCGTTTCCTTCGACAGATAGTGGTTTTCTTCGAGACTTCGGCTTTCCTTCGATTCTTCGATTGTCAGGACACCCATGGCATGATGCACCGATGCGAGTGTTGATCGTGATGGCCATCCTGGCGCTGGTCGGCGCGTCGCAACGCCTGAAGCCCGACCCGGAAACGGGCGTCAGCCAGGCCCTGGCGCAGGAGCGGGTGCGGCGCATCTCCAACCTGCGCTACGAGCTGTCGTTTACCGTACCGGCAACCCGTCAGCAGCCGCTCGTCGGGCGAGCGGTCATCACCTTCACCCTGAGCGACGCGTCGGCCCCCCTGGTCATCGACTTTCAGCCCGATCGCGCCGGGCTGCTCCGCAGCGTCGAGGTGGACGATGCGAAGGTCGAGGTACGGCAGGTGAACGGGCACATCATCGTCCCGGTAATTGCCCTGCGGGCCGGCGACAACCGCGTGGCGCTCGACTTCAACGCGGGCGACGCTCCGCTCAACCGCAGCGACGATTTCCTCTACACGATCTTCGTACCGGCGCGTGCGCACCTGGCATTTCCCTGCTTCGATCAGCCGGATCTCAAGGCGCGATGGACGCTGACGCTCGACGTGCCCGGCGGCTGGGAGACCCTGGCCAACGGCGAAGAGCGCTCACACGCCTCCGAACGACGGACGTACGCGACTGCAGTTCGCCGAGACCGAGCCGATCTCGACCTACCTGTTCGCCTTCGCCGCCGGAAAGTTCAACGTCGAAAGGGCGGAGCGCAACGGCCGTACGTTTCGGATGCTGCACCGCGAGACCGACGCGGCGAAGGTCGCGCGGAATCGCGAGGCGATCTTCGACCTGCATGCGGCGGCGCTTCAGTGGCTGGAGCGCTACACCGGCATCCCCTATCCATTCGGCAAGTTCGATTTCCTGCTGCTGCCGGCCTTCCAGTTCGGCGGCATGGAACATCCGGGCGCGATCTTCTACAACGCGAACGGCCTGATGCTCGAGGAAACCGCGACACAGGATCAGATGCTGGGACGCGCCAGCGTGATCGCCCACGAGACCGCGCACATGTGGTTCGGCGACCTCGTCACGATGCAGTGGTTCAACGATGTGTGGATGAAGGAGGTCTTCGCGAACTTCATGGCCGCGAAGATCGTGAATCCGTCGTTCCCGTCGATCAATCACGAGCTGCGATTCCTGCTCGCCCATTACCCAGCGGCCTACGATGTCGACCGGACGGCGGGAACGAACGAGATTCGTCAGCCGCTCGCGAATCTCGACGAGGCAGGAACGCTGTACGGCGCAATCATCTACCAGAAAGCGCCGATGGTGATGCGCCAGCTCGAATCGCTGGTCGGCGCCGGTCCATTCCAGGATGGTCTGCGTGAATACCTGAAGGCGCACGCCTTCGCGAACGCGTCGTGGCCGGATCTCATCGAGGTCTTGGATCGCCGGACGCCCGAGGATCTTGCCGCCTGGAGTCGCGCGTGGGTCGACGAGCGCGGCCGCCCGATCGTCACGACCGAGCTGAAGGTTTCCGACGGCCGGATTCAGCAGCTGGCCTTCGCCCAACGCGATCCGATTCCGGGCCGCGGCCTCGCGTGGAATCAGCGGATGGATGTCGTGGTGGCCAACGCCGATGGCGTCAAACACCTGCCCGTGCAGCTCAATACGCCGCGCGTCGAGGTCGTCGCTGCGCGCGGCCTGCCCGCTCCCCTGTTCGTGCTTCCAACCGGCGGTGGAATCGCCTACGGCGAGTTTCATCTGGATACGGCGTCTCTGTCCTGGCTGATGAAGAACCTGCCCGACGTCTCCGACGCGCTCACACGGGGGGCAGCGTGGATCACGCTGTGGGACGCAATGCTCGATGGCGAGGTGCGCCCCGACGCCGTGCTGGAGCTGGCGATGCGATCGGTGACGGTGGAACGGGACGAGCTGAACCTGCAGCGCGAGCTCGGATACGTGTCGCAGGCCTACTGGCGGTTTCTCAGGCCGGATGCCAGACGGACGGTCGTCCCCCGGCTGGAACGTGTGCTGCGTGATGGCCTCGCCGCCGCACCGTCACAAAGCCTCAAGTCTGCATGGTTCTCCGCGCTGCGCGACACCGCCGGTACTCCGGCAACGCTCGGGTGGCTGGCGGATGTGTGGAAGCAGAAGGCAACGGTGCCAGGACTGACACTTGCCGAGACCGACTACATCCGTCTCGCGGAGGAGCTCGCCGTCCGAGACATCGAGGATGCCCGGACAATTTTGGAGCAACAGCTGGAGCGCACGAAGAACCCGGATCGAAAGGCGCAGTTCGCGTTCGTGAGGCCGGCGCTGTCGTCGAACGCGGCCGACCGCGACGGATGGTTCGGCTCGCTGGCCGACGTCTCGAATCGTCGACACGAACCGTGGGTGCTCGAGGGGTTGCGTTACCTGCACCATCCGCTGCGCGCCACGGCTTCACAGAAGTACATTCAGCCGGGCCTGGAGATGCTGCGCGAGATTCAGCGCACCGGTGACATCTTCTTCCCGAAACGGTGGATGGATGCGACACTCGGCGGACATCAGTCGCCCGCCGCGGCAGAAATCGTGCGCACGTTCATCGAACGTCTGCCCTCCGGATACCCGGAGCGGCTGCGGCGCATCATCCTGTCGTCGGCGGACGATCTGTACCGTGCAAGCCGAGTCGCGCGCTAACGCCGCCGGTTACGACGAGGTCTTGCGCTGGCGGCGCTTCTTCACGTACACGAAGCTGACACCGCCCATGATGGCGGCCAGGGCGAACAACAGCATGGATACCTCCCGGAGCGCTTCGAAGGGCAATCAGAGTGCCGCAGGAAGCAAATCGCCGGCGGATTCGCTAACTGTTTACTGGCGTGGAGCTTAGCAGCAGGGCGAAGGTTCAGCGTCATGGGACCGACAGGTGCAGGCCCCGATCCGGCGCACGAAATTCGTCACGGGCTTGCAGAATGGTGAGAACGAACAGCGCATGCGAATCCGGATTCTGGTCACCGGTGGAACGTTCGACAAGGAGTACGACGAGCTCACCGGACGGTTGTTTTTTCTCGAAACGCACGTGCCCGAAATGCTTCGCCTTGGCCGCGCACGGCTCGATCTCGAGATCGAGACGGTGATGATGATCGACAGCCTCGAGATGACCGACGAAGGGCGCGCGCGCATCGTTCAGCGCTGCCGCGACACGGCGGAGCAGGCGCTCGTCGTCACCCACGGCACCGACACGATGGTCGAGACAGCCGCCGCGCTGGCGAAGGCGCGGCTTGCCAACAAGACCATCGTCTTGACCGGCGCGATGGTTCCGTATGCCTTCGGCAGCTCCGACGGCCTCTTCAATCTCGGGAGCGCGCTGTCATTTGTGCAGGTGCTGCCGTCCGGAGTCTACATCGCGATGAACGGACAGCAATTTTCGTGGGACGCGTGCCGCAAGAATCGCGAGACGGGAGTCTTCGAGCGGACTCACGGCTCATGACTCATGGCTCATGCTGGCTGATGGCTCACGCCCACGCCGTCTTGAACCTGAGTAGGTCTGAGCCATGAGCCCCCTTGAGCTGAGTCATAAGTCACAAGCCGCCCTGAGTCTTGAGCCATGAGTCATCAGCCAATCGTGAATCACTTCGCGTCGAAGCTGCCGAGCGTCGGCACGACGATCTTTACCGTCATGTCGAAGCTTGCGTCGGATGTTGGCGCGATCAATCTGTCGCAGGGGTTTCCAGACTTCGACTGCGATCCGTCGCTGGTCGAGGCGGTCGCGCGCCACATGCGCGAAGGACACAACCAGTACGCGCCGATGCAGGGACTGCCGGTGCTGCGTCAGGCGATCGCGACGACCTACCAGGAACTCCACGGCGCGAGCTACGATCCGGATACCGAGGTCACCGTTACGTCGGGCGGGACCGAAGCGATCTTCAATGGCGTCGCCATGGTGATTCATCCGGGCGACGAGGCAATCGTTTTCGAGCCGTGCTACGACTCCTATGTGCCGGCAATCGAGCTGAATGGCGGACGCGCCGTCGTCATTCCGCTTCGCTACCCCGAGTACTCCATCCCCTGGGACGACGTCCGCGCCGCGGTCAATCGACGGACCCGGCTGATCATGTTCAACTCGCCCCACAATCCGACCGCGACCGTGCTCTCGCCGTCGGACATGGCCGAATTGACCCGGATTGTCGACGGTACCGACATCATCATCGTCAGCGACGAAGTCTACGAACACATCATCTTCGACGGCATTCGCCACGAGAGCATGGCGCGGTACGACGCGCTGCGCGCGCGCAGCGTGGTGGTTGGGTCGTTCGGGAAGACCTATCACGTAACGGGGTGGAAGGTTGGCTACGCGGTCGCGCCTGCGGAGCTGACGACGGAGTTCCGGAAGGTGCACCAGTTCGTCACCTTCGCAACCAATACGCCGACCCAATATGCGCTGGCCGAATTCCTTTCCGCTCGCAAGGGCTACCCCGAGCTCGCGGCGTTCTACGAGCGGAAGCGTGATCTGTTCCTGCGGCTGATCGAGGGATCGCGCTTCAAACCGTTGCCGTCGCGCGGGACTTACTTCCAGCTGCTCGACTACTCCGCCATCACCGATGAAGACGACATGACATTCGCGCTGCGGGTGACGAAGGAACACCGGGTGGCGTCGATTCCGACGTCCGCGTTCCTCTACACCCAAAAGGCGCCGCCGGTGCTGCGGTTCTGCTTTGCCAAGAAGGACGACACGCTCGAGCGCGCCGCCGACCGTTTACGAAAGCTGTGAGTACAGCCGTTACTCGGCGGCTGGCGGTATCAGCAGCCAGAGCACGAGATAGAAGAGGATGCCGGGAAACGCGACCGATAGTATCGAGACGATGACATAAAGCACCCTTACGGTGGTCGGCGACCAGTCGAGCGACTCTGCAATCCCGCCGCACACGCCGGCGATTATCTTGTCGTGCCTCGATCGCGCCAACGGACGTCGTCCGGCCATATCCGTCAATCCTTGCCACTGATCCTAGGGTTGAGAAGAGCGCGACGCAATGCGCGCGCGATGTAACCGGCTCGCCTGCCACGCCACGGTCCCGCCAAGAGCGATGAGGAGCGTTGCACCGACACCGCCGAGGAGGTTGCGGATCGTGCGTTGGCGCGCGTTGTCGATTTCCGCACTCTCCGGGCGTTCAAGAGGATACAGCACGCGGATTTTGTCGCCGATTGCATGCTGCTGAGTCTCGTTGCCCACTCGAGCGGTGAAGCTCACCCGAGTGCCCGATTCAGTCCGAAAGACGATGAGCGGCGAGAACACGGGACCATCCAGCGTCTGGCGTTTGAGAACGTTGACGACCGTGCCTTCGGCGCTGGACCATCCGCGACGAAGCTGCCGCTCTTTGACATTGATCTGGTAGACCCCGCCTGCGATCCCGAGACCAATGATGAACAGCAGCAGGCCCGCGAAGGTCGCGCCGAGCGGGTGCTCGCTCACGTCGACGCCTGCGCTAAAGCTTCGGCGGAGCCGCCGGTGCTTTGGCGACGGCGTTGAGGCCGATCGGACACGAAACGCCGGTGCCGCCGAGGCCGCAGTAGCCGTTCGGGTTCTTCGAGAGGTACTGCTGGTGGTAGTCCTCGGCGTAATAGAACTCGGGAGCAGCGAGGATTTCGGTGGTGATCGCGACCGTGACCGGCCTTCGACAGCGCGCGTTGATACTCGTCGCGAGAGCGCTCTGCCGCGGCGCGCTGCGTCTCTCCGTAGTAGTAGATGCCGGATCGGTACTGAGTTCCGACGTCGTTTCCCTGGCGCATGCCCTGCGTGGGATCGTGGCTCTCCCAGAACATCTTGAGCAGGTCGTCGTAGGTCACGCGCTTCGGATCGAACACGACCAGCACGACCTCGGCGTGGCCGGTCATGCCGCTGCAGACCTCGCGATACGTCGGGTTCGGCGTGAACCCGGCCGCGTAGCCGACCGCCGTCGTGTAGACGCCGGGCACCTGCCAGAATTTCTTCTCGGCGCCCCAGAAACATCCGAGGCCGAACATCGCGGTTTCTGAGGCCGGCGGGAAACGGGCCGCTCAATGGCGCGTCGAGCACGTCGTGACGTTGCGGCACGGGCATTCTCTCCGCGCGTCCCTTCAGCGCCCCCTGCGGGGTCGGCAGCTTCAGCTTGTTTTCGAACATGATCTGATCCGTTCCGTGTGCGTCGGTCGGGACTGATCGACCCCGGGTTGATCGCTGCGAACCGGTAGTCAATTGTTCTGCGACATCAGCAGCAGCAATACGAAAATGATAATGCCGATCACGATCAGCGCAATCTTCCACGCGCTCTTTGGATATTGTCCGGCCATCCGGCCGGTATAGCCGTTCACCAGCAACCTGGTACACCTGCGGGCCGTAGGTATACGTCAGCAGCCAGACCGGAACGAGGACTGTGCTTGAAGGTGCGATCGGAAAATGTCGGGTGGATCGTCAGGTTCCGGTAGGTGTCACCCGGGATCTGCGCGGCCGCGAGATCCCGAACTTTGTCGGTCATCGCCTCTTCCGATGCCTTGGCTGCATCGAGCAGCACGACCTGATAGTGCTCGACGACGAACCCGGCGAGATACGACGTGTCGTAGGGCACCAGCTCGTTCGTCATGAAGGGCTCGACCTGCGCGAGAAGCGAGTGGGACACGCCACGGGTCCCCGCCACCGGCTCATCGTCGAAGAAATGGTCGACGACCCCTGATGCGGGTTCCCACCGCACGTGCTGCACCTGCCGTGTTTGTTCTCTCCCCTGGTTATCGCGATACGACTCCGTCGTGTAGTAGTAGTGGCCGGCATCCGCTTCCCAGGGGCAGACGACCTGTGCGTCGAACGTCCAATACGGGATGTAGATGCCGTGAACCGTGTCGACCAGCGCGCGCGATTTGAGCTTGCCCGGCGCGAGCCACTTGCTCGCGTACCAGCGGCGGATCTGTTCGCGGACGGCGGACTCGGAGACCTTGAATGGCAGCAGGCTTTGCGGCCGGATCGGCGACTTTGATCTCCTCGTAATCGACCAGCTCCGGCGAGCCGCAGAACTCGCATCGCTGCCCGACGCGTTCGGGATCGAAAACTGAAACCGCTTTGCAGCTGCGGCATTGCACCGTGCGACGCTCGGTCTGCCAGCCGCGAAGATCGTCCGGCATCTCGCGCAGCGCGCGCACGAGATCGAGTTCGACGATCTCACCGGTCGGCTTGACCTCGTACGGCGCTTCTGTTCCGCAGAAGGGACACACCAGTTTCTGCTTGCCGGGGTTCCACTCCGCCTGCGCGCCGCACGCAGGACACGGATGCTTTTCGAGGGCAACTAGACCAGACATGGCTCAGGGCTTATGGCTCATGGCTCTTGATACCGGGTCTACAGACCTGGCCTACATGTGTAGGGCGCACCTCAGGTGCGCCGTTCATGAGCCTTGAGCCATTTACTTGGCGAGATATTCGTCGAGGGTGGATCGCTTGATGCGCCAGGACGTGCCGATCTTCTTGCCCGCGAGCTCGCCCGATTCGAGGATCGACATGACGTCAGTTTCGGGGACGCCCAGCGCCTTGGCGACGTCCGCCGGTGACAACATTTCGGGCAACGCCGTCGCAGGTGCCGCGGTGGCCCCCTTCGCGGCGGTTGCCGTTGCGCCAGGGACGCCACCCTGCTGTTGAATAATCTGTTGAGCGATCGACAGCCCCACCGCCATCTCGGTCGCCACGCCTCCGGCGCCGCCTCCCTTCTCCATGCCCTGCGCCATCTGGAACTTCACGTAGTCGTTCAAATTTCCGACTGCAGCCATGCTCGATCGCTTGTCGATCGCCTGCTCGACTTCGGGGGGCACCGACACGTTCTCGAGGATGAAGCTCGGCATCTCGAGCCCGTACTTCGCGGAAATCACGGGATTGATCAGCGGCAGCAGCGCCTCGCCAAGCTCCGTATAACGGCTGGCCACGTCGAACACCGGGATCTTCGCCGTCGCCAGCGCATCGGCGAAGATGCTGACGATCCGCGAGCGCATCGTGTCGGCGAACTCATCGAGCCGGAAGTTCTGATCGGAACCTGCGACCTCCTTGAGAAACAGCTTGGAGTTGACGATTCGGAAGTCGTAAGTGCCGAAGGCGCGCACGCGCACGATCCCCAAATCCTCGTCGCGCATCATGATCGGATTGGCGGTTCCCCACTTGTTGCCCGTGAACAGGCGCGTGTTGAGGTAGTAGACGTCCGCCTTGAACGGCGAGTTGAATCCGTACTTCCACGATTTCAGCTTCGTGAGCACCGGGATGTTGTCGGTCGTCAGGGTGTGCTTGCCCGGCCCGAACGTATCGCCGAACTCGCCGAGATACACGAACTGCACCTGCTGCGACTCGCGGACGATCAGCTGCGCGCCGTTCTTGATCGCCTTGTCTTCGTCGGGAAAACGAAACGACAGGGTGTCGCGTGAATCATCGGTCCACTCGATGACGTCGATCAGCTCACCCTTGATGAAATCCATCAATCCCATACAGCACTCTCCTGTCGCCAGCCAGCGGCTAAACCCGCACACCGGCCACGCGTGAGAACAAGGAGGTTATTCTAGCTGACGGATGACACCGGACGCCGGAGCCCTTCATTGCCCGAATTGCGGCAGTCCCGCGGCCGCGGGCGACGCGACGTGCCAATATTGCCAGGCCCAGCTCGCGACCGTCAGCTGTCCGGCGTGCTTTGCGCTGATGTTCGCCGGCTCGATTTACTGCCCGCATTGCGGCGCCAGGCGTGCTCGGGCGACACGAGGGGTGACCGCGGCGAAATGTCCGGCGTGCCAGAGTGGGATGCGCGACGTGGAAATCGGCGCTACCGCGCTTCTGGAGTGCGAAAAGTGCGGCGGAATGTGGCTCGATGCGGAGACATTCGAACACATCTGCGCGGACCGCGAGGCGCAGGGAGCGGTCCTGCACCAGTGGCCGGCCGAAGCACCTGCACGCACGGCGGCCGTTCGCTACCGTCCCTGCCTCGCCTGCGGAAAGATGATGAACCGGCTGAACTTCGGCCGTCTCTCGGGTACCGTCGTCGACGTGTGCAAGGGGCATGGCACCTTCCTCGATCGGGGAGAGCTCCATCAGATTGTCCGTTTCATTCAGGGCGGCGGCCTCGACCGTGCCCGCCAGCGGCAAATCCAGGATCTCAAAGAGGAGGAGCAGCGCCTTCGGGCGGCACAACAGGCGCAGGGGGTGCACGATCTGGCGCTCGGTAATGAGATGCCGCAATGGAACAGCATCGATCTCCTGGAGCTGTTGAAGAGTCTGCGCCGCTGAAGTACCAGTCATGGCTTTGTCCGCCCGGGGGGCGCACCACAATTTGTTCCGGTCCCTCCAGCAAGCTGACACTAGACTAAAGGTTGGCCGTCACCCGCTGTCATGCTTACCGCCTGCACAATCATTGCTCGCAATTACCTCCCATACGCCCGCGTGCTCGCGGACTCCTTTGCCGCCCACCATCCGGGCAGCACGTTCATCGTCCTGATCATTGACGATGAGCGGCGGGAACTCGAGACGGACGGGGAACCTTTTCGCTGCATGCGGTTGAGCGATATCGGCTTCAGCGCCGACGAAACCGGGCGTCTGGCGGGGATCTATGACGTCACCGAGCTGGCCACGGCGGTCAAACCTCAATTGCTCGCCCATCTGCTGACGGACAGCGAACACGTCGTCTATCTGGATCCGGACATCAAGATCTTCGACTCGCTCGATGAACTCGCCGATCTGGCGCGCAATCACGACATCGTGCTGACGCCGCATACGACCGTCCCGTTGCCCAGGGATGGTCGCCGTGTTGACAGTCGACACGTGCTCGGGTCGGGCGTTTACAACCTCGGTTTCATTGGCGTCGGTTCCGGGGCCCGGCCCTTTCTGGAGTGGTGGGGAGAGAACACGAAACGAGAGGCGCTGGTCAGCCCCGAGCAGATGATGTTCACCGATCAGCGGTGGATTGATTTCGTGCCGGCGTTCTTTCGCCACTACCTTCTGAAGGATCCCGGGTACAACGTTGCTTACTGGAACCTGCATGGCCGCGACCTGGTCGGGAGGGACGGCAGATATCTCGTCAACGATTACCCGCTTCGTTTTTTTCACTTCAGCGGTTTCAACTATCGCCAGCCTCACCTTCTAAGCAAACACCAGGATGACAATCCGCGGGTTCTCCTCAGCGAACGGCCCACACTTGCGCGTATCTGCGCAGAGTACGTGCAGGATCTGCATCGAGCGGGGATCGACAAGCTCCGTGATCTGCCATATGGCTGGGAGAGACTCGACAACGGATTCCGTCTCGATTCGAGAAGCCGGAGGGTGTACTGGAACGCGCTCGTCGCGCACGAGCGCGACGGTGAGCCCGAACCGCCGAATCCGTTTGCTGCAAACCACGCGGAAGCCTTCATCGCATGGTTGAATGAGCCGCACCCTGAAGGCCCGCGGGGGTTTTCTCGATACCTGTTCTCGCTTTATCAGAGTCGCGTGGACCTTCGGGTCGCATTTCGCGATATTGGCGGAGCCGATGCCGGGGCTTTTGAGGCATGGCTGCACAGTAATGGCGTGGTTGAAGAAGCGATTCCTGTTGAACTGCTGCCTTCGGTCACCGCCGGCTCGGCGACACCACCGGTCTTCGCGACGCCGGCAGCCCTCCGGCCTGGGATCAATGTCGCGGGCTATCTCAGTGCGGAGCTCGGAATCGGGGAAGCAGCACGTTTGATGATCCAAACCATCGAGCATGCGCGGATTCCGCATTCAACCAATACGTTCACTCGCACGAAGAGCCGGCAACAACAGGCGTTCGTCCCTCGCGGCGCCGGACGCGGCGAGTACCGATCTCAACCTGGTGTGCGTAAATGCCGACCAGATGCCCCATTTCGCCCGGGAGGTAGGACCTGATTTCTTTGAGGGCCGTCACACGGCGGGTTACTGGTTCTGGGAACTCGAGCGGTTGCCCGAGTCGATGTTCCCCGGCTTCGAGTACGTCGACGAGGTCTGGGCGGCAACACGTTTCGTAACTGATGCGATTGCCTCGGCGAATCAGCGGCCGGTCTACACGGTTCCCATTCCGGTTCCCGTACCAACGATCGACCCGAGCATCACGCGTGAACAGTTGAACCTGCCGGACGCCTTCGTCTTCCTGTTCGTCTTCGACTTCTTCAGCGTCATCGAACGAAAGAATCCAATCGGACTGGTGCGCGCCTTCAAGCGAGCCTTCAGGCCCAACGAAGGTCCGGTGCTGATCGTGAAGACCATCAACGGCCACAAGTGCCTGAACGACCTCGAACGATTGCGATTCGAGGTCGGCTCACGCGACCGACATTCGTGTGGTTGATGAGTACTACACCGCCGCGCAAAAGAACGCCCTGATGGGATTGGCCGACTGTTACGTCTCGCTGCACCGCTCAGAAGGGTTCGGGCTCACGATGGCAGAAGCCATGGCGCTGGGCAAACCGGTGATTGCAACCGGGTACCCCGGCAACCTCGACTTCATGACGCCCACCAACAGCTTTCTCATCGACTACGCGCTCAGTGCGGTCCCGGCGGGATGTGCGCCGTACACGCAGGGCGTCCCCTGGGCCGAGCCGTCCGTGGAATCGGCAGCCGAGAGCCATGCGCCGGGTTGTCGAGAATCCAAAGATGGCGGCCAAACGCGCGCATCAGGGCCAGCGCGACATCCTCGAGAAGCATGGCGTTGCATCTTGCGCCAAGGTGTTGAACCAGCGGCTGGAGGACACTCGTCACAACCGACAAACGACGCGACCCGTGGCGGCGGCGACGGCGGGTCGAATCGAACCGTCACCAGCCGCCGGCGCGACCCGCCACTCGAGCGTCGCTACAGCAATGGCTGCGGCAACCGCGCTGCTCACGCCGGTCGAGGGACTTCCGCCGACTGCACGATTCCGGGGCGTGCGGCTGCGCCTGCAGCAGCTCCTGCTGAGGGGCATGCGGGCTTATTGGTGGCAGCAGCGGTCGCTGCAGAGCGCGCTCATCGATGGAGTGAAAGCGGTCGATCTGGAGTCCAAGCGGCGATACGAGGAACTCCTCCAGCGGACTGTCAGGCTCGAAACCGTCGTGTCAAGCGAACACGATGTTCAGGATGGGGCTGGGCGCCAGCTCAAAGCCTTAACCACCCATCTCGGTGAAGCTGCGCGAGAGCTCAAAGCCTTAACCACCCAGCTCGGTGCCGTGGCCGCAGAGTCTCGCACGCTGCAGCACCGCTTGTACGCCCAGCCGTACATGGCCGACCCGAAGCAATTTCTCGTTGCCGACGAGAGAGGGCGCCCGCAGCTTGGATTCGACGATGGATCGGTGGAAGGACCGATGTTTACGACGGTTTTGAAGACATCTTCAGAGGAACCGAAACCCTGATTCGCGACCGGGCCCGAGTATACGTGCCGTTGTTGAAGGACCACCAGCCGATCCTGGATATCGGCTGCGGCCGCGGTGAGCTGCTCGAAGCGCTTCGCGACGCGGGACTGACGGCGCGCGGTGTCGACCTCGATGCCGGCATGATTGCGCGAACTCGGGCCAAGCAGCTCGATGTCACCCACGCGGACGCGATCGAGTATCTCCGCAAGGCGGCAGACGACACATTCGGCGCGATCACCGCGATTCAGTTCATCGAGCATCTGCCCTACGACGCACTGCTGGAATTCTTTCGCCTGAGCCGGAGCCGCCTCGTGCCTGGCGGTGTGTTGATCGCTGAAACGGTGAACCCGCATTCGCTCGAGGCGTTCAAGACGTTCTGGACCGATCTGACGCACCGTGCGCCGATCTTTCCTGAAGTGGCGCTGGCGCTGGTCAGGCTCCACGGGTTTGCTCGCGCCCGCGCGATCTTTCCGCATGGGACCGGCGATCTGGACAGGGATCGTCAGACGACCGGCGAGTATGCGATCGTGGCGACCAAGTGACCTCTCATTGCACCACGCCAACAGCCGGAGCGTCGCGCCCGCAGTGTCTCGCGCTGCCGTAAGCGGTTTCTACGTCTACCGCCTCCGATTGTCCGTGTGGGACGAGATACACGTTCGTTCCGACCGGCACTGAGATCGTCACCGAACCAGAGACGCCGGTGGCGGCGACTCGGCCATCGGGGCTGCCAATACGGACATCGACCGGGCGCCCGTGAGACCCATGCCAGACCGCTGTTACCTTTGGCGGGGGGGAACCCTGACACACGTCACTGATGGCGGGGTGCAGGGAGAGCATGGGCTCGGGCGTCTGCTCGCTCAGGATCGGAAGCGGCTGATACGAACACACGTAGGCGTAGCCAACGTCAAGACACATCGAGGATCTGACCAGTGCCCATAATGCCGGAGTCATACGTTCTGGGGCGTGATTCACGAGGTAGAGGACACCGGACTTGATCGATGGATTCTGCGCCCACTGCAGTTCGGCTCCGCAATTCTTCAGTTGACGCGAGGTGTAGACACTGTTGGACGGTCGCCCGAGCCTCGCGGCGATCAACTGAATCCTGAGCTCGCGATTGGCCTCTGGGCCACCCCACGTGCTATTGGGCACCAGCGAGCCGCACATGAATACGACGGATACTGGAACAGCCGTCGTGAGCCGTCAGCCAGGCCACCATCTGATCGCCGTCAACGAGATCAGCCTGGCGCCGGTCTTCGTTAGCGCCGTCACGGTGGGAATCGCCAGCCGGGTCTTCCGCGCCTTGCAGGTCACCGCCAACAACATGACTATCAGGGCATTGGACTCCTTCAGCCAGAGGACACTCCCAACGAGACGCGAAGATCGAAATCGCGTAGGCAGCCGGCCATATGAACCTTGCGCTGGCCCTGAAGAATGCCGCGGCATCGAGCGCCGCCTCCGGCAGGGGTACCTTCCAGAACGAGGCGCGATCCGAAGTAGATGTGATCGGAGGCAGCAAACAGCATGCACCCGACGATCGCCGCAGTCAAGACCCAGTGCTCACCGAGTGCCCGCAGGACTTTCAACGGATGCGCGAACAACAGGGCGCACGGCGAGGATGACCACGCCTGCTCCCAGATAGCCGTCGCCCTCATACTGACCGCCGGTTGCATCCCTTACGATCAGGCTTGGCCCCCAGAAGCCCCCGGATCGGCACAATCAGCGTCGGGACATTCCATGAGAAATGACCGAATCCTCCCGCCCGCATGGACTGGAGCCCTTTGTGAAACAAGGCGCCGTAGCCCTCGATC
The DNA here is from genome assembly GCA_963755695.1 of uncultured Acidobacteriota bacterium. Taxonomy (GTDB): domain Bacteria; phylum Acidobacteriota; class Vicinamibacteria; order Vicinamibacterales; family 2-12-FULL-66-21; genus QHWT01. The sequence continues at coordinate 1,372,608 of CAVWLB010000008.1, read as the reverse complement.
AGCGCGACTGCGGTGAGACCCACAACGATCGACGTGGCTTATAGCCAGTCGCGACGACGGAACTGCTTTCGCACGACCAGAGTGAGAACCGTGGCTGCTTGGATCACTCCGACCATCCCGACGAGGTACGCGTTTGTCAGGATCGTTATCGCCGACAGGAGCAAATGCTCGGGGAACGTAAATCGCGCATCCCGAGTGTTTTCGACATAGAGCGCGAGCGCCCAGATGACAGAAAGTGAGCGGAAATGGCGACGTGACCTAGCCGCCACATGAAGAGCGCCTTGGTAATGGTGAGGAAGGACCCGGCCAGGACCGCCCAGCGCACACGAACGCCGCAGGCGACGATCGCTCTTGACGCGAAGGCCCCGAGCAGGACCCAACAGAGAAACAGCCAGATCCCGTACGGATTAATGCTGATTCCAAACAGCGAATGAAGAATCTTCGACGGCAGGACCCCGATCGGCAGCGCATCGTTGAAGAGCACGCTGCCACCCTCGGGATAGCCCATATTGGGCAGATCGAAGAGCGGAATCCTCCAGCGGTCGTGCAGGAAGTACTGCCAGGCGACCAGGTAAGCGTTGAAATCGTTCTTAGGTCGAGCCCAGAACGCACTACTGCCAGTCACGAACCCCACGTCGAACGCACACGCAGCCAGAGCGGCGCCGACGATCGCGCCGGGCGTCATACTCCTCAGGCGCGAGGGTCTCCCGGATTCATCCATAACGACGAGACCGACTGAGGAAGTTACTCCTTCGGGACGAAATTCAACGCCACGCCATTGATGCAGTACCGCTGACCGGTTGGCGGCGGCCCGTCCGGAAAGACGTGACCAAGATGCCCGCCGCACTGCGCGCAATGGACTTCCGTGCGCGCCATGCCGTAGCCGCGATCGGTTGTCGTGCCAATGGATCCTGGCTTCGGGGCAAAGAAGCTGGGCCAACCAGTGCCGGAATTGAACTTCGTGTCGTTGGTGAACAGCTCCTGCCCGCAGCCGGCGCAATAGAACGTCCCGGCGCGCTTTTCGGTGTTCAGTGCGCAACTTCCCGGACGCTCGGTCGCGTGGTGCCGCAGCACCTGATACTGCTCCGGCGTCAGCAGCTTGCGCCACTCTTCATCGGTTTTCTGAACTGGAAAATCTGCCATCGATTCAGTCATGGGTTGAATTCGTCGAGCTGGCAACCCGCCACGGTCGTATCCGTGACAACCACTTCACTCAATCACCAAATCACCAAATCACCAAATCACCAAATTTCAAGATCCAATGCCCAGGCTCTTCTTCACGTCCAGCCCGAACTCCGGTTTCTCGCGCGAGCCATGGATGGTGATCGGGATGACTGCGCCGTGGCCGTTCTTCTTGAACAGCGGATCGATGGCTTTGAGCAGCGTACCTTTGACGCCGCCGCCGGCCGCCTGGGAAATCGTCGCCTGCATCGAAAGGGTGCCAGCGAAATTGAGCTGCTCCGACCGAAGGCCGTAATGGCCGGCGAGCTTCACCGCGGCGCCCGGCACCTCGAACGTCAGCTTCTTGAATCTGACCACGCCGTCTTTCAACGAAAAATCGCCGCGCATGTTCGACAGCACCCGGCCCGACGGGTCGTCGTCGTCCTTGCCCTGACTTCGGCGGCTGAGCGTGACCAACTTCGCATGGACGGCCGGGTTGGTGAACCGGGCCTCTTCGATCGCGAAGCGGCCATCGAGCTCCAGGCGATCGGCCACCTTGTCGGGACCGGGAGGAATCAGCAGCGCCGTGTCGAGCGCGAGCGTGCCGCTCATCACCGGGCTCGAGGACTTCACCGCCAGCCGCAGCACGTCATCGATCTTTCCGTCTTGCAGGTGCACGTCGAGCTTGATCGTCCGCCCTTTGACGCCGCGCTGACCGGTGATCGCGCCGCTTGCGGTCAGGCTGGTATCGAGAAATTTGGCGTCGACCTGCTTGAGATACGTATCGCCGTCGGTCCCGTCGACGACCGCATGAAACTGCGTATCGAGCGGAACGGCGCGTCCGCCTACGTCGACACTGAAGTTGGGGGTCGACGTCTTCCCGCGGACGTCGATTTCGGCGAGCTTGCCCGAGAACTCCCCTTCTGACGAAAGCGTGCCCGCGATGCCTTTGATCGTATCGAGATCGGCATCCTTGAACGTGTACCGGCCCCTCAGCGGCGTGTCTCCCGGCTCGACCGCGCGCCATGGGCCAAACGACCCGCTCGTGTCGATCAGCCCTTTCGGCACGGGATTCGTGAGCGTCGCCTTGAACGGCATCGAACGTTTGAAGCCGACGGACTCGAGACGCAGATCGTGGATGTCGAAACGCTTCGGTTCCTTGTCGGCGCGCCTCGGGATCAGCAGCAGTTCGGCATCATGCGCGACCACTTGGTCGATGACGACCGGCCCTTCCTGAATTTCAGTGGCCGCGGCCTTGCCCGATTCGCGATCGTGCGCGGATCGTGGAGGGATCGAGATCTTCAAGCCGTCGAGCGTGACCGATCGGAAACGCCGCGGCCGCTGCAGCAGTCCCCAGATGCCGCTCTGCACCTCGAAACTGGCGACTTCGATCAACGGTCGCGTCTCCGCCTGCCCACGCAGCCGAAGCTTGAGACCGCTTCCCGTAACCCTGACGAGCGGAAACGTGTCGACCTTGAAACTCTGCAACTCCACGTCAGCGTCGAGCTGGCTGCGGATTGCGTCGACCAGGGCCTCGCGAAGGACCGGGGTTCGCGAGCCGACAGCTACGAAAATCCAGAGCGCCACCAGCAGCCCTCCGGCAATCCCGACCGACCAGCGTACAAACTTCATCTCGCCGATGGGCTTCTGCAACTCGCGTGCTGAAACGGGTACCCGCGCGTGGTTGCGATGTAGGGCGGGTCGTCAGACCTGGCCAAAGCGAGAGCGGCGCCTCTGAAGCGACGCCGTACATGTGGAAAGGGGACCGGCGCCACCTGAGCTACGATACGCCAATGATGAACGTGAAGGGTTTGAACCTGCTCATTTGTGTCAGCGCCCTGACGGTCGGTGTGTCGTCGGCATCCCCCTTGGCGCCAAGTGCCAGCCGTCCCCTTACACAGCAGGCCCCGCCCTCGTCGGACTCAGGACGACAGGCTACACATCAGCGGCTGGCCGGGATCGACGCCTGGGTCGGGCGAGCCATGAAGACATTCGAGGTGCCGGGTCTCGCCTTGACGATCGTCAAGGACGGCCAGGTGGTTCTCGCGAAGGGCTACGGTGTGAAGAAGCTTGGCGAGCAGGCGGTGGTCGACGGGCAGACGTTGTTCGGAATCGCCTCGAACACCAAGGCGTTCACCGCGACGGCGCTGGGCATCCTGGTCGAGGAGGGAAAGATCCGCTGGGACGGACGCGTGATCGATTACCTGCCGTGGTTCCAGATGAGCGACCCGTACGTCACGCGTGAGATGACGGTGCGCGATCTGCTGGTCCATCGCAGCGGCCTCGGGCTCGGTGCCGGCGATCTGCTGTGGTGGCCGGCCTCGACCTACGATCGCCACGAGATCGCGCGACGGCTCCGATTCATTCCACTCGCGACCAGCTTTCGAAGCGCGTACGCCTACGACAACCTGCTGTATCTGCTGGCTGGCGAGGTCATCGAAGCGGCGAGCGGCCAGTCGTGGGAAGACTTCATGTCCTCACGGATTCTCACCACGGTCGGCATGCGCTCGAGCAACGTGCGTCATTCAGCAGCCAGAGCAGGAGGCAACGTCGCCGTGCCGCATGCGCAAGTCGATGGCCGCGTCCGTCCGATCGCGCCATTCGACAGCGACAACACGAACCCGGCGGGCGGCATCAACTCGTGCGCGGACGACATGGCAAGGTGGCTGCTGGTACAGCTCGCTGAAGGAAAGCTTCCGGACGGCTCGCGACTCTTTTCATCCGACACCTCGCGGGAGCTCATGACGATTGTCACGCCGATGCCGCTCAGACAAGTTCCCGCGGAGCTCGAGCCGATCCGTCCCAACTTCTATGGCTATGGCCTCGGCTTCGGCGTTCTCGACTACCGCGGGAAGAAGCTCGTGAGCCACACCGGCGGGCTGCCTGGCTATCTGTCGAAGGTCGCGATGCTGCCGGAACTGAAGCTGGGAGTCTCCGTGCTGACCAACCAGGAATCCGCCGCCGCGTTCGACTCGATCGTCAATCACGTGCTCGATGCCTACCTGCAGGCGCCGGACAGCGATTGGATCGCGGCGTACCAAACGATCGTGCGGCGTGCCGCGCAGTCCACCACGAACGCGAACGAGCAGGCAGCGAGCGCACGCGATGCGGCGACGAAGCCGTCGCTGCCGCTGGCGAAGTACGCGGGAACCTATCGGGACGCCTGGTATGGCGACGTGACCATCTCCTCGGTTGGGAACGGGTTGGCGATTCAGTTCGAGAAGACGCCTTTGCTCGCCGGCACCCTCGAGCACTGGCAGCACGACACGTTCGTCGCGCGCTGGAAGGATCGCGAACTCCGCGCCGACGCGTTCGTCACCTTCTCGCTGAACCCGGACGGGACGATCGACCGCGTGCTGATGCGCGCAGTCTCGCCCGACACCGACTTCAGTTACGACTTCCAGGATCTGCTGTTCCGACCCGTGGCATCACGAACCCCTCACCCCTGATCGGCGATCCGGGATGAGCGTTTGCTGTCGTCACGACACCCTGACTTCGATGGCTCGCCAGCGTTCTTGATGGAAGCGCAAGGCGGACAGTGCGCCGCGGGCGAAGTGCCCCAGCAGGATCGCCAGCCAGATCCAATGCGCTTCGAGATCTCCGGTCGCCTGGAAGTAGGTGCAGATGCCGATGGGAATGGCAATCTGTGATACCAGCGTGATCAAGAGCGGGCTACGGGTGTCGCCGGTGCCCTGCAAGCCGCCCGTATAGGTCAGTGCGACGGTGATGAAGAGGCCGGACACGCTGAGATACCGCAGCAGCTGGCGGCCGATCACCACGACCATGGGATCGTTGAGGCCGAAGAACCGCAGCAACTGATCCGAGGCGACGAGAAAGATGATGCCGATGCTGCCGGCAATCATCAGTCCGATAGCCGCGCGGCAATCCGCACCGCCTTGACGCTGCGATCCGGCCGCCCGGCTCCCAGGTTCTGCCCGGCAATCGCCGCCGCCGCGCCCATCAGTCCCACCGACGTCCAGGTAATGAACGAGAACAGTTCCGTGTAGCAGACGGCATACGCCGCCTGCGCTTCGGCGCTGTATTCGAGCGACCCGATGAATCGCAGCAGCAGAACGCCGGCGATGTTCATCGCCACCCCCTGCACGCCGGCTGGCAGCCCGAATCGGAAGAGCGATCGGATGATCGCCCAGTCTGGCTTCAGCGGCATCGCCCGCGAAAAGCGAACGACGACGCGGCCGGTCATCATCAGCCAGATGCCGGCGGCGGATGCCAGGGTCGAAGCGATGGAGGTGCCGAGCGCCGCGCCTTGTGCACCGAACGCGGGAATCGGACCGAACCCGCGAATCAGAATCATGTTCAGCGCGATGTTCAGGCCGACGATCCACAACCCGATCCGCAGCGGCGTGCGCGAATCCCCGGCAGACCTGAGCGCGCCGGCCAGCATGAAGTAGAGCAGCTGGCCGATGATGCACACGAACATCGTCCGCAGGTACGGCAGCGCGGCCGCGCGCACCTCCGGCGATGCATGAACCAACTGCAGGAGTGTTGGCGAGAGCACGTAGCCGAGCGGGCGCCAGCACGAAAAGCGCGAGCACGACCGCCGTCAGGAACGCCTGGTAGACGACGCGATTGACCCTTTCGTGATCGTTGGCGCCGGCGAAGCGCGCAACCAGCACGCCCATGCCGGTGAAGAGCGAGCTGATGAACACGACGACGACGAGGAAGATCTGCCAGCCCACGCCGATCGCCGCGTTGCCGGTGAAACCGACGTAATGGCCGACCATCACATGATCGACGATGCCCTGCAGCCCGCCGATCATGTTCTGCACGACCGTCGGCCAGGCCAGGCGCCAGACCGCGCGAGGGATCGGTCCTTCGACTATCGATCGATCGAATTTGGAGCGGACTGGTCCCGCATCCGCGGGCGGCGCCGCGTTTGCGGGGACTTCGGCGGCTGCCGTCGCAGACGGTGAGGGAGTTGGCGCCGGCTGAATACCAGCGATTGTATCAGCGCGTCGTCGAGAAGGTATCGCACGCGCGCGGGTCGCCGCTGTCGAGGCCGCGCTTGAACCAGGTGACGCGCTGCTCGGACGATCCGTGCGTGAACTCGTTCAGGCATCACGCGGCCAGTCGCCAGCTTCTGCAGGCGATCGTCGCCGATTGCCGCTGCGGCACGCAGCCCTTCCTCGACGTCGCCGGGTTCGAGCTCCACCTTGCCCTGGGCCGCCCGGCCCTGCTGCGCGGCTGAATGCCCCCAGACGCCGGCATAGCAATCGGCCTGAAGCTCGAGTCGGACCGACAGCGCATTCGACGCTGCACGGATCCGCGCGCTGCGCCTGGCGCATCTGTGACTCCGTCCCGGTCAGCGCCTGGATGTGGTGGCCGAATTCGTGTGCCAGCACGTAGGCCTGTGCGAAATCTCCGGGAGCGCCGAACCGGCGCTGCAGCTCATCGAAGAAACCGAGATCGAGATAGACCTTGTGATCGCCGGGGCAGTAGAAGGGACCAGTTGCGGATTGCGCGAAGCCGCAGGTCGATTGGATCTGATCGCGGAACAGCACCACGCGCGTGCGTTCGTACCTTCCGCCAAGCACATTCTCCCAGGTGTCCTGCACGTCTTCGGCAACGGCATTGACGAAGTCGACGAGTTTCTCTTCGGTCGGTGAGGAGTTTACCGACCCGGACGTGCCGACGCTCGATGATGGAGCATTAGCCTGACCGCCGCCGAGCAACGAAAAAAAGTCGATGCCCGTATACATGCTGAGCAAGGCTACGACGATGAAGCCGCCGATGCCGAGAGGGACCGCGCGGAATCCGCCGCCGCCCGAGGCCCCGCGCATGTCGTCGATGTTGTCGCGTCCACTTGAGCTCCAGCGCATGTGCTTGCCCTCCGTCGTAGGGCAGCCCTACAGCTGCCTGCATTACGACCGGGTGCAGAGTAGCAGGGCTCGTGCCAGCCGCTCTATTGACCAGTGAGGGCTCTTCAGGGCTGTTTCAGTACTTTCTTGACTGCGCCATGCGCCAACACGACCGCTGGCTGACGCTGCAATGCCTCGTAGTACCTCCTGGCGAACACATCACCGCTCTCGGATGGCAACAGCAACTTGTCGACCTGGTCGAAGATGGCGCGTGCGTCCGATTCGGTCGCGGCCGCGTCGGCGGCCGTCGCTTCGTCGATTCTGACGATCATCTCCGAGATCTGATGCAGCCAGGCAAACAAGGGATCGTTGATCACCAGCTGCAGCAGGTGCCCCTTCGAGCTGACGCTGCCTCGATCCATTTCATACGCGACTCGGGCATCGTCGAGCAGGCTCTTGTGGAGCGCCAGGAGACGCGTCCGCAACTGGGCAAGGCGATCGCGCGTCGCGCCCGACAAGGCCGCCGCGTCCGCCGGGGCGACGGACGGTCCGCGCGTCTCGGCCGCACCCGCACCCTGCCTTGCTTCGGCGAGGAGCGCCTTGACGTCGAGGGGATCGGTCCCCATCCGCAGGGTGCCATCGGATGCCCGCGGCCATTGCTCGCGCGGTCGGTCCCAGTACAGTTCGATGCCATTGCCGTCCGGATCGTGTAAATACAGCGCTTCGCTGACGCCGTGATCCGCCGCCCCGTCGAGCGGAACGCGCGCGTCGGCCAGGCGTCGCAGCGCGGCGCCAAGTGCCGCACGGTCCGGGTAGCGGATCGCGACATGATAGAGACCGGTCGCATTCCGTGCTGGCGGCGAACCGTTGTGGCTCTCCCAGGTGTTCAGGCCTATGTGATGGTGATAGCCGCCGGCACTCAGGAAGGCTGCCGAACTTCCCATCCGGGTGGTGACCTCGAAACCAAGGACCCCGGAGTAGAACGCCACAGCGCGTTCGAGATCCGCGACCTTGAGGTGCACGTGGCCGATGGTCACGCGAGGATCGATAGGCTCCGCCATGAATCTCATCATAAGCGTTGTAGCATTGAGCCGATGCGCTCGAGCTTGGTGCTCATGATCTGTGCGGCAATCCTTGGTGGTTCCTCCCAATCTCCGCCTGGCTGGCCAGCCGTGGCCGATGGCTATCGACAGCAGTTGGATCGGGCCGGGATTGTCGGCAGCAGCCTGATGCTGGTTCGCGACGGGCGCATTCGTTGCCCGGCAGAACCGAGGGATTTCAGGACCTCGATCGCAAGGTTCCGGTCGACGACGAAACCATCTATCACTGGGCATCGATCACCAAGACTTTCACCGGCATCGCGATCATGCAGCTGCGCGATCGCGGGCTGCTGTCGCTCGACGATCCGGTCGTCAAGTACGTGCCGGAGCTTGCGTGCCGCGCACGATCCGTTCGGCGACATGTCCGACATTCAAGATCCGCCACCTCATGTCGCACAGCGCCGGCTTCCGCGCGTCGACCTGGCCGTGGGGCGGCGACAAGCCGTGGCACCCGTTCGAGCCGACGACCTGGGAACAGCTGGTTGCGATGCTGCCCTACACCGACGTGCAGTTCGCGCCCGGGACGCAAGTACAGCTACTCGAACCCCGGGCGTGATCTTCCTGGGCCGCATCATCGAGCTGCTGTCCGGCGACGACTACGAGGTCTACGTCACGAAGAACATCCTGATGCCGCTCGGCATGCACCAGCACGTTCTTCGATCGCGCGCCGTACTACCTGCTGCCGCACCGCTCGCACAGCTACTTCCGCGATCGAACGGGGCTCCACGAGGCGCGGTTCGATTTCGACACGGGCATCACCGTGTCGAACGGCGGTTTGAACTCGCCGTTCGGACGACATGGCGCGATATCTGGCATTCCTGATTGGTGACGCAGCAACGGCGCGCAGAATACGACGTCGTGCTGAAACGATCGTCGCTCGAAGAAATGTGGACGCCGCAAATCCGTGCCACCGCGGGCGAAGGCACAACGGGTCCGATTCGCAGGCGGCGCTGTCGTTCTTCGTCGAGCGTTATGGCGAGGTCCAACTGGTCGGCCACAGCGGCGATCAGAATGGCTTCATCTCGCATCTCTACCTCCATCGCCCCAGCCGCACCGCCTGGCTGTGTCCTTCAACACCGACGTGACGCCGACAACGGATCACCGCGCCCGGGCACGCGCGAGGTCGACCTCGCGGTGAGAGATTTGATCCTGCGCAATGTGATTCGGTAAACCGAAAGGCTAGAGGCCTGGCCGGCGGAGAAAGTCTTTCAATAGATTCGCGGCCACGCGCAGACGATACGCCGCCGTCGAACGCAGGTCGTCGATCGGCTTGATCTCTGATTTCAAGGCTTCTTCGGCCGCGGCGATCGCTTCAGCGTCGATGCGTGTGCCGCGGAGCGACGTCTTCCGCCTGCAACGCGCGGACGACAACCGGAGCGCACGCTGCCGAGCGCGACCCGGACGTCACCCGACGATGTCGCCGTCCATGACGATCGATCCGGCGAAACAGACCTTCGAGATCGCCTGCGCGCGGCGCGTGCCAACCTTGCGGTAGTAGTCACGCCAGTCCGGTGCGCCGCGGCAGACGAACCCGCGAGATGATCTCTCCCGGCGCGAGGACCATCTTGCTTGTAAGCCGGTGTGGAACGTCGCGTATGGCACGCGGCGGGTGCCGCCGCCGACCGAAGCTCGAGTTCAGCGTCGTAGACGAGCAGCGCCGGCGGCGTGTCGGCCGCCGGCGACGCATTGGCGATGTTGCCGCCGATCGTGCCGCGGTTCTGCGTGGCGATCGCCGCCGGTCTCTGCCGCCGCGCGACCAGCATGGGATATCGCCGCGCGAGCACCGCCGATGTCGCGGATCGTCGGTGTAGGTCGTCAGCGCGCCGATGGTGACGCGCATCAGGGCGATTCGCGATGCCGCGCAGCTCGTGGCAGACCCCACAGATTGACGTAATCGTCCCGGCGGCAGTTGGCCGGCGTCGAGCTGCACCATCAGATCGGTGCCGCCGGCAAACGGCCGTGCCGAGTCGTCGGATGCGATGAGTCGCCAGCGCGTCGTCCAGAGACGCTGGCGTGACGAGCTCGATACCCGGTCGAGCCAGTGTGCTCATGCGCGCGATGCTGAAACTCTGCGGCAGGCGTCGAGCACCGACTCGAAGATCCGCATGTAGCCGGTGCACCGGCACAGATTGCCGGCGAGCGCCGCGCGGACGTCGCTTTCGGTCGGGTTCGGCGTGCGCGCGAGGAGATCGACGGCCGCGAGCACCATCCCCGGCGTGCAGATGCCGCACTGCGCGCCGCCGCACTCGAGGAACGCTTCCTGGACGACGTGCAGGTCGTCGCCGCTCGCGATGCCTTCGATCGTGACGATGACTGCCCCGTCAGCGTGGGCGAGCGGCGTCAGACAGCTGTTGACCAGTTCGCCGTCAAGCAGCACGGCGCACGCGCCGCACTCCCCTTCGCCGCAGCCTTCCTTCGTGCCGGTGAGTCCGGCCTGGCGCGGAGCACGTCGAGCAGGCGCGCCATCGGGTGCCCCTCGAGCACGAACGGCGGCCGTTCACGGTGCACGACAGACGCGACGCGATCGCGCCTCAGACACTGATTCGCCTCCATCAGCCGCCATCAGGCGCTCCGGCGTCAGCGGCAGCTGCGTGGGCTCGCGCGCCGGTGGCGTGCGCGACCGCGTTGAAGATCGCCGGCGCCGGGCCGTCCATCGGCAGCTCGCCGATGCCCTTCGCGCCCGCTGGCCCGTGCGGATACGGGACCTCCTCGAAGTACGACGCGGATCGGCGGCAGGTCCATCGACGTCGGCATGATGTAGTTGGTCATCTGCCCGTTGGCCATCCGGCCCTCGCGCCAGACGACGTCCTCGTAGAGCGCCCAGCCGATGCCCTGCGCGACGCCGCCTTCGATCTGGCCCGCCGCGAGCGTCGGGTTGATCACCTTGCCGACTTCCTGAACGGCGACGAAGTCGTCGACGCGCGTCTCCCACGTGGTCGAGATCGACCGTCACTTCGGCCACATAGACGGCCCACGCGTACGTGCCGTACGCGTCGCCCATGTACTTCTCGTCGTCCCAGTGCAGTCCGGGCGGCGGCTGGTACTGGCTCGTCGCCGCGCAGCGCGCCGAAGGCGTCGACGTAGCGCTCGCACGCGGCTGCGAACTCGGCTCGCGATGTACACGACCGGCAGATAGCCGGCGTCGATCGAGCGCGTGCTTGACGCCGAGCGCCGCCGTCTCGACGAGCTTGCCGACCACCATGCAGGTGCGCGACGCGACGGTCGGCCCGCTGTTCGGGCACCTCGACGGTGTCGGGCTGGACGATGTCGACGTCGTCGCAGTCGATGCCGAGCGCGTCGGCGGCGATCTGCGAAAAGATCGTGTTGGTCCCCTGGCCGATCTCGGTGCTCGCGGCCAGCACGCGCACCGTGCCTTCGGCGCGTGCCTTCGACCGTCGACGACCGACGCAGGTGCACCTCGCCGGATCCGGTGAAGCCGGCGCCGTGCATGAACGACGCGAAGCCGATGCCCTTTCTCGACGCGCCGCCGCGGGTTCTCGCGCGCGAAGCGCTCGCGCTTCTCGCTGGTAGTCGCGACAGCGCCAGCGCGCGATCGAGCAGCGCGCGCATGTCGACCGGCTCGCGGATCGTCTGCCCGACGGCGAGCGTGTCGCCCGGCGTGATGAAGTTGCGGCGCCGGAATTCCTCGGGCGAGAGCGCCGACCGCCGCCGCGACCTTGTCCATGTGCCGCTCGAGCGCGAAGATGCTCTGCGGCGCGCCGAAGCCGCGGAAGGCGCCGTGCGGCGGCACGTTGGTCGCGACCGCGCGTCCGCGAACGCGCACGTTCGGACAGGAGTACGGTCCGGCGGCGTGGATCGTGCCGCGCGACAGCACGACCGGCGACAGCGTGCAGTAGGCGCCGCCGTCGATCGACGAAGTCGATGTCCATCGCCGAGCAGCCGTCCGTCGCGCGTCGACGGCCGTGCGATGGCGCGTCCGCGACGGGTGGCGCTTGGTCGTCGCCGCCATGTCTTCGCTGCGGCCGTAGATCATCTTCACCGGCCGGCCGGACTTCCACGCGAGCAGCGCCGCGTGGCCGGCGATCATCGACGGGATATTCTTCCTTGCCGCCGAAGCCGCCGCCGGTTTCCATCTGCACGACGCGAATGCGCTCGGCCGGCAGGCCGAAGAGCGCCAGCGAGCGCGTTGTGGACGTAGTACGGGCACTGCATCGAGCCCCACACCGTCACGCCGTGCGCCGGATCGGCGATCGCGAGCATGCCGTTCGGCTCGATGTAGAGCTGTTCCTGCGCGCCGGTCTCGTATTCACCCTCGACGACACGATCGCTGCGGCGGCGAGCGCGGCGTCGACGTCTCCCTTGCTGACGCGGTATCGCTTGAAGAGTTGTCTGTCGCCCCAGATGATCTCGCGCCCCGCCAGCGCCTCGTCGATGGTGAGCACCGCCGGCAGCGGCTCGATGTCGATCGTGACCCTGCGCCGCGCCTCGTCGGCACGCGCGCGATCGCGGTGCGCGATCAGCACGATCGGCTCTTCCGGGTGATTGACGACGCTCCGACGGCGAGGTACGGCTGATCGTCGGTGATCAGCTTGACGCGGTTGCTGCCGGGAATGTCGGCCGCGGTGACGACGATGAACTCGTCCCAGTCGATCGCCGGATCGAAGTGAATGCCCGTGATGCGGCCGCGCGCAATCGGAGCTGCGCACGGTGACGCCGTGCAGCATGCCCGCCGGCGCGACGTCGTCGACGTACAGCGCCTGACCGGTGACCTTGGCGCGCCCTTCCTTGCGGTGGACCGACCGGCCGATCTTCGGTGCATCCATTGAAAGGCTGATTCTAGTCTGGTGTACGCTGCCGCCCGTGCAAGCTCCGATCCCATCGGCGACAGCCGATCCACACCGTATATGGCGGCGCGCACCTTTTCAAGGCGGACACGGCGCGGCGTCTTGGTGAGCGCGCGCTGGGTGCGCTTCAGGAGTACGCCGCTGACGCGGACACGCTTGCCGCGGCGGTCGGAGTCGGGAAGACCGCCGCCGCTATTTACCCCCGCGTCGTCGAGAAGCTTCGCCGAGAGGCGGTTGAAGATTTCCGACTCGACTTCGAAGATGGCTACGGCAATCGACCCGATGCGGAAGAAGACGGCCACGCCAAGTCGGCGGCGCGAGAACTCGCCACCGGCTGCGCAGCCAGACGCTGCCGCCGTTCATTGGCATCCGGATCAAGATCGCTGAGCGGGGAACTGCGCGAGCGGGCCTCGAGAACCGCGCGCCTCTTCATCACCACGATGCTCGATGAAACCGGCGGCCCGTTGCCAGAGAACTTCGTGGTCACGCTTCCAAAAATCAATTCGCCGAACGAGATCGCGTCGCTGGTTCGCCTGCTTGCCACTATTGAATCGGAGCGCAAGCTGCCGGCCGGTTCGCTTCGGATGGAGCTGATGGTCGAAACGCCGCAGTCGATTTTCGACGAGCGTGGGTCCGCGGCCTTGCCGCGATTCATCCGTGCCGGTGACGGTCGGATCATCGCGGCGCACTTCGGCACCTACGACTACACCGCGTCGCTGGGAATCACCGCGGCGCACCAGCACATGCGCCATCCGGTCTGCGACTTCGCACGCAGCGTGATGCAGGTCGCGCTGGCCGGCAGCGGCGTCTGGCTGTCGGACGGCGCGACAAATGTCCTGCCCGTGCCGATCCATCGAGCGTCGGCCGGCGCAGCTCTCGGCCGAGCAGAAGGCGGCGAATCGCGCCGCGGTGCATCGCGCGTGGAGGCAGCATTACGACGACATCCGCCATTCGCTGGTCAACGGGTTCTACCAGGGCTGGGACCTGCATCCTGCGCAGCTGGTCACGCGGTATGCGGCGGTCTACGCATTCTTTCTCGAGAGCCTCGAGGCGGCATCGGAACGGCTTCGGAACTTCATCGCCAAGGCCGCGCAGGCCACGCTGGTTGGCGAGGTGTTCGACGATGCGGCCACGGGCCAGGGACTGCTGACCTTCTTCCTGCGCGCGCTGAACTGTGGCGCGGTGCAGGAGAGCGAGATCGGGTCGCTGACCGGCCTCACTCTCGACGAATTGCGCTCTGGGTCATTCGTGAAGATCGTGCAGGGGCGGACCTGAACGGGGCGTTGGAGCTGTAGGGCGGGTCTTTAGACCCGCCGCAGTGTCAGTCGTACTAGAGCGTCCCGCGGGAACTCGGCGCGGACGTTCAGGCGCGCCGCAGAATAGCCGCCGCGCACCAGCCGACGACAATCAACGCGGCCATCGTGACCAGGCTGTAATGGTTCCCATACGTCGCGGTCGGGAAGTGATTGCTGATCATCAAGAACACCGTCGGCACGACGATGAACGTGTTGTGCTTCGAGCGTTCCTTGGCGCCGTCCCCAAGCGCAGGATCGAAGGTCTCGCCACTTGCGGCCGCGGCAATCATCCGGCGTTGTGGCGGGAGAATGCGCATCCAAACGTTCGACGCCATGATCGTGCCGAATAGCGCGCCGATGTGAATGTAGGTTGCCCGGCTGCTCATGACGTGACCGAGTCCATACGCCAGCGCAACGATCAGAACGAGCCCGACCACGGCGAAGGCCCACCCCGTGCGGACCAGCGGCGTGCGCACGAGGAGGTCGTAGACGACCCATCCCACGATGAGCACGCTGACACCAATGGCTTTCGCAACATTCTCCGAGACGCTCGGGTTGCTGGCATCGACGAGCAGCCCGCCCGCGTAATAGACGACTCCCAGCAGCATCAAGCCGCTCACCCACGTCGCCAAGGCTTCCCAGCGGAACCAGTGCACGTCGGACGGCGGTACCCCGAGCGTCTTCTGCTTGACGACCGTGTAGAACCCGCCGCTGTGGACCATCCAGACGCTGCCTCCCGCTCGCTCCGAGCGGCGAAGCTGTACGTCCAGCCAGGTGAAGTAGTAGGTCGTTCCAACCCACAGGATGGCGGCGAACACATGGGTCCAGCGCAGAACGAGATTGATCCATTCCGACGGGTTGAACACCAACATCAGCTCCCGCGATAGGTGGAGTAGCCATACGGACTCACCAGCAAAGGCACGTGATGATGCGTGTTGTCGCGGACAACGAACTCGATCGTGACCTCGGTATAGAAGGTCCCGATACTCAGGGCATTGAAATAGGCCGCGACGGAAAACGTCAGCCGGTATGTGCCGGGTCCAGCGGCTCGCCCCTGCCCGATCAGTTGCTGAATCCGACCGTCGGCATCCGTCGTGAACGTCCCGAGTTCGGTCCAGGAATCAGATGTCTGGCGATAGTCCAGGCGCACCTTCATCCCCTTTGCCGGACGCCCGATCGACGTGTCCAGGACGTGCGTGGAGAGCGTCATCCCAGCACCTTCTCGAGTCGCAACCGTGTAATCTTCCGCTGCTCGGCCGCCGCAGTCTTGAGCTCGGTGGCGGGATCGTTCATCAGCCTGGCATGCAGGTCGGCCAGCATGTCGCGGGCGCTTCTCCCTGATGCGCACACGATGAACACATGTCCGAAACGGCGTTCGTACTCGCGATTGCCTTCCGCGAGGGCGGCACGATCGGCGACCGCGGCGCTCTCGATTGCCGATTGCTCTCGCGCCGACCAGCCACTGGAGACCTCTGACTGTGCGCGCTCGGCCGTTCGTTCTCCGATACGTGGATGATGACGGAACGATTCGAGCCAATCTTCGTCGGCTAGCGCCTCCATCGCAGCGTCGCTCGCACCGACCACGTCGGCAGGCCTGGCGAATGGCCGCGACGCTTCCACTCGGTCGATCCAGGCTGGCGCGCCGAGATAGTTCGCCAGCGAGGCGCGCAGATCCGGTTCGTCCATCACGTTGAGCAGGCGCAACACCGCCGCCTGGCGGGCGGCGGCTGTCGGCGCCCCGGAGATGCGCAACCGGCTGATCCCCCCATCCGGAAAGATGTTCAGTCTCACGTGCGTGGCGGTGACACCCGGCGTCAGCACGCTGTCGAAAGCGTGCTGAGCATCCGGTCCCAGCGGCGTTCGGGCGAGCACGGTGTTCCAGTGTGCTCTGACCGTCGAGGAATCCGCGGAAACGCCGCCGCGATCGTCCTTCATGGTGGCGGCTTCGAGAGAACAGCTTTCCGGATAGTTCCCCTTGAAATGCGTGGTGGCAATCTCGACACGGCGGATCGCTCCTTCGATCCCCAGACGAACGACGGACCAGTCGTGGCCGGGGCCGCGCCGGCGCTTTGTCTCCCAACCGTCACCCATGTTTGCCGCGGGATATGGCATCAGCATGTTGACCGGCTCACCGAAGAACCGGTCGCTTGTATCCACAAGATGGGCGCCACTTCTCACCGAAACCAGGTCGATCTCCGCGGCATCTGCAAGCACGCGCGTCCAGTCGGGGATGGCGTCGCCAAGCACGCGAAGGCGCGCGACGCCACCGTCGGGAAAGATATTCAGCCGGACGTGCGTAAACCGTCGCGGATCATCAACGTCGAGCATGTTCTGCGCGTCGCCTCGGAGTTCCGACTGCGGGAGCAGAGAATGCCATCGGACGCTGCCGTCGGTCAGCTTGGTGAGCTCGGTGCCTTCGGGCACACCGCACGCGTCGAGTGAGCAGTGCGATGGATAGTTGCCGCGAAAGAACGCCGTGTCGACGACGAGAGATCGGATGACGCCCGGCTGACCGAGCTTCAGGATGCACCAGTCGTGGCCGGGCGTGCGGCGGCGGCGGGTTTCCCAGCCGTCCATCCATTTACCACGATCGGTGTACTTGTCCGCGATGAAGATCGCAGGCTCGGACTTGATCAGGCTCTCTTTCGGCGCGAAGAATTCATCGTTGGCGGCAAGGACCTCGGCACCGAGCCGCGCGGACGCCAGGTCGATCAGGTGTGTGAAGTGCTGCATCGGTCAGCTTCGCATTAGCAGTTCGCCGGCCGGCATTGCCGGCCCGGCGGCGGCTCCACCATACACGAGACGCCCGCGAACGTATGTTTCGTGCAACACCCCTTTCAGCAATAGACCCGCGTACGGCGTCCGCTTGTGCCGCTGCCGCAAGCGCGAGGGATCGACGGTGAATGTCGCCTCCGGGTTCCACACCACGAAATCGGCGTCGAATCCCTCCACGATTCCGCCTTTCCGTTCCGCCAGACCAGCCAATCTTGCCGGTGCCGCAGAGAGCCAACGAGCCATGTCGCTGACGCCGTGTCCAAGGGATGATGCGCCAGTCCAGACCGCGGCGAGTGACAGTTCGAGCGACGCGATGCCTCCCCAGGCGGCGAAGAAGTTGCCGTCTTGCTTCATCGCCGGCGGACAAGGCGAATGATCGGTGGCAATCACGTCAATCACGCCTATCTCGAGGGCGCGCCAGAGCGCTTCGCGGTTGGTGCGGCTGCGAATCGGCGGCGCACATTTGAACAGCGTCCGGCCATCACCAATCTCCTCGGCACAAAACGTCAGGTAATGTGGACAGGTCTCCACCGTCAGCGGCAGCCCCTCCGCCCGTGCGGCCTCGAGCATCGGGACCGCTTCGGCGGCGGCCAGATGGACGATGTGAACCTGAGTGCCGAATTCGCGGCAGAGCCGAATCATCATGGCGATGGCTTCCACTTCAGCCGCGGCAGGACGCGAGCCGAGCCAGGAGTCGTATCTCTCCGGATGCGAGATACCGTTGTCGAGAGGCAGCCGTGCCGGCGATTCGGCGTGCACGAGAAGCGGCACTCCACGCGCTGCCAGAATCGGCATGGCCGCACGCAGATCGTGCTCGTCCACCGCCTGGAATTCATCGACGCCGGACGGCGCGAGGAAGCACTTGAAGCCGCAGACGCCGTGGTCGACGAGGGCAGCGAGGTCGCCGGCGTTGCCCGGGACGACGCCCCCCCAGAACCCGACGTCGACCCTCACATTGCCCTGCGCCGCAGCACGTTTCGCTTCGAGCGCGGCGAGGTTTGTCGTGGCGGGAATGCTGTTCAGCGGCATGTCGATGACGGTCGTGATCCCGCCGGCCGCCGCCGCCGCGGTTGCCGTCGAGAAGCCTTCCCATTCCGTTCGCCCTGGCTCGTTGACGTGCACGTGCGAATCGACCAGACCAGGCATGAGGATCAAGTTTCCCTTGTCGCTGACGGAAAGGTCCCCGGGCACTGGTTCGTCGTATGGGACAATCCGCTGGATCCGTCCACGCCGGCAGTGAATGGTGGCGGGCGCGATGCCGCTGGTGAGGACCACGCGTGTCGACCGAATCGAGAAATCCGGCTGTGCCGCTATACTCTCGCCCATGATGCTTCTCCTGCCGGTCCCGAACGACCGCCGTCAACTCCCGCTCGAATCGGGATTCTAGCAATCCGCTGACATGACATCCGAACGCACGCTTCGCTGGGGCTTGCTTGGAACAGCGCGGATCAACCGCGCGGTGATCCCCGTGATCCGAGAGTCTTCGCGCAGCACGCTCGAGGCGGTGGCCAGCCGCACGGCCGATCGCGCGCGGGAATATGCGGCGGAGTGGAAGATCCCGAGGGCGATCACATCGTATGAAGCGATCATCGACGATCCGTCGATCGATGCGCTCTACATTTCCATTCCCAACAGCGTGCACACCGAATGGACGGTTCGCGCGCTCGAGCGAGGCAAACACGTCCTTTGTGAGAAACCGCTCGCACTCTCGGTGGCGGAGGTCGACCAGATTGCGCGAGCTGCGCGAACCGCCGGACGCGTCGCCGCCGAGGCCTTCATGTATCGGCATCATCCGCTGACCGCCGCCGTCCAGAAGACGATTCGCGACGGCAAGATTGGAGAAGTCCGGTTCATTCGTGGTGGGTTCACGTTTCCGCTCACACGGCCGGGCGATGTGCGCTTCGATCCGGCGCTCGGCGGAGGCTCGTTGTGGGATGTCGGCTGCTATCCGGTGAGCTACGCGTGCCTGCTCGCCGGGGACGCACCGTCCGAGGTGTGCGGCTGGCAGGAAACGAGCGACTCGGGGATCGACACCGCGTTTGCCGGGATGCTGCGATTTGCCAACGGCCTGGTCGCGCAATTCGACTGCGGGTTTCGCGCGGTCTTCCGCTCCGAAATGGACATCGTCGGCACAACCGGCGCGCTTCGCGTAGAGCGCGCATTCAGGACCGACCCTGACAGCAAACTGTGGCTCAACACCGGCGACCGCATGGAAGCGGTTCCGTTCGACAACGAAGGACCGTACGACGGGGAAATTCGTGACATGGAGGCGGCCGCTCTCGATGGCCGCGCTCCGAGCGTGCCCCTCACAGAATCGCGGCGGACGGTCGAGGTACTTACCCGACTGTACACGGCGGCCTCGAAGTAACTGGAAAACATCTTGCATTCAGGACACGGCGGAGGTTGCCGTGGCGGAGGTACTAGTCGAATACTCGGATGTCGTGACGTCTCCTGATGGCACCAGTTACACCGCGCGTGCGTGCGGCTCGGAGAGGCCGGACGGCAAGTGGCAGGGATGGCTCGAATTCCTCGCGATCAAGGACGGCGAACCGATTCGATCCGGCCGCGAAACGACGCAACCGAATCGCGCCGACACGGAGTACTGGGCCACCGGACTGACGCCGGTCTACCTGGAGGGCGCCCTCGCGCGCGCGTTGAAACCGCTCGTCAGACCGCCGGCACGTGAAGTCCCGGCGCCCGCGTTCGATGGGCCGGCACCCAACATCGCCGAGGTCGATCCGAACGCGGACAGCATCCTGAATCCGTTCGCCGTGTATCGGCGAGGAGAGCTGATGTTGCGGAAGCGGTTGGCTGCGCTCTCGGGCTGGCACCTGGTCAATATCATTCGAGACCATCACCTGTCTGGTGCCGATCAGTCGGAGCTCGACGCGATGCCGCACGAGGCGCTCGTCGACCTGATCGTGAACGGGGTCAAGGCGGTCGAGGCTGGCGCCGCCCGGTAATCCATCACCACTCGCTTGTTGCGACGAGCGTGGGACAGCTATGCTGCTGAGCATATCGGGAGGCTCAGCATGATCGCTCGTGTCCGCGTCCTACCGGTCATTGTCATTTTGCTGGTTTCGGCCGGCCCTGCTCGTTCGCAACAGGAGCGCGACCGGGCCCGGATTCCCGACAAGTACACGTGGAACCTCGCCGACCTGTATCCCTCGGACGCCGCCTGGCGGGCAGCGAAAGACAAGGTCGTCGCTGACATCCCGCAAGTGCGCGCCTTCAAGGGCACACTCGGCACGGGCGCAACACGATTGGCCGACGCACTCGAGCTCGTCACCCGGCTGACGAAAGACCTCTCGCGGATCTACACGTATGCCAGCCTGGTCGCGGATCAGGACACGCGGGTCAGCGCTGCCCAGGGAATGCGCCAGGAGATGCAGCAGGTCGCCGCCAGCTTCGGCTCCGACGTGGCGTTCGTCGAACCGGAGATTCTGAAGATCGACAAGGCCGCGCTCGACTCCTGGATCGCGAAGGAGCCTCGGCTCGAGGTCTACACCCACTATCTCGAGGATCTTCAGCGCCGCCGCGCCCACACGCTCAGTGATGCGGAGGAAAAGCTGCTCGCGAGCTCCTCGGTGGTGAGCAGCGCCCCGGGGAACACTTACAACATCTTTTCGAATGCCGACTTTCCCTACCCGACCGTGACGTTGAGCGACGGTAAATCGGTAAAGCTCGACTCGTCGTCTTTCAACTTGTATCGGGCCGTGCCGAATCGGGACGATCGCCAGAAGGTGATGAGCGCCTTTTTCGGGGCGCTCGGTCAGTACAGGTGGCACGTTTGGCTCGACGCTGAATGGGCAGGTCCAGGCCAACGAGTTCTACGCTCACGCGCGCAAGTACGACAGCGCACTCGAAGCCGCACTCGACGGACCGGCGATTCCGATGAGCGTGTATTCGCACCTGGTCGACGGCGTCAATCAGGCACTACCCACCTTCCAGCGCTACCTGCAGCTTCGCAAGCGCATGATGAAGCTGAACGAGCTGCACTACTACGATCTGTATGCGCCGCTGGTTGGATCGGTCGACCTCACATACACGCCCGAAGAGTCCGAGAAGCACGTGCTGGCGGCGCTGGCGCCTCTCGGGGCCGACTACGTTGCCGCGGTCAAACGCGCGTTCAACGAACGCTGGATCGACCTGCTGCCGAGCGAGGGAAAGGCCAGCGGCGCCTACTCGAGCGGATCGGCTTACGACGTTCATCCGTACATGCTGATCAACTTCAACGGGAAGTACACGGACGTCAGCACCGTGGCTCACGAGCTCGGGCACACCATGCAGAGTTATCTGTCGAACAAGGCGCAACCCTCTCCACTCGCCGCCTACCCCATCTTCGTTGCGGAGGTCGCGTCGACGTTCAACGAAGCGCTGCTCATCGACTACATGCTGAAGACGATCAAGGACGACAACACGAAACTGTCGCTGCTGGGGAACTATCTCGAGAACATCAAGGGCACCGTGTTCCGGCAGACGCAATTCGCGGAGTTCGAGCTACGGGCGCACGAGATGGCGGAGAAAGGACAGCCGATCACCGGTGAGGCGTTGGACAAGCTCTACCTCGACGTCACCCGCAAGTACTACGGACACGACAAAGGCGTCTGCATTGTCGACGACTACATCGCGCACGAGTGGGCGTTCATCCCCCACTTCTATCGGAACTTCTACGTCTACCAGTACGCGACGTCGTTTACCGCGTCGGCTGCGCTTTCGGAGAAGGTGCTGACCGGGGATCAGGCCGCGACCAAGCGGTACCTGGCGTTTCTCTCCGCCGGAGGGTCGAAATATCCGATCGATCTCCTGAAGGACGCCGGCGTCGACATGACCACCAGCGAACCGCTTCAGCTCACGATGCAGAAGATGAACCGGGTCATGGACGATATGGAGACCTTGATCGGGAAACAGTGAGTTCGCGGTTTTTGCGGTTCGCCGTTCGCGCTACTGCGTGAGCGCCCGGAGATTCCATTCGAAGAACGCCCAGGTTCGATTCCAGGAATCGATCTGTTCAGGCGTGTCCTCGCGCTGGAGCGTGTCGATGTTCACGCGCCGGCTGAAGGTGTGGCCGCCGCCGGCGTAGCCGACCGGCGGATCTACGTAGATCTTGGTCTCCGCCAGGTGCGGCTTGCGCGAGCGCAGCGCGTCGATCATCTGCTGGTCCTCGACGAAATTCACGTCCGTGTCGTTGGTCGCGACGTGCACGAGGAGCGGCACCTGCAGCTTGTCGACGCTGTAGAGGGGCGACCGCTCGATGTAGAGATCGGGCTTTTCGAAGGGCAGCCCCTGAATGCGCTTCTGCGTCGCGAAGCTGCGCTGGTACGCACGGGCCCTTGTACGACAGCCGGAACACCAGATTCGTGACCGGCACGATTGCTGCGGCCGCCTTGAACGGGGTCCGATCGCGAAACACGCTGAACAGGGTGATGTAGCCGCCGTGGCTCCAGCCCATGATTCCCAGACGATCGCTGTCGACGTGCGGCAGCGTCTTCAAATATTCCACCGCGCTCATCACATCGTCGACCTCGTAGCCGCCGTAGTCGATCTCGTTGTGGAATGCCTTGCCGTATCCGGTGCTGCCCCGGTAGTCGGGACAGATGACCACGTAGCCGCGATCGACGGCTTCCTTCACGAACGGCCAGAGCCGCGATGATCCCAGTTGCCGTGAACGCCGCCATGCACCCAGACCATCGCCGGATGTCCTTTCGCGCCGCGCTTCTTCAGCGGCTGAAACAGGTAGGCGGGAATATCGAGATCGCCGACGCTGCTGCGGTAGGTGATCTTCTGGTAGTCGACTACGCCCTTGGTGATCTCGGCGTAGCGACGATCGCTCTGTTGCTTGGCATCGAGGTCGCGCTGAAAGTTGTAGCCGGTCGAGTGATCCCGCGGGTCGACGCTGACATATAGCCGCTCGGCCCGTTCCAGGTTCATCGGTATCTCGGGAGGGGCCGGCCGGGCGCTCTGCTGACCGTCCTGCAATGAGGCAGGCGCGGCCGCCGCAATGGCCAATAGCAGCGACAGTGACAACGATCTCAGGGTCATGAGCTCCTCGTGAATCGCCGCATGTTATCACCCGGGATCGGTCCGATCATCGCAGTCGTCAGCCGACGTCAACGACGCTCACGACACGGTACCAGGTACCTCTTGGTGATTCTCGACGCGGTGCGTCGCCGCAGTTGAGCCGCGTTTCCAACCACGGCCTGAACAGCTCGTGGAGGAATCCGGATACCGAGGCGATTGGACCGGTGCTTGTACTGTGGTTGGGTCTTAAGCGCGGCGCGAGGTGTGCGAGGGGCCCGGGCCCTTCCCTCGCGTCCAGCTTGCACCCAGCCGTGACGCGGGCCTAGACTGCGCCGAGACGCGACGAACTGGACAAGGAAGGTGCATCATGGCGTACACGTACGAAGAGTTGCGTGCCAAAACGGTCGCGGAACTGCGGGACATCGCCAAAGAGTTGTCGAACGAGGAAGTACAGGGCTACTCGCAGATGAACAAGGATCATTTGCTACCCGCTCTTTGCCATGCCCTCGGCGTCGACACCCGCGAACACCACGCCGCGACTGGGATCGATAAGGATGGAATCAAGGCAAAGATCCGCATGCTCAAGCGCGAGCGTGATGCCGCGCTTGCCACGCACGACCATGGATCGCTCAGGAGCATCCGTCGCCAGATGCATCACCTCAATCGGCAGATACGGTCGCACGTTTCGTAAATTTCAGCCGGATGTGCGAGGCGCCGGTTCCGGGCTCCGATGCCATTCCGACTTCGGACTCAGGACCACCGGCCTCGGGCCTCGGTCTCGGGCCTCGCGCTCATCCCACCTCGCGCCTCGCACCTGCGTCTGCCAAGAATTGGGCGGCTGACATGACGACGAAGAAATCGCTTGCAAGCAGTCGGGCGTTCGAGACTTTCGTCATCGATCAACTCGCCGGCGCCGGCGATGTCATCTCGCGGGCGATGTTTGGTGGCGTGGGACTCTATTGCGACGGCGTCTTCTTCGGGCTGATCGCGCGGGACGAGCTGTATCTAAAGGTCGACGATCAGACCCGCGACATGTTCGAGGCAGAAGGCGCGAGGCCGTTCAAGCCGTACGCGAACCGGCCCGTGTCGATGCAGTACTACTCGGTGCCGCTGTCGGTGCTCGAGAGCGCACCGGAACTGGTGCGCTGGGCTGAGCGTGCCATTGCCGCGGCCCGGCGAACCGGCGCCGGCGCGCCTACGCGGCGCTCGTCTGCTTCCGCAGCGAGGCGGGCAGATAGCGATCGAGCTCGGCGTCGGAATAGCCAGCGCCGCCCAGCCCCTTGAGTGCCTTGCGTGCGATCTCGTAGGAGTAGCGATCGTCGGGCGACGTGTGTTCGAGCACCGTAGACGCATCGCGCAGCAGCTCGCCACGTCGCTCCTTCAGAGCTGGAAGATCGATCAGCTCGTCGTGGATCTCGGCAAGCAGCGCCCGATAGTTCTCGCAGAGCAGCCACAGACGCGCGGCACTGGCGCGGTGGCCATAGATGCGCGGTTGGGGGTCGAAGGCTACGTAACCGGCGCACGCCGCCAGGGCGGCAGTGGCCGACGCCGCAGCAGCGATCTGAAAACCGCGACCCGCATAGAGCGCGACGCCGCTCAGCACTGCGGCCAGCGACACCGTGCAAATTGTGAGGACCTTCGCGTACCAGCCCCAGTGCGCCAGGCGGGCCGCAGCTTCGGCGTGACCCTCATACGCCGTCACCACACTGCCGAAGCTCAGACGGATGTGGTCTACGACACTGAGCTGGAACACGCGAACCCCCTTTGAGCGGAATGCATGGGGTCATGCAAGGTGAACGCCGCGAAATGTTTCGGCAGAACGCGGGTCCACCTTTATCGCGCGTCATGAGACGCGACACCGCCGGGAATTTTGGGATAGCCGTGGCCCGCCGCAGCCGCCTTTTGCGGCGTAAGGCGGCTTGAGCTCAGGATGCCCGCGCGAGGTCGGCTGCCTTGCGCGATCCCGCGATGTCCACGCGGCCGCGCAGGATTGCGCCGTCCGCCACCGCGACCCGCGGCGCCGTCAAATCGCCGTCGATTTCGGCGCTGCCTCGCAGCTCGATGCGGTCTTCCGCGACGAGCGTGCCCTTGATGTTGCCGCCAACAACGATGCCCGCGGCGGTAATGTCCGCGTGAACCTGGCTGCCGGATTCAATGGTGACAATCTGCCCGGAAACGTCGATCGTACCTTCGACTCGACCCGCGATCGTGATCGGTTCCCGCGCGGAAACCTCGCCCTTGACGATGACCGACGAACCGATATGCGCGCCATGCTGCATGGAGAGCTCCTTGCCCTGAGGGATGTTAGTGTCGACGCCTCGAAGGCAAGGTACGTACCACGTCTCACGCGCGAATTCGTGGGGATCGCGGACGCAGTTGCCCGCTGGCGATGACGGTTACGTCAGGAGATTTCGGAAATGTTAATTGCGGTGGGTTTGAGGTTCACTGTGACACCGTGTTCGCGTCGAGCCGAGCACCAGCATGAGCGCCGCGAAGATCAGCGACATGGGCGTGCTCCTTCGGGGCCTCACAATTAGGGGCAATGACCGTACCCGATCGGAAGCCGCCAAAGGCGAGGGAAGTGGCGTCAACGGCCTGTGGTGGGCGGCGATTTCGTCAGTTGGTGAGTTGAGGAATTTGGCGACTCGTGACCCTGTCGATCAACCATTACTGAATCGCCAACTCACCCAATCAAACGTCAGGGCAGCGCAGCCGGCCTGTAGCGGACTCCGTGCTTGATGACGATGTCGACGCGCTGCAGGAGCGCGATGTAGCGCAGCACGTCGCCGCGTACCGCGATGATGTCGGCGTACTTGCCCGGCGCTGACGGTGCCGACCTTGCTGATCCACTTTCATCGCCACCGACGGCCAGTAGGTCGCGGCGCGGATCGCGGTCATCGGATCGACGCCGAGCGTGTTCACCCACGCGTCGAGCTCGCGCCAGGTCGAGTGGGTGTGGAAGTTCATCGGGATGCCGCTGTCGGTGCCGACCAGCAACGTCACGCCCGCTTCGCGCAGCTGCTTGAACTTGCGCGCGAGCGTCGGGCGCCGCGCGGCGGTGAGCTGGAAGTACGGCAGCCGATCCGGATGCTCGAGCGACTTCCTGATGTCGGCGACGATCGCCTCCGGCAGCCCCTCGTGCCACGCCGGATCGTCGAGCGCTTCCGGGTTGTCGCGCAGGTACTCGTAGTTGAGCAGCCCTTCGATCGTCGGCGTCCAGTAGAGCGGACCGAGCGATCATCTTCGCGGTGCGCTCGCGGATCGCGGCGATGATGTCGTCGGGATACGCGGGCGCGGTCGCCAGCCCGGTGTGCTCGAAGCAGTCGACGCCGGCCGCCAGCCCGCGGCGGATCTCCTCCGGCCGATGGGCATGCGCGACGACCGGCTTGCCGCGCCGGTGCGCCTCGTCGACAACCGCGCGCACCTCGTCCATCGTCATCTGATCCTGATCGATCAGCTTGATGACGTCGACGCCGGCGTCGGCGATCTTCCGCACCTTCGCGCGGCCGTCGTCGGGACCGCTTGACGCCCCAGCGATAGGCTTCGGTGTTCGGGATAGGGCTCGTGCTGGATGAACGGACCCGAGACGTAGAGCGTGGCGCCCGGAATCTCTGCCCTCGTTGATGCGGTTGCGAACGTTGATGCTGGCCTCGAGCGGGCCGCCGAGATCGCGCGCGCTGGTCACGCCCGCCATCAGCAGCTGCTTCGCGGCGGCCGGCATGATCACCGACTCGAACTGCGACGCGTAGGCCTTGTCCCAGTGATCGTAGTCGGCGTGGCCGACGATCATCGTGTGGACGTGCATGTCCCACAGGCCGGGCAGCACGGTCATGCCTTCGGTCGAAATCACCTCCGCGCCCGGCGGGACCGCCAGCGACCCGACCTGGCCGACGGCGCGATGCGCTCGCCGTCGATCAGGATCGACGCTGTTCTGGATCGGCGGCCCGGCGTAGCCGTCGATGAGCGTGCCGCCGACGAGCGCGGTGAGGCGTCCCGATGAGCGCTGGGAGGCGAGCGGGACGGCGAGCCCGACGATGGCGAGCAGGACCAGAGTGGAGACTGATCGGCGCATGGCGCGGGCATGCTAGCGTACGGCCGCGTGCAAAAGAAAAAGGCCGGAGCTCCGAGAATCTGTGGGAACCTGAACCCGAGAACCCTGAGAACCTGAGAACCCGAGAACCGACAAAAAAGCCCGCTGTCATCGTCAGACGACAGCGGGCTTTCAGATAAATAATCCCGGCAGTGACCTACTCTCCCACGCAGTTTCCCACGCAGTACCATCGGCGGTAGCAGGCTTAACTTCCGTGTTCGGAATGGGAACGGGTGTGACCCTGCTCCTATGACCACCGGGAAAGATGAACTTGAGTGCCTGGGATCTCGGCGACTGGGCGCGTCCGATATCGGCATGCGGAGTCGTCGGTCGTCCCAGACTATGTCAAAGAGCGGCAGCCTTGAAGGTCTGCGCTACGACAACTGAATATCCTGCAAACGGTAGTTTCTTCGTTCCACTCACACCGCGCGTGTGCGGCATTAGAGAATTAATGGTCAAGCCTCACGGCTGATTAGTACTGGTTAGCTCCACGTATCGCTACGCTTCCACACCCAGCCTATCACCTGGTCATCTTCCAGGAGCCTTTAGAGGCCTTGCGGCCTGGGAAATCTCATCTTGGGGAGTGTTTCACGCTTAGATGCATTCAGCGTTTCTCACTTCCGAACGTAGCTACCCGGCGCTACCCTTGGCAGGATAACCGGTACACTAGAGGTTCGTTCAACCCGGTCCTCTCGTACTAAGGTCAAGCCCCCTCAAATTTCCTCCGCCCATGACAGATAGAGACCGAACTGTCTCGCGACGTTCTAAACCCAGCTCACGTACCGCTTTAACCGGCGAACAGCCGGACCCTTGGAACCTGCTACAGCTCCAGGATGCGATGAGCCGACATCGAGGTGCCAAACCTGAGCGTCGATGTGAACTCTTGGCTCAGATCAGCCTGTTATCCCCGGCGTACCTTTTATCCGTTGAGCGATGGCCCTTCCACGCGGGACCACCGGATCACTAAAGCCTGGTTTCCCACCTGCTCCACTTGTAGGTGTCGCAGTCAAGCTCGCTTATGCTTTTGCACTCTACGGCTGATTTCCAAACAGCCTGAGCGAACCTTCGCGCGCCTCCGTTACAGTTTAGGAGGCGACCGCCCCAGTCAAACTACCCACCTAGCAGTGTCCCTGACCTGGATGACAGATCGAGGTTAGAACGCCGGAGTGTTAAGGGTGGTATCTCACCGTCGACTCCCCCGAGCCCGAGAGCCCGAGATCAAAGTCTCCCACCTATCCTGCGCATAACACGCCAGCATTCACTACTAAGATGTAGTAAAGGTGCACGGGGTCTTTTCGTCTAGTCACGGGCAACCGGCGTCTTCACCGGTACCACAAATTCGCAGTGCCCCTCGTTGAGACAGCGCCCAAATCATTACGCCATTCGTGCAGGTCGGAACTTACCCGACAAGGAATTTCGCTACCTTAGGACCGTTATAGTTACGGCCGCCGTTTACCGGGGCTTCAGCTCGAAGCGTCGCCTTGCGGCTAACCTCTCCCTTTAACCTTCCGGCACCGGGCAGGCGTCAGACCATATACGTCGTGTTCGACTTCGCATAGCCCTGTGTTTTTAGTAAACAGTTGCCTGGGCCTCTTTACTGCAACTCGTTCACGCACACGACCGCGAGGATCGTGCACGCTAATCGAGCACCCCTTATTCCGAAGTTACGGGGCCAGTTTGCCGAGTTCCTAAACGAGGGTTCTCACTCGCGCCTGAGGATTTTCTCCTCACCTACCTGTGTCGGTTTGCGGTACGGGTACCCACTTCTCTCCTTAGAGGCTTTTCTCGGCAGCGTGGCGTCACCGACTTTGCGGGCGGTAAGCCCTCGACATGGCACCTCAGGGAATGTGACCCTCCGGATTTGCCTGGAAGATCCCCCTACATGCCTGAACCCACACGTCCAATCGTGGGCCCGGTTAGCCTCCTGCGTCCCCCCATCGTGATAACGAAAAGTAGGTAGTTCCGGAATATTGACCGGATATCCATCCGCTACGCCTTTCGGCCTCGCGTTAGGACCCGACTGACCCTGAGCGGACGAACCTTCCTCAGGAAACCTTAGGTTTACGGCGGAAAGGATTCTCACCTTTCTTATCGCTACTTATGCCGGCAGGGTCACTTCTCTAGACTCCACCAGTCCTTTCGATCTGACTTCATCTCCTACAGAACGCTCCTCTACCAAATACACCGCCCGCAGGCGGTCTAATTCTACGGCTTCGGTCCTGTGCTTGAGCCCCGTTATATTGTCGGCCCAGAGCCGCTTGACCAGTGAGCTATTACGCTTTCTTTAAAGGATGGCTGCTTCTAAGCCAACCTCCTGGTTGTCTGAGCGTCTCCAGATCCTTTACCACTTAGCACAGAGTTAGGGACCTTAGCCGGTAGTCTGGGCTGTTTCCCTCTCGACAATGAAGCTTAGCCCCCACTGTCTGACTCCCGGGATACGTGTCGTTGGCATTCGCAGTTTGGTTGGATTCAGTAAGCTGGTAAGCCCCCTAGTCCATCCAGTTCTCTACCACCAACGCCGACCTCCCGAGGCTATCCCTAAAGATATTTCGAGGAGAACGGGCAATCACGAGGTTTGATTAGCCTTTCACCCCTACCCTCAGCTCATCCGAGCTGTTTTCAACCAACACCGGTTCGGACCTCCATACGGTGTTACCCGTACTTCATCCTGGCCAAGGGTAGATCACCTCGCTTCGCGTCTAATCCCAGCGACTGCACGCCCATTTCGGACTCGCTTTCGCTACGGCTCGCTTTCGCTTAACCTTGCCACTGAGATTAACTAGCCGGCTCATTATGCAAAAGGCACGCGGTCAGGCATTCCCGGACCGAAGCCCAGGCATAGCCCTCCCACTGCTTGTAGGCATACGGTTTCAGGTACTATTTCACTCCCCTCGCAGGGGTTCTTTTCACCTTTCCCTCACGGTACTGGTTCACTATCGGTCGCCAGGGAGTATTTAGCCTTACGAGATGGTCCTCGTAGATTCCCACGGGATTTCACGTGTCCCGCGGTACTCAGGAACCCGTCGCGAGCCAGTTGACTGT
>CAVWLB010000008.1:0-1340000 GCA_963755695.1 uncultured Acidobacteriota bacterium | reverse complement strand
GCTAATCGGACGCGGGCCCCTCTTCAAGCGCCAGGTCTTGCGATCCCCGGCTTTGATCTCCACGCTTCAAAGCGCAGGATGTCATGCGGTATTAGCGCCCCTTTCGGAACGTTATCCCCCACTCGAAGGCAGGTCACCCACGTGTTACTCACCCGTTTGCCACTCTACTCAGGGCCGAAGCCCCTTTCGCGTTCGACTTGCATGTGTTAGGCACGCCGCCAGCGTTGATTCTGAGCCAGGATCAAACTCTCATGTTAAAGCGATTGGCCTGCCGCACGCCGGATCCGAAGACCCGGGCCTGCACCAGACGCATCCCGTTTAACGCGAGTAGCCTGTTGATTATTGGCTCTTCACGTTGTTCAGTTCGTCAAGTGATGGATGGTTCACTGCCGGGTGACGAATCGAACTGACATCGTCATCCGTTGTCCAACGAGTCTCGATGACCCGCCCGACACAGCGCCACCCGCTGATACTCGACGGGCTGTGCTTGCACGTTCTATCTAGTTTTCAAAGAACCGGTATCCCGCCGCGCACGCCTTTCGGCGCTTGGGCGAGAGCGTTCCCTCGCAGACCGTTTGTCTTCAGGCGAACCTTCCAATCTTACTAAAAGGCTCCAACCCTGTCAACCTTCTCAGGGCCTTTTCCCGCCGAGCTTCTTTCGAGAGAGCGCCGGTGATCGGAAGAGCCGAGAGGCAGTCCAGCTGAAGACGTTCAAAGGGACAAAAAAATGCTCCGCAAAATTTCTCGGAGCACTTGCGGCGCACGGCGCCGGGCCACGCTTCGAACTCAATGAATATACGCGTCCGCCCTTGCCCTGTCAACCCAATCCGCTCGGGTTCCTCGACCCAGATCGGCGCGCCAGAACCGCGCGGCAATCACGGTAGAGTGTCGATATCCCCCGCATCAGCAGAGCCGTTATTGTGCGATCTCCTCCTGATGCGTTCTCTGGGCGAATCCTGCTGGTGCAGGATGCCGAGCTCGACCCGAATGAGATCGGGCGCTTTGATCGAGCCGCTCCTCGACGGACGCGCTGACGTGGTCTAACCGACCAGAGGCCAACGAAGGGCCGGCCTCGAACGTCTCACATGGTGATCACGTCGAGCGCCAGGGGAGATGCGATATGACCGCCATTCAAAACCTCAGGTACGCCGCGCGGTTGCTGGCGCGAAGCCGAACCCACACGGCGCTGGCCGTTGCGATGCTCGCGCTCGGGATCGGCGTCAACACGGCCATGTTCAGCGTGATCAACGCCGTGCTCTTGCGCCCGTCGCCGTACCGCGCACCCAATCGTCTCGTCTCTCTGCGTCAGAAATTTCCTCAGATCGGCGATCTGTGGCTGGCCACTTCGCCCGCCGAATACATCGATTACCGGGATCGCACGCGCGTCTTTTCCTCCGTCGCAGGCTACGACGACACTCCGTTCGACTTAACCGGTGGCAACGAGCCAGTGCGGATTCAGGCGCAGCGGGTCACCCACACGCTCTTTGAAACGCTGGGTGTCTCACCAATCGCCGGGCGTACCTTTCGAGAGGCGGAGGATCGACCTGGCGCCGACAATGTCGTCATCCTGAGCCATGAGTTCTGGCAGCGCCGCTTCGGCGGCGACCGAGAAGCCATCGGCACCGTCGTACGGTTGAACGAGCGCCCTTACACCATCATCGGAATCATGCCGCCGGGCTTCGAATTTCCGTTCACACCGGCCAGTGTGGGCGAAGCGCCGGCGCTCTGGGTGCCGATGGCCTTCACTCCGCGCGAAATCGAGGACCGCGCCGCTGATTTCCCTGTCGGGCTCGTTGCCCGGCTCAAGCCGGGCGTCTCGCTTGCGCAGGCCAACGACGACGTCGGCCGGGTGGCAACCGAATTTCAGCGCGAGCGCGCGGACATCTATTCGGGGAACCTGGGTCTGCAGGTGAACCTCGAGCCGCTGGGCGCCGGTGCAGCCGGACGCGTCCGCCCGATGTTCATCATGCTGGCGGGCGCCGTCCTGTTCATTCTGCTCATCGCCTGCGCAAACGTCACGAACCTGCTGCTCGCGCGGGGAGCGGCCCGTCAGCGGGAAATGGCGGTGCGCACCGCCCTGGGGGCTCGTGCGCCACAACTGATCGCGTTGATGCTGATCGAAGGAGGGCTGTTGACAGCGTCCGGCGCGGCGCTCGGTTGTGCGCTTGCCGAGGGGCTGATGACGCTGGTCAAAACTGCCTCACCTTCATTCGTCCCTGGACTCTCCGCGGTTCGCCTCGATCCCACCGTTCTGACCTTCACGTTCGTGGTCTCTGCGATCACGGGACTGTTGTGCAGCGTCGCGCCCGCGCTCACCTGGACTCGCTCCGACGTCAGCGGTCACTTGAAGCAAACCGGCCGTCAGCCCGGCTCTCTCGGACGAGGGCGGATCGGCCGCGCGCTGGTCGTACTCGAAGCGGCGAGTGCCGTGATTCTCTTGATTGGCGCCGGCCTCCTGCTTCGGAGTTTCATCGAGGTGCTGCGGGTGCCGCCCGGATTTTCGCCCGACAGCGTGGTCGTCGCCCGAACCACGTTCAATCGGCAGCGCTATCCGTCCGACGATCGTCGACGAGCGACCGAGCGCTTGATGGCCGAGCGGTTGGCCGCCATTCCGGCTGTCGAATCGGTGGCTCTCACGACTCACGTGCCACTCGCCGACGAACGTCAGATTGGTTTCATTCTCGAGGGACAGGACCCGCGTTCCGTGAAGTGGGCGAACAACGCCCTGGTCAGTGGCGAGTACTTTGCCACGATGGGCATCCCGCTGCGGGAGGGGCGGACATTCACGGCAGTCGACACACCGGACGCACCAGGCTCAGCGATCATCAACGATGGGATGGCGCGCCAATACTGGCCGAATGGCGACGCCCTCGGTAAGCGTCTGGTATGGGGCGGACGCACCCTCACCATCGTCGGGGTCGCCGGAGACGTGCACGTCGAGTCGCTCGACTCCGGGATCAATCCGACGATTTATACCTCCGTCTACCAAACGAAGAGCGGCGCCACGACGAGCGCGGTCTTCATCCTCCGGAGCCGTGGGGTCGATCCCAGCAGGCTCGCGACGCTGGTGCGTGACGCGATCTGGTCGGTCGATCGCGACGTGCCGGTCTACGACATTCGCCGCATGAGCGACATCGTTGCTCGATCGCTCGCGACCCGTCAGTTTGCGCTGGTGATGCTGTTGGCGTTTGCCGCACTCGCCCTCGGCCTGGCGGTGCTTGGACTGTACGGAGTGTTGTCGCACGCGGTCGCGCAGCGAGGCCCGGAGCTTGGTGTCCGGATGGCGCTGGGC
This sequence comes from uncultured Acidobacteriota bacterium, assembly GCA_963755695.1. GTDB lineage: Bacteria > Acidobacteriota > Vicinamibacteria > Vicinamibacterales > 2-12-FULL-66-21 > QHWT01. Next base: position 1,336,708 of record CAVWLB010000008.1, on the reverse strand, counting down.
GCCACGCCGGCGAGCGTGCTCCGGCTGGTTCTCGGTGACGGCCTTCGGCTGACGCTGGCGGGGATCGCGATCGGCGGCATGCTTGGCTCGATCGCCGCCCGTGGCATGTCGCGGTTGCTGTTCGGAATCGGCGCGTTCGACCCGGTCGCGTTTGCGGGATCGGCGGGTCTCCTGTTATCGGTCGCGGTGCTGGCCAGCTACGCCCCGGCACGCCGCGCGGCGCGGGTCGACCCGATGATCGTGCTTCGCTCCGAATGAGGCTATGCCGATGCGCCTGGCCGCAGCTTGACGATGTGATGATCCTTGCGGCCTTTGCGCAGGATGAACAGCTGCCCCCGAATCGCATCGGCGCGACTCAGTCGCCTCCGTTCGTCAGTAGACCGGACATTGTTGACGGAAATGCCATTGCTTTTGACCAGGCGCGTGGCTTCACTCTTCGATGCCGCGAGACCGACGACCGTCAGCAGTTCGGTAATGGGAATACCTTCATCGGGCAGCGCCAGTTCAGTTGAGGGTGCGTCCTCGAACACCGTGAGCACATCCTCGACGCTCGCGTCGGCAACGCGCTCGCTGAACAGCACTTCCGCTGCACGCTCTGCCCGGTGCACCTGTTCCTCCCCGTGCACCAGTGCCGTCACCTGTCGGGCAAGCGTTCGCTGCGCTTCGCGAGCCTCCGGTTTCTCCCCGGTGACCCGTGCGAGCTCGTCGATGGCCTCTCGCGGCAGGAACGTGAAGCACTTGAGATAGCGGATGACATCGCGATCGTCCGTGTTTAGCCAGAATTGATAGAACCGGAACGGAGACGTCCGCTGCGGATCGAGCCAGACAGTTCCTGCTTCGGTCTTACCGAACTTGACGCCCGAGGCCGTCTGCATCAGCGGCCACACCAGCCCGTGGGCCTTGCGCGCGCGCACCTTCCGGATCAAGTCGATGCCGGCGGTGATGTTGCCCCACTGGTCGCTGCCGCCCATCTGCAGGGTGCAGCCATGGCGGTCGAGCAGTTGCAGGAAATCGTAGGCCTGAAGAACGAGATAGCTGAATTCGGTGTAGGAAATCCCTTCTTCCGTCTCGAGCCGGCGGTTCACCGATTCTTTCTGGAGCATGTAGCTGACGGTGAAGTGTTTTCCCACCTCCCGAAGAAACGACAGTACGTCGATCCCTCCCAGCCAGTCGGCGTTGTTGACCATGCGCGCCGGGTTCGTGGCGGCGTTGAAATCGAGAAACCTGGCAAGCTGGTCCCGAATGGCGGCGACGTTGACCTCGATCTGCTCGCTCGACAGCAGCACGCGCTCCTGGGATTTGCCGCTGGGATCGCCAATCATGCCGGTTCCGCCGCCGACCACCGCGATTGGGGAGTGTCCGGCGCGCTGCAGACGCGCCAGCCCGAGAATCGTGAGCAACGATCCGACGTGAAGGCTCGACGCAGTCGGATCGAACCCGATGTAGCCGGTCACCGAGTTCGACGCGAGGGCCTCTCGCAGGCCTTCCGTGCTGTCGTAGATCATCTCGCGCCACTGGAGCTCTTCGTACAAATCCATCGCCGGTACTATACAGAAGAAAGCCAGGGCGGCGACTGCGCTATGATCACCCGACACAACGTCGCATGCGCCGATTCCTGCGCCCATTCTTCAATGCGGCCGCGACTGCGGGCTTCGACATCCACCGCGCGGCGACACTCAGGCGTCTGCCCCGCTTCATGCGGCATGCCGCCGAGTACCGGCGTCAGGCGGATGGCCGGTTTCCGCTGACTCTCGGCGACCTCGAGCCGATCCTGACCGACTTCTGCGCCGAGGCGGGAATTGCCCGGGGCCACTACTTTCATCAGGACCTGTGGGCCGCCCGCCGCCTCTTCGCGCGGCGCCCTCACCGGCACGTCGACGTCGGGTCGCGCATCGACGGGTTCGTGGCACACGTGCTCACCTTCATGCCGGTCACGGTCGTCGACATCCGCCCGCTGGAGTCCACGGTCGACGGCTTGACCTTCGTGCGCGGCGACATGTGTCGTCTCGATGTTTTTGAGGATCACTCCGTCGAGTCGGTGTCGTGCCTGCATGCCATCGAGCATGTCGGCCTGGGGCGTTACGGCGATCCGGTGGATCCTCGCGGGTGGCAGGTCGCAATGCGCGAGCTCGCTCGCATTCTTGCCCGCGGCGGCCAGTTGTACCTCGGCACGCCAGTAGGGCGCGAGCGCCTCTGCTTCAACAGCCAGCGTGTGTTTTCTCCCGCCACCATCATCGGTGCGCTCTCCGATCTTCAACTGGTTGCGTTCGCTGCAGTCGACGATGACGATCGGCTCGTGCTGGATGCTCGACCTGAGGCCTTCGCGGGCGCGAGAAACGCATGCGGCCTCTTCGAGTTCACGAAACCGTGAGCGTCACCCGCGGTCCCAGGGCGCCCGGGAGCGCCAGCCCTGGGACAAGGCTTACGAGGCGATCGTTTTTCAGAGGCATGGCCGGTCTCGGGATCGGCGTGGCGACGGGCGCGATCGCGCATGGCTCGTTGTACGAGCGGCATCATCTGGAGCTGACCCGCGCGTCGTTTCCGATCTCGGGGTTGCCCGACGCCTTGCGAGGACTCCGCCTCGGGCTCATCACCGACATCCATCGCAGCCAAACGGTTTCCCACGATCACATCACGACGGCAGTCAACCTGTTGATGGCCGAGCGGCCCGACCTGATCATCCTGGGCGGTGACTATGTGACCTGGAGTGATCGCCATTACGTCCAGCCGGCGGCCGAGTCGCTCGCCGGACTCTCGGCGCCGCTGGGGATCATCGCCATTCTCGGCAATCACGATGATGACCGCGACATGCCGGCCGCGCTGGCGGCGAAGGGCTTCACCGTCCTGCGGGATGCGCACACCCGCCTGCGGGTGCGCGGCGAATCGATGGATTTCATCGGCATTCGATACTGGACGCACAAGGTGCAGGAGATCGCGCGCCTGGCCCGAGGAACGGTGCCGCATGCGATCCTGCTCGCCCACACGCCGAAGCGGTTGCTGGAGGCGCGGCAGCTGGCGATTCCTGCCGTACTGAGCGGGCACACGCACGGCGGACAGATCGTCCTGCCAGGCGTCGGCGCGATTGCGGCGCGCGAGTTTCCCGTGATCGCTGGATTCGAGCGCCGCGACAGTACGATCGATCTTCGTGAGCCGCGGGGTCGGCACGGTGTATGTGCCGGTACGGATCAACTGCCCGCCCGAGGTGGCCGTGTTGACGCTGGGAACGCCCGCCGCGACGTGACGTGCGCGTCGGTCAGCGGCCGCGTTTGACGAAGCGCCGGCCCTGGACTTCGTAACCGCCGTCGAGCAGGCGGCGCACGGCTTCCGGATAGATGCGGTGCTCCTCGACGAGAATGCGTGCTGCCAACCTGTCCGGTGTGTCGTCGTCGAGCACCGGGACGCAGGATTGGAGCACGATCGGACCGCCATCGAGCTCTCCAGTGACCAGATGCACCGTGGCGCCAGCGACTTTCGTCCCGTGATCCCACGCCTGGCGCTGGGCGTCGACGCCTGGAAACGCCGGCAGCAGCGACGGGTGGATATTGAGGACTGCGTTGGGAAAGGCTTCGAGGAAGGTCGGGCCGAGCAGGCGCATGAAGCCGGCGAGGCAGACGAGCGAGACCTGCCGGTCTCGCAGTTCCTTGACGAGGGCTTCCTCGAAGAGCGCGCGTGAAGCGAAACCGCGGTGATCGATCACCGTCGCGTCAACTCCGGCCGCGCGCGCGCGATCGAGTCCCTGCGCGTCGGCGCGATTGGAGATCACCGCCGCGAGCGTGGCGTCGAGCCGACCTTCTGCAATCGCGTCGATGAGCGCCTGCAGGTTGGACCCGCGTCCGGAGATCAGTACGGCAATTCGCCGCGCCGCAGCCACTGGGTTGGGGTCAGACCCCATTCAATGCCTCCCTGCGCAAGATCGGGGTCTGACCCCGTACCGGGGGCCGACTCCCGATTGGCGGCTGGCAAGGACATTGCCCCTGCCAACAGACCATGGCTCGAGGGAAGCGCTTCACGCCCGGCGGATTCGTCTACCACGTTTGCAACAGAGGCTCGAGAAAAGGCGAGATTTTCAAGGATGACACCGACTATGCGTGTTTCCTAGAGCTGGTCGACCTCGCTCGGGAAAAGCGGCCGATTCGAATTCCTGCGTACTGCCTCATGAAGACACATTTTCATTTTTTGCTATGGCCCAAAGGCGACACGGATCTTCCCCGCTTCATGCAGTGGCTCACGGGAACGCACGCACAGCGTTGGCATCGCAACCGAGGGACCACTGGTTCTGGGGCCGTTTACCAAAGCCGATACGTGTCCAGACCGATTGCTGATGACCGCCACTACTTCACTGCCCTCCGATACGTGGAGCGGAATGCCTTGCAGGCCGGTCTCGTGGAGCGCGCTGAGCTTTGGCCGTGGTGCAGCGTATCAGAGCGGACCCCTGAGGGCGTCACCTTCTGCACCGATCCTGGCCCGTTCCCGCGCTTGCCGAACTGGCTCGAGTTTCTGAACCACGATCCTCTGAACAACTGACAAGCGTGTCAGAACCGGGGTCTGACACAATTGCACTCACGGCGCTTCAATCGGGGTCAGACCCCGAAAAGCAAACCAAGGACCCACCTTGGGGTCAGACCCCAAACGCCGAACGCCGACCGCAGACGCCGTGACGGGGTCAGACCCCAGGCGTTCCGTCTCACCGATCAAGCGACAGGGGTCGTCAGGAGTTCGTGAGAGCCTACGATGCGCGCCGAGTGCCGAGAGCAACGCCAGCAGCCATGGGGAAACCGGCAGGTGAGCGACGCCCAGCACAAAGCCCGCGATCATCACGGCCGCGACAGCAGTCAGGATTCCTGCGGCGGTCGCATCTGCCGTCAGAGGTAGCCCGCGTCGGTTCACTGCAGCTCAGGCCGACACGTAGCGCACGCGAGGCTCGCCGCCGGCAACAATCTCTCCGATCACGCGAGCCGAGATTTCACCCGCGTCGGCGAGCGCGCCAAGCGTGGAGTCCACGTCGCGCGCCGCGACGACGAGGATCAATCCGATACCCATGTTGAACGTGCGTAGCATGTCGTCCTGCGGGACCGCCCCTGCCGTACCGAGCCAGCGAAAGATTGGCGCCACCTCCCAGGCCCCGATGCGGACCACCGCTTCGGTCCCTGTACCCAGAACCCGGGGCAGGTTGTCGGTAATGCCGCCACCGGTGATGTGTGCCATCGCCTTGATGATGCGTTTCGGCAGGAGCGGGCGGATCACCGGCAAGTAGGATCGATGCGGCGCGAGCAAGGCTTCGCCGACTGTTGAGCCGAGCTCGAGCACTCGATCGTGAACGTCGAGCTTCAGACGGTCGAACACGATACGGCGCGCGAGCGAGTAACCGTTCGTGTGCAAGCCCGAAGACGGGAGCCCGACCAAGACGTCACCTGCCGCCACCGCTCGCCCGTCGATCAATCGTTCCCGCTCCACGACTCCGACAATGAAGCCGGCGACGTCGTATTCGCCGTCAGCATAGAAACCGGGCATTTCCGCGGTCTCGCCGCCAAGCAGCGCGCAGCCATTGTCGCGGCACGCACGCGCCAGACCCTCGACAATCTGCACCGCGACATCGGGATCGAGGCGTCCGGTTGCGAGATAGTCCAGGAAGAACAGCGGCTCGGCTCCCTGCACCAGGATGTCGTTGACGCAGTGATTCACCAGATCCACACCGATCGTGCGGTGTGTGCCGGTCATGAACGCGACCCGCAGCTTGGTGCCGACGCCATCGGCGCTAGCGACCAGCACGGGGTCGCGGCGCGACTCGGCGCCAAGATGAAACAAGCCACCAAACGATCCCAGGTCCGACAGCACGCCGGCGGTTGCCGTCCCGCGCGCGAGGCCGCGGATCCGCCGGACTACTTCATTACCAGCATCGATGTCGACGCCGGACTGCTTATAGTCCATCTTTCTCTCTGGCGGTTGCTGCCATGATCAAAACTCCAAGGCCTGGATGAGCGCATCGGTGACGCGGCGCTCGGCAGATCCAGCCGCCGCCTGCCAGTAGGCGCGACGCACCGTCGCAAAGAACCGCTCTTCCTCATAGTCCTCTTCGAGCATGTCGAAGGCGTCCCGAAGCAGCAGCGCGCTGTCGGAAAGGTCCGCACGCGAGGCCAGCACCTTGAGGACGAGCGGGGTGTTGCGAAGGGCGACGGTTCCGAACGCCAACGCAACCGGAGCGCGCGCCGGATCCTTGGCCGACGCGCCCAGATCGATCAACGCGCCCGCCGCATCCTCGCGACCGCCGGCGGCCAGCACACCCAGACTCCGCGCCGAGGCGCGCAGCAGGTCCTGGAAGCCAATGTTCTTCATCGCAAACATCAGCGTATCGATGACGAATTTCTGGTGCGACCCGCAGTTGGTGCCGAGCAGACAAATCGCCGTCGCGATCGGTGGCTGGCGCAGCCGCGGCGCGCTACTCTGCAGCGACGCAAGAACCCCAACCGACTTCTTGTCGCCAATCTTGCCCAGCGCCAGGACAGCATCCTCCTGCAGCGGACCGTCCAGGTTCGCGACCGTCGTGATCGGCGCGACCGCGTAGGTGGCGCGATAGTCGCCGAGCGCCTCGATCACCGCGCTGCGAAAGAGATCCTGACCGCTCATCACGAGCTTGGTGAGTGCGGCTCGCACGTTCGGATCGTCGCCGTAGGCCGCGAGCGCTCGCGTCAAGGCGGGCCGCACGAACTCGCCGTCTTCCTTCTGCAGCGCCTTCAGCAGCCGGTCCGCCATCCCCCGTTCAAGATTGTGTTCGAAGTACGCATAGGCGACCGTGCGCAGCCGATCGTTGGGATCATCGAGCGCCGCACTCATCACGTCGCGGGCGCGCGGGTCGTTGAATCCTGACAGCAGCACGAGAGCCCGGAAGCGCACGAACCCGTCCGGATGACTCGAGGCCGCGTCCATGAGCGCCGGGACCGCCTGCGCCGCAGGCGCGCGGCGCACGGTGCGCGCGGCCTCGGTACGGGCCTCGGATTCAAATTTTCCCAGATTATCGATGGCGGCCTTGAGCTGCGCGGGAGAGACCTGCCCACGGCCCTGCCACGCCGGCGCCGTCGTGAGCATCAGCGACAACAGTAGGAACGAGACGACGCGCATCGGCTATTCGACAGCCTTCAGCGCAAGCTGCAGGTACGCCTGCTCGTCGCGCGGGAATGCCACCGGATAGACACCGGTGTAACACGACGTGCAGTAGGAGCGGCTGTCCGGCTTGACGGCGCGCAGCAGACCCTCGAGGCTCAAATACGCGAGACTGTCCGCCTCGATGAAGTCGCGAATCTCGTCGAGCCGCTGGGTGGCGGCGATCAATTCCGATCGACTTGGCGTGTCGACACCGTAGAAACACGGGGAAATCGTCGGCGGACAACTGATCCGCACGTGCACTTCCTTGGCGCCGGCGGCGCGGACCATCTTCACGATCTTGCGGCTGGTAGTCCCCCGCACGAGCGAATCGTCCACGAGAACCACGCGCTTGCCCTCGAGCACACTGCGAACCGGGTTCAGCTTGATCCGCACGCTGAAGTGCCTGATCGCCTGCTGCGGCTGGATGAACGTGCGGCCAACGTAGTGATTGCGGATGAGACCCATCTGCATCGGAATGCCTGACGCCTCGGCGAAGCCGGTTGCGGCGCACACGCCGGAGTCTGGAATCGGCGAAACCACTTCCGCCTCGACCGGCGCCTCACTGGCGAGGATTCGTCCCAGCTCGGTGCGAACCTCGTTCACGCTCTTGCCGAAGACGTAACTGTCGGGGCGGGCGAAATACACGTGCTCGAACACGCACTGGGAGAGCTGCGCCGGCGGAAACGGCTTCAGCGATCGCAGGCCACCGTCGCTGATCACCAGGAGCTCGCCCGGTTCGACGTCGCGCACGTAGGTCGCGCCGATCAAGTCGAGCGCGCAGGTTTCTGAACACACGATATAGGCATCACCGAGGCGTCCGAGCGCGAGCGGCCGGAACCCGTGCGGATCGCGGGCGGCGATCAGACGGTCCTTCGTGAGCAGGACCAACGAGAACGCGCCGCTGACTTGCCCGATCGATTCGACCAGCGCGTCCTCGACGCTGTGCTCGCGCGATCGCGCGTAGAGGTGCAGCACCACCTCGGTGTCACTGCTGGTCTGGAAGATCGATCCGTCGCGGACGAGGCGGTCGCGCAGTTCGCGCGCATTTACGAGATTGCCGTTGTGGGCGATGGCAATTTGCCCGTGCGCGCAGTCGATCAGGATGGGTTGCGCGTTCTGCAGGCGGCTCTCGCCGGCGGTGGAATACCGGGTGTGCCCGATTGCGATGTGCCCGGGGAGCGTTTCGAGCGCCTGTTCGTCGAAGGCGTCCGCGACATGGCCCATCGCCCGAGACAGGCGCATCTTCTCGCCGTCGGCGGTGGCAATGCCAGCGCTCTCCTGACCGCGATGCTGGAGCGCGTAGAGACCGAGATAGGTCAGGTTGGCCGCTTCGGGGTGTCCGAAGATGCCGAAGACGCCACACTCGTCTCGAAACTTGTCAAACATCAGTTGATCCTGGTGCTGGCGCGCTCCGGGTGCTCGCGTCGTTGCGGCAACCGGGCGCTCCCTGGTAGCGTTGCTCGCTCACGCTGCGACCCGCTTGAAATGGTTCTCGAGTGCGGTCGCCCAAATCTGCTCCACGTCGCTGACCCCGACGTCGATGGCCCGTTCGCCGTTTACGCTGATTTGGAGTCGCTGGCCCCCGACGCGACCGATGCGACGCGCCGGCAGGCCGGCCGCCGACGCGCGTTTCAGAAGTTCCGCTTCGTTCGACGGGCTGACGGACACCACGACCCGCGACGCACTCTCGCTGAACAGCGCAATGTCGACGCTGGCGCTCTCCAGATCGATCGCGGCGCCGAGACCACCGGTGTCAAAGCAGCTCTCAGCGAGCGTAATGGCGATCCCGCCGTCCGAGCAGTCGTGCGCCGATTGCAGCAAGCCAGCCGCTGCCCCCTGCGACACCACCATCTGCAACGCGCGCTCACGGCTCAGATCCAGTGCCGGCGCGTCTCCGCGGACGAGGCCATGAACAGTTCGCAGGTATTCACTGCCACCAAGTTCGCCGACATCCTCGCCGAGAAGTATCACCGAATCTCCGTCGCGCTTGAACGTCCGCGTCACGACCTGCCTGGCATCGTCAATCACCCCGACCACGCCGATGATTGGTGTCGGGTAGATCGCCTTACCGTCGGTTTCGTTGTAGAGGCTGACGTTACCGCCGGTGATCGGGACAGCGAGCGCGCGGCAGGCCTCGGCCAGGCCCTCGACGCACTCGACGAACTGCCACATGATTTCCGGACGCTCGGGGTTGCCGAAGTTCAGACAGTTCGTTCCACCGATCGGCACGGCGCCGGCGCAGGCCACATTGCGCGCCGCCTCGGCCAGCGCGAGCATCGCACCACGACGCGGGTTCAGGTAGCAGTAGCGGCCGTTGCCATCGGTGGAAATTGCGAGCGCGCGGTTCGTGCCCTTCACCCGCACTACGCCGGCGGTCAAACCGGCCAGCGCTATGGTGTTGGTGCGCACCATCGTGTCGTACTGCCGATAGGCCCACCGTTTGCTGGCAATTGTCGGCGATCCGAGGATCTTCAGCAGCGCATCCTTGGCGCTGACCGTGGCGAGCGACGCGGCGTCGATGGTGTTCAGATGATCCAGGTATGTTGGCTGCTTCGTTGGCCGATCATAGACGGGCGCTTCGTCGACCAGCGCGGTGTTGGGAATCTCGGCAACCACCTGCCCGTGATCCTTGACACGCATCAGCCCGTCAGTGGTCACTTCGCCAATATGCGCCGCATGGAGGTCCCACTTTTCGAAGATTTTCTCGACCTCCGCCTCGCGGCCTTTCTTGACGACGAGCAGCATGCGTTCCTGCGATTCGGACAGCATGATTTCGTAGGGCGTCATCCCGGTTTCGCGCTGCGGCACGAATTGGACGTCGATCTCGACACCGGCGCCGCCGCGCGCACCCATCTCGCACGTCGAACAGGTCAGGCCCGCCGCTCCCATGTCCTGAACGCCGATCAGCGCGTCAGTCTTCATCAGTTCGAGACAGGCCTCGAGCAGAAGCTTCTCCATGAACGGATCGCCGACCTGGACCGCGGGACGCTTCTCCGCGGACTTGTCGTCGAACTCCGCCGACGCCATCGTCGCGCCATGAATGCCGTCACGGCCGGTTTTCGCGCCGACGTAGTAAACGGGATTCCCGGCCCCGGCTGCAGTGCCTTTCACGAGCGCCTTCGCTTCCGCAATCCCAAGGCAGAGCACGTTGACGAGGGGATTGCCCGCGTAGGGTTCCTCGAACGCGATCTCTCCGCCGACGGTCGGAATACCGATGCTGTTGCCGTAGCCGCCGATGCCCGCAACCACGCCTTCGACGATCCGCCGGGTGCGGGCGCCGTGGGGTCCGTCGAGCGGACCGAAGCGCAGCGCGTTGAGCAACGCGATTGGACGCGCCCCCATGGTGAAGATGTCGCGAATGATGCCGCCCACTCCGGTGGCCGCACCCTGGTATGGCTCGATGAACGACGGATGGTTGTGCGACTCGATCTTGAACACCGCGGCGAGACCGTCACCGATGTCGACCGCGCCGGCGTTCTCGCCAGGTCCCTGGAGGACGCGCGGACCGCGGGTGGGAAGCTTTTTCAGGTGAATCCGGGAGCTCTTGTAGCTGCAGTGCTCCGACCACATGACGGAGAAAATCCCGAGCTCGGTCAGCGTCGGCTCGCGTTTCAGCGCCCGGACGATGTGATCGTACTCTTCGCGCGTCAGGCCGTGCCGCTCCAGAACCGCCTGATCGATTGTCATGCGCCCCGCACCGCTCCTTCACGGGCCACGGCCGTCACCACTGATTCGAGCATGACCAGGCCGTCGGCACTCCCGAGCGGACCTTCGCACGCACGCTCGGGGTGCGGCATCAAGCCAACCACGTTTCGTCCCTCGCTGCAGATGCCTGCAATGTTGTCGACCGAACCATTCGGGTTTGCCGCCTCGGTCACCTCGCCGCGCTCGTCGCAGTAACGGAAGATCACCCGGCGCTGGGCCTCCAACAGCCGCAGTACCATCGGGGTCCGCATAGTAGTTTCCCTCGCCGTGCGCGATCGGCAATCGCAGTCGCTGTCCGCGCGAAGCCTGCAGCGTGAACGACGTATCGGTCTGTTCCACGCGGACGATGACGTGCTCGCAGCGATATTTGAGATCGCGGTTTCGCAGCATGGCACCGGGGAGCAGTCCGGCCTCCAGCAGGATCTGAAAGCCGTTGCAGATGCCGAGCACCGGCCCGCCGCGGCGGGCGAACTCGACCACTGACGGCATGATCGGCGAGAAGCGTGCGATGGCGCCGGTCCGCAGGTAGTCGCCGTGTGCGAACCCGCCCGGGAGGATCACTGCGTCAGCCCCCTTCAGATCGACTTCCTTGTGCCACACGAAGACGGCGTCCTGACCCAGCACGTGTTTCGTCGCGTGGTAGGCGTCGTGGTCGCAGTTGGACCCGGGAAAGACGACAACAGCAAATTTCATCTATCACTCCGCTCGGTGGGGCCCCTCAGACTCCCCACCTCACTGCGCGCGGCCGCGGTCGCACACCATGCCCGATGCCGATTACACAATTTCGACACGATAGCTTTCGATCACCGGGTTGGCGAGCACCTTATCGGCAACTTCGGATGCGAGCGCACGCGCCTGATCCTGTGAGCCGGCGTTGACCTCGAGCTCGAAGAACTTACCCTGCCGGACATCGCCGACGCTGCCGTACCCAAGCGAATGCAGCGCCTCGGCGATGGTTCGTCCCTGCGGGTCGAACACCGACGGCTTCAACGTCACATACACGCGAGCTTTCATCAATTGACTCCGCTCGGTGGCCCCTTTTGACATTCCCACCTCGCTGCGCGCTCGCGGTCGCGGTGACCCCGACGCCACGGGTTGGGTCCCTTGCGACTTCCCTCCGGCGCTCGCTTGCGGCCGCAGGCGCTATCCTCATCACGCCGCGTCTGAAGACGCGGCCTACACCGCGGGTCTAGAGACCGGCCCTACACCGTTACCGGCACGCCGGTAAACACCCGCGCGAACACCTTGTCGACGTTGCGCAACTGATCGTTGAGATCGAACGCCTTGTCGATCTCGGCACGCGTGAGCACCTTGGTGACGTCGCCATCGGCGAGCAGCAACGCCTTGAAATCGCGCTTCTCGTGAAACGAGCGCATGGCGTTGCGTTGCACCCACTCGTAGGCCTGTTCGCGCGAAACGCCGCGTCGGGCGAGCTCGAGTAACACCGTACCGGAGAACACCACGCCGCGCGAGCGTTCGAGATTCTCCTTCATGCGATCCGGATACACCACCATCCCGCGCGCAATCCGGGTAAAACGCCGCAGCATGTGATCGAGCGCAATGAAACTGTCCGGCAGGATCACCCGCTCGACCGAGGAGTGCGAGATGTCGCGTTCGTGCCAGAGCGCAATGTTCTCAAGCGCCGCCATCGCGTTCGCGCGCACCAGCCTGGCGAGGCCAACGATCTGCTCGCAACCGATCGGATTGCGCTTGTGCGGCATCGCCGACGAGCCTTTCTGCCCTTTCGCGAACGGCTCTTCGACCTCTCCAATTTCGGTCTTCTGCAGTCCGCGAATCTCGAGCGCGAACTTCTCGAGTGAGGCAGCGGTGATGGCCAGCGCCGAGAGCAGCTCGGCGTGCCGGTCGCGTTGAATCACCTGCGAGGAAACGGGCGCCGCCTGAAGGCCGAGACGCTCGCAGACCCGCGCTTCGATGTCCGGATCGAGATGCGCGAAGGTGCCGACCGCTCCGGAAATCTTGCCCACCGATACAACCTCGCGCGCGCGCAGCACCCGATCGAGATCGCGCTGCAGCTCCGCATACCACAGCGCCAGCTTCAGCCCGAATGTCATCGGCTCGGCATGCACCCCGTGGGTGCGACCGATCATCGGCGTGCGGCGGTGCTCCTCTGCGCGATCGCGCACCGCTTCCATCGCGGCCGCAACCCCTTTGACGATGAGCGCGCAGGCGTCGTGCATCTGAATGGCGAGCGCCGTATCGAGCACGTCCGACGAAGTGAGGCCGAAATGCAGCCACCGGGCCGCCGGGCCGACCCGCTCGGCGACGGCGGTGGTGAACGCAATCACGTCGTGCTGCGTGGTCCGCTCGATGTCTTCGATCCGCGCGATATCGAAACCGGCCTTCGCGCGCAGCTCGCGCGCAGCTTCCCTCGGCACGATGCCGGCATCGGCCATCACGTCGGTGGCCGCCAGCTCCACCTGAAGCCACGCATCATATCGGCGCTGATCGCTCCAGATCGCGCCCATTTCAGGATTGGTGTATCGACTAATCATCTCTTAAGCGGCTCCGCCTGGCCCCGGCTCAATTGCTCGCCCGGCCCTCCACTCCCGCGCCACCGCTCCCAAGCCCGGCACGAGCAAAGGAAGCCGAGCGTCGCCGGGCATGACGGGCTATCCGAGATCCAATTGCGCGCGTGTCACCTGCGCCGGCGAAGGCCCGAGCACGGTGGCGGCAAGCGACCCGTTGGCGAACAGATCACAGGCGACGCGTTGCACGTCGCCCGAGGACACCCGCTCGACGCCCGCGAGCGTCTCGTCCAGGCCGAAGTGGCGATCGAAGTAAATTTCCTGGCGCGCCAGATGCGACATGCGGCTCGCCGTGTTCTCGAGACTCAGCATCAGGCTGCCCTTGAGATGATCCTTGGCCCGCCGCAGCTCGGAATCGGGCACCAGCGTGTTCTTCATCGTGCGCAGCTCGTCGACGCAGAGGTCCACCACTTCGCTCACCGCCTCGTTGGCGCAGCCCGCGTAAATGGTGATGTTCCCCGTGTCTCGATACGCGCTCAGACCGCTGAACACCGCGTAGGCCAGACCTCGCTTCTCGCGGACGTTCTGAAACAACCGTGAGCTCATCGATCCGCCGAGGACCGTGTTCATGATGTAGCTCACGTACCGGTCGTCGTGATTCTGCGGATAGCTTCCCGTGCCGAGACACAAGTGACTCTGTTCGAGTTCCTTGGACCTGACCACGACCTGCGGAACCACCCGAGGGACAGCGTCGGAGTATTCGGGGGCCGAGCGCGGCAGGTTTTCGAACGTGCGGTTCACGAGCTCACGCACCTGACCGTGCTCGATGTTGCCTGCCGCCGAAACGATCAGGTTCGGCGCGGCATAAGCCGCGCGGAAGTATTCTCGGAGGACGGCCGGGGTGAACGACTCCACCGTTTCTTTGGTGCCAAGTATCGGCCGCCCGAGCGGATGCCCTTCCCAGAAATGCTGTGTGAACAGTTCGTGGACCAAATCGTCGGGCGTGTCCTCGACCATCTTGATCTCTTCGAGGATCACTTTCTTCTCGCGCTCGAGCTCGTCGTCCGCGAACCGCGGGTTCATGACGATGTCGGCGAGGAGATCGACGGCGAGCGGCAGATGCTCGTCGAGCACCTTGATGTAGTAGCTCGCATATTCCTTTGCGGTAAAGGCGTCGAGCTGGCCGCCAATCGAATCGATGGCCTGCGCGATGTCTTCGGCGGTGCGGGTTTCCGTACCCTTGAAGAGCATGTGCTCGACGAAATGCGCGATCCCGCCCTGCTCGTTGGTTTCGTGGCGAGACCCCCGCATCAACCACACGCCGATGCTGACCGACCGGACGTGCGGCATCGACTCGGTGATGAGACGAAGACCGGTATCCAGGACCTCGCGTGTGACCATGCGTCAGTCGAAAGAAGCTGTCCGCGCCACCCGATGCTCGGCACGGCGCGCAAATGCTTGTAAGGAAAGGAATTACGGAAGACGTTTAAAGAACCGATTTTAACACGCGCTCCCTCTGTTGCGCAACACGCTCCGAGCCGAAAAACGCCGTGCTGGACCAGGATAGTACAATAAGATTCGGTTTCCAGACGTGATACTGGGTCTTCGAGACCTGAACATCACAAACGGGCCTGAAGGCCCGGGCTACCCCAACGTCGGGTTCGACACCGACTTACGATCATGCTCACCGAGTGCCGCTACGACATTGCCGAGATGGAGCTCATCGAGCTCGAGCAGGCACTCGAGTCGACTGGGACGTCCGCGATTTCACGGCCGGCAGCTCTTCCAGTGGGTTCACAAGCGCGGCGTCACCGATTTCGCGCGAGATGACCGACCTGGGCCGCGACCTGCGCGCCAGCCTCGCCGCCGAATTCCGCATCGTCACTCCCGAAGTGGTTCGCCGGGAGCGTTCTGCAGACGGAACCACGAAATTCCTGCTCCGGCTCGAAGACGGCCAGCTCATCGAATCGGTCTTCATCCCCGACACGCCGGCGAACACGTTCTGCCTGTCGACGCAGGTCGGATGCGCGATGAGGTGCGGCTTCTGCCTGACCGGCAAGATGGGGATCATCCGCAACCTGACCGCCGGCGAAATCGCCGGCCAGGTGCGGGTGCTGGCCCGCGAGCTCGACATGCTGCAGTCGCGCTTCAACATCGTCCTCATGGGGATGGGCGAGCCGCTGCACAACTACGATGCGACGATGAAGGCGCTGCGGATCCTCGGCGACGAGCACGGACTGGCCGTCAACCCGCGGCGCGTCACGCTGTCGACCGTCGGCGTGCTGCCCGCGCTCGAGCGGCTAGCGACCGAGCCGCTGATGCCGAACCTCGCGATCTCGCTGCACGCGACGACCGAGGATCAGCGCGACCTGCTCGTGCCGATCAATCGCAAGTACGGCTTGAAGGAACTGCTCGACGCGTGCCGCCGCTTCCCGGTGAAACGGCGCGATCGCATCACGTTCGAATACGTGATGCTGAAGGGCGTCAACGACACCGACGAGGATGCACGCCGGCTGGTGCGGCTGCTGAACGGCATCCGCGCGAAGGTGAACCTGCTGCCGTTGAACGAGGCCGCGGGGATTCCTTACGAGCGGCCGTCGGACGCGCGCGTCAATCGCTTCGCGCAGATCCTGGCCGAGCGCGGTGTCGAGGTTTCCGTGCGCAAGTCGCGTGGCCGCGACATCCGAGCGGCGTGCGGCCAACTGATCACCGAATCAACCCGCCAGAAATCCCCCGGTCAGATCCTGGCGACCTTGATGTCGGTCTAGGAAATCGTTCAGTCAGTCGGCCCGACTTCTGTAGGGCCGAACGTCGAATCAGCTGATTGCCCGCTCCAGCACGCCCGAGCTGACACCCGCAGCCACCGGTCCAATCCTGACCAACACGCGGCTATTCCGAGCGGTGCCGGGATCGATTCGCACTTTCAAATAATTGTCCGTGACGACCAACGTTCCGTCCTCGAGCGTGAGACCGGGACGCACGGTCCCTGCCTGCGCCGCCCGGAACCGACGGGTCAGGGCCGAGCCGATCTCGCGCAGCCGCAAGCCGCGATCCCTGATCACCGATCCGCTCACCTTATCTGCCATCGTTGACGCCTCGGTTCCCGGGCGATCCGAATACGGGAAGACGTGCAGGTGCGTGAGCGGCGACGTGGGCAGGTAGGCCGCGTTCGCCTCGAAATCATCGTCGGTCTCTCCAGGGAATCCGACGATCATGTCGGAGCCAATCGACGCGTGCGGCAGGCGCGATTGAATGCCGTCGACGAGCCGCCGGTACTGATCGAGCGTGTAGGGCCGACGCATCGCCTGGAGCATGCGGTCGCTGGCATGCTGAAGCGGCAGGTGAAAGTGCGGCAGAAAACGGTCGCTGGTCGCGACGAGATCGACGATCGACGGTGTGCAGTCCATCGGCTCGAGTGAACTGATCCGAAACTGCACGTCGCCGCGCACGCGTTCGAGCGCGAGGAGGAGATCGAGCAACGACGATTGCTCCCCGAGATCCCGGCCGTAGGATCCGAGATGCACGCCGGTCAATGCGATTTCCTTGAAGCCCGACGCCGCGATCCGCTCGACCTCATCGACGAGCGCGTCGAGTGGCGCGCTTCGTGAGGCACCGCGCGTCGATGGAATGATGCAGTAAGCGCATCGCTCTTCGCATCCGGTCTGCACCCGCAACGTGAACGCGGTCCGGCCGGCTGCGCCGGGTTCGATCGGCGCCCCACAGGCACCATCGCCGTCACGGTCAGCGGTTGTCGCGCCAAGCGCAGCGTCGTTGTCCCCAAGAGCTCGAACGAGGGTCAGCTTCGCATCGTTCGGCACGACCCGTACCACGCCCGCGAGCGAGGCGAGGTCGTCGGGACGCCGAGTCGCATAGCAACCGGTCGCGATGATTCGTGCCCGGGGATTCTCGCGCGCGATGCGACGGATCGTTTGCCGCGCCCCTTGATCGGCGGTCGCGGTCACGGAACAGGTGTTCACGATCACGACGTCCGCCTCCCTGGAGGCACTCTCGGTAGCGCCGCGTGCGCGAAGGTCTTCTTCCAGACGCAGGGAATCCGCCTGGTTCACGCGGCAACCAAAGGTGACGATGGAGTACTTCATGGCGCGGTGTGAGGTGCGATGTGCGCGAGGCGCGCCGAGGGTCGGCGTTCGAGGTCCGAGGTCCGAAGCCCGAAGCCCGAAGCCCTTGAACCTCAAGCCCCTGAAGCCTGAGCCCGAAGCCTTTTACCCCAAATTCGCCGCGGCCGCTTCCACCTTCTCGGCCAGCTTCCTTTTGTATTCGTCCAGCTTCTTTGCCATTGCCTGATCGCCGACCCCCAGGATCTGAGCGGCGAGCACAGCGGCGTTGGTGGCGCCGGGCTTCCCAATCGACACCGTCGCGACCGGCACCCCCGGCGGCATCTGCACCGTCGAGAGCAGCGCGTCCAGACCCTTCAATGCGGACGAGTCGATCGGAACACCAATCACCGGGAGGGTCGAGTGTGCAGCGACGACACCGGCAAGGTGCGCCGCCGCGCCGGCACCGACGATGAACACCTTCACCCCGCGGGACGGGGCTTCGCGCACCAAACGCATCACCCGCTCCGGCGACCGATGTGCGGACGCGACCGTCATCTCGTTGGAAATGCCGAACTCCTTCAGCACGTCGACGGAACCCTGCATCACCGGAGCATCGGAATCGGACCCCATCAGAATGAGCACGCTGGGCATAAGCAATTCAGTGATTTGACGAATTGGTGGTTTGGTAATTCGATGATTGAAGAGCCTTCAGTCCGATGTCGCGGCGGTACTGCATGCCCTCGAAGGAGATTCGCGCCGCCGCCTCATACGCGCGCTCACGAGCCTCGGCGAAATCCGCGCCGGCCGCGACGACGGTCAGCACGCGGCCACCGGCGGTGACGATCCGATTGTCTTTCATCGCGGTGCCGGCGTGATACACAGTGACGCCTTTCACGCGTTCCGCCTCATCCAGCCCCTGAATCGGCAGGCCGCTCTTCACCGGCCCTGGATAGCCACCTGACGCGATGACGACTCCGACAGAGACTTGATCCTTCATTCGCGGCGCGTGCGATCCGAGGCTGCCATCGGCGGCGGACGAAAGCAGCGGCAGGATGTCGCCGTCGACCAGCGGCATCACGGCCTGTGCCTCGGGATCGCCGAAGCGCACGTTGAATTCGATGACCTTCGGACCGGCGCACGTCAGCATCAGGCCGGCATACAGAAAGCCGCGATACTCCGTCCCTTCCGCGCGCATGCCACGCAGGACCGGCTCGACGATCTCGCGCATCACGACGGCTTGAAGCTCGGCGTCGAGAAGCGGGCTGGAGCAAACGCCCCCATCCCGCCGGTATTTGGCCCGCGATCGCCATCGAACACCCGCTTGTGATCCTGTGCGGAGGTCAACGGCACCGCGCGGGTACCGTCGCACAAAGCAAAGAACGAGACCTCCGGACCGGTCAGGCATTCCTCGACCACCAGCCGGGTACCGGCATCGCCGAACTGACGCTCTTCCATCGCGGCGCGAACTGCGGCGTCCGCTTCGACAGCATCGGCTGCGACCACCACGCCCTTTCCTGCAGCGAGACCATCGGCTTTCAGCACCACGGGAAATCCGAACTCCCCGGAGGCGAGCACCGTGCGCGCGTCGTGAGCGCTTTCGCACACGCGATAACGAGCGGTGGGAATGCCGTGACGTGCCATGAAGTCTTTTGCGAAGACCTTGCTGCACTCGAGCTGTGATGCGCGCTGTGAGGGACCAAGAATGCGAAGTCCGTCAAGCCCGAAGCGGTCAACGATCCCGCGATCAAGTGGCAACTCGGGTCCGACGATGGTGAGATCGATCGATTCGTGTGCGGCAAGCGCACACAGCGCGTCCACATTCGACGACTCGATCGAGACGAGCCGCGCGTGACGCGCGATCCCGGCATTTCCCGGTGCGCAGAGCAGTTCGGTGACGGCTTTTTCGTGTGCCACCTTCCCGACCAGCGCGTGCTCACGCCCTCCGCTGCCGACGATCAGAACCTTCATACGTCCAGATAAAACTTTGTAGGTCTATATCTTAGGGAGGATTGACGCCGCTCAGCCTTTGCACCTAAGATCCCCCGCTACCTGTGATAGCCTAACGTATTCTGACGGATTCTAAAGGCCCAAACAGTGAGCAGGTCGCCCCGCGCGACCAAGCGACTCGGCCGCGAAGGGGGTGTAATCAAGCTTGGCTGAAGTGAAAGTGCAGGATGGCGAGTCCATCGAAAGCGCGCTTCGCCGGTTCAAGCGGAAGGTGCAGCAGGAAGATATCATCAAGGATATCAAGAAGCACTCCTTCTACCTGAAGCCAGGCGATCGGCGCCGCGCCAAGCAGGCGCTGGCGCGGAAGCGGACGCGCAAGAAGCAGCGCCGCGAGTCGGATTAGAGCAGTAACCGGGACTGCAAAACCTGGTGTCAAGGGGTCGCGGGTTGGCTAATGCGCCTTCCCGCGGCAACCCGCCTGGCGCGGCGGGCCCTGGGGCGAGCGAGAGAGGTTACGATGGAGTTCCTTGACAAGACCCTGACCTGCGTGGACTGTGGGGCCCCTTTTGTTTGGACCGCCGGCGAGCAGCTGTTCTTCGCCGACAAAAATTTCAAAAACGAGCCGAAGCGTTGCAAGAGCTGCAAAGCCAAGCGTGCAGCGCGTCCGGCTGGCAGCGGCGCGGCCGTCGGCCGTGAACGCGTCGAAACGACAACCAACTGCTCGGCGTGCGGCAAGGAAACCACCGTGCCGTTCCGTCCCACGCAGGGGCGTCCGGTGTTCTGCCGCGAATGTTTCCAATCGCGGAAGTTCGCTGGCGCCGGAGGCGTCTAAGAGACCTGAACGGGTGTCAATGCCAGATGCCTACCGCTGGCTTCAGGGATTATCCGGAGTCCCGACATTTGGCCTTCAGCATTTGGCATTGACTCTGGCGTTTGCAACGGTCGGTTGAACGCCCAGCCTTCGGCGTGATCCACGGGCCACGTCCCTCGCGTGGCCTTTCTAATTTCTGGGGCCATTTTCCCCCATGACGCGTCTCATTCTCTCAGACATGTCCCACTATTTCCCTGTGCGCGGCTTGCTCGCGCTGACGCTGGCAACGACAGCCGCGTGCAGCGACGGCCGCAAGGGCAGCGGGGCGCCCGGAGGAGCGGCCGGACCGCCCGCCGCCAGGGTCAAGATCCAGACGATCGAGGCGAAGCCCATCGAACGCTCGTCCGAATTCATTGCCACGGTGAAATCGTTGAACTCGACGACGATTCAGCCTCAAGTGGAGGGACGGGTCACACGGATCTTCGTCAAGTCCGGCGACCGCGTCCGCGCCGGCACGCCCCTGCTCCAAATCGATCCCGAAAAGCAGGTCGCGACGGTGCGCAACACCGAGTCGCAGCGCGTCGGCCGCCAGGCCGACGTCGAGTACTGGAAGGGGCAGGTCGAGCGCCTGCGCGCCCTGCTCAGCGCCGGTGCGATCAGCAAGAACGAATTCGATACCGCGCAGCACAGCCTCGAAACCGCGCAGTCCAATCTCGCGGCGTTGGACGCGCAGGTCCGCGAGAATCAGGTCGAGCTTCAGTACCATCGGGTCACCGCGCCGACCACAGGGATCGTGGGGGACATCGCGGTCCGTGAAGGCGACCGGGTCACGACCTCGACCCAAATCACCACCCTCGACGACAAGGAAGGGCTCGAGGCCTACATCCAGGTGCCGCTGACCCGCGCGCCGGAACTGCGCCTCGGTCTGCCGGTGCAGATTCTCGACAGCGAGGGCAAGGTCCTCGCGACCAACCCCATTTCCTTCGTGGCGCCACGGGTCGACGACGCCACGCAGACCGTGCTGGCGAAGGCGCTGCTCCGAAACACACCGCCGTCGACGCGGGTCCAGCAGTTCCTCCGTGCACGAATCGTCTGGCGCAACGAACCAGGCATCACCGTGCCGCTCGTGTCGGTGCTTCGCATCGGCGGCCAGTACTTCTGCTTCGTTGCCGAGCAGAGCGACAAAGGGCTGGTCGCCAAACAGCGGCCGGTTGAAGTGGGCGAGATTCTCGGCAATGACTATGTGGTCAGCGCCGGCCTGAAGGCCGGGGATCGGGTGATCGTCTCGGGCGTACAGAAGCTGGCCGACGGCGCGCTCGTCAACGGTGAATAGATGTTTGTCGACGTCTTCATCCGGCGTCCGATTCTCGCCTCGGTCTGCTCGCTGGTCCTGATCCTCGCGGGGCTGCTCGCCATTCCCACGATGCCGGTGGCGCAGTATCCGTCGCTGGCGCCGCCGCAAGTGACGGTATCCGCGTTCTACACCGGCGCGAACGCGCAGGAAGTCGAAACGGCGGTCACGACGCCGCTCGAGCAGGCGATCAACGGCGTGGAGGGCATGCTCTACATGACCTCCTCGAGCACGAACAGCGGCGTGTCCTCGATCAACGTGACGTTCGACGTCACGCGCGATCAGGACGTGGCCGCGGTCGAAGTGCAGAACCGCGTGAACCAGTCGCTCGGCCGGATGCCGGCCGAGGTGCGCACGACCGGTATCACCGTGCAGAAGCAATCGACCGGGTTCATTGCCGCAATCGGCGTCTACGCGGAACACGGCGAGTACGACTCGCTGTTCCTCAGCAACTATCTCGACGTCTACGTCAGGGACGCGTTGAAGCGCATCCCCGGCATCGCCGACGTGATCATTTTCGGTGAGCGCAAGT
This sequence comes from uncultured Acidobacteriota bacterium, assembly GCA_963755695.1. Taxonomy (GTDB): domain Bacteria; phylum Acidobacteriota; class Vicinamibacteria; order Vicinamibacterales; family 2-12-FULL-66-21; genus QHWT01. The sequence goes on along the minus strand of CAVWLB010000008.1, from coordinate 1,314,678 downwards.
ACTCGATGCGGCTGTGGCTCGATCCCGACCGCATGGCAGCTCGCAAGATCACGGCAAACGATGTCGTGAACGCACTGCGGCAGCAGAACGTGCAGGTCGCCGCAGGCAGCCTCGGGCAGGCGCCGGCGCCCTCCGGGCAGATGTATCAGCTGAGCGTCAGGGCGGTTGGCCGTCTGCGCGAGGCTGCCGAGTTCGACAACATCATCCTCAAGTCGGGAAGCGACGCGGCGCTGGTCCGCGTGCGAGATGTCGGCCGCGCCGAACTCGGCGCCGAAACCTATTCCGCCGAACTGCGCTTCCAGGGCATCGAGGGGGTGGGCATGGGGGTGATCCAGCTTCCGACCGCCAACGCGCTCGACGTGTACGAGGCCATGGTGCAGGAGCTGGAGCGTCTGAAGAAACAGTTTCCCCCCGGGATGAACTACCAGATCGCTTTCAACACCACCGACGTGGTGAGCGAGTCGATCCACGAAGTGCTGAAGACGCTGGTCGAAGCAATCGTCCTGGTCGTGCTGGTGATCTTCATCTTCCTCCAGACCTGGCGCAGCACGATCATTCCGACGATTACCATTCCCGTCTCGCTCATCGGCGCGTTCGCGTTCGTGAAGCTGCTCGGTTTTTCAATCAACACGCTGACGCTGTTCGGGATCATTCTCGCCACCGGCATCGTCGTGGACGACGCAATCGTCGTGATCGAGAACATCGAGCGGCACATCCAGGAGTACAAGGTTTCGGCGCACAAGGCGGCATCGGACGCCATGCGCGAGGTGCTGAGCGCGGTGATCGCCACCGCGCTGGTCCTGATCGCGGTGTTCGTGCCGGTCGCGTTTTTTCCCGGAACGACCGGACGGCTCTACGCGCAGTTCTCGATGACCATGGTTTTTGCGGTGGCGCTCTCGGCGTTCAACGCCGTCACCCTGACACCCTCGCTTTCGGCATTGCTGCTCGAGCGCCAGAGCCATCACAAAGGACGGTTCTTCTCGCTCTTCGAGCGCGGGATCGCTGCCGGAACCAACCTCTACGTCCGCGGTCTTCGCGGCGCACTGCGCGCGCGGTGGCTGGTGGTGCTGCTGTTCTTCGTCGGCCTGGGGGCTACCTACCTCGTATACCGAAGCGTTCCCCAGGCGTTCATCCCTGAAGAAGATCCCGGATACTTCATCGTGCAGATCCAGGCGCCGCCTGGGGCCTCGCTCGAGTACACGGGCAACGTCGCGCGTCAGGCCGAACAGATCATCCTGAAGGATCCGGACATCATGGCGCTGTTTTCGGTGATGGGGTTCAGCTTCACCGGCGCCTCGTCGAACACCGGGTTGATGTTCGTGCGACTGAAACAATTCGCGGACCGACGCGGCAGCAGCCACTCGCTGCAGGCGATTCTCGGCCGAATCAGCGGACCGTTGTTCGGGCTTCCTGGCGCGATCGTGGTGGCCTTCACGCCGCCATCGATTCCCGGACTGAGCCGGTTCGGCGGCTTCGAGTTCCAGGTCCTCGACCAGGGAGGCGCCGAGGACATCGGCGCGCTCGCGCAAGCGACCCAGGCGATCGTCGGCGCCGGCAACCGCTCGGGCACGCTGCGCGGCCTGTTCAGCGCGTTCACCTCGAACGATCCGCAGCTGCAGGTGACCATCGATCGTCAGCGGGCGCTGGCACTCGGCCTGCCACTCGACGAGGTGACCAGTGCGATGCAGGTGTTCCTCGGGTCGCAGTACGTGAACGATTTCGAGTTCAACAATCGCGCCTACCGCGTCTACGTACAGGCCGATCAGCAGTTCCGATCCAATCCGCAGGCCTTGAAGGAGCTCTATGCACGGACCAGCACCGGCACGATGATCCCGCTCGAGCAGGTCGTTTCGATCAAGGAGACGACCGCGCCGCAGGTGATCAACCATTTCAATTTGTTTCGTGCGGCAACGATCAACGGGTCCGCGGCGCAAGGGGTCAGTTCGGGCGACGCGCTCAAACAGATGGAGACCATCGCCGAGCGCACGCTGCCGCAGGGATTCGGATTTGCGTGGTCGGGCATCTCGCTGGAAGAGACCAAGGCCGGACGGCAATCGTTCATCATCTTTGGCCTCGCGTTGCTGCTGGTGTACCTGACGCTGGCCGCGCAGTACGAAAGCCTGGTGCTGCCGTTCATCGTGCTGCTGGGCGTTCCACTCGCGGTGCTCGGCGCGCTGTCGGCGCAGTGGATTCGCGGGCTCGCCAACGACGTCTACTGTCAGGTCGGCCTGGTGATGTTGATCGGCCTGGCGGCAAAGAACGCGATCCTGATCGTCGAATTCGCGGAGCAGTTGCGCGGACGCGGCATGTCGATCGTCGAAGCGGCCATCGAGGCGGGGCGCATACGTCTGCGGCCGATCCTGATGACCTCGCTGGCATTCATTCTTGGGGTCCTTCCTCTCGTGGTTGCGACGGGAGCGGGGCAGGAAGCTCGACACTCGGTTGGCACGGCGGTCGCTGGAGGTATGATCCTCTCCACGTTCCTGAACATCGTGTTCATCCCTGTCCTCTACGTGGTAATCGAGACCTTGCGGGAACGCTTTACGGGGACGCCGCACCGGGACGGGACGGCGGCAGCCTAAATTGCTGAATAATTGACACTATTTGGAAACCCGTAGGTACGCTGACAGGTCGTTTTCAAGGTAAATTCGTAGGGCCGGAGGAGCAGCAATGCAGATCGACGAACGTGTCGTCGACGGAGTGACGGTTCTCGACCTCAAGGGGAAGATGACGCTGGGGGAAGGTGATGAACTGCTCAAAGACAAGATCAACTCCCTGATCCAGCAGGACAAGAAGCAGCTGTTGCTCAACCTCGAGGGCGTGCCCTACATCGACAGTGCGGGCCTCGGTGAAATCGTGCGCACGTACACGACCGTCAGCCGCCAGGGGGGCAAGCTCAAGCTGCTCAATCTGACGAAGCGGATCCAGGATCTCCTGGCGATCACGAAGCTGCTGACCGTGTTCGAGACCTACGACTCGGAAGCGGACGCGATCAAGAGCTACAAGTAAGTCCGCGCCGTGCGGCCCGGTGGCCGCACCATTGCCCGCGCGACGTAAACCGCGCATGGCGCACAGCACAGCACCCAAGTTGACCGAGCCGCAGCTGGACCGAATCGACGCTCCGGCGCGGCCGGTCGCGATCGGTCTTCTTCTGTCTCTTCGTCCGCAACAGTGGACGAAAAACCTCATCGTTTTTGCCGGGCTGATCTTTGGTCAGCGGCTGCTCGATCCCGGCGCGATCGTCAGGTCGGCCGCGACCTTCGCGATCTTCTGCGCGCTCTCTGGCGTCGTGTATCTCATCAACGATCTCGCCGATCGCGAGGCGGATCGCCGCCATCCGCTGAAGCGAAATCGACCCATCGCATCGGGCCAGGTGCCGGTGACGCTGGCGGTCGGAACGGCAATCGTCCTCGGCGTCGGGTCGCTCGCGGCGGCCCTGGTGGTGGGGCGCATGTTCGCGCTGGTTGCCGCGTTGTACGTCGCGCTGCAGGCCATGTACTCCGGGCCGCTGAAGCACGTCGTCATCATCGACGTGTTGACCATCGCCGTCGGCTTCGTGCTGCGCGCCGTTGCCGGGGCGGTCGCGATCGACGTGCCAATCAGTCACTGGCTGCTGATACTCACGGTCCTCCTGGCGCTCTTTCTCGCACTGAGCAAGCGTCGCCACGAGCTGGTGCTGCTGGCGGACCGGGCGATCGGACACCGGCCGATTCTCGAGGAGTACAGCCCGTATCTGCTGGATCAGATGATCGCGGTGGTCACCGCGTCTACGCTGATTTCGTACGTGATCTACACCGTCAGCCCGGAGACGGTCCAGAAATTCCAGACCGATTACCTGGGTCTCACGCTGGTCTTTCCACTGTATGGGATCTTCAGGTACCTGTATCTGGTGCATCAGAAGGAAGGGGGCGGAAGCCCCGCCGACATGCTGCTCAACGATCGTCCCCTGCTCGCCTGCGTGGCGCTCTGGGCGATTGCGGTAGCGATCATTATCTATGGCGCCGACCTCGGCGCCGCTCTGGGGATTCTCTAGCTCAATGCCCAAATCGCAGGTCGCCATTCTCCGGACGTCGCCGGCCACCGTGCTGCGCGACTATCACTCGCTGCTCAACCTCGCCGGTTACCAGAACGTCATTGCCAGGGACGCGGACACGGCGCTCAAGGTGAACATCTCCTGGCACTTTTTCTTTCCGAGCAGCTCGACGACGCCGTGGCAGCTCGAAGGCGTGATCGGGGCGATGAAGCGGGACGGCTACGATCCCAACCTGATTCACGCGTGCCACAACCGGACCGTGGTGATCGACGCCCATCTGGGCGAACGCGAGAACAAGCAGGTCAACGTAGTCGAGGCGCACGGCCTGCGCAACATCCACATCTACGAGACCGAAGAGTGGATCAACATCCGTGACGCGGTCGGCGACCTCACCAAGAAGTTCACCTGCCTGAACGAGGTCTATCCGAACGGCTTCATGATCCCCAAGCGGTTCATCGGGGAGAATATCATCCACCTCCCGACGGTGAAGACCCATGTCTTCACGACGACCACCGGCGCGATGAAGAACGCGTTCGGCGGGCTGTTGAATGAACATCGCCACTGGACCCATCCGGTGATCCACGAGACGCTGGTCGATCTGCTGATGATCCAGAAGCAGATCCACCGCGGCGTGTTCGCGGTCATGGACGGAACGTTTGTCGGCGACGGCCCGGGTCCGCGCTGCATGATGCCGCACGTGAAGAACGTGATCCTGGCCAGCAACGACCAGGTGGCGATCGATGCCACCGCGGCGCGCCTGATGGGCTTCGATCCGATGAAGATCAAGTTCATCCGGATGGCGCACGATCTGGGGCTCGGGTGCGGCGATCCGCGCGAGATCGAAATTGTCGGCGACAGCTCGGCGGCCGACGAGAACTGGCAGTTCGTCGGCCCGTTCAAGAAGATGACGTTCGCCTCGCGGATGCAGCACAGGATCTACTGGGGGCCGATGAAGAAGCCGATCGAGTGGTCGCTGAAGACGGTGTTGGCGCCCTGGGCCTACATCGCCAGCGTCATCTATCACGACAGCTTCTGGTATCCGGTCAACGCGAAGCGGATGATGCGGCAGGTGCTCGACAGCCCGTGGGGGCGGCTGTTCCGCAACTGGGAGCGGCTCACGCCGGATGCCGACGGCTTCCCCGACGTGGGCGCCGGGGATGCGAAATCACGCTCACCGGCAGCAAGGCGCTGGTTCGCTCGCTCGGTATTCTCGGCACCTGTATCGCGCAGGCTCCTGAGTTCGTCACCCGCCGCCGGCGACAGAGCACGACACGCTGACCACGTCCACTGTTCGATCACGATTGTGCTGCACCATCGAGCTTTGGACACTTAGCCATTGAACATTGACCATGTCTGATTTTTCCGTGCGCTCCGATAACGTCGACGTCGAGCAAATCATGCGGCAAATCCGCGCGCGCATCCGCGACAAGCGCGGGGTGGACTACACCGAGGACGAAGTCCGTGAGCTGGCCAACGTCAAGCTGGAGAAGTTCCTCGATCCGAAGGGCGTCCGATCGGACCTGCTCGAGCAGTTCCGACGGATCAGGGACTCGTCCGACACCCCCTGGAACTACTCCTTCGAAGACACGACGCTGTTTGCGTCCAGGTGGCCGTTGCTGCGCTTTCTGCGACGGCTGCTCAACCCGGTCCTCAAGCTGTTCTTCAATCCGAACCCGCTGATCGAAGCTCTCCACATCCAGTCGCGATTGAACGAGACTTACGCTCTCTCGTACGAACTGATGCACAACCTCGTCGTCGAGCTGACGAGAACCAGCATCGAAGTGAAGAATCTCAAGATGCGGCTGGAATCGATGTCGAGTCGCCTCGATTTCGACGAGCGCCGCGCGCGTGCGCTCGAAGGTGTGGTGCAGTGACCGGCCGGGCACGGTGGCGCCGCTCCAGCCGCCAACGGGACAGACCGGCCAGCCCGGTCAGCACAACGAGCTCGATAACGAAGGAAACGAGCGGCGTGCCCGTCGACGCCGGCGTCGGGGGCGCCGGCGCGGATCCGGCGAGACGGCTCCGCGCGCCGGCGAAGGATCACGCGACGACTTCGGCGAGACAGATCCCCGTGGCGGGGAGAAGTCATCTGGCTTCAACGAGCCAGGTCCCCGCGCCGACCTCAAATCACTCGGCGGCTCCGGCGACAGAGACCACGGCCGCCCGACATCGTCCACCGGTTCGGGCGAGGCAGGCCCTCTGATCGGCGAAGACTCATCCTCCCGATACGCTGAGGCCTCGCCCGGTCCGGCCGAGCGATCGGACACCGAACCAGATCCGCACGAGAGCGCCGGGCCGTCCCGCTCGGCCCACACTCGCCAGGAATCGCAGATGGAGTTCGACGACACCAGCCGAACCTCTGGCGCGGGCGAGCGAGGGACGCCGCCGCGCTCTGACCGGTCGTCGGACACGTCCTCCGAGTCGTGAAGCTCGCCGTTGTCGTTCAGCGCTACGGCGCGGACATCAACGGCGGCGCGGAGCTGCACGCCCGCTACATCGCCGAGCGACTATCGCGCCACGCGCAGCTGGAGGTTCTGACCACGTGTGCGACGAACTACGTCAGCTGGAAGAACGAGCGCCCGGCCGGCGTGGATCAGGTCAACGGCATCACCGTGCGCCGCTTCCCCGTCGCGCGCGAACGCGAGCCGTACGACTTCGGCCGGAAGTCGGTCCGTGTTTTCGAACAGATTCATTCGGTCGCCGACGAGTTGCGATGGCTGGACAGTGAAGGACCGACCAGCCCGGCGCTCGTGCGATATGTCGAACAGGCTTCCCGCGATTTCGATTTCATTCTGATCTTCAGCTACCGCTATTACCACGCATGGCACGTCGCCCGGCGCGTGCCGGACAAGGCGGTGATGGTCCCGACGGCGGAGCGCGATCCGGCAATCGGGCTGTCGATTTTCGGTCCGGTGTTCAGAGGCGTTCGCGCGGTGATGTACAACTCTCACGAAGAACGCGGCATGATCCAGGCCGCCACGGGCAACCAGCGCGTCCCTGGGGTGGTCGTGGGGGTCGGATCGGATGTGCCGGAGCGCATCGATCCTGCGCGGTTCCGCCGCAAGTTCAACATCCACCGGCCGTTTGCGATCTACATCGGACGAATCGACGAGAACAAGGGGTGCGCGGAGCTGTTCTCGCATTATCAGCGTTACGCCGCGGCGTTCGCCAGAGGTCTGGATCTGGTTCTGGTTGGCAGCGCGATCATCGACATTCCGAAGCATCCCAAGGTGCATCACCTCGGCTTTCTCGACGATCGCGACAAGTTCGATGCGCTGGCTGCCTCCGACCTGCTGATCATGCCGTCGTACTTCGAGAGTCTGTCGATGGTGGCGCTCGAGGCCTGGGCGCTGGGCCGGCCGGTCCTCGCCAATGGGCACTGCGATGTGCTGAAGGGACAATGCATTCGCAGTAATGCTGGGCTCTATTACCAGCGCTACGAGGAGTTCGCCGAAGCGCTCTACTCACTCGAATCCAACGGCCCGTTGAACGCTCATCTCGGACGAAACGGCCGGGCCTACTTCAAGCGTCACTACGCGTGGCCGGTCATCGAGGGTAAGTACCTGGACATGTTCCAGCAGTTGAAGAAGGACGATCCGTCGCAAGACGGACACCGCAGGCTGGAACCGCTGCCGGGTTGGCTGGCGCGGCGCGAGAGCAACCTGCCGCCGGGACGCGAAGTCCTCGACAGGATCCCTGCCGGTGACGCGAGGAGCGGCGCGGCATGAGCGGACGCGTTCATCAGGTGCTGGCGACGCTCGGGTACGGGGATGCGATCGGCCACGAAGTACTCGGAATTCAGCGGGTTCTGCAGGGTGCCGGTTACGAATCCGAGATCTTTGTCGAGACAGCCGATCGGCGCCTCGAACATCTCACGACCGACTATCGTGAAATGGTCGGCGCCATGTCTCCCGACGACGTCCTCATCCATCATTTCTCGATTGGATCGCGCGCCTCCCGCACCGCTTATGCGCTCCCGGGACGGATGGTGCTCGTCTATCACAACATCACGCCGCCGGAGTATTTCATCGGCGTGCACAAGGAACTGGTCAAGCTCTGCTTCCGCGGCAGGCGCGAACTGCGGGCCTACATCGCCCGCTCGGAGCTCGCGCTCGGCGACTCCGATTACAACCGCGACGAACTCGCGACTCTCGGGTTCCACCCTACCGCGGTGCTGCCAGTCGTGCCGGATTTCTCTCATCTCGATCTGCCGGCGAACACGATCGCCACCGCGGCATTCGACGACGGCTGGACCAACATCATGTTCGTCGGGCGGGTGATCCCGAACAAGAAATTCGAGGACGTGATTCGCGCGTTTCACGTCTACCGCACCCGGCACAATCTCCGATCGCGGCTGATGCTGGTGGGCTCGTACAGCGGCTTCGAGCGCTACCTCGCGATGCTGCACGGGCTGATTGGACGGCTCGGCACGCCGGACGTGCACTTTCTCGGCCACGTGAGCAACGAGGAGCTGACGGCCTTTTACGACATCGCCGATCTGTTTCTCTGCGCCAGCGAGCACGAAGGCTTCTGTGTGCCGCTCATCGAGAGCTTCTACAAGCGGGTGCCGGTCCTCGCCTTCGCCGCGACGGCCGTCCCCGCCACGATGGACGGTGGCGGGGTGCTGTATTCGACGAAAGATCCCGTCGACGTTGCGCGGCTGATGGCTGCGGTTCTCGACGATGAAGTCATCGAAGCGACCATAATCGCCTCACAGGATGCAGCCCTCGCGCGCCTGCAACGCAAGGACTTTGCCGGAACGTTGCTGGGATTCGTGGATCAGGTACGCGCGGTAGCTCCACGCCCGGCCCCGCAGGTGACCTGGGACTTCTGGTCGCAGTTCGATCAGGCAGACCGACTGGAGGAGTTGCGGCAGTTCAGGCCGGCAGCGTTCAAAGCACTCGCGCTGCCGACAACCGAGGATCGGGATCCGAGGGCTGAGATTCGAACTCCGAGCGCCGACAGGTACCGAACGCTCAACTGACCGGTTGTCCAATCAGCCCCATGCGTCGAGCCTCGAGTCTCGAGCCTCGGCGCTCAGACGTCGATGAAAATCTACCAGTGGGTGCCGGCGGCGCACCGCGGCGATGCGATCGGCGACAGCGCGCGGAGGGTGCGCGATCTGCTCCGTCGTATGGGACACGAATCGGAGCTGTTCGCTCTGACGATCGACGACGAGTTGCGAAATGATGTGCGTCCGTTTGCCACGTCCGAAGCGGCGCGCGGAGACATTACTATTTTCCACTTTGCGCTGCCCTCGCCGATGACCGACAGGTTCGCGGCGCTGAACGGCGCCAAGATCCTGCAGTATCACAACATCACGCCGGCAGCCTTTTTTGCTCCCTACGATGCCGGGTTGTTCCGTCTCGCCGCGCTGGGGCGCCGCGAGCTGGCGACGCTGGCCGGCCGCGTCGACCTGGCGCTCGGCGATTCCGAATTCAATCGGCGGGAGCTCGAAGCCCTCGGCTTCACGCGCACTGGGGTGCTTCCGATCGCGGTTGACACCGAGCGCATCACCGGCGCGCCTCCACGTCCCGCGCTCGAGCGCATTCTGGCAGACGGGCTGATCAACATTCTCTTCGTCGGCCGCATCGTCCCGAACAAGAAGATCGAGGATCACATCCGGCTGGCGGAGCTGTACAAGAGGAACGTCGACAGCTACTATCGCTTCATCTTCGTGGGAAGGCACGACGGTGTGCCGCGATACTACGCGCAGATTCGCGCGCTCATCGCCGAGTTCGACATGTTGCCGGATCGCTTCTGGTTCACCGGACCAGTCCCGGACGAGGATCTCGCGGCCTTCTATCGCTGGGCGGACGCGTATGTGTCGTTGAGCGAGCACGAGGGCTTCTGCGTCCCGCTGGTCGAAGCGATGGCGGCCGACGTTCCGGTGGTGGCCTACGCGGCCGGCGCCGTGCCCGAAACGCTCGGCGGCGCCGGGCTGCTCTTCGAGCCGAAAGATCTCGAGCTGGCCGCCGAGCTCCTCGGGTTGGTCGTGTACGATCGTGAGGTGCGCACCGGCGTGCTGCGAGGACAGCGGGCTCGGCTGCGCGCATTTGCACCGCAGGCGATCGAAGCGCGCCTCCGGCAGACGATTGGTGAGCTGCTCAATTGAAGATCGCGTTCGTCGTTCAACGCTACGGCACGGAGATCCTCGGGGGATCCGAGTATCACTGCCGCCTGATTGCGGAGCGCCTCGCGCCGAAGCACCAGGTGGAGGTGCTGACGACCTGTGCGCAGGACTACGTGAGCTGGAAGAACGAATACCCGGAAGGCACCGACCGAATCCGCGGCGTCACCGTCCGCCGCTTCGCAAATGCGAAGACTCGAGACATCCAGGCCTTCAACCGCTACTCCGAATGGATATTCACTTCAGCCCACACCCGCGAAGACGAGCTCGAATGGGTACGGCAGCAGGGTCCGTGGTCTCCGGCGCTCATGGAGTACCTCGAACGGAATCATCAGCAGTTCGACATCCTGATATTTTTCACCTATCTCTACGCCCCGACCCTGCTGGGCATGAGGGTGGCGCCGCACAAGAGCATTCTCGTCCCCACCGCGCACGATGAGCCGGCCATCCACCTCGAGATCTATCGCGATCTTTTCAGCGCGCCCGCAGGTATCGCCTACAACACCGAAGCCGAGCGCAGGTTCCTGACGACGCATTTTTCGATCCGGGCGGTGGAAGAAGAGATCGTGGGATGCGGCGTCGATCTGCCGCAGGCCCAGATTCATCAGCGCGACAAAGCCGACGAAGGGGAAGACCGCGACGAGCCTGACGGCGAGCCGATGCGGGACGAGGATCGGCCACCCAGCTGGCGGCCGCATCTTGCCGGACGCGGCGTCATCTTCCGGCGTCGACACCGCCTGCACGGCTCGATTGCGCTTTACGGCGGCCGCATCGATCCCGGAAAGGGCTGTGAAGAGCTGATCGAATATTTCAGTAGCTACGTGCAGGAAGGGGGCGACGCGTCGCTGGTGCTCATGGGAGTGAAGCTGATGCCGCTCCCTGAGGAGCCGTTCATCAGGTTTGCAGGTCGGCTCTCGGATCAGGAACGTCTTCAGGCGCTCGAGGCGGCGACCGTCGTGGTCGTCCCGTCGCCGTACGAAAGCCTTTCGCTGCTGGCGCTCGAATCGTTTGCAGTGGGCACACCAATCCTCGCCAATGCCCGCAGCGAGGTGCTCGTCGATCACTGCCAGAAGAGCAACGCCGGCCTCTACTACGCGGACCGCGACGAGTTCGTCGAGGCGTTGAGGCTACTGATGGCGGATCACCGGCTGCGCGCCGGGATGGGACGGAACGGCCGCGCGTATATCCGCAAGAACTACCGCTGGGATGTCATCCTCTCCAAGTACGAGCGAATGTTCGCGCGCTTGCGCGGAGGCCGCTAGGCCGACGGCACGGCATCCACCCGCGACGCTACGTACGCCGTCGACGCCGCTTCAATCTCGAAGTTTCCGGCAGGACTGTTGATCGTTGCACCGAGCGCCGCGTGCAAGAGCGCGCGGGCAACGGTTTCGCTGTCGGTGATGTAGCGGCGCATCAGCCCGCGAAACGGCATGAAGGGACGCATCACGGTGTCGCCCCAGTAGCGGCTCTCTCGCCCGTGGACCGGATTGATGTAGCCGGGACGGAACACGACGAGCCGCGATCCGAAGGTGTCGCGCAGCGCGTCTTCGGTCTCCGCCTTGATGCGCGCCCAGGTCTGTGAGCTGGTTGAGGACGCGCCGTGGCCGCTCACGAAGCAAAACCTGACCTCGTGGTTCGAGTCCTTCAGCGTACGCGCCAGTGCCATCACATATTCCTTGGTGACGGCGCGGTACTGAGCCTCGCTCTTCGCCTGGGGCCACGCCATGCCGAGCGCGCAGATCGCGGCGTCGACTTCGATCAAGCGAGATCGCAGGTCGGTGAAATCGTTGAAGTCGGCGTGGAGGAGGGTCTCGAGCCGGGGATGCGTGACGGCGAGCGCGCGCCGGCTGATCGCCATCACCCGGCTGAATCGGCCGTCCTGCAGTGCTTCGCGCACGACCTCCGCGCCGACAACACCAGTGGGACCGAGGACCAGCAGCCGCATGGCATGCATATCAACGAGGCGCGCCGCTACAGTCGGTGGCGAACCGAGCGGGTAAAGCCTTAGTTCCGATCCGCCCCGACGACCTCTTCATCGTCTTCGACATCGCCGCCCGGGCGCGCGGCGGTGCCATTTGCCGCCTTCTTCCGGCGCGGACGGATGTCGTGGCGTTTGATCATCTCGTTCAGCGTCGTCGGCTTGATGTGAAGGAGCTCGGCGGCGCGCTTTTGCACGCCACCCGCCGCTTCGAGCGTGGACTCGATCAGGCGCTTCTCGAAGTCGGTGATTACGTCCCGAAACGAGATTCCTTCGGGGGGACCACGAACTGCGGCATCTGAAACCGCTTGCTGCTTCGTACGTGGTCCGGAACCAGGTCGACATCGATGCGCGAGTTCGTCGAGAGCACCACCGCCCGCTCGATGACGTTCTCCAGCTCGCGTACGTTGCCTGGCCAGTCGTATTCGAAGAGCATGTCGAGCGTTTCAGGTGAGATTTCGAGGCCAGCCTTGCCGTTCTCCTCCCCGTACTTGTCGAGGAAGTGCTGCACCAGAAGCGGGATGTCGTCCTTGCGATCGCGCAACCGCGGCAGGTCGACGGCAATCACGTGCAGCCGATAGTAAAGGTCCTCGCGGAACTTGCCCTCGTCGACCATGTGGCGCAAGTCGACGTTGGTCGCCGCCACGATTCTGACGTCGACCTTGATGGTTTCGACGCCGCCGAGGCGCATGAACTCGCGCTCCTGAATCACGCGCAGCAGCTTCGCCTGGGTCTCGACCGGGATGTTGCCGATCTCGTCGAAGAAGATCGTGCCCTTGTCGGCGAGCTCGAACAACCCCTTCTTCGGATACACCGCGCCGGTAAAGGCCCCCTTCACGTGTCCGAACAGGTTCGACTCGAGAAGATCCGGGGGAAGGTTGCCGGAGTTGACGGTGATGAATGCGCGGTCGGCGCGCGAGGAGTTCTGGTGGAGCGCGCGCGCCACGAGCTCCTTTCCGGTACCGCTCTCGCCGTTGATCAGGATGGTGGTTCGGCTCGGGGCCGCCTGGATGATCAGATCGAACACCTGCCGCATTCGCGGGCTGCGGCCGATGATCTCGCCAAAATGATTGGCGTGCGCCTGCAGGTTCTGACGTAGGGCCTTGTTCTCGGCGACCAGCCGGCGCTGGGCCAGCGCGTTTCTGAGGACGACGAGCACCTCGTCGTTCTTGAACGGCTTGGTGATGTAGTCGTAAGCGCCGCGCTTCATCGCGGCAATCGCGTTCTCGACCGAGGCGAACGCGGTGATCATCAACACCGGCAGGTCGTCGTCGATTTTCTTCAGTTCGTCGAGCGCGCCGATGCCGTCCATTCCGGGGAGCATGACATCGACGATGGCCGCATCGAACGGCATCGCGCGAGCAAGGTCGAGCCCTTCGGCGGCAGTTGATACCAGTCGAACCTGATAGCCCTCGCGGGTCAACAACGCTTCGAGGATCTCACGCATGATCTCCTCGTCGTCGATGACCAGAATGGAATTGTTCATAGTCCTCGCGCCGGAGGCTCGTAAGCCCGGACGTTAACCCGGACACCGGCGGGCCCAAGGACCCGCCCTACAAGGTCAGGCCTGATGGACCCGGGCGGCCGGCACCGCCAAGGGGAACCGCAACGTGAAGCGCGTACCTTGTCCGATTGCACTCTCGCAGGTGATGGTGCCGCCGTGCTCCTGCACGATCCCGTAGGTGATCGACAAGCCGAGCCCGGTGCCCTTCCCAATCGCCTTGGTGGTGAAGAACGGATCGTAAATCCGCGACAGCTGCTCGGCGGAAATGCCCGAGCCGGTGTCGGCGACTTCGACCACCGCCGCGTCGACGTCCATCCGCGTGACGATTGTCAGCCAACCGCCCTTGGGCATCGCGTCGCGCGCGTTCAACAGCAGGTTCAGGAACACCTGCTGGAGCTTGTACTCTGCGCCCTGGACCCGTGGTCCAACTGGCGCGAATTCCTTGCGCACCTGGATCCGGCCGGTGCGGAACTGATGTTCGAGCAGCGACAGCACGTCGTTGATGACTGCGTTGATGTCACAAGGGCCGCTGTCCACCTGCGCGGGCCGCGCCAGGTTCAGCAGACCATTGACGATCTTGGCCGCGCGGAAGGTCTGCCGCTCGATCTTCTCGAGCACCTTGGTCTTCGGATCGTCCTCGGCGGCCCCTTCGAGCAGCATCTGCGTAAAGCTCGAAATCCCGGTGAGCGGCGTGTTCACTTCGTGCGCCACACCGGCGGCGAGCAAGCCAATCGACGCCATCTTTTCCGAGATTTGCAGCTGCTCCTCGAGCTGAACCCGGCTCGAGATGTCTTCGGCAATCACGATCGTGCCGGCGATCTTGCCGTTGGCGTCGCGCAGTGGCGTCGCGGCGATGTTCACCAGCAGTCGCCGCACCGGGTCGTGTCGCGTGGCGAGCGGCACCCGGTAGTAGGCCACTCCCTCAGGCGCGTCTTCCGAGGTCGAGCGAATCATCCCGACGACCGCGGCATCGAACAGATCGTCGAGGAGCCGGCCGACCGCGTCCTCGTGACGGACCCCATAAAGCTCTTCGAATCGCCGGTTCCACCGCACCACGCGGCCATTGCGATCGAGGACCGCCAGACCGTCGTTCAGCGATTCGACGATGTTCTCGCTGAACTGCCGCATGCGCTCGACTTCGTCCGCCTTGGTCCGCAGCTGGCGATAGAGCCGGCCGTTCTCCAGGGCGGTGGCCGCCTGCGCCGCAACCGCCGAGAGAAGCGCCATGTCCTCGCTGCTCAACGGCTCGGCGCTCGCCTTGCGGCCGAGTGCCATGACGGCAATGGCCCCTTCCTTCGAGACGCACGGCACGAAGTAATGGATCCCGGCATCGCGCCAGAAATCCACCTCACGGCCATCCAGCCGCCGCGAAGCGAGGTTGTCGTCGAGCGCGAGCATATGTCCGGCAATGAGGCGGGTCCCCACTTCCGAACCACGCGAGAGCCGCGGCGGCTGTTCCGTGAAGCCCGAGTGCGCAATGGTGACGAAATCCCCATCCTCAGGCGACAGCGAAACCGGGGCCAGCATCAGCGCCATGCGATCGACCACCAGCGTCTCGGTGACCCGGTGAACGAGACGCTCGCTCAATCGCAACAGGTCGAGATCGCTGTTCAGGTCGCGCGCAAACCCGACCAGCGCGCGCCGGTAATCGTACCGGTCGCGGTAGTACACGCGATCGAGACCGGTCTGGATCGCATTCTTCACCGGCCGCGAAAGCAGCACCACGACGAGCGTCGCGAGCATCGCGATGACCGGGTTTCGCTGGTCGGCATCCTTGAAGAAAATCGCCCCGGCGATGTTCAGCAGCACCGCATACATCGCCGCAATCGCGGCCAGCGCCGCCGCGTAGACGAGACCACGCTTGATGATGACTTCGACGTCCATCAAGCGGTACCGCACGATCGCGGAGGCGAAGGCCAGCGGAATCAACCCAAGCAGTAACGCCGTGGCCTCGAAGCCGTGCAGCGGCTGGAGGCCCAGTCCCCATGGAATCGCGTATCCGGCAACGAACGGGACGGATCCGAGCGCCGTGCCCCACACGATCCACCGGAGCTGACGCCGCGCCGTCACCGAGCGCACGCGCCGCAGCGCGCGCACCATGATGGCCAGGCCAGCAATCAAGCTGATCGCCAGATACACGAGCTGCGCGCGATCGAGCAATGACAGCACGCGCGTCAATACGTCGCCGTGTTGTCCGCCGTTGATCACGGCCGCCACCGAAGCGCCGCCAAACAGCAGGGCCGGGAGATACATCGCCGGCACGAGCGTGCGCCCGGCGTCGCTCCGGACCCACGCATCCGGGCGATCAGGGAAGACGAGCGCGAAGTGCAGGAACAGCGGCGGCAGCAACAACTGGGCGGCGAGGTCCCCCCAGTAGAACGTCCAGTCGAGCGGATTGAGCCGGCCGGTGAACGAAAACGCCAGCACGCCGAAAAACGCGACCGTCAACCAGAAGAAATGCAGGGTCGCCTGATGATCGGGCCGGCGCAATCGGACCGATGCGCCCACCATCAGAGAGAAGATGCCCACCGTCGCGAGCATGTAATAGAGGGCACGCGGGCTGGAGGGGATCGGCTCGACCCTCAGGCTGAGCTGCTGCCGGGTGTTCATACGGAGCAGCGTGTACTCGACGGCTCGGCCCTCGCGGCTGGCATGTTGGGCCGCAATGACGTCTTCGACACCGCCAACCGGCTGCCCTTCGATCGCCAGGAGGACGTCGCCGGCCTTCAGGCCTGCTTTCGCAGCGGCGCTGCCCGCGGCAATTTCCTGCGCGACCACGTCGCCGGCGGCCTCTCGCCACAGCACGCCGTCTTCCACTTCCGACCACATCGCGCGCTGGGCGATGTTCGCAACCGCCAGGCAGAGCAAGGCCACGACGATGGCGGCTTGCGCCATCCACGGAACCCGAATGCGACTGTCAGGAGGTCGGATCATGAGTACCAGTTGTATCCAGCTGACGTAGCAAAGGGCATTCCCCGTATCGCATGCCCTCGCAGCACTACAACCCACTGTTTTTCAGCCATTTAGCTGCCGCCGAGCGGCCGCACCCGGTCGCTACTTCCAAGCCCCCGAACGATCGATTCAAGAAGTTGGAGTGGCTGAACCTAGAAAGGTCAGAACTTTACCAGCACGCCGCCGACGACTCGTTTGGGCGGGCGAACGACGAGGAGCTCGTCGTAGACCGATCCGGCGTCCGCGGGATCGCGGAACAGATTCCGGACGCCAACGAGTACCTCCCATCGCGTGCTGCCGAAAGGCAGGAACGGCAGCGCCTGGTTGACCTGGAGCCCGAACCGGGAGTCGGTGGTGGTGCGGGTCGGGTCTCCGCCGTGCGCAATCGACGTATTCAGCCGGTAGAGAAAGAACACGCGCGTGTCGGTTTCGGGAATTTCGGTTTCGAGCGAGGTCGTCACGCCGTGGACGTCTTCGGTCTGCGGCCGAATCGCTTCGGGAGCCCAGACGGAAATCGCAGCCATGTCGCCGCGCGAAATCCAGTGCGCTCGAGTGATGGTGTAGTCGACCGAACCGCGCACGCGTTGCGTCGGCGCACTGCTGAAGCGGACCGCCCAGCCCTCCGCATCGACGTTGCCGGCGTTGGCCACGTAGTAGTGGCCTGGCGACTTGGGTCCGCCGTCTACCGGTACTCCAAACAATGTGACGAGCTGATCGTCGACGCTCTGCTGGAACCGCCGCACACCGATGACCAGGTCGGCGGCGAACTGGTGTTCAACGCCGAGATCGAGCACGCGGGCGCGCTCGACGCGGAACTCCTCGCCGTCGAGCGGCGCGAACGTACGTTCAGGGGGCAGCCACGGACCCACCGTCGCGGGCGACAGGAATTCTTCGGCGCCAGGCGCCAGCATGTACTGCGACATGGATGCGGTCAGATGGGTGTTGGAGAACGGCGTGACTGTCACTCCGAGGTGCGGGCTCATCAAGGATCGATCCCGCAGGTAGTCGTAGTGCGCGTAACGCGCCCCATAGTCGAGCGCGAGCGCCGGTGCGATCGTCCAGTGATCGCTGCCGTAAATCTCGCCGACGTTGCGGCTGTTGTCGGTCGCGGCCGCGAGCGACAGCGGGCTGGCGCTCTGATACTGCTGCGTGCTGTACGAGACGCCGAAGCCGTAATCGTGGCTGCTCGCGTGGTGCGACGCGAACGATCCGGCGACGATCCATGATGAAAGGTCCGACTGGGTCATCGACGCACGCGCGGTCCACTCACCGCCGGCAAACGGAGCGCCGAGCGAGACGTAGGCCACACCCCGCGGCAGGAAATCACCCGACAATAGTTGACCGGGCATGAAAGCGGACGTGGTCAGCAGGTTCACCTCGCCGGAGAACGGCAGGTCGCTGAAGAGCGACGAGGCAATGCTCGCCGCGCCATCGAACGCGCGCCCGAACAGCGACGACGTGGGCTCGGGCAGATCCTCGTCGGCCGCCGTGTCGTCGCCCGCCACGACTTCGCCGGAATCCTTCAGCACGCTGCGCTTCAGATGACGGAGCCGCCATGCCGTCTCGCCGTGCGGATGGTCATCGGCGAGGCTGGGCGTCGCTTCGGGTTGCGGCAGATCGACACCCGCGGTGAGGATCGTCCGTGAGGGGATCGCCTCACCCGTCGCATCGGGCTGCGGATTGACGCGACGGAGGAAGAACGATTCGACGATCGACGGAGCGGATCCGACACGGACGTAGTCGCGGCGTGACGAGGCGAACCCGGGAAGATGTACGCGGACGATGTAGACGCCGGACGGAAGTGAGTCGATCAAAAACCGGCCGCGCGAATCGGTGACCGCCATCCCATTCTTGGCGCCGAGCGCAGAAACCATCGCGCCGGCGAGCGGGCCACCGCGCTCGTCGCTCACCACTCCCTCGATGCTGCCCAGCCCGAGCCGCGCCAGCTGAACGCCCGTGAACCGCGGGACCTGTTGGGCAGACGCGTCCGGTGTCGTCACGAGTGCCGTGCCGACCGCTGCGACCGCCGTCAGGACCCGCATCAGGCGTCCCATCGACTCCTCCGTAACATCACGGGGTGACCGAGAAATTCACGGTCTGGGTCAGGACCTTGGAACTCAGTTTGTCGGTAATCTTGACCTCGAGCCGGTACTTCCCTTCCGGAAAACTCTGCAGCGGGATGCCCTGTCCGGCCTGAATACTGCGATCGTTGGCCGAGGGATCGAAGCCGGGGCCCATCGTATCGTTGGTGAACGGCTGCGGCTGCGTGCTGTTGAACCTCTTCTCGCCGTCTGCGCCGATTGTGTAGAAGGTATAGGTCGCTTCCACGCTGAACTTCTTCTCGGGCGAGATCGTGGGGTTGTAGATCTGCAGAAGGACGATCAGCTCCTGCGACTTCTTGAACTTCTTCTCCGGCGACGTTATCAGTTCGGTCTGGCCGAACGCATACGGACGTTCCGCTTGCGTGTCTGGAGTGACCGCCGATGGAAGTTGTTCGACACGTTCGGCAAGGATCACCGAGCTAGTTGAAAATTCCGAGCTGTAGTCGGGGACGTCGAGCGGTTGCTTCAGCACCGACGTCTTCGGCGTCGCGCCGGCCGGGGCGTTCCGTTCGCGCATCACGAGATAGACGTCGTAGCTGCCGGCGGGAACACCGAACCCGCGCAGCATCCGGATCGGCTGACCAGTTGCCGGCGGCTTCACTTCGGGAAACGACACGTCCTCGAAGGGATAAGGGGACGGAGTCGCCGAAGGCGCCGCCTGCGGGGCATCCTTGTCCTTGTCTTTCCCCTTGTCCTTATCCTTATCCTTATCCTTATCCTTGTCCTTATCCTTCTTCTTGTCCTTGTCCTTGTCCTTGTCCTTGTCGTTCGCCGCGGCTGCCGGCGGCGGCGCAGGGGGAGGCGTGGTCATCCCGCGCGGCGTCACCCGCAAATAAAACGCAATCGGCTCCCCGGCCGGATTCGAGAGCTTGGCCGGATCGATCGTCAGCGTCATCGGAACCCAGACGCGCGCGCCCTGAGCTTTGAGGAAATCGTTCTGGAACTCGATGGGAAAGTCGGCTGGCGCCTGCTGTCCGGTCATCGCGGCATCCGCCACGCGGACGAGCCCCTGGATTTCCTGCGCGTCAGCCGCCGACGGCGCCGAAGGCGCCGAATCGGGCTTCTTGTCTGCCGGCTTGCCCTGATCCTGCCGACTGCCGGCCGAAGCGGGCATCCCCAAGGAGAGGGTCACCACCAGACCGAGAACCCACCTGCTCAGCCCATGCCGTGACAACGACATCCTGTCTCCCTGACCGGTCTCTCCGGCCCCTCCGAAGAAACGCCTACCTAAACCTGTCGATCATAGGCGGGAGGGGGCTGCAAGTCAAAAATGGGACGGCCGGTCAACCCCATGCGGTTCACCGACCTGATGCGTGGCTTTGGAACGGTGCGAAAACTGGGAAATTAGGCGAATAAGCGGAAGCAAAACCAGTCACCGGAAACCCGCATCTGACCACCGGCCCGGCGCCATCGGCCACCGGACCGAAGGGTAACCGACCCGCCTACCTGATATCATCGCCGGTCTATGCCGCGCGCGCCGCGCCTGGTTGATGTGAGCGTTCCGCTCCAGCCGGGCATCGCCACCTACCCGGGCAATCCCGAGTTCGAACTGCAGCCGATCAAGCGCATTGCCGCCGGAGAATCCTCCAACGTGTCCCGGCTGGTGATGGGCACACACACCGGCACCCACGTCGACGCGCCAAGGCATTTCTTCGACGACGCGCCGGGCGTCGACGCGCTCGCCCTCGACCTCCTGATTGGTCCGGCACAGGTCGTCGACGTGCCGCTGAGCGGCGGCATCACTGAAGAGCACCTGTCCGGCGCGGGGCTGGGGGAACAGTTGCGCGTGCTGCTGCGCACACCGAATTCGGCGCTGTGGAATTCGGCGGCCGGATTTCATCAGGACTACACCTATCTCACCGAAGGGGCGGCGCGCTATCTCGTTGCGCGAGGCATCAAGGTCGTGGGCGTTGACTATCTTTCGGTGGAACAGTTCAAGAAGCCGGGGGCGCCGGCGCATCGCGCGCTGCTCGGGGATAACGTGGTCATCATTGAAGGCCTGAATCTCTCGGATGCGGAACCCGGGCAGTACGAGATGTATTGCTTGCCGCTGCGCGTCACGGGCGCGGACGGCGCCCCCGCGCGTGTCGTGCTGAAGCGCTAAGGAGTCCGCCGTGCTTGATGACACAGTCGTCATGGTGCTGGCCGGAGGCGTCGGTGAGCGCCTGTTTCCGCTGACGAAGGAACGCGCCAAGCCTGCCGTCTACTTTGGTGGCCCGTATCGGATCATTGATTTCACCCTGAGCAACTGCATCAATTCCGGCCTGCGCAAGATCTTCATCGCGCTGCAATACAAGTCGCTGTCGCTCACCCGCCACCTGCGCTTCGGCTGGAGCGTGGTTGCCGACGAGCTCGGGGAGTTCATCGAGGTCCTCCATCCACAGAAGCGGGTCGGCGAGCACTGGTATCAGGGGACGGCGGATGCGGTCTACCAGAACCTCTACTCGATCGAACGGGAGACGCCGCGACACCTGCTCGTGCTTTCCGGCGATCACGTCTACAAGATGGATTACGCCAAGATGCTGCGCTTCCATCTCGGTCACGGCGCCGGCGCAACCCTCGCGGTGATCGAAGTGCCGTCGGAGGAAGCGCATCGCTTCGGCGTGATGCAGGTCGACGACGAAGGGCGGTTGAGCGGCTTTCTCGAGAAGCCCCGCGACTTGCCACCGGGGACGCAGGTGCTCGCGTCGATGGGCATCTACATCTTCGACATGCGCGTGGTCGTGCCGGCGCTCGAGGAAGACGCGCGGCGGCAGACCAGCCACGACTTCGGCAAGGACATCATCCCGGCGTTGATGTCCAAGGTGCCAATCTACGCGTACCGCTTTCTCGACGAGAACAAGAAACTCTCGAAGTACTGGCGCGACATCGGCACGCTCGATGCGTACTTCGAAGCGAACATGGATCTCTGCCAGGTCAACCCGGAGTTCAACCTGTACGATCCGGAGTGGCCGCTGCACACCCACCAGGTGCAGGCGCCTCCGGCCAAGTTCGTGTTCGCCGACGAGGGACGCCGCTGCGGGCGGGCGCTCGACTCGATCATTTCGGCAGGCTGCATCGTGTCCGGGAGCGCGGTCCGCGGCAGCGTCCTCTGCCCCAATGTCCGGGTACACAGTTTCTGCGAAGTCGAGCAGAGCATTCTCATGCCCGGCGTCCGGGTCGGGCGCCATGCGCGCATTCGCAGAGCGATCATCGATCGCGACGTGTTCATCCCGCGCGGGGCGCGTATTGGTTACAACGAAGAAGAGGATCGCCGTCGCCACACGGTCAGCGAGCGGGGCATCGTCGTGGTCACCAAGGATGAAGAGCCGTTCATCGAGGTGATTGGTGAAGAAGCGCTGCGCGTCGAGAAGGAATTCGATCGGCGAGGTTCGGAGAGCTAGGAGGCCAGGGAATGCCATCGTCACTGAAGACCACTGAGGCCACGGAGTCTCAATTGTTGATGAAGATAGAGAAGGTGCACGGTCGGGAAATCCTCGACTCGCGTGGCAACCCGACCGTCGAAGTCGAGGTCACGCTCGAGGGCGGGATCGTCGGGCGCGCGGCGGTGCCGTCGGGAGCGTCGACCGGCGTTCGAGAGGCCCTCGAACTGCGTGACGGCGACAAGAAGCGGTACCTCGGGAAGGGCGTGTCCAAGGCGGTCGCTAACGTCAACGGTGAAATCGCCAAGGCGCTCGCCGGTAGGAAGTCCGATCAACGCGCGATCGACGAACACATGATTTCGCTCGACGGAACGCCCAACAAGGGACGGCTCGGAGCGAACGCGCTGCTCGGCGTCTCAATGGCACTGGCGCGCGCCAATGCGTCGAATGCGCGCATGCCGCTGTACGCGCACCTCGCGCGCCTCTACGAGAAGAAAGCCGATGCCGCCGGCAGACTGCTGCCGGTGCCGATGATGAACATCCTGAATGGCGGCGCCCACGCAGACAGCAGCGTCGACTTCCAGGAGTTCATGGTGATGCCGGTCGGCGCGGCCTCGTTTGCCGAGGCGCTCCGCACCGGCGCCGAGATCTTCCATACTCTTCGCGGCATCCTCAAAAAGAAGGGGCATTCGACCGGGGTCGGCGACGAAGGCGGCTTCGCTCCCAGCCTGTCGTCGAACCGCGAAGCGGTCGAGGTGGTGCTCGAAGCGGTCACCCAGGCCGGCTATAAGGCCGGACAGGACGTGTTCGTCGCGCTCGACGTCGCGTCGAGCGAATTGTGGGACGAGAGCGGCAAGCGCTACGAGTTCAAGAAGTCCGGCGACGAGCCGCGCACCGCCGACCAGATGGTCAAGCTGTACGAGGATTGGGTCCGGCAGTACCCGATCATCTCGATCGAGGATGGTCTCGCGGAAGGCGACTGGGATGGCTGGAAGGCGCTCACCGCGGCGCTCGGCAATCGCGTGCAACTCGTGGGTGACGACGTATTCGTCACCAACCCGGAGATCCTCGAGCGCGGCATCGCCGAGAAAGTGGCGAACGCGTTGCTCGTGAAGCTCAACCAGATCGGGACCGTCACCGAGACTCTCGATGCGGTCGCGATGGCCCGAGACGCCGGCTACGCGAGCGTCATCTCGCATCGCTCCGGCGAGACCGAGGACACGACGATCGCGGATCTCGCCGTCGCGACCAGCGCCGGGCAGATCAAGACCGGTTCGGCAAGCCGCACCGATCGCGTGGCGAAGTACAACCAGCTGCTCCGGATCGAAGAAGAACTCGGCTCGCGCGGCAAGTACGCGGGACGTGCCGCGGTCAAGGCCACAGCGAAACACGGGTGAAGGCCACGGGACGGCCACAGCAAGGCCACAGAAATACACAGAAAAACACAGAAAAACACAGAAGAACACTGAAGACGAAGAAGCCACAGAGCAACACTGAAGAACACAGATAACTCATTGTGTTTTTGACTGGTTTTGGGTGTTCTTCTGTGTTGTTCTGTGGCCGTTGTGCCGCGATAAGGGAACACCGATGCATACAGTGGTTCTGTTACGCCACGGCGAGAGCACCTGGAACAAGGAGAACCGGTTCACCGGGTGGACCGATGTCGATCTGTCGGAGCGCGGCCGCCATGAGGCGCTCGAAGCGGGACGCCTGCTGAAGGACGGCGGCTACACCTTCGACCTCGCGTACACCTCGGTCCTCAAGCGGGCGATCCGCACGCTGTGGTCGGCGCTCGAGGTGATGGATCTGATGTGGATCCCCGTCACCAAGGACTGGCGCCTGAACGAGCGCCACTACGGCGCACTCCAGGGGCTCAACAAGGCCGAGACCGCCGAGAAACACGGCGAGGCGCAGGTGAAGATCTGGCGCCGCAGTTACGACATTCCGCCGCCGCCACTTTCACCGGATGATCCCCGTCATCCCGGGCGCGATCCGCGTTACGCGACGTTGAGCCCCTCAGAGATGCCTCTGACCGAATCCCTGAAGGACACCGTCGCCCGCTTCCTGCCGTACTGGCACCACACGATCGCTCCGTCAATCACCGGCGGCAAGCGGGTGCTCATCGCCGCGCACGGCAACAGCCTGCGCGCGCTCGTCAAGTACCTCGACGAGGTCAGCGATGCGGAGATCGTCGACCTCAACATCCCGACCGGAATTCCCCTGGTCTATGAACTCGACGACCAACTGAAACCGCGGCGCCATTACTATCTGGGCGATCCCGAGGCAGCGGCAAGGGCCGCGGCAGCAGTCGCGGCCCAATCAGCAGCGAGGAAGTAAACCGGTTGTAAGGGACAAAAAAGGGCGGCGCGCGTGAGCGAGCCGCCCTTCCGACTGCTGTCTTCCGCCTTCAGTCTTCTGTTTGTGGGTTTCTGCCTTCTTATTCGACTTCTTTTTCCTGAGTCTCGTCAGCGGCAATTCGCAACGAACGGAGGAACCGTTTGTCGTTCGCGCTGATCTCGAAGTGCCGGCGCTGCGGCGCCGGCGCGAGGGCCTTCTGCTGCTGCTGCGGCGCGGTGCGCGCGAGGGCGGCAGTTTGTGTCCGGCTGACAAAACCGATGACGGCTTCGAGCGAGACTTTCATCTCGAAGCCTGCAGCCCGTGCGCGCTCACGGCACGCTTCCACCCGCGCATCTTCTGCGACGGCGGCAGCAATGGCGTCGGAGAGCTCTTTAGCCATCCGGTTCACGACGTCATCCATTCGAGACCTCCTCACACTGCCGCGGCTGGGACCCGTGGCGTTATCTCGATCGGAACTACCACCCTGGGGAAAGGCGGTAGGATCGAGCGCCAAAGTTAATCATATGAAGGGTTTGCAGCGCTGGAACGCGGTACCATTGTAAACTCATGCTCTAACCAGTGTCAATGGACGAACTCCCCGGCGTTTTTCCCTTTACTCGCGGCATCCAGCCCACCATGTACCGCGGCCGCCTTTGGACGATGAGGCAATACGCGGGGTTCGGGACGGCGGCCGAATCGAACCAGCGTTATCGATATTTGCTGGGCCATGGGGTCAGCGGTCTCAGTGTCGCGTTCGATCTCCCCACCCAGATGGGATACGACTCGGATCATCCGCTGGCCGAGGGGGAAGTCGGACGCGTAGGCGTCGCGATCGACTCGATTGCCGACATGGAGGAGCTGTTCGCCGGCATCCCGCTCGATCGCGTGTCGACCTCGATGACCATCAACGCCACCGCGATCATCCTCCTGTCGCTCTACGTTGCGGTCGCGCGCAGGCGCGACATCGATCCGCACGCGCTCTCCGGCACGATCCAGAACGACATTCTGAAGGAATACGTCGCGCGCGGCACCTACATCTATCCGCCCCGTGCCTCGCTGCGGATCGTCACCGATATCTTTGCCTACTGCGAGCGCGAGCTCCCGAACTGGAACACGATTTCAATCAGCGGGTATCACATCCGAGAGGCGGGCGCGACCGCGGTGCAGGAGGTGGCCTTCACGTTCGCCAACGCGATCGCCTACGTGCAGGCGGCGATCGACGCCGGCCTTGCCGTCGACGGCTTCGGCCAGCAGCTGTCGTTCTTTTTCAACGCGCACAACGATTTCCTGGAAGAGATCGCGAAGTTCCGTGCGGCGCGGCGTCTCTGGGCGAAGGTGATGCGGGATCGGTTCGGTGCGAAGAATACCCGCGCGCAGCAGCTTCGCTTCCACACCCAGACCGCCGGCAGCACCCTCACCGCGCAACAACCCGACAACAACATCGTTCGCGTCGCCGTGCAGGCGCTTGCTGCGGTCCTCGGCGGAACCCAATCGCTGCACTGCAACGGCCGCGACGAGGCCCTGGCGCTCCCGACCGAGGAGTCGGCGCGCGTCGCGCTCAGGACACAGCAGATCATCGCGTACGAGAGCGGCGTTGCGAACACCGTCGATCCGCTCGGAGGCTCCTTCGCCATCGAGGAGCTGACCGACCGGATCGAGCGGGACGCGGCGTCGATCATCGAGAAGATCGACAGCCTTGGCGGCACGCTGGCGGCTATTGAGTCCGGATTCATCCAGCGTGAGATTCAGGATGCCGCGTATCGCGCTCAGCAGAAAATCGATTCGGGCAATTCAGTAGTCGTGGGGGTCAATCGCTACGCTACCGATGAAGAGGCGACCATCGATGTCCTCCGCATCGACCCGGAGATCGAGACGCGCCAGATCGATCGCGTCCGCCGCCTGCGCGCGGCCAGGGACGACCGGACGTGGCGCGAATCGATGAAAGCGGTGGAGACGGCCGCGCGCGCCGGCGACAACCTGGTCCCGCACGTCATCCGCGCCGTCGAAGCGCACGCCACGGTCGGAGAGATCTCCGACACGATGCGAACGGTTTTCGGGGAGCATAGGGAGATTGATGTCTGAGCAGCCGAGGTCCGAGGTCCGAGGTCCGAGGTCCGACGAGACGCCGACCGAGGCAGGGCTGTCGGGGCCTCGGGCCTCGGGCCTCGGCCCCCGGCTGTTGTCAGTCGAGCGCCTTAACACCGTCTTCGACCTTCCTGGCGGAACCGCACCGGCGGTGATCGACGTCAGCTTCCAGCTGAATGCAGGAGAGACGCTCTGCCTGGTGGGCGAGTCGGGCAGCGGCAAGTCGGTGACGGCGCTGTCGCTCCTCCGGCTCGTTCAGAGACCAGGGCGAATCGCGAGCGGACGGGTCCTGTTCAACGGACGCGATTTGCTCACCCTCGGCGAACGCGACATGCAGCGCGTCCGCGGCGCCGAGCTCGCGCTGGTATTTCAGGAACCGATGACCGCCTTGAATCCCGTCTTCACGATCGGCGATCAAATTGCGGAGACCTTGATCGTGCACCGCGAAGCGCGCGGCCGCGCAGCGCGGCAACGGGCAATCGATCTGCTCGCCGCGGTCAGCATCCCTGAGCCCGATCGGCGCGTTCGCGACTATCCGCATCAACTGTCGGGCGGCTTGCGACAGCGCGCGCTCATTGCCATGGCGCTCGCGTGCAATCCGTCGGTGCTGATTGCAGACGAGCCGACGACCGCGCTCGACGTGACGATTCAGGCACAGATTCTGGATTTGCTGCGCGATCTCAAGAAGCGCTTTGGTCTCGCGCTGCTGCTCATCACGCACGACCTCGGCGTCGTCGCCGAAATGGCAGATCGGGTGGCCGTGATGTACGCGGGACGGATTGTCGAAGAGGCGCCGGTTCGCGAGTTGTTTCGCGACGCGCGGCATCCCTACACCCAGGGCCTGCTCGCGTCCATCCCTGGCGGGTTGCGCGGATCCCGGCTCACGGCGATCCAGGGAACCGTTCCGCCGCTCGGTCAGCTGCCGCCGGGATGTCCATTCGCGCCAAGGTGCCCGAAGCGGTTCGAGCCCTGCGACCAGGCGGTACCCGGGGTAACGACCATCGAGGTCCGAAGTTCGAGGTCCGAGGCCCGGACGACCGAAACGAGAATGTCAAATCCCGATTCACACACTGCCCGCTGCTACTTGTACAGCGCCGCCGTCGATCCCGAAGTCTTCCCCGAGACGCGCGTGAAGGGCAATAGCTGATGCCGCTGCTCGAAGTGCGCCACCTGGTGAAAGAGTTTTCGCGCCGGCGCGGCATTTTCGGAGCGTCCACAATCTTGAGGGCAGTTGACGATGTGAGCTTTGCCGTCGAGCGCGGTGAAACCTTCGGTCTCGTCGGCGAGTCCGGGAGCGGCAAGACCACGACCGGGCGATGCATCCTGCGGTTGATCGAGCCGTCTTCTGGCGACGTCATCTTCGACGGCAAGGACATGCTGAAGCTGTCGCGCGGAGATCTGCGCCGCGCGCGACGCGACCTGCAGATCGTCTTTCAGGATCCGTACTCCTCGCTCAACCCGCGGATGCGGGTTGGCGACATCGTGGAGGAGCCGCTGATCATTCACCGGCTCGGATCGAAGGCCGAACGGCGGGCCCGAGTGGGAGAACTGTTCGAGCTGGTCGGCCTCAATCCGGAGCACCTGCGGCGGCATCCGCACGAGTTCAGCGGCGGCCAGCGTCAGCGCATCGGTCTCGCGCGGGCGTTGGCGCTGAACCCGTCGTTCATCATCGCGGACGAACCGGTGTCGGCGCTCGACGTATCGGTTCAGGCGCAGGTGGTGAACCTGCTGATGGATCTGCAGCAGCAGTTGAAGCTCACCTATCTGTTCATCGCCCACGATCTTCGGCTGGTGGAACACATCTGCAGCCGCGTCGCCGTGATGTATCTGGGAAAGATCGTGGAAATGGGAGAGACGGCCAAGCTGTTCGCCCGGCCGCAGCATCCTTACACGCGCGCGCTGTTGTCAGCGATTCCCGTACCCGATCCGGATGCGCCAAGGCAGCGAATCGTGCTGGATCCGGCGAGCTTCGATCGCGCGGCCCCGCTGCGCGAGGTTGCGGCGGGCCACCTCGCCGCGGTGTAGTCAAAGGATCTGCCCTAGACGATTGATCCGCTGGCCTCTCCGCCGACTGCCGAGGGCACAGCGGCCGCACCGATCACATCCCGCTCCACCTGACCGTCGCGAATGTGGATCACGCGGTGTGCGTGCGCCGCGATGTCGGCTTCATGCGTGACGAGCACGATAGTGTTGCCCGCAGCATGAAGACGTTCGAACACCGCCATGATTTCCACGCCGGTCTTCGAGTCGAGATTGCCGGTCGGCTCGTCTGCGAGCAGAATTGAGGGGTTGTTGACCAGCGCACGGGCGATGGCGACGCGTTGACGCTGGCCGCCCGACAGCTCGTTCGGCCGGTGGCTGGCCCGCGACGTGAGTTCCACCTTCTCGAGCGCCGTTCGCGCCCGTTCCTGGCGATCCTTGGAGGAGACGCCCGCATATACCAGCGGCAGCTCCACGTTGTGCAGCGCCGTCGCGCGCGGCAACAGGTTGAACGTCTGGAAGACGAACCCGATCTCCTCGTTCCTGATCCGCGCCAGCTCGTCGTCGTTCATCGACGCGACTTCCTTGCCGTTGAGCAGGTAACTGCCCTTCGTCGGCGTGTCGAGGCAGCCAACCAGGTTCATCAGGGTGGATTTGCCGGAACCGGATGGTCCCATGATGGCGACGTACTCGCCGGGCTCGATGTTGATCGACACACCGCGCAGCGCGTGTATCTCCTCCGAGCCCATCACGTACGTTTTCCAGAGATCGTTGGTTGTAATCAAACCCATGATTCAAACCTTTACGGCGTGAAGCGGTTCGTCGTTCCGGCTGCGCTAGGTGGCGGCCCGCAACCGCCGAATCACCGCGAGCACTGAGGCGGGGGTTTCCGGTGGAGGAACAGCTTCCCAGCTTTTCATGTCGACCGGCACGAAGACAGGTTCATGATCGCGTGACTTTGGAGGGTGTCGAGGCATCGCCTTGGCGAGTTCCGCGGGCGGCGCGACCGAGAGTCCGAGGAGCAGCACACACGGCACCCCGGAACCCGGAGCTTTCAACGCAAGTGGCCATGCGTCCACGACTGCGCGGCAATCAACTCGTGGCACGAACCGCACGAGCAGTCGAACCTCCTCGTCGCCTTTGCGGAACAGCCCCTTCTTTGGCTTGACGACGAACATCGCGTCAAAGCCCGCGACGGATGCTTCGAGACCACCCGGGATTCCTGTCACGGCTTGTCGAAGCTTTGCGATCGCGTCTCTCTTGAGCGAGACCGGAATGGCAACCGACGCGCCAGGCCGTTCGGCAACCGCCGAGGCGCGGGACGAATGTGCCGGGCGCGGTGACTGGTTCCTGAGCGTTCGATGCGGCGGTGGCGTGGTGGCCCACTGCAGCGGGGCCGGCTCGGGAGTCTCACGGCGCAGGCGCAGATCTTCGTCGTACTTGGCGCGAAGCTCCGGATCGACCAGGATCCGATACGCCTCGGTCAGGTCGGCGGCAAGCGCCGATGCCATCGCCTGAAACTCCTGGCCAAGGTGCTGCACCTTGTCGGGGCGATACTTGGCGATCTCGTGCTTGAACGCCTTCTTCACGTCGTCCACCGACGCCGCCGCGTCGATGGCAAGCAGATCGTAGTAGTTCCTCAAGGGCTCTGTTTTCTTGAAAGCGGCGAGTCGGTCGTGCGATTCGACGACCGAGATAAATCTTAGGCCAAATGCCCCGCCCCGAACAACCGCGTCAGCGGCGGATGACCCCCAGGAGCCGGCCGCCGAGTCCTACGGATATATGCACCCCGGACGGCTCGCGAAACACCACGGTCCGTGGCTCTATCGCCGTCACCAATCTTTGACCAACGCGGTCCCCGACGCTGACGACCCGGCCGTCGATCATCGCGAACCGGCGTTCCGGGGACGCCAGGATGGTCGAGATTTGAGGCAGTGGATCGTTCAGAAGGGATGCGGATTGGGGTCTGACCCCGGACGGGGTAAGGGGTCTGACCCCGGGGTCTGACCCCGGCGTTGTGGGGTCTGACCCCACTCGGAGAGAAACTGCCGGCGTTTGGGGTCTGACCCCATGAGCCACCCCACTGACCGTCCGCGAGGCAGCGGGCGGATTGACCTTCGGCACAGACGGGGACGGAGGGGATGGGCGCAGCCGTGACGGCGCTGACGCTGTTGCCGGTTTCTGGCCGGCCATCACCGCGATTTTCGACTCACGGTGGGTCCGCTGCGAGTACCACCACCACCCGATCCCTCCGACCGTCACCAGCAGCGCAGCGGCCCGCAGCATCCGCGAAGGGCTCCTGCCCTCGGTCGACGGCATCAAAGGGCGGGTCGGACGGGTTGCCGCTCCAGCGCAGGCGATCCTGATCGCGGGCGCCAGGTCGGTCAGGCGATCGCGCACTTCCGGATTGACGGTCAATCCATCCAGCGAGTCGAGGGTTTCAACCTCGAGATCCAATTCCTCGATGAGCGGCATCGTCAACGATCGGAGATCCGGCAGGTTGCCGCAGGTGATGATGGTGTCGACACGTCCACCCTTGTCGCTGGCGGCCGCGATCGCGCGGCGCAGCTCGGGAGCAAGGGATGCCACGAGTGAGTATCGTTGGAGCATCCGCGCCTGGCTGCCGCTGGCGCCAATCGAGGAATCCCATCCGAAGGTGTGGGAATACAGGAGTTCGCCCGGCCGTGCGACCACTATCGCGACGCCCGCTCGATCGACCGCCAGCCATCCCATCGCGCCGTCCGGCCGCGGCGTGCGGATGCGCGCGAGCGCCGCGAGCGCGTTACACGGCGACACGACACGCTGGACGCGGAAGCCGGCGGATTCGAGTGGCGCCAGGAGCGAGCGGACCGCAGGATCGTGAGGCGTCGCGCCGTCAGGAAGGCCCCAGAGGACGACCCGCGCGCGCCGCGCGAATTTCATCTTGCGACGCAGCTGTTTCAGCGTGGCAGTGAAGGCGTCGCTGCCGGGAAAGGCTGCAGGATCGAGTATCTCGACGCCGGCTACGCGGAGGGCGGCCCCTCGTAGTGACCCGCGCACGAGAACACATGTGTCCGGACCGAACTCGATGGCGGTCAGCGCGGGCATCCCGCTAACAGAATACCCCGCACAAGATCACTACCGGCGATAGTTGTTGCGATTCCACCCGGATTATCGCAACCTCCCTAGCCCTCTTTCTCCTGGTACTCCGTCTTGAGCCTGGCGACGACTGTTGGATCGGCAAGCGTTGTGGTGTCGCCGAGGGCCTTTCCTTCGGCAATGTCGCGGAGCAGCCGTCGCATGATCTTCCCGGAGCGCGTCTTCGGAAGGTCCGCTGCGAAGAGGATCTGATCGGGGCGCGCGATGGCACCGATCTTTTTCACGACGTGGTCCTTCAACTCGTCGACCAGCGAGTCCGACGCCTTGTTCCCCTCCTTCAACGTGACGAACGCCGCGACTGCCTGCCCCTTGATCTCGTGCGGCTTGCCGACGACTGCCGCTTCCGCGACGCGTGGATGATCGACCAGCGCGCTCTCGACTTCCATGGTGCCGAGTCGATGCCCCGCGACGTTCAAGCACGTCGTCGACGCGGCCCAGCAGCCAGTAGTAACCCTCCTCGTCGAGGCGCGCGCCGTCGCCGGTGAAATACGCACCGTCGGTCCACTGGCTCCAGGTACCTGTTTCACGAAGCGATCGGGATCGCCGTAGATGCCGCGCAGCATGGCTGGCCACGGGCGGGTCAGCGCGAGAAGACCGCCCCCGGTCTCGACCCGCTCACCTTTCTGATTTCGAATCTCCGCGACGACGCCTGGGAAAGGCTGCGTGGCCGAACCCGGCTTCAGGTTGGTGATCCCCGGCAGCGGCGTGATCATGATCATGCCGGTCTCGGTCTGCCACCACGTATCGACCACGGGACATCGCTCGCGGCCGATGTTCAGGTGATACCACATCCATGCCTCGGGATTGATCGGCTCGCCGACAGAGCCGAGCAGCCGCAGCGATGAGAGGTCGTGCTTCGAGGGCCACTCCGTGCCCCATCGCATGAACGCGCGAATCGCCGTCGGCGCGGTGTAGAACATCGTGACGCCGTGCCGCTCGATGATGTCCCAGAAGCGATCCTTCTGCGGCCAGTCCGGCGCGCCTTCGTACATCAGGACCGTCGCGCCATTGGCAAGCGGTCCATAGACGACGTAGCTGTGTCCGGTCACCCAGCCGATGTCCGCCGTGCACCAATAGACATCGTCCTCGCGGAGATCGAACACCCACTTGGTCGTCGCGTAGGTGCCGACAAGATATCCGCCGGTCGTGTGCACGATGCCCTTCGGTTTTCCCGTCGTGCCGGAGGTGTAGAGGATGTAGAGCATGTCCTCCGCATCCATCGCCTCGGGCTCGCACCGCGAAGAAGCGTGCTGCATCAGGCGGTGATACCAGTGATCGCGGCCTTCGCTGATGTCGACGGGGATCGGCGCGCCCGGCTGGCGCTGCACGACGACGACGTTCTTGATCGACGGCGTGTCGCGTAACGCATCGTCGGCCATCTGCTTGAGCGGCACGACCTGACCGCGGCGGTACCCGCCGTCGGCGGTGACCAGGAGCACCGCCTTGGCGTCGTTGATCCGATCGCGCAGCGACTCAGCGCTGAAGCCACCGAAGACAACGCTGTGCACGGCGCCGATGCGCGCGCACGCCAGCATCGCGATCGCCAGTTCGGGAATGAGCGGCAAATAGAGGGCGACGCGGTCGCCGCGTTTCACCCCCAGCGACTTCAACACGTTGGCGAAGTGCGCCGACCTGGCGGTGGAGATCCCAGTAGGTCAGCGTGCGACGGTCGCCGGGCTCACCTTCCCAGATGATCGCGGCCTTGTTGCGCCGTATCGCCGCGGATGTGACGGTCGATGCAGTTGACGCTCGCGTTGAGCTTTCCGCCGACGAACCACTTGGCGTGGGGTGACTTCCATTCGAGCACCCGCGACCAGGGCTGCATCCACTCGAGCTCGCGCGCAAATCCCGCCCAGAACCCTTCCGGATCTGCGGTCGCCCGCTGATAGATGCCGGGATCGGTGACATGCGCCGTACGCCGCCACTCGTCGGTCGGAGGGAAGCGCCGGTCTTCCTTAAGGAGCGCGTCGATTTCGGACATAAGCGTTTGCCGTTTGGTTTGCGGTTTGCGGTCTGCAATCCGCAGTCTGCAATCTGCAATCTGCAATCTGCAATCTGCAATCTGTCAATCTTCAGTCTTCAATCTTCAGTCCGCAATCTTCAATCTTCAGTCTTCAATCTGCAGTCTACTGTCTGCCGGCGGCAGGATCTCGACCGTGCCGGGTGGCGGCGGGGGCGGCGGCAGGTTCTTTTTGAAGAGCGCCACGCCAAGCAACCCGCCGAGCATGCCGAAGATGGCGCCGATGACCACGCCGAAGACGAGACGGACGCCAACCACCAGGGCCGACAAGCCGCGTGCCGCCATGTTCTCGAACAGCGCCCGCGTCTCTTCGGGGACATCGGGATTCGACAGGATCAGGCGCTCCACCCAGCGCTGCTGGATCGGGCCCATCATTAGATCAATCGGAATCGCGAACAGCGTGCCGAGGATCCCCCCAATCATCCCGGCAAGCAGGCCGACCAGCGCACCATCGGCAGCGCTGATCGCGTAGGGAAAGCTCTGCTGCATCAGGTAAGCCGCGAGCACGCCGCCGCCAATGACCCACAGGCAACAGCAATTGGCGAGATTCACGAGCGGCAGCGCCGACAGCACTCCGATGAAGAGGCCGCCGAGCACCGCCGGTTGCAGTCGCGGGGGAACCGAGTCCATCAGTCGTAATACTCCAGGCCGAGATGCGTGATCAGCTCTTCGCCCTGGAGATGCCGCAGCGTGTTCTTCAGCTTCATCAATTGAATGAACAGGTCATGCTCGGGGTAGACGCCTGCGCGCATGCATCGGGCTCTTGAAATAGAACGACAGCCACTCCTGGATGCCGGCCATACCCGCGCGCTGCGCGAGGTCGAGAAAAAGCGCCGTGTCGAGCACGATTGGCGCGGCCAGAATGCTGTCGCGGCACAGGAAATTGATCTTCAGCTGCATCGGGTATCCGAGCCAGCCGAAGATGTCGATGTTGTCCCAGCCCTCTTTGTTGTCGCCGCGCGGCGGGTAGTAGTTGATGCGCACGACGTGGTGAAGGTCCTTGTAGAGATCCGGATACAGACCCGGCTGCAGGATGTAATCGAGCACCGACTTCTTGCTCTCTTCCTTCGTCTTGAACGACTCGGGATCGTCGAGCACTTCGCCGTCGCGGTTGCCCAGGATGTTCGTCGAATACCAGCCCTCGACCCCAAGCAGACGCGCCTTCAGTCCGGGCGCGAGCATCGTCTTCATCCAGGTCTGGCCGGTCTTCAGATCCTTGCCGGCGACCGGTGATCCGGTTTGCTGCGCGAGCTGGAGCAGGGCGGGCACATCGGCGCTGAGGTTGGGCGCCGCGTTCGCATACGGAATGCCTTCCTTGATCGCCGCGTAAGCGTAGATCATGCTCGACGGAATCGCGTCGTCGTTCGCGTCGAGCGCCTTCTCGAACGCCTCGACGCTGGCGTGCACCGGCGACTCCTGCAGGAAGATCTCGGTGCTGCCCGCCCAGATCAACACGAGGCGGCTCAATCCGTTCTCTTTCTTGAACCGACGGATGTCGTCGACGAGTTGCTCGGCAAGATCCCGCTTGTTCCTGTCCCTTCTTCACGTTCGGTCCGTCGAGACGCTTCACGTACTTGCGCTCGAAGACCGCTGACATCGGCGTGATCCGCTCGAGCTCCGGCCGGATCTGGTCGAGCAGCTCGACGTCGAGCACGCCCGCCGTCTTGGCCGCCTCGTAGGAGTTCTCATCGAAGATGTCCCACCCGCCGAACACCACGTCGTCGAGAGAGGCGAGCGGCACGAAGTCCTTGATCGCGGCGAGCGACCCTCGGTCCGTTTGCCGAGACGAATCGTGCCCATCTGGGTCAGCGATCCGATCGGGCGCGCGAGACCGCGGCGCACGGCCATCACGCCGGCTATCGTCGTCGTGCTGACGGCACCGAGCCCCACCAGCAGCACGCCCAATTTCCCATCGGCCTTGGCGATCTTCTGCGGAGTCTTCACAACCGAAAAACTATATCATCTCGAAACAATGGCGTGGTTCAGAAAGGGAACGCCGACCGAGCCGCTGGCACTCTCGATGACCGGCGTGAAGCTCGGCGATCGTCTGCTGGTCATCGGCGCGAATGATCCGCAACTGATCGCCGCGCTGGCAATCAAATCAGGATTGACCGGGCGAGCGTCGGTCGTCGATGCGGACTCGGCGCGCGCGTCGCGCGCCGCCGCGGCGATCGAGCGCGAGGGCGCACTGGTGGAAGCCATCTCGGCGCCGTGGACCGCGCTGCCATACGAAAGCGGGAGCTTCGACGTCGCGGTCACTCGCGACGTGCTCGCCACGATGGCGCACGACGAGCGGTCGCGTGCCCTGCTCGAAGTGTTTCGCGTGCTGCGTGCGGGAGGCCGCCTCATCGTCATCGATCAGATCCCGCGCGGCGGCATCGCCGGAATCATTGGCGGCCGCTCATCCGAGCCGTCCTACGGTGAGGAGGGCGCAGCGGGGGCGCTGTCGGCTGCGGGATTCGCCGCAACGCGCCTGCTCGCGGAACGCCAAGGCCTGAGATTCGTGGAAGGGGTGAAGAGGGCTCAAGGCTCATGACTCACGGCCCAAAGCACACGAGCCTTGAGCCACACAGTCGGGAGCCAGCCTGAGCCTTGCGTCATAAGGCTGAAGCCGTAGATCCTTGAGCCAGCCTGAGCCCTGAGTCATAAGTTCTGCGCCATGATCACCGCGCGCAGGTGAGATGACGGCCGCCGTCGATCGAAATCGTCTCGCCGGTGATCCATCCCGCGCGGTCCGATGCGAGAAAGATGATCAGCTCCGCGATCTCCTCGGCGTTACCTGCACGTCCGAGCGGGTGGGTCTCCTTCGAGCGCTCGAGGAACGCCGCGTAGTCGGTCCTCGGCCATGCCGCTGCGGCGATGCAGGTTGGTGACGACCACGCCGGGATTCACCGCGTTGACGCGGACGCCCTTGCGGCGCGAGTTCGAGCGCGGCGCAGCGCGTCAGCTGATCGACGCCCGCCTTGCTGACGCAATACGCGAGCACGCCCGGAAATGCGCGCAGGCCCGTCACGCTCGAGACGTTGACGATCGCGCCGCGTGACGCTGTGAGCGCGGGCACCGCGGCGCGCATCAGCCGGAACGGCGCGCGCAGGTTGATGTCGAGCATCTGGTCCCACGGAGCGTCGCCGGTCGTATCTCGACGGTTCCCGACGCGATGATCCCCGCGGCATTGACGATCGCGGATCAGACCGCCGAACGCGGTCAAGCGCCGCGCGCACGATCGCCTCGGGCGCGTCGGCGCTGGTCACGTCGGCGACGCATGGGACGCCGCGGCCTCCTTCTTTCTCGACTGCCTCGCAGCACCTCATTCAAGCGCGCCGGCTCGCGGCCGACGGCCAGCACGGCCGCACCGTCCTGTGCGAACCGCATCGCGGTGGCGCGGCCGATGCCGCTCGACGCTCCCGTCACGACTACCGTTTGCATCGCGCGGCCTTGTAGCACAATTTGAACAGTGTCTCTCTGCGACGACAGCCCGCGGGGGCGTTCATGAACAGATCTCGGCCCGGAACGGCCGAAACACTGACGGAACGGCTTTTGCCCCAGAAGGTTCCCCGGACCTCACCCTCATATGCCTTTCGCACTCGGGACAGCGCCTGACGTCTTTTCAGCCGGCGAGATCGCACGGGCTGCGGATGTCCGCCTGCGTGACGTGCGTGCGCTGGTCGAGTCGGGTGCGTTGCGGTCGGTTGACGGGGAATTCTTCGCCACCCGCGAGGCGGTTCGGGCCGTCCGTCACCTGACTGGCCACACTGTCGCGACAGATCGCCCGATCTTTCAGGCCGTCGCACCGACACGACGCAGGGCGGCCCTGCCGATCGCCATGTCGGGTACCGTCCATGCTGTGATTGCTGCCCTCGTCCTCCTCCTCACCACCATGGGTCTCTCGAGGGAGGCGCCGCAGGTCACACCGGACCAGCAGAAAGAAGCACGGCTTGTATTTGTGGCGTTACCAGGCCCTGGCGGAGGTGGCGGAGGCGGCGGCCGGGTCGAGCCAACACCCGCTGCGAGAGCAGAGCGCAAAGGGGTCAGCACGCTTCGCAGTCCGTTGCCGATTCGTCGTCCACCGCCGCCGGTAGAGCCTCCGAAGCTCGTGAAGGTCAGCGAGCCACCGCCCCCCAAGGCTGAGCCGCTTCCTCCAGTCGTGGCCCCCGTCGTGGCTGTCGCGGCTGACATGCACGACCGCGTCGGAGTTCCGGTCGAGATTGCTCCAGTCGTCCCCGAAAGTCATGGACCGGGCACAGGCAACGGTGCCGGCACCGGCCAGGGAACCGGCCTGGGCGAAGGTCAGGGCTCCGGGATTGGGCCGGGATCCGGTGGCGGCACGGGCGGCGGACCTTACCGTCCGGGCAGCGGCATCACGCCGCCAAAGCTGTTGCGTGAGGTCCGGCCTGATTACACCGAGGACGGGAGGCGCAGGAATATCGAAGGCGATGTCGTCCTCGAGATCGTCGTACGGCGGGACGGCGGCGTCGGCGATGTGAAGCTGTTGCAGGGTCTTGGCGCGGGTCTGGATCAACGGGCGATTGAAGCCGTGCGGCAGTGGCGCTTCACTCCCGCTCAGCGCCAGGGCGTTCCGGTCGACGTCATCGTCGAAGTGGCGGTGGAGTTCAAGTTGAGGTAAGAGGCTTCGCGGTTCTCAGGTTCTCACTGGTTCTCAGGTTCTCAGGTTCTCAGGTTCACGGAGGACGGTGGGTATATGTTGACGGCGATTGTTAAGTGACGGTGGTGGGATGGAGAGTCTGGTTCTTGCTCTCACCCTCCGGTCACGGCAATCGTCAACGGCGACCACCAGGAACATCAATGGATAGCACTCTTCTCGGCGTCACGCTCTTATCGATGACCATGGCGGCTGCCTTGAGCGTAATCGTGTGGCGCATGCTGCGGGTGGAACGGCGACGATCGGATGCTCGCGTGATGGCGCTGGCGGAACTGGCGGCACACGAACCACCGGTTCTCGTCGCGCCGCACCCTCCGCGTGTGGCCCCTCGTGAAGAAACACCGCGCCGGGAGCGAGCCCAGGTGCCGGCGGCACGCGCGGTCCCTCAGCCGTCGCCCGATCTCGCGCTTCGCGACGCGCCGGTAGCCGCGCCGACGATCTTTGCGGAACGCGAACCTTCGTTGTCTCCGTGGGGCAAGCGGTTCGCCGTGATGAGCGGGCTTGGCCTGGCGGTTGCCGCGATCGTATTGTTCGGACTGACGGAACGCGAGCGATCCACAGGGAGCGCTTCGCACCAGCTGGTGCGGCCGCGCCGCGGCCACGTCTTCCGCGGCAGCCCGGACTCGAGTTGCTGTCGCTGCACGATACGCCGGCAGCCCGGCACCGCTGACCATCACCGGCCTCGTGCAGAATCCACGCGATGGTGCGATGCTGACGCGGGTTACGGTCACCGCGTATGCTTTCGACGCAAGCGGCGCGTTCCTCGCGAGCGGCCGCGCGCTGCTCGACGTCACCGCCGCTCGCGCCCGGCGACGAATCTCCGTTCGTGGTCTCGGTGCCGGTGACCGGAGCAGTGTCGCGCGCTATCGCATTGGATTCCGCGGCGACGACGGCCGCGTGATCGCGCACGTCGACAAGCGGCAACAAGGCCCGGTCGCCGACGTCGTCACGCGTGCCTCCGCCGGGATCTGAGTAGTAAAGGCCGGACCATGAGGACACCCATACCCGCTCTGGTCGTTGCGCTGGTTGTGACTGCGGCCGGAATGCTTGCTGCGCAAAGCGGGCAGCCGCCGGCAGCCGCAGCAGCCGGACAGGCTTTCAAGTTCCGCACCGGCGTCGAGCTGATCAACGTCAACGGCGACGGTGACGGATCAGTCCGGCCGCTTCGTCTCGGGCCTGACGAAGGACGACTTCCGCGTCTTCGACGACGAGCAGCCGCAGCCGATCACGCATTTCAGCGCCGAGCGCGTTCCGGTCAGCCTCGGCATCGTCCTCGACACGAGCGGCAGCATGGACGGCGAGAAGATGCACGCCGCGCGTGAGGCGCTCGACCGCTTCCTGTTCCAGCTGCTCGATCCGCAGGACGAAGTGTTCCTGTACCGCTTCGACAACGCCCCGGAGCTCGTCGAGGGATGGACGCAGCGACAAGCGGCGCATCAGCGAGTCGCTCGGACCGCATCCAGCCACGCGGCGGCACGGCGCTCTACGACACGGTCGCCGAAGCGGTGCACATGGCGCAGCAGGGACGCAATCGCAAGAAGGCGGTCGTCATCATCTCCGACGGCAACGACACGAGCAGCCACACCGACGTCTTCGCGCGTCAAGCAGTTGATTCGCGAGACAGAAGTGCTCGTCTACGCGATCGGCATCGACTCGGCGGGACGACTTCGTACATCACGGCAACCAGCTCGCAGCAGCCGCAGCGGCGGTCAACCGCCGCCGCGCATGCCGATGCCCGTTCCCATTCCCGGGCCAGACGGCCGTGCCGCAGCCGCCGCCGCCGCAGCCGCCGCAGGGACCAGGCGGCGGCGGCAACCCGCGCTGGCGCCGTAACGGCATGCGACGATCGCGTGAACGTCGCCGCGCTTGCGCGACATCACCGACGACAGCGGCGGCCGCACCGAGATCATCCGGTAGGCGCGCGATCTCGATCCGGCAACGGCCGGCATCGCGGACGAATTGAGCAAGCAGTATTACATCGGGTACTGCGGCCACCGGTCCGAAGGACGGCCGATGGCACACGATTCGCGTCGACGTGCGCCAGACCTCGTATCACGTGCGCGCGCGGCGGGGCTACGTCGCGGCGAAGCAATAGAGTTGGCGGTTCGCAGTTCGGGGGTTCACAGCTCGGGGTTTGCCGTTCGCGGTTCGGGGTTCCGAACGCGCGGTCTGTCATACTAGCCCCGCTTGTGCATATCCTTTCCGTTGCAGTAAGCCTTCAGCATCCTCGGCTCGCTCGGCGGCGTCATCGTCGCCTCTACATTCCTGCTGTCTCGGCGACACCATCCGCGTGCGGCTGGTGCCGTGGTTGATTAGCTACGCGGTGGGCACGCTGGTCGGCGTCGCGTTGCTCGCGCTTGTTCCCGAAGCGCTTGCCGCAACTGCCCGCCTCGGCCGGCGATGCTGACGATGGCGGCCGGAATCCTGGTTTTCTTCCTCCTCGAGAAGGCCGTGCTGTGGCGGCATTGTCATGACGATGAGGCGTGCCACGTGCACAACACGGCGGCGTCGCTGGTGATTGTCGGCGACGCGTTCCACACCTTCGTCGACGGCGCGGTCATCGCCGCGGCGGTGCTCACGTCGATCCCGCTTGGGCTGACGACGGCGCTCGCGGTGGCGGCGCACGAGATCCCGCAGGAAGTCGGCGACGTCGCCATCCTGCTGCGCGCCGGGCTACTCGCGCATGCGCGCGTTCACGCTCAACCTGCTGGCGGGAGTCGGCGGGATTCTCGGTGCCGCCGCGATGGTCCTCGCGTCGAAGCTGCGTGCCTCAGGGCCTGCCCTACGTGCTGGCCTTTGCCGCCGGCAACTTCCTCTATGTGGCGATGGCGGACCTGATTCCGGATCTTCATCGCGAGCAGAGGGTCAATGGCGGCTTTCGTCAGCTGCTCCTCATCGGCATGGGTATAGGAACCATTGCCTTGCTCTGATGAAGATCGCCGTTGAGGGCGCGTCTTTAGACGCGCCGTAACGCGAACGCCGCCGCGGTCGTATGGTCTAAGTGAGCAGCTATGCACCGCGTCGCTATTCTTCTCGGTGACTGTTCTCGCTGCCGGTTGCCTCGGGAATTGCCGCAGCAGCAAGCGTCCAGGCCTACGCGTGACAACCCGCAAACCCAAACGCAAGCGCCAGCGACGGCGGGCATCGCCGGGCGCGTCCGGACGGCGGATACCGGACGGCCGGTGAAACACGCGCGCGTCACCGTCAGCGCCGGCGGACGTCTATCGCGCGCAACCACGACCGACGATCAGGGACGATTTCGGCTCACGGAGCTGACCGCGGGCAGCTACACGGTGACCGCGTCGCGGACCGGATTTGTCGACGCCGTATATGGACAACGGCGTCCGCTACAGCCGGGAACGCCAGTCCAGCTTGCCGATGGCCAGGAAATCGCGACGATCGATCTGCGTCTGGTCCGTGGCGGCGTGATCACCGGCCGTGTCCTCGATGAGGATGGCGAGCCGCTCGCACGCGCGATCGTGACCGTGCAGCGATATCAGTACATCCGCGGCGAGCGGCAGCTCTCGCCTGCCGGCGGCGATCAGTCGGACGATCGGGGGCAGTACCGCGTATTCGGCCTCCCGCCGGGCGAGTACTACGCCAGCGCCGACGCCGGCAGGCTGGCGCAGGTATTCGGGCGCGGATTCCAACAGTTCGCCGCGGGCGGCGGCGCGGGGCCGGGTGGCGGAGGCCGCGGCGGCTTCTTTGGCGCGCCGCCGGACGATCCCGAGCCCGTCGGCTATGCGCCCACCTACTACCCTGGTGTCGTCAACGCCGCGGAAGCGGGAAAGATCACCGTTGGACCTGGACAGGAAGTCAGCGGAATGGACTTCCAGGTACAACTCGTTGCCACGGCCACGGTTTCCGGAATTGTCGTCGGCGCAGATGGCGCCGTGCCGGTGATGCTCGTGCCGCAGGACAGCGGCGGAACGATGCGTGGTCAAATCCTGCGCGGCAGCGCACGCGCGAATGGCCCGTTCACTATCGCCAACGTGCCGCCCGGGCGCTACATTGCCGTAGCCAGATCAGGCGGGGGGATCTTCGCGTCGGGTGGCGACACGCTCCGCGTTGCCACACAAAACATCAATGTGGCCGGTCAGAACATCTCGGGCGTCACGCTCGCGCTGCAGCCGTCGGTCACGCTCTCCGGCAACATAACCGTGGAGTCGTCGGGAACGCCGGCGCCGACTGACTATTCGAGCTTCCGGGTCGATGTGCCTGATGTGGACCCGCTGCCATTTGCGGGGGGACCAGGAGGCCGCGGCGGTGGTCAGATTGCTTCCGGTGGCCGTGCCGACAAGAACGGCGCATTCACGGTACTCAGTCTGATGCCGGGGGGGCACTACGTACGCGTCAGCGGCAGCGATCCGTGGACATTGAAATCGGTGATCGTCGCGGGACGCGATGTCACCGACGAGCCCATCGAATTGCGCAGCGGACGCGACGTCGACAACGTCACGATCGTGTTGACCGATCGGGCCACCGAGATCAGCGGCGCCGTCCGCGACGGCACTGGAACCGCGGTGGCGGGTATGGCGGTCATCGCGTTCTCGACGGATCAGCAGCAGTGGCAACCGCAATCCCGCTCGATTCAGGCGGTGCGCACCGGCCAGGACGGCACCTACAGAATGCGCGGCCTGCCCCCGGGTGATTACCGGATCATTGCTACGGAAGACGTCGAGCAAGGCGAGTGGTTCGACCCGGCGTTTCTGGAACGCGTGCTTCTCTCGTCGGAGAAGATCTCGCTGAGCGAGGGAGAGCAGAAAACGCGCGACCTCAAGCCTGCGGGCTGACCTCTTTGCTTCCGCGCCGCATCGCCATCCAGATGAAGAAAGCGAGCACCACGACCGCGGCTGTGAACGCGAGCGCGAACAGCCACAAGGTCCGGTAAAGGATCGACTGGCTGTCCATCCGGATCTCCATCACTCCCGGCGTCCTGTCGTCTGCCCACGCGATCGGCTGGTTCTCCAGGCGATCGGCAAGCCGCTGCTCCCAGGTGATGATGTTGCCGCGATCGATAGTGCGTATCCGCGACGGATCCTCCACGTCACGCGCATTGTAGAAGAGCACGCGGCTCGGCAGGTGCACGCGGAAGCCTACGAGCTCGTCACCTTTCCATCCGGCGTCGACCTTGCTTCGGGCTGAGGGCGCCGGCGCGCCGAGCGTGTGACGCCACACGTGGTGCCCATCTTCCTGGTGCAGGTCGTACGACGACCAGGCGAACGGAGCTGCTTTCGGCAGGGCACGAATGTCGGGAATGCGCATGCGAACGCCGACGAATCGCCGCCCGGACTTCGTCCACGTGTTCACGCGCAGAACCTCGGTCTGCGGCGACGTGTACACCTCGCGAACGCGCCGGCGCAGATCATCCGCTGGGACGCCAGGATCCGGATCGAGTGGAAGCCCACGC
This sequence comes from uncultured Acidobacteriota bacterium, assembly GCA_963755695.1. Classification (GTDB taxonomy): domain Bacteria; phylum Acidobacteriota; class Vicinamibacteria; order Vicinamibacterales; family 2-12-FULL-66-21; genus QHWT01. Next base: position 1,270,987 of record CAVWLB010000008.1, on the reverse strand, counting down.
AGCGTGATGAGCGCAGGGATGGAAGCATTGACGACGAGCGTCGCGGAGCCATCCAGCGTCAGGGTGAGATCTTCTTCGTACCTGGTCCTGCGGGCTTAGCAGGCCAGCGCCTCGGCCGCACGCGGTTGCTGCGGCCGCCGCCACGAGTACGGCGAGCAGCACTACGCGCGTCCGGGAGAGCATCAATCGAATGATATACTGAAGTTTCCCTCCCCAATGAGCATGCCGCGTCTGTACCTCATAGACGGCAGCTCGCAGATGTATCGCGCATACCACGCGATCCGCGGGTTGACCGGTCCCGATGGCAAGTCGACGAACGCCGTCTACGGATTCGTGACGATGCTGCGGAAGCTGATCAACGATCATCAGCCGCAATACATTGCCGCATCGTTCGATCTCGCGGGGCCGACGTTCCGATCCGAACTGGCAACCGACTACAAGGCCAATCGCACACCGATGCCGGGCGATCTTGCCGAACAGATCCCGTGGGTTCACGAGGCCTGCGAGGCGCTTGGGGTCCCGATTCTCACATCGCGCCGGTTCGAGGCCGACGATGTGATCGGCACGCTTGCGATGAAGGCTGCGGCGCGTGGATTCGAGGTGGCCATCGTCACCGGCGACAAGGACTTCTTTCAGCTCGTCCACGACGGCATCAAGGTCTACAACCCGAAGGAGGAGGGCACCTGGTACGACGCCGATGGGGTCAAGGAAAAGTTTGGCGTCGCGCCGTCGCAGGTGGTCGACGTTCTGGCGTTGATGGGCGATTCGATCGACAACATCAAGGGCGTGCCAGGGATCGGTGAGAAGGGAGCGCGCGATCTGATCGCAACCTACGGCACCCTGGAGGAGTTGCTCGCTCATGCCTCCGAGGTGACCAACAAGCGTCAGCGCGAAGGGCTGCTCAATCATGCGGAGGATGCGCGCCAGAGCCGCACGCTCGCGCAGATTCACACCGACTGCCCCGTCGACTTCGATCCGGACGCCGCCCGCTATCGCGGGGCCTCCCAGCAGCGCTGCTTCGAGCTGTTTTCGCGTCTGGGCTTCAGGTCGCTGGTCATGGAGTACGCGCCAACCGCGCAAACGGTTGGCAAGGACTACGCTGTCGTCGAGTCGATCGAGGCGGTGGGTGCGCTGGTGTGTGAACTGCGCCAGGCCGGCCGCTTTGCGCTGCGCGTGCTGCCCGATACGCCGTCAGCCATGCGCGCCGCGATTGTCGGGCTGTCGTTCTCTACCAGGGCGCGTCAGGCGAGATATGTGCCGCTGGTCGCCTCCGGGCTCGGCTTCGACGGCGGACTCGATCCACGCGCCGCGCTCGACACCTTGAAACCGGTGCTCGAGGATCCGTCAGTCGGCAAGATTGGGCACGACCTCAAGTTCGACGCCATCCTGTTGCAGCGTCACGGCATCACGCTCGCCGGCCTCGAGACCGACACGATGCTGGCCAGTTATCTGGTCGATGCGACGCGCTCGGAGCATCTGCTGGAAGACCTGGCGCTCGAGCACACGGGCTACAAGGCGCTGACCGAGGAAGACGTGTGCGGCCGCGGCGCCAAGGCCGTGTCGTTCGCGCAGATTCCGGTCCAGGCGGCGCTCGACTACGCTGGCGAGCGATCCGATCTGGCGCTGCAGGTCTCGGCGCCTCTTCGCGATCTGTTGAAGAAGGAAGATCTCGAGCGTCTGTACACCGAGTTCGAGCATCCGTTGATTCCGGTGCTCATCGACATCGAACGCGCGGGGATCCGGATTGATGGCCCGGCTCTCGCGTCGCAGTCGCAGAACATCGACGAGGAGCTCAACCGGCTGGCCTCACGCGTCTACGAGTTCGCCGGGGAAGAGTTCAACATCAACTCGCCGAAGAAGCTCGCCGAAATCCTCTTCGACAAGATGGGGCTCAAGACCGAAACGCTGCGGCGCACCACCAAGACCAAGGCACACTCCACGGCCTTCGAGGTCCTCGAGGAGCTCGCGCTCGGCCACGAGATGCCGCGCCTGGTCCTCGAGTGGCGTGCGCTGATGAAACTGAAGGGCACCTACATCGACGCGCTGCCGCAGCTGATGGACCCGGAAACGGGACGGGTGCACACATGCTTCAACCAGGCGGTCGCCTCGACCGGGCGGTTGAGCAGCAGCGACCCGAACCTGCAGAACATCCCGATCCGCACCGAACTCGGCCGCGAGATCCGGCGCGCCTTCGTGGCCGACTCGGGCAACGTGCTGATCTCGGCGGACTACTCGCAGATCGAATTGCGAGTGCTCGCGCACCTTTCGGGCGACCAGGCGCTCATCGGCGCGTTCACCCGGAACGAAGACATTCACGATCAGACGGCGCTTAAGGTGTTTGGGCCCAACAGCGGCCTGAGCAAGCACGAGTTGCGACGTCGCGCCAAGATCATCAATTACGCGCTCCTCTACGGCAAGCAGGCGTTCACGCTTGCCAAGGACATCGGCGTCTCGCGCGAAGAGGCCCAGGCCTTCATCAACGCCTACTTTGCCGGGTTCCCATCGGTGCGTGCCTTCATCGACGGCCTGCTGGCGGAAGCACGGGCGACGGGCGTGGTGAAGACCATGTTCGGACGGCGCCGGCTGGTGCCGAACATCAACAACAAGAACGGCCAGGTGCGCGCCGCCGCCGAACGGGAAACCTCCAATATGCCGATTCAGGGCACCGCGGCCGACATCCTCAAGCGCGCGATGATCGATGTGCACGCCTCGCTCCCCCGGATCGCCGGCGGCCGCGCGCGCATGATTCTCACCGTGCACGACGAGTTGCTGTTCGAGGCGCCGAAAGCCGCCGCCGACGAAACCACCGCCGCGGTCCGCGAGCTGATGCAGTCGGCGGTGCAGTTGAAAGTGCCCCTCACCGTCGACGTGGGGGTAGGTGAGAACTGGAAGGAAGCCAAGGGCTAAGGCAAATTGGGGATTTGGTAATTAGTGATTGGTATTTGGGTAATTGGTGATTTGGTAATTCATCGGGCGGTTCCAACCACAATCACCAAATAACTAAATCACCAAATCACCAGATCTTCTTGAAGCTCTCCCAGTCGGCGGTCAGGGCGGCGGTCGCCTGCCGGCGATCGCGCACCGAACTTCTTGCGGCGCGGTCGGGAATGATCGCCTGTGTGACGAGACGGTCCAGGTCGGCGCGTAGCGCGACCCCGCCATCTTTGGCCGCGCCGGCGCGGATCCATCCGGCGGATGCCGCTGCCCACGCTCTATCGAGGTCCCCTGCGCCACGCGAAGCGGCCGCAAGCCAGTAAGCGGCCGGCCCGGACGATGGGTCGTGCCGTAGTTCCTGCTCCATCCTGCTCACGATCCGTTCGTACAAGGGCTCGCGATCCGACGACGACTGCGCCTGGCGATCGAGTGAGGTCGCCCACCAGTCGAGCACCCGCCCGTGGGCCTCCGGCCCGAGCGCCGAGGATGCATCCAGCACCGGATCGAAGAGTTCCGCGGCGGCACCAAACTGCTCGTCGAAATACAGCAGCTCGGCAAGTCCGACCTGCAGCTCGACGCGCTCGCGCGCGTCGAGCGTCTGCGGATCGATGGCCTTCAAGACCGCGTGCGCTTCGTCGAGATCGGCGGTCTGGTAGGACTGGCGGTACCGTTCGAGGTTGATGCGGCCGATGACGAGACGGGCTGACGCGGCAGTCGCGGGGTTGGCCGCGGCTTCCCGGGCCGCCTCCAACGCGCGATCGGTACTGGCCAAGGTTATAAAGGCGGCGCGCCACGCCCAACGGGTCTGGAGCCGCGGCGGAAACGTCACTGCCCGCCAGGAGCGAGGTGCCAATAGTGCCCAGAAGAATGAGGACCCGAAAGACCTGCCGACACATGGAGGGATGGTAGCACACCGCTGAGCCTGCCCTAACCCACTACGCTGCCGTCACTTAACACGTGTTCACCCGACCCTGATGTTATAATCGCCAATGATGGTAGAGCCGACCATCGTACCCCGAGCCGCACACTCGATCTCACGACGCGAGATCGATGCCGATGCGCTCAAGGTTCTCTACCGGCTCCACGAGCACAATTACACGGCCTACCTCGTCGGCGGCAGCGTCCGGGACTTGCTCCTCGGCCGCCGGCCCAAGGATTTCGACATCGGGACCTCGGCGCATCCGCATCAAGTCAAGAAGCTCTTTCGCAACTGTTGGATCATCGGCCGCCGGTTTCGCCTCGCGCACGTGAAGTTCGGGCCGAAGACGATCGAGGTCGCGACCTTCCGGCGGCAGGTGGACACGGCGGAGCTCCCGCCCGAAGTAGACGAAGCGATTGAAGCGGTACCCGAGCCGAGCCCGGTAACTCGCTGCTCGAGCAAACCCAGGCGGAAGCGACCCACCTGGCCAAGGTGCGAGCCCACGACCGTCTGATTCATCGCGACAATACGTTTGGCACGCCAGAGGAAGACGCCTTTCGCCGCGACTTCACCATCAACGCCCTGTTCTACGACATCGGTTCGTTCTCGGTTATCGACTATGTGAACGGCCTCGAGGATCTCAACGCAAAGGTGATCCGTTCGATTGGCGATCCCGCCGTCCGGTTTCTCGAGGATCCCGTCCGCATGCTGCGCGCGGTGGTTCTTGCCGCGCGCCTCGACTTCGAGATCGATGATCCGATCCTCGAGGCCATCGAGACGTATCGGCACGAGATCGGCAGGGCCGCGCCGGCGCGGATGCTCGAGGAGTTCTTCAAGATCCTGCGATCCGGGTCCGCTGAAAGAAGTCTGCGGATGCTGAAGCAGACCAAGCTGCTGCGGGCCATCACGCCGGAGCTCGATGAGGCGCCGGATGCACTTTGGGAGTCGGTGGCGCGGATCGATCGCTACCGCCAGCGGTTCGACGCCGCGCCCGACACACTGACAAACGCGGTCCTCGCCGGCACCCTGTTGGTGCCGCTTGGCCTCGCCGGCCGTCGCGAGCGTTTCTCAGCCGATCCGCTCGAGCGGCGCGTCGAACTCGGCATGCTACAGATGCCGCGGCGCGACGTCGAGCGCCTGCACCAGCTACTCGTGGTCCAATCCCGGCTGCTCGATCTCAACGCGCCCTTCAGGGCGCAGCGCGCCTTGCTCCATCGTCATGTCTTGAACGAAGCGCTGGTCTGGCTGGAGATTCACGGCGGTCGCCCCGAAGCGGTGCATCACTGGCGATCGCTGCAACGCGATACCACCGTTACGCCACGGGACGAAGAGGCCGGCACCTTCCCACCGCCGCGCCGACGACGGCGGCGGCGGCGCGGACGCCGTTCACCACCAGCCGTGCCGCGCGAGTAGGCTCACGGCTCACGATTCATGGCTCACGTCGGGCTCTGGCAACTGCCGGCTTAGGACCTGGGCCGTTCTTGGGGCCCATGAGCCACCCTGAGCCTTGAGCCCTGAGCCATAAGCCTTCGTCAAGGCTCGGCGACAAACCGGTAGCCGACGCCGCGCACGGTCAGAAGGTGCTTCGGCCGCGCGGGTTCCTTTTCGATATACCGCCGCAAGCGCACGATGAAATTGTCGATCGCGCGCGTGTCGGTGTCCTCCCGCAATCCCCACACGTGCTCCAACATGGTCTTGCGCGAGATCGCCTTTCCCTCGTGCTCGATCAGGAACCGCAGCAGATTGGCTTCCATCAGCGTCAGCTGCATCGTGCGATCGCCAACCGAGAGCTCCAGCTTGTCGAAATCGATCGTGCGACCCGCGAAGGTGTAGCGATCGTGCTTGTTCTGGTGCCTGGACCACGAGCTGCGCCGAAGCAGGCCGCCAATGCGCGCCAAGAGAATCGCGAGCTCCGTGGGCTTTGGCAGGTAGTCGTCGGCCCCGGCGGCGAATCCGTTGAGCACGTCTTCGGGACGACCGCGTGCGGTCAGCATCAGAACCGGAACGAACTGACGGTGCTGTCGCAGTTCCGCGACCACGGTAAACCCGTCCTTGCCCGGTAGCATCACGTCGAGTACCACGAGATCGTAATGTGACGTGGAGTCGAGGAGCCGCTCGAGCGCGCCATCGCCGGTATCGATGACGTCCGCATCGAAGCCTTCCGCCTCGAGGTTGAAGCGGAGCCCTTCGGCGAGGTGCTGCTCGTCTTCCACGATCAGAACGCGCTGCGGCATCGAAAAGTTGCTCCTGCTTCTCAAGCGGAAACCGGTGGTGCTGCAGGAAGCTGCAGGGTGAAGGTGCTGCCCTGACCGGTTCCGGCACTCTCGGCAAAGGCGCGGCCGCCGTGCTTGCGCGCCACCGATCGGACGATGAAAAGGCCGAGACCGCTGCCCTTGGCGCGCACCGCAACTCCGGTTGGAATCCGGTAGAAGCGACGGAAGATTCGTTTCAGTTCCGCCGGTGAGATGCCGAGCCCATGATCGGTCACGCGGATCGCCAGGCGCTGGTTGTCGAGCTCTTCGAGCTCGACGCGCACGTTTATCGCGCCCGTGGAGTATTTCACCGCGTTGTCGATCAGGTTCCAGACGGCCGCCTTCAACTCGTCGCCGTCCCCGAGCACGATCGGGCGCGCCGATGTGCGGTCCACATACTGGAGCGCGCCGGGCTCGAGATGGAACCGGGTCTGCGCCAGCTCGACGCATTCACGGGCGACCTCGCTCAGGTCGAGTCGCACGCGCGCGCTGCGCCGGAGTCGCGAACCCGTCGCCCCTGCCCTCAACACCTGGTCGATCGTGTGCAGCAGTCGATCGCTGTCTTCGAGCATGATCCGATAGAATTCGTGGCGCTTCACCTCGTCGAGCTCGCGCGACTGCAGCGTCTGCAGATACAAGCGGATCGAAGCCACCGGGGTCTTCAATTCGTGGGTGACGGCGTTGATGAAGGAGTCGTGCTGCTCGTTGCGCCGGATTTCGCGGACCAGAAAGATGGTATTGAGGACAATGCCGGCGGTCATCAGAACGAAGAAGATGACGCCAAGAAGCCACAGGACGCCCTCGCGCCAGTAGAGGACCACCCAGCTCACGTTGAGCGTCGTCGCAAGCGCGACCAGACAGATTCCGAGGACGCTGAAGAAGATGACGGATCGGCGGCGGCCGCTGATCATTTCTCAAGGATACCGGAGCCTGCCGCCCGCGCGAACAGCAGACTCGGCAGCCCACGCCAAACATGTGGATCAGCCGGGCAAAGCATCTACGATCGCCGGCGCGGAAAGAAGCGACCGGTACGCTCCATGTAGCCGCGATAGTCGTCGCCGAACCGGGCCACCAGATTCTCCTCCTCCTTGCGCGTCCGGACGACGAACAACGAGCACAGTACGGCTCCGGCGAGCAGGATGAACCAGTTGGCCGCCATGACCCCAATGCCGAGCACGAACAGCCCAACGCAACCGTAGAACGGATGGCGTACCCATTGATACGGGCCGTGTGTGACCAGCACGTGGTGGTGGCGGGTGACGACGGTATCGGTGATGTTCGTGCCGATCGACCGAAACGTCCACGTCAGGAGTCCGGCCGCACCGAAGGCGATGACGGCGCCGAGCCAGCGCAGCCACGGAGGCAGGGAAAGCGACGACCACGCCATCAAGCGTGGATTGACCATGTAGGAGATCACGCTCAACAGCAACAGGATGCCAATCGGACGGAGCGTCGCCAGGATGAACACTCCCTCCTGGCGGCGATCGAGCTTCTCCCGCGTGGCCTCGGACTTGATCCGGTGATAGAGGCCAACCGGCAGGACGATGGCCACCACGACAATCAGGACGACGCGAAAGATCGTGTCGTGGGTCATGGCCGTGGCTCAGCGCAAGCGGTCGCGATGATAGCTGAACTGAAGGACAGAAGACAGGAGGCAGGAGGCAGGAGACAGGAGACAGAATGCAGCGGAAGGAAGTACATCAAAAAGGCAGCGCCGGTGAGCGCCACCCTTTCTGTCTCCTGCCTTCTGCCTTCTGTCTTCGGCCCTGGAATTTACGCCGCTTCTTCGACTGGCAGCGGCTGCCGGATCCTCGCGACCCTGAGATCCGAGACCAAACCGATCGCGTTGAACATCTTCAGCGTGATCCAGCTGATATCGAACTCGTACCACTCCAGGCCGTGCCGGGCGGACACCGGATGCGCGTGGTGATTGTTGTGCCAGCCCTCGCCAAACGTCAGCAGCGCCACCCACCAGCTGTTGCGCGAGTCGTCACGTGTCTCGAAGCGGCGCGAGCCCCACATGTGCGTCGCGGAGTTCACGAGCCAGGTGGCGTGAAGCCCGAACACGACGCGCAGGAAAACGCCCCACAAGACCAGCGGCCAGCCGCCAACCGCGAGGAGGATCAGCCCGAGCACCGTCAGCGGCACGTAGTGATAGGTGTTGAGTGCGCGATAGAACGGCTCGCGGCCGAGGTCGGGCGCATACTTCGCCATCAGCGCGGTGTTGTTGTGATGCGAGTCGCCGAACAGAATCCAGCCCATGTGCGCCCAGAAGCCGCCGTCGCGCGGGCTGTGCGGGTCGCCATCTATATCCGACAGCTGGTGATGCTGCCGATGCGTCGCCACCCAGAAAATCGGCCCGCCTTCGAGCGTCAGCGTGCCGCACAGCGCGAGGAAATACTCGAACGGCTTGGAAGTCTTGAAACCGCGATGGGTGTGCAGTCGATGGTAGCCGAGGCTGATGCCGAAACCCACGGCCAGCCAGTGCAGCGCAATCGCGACGGCCAGGTTCGTCCAGGAGAACCACCAGAATGCCGCGATGGCGAGCACGTGGAAGGCCACCATGAACGCCGCGGTTATCCAATTGAGAGTTGTCAGTGAATAAGCGGTCCGGACTGCTGCGCGAAGTGTCGTCAACGTTGCTCCTGAAAACGGGGAAACAGACGACAAAAATAACAGGTCCGGCCGGCCGCGTTTGTAACACTTCTGTACGCGGCTAACCCACGTCCCTGGAAGGGTTTGCCCTAGCCGTTCCGGCGCTCGAAGTCCTTCATGAACTCGACCAGCGCCTCGATTCCCGATTCCGGAAACGCGTTATAGATGGAGGCGCGCATTCCTCCGACCGAACGGTGCCCCTTCAGTCCGTCGAGGCCGGCGGCCGTGGCTTCCTTCGCGAATTTCTTCTCGAGGTCCTCGCTTGGCAGACGGAACGTGACGTTCATGCGCGAGCGGCTGTCCTTCTGCGCGTGCCCGCGGTAGTAACCCGTGCGATCGATCTCCGCGTAGAGCTTGTCCGCCTTGCGCCGGTTCACCTTGTCGATGGCGGCCAGCCCGCCCTGCTTGAGCAGCCAGGCCATCACCAGCCGCATGATGTAGATCGCGAACACCGGCGGCGTGTTGTACAGCGACTGGTTCTCTGCATGCACCGTATAGTTCAACATCGTCGGAAGCGAAGCCGGAGAGCGCTGCAACAGGTCTTCGCGGATGATCACGATGGTGACGCCGGCCGGGGCGAGATTCTTCTGCGCGCCTGCATAAATCAGGGCGTGCTTTGAAACCTCGATCGGCCCGCTGAAGATGTCGGACGAAGTGTCTGACACGAGCGGCACATTTCCAACGTCCGGCAGATACTGCCATTCGGTACCAAAGATCGTATTGTTCGACGTCATGTGCACGAATGCGGCATTGGGATCGAGCTTCAGCTCGCTTTGCTTCGGCACCCGCGTGAAGTTCTCGCCTTCGGTTGTTGCCGCGATCTTGACGCCGCCAATGCGTTTCGCTTCCTTCGCCGCCTTTTGCGACCACGCACCCGTGAGGATGTAGTCGGCCGACGCGCCGGCAGGCAGCAGGTTCATCGGCACCATCGAAAACTGCAGGCTCGCGCCCCCCTGCAGGAAGAGCACCTTGTAGTTCGAGGGAATGTTCGCCAGCGCGCGCATGTCCGCTTCGCAGCCCTGGATGATCTCGTCGAACGTCTTCGAGCGGTGACTGATCTCGAGAATCGACATCCCGACGCCGGGGTAGGAAAGAAGATTCTGCTGCGCTTCTTCGAGCACTTCGACGGGCAGCACAGCGGGTCCGGCGGAAAAATTGAGAATGCGGGCGGTTGTGGTTGGCATATGTCCTTCTTGCGATGAAGAGTCAAATATCGGAAGCAGGATCGATTGGCGTCGATCACCGATCGTTCCAGCTTCCGGCTCCTACAATTTCACGAGGTGCAGATCGAGCACGTCCGGGTTGCCACGCTTGATCGTATCGCACAGCGGTGCAGGCGGTTCCCCGTCGAGATTGATCCGGGCCACCGCTGCCTCCGCTCCCTCGAAGACGATGTTCTCGGTCTCCTGCACGTTCAGGTTTGCCTGGCGGAGATGACTGAAGACGTGCGCCAGCACGCCGGGTCGATCGCGGTGGCGGACGACGAGCATGTGGGTGGCTGGCGTGCGGCGCGCAAGATTGACCACGTTCGGCACGTGACCGGTTTCCTTGTAGCTCCGGATGATGCGAACGGTTTCCGCAGCAATCGCCTCCTGCGCCTGATTGGTTGACGCGCCGATATGGTGGGTGCCGTAGACCCCCGGCAGCGCGACCAGGTCGTCCCGGAAGAGAGCGGTAGCGCTGGCGGGCTCGTTCGCGTAAACGTCAAGGCCGACGCGCAGGTTGCGCTCCTTCACCGCGGCGGCGAGCGCCTGGTAGTCGACCACTTCGCCACGCGCCGTGTTGATGAACATCGATCCCGGTTTGAGCCTGGCGAGGAGCGCCGCATTGACCAGCCCCTTGGTTTCGAGCGCCAGCGCGACATGCACGCTGAGCACATCGGCACGCGAGGCGACATCGGCCGGCATCGGCGCCAGTTCGATGCTGATCGCGCGCATTACCGCCTCGATGCCCAGCTCGCGCGCTTCGATATCCGAGATCGGCCGCCGCTCGCCGTCGAAGCGGCGGCTCCAGGTCACGACGTTCATGCCAAAACCAGCCGCACGTCGAATCATCTCGCGGCCGATACTGCCGACCCCCAGGAGACCGAGCGTCAGGCCGTACAGGCCTTGCGCCTTCGAGTACTCCTTCTTGTTCCAGGTTCCGGCGCGAAGTTCCGCAACATTGTCAGGAATCCGGCGATCGAGGGCCAGAATCAGGGCGAAAGCCAGTTCCGCGACCGCAATCGCATTCTTGCCCGGACAATTGGAAACGTAGATCCCCCGACTGGACGCGGCCGCCACGTCGATCGTGTTGTATCCCGCGCCGGCACGGACGATCAGCGAGAGATGGCCGGCGTCCAGCATCGGTGCCGTGACCTTGGTGCCGCGAACGACCAGGACGTCTGCTCCGCTCGCCGCGATTGCCTGTGTCAGCGAATCGACCGCCAGATCCGGCTCGTAGACGACGGCGCAGCCCGCAGCCTTCAATCCATCGATTCCGCTCTTCTCGAATTTGTCTGCGACGAGTACTTTCATGTGTCTACTTCAAGCGAAGCGTCGAAGGACTCGCGAAGCCTCGAAGGGGCCTCAATCAGCCTCATCGAAGGATCCTTCGACCCATTTTTATCCTCGCTCCTTCGATACTTGCGAGTCCCTTCGACTGCTTCGATTGTTCAAATCAGGTGCACCAGCAACCCATCGCGCAGCTTGGGTTCGAACCAGGTCGATTTCGGGGGCATGATGCCTCCCTCGTCCGCGATCGACATCAGATCGTCAATCGTCACCGGATGCATGGCGAAGGCGACGGCGGCCTTGCCGGTGTTGACGGCAGTCTCGAGCGCGGCAGTGCCACGCGCGCCGCCGACGAAGTCTATCCGCTTGTCCGTGCGCACGTCGCCGATCTTCAAATACGGTTCGAGCACGTGTTGCTGCAGCAGGGCAACGTCCAGCCCGCTGGCGCGGGAGCGATCTGGCGGCGCGCCGGCCGACAGATCCAACCCGTACCATTTCCCGGCCAGGAACATCGACACCTCGCCCTTGCCGCGCGGTGCAGGACCAGCGTCGCGGATTGGAAGCCGCGCGGCCAGCGCGGCGAGCAGCTGCTCGGGGGTCTGGCCGGCAAGATCCTTCACCGTCCGGTTGTAGGGAAGGATCTGCATCTGGTTTTCCGGAAATGCAACGGCAATGAACGAGTCCGCGTCGGCCGAATCACCTCGGTTGCGCATTTCAGAGCGTGCTCGCGCGGCGCTCGCCGCGCGGTGATGGCCATCGGCAATATAGAGCGCGGGGACGCGCTTGAAAGCGTCCACCAGCGTGGCGGCCTCTGCCGCCCCGGCCTTCCACACCGTGTGGTGTACGCCATCGTCCGCCCCGAAATCGTAGAGTGGCGCGTCGGCCGTCACCGCGCGAGCGCAGCGATCGATCTCGTCGGTCGACCGGAACGTGAGAAAGACGACGCCCGTCTGGGCGCCGAGCTCGATGATGTGGCGCGTGCGATCGTCTTCTTTGTCGCGCCGCGTGCGTTCGTGCTTCTTGATCAGGTCCTGTTCGTACTCGTCGACCGAGAAGCAGGCGGCAATGCCGGTCTGCTCGTGAGCACCCATTCTCAACCGGTAGAAATAGAGCGACGGCGTGTCATCCTGCAGCATCGGCGCTTGCCGGCGAAGCGTGGCGAAATTCTCCCTGGCCTTCGCATACACCTCGTCGGCGTAGGGATCGGTTCCCGGTGGCAAATCGATTTCCGATCGCGTGACGTGAAGAAAACTCAGCGGATTGCCATTCACGAGCTGGCGCGCTTCGCCGGTGCTGACCACGTCGTAGGGAACAGAAGAAACCAGTGGCGCGTGTTCGCGCGAGGGACGCAACGCGCGGAACGGATGGATGGTGGCCATCCGCCTATTCTAGCCACGGATGGGAGATCGGGGATCACCCGGCAGGACCGCGCACTGGAGCAGGCCGGCGGTTCACCGATCCCGGTTCAACGCGTTGAGGCTGTTCGCTGAAGGACGACCGCCCGATGCGCGTCCTGCCGCAATCGGCTCTATTTCTGCGCGGCGGCGTGCTCCGCATCGGGCATCGGCACAGCTGCTGCGAGAAGGGTCGTCGACAATTTCGCGATCAGCGCATTGCGCGACTCGCGGAAGGCGGCGAGGTGCGCGGACGGGATGGGTTCGCCCGGAGCCTGCCGCGAGTGCGTGGCGATTGGGTTGACGAAGAGGCCGTTCTTCTTCAACCGGTAATCCAGGTGAGGGCCGGTTGCGGCGCCAGTCGCTCCCACTCGGCCGATGAGCTGTCCCTGGTCGACGCGCGCGCCGGAACGAATGCCCTTTCCAAACGCAGACAGGTGCAGGTAGTAGGTCTCGAAGCCGTCCGGATGTTTCAGGTGCACCATGTTGCCGCCGGCGCCGCTGTAGCCTGCCGACACGACCACGCCGCCAGCCACCGCCACGACCGCAGATCCGGTCGGCGCGCCGTAGTCGACGCCGAGATGCGCGCGGTAGACGTGATCGATCGGATGCAGCCGTCGCCGGGAGAATCCTGACGTGATGCGGGGCTCGAAGCGAAGCGGCGATCGCAGGAAGAATCGTTTGAGCGAGCGGCCGTTTTCGTCGTAGTACGCCGGCTTCGCGGCCGTGCCGTCCTGCCAGCGAAACGCCTGATGGTGATGACCATCCACGTCGATCTCGGCGCCAAGTATCGCGCCGTAGTCCGAGAACTCGCCGTCGTGCGAATGCTTCTCGAACAGCACCCGGAACGAATCACCGAGCTGAAGGTCGCTTTGAAAGTCGACCGTTCCGCTGAAGATTTCGGCGAGCGCCATCGCGAGCTGGACGTTCTCTCCCGACTGGTCGATGGCCGCGATCAGTGATGGATGGTCGCCGTCGATCCTTGCGTCGATGGCAACGATCTCGGTCTGTTTCTCGTAAGGCACGACTTCCGCTTCGAGCTCGATGGTGCCTTCTCCGTCTCCTTCTCCCCGGCTCACGATGCGCAGGAACCGATCGGTGTCAATCTGATATTCGAACTCACGCAGCAGTCCGTCGATCGTGCGCACGAGGCGATACGGCTGGTCGGCGCGAAAATGCCGCGGATCGAAGACCGCTCGCGCAGCATTCACCGCGTCAGCGACGAAGGTCTCCTGCAGATTGTTCGCGCGCAGCAGCGTGTCGAGCGTCGAGTGGCGAGGCACCCGCCCTTCGATGGTCTCGATCTCCGATGTGAGAAGGATGTCAGCTCGCAGCGGCGGCGCCGTATGCCTGACTGGCTCCTGCTTGTTACAGGAGACGACCGCGATCGTGAGTGTGAGAAGGGGTCGGAGCTTCAATGTGCCCGGAGCATAGCAGAATCCGGCGGGCGACGATCCTGACGATTTGGTGATCTCGAATTGGTAACTTGGCGATCCGGAGATTTGGTGATTTTCGTCCCAGGCCGACTACTCACGGATCAACCAATCTTGATTTGGTAATTTTGGTGAGCAGAAGATTTGGTGATTGACGTCCTGACAGGCTTGTGAACTTTCCTCCGGACGGTGAAATCACCTCCGGACGGTGAAATCACCAAATCACAAATTTACCAATTCACCAATTTCTACTGTCCCATGACCCATACGCCCCAGCCGCCGGCCTTGTGGCTGTGGAAGGCGACGCGGTGACCGTCGGGCGCCCAGCTGTATTCCTCTGCGGTGGGATCATCCAGCACGCGACGCATCGATCCGTTTCGCAGATCGAGAAGCCATGCACCGTCGTGGGACACCTGGAAGATGATGCGCCGGCCGTCCGGAGACACCGCAGGCGTGCGAATCGGCTGACCGCTGACCGGTGTCGTGAAGACGCGCCGCGTACCGGTGTCGAGATTCATCATTACCAGCTCGGTCTCGTGGCTATACGCGATTCGGGTGCCGTCCGGGAACCACGAGCCGCCCCAGGGCTGGCCGTCGGTGTAAGACGTGAGGCGCTGGAGCTTCCCGGTCTGGAGGTCGGTCGTCCAGAGATTCCAGACCTGTGGATCATTCTCTTCGCCCTTGACGAACGCGAGCTGCGAGCCATCCGGGGACCAGCTCGGCACGGCGGCAAAGCCTTCGCCGCTTACCCGATGAACGTTGTGACCGTCGGCATCGGCCACGAACACCGCGCGTGTCCCGTCACGATCCGAGTCGAACGCGATGTAGGCACCGTCGGGCGACGGGCGTACGTGGAAGTTCTGCGCGTTGTCGTCGACAATGCGAGTGATCTTCAGAACCTCCCCACGCGTGCCGGTATCGGCGCGCACGAGGGCACTGCCCGCACTGTCCCGCTCGCGGAAGAACATCGCGGTGCCGATGTTGGAAAAGCTCGGCGAGTAGGACGCCGCTTGAGTCAGGAGGTGTGACTCTTCCTCCTGACGAGGCTGCGGCGCAGCGACATCGACGTCGTGGCCGTTCGTCGCGGTCGTGCCAGTCGTTTCAGCCGTGGCATTCTCGCGCGCTGGAATTTGCGGTGTGGCGCTTCCGCGCGTGCCATTGTCTTGAATGGTGGCTTCTTGCGCGAGCGGTTGGGTCGCTGGGGGCGGCTTTGGTGATTCCACGCTGGTGGAAAAGAACTCTGCCGGAACGATCAGCTGAGCGTGCTCCCGTACCCTTGGTACGAATGCAATGGCCAGCATGGCTGCAGACGCGACTGCGGCAAGCCAGATCCCGCGGGCGCCTCGTCGCGGAGCTTCGACCGTCGCCACCGGCGCATCAACAATCACCGGCTGAACGGGCTGCGGGGTGTAGGGCATGAGCGCTTCGATCGGCTGTTCCGCCGGCGCGGTGTCGGCCTTTCCGGAAGCACGCATCGAGACGGCTTCTTCGAGAAGCGGTAATGCGACGCTGATCACCACCGATTCGTCGAGGCCGGCCGCGCGCGCATAACGCACCATCTGTGATCGGCCATAGAGCCCGTCCGGCCAGTTCCGCAGATATCCCCACTCCAGTTCACGCAGCAAGGGTGCTGGGATATGGGCGCGGGCGGAAATTTCGTCCAGCGACAAGCCGGTCGCTCGCCGGGCTCGACGAACGTCAGAGATCGTCAGCGTTTCGCGAGCCGGAAGTTCGATTGGAACGGGCGCCGAATGCTGAGCGGGCTCGGCATGTTCGCGGGACACCGGCGGAGGTGCCGCCGTGAACGCCGCAAAGAGGTTGCGCACGACCTGCTCGAGGCTTGGCGCCGAAAAGCGGCGGATGGCGTCGCAGAATTCGTCGAGTGAGCCGTAGGCCGGCAGATCGAGCGTGCCAAGCGCCCGCGCGACAGCCAGGCGCAGGGCCCCTGGAGCACGGTACTCGGCCGGCGCATCGAAGTTTTCGAGGAGCTCATCGAGAAGTGCTGCAGCGGCGGCGACTGGTGGTCGATCCGTATTGACGGGTCCCTCGACGACGACTGCGCCTTGCTCGGTCAGGCGGACGATGTGCGCGGATGGGATGCCGCGTAGCGCTCCACCATCGCGCTGACGGCATATCTCCGACACGATGGCCACGGCATCGGTGGCGCGCAGGCGCACGCCCGAAGCGGCCAATTCAGCTAACGAAACTCGAGTGGGCATCTCGGCGGATTCGCTGTGCGAGATTGTTGCCACGCAGCGAGAAACTGCAAACGTAATACGTGGGACGCAATTCTGCAAGATGAGGCGTCTACTGCCGAGCCTACTGATGAGTGGAAAATAGGCCAGCCGTCATCAAAAATTACACGGTCCAGTCGGATCCGGGGCTTTCCCAAGCGAGGGGACGTCTGGGAGGGCAGCAGTAGCCTGTGGAGGCGGTTGCCCTACCGAGGAAAGTGTCGGCCGGGAAGGTAATACGCTACTCAGGCCGTCGGACGTTGACCTGGATCATCTTTCGGAAGCGCACGGGCTTTCCCTGGAGCATTGCCGGCTGATAACGCCAATCTTTCGCGGCATTCAGCACCATCGTGTCGTACATCGGATGCACTGACTCGCGCATCGCCATCGAGATGACCCGACCCGCCTCATCGATGACGAGCTCGAGCAGCCCGTGCTCGCGCGCCTGCCTCGTGATCGCCGCCGGTACACCCGGCAGTTCCTGCCGAATGACGATGGGAGGCGTCACGTTTCGATCGTCGCTTGTGTAGATTCGGTTTGTCTCGGGCTGAGGATCAGCCGGAGGCGGGGCCGGGACTGAATCTTTTTTCGGTTCGGGTGGCGGAGCCGACGCCGCAAGGCTGAGATCCATGAAGCCGGAGGACAGCAAACGGAGATCGGCGAGGCGGCCGGCCATGTCGGGGTCGTCGAGCAGCGACAGCACCCGGCGGAATTGCTTTATCGACGTCGCATAGTCCTTCCGGTCGTACGCCGCCTTCGCCTCGGTGTAGCGGTTGGTCGCGATATCAGGCAGTAGTCGCCGCCGGACCTCGGAAAATGCCGCGCGTACCCGCGGCGACGCCTCCGTCTCGCTCGGCTGATAGGCTGGATCCGCCGTCACGACGGCAGCGATTGCGCCCTCCGCTTCAGTTCCGCGGCCGAGCGCCAACAGGCACAACGAGCGGGTACTGCTCGATCGAACGGCGATCGCTGACCGGCGTCGCATCCGTTGGCTTGAGGTCGTTCAGCACAGCCAGCGCCTCGTCGTATCGCGCCGATGCGTACAAGTCGCGTGCGGTTCCGACCGGATCCTTGCCCGAGGGCACCTGGCCGAATGCCATTCGCGCAACCGATCCGGCGAGGAGGAGCGGAACGAGGATTCGACGGGCTGGACTGGACATGATCAACCTCGTTTATTTCATGTCGATGCTCAAGCGCACGGGCGCATTCATCGTCACCGACACTGCCTGCTTCCTCTCGCCATACTGCGGGTGGCGGAAGAGGATCTCGTGCGGCCCAATGGGAATCGCAAGGTTGCCAATCGGTGTTTCGCCGACGCGACGGCCGTCGATCCACACCTCGGCCCACGGCGACGCGTTCAGATTGATCGATCCCTGAGGCAACTCCACCTCGAGCGGCGCGACCTTGCCAGGCTGCACCTGGACGACTTTCGTGGCGCGGAAGCCGAGCGTGTCGTTGACCAGTTCGACTTCGTGGCGGCCGGCACTCATCATGAGCCGCTCGGAATCCGTAGTACCGACCAGCCGTCCGCCCTCTTTGATCTCCATCGCCACCGGCGACTTGACGGTGAGCCAACCGGAGACCGGCCCCTGCGCGGCTGCAACTGGAGCGAGGACCGACGAGGTGACGCCCGCCTGGATGACGACGTGCTGATGAACCGGAGCGCCGCCCGAGTTCTGCAGCACCACTTCGTGATCGCCCGGTGAAAGATCCGCAACGCTGACCGGCGCAACGCCATGCTCGACGCCGTCGATCGTCACCCGTGCGCCCGGCGGATCCGATTGCACGAGGAGACTTCCCGCCGACGGCGTTTCCGGCAGTTCGAGATACTGTGACACCTCGGCGCCAGCGCTGACGTTGACCGGAATGACCCGCGGCACGCCGCGTCCTCGCAGTTCGAGGATGTGCGAACCGGCGCCAAGGGAGATGCGCGCCGGCGTGTTGCCGCGCGACTCGCCGTCGACGAAGATCGCCACGCCCGGCGGGTTCGTCTGAACGGACAACATGCCGCTGCTGGGCGCGGAAGGCTTGCGCATCATCCGCGATGCGATGACTCCGCCTTCTCCGACCGCAATGATCACGAGCATCACGACTGCGACCCGACGCCAGCTCGATCGACCGGTTCGCGTCTTTTGGGGTTCCGGTTCGAACATCCGCTCTTCGTCCGAGCGGGACATCTCGACTTCGAGCGGCGCCGCCGACGCATCGATCGAGCGTAGAAGTTCGGTGATGTCGGGGGCATCAATCGGCTTCGCGGTAACCGGCTCAGTCGGGACGTCGGCAACAGCATCGAGCCGTTCGAACGGAATCGTGGCGACCGCGGTCGACGCCTCCGACACAACAGCCTTCGGCGCTACGATGGTGACGGCGGGCGTCGACGCTTCGGCCGCGACGACCGGTTTGAAACCGTCCGTCAGACCACGGCGGCTTGGGCGCTTCGATGGCGACGACCGGCCTGGAAGCCTCCGTCGGGACGAGGGGCTTGGGCGGCTGGGCACCGACAGGCTTGGGCGTTTCAGCCACGACTGCCCTGGTTTGAGCGGCGGGAGCCGCCGGTCTCGAGGGCGGGCCCTGTCGCGCGGAAGCCTCGGCGACCGTTTTCCTGGTAGCGGGTGGCTCGAGCGCGGGCCGGGAAGCCCGAGAGGCCGTGGCGGCCCGCACCGAGTTCGGGTCCGGCGTTTCTGCGAGCGCCTCGACGAATTCTGCCTTGAGCGCGGCGACGTCGTTGAACGAGGGCCTGACGCTCGGAACCTCTTGCGTCGACCGAGCGGCGACCGATTCACCCGCCGGCGTGGCCGGTGCGGCCGGAGACGCTTCAATGAAGGGCGACGTCTCGGCAGCAGCGGTCTTGACAGGAGGTTCGATGACCGCGGGTTCGAGCAGCGCAGTGATGTAGCGAGAGAGGAACGTTTCGAGCGAGACCGGCGCGGCGACGAATCCAGTGTCTTCGGCCAGCACCTCTTCGAGCGCGTTCTGCGCTTCCACGGCGGACGCAAATCCGTGGCGCGAATCGAGCTGCAGCGCGCGGGCCACCCACGTCCGCAACGATGGCGGCAGTGGTTGATCCTCCCCCAGCGTCGAGCGCGCGACGGCCGCGCCCAAGACCGCACCGACGCGCTGCGGATACTCTTCGGGGTGGATCGGGCGGCCCAGAATCAATGCGAGAGCGATAAGGCCGATCGCGGTGACGTCCGCGCGGTGATCGAATCGCGGCGGACCCGCAATTGACGGCACCGCCACCCGCAGCTCCTGCCAGAGCCGTTCGCGGTTGAACTGCAACTGCTCGACCGCGGATCCAAGCACGTGCTCCGCGACCACGAGTCGCGCGTGCGGGGTGACGATCAGACGTTCCGCGGCAATGGCGCCGTGGGCGACATCACGGGCATTCTCGTGGAGCAGCGCGACCGCCGGCACCAGCTGCCGAATCAGGCACAATGCCGCGTTCAAGTCGAGCGACAGCCGCCGCTCCGACGCGACCCGCAGGATCTCCGACAGCCGCGTTCCCTCGGTATGATCCGACACGATGGCGAGCCCGCCGGGCTGACGATCGACGCGGCGCACGCGCGCGTAATAGGCGTGCCGGAAGTTGGCCAGGCGCGCCGCGCGCTCCCGCAAGGCGAACTCGAACGACGGGACCGAGAGCAGCTGCGGCCGCAGGCGGAGAATCTGCAGCAGGTCCCCCGTGGCGCCGTCGACCGCGACCACGCGAGCACCGAGACCGTCGGAGAAAAGCGGCGCCTCGGGACGCTCCATGGGGGCGGACACCCTGTTCATACGATCGGGCGACTGCAACGGCGGGACCACGCCTGTCATGAATCGGGCCAACAGCGGCAAACCTCTATGGCCGCGACACTTCATGCCTGTTCAACAGGCGGGGGGACGCCTCGAGGCGTTTACAGGGCTGTCGAAACGATCACGATTTGGTGATTTTGGTAAGTTGGTGATTCAGTGAATGTTGCTTGGGCGATTTCGCTTATGAACGTCGAACGCTTCAGAAAATTGTGCCTCTCGATGCCGGGTGCGACCGAGCACGTCCAGTGGGGAAACGACCTGGTATTCAAGGTTGGCGGCCGAATGTTTGCGGTCGCCGCCCTGGAGGCGGACGCCAGCCACCGGGTCTCGTTCAAATGTTCCGACGAACAATTCGTCGTCCTGCAGGAATGCGACGGGGTGGTTGCGGCGCCTTACCTTGCCCGCGCGAAGTGGGTCGCGCTCGAGCGCTTCGACGCGCTCGACGATCGAACGATCGACGCCTGCATCCGCGAGGCTCACACGCTGGTGAAATCGAAGCTGACGAAAAAGGCGCAGGCCGCGCTCGACGCTACTTCGCGACCGTCTCCCGCAGCGCCTCGTAAAGGATCTGGATCGCGGGGCCGATCGCGTCGGTCGGGATGAATTCGGCGTCGCCGTGCATCGACACGATCGCCGCCGTCGGAGCGATCCCGGGAAAGAAGCCGTAGCTCTTGACACCTTTCGGACGATAGATGTTGGCATCGGTGCCGTAGGGCACGATCATCG
This sequence comes from uncultured Acidobacteriota bacterium, assembly GCA_963755695.1. GTDB lineage: Bacteria > Acidobacteriota > Vicinamibacteria > Vicinamibacterales > 2-12-FULL-66-21 > QHWT01. The sequence continues at coordinate 1,250,156 of CAVWLB010000008.1, read as the reverse complement.
GCGTCACGATCGCGTCGGGATGATGGCGCTTCACCGCGGACTCGAGGGCCCGATAGAAGGACGTGTCCTGCGGCGTCACCACCGGATCCTCGCTTTCGTAGATCACTTCTATCTTGATCGTCGGATCCGCGAACCGCCGCTCCAGTTCCTCGAGCCACTGCTCGGCAGTCGTTCCCGGCAGGAGGCGGCAGTCGATCGTGGCTTCGGCCACCGACGGGATGACGTTCGCCCTCGGCGGCTCCCCGACGCCGGATCGCAGGCTGGTGATCGAGATCGTCGACTGCTGGATCGCGCTGTTGAATTTGTTGTCGGCGAGCGTTCCGACCCGCTCCTTCATCGTATCGATGACCGAAAACCGCGCCGACGGCATCGGGTCGCTCAACAACCGGTTCAGTGCGCGCATGAGGTGATCGTTCGGGTTCATCGGGTGCGGCTGCGAACCATGCCCGGCAACCCCCTCGGCGCGAAGACGCAGCCACATGATCTTTTTCTCTGCGACCGAGATGCCGAACACCAGCTTGCCCGGCGTGAACATGTCGCGACTGCCGAGGCCACCCTCGTCGAGGACATACTCCGGGTCGAGCTCGTCGTAGTGGTTCTTGAGCATCCACCGCGCACCAAGCCCTCCCCCCACCTCCTCGTCCGGCACCGCCATCAGGATCACGTCGCGCGCCAGCGGCACCTTGAGACGGTGTAACAGCAGGAAGGCATAGATCTGGGTGATGCCGATTCCTTTCATGTCCATCGAGCCACGGCCCCAGAGCTTCCCGTCTGCGATGTCGGCGCCAAACGGATCGCGCGCCCACCGGCTCCTGTCAACCGCGACCACGTCCATGTGGTGTTCCAGAAGGAGAGCCTTGGCACCAGATCCGCTGCCGGTCAGCCGCGCCAGCACAATCGATCGCCCGGGACTCGATTCGTAGCGCTTCACATCGATACCCTCCCGCTTCAGGAGGTCGACGAGGAAATCTGCCGCCTTGGTCACGTCACCTGGCGGATTCGAGGTATCGATGCGTACGTATGCCTGCAGCGTCGACAGCGCTTCCGATTCAACCTGCTTCCAGTCGGGCGCCTGTGCGGATGTGGTCGGAGCGGTCAACAGCAAGGCGACAACGAGGCAAGAACGAGGCAACATGGGCGTTGATTGTATATGCCGAAGGCAATCGGCAGTCTGCAATCGGCAATCTTCAATCGGCAGTCGTCAATCGCCAGTCGTCAGTCTGCACTCAGCAATCTGCAGTCTGCAATCTTCAGTCTCCAATCTTCAGTCTGCAATCTTCAGTCTTCAGTCTAAAGCCTTCAATCTATGTGCGCTGGGTCTGCTCCGTCAGCGCGCGCAGGAATGAGGCGCGTTCGCGGCCCTGCGGCTGCTTCAACAGGTCCTCGACGGGCCACGGAAGCTGCCAGCACCAGTTGGTGTCGCTGATCAGCGCCGGGATATTGATTCGATCGCGCCAGCCAAAGACGTCCTGGATTGGCAGCAGGACGAGACTGGAGCCGGATTCGAAGAGCGTGCGCAGAATCGCGTCTCGGATGTGTTCGCCGAACGGCGCGTCGGGATCGCAGCCGACGCGGCGGAGGGTGCCGAGTGTCGCGACGGCCGACCGCTCGTCGGCTGGCGCCGTGTCCCACCACTCCGCCAATGATTCGGTGTCGTGGGTCCCGCTCGTCGCGACCGACATCGGCGGATACGTGAGCGGATCGCGAAACGGCTGATGCGGTTCGTCCCACTCGCGTTCCCAGCGCAGCACCTTGTAGCCGGGAATGCCGGCGCGCTTCAGCGTCTCGCGGACGAATTTGGGAATGAGGCCGAGATCCTCCGCAATGACCCGCGCGCCGGTGGATCCGAAGAGCGTCAGCAGCCGCTCACCCTGGGCGATCTGCGAGGGCACGTCGGGCGGCACGAACCCCGCCGATCCATCCGGCTCGCGCGCGTAGGTGCGGAAGAACCCCACGAGGTGATCGACCCGGTAGCCGTTGTACGTCTCCGCGCTGCGCCGCGCGCGCGCCATCAACCACACATCCCCCTCGGCCGCAATCTTCGACCACCGGTACGCCGGAAATCCCCAATCCTGTCCGGTCTCGGAAAAGGCGTCGGGCGGCGAACCGACCGACGCGTCGAGGCGAAAGTCTCCTTGCCGGGACCATACGTCCACACTGTCGCCGCTCACCATGAATGGAAAATCACCGAACAGACCGATGCCCGATCGGTCGCGAGCATCGGCCCACTGCTCCGCGGCCAGCCACTGCAGATAGGCGTAGAACAATCGCTCGGTCCAGAGCGCCGCGCGGGCACGGTCGAGCGCCTCCGGCTCGCGGTCGCGCAGTCCCGGTTCCCACTCGCGCCAGTGCCGTCGGTCCTCCCGCGCATGAATCGCCCGGAACAGCGTGTAGTCGTCCAGCCACCAACGTTCGCGCTGAATGTATTCCGCCAGCCGCGAGGCGCGGTGCGAATGGGCGTTCCATTCATCGCTGATGAACCGATCGAACGCCGCGCGAAACACCCGGCTCTTGATCGCCCGCACCGCGGGATACTGAATCACCGCCGCCTCGCGTGCCGCCCGGAGAGCCGCACGTTCCTCGCCGCTCAGCAGGTTCTCTCCGCCGAGCGCGTCGACATCCTCGACGAGCGAAGGCGCGATGTAGAGCGGATCGACCGCCATCGCGCTGAGCGCCGAGTACGGCGAGTTCTGCCCCTCGGCCATCTCGTTGAGCGGAAGCATCTGCAGGAAGCTGAGCCCGGCCTCACGCATCCAGCATCCGAGCCGAACGATGTCCGGGATCTCGCCGATGCCCCAGCTCTCACGTGAAGGAATCGAGAAGAGCGGCACGAGCAACCCGGCATGGCGGCCGGTAAAGAAATCACGCGGCATGCACGCGCTCCAGGATCAGCCGGACTCCGCGGGCGAAGAGCTCGGGCTCGGGCAACAGGCTGATCACGAGAAAGGCTTCGTGCGGGAAATCGAAGAAGAAGCCGGGATGGACCACGATTCCGTCGCGAATGACGAGGTCGAGCGCGAGCGCCTCCTCGCTTGCGGTGGCGGGCACCCGCAGGACCGCAGACCACCCGCCATCCGCCGCAAGCACGTCGACGCCGACGTGGCTGTCCGCCGTCAGCTCGCGCAACGCGTGATAGTTGTGCCGCACGCGATCGCGGATCTGCTCCCGAACCGGGATGGTGGCATCGAGAAGCGCCGGCGCGGCCACCTGAACGGGTGTCGAAACAGACAAGTAAGTGTCGAAGATCAACTCGAGCCGGTCGGCGGCTTCCTCGACGAGACTTTCTGGGCCACTCATCGCAATCCAGCCAAGCTTCACTTGCGGCAGACCGGCCGTCTTCGACAACCCGCCGAGCCGAAAGAGCAGGCACTCGTCACGCTGGAGTGCGTCGGGCTCGGGAAGCGGCGCGTCGGCGAACGGATAATCGCAGAACACCTCGTCCAGCATGAGAGCGGCGTGGCGTTCCGCGCAACGACTCACCACCTCTGCCGCGTCGCGTTCGGTGAGGACCGAACCGGTGGGATTGTTCGGAGAGACGACGAGCACGGCGCGTGTATCTGCCGTCCACGCACGGTCGAGATCTCCGCCGTCGACTTCCCAGGCACCGTGATACGCGAGCGTGTAGCGGCGCTCGGAGACGGCATCGAGACGCGTCAGATGATCGAATAATGGATAGCTCGGTGCGGGCGTGAGCACGCTCGATTGTCCGGCGTCGCACAGAAGCTTGAACAGGAGCGAGTAAGCTTCGCTGGTGCTGGCGGTGAGCATGATGCGATCGGGAATCATGCGAACGCCGCGCCGGGCATATGTTCGGGCAACCGCCTCGCGCGCTTCCCGCAGGCCGAACGGCTCCGGACGGTAGGTGAGCGCGCGCGCATCGGCCAGAGCCGACAGCAAGGTATCGGGGTATCGGATTCCGACCCGCGTGGGATTCGAAACGGTCAGATCGATCAACCGGCCACCGGTCCGCCGGCTATCCATGAGCGCGGCCGCGAGACGATTGGGCCGTCGATCTTCAGGAACGCGGCGGGAGAACATCTCAGTAGAATATGTGATTTGGTGATCTGCTGATTTGGTGATTTGGTGATTTGGTGATTGAACGGTTCGCGTCTCGTCCCATGCGGGCCATCGTGCTGTTCCTTGCTCTCGCAGCGACGGCGTCGGGCCAGGCGCCAGCGCCGGCGCGAGACCGCCTCCAGATCGCTTACACCCAGTTTCGGTTACCGAACGGTCTGCACGTGATTCTGCACGAGGATCACACCGTTCCATTGCTGACGGTCAATGTCTGGTATCACGTCGGCTCCGCGCGCGAGAAGCCTGGCCGGACCGGTTTCGCGCATCTGTTCGAGCACCTGATGTTCGAAGGCTCGGGGCACGTGAAGGAAGGACAGTTCGACGAACTCCTCGAGACCGCCGGCGCCACCAACAACGGATCGACCGAAAACGACCGCACCAACTATTACATCGACGCGCCGTCGAACGCGCTCGACCTGGCGTTGTTCCTCGAATCGGACCGGATGGGGTATCTGCTCGACGCGATATCGCCAGCGCGGGTCAACGGACAACGCGATGTCGTCAAGAACGAGCGGCGTCAGAGCTACGAGAACACGCCGTACGGCATGGCCTCGATCACCATCGGAGAAATGCTCTATCCGCCGGAGCATCCCTACCACTGGCCGACGATTGGCTACATGGACGATCTGACGGCGGCGAGCTACGAGGATGTGGTCGATTTCTTCAAGAGCTACTACCAGCCGGCAAATGCCAGCCTCGTGGTCGCCGGCGACATCGATTCGACCAAGGCACGCGCCGCGATCGAGAAGTGGTTTTCAGACGTCAAGCCGGGAGCCGGGCCGGCTCCTCCCATCGACTACCCTCACCCCTTCCTCACCGAAGTGAAACGGAAAACGATTCAGGATCGCGTGCAGCTCCCTCGTCTCTATCTGGCCTGGATCACCCCGGCTCACCTGACCCCGGGAGACGCCGAACTCGACGTGGTCTCCATTCTTCTCGCCGGCGGCAAGAATTCGCGTCTCTACAAGCGGCTGGTCTACGACCTGCAGATCGCGCAGGACGTCTCGGCGGTCCAGCAATCGATGGCGCTCAATTCGCAGTACGAGATCGCGGTAACCGCACGTCCCGGCGCTGACGGCTCGATCCCGGCGGGAACGATCGACCGCATCCGCGGCATCGTCGACGAAGAGGTCCGCAAGCTGCAAGACGCGCCGCCGGATGCGCGCGAGTTCCGGCGCGCGCTCAATCAGATCGAGGCCTCGTTCTATGACCGGCTCGAAAAGGTCGGCGGCTTCGGTGGTGTGGCCGATCAGTTCAACGCGTACTACTTCGCCACCGGCAATCCGGGGTACTTCAACCTGGATTTGTCGCGGTATGCCGCGTTGTCGCCGCTCGACGTGCAGGCGGCGGCCGCGCGCTTCCTGCCGCTCGACAAGCGAGTCGAGCTGACCGTGGAGCCGGTGAAGTGACCCCGCGTCCTTTAGTCCGCCCTGCTCTTTGCCTGCTCTGCGCCCTGGCCTGGCTCTGGGCGTCCACGCTGCTGGCGGTCCAGCAACCCGATCGATCGAAGGCGCCGTCAATCGGCCCGCCGCCGGAGCTGCACTTGCCAGCCGTCGATCGGCGGACGCTCTCGAACGCTCTTCCGGTATGGATCGTGGCGCAGCACAAGGTTCCGGTGGTGCACGTCGAGCTCGCGGTGCGCGCCGCCGGCAGCGGCTCGGACCCGGTCAAGAAGTTCGGGCTCGCCAGTCTCACCGCCGACATGCTCGATGAAGGCGCGGGCAGCCGCTCGGCGCTGGAGATCGCCGACGCCATCGACTATCTCGGAGCGGAACTCGACACCTCGAGCTCGAGCGACGCCTCCTACGTCGACCTGCACGTGCCGGTCGCGCGTCTCGGCGATGCACTGCCGGTCATGGCCGACGTCATCGCACATCCGACGTTTCCAGACGCCGAGCTGAAACGGCTTCGCGAGGAGGCACTGACGGCGCTGCTGGAGGCCGAGGACGATCCCGCGCAGCTGATCCAGATCGCGTTTCCGCGGCTGGTCTACGGGACCTCGCACCGCTACGGGACGCCGTCGATCGGAACGGCAATGTCGCTGCGCAGTTTCACGCGAGAGGATCTTGCGGCGTTTCACGCGTCAGTGTATCGCCCGCAAAACGCCACTCTCGTCGTGACCGGAGACGTGACCGCGAACACCGTCGTCCAGACGCTCGAACGCACGATCGGCCAATGGAAAGGCAGTCCGGCCGCTGCCGCCTCTCCCGCGCTGACCGACGCCACACAACTGACGGCCAGGCACATCTACCTGATCGACAAGCCGGGCGCCGCTCAGTCGCAGATCCGGATCGGGTGGGTTGGCGTCGCCCGTTCGACGCCTGACTATTTCCCGTTGCGGGTGCTGAATACCATCCTGGGGGGCGCGTTCACGTCGCGCCTCAATCAGAACCTGCGCGAACAGCACGGCTACGCATACGGCGCTTCGTCGGCGTTCGACATGCGGCGTGCTGCCGGTCCGTTCTTCGCCGCCGCCGGCGTGCAGACCGACAAGACCGCAGACGCCCTGAAGGAGTTCTTCAACGAACTGACCCGGATTCACGAGCTGGTGGGCGCGGAGGAGCTCGAAAAGGCCAAGAACTATCTATCGCTGCTTTTGCCGCGGAATTTCGAGACCACCCGGGCCACGGCGAACGCCCTCGCACAGATTGCCGTTTACGATCTCCCGCAGGATTTCTACGAGGCCTATGGACAGCACGTCCGCGCGGTTACCACAGCCGACGTCAAACGGGTGGCCGACAAGTACATTGAGCCGGCGAAATTTGCTGTCGTCATCGTCGGCGACCGGAAAGTCATCGGGCCTGGCGTCGGTGCCCTGAACCTCGGACCGGTGACGATCGTGCAGGCGGCAGACGTGATGAAGTAATCGCTTCGAGATCCGGCTCGCAGATCGCACATCGCACATGACACATCGCATCGGACATCGCCATGCATCTCGAATTTGACGAGTTCATCCGCTATACCAACGAGGAACGGGACAAATGGCGCGTCTGGTTTCTGGCGCATCCCGAAGCCATGGCCGTCGACGTGCAGCCGGGGGGGCGGTTCGAGACGGTCGGGGCGCTGATCGATCACATCTTTCTCGTCGAGCGCCGCCACCTGCAGCGACTGACGGGATCGAAGCTCGACGAGCGTACTGGGCTCAGCGGCCATCACGCATCGCCTCTGTTCGATTACGGGGCCTCGGTGCGGCGGGAATTCGAACAGCTCGCGTCAGACCTGGATACCGACGAAGCGGATGAAGCGCGGACCTTCACCATGCAGAGTGGCGGTGAGTACCGGCTGACCCCGCGCAAGCTGCTCTTTCACTGCCTCTTCCACGAAACGCGCCACTGGGCGCAGGTCGCCCTGTCGCTTCGTCGGGCCGGCCTGGAACCGCCGGGGAACCACGATCTTCTCTACTCTCGAGCGATGCGGTAGTCGGATTGCCTTGATCCGACACGCCGGGATCGAGCCTAGTGAAGGCTCTGAAGTCCGCGGCCGATGATGTCGAATCCGCGCCGCAGTTCCTCCTCGCTGATGATGAGCGGCGGGTTGGTGAAGAACGTGTTCCATCGAACGAAGGTGTAAAGCCCTTCCTCACGGAAGAACCGTCCGAGCCGCTTCATCGGCTCGGACGTGCCGTTGAACGGCGCGAGCGGCTCCATGGACTGGCGATCCTTTACCAGCTCGACGATCCCGAAGAGACCGATCGCGCGAGTTGCGCCAACGATTGGATGGCGCGACGCCAGGCCATCCAGCAGTTCCTTCATGATCGCGCCCATCCGCCGCGCGTTCTGGATCAACCCGTCCTCTTCGTAGACCCGCAGTGTCGCCAGCGCGGTCGCACAGCCGAGCGGATGGCTGTTATAGGTAAGGCCGCCAAAGAAGACCTTGTCCCTGAAATGCTCCGCAATCGCGTGGCGCATGCCAACCGCCCCAAGCGGCACGTACGCGCTGGTCAAGCCCTTCGCCATCGTCAACAGGTCAGGTACGACCTTCCAGTGGTCGACGGCAAACCACTCGCCGGTGCGGCCGAAGCCCGACATCACCTCGTCGGCGATCATCAGGATCCCATGCTTCGTGCAGATCTCACGCACCCCCTGAAGGTAGCCAGCCGGCGGCACGAGCACGCCATTTGTGCCGACGACAGGTTCGAGGATGAAGCCGGCAATCGACTGTGGCCCTTCGAGCTGGATCGTTTCTTCGAGATCCGCGAGCGCCTTTTCCACCGTGTCCCAGCCACGCTGAATGCCGTGATAGAGGTTGAGGAGATGAATGGCGCCGGGCATGCCGGGCTCGGAGGCCCAGCGGCGCGGGTCTCCGGTCAACATCATCGCGCCGGCGGTCGCACCGTGATACGACCGGTAGAACGACAGAATCTTGTGACGGCCGGTGAACTGCCGCGCCAGTTTGATGGCGTTCTCGTTGGCTTCGGCCCCGCCGTTGGTGAAGAAGAAGGTGTCGATATCGCCGGGCGTAATCTCCGCGAGCTTCGCTCCCAGCCGCGCCCGCGGTTCGCTGGCCATGAAGGGGTTCGCGTAGGCGAGCGTCGCGGCCTGCTGCTGGATCGCGTGAATCACCCGTTCGTCGCCGTGGCCGATGTTCACGCACATCAACTGACTGTTGAAGTCGAGGAAGCGCTTGCCTTCAGGCGTCCAGAACCAGCAGCCCTTGGCGCCAGCGATCGGAATGGGATCGATCGCATTCTGCGCGGACCACTCGAACAACGTGTGCTTTCGCGTCAGGTCGACCATTGTCTGGCCGTCGAGTCCTGCCGTCGTGGTGTCTGCGATCTTCATGTTGGCTCCTACTCTATCTGGCTTGGGGCTTAGGGCTCATGGCTCAGGGTGGCTTAGGCCTTCAAGGACTTGAGTCCTGAGCCGGCTTGAGCCGTGAGTCATGGTCCTGAGCCCTTCACATGCCCGGCGGTGTGAAGCGTCCGTCGGCTGCCAGCCAGCCACCGTCCGCGAACAGGACCGTGCCGGTCACGTAGCTGGCTGCATCGGAGGCGAGAAACACGGTCGGCCCGACCATCTCTTCGGGACGCCCCCAGCGATTGAAGACGCTCTTTGCCGCGTATGCATCGTACCAGGCCTTGTCCGCCTTGATCTGCGCCGTCAGCGGTGTCTCGATCACCCCCGGCCCGATCGCATTTACGCGGACCCCATGAGGCCCGAATTCCGCAGCGGCGGTCTTCACCATCTGCACGACGGCCGCCTTCGTCGCCGCATAGACACTCTGCCCCGGCTCGACCAGTTGCGATCGGACGGAAGAAAAGAGAATGATGCTGCCCTTTTTCCTTGGGATCATCACCCGGCCCGCCGATCGCAGCACGTGGAAATTTCCTTTCACGTTCACGTCGAGCACGCGCGACAGGTCATCATCGGTGTATTTCAGGATTGGCTTGCGCACGTTGATGCTCGGCGTGCAGACAACGATATCGAATCCGTGCCCGGAGGCCACCCGATCGAAGGTGCGGTCGACTGCCGCGGCGTCTCGGATGTCCAGCACGCCCGCTTCGCAGCGGCAACCGTCGCTCGCCACGTGCGCTGCAACCCTTTGCGCCGCCTCTTCGTTGATGTCCAGACAAATGACCTGCGCACCGTACCGTGCGCAGCCCAATGCCACCGCTTCGCCGATGCCTGAAGCGCCGCCGACGACCACTGCGGTCTTACCTGTCAGATCGAACAAGCCTTCGGTTGCCACTTGATTCCTTCTAGCTGGCCGTTGCCGGTGTGGTTGAGGAAGGACGCTCGGTCAGAAGAGCGGCGGCAGCGAACGCCAAGACCGCCGCGCCCAGCCCGCACATCGCGGGGGTGAACATCCCGATTGGCTGGCCGCCATTCCACACTTGGGCCGCCACCACAGCGACGACCCCTCCCGCGATTGCCGCCAGCGCGTCGAACGCGCGCACCCGGCGCATGAAGAGTCCCGCCACGATCGGCACGAACAGGCTGACGCCCAGCAGAGTGTAGAAGATGCTCAGCGCATCGACGATGGTCTGGGATAGAAATGCGACGACAGTGCCGAGCAGCGCACCCGCAACCGACGCGATGCGCGCCACGCGGAGCACCTGGCGGTCGCTCGCCGCCGGATTGACGAATCGTTTGTAGAGATCCTGGGAGAGCGAGGTCGCGAGCATGAACAGGATGGCATCAGCCGCGCTGAGTTCTGCCGAGAAGACCGCCGCCAGGCCCAGCGCACCGACCCAGAACGGCAGGTCGTGCATGAAGAGCATCGGCAGCGCGAGCTCGCGATTATGAAGCTGCGGGTGCAACACGCGGGCAATCATGCCGAGCAGCGCCGGCATGGAGGCGTATACAAGAAGCGCCGCCGCGTTCAGGCCGACGCCGAGTCGGACCGCGCGATCGTTACGGGCGCCGTAGACTTTCTGCAGAATACCGGGCGAGACCACGAACGCCGGGGTCAACATCGCAACGTACATCCAGCCCGATGCGCCGTGCTGCCAGGGATTCCACATCCCGGTATCAGCAGCGGTGCGGAGCCCATGGAATCCGCCCACCGCCTCAAGCGCCAGCGGCAGCGCGATCACGAAGCCGAGCATCTTGACCGTGAGCTGCACGACGTTCACAGCCGCCGAGGACTTCAGGCCGCCGACCGCGAAATAGGCGGTTGCCACGCCGGCGCCGATCACGCAGCCCGCAATCTTTGGAAGGCCGGTGACCACGTTGAGCACCCACGCGCCGGCAATCAACTGCCCCGCCAGGATCGCAACCGTCCCGATCCACAGCAGCATGGCGATCGCGGCCCGAACTCGCCGGTCGTACCGCCACTCCAGAAAATCGCCGACGGTGCGAAGATCGTGGGCGGCGGCGGCCCGGCGAATCCGCGGGCCTACCCAGAAGGCGAGAATGACCGAGCCGATCCCGGCAGAGCCAACCCACCACCACGCGGCCAGCCCGTCGCGATAGCCCAGGCCCGTCGCGCCAATCGTCGATCCTCCGCCGATGTTGGCGGCAAGCAGGGTCGCAAACAGCAGCCCCGGGCCCAGACTCCGGCCGGCCACGAAGAAATCGCGCGACCCTTGCAGGCGGCGTGCGACCCAGAACCCCAGCGCAATCTGGGCCACCGAGTACACAATGATGATCAGCAGGTAGGCCATCGGCTCGTCTGTCGCGCAGGCAGCGCCTGCCGAATCGTATTGTAGCGATGATTCGATCGATCGACCGGGTTCTCGACGCTGTTGATGCGGTAGCGGACGAAGCCGTCGCGTTCGCCTCGGAACTCGTGCGCGTGCCGACCGTCAATCCGCCAGGCGAGCTGTACGAGGACTGCGCCCGGCTGATTGGGCGGAAACTGGCCGCATGCGGATTCGATCTCGAGTACTACGCCGCCGAAGGACGCCCCGAGCACACCTCGCTCCATCCGCGGGTCAATGTCGTCGGCACTCGCCGTGGAAGATCATCGAGGCCAGTGGTGCACTTGAACGGCCATGTCGACGTGGTGCCTGCCGGCGCCGGGTGGACGGTGGATCCCTTTGCCGGCGACGTTCGCGACGGACGAATCTGGGGTCGTGGCGCCTCCGATATGAAAGCCGGCATTTCCGCCGCGATCTTTGCCATCGAGGCGATCCGCCGCGCCGGAGTCGATCTCAACGGCTCGGTTGAAGTCAGCGGCACCGTTGACGAAGAGAGCGGCGGCTTTGCCGGCGTCGCCTGGCTCGCGGAACACCATCGGCTCAGCCGCGAACGGACCGACTACGTCATCATCCCGGAACCGCTCTATGTGGATCGAATCTGCATCGGTCACCGCGGCGTTTACTGGTTCGAGGTCGAAACCTCCGGCCGCATCGCGCACGGCAGCATGCCGTTTCACGGCGTCAATGCGATCGATCACATGGCCATCTTCTTCGATCGGGTGCGCCGCGACCTCGAACCCAGGCTCGCCGGACGGCAGACCCAAATCCCGGTGGTGCCGCCGGCTGCACGCCACGCTACGATCAATATCAATGGGGTCATTGGCGGTCAGGCGGTCGGAGGGATCCAGACCCCGTGCGTCCCGGACACCTGCCGGGCCGTGTTCGATCGGCGCTTCCTCTTCGAAGAGGGATTCGAGGCGGCAAAGGCAGAGATCGTCGCGCTCCTCGAATCCACCGCCGCCGACGTGGCCGACTTCAAGTACTCGATCAAGGATCTGATGATCGTCCATCCAACCCGTACGCCTGACGATTCTCCGCTCATTGGCGCGCTGGATCGCGCGCTCCATCGGGTATCGGAAGAAGCGGTGGCCTCGTCGCCAGTCCCGGCACCTACGATCAGAAGCACGTCGTTGGTATCGCGGGCATCCCACACTGCGTGGCCTACGGCCCGGGGATCCTCGACCTGGCACATCAGCCGGACGAATATTGCGAGGTTGCGGATCTGGTGAACGCCACCAAGGTAATCGCCCTTGCGGTGCTGGAACTGACGCGCAGCAACTGACCGGGATCGCACGGAGGCGGAGGATGACCAAACGACTGGCGGCCGCACTGGCCATTGTCACGGTGCTGGGGATGACGCCGGCAGCCGTTTGCGCGCAGTCGACAGGCACCATTGCCGGCGTGATCAGCGATCAGTCAGGCGCGGTGTTGCCTGGCGTGACACTCGAGGTCACGAATATCGCGACCGGCCAACTGCGTACTGCCGTCACCGGCGTCGATGGTTACTACGCCATTCCTCTGCTGCAACCCGGCGCTTACGACGTGAAGGCCACGCTCGCCGGGTTCAAGCCGTTGCTCCGCAAGCACAACACCGTGACGGTTGGCGACACGTCACGCATCGATCTCAGGCTTGCCATCGGCGGGCTCGAGGAAAGCGTCACCGTATCCGGCGAACCGCCGCTGGTCGAGACTTCGCATGCAACACTCGGCATCACCATCGACCAGCAGAAGGTCGTCGACCTGCCGCTCAACGGCCGGAACTTCACGCAGCTCGGCCCGTTGATCCCCGGCGTCATCGCTCCGCCGGCCGCGCTCGGCGGCGCGGCAGGTGATGCCACGCCCGGCGGCTTCGGCGCGGCCACCGCGGGCTTCAGCGTCAACGGCATGCGGAACCAGTCGAACAACTTCCTGCTCGACGGCGCCAGCAACAACGACACGTTCAACACCGGGTTCGTCATGCGGCCGCCCCCCGATGCCATCCAGGAATTCAAGATCCAGACGCATTCGTACAACGCGGAGTTCGGCCGCAATTCCGGTTCGGTGGTGAATGTCGTGACCAAGTCCGGCACCAATGCGTTCCACGGGGCCGGCTGGGAGTTCAATCGCGACGACGCGCTGCAAGCGAAGAACTTCTTCGCGCCGGCCAACCAGCCGAAGCCCAGGCTCCAGCAGAACCAGTTCGGCGGCAGCATTGGCGGCCCGATCGTCAAGAACCGGCTGTTCGGCTTCGGCTATTACGACGGGTATCGAAACACTCACGGCAGCACGACCAACATCGTCGTTCTCTCGGACTCCCAACGGGCCGGCAACTTCGGGTCGACGACGATTCGCGATCCGGCGACCGGTCTGCCGTTTCCAGACAACACTATCCCGGCCGACCGGATGAGTGCCTCCGCACTGCAGCTACTGAATCAATTCGTGCCGACGGCCAATTCGGGCGCGAACCGGTATGTGGTATCGCCGGATACGGTCGACCATCGCGACTCACTCGGCGTGCGGGTCGATTACCAGATCTCGCAGCGGCATTCGGTCCTCGGTCGCTACATGCAAACCAGGACCGATACCGAAACTCCGGCCATCACGACCGCCATCGGCACTACGTCGACCGCGACGCTGAGCGACTACATGGGCTCTGATACGTTCATCTTCTCCCCGCATGCCATCAACGTGGCCCGATTCTCGTACAACCGGATCGACGCGCACCCCGCGGTCACCAGCGGATTGAAGAACGAGGATTACGGTATCAACGTACCCAACACCAACCCGCTCGCGCAGGGGCTTGCGTCGATCGCCATCACCGGTTTCTTCAATCTCGGCGACGCTCAACAGCCCTTCGTCAAACGCGTGAACGAAGTCCTCCAGTTCACCGACGACTTCACCTGGACGCGTGGCAGTCATGCGATGAAGTTCGGCGCGGATGTCCGTACGGAACACATGGTGATCGCATTCATCAACCGGCCCAACGGCGACTTCACCTTCGCGAACACGTTCACCGGCAATGCGGCCGCGGATTTCCTCCTCGGTCTGCCCTCGCAGTTTCGCCGGACGACGACCAATCAGGCACAGGACGGAGTCGGCTGGCTGTATTCCTTCTATGCGCAGGATGAATGGCGGACCAGCCCCCACCTGACGCTGACCGCGGGGCTGCGATACGAGCTGGCGGAGCCGTTCGTCGACAAAAACGACGCGTTGAACGCGTTTCATCCGGGAGTGCAGTCGCAGAGGTTTCCTGACGCGCCGCTCGGCCTGGTCTATCCCGGCGATCCTGGGGTGCCCCGCGGCACCTACGAGACCGACAGGAACAACGTCGCGCCCCGCGTCGGCGCCGTGTACGATCCGACCGGTGACGGCCGCACCACGATTCGCGGCGCCTGGGGAATCTTCTACGACGCGCTCGCCGGACAGGGTGACTTCTTTCAAAACGGCGTGCTCGCACCACCCTTCACCCCGCTGGTGGAACTGAATGCTCCGCCGGCGCAAATCACGCTGAGCGATCCCCTGGCCGGGGTCAGTGGCGGGCCCACGCGGTTCCCTCCAGCGCTGACGATCATCGGCTGGGGCGAAGATTTTCAGACGCCGTATGCGTACCATTTCAACGCGACTGTCCAGCATCAGGTGGGATCCAACATTGGTACCGAGTTCGGCTACGTTGCTTCACGCGGCGAGCATCTTCCGATCTTCATGGAAGTGAATCCCGGCGTGTTCACGCCAGGGCAGACGACGAGAGGCGCGCGGATTTTTCCGGCGTTCGCACTGGTCAGGCCGACGTTCTCGGCCGCGAAATCGAAGTACGACTCGCTTCAGACGAGCGTCCGGATGCGGCCGACGCACGGGATCAACTTCCTGGCGTCGTACACGCTCGGCCTGGCGAAGGATCACGTGTCGGGGCTGAACATCGGAGGCGAGCCGCGGCCGGTGCTGCCAGTGACGATCGGCGACCCGGCGTCGTTCGATCGGGCGCTGGCATTCGAGTGGGGCGAGGCGCTTTTCGACGTACGTCACCGCTTCGTGGTCAGCTTCGGGGTCGAGCTGCCCACGCCTCACAGCCTCGGATCGCTGATGGAGCAGGTCGGCGGCGGCTGGCAGTTGAATGGCATCGTCCAGACGCAGACCGGGTTTCCGCTGTCGGTGACCGATGCCAGCAACAACGGCCTCGACATCCGCTACCTGACCAACCGTCCCGATGCGACCTGCGACCCGAACGAGAATGCCCCGCACACGACGGATCAGTGGTTCAATACGTCCTGCTTCATCTCACGGCCTCTCGCGGCAACCGGCGAACGGCCCGGCGGCGCCGGCCGCAATACCATCCGGGGCCCTGGCTTCGCCTCGACCGATCTGTCGCTGTTCAAGCACTTCGATTTTGGCGGCAGCCGGCGGGTCCAGATTCGAATCGAAGCGTTCGATGTCTTCAACCAGACGCATTTCAACAATCCGAGCGGTGCGTTGAACACCGCCAACTTCGGCCGGATTACCTCCGTCCAGGACGGACGCGTGATACAGCTTGGGATAAAGTACCTTTTTTGATTGATGCGTCCCGTAAAGCGAGTGCCACACATGAAGGGTTCACATCTCGCACTCGGAGTGATCATCGCCGCCACCGCCGGTCTTTCGGCCAGCGCGATTTCCAGAACCCGATCGACGACACAGCAGACCGAGGCGCTCATGCCGGATCCAAGAGCGGCAGCCTTCGCCAGGCCCACAGCAGACAACATGACCCTGACCGCCGTGGAAGGGATCAAGGTCGGGCACTTCACCCTGCGCGAACGTCCGACCGGCTGCACGGTCGTGCTCGCGAAGGACGGTACCAAGGGCAGCGTGGACGTACGCGGTGGTGCCCCCGGCACGCGTGAGACCGACCTGCTCAATCCCGTGAACGATGTGCAGATCGTCAACGCGATCGTGCTGGCAGGCGGGAGCGCCTACGGCCTGGATGCGGCATCAGGCGTGGTCAAGTGGCTCGACGAACGGCACATCGGATATCCGGTCGGATCGGCCGGCGTCGTTCCCATCGTTCCTTCGGCGATCCTGATTGATTTGTGGTTCGGCGGCGATCCAAAGGTGCGTCCGGGTCCGGATTGTGGATATCGGGCCGCGGAAGCCGCCTCCGAGTCGCCGGTCGAAGAGGGAAATGTCGGCGCGGGTGCGGGAGCGACCGTCGGCAAGTCGGCGGGCCGCGGAACCGGCAACGGCGGTCCGATGAAGGCTGGGATTGGATCCGCCGCGATCAAGCTGCCCAACGGCCTCGTGGTGGCCGCGATCGTTGCCGTCAACGCAGTCGGCGACATCATCGACCCCGCGACCGGCCAGGTCGTCGCCGGCGTTCGCGGCGCCGACGGGAAGCTGGCGGATGCTCGCAAGCTCCTGCGTCAGGGTGGAAGTCGCGAGGGACGCGCCGGCGAGAACACCACGATTGGCGTCGTGGCTACCAACGCGGCGCTGACGAAGGTGCAGGCGCAGAAGATGGCGCAAATGGCGCAGGACGGCTACGCGCGCGCGATCTCTCCCATTCACACGCCGGCCGATGGCGACACGATCTTCTCGCTGGCCACGGGCACCTGGAACGGACAGGTCAACTACGGCCAGATTGGAGCGCTGGCCGCGGAAGCCATGGCCGACGCGATCATCCGCGCAGCGACTCAAGCTACGTCATCGCACGGTCTGCCGTCCGCACGCGATCTCGGCACGGTTCCTTCCCGCGTAAGGCCGTGAGCCGGATCGGCCGCCGGAATTTTTTGAAGTTCGCGGCAGTCACTGCGGCCGATCCCTTTGCGCGCGCCGTCGGGCTTCCATGCACGGCCGCAACCCCCGGACAAGCGCCTGCCATCGTTGCCGCGGCAGGCGCGCGACCGACCGCTCCGTTCGGTGTGACCGCTGGTGACGTCGGAGACGGACGCGCGATCATCTGGACCCGCGCCGATCGTTCGTCGCGAATGTTCGTCGAGTACGCCACGACCGAGAGATTCACGAATCCCAGTCGCGTGCGAGGCCCGGCACTGCTCGAATCGTCGGACTTTACCGGACGGACGGTCCTCACCGATCTGCCTGCCGGACAGCGCATCTTCTATCGCGTGGTGTTTCAGGATCTGAACGACCTGAAGACGTGGAGCGAACCGTTCGCCGGAAGTTTCGCCACACCGTCATCCTCGCCCCGCGACGTGACCCTCGCGTGGTCCGCCGATACCGTCGGGCAGGGATGGGGCATCAATCCCGACTGGGGCGGGCTGCGGCTGTACGACACGATGCGCCGGACACAGCCGGACGTGTTCATCAACGTCGGCGACACCATCTACGCCGATCAGCCGGTGATGCCGGAAGTGAAGCTCGATGACGGCACGACCTGGAAGAACATCGTCACGGCCGCCAAATCAAAGGTGGCCGAGACCGTTGACGACTTCCGCGGGTGTTATCAGTACAACCTCTCCGACTCGCACATGCGCGGCTTCGTCTCCGAGGTGCCGCAGATTGTGATGTGGGACGATCACGAGGTTCGCGACAACTGGTATTGGCAACGCCGTCAGGACGACGACCCACGGTTTCAGGTCAAGTCGGTGGCGCTGCTCGCGGCCCGCGCGCGACAGGCCTTCTTCGAGTACAACCCGGTGCCGCTCATCGGCGATGATCCCGAGCGGATCTATCGCTCGATCTCGTTGGGACCGCTGGTGGAGGTCTTCGCGCTCGACATGCGCACCTACAAGAGCGCGAACAGCCCCAATCGTCAGGGGTCGATCGACCCCTCGTCGTCGATTCTGGGACCGGCGCAGCTGGCGTGGTTGAAGCATCGGCTCGTCACGAGCCGCGCGACGTGGAAGATAGTCGCCGCAGACCTGCCGCTCGGCCTGATCGTGAAGGATGGCCCGACCGATTACGAGGCGGTCGCCAACGGCGATCCGGGGGCGCCGCTCGGCCGCGAGCTGGAACTCGCCGAGCTCCTGCGCCATCTGAAGGCTCATCGCGTGAGAAACGTCGTGTGGATCACCGCCGACGTGCACTACTGCGCCGCTCACCGCTACGATCCCGCGCGTGCGAGGTTCACCGACTTCGACCCGTTCTGGGAATTCGTCGCAGGACCGCTCAATGCCGGCACGTTCGGCCCGAATGTGCTCGACGGAACGTTCGGGCCCGAAGTGAAGTTCACCGGCATCCCGCCCGGAATGAAGCCGAATCGGCCGCCCAGCGAGGGCTTTCAGTTCTTCGGCACGCTGAAGGTGGACGCACGGCACAAGTCGCTGACCGTGCGTCTGCACAATCTCGCTGGCGACGTGGTCTACACCGTGGAACTTCCAGCCAGCTAGCGTCAAGTCGACCGGTAACAGCGCAACTGACTCTCGCGACGGCGTCCCGCTGAGCCCGCCGTATAATTTTGTCCTTATGACTCTTCTGCGACGCGCTTCCGTACTCCTGCTCCTCCTCGTTCTGGCATCCTCATCCTCACTCGCGCAAACCGGCGAGAAGGCAGACGACAAAGCCAAGGACGACAAATCACAACCGGAGAAACTTCCGTCGATCGCGGACAAGGTGAAGGGCCTTCAGAAGATCGACGGCTACATTCCGCTGTACTGGCAGTCGGCCACCGGCAAGCTGTTCATGGAGATCGGCCGGTGGAAGCAGGAGATGCTGTATCAGGTCTCGCTGCCGGCAGGGCTCGGATCCAATCCGGTCGGTCTCGATCGCGGCCAGCTCGGCGACTCGAGCGTGGTGACGTTCGAGCGCGTCGGGCGGAAGGTTCTCCTCGAGCAGCCGAACTATCACTATCGCGCGATCACCAGCAATGCCGCGGAGCGCCGGGCGGTGGAGGACTCGTTCGCGCGATCCGTACTCTGGGGATTCAAGGTCGACGCGGAGGAAGGAGACCGCGTGCTGGTTGATGCGACCGGGTTCTTCATGCGCGACGCGCACGGGGTCGTCGACACGTTGCGGCGGACCAAGCAGGGGAAGTACAAGCTCGACGACAGCCGCAGCGCGCCCTACATGGACCATACCAAGGGATTTCCCAAGAACACCGAGGTGGAAACGATCCTGACCTTTACCACCGACGAAGACCCGGGACGCTATATCCGCCAGACGACCCCAACGCCGACCGCGATCACACTGCGCGAGCACCATTCATTCGTCGAACTGCCGGATCTGAACTACCAGCCGCGCAAGCTCGATCCGCGCGCCCCGTCGTTCGGGATCGAGTTCTACGACTACGCGTCGCCAATCACCGAACCCATCGAGAAGCGGTGGATCGCGCGGCATCGCCTCCAGAAGAAGGATCCTTCCGCCGAGGTCTCGGAACCGGTAAAACCGATCATCTATTACGTGGATAGCGGCGCGCCGGAGCCGATCAGGACCGCGCTCATGGAAGGCGCCTCCTGGTGGAACCAGGCGTTCGAAGCGGCCGGTTTCCGCAATGCCTTTCAGGTCAAGGTCCTGCCCGAAGATGCGGACCCGATGGACGTGCGCTACAACATGATCAATTGGGTGCACCGGTCGACCCGCGGCTGGTCGTACGGCGGCAGCATCACGGATCCACGAACCGGCGAAATCATCAAGGGAAATGTTACGCTTGGCTCGCTGCGGGTGCGGCAGGATTTCATCATCGGGTCGGGCCTGATCCCGCAGTACCGCGGAAGGCGACGATCCGCGCGCGTGCATGGCGGACATGTCGACCGATGCCGAGTACCTGGCCGCGCTCGATCCCGGGGGTGACGTCACCGCGACCTCGATGGCGAGGATCCGTCAACTTGCCGCGCACGAGACCGGTCACACGCTCGGCTTCGCCCACAATTTCGCGGCGAGCACCTACGGACGCGCATCGGTGATGGACTATCCGGCGCCCTGGGTCGACATCAAGGACGGCAGACTGGATCTCTCCCACGCGTATGCGACCGGCATCGGCGAGTTCGACACATTTGCGGTGAAGTACGCCTACTCGCAATTCGCACCGGGCACGAACGAGCCGGAGGCCTTGGAGAAGATCCTCGAGGACGGCGTCGCGCACGGCATGCTCTACATCACCGACTCGGACGCGAGGCCATTGAACGCCGCCCACCCGCTCGCAAGTCTGTGGGACAGCGGCACCGATCCGGTGGCAACCCTGAAGCACGAGATGGAGGTGCGGCGGATAGGCCTGTCACACTTCGGGCTGGCGACAATCCCCGTCGGCACCCCCCTCTCGGAGCTGGAATTGAAGCTGCTGCCGCTCTACCTCCATCATCGCTACCAGACGATTGCCGCCGCCAAGTCGGTCGGCGGAGTGAACTTCACGTATTCGGTACGGTCAGCGGCCGGACCGAATCCCGGAACCGTCGCCCAGATCGTGCCAGCCGCGCAGCAGCGCGCCGCGCTGGACGCGGTCCTCGACACGATCTCGCTCGATGCGCTGCGCATTCCCGAGCGGATCCTGGATCTGATTCCGCCGACGGCATTCGGCTATGGCGGCGGCACGGCCGAGCCTTTCGAGGGGCGCACCGATCCGGCATTCGATCCGATCAGCGCCGCGACGATCGCGGCCGACATTTCGATATCGGCGCTGCTGAACGCTCAGCGTGCCGCGCGGGTCAACGACCATGGCGCACGTAATCCTGGCAACCCGACCTTCAGCGACGTCGTGGCAGCACTGGTGAGCAAGACCTGGCGGGCGCCCGCGCCGGCCGACGCCTACGGCGCCGCGATTCAACGCGCCGTGCAGAGCCTGCTGGTCGCACGGCTGATGGATCTTGCGTCGAATGCGGACGCCACGGCCGAAGTGCGAGCGAACGCTTCACAGGGGCTGCGCGACCTGGCGGCGTTCACCCGCACCTCGCCTTCGAGCCGGAGCGCGCACTACGTGGCAACACGGGAAGACATCGACCGGTTCCTGAAGCGGCCGGCCGACACGTTCAAGAAGACCGAGCCGCTGACAACTCCCGCCGGTGAGCCAATCGGATCGGGTGGCGGCCGTTGACGCTTCGAATCGGAGATTTGCCACTCGTATCTCTGACCGACATCCAGGCCGCCCGCGAACGCATTCGATCGATCGCTCGGGTCACACCGGTGGTCGACGTCAGCCTTGCCGCCGGCCGGCCACTCTGGTTGAAATGCGAAAGCCTGCAGCCGGGCGGGGCGTTCAAGATCCGTGGCGCCTACAACATGGTGGCGCAGCTCACCGCGGATCAGCGGTCGCGCGGCGTCATCACCTATTCGTCCGGGAATCACGGCCAGGCCGTCGCCCTGGCTGCGCGCGCGCTTGGCGCCCCGGCGGTGGTCGTGATGCCGACCACCGCGCCGAAGGTCAAGGTCGAAGGGACGCGCGGCTTCGGCGCCGAGGTCATTTTCGAGGGCACGACCACCTTGCACCGTCGCGCGCGTGCCGAAGCAGAGGCGGCGACACGCGGCCTCACCATGGTGCCGCCGTTCGATCATGAATGGATCATCGCCGGTCAGGGAACGCTGGGACTGGAACTTCTCGAACAGCTGCCCGATCTGGCGACGGTGCTCGTGCCGGTGGGCGGCGGTGGCTTGATCTCCGGTGTTGCGGCGGCGATCAAACAATCCAGGCCCTCGGTGCAAGTCGTTGGCGTCGAACCCTCGGGCGCCGCAAAGATGAAGGCTTCAATCGAGGCCGGCGCGATCCAGACGCTCGCCTCGACCCGCAGCATCGCCGACGGCTTGCTGGCGGTGCGGCCGGGCGACCTGAACTTCGCGCACGTCCGGCAGTTCGTCGATCACCTGGTGACAGTCGAGGACGCGGCGATTGCCGCGGCCGTGGGATGGTTGTTCGCGACATCCAAGATCGTCGCTGAACCGAGCGGCGCGGCGTCCGTTGCGGCAGCGCTCGACGCCACGCCTCCATTCGCGGGACCTGCCGTCGCGATCATCAGCGGCGGCAACCTGGCTCCCGAGGATCTGTTGAAATATGCGCATTGAAACCTTCGCGATGGAGCGCATGCAGTCGACGTGGGAGAACATCGTCGACTACGACATGAGCGAGAGCGGCGTGCGGCCGCTGACTCTGCGCGAGCTGACGGCAATGGGATTCGATCTCGACGCATTTCTCGACCAGCCGCTCGGCTACAGCCAGTCGAACGGCACCATCGAGTTACGCGAGCGCGTTGCTGCCATCTATCCCGGTGCGACGATCGAGCAGGTCGAGGTGACCAACGGCACGTCGGAGGCCAATTTCCTGATCGCGCTCAGTCAGATCAGTGCCGGCGATCACGTGGCGATGGAAATCCCCAATTACATGCAGATGTGGGGTGTCGCCCGCAGTTTCGGGGCGGACGTCAAGACGTTTCGTCTTCGCACCGAAGCCGGCTGGGAGCCGGACTGGGATGAATTCGAACGCGCCGTCACGCCGCGGACGCGCCTGCTCTACCTCTCGAATCCGAACAACCCTACCGGCTCCGTCCTCTCCGACACGGCCATGCGCCGCATCGTCGATCGCTGCGAGCAGACTGGAACCTGGCTCTTGTCCGACGAGGTGTATCTGGGGGCCGAGATCAACCGGCCGCGCACGCAGAGTTTTTGGGGAATGAGCGACCGGGTCATCGTCACGAGCGGGCTGTCGAAGGCCTACGGGATTCCGGGCGTCCGCATCGGATGGCTGGTCGGACCCGTTTCGGTCGTGGCTGAGTGCTGGAGCCAGCACGACTACGTCACCATTGGTCCCAACAAGCTCTCGGACCGGGTCGCGCGCGTGGCGGTCGAAGCCGGCAATCGCGAACGCTGCTACGCACGGACTGCTGAGATTCTGCGGCACAATGTGCCGATCGTCCGTGAGTGGGTTCGCAGTTTCATGGGCCGGCTGACGTGGACCGAACCGGCCGCGGGGGCAATCGGGCTGATGAAGTACGCGGCGGACACGCCCAGCCTGGCGATTGCCGAGCGGGTACGCCTGAACCAGAGCACATTGATCGTGCCGGGCATCCACGTCGGGATGGAGGGACACCTGCGCATCTGGCTTGGTGGCCGGGAGGAATTCCTCCGTGAGGGACTGCGGCGGATTGGCACCGAACTCCGCGATTTCTTTGACTGACGAACCTGCCCGCGTCGTCGCTCCTCGCCCCTCGCCCCTCGGCCCTCGCCTCGCCCCTCGCCCCTCGCCCCTCGCATTGTTAACCTCCCCCGTCCCATCTACGTAATAAGCAGGCAGAGGAGTCGATTTCATGCGCCGACCTGCTGCCGCGATTGTCTTGATTACTGCCCTGTCTGTCGTCCCGCGCGCCAACGCGGCACAGCGTCAGCCCGCGCCGACACCTCAGGAAGCTCCCGCACCAGCCGAGAGTCAGGCAGCCCCATCCAATGTCGATGCGGAAGGACTGCGGCAGCAGTTCGAGCGGCTGCTCGACCAGTACCCGCCGTCGCTGGCCCGGGTGCTGCGGCTCGATCCGACGCTGCTCACGAATTCCGCGTACCTCCAGCCGTATCCTGCGCTCGCGACGTTCATCTCGCAGCACCCTGACGTGCCGCACAACCCGGCGTTCTTTCTTGCGAGATACGAAGGAGACAACGCTTACTACCGGCGTGATCCGAACGACCGGATGTTCGACGTCTGGAAGGACGCGATGACCGGAGTGTTCGTCTTCGTCGTCTTCAGCGCGATTGCCGGCGTTCTCGCCTGGCTGATCAAGACGGTCATCGACCACCGACGCTGGACGCGGATGCTGAAGATTCAAACCGACGCTCACACCAAACTGCTCGACCGGTTTACGTCGAACGAGGACCTCCTCGCGTACATGCAGACGTCCGCCGGAAAACGGTTCTTCGAGTCCGCGCCCATCCCGATCGAGAGCCCGCGTTCCATCAGCGCCCCGATCGGGCGTATCCTCTGGTCGGCGCAGGTCGGGACGGTCTTGACGCTCGCCGGTATTGGTCTCGAGCTGGTCGCCGCCCGCGCGATCGAGGATATTGGCCAGCCACTCTCCGCGGTTGGCGTCGTGGTCATCGCGCTTGGCATCGGCTTCTGCGTGTCTGCAGTCTTGGCTTACATGCTCTCGAAACGACTCGGCCTGATTGGCGGCGACGCCGCGGCTCCGGAGCTCCGTGGCTGACGTGACCTTCACCGACGTCGAACGCCTGCAGGCGACCGACGCGGAAGATGTGCCGCTCGCCATGGACGAGGAGGCTTTCCGCGCGTTCTATGAACGGACCGCTCCGTCGCTGTGGGGCTACCTGGCGCGTATCAGCGGGGACCGGAACGTTGCCGACGACCTGCTGCAGGAGTCCTACTACCGCCTGCTGAAAGCGCGGGACGCGTTCGAGAGCGAAACGCACCGGCGCAACTACCTGTTTCGCGTCGCCACCAACCTGGTGCGCGACTCGCGCCGAGGCACATTCACCAGACTTTTCGATCGGAGCGTGCCGGTGACGGATGTGCCCGCCGACGAGCCGGGCAGCCCGGAACGCCGCGCGGACGTGCAGCGTGCGCTCCGCCGCCTGAAGCCCAGAGAACGCGCGCTGCTCTGGCTCGCATACGCACAAGGCTCTTCACACAGCGAGATCGCCGGCATGCTCGGGCTGAAGACGGGCAGCATCAAGCTGCTGCTCTTCCGCGCCCGCCGCAAGATGGCGGCGCTGCTCGAAGGCGATCGCTCAGGCAAAGGAGCCCGGTCGTGACGCCACGCTCGTGTCTTCGGGAAACCGACTTGTGGGATGCAATCGCCGCCGGACGCTGGCCGGACGCGGCGGACGCGACCCTGCGCGCACATGTCGTCAACTGCGCGGCCTGCCGCGATCTGGCCCTGGTCGCCGGCAGCCTGCAGCACGACGCGTCCGAGGTCGTTCGCGACGCGACCCCTCCCTCATCGGCCATCGTCTGGTGGCGAGCGCAGATGCGCGCCCGGCAGGAGGCGGCGCATGCCGCGGATCGACCCATCACGGTCGTCCAGGGGCTGGCGATCGCGTGCGCGGCGGGGCTGCTCCTCGGGCTGACGGGTTCGGTGGTTGCATGGGTGCGCGGCTGGAGCGGGTGGGTGAGCGCGTGGTCGGCGTCGAAGGCAAGCGCCGCCAGTCAGCTGGCGACCCTCGACTTCACCAGCCGCTGGGTGCTCCTGCCTGCTGTGCTGATTCTCTTGTCGCTGGTGATCGCGCCGGTGGCAATCTACGCGATCGTGTCAGAGGATTGATGTCAGGGTGCCACGTTTCATGAGCTATTTTTTCTCCATCAGCGACTTCGCGAGCACCTGACCGGGGCGCTCGTCCGTCTGCTGCCCGTTCTTCACCACCACTACACCGTTGACGAGCACGTAGGGGATCCCGGTCGGATACGCGTGCGGCTTCTCGAAGGTCGCGGTGTCGGCCACGCGCGCGGGATCGAAGACAACCAGGTCGGCGGCGTAGCCGGCGCGGACCAGACCGCGGTTCGCGAAACGAAACTGCTCCGCCGGTAGAGACGTCATCTTGCGGATCGCCTCTTCGAGCGAGATCACGTGACGCGCGCGCACGTATTCACCAAGAACCCGCACGGTATTTCCGTAACCGCGCGGATGCGGGACCCCGTCGCCGTATTCGAGCACGCCGCTGTCGGACGCAAAGGACACCTCGGGATGCTTCATGATGCGGACCACGTCTTGATCGCTCATGAAGTGATAGACCATCGATGCGCCGCCGGCGAGCATCATCTCGCGGGCGGCTTCGAACTGAGCGTCGGCGGTGTCGGCATCCTGCAACCGTGCGGCGACCTGCTTCATGGAAAGTCCGTTGAGAGACCTGTCAGGAGAGTACGAGGCCACGATCGCGAACGAAAGATCGGCGAGGCCGCGTTCGGCTAGGAGTTCTGCCATCTCCGTCTTGATTCGCTGCCAGGTCGCCGGATCGTTGAGGCGTTCCGCGATCTTCTGCTCTCCGCCTTCGAGCGCCCATGCCGGAAACCTGATGCCGAGCGTGGAGCTGGCCGCGGTGTAGGCGTACTGATCGGCGGTCACCTCGACTCCCTTTGCACGGGCGGCATCGATCATGGCCAGCGCCTTCTCGCTGGCGCCCCATCGATTCGGACTGTCGACCTTGAGATGCGAGATCTCGACGCGCGCGCCGGTGGCGTCCCCGACGCGAATCGTTTCAGCGATGGCCTGTTCGAGCTCGGTCCCTTCATTCCGCATATGCGACGCGTAAACGCCGCCGGCATTCGCAGCCACGCGGGCGAGATCGATGATCTCCGGGAGCATCGCGTAAGTGCCAGGCACGTACCTGCAGGCCAGTGGAAAATCCCACCGCGCCGTCAGCCATGGCCTTCCACACGTATGACTTCATCCGCGCCATCTCGCCTGGCGTCGGCAGGCGATCGGCGCTGCCCATGACCGCCCGGCGCACGGTGTTGTGACCGATGAGGGTTGCGTAGTTGATCGCGACGCGCGCGTCCCGGACCTTCGCGAGCGCGTCTGCGACATCGAGCGCCGAGCCGCCGCAGTTGCCGGCCACGACCGTGGTCACGCCCATCCGCACGAAGTTGGACGCGGCGGGATGACTCGCAATGTCGTCAGCATGGGTGTGGACGTCCAGAAATCCTGGCGCGACGATCAGGCCTCTGGCGTCGATGGTATCCGCGGCCTGCCCGCGGGCAACGGATCCGACCTGGACGATCCGGCCGTCCTTGATCGCGACGTCGGCTCGAACTCCCGGCTTGCCGGTACCGTCGATCACCGTCCCGCCGGCGATCACGACATCGTACCGCGACGGCTGTGCCCCGCCGATCGAGCAATCGAGCGCCGCAATTGCCGCGATCGCCGTCGCGACGAGAAGCCCGGTGCGAATCGGACTCATTGGTGAGGATCTCAACGCGCCGATTCGGCGGCCGGTCGAGCCTTGCGCTCGAGCTGAGGGCCAGAGGACGCGGCAGGTGCGGTCAACAGGCTGACGAGGATCCCGACAAGCAGCACGACGCCGACTCCGAGCGGATTGTGCCACAGGTACGAAACACTTCGCGTCGTCGGGTGAAACGCAAACACGAGAACCGTGGCAATTCCCGCGAGCAGGCCGACGAATGCGCCGGTACCGGTGGCCCGCTTGAAGGTCAGTGCGAGGATGAAGACGCCGAGCAGCGACCCATAGAAAATCGATCCAAAACGATTGACGACCTCGATCAGCGACCCGAGGCCGACCGCGACGTTCGCGACCAGGCACGCCACGATTCCCCACATGCCGGTTGCGATCTTCGATACCGCCAGATAGTGCGAGTCCGATGCCTGCGGCTTGAGCAGCCGGCGGTACACATCGATCACCGTGGCAGTGGCCAGCGAATTCAGCTCCGCGGCACTGGCCGACATCGCGGCGGCAAAGATCGCGGCAATCATCAGGCCCACCAGGCCAATCGGCATCCTGGTGGTGATGAACGTCGGAAATACATAGTTCACGTCGGCAGCCGGCGTGTCCCCGGTTGTCCCCGTGAACTTGTCGTCACCGGTGACCTGGTTGACCAGCGTGGCCGCGCGGGCACGAATGTCCTTCATGCTGCCGCTGGCGGCACGAAAGGATTCGCGCGCCGCAGCGCGGCTGGTGTCGTCGCCAGCCTCCGTGAGCGCGGTCGCCGCGGTCCGCCGGGTTTCGAACGCGCGCGCGAACTCCGCGTTCAGTGCGTCATACTCCGCCGCACGGGCACTCGCCTGGATGGTTCGCGCGTGCGTCGTGTTGAAGAGCATGGGCGGCTGGTTGAACAGGTAGAACGCAAACAGCAGCACCCCGGTGAGCAGCACGAGCGCCTGGAGCGGGATCTTGAAGAACGCGCTCATCAACAGCGAGTGACGCCCCTCGTCGACCGACCTGGCGGTGAGATATCGCTGGACCTGACTCTGGTCGCATCCGAAGTACGAGAGCATGAGGAACAAGCCACCCAGCATGCCGGACCAGAAGGTGTAGGTCTGGCGCCAGTCGAATCGGAAATCGATGGTGTTGGTCCGCCCTGCCGCCCCAGCAACGTGAAGAGCCTGCACGACGCTCACATCGTGCGGCAACCCCACGATCAGCATCGTCACCGCGATGAACAGCCCGGAGACCACGACCGCCATTTGCTTGACATCGGTCCAGGTCACCGCCTGCACGCCGCCGATCATCGTGTAGAGCA
Organism: uncultured Acidobacteriota bacterium; assembly: GCA_963755695.1. Classification (GTDB taxonomy): domain Bacteria; phylum Acidobacteriota; class Vicinamibacteria; order Vicinamibacterales; family 2-12-FULL-66-21; genus QHWT01. The sequence continues at coordinate 1,221,921 of CAVWLB010000008.1, read as the reverse complement.
CCGTGGGAAGACCAATCGCGAGGATCGTCAGCGTCAGATTCCACCCGAGAACGATGGAAAGAATCACCGACGGCGCGGCAATGATCACGCCGCACGACAGGCCGCGTGAACAGAGAAACAGGAGGCTGGCCAGCGTCCGCGTCTTCAGATCGAACCGGCGCTCGAGGTATTCGTACGCCGTGAACACTCTAGCGCGATAGAAAAAGGGAACCAGAGTCAGCGACAGGATAATCATCGCCAGCGGCAGGCCGAAGTAGAACTGGATGAACCGCATCCCGTCCGCATAGGCCTGCCCGGTGGTGCCCACGAGCGTGATCGCGCTCAGCTGCGTCGCCATCACCGACAGGCCGACCGCCCACCAGGGCAGGCTGCGGTTGGCAAGGAAATAACCTTCCACTTCATTCGTCGCCTTCGACCGCTTTAGGCCGTCGTAGACGATGAACACCAGGTAGGCGAGAACTACCAGCCAGTCGACTAGTCGCATGGAAAGGAGGTCAGCTGAAGATGCGCTCGAACAGCCAGAGCGCGGCGATGACCGCCGCCTCGCAGACGACTACCAGGACGTAGGTGCGCGAGAGATCGCGAGAATCGGCGTCGACGGGAGTCATTGGAAGAGTATATCGGTTCGACGGAGGACGAAGCGTCCGCCGTGAAGAAGGAGCGACGCGCTTGTTGGCTCGATCGACTGGTCCGATCGGACCGCTAGGCGCTCGGAGAGCCGAGGCCGTTGTCGACCCGATAAGCAGGGCCGCGCGGTCGGACGACTCGCGTCGCGCCGAGCACGATCTCGACGTGGGGATCGGTCCCAGCCTTGTCGAGAGTCACGACCTCGGGCCGCGCGACGAGCGTCTCACCGTTGCGCAACGCCAGCTCGAAACGGTACTTTCCCGGCGGCAGGTGACTAGTGAATCCGCCGCTCGGACTGGTCGTCGCGCTGTGACGTTCACCGGTCGCGATGTTCACGATCTCGACCGTGCGGCCGCTCACGGGTGAGGTCCCCTGCAGACCGCGAATCGTCCCGCTGATCGTCCCTTGAGCAACGGGAGGCTTCGGGCCGGTGTCCACTCGGGCAGCGCCGGACTGGCAAGCGGTCGAAAGGAGCAGAGCAACCAACCCGGAAATCAGCCACAGGGCTGACACCCAGCGGGGGCAATAGTGGCAGGTCGTTGCTCGCTCGATGCTCACGCGTGACGACCGTGCAAGCGAAAGGCCACAATACTCACCGGATGCCGGAGGGCGTGGCTATCCGTGCTGGGCTGCTTTTTATCTTCCATCTGTCCATCGATGGGTAATGTCGCCGCAAACCGAACGGCAAAACCGCCGGGGAACTTGCCCCTACCGTTCAAAACACTCGCACCTTCCCCACTCGATGCAGGCGCGAAATGGCAAGATGGAGTTCAGATAATCGCGTCGATGTCGCTCGGCACGGGTGTGTTGTCGAAGATCACTGTACCGCTGTCCCGCCGCGATCTCGCGAGCGAGTAGGCTCCGGATCGGCGTTGCCTCGTCCACCACCACGCACCCAATGCCGATCCGACGAGACTGGCCACAATTCCCAACGTCCGTCTGGTCACGAGGTACCTCCGCCTGCATAGCCGAGCAACTTCGATACCAGCTGAGGTTTTGGGTGGCGAGTTTCGAAGCTCTACCTGAGAACGTAGAGGGTAGCCGGGCCTTCAGTATCCTGAAAGAGTCCAAGCTCGGCTACTTCCGGTGCCGACGCCAGCTGCCCCCGAATGTCATCGAAGGCTTCATCCTGATCGCTCGACCCACGATCGAAGTAGCTGGAGCCGTGGACGATGATGTAGCGAACGCCGGCGCGCCGAAGCGCCGCGATGGCGCTTGGCCTCGGAAAGGAACGCAGCCGGTGCAGGTTTCTGAGATACGACGTCGGATACATGCCGCTGTATCCATTCAAGAGCGGCATCCAATGAAACGTCGACATATACGCGTATTCGGCGTCTCGTCCGGGAAGTCCTTCCGGCATCGGGAACTCGGCAACAACGCCGCGCGGCTGCCGCGCAAGGACGCGGTATACGCCGGGCGCAACGTTCGGATAGCGGACGAGCGGCATTCGAACCCGATACTCCGCCAGCATGATCGCCAGCAGCACGGCGACCAGGATCCGCCGCTGCCTCACAGGAAGCTCGATCGCAATTGCTTGATAGCCGTACGCCGCCAGGATCGCAACGAACATCAACACGAACATCCCGAGGCGGGCGGGCGCGCGCAGGCCCCGGTAAAGAAGGACGTGATTGTGGAGAAAGGTGTAGGCGTAGCCGCCAAAGCCGAGCGACATTTCGAAAGCGGCCACCATCGCGAGCAAGTACACGATCTGGCGGGTCGACGGAAGGCGCAACAGGAGGCCGATGGCCGCGAGCAAGAGCGCCATCCCGCCGGGGAAGAGTCGGCGCTCGGAAAGACTACGTTCCGGTGGCTTGCCGTATAGCCAGTTCGTCGGCGTCGCGACGAGATAGTTCGCCGGCCGCGCGCTGAACATCCGAACTTCGTGCTCGGCTCTATCACCGAGCGCGTCACGCGTGCGCAAGTACGGAACCGCATAAGCGGTGCAGATGACCCCGGCGACTGCCGCACCAAGCGCCAGCGCCGCAATCGTACGGCGCAAGGTGACGCCACGATCGCGAATCAGCAACAGTACGCCGCTCAACCCGAGCAACGTTGCGAGAAAGATTCCGTAGTAGATGCTCGACAGCATCTGCAGCGAAACGGCGAGACCGGTCGCGACGCCGTAACGCCAGCGGCCGGTGTCGAGCGTCTTGTGCAGCGCGAGGAACGCCCAGGGCATCCACATCGTCCACTGCAGCTCCATGTGCATGATGTGTTCGAACCGGTACGGAGCAAAGGCGAAGACGACGCCCGCCAGCAAGGCACCGCCGCGGCTGCCGGTCAGATAGCGAACCAGCATGAAGATACCGAGCGCCGACACCGCGATCGCGCCGAGCATCATCAGGTTGTGGACGAGAACCGGCTCGAGTCCGATCCAGATCAGCGGCGCGGCAACGGTCCCCTCGACGATCATCGCGTCGGAGAGCGTCAGCGTGCGCGTCTCGGGATAGAAGATGTTGCCGTCCAGAACGTGGGAGGGAGACGTGGCCAGCGCGTGCGCGAACCACTCGAGCCGCCACATGTTGAAATAGACGTCCTGGTGCTGGGTGGCCCGATCCGTGATGTGCCGAACCTGCGGCCACATCATGACTGCGATCAACACGATGAAGCCGGCGAGGACGGATCCCTCCTCTCGACCCAGCCTGCGCACGCGATCGCGCACACGGAACATAAGAGATGTCATTTCGGCTGAATGCCAATGAGCTGCATCAGGCGCAATGCGTTCCGCGAGGTCGCCAGGCCCGGTCGGAGCTGGTAATCGAACGACATCTGCCCGTCCGACTGAACCTGCTCGGTAAAATGCACGAGCTTTCCCGCCGACAGGAGCGGCTCTTCCTCCGCCAACCCCAGATCATGGGTCGTCATCGCGCCGATAGCACCTGCGTCGAGCAAGTGCCGCGCCACCGCGCGAACCGCAATCGCCCGTTCGATGCTGTTCGTGCCCTGCAGTACCTCATCGAGCAGATACATCAGCACGCGACGCCGGTCGGCGCGACTCTCGGCGGCATCGACGATGGCCTTCAGGCGTGCGAGCGCAGCCATGAAATACGACAGTCCGAGCTCGAGTGAATCCTGGACGCGGATGCTCGTATAGAGCGCGACAGGGGGTGTACTGAACCCGGTCGCACACACCGGCGCCCCGGCTTCCGCGAGTACCGATGTTAAGGCCAATGGCGCGCAGGAGAGTGCTTTTGCCTGACATGTTCGATCCCGTAATCAGCAGCACGCTTCCGGGAGGTCCGACCTCGACGTCGTTTGCGACACGCCGATCCGCGGCAATGAGCGGATGCCCGAGGCTCGTTGCACGAACCTGTGGCTCCGATCGATCGACACGCGGAAACGCCCAGTCCGGCTCGTGATGCGCGATCGATGCGAACACCGACAAGGCATCGATCTCGGCCAGCGCGTCGAGCCAGCCCGGGGTGTGCCTCCCGTAGCGCGATCGCCAGCGGTCCATCGCAAAGAGCACGTGGAAGTCCCAGAGGCTGACCGCCTGAATTGGAAAGTGCAACAGCGCCGCCGCGGTTCTGAGCTCCGACCATTCCGAGAGCCGTGCAATCCGGCGGATCGCGGCCGGTGCTTCGCCACCGGCGCGCAGGTCCTGTTGCAGCCGCAGCAACTCGGGCGTCGACCACTGTTCTCCCGTGGCGTGCGCAAGCATTGCCGCATAACGGCGCAGCGCGCGATCGCCGAGCGAGACCCGATCGAACACGGCATACGTGGATCGCGCGAAGGCGAAGGACAGGATGATTCCTGCCGTCAGCGGAAGCAGCCACAGGCCGGCGGATACCAGCCCAGCGGCCTGCGCTGCAATCAGCACCCAGATCAACGCCGTCAGCAGAACGACGACGGGTCGCAGCCACCGCGGCGAGGTGGGCGAGCTTTCAAGCCATGAGAGGAACGTGTCGAGCTCCGAGGGCTTGATCCGCCCGAGATGTCCCTCGGTCGACAGGATCTCTCGCCATTCCAGCTTCGGCCCAAGCTCGCGAACCGCCGTCTGTCGCGCGAGCAGCACTTCGGGATCGGCAGGTGCCAACAGCCACGAAAAGAGCCGCACGGTTCCGGATTCAGTTGCCGCCGGTCCGAGCCACTTGGTCAGCGATGCGTGACCAAAGAGGTCGAGGTCACGGGCGTAGGGATGCTCGTTGAAGTCGAGGCCGGACGGCGGCGGCACTTCAGCCAGCGACGCCCAGTCGCGGCGGAGCCGTGCCAAATCCTGCGCGTTCACTTCGCGCGCAGCCTCGGCCCGCTCGACCGCGTCGATCACTCGCGCGTGCCAGACCACGAGCGCCGCAAACGCCGCGATCAGCGCTGCCCCGAAAACGATCGCCGCCGACGCTGAATGGTTGACGCCCCACCAGGCCAGGGCGACACCACCGAGAAATGTCGCGAGCCGTAAGCGCGAGAGGACGACCCCGCGCGCGGCGCGCGCGTCTCGGCGCGCCGTCCACGCGGCCGCGCGCGCTTCGTGCCACTCGCGTGCGTTCATGCCGGCCGGCGCGCACGAATGTTCAGCCGCCAGTAATCGAGCGTGAACGGCTGCTCGTCTGCCGCAGACCTCACCGTCAGCTCGGTCGTGAAGGGCGCTCGATCGGCAGGTGGCAATTGCGAGAGGTGGGGCCGGATGCACACCGTGGTGATGAAGTCCGCAAATTCGGTGGGGCTCTCGAACCGCACTGGTGCAGGCTCGAGGTTCACCTCGATGACGTCGAAGCCTGTGGCTTCGAGCCGGCGCCGCGTGGTTGCCTCATCGGCGTAATGCCAGGGCTCGGACCAGTCTTCGAAATAGCGAGCAAATCGCGGCTCACGCGCGAGGTCGGCAGCGCGCGCGCGCAGCCGTCCGAGATTCGGTCCGCCGCCGCACTGCGCTTCCAGCCGTCCGCCGCGCCTGAGGGCGGTGATCACCGACCGGAACAGCGCCCCGTGATCGAGAATCCAGTGGAAGGTGGCGGTGCTGAAGATGACGTCGAACGCGCGCACGAACGGCAGCGACGCGCCGTCGCCCATGACGATCGAGACCCGCGGGGCCTGCGACTTCAGCCACGGCTGCGCCTCGAAGAGCATCGATGACGAGCGATCGAACGCGACGACCCTCCCGCGCGGCACCCGTTCGGCGACGAGCGCCGTCAGTCGGCCCGTGCCGCACCCGAGATCGAGCACCGACTCGTCGCCGTTGAACGCGATCCGCTCGAGAACGCGCCTGCCCCACGCCTGTTGCGGCGCCGAGATCTGGTGATACTGCCGTGCATTCCAGTCCGCCATCGCGATGGCGATAGCTCTACCGTCCCCGCGCCCCAGGCGGGATCGGAAAGGATCGTGGGAAAGGGTGAGTGTCCCCCTTTCCTGCCCTGTTAACATGCGCGGCATGCGACTCGCGCTTGCTGCCGTAACCCTTCTCTCTCTTTCCCTGACCATCGATTTGTCCCAGCCCCCCGTCTTCGATGTCGTCATTCGGGGCGGGACCGTCTACGACGGGACCGGCGAGCCAGGACGCCGCGTCGACGTCGGATTGCGCGGCGATCGGATTGCGGCGGTCGGTGATCTCACTGGCGCCTCGGCAACCGCGGCGGTCAACGCCTCCGGCCTTGCCGTCGCTCCCGGGTTCATCAACATGCTGTCCTGGTCGACCGAGTCGCTGCTCATCGACGGCCGGTCGCAGGGAGAAATCCGCGAGGGCGTGACGACCGAGATCTTCGGCGAGGGCTCGTCGATGGGCCCGATGACCGAGGAGATGAAGCAGCGCGCGCTCAAGGAGCAGGGAGACCTCAAGTACGACATTACCTGGACCACGCTGTCCGAGTACCTGCGCGAGCTGGAACGGCGCGGCGTTTCTCCAAACGTCGCCTCATTCATCGGCGCCGCGACGGTTCGCGAGTACGTCGTCGGACTCGCGGATCGGGCCCCGACGCCGGAGGAACTCGAGCGAATGCGCGCGCTCGTGCGCCAGGAAATGGAAGCGGGCGCACTTGGCATCGGCTCGTCGCTGATCTATGCGCCGGGGTTCTATGCGAAGACCAGCGAGCTGGTGGAGCTCTGCAAAGCCGCCGCCCCGTATCGTGGCAAGTACATCTCGCACATGCGGAGCGAGGGCAACCGGCTCGAGGAATCAGTGGAAGAGGTCCTCCAGATTGCTCGCGAGAGCGGCGTGCCGGCCGAGATCTATCACCTCAAGGCGGCGGGCAAGGACAACTGGCCAAAGATGGATCGCGTGCTGAAGACGATCAACGATGCCCGCGCGCAGGGCCTGAAGATCACCGCGGACATGTATACCTACACCGCCGGCGCCACCGGCCTCGACGCCGCGATGCCGCCATGGGTGCTCGACGGCGGCTGGGAGGCCGCGTTCAAACGATTACGCGACCCGGAACAGCGAACGAAGATTGCCGCCGCCATCACCACGCCGACGAACGACTGGGAAAACCTCTACTTGGCGGCCGGCTCGGCGGATCGCGTGCTGCTGGTCGGATTCAAGTCCGAGGCACTGAAGCCGCTCACCGGCAAGACGCTCGCCGCAGTCGCCCGCCTGCGCGGCAAGAGTCCCGAAGAGACGATCATGGATCTCGTCTCCGAAGACGAGTCACGCGTGGCGACCGTCTACTTCCTGATGTCCGAGGACAACATCGCCAAACAGATGCGCCAGCCGTGGGTCTCGTTTGGATCCGATGCGGAATCGATGGCGCCCGAGCCGCCATTCACGAAGTCGTCGACCCATCCGCGCGCTTACGGCAACTTCGCGCGCCTGCTCGGCAAGTACGTTCGGGAAGACAAGGTCCTCACCATCGCAGAAGCCGTGCATCGTTTGAGCGGACTGCCCGCGACCAACCTCGAGCTCGATCGGCGAGGCTTCCTCAAGGAAGGCATGTTCGCCGACGTCGTGGTCTTCGACCCGGCAGCGATCGCCGATCGCGCAACCTTCGAGCAGCCACACCAGTACTCGGTCGGGATGCGCCACGTCTTCGTGAACGGCGTGCAGGTCGTGAAGGACGGCGAACATACCGATGCGAAGCCCGGTCGCGCGCTCTGGGGACCTGGCAAACGATCGTGAGAGCCGGTGGACCAGAAGTACCTGACTGACGCGGCACACTTCCCCGGGGGCCATGCCGCGCGCGTCGAGATTCCGCGGACGATTGACGAGGTGCCGGAGATCGTCCGTAACGCCGATTCGCTCCTGCCGATCGGCGCCCAATCGTCGCTCACCGGCGGCGCGACCCCGATGGGGGACGTGGTTCTATCCACAGAGAAGCTGACGCGGATTCTCGATCTGGACGAGCGGCAAATCCGTGTCGAAGCCGGCGTCTCGATCTCCGCCCTCCAGCACGCACTCGCTCAGCACGATGCGTGGTTTCCTGCAGCACCGACATTCACCGGCGCGTTCGCCGGCGGTGCCGTCGCCACGAACGCCGCCGGAGCGGCGACGTTCAAGTACGGGTCGGTCCGGCAATGGGTCGAGGCGCTGACGGTGGTCCTGGCCGATGGCACCAGCCTCACGATCCACCGCGGTGCGTCATTCGCCCGGGACCGACACCTGCCGGTCGCGACGGGCCAAGGCGAGATCGACGTGCCTGTGCCGGGCTACCGCATGCCCAACGTCGTGAAGCGCTCGGCCGGATATCACGCGGAGCCCGGCATGGACCTGATCGATCTTTTCATCGGGTCGGAGGGCACGCTCGGCGTCATCACGGCCGTGACGTTCCGGTTCGTCACCCCGGCACCGACCATTGCGCTTGCGTTCGTGCCGTGCACGTCCGAATCACAGGCACTGACCCTGGTGCGCGACCTGCGGGAGGCGTCGACCACGACCTGGCGCACCGGTGATTCACATGGCATCGACACGGCCGCCATCGAACACCTGGACCGGCGCTGTCTCGAGATTCTGCAGGAGGACGGCGCCGATCGAAAGTACGACGTCCGCATTCCCGCCGGAGCCGACATCGCTCTGCTGGTGCAGCTCGAGTTGACCAGAGGAACGAGCGACGCGCACGCATATCAGCAGATTGGATCGGCGCTGAGCGATCGGTCCGCTGACAGCAGCCTCGCCCGCTTCTGCCGCATGCTCGACGCGCACGGCCTTCTGGACGGCACGGAATTGGCGCTGCCTGACCAGAAGCGCCGCGCCGAGGCGTTGATCGCGCTGCGCGAGGCGGTACCGGCCGGGGTCAATCAACGTGTCGGCGCCGCCCAGCGCGATATCGATGGGCGCATCGCAAAGACGGCAGCAGACATGATCGTCCCGTTCGATCGCTTCGGGGAGATGATGGAGGTCTATCGCGAGGGCTTTTCTTCGCGCGGCCTGGACCGGGCGGTGTGGGGCCATGTGTCGGACGGCAACGTCCATCCGAACGTGCTTCCGCGGTCCTACGAAGATGTCGAGCGCGGCAAGGCTGCGATTCTCGAGTTCGGCCGCGCCGCAACCCGGCTCGGCGGCTGTCCGCTCGCCGAGCACGGCGTCGGCCGCAATTCAGTCAAGCAGCAGCTTCTGCGCGAGCTCTATGGCGACGAGGGGATCGAGCAGATGCGCCGGGTCAAGCGCGCACTCGATCCGAGTTGGAAGCTCGCGCCGGGCGTCATCTTCACCGCCGAACGACGCTGAGCGGTGCTTTTTCGAGGGGCGAGGGGCGAGGGGCGAGGAGCGAGGAGCGAGGAGCGAAGCATCGCACTTAGCACTCCGCCGCTCGCCTTTCACCGCTTGCCCCTCGCCCCTCGCCTTCGCCCCTCGCCTTTCGCCCCTCGCCCTCGCCCCTCGCCGCTCGCACATCATGCCGACTGCGACAGGCGTGCGTCGGCGATGCAGGCGCCCAGCTTGCGAATGCTCTCCTCCATCTGTGACGGGAGGACGCTGGTGAAGCACAGCCGCAAATCCGAATCGCCGGCGGGATCGGGATAGAACGCCGTGCCTGCGACGAAGGCGACCCCCGAGGCCAGCGCTCGATCCAGCAGGGCATTCGCGCTCAAGCCTGGCGCCAGCCGGCACCAGAGGTACAGGCCTCCAGAGGGACGGCCAAGGCGCAGCACGCCGCGCGGTACGTGGCGCTGAATCGCGCCAATCATCTGACCGCACCGTTTTGCGTGCTCCAGCCGGATGGTGCGAAGGTGGGTCTCGAACGCTCCCTGCCGCATCAGGCGGCCGATCGCGAGTTGCACCAGGTTCGGCGTGTGCGGATCCATCCGCTGTTTGATGATCGCGATTTGATCGACGATCGACGGCGCCGCGGCAATCCATCCCAGGCGGAGTCCCGGCGCCATCACCTTCGAGAAGCTGTTGAGATAAATCACCAGGTTGTGATCGTCGAGCTCGCGAAGCGACGGCGGCGGCGGATCGGTGAAATACAGATCCTGATACGTGGCGTCTTCGACGATCGGCACTCGATAGCGCTGCGCGAGCGTCAGCAGCTCACGCCGCGTACGAATCGGCAGCGTGGTCCCGGTGGGATTCTGAAACGTCGGGTTCGTGTATATGAGCTTTGGGCGGTAGCGAACGAGCAGGTCCTCGAGCTCGTCGATGTCGGCCCGAAGGACGTCCCACCCAACCAGCTTCGCGCCGGCGGCACGGAAAGACTGAATCGCGCCCAGGTAGCCGGGTCGGTCCAGGACCACGGCATCGCCAGGATCGATCAGGCAACGCGCGAGCAGATCGAGCCCCTGCTGTGCGCCCGAGAGAATCAATACGCTGTCGCGCGGCACCTTGTAGCGATCCGCGATCGCAGCACGCAGCGCCGGCTGCCCTTCCGTTGGACCATGCCGCCAGGCCGCTGCCGGGTCGGCGCGCAGCACGTGCGCGACGGCGTCCTGGAACGCCTCGTTCGGGAACCTGTCGATCGCCGGCTCACCCGCGGCAAGCGAGAGCAGCCGGGCGTCAGAGGAATGCCGCACGATGTCGCGGAGCGTCGAGTCGCTCGAGCGGAGCGCCGCCGCGGCAATCTTGCCGCGCCATGCAAACGGCGTCCCCTCCGGCTCGGGCGCCGCGCACACGAACGTGCCGCGGCCGACGTAACCACGCAACAGTCCTCGCGACTCGAGCTCGCGATAGGCGCTGACCACGGTAGTGCGGCTGATATGGAGCCGCTGAGCGAGCGTGCGCTCGGGTGGAACGCGCGCGCCGGACGGCAGCTCGCCCCTGGCAATGGCCGCTTCGAGCAGGGCGACGAGATGGCCGTAGAGCGGCCGTTCGGTCCGCACGAACTGACGTTCGATCGACGACAGCATGGAAACCTCTCGGCTGAACTATGGCCCGTTCCTGCGGACCAGTTGAGGTCCAATTCTGTCTTGGCCGCCAGGTTCGTCAAGTCCAATTGTGATGAACTGCGGATTTCTCGGGGCAACGGCCAGTCCATTGGCGCAATTGGTCTGGTTCAGCCGAGATCTTCCCTGAGCAGGTCGGTGTTGATCGCAAACGCCGCTTCCGCTCCTTCAGCGGCCGCCACCACCACCCATTGCACGGCGCGCGAGGCGTCGCCGGCAACATACAGCCCCGGCAGGTGGGTCGATTCGTACTTGCCGGTTCTGACCGTGCCCTTGTCGTTGAATTCGCAACCCAGGCCGATGGCCAGCTGCGATCGCTGCGTCTGTCCCGTCGTGAAGAACAGCGCGCGGCGCGGCAACCCATCGCCGTTCTCGAACACGACGCGCTCGAGAATGCCGTCGCGCCCTTCGAGCCGCGCGACGCGGTCTTCGCGTACGGCAATCCCCGTTCGGGCAAGTCGTGCGAGCTCGTCCGCTTCGATCTCCGACGGGCCGTCGCTGCAGAGAATCAGATCGCGGCTCCAGCCGGTGAGCTCCAGCGACAGTCCGTAGCCGCGTGCGCCTCGCCCGTAGATCGCGAGCGGCTGGTCGCGAACTTCCCAACCGTCGCAGTAGGGACAATGGAAGACGCTCCGGCCGTACAGCTCGCGAAAACCCTGAACTTCCGGCAGGTGGTCGACCACCCCGGTCGCAATCAGGAGCTTGCGCGAGTAGCACTCGGCGCCCGTCACGAGAGTGACGTGAAAGCGGTTGTCCCCCTGACACTCCGCATCCGTGACCTCGACGTCCATCAGCTCGACGCAGTCGTACTCCTTCAACTGCTCGCGCGCAATTCTCAGAAACTCACGCGGCGATATGCCGTCGCGGCTGAGGAATCCATGCATCGCATGCGACGCGGCGTTCCGCGGATTGCCGCCATCGCAGATGAGAACCCGCCGCCGGCTGCGGCCGAGAATGAGCGCCGCACTCAGGCCCGCAGGCCCGGCGCCGACGATGATGACGTCGTAGCTGGGAGGAACCCTCACTTGATCTGCGACCCGAGCCACGTCTCGTTGAACGCCTTCTGGTCAGCGGTAAGCGTCCCGCCAGCGCGCTCGACAGGTAGAAAGATGGATCGCATAGTTCCCAGGTTACCGGCGCGCAATCACGCCGAGCAGTTCAAACATCAGATTTGCGGCCAGCAGCGCGGTGATCTGACCCGGGCCGTCGAATTGCGGCGCAACTTCGACCACGTCGCAGCCGACGAGAGGCAGGCCGGCAAGACCACGAACCAGTTCCTGAGCCTCGAGGCTCGTGAGTCCGCCGACTTCAGGCGTCCCGGTGCCCGGCGCATAGGCGGGATCAACGGAGTCGATGTCGAAAGTCACATATAGCGGCCGACCGGTGACGACCTCCCGTACTCTCGTGATCGTGTGCGCCACGCCCGCCGCCTTCACCTGAGCGATGTCGAGAGTCGTGACGCCGTGCGTGCGTTGGAACGCGAAATCGGCATCGTCACCATACATCGGCCCACGGATCCCCACCTGCACGTACTGGCGGGGTTCGATCAGCCCTTCTTCGATGGCGCGCCGGAACGGGGAGCCGTGGAAGTACTTGCCGCCGAAGTAGTCCCCCCAGGTATCGATGTGAGCGTCGAACTGCACGAGGGCCAACGGACCATGACGCTTGGCGACGGCACGCAGAATGGGCAGCGAGATGGAGTGATCGCCGCCGGCAATCATGGGAATCGCGCCGGATGCGACCACGCGGTCGACCCCGGCTTCGATTGCTGCGTACGCAAGATCGATCCCGACCGGCGGCGCGTCGATATCACCAGCGTCGACAATCGTGAGACGTTCGAATGGCGAAACCCGTTGAAAGTAGGAGTACGGCCGGATGAGCGACGACTGCGCCCGAATCTCGCGAGGGCCGAGGCGCGCGCCAGATCGGTAGGAAGTTCCGCTGTCGAATGGCACGCCGACGAGCGCAACGTCCACCCCACCGAGATCGGTCTGATGCGGGAGCCGCATGAAGGTCGCGGGTTGCGCGAAGCGCGGACTGTTGGCCGAATCGCGCTGGTGTGACGGCATAGCGCATGTTAATGCGGCGACGCGCGCAGGGCCCGTTGACAACCTTGTGAAAGATTTCACATTATTAACGCCGGCTCCCCATCCCGCCCGGCGGACGGTGTGCGCGTGGCGATCCCGCACATTGATCGTTGCTGCAAAGTGCCTGGTTCGATATAGGCTTATGGTTTTTGGGGAGCGTGCCGGCGCCCAAAGACGATGAGTCAGATCTTCCATCCCAGCACCAACATCTGGTCCAAAGTCAGCATCCTGGCCGCCGTGGTTCTCGTGGCATTTCTCGGCTGGGCGGTCGTCACGATTTCATGGTCGGGATACGTCACCGGGCAGGGCCTGACGCGCGATCAGCCGATCCAGTTCAGCCACGCGCACCACGTCGGGTCGATGGGCATCGATTGCCGCTACTGCCACACCACCGTGGAAGAGTCGGCATTCGCAAACATCCCGCCCACCAAGACCTGCATGAACTGTCACTCGCAGATCTGGACGAGCGCGCCGATCCTCGAACCGGTGCGCGCCAGCTTCCGTGACAACACGCCACTTCAATGGTGGCGCGTCCACGATCTGCCGGACTTCGTTTACTTCAATCACAGTATCCACGTCGCCAAGGGTGTCGGCTGTGCGACGTGCCATGGGCCAGTCGATCGCATGCCGCTCATGTATCAAGAGAACAGCCTCCAGATGAGTTGGTGCCTCGACTGCCATCGCAACCCGCAGAAGTACGTCCGTCCTCGCGACCAGGTGTTCAACATGTCATGGGAGCGACCCTCGGACGATCCCGGCATGGGCGACCGGTTGGTGAAGGAATACAAGATCGCCGACGTGCGGCAGCTGACAAGCTGTTCGACATGCCACAGGTGACGCCGAGCCGTCAGCTTGCAGCGGCCACCCACGGCGCTGACGCTGGTTGGCTGGGGGCCGGTAGCTGGTAGCTGATTTATGGACTTTTCCGCCATCCGATCTCGTCTTGCCGGGACCGAAGGCCGCCTGTATTGGCGTAGCCTCGGCGAGCTGGCGGACACGCCGCAGTTCCGCGAGTACTTGCACCGCGAATTCCCCGAACAGGCATCGCAGTGGAACGACCCGAAGGGACGCCGTCAGTTCCTGAAGCTGATGAGCGCGTCGCTGGCGCTCGCCGGCGTCAGCGCGTGCACGAAGCAGCCGGCCGAAAAGATCATCCCCTACGTTCGTCAGCCCGAGGACATGGTGCCTGGCAAGCCCCTGTTCTTCGCGACGGCGGTGCCGTTTGCCGGCTACGCGCAGCCGGTGCTCGTCGAGAGCCACGAGGGTCATCCGACAAAGGTCGAAGGGAATCCGGAACATCCGGCAAGCCTTGGGGCGACCGATATCTTCGGTCAGGCCGCGATCCTCACCTTGTACGATCCCGATCGCGCGCAATCGGTGGTGAACCGCGGCGAAATCCGCGCGTGGGGGGAGTTCCTCACCGCGATTCAAACCGCCTTGAGCGCGCAGAAGGCCAAGCAGGGCGCGGGGCTGCGGTTCCTCACCGAAGCCAACACCTCGCCAACGCTGGCCGAGCAGATCACGCTGATCCAGCAGGCATATCCCAAGGCGACATGGCATCAGTGGGATCCGGTCGCGCGTGACGGCGCCCGCGCCGCGGCGCGTCAGGCCGGCGGCGCCGATGCCGTCCATCACTTCGACAAGGCCGACGTCGTCGTTGCGCTCGACTCCGATTTCCTTGCCTGCGGCCCGGGGGCAACCCGTTACACGAAAGATTTCGCCGCGCGGCGCCGGATCACCGACGACAAGAAGGAGATGAACCGCCTCTACGCGATCGAGAGTACGCCGACGCTGACCGGTGCCCGGGCGGACCATCGGCTCGTGCTGCGGGCCTCGGAGATCGAAGGCTTCGCGCGCGCGCTGGCCGGTGCGGTCGGCACCGGCGGGGGCGCGGCGGGTCAGTCGCTCGCGAATGCGGACGCCCAGAAGTGGGTCGCGTCGATCGCGAAGGATCTTCAGGCTCACCGGGGGCGTTCGCTGGTGATGGCCGGCGATTATCAGCCGGCGGCACTGCACACGCTCGCGCGCGAGATGAACCAGGCGCTCGGCAACGTAGGCACCACGATCACCTACGCGCCGTCGGTGGAGGTGAACGCGACCGAGCAGCTGGCTTCGTTTCGCGAGCTGGTGCAGGCCATGGATGCGGGACAGGTCGACATGCTGGTGATCATGGGCGGCAACCCGGTGTTCACCGCGCCGGTCGATTTCAAATTCCAGGAGCGGCTCGCCAAGGTGGGTCTCTCCGTTCACCACTCGCTGTTCTTCGACGAAACGTCGGCCTATTGCCACTGGAACGTTCCCGAAGCGCACGCGTTCGAGAGCTGGAGCGATGCCCGGTCGTTCGACGGCACCGTCACGATCATGCAGCCGCTCATCGCGCCGCTCTACGACGGACGCACCCAGCACGAGCTGCTCTCGGCGTTCATCGAGGCGCAGAGCGGCAAGTCCGCTCACGATCTGGTGAAGGACTACTGGACGCGCGCGCACGCCGGCAAAGCCGGCGGCTGGACCATCACCGATGCGAACGGCCAGGCATTTCCGACGCCGGATGGCTTCTGGAAGCACGCGCTCCACGACGGGTTTGTAACGGGCAGCGCCAACCGAGGACCGAGTGGCGAGGAGCGAGGAGCGAGGGGCGAAGGACGAGCGGCGAGCGGCGAAGGGCCAGGAGCGGCGCCTGCAGCAGTTGCAGCAGGGGTGGCCAGTGCCGCAACGTCAGCCACCGAAGGTGCCACTACCCCCGCGCCCTCGCCAATCGCCCCTCGCCAATCGCCGCCCGCGAGCGAAGCGAGCCCGAGCGGCGGTCTGGAGATCATTTTCCGCCCCGACCCGACCGTCTGGGATGGCCGCTTCGCCAACAATGGCTGGCTGCAGGAGCTTCCGAAGCCGTTCACGAAAATCACCTGGGACCCGGCCGCGTGGATCAGCGCGCGCACCGCGCAGGAGAAGGGACTCAACGACGCGGATCTCATCGAGCTGCGGTATCGCGGCAACACGGCCAAGCTGCCGGTCGCCATCGTTCCTGGACATCCCGACAACTCCGTGACCGTGTTCTTCGGCTACGGTCGTCAGCGCATCGGGCGCGTTGGCAAGCCGGCCGACGATCAGGCCAACGAGTTCAACGTCTTCGGTCTCCGCACCTCGGACGCGCCGTGGTTCGGCAGCGGTCTCGAGATTGCCAAGGCGGGACGCTACGTGCTCGCGCGCACGCAGGAACATCACCTGATGGAGGGACGCGCACCGGTGCGGGCGGGAACGCTGAAGGAATACTCCGACAATCCCAAGTTCGTCGCGGAAATGGGCGAGACGCCGCCGCGTGCGCTGTCACTCATCCCGGACTGGGAATACAACAGCTATCGCTGGGGGATGGCCATTGACCTCACGACGTGCACGGGCTGCAGTACCTGCACGATTGCATGCGTCGCCGAGAACAACATCCCGGTCGTCGGCAAGGACCAGGTGAATCGCGGGCGCGAGATGCACTGGATCCGCGTGGATCACTATTTCGCGGGCAACCCGGAAGAGCCGAACTCGATCGAAACGTACCATCAGCCGATACCGTGCATGCAGTGCGAAAACGCGCCATGCGAGCTCGTCTGCCCGGTCGGCGCGACGACGCACAGCGCGGAAGGCCTGAACGACATGGTCTACAACCGCTGTGTCGGCACGCGGTACTGCTCGAACAACTGTCCCTACAAGGTGAGGCGGTTCAATTTCCTGCTCTACTCCGACTGGAACACGGAGAGCCTCTATCCACTGCGGAATCCCGACGTCACCGTCCGCTCGCGCGGCGTCATGGAGAAATGCACCTACTGCGTGCAGCGGATCAACTACGCGCGCATCGAGGCGAAGAAACAGGACCGCAAAATCCAGGACGGCGAGATCATCCCGGCGTGCGCGCAGGCGTGCCCGGCCGATGCGATCGTGTTCGGCGACATCGGCGACCCGAACAGCGCCGTCAGCAAGCTGAAAGCGCAGCAGCGTAATTACGGGCTGCTCGAAGACCTCAACACGCGTCCGCGGACGACGTACCTCGCGGCGCTCCGGAACCCGAATCCGGAGCTCGAGACGTCAGGCGGTGCGGCTTCTCGGACTGAGCACTGATGGATCCCAAACCCGCTACCTACCCGACCCCGCCGCTCATCGAGCCCGGACACACGTTCGGATCGATCACCGACAAGATCAGCGCGGTCGTCCTGTCCGGCCGGCAGCCGATCAGCTGGTTCGTCGTGCTGGCGATCGGCCTGATGCTCGTCGGCATGCTGGGGATGGCCGTCACCTGGCTGCTGATCAAGGGGACTGGCATCTGGGGCATCAACATTCCGGTGGGCTGGGGCTTTGCGATCATCAACTTCGTCTGGTGGATCGGAATCGGCCACGCCGGCACGCTGATCTCCGCGATCCTGCTTCTGCTGAAGCAGGGCTGGCGCACGTCGATCAACCGCTTCGCCGAAGCGATGACCATCTTCGCGGTCATGTGCGCCGGGTTGTTCCCGCTGATTCACACCGGCCGCCCCTGGCTCGCGGCGTACTGGCTGTTCCCGTACCCGAACAGCATGTCGATCTGGCCGCAGTTCCGGAGTCCGCTGATCTGGGACGTGTTCGCGGTCTCGACCTACTTCACGGTCTCGCTGCTGTTCTGGTACGTCGGATTGATCCCGGATCTCGCGACGCTGCGCGACAAGGCGAAGCATCGCGGGTTGAAGATGGCCTACGGCTTCCTGTCGCTGGGCTGGCGGGGATCGGCGCGTCACTGGCAGCGGTACGAGCACATCTATCTGCTCCTCGCGGGACTCTCGACGCCGCTGGTCCTCTCGGTCCACACGGTCGTGAGCTTCGACTTCGCGATCGGCATCATCCCTGGATGGCACGCGACGATCTTTCCGCCGTATTTCGTCGCCGGCGCGATCTACGCGGGGTTTGCCATGGTGCTGACGCTCGCCATCCCGCTGAGGAAGATCTACGGGCTCGAGGACTTCATCACGATGCGGCACCTCGAGAACATGGGCAAGGTGACGCTGCTGACGGGCCTCATCGTCGCCTACGGCTACATGTCGGAGGCGTTCTTCGGATGGTACAGCGCCAACAAGTACGAAGGTTTCATGATCTGGAACCGCATGACCGGTCCCTACTGGCCGTACTACTGGACGCTGGTGTTCTGCAACATCATCACGCCGCAGTGGCTCTGGATTAAGCAGGTCCGCACCAGCGCGCTCGGCTTGTTCATGGTCGCGATGGTCGTCAATGTCGGCATGTGGCTCGAACGCTTCGTCATCGTCATCACCAGCCTGCACCGCGACTTCCTGCCCTCGTCGTGGGGGATGTATTACCCGACCGTCTGGGACTGGATGACCTTCGTCGGAACGCTCGGCCTGTTCATCACGCTGTTCTTCCTGTTCATCAGGGCGCTGCCGATGATCTCGATCTTTGAAATGCGAACGTTGGCTCCGGAAGCCAGGGTCCCCGGAGGAGAGGGGCACTGATGGCCACCCGTGCTGCCGTCTACGGCCTGCTCGCCGAGTTCGACACGCCGGCGCAGCTCGTCGCCGCCGCCGCGCGCGCGCACGCCGAGGGCTATCGCCGGATGGACACGTTTTCGCCGTTTCCGATCGAAGAGGCGTGGGAAGCGATCGGCCATCACGATCGCCGGCTGTCGTTGATCGTGCTGATCGGCGGCCTCATCGGCGGGCTGTCGGGCTACGGGCTCGAATACTGGGTCCACGCGATCGCCTATCCAATCAACATCGCCGGAAAGCCGCTCAACAGCTGGCCGCAGTTCATTCCGGTCACGTTCGAGATGACGATCCTGTTTGCGGCGCTGTCGGCGGTCCTCGGAATGGTGGTCCTCAACGGGCTGCCGATGCCGTATCACCCGGTGTTCAACGTGCCGCGGTTCGAGCACGCGAGCCGCGACAAATTTTTCCTGCTGGTCGAGTCGACGGATCCGAAGTTCGATCGCCAGGGGACGCTCGAGTTCCTGAAGGGCCTCGATCCGAGTGAGATCAATGAAGTTGAGCCGTAGCTTCTGCCTGCTGCCTGCCGCCTTCTGCCTCCTGGCAGCGGCAGGCTGCAGACAGGACATGCACAACCAGCCGAAGTACATTCCGCTGCGCGACAGCAATCTGTTCGCGAATGGATCGAGCGCGCGGCCGCTGGTCGAGGACACCGTCGCCCGCGGCACGCTGCAGGACGACGAGGCGTTCTTCACCGGCAAGACCGGCGGTGCCGAAGTCAACACCTTGCCGTTCCCGCTGACGAAGGAGGTCCTGGATCGCGGCGAGCAGCGCTACAACATCTACTGCTCTCCCTGTCATGACATGGCCGGCACCGGGCAGGGCATGATCGTGCGGCGCGGCTACCGTCAGCCGCCGTCGTTCCACATCGATCGGCTGCGGCAGGTGCCGATCGGCCACTACTTCGACGTCATCACCAACGGCTTCGGCGCCATGCCGGACTATCGCGCGCAGGTGGCGGCCCGCGATCGCTGGGCGATCGCGGCGTACGTCCGTGCGCTGCAACTGAGCCAGCACGCCATGGCCGGGGAGATTCCGGCGGAAGATCGACAGAAGCTGTCGCAGCCGTCCAGCGCGCCGTCGGAGGGCGCGGCAAAGCACGAATGACTACGAACACTCTCAGCGACACCGCCGACATCGCGCGGCTGCAGCAACGGGGAATGATCATCGGCGTTGCCGGCCTGGTCGTCGGCGCGATCGGCGCGCTCCTTCAGCCGGATCAGCTTTTGCCGTCGTGGCTGATCGGCTTCACGTTCTGCCTCGGTCTCTCGATGGGCTGTCTCACGCTGCTGATGATGCAGCACCTGTCGGGCGGCCAATGGGGGCTGGTCGCGCGCCGCGTGTTCGAAGCCGGCAGCCGGCTGCTGCCCTACTGCGTGCTGCTCTTCATCCCAATCGCGATCTTCCTGCCCAAGCTGTACCTGTGGGCGCGCCCGGAAGCCGTTCACGCGGACGAAATCCTGGCGCACAAGGCGCCGTACATGAACGTGTGGTTCTTCATCATCCGCGCGGTGGTCTATTTCCTCATCTGGCTGTTCTGCGCGACGTATCTGAACCGCTGGTCGGTTGCGCAGGATCGCGGTGAAGTCGGCGTCACCGAGGAGGATACCCGGCGCTTCCGGGTGATCAGCGCGCCGGGGCTGTTCGCCTACGTAATCACGATGAGCCTCGCCGCCGTCGACTGGCTGATGTCGCTCGATCCCCATTGGTACTCGACGATCTTCGGGTTCATCATCGTCGCGGGGCAGGCGCTCTGCGCGTTGTCGTTCTCGGTGGCGGTGCTGGCCGTCCTGGCCGAGAGCACGCCGATGTCGGACGTGCTGCGCGCGGGGCACTTTCACGACCTGGGCAAGTTGATGCTCGCATTCGTGATGCTCTGGGCATATTTCTCGTTCTCGCAGTTCCTGATCATCTGGGCCGGCAATCTGCCCGAAGAGATTCCGTTCTATGTCGAGCGGATGCGGCATGGCTGGCAGTACGTCAGCCTGCTGATCGTCGTCGGACACTTCTTCCTGCCGTTCTTCCTGTTGCTCTCGCGCGACCTGAAACGGCGGCCGCGCCTGCTCGCGCAGGTCGCGTGGTTCATCGTCGGAATCCGGCTGGTGGATTTGATCTGGTTGATTGCGCCGGTCTTCAGCCACGAGGGCTCGTTCCCGGTCAGCCTCGCCAACGTGGCGATCCCGGTGGGGCTCGCCGGCGTGTGGTTGTTCCTCTTCGCGGGCCAGCTGCGGCGTCATGCGCTGGTGCCGGTCAACGATCCGTACTTCAAGGAGATGCTCGCTCATGGGCAGCACGCCGGGCACTAACGCCCACGCGCACCCGCACGGCAGCCTCGAGAACCCAGAGGTCGCGCACGAGCACAGCGATATCAGCATCCGTGCGATCGTCTGGTTCCTGGGCATGCTCGTCGCTGTGGTTCTCGTGACCGACCTGGCGATGTGGGGACTCTTCAGGGGACTCGACAAGATCGAGCGGAGCGACGACCCGTTCGTAACGCCGCTCGCGGCGCAGCCGGGAGAACTGCCCGCCGAGCCGCGGCTGCAGACCACGCCGTGGCACGACCTGAGCGAATTCCGCGCTGAGGAAATGAAACGCATTCATGGCTACGGGTGGGTCGATCAGAACGCGGGCATCGGGCACGTGCCGATCGAGCGCGCGAAGGAGCTGCTGCTGCAGCGCGGCCTGCCGTCACGTCCCAATCCGTCGCCTGACGCGACCGAAGGCACGCACGTCGCCGCGAGCGGGGAGGCGACCGGAGGACGAAGCATTCGCTCGTCCACGCCAAAACCGTCCGGTGGTGGGGAGAAATGAAAGCTTCAGGGCTCATGGCTCAGGGCTCACGGCGGCTCACGGCGGACGGCTCCTGGCTGATGGCCGCGGTGATCGCGGCGATCTTGATCGCGCCGGCGGTCGCGCGCGGGCAAGGGATGGGCATGCCGGCGCCGCCGGAAATCAACCCGGTGAGCAAGAAGCCCGCAATCCTCGACAAGGTTGGCATCGATCAGAAGATCGGCCAGCAGCTTCCGCTCGACGTTGTTTTCAAGGACGAGACCGGCCGCGACGTCCGGCTCGGAGAATATTTCGGGACGCGCCCGGTCGTGATGGCACTCGCTTACTACGAGTGCCCGATGCTCTGCACGCAAGTGATCAACGGCATGACCGGCGCGCTGAAGACCCTCTCGTTCGAGGCGGGCAAGGATTTCGACGTGGTCGTGATCAGCATCAACCCGGTCGAGAGGCCCACGCTTGCCGCCGAGAAGAAGGCGAACTACCTCAAACAGTATGCCCGGCCGGAGACAGCCGCCGGCTGGCACTTTCTGACGGGCAGCGAGCCGTCAATCAAGGCGGTGGCCGACGCGATTGGATTCAGGTACGCCTACGACGATCAGATCGGCCAGTACGCCCATGGCGCCGCGATCTATGTCGCCACGCCCAAGGGAATCATCGCGCGATATTTTCTCGGCGTGGAGTTCCCGCCGACGCACCTGCGCTACGCGCTGGTCGAGGCGTCGAACAACAAGCTGGGCACCATCGCGGACCAGGTGCTCCTGCTCTGCTACCACTACGACCCGGCGACGGGGAAATACGGCGTCGCGATTCTGCGCGCCGTGCGCATTGGCGGGGTGCTGACCGTTGCGGCGTTTCTGGCGTTCCTGTTCGTCAGCCTGCGCCGCGAGCGCCAACAGGAGAGAACCACCGACGACCGGCGCGTCGATGCCGAGATCGCGAACCGCATCTAAACGATGTTCACGAACTTTCCGTTCTTTCCGCAGCAGGCGTCCGAGCAGGCCGCACAGGTCGACGCCATCTTTTTCTTCCTGGTGGCCGTCTCGGGATTTTTCGCGGCCCTCATCGCGATCTTCCTCGTGGTCTTCGCAGCCAAGTTCCACCGCAAGCACGACGACCAGGTCGGCGAGGCGATCCACGGCTCGATCGCGCTCGAGCTGCTCTGGACGATCATCCCGCTCGGGATCACGATGATCATGTTCGTCTGGGGCGCGCAGCTGTTCTTCCATCTCACGCGGGCGCCCAAGGGGGCGATGGAAATCTACGTCGTCGGCAAGCAGTGGATGTGGAAGGCGCAGCACATGGACGGGGCGCGCGAAATCAACGAGCTGCACGTGCCGATCGGCCGGCCGGTGAAGCTGATCATGGGATCGGAGGACGTGATCCACAGCTTCTTCATCCCAGACTTCCGGGTGAAGGCGGACGTGATCCCCGGCCGCTACAACACGATGTGGTTCACGGCGACCAAGCCTGGCCGCTATCACATCTTCTGCACTCAGGTACTGCGGCACCAAACACTCGGCGATGATTGGCTGGGTCACGGCGCTGGGGCCTGCCGAGTACCAGAGCTGGCTCGGTGGCGGAGCGAAGACCGGGACGATGGCTGACGCCGGCGCGCAGTTGTTCCAGAGTCTCGCCTGCAACACCTGTCATCTCGACATTGGGCAGGGGCGCGGTCCGGTATTGAAGGGAGGTTACGGAAAGCCGGTAGAACTCGAAGGCGGCGGATCCGTCGTGATGGACGATGCCTACGTCCGCGAGTCGATCCTCAGGCCAACCGCCAAGATCGTTCGTGGGTTTCAGCCGGTCATGCCTCCGTTCCAGGGGCTGGTCAGTGAAGAGCAACTCCTGCAACTGATTGCATACGTGAAGTCGCTCGGCAGCGGGCAGGGCCCCACGGCTCCGGGACAGCCGGCCACGCAGACCCCCGCGGGACAGCCCGGAGGTCCGCCGGCCACGCCAACGCCGAAGCAACCTGGATCCGGGAACTGAAATGGAAACTACGACCGTCGGTCTCAATTACCTGAACAATGGTCATGGCCTGAAGTCCTGGCTGCTGACGAGGGATCACAAGCGCATCGCGGTGCTCTACCTCATTTCGATCACCGCCTTCTTCTTCCTCGGCGGGTTCTTCGCGCTGTTGATCCGGCTCGAGCTGCTGACCCCGGCCGCGGACATGGTGCAGCCGGATACCTACAACAAGCTGTTCACGATGCACGGCGTCGTGATGGTCTTCTTCTTTCTCATTCCATCGATTCCGGCGACGCTGGGGAACTTCCTGATCCCGATCATGGTGGGTGCCAAGGACCTCGCATTCCCGCGCATCAACCTGATCAGTTGGTACATCTACATCCTGGGCGGATTGTTCACGATCGTCGCTGCCGCCACCGGCGGGGTGGACACTGGATGGACGTTCTACGCGCCTTACAGCACGTCGGCGTCGAACTCCCACGTCATCCTCGCGGGCGTCGGCATCTTCATCACCGGCTTCTCGTCGATCCTCACGGGACTGAACTTCATCGTCACCGTCCACCGCATGCGCGCTCCGGGACTGACCTGGTTCCGCCTGCCGCTGTTCGTGTGGTCGCACTACGCGACCAGCCTGATCATGATTCTCGGCACGCCGGTGATCGCGATCACGGTGCTCCTGGTGGCGGTGGAGCGCGGCCTGCACCTCGGCATCTTCGATCCGGCGCTCGGCGGCGATCCGGTCCTGTTCCAGCATCTGTTCTGGTTTTACTCTCACCCGGCGGTCTACATCATGATCCTGCCGGCGATGGGGGTGATCAGCGAGATCGTCCAGGCCTTCGCCCGCAAGAACATCTTTGGCTACGCGTTCGTCGCGTTCTCGAGCCTGGCGATCGCGATTGTCGGCTTCCTGGTGTGGGGCCACCACCTCTTCGTCGCCGGACAATCGACCTATGCCGGGCTCATCTTCTCGATCCTGTCGTTCTTCGTGGCGATTCCGTCGGCAGTCAAGGTATTCAACTGGACGGCGACGATCTACAAGGGGTCCGTCTCGTGGGACTCGCCGATGCTCTATGCGTTCGGCTTCGTGGGCCTGTTCACGATCGGCGGCCTCACCGGCCTCTTCCTGGCGACGATGGGTCTCGACGTGCACGTGCACGACACCTACTTCATCATCGCCCACTTCCACTACGTGATGGTCGGCGGCGCGATCATGGGCTACCTCGGAGGCCTGCACTATTGGTGGCCGAAGATCACCGGCCGCATGTATCCCGAAGGCTGGGCGAAGTTCGCGGCGCTGGTCGTGTTCGTCGGCTTCAACCTGACGTTCTTCCCGCAGTTCATCGTCGGCTATCTCGGCATGCCGCGACGCTACGCGATGTATGCGCCGGAATTCCAGGTCTACAACGTGCTCTCGACGGCGGGGGCGACGATCCTCGGCGCCGGGTATCTCATCCCGATGATCTATTTCATCTGGTCGCTGCGGAGGGCACCACTGTCGGGCACCGATCCCTGGGGGGCACGCGGGCTCGAGTGGGAAATCCCCTCGCCGCCGCCGACGGAAAACTTCGTCGTGTCTCCGATCGTGACCGAGGCGACGCACCACTACGCTCCGAGCCGGGAGGTCGGCATTGGCCACTGAGGGAAATATTCACGCGCGTCCGATCGCGATTCAACCGCCGTCGTCCGGCGTGCACGAAGCGCATCACCCGTGGCTGCAGCACCATTTCGACAGCATGGAGCAGCAGGCCGAGGCGTCGACGCTCGGCATGTGGGTGTTCCTGGTCACTGAAATCATGTTCTTCGGCGGCCTGTTCATGGCCTACCTCGTGTACCGCCACGCCTCTCCGGCCGGTTTCCAGGAGGCCAGCCATCACTTGAACATCTATTGGGGCACCGCCAACACCGCCATCCTGATCATCAGTTCATTGACGATGGCGCTCGCCGTGCGCGCGGCACAAACCAGCCAGCCGCGCGGAACGCAGGTGCTCTTCCTCGGCGTGACGATTCTGCTCGGCCTCGCCTTTCTCGGCATCAAGGCGATCGAGTACAGCGACAAGTTCAAGGATCACATCGTGCCCGGTCCCTACTTCCAGTGGGAAGGCACGCACGCGAAAGCGGCCGAACAGTTCTACTCGCTCTACTTTGCGATGACCGGGCTGCATGCCCTGCACATGATCATCGGCGTCGGCATCATGAGCGTGATCCTGATCATGGCGTGGTTGCGCACGTTCGACGAGGACTACTTCACGCCGGTCGAGGTCGCCGGCCTCTACTGGCACTTCGTCGACATTGTCTGGATTTTCCTGTTCCCGCTCCTTTATTTGATCGGGCGGCATTATCACGCTGGATAAGGACCCGCAGATGTCAGGACACGTTGCCCCCAAGACCTTGTATTACGCCGTTTTCGCCGCGCTCATCGTGGGCACGGCGATGACGGTGGCGGCCGCCTTCGTGGATATGGGCGCGATGAACAACGTGGTCATGCTCACGATCGCCTGCGTGAAGGCCGCGCTGGTCGTCCTCTTCTTCATGCACGTCCGCTGGGGCACGCGGCTGACGTGGGTGGTCGTGGTCTCGGGTTTCTTCTGGCTGTTGATCCTGTTCGGCCTGACGATGACCGATTACATCAGCCGGGGCTGGGTAGAGGGCACCTGGCGCTGACGGGCGGTCAACGCTAAATACCCGATCCACAAGGGGTTTCCACGAGCGGCTTCGGCCGCTCGTGCCGTGTACGAACCAGTCGTGCCGATCGAGCATCGACCCGTTGAACGTTGACGCCGTTCGCCGATACCGAGCCGCCATTTACCGGGCAGACACACCCTGAACCAGCCTGACTCCGTATTTGTCTATACTGAAGTTGTTCCATGGCTGACCTGAATACCGATCTCGCCTCTTTGCGAATTCAGCAGGAAGACCGTGCCGGCGGGCGTGGCAAACCTGTTCTCGTCGGGCTGATTCTGCTCGTCGTGGCCCTGGTCGCGGGAGGTGGATGGTTCTGGTCGACGAAGCTTCAGGCGACGCCGGTGAAGATCGCAACAGTAAGCGTTAAATCGGGTGGCTCATCCGCGCCGGGGGCCGTGCTGAACGCATCCGGCTACGTGACGGCGCGGCGGCGGGCAACCGTCTCGTCGAAAGTCACCGGCAAAGTCGTCGACGTGCTCATTGAAGAAGGACACGCGGTCAAGCAGGGACAGATTCTCGCCCATCTGGATGACACGCAGGTCCGGGCGTCGCTCGCGTTTGCCGAGGCACAGCTTGCCGCGGCGCGCAAGAGCGCCGCGGAGGACCAGGCGCGCCTGCGGCAGGCAGAGCTCACGCTGCACCGGCGCGAGCAACTGCTGAAAGAGAACGTCGTCGGCAAGGCCGAGCTCGATGAGGCGCAGTCGAATGTCGACGCGCTCAAGGCACGGATCGCCTACGCGGAGCAGCAGGTTGTCGTGGCTGAAAGCCAGGTGAACCTCCAGAAGACCAATCTCGCCGACATGGTGGTACGTGCGCCATTCAGCGGCGTGGCGATCACCAAGGACGCGCAGCCCGGTGAAATGATCTCGCCGGTATCCGCGGGCGGCGGCTTCACACGCACCGGCATCTGCACGATTGTCGACATGTCGTCGCTCGAGATCGAGGTCGATGTCAACGAGAGCTACATCAACCGGGTGAAGGACAATCAGCGGGTCGAGGCGGTGCTCGATGCCTACCCGGACTGGCGGATCCCGTCGCACGTGATCACGACGATCCCCTCCGCGGATCGTCAGAAGGCCACGATGAAAGTGCGCATCGGGTTCGACGCGCTCGATCCCCGGATCCTGCCCGATATGGGTGTCAAGGTGTCGTTTCTCGAGGATGCCCGGCCGCAGGCCGGCGGCGCACCGGCTAAGCCGCGCACGTCGCTACCGAAGGATGCCGTGCGTACGGTCGAGGGACGCACGGTCGTGTTCGTGCTGAACGGCGACGCCCGCGTCGAACGGCGAGCCATTGCGGTCGGGATGAACAACGGTGACCAGGTGGAAGTGATTTCGGGACTCTCGGCCGGCGAGCGTGTGGTCGTCTCGGCGCCACCGACGCTCAAGGACGGGGACAAAGTCAAGATCCAGTGACGGAGATTCAGGGACCTGGTGATTTGGTGATTTGGTGATTTGGTCATTTGGTGATTCAGTAATTTGACCAATCATCAAAGTGCGCTGGAATTCAAAAAGGGGCAATGGCGATGTCGAACTCCCTCGTGACGGTCCGTGATCTCCACAAGGTATTTCACCGGGGCGGCGAGCGCATCGATGTCCTGCAGGGGGTTAACCTCGATATTCCGCAAGGTGACTTTCTCGCGTTGATGGGACCGTCAGGGTCGGGCAAGACCACGCTGCTCAACCTGCTCGGGGGACTCGACACGCCGACGGAGGGCTCGATCACAGTCGCCGGCGATCGCCTGGACAAGATGTCGGGCGGCAAGCTGTCGGCCTGGCGGGCACGTCACATCGGCTTCGTTTTCCAGTTGTATAACCTGCTGCCGGTGCTCACGGCGGCGCGCAACGTGGAACTGCCGCTGCTCCTGACCAAACTGTCGAAAGCCGATCGCCGCAAGCGGGTGGAAGTGGCGCTGAACGTGGTCGGGCTGGGCGAGCGCATGAATCATTTCCCGCGCCAGCTGTCCGGCGGCCAGGAGCAGCGCGTCGGCATCGCACGCGCCATCGTCACCGACCCGACGCTGCTGCTCTGCGACGAGCCGACCGGCGACCTCGATCGAAAGTCCGGCGACGAGATCCTCGACCTGCTCCAGGCGTTGAATCAACAGCACGGCAAGACGATCGTCATGGTCACGCACGATCCGCACGCGGCGGTGCGCGCCAAGCGGACGCTGCATCTCGAAAAGGGTGTTCTGGTTACCGAACAGGAGGTGATGGCATGAGGTTCCTGCCGATCGTCTGGCGTAACCTGATGCGCCGGAAATTCCGCACCTTCTTCACAGTGGGCGCGATCTTCTTCGCCTTCCTGCTGTTCGGAGTATTGATGGCCATTCGCGCCGCGTTCAGCATGGGCGTGGACATGGCCGGACAGGGCCGGCTGATGGTGATCGACAAGGTCTCGATCATCAACCCCTTACCGGCGTCATACGAGTCTCGGATCCGGCAGGTCGAAGGGGTCACCGACACTACCCACGCCAACTGGTTCGGCGGTTACTACCAGGACGTCAGGAACCAGTTCGCGACGTTCGCCACGGATCCCGAGAGCTGGCTGCGTATCTATTCAAAGGAGTTCGAACTTCCAGAGGATCAGAAGAAGGCGTTCATTGCCGATCGAACCGGCGCCATCGTCGGAATCGACACTGCCAAGAAATACGGTTTCAAAGTGGGTCAGCGCATACCGATCCAGGGCACGATCTACCGCCGGCCTGACGGCGGTCCATGGGAGTTCACCATCGACGGCATCTACGACTCCAGGATCAAGGGCGCCGACAAGACGAACCTGCTCTTCAACTATCAGTTTCTCAGGGAGACGATTCCCGAGAGGAGCGGGTTCAGGGATCGATACAACTGGTACGTGTTCACGATCGCCGATCCGGATCGGGCGCCTGAAATCGCCGCGAAGATCGATGCGATGTTCGCCAACTCGCCTTCCGAGACGAAGACCAACACGGAAAAGGCGTTCGTCTCGGACTGGGCGAAGCAGATCGGCGACATCGGCAAGATCATGATGTGGATCGTTGGGATGGCGATGTTCACCATCCTGCTGGTCTCCGGGAACACCATGGCCCAGGCCATCCGTGAGCGGACCAATGAGCTCGCCGTGCTCAAGACGCTTGGCTTCGGCGACGGCCGCATCCTGAGCATGGTGCTGCTCGAATCGTTGGTCATCGCGCTGGTGGGAGGAGGCCTGGGGCTCGCCTTGTCTGTACGCCTTCATCACAATTTCCGGCGATCCAACCCACGGGTTGCTGCCCGCGTTCTACTTTCCGACGCCGTCGGTGATCGGCGGTATCGTGCTGGTCGCGGTGCTCGGCATCGCTTCCGGCTTCCTGCCCGCATGGCAGGCGAGCCGCCTGCGAATCGTCGACGCGCTGCGGAGGAACTGATGCTGTCCCAGATCATCGCGGTGACCGGGGTCAATATCCGATCCA
Source organism: uncultured Acidobacteriota bacterium (assembly GCA_963755695.1). GTDB lineage: Bacteria > Acidobacteriota > Vicinamibacteria > Vicinamibacterales > 2-12-FULL-66-21 > QHWT01. Next base: position 1,192,585 of record CAVWLB010000008.1, on the reverse strand, counting down.
TTCCCGCGCGGCTCGGCTCGTCGAGCGTTGCGGTGATCGGCATCGCCGGCGTGGTGCTGGTATTCGTGGCGGTTCTCTCGATCGCCGAAGGCGTGAATGCCACGATGAAGGCCTCGGGAGATCCGAACCTGGCGCTGATCATGCGCGCCGGCAGCGACACGGAAATGACCAGCGGTCTTGCCGGCGACGCGGTGCGGATCATTCAGGACGCGCCGGGCATCGCCCGCGACTCGTCAGGTGCCCTCACCTCGCCTGAATTGTTCGTCGTCGTCGATCATCCGCTCAAGCGATCCGGGAGCGCGGCGAACGTGCCATTGCGCGGGGTCACCCCCGAGGCGTTCAAGGTCCACGATCGTCTGAAGATCGTCGAAGGACGCAACATCGAGTTCGGCAAGAAGGAGATCATCGCCGGCCGCGCGGCGGCACGCCAGTTCGTCGGTCTCAACGTGGGCACCGAATTGAAGTGGGGAGAGAACAGCTGGACCCTGGTCGGCATCTTCGAGGACGGCGGGTCGGTCACCGAATCAGAACTGTGGTGTGACGTCAAAGTTCTGCAACCCGCGTATCGCCGGGGGAACAGCTATCAGTCCGTCTATGCGCGCCTGGCTTCCCCCGATTCGTTCCAGCAGCTGAAGGACGCACTCACATCGAATCCGCAGCTCACGGTCTCGGCAATGCGTGCGCCCGAATACTACGGCAGCCAGACCCAGACGCTGCAGATGATCATCCGCACGATCGGCCTGATTATCGGCGTGCTGATGGGCGTAGGCGCGGTCTTCGGTGCGGTGATCACGATGTACACGGCCGTCGCCAGCCGCACCCGCGAAATCGCCACCCTGCGCGCACTCGGGTTTGGCAGTATCCCGGTGGTCTTGTCGGTCTTGACAGAGGCAGTGCTGCTCAGCGTCATCGGCGGGATCTTCGGCGGCGTGATCGCCTGGGCCGCGTTCGACGGCTACGAGACGGCGACGATGAACTTCCAGTCGTTCAGCCAGATCGCCTTCGCGTTTGCCGTCACCCCCGCGCTCCTCGCGCAGGCGCTCGGCTACTCGATCATCATGGGGCTGCTCGGCGGATTCTTCCCCGCCTGGCGGGCCGCGCGGCTTCCGGTGGTGACCGCGCTAAGAGAGCTGTAGGCGTGAGGCGGATCTTCAACTTAGGTCAACGGCATAAAGTGAGGGTGTAGGCGCCTCTTAGAGGCGCCGGGTGAAGCTGGCGGCCAGCGGCTGGCGGCTCACTTCGCCGCCTGCTTATCGAGCCAACCGGCAAGCACCGGGGTTTGCGCGCTAGCGATCGCGCCACAGAGCTCCACCGACTCGAGCGACTGCTGCAGCGTCCGCTGCGCGTCCGGCACGGGATGATCCGAGAAGAACCGCCGGACTTCTTCAGCCTTGTCGTGCCCGCACAGTGACGTCAACGAACCGACAACCGTCGGGGTGGCGAGGAAGGGTCCGATCCTCTCCTCCAACTCGCTCCATCGCTCGCGAATCAATCTCCACGCGAGTTCGCGACTATCGACGTTGGCTGCAATCAACGTCGCGGCAAAGATTGCCGCGTCCTGGGTCCGGACTTCCGGCGACAGGATCAGATCCATCGTCCGCCGGGTCAGCGCCGGATCGGAGAAACGCGCCAGGGCATACAGATAGCGGTAATGCTCATCGGGTTCGCTGACCGCGCGCGCCCTGGCCAGATAGCGTTCGTAAAGCGTGGCGTCGCCATCGATCGCGGCGAGGTTCACCACCAACCCGCGGAGGGTCGGATCGACGGCCGCCGGATCTTCGAGCAATCGCAGCGCGAGCGTTCGCGCCTTGGCCAGCACCTCGGGGTCACGCCCGGACTCGCCGAGCGTTTCGATGACTGCCGCACGAAACGCTTTGCGCTCTGGCGATTCGGAAGCATGGACCGCCCACCCGGTCTCGACCAACGCGGGCGTCAGCAGGTGCTGGATCCAGGTGCGGTATTTCGGGCGGGATTCGCCGGTAGTCACGTACTCGCCAAGCCATTCCAGCCGGCTGCCTTGCAATTCCATGACAGCATCGTTGCGGTCGCCGGCCAGCGCGGAGGATAGATCCAGGTAGGCTGTGATCTCCTGCCTGCCCGCTCTGACCAGCGCCCACTCGTCAGCAAGCAAAGACAGCCGTTCCGGCGGCGACAGGCGGGCAATGTCCGCGGCCATTCGCGAGACCATTGCCGCCGGATAACTGACGCGATAGTAGCCAGCCCCGCCGGCATTCCCCAGAACCCACGCCGGACACGCTGGCAGCGGTATCGTGCCGCTCGAGCCAGCGAGAACTTCACAACGCGAGGAGCCGTCCGGCAGGCGCAGGCACACCGGGATCTGCCATTCCTGGCCGGCCGATGGCTGCTTGCCGATCTCCGAGTAACGCTCCTGCCGCAATGTCGCGACGGCGCTGCCAGACGTACACCGTGTGTCGATCGATACGAGCGGTGCGCCTGGCTGATCGACGAACGAGCGCATCACCCTGTCGACAGGCTTTTCGGCTGTCCGTGCCATCACCGTCCAGAAATCTTCCGCGCGCGCATTGCCGTATTGGAACTGCCGGATGTAGGCGTTGACACCATTCCGGAATGCGGTCTCGCCGACGTAACCTTCGACCATGCGAAGTACGGCCGCCCCTTTCTGGTAGGCAATCGCATCGAACAGCTCGTTGATCTCGGCGGGAGTGTCTGCGGTAGGTACCGAATCGCGCGAGTGGCCTGGAGCGAATCGAGTCTCAGCGCCGCGAGATTGGCGCCGACTTCGTCCACTTCGGAATGCCACGCCGGATTCCAGGCCTTCAACGGCTTGGTTTCCATCCAGCTGGCAAATCCTTCGTTCAGCCAGATATCGTCCCACCACTGCATCGTGACCAGATCGCCGAACCATTGATGCGCCATTTCGTGGGCCAGAATCTCGGCGACAAGCTTGCGCGACTGATCCGTGGCTTGCGCCGGATCCAACAACAGATCTGCCTCGCGAAAGAAGATCGCCGCCGTGTTCTCCATCGCGCCGGCGGCGAAATCAGGGACGCCGAGGATGTCCAGCTTCTTGAACGGGTACTTGATCGCGTAGTAGCGGTTGAAGAACTCCAGGTTTTTCTGAGCGGCTTCGAGCGCGAATGCGGTCAGGTCGCGCTTGTCGTGGGTCGAGCATACCCGAATCGGAATGCCGTCGGCGCTGCCCTCACGGCACGCGAAGTCGCCAACCGCCAGGGCCACGAGATACGTGGACATCTTTGGCGTGGTGTCGAACACGACCGTGTGTTTACCCGCCCCTGGCCCAGGCCTGTCCGACACAACGAGGCCGTTCGAAATCGCGTGATCACCTTCATCGATGACGGCGGTCAGTGAGAAGGACGCCTTGAAGGCAGGTTCGTCGAATCCGGGAAACATGCGGCGGGCATCGGTGGCTTCGAGTTGCGTGACGGCGTAGCTGCGTTTTTCGGTCTTGCTCAGATACAGGCCCCGGAGCTTGTCGTTGAGTATTCCCTTGTACCCAACGTGGATGGTGGCCGTGCCGGGTTGAAGCGGCTGCGTAACGTGAAACGTTGCCTGTTCGCTCGCGCCGTTCAGACTGACGGACGCGGTCTGCTCGCGCCCTTCTTGGGTAATCGTGACTCGATCGAACGCGATCTCGGCCGCGTTCAGCGTGATGTCGACGGTCGAGTCTCGAATCGTGACATGGATCGTTTCGTCCCCGGCGAAGCTGGCCTCGCCGAGATTCGGCGTGATGACGAGATCGTAGTGATCCGGCGTTGTGGTCTGCGGCAGGCGTTGGGCCAGCGCCGGGCCTGCAATGACGTCCATGAAGAGAAGAACAGCGACGGAAGAAATGACACGGATCATTTGCCTTCAGGACCTTGACCGGCGCGCGGATTGTACCGCTCATTCGCGACCCAATTCAGCATGAGGCGAGGAGCGTTCCGGCAGTGCGTAGCGGATCCCAACAGTGAGCGACCTCAGCCCCGACGCTTTTATACATGGGGGCGCGGGTCCCTCGCCGGAGCACGGCGATAAGGCCAGCGTTATAACCGCCGGCTCTTCAGCACTTTGTCGGCGGCAGGCGGATGCCTGGCGCCTTGCGGAAGCGTCGTTTCAGGCCGGGTACATCTGTTGCTTCGGAATTCATTACTGCACGACCAGTAAGACGGCTCGAACCCCATGGAGGGACCCTATGCGTATCGATGACGTGCTTCAGCGAATACAAGGCGAGTTCGTGGAAATGCCTGGTCTTCGTCTGACAGCCGCGCAGGCGCAGCGCCTGTGGGCACTGGAGCGCGACGTCTGTGATGCGTTGCTCGGGGCGCTGGTCGAAGCAAAATTTCTTGCGCAGACTCGGGACGGCGCGTTCGTTCGGAGAGAGGGTGCGCGGCCGACACGAGTTCCAGCGCCTCGACGGACGTATACGACGGCGGTAGCTTGACGGAGTTTCACCCACCGGCGCCGGTCGGCTGACAACCTGCCTCGTCAGCCACACAGGCCGGCTCGTTTCCTCGTTCCCGGGCGGAAGGCGCCCGCGGCCAGGCTCAGATCGGGGAGTTGAAGGCGCAAGTCTTCAACCTCCCGATCCCGATCACTTCTCGAGCACGGCCACGGGTTTCACCCGCGCAATCAACCACTCCCCGCCTCGTTTGACCATCTGCAGCTGGTATTCCCGCGCGTCCATTCCGTTGTCGCCCGAAGTCGTCGCGCTGAGATCCACCGAGGCTGATCCGGGAGCGTCGACGCGCACGTTCATGTCACGAATGCGCACTTCGTAGCGGCTGGTTCGAGGCTGCAACCGCGCCACGATCGCCATCAGCGTCTCACGTCCGCGAATCGGCGCCCCTTCCCCCAGATCGATCACCACGTCGTCGGCAAAGGCGGAGGCGACGTCGGCCGCCTGGGCGATGGCGCTGAGGCCTTGCCGCTGCTCGTTGACTTCCTCTGCAACGTGGCTCAATTGACGGCGAATCTGGCGCTCGTCGGATGGAAACACCGCGCGCCAAGCGAATCCAACGGCGGCAACGACGATAGCCACCACGCCGAGGATCCGCAGCTCGGCCCGCCGCATCATTAGAAAACGACCTTTCCGATGATGCGGGAGCGTGGCGCGCGTCCGAAATCGTGTTCTTCCTCGCGCATCCCCCGGTTATCCCCGATCAGGAAGTATTCCTCGGAACCAAGCTGGACTTCCGACAGCGTCCACGCGGAGCGGTTGCGCACGTATGGTTCATCGAGCGGGCGGCCGTTGACCAGCACCGTGCCGTTCACGATCCCAATGCGTTCGCCGGGCAAACCGACAATGCGTTTGATGTAGACGACGTGCGGCCCCGCGAGGCGGATCGCGACGATGTCACCGCGTTCGGGTGCCTGCATGATGAACGCGAGCCGGTTTACGAGATTGAGGCTGCCGGAGCTGTACGTCGGCATCATGCTGACGCCCTCCGCGCGAACCGGAATGAGAATCCAGCCGAAGGTGAAGATACTGATGGCGCCAAGGACGAGAATCCGAACCGTGGTCCTGCGCGGATTCTCGCCAAATATCAGCCGCCCAACGCCGTGCGCCACGCCACGATGATAATTCTATTTGCGCAGCTTGTAAGGGGTTACGAGGCCCGGTACCGAAGGAATGTAAATCGCGTCCTTCTCGCCCTTGCGGGTGTAGACGGTGAAGCCGCGATGCACGCCCCGTTCGGAGAACTTTGACGGGTCGAAGACCTGCGCGAGGCCTGTCGCAAACCAGCGGCGCCCATCGAAGTCCACCCAGACGCCGTTCGGAGCCTTCGCGCTGGCTTTCCCCCCCGGCGCAACGCGCGGTGCGTAAACAATGGACTTTCCGCCCGCTGCTATGGCTTCAGCGCTCACCGACGGACGTGCGAGCGCCGGGGCCGGACGGGTAGAAAGGGAACGGTCCCCAAGGGGCGCAACGTCATATGGACGGGCAAAGTCTGGCGGACCTGGGTTCTGCGCGATGTCCACCGCCAAACCTTCGGGCTCGATAGAGCCCTGAGCGCCAATGTCGACCGGGAACGATGGCGCGGTATTGCCGGTCGTCCCGGCCAACTCGCCCGAGCGTCGGCGCTCGTAAGGCTGCATCAATCCGCCAGCAAGCGGCACGTAGACGACGCTCAAGGCTTCCCGCGTGGCATCCGTATACAGAGGAACACCACGAAATGACCCAGATCTCACCATTTGATTCCCATTGAAAAATACCTGTGCGCCCGCCGGGTAGAAGTACGCCCCGGACCAGATGAGCGGCTCGGCGGTGAGGTACCAGGGCTCGTGCTCGGCCGTAACGAGCGGTGGCGACGTGGGTTGCCAGATGATTTGCGCGCGCACGATCGCCGAAACGACAAGCAGGAGAACGACGACCAGGAGCTGCCGGGGCCGCAGGCGCATAAATTCCTCCATATGCATGCGGATCAACACGAATGCCAACCACGGGACGCGGATGGCGTGTGTCGAATTGCGCTACGGACGACTCGCTTCTCTCTTGCGCCAGTATCGCGAGAGGCCCTGCCACGAATAGTTGAGTCCACCAGCCCGGTTGTAGTCCTCCGCCTCCCGGTCACCCACACGACGCTGAAGATCGGTGTAAGCCTCATCTAAGAAGAGACGTTCGCGATCCTGATCGGAGAGCGACGTGTCGGCGAGCAGGCGCCGAATCTTGCGGTTCCAGTCCGCGAGAGTGTCGAACATCGCCTGAAAGTGCTGCCGGCCCCCCTGCCAGGGTCCGAAATGCGTGAGGAACAGGGTGTCGGGCTCCCACGAAAGAATCCGGCGCTCGCTCTCGCGCCACACGTCCAGATCGATGTCGGGCGGAGGCGTTGCCGGCAGCACGAGCTTGCCAGACCCCCGGCGGATTCCCGCGGTATCGCCGACAAACGCGACGCGCGCGGAGCTGTCGAAGTACGCAACGTGGTGCGACGCATGTCCCGGTGTGTATTCGACGCGAAGCTCGCGTCCGGCGATCTGAAGCGTCTCTCCGCCGTCCAGCACGCGAATGCGGCTCTCGGGAACCGGCCGGACGGTGCCCCAGAGCCGATCCATGTCCTGCCCATACAGCCTGCCCGCGCTCGACAGCAGCTTCGATGGATCGATCATATGGGGCGCGCCGCGGGTGTGAACGTACACCTCGATGTCTGGATGCCTGTCGATGATCGAGCCGGTGGCGCCGGCGTGATCGAGGTGGATGTGCGTGAGCAGCAGCCAGCGGATGTCAACCAACTGGATCCCTTTGCTCCCAAGGGCCGTCTCAAGATGTGACAGCGTTGTCGACGGACCTGGATCGATCAGCGCCACGCCTGCCGTCCCGTGCACAATCCCGGTGGCGATGAGCTCGGGGCGGCCAAGAAACTGCAAATCCACGTAATCGAGGCCGGAGGCAAGTGCGGGCATATCGGCCGCGCATCTTATCAGCTTGGTAAAATGTAGGCCTTGAGCCTATGGCGGCGACTGAACGTCAAACGGGCGGCGAGGTCCTCGAACGGACACGGCAGGAGACAAAGAAGCCGGAACTCTACAAAGTTCTCCTGCTCAACGACGACTACACCACGATGGATTTCGTCGTCGAGGTCCTGGAAAGCGTGTTTCACAAGCCGCCCGCCGAGGCCTATCGCATCATGATGGCGGTCCACACCCAGGGTCACGGGCTCTGCGGCGTATACCCGTTCGAGGTGGCGGAAACCAAGGTGGCGACGGTCGTCGATCTCGCGCGCAGCAACGGGTTTCCGTTGCGCGCAACGATGGAACCGGAATGACGATAGAGGAAAGACGAAAGACAGGCGGAAGAAGGAAGGCGGGTCCAGCATAAATGTTTAGTCCGTCCCTGGAAGTCGTGTTGACGGTGGCGTACCGCGAGGCGGCGGCTCGACGTCACACGCACCTCACCCTCGAGCACCTCCTTTACGCGCTCGCGCACGATCCTGATGGCGAGCGCATCCTTGCCGCCTGCGGCGCCGATCTGCCGCAGCTCCGCCGCGACCTCGACAAGTATCTCGACGAGCACATCGAACAATTCTCGCGCGGTCAGCAAAAGGAACCCGAGCAGACGATGGCGTTTCGCCGGGTGTTGCAGACCGCCGTGCTGCACGTGCAGAGCGCCGGACGCCAGGAAGTGCAATCCGGGGATGTCCTCGCCGCCACGCTGCAGCAGGCCAAGTCGTATGCCGCGCAGCTCCTGGCCGCGCAGGGGGTCTCGCGCCTCGACGTCCTGGAGTACATCACCCACGGCATCAGCAAGATCCCTCCCTCGTCCTCGGGCAGTGAGCCGGATGCCGGCGGGTCGGAGGCAGAGGCTGGTGGCGGCGAACGCGGTGGCGCCGCGGCTCGCGACCCGTTGTCCGCATACGCGTTGAATCTGACCGACCGCGCGCGCGACGGCGCGCTCGATCCCCTGATTGGGCGGCTGACGGAGCTGCAGCGAACGATGGAAATTCTCTGCCGCCGTCGGAAGAACAACCCGGTTTTCGTCGGCGACGCCGGCGTCGGCAAGACCGCGCTGGCCGAGGGGCTCGCCACCCGGCTGCTCCAGGAAGATGTGCCCGAGATCCTGCAGGGCGCGGAAGTGTTCTCTCTCGACACGGCAGCGCTCCTCGCCGGCACACGTTTCAGAGGCGACTTCGAGGAGCGGTTCAAAGCGGTGATCAACGCGCTGGCCAAGCGCGTGATGCCGATTCTCTTCATCGACGAAATCCATTCGACGGTAGGCGCCGGCGCAACGACCGGCGGCACGATGGATCTGGCGACCCTGATCAAGCCGGTGTTGACCACCGGGCAGCTCCGGGTCGTCGGATCGACGACCCATGAGGAATACAAGCACATCGAGAAGGATCGGGCGCTCGCGCGCCGCCTGCAGAAGATCACCATCGACGAACCGTCGATTCCAGAGACGGTGAAGATTCTTCAGGGGCTGCGGTCGAGATACGAAAACCATCACCGGGTTCGCTTCACCGATGAAGCGCTCGAATCGGCCGCCAAGCTCGCGTCGCGTCACCTGCGCGACTACCGCCTGCCCGACAGCGCCATTGACGTGCTCGACGAAGCGGGCGCGAAAATCCGGCTGGCGGCGGGAGCCACGCCAGTCGGTGCGGAGGCCGCCGTTCTGGAAGTGGGCGCGGCGCAGGTCGAAGAGGTGGTTGCGCGCATCGCACGGATTCCTGCCAAGCAGGCGACCGCGAACGATCGCGATCGCCTGAGGACGCTGGAGGAATCGCTCGGCCGGGTGGTGTTCGGGCAGGAGGAGGCGGTGCGCCTCGTCGCGCAGGCGATCAAGCGCTCACGCGCCGGCCTCGGCCAGCCCGAGCGCCCTGCCGGCAACTTCCTTTTCACCGGGCCCACCGGCGTGGGCAAGACCGAGCTCGCCAAACAGCTCGCCCTGCACCTCGGCAACGAGTTCATTCGCTACGACATGAGCGAATACATGGAGAAGCACGCGGTGGCGCGGCTCATCGGGGCGCCGCCGGGATACGTCGGCTTCGAGCAGGGCGGCCTGCTGGTCGATGCGGTCCGCACCCATCCCTACAGCGTGGTCCTGCTCGACGAGATCGAAAAAGCTCACCCGGACATCTTCAACATCCTGCTCCAGGTGATGGATCACGCGACGCTGACCGACAACAACGGCCGCAAGGCCGACTTCCGGCAGGTCGTGCTGATCATGACGTCGAATGCCGGGTCGCGCGAGATGAGCGCAGGCAGCATTGGTTTCTCGGACATGGGAACCGCCGGCGGGGACATTCGGCAGCGGGCCGCGCAGGCACGTTCGAAGTCCGCCATCGAGAAAGTGTTCAGCCCGGAGTTCCGCAACCGGCTCGACGCGATCGTCAGCTTCAAGGCGCTCACCCCGGAAGTCATGGAGACGATTGTCGACAAGTTCATCATCCAGCTCGAGGAACAGCTCACCGAGCGGCGGATTGCGATCACGCTCCTGCCGGAAGCGAGGAAGTACCTCGGAAAGAAGGGCTACGATCCGGTCTACGGCGCACGTCCGCTCGCGCGGGTGATTCAATCGGAAGTGCGCGACCGGTTGACCGACGAGATCCTGTTCGGCGCCCTGGAAAATGGCGGCAATGTCACCATCGGGCACGATGGCGAGCAGTTGACGTTCGCATTCCCGTGACTGAGTGAATTGAGTATCCTGAATCAGCCAACTATTAATCTGCCATGTCGGAAGAACACGAGATCCCGGTAAAGGTCGTCGATCGTCGCTGGTGGGCGCGCGGTGAGGACTCGGAAGGCGCCAACCCCGAACCCACGTCGTTGAAGCCTACCTACGTCGAAGAGCTGGAACGCCAGGTCGCCGAGAAGGAGAAACAGGCGCAGGAATTCCTCGGCAAGTACCGTCAGGCCGCCCAGGAATTCGAGGACGCCCGCGCGCGCATGCGCAAGGAGGTCGCAAAGGACGCCGAACGCAGCCGCCGCGAGATCCTCATCAGCCTGCTCGAAGTCGTCGACAATCTCGATCGCGCGATTGAATCCGCCAGTCGGTCGGGGACACCATCTGGAGATCCGCTGCTGCAGGGAGTCGATTTGGTGCGCCAGCAGTTCCTGGCGAAGCTCGATGGATTTGGCATCCGCCGCATCGAGCCTGGCGCGGAGCCGTTCGATCCGTCACTCCATGAGGCCGTCAGCGCCGTTCCGGTTGCCGATCCATCCCAGGACGGCCTGGTGGTGGGGATCGTGCGGCCGGGATACAAGATTGGCGACGAAGTTCTGCGCCCGGCGCTCGTAGCCGTCGCGAAGGCGGCGGAGAGTAGCGAAAAGAAGTAGGCGATTCGCGGTTCGCGGCCGCGAACCGCCAGCTCCGAACCGCCAACCGCCCACTGCCCATTCGCATGCGCATCGTCCTTGCGACCTTCGGATCCCTGGGCGATATCCATCCGGTCATGGCGCTTGGCCTGGAACTGCGGCGGCGCGGCCATCACACCTCGATCCTCACCTCTGAGTATCACCGCGAGCGGATCCTTGGCGCCGGTCTCGGGTTCCACTTCTCGGCTCCCGATCTGCGTCCGGACGACAAGGCGTTGATTCGTGCAACGATGGACGAGCGGCGAGGGCCCGAAGAGATCGTCCGGTTCATGCTGCAGCATCTGCCGCAGATGTATGGCGATTACGAACGGGCGGTCAACGCGGACGGTGGGGCCGATCTGCTGATCACCAGCGATCTCGCCTACGCCGGGCCGATCCTGGCGGAGAAGACCGGGATCAACTGGGCGTCCCAGGTGCTGTCGCCGTTGTCCTTCCTTTCCGCATACGACGATAGCGTGCTTCCGCCGCTTCCCTGGCTGTGGCGCTTGAAGGCGCTGGGCCCACACGCCTATGGCGCAATTCTCGGCCTGGCCAAGCATGCCGCCCGCAGGCTTTCGGAGCCGATCACCGCCTTTCGGCGCAGCCTGGGCCTCCCGCCGAAACGCGATCCGTTCTTCGACGACAAGCACTCTCCGTCGCTGGTATTGGCGATGTTCTCGCGGCTGCTGGGCGAACCGCGCCCCGACTGGCCGAGTCAGGCCGTCGTGACCGGCTTCGCGTTCTACGACGGCGACCACTCGCGGTTGTCGTCGGACATTCGGGCTTTCATCGCTGAAGGTGAGCGGCCGATTGTGTTCACGCTGGGATCGGCGGCGGTCTTCGATCCCGGATCGTTCTTCATCGAGAGCGCCGGCGCGGCTGCCGCGATCGGCCGGCGGGCGTTGCTGATAGGCGCTCCTGAACCGGATGCCCTGCCGCCCCCGCACCCGAACATCGGCGTCTTCGGCTACGCACCGTTCTCGGAGCTATTCCCTGCGGCCGCAGCCATCGTGCATCAGGGAGGCAGCGGCACGACCGGCCAGGCGATGCGTGCCGGCCGGCCGATGCTGATCGTTCCTTATGCACACGATCAGCCCGACAACGCGTTGCGCGCGAAGAAGCTGGGCATATCCGAAACGGTCGCGCGCGGCGAGTACCGTGCCGGCCGCGTCGCACGCGCGCTCGGCCGGCTGCTGGACAACGAGTTGGCGGCAGCGCGCGCGCGTCAGGTCGCGGTGGTCGTCGCCCAGGAAAAGGGCGCCTCCGCGGCCGCCGACGCGATCGAGCGGACGTTCAGTGGCAGCGGAGACTTCCACCTGAAGCTGGAAACAACGAGTTAGGATTCTTCCACCCGCTGCTTCTTCCACTGAAGGTGGAAGCCACGAATAGTCCTCCGCCAGGAATACTCCTCCCACGTCACTCCGCCCGGAGCACCTGCACTGGATCGACACGCGTCGCGCGCCTGGCTGGTACGAGTGATGCGAGCAGCGCCGCCCCTGCCAGTGCGGCGGCGATCATCGCGAGCACCGATGGATCGCCCGGCTTCACGTTGAACAGCAGCGTGCCGAGCAGACGCGACGTGAAGATCGCGCCCGCTGTGCCCGCGGCGAGACCGATGACAACCGGCCGCAGCGCACCTCCGACGACCAGCCGTACCACCTGCGCGCGTTGCGCCCCCAGGGCGACGCGGATGCCGATTTCGCGAGAGCGTTGCGCGACGAGATAGCTCACGACGCCGTAGACGCCGATGATTGCAAGCGCCAGCGCCACTGCGCCAAAGGCCCCGAGCAGCAGCATCGGAAATCGACGTGAGTCTGTCGACTCACGCTCGATCGCCGCCATCGTGGCCACGCGCGAGACCGGGAGGTCCGGATCGATCCCCTGCAGCGCCGACCGGACCGACGTCGCGAACCCCGCCGGATCCGCCGCCGTCTTCGCGACGACCGACATCACCGGCCACGCAGCCTGGCTGTAAGGCCGGAACATCTCGCGTCTGGCAGCTTCGTCCAGGCCGAAGTGGCGCACGTTCCGCACGACGCCGATGATCGTCATCCACGAGTTCGACGATTCGGGAGAACCGAGTTTGACCCGTTTGCCGATGGGATCTTCATTCGGCCAGTAACGCTTCGCCGTCTCCTCGTTGAAGATCACCGCGCCCAGCGCGTTCGTCGCATCCCGCGCATCGAAGTCGCGCCCCTTGATCACCGCGATGCCCATGGTCTTGAAGTAGCCGGGACAGGTCAGACGGTACATGGCAGATGCGTTGTCCCCGGGCGGAAACTGCCGTCCTTCGATCGTGAACCCCCGGCCGGCATTGGCGCCGCTCAGCGGCAGGTGGCTGATCGCGCCCATCGAAATGATGCCCGGCAGCGATCCCACGCGCTCGGTGATCTGATGCACAATAATGCTGACGCTCGGGAGGACCGTAGAAATCGGGCTGCGGCAACGTCATGCTGAGCACGAGCACGTTGTGCGGATCGAGGCCGGGATCCACGTCGACCAGACGCAGCAGACTCTTCACCATCAACCCCGCGGCCACGAGCACGACCAGCGCGAGCCCCACTTCGGCGGCGACAAGCGACTCGCGGATCGCGGTCAGCCGTCCCGTCGAGCTCCGATCGCCTGCCACCTTCAGATCCGAGGCTGCGCCGTGCTTCAGCCCGACGATCGGCGCGAGGCTGAACAGAAGGCCGGTGAGCACGGCAATGCCGAACGTGAAGCCAAGGACCCACGGGTCGAGGCGAATGCCGTTTCCGGAGTCACGAAAGGGCGCGAAGACAATGCTGCGCCGGCAGCACGCCCTCGAGAAGAGCCGTAGCGCCCCACGCGACCGCGAGACCGGTCGTGCCGCCGAACACTGCGATGACAATCCCTTCGGCGACCAGTTGCCGCGCGATGCGCCACCGCGACGCGCCGAGCGCCGCGCGCACCGCGAACTCCTGCCGTCGCGACGAGCCCTGCGCCAGCAGCAGGTTGGCGACGTTGACGCAGGCGATCAGCAGCACGAACGCGACCGCTCCGCCGAGCGCGAGCAGCGTCGGCCTCAAGTCCCGCACGCCCAGCTCGTTCATCGGCGTCAGCACCGCGGTTTCGCCATCGTTGGAATCCGGGTATTGCTTCGCGAGCGCACGTCCGATGGCATCGAGCTCGGATTTGGCAGCGGTGATCGTGACGCCGGGCCGCAGCCGCGCGGCTGCGTAGAACGAGTGCGATCCCCGGTTCGCATCCTGGTCGTTGAACGCGATCGGGACCCAGACCGCCGTGGCGCGCTGTGTGAACCGGAATGTCGGAGGCATCACGCCGATGATTCCGAACGGCCGGCCGTTGATGCGCATCGACTGGCCGATGATGTCCGGCCTGGCGCCGAACCGGCGGTGCCAGAGAGCGTCGCTGATTACGACGACATCGTGCCCGGGGGCGTCCTCCTCCAGCGTGAATGCGCGGCCAAGCTGCGGCGAGACACGCAGCATCGCAAACGCCGAGGCCGAGACGCGCATCCCCGACGCGCGCTCCGCCTCCTTGTCGCCAGAGAGGTTGAAGGAGAGCTGCTCCCAGATCGCGGTCTCTTCGAAGGTGGTCGCGGTGCGCCGCCAGTCCAGGTAATTCGGCGCGGAGACGATGGACATGTCGGCCGGATTGTTCGCATCCGTCTCCCACAGCATCACGAGGCGGTCCGGTTCTGGGAACGGCAGCGGCTCGAGCAGCAGCGTCCGCACGACGCTGAAGATCGCGGTGTTCGCGCCGATGCCGAGCGCGAGCGTGAGAACCGCGACCGCAGTGAACCCCGGCCGTGCGCGAAGCAGTCGCAGCGCGTGACCGACGTCGCGGGCGAACGCCGCGCCGAGCGCCGTCGCTCCGCCACGGACCCCGGTGTCCGTCATCTGTGATGGGAGCCGGGACGGCGCGACCAGCTCCGCGCGTGCCGCCGCCAGCGCCTCGGCATCGGAGCAGCCCGCGGATCTTGCGGCGTGCCACGTTTCCTCGACGTGCTCCGCCAGCTCATCGATCGCGGCGTTGGTGAGCACCCGGCTGTTCTCGAAGTGCTCGCGGACGAAGGCGCGCCAGTCATGCATGACGCAGCCCCGCCACGCGGGTCAGCGCATCGATGAACGCGGTCCAACCGCTCCGCCGTTCGGCGAGAACCCGCCGGCCGGCCGCGGTGATGCTGTAGTGCCGCCGGCGCCGCTGCCCGGCCCTCTCGACCCAGCGCCCCCGGATCAGGCGGTGGCCTTCCATCTTGTAGAGGAGCGGATAGAGCGAGGCGGCGTGAAAGGTCAGCACGCCGCCCGAGCGCTCGTGAATCAGCTTGGCGATTTCGTAGCCGTGGCGCGCGCGCTCTTCGAGCAGCGAGAGCACCAGCATCTCAGCGCTGCCCTTCTTGAGCGCCGGGTCGGTCGGTGTGGTTGGTCCCATATGTATGAAACATACATATCATGGGACGATCGGTTCGCGTGAATGGTTAGCCGGTGGTCGTTGCCGGTTGCCGGAAAATCCCGACCTCCGGCTACTTCGCCCACGCCATTCCATCGGGTCCTTTGCCGGTCTCGATTTTCGCGGCGACGTCGAGCGTGGTCAGATCGACGGCCGCGACGATGCCGTCGCCGGCAACCGCGACGTAGACCGTGGCCCCGTCGGGCGGAATCAGGATTCCCTCAGGCATGCGGCCGAGGGACAGACGCTTGGTCTCCTTGCGCGAAGCCGCGTCGACGACCACCAGCTGACCCGCGTCCAGATCCGAGATCAGGACCAGCTTGCCGTCCCGGGTGAATTTCAGGCGGTTGGACCGCTTCGTCTGCAGGTCCAGTGTTGCCGTGACCGTCTTCGTCGCGAGATCGATGATCGAGACGCCGCCGTCCTGCGAATGGGCGGCCCATAGCTCGCGCCCGTCCGGCGAGACGTCGAATCCTTCCGGACCGCGGCCGACCGGAACGACCGTTTCGTTCCAGGCGAGCGGGTTTGCGCCGCGTTCGATGAGTGAGATGCTGTTCGAGCCGATGTTCGCGGTGTACATCCGCGCCCCATCGGCGCTGACGAGCACCATGTGGGTCCCGGCCTGTCCCGTCCCCAGCAACCAGTCCACCTGGTTCGATTGCGGGTCGTACCGGCCCACCACGCGGTTGACTTCGGCCGTGAAATACACCTTTCCTTCCGCGACGTGGATGCCGTGCGGCCGGCGCAGCGGACTCACGTCGACCCGCCGCAACTCCTTGTGAGCCGACAGATCGATCACCGAGATCGTGCCACCGGGCGCCTGACCCGTTCCATAGTTCGCCACGAACGCGGTCCGTCCGTCTTCCGATACCGCCACTTCATGTGGTCCCTCGCCGGTCGCCACTCGTCCCAGCACCTTGCCACTGGCGGCATCGACCGTGACCAGCGTCGCCTCTTCCTTGTTCAACACGACGAGCCGTCCACCGCTCGCTTGCGCACCAAGGTGAGCGGCGAGACCAATCGTGAAAACCGTCAGCGTCAGCAGCACCCTCATGAATTCCTCCTTCAGTCCCGAACGCGATAGTATCTCGCCATGCGCATTGAACGAATCGCTGTCTTCGCAGCCGTATTCATCGTCGGCGCAAGTGCCGTCGCTCCGCAGGCGCAGCGACTCAGCTATCCCCCGACGTCACGCGGTGACGTGGTCGACGACTACTTCGGCACCAAGGTCCCCGATCCGTATCGCTGGATGGAGGACATGGACTCGAAACCGGTCGCGGAATGGATCGCCGCGCAAAACGCGGTGACGGAGCGGTACCTTCAGGCGCTTCCCCTGCGCGAGAAACTGCGCAAGCGGATTACCGAGCTGTGGAACTATCCGAAGGTCGGAACGCCGTTCATCGAAGGCGGCCAGGTGTTCTATCGAAAGAACTCCGGCCTCCAGAAGCAGTCGCTGTTCTTCATACGGCCCGACCTGACCAAGCCGGCGCGCGTTCTGGTCGATCCCAACGAGATGTTTCCAGATGGAGCGACCTCTCTTGCCGCACTCGCACCATCGCCAGACGCGACGTTGCTGGCTTACGGGACCTCCGAAGGGGGCGCTGACTGGCAGACGATTCATGTCCGGGAGATTGCGACGGGACACGACCTCAAGGACATCGTGAAATGGATGCGCTTCTCAGGGCTCTCGTGGACGAAGGACGCAAAAGGATTCTTCTATTCGCGCTATCCCGAGCCGCCGGCAGGCAAGGAGCTGCAGGCGGCGCTTTCCGGGCAGGCGCTCTACTACCACCGCGTCGGCACGCCGCAGTCCGAAGATCGCCTGATTTACGAACGCCGGGATCTTCCCACCTGGTTCATCAGTGGCTTCGTCACCGACGACGGACGATTGCTGTTCATCCAGATGGCGCAGGGATCGGAGAACAAGAACCGACTGTACGTGACGGATCTCGGCGAGCCGCGGAAGCCAAATCTCGACGCGCCGAACACGCCGGTCGTCGAGACCGACGACGCCGAGTATGCGCCGATTGGAAATCTCGGCTCGACGATTTTTCTACGCACCGATCTCGACGCGCCGAACCGCCGGATTATCGCGATCGAACTCGACCATCCCGAGCGGTCAGCCTGGAAGACCATCGTCGCCGAGCGGCCACAGGCGATTGAATCCGCCATCGTTGCCAGCGATCGAATCGTCGCGCGAGTACCTCGTCGACGTGCAGAGCCGCCTCGAGCTGTTCAAGCTCGATGGCACCGCGGCAGGGACGATCGCGCTGCCTGGCACGGGATCCATCGGCGGATTGAGCGGGCGGGACGATTCCAACACGCTCTTCTATACTTTCACCTCGCCGCTCTACCCCGCGACGGTCTTCGCATACGACATCAAGGCTGGGCGCAGCACGCCGTTCGAACCGCCGACGCTGCCAGTCGACGTCGCGCAGTACGAGACGAAACAGCTCTTTGCCACCTCGAAGGATGGCACCCGGGTCCCGTTCTTCATGACCGCGCGGAAGAACACGCCGCGCGACGGCACCCGCCCGACGATGGTGTATGGCTACGGCGGGTTCTCAATCAGCGAGACGCCGACCTACCGCGCCGACGTTCCGGCGTGGCTCGAGCTGGGCGGCATCTGGGTGACAGCGAACATGCGCGGCGGTGCCGAGTACGGCGAAGCCTGGCATCGCGCCGGCATGCTGGCAAAGAAACAGAACGTCTTCGACGATTTCATTGCCGTTGCCGAGTATCTGGTAAAGGAGAACTACACCTCTCCGGCGAAGCTCGGAATCATGGGCGGATCGAATGGCGGGTTGCTGGTCGGCGCCGTAATGGAGCAGCGGCCGGATCTCTATGCGGTAGCGCTGCCCGCGGTCGGCGTCATGGACATGCTTCGCTACGACAAGTTCACCGGCGGGCGCGCGTGGGTGACGGAGTACGGCTCCTCGGCGAACCCGGAACAGTTCCCGGTCCTGTTGAAGTATTCCCCACTTCACAACGTGAGGCCGGGCACCTGCTATCCCGCAACGCTGGTGACGACGGCCGATCACGACGACCGGGTTGTGCCGAGCCATTCGTTCAAATTCACCGCGGCGCTGCAAGCAGGCGCAGTCGTGCGACAAACCCGCACTGATCCGCGTCGAGACCCATGGTTCGCACGGCTATCGGCCGACCGACAAGCGGATTGCCGAGCTGGCCGACGAGTGGGCGTTCGCCGCGGCGGCGATGGGGATCAAATAGGTAACGCGCGGGCCGACGCGCCAGCCGCGTCGGCTCAGCGTTCGCCTCGACCTTTGCGTGGCATCCCCTTGTTGATAGAATCCTGGTTTATGCCCTTGTTCGAGTACGAGTGCCGCGGGTGCGGCCGGCAGTTCGAAGCCTTCGTCACGGCGGATCGCACGCCGGCCTGTCCGGCCTGCCATGGCGCCGAGCTCCGCAAGCTCTTGTCGAGTCCCGGTCTGGTAGGTGCCGGTGGCCGCGCCGAGACCGAAGCCATTCCGGCGTGCCGCGCGCAGGGCGGCCACTGCGCCTGTTCGCACAACGCCAACTGAACATCGCCACGCGGTCATCCTGCCTCCCCGTCCAGACAAGATGACGCGGGCAGAGAGAGGATGATTATGGCGAGCCCCATCGATCAGCGCGGTTACGCGCACCCCGACGTGCTGGTATCCACCGACTGGGTCGAGCAGCACCTCGACGATCCGAAAATCCGCATCATCGAGTCGAACGAAGACACGCTCGTATACTCCGTCGGCCACGTGCCTGGCGCCGTGCACGTCGACTGGACGTCGGACCTCAACGATCAGATCCGCCGCGACTACATCACGCGTGACGGGTTCGAGGCGCTGATGTCACGGATTGGCGCCACCCCGGAGACCACCGTCGTGTTCTACGGCGACAAGAACAACTGGTGGGCGTGTTACGCGTTCTGGGTCTTTCAGCTCTTCGGGCATACGAACGCGAAGGTGATGGACGGCGGACGGCTGAAGTGGGACAAGGAGAATCGGAAGCTGACGCGCGACGTGCCGTCGTACTCGAAGACCCAATACCAGGCACCTGACCGGAACGACACGCCGCACCGCGCGTATCGCGACGACGTAATGGCCCATCTCAAGAAACAGGGACAGCTCGTCGATGTGCGAAGTCCCGAGGAATATGCCGGCACTCGTCTGCACATGCCCGACTACCCGAACGAAGGCGCCCTACGCGGCGGTCATATTCCTGGCGCGAAGAGCGTGCCCTGGGCGCGCGCGATCAACCCCGAGGACGGCACCTTCAAGACATCGGCCGAGTTGAAGAAGCTGTACCTCGAAGATCAAAAGCTGTCGCCAGGCCAGGCGACGATCGCGTATTGCCGCATCGGCGAGCGAAGCAGCCACACCTGGTTCGCGCTGAAGTACCTGCTCGGTTTCGAGAACGTCCGCAACTACGACGGGAGCTGGACGGAGTGGGGCAACATGGTCGGCGTACCGATCGAGAAGGGCACTGCGCCGCTCAGTAAGGCGGCCGGATGATTTGGTAATCTAGAGAGTGGAGCCGTCGATCGTTATCAGGCTTCGGTGCGCGCGGCGGCGCGAGGCTGGCGGCGGGCCTCTCGATTCGACAGTCATCCTTTGCCGACACCGATCGAGTGACTTGTGGAGCAGACACAGATTCCCGAAAAGCTCGAGCAGTTGATTGAAACCTTCGAGATGTTCGATCCGGCCGATCGAACCAGCATGCTCCTCAGCTACGCGGACCAGTTCAAGGAAGTGCCGCCGACCGTTGCCATGCGGCCCTTCCCTGAATCGCACCATGTGCCGCAGTGCGAGTCAGACGCATACATCTGGGCGGTGAAGCGCCCCGACGGAAACCTCCAGCTGTACTTCGCCGTGGAAAACCCGTCGGGCGTTTCCGCCAAGGCACTTGCGTCCATTCTGGACAAGACCTTGTCGGGCCTTCCGCCTGCACAAATCGCCAACGTCAACTGCGACATCGTCGAACGGATCTTTCGTCAGAACATCTCAATGGGTAAGGGGATGGGTCTGATGTCGTTGGTGCAGGCGATGCAGGCGCTCGCAAGAGCGGCGATGTAAAAGCGAGGGGCCAGAATCGAGAGGCGAGGGGCGAGGGGCGAACAACTTGTGTTGCTTTCCCGCCGTTCTGCGCCTTCGCCCTTCGCCTTGCGCCCCTCGCCTTCCGCCGCTCGCTTCTCGCCTTGCGCCCCTCGCCTACCATTGACGAAAGGTCAGATTGATTCTGCCTGGCCCCGTGCCGGGTGGCGCAGTGCCAGGGTGAATGCGCGTCACGCCGTGGAAGCGCAGGCGTGACGGACCGCCCATCACCAGCACGTCGCCCGATCGCAGGGTCAGCGGCCGCGTCGACTCTCTCCTGGACAACCCGCCAATGACGAATCGCGCGGCATCGCCGAGCGAGACCGACACGATCGGGATGCCGGCGGCGATCGTTTCCGGGCGTTCGTCCTTGTCCTGGTGCACGCCCATGCGGCTCTCGGTCGTGTAGTAATTCATGATGCACAGGTCCGGTCGCATCACGAATCCGGCGTCCGCGGCCGCGGCCGTGGCGAGATCGAGCAGGGGCTGAGGTATCTCCGGAACCGCCAGGCTGTCGTAATCCGATCGAGTCTCCTCGTAGCTGTAGGTCAGCGCGTTCCAGTGCCTGCCGAGGCACAGCATTCCGACGCTCATCTTGCGGCCGCCGCGCACGGTAGGCGTGTACATCGGCACGGGACCATCGGCAAGCGCCCGGCATGTCT
Source organism: uncultured Acidobacteriota bacterium (assembly GCA_963755695.1). Taxonomy (GTDB): domain Bacteria; phylum Acidobacteriota; class Vicinamibacteria; order Vicinamibacterales; family 2-12-FULL-66-21; genus QHWT01. Next base: position 1,171,641 of record CAVWLB010000008.1, on the reverse strand, counting down.
GCCAGAGTTCGCGCTGTTCTGTCGCGACGACGCGCGATTGAAAGAGGAAAAGGCCTGGCTCGAGCTGCATCTCAGGGCCGAAGCGAGTGCAGCGCGATGGCTGCCGCGACCACGACGTTGAGGGAATCGGCGCGCGGATCGACCGGAATGCGAACACGAAGGTCTGCCAGATTCATTGTTGCGGTCGTCAACCCGCCTCCCTCAGATCCCACCATGAGGACGAGCCGGTCGTGTCTCTGGTGAGCGAGCTCGTCGATCGATTGTGCACCCGGCGCCGGGGTCAACGCCACCAGCCGGAAGCCTTTCGATCGGAGCGTCTCGAGCGCCACCGCGAAGTCGCTCGGGCGCACGAACGGCACGCGCAGCGTGGCGGCCATCGAGGTTCGGATCGCCTTTCGATAGAGCGGATCGCCGCTCGCCGCATCGACCAGCACGCCGTCGGCGCCCAGCCCGAAAGCCGCACGGAACAGGCCGCCGATGTTGTCCGGATTGCCGACGCCCTCGAGAGCCAGCAGCCTCCTGGCGCCGGCGAATTGCGTCATCGACGCGCTCGGCGCGAGCCGCTCCGCGAGGGCAAGACAGCCGCGATGAAAGTTGAAACCGGTGATGGCGTTGACCATCCGCTGGTCACAGACATACACAGGCGCGGACAGCGATTCCAGGAGAGAAGATAACGCGTCGCGGGCCGCTTCAGTCACCAGCAGCGAGGCCACCGGGAACCGCGCGTCCTCGATCAGGCGCCGGACGACAAGGCGACCTTCGGCAACGAAGAGCCCGCCGGCCTCGAGCGCGGCGGCATCGCCCACATCGTGGAACTGAGCGAGCCGCGGATCCGCCGGTTGCTCGATGCGAACGACCATTCGCGCCGCGTGTGATGAACGAGGATTAGTCGGCCTTGGTCACCGATCGGCGGCTGCGGTGCGTGTCGAGCACGTGCTGGCCGAGCCGCTTGCTGAGGAACACCTTCGATTCGCCGGTGTCGGAGCGGATGCGGAACGAAGCGGATCGACGTGATAGTGCAGCTGCGCGAGGGCGGCGCGCATCTCGTAGAACCTGTTCTTCGTCTTGACCAGAATCTCGTCGAAGCCGTTGGCGAGCGCCCACACTTCCTGCTCCTCGGTGAGCGCGCGGAAGTGCCCCTGCCCGCGCCAGTCGGTCCGCGTGCCGCCAATCCACTGATACAGCACGCGCCGGCCATCGAACTCCACACAGTCTTCGAGCTGGGCGACGAGGTCCGCGAGCTTCGGATCGTGCTCGCTGCGCCCGCAGCTCGTGCGCCACCTTGAACGATACCGGCACGATGGTGCCAGGATCGTCTGGGCAGCGGCGCCTCCGCCATCAGGATTTGATGATCGCGGTCGGACAGGCGCTGCATCACCTCCGACGCGGTCTTCTTGCGCGGGAAATCGAGGAAGAACTCCTCGATGTACTGGATTTCGAGCGCCCCCTGCTGGAGGGCATACTGCTTCAACTGGTATTCCACGGAACTACTGAGTATAGCAAAAAGGCTTCAGGCTTCAGGCTTCAGGCTTCAGGCTTCGGGCTTCAGGCTTCCGGGCCTCAGGCTCCGGGCTTCAGGCTTCGGGCTTCAGGCTTCAATCTTGCCGTCGGCGTGGCGGAGGTTTCGATGAGCAGAGATCACCGCAAGCTGAGAGCATTCCAAATCGCCGACTCGCTCGTCATGGACATCTACCGCGAAACAAAGGATTTTCCCCGAGACGAGTGGTACGGGCTCCGCTCGCAGCTACGGCGTGCGGCGGTCTCTTCGTCTAGCAACCTGGTTGAAGGATCCGCCACGCGGAGCACAAAGGAATATTTGAAATTCTGCAACATCGCCTGCGGGTCAGCCTTCGAAACGAGATATCTCATCGAACTGGCAGGTCGACTTGGTTTCCTCTCCAAGCTCGCCCTGAACGCGATGAAACCCCACCTCGATACGCTGTGCGCGTCTCTCGTAAAACTCGTGGCCGCGTTAGAACTCCAAGCTGCAGCCGAAAGAAAACGACGCCGGAACCCTGAAGCCTGAAGCCCGAAGCCCGAAGCCCTGAAGCTCCTTTCACTCCGTTCGCAACGCGACTATCGGATCCACGCGCGTGGCGCGTCGTGCAGGCAGATAGCTCGCGAACACGGCGACCACGAGCAGTGCCGTCGCGACGCTTGCGAACGTGGTGGGATCGGTTGGCGTCACGCTGAACAGCATTTTCGTCATCGTCTGCGACAGGAACAATGCGGCGATCGTCCCGGACGACCACGCCGAGCATGACCAGGGTCATGGCCTCGCGGACGACGAGGCCGATGACCGTGCGCTCCTGGGCACCGAGTGCCATCCGGATGCCGATTTCACGCGTTCGCTGCGCAACCGCATAGGACAGCACGCCGAAGATCCCGATTGCGGCGAGCACGAGTGCGACGGCGGCAAAGATGGTCAGCAGCAACATGTAGAACCGCGGCTGCGAAATCGAGCTGGGCGACGATCTCGTCGAGCGTGCGCACGTTCGAGACCGGCAGGTTCGAATCGACGGCATAGACTTCGCCGCGCGCGGCGTCGGCCAGTGACGTGGGTGGCGTTGCGGTCTTGAGGACGACGCTCATGAAGCCGACTGGCCATTGCCGGAGCGGCATGTAAATCTGTGGCGGGTTGGGCTCGTCGAGCCCTGCGTCCTTCACGTCACCGACGATGCCGACGACCTCGCCGCCCGCGCGCGGCTTGCCCGGACCGCGCCCCCAACCGAGCTTGATCGTCTTGCCGATCGGGTCCTCGTTCGGAAAGAACTGGCGTGCCGCGCTTTCGGTGATGAGCACGACCCGCGGCGTGCCCGCGCGATCGGCTTCGGTAAAGGCGCGACCGCGCTTCAGCGGGATTCCGATCGGTGCTGAAATAGTCGGGCGTCGCAACCCGGACCTCCATCGCCGGCTGTTGTGCGGGAGGAACCGGCGGCCGGCCTTCGACTTCGAACGAGATGATGAAGTTCGATCCCGCTGAGCGGCAGTCCCATGACCGCGGAGGCGGCGCGCACGCCCGGCAGCGCGCGCAGGCGCGGCAGCAGCTGATCGAAGAACGCGATGCGTTGTGGATCTTCCTCGTAGCGGGCATCCGGCAGCGTCAGCTCGAACGTGAGCGCCTGCTCCGCACTGGAATCCAGGATCGACCGCCTGCAGCTTCATGAAGCTGCGCATCAGCAAGTCCCGCGCCGGCGAGCAGCATCACCGCCAGCGCCAGCTCGGCGACGACCAGCGCGCCGCGCACGCGTGAGCCGCCGCGATTCGTCACGGCGCCACGGCCCGCCTCCTTCAACGATGCCGACAAGCCCGCGCGTCGCCGTGAACGCGGGCACAAGGCCGAACAACACTCCGGTGACGAGCGCAATCCCCGATCGTGAAGAGGATCACCGTGCCGTCGACGCGCACGTTTTCGAGACGGGGTATGCCCTGCTGGCTTCAGGCTCGTGAGGAGCGCGACGCCCCAGACGGCAAGCAGCAAACCGAAGCCGGCGCCGATAATCGCCAGCATCACGCTTTCGGTGAGCAGCTGCCGGACCAGACGGCTGCGCGCCGCACCGAGCGCCGTGCGAACGGCCATCTCGGATTCGCGCGCGGCGGCGCGTGACAGCAGCAGGTTGGCGACGTTCGCGCACGCGATCAGCAGCACGAAGCCGACGGCGCCGAGCAGCACCAGGACCGCGGGCCGGATGTCGCCGACCATCGCCTCGCGCAGCGGAAAGGTGGTCATCCCGATCTCTGCGTCGCTGTCAGGGTACTGTCTCGCGAGATTTCGACCGATCGTCTCGACTTCCGCCGCTGACTGTTCGACCGTGCTACCCGGCTTCAGCCGCGCGACGACCTCCAGGAACCACGCGCCGCGCTGCTTGCTGACGAAGTTCTCGTCGTACTCGATCGGCAGCCACGCCTGGCGGTCCTCCGGATACGAGAATCCCTTCGGCATGATGCCGACGATTTCCTTCGCCACACCGTCGAGCTGAATGCGACGGCCGATCACGTTCGGATCGGCGCCGAAGCGCTGCTGCCACAACGCGTTCGACAGGATGACGAGGTTGTTCTTGCCAGGCGTGTTTTCGTCGGCGTTGAACGTCCGGCCCCGCGCCGGCCTGACCCGCAGGACATTGAACAGCGAAGCGCTGACCTCCGCGACCGGCAGGCGGACCGGCTCCCCTTCACCGGTCAGAATCATCCGTCCCGTCGAGATCGCGGCGGCGTTCTCCAGCGATGTCGCAGTCCGCGCGACGTCGGTGAAGTTCGGTCCTGACATCACCGCGCGGTGCCCCTCCGTCGTGTGGTAGACGCCCACCAGGCGCTCAGGTTCGGGGTATGGAAGCGGCTGCAGCAGGATGCCGTTCACGACGCTGAAGATGGCGGTGTTTGCCCCAATCCCGAGCGCAAGCGTAATGACCGCAACAACCGTGAAGCCTGGAGCCTTGATGAGGCGCCTCAGGGCGTACAGAAGATCCTGACGGAGATGATCCATGGCGTAGCGAAGTAAGCTACTCGCATGCCGGGCTGGAAACTGCCGGTTTTCAAGGGATTACGGCCGCAGGTGCCCAGTGAGGTGTTCGATTGCGTGATAGAAAAATCCCGAATTCGGACAGCTTGCCGGCGTGTGGTGTGGCGAAGACGGCTTCACGCAATGGCGCACTGGCGCAAAGGCCCAACGGCGCGACAAGAGGCTGCGGCACGACGCATTCGGTCGCGCGAAGAGCGACGCCGAATGCGTCCGTGCAGCTGCCTCGTCAGGGTTCTTCTCCGCACGGGCGCGTCGATGATGATTGGTGCCCTGGCGTGAATCATCGTGGCAAGCAGACTTCCCTGAGAGCGCCTCGCCTCATTCCCCTCGCCACGACGGGTTGATCAGCGCGTAGAGGGCCTGGTCGCGGGGGACTCCTCCTTTGACGCTGCTGGAGCGCAGCACCGCCTCGCGCGTGTAGCCTGCCTTCTCGAGCACGCGGGTCGAGCGCACGTTGTCGGCAAAGGGCAGCGCAAACAGCCGCAAGACGTTGCAGGTCTCGAACGCGTAGCCGGACACGATGCGAACCGCCTCGGTGACGATCCCGCGCCCCCAGAACGGCTCGCCAAGCCAGTAGCCGATCTCGGCCGAATACCGCTCGACATCGTTCCCCGGAGAAAAGCCAATTCCGCCGACCGCCTCGCCGTCCACGTCGATTGCGAAGGTCATGACCGGGCGGACGGGGACGACCCCTTCGATGAAGCGCCGCGCGTCGGCGGCCGTGTAGGGATGCGGAAAGCGGTCGCGCAGCTGCCGCGCAACGCTGGCGTTGTTGGCGTGCTTGACGAGCGCGCTCACGTCGGCGGTTCGCCACGAACGGATCGTCGAATGACGTCCCTTCATCTCCATCGCCGGCTAAAAGAGATCGTGACCATGCGTCTTGAGCCATCGCTCCGCGTCGCGAAACGCCGGACAGAGGCCCTCGACTGCACGCCAGAAGCGTCGCGAATGATTCGGGTGACCGATGTGCGTGAGCTCGTGCAGCAGGATGTACTCGCGAACGTCCGGTGGCATCTGGATCAATCTGAAATTCAGCGCGATTCGCGCGCTGCGGGAGCACGAGCCCCAGCGCGATCGCTGGTTCCGAACCGTGACACGTTCGACGCTCAGCCCGTTCAGCGCGGCGAGCCCGAGCAACTGCGGCGGCAGGATGCGCCGGGCCTCCTCGCGCAATGCCGACTCGATCGCCGGGCGCAGGTTCGACACGTCGACGGGTACGCGAATCGCGATCGGGCCGACGCTCACCCACTCGCCCTCGCGGACGATCGGCACCGGCTCGCCGTCGATGAGAACCGCCGTCCCCGCCGTCCATTGGACCGGTGGGCGTCGCGTTGCCAGCAGCCGCACGCGTTCGCGCTCGGCCCAGGAGAGATGACGCTCGGCGAACCGCAGCGCCTCCGCGCGCGAGCCGCCGCGAGGAATGGTTACGCGCAGCGCGCCATCGGGCCTGACGCGAAGGATGTACCGACGCGCGCGTCGCATCCTGACGAGGTGGACGTGGAAACTCAATCCTTTCGCCTGAATCCGCAACCCGCCAATCTGCTTCCCCTCGCTGGGGCTTCCGCCCCGACTCAGAAGGTCCTCGGTAAATGGCAGGCCCAGCTGCACCTCAGCGAACCGTCCCTTCGACGCTGTCACGGGCCGGCAAGCCGAGCACCCGCGTGAACAATCGATCCTGGAGCCGATCGGGTATGAACGCACGGAGCCGCGCCCGCAGCCTGGCCTCCGCGCCAATCAGATACCGAGTACGCGGCGATGATGACGTCAACGCGTGCTCGACAGCAATCGCCACCGTTTCTGCCGGAACGGCCCGGCGTGCGGCATCGCCAGCGGCCTTGCGTATCGCTGAAAACGTGGCGCCATACAACTGCTCCGCGAGTGCCGGAAATCGTGACGACGACCGGGCCGCCGCTTCGTCCCCCTTCTTCCAGATCGGCGTCGCAACGCCTGCCGGTTCGACAATCGACACTTGGACGCCCCACGGCTGCAGTTCCAGTCGCAGCGCGTCGGCAAGCGCCTCGAGGGCGTATTTCGAGGCACAGTACGGCCCCAGCATCGGAAGCGTCACCAGCCCGGAAATCGAGCCCATGAAGACGATGCGTCCGCGCCTGCGGCGAAGGAGCGGCAGACACGCCTGCGTGACCGCCAGTTGGCCGGTGACGTTGACTTCGAGCTGACGGCGAAACTCGTCGAGCGGGAGGAATTCGAGCGGACCCGCGACCGCGATCCCCGCATTGTTGACCAGACCGGCAAGTCCGTCGTCGCGGAGTACGGACGTCACCTTGGCGGCGGCGTCGGCGATCGACACCGCGTCGGTGACGTCTACGATCACCGGCTGCGATCGTTCGGACAACTCTGCACGCAGGCGCGCGGCGTCTTCGGCGCGGCGCACGCCGGCAAGAACCCGCCACCCCGCACGATCGAGCCGCAGCGCGCACGCGTGGCCAATGCCGGTCGACGCGCCGGTGATCACGCAGCTCGGCGACGACATCTCAGTTGCCGAGATACTTCTTCATCCATCCGAAAACAGTTTCGTGCCAGAGTTTGCTGTTCATCGCCTTGAGCACCCAATGACCCTCGTCCGAAAAGACGAGTGCCTGGCTTGGCACGCCGTTGCGTCTGAGGGCGTTAAACAACTGCAGCCCCTGGTCCACGGGCACGCGGAAGTCGAGCTCGTTGGTGATCACGAGCGTCGGCGTCTGGATGTTCTGGGCGAAGAGATGCGGCGAAAGCCTGGCGTAGTTCTCGCGGGCCTTCGCACTGGTTGGCGGTCCGCCGAACTCCCAGTCGGTAAACCACTGTTCCTCGGTGGCCAGCGCCATCGATTCGATGTTGAAGACGCCGTCGTGGGTCACGGCGACCTTGAACCGGTTCGAGTGCCCGATGATCCAGTTCACCGCGTAGCCGCCGTAGCTCGCGCCGGCAATCCCCTGCCTGGTGGCGTCCACATACGGCAGCTTGATCGCGGCATCGAACACCGCGTCGAGATCCTGCATGACCTTGCCACCCCAGTCCTGGGAGATCTCGTCGACGAACTTCTGGCCGAAGCCGAACGAGCCACGCGGATTCGGTGCAACGACCACCCAACCCTGCGCGGCCCACAACGCCGGATTCCAGCGGTACGACCACGCATCGTCCCATGCGCCCTGCGGACCACCGTGAATCAAGAAGACAACCGGGTACTTCTTGGCGGAATCGAAGCCGGATGGGCGCAGGAGCCAATACTGGATCGGCACGCCGCCCGCCCCCGGAACCGTCAGGCTCTCCGGGTTCTCGAACGTCATCTCTCTGAGCCAGGCGTCGTTCTCGTGCGTCAGCGGCTGAAGCCCTTTCCGTCCGAATGACTGGCGGAAGAGCTCCGCAGGAGCCGTCAGCGAGCTCTTCGACATGACGATGAAATCGGTGCCGGGCTGCGGGGACGAAACCGAGCCGATTTCGCGCTCGTTGGTGAGCAGCTCGGGCTTCCCTCCGTCGAAGGGCACCCGGTAAAGCGCATCGACGCCGTTCCACGTCGTCGTAAAGAAAATCGTGCGGCCATCGCGGGACAGCTTGAAGTCGCTGATCGAGAGATCCTCGGTCTGGAACACCGTGCGGCGATTCCCCTCGCCACGGTCGTACACGTCCAGGTACCATCGGTCCGATTCGAAGCCCGGGCGCCGCTGGGCACGAACGATCATGAATCGTCCGTCCGGCGTGAACACCGGCTGCGCGTCGGCCGCGGAATTGGAGGTCAGTTTCTTCGCGTCGGCGCCGCCAGCAACGGGCACCGACCAGACGTCACTGTTTGTTGACCAGGCTTCGCGATCGTTGCCGTCACGGTTCGAGACAAAGACGAGCTCCTTGCCCTCCGGTGTAAACACGAAGGCGTAATCTTCCTGCTGCGTGGGCGGTGAATCGAAATCACCCGGCGTCAGATCGCGCGGCTCCCCGCCGTCGACGTCGATCAGGAAGATGTGATGCCGCACTTTGTCGCGCCACTCATCCCAGTGCCGATAAAGGAGTCGCGTCAGGCTGTGCGCGGTCGCGGGAATCCCCTCCTGAACCGCAACGTCAGAGACGAAGGCCAGCATGCGGCCGTCAGGCGAAAACACCAGCGGCGGCTGGACACCTTCGGAGCGTGTGGTGATTGCGCGCACGCCGGAGCCATTCGCGCTGGCGAGATAGACCTGGGGCGTGCCGGCACGGGTCGAGATGAATGCGATGTGACTGCCGTCCGGCGACCAGCGTGGCGTGTTCTCACTCTTCTCGCCGCCAATGAGCAGCGTCGGCGCCGCCGAGCCGTCGGCAGGTACGACCCAGATGTCAGCGGCGCGCGCGCCGGTGTTCGCATCGGTCGTCGTTCGGACGAACGCCACCAGTCGTCCATCAGGCGACAACTGCGGATCGGAAACCCGAACCGCCGTCAACAGATCCTGGATGGTCATCGGGCGCGCCGCGACGGCAGGAGACCCGACAGCAAGGCACAAGGCGAGCGCGGCAAAGGCGCGCGCGGCAAGACTCATGGAACCTCCACTCGGAGGCTCAATGATATCGGGAATTGGTGATTTCGTGATTCGGGGATTTCGTGATTTGGGGATTTGAACGGGGCAACGCTCTATTCGGCTCGGAGCGCGACCAGCGGATCGACGGCGGTAGCTCGCCTGGCCGGCAGGTAGCTGGCCAGGAAGGCGATGCTCGTGAGGAACAGCGACACCGCGAGGAAACTGAGCGGATCGGTCGGGCTCACGTTATAGAGCTGCGTTCTGACGACCGGCGTCACAAAGAAAGATCCGAGCGCGCCGAGCACGACACCAATGATGGCGAGCTTCACCCCCTCGACGATGATCAGCTTCAGCACGTCGCTGCGCGCGGCACCGAGCGCAACGCGGACGCCGATCTCCGGCGTGCGTTGCGCGACCGAATAGGAGAGCACGCCGTACACACCGACCGCCGCGAGCAGGAGCGCGATGCCGCCGAACATCGAGAACATCCATCCGAACAGCCAGAACTGCCAGTAACCGCGCTGACGGAGCGCTTCCATCGTGATCGCCTGAAAGACGGCCAGAGACGGATCAGATGCTCGGATCTGCTCTCGTGCGGGGGCGGCCATGAGCGCCGGATCCCCGGCGGCACGGATCGTCAGGCCGGTATTCGGAAACGCGCCATACGGAAACGGCACGTATGCGCAGGGAGCGATCGGATCGAAGTCGTCGAGCTCGGTATGGCGGAAATCCGAGGTGATGCCAATGATGGTGAACCACTCACGATTGGTGTCGTCGTCGAGCACCCTGAAGCGGCGTCCGATTGGATCTTCCTTGGGCCAGAACTTTTTAGCCATGGCCTCGTTGATCACCGCAACCGGCGCGCGTGAGACCCCTTCGGTATCGGTAAAGTCACGCCCGCGGATGATCGGCAGGCCGAGCGTGCGTAGCAGGTGCGGCGATACGCCGGTGAAACCGATGTTTGGTTCGTCCCCTTTCGCGACAGCCTGGCCGTCGATTGCAATCGTGCTGTCGCCACCGCCCGATCCCAGCGGCACCAGATTCGACGCGAACGCCGCTTGCACACCAGGGAGGGCCTCGACGCGACGGAGGATGTCTTCGATGCGCCTCGACTTGGCCTCCGGTGTCGCATACTGCTCGTTCGGCAAGTAGAACCTCATCGTCATCAGCGGGGCGGTATCGAAACCACCGCTTGCGTGCCGCAGATTCAGGAAACTCCGCATGAAGAGCGACGCACCAACGAGGAGCAGGAGCGAGAGGGCGACCTCCGAGACCACCAACGTGTTGCGGATCCACCCGCGCCCGCTGCCGGCCATCCCACGGCCGCTTTCTTTCAGCGCTTCCTGAAGATCCGCTTTCGATGCCTGAATCGCCGGCGCGAGGCCGAAGATGATGCCGGTCAACGCCGCCACCCCGATCGTGTAGGTCAGCGCGCGCGTATCCAGCTCCCAATGAATGAAGTACGGAAGCTGGTCGGGTGGAATCGACGAGTTCATCAGCTGCGTGGACAGCCATGCGAGCACGATCCCGAGAGGCACGCTGGCAAGCGCCACGATGACGCTTTCGGTGAGAAGCTGGCGGAGCAAGCGTCCCCGTCCCGCACCGAGCGCCGTGCGAATCGAGATCTCCCGCGCACGCGTGGAGGCGCGTGCAAGCATCAGGTTCGCGACGTTGAAGCAGGCGATGAGCAGCACGAGCGTCACCGCGCCCATCATCGTCAGGACGATCAGGCGAACGTCGGCGGGAATGAACGCTTCGCGCAACGGGCGGAGGTATGCGCCCCAACCCTCGTTCGTGTCGGGGAACGCGGCGGCCAGGGCCCCGGCAATGGAGGCAGCTTCCTGTCGAGCCTGCTCGATCGTCCTCCCTTCCCCCAAGCGCGCGTAGACGGCCAGATCGCGCTCACCGCGCTGAGTCGAGACGGCGTACTGCGCCAGCGGAACCCAGAGCCACTGATTGTTTGGAAACCGGAACCGCGGCGGCATTATGCCGACGACGGTGTGGGGACGGGAGTTGATGACAATGGAGCGCCCGACGATCTTCGGGTCGGCTGCATAACGGCGGCGCCAGAGATCGTCGCTGAGCAACGCGACCGGTTCGCCACCCTGTCGATCGTCCTCGGCATTGAACGTCCGGCCAACCTGCGGGGCGATGCCGAGCATCGGGAACAGGTCGTGACCGATCGCGGCGCCGGCGTAGCGTTCGGGATTGCCCTGATCGCTCACCGTGAAACTGCGGCCCTGCATCCCGGCGATCGCACTGAAGGAGTGCGCGCGCTCCTGCCAGTCGCGAAGATCGAGCCAGGACAGGCCGCCGCGGCGGATGCCGCTGCGCTGCTGCGTGGTGTGGAGTTGAATGATCTGCTCGGGATCGCGGTACGGCAGCGGCTTGATCAGCACGCCATCCACCACCGTGAACATCATCGTGTTCAGGCCGATCCCGATGGCCAGGCACAGGATGGCGATCGCCGTGACGCCCTTGTTCTTCAGGGCGGTACGGAGGCCGAACCGGATGTCCTGGAGGAACATGAGGCCTAATACGAGGGCCTCGGGCCGAAGGTTCTACCTACTCACGGAAGTCGAAACAGCGGCCGGTCGCCGAGCGTGTGAGGCCACGGCGTCATACCAAGAATCACGAGCAGTGTAATTGCGAAGAAAATCAGCGCTATTCGTCCCTTCTTCGCCTCCGGCGCGCGCCGAATCCGGGCGCGCCCGACGTGTGCGAAGGCGAGCGCAACCAACATCGCGGTCGGGTGCTCCACCGCCCAGAAACGGAGGGTGGCGGTGCGCATGGCGGCGTCCATGTGCTGAAGGGCCGCCTTCGTGATCGGACTCGCGACGAAATAGAGGAACAGTCCAATGAGGAACTGCAGGTCGAACACCATCGTGAACAGCATCGCCGCGTGATCGTCGGCCGGTGTCCACCGTCGCGACCTCGACGAGGCAATCGCCCGGACGATCGCCAGCAAACCCAGGACAATCACCGCCCATCTGAACCATGAATGCAGCGCCAGCGTCGCGGAAAGCATGTGCAGCATCATATCAACGGGAACTTTGGTCCGGGCGCGGTGTCCACTTCCTCGATGCTCGAAGCCCGCGGCCTGACGAAGTACTACTCCGCCATCACCGGCGTTCGGGACGTCTGCTTCACTCTCGAGCCTGGCACGGTGATCGGTATCCTCGGTCCCAACGGCTCGGGAAAATCGACAACCGTCGGAATGATCACCGGCCTGCTGGAACCATCTGGCGGTTGGGTCAAGCTCGACGGACAGGACATCCGGGACGATCTCGTCGGCTACAAGGCACGACTCGGGTATGTTCCGGAAGAGGCCCAGCTCTACACCTGGATGAGCGGAGACGAGTACCTGAGGCTCTGTGCGCGGCTTCGCGGTCTTCCTGAACCGACCGCCACGCGGCGCATCGACACGTTCCTGTCGATCTTCGGGCTGCAGACGGATCGCGACGCGCCGATGAGTGCGTACTCGAAGGGCATGCGGCAGAAGATCCTGATTTCCGCTGCCCTGCTTCACGACCCTTCCATCGTGGTGCTCGACGAACCCTGCTCGGGCCTCGACGTGGCCACGACGCTGATCGTGCGCAGCCTGATTCGGAGGCTCGCGGAATCCGGACGGATGATTGTCTACAGCTCTCACGAGCTGGAAATGGTCGAACGCGTGTGCAACGAAGTCTTGATTCTCAGCGACGGCCGCGTTGCCGCGCATGCGCCGATCGCGGCGCTTCGCGAGCAGGTCAATGCCGCGTCGCTCGAAGACGCGTTTCGCACCCTGGTGATCACGACCGACGTGGAGTCGGTGGCTGCCGAGATCGTGACTTCCATCACGCACTGATAGACGCCGGCATGACGCGAACCGAGCGGAGCGACCGGCGTGAACGCGAGCGTAGCCAGGGAAGCGTGGCGCACCGTGTTTCAGCAGCGGGAGACTGGCGCACCGAGCTTCACCAGGCGGTGACGATCGCACGCGCGACGTTCGGCGGGTTCCTGCAGAGCGACGTGATGCCTCAGGGCCTGCAAGCCTCCGCGACCATCTGGGCGGCGGCATTTCTGGCTGCGCCAGCCATGTTGCTCTCCGCCCAGTTCCTTGGAAAGTACTCCTTTCTGGAGCGTTATTCCCCGCAGTTCCTGGAGCGCGCGATCTGGAGCGATCGCGGGCTCTTCATCCTGCTGTCGTCGGGCGCCATCGGGATCGTGTCGGTGGTCATGTGGGACACGCTCTTTCCAGCACGGCGCGACGTTTTCGTACTCGGATCACTCCCGGTTCGGCGGCGGGTACAGGCGCTGGGACGACTTGGCAGCCTGCTCGCGCTGTTCGGAGCGTTCGCTGCCGCCCTTAACCTGCTGCCCGCCGTCACCTTTTCGATGATCTCTGCGCTGACGATCACGGGCGCGATCCGAGGACTGCCGGCGCACCTCACCGCGTGTCTCGCAGCGGACGCCTTCGTCTTCTTCGGCCTGACGATGGTGCAGGGAGTGCTGCTGGTGGGCGTGGGCCGCCGCGCATCCGAACGTCTGGCACCAGTCGCCCAGGTGGGAACTGTATTGATCGTCCTCCTGACGCTGCTCTTCGTCGGGCCTCTGCGCGAGGCGACCGCCGTCGCGCTCGAACGCGGCAACGCGTCCGATCCAATCCTCCGGTGGTTTCCGCTCGCATGGTTCGTCGGCCTGTATGAAGTCATCGGCGGAACGTCTCGGCCGATCATGTGGACGCTGGCCGCGCGCGGGATCGGATCGGGCCTCTTGCCATTGCTCATCACCGTGGGACTGTATCTCTTCGCGTATCGGCGCCTGTGTGCCCGCGCGATCGAAACGCCCGCCCGATCGTCGGCCTCCGTGTTGTCGAGAGCGGGATCTGCCACGATCAGAACGCTCCTGGTCAGGAATCCGGCGGAGCAGGCCATTTGCTCGTTCACGCTGCGGGTACTCGCGCGAAGCCGCCGTCATCGCATGCTGATGGCGATCTACGTCGGAGGAGGGCTCGCGTTGATCATCGCGGCCATCGTCCCGGCATTTCTGCGAAGTGGTGCGTCGGTCTTCGCGACCCCCACCGTCGCGTCGCTCGCACCGCCGCTCATCCTGAGCGCGGCGCTCGCGGTCGGGTTCCGCGCGCTGCTGGCGATTCCCGTAGACCTCGGTGCCCGCTGGGTCTTTCGCACGTGCTCGCCGACACCGCTTCGTGTCGGCGCGGGCGTGCACAAAGCGGGCCTGCTCGTCGTGATCGCCCCGGTCGCACTGACCGCCTGGGCTTCTGCCGCGGTGCTCTGGGATACGTCAATCGCGTGGCGACATGCGGCCTTCTGCGCAGCGCTCTCGCTCTTGCTGCTCGAACTCCTACTGCTCAAAGCAGCGGGCATGCCCTTCGCGAAACAGTACATTCCTGGTGCATCGCGCTTTCACGTTCTCTGGCCGTTCTACCTGTCGTGTTTTCTTGCCTACACCTATTCCGCCGCGGAGTCGGAGCGATTGATGTTGCGCGGGGGTGGGCTGGTTCCGGCCGTGGCGGTCGTCCTCGTGCTCGCCGCCAGCCTCGCGGGCCTGAGATGGTGGGTCCTCGGGCACGCGCCGGAGCTCTCGTTCGAGGTTGAGGTCCCCGACGAAACCTTCAAGGGATTCAACCTGAGCGAGGGGCTTGCGGCGCACGCTGTCGCCTCGCGTCACGCTAACGGCTCATCGAATTTCACCGTCTGAGACCTCGGAACCGGAGGTGTCCGTATGCACGCTCCGGGCAGTTCGCCTGGCAGCTCGCTCGGTCTCCATCGACCAGCGTTCCGCCGGGCGATGGCTGTCGCGCCGGCCGAGGCGCTGCGATCGGAGCAATAGGCATCACCAGTTTCGTGCCCACACAGCGGCCCAGACGAGAAGCGCGACGACCCAGCCGGCAATCGCGTCTGCCGCGTAATGGTACCGCCCGTAAACCGCCCCGGCCGATATCGCACCGGCGTTCACAAACATCGCCAGGACGAAGGGCCACGGCGCGCTCGTCACGAGCAACGCGCAAGCGAGTCCTTCGGCCGCGTGTCCGCTCGGGAAGGTACTCACGCCCACGCTACCGGATTCGAGGATCTGAATGTTCACCGAGCGCCAATGCGATCGCCATGGCGGCTCGGCCTCGAGCGCTCGTGGCGGCCGGGACTGAATCCGCCTCCCAGACTCTCACTGGCGGACATTATCTCGGACCTCGGACCTCCGGAACCTCGCCCCTCGCCCCTCGCCCCTTGCTCCTCGCTCCTCGCTCCTCGCCCGTCGCCTCTCGCTCTTCGCCCCTCGCCGCACGGATTTCGAGATCACATCAAATTGACACTAGTATCATTTCGAGAGTATGGTCTCGGCATGCCCGCCAGATCATCGGATGTCTCTCACCTTCTGCCGCTCAAGCCGCTCGTGTTCCAAGTGTTGCTCGCGCTCGTCGACGGCCCGCGTCACGGCTGGAGTCTCGTACGCGACGTGCAGCAACGGGGGGAGTTCGAACGTCTGATGCCCGGCAATTTCTACCGCACGCTTCGATCAATGCTGACCGATGGGCTCATCGAGGACGCGCCCAGCCGGGTCCGTTCCGGAGACGAGGACGAACGGCGCCGGTACTTCACGCTCACGAAGTTCGGCGAAGAGGCGGCAATCGCCGAAGCGCGGCGTCTCGAGGCGCTGGTCGTCGAATCGCGAGCAAAGCGCCTCCTGTCGTCGCGATCGAGAGGGTGACGTGCGCTGGAGAGATCTGGTTTACGGTCTGCTCCTGCTCGCGTTTCCGCGCCGTGTGCGCCGCGAGTTCGGCAACGAGATGCGCCAGTTGTTCGAGGACCAATGGCGCGAGGCCGGCAGCACGCGGGCACGACTCAGCTTGACGCTGCACGCCACCGCCGATGCGCTCGGGCATGGGCTCGGCGAGCGCCTCCTGCCAATTGCCACGCTGGCGAGCGGCCTCGGCCGGGCCAGGCGTCGATGGAGGTGGTGGATGAAAGCCTTTCAGCAAGACTTCCGATTTGCCCTGCGGGTGCTCGCGCGGCAACGAGGCGTGACGCTCGTCGCGATTCTCACGCTGGCGCTCGGGATTGGTGCGAACTCCGCCATCTTCTCCGCGGTGAACGCCGTTCTGCTGAGGCCGCTACCCTACGAGAATCCCGACCGCCTCGTCATGGTCTGGGAAAAGCGCGCTGCCGAAGGGGTGTTCGAGAACGTCGTGGCGCCGGCCGACTTCCTCGACTGGACGACGATGAACAACAGCTTCGAGAGCATCGCCGCAATGACCGACACCACGGTCGATCTCACCGGTTTCGGAGAGCCCGTTCGGTTGTTCGCGGGGGTTGTCTCGCCACCGTTCCTCGACGTGTTAAGGGTGCGCCCGCTGCTCGGGCGCACCTTTCGCCCGGAGGAGGGCACAACCGGCAAGCACCACGTTGCAATTCTCGGTCACTCGTTGTGGGTCAGCCGCTTCGGTGGCGATCGGACGATCGTGGGGCGCACCCTCATCTTCAATGGCGTGCCGTGGGAAGTGGTGGGTGTCTTGCCCCCGACGTTCGAATTTCCCGACAACTCGCTCGACCTCTGGATACCCCTGGCGCTCGACGGCAAGCTGGCATCGAATCGCTCGAGCCATCAGCTCTACGTGTATGCGCGGTTGAAAAGCGGAGTGTCGCTGCCGCAGGCGCGCAGCGACATGGATCGCATCGGCCAGATTCTGCAGCAGCAGTACCCCGACACCAATCGCACCCACGGCGCCTGGGTAACGAGGATGGACGAGCACCTCAGGGCGCCGATCCGTGGATCGCTGCTGCTCCTGCTGAGCGCGGTCGGGTTCGTCCTTTTGATCGCGTGCGTGAACGTGGCCAACATACTTCTCGCCAAGGCAGCCGGCCGGCGGCGCGAGATGGGTGTTCGAGCCGCACTAGGCGCGGGCCGTGCGCGTCTGGTCGGGCAGGTTCTGACAGAGAGTCTCGTGCTCGCCGTACTCGGCGGCGCGGTGGGACTGCTCCTTGGCTGGTGGGGGACGATGTTCCTCCGTCGGCTGATTCCTCAGCAGGTACCATTACTGTGGCTGTCTCACCTCGGGCTCGAGCCGCGCGTCGTGGCGTTCACGGCAGGCTTGTCACTCGTGACCGGAGTGCTCTTTGGATCTTTACCCGCATGGCATCTTTCGCGGCAGGACGTGAACGCCTCGCTCAGGGACGGCGGCCGATCGGCGGCCGGTGTACGGCGAGGGCTCCGCATGACGCTCGTCATCTCTGAAGTCGCCCTCGCCTCGCTGCTGCTCGTCGCAGCAGGACTGGCGCTGCGCAGCTTTCAGGCAGTGTTGAACCTGCCGGCAGGGTTTCAAACGACCAACAGGCTTACCGCATCCGTCTCGCTGCCGACGGCCAAGTATCGATCCGACGAGTCGCTGCTCACGACGTTCAATCAGATCGAGGAGAAACTGCGCGATTTGCCGGGAGTCCGCGCCGTCGGCGCAACCAGTCATCTGCCGCTGAGCGGGCGCGATAGCCGGCGCGGTATTGGAATCGAAGGACGCGAGCCAACGCCGGATGCCCCGACACGCGCGCATCCTCGTTCGGTAACACCGGGTTATTTCTCGGCGATGGGGATTGCGCTCACGTCCGGCCGCGCATTCACGGCTGACGACACCGCACGGACACCACCAGTGGTCATCGTCAACGACACGATGGCGCGACGTTACTGGCAGGGCCGGTCGCCGATCGGCAAGCGGATACAGTTGAACGGCGTCGACGGATGGATCGAAGTGGTCGGGGTCGTGGCGGATGTCAGACACTGGGGGCTCGACGCCGCGGTCAATCCCGAGATGTATTTTCCCGAGACGCAGTACGTCTCGCGCGCGCTCACGTTGGTCATGGATGGAGATGGCGATCCGGCGTCGCTTGCCGCGGCCGCGCGCGAGCGCGTCCACGCTGTCGATCCAAACCTCCCCCTTTCCGGCGTCGCGACCATGGCGGAGGTGGCTGCGGGATCGGTGTCATCACGTCGCGCGGGCGCACTGTTGATCGTGGCGTTTGGTGCGCTCGCTCTGATGCTGGCCGCAGCGGGGATCCACGGCGTCATGTCGCACCTCGTCGCGCTGCGTACAGCAGAGATCGGCGTGCGCATGACGCTGGGCGCGAGCCCCTCGAGCGTGCTCGCGCTCGTGATCCGAGAGGGGACCCTGCAGGCGCTTGCCGGCCTGGCGATCGGGGTCACCGGCGGCGTACTCGTGATGCGGACCTTTCAGTCGGTGCTTTTTGGCGTCGCGCCGGCGGATCCGCTCACGTTGGTGCTGGTCGTGGCGAGCCTGCTCGCGACGGCGCTCGCCGCGTGTGCACTTCCTGCCCGTCGCGCGATGCGCATCGATCCAGTCGAAGCGCTGAGGCAGTCGTAATCCGCAGCCAGCATTCACGGTCTGCCGTTTACGGTTTACGGTCTACGGTTCGGTTCCATCGTCGATGGTTGCGCGTCTTGCCGTTCACCGCGGCTCGCCCCTCGGACCAAGCGCATCGAGGTGCCGGATCGAACCGGATCGAATAAGATCTGCCCGATGAGCGGCACGCCTCGACCCGGGACCATCACCTGGCAGGACTTGACGGTCGCGAACGCGGAGGCGCTCAGAGATTTCTACGAATCAGTCGTCGGTTGGAAGCCCGAACCGCTCAGCATGGGAGCGTACGCGGACTTCGTGATGAAAGCCGACGGTGAACCGGTGGCCGGAGTCTGCCACGCGCGCGGCCCCAACGCCGATCTTCCCGCACAGTGGCTGGTCTACATCACCGTCGACGATCTCGATCACAGCATTGCCGAGTGCCAGCGCCTCGGCGGCACCGTCATCGCGCCGCCGCGGAGCATGGGCGGCGGCCGCTTCTGCGTCATCAGGGATCCCGCCGGCGCAGTCGCCGCGCTCTACCAACCTCCGGATGCAGCCTAGGAATTTGATGATTTGGTGATTCAGTGATTCAGTGATTTGGTGATTTCCTTGCGGTCGCTCCCGCCGTTGCTCGGCGCTTCAGATTTGCTTTCGCGGTTGTGCATGACGCCGTGAAAATGGCCGTGAGCTCGTCCGCTTCGCGGGCCAGCCCTGCATGCTGGTCTCTGCGGAAAGTCGGACGAGCGATGGCCAGTAGCTCCAACCAGAGTATGGTCTCGTCAGCTTCTTCTGCTACCACGCCAATCTTTGCGCAGAACTCCCGACCCGACCGGCCACGGCACGCGGCTCGATAGTTCGCCGCAACCGCCGTCGCGGACTTCAGAAGTTGGGTTCCCAAGACCCTAGCGACCCAGTCGCCCGCTGGAATTTCCAAACAGAGATGCACGATAGATTTCGCGAAGGCCCGAGTGCGATCGCGCAGTTGCTGTGGCGTCATGCCGGCCAGCATTTGCAGTAGTGCTGCCACCGGAAAATCATTGGGGTTTTCGACGAGAACAGGTCGGTTGTTGCAGTTTCTGCGACGTTTGAACCCTTTCGAGAATGAGAAAGCTGCCACGTCCGATTACGCAATCACCAAATCCCCAAATCACTAAATCCCCAAATCCCTTTGGCGTCTCAGTCCAAGTACAGTTATAACGACTTTCGTTATATGTCTGACGCCGATGTCGCTCGCCTCCTGCCGCTGCCGCCGGCCTTCTTTCACATCCTGATCGCTCTCGGCGAGAATGAAAGGCATGGCTACGCCATCATGCAGGACGTGGAGCGGCGCACGGACGGCAAGGTGCGGATGAGCCCTGGGACCTTGTACGGATCCATTCGCCGGATGCTCGACGAAGGGTTGATCGACGAGCTGACGCGCCGGCCGGACGATGATGACGAGCGGCGGCGGTACTACCGCGTCACCCGATTCGGTCGCGCCGTCGCCGCCGCGGAGGCCGACCGCCTGAAGGCGCTGTTGCAGCAGGCGCGCGCGACCGGGCTGGTGCCACGCCGCTCATGAAACCCCGCGGTCTTGCCGAACGCACGTTCAGACTGGTGCTCTGGCTCTATCCAGCCGAGTTCAGGGACCGTTTCGGTCACGACATGACGAGCGCCTATCGAGCGGCCCGCGTGGACGCCGCCACGCGCGGGCGCGCAGGGATCACCGCCTTCTGGTTCGGCGTCGCGCTCGATGCGCTCGTGCGGGCGCCGGGAGAACACCTCATGATGACGCTCTACGATTTGAGATTCGCGGCACGCGCGCTGCGTCAGTCGCCGGTGTTCAGCCTGGTCGCGATTGCCACGCTCGCGCTCGGCATCGGCGTCAACACCACGATCTTCAGCGTCGTCCACGCGGTCGCCATTCAGCCGCTCGGCTTCAGCGATCCTTCCCGACTGGTCAGGATTTGGGAAAAGAACGATCGCCTGAATATCTCTGAATTCGCCACCTCGGTACCCAACTACCTGTCGTGGCGCGGCGAGAGCCGATCGTTTGCCGAGCTGGCCGCATGGCGATCGGGCTCGGTCACGCTCACCGGCGCCGGCGAGCCGCAGCGGCTCGCACGCATTGGAGCGACCGCTACGCTCGTTCCACTGCTGAAGGTGCGTCCCCTGCTCGGACGCAACTTTTCGAGCGACGAAGATCGCGCCGGCGCGGCGCGCGTCGCAATTCTCAGGGAATCGGTCTGGCGGGATCGATTCGGCGCCGACCCGACTGTAGTCGGCCGCTCGATTGTCCTCGACGGGATCGCTCACACGGTGGTGGGAGTGCTGCGTAGTGACGATCTCATCGGAACCGCGCAAGTCCTGACCCCGCTGGCACCCGACCTGTCGCGCGAATCCCGCGGCGATCACCGTCTGACCACGATTGGTCGCCTTCGTCATGACGTCACTCTCGCGCAGGCCCGTGAGGACATGGACCGCGTGGCACAGCACCTCGCCCAGCAGTACCCGGATTCGAACCGGGACTGGGGCGTGAGCATCTCGACCTTCGACGACTGGATCGTTCCGCGCGAGGTGCGGCAGGGCCTGTACCTCCTCCTCGGATCCGTGGGCCTGGTGCTGCTCATCGCCTGCTCTAACGTCGCGAACCTGATGCTCGCGCGTGCAGCCCTGCGGCGTCGCGAAATTGCTGTCCGGCTCGCGCTGGGAGCGAGCCGCTTCCGCCTCGTTCGACAGGTGCTGACGGAAAGCCTGCTCGTGGCCGTCCTGGGCGGGGCCGCCGGACTGCTGATTGCCTCGTGGGGGGTGCCGCTTCTACGGGCTGCCTTGGCCGCGTCGCTCCCCAGAGCGGAGGAGATCGCCGTCAACACGCCGGTGCTCATCTTCTCGCTCGGCGTCTCGGTGCTGACCTCCGCGCTCTTTGGTGCGTTGCCCGCGTTGATCAGCTCGCGCCAGGAAGTGGCAAATGCCCTTAGGGAAGGAACGCGCGGCACGACTGGCGCGCACCAAAGCGTCGCCCGCCGGATGCTGGTGGTGGCGCAGGTGGCACTGGCAACGGTGCTACTCACCGGCGCGGCGCTCCTCGTCCAGAGCTTCGTCCGTTTGCAGAAAGTGAATCTGGGATTCGACGCGAAACAGCTGACCACCGCGATGATGGGACTTCCGGATTCCCGTTATCCGACGGATACGGCGCAGGAGCAGTTTTACAGCCGTCTCGTCGCCGAAATGCAGGCAGTGCCGGGCGTCGAGGCCGCGGCGCTCTCGAGCGGGGCACCATTCGGTGGTGGCAATACCGGTATGCCCGTGAAAGCGATCGGAGACAACGCGCTCGCCGCTCAAGATGTGCAGGCGGATTGGCGCCTCGTGAGTCCTCAGTACTTCCGGACGCTTGGCATTCCGCTGGTGCTCGGCCGCAGCTTCGACAATCGTGAATTCGGCGAGCATGGCGCCGAGAGCGTCATCCTCAGCACCGATCTCGCCCGCCGCTTCTGGCCGGACCGCGACCCGATTGGCCGGCAGGTGCAGCTCGGCAACAAGCACATCTTCCGGGTCATCGGTATCGTGGCAAGTGTCCGCAACCTGTCGCTCGATCTCGAGCCCAGGCCGACGATGTACTTCAGTAGCGAGCAGATTCTGTGGTCGCCGATGACGCTGATCGTGCGATCCTCGGCCGGCTCGCCGATGGCCGACGCGATTCGCCGGAAGATTGCCGCGCTTGATCCGCAACTCGCCGTCTTCAATCTGCGGACCATGGATGCGATGCTGCAGGAAAGCGCGGCGCAGCCGCGGCTCACGGCGTGGCTCGTGGGCCTGTTTGCGGCGCTCGCCCTAGTGCTTGCCGCCGTCGGCGTCTACGGCGTCATTGCCTACCTCGTCGCTCAACGGACGCAGGAGATCGGGGTCCGGATGGCACTCGGCGCGCAGCGGCTCTCGGTGGTTCAGCTCGTACTCGGACATGCGCTGCGATTGAGCCTTGCCGGAGCGCTCCTCGGAGTTCTCGCATCGGCTCTGCTCGGGCCGGCGATCTCGTCACAGCTTTTTGGCGTGAGTCCGCACGACCCCCTGACGCTTTCGTCGGTTCCGATCGTGCTGGTTGGAATTGCGGTACTTGCGGGCGGCGTGCCGGCGCTTCGCGCGACCCGTGTCGATCCGCTGGTCGCGCTCCGGACGGATTGATGGCGCTGTTCGTCTTCGACCTGGATGGAACGCTCATCGATTCGCGGCGTGATCTCGCGGATGCAGCCAACGCGCTGCTCGAAGAACGGGGGGGCAGGCCGCTTCCGGTGGACGCCGTCGCGCGCATGGTCGGCGAGGGAGCAGCGCTTCTGGTTCGCCGCGCGCTCACCGCGGCCGGCCTGGATCCGGATTCACCCGGCGCGCTGGCACGGTTTCTCGAGCTCTACGACGACCGCCTCCTCGCGCACACTCAGTTGTACGACGGCATTCGCGAGACGCTCGAAGCGCTGGCAGCCGACGCGCCACTCGCCGTGCTCACCAACAAGCCCGCCCGCGCAACCAAGGCGATTCTCGAAGGCCTGGCGGTGGCCAAATTCTTCAAATGGGTGCTTGGCGGCGATGGTCCGTGGCCAAGGAAGCCGAATCCTGCGGCGCTCCAGGAGCTCATGAGCCGCGCCGAGAGCGCGCCGCAACAAACCATGATGATTGGCGACTCGCCGATCGATCTCGCCACTGCCCGCGCCGCGGGCACCCGCGTATGTCTGGCCCGCTACGGCTTCGGCTTCACCTCGTCGGAGCACGATCTGGGTCCGGCCGATCTCCTGGCCGATCGACCATCCGACCTCGTTCCCCTGCTGCGCGGCATCAACCTCTGAACCATTCGTCACTCCGGCGCGGCGAGCCTGGCCACGAGCACCCGTGCTGATGTGACGAATCCAGGTTGGCACGTGACGAACACGGGGCGGCCAACGGCATCGTCACATTTCCGCAGACAGCTGGCGCCAGCTGTCGCTACAAACGGCGGCAACGATCCGGGTGCCGACCATGTGGATATTCGTTCTGGCGTTGATGTCACTCTCCGAACCTGCTTCCGATCCAACCACTCACCTGCGTGCCACCTCGCCTGTCGTCCGTTCTCTCATCGACGAGGCCACGGTCACCTCTCCAATCGTCAACCGGCTGATTGCGCAGCTTCAGCGGAGCGACACGATCGTGTACGTCGAGATGACCGGCTCGCCGGAGATTCCGCGAGCGCGCACCATCCTCGCGGCCGCCAGCCGAGACGTGCGGTTCCTCAGAATCTCAATCAGCGTGCTCATCCCGCCCATGGAACGCGTGCCGCTGCTCGCGCACGAGCTGCAGCATGCGACGGAGATTGCCGCAGCGATCGAGGCGCGTGACGAAGCCGGAATCCGGCACTTGTACCAGCGCATCGGCCTGCGCGGCGGCTCGGATCGGTGGGAGACCCGGGAAGCCGCTGAAGTCGAGCGGCAGGTGCGGGCGGAGCAGTTCGCGCGTCGCGGGCGACGCTAGACGCTTGGATCCGGTCGGCGTCATTTCTACCTTGGTTCTGACAGCAAAGGCGATCGTTTCTCATCGTTCGTACGATTCTCGGCGTGACGACGCGGACAGCTTGATCAGGTAACGATTCGGATCGTTCCAGAACTGCTCGCGCATCTGCCGGAGGCTGTCGGCGCCCGCGTAGCTGATCGACGAGCAGAGATGCTTGATCATGTCCCGCACGATCGGGCGCGCGGAACCGCGCGCCGGCACGCTGATTTCCATTCCTTCGGCGCCAGTCGCCTCGAGCTCGACCCGATCGGCATCCTCCACGTCGAGCCGATCGCGAATTGCCTCGAGCGATGCCATTCCCCTCAGCACCTTGAACGGCACCTTCACCGTCTTCTGAGCTTCTGGAAGGAGCACTGACTTGTGCACGATCTCGCCCGGCGCTTCCTCGGTTCCCGCAAACGCGCTCCCGAGCATCGCGCAGTCGCCTCCGAACAGCAGTGACTGGGCGAGCGCGCCGTGACGCCGGATTCCGCCATCGGCGATGAGCGGCACGTCGCTCTCACCGATTTCCCCGCGGCACTCCACGAGCGCCTGGGCCTGGGGCACACCGAAACTGGTGGTCATTCGCGTCGTACACCCGCCGCCCGGCCCTATGCCCACCTTGATCCCGTTGACACCGCGTTCGAGCAGAAACCTGGTTCCCTCGGCCGTCCCGACGTTGCCGGCGATGAGTTCCACGCTGCCAAACCGCTTCCTGACATCACCGATTGCACGGTCCATCACGATCGAGTGGCCGTGCGCGATGTCGATGACCAGCACGTCGACGCCAGTCTTGATCAACTCGGCTGCCCGCTCGAGGTAATCCCCGTGCGCTCCAATCGCGGCACCGACTCGAAGCCGCCCCTCCTCGTCACGGGTGGCAAACGGAAGCCGCCGCTGCTTCACCAGATCGCGCGCGGTGATCAGGCCGGTGAGCTCTCCGTTCTCGTTGACCAGCGGAAGCTTCTTGACCTTCCGTTTGACCATCAGCTGCTCGGCCTGCTCCGGTGAAACTGCGCCGCGATGCACGACCAGCCGATCGACGGGTGTCATCCGGTCGGAGACGCGAAGGCCCTGGCGGGAGACGAACCGCAGGTCCCGTTCGGTGAGGAGTCCCTGCAGCCGGTGCCGGTCGTCGACGACCACCAGCGTGCCGACACGCGAGCGCGACATCAGCGCCGCTGCCTCTCCGACCGAAGCCGACGCCGCGATCGAGTAAGGGTCGCGGATGATCCCGTGCTGCGTCCGCTTGACTTTCTCCACTTCCCGGACCTGCGGTTGGATATCGCCTGGACGGAATCCGCGATCGATGATCCCGATGCCCCCTTCCTCAGCCTGGACGATGGCCATCGGCGCGCGCGTGACGGTGTCCATGTTGGCCGACACGATCGGCCGCTTCAGCACGATGTGCTGCGAGACCCGGCACGACAGGTCGATCGCGGTCGGATCGCGACGGACGATCACGCTGTGCTGCGGCGCCAGAAGGAAATCGTCGAATGTGCAGCCGCGTACCAACTCGGCAACGGCGCGGGCGCACGCTTCGCGAATGGATGGAAAATTCGCGCTGGCCATCCGGCGATCCTATCCGCTCCCGGCGCAAGCGCATAATAAGAGGACATGATGCAATCGATGGTGGCCGCAGTGTTTGCGTTGAGCCTTGGGGTATGCCCGATGGCCGCCAGCCAGCAGCCGCCGCCGAATCCCTTGCCCGTGGTGCAACTTCCGCCGCAGACGTTCGCAGAATGGTTGACCGGGTTTCGATCGGAAGCCTCGTCGCGCGGCATCAGCGACGCGACGCTCGACCGGGCGCTCACCGGCCTCGAGCCGTTACCGATTGTCGTCGAACGCGATCGAACGCAGGCGGAACTGGTACTGACGCTCGATCAATATCTCGATCGTCGCCTCACGCGTCCGATGATCAAGGCCGCCCAGAAGATGGCCGCGGAACACAGGGCGCTGCTTCGCAAGGTGAGCGCGAAATATGGCGTTCCGGCAGGCGTCATCGTGGCGGTTTGGGGGCTCGAGTCCAATTACGGGCGGTTCAGCGGCGTGCGGCCGACAATCGCGACGCTGGCAACCCTCGCCTACAACCCGCGTCGATCTGCGATGTTTCGCGAAGAGCTGTTCAACGCCCTGAAAATTCTCGACAGCGGCGATGTCGACCCCGCGGCAATGCGCGGTTCGTGGGCCGGCGCGCTCGGCCAGCCGCAGTTCATGCCCTCGAGCTTTCTCGAGTTCGCGCAGGATTTCGACGGCGACGGCAAACGCGATATCTGGAAATCGACACCAGATGTGTTTGCCTCAATCGCGAACTATCTTTCGGCCCAGGGGTGGACCAAGGGGAAGGCGTGGGGGCGCGAAGTCAAGGTGCCTCCAGCAATCGCCGGAAAAGTGGCAGATGCGGCACCACTTCAAACCACAGGATGCCTGGCTGAACGGCAAATGAGCGTCGCGTTACCGCTGAGCGAGTGGCGCAAGCTGGGTGTCAAGAGCATGAGCGGCGGCAAGCTGCCTGCCGCAGATGTTCGAGCGTCCCTCGTCGCAGCCGGGCCCCGTCGGTTTCTCATCTACCCCAACTATCAGGCGCTCCTTGCCTACAACTGCGTCCACGCTTACGGGCTGAGCGTCGCGCTCCTCTCGGACCGAGTGCACTGAACTGGCACCGGGGAGAGAACGCGAGGCCGCCCGGCGCGGAGCGTCAGCCAAACGCCATGACGGCCCCGCCTCCGACAGTCCTCGCCAGCGTGCTCCATGGTCTTCGCCTGGAGGTCGCGTTCGCGCGTCGCCGTCACCGAGCAGGAGGGCTAAGTGGCGGTCGCGGCTGCGATTCTCCGACGAAATGAAGCACCGACGATACCGTCAGAGCAAGGGCTTCCGCGCTCAAAGCGGAAGCACTCAGAGAGGGTGATACCCCACCGGAGTTGATATAGGTACCGAAAAGAAACCCACCTCAGGTGAACCGTGGCACCTGATCCCGCGTCTCATCCCCCATGGTCGAGAGCCTGCTGGGGGACGCCCGTTACGCAATACGAGGCCTGCTGACGAGCCGCGGATTCACCGCCGTCGCGGTTCTTTCGCTCGCGCTGGGCATCGGCATCAATACCGCCATCTTCAGCCTTGTCAACGCGGTGCTGCTCCGTCCGTTACCGGTCAAGGAGCCGGACAGGCTGGTCGAGATCTACACCTCGGCCGAGATTCCTGAATCGACGACGTCATACCCGGATTACCTGGATCTGGTCTCGCGCTCTCGAACGTTATCCGGCATTGCCGGACACACCCTCATGTTTGCCAACATCAGCCGCGACGGACAATCGAGGCTTGCGCTTGGCGAAATCGTGACCGCCAACTACTTCGATGTCCTTGGCGTAGCTCCGTCGCTCGGCCGCACCTTCGATTCTTCAGAGGATCGGACCGAAGGCGGCGACCGCGTCGTCGTGATCTCGGATCGGATGTGGAGGCGCGCCTTTGGCGGCGACACCAGCGTTGTCGGGCGCACGCTGCGCGTGCGCGGCCGCGACTACACGATTGTGGGTGTGATGCCAGCGCGATTCACCGGAATGACGCCGGGCCTGATGGCGGAACTGTGGATACCGGCCTCGATGGTGGGAGAGGTCGAGCCGGTCGGGATGAACGACGTCGTCCCTTCGCCGACCGGAAAGACGCGCTTCACGCAGCGCGGGGCACGCTGGATGTTCGTGAAAGGACGTTTGAAGCCGGGCGTCACGTTCGCCGAAGCTCGCGCTGACGTCGAGTCGGTGATGGCAAGGCTCGCAGAGGAATATCCGCAGACGAACCGGAACCGGCGCGGTGTGCTGCAGCCATCGAGTGACGTGCGGATTCACCCGATGATCGATGGCGCACTCCTGCCCGGAGCCACCGCGATGATGGTTGGTGTCGGGCTGGTGCTGCTCGTCACCTGCGCCAACATCGCCAACATGCTGCTCGCGCGCGGCACGGCACGCCGCCGAGAGATGGCAATCCGGCTCGCGATTGGCGCCGGACGCGGGCGGATCGTTCGTCAATTGATCGTCGAAAGCATGCTGCTGGCAATGACCGGAGGGACGGCTGGCTTGCTGCTCGCGTCCTGGTGCATACGGCTCGTCGGCAGCGTGCAGCCGCCATTTCCCATCCCGATCACGCTCGACCTCGGGCTCGACGTCCGCGTGCTGGCATTCACCAGTGTGATTTCGCTTGCAGCCGGCATCCTCTTCGGCCTCGCGCCGGCGCTTCAGGCAACCAGGCCGGACCTGGTCCCGTCGCTCAAGAACGATCCTGCCTCCTCGCGAGAGCGTGGCCGTTTCGGGTTCCGGAACCTGCTGGTCGTCGCGCAGGTGACGGTGTCGGTGGTGTTGCTGATCGGGGCGGCGCTGTTGACGCGGGGAGCGCTCGCGGCTGCGGCAATCGACGTGGGGTTTTCGGCCCGGGGCCTTGCCATTTCGACGGTCGATCTCCAGATGCATCGCTACACTCCCGACCGCGGTCGCGCGTTCTATCGCGACGCGGTCGAACGGGTTCGCGCCCTTCCTGGCGTGACGTCGGCGGCGCTGGCCGAGCGCCTGCCCTTTTCGCCGAACATTCACACCAGCAACATGTTCATCGAGGGACGGTCGTACCAGAGCGAGTCGATGGGCGACCTGATTGATGTCACGCGGGTCAGCGCCGGCTATTTCGAAACGCTCGGCGTACCGCTCCTCGCCGGGCGGGACTTCGATCCGCGCGACACCGAGACCTCGCCTGGAGTGGCCATCATCAACGAAGCCATGGCCCGTAAATACTGGCCCGGCCTCGATCCGATCGGCCGCCGCATGCATCTGCTCCGCCCGGACGGCCAGTCGTACGAAATCATCGGGGTCGTCCGCGACCACAAGGTCCGCACGATCGGGGAAACGCCGCGTCCTCTGATCCACTTCGCGCGGTCGCAGGGCTACGCGTCGTCCGCGACGATTCTCGCGCGTACGAGTGGCGACGCCTCCCGCCTCGTCCAGGACATGCGACGGGTGATGCTCGGGCTCGAGCCCGAGCTGGTGTTCATCGAGAATCAAACCATGGAGTCGGAGATCGCGACCTCGATGTTCCCGGCGAGGGCAGGCGCCGCGCTCGCCGCGGCCTTCGGCGGGCTGGCACTCCTGCTGGCGAGCATCGGTCTCTACGGCGTGCTGGCGTTCTGGGTCGGCCGGCGCACCCGCGAGATCGGCGTACGGAT
Organism: uncultured Acidobacteriota bacterium; assembly: GCA_963755695.1. Lineage (GTDB taxonomy): Bacteria > Acidobacteriota > Vicinamibacteria > Vicinamibacterales > 2-12-FULL-66-21 > QHWT01. Next base: position 1,142,596 of record CAVWLB010000008.1, on the reverse strand, counting down.
GGCGCTCGGAGCGCGGTCCTCATCGGTCGTCGGGCTGGTCCTTGCCCAGGGCATGACGCTGGTTGGCTGCGGCCTGATCTCGGGCGTGCCGCTCGCCATGCTCGTTACCCGCGTTCTCGCTGGATCGTTGTACGGCGTTCCTGCCGTCGATCCAATCGCCTACTCCGTATCGGTCGCCGCGCTGGTCGTGGTGGCCCTGATCGCCCATCTCTTTCCAGCGCGCCGCGCGGCACGTGTGGATCCGATGACCGCCCTTCGAACGATCTGAACCATTGATCGACTGAATTGGCCGAATGGCGATCGGCTTCGGGTGTTCCATGGCTATGATCAGAGAGTGGCGCCGCTCAAAGCACTCGAATCGAAGCTTCGCGATCGGCTTGCCGGGACCCTTCCCGGCGTCGATGCCCAGTGGCGATTTGCGCCCGCCCCGCCACGAGGCAACTGGCGTCCGGGCCACTTTCCTGAGGATGCGAGGATCGCTGCCGCGCTGCTGCTCCTCTATCCCGGCGCTCAGGGCATTTCCGTGCCGCTGACGGTCCGCGCGAGCGGCCTGCGGCGACATGCCGGCCAGATCAGCCTGCCTGGCGGTGCTACCGATCCGGGTGAGACGCTGGTCGAGGCAGCGCTTCGTGAGGCGCAAGAGGAAATCGGCGTCAATCCGACCGACGTGCGCGTGCTCGGTGAACTGACGCCCGTGCACGTAGTCGTCAGCGGCTTCACGTTGCATCCGGTCGTTGGAATCACCGACGAGCGTCCGGCTTTCTGCCCTGCTCCGTACGAGGTCGAGGAGGTGCTCGAGGTCTCCATCGACGATCTGCAGGACGCCTCGCGTATCCGGCGGGGCACGCGCATTCGCGAAGGGACGGCCGTCGAGTATCCGTATTTCGATCTCCTCGGTCATCAGGTGTGGGGCGCCACCGCGATGGTTCTCGGCGAATTCATCTGCCTGTTGCAGGACGATCAGTTGCGGGCGAACCTTTAGAGAGAGAGACTCGAATTTACCAGTACCCTCGGCGCCCCTGAAGAGGCGCGCTACAGACTGCCGGCTACCTGAGTGTATTCACGGCGTCGACCACCATCGCTCGCCGCGCCGGCACATAACACGCGAACACCGCCACCGCGAGCAGCACCGATGCGACCGCGCCAAATGTCATCGGATCGAGCGCGCTCACTCCGAAGAGCAGCGTTCGCATCACGCGGGTGATGGCGATCGCACCGGCAAGGCCGCAGACGAGACCGGCGGCGACCGGCGCAATCCCCTGACGCAGCACGAGACGGAGCAGATCGCGCGGCTTCGCGCCGAGCGCCAGCCTGAGCCCGAGCTCGGTCTGTCGCTGGTTGACGGAGAACGCCACCATTCCATAGACGCCGATGGCCGCAAGCATCAACGAGACAACGGCGAACACCGTCAGCAGCGTCATGCGAAAGCGCGGCTGGGCCACCGAGCGCGCCACGACCTCTTCCATCGTCCGGACACGGCTGATCGCGACTTCGCCATCGAGTACAGCAAGCTGCGCCTTGACAATCGGCAGGGCGGTCAACGGATCACCGGCAGTGCGCGCCAGGATCGTCATCTCGTCGGACACATACTGTGTCTCGGGCACATAAATCATCGGCACGGGCTCGAGATCCAGCGATCGAGTTTGTACGTCGCCGACGACCCCGACGACCTCGCGCGGCTGCTCGCGGACGCCCATGCTGACCGCAATCCGAATCCGCTTGCCGATGGGGTTCTCGCTCGGCCAGTAGGCGCGCGCGGTCGCTGAACTGATGACCGCGACGCCCGGGCCGCCGGCACGATCCTGCGACGTAATGCGCCGCCCGGATTCGAGCGGAATACGCAGCGTCTCGAAGTAGTTGGCTGTCACCGGCCTGACCTGCGCGTTCCCCTCTTCCTGGCCATTCGGAACATCCAGCCGGTAGAACGTGCCGCCGAACCCTCCGGAGCTGAGCGGCGGAAGAAAGATGCCGGCCGCGGAAAGTATCCCGGGCTGCTGGAGCCGCGTGGTGAGCTCGCGGAAAAACTGTTCCGTCGCAGCGGCCGTGCGATAGCGCGCCTCCGGCACACGGATTGTGAAGGCCAGAACGTTGTGGGGATCAAATCCCGGATGCACACGGGTCAAACGGTCGAAGCTCCGCATCGCAAGCCCGGCGCCCGCGAGCAACACCAGCGCAAGCGACACTTCCGCAGCCACCAGCACGTTGCGCAGACGTCCACGCCCGCTGGTGGAGCTGTCCCGTCGCATGTCCTTCAGAAAGGAAGCAAGGTCGGCGCGCGAGGAGGCGAGGGCTGGCACCAGGCCGAACGCAATGCCGGTCAAGAGTGACACGACGATGGCGAAGACGAGCACCATTGGATTGATGCCGAAGTCCGCTCCCCGGGGCAGGTCCTCTGGCGCCACCAGCATGAGCATGCGAACGCCCCACACGGCCAGCAATAGACCCGCCGCGCCACTCGCCACCGACAGCACCAGGCTCTCGGCCAGCAGTTGACGCACGATTCGGCCTCTCGCGGCGCCGAGAGCAGAACGCAGCGCGATCTCTCCGGTACGGGTGGTCGCGCGCGCGAGCAGCAGATTCGAGACATTGACGCAGGCAATCAGCAGCACGAAGGCGACGGCGCCGAGCAGGACGAGCAACGGGCGTCGCACCGAATCAACCATCGATTCGAGAAGCGGACGCACGATCATGGAGTAGCCTTCGAGCTTGTCGGGATGCTGCGCCGCAATCCGGCGCTCGATGCCGTCGAGATCCGCCTGCGCCTGTGCAGCGGTCACCCCGTCCTTCAGCCGTCCAATCGCATTCACGTAGTGTGCGCCGCGCTGATTCGGCAGAAGGTCCTCTGGCGTCATCAGCAGCGGCACCCACAGGTCGGTCGTGTCGGGAAATCTGAGTCCCGCAGGCATGATGCCGACCACGAGATACGACTCTCCTTCGATCGTGACAGACCGGCCGATCAAGGCGGGGTCGGCGCCGAACCGCCGCTGCCACAGCGCGTGGCTGATCACCGTGACTCTTGCGGCGCCAGGCCTGGTGTCTTCCACCGTGAAGACCCGCCCGGCGCTGGGTCGCGCGGCAAGCACGTCGAACACCCCGGGTTCTGCATAGGTCGCGTCGATTCGCTCAGGCTCCATGCCGCCGCTCAAGGTCAGCGTTCCGCTCTGATACATCGCCATCGACGAAAAGGTTCGATTCTCGCTTCGCCAGTCCATGAAGTTGGGCGGAGCGACGGCGACCGCCTTTCCCTTCACGAATTCGTTCACATCCATGACGCGGTCTGGGGAAGCATAGGGCAACGGACGTAGCAGGACGTGTTCGACAACGGAGAAGATCGCGGCGGTCGCGCCAATCCCGAGCGCCAGCGTCACCACAGCGGCGAGCGTGAAGCCCGGGGACTTGCGCAGCATCCTGACGGCGAAACGGAGATCCTGGACGAGCATGAGCGAGCCTCCTGACGACGGCGTATCGACGATCCGCCGACGCTCGAGGCGGCCGAGCGCCCGGCATTCGACGGCGAGCCTGATGAACTCGAGAAGAAGCATGGCTTCGAGCACGACCCGGCCGATCGGCGTCCGCACGCGCCGGCGTCGCGCGCGATGGACGCGCAGGGCGTCGTGCGCGGACGGCAGGAACACACGGTCGCGTTCCGGCAGCGGTACCGCGGCGGCAATCCGCCGCACGAACACGTCACGCATGGGCAACCCGGCGCGGCGCGCCGTATTCCTCAATCGCATCGGTGTAGAACGCGCGCGTCGCCGACCAGGCAGCCTCTCCCTGCAGCGTGAGGCTGTAGCGCCGCTCTTTGATGATCTGTCCGTCGACGATCTTCTGGTCGTACTCGCCAGACACGAGCCGCGCATCCTCGAGCCGAGCCATCATCTGATAGAAGGCCGGCGCGCTGCGGCGCACACCGTGGCGCGCCAGCGCCCGCCGGATGTGGCGCCCGGTCTTCTCTCCAGCCCGCAACAGACCGAGAACGACGAATTGAAGGTGAGTAATTTCTGGAATAGCACGGGGTGACATAACTATGCGTTATATCACAAACGAGGGCACTATCGGTGCAGGGTGCAAAGTGCTACGTGCGCTAAGAGTGCTAGGTGCCTGGTGCTGCGTGCCCGGTGCCACGTGCGCTAAGAGTGCTACGTGCCTGGTGCTGCGTGCCCGGTGCCACGTGCCCGGTGCTACGTGCCTGGTGCTACGTGCCCGGTGCTACGTGCCTGGTGCTACGTGCCTGGTGCTACGTGCCTGGTGCTGCGTGCCTGGTGCTGCGTGCCTGGTGCTGCGTGCCTGGTGCTGCGTGCCTGGTGCTGCGTGCCTGGTGCTGCGTGCCTGGTGCTGCGTGCCTGGTGCTGCGTGCCTGGTGCTGCGTGCCTGGTGCTGCGTGCCTGGTGCTGCGTGCCTGGTGCTGCGTGCCTGGTGCTACGGCCTGGTGCTCGTGCGTGCCGGTGCTACGTGGGTGGTGCTCGGGACGCTAGGGCTACGGGCTCAGGCCTCCGGCGCCGTTCGCTCCACGCTCCTCGCACTTGGCACTAGAAGCACCTAGCACTCAGCACCTAGCACTCAGCACCTAGCACTCAGCACGTAGCACCCAGCACGTAGCACCCAGCACCTAGCACCCTTTTAGTACTTCACGGCGGCCGCGGGCTGGACGCGGGCGGCGCGTAGGGCCGGGACGAGGGCCGAAAGCACCGCGACGCCGCCAAGTACCAGACCGGTTGCCGCGAACGCCAGCGGATCGGTTGGGGTGATTCCGTACAGCAAACCGGCCAGGGTCCGTGTCGCGATCGGCGCCAGGGCCAGGCCGATGCCAATGCCGATTGCCGCGAGCACGAGCGCGCGGCCGAGGACCATCGACAACATCTGCTGGCGGCTGGCCCCGAGCGCCATGCGAATCGCAATCTCCTGACGCCGTTCGGTGACCGACCAGGCCATCATGCCGTAAATCCCCACCAGCGCCAGGCTGACAGCAAGCGCGCCAAATGACGCGACCAGCGTCGACAGGAATCTCGGCTTGGACAACGCTCGCGCGATGTGCTCGTCCATGGTTCGCACACCCGACAGGGGGAGATTCGGATCGAGATCGACAACGGCTCGGCGGATCGACGGCATGACGTTGTACGGGTCGCGTTCGGTCCGCACGACGAAGGCGATGAACGGGAACGAGCGCTGCGTGACCGATTGATACAGCTCCGGCCGTGGGGGTGTGGATGGGCCCAGGTGACGAATGTCGCCGACCACGCCAACGATAGTCATCCACTCCCCGGCGGCGTCATCAAACCTGACCCGGCGGCCAATCGGGTCCTGGCCGGGCCACTGCTCCCGTGCGAGGGTCTCGTTGACGAGCGCGACCGGTGGCGCCTTGCGATCGTCGCTCGCTCGGAAATCGCGTCCGCTGCGAATCGGAATGCCCATCGCCTGGAAATAGCCGGGCATCACGATCTGGTAGCCGGCGCGCAGCTTCAGTTTCGGAACCGGGCGTCCTTCGATCAGGTAGCCCGTCCCGAAATCATCTCCACCAATCGGGAGCGTGACGGCGGCGCCCGCTGCGCGGACGCCGGGCACTGCCTGGAGGCGCTGGATCAGCCGGTCGTAGAACTGCACCTGCCGGGATTGATATTCGGCGCGATCGCCGGTGAGCGTGATGTCGAACGTCATCAGGTTGCGCGTGTCGATGCCGGTATCGACGCGGGTCAATGCGGTAAAGCTTCGCACCAGCAGCATCGAGCCAACCAGCAGCACGACCGCGACGGCAATTTCGAGCGCGACGAGAGTGTCGCGGGTGCGGCTGCTCCGACGCGATCCTGACGACCGGGTGCCCCCTTCGGCGAGGACATCGGTCAACTGATCCCTCGAGAGCTCGATTGCCGGTACCAGACCGAATGCGATACCTACCGCTACGGCAATTCCCAGCGTGAACAACAGCACGCGTCCGTCGAATCCACTGCGCGAGATGCCGGCGATGTCTGGCGGGGTCAGCGAGAGCAGCGACGCCGAGCCCCACCAGGCGAGCAGCAAGCCGGCGGCAGCCCCTGCCACGGCGAGCACCACGGACTCGGTCACCAACTGACGGATGATACGCGCGCGGCTGGCGCCGAGCGCGCGGCGGACCGCGAGATCGCGCCGGCGGGCCGCTCCTCGTCCAAGCAGGAGACTCGCGACATTCGCGCAGGCGATCGCCAGCACGAAGGCGACCGCGCCCGCCAGGATCAGGAGCGGCTGCTCGACCGCCCCCGCAAATTGATCGCGAATCCCCACCAGCGTCGCGCCGCGGCCGTCGTCCTCGGGATAGGTCTGCGACAGCCGCGCCCCGACCGATGCCACCTCCGCGCGCGCCTGCTCGAACGTCACGTCCGGCTTGAGTCGAGCGACCGACCGCAGGTAGCCGGTATTGCGATAGCCGGTCATGTCGAGGTCCTCGCTGACCGCCGGTCTCGGCACATCGCCCGGTCCACCAGGGACCCACAGCTCGGGCCCTGTGTCCGAGGCCGTCGGCTGCCCCGTGATCAGAGGCCAGACGAAAGTGCGTGGCATGACCGCCATCACCAGCCGAGGACGCCCGTTCAATGCGATGGTGCGACCGACCATCGACGGATCCGCGCCGAACCGCCGCCTCCATAGACGTTCGCTGAGCACGACTGCGGACGGGTCCGCGACGCCTCTATGAAACGGCTCGCCAAGAAGCGGCCGCGCGCCAAGCGTGTCGAAGAATCCGGACGAAACGCTCGACCCGGAGATGCGTTCGGCATCGCCCTGTCCTGTCAGGTTGAGCGAGAGGTGGCTGATGCCCGCATACGACGCGAAGCTCGTCACCTGAGTCTGCAAATCCCGCAGGCGGCCCGGACCGAGCGGCTCCGGGTTGCCGTCGTGGGTGTTCCAGATGAACACCAACCGGTCGGCGTCGGGAAACGGGAGCGGCCGGAGCAGCACCGTGTTGATGACGCTGAAGATCGCGGTGTTGGCGCCGATGCCGAGCGCGAGCGTCAGCACGGCAATCGCGGTAAACCCTGGCGTGCGCCGGAGGCCGCGGCACGCGTAGACAACGTCCTGCCGAAAATCCACCCACATGCTGGCTCGTCTCCGTTCTCGCGCGGCCCGCTCGTCGATGGTCCGGACTGCGCTGGTGATAGCCGAGGGATCGCCGAAGCGGCGTCGGGCCGCATCGCGTGCGCCCGCTGGCGAGAGTCCACGCTCGCGGTAATCGCGCTCGCGCATCTCGAGGTGATAAGCCACCTCTTCGTCGATGTCGGCGCCGATGTCGGGACGCCAGATCCGCCGTTCTCGGCGCAGGCGTTCGCTCATGCGGTCTTGGGCCGGCGCGACTGGAGCGCACGCGTCACGACTTCAGAAAATCGTTCCCACCGGGAGAGCTCCGCGCGGAGTTGCTGGCGGCCCGGTTCGGTGAGCGTGTAGCAGCGCACGCGGCGGTTGGTTTCCGAAACCGTCCATTCCGAGGTCACCAGGCCCCGCGCCTGCAGGCGGTGCAACGCTGGATAAAGCGAGCCCTCTTCGACGAGCAGCTCGTCTTCGGTGATTTGCTCGATCCAGCGAGCAATGCCGTAGCCGTGGAGCGGGCCCCAGCTCAACGACTTGAGGATCAAGGCCGCCAGCGTTCCCTGGAGAAGGTCGACCGTCGTGCGATCGTTCATAGGGATGTGATCATATACCTATCTTGATATGTGTCAAGGCTGGCGGGTCACGAAGCGCGCCGGTTGGAACGTGGATTGCTCGGCACGGCGGCGTGATTAAAGATCTCTGGTACAAACATGCCGTCATCTATTGCCTCAACGTCGAGACGTTTCTCGACGCCAGCGGCGACGGCGTCGGCGATTTCGTCGGCCTGACGGACCGCTTGGATTATCTTGCCGGGCTCGGCGTCACCTGTATCTGGCTGATGCCGTTCTATCCCTCGCCGAATCGCGACGATGGGTACGATGTCGCAGACTTTTACGGTGTCCATCCGCGCACGGGCACGTTCGGACACTTCGTCGAGTTCATGAACCAGGCGCGCCAGCTCGGCCTGCGCGTGATCGTGGACCTCGTCGTCAACCACACCTCCGATCAGCACCCCTGGTTCAAGGCCGCCCGCCAGGATCCGAACTCACATTACCGCGACTGGTACGTCTGGTCGAAGAAGAGACCGAAGAACTGGAACAAAGGAATGGTCTTTCCCGGCGTGCAGCGCGCCACGTGGACGCGCGATCCGGTCGCCGGTGAGTACTACTTCCACCGCTTCTACGATTTTCAGCCGGACCTGAACGCGCACAATCCCGCGGTCATGCAGGAACTGATGCGAATCATGGGGTTCTGGCTTCAGTTGGGCGTGTCGGGATTCCGAATGGATGCCGTGCCGTTCGTGATCGAGCGGAAGGGAACGAACCTGCGGCCCTCACGCGATTACCAGCTGCTCCACGAGATTCGCGACTTCCTGCAGTGGCGGGTTCGCGATGCGATTCTGCTGGCCGAGGCGAACGTGCCTCCGGGCGAAAGCATGGAGTACTTCGGCGAGGACGGCGATCGCCTGCAGATGATGATGAACTTCTGGGTCAACCAGCGGATGTTCTATACGCTCGCCACAGGAGATGCCGGTCCGCTCAAGGACGCGCTCGAAGCGACCCGGGATCGGCCGGCACCGGCACAATGGGGCATCTTCCTTCGCACCCACGACGAGCTGGATCTCGGCCGGCTGACCGAGACCCAGCGCGAAAAGGTGTTCGAGGCGTTCGGTCCGCAGAAGGAGATGCAGCTTTACAACCGCGGCATCCGTCGGCGGCTCGCGGCCATGATGAACAACGACCGTCGGCGACTCGAGCTTGCTTACAGTCTGATGTTCACGCTGCCCGGAACGCCGGTGATCCGGTATGGCGACGAGATCGGCATGGGTGATGACCTGAGCCTGCCCGAACGCTATGCCGCGCGCACGCCGATGCAGTGGTCGCCGGATCGTCACGGCGGTTTCACAACTGCACGGCGGCCCCTCCGGCGGCTCGTCAGTGATCCGATCTACGGATACAAGCGGGTCAACGTCGCGGATCAGCGACGCGATCCGGATTCGTTCCTGAACTGGACGGAGCGCGCCATTCGGATGCGAAAGGAGTGTCCCGAGATCGGCTGGGGCGACTTTAAGATCCTTCCCACCGGAACCGAACAGGTGCTGGCGATGCGATACGACTGGGACGACCGCACCAGCGTGTTCGTCCACAATTTCCTGGACAAGCCCTGTGCCGTGAGGCTCCGGATCGACGGTCCTGACGGTTCCTTGCTCACCAACCTGCTGCGGCAGGAACGCAGCGAGGCCGACGAAAGCGGGCGTCACAGCATCGAACTCGATGCGTACGGCTATCGGTGGTTTCGTGTCGGAGGGCTCGACAGGCCGATTACGAAAACCTTGTGAGGTAGCGTTTTCAATCGAAGGAATCGAAGGGGGAGCGAAGAAATCGAAGGAGATCCTGTTTTTTGGGAATGCTCCTTCGACGCGTCGGTCTTCCTTGGATATCTTCGATCGTAAAGACTTCCTCTCTCCCTATCTCCCTCCACTCGCCCGGCTTCAGCGTTCCCAGCTCGATCGGTCCGAAGCGCACGCGCAGCAGCCTGATCACTTCATGACCGATCGACAGAAACAACCTCCGGATCTCGCGATTCTTGCCTTCGGTGAGATCGACCATCAGTTCGGTTTCGCGACCCGAGCGTTTGCGGATCGACACGCGCTCGGCGGCGAGATCCTCAACACCTCCCTCGAGCACGGCGCAATCGGCCTCATCCACTTCGCCGCGTACGGTGACGATGTACGAGCGGCGCACCGCGTTGGACGGATTGGTCAGCCGCTCGGCAAGTTGGGTGTCGTTGGTCAGCAGCAGGAGGCCGCTCGTTGCGAAATCCAGGCGACCGACGGCAATCAATCCGTCGGCAACGTCACCCAACAGCTCGAACACGGTGCTGCGGCCTTCAGGATCCCGTCGCGTCGTGACAGTGCGGCGAGGTTTGTGAAACGCAATCGCCCGCCAGGCCTTTCTCGCCGCGCGCGCCCCTCGAACCCGGATGTCGTCCCGCTCTGGCGACACCGGCGCCAACGGGTCGCGCACGATAGCCCCATTCACGGTGACGCCACCGTCGCGCACCAGGTGCTGCGCCTCTGTCCTTGAGGCGGCGCCCAGTTTCGACAACGCCCGTTCGAGCGCCACATATCCTGGCTTGTAACCCACGATTCGAGAACCTCCGATGGCGCTACCCCACTACGTCACGGTCCTCCCACGGACCAGTGCCAAGCATGATTAGAATAGAAGGATGTTCCGAAGGATGTGCATCCTGGTTGTGGCACTGGCGTCATGGACCGCCGTTTCTGCGCAAGCGCCGAAGCCGGCACCGAAGCCCGGCGTGACGCTCACGGCGCCGATGTTGAAACCGCTCTCGGCCCGCGCGATTGGACCGGCGGTCATGGGCGGACGCATCTCGGAGATCGCGTTCGACCCGGAAAACCCCTGGACCTACTATGTGGCGACGGCGCACGGCGGCTTGATGAAGACCACCGATAACGGCGCGTCGTTCTCGTCGCTCACGGAAAAGGAGCCGTTCGTCTCTACCGGCGCCGTCGCGGTTGCGCCGTCCAATCCGAAAATCGTCTGGCTCGGGACCGGTGAAGCCAACGATCGCAACAGCTCCGGATGGGGCACCGGCGTGTATCGTTCGACCGATGGCGGCAGCACCTGGACGAAAGCCGGCCTGGAGCGCTCGCGCGCGATCGCCCGCATCGTTGTCCACCCCAAGGATCCGGAGACCGCGTACGCGGCCGTCGCGGGCGATCTGTGGACGCCATCCCCGGAACGCGGCCTCTATAAGACGACCGACGGAGGGAAGACGTGGAAGTGCGTTCTGCAGGCGGCCGCACCAGACGGAGACAAGACCGGTTCGAGCGACGTGGTCCTCGACCCGACGAATCCGGAAACCGTCTATGCCACCCTGTACGCGCGTCGCCGGACGCCATGGTCGTTCGTCGCCGGGCCTGACGCGGCAGGCGGAAGGGACGTCGGCGGGATCTTTCGGAGCACCGACGGCGGAGCGAGCTGGAAGAAGCTGACCGCGGGCCTGCCGGGGTCGACCGGGCGTATCGGTCTGTCGATCTACGCAAAGAACCCGAAGATCGTCTACGCGGTCGTACAGAGCGCCGAGTCCGGCACGAGCAACATCGACCAAGTCACCAGCAAGAAGGGTGGAGTGTTCCGTACCGAAGATGGCGGGGACAACTGGCAGCGGCAGAGCAATCTCGATCCGCGTCCGTTTTACTTCAGTCAGATTCGCGTGGATCCGGAGGACGACAAGAAGGTCTACGTGCTCGGCTTCATGCTCCACGTATCCGAGGACGCCGGCAAGACCTGGCGCGAAGATCGGTTCAAGAATGTGCACTCCGATTGTCATGCGCTCGCCATCGATCCGCGCACGCCGGAACGGTTGCTGCTCGGCACCGACGGCGGCGTGTATGCCTCCTACGATCGCGGCGCGCACTGGGATCACCGCGCCACCATGGCGATCGGCGAGTTCTATCGGATAGCGATCGATAACAGCACTCCCTTCCGCATCTGCGGCGGCCTGCAGGACAATCTCAATTGGGTCGGCCCCAGCGCCACCACCACCAAGGACGCGATCGTCAACGAGGACTGGATCAACGTCCAGGGGGGCGACGGATTCTACTGCGCGTTCGACCCCTCGAACCCGAATCTCGTATACGCCGAATCGCAGTCCGGCTTCGCTCACCGCCTCAACCTGGCGAGTGGCGCGACCAAGCAACTCCGGCCGGAACCGGCAGAGGGCCAGACCGCATTCCGGTTCCATTGGAATTCACCGTTCGTGCAAAGTCCGAACGATCCGAAGGTCATGTACCTGGCGGGCAACCGCGTCTTCATGCTGACCGATCGTGGTGAATCCTGGCGCGTCATCAGTCCCGATCTCTCGACCGCGAACGCCGAGCGGATCGCCACCACCGGCAGCGGCGCCGAAACGTACGGCGTCGTGTTCACGTTGGCCGAATCTGCGGCGAAGCCTGGCCTCTTATGGGCAGGAACCGATGATGGAAAGCTGTGGGTGACCGAGGATCGCGGCGGGAAGTGGACGGATCTCACCTCGTCACTCCCGGCCGATGCGCGCGGCCAGTGGATCGCGCGGGTTGAACCGGGACATCAAGACGAGAAAGTCGCGTACCTCGTCGTCAGCGCATACTACAGCGGCAATTATGCGCCGCTGATATACCGCACAGCGGATCTCGGCCGAACCTGGCAGGCCATTCAAACCAACCTCCCCAAGGAGTGGCCGGCGCGGGTGGTTCGCGAAGATCCAACCAATCCCGACCTGCTGTTCGCGGGAACTGAGCTCGGCCTTTACGCCAGCTTCGATCGCGGCGGTGCCTGGCAGCCTATTGGGAATCTTCCCTCGGCGCCGGTTGACGACCTTCTCGTGCACCCACGCGATCATGACCTGGTCATTGCAACGCACGGGAGGAGTTTGTACGTGCTCGACGACATTCGCCCGCTCGAGGAGTTGACCGCGGCGATCGCGCAAGAGCCGGCGCACCTGTTTCCAATCCGTCCTGCCCTTGCGCGCGATCTTCTTCCAGGCTGGGTCGACTCGGCCGGTTCGATCGGCGTGTTCCGGGGGGCCAACCCGGCCGAGGGGGCCGTGCTCACCGTCTTTGTAAAGGAGTACACCGGCGATTCCATCAGCATCGCGATCAAAGGATCGGATGGCCATCCCGTGGGAACCCTCACGGCGCCGGGGACCCCCGGTTTCAACCGGCTGACGTGGAATCTGAAACCGGGCAGCGACGTACTGATGCCGTATGGCGGTGAAGGCGCCAAGTTCGTCAAGCCAGGCGAGTACGACGCGACATTGACCTTCGGGTCGGTGAAGCAGACCGAGAAGATCAAGGTTTCGGCAGCTGAAGGAATAGAGACACGATGATTCGATGCGCGACGGCCGGGCCGCGATCGGCGAACTGCAACGCGCCGGGCACATCGGAATCCATTTGGAGCTGTTAACGATGCACAGCACTTCACGCGCGTTCGTTTTCGCGGCGCTTGCCGCATCAACGATGACCTCGTTCGCCTGCAGCCGGGCCGAAGCTCCCGGTGCGCCGCCTCCCGCCAGCGGCACGGCCCAGCCTGCTGCCCAACCTGCCGCGACGCCGACGGCCAGCACCGCTTCGACGCCGGGCGCGCTGCCTGCTCCGGGCGTACCACTTGCGCAGTTGCCGAGAATCGATCCCCAGCGGGTGCTCCAGCACATCAAGGTGATGTCGTCGAACAAGTTCGAAGGGCGTGCGCCTGGCACCAACGGCGAGGAACTGAGCGTCGCCTACATCGAGACGCAATTTCAGGATCTCAAGCTGAAGCCGGGAAATCCCGACGGAACATTCATTCAGAAAGTACCGCTCGCCGGTATCACCGCAACCAACACGCGGCCGCTCACCTTCGTGAAGGGTTCGCAGGCGCTCGGGCTCAAGTGGAAAGACGATGTGGTGGCGTGGTCGAAGCACGTGGCCGACAGCGCTGCCATCACCAAGTCCGACGTGATCTTTGCCGGTTATGGGGTCGAGGCGCCGGAATTCAAATGGAACGACTTCAAGGACGTCGACGTCAAGGGGAAGACCATCGTCGTGCTCGTCAACGATCCTCCGGTTCCCGATCCGGCCGACTCCTCGAAGCTCGATCCAAAGACCTTCGGCGGGGACGCGATGACCTACTATGGCCGCTGGACCTACAAGTTCGAGGAAGGCGCTCGAAAGGGCGCCGCGGCGGTGTTGATCGTTCACGAAGAAAAGCCGGCGGGCTATCCATTCTCCGTCGTGCAGGGCAACCTGAACGAAAAGTTCGACATCGTCACGCCCGACAAGAACATGGGACGCGTCAACATCGAAGGCTGGATTACCAGCGACGCCGCCCGGAAACTGTTCGCGCTTGGCGGGCAGGACTACGACGCGCTGAAGAAGCAGGCCGTCAGCCGCGACTTCAAACCGGTACCGCTTGGCGTGCAGGCATCGATGGCGATTGGCAACAAGCTGCGAACCATCGAGTCACGGAACGTGGTGGCCAAGCTCGAAGGCAGCGACCCGGCGCTCAAGGACGAGTACGTCGTGTACTCGGCTCACTGGGATCATCTGGGCGTCGGCGCGCCGGTCAAGGGTGATGCGATTTACAACGGCGCCCTCGACAACGCATCTGGAGTCGGCACCGTGCTCGAGATCGCGCGGGCGTTCACGGAAGCGGCCCCCCAGCCGAAGCGATCGATCCTGTTCCTGATGGTGACCGCTGAAGAGCAGGGACTGCTCGGCTCACAGGTACTACTCGGTGACGCCACTCTATCCGCTGGCGAAGACCGCCGCGAACATCAACATCGACGGCATCAATCAGTGGGGCAAGACGAAGGACGTCACCGTCATCGGCCTCGGGGCGTCGGATCTCGACGACTACCTGCGCCAGGCGGCGCAGGAACAAAACCGCACGCTTACGGCGGATCCCGAACCCGAAAAGGGCTTCTACTACCGGTCCGATCACTTCAACTTCGCGAAGCAGGGCGTACCCGCGCTCGATCCGGATTCAGGCGTGGACTTCATCGGAAAGCCGGCGGACTGGGGAAAGAAGAAGCGCGACGAGTACACCGAGCACGACTATCACGCTCCGTCCGACGAGGTGAAGCCTGACTGGGACTTGAGCGGCGCCGCCGAAGACGCGCAACTGCTCTTTGCCGTCGGCTATCGCGTGGCGAACGCGGAAAAGCTGCCGGAGTGGAAGCCGGGCAACGAGTTCAAAGCTAAGCGGGATGACATGTTGAAGAAGTGAGGGGCGAGAGGCGAGGGGCGAGGGGCGGCGGTGATTCGTTCGACGTGGAGTCGCATCGGTCCTCGCCCCTGGCCGCTCCCCCCCTGCGCGCTCGCCGCTCGCCCTCGTCGCCCCTCGCCCGTCGCCCCTCGCCCGTCGTCCCTTCGCCGCTGGCCTCTCGCCGTCCGCCCCTCGCCCCTCGCCCCTCGCCCCTCGCGCTCAAAATCGTGATCGTGCCATTGACGCAAAATGACCATCGCGTCATATTGCGCACCATGCGGGGGAAGTTCGGTCCCTCTGCAGATCGACGGCAGACAACAGAAATTGGAGATCGCGTTCCAAAACGTGACCCTCCCACTCACCGCCAATTTTCGTCGCACCTTCTAATCATCTGACCACTCAGGGGTTCGGAAGGGCCCCTCGGGGGCACCTCCGTTGCTGAAGCAGGGCACGGAGGGTTTTCGTCATGAGGCGCACGATCCTGGCGGGCTGCACTGCGGCACTACTAATTTTCGTACTCCCCACAACCAACCGGGTGGGCGCTGAAGCGCCACTCTATTCAGTCCAGGATCTCGGCACACTGAATGGGCTGGTGCCCACTGTGACCGGCGTCAATGCGTCTGGAGAGGTAGCAGGATACGTCAGCGATCCCAACACCGGCACGCACGCGGCGCGTTACCGCGACGGCAGCTGGTCGTACCTCCCGGGACTCGAGACCACGACCAGCCTCGCGTCTGGCATCAACGATCATGGTGATGTGGTCGGCTATATGCTCCACGAGAGCGGGTTCTTCCGCGCGTTCCGTTATGTCGATGGCACCGGCGTCGAACTGATCGATCCCCTGCCTGGTGGGAATTCGTCGTTCGGCATGGGGATCAACAACAACGGCGAGGTCGTCGGATCGGGCGACACGCCCGACGGACCGCGCGCGTGGCGCGCGTCTCGCGGCCTGCCGGCGGTTACGCTGCCGATATTCCCGGGCGGCACCTTCGGAATGGCTTCGGGCGTCAACGACGCCGGCCAGGTTGTCGGAACGGCATCGCTCCCGGACGGGTCCCAGCATGCGTTCCGCGCGGACGTGGACGGCACGCTGACCGACCTGGGCGCGTTCCCGGACGGCACGACGAGCCTTGCGGTGGGTATCGACGGCGCCGGCCGCGTTGCGGGCCGCGCCAACCGCGGCGATGGAAATTTCCGGGCGTTTCGCTACGCCGGCGGCCTGGTCGATCTCGATTCGTTTGCCGGATTCCAGAGCAGCGCCGAGGGGACGTCGAACGGCACGACCGTCGGCTGGTACACGATGCTCCCGACCTTCGAGAATCATGCCTTTGCGCACACCGTCGCGGACGGCTCGTTCGATCTGAATGCCCGCATTCCTGCGGATTCGGGCTGGGTGCTGCAGCAGGCAAAGGCGGTCAACGCCACCGGTCAGATCATCGGCTCTGGCTTGCTGAACAACGAGCCGCGAGCCTTCCTGCTGTCGCTCGCGGTACCGCCGGACACGACGGCACCCACCATCAATAGCGTATCGGTGACGCCGGCGACCATCGTGCCGCCTAACAAGAGGATGGTTCCGGTGACCGTCGCAGTCAACGCCATCGACGATCGCGACATGGCACCTGCCTGCTGGGTCACGCACATCGACGGACACGGCGCCCCAGCCGCGAACTTCTCGGTGACCGGCGCACTCTCCGGCAGCGTCCGTGCGGTTGGCGGATCGACCTACTCGTTCTACGTGACGTGCGCGGACGCCGCTGGCAACGCCGGGCAGGCGTTCGCCAACGTCGTGGTGCCGCCCGACACGACCGGGCCGGTCTTCACGAACCTGAGCGCGACGCCTGCGATGATCTGGCCGCCTCAGAACCAGATGGTCCCGGTCGCGATCTCGACTGCGGCGGTGGACGACTCCGGCGACGTGCCTGCTTGCCGCCTTGGGTCCATCACCACCAGCGCCGGCGTTCCGGCGACCGACTTCGCCGTCACCGGGGTGAATACCGGAACGGTGCGCGCGGTGGGCGGCCGAACCTACACGCTGAACGCGGTCTGCACGGACAGCTCGGGGAATTCGAGCTGGGCATCGACGCCGGTTTTCGTGAAGCCGGATACGACGGCGCCGGTGATCAAGAGCCTGAGCGTCACGCCGTATTCCATCTGGCCGGCGAATGGCAAGATGGTCGCGATCTCGGTCTCGGTCACCGCCACTGACGATGTGGACTCGGCGCCGGCGTGCGCGATCTCGTCGATCAACTCGTCGGACCTTGCCCCGGCGGACGCGGCGATCACCGGCACGTTCACCGGCCAGGTGCGCGCGGAGCGGGGTAGCGACCACTCGACGCGGATCTACACGGTCCATGTCGCGTGCATCGACGGCGCCGGGAACGTATCCGAAAAGTGCGTGGACGTCCGGGTGGCCAAAGACGATGACGCGTTGAACACGGCGAATTCCGGCCACAAGCGTGACAAGTACACGCTGGTGAAGCACGAGTTGAAAGAGTTGCTGAAACTGCTGAAGCGCAAGTAGCGCAGGTGGCCGGGCCGGAAGGCCCGGCCTCTTACCGGTCCCTGGGCTCCTCGAGGTACGTGTACCCGTGGAGCCCGTCTTCGTAGAACTCCAGGAGACGGCCGGATTCTTCGTACGACATCCGGCCTTCGCGCACCGCGAGCTCGACGTCCTGCCGGAGCTTCCTCACCAGCGTTTCCGCATCGAACTCGACGTAGTCCAGTACCTCGCGGACGGTGTCTCCCTTGATCACCGCGTCGAGGACCACGTTGCCGCCGTCGTCGAGGCTGACGTGGACGGCATGCGTGTCGCCAAACAGGTTGTGCAGATCGCCGAGAATCTCCTGGTAGGCGCCGACCAGGAACACCCCCAGGTAATACGGCTCCCCATTGACGCTGTGCAGCGGCAGCGTGCGCTTGACGTCGCGCCGATCGATGAACGAGTCGATCTTGCCGTCCGAATCGCAGGTGATGTCGCCGAGCACCGCGTGATGGTTTGGCGCCTGGTTCAGGTTGTGGATCGGCATTACCGGGAAGAGCTGCTTGATCGCCCAGCTGTCGGGAATGGACTGAAACAGGGAGAAGTTGCAGAAATAGGTATCCGCCATCGCATCGTCGAGCCCCTGGAGGTCTTCGGGAACGTCCTCCATTTGCGCGACGAGTTTCCTGAGCTTCACCAGGATCGCCCAATACAGGTTCTCGGCCTGGCACCGCTGGTCCAGGGGCAGGTAGCCGCCGGTGAACAGATTGAGCGCCATATCGAGCGCCTGTTGCGCGTCGTGGTAGCTCTCGAGGGCGTTTCTGACCGACAGGTTCTGGTAGGTCTCCAGCAGATCGATGACCGGCTGTTCGGCTTCCTCGGGTGAGATCGAATCCGGGATCTTCTCCTCGCCAAAAGCGGACACACCGAGCACGTTGAAAATCAGCACCGAGTGGTAGGCCACGATGGCCCGGCCGCTCTCCGACACGATGGTCGGGTGCTTGACGCCGGCATCGTCGCACACCGTCTGGATGTGATAGACGACGTCGTTGGCGTACTCCTCGAGCGTGTAGTTGACGCTCGATTCGAAGTTGGTCTGCGACCCGTCGTAGTCGACGCCGAGTCCGCCGCCGACATCCAGAAACTGAAGCCCGGCGCCGGCCTTGACGAGCTCCGCGTAAACCCTGGCCGCCTCGTTCAGCGCCCCCTTGACGATGCGGATGTTCGGGATCTGGCTGCCGAGATGAAAGTGGAGCAGCTTGAAGCAGTCCTGCATGCCGCAGAGCTTCAGCTCATCGAGCCCTCGGAGGACCTCGGCGACGGTGAGGCCAAACTTCGACCGGTAACCGCCCGACCCCTGCCAGCGGCCGCCGCCGCGCGCCGCCAGCTTGACGCGCATCCCGATCTGCGGCCTGACGCCGACCTTTTCGGCGTATTTGAGAATCAGACCGAGCTCGGTGTACTTCTCGACGACCGGAATGACGTTCCGGCCCAGTTTCTGGGCCAGCATCGCCATCTCGATGAACTCGGCATCTTTGAAGCCGTTGCAGATGATTGGCGTGTCGTTATAGGCCTGTGCCATCACCGCCAGCAGCTCTGGCTTGGAGCCCGCTTCGAGCCCAAAGCCATACTCCCGGCCGAAGTCGAGGACCTCCTCGACCACCTGCCGCTGCTGGTTCACCTTGATCGGATAGACGCAGACGTAGCGTCCTTCGTAATTGTGCTGGTTGATGGCGGCCTGGAAGGCGTTGTGGATGTCCCCCACGCGGTGCCGCAGGATGTCGCGGAAGCGGATCAGCACCGGGAGGCCGATGCCGCGCAGCATCAGGTGATCGGTGAGCTGCTTCAGGTCGATGGCGCGCGACGGATCCTTCGTCGGGTGCACGAGGACGTGGCCGTCTTTTGAAATCGAGAAGTAGCCTTTACCCCAGCGATCCACCTCGTAGAGTTCTGTGGCGTCGTTGACGGTGAAGAGCTCTCCCGCCTGCCAGGTCCGGTGCCCTCGAGTTGTGGGGGTGCTCACGCGTTCATGATACACACCTTTGTCGCGGATCGATCCGGCGTGGGCGTAAATTTTCGACCGCGGAAGCACACGGAACCGCATCGATCGTGCTGCGTCCGTGTCCTTCCGAGTGCGCGGGCTCGAACGACGCGAGCGGAACAACACGGAGGCTACTGCGCTCCATGTTGTTCCTGATGGTGATGTGGCTCAGAACTGCAGGCGCAGGCCGAAGCGCACGATCCGCGGGTTCATGATCTCGGTGATCTGGTTGAACGTGTCGAGCCTCGACGTCGTACTTCCGTCCGAGCACGGTGCCGCTGTTGAGCAGGTTGAAGATGTCGAGGTCGAAGGCCATTCGCGTCTGGCCGAACGTGAACTCCTTCTCGACGCGCGCGTCGAGCGACTTCACGCTCGGCAGACGGTACTTCCCGAGGGTGCCGATCACCAGCGACGTCCTTCGTCGAGTAGACGGGATCGTTGGTCGCCGACGTCGTTGGCGAAGAACATCTCGCTGTAGCCCTGGCGGAGCACGAAGTTCGCGCCGAAGTTCACGCCCCACGGACCCTGGTAGTACCCGTTCGCGGTGAACTGGTACTTCGGCAGCGTGAGATAGATCTGCGACTTGCCGCTCCCTGCCGTCGGCACCGTGACGACGCCGCCGTTGATCCTGCGGATCCGCCGTGATCGGCGTGGGATCGACGATCGACCGTCGACGGGTCGTCGAAGTACTCGCGCGTCGTTGTTCCACGAGAACGCCGAAGCGGCCCATCCACCGGTTGGCGAGACGCTTGGTCGCCGCCAGCTCCAGGCCGTTGAAGGTCTGGTGGTAGCCGTCGCGGTTCGCGGTGAGCGTGCCGCCGCCGCGCGGCGCGGCGCTCCGCGGTCAGCGCGAAGTACGGCACGTCGTAGGCGCGTGCCGTCCGGCAGCGTGCCCGTCGAGCCGGCCGTCCTCGACAGTAGTCGGCGCGCGGTCACGCCGATCGGCGGCGCTATCGTTCCAGAGCTGGTTGACGTAGCGCCGCCAGGTGTAGGACGCGGACAGGCCGAAGTTCGGCATCAGCTCGTGGTCGATGCCGACGACGACCTCGTGCGTCCGCGGCGCGCTGAAGTCGGAGGCGATCTGGTTGACCGGCCTGATGCCGGATTCGTCCGAGGTTGATGTTCTTGGCGAACGGGAGCTGCCGACAGCTCGCCGGCTCGATGTTGAGGTTGTGGTTCGCGTCGACCGCCAGGTAGTACGCGTAGGCGTAGCTCGCCGCCGAGACGTTGCCGGCCGTGGTCGCGTTCAACTGGCTGGCAAACGCCGCGTAGCTGCCGCGCAGCGATGCGTCTTCCGTGCTTGCTGCCGAGCGCGTAGGTCGCGCCGACGCGCGGCGACCACGCGTTCCACACGACCGCGTTCTTGACCGCCGGCGCGTCGACGCCCGGGCAGGACGTCGGGCACGACCGGGATGCGCGCGGCACGGTGATCGCGTCGACCGAATTGGTCGTCCGGTCGAAGCGCAGCGCGCCGTTCAGCGTCAGCCGATCGAGCGACATCGTGTCGCCGGCGTAGAGCGACGTGTAGTCAGCGCGCGTGTTGACCTGGTGATACGGCCGGATCGGGATCGCGATCGTCGTGCCGTCCGGCATCCAGCTCGATGTCGAGAAATCCGCCGGCGATAGCCGAATGACCGTGTCGTCGGTGTAGCGGCGGGCCGAGCGCGCCGAACTTGCACCTCGTGACGTCCGCGGAACCAGTTGCCGTCGCCGTTGAAGACGACCTGCGGCCGATCGTTGTCGAGTGAACGAATTGCTGTTGTGGTACACGCCGTCGGCGTCGACGAACACCTGGCCGTTGTCGAAGCCCCCCTTCGGCGTCAGCGTGAACGGACCGTTCACGTGCGCGCCGCGGGCGGTGAGGAACAGCGAGTTGCGACGCGACGTAGTTCGACCTCACCCTTGTACATCTTCGACGGGCCGTCCTGGATGAAGGTCGTCTCCGGCGGATTGAACGGACCGGCGCCGCGGCCGTCCTTCTTCTTGTTGCCGCTGAAGAACGTGAAGTTGCCGCGCGCAGCTTCGGAGTGAACGCCGCGCTGGTCTTCGGCGCCGATGTCCTCGAGCGTCGTCTTGTCCGGGAAGCCGTCGAGCGTCTGGATGTTGACGTCGGTCGCGGCCGAGCGAGCCCCAGCCCCACCACTTGTCCTTGAGGATCGGCCCGCCGATCTCGCCGCCGTAGTCGGCATACTTCGTCAGCCGGTTGCCCTTGCCGCTGACGCCGCCGAGCGTGTCCACGAGGTCCGCCGGCAGGTTCGTCGCCTGCAGATCCTTGTTCTCGTAGTAGATCCGCGCCGACCCGTGCGGCGTGTTCGTGCCCGACTTCAGCACGAAGTTCAGCTGCACGCCCGGCGTCGACTGCTGCGCGTCCGCGCCGCCGGTCGTGACCTGCATCTCCTGGAACATGTCGAAGTCGTAGTAGCTCGGCGACGATCCGAGCGCGGTCATGTCGGTGATCGGAATGCCGTCCAGGTACCAGGTGTTGTCGCCGGTGGTCGCGCCCTTTGCGATGTAGTTCGACTGCTGCCCCGACTCGGATCCGCCGACGTTGACCCGATCGACGATGACGCCGGGGACCGTCTGCAGCACCACCCAGGGATCGCGCGCGGTGGGAATGTTCTGCAGCTCCTGCGTTCGTGATGTTGGTGGAGACCGTTTGCCGCTTCGGCTCGACGACCGGCGTTTCGGCCGAGACCTGCACCTGCTCGGCGACGCCCTGCACGCTCAGCGTGACGCGCAGCGGCACGGCGCCGCCCGCGGCGACCGCAACCGACGATTGAGGTATTCGGCGAAGCCCGAGAGCGACGCCTTGACCTGATAGGTGCCCGGCAGGCAGGTTCAGAAAGTGCGCCTCGCCCTGCGCGTCGGTCACCGTGTTCTGGTTCTGCGGACCTGACACGTCGACGGTCACGCCCGGCAGCACCGCGCCGGTGCCGTCCTGCACCGTCACGTCGATGCGGCCGGTGAACACCTGGGCTGATGCGGGAGCCCGTCCACAAGAACCGCCGCAAGTGCGCATACCAGAGCTGCCCACCGGCCGCGTTGCTATCTTGCTCATCGGTAGCCTCCATCTGGCAAGCGGGCGCCGAATGCACCCGCCGCCGGGGCAGGCGCTTGAGCAATTGAGGTGCCCGCGTCGCAGCCGCTTTTTCGCGCGAATCGCACGCGCGCGACTCCGTGGGACGAACGGACTAGCCGAGGGTGGCGAGGGGTGCAGCTCTAGGTGACGAAGCGCGTCGCGCGACTGCTCGCGATCACACAGCTGTTCGCGATCGCACACCGCTCGAAATCCAACATGTCGAACAATCAAATTCAATAAAGACGAAATGCCCGTTCCTTACGTCTAACACACAAATACGATGTCTACTCGCAGAAACTCACCACGCTGGTTGTGGACGACGAACCGCTCGCCCGCGAGCGACTGCTCGGCCTGCTTCGCGGCGGAACGATATCGAGGTGCTGGGCGAGTGTCGCGATGGTGAAGAGGCCGTCAGTGCCATTCACGAGCGGCATCCCGATCTGGTGCTGCTCGATGTCGAGATGCCGACGCATGGACGGCTTCCAGGTGATCGACACCATCGGCCCCGAGCACATGCCGATGGTCATCTTCGTCACCGCGTACGACCAGCACGCGATCAAGGCATTTCAAGTGCGCGCGCTCGACTACCTGTTGAAGCCATTCGATCGCGATCGCTTCAGCGACGCGCTGCAGCGCGCGCGCACGCACCTCGAGAGCCAGACCAACGGCGACCTCGGAAAGCGGCTGCTTGCGCTGATGAAGGATCATGCGCGCGATGCAGCCGAAGACGGATCGTCTCGTCGTGAAGTCCGGCGGCCGGCTGTTCTTCCTGCGCGCGGACGAGATCGACTGGATCGAAGCGGCGGGCAACTACGTCCGCCTCCACGTGGGCAACCAGTCGCATCTGCTGCGCGAGACGATGAACGCGATTGAAGGACGTCTGGATCCCGAGCGCTTCTTCCGGATCCATCGATCGCGGATCGTGAACGTCGAGCGCATCCAGGAGATGCAGCCCTGGCTGAACGGCGAGTACTCCGATCGTGCTGCGCTCGGGGATCCGGCTCACCCTGAGCCGCGGATATCGCGAGAAGCTGCAGGACAAGCTAAAGGTGTAATCGGGTGACATTCCGCCAGGGCGGGTGGCGAGGTCCTGCCGCCAGGCGAGAGATCAAGGTCCGGATTTGTAATCCGCGCCCAGGTTTGTCACACGTCAGAATCCCGGGCGCCGGCGCACCCGCGCGAGATCGGGGTTTTCGGCCTGATCTACGCGTCTGACGTATAGTTCAGCTGGCATTGCGATTGCCTCCCTCCAGGCATTCCGATGCCCCAGGTCTTGATCGTCAGCGGTGACGCGGACTACCGCGCGGTTGCCAGTCGTGTGCTGAAGAACGCCGGGCACATCGTCATCGCCGTGCCGCACGCCGGGCATGCGCTCATCGAGTGCATTCAGCGGCCGGCAACGACGGTGCTGGTGATTAACGAGAACGGGACCGATGGGCCCGCGAGCGACGTGGCCCGTCGACTGAAGCGCTACAGCCGCCATCTTCGTCTGGTCTGCATGTGCGACGGTCCAGCCACGGGCCGCGGCGACGCGACCGTCGTCCGGCCGTTCACCGCCGACGATCTGCTGGCGGCCATCGACACAGCCTGCGCGGCCGCGGAACCGCGCTGACCGCCTAGACCTCGTGGGGACCTATTTGTCCGTCACCGGCATCTGAAAGAGGCCGTCCTCGATCGATACGTTGAACTCGACCTTCGACACGGTCACCTGTGAAATCAGCTTGCCGTCGATGACGTTCTTGATCGAAAACGGGGCCTTCAATCCTTCGACGTCGCGGAAATCACCGAATTCGATGGTGGCGGTCGCCGTTTCCCCGTTTGGACCTTTCAGCGTCGACGTAATCTTCCGCTCGATGCCGGTGTCGGCGTCGAGGTAGTAGTTCTGCACGTCGCCCCCCTTGCGGGTCACGCGCAGGTGATAGACGTCGTGCCCCTCGTCGGATTCCTTCCCGACGAGCTCCACCTTGTTTCCTTTCTCCTTGTAATCGATCAGCACGCTATCGAATTCGGCCTGGGCACGAGCGAGGTCGGCCTGGGCGCCTTTGATCTCCTGGGGCTTGTTGTCCGCCGCGCCGGGCGCCAGAACCCAGACGTGCGTGCCGTCGAAGGCCTGCACCATCTGCTGACCTTGAAAGACCATTTCCTGCCGGGAGAGATTCGGGCGCTTCGACCATGCGATGAGGCTGATCGTTCGGCCGCCCGAGTCGATCGTTCCCGTCACTTTCATCGATTGAATGCTCTTCCACTTCTCGAGGCCGCCGCGCGAGTCGAGATTCTTCGCGATGATCTCGTCCACAGTCTGCGCTCGGGCGACGGCGGCAAGAGCGACGAGCGTGAGAGCGATGCCGAACGATCGCGCACGGTTGTGCATGCAGGAATCTTAGCGTGAAAAGGAACGAGGCAAATGTGAGTTAGAGGACCGGCGGGGTCTTCGGCCCGGCGTTGAGGTACGGAGCTACCGACGTAGTCACGGGCCAAGGTTGAGATGATTGGGCCGCTCGCGACACGGTCTGATCGCAGCGATTACGCTTGTCAGATGCCCCTGCGTGAGAGTGTCGTGTCCGAGGCGGGTCCAGAGACCGGCCCTACAACTCGTGTGCGGCGGGTCTCAGGCAAACGACGGGAACTGAAATCGGCGGAGAGAACAAGGAAAGACGGAAGAGCGAACCTCTTCCGTCTTCCGGTCGGGAAAGGGTCAGACCCGGCGGCGCGCGACGAACCGATAGAGCAACAGCAGTACGATCGCGCCGACGATCGACATCAGCCAGCCAGCCGCCTGATTCGGACCGTAAAATCCCATGGCGCGGCCGATGAACCCTCCGAGCAACGCACCTGCGATCCCCAGCAGTATGGTGACAATGAAACCCCCGGGATCGCGACCGGGCATCAGCAGTTTGGCAATGATGCCCACCACGAGACCAAACACTATCCACGCGAGAATCCCCATCAGTTCCTCCTCGGTCCCCGGAGAGCCCCTATTGCAAGTGGCTCACCAGCAGAACCTGAGCAGCGGACGTGACCGGCGGTCAAGGAAAAGCGGTAGAACGCTATTCCGGCCGGGCTCCGCTGTCAACCGAAGGAGAAGGCGAAGGATCAGACGCGCCTGGCGGTACGGGTCGCCCGGCGTGACACCTGGCGGTGGCCGCGGGCCGTCGATCGACCGGGTGTTGCTGTCGGACGTTCGATGCGGGGTGCTGCCTGGGCGTGCTGCGCGGGGGCCGACACGATGGCAGGTGCCCCGTCGGCGTCGGTCAATGTCAACAACGCCAGCATCGGGCTGCGTCCGGCGAGGAGGAGGCCCAGCGCATGGTAGGCGGCAATCGCGAGGACCGGCCAGAGAAGGCGCGAACCGGCTGCCGCGAAGCCAAACCCAAGGGCGCCGGCGACGAGCAGATCGAGCGACACGGCCAGTGCACGCGTGCGCGGTGAAATCGGTCGCACCGACGATGTGGCGGCCAGCCCCCGCGCGACCGTCTGGATCCCGGTTGTTGCGGTGGGAATTTCCGTGAGATCCCCGTCGGCGACCGGATGTGCTTCCTCGACCCTCCTGACGATCAGGTCCGGGTCGAGCCCGACCACCTTGGCGTAGGAGCGTGAGTACGCACGGCGGAAGATCCCGCCCGGCCATCGCGAGAGATCGTCTGCCTCGAGGCCCTCGAGGATGGCAATCGAGAGTTTGGTCTGGTCTGAAATCTGGGAAAGGGTGACGCCGCGCCGCTCACGCTCGCGGCGGAGCCACATTCCAAGGGTAGTCGCGTCGGCCATTTAGTTTCGGGGACACCTCGCACGAATCACAGGGCCGCGGCCGAGTATGCGCTACTCCGATCTCCTGTGCAAGCAGAGATTTGCGAGGGGCGAGAGGCGAGGAGCGAGAGGCGAGGGACGATCGTGCGAGGTACAAAAAGGCCAGGGCTGGCGCCTTGTCACTCCGCCCGTCGTGCCCCTCGCTCCTCGCCCCTCGCTCCTCGCTACAACGGCAGCATCGGCAGCACCCCCTCGTGCGCGAGCAGCCACTGCTTCCGATCGAGGCCGCCTCCGTAACCGGTGAGGGTGCCGTTGGTGCCGATGACGCGATGACACGGAACGATGACGGCGACGGGATTGGCGCCGTTGGCGGCTCCCACCGCGCGCACGGCGCGCGGCTCGCCGATCCGCCGCGCCAGATCTGCGTAGGATAGCGTCGACCCGGCCGGGATCGTGCGCAGGGCGTCCCAGACCTTGCGCTGAAACGGCGTGCCGTTCAGTTCCACCGCGACGGCGTCGAGCGCGCGGCAGTCTCCGGCGAAGTATTTCTGAAGAACGCCCCGAATCGAGGCGATGGGCCGACGGACGCGCTCGTCGTCCGGATACCAGCGTTGAAGGTACGCGTCGACGTCAGCGCCGTCCGCACCAAAGTGCAGGAGGCAAACGCGCCCGGCGCGCTCGGCGATCGTCAGAGGTCCGACCGGTGAAGCGTATTCGTCGACGCTGATCACCAGATCATTTAACCACGAACGATGTCCTGGCTCGTCGTCCTGCCTCGTCCTCTACTTCGATCTCGTGCCTGCCCACGGCGAGCGGCCACGACAGGCTTTTCTCGGACGCCGTCGTGCCGACTGATTTTCCGTTGATCTTCCAGGTCACAGACGTCGGCTGAGCGGTGACGACACGAAGCGGCAGCGCCTGGAACTCGCGGCGCAGTGTCGGATCGATGCTGTAAATGGCGCCCGGCGGCGGATTGACGATTCTTGGTCCTGTCTCGCGAGGCCCGACCTGCGAAGGCCGAGGCGATCCCGATGCGCGCGCGGCCAGACGAGGCGTGGGAAGCTGCGTAGCTGGATCGGTCGAGGCCCATGCGCGGTATTCCGGTGGATAGGTCGCGAGGAGGCCTTCATCCGTTTGATGGTGCCATGAGCACGGCAGCGCTTCATCTTCCACGCGCACCCACTCTTTCAGACGCGATGGGCACCAGGCGTTTGCGAGCATTCCCGAGAGCGCGCAGATCGTGATCTCCACGACGTTGTCCGGCCGGGTCCCAATCGCTCCGGTCGGCGAATCGATCGAGCCCGACACGCGATGTTGCGCGGCAAGCATCACCGCGTGAAAGATGGGGCCCGCCCCGGTCACGCCTGACGAATCGCGGAGCGGCGCACGATTGAAGTTGCCGACCCAGACGCCGACAGTGACGTCGTGCGTGTATCCAACCGTCCAATTGTCGTGATACGCCTGTGACGTGCCGGTTTTCACCGCCACCGGAAACGGAAACTCGAGATTGCCGCCGCGTCCAAAGATGAACGACCGTGCGTCCGGGTCGCTGAGGATGTCGGTTATCCAGAAGGCGGTGCGCGGACTCACGAGAGCGCGCTCTTCGCTCGGCTGGCCACGAACGAACGCCGGTTGCCGCCACGTCCCGCCCCGCGCGAAGGCGGCATAGGCGGCGGTCAGTTGATCGAGTCGCACCTCGGCGTTCCCGAGGGTGAGCCCAAGGCCGTAATACGAGGCGCTTCGATCGAAGCTGTCGAGGCCGGCTCGCGACAGAAACCGCAGCAACGAACTGACGCCGAGGTCGGCGGCAAGCGCGACCGCCGGCACGTTCTCCGAACCTGCAAGCGCGCGGCGCGCGAGCAACGGGCCGCGGTAAAGACCGTCGTAGTTGCGGGGGCTGTAGAGCACTCCCGGTTCAGCGGTCGGAAAGTGGGAGGGCACGTCGGGCAAGACCGTCGCCGGACCACGTCCCTCCTCGAACGCCAGCGCATAGGTAAACGGCTTGAGCGCCGACCCGGGCTGCCGCGGAACCAGCGGCCCGTTGATGGCTCCTCCGTGCTCGGCATCGAAGTAGTCTCCCGATCCCTCCCACGCGATCCATTCACGACGAGCGTTGTCGAGCACGACGACCGAAACGTTCCCGGCGCCGTGCGCGCGGAGCGACTCACGGTGACTCTCGATGATGCCTTCCACTTCGCGTTGAAGCTGCAAATCGAGCGTCGTCTCGAGGCGCGCCGATCCGCTGCCGTTACTCGCGGCAAGGGCCATCTCGACGAAGTGAGGCGCCACAAATGGAGCGTGTCGCTGGTCGAGCGCAAGCCGCTCGTCGAGCGCTTCTCGTAGTTGGTCCGATGAGAGAGCGCCGGCTGCCGCCATGCGCCGCAGAATCGTCTGTTGACGTCGGCGCGCGGCTTCGACACTGCGCCAGGGATTGAATCGTGCCGGCCGCTGTGGAAGGCCGGCGAGAAACCCTGCCTGCGCGGGGGTCAGCATCACAGGACTCACGCCGAAGTACAACCGGCTCGCGCGAGCCGCGCCCGAGGTCTGGTTCCCATAGGATGCGAGCGTCAGATATCGGGCAAGGATCTCCTGTTTGGTGAATCGGTGCTCGAGCCTCAGTGCCAGGACCATCTCGCGCAGCTTGGCTCGAATCCCCCGCGGCCTGACCCCTTCGGCGCGTTGAATGAGCAGCTTGGCCACCTGCTGACTGATCGTGGATCCCCCTTCGACAATCTGACGTTCGGCGAGATCGCGGCGCACCGCGCGAGCCAGGGCGATGGGATCGATGCCAACGTGCGAAAAGAACCGACGGTCCTCTGCCGCAAGCGTGGCCGCGACGAGTGCCGGCGGCAGGCGCTCCGGATCGATGCGCTCGAGGCGCATGCCATCAGCAGACAACGCCTCGTACAACACTTGTCCATGGCGATCGACTACGACCGTCGACGGCGCGTCCGTCCCTTTCAGCAACGCCTCCGAAATCGGCCCGCAACGCAGCCAGACGAGCGCGGCAGCCAGACCGAGACCCGCGAGTCGCCACCTGTTCTTCCACCTGAAGGTCGAAACCACGAGCCCCGCGGCTTCTCCCTCGAGGCGCACGAGACCGGCGCGAATGCCGTTCATCTCTTCACGTCAACGGTCATGGTCGCCGTCCGGCCGAACACCTCTGGCTCGTACATTTCCTCAGCGCGCGCCGGCGCCGTCCGGAATGAACCGGCGGTCGTGGCCCGGACGATGTACGAGAACTGATGACGGCCTTCGCTGAGCCTCGTCGCGAAGAGTTCGACGCGATCGTCGTGCCGTTCGACATGATCGAATCCTCCGCGCTGCCACCATGAGAACCAGTCTTCGCTGACCTCGGGCTGTTCGTCCTGCGCGGTCGACAATGCCGCGGCCGACGTAGCAAACCAGGATTCCACCGGCTCGAACCCCGCCGGCAACGGATCGGTGGCGGCGACGAAGCGTCGCTCCTTCGTCAGATCGAGCGTCAACGTCACACGGACCAGGTCCCCCGCCTTGTAGGTCATGGTGGGCGGACGAGTACCTGTCTCGACGTACGGCGCGTAGCTGCGCTCGACGCGAATGCCCTGGTCGAGCCCTTGCTGGAACGACCGATCCTCGGCGTACCGCAAGCGCGCGCTATAGAACAACGACCCCGAGCCGTTGCGGCTGAAGGTGAGGGGCTGCTCGACGGGTCGCCCGCCGGCGAGCAGCTTCGTCATCGGAACGTCTGCGGTCTTCGAGACGGCCGATCGCCCGCTGAAGCGTTCGTTGACGAGAGTCGTATCACCGAGTCTCACGGTTGCCGTGAACTCGGGGACCGTCGCTTCGAACCTCCGGTAGTAGTTGATCAGCGCCTCGAGCGCCAGCGCATTTTCCTGCGTATTTCCCCACCGGCCTTTTTCTCTGGCCTGCATCATCCAGCGCACGAGAGGAGCAAATGGCGCGTCCAGGGTGTTCGCCTTCACGAGCGAGTTGAGGACGATCGCCGTGGAGCGGACGTTGGAATTCCAGAACCAGAGCAGATACGGATCGCTCAGCTCTTCGACGTGCGCCGTGGCGGCTTCGGGCAGAATCGCGTTCGACATCCGGCGCTGGAGATCGGTGACGCGTGCGCCGGCGCCCTCGCCGCTCGCCAGCAGCGCATCGTGGAGATAGGCCAGGGCGAACACCGGCATCCGTTCGCGATAACCGTAGAGACGGGTGATATTCGAGTCCTGGTTTCGCCCACCTTCAGCGAGGACCTTGACGGCGAACGCCTGCCAGGCGGTGTAGGACGCCCACCAGCTTTCGTTCTCCGGCGGCGGCTGGGCGAGCTGATTCTGGAGATAGGTGTAGGCTCGCTGCCGCATGGCGGCATCGACTTCATACTTGAGATCGGAGGCAATTTTGAAGACGTGCAGCAGGTACGCCGTCAGGTACGGTGAAACCGTGCGGCACTCGCCAGGCCAGTAGGCGAACCCGCCGCTTGCGCACTGATAGCGCTCGAGATCCTGAAGCGCAGCCTGGACGGTCGGCCGCAGCCGGGCGGCGTTGATTTCTGGAAGCTTGAAAGCGTCGCCGAGATCCGCCGCCAGGAGAAGCGCAAGCGTGCGCGATCCCCGCTGCTCCGCACAGCCGTAGGGATACTCGACCAGATACCTCGCGCCTTCGCCAAGCCCGACCATCGCGGTGGACGACATCTCGATATGAAGGCCGCCAAAGCCGGGTACCACTTCGCTCGGAAGTGCGAGACGCTCGGGAATCGAGGGTGCCGCCTCAGTTGCCTCGCCAACCGCTGACACCGTCTCGGGCGAGACCAGGACCTCGACCGGAATGACGTCCTCGAATGCGTCGGTTTCGTTGTCGAGCGACACCGTCATGCGAACGCGCGCGCTGCCGATCCTGCGACCCGCCGCTTCGAACCGGACCTCGCCCGATCCGCCAGAGGCGACATCGACGGTGCGCGGAGCGGCGTCTGCAAACTGCAGGATGTCCGGATCCAGGCTGGCAATCGTGACCGTCGCAGCGCCGGCGTGCGCAAGCTGGTTGGTGACGACCGCGCCGAAGGTCGCCTTGTCGCCGACCGCCAGGAAGCGCGGAAACGCCGGCTTGAGCGTCACCGGTTTGTTGATGCGGATTTCCACGTCTGTTGACCCGAATCTCGACGCCCGATCGGCGGCAACGGCCATGATTCGATAGGTGGTCAACGACTCCGGCAGCTTGACCTCCGCCGATGCATGTCCACGCGCGTCGGTGGCCACCGATCCGAGCCAGAACGCGAGCACCCGAAAGTCGCGGCGGATGGTTCCGGCGCCCGCATCGATGCCGCCGCCCCCACCATCCGTCTCTCCCTTGGGCGTGAGCACGCGGCGCGACACGATCCGCTGCCGCGTGTCTTCATTGAGAACCTGAAGCGCCTTGTCGATATAAACCGAACCAAGCACGTCCGGCGTCCGATACGCGGTCAGCGACAGCACGCCGTAGTCAACTGCCCACAGCGTTACTTCGCTTGGCGTTCCGCGGCCCTGACGATCCGTGACGTCCACGTTCACCTTGGCGGTGTTTGCCGGCCGGTACTCGTCCTTGTTCGCGGCGACGGCGACGGTGAGACGCTTGGTGGCGTCCTCTACTTTGAGCTGGACGTAGCCAAGCCGGAATGCAGGCTTTCCCGGATCGCTGGCATTGTCACCCTCTTTGTTCTGTGGCGCCTCTCTGACGCTTCCCACTTCCCTGCCACCCGCCGGGGACGCAGCTCCACTGCGTCCTTTGACCAGGAGCACGGACACGTACAGATTGGGAATGTGCTCGTCGGTGATGGGGACGTCGATCGACTGCTGCGTCGAGGTCAGCGGGAACGTGCGATAGGTCTTGATGCCTTCGCGTTCGGTGGTGACGAGCGCGGTGGCCTGCTCCCACGGCGACTGAATCATGATGCGTGCGGTCTCGCCCGGGCGATACGTGCTCCGCTCCGCCACGAGATCGATGCGGTTGTGATCGTAGCGCTGCCAGGCGGTGTAACCGGCGCCGAGCGCGTAGAACGATGTCCGGGTGGTCGTGAAGCGGCCAGCGGCGCCGTTCGCGCGCGCTTCGAGAATGTAGAACCCGCCGGTGGCGAGCGGAACTTCCAGCGCAACGGGATTCGTTGCGCTGGTGAGATGCCAGGCACCCGCAGGAACTTCCTTCCGCTCGGTTTCCCACGTGTAGAAGCCGTTGCCTTCAGCGCGCCGCACGCTCTGCCACTGCACCTGCGTGAGCGTGACGTCGATGGGGAGTTGCGGCACGGCGGCGCCGTCGAGACCGACAGCAATCAGCTCGGTCGAGAGGCCCGTCTGCTGGTCGACGAAGTAGGGCAGACGTTTGATGCCGATGTACCAGGGCGCGGGATGCACGAGAAGGCTCGCACGATTGGCGATGTGCTGCCGTGAAACATCCTCGACGTCTCCCTCGAGGCGTGTACCAGGTACGGAATCCCCGCCTTTGGATCGGTCGCGAGCGTCAGCGACAGCTGACCGTTTGCGGCAAGTTGTCCTTCGTCGGCCGACAGTTCGGGCCTGCCTGGCCGATCGCTCTGCTCCCAGCCGACAAAGGTCCATCGGTCGGTCGGGAACTTCTGCGTGACAACGTCGGGCGCGCTGAACACCGGTGCGCGTGTGAAGGTCCATTTCGTCGGACGCTTCGTCATTGGCGCGCCGAAGAGATATCTCGCAGCGACCTCCCCATTCAGCGCCTCGCCGGCAATGCGCGTGTCTCCCTTCAGCGTGACGTCGACCCGGAAGTCGGGACGGCGATAGGCGGCGACGAGGAACGACGCGTGAACGCTCTTCTTCCACTGCCGGTAGTCTTCCTCTTCGATCCCGTCGTTGTCCGGTTGGCGCTCGGCGGTTTTCGGCGTCGCCTTGTCGAGATCACTCTGGAGCAGCGCGCGGATCGAGTAGTTGCCAAGCGCGCCCTGGCCTGGAAGCGACCAGATCCATTCGGCGCTGCTCCAGCCGTTCATCTTGATCGTCCGCTCGTCGACAACCCGGTTGCGGCTATCTCGAACTGTAACGATGACGGGCGTATCGGGATCGAGGAGCTTCACCCCGGCCGGCGCGTTGTGCCGGAATATGGCCTTGAAGTGCACCTCCTCGCCGAGGCGGTAGACGCCGCGATCGGTGAAGACCGTTCCGCGAAGGAGCGGATCGGCTTCCTCCAGGTCGAGACGCATGCCGAAATCCCACGGCTGCACCCCCTCGTTCCAATCGCTGCCGACATAGGCGATGTCGCCGTCCTTCTCCGCCATGACCATGAACGCGAACTCCCACGAACGCTCGGGATTGCGCAATCTGGTTTCGGGCGCCATCGCCACACCATCTGAGCCTGTTGTTCCCGTCCACTGAATGGACCCATCGGGCCTGATGATCGATACACGCGCGCCGGTAACAGGAGCGGCCGTATCGAGGCGGGTCACGAAAATGAGAGTGTTTTCCGGACTGTCCTTTACGCTGATGCCGAGATTGGTCACCTGCACGAGCGTTGCGCGCGTACGAGGCTCAGGGTGGTTCTCGTCGCGCGACGTCCACGCGTGTTCGATAGGCTGCCCCTCCTCGACGGCTGCCCACACGAGGCCCGTGCCGGATGGCTTCAACGCCTTGGACAGGTCGAGACCGTGAGAGAGGACGCGATCCGGCGCGCCACCGAGCCGGCGCTCAACGGACGCCGTGGTTGGCGCCAGTGAGAAATGTTCCTTCTGCAAACTCCGCAGGGTCGGCATCAGCTCGCTCGGAGCGACCGGCGCCGCCCATTGCCGCACGTTCTGGAAGTTCCGTGCATAGAACGGCAGCGTCGTCCCGCCACCGGTTTCCCAGACGCCATGGCCGTCGCCGAAGCTGGTGAATGCAGGTTGATGCCAGTTCTCGACGATACCCATCCACGTGTAACCGAGCGTCTGACCATCAGCTGACTGCAGATCCGATGGAAGGGTGACCGCCCAGGTGGAGGCCGGCGGTTGAGCCGTGAAGTCCGCGTCTTCGACCGTGAGCGAGACGGCGTGATCGAGCTGCCAGCTCTGACGCTTCTGTGGAGTTCCCTTCACGATGGCTCGCTCGCTGGCAGCGTTGGTGATGTCCGACGCGCGAAGTGCCGCGGCAAATGCGTCCGCCTTCACCGGCACCCGAAACTCGATTCCATTGCGGCCGTCGGGGTTGCAGGCACTCGCGCAATAGAAGCCGTTGACGAAAAACGCCCGCTCGACCTGGATGGTGTAGTCCTGCGGTTTCCGCGAAACCGCTGCGCCTGCCAGGGACGGCACCTGGCCGTCGACTTCGACAACCACCCAACTTTCCGGCGGAACCGGGGTCGTCATCTGAAGGACGAGAAGATCGTCGGACGGGGGAAAGGCCTTCCTGTCCCACGTCCTTGCAAGGGCGAGCGCGACCGGACCAGTCGCGCCCGCGGCGCGGCGCGCCGCGCGAAGCCTGCTGTTGAGCCCGTCGAGCGACGCCGGGTCGACAGCGCGCACGCGCTGCACGGCAGCCGGCGACATCACCGGCTCGGCGAATGAATGGCTCTGGAATCGCGCGCTCACGTGCGCGGCGGTCACTTCGGGACCGACCGGCTGGTTGAATCGCAACAGAACGATCGGGGCCGCATCGAAACGCCCGCCGGGCCGATACCAATCCGTCTGCAGAAGCCGGACGGTCGGTGTCGTAAACGTGAAGGTATAGGGCGTCGAGAGCCGGCGGCCGCTGACGGCAGCGGCGGTCGGCTCGATCGTCACGTCGTACTTTGTCGCGAGCGGCAGTCTTTTTGACGGCGCGAAAATCAGGACGGTTGTCCCCGACCAGCGGAACGTGCCGCTCACCGCGGGACTGATTTTGAAGAATGACGGGCGCGGCCGCTCGGGAATCCGCCCAATCGTCACCATCGGCTCGGAAAAGACGATCCGGATCTCGTTGGCTTCTTCGATTGAGGCGACTTCTCCGGTTGGCCCGGCGCTGGCAACGCGTAACGGCGACGGCGGACTTGGCTGTCGAGCGGCGACCGGAGAAGCAACGAGAAGGAAAAGGCTCCCGCAGAATACGAATCGGCGTGTCATGGTCCTCTGAAATGATCCTCGGAAATTTAGACACCGGCTCCTGGGCGGCGGACGCGTCGCCGGAGCGGGGAGGTTGACGGATTCAGGGTAGGGGACGGCCGGTCACCCGCGAACCGCCGGCGGCCAACCGCCAACCGGTGACGGGTAACCGCTAACCGTGAACGATTTATGCGTGCGCGCGGCGATCCTGGACGGTGAAGAGCGCGGGCACTCGCTGGCGGATAGCTTCCGTCAGCCGCATGCCCGGTGTGTTGCCGGCGGCAATGGTCGACACGCCGTAATAGACGAAAGCCACCACTCCGAGGGTGGTCCAGAACGCCACCGGGAAGGCGAGCGCGATGCCCGATGCAGCGACGGTCACCGTCAGCACGTCGATCGTGGCGGCCACGGCGCGCGGCGCCAGCCGCATGCGGCGGACGCGTGCCTGTTCCTTGGCTTCGCGCACTGACGCCCGCCGATCGACGCCTCCCGGCAGCGAGATCTCGTCCTGGTACTCGGGGGTGTGGCCAATCAACTGCGCCTGTGCACGAATGACACGGTTGGCGCGGCGATCCCCTTGGGGAAACAACCGGCAGAACTCGTCGACGGTCTCGTCGGCGTCGAGCCCCACGGCCTTCGCATAGTCGCGCACGAATGCACGCGCAAAGATTCCAGACGGCCAGCGTGAGAAATCATTGCGCTCGAGCCCTTGCCAGAGTTCGACGCTGACGTTGGTGACGACCGCGATAGTTTCGAGCGTGATGCCGCGGCGCTCACGCTCGCTGCGGAGACGGGGACCGAATGTTTCGCTGTCTGACATGGCGAAGCCCCGTTTGGAGCAATTCCCGGGCCGGTCGAGCTAACACAAAAGTCGCGGGAATTGCACACATCGGCAGACTCACACCTGTCAATTTTGTAATCGGCGGTCTGAATCGGGACGCTTGTCCGGCTTTGGTGGAACAATCCCTGGCGCAGGCTAAGATCAAATGATGTCGGTGCCCCGTTCGAAGTGTCTGAGCTTTCATGCGGACTATCGATGCCGCCACTCGGGCGTGTGCTGTCAGTCCGGTTGGGACATTCCCTTCAATCCGGGTGAGGTGACGGCGGTTCGGGCGCTCCAACTTGGCAGCGGCGCGTTACTCGAACCGATCGGCGGGCGCCCGGCGCTCGCGGCTCGCGAGGCCAACGGCTCGTGCAGCTTCTTCGATAGAGATACGCGCCTCTGCGCAATCCATGCCGCCGGCGGTCACGACGCGCTGCCGCTCACGTGCCGGATGTTCCCGCGCCTCGTCCTCCACGATCCGCGCGGCACGTTCATCTCGCTGTCTCACTTCTGCCCGACTGCGTCGAGCCTGCTGTTCGAAGACACTGGACCGGTCACGATAGTCGATGCCCCGGCCGCGCTGGCCCAGGATGGCGCGCTCGACGGGCTCGACGCGCAGGACGCCTGGCCTCCGCTGCTTCGCGACGGCGTCCTGACGGATCTCGACAGCTATGGGCGATGGGAAGCGTTGTCGATTGCGTTGCTCACACAACCTGGCCTCGGCGCCCGGCGCTCGCTTGCGGCGCTCGCCGACGCGACGGCGTTGGTCGCCTCCTGGACGCCGGGACGCGGCACGCTGATCGACCGGGTAGAGCGCGCGTTTGCCGACATCACCCTCCCTCCGCATGGTGCGGTCGCTGCTCACGACAGAGCCGTTCAGCGCTGGCTCGCGGCGCGGCTGTTCGCGACCTGGATTGCGTATCAGGGACGCGGCCTCGAGACGATCGTCCGTTATCTCGGCATGTGCCTCAACGCGTTCGAGCGCGAACTCGCGCAGTGCGGTGACGCGATGGAGGCGATTCGGCGCAGCGATTATCACCTGATCCACGAGTCATCGTCGCAGCGGCTTGCCCTGCTCTGTGACGAGCCGTCGCCCGGGCGGCGCAACCGGCGAAGCGAGCAGCCCACCTCCTGAATGAGCGTTCTCGAACGGTTCCTCCGTTACGTGCGAATTGACACGCGTTCCGATGAGAGCTCGCGATCCTGCCCGAGCACGCCGGGACAGCTGCAGCTGCTCGAGCTGCTGGTTTCAGAGCTTCGCGCCATGGGCGTCGAAGACGCGACGATGGATGAAAACGGTTACGTCATGGCAACGATCCCGGCGTCGATCGATCGCGATGTGCCGGTGATCGGATTCGTGGCGCATGTCGACACATCCCCGGAGATGAGCGGTCAGAACGTGAGACCGATCGTCCATCGAGCGTGGGACGGCCGGGACATCGTGCTGCCAGACGATGAGGCGGCCGTGCTGCGTGCGTCCGAGCAGCCGGAGCTTGCCGCCCAGATCGGCCACGACATCGTCACGGCGTCGGGTACGACGCTTCTCGGTGCTGATGACAAGGCGGGTGTCGCGGCAATCATGGCGGCGGCCGAATATTGGCTCGCGCGGCCGGAGACCCCGCACGGTGCGATTCGCATCTGCTTCACGCCGGATGAAGAGATCGGCCGAGGGGCGGATCGCTTCGAGGTCGCGCGGTTTGGCGCGGCGTGTGCCTATACGCTCGACGGCGGCAACTGCGGCGAACTGGAATACGAGAGCTTCTCTGCCGACGCGATGCGCGTGACCTTCCTCGGATTCAACACCCACCCGGGTTATGCCAAAGGACGCATGGTCAACGCGATCAAGGCGGCGGCCCGGTTCATCGATCGCTTTCCCGCGAGCGACCTGTCGCCGGAGACGACCGATGGCTACGACGGTTACGTGCACCCCTACCAGATGGACGCGTCCGTTGATCGCACCAGCGTCCGGGTGCTGATTCGCGACTTCAACACCGCCCGGCTGACCGATAAGGAAGCCCTGGTCGAACGGCTCGCGCGAGAGGTCGCGGCCGAGACCGGCACCCGCGTGGAGATCGAAGTGCAGCAGTCCTATCGGAACATGCGCGAGATGCTCGATCGGCATCCTGACGTCGTCAACCGCGCGCGTCAGGCGATTCGTCGTGTGGGACTGGAGCCGGTCGAGAAGCCAATCCGCGGGGGCACCGACGGGTCTCGTCTCTCGTTCATGGGACTGCCCACGCCGAACTTGTTCGCAGGGGAACACAACTTTCATTCGCGCCTGGAATGGACCTCGCGCGAAGACCTGGAAAAAGCCACCGCCGTTATCGTCGAGCTCGGTCGGGTGTGGACGGAGTGAATCGGCTCAGGGCTCAGGGCCCCATGAGCCGTGAGACGTGAGCCACTAATCCGTGAGCCGCGTGAGCCATAAGTCATGAGCCATTCCCTACGACGCGTGGAATGGCACCAGTGCCTTACTGTGAAGCTCGCCGTGTGACGCTTCAATCGCGATCAGGTAGTCGCCTCGCGATACCGATGCCAGTGGAAACTGCACCACATACTCGCCCGGACGGTCCGGCACGGATGCGAGCGGCAAGGCGGCCAGCGCGACGCCAGCGCGGCTGAGAAGCGTCACCGTGAGCGTCGCGTCGGAGGATGCCGTGCCGAACAGCGAGAAGCGCACCACCAGCCTGTCGGTCCGATCGAAGACATGGCCCGCATACGGGACAGCTTCTCCTCCGGCGGTGAGCGATCGAAGCTCGAGGCCGTTCCGGGCGCGATGCAGCGAGGGTGTGCTCATCGAAAGCGAGCCGATGAATGCCGGCACGTCGAACGATGACGTCTCCCGATCGGCGGCCGCGCCATCGGCATCGAGCAGCGTGCGCTGAATCGACAAGCGTCCGGGCGGGCATGTGAAAGTGGCGCCGGCCGCCGGAATCGTCGCATCGAAACAGACGGTCCCGTCAAGCGCGGTGGCCCGCACCATGACCGCTGCGGTCGGCGCGGCGCGCGGAGTCCAGGCGATCGTCACGCGGGGCTCGCCGTCGGCGCCGCGCGTCGCGCCAACCCAGAGATCGCCGACGGTATCGGGACGCACCGTCCGGAGCGAAGCCAGCGCTCGTTCGACCTCGGGAGCTACAACTGCAGCAGCGGCTCGGGTGCGCTCACTTTCAATCTCGGTGGGCGCTGGAGCCAGGTAGCCGTTCCTGGCGTGGACGTCCACACCGGGTCGTTTCACGTTCACCTTGATCCGGTGGAACTTGCCATCGGCGGGATTGAGGCTCGAGGTGTAGCCGAGCAGATAGAACGCCCGCGCTTCCTTGACGATGGCCCGCAGCTGCGGTGCCGGGTTGTTGCTCTGAAACCAGCGTCCACCCGTCTCCGAGGCAAGCGCCTGCAGCACGTCAGACATGCCGCCATTCATCATCAGTCCGCGGGGATCCAGCGTGTAGATGACCGTGTTGTTGGTATTCGCGAGACGGATCGCCCCGTCGAGCCAGTGATAACGCTCATCTCGCGGGAGCGCTCCGATATCCTGGCTGACCAAGAGAATGGCCTTGCGCCCTTCGCGAATCGCGCCGAGGTGCGAGATGGTGGCTTCGAGTGCTGACGCGGTGACCTGCGCGCGTAGTTGTTCGATGTCGCGCATCCGCATCAACTGGCCTTCTTCCATCGCGCTTCGCGGCGGAAGGTAAATTCCCTGCCGTCCTTTCAGCTTGCGAACCGCTTCCGTCAGCTCGAGCCGATCCCGCGTGAACTTGATAGCGTCGAGAGGCGTCAGCTGATCGACGAGCGCAACGAGGTCGGCGGGGCCGAACGCGTTGTGAACGAAATCCGACAGCGCCTTGCGCCCCTCGATCGCGGCGCCCATCTGGCCGATGTGGTACTCGTCCCAGAAGATCACGAAGACGCGAATCTCGTCGCGGGCGGCTTCAGCGAGTGCATGCTCGGGTGACCGAATCGGCAGCGACAAGTCGTCGGGTGCTTCGCCGGTAGCTTCGACCAGCTTGAAGGTTTCGACGGCCTGCGGCACGCCGTCTTCGCGGATCTCGAAGTCGTCCTGCGTCAGATCCGTCACGGGTTCGCCACGCCGGTCGATCACCGTGACGTCCACACGGACCAAATTTGCGCCAACCCTGAAGGTGGGCCGCTGCTCCTGCTGTGGAGGCGTTGCCGGATCCTGAGCTCCCAGGATGGCGACCGACAACCAGCCGGCAACGATGCAGGTGGTGGTTGCGAGCGGCCGGTTCAACCGCACGGGAGCCTCCTGAGCTCGGACGGATCACACGTTGAACGTGGCCAGGACCGGCGCGTGATCGCTCGTCCCGACCTCGCGCTGCACGCTGCAGCTCACAACGGCGTCGAACATCGAACGGCTGGCGAGCACGTAGTCGAGGCGCCAGCCGATGTTGCGCTGGCGCATGTTCCGCCACGGCGCCCACCACGTGAACAGCTGATCGTTCTCTGGCTCGAGCGCGCGGCTGGTATCGACGAGGCCGCGCGTCAGAATCTGCTCGAGCAGCGCGCGTTCTTCGGGCAGCTGTCCGATGGCGCGTGGTTTTCGCTCCTTCGGATGGACGTCGATGTCCGCCCGGGCGATGTTGATGTCGCCGCAGATCACGAGCCGTGTGCCGCCGGCGAGGAGTCCCGTGACGTAACCGTCGAGCGCGTCGAGAAACTGCATCTTCGCCGGAAAATCCTTGCCGCCGTTGGGCACGTAAACCGACGCGAACGTCACGCCTGCGACCGTCACCGTGACGATCCGGCTCTCGTAATCGAACGCGGGGTGCACGAAATCCGGCCGCTCAGGGCAGAGGCGCTTACTGATGTGCAGGCCGACGCCGGAATATCCCTTCGCGCCGTGCCAGTAGCACCAGTAGCCTTCCATCTCGCAAAGCGCGGCCGGTACCTGGTCGGATGCGGCCTTGATCTCCTGGAGACAGACGATGTCCGGCTGCTCGCGCTCGACCCATTCCTGCACTTGCGACTGCCGCGCGCGAATGCCATTGACGTTCCAGGTGCCGACTTTCATCCAGCGATCGATTCTATCCGTGGTCCGGAACGGTGACAGTCCCGTTCGATGCACGAAACACTGACTGTCATACTTCTTGCGAGATAACCTGCGTGGCTGGCAGAAAGCTCGTCCGTTTGACTACTGGGTGTGCGGAAGTTGCGCGGATGACATCAGATGCAGACGGGCCGTCCTCAATCTAACGCCGTGACGCACCCGCTCCTTCTCTATACGGCGATAACGGTGACCGGAGCCGTGTTGGCCTTCGTCAGCCTGCGACTCATGTGGCGCGCGATTGGTCATTACAAGGTCCGAAGGGCTGGTCCTCGCCCGCTCGTCGGCGTCCACCATCGTCTCTGGCGCGATCCCGGCGATGTCGAACGACTCGATCTCTCGGCGGGGCCGGGCGGTCGCGACGGCACGCCACAACCTCCCTTTCACTTCATCGAAGAGCATCTGAACGGATCGCAGCCCTGTATGTCGGTCCGCGACGGGCGCGGACGCCGGTGGCGGGTGAAATGGGGACACGAGGTACAGCCAGAAACGTTCGGCGTGCGCCTCGCGTGGGCGTGCGGATATTTCGCGGAGGTGACCTACTACGTGCGCGAGGGGCAGGTCGACCGCACCGGTGGGTTAACCCGCACGGCGCCGTGCATCGACCAAGCCGGCCGCTTCAGAGACGCGAGATTCGAGCTCGATGATCCAGACGTCTTGAAGCTGTTCGAAGAGCACAGCTGGTCGTGGACCGACAACCCGTTCGTCGGCACGCGCGAGCTTGCAGGACTCCGTGTGCTCATGATGCTGATGTCGAACTGGGACAACAAGGATCAGCGCGACGTCGCGCGCGGATCGAACACGGCGATCTACGTGCAGCGCCTCTCGCGATGGAAGCGCGAGGCGCAGTACATGATCATCGACTGGGGCGGATCGATGGGCCGGTGGGGAGTGACACCGGTCACGCGCGGGCGGTGGGATCCGAACGCCTTCGCTGCGCAGACGCCGCAGTTCGTCACCGGCGTCACCGAGGGGTTCGTGCAGTTCGGTTATACGGGCCAACGGACCGCCGACGCCCGCGAGTCGATCACCGTGGAGAACGTCGCGTGGCTGTGCCGCTATCTGGGCCGGATCACCGACGAACAATTGCGCGAGGCGCTGCGGGCCAGCGGCGCCACGCCCGAGGACCAGGAGTCGTTCACGACATCCCTCCGCGTGCGCATCGCGCAGCTTCAGGAGGTATCCGCAGCGGCGGGACAGCGATCGGGGCTGGGGCTCAGACCCCCGGTACTGGATTCTAGCCATCGGAATGGGGTCAGACCCCGAACCGGGGTCTAGCCAGCGGGAATGGGGTCAGACCCCAGGACGCCCCCTACACACGGCGCTTCGTGCGGGCCGTCGGTAATGCGGTCCAGGGATCTTCCGGCCACGGATGCTTCGGATAGCGCCCCCGCAGTTCCCGGCGGACTTCTTGATAAGTGGTGTTCCAGAAGCTGCGCAGATCCGTGGTCGTCTGCACGGGACGGCCGTTCGGCGCGAGCAGCGACAGGACCACCGGGGTCTGCCGCGGGCCCACGCGCGGCGTATCGGCGAGGCCGAAGAGCTCCTGTAATTTCACCGCGGCGACGACCGCGCCGTCCTCTTGGTACTGCAACGTCGCCTCGCGTCCGCTTGGTATACGGATCGTGAGCGGCGCAAGGCGGTCCAGATCCGCCTTCGTGCTCCAGTCGAGAGCATGAAAGAGCGATACCTCCGACAATGCCGTCCTGCCGGCCGCGGCACGTCTGGCCAGCGCGGCAAGGTCGGCGGCCAGCCCTGCGAACCGTAAGCGCAAGAGCAGTTGCTCGTCGGCGTTCCGGCAACCGGGATTCGCAGGAACGCAGCCGCGAGCAATCGTGACGCTTCCTCCGGGTCGATCGCGGCGGGTCGCTCGCCGAGCGGGATCTCGTCGTAGAAGATTCGCTCGATCGCGCGCACCTGGCCCCTCGAATCGAGAACGTGCACGATGCGAACCGCGGTCGGCTCGAGCCACTCCGCATCCACGGCACTTGCAATCCTGATGATGGCTTCGGACAAGTCACCTCGTCGGCCGGCCTGCACGTCGACGGCGACGATGAACTCCGCGTCGTGGACGCTGCTTTCTCTGCCGAGCGTCGCGCCATGACCGGAGGCGAGGAGATATCGCGGCAACGCCGGTGATCGCCGGCGCCCGACTCGGTCCGGGTAGCCGCAGAAGATAGATCGTCGAAACCGCCGCTCGCGCTCAGAGGAGGGGGTGGCTGCGCTGCGGTCCTCCTCGTCTCTAGCCAGACGGCGAGCCACGTCAACGACGTGCGGCGGCAGCCTGCCAGGATCGTCGATCGCCGACAGCAGATCGCTCGACGAAGCCGCGGTCGCGCGGACGGTCAGATGACGTTCGGAAAGCACTGCGCAGGCAAGCGCGACGTCGCGGCTGCCACCCGATTCCACGAGCATTCGCGCGAGCCGGGGGTGAATTGGCAGGCGGTGCATCGCGACTCCGATGTCGGTCAGCCGCCCGTCACGAATCGCGCCGAGACGAGCGAGCAGCGCCATCGCTGCATCGACGCGATCCGTCTCCGGCGCATCGAACCACTCGAAGACGCGCGGATCTCCCGCACCACGCGACGATCTCGAGCGCAGCTTCGCACAGGTCGATTCGATGGATCTCCGGTTCGCCATGCGGCCGCAGACGATCCGTGGCGCTCCACAACCGGCGCACCCGGCCTGGTCCTGAGCGCCCGGCGCGGCCTGCCCGCTGCTCTGCCGCATCAGCGGGAATGCGCTCCAGTTCCAACGAGTCGACGCTCCGATCCGGATCGAAACGCGCCACCTTATGAAGGCCGGTGTCGATCACCGTTGAAACGCGCGGCACGGTCAGCGACGTCTCTGCGATGTTGGTCGCAAGGATGACCCGGCGACTGCCGGTGTCGGAGATCGCGCGATCCTGCGCGTCCGCGGGAAGCGATCCGTAGAGCGGCACGACCTCAGTACGGTCGTCAACCAGCGCCCGAACGTCCGCTTCCGCACGGCGGATCTCGGCCGCGCCCGGAAGAA
Organism: uncultured Acidobacteriota bacterium; assembly: GCA_963755695.1. GTDB lineage: Bacteria > Acidobacteriota > Vicinamibacteria > Vicinamibacterales > 2-12-FULL-66-21 > QHWT01. The sequence goes on along the minus strand of CAVWLB010000008.1, from coordinate 1,098,518 downwards.
AGCACAGAAGGGTTCCAACGCTCGCCGGCAGCAGCTCTTTGATCGCGTCTGGGATGGCTTGCATCGGGCGATAGTCGATGTCGATCGGATGCACTCTCCCGGTCATGGTCAGGACCGGGCAATCGTCGAGAAAGGCCGCGACGGCAGCGGTGTCGAGCGTCGCTGACATGACCACGAGTCGAAGGTCCTCGCGCGCGCGCCAGGCCTGTCGTGCGAGCGCAAGCCCAAGGTCCGCATGAATCGTGCGCTCGTGAAACTCGTCGAGCATCACGGTTTGGAAGTCGGACAGCAGCGGGTCCTGCTGCAGCCTGGCGGTGAGGATCCCCTCGGTCGCAAGCAGAACGCGCGTGCGCGGGGAAAAGCGGCGCTCGAACCGGACGTGCCATCCAGCTTCTTCGCCGATGGTCCAGCCCTGCTCTCGCGCGATGCGTTGGGCGATGGCCCGTGCCGCGATTCGCCTGGGCTGGAGCACGATCACCGGCCCGTCTACCGCCAAAACCGGCGGCACGCGAGTCGTCTTTCCCGTCCCAGGCGGCGCCGAGAGCACGAGCGCGCGCTGGGTTCGGACGAGATGCAGGATTTCCTGGAGCTGCGCGTCGATTGGCAGCTTCACGTGGGACACGCTCGTGATTCTAGCCGCCGCGGCAACCGCCCAGACTACTCGTGTCTCAAGGCGACCGTGGGATCGACAGCGAGCGCACGACGGAGCGGAATCCAGTGAGCGACCAGCGCGACCAGGGTCAGCAGGCCGGCGGCCGATAGAAACGTCGCGGGATCGGTGCGGCTCACGCCGAACAGGAGCGCGCCAAGAAACCGGGTCGAGGCCAGGGCCGCGGCAAGACCAATCAAGAGACCCGCAGCCACCAGGGCAAAACCGCCGGACAGTACCAGATGCCGGATGTCGGCGGGACGCGCGCCGAGCGCGACGCGCAAGCCCACCTCGCGGGTCCGTTGGGACACCGTGTAGGAGACCACACCATACAAACCAATCGCCGCAAGCAGCAGCGACAGGCCGGCAAATCCGGCGAGCACGCGCATGACGAACAGCCGCGGCGCAGCCGCTCTGTCGAGCCGTTCCTTCATGGTTGCGCTGTCGAACACCGGAATCGCGGGATCGATCTCCCTCACTACTCCCCGAATCGCCGGAACGAGGGCAAGGGACTGGCTCGAAGCGGACTTCACCGTCAGCACGAGGAACGAATCCGTGTTCTGCGTCTGTGGGGTGTACATTGCCATGTCGGGCGGGGTTGTCAGGTCTCCGTGATGAACGTCGCCAACGATGCCGACCACCGTGCGCCATGGGCCATTCGCGTAATCGCCAATCCGGACCTGCGCGCCGATGGCGTTACCACCAGGCCAGAGCGACTTCGCGGTTGTCGCCGACACCACCATCACCGGTTGGCTGGTCGCCGAATCGGTCGGGACAATGCTGCGCCCGGCGAGCAACGGGATGTTCATCACGCGGAAGTAATCGGGAGTGACCGCATATCGCTGCACCGACGGATCGTCGGCGGGATTCGGCTTCATGCCGCCCTTGATGTGGAAACCCCAGGTGTCGAAATTCGCGCCGAAGGGGACCTGGCCGGCGAGCGCCGCGACCTCGACACCCGGCAGCGTCCGGACACGCTCGAGCAGACGCTCCTGGAATGCAACGACCGACGCGTCTTCGGCGTACGCCGTGCCCCCGAGCGACAACTGCATCGTGACGACCCGATCCGCGTCGAAACCGGGATCGACGCGAACCACCGACGCCATCGTCCGCAGCATCAGCCCCGCGCCCGTGAGCAGCACAAGCGCCAGTGAAAGATCGATGACGACAAGAGTCGCGCGAGCGCGGTTGGAACCGCCCACGCTGGTGCGCGTATCGGTCGACAGCGACGTCAGCAAATCGACCGACGAACCGTTGAACGCCGGCACGATGCCGCAAAGTAAACCCGTCGCCAGCGCCACTGCGGTCGTGAACAGGAGCACACGGCCGTCGACCGCGATGTGGTCCAGGCGGGGCAACGAAACCGGAGCGAGACTCGACAGCCCCTTCACCGCAGCGATCGCCAGCAGCACCCCACCCACGGCACCGATCGCGCTGAGCAGCACGCTTTCCGTCATCAGTTGTCGGACGATGCGGCCGCGTCCGGCGCCGAGTGCGGACCGGAGCGCCAGTTCGCGCCGGCGCCCGAGCGATCGCGCCAGGAGAAGATTGGCCACGTTGGCGCACGCAATGAGAAGCACGAAAGCAACCGCGGCCGACAGCACGTACAATGCCGGCCGCACCGAGCCGGCAACCGCGTCGGCCAGCGGTACCACCGCCACGTTTCCAGGTGCGTAGTCGGCCGGATGTTCCACACGCATCCGCTCGCGAACCGCCGAGAGTTCGGCTGACGCCTGGGCCGGCGTCACACCGGGACGCAATCGACCGAACGCGTGCAGGTGCTGGCAGCTGCGGCAGGCGTAGGAAAGCGAGGTGTCGTAGCCAAGCGGCGCCCACATCTGTGCCGGCTGATAGTACCCGGGCGGACAAGATCGGTTCGTAGTCGCGCGGCATGATGCCGACGATCCGATATGCGCGATCGTTCATCGTGATGGTCTTGCCGACAATCGACGGATCCGCCCCGAAGCGCCGCCGCCACAATCCATCGCTCAGCAGCACGATGCGCCACTGTTCGGGCCGGTCCTCGTCTGGGGTGAACGTCCGGCCCAGTGCGGGACGCACACCGAGCATGTCGAAGTAGTTCGCGCTCACTCGGACCGCCGGCACGCGCTCGGCTTCGCCATTGACCATGAGCGTGGGCAACCACGAGCGCATCATCACGATCGTCTCGAACGATCGGCTGCGCGTCTGCCAGTCCAGGACGGTCGTGTAGCCAACATTGGACGACGATCCATCGCTCGCCTGATCGCCGACCGTCACCAGGCGATCGGGGGATGCGTAGGGCAGGGGACGAAGCAGCGCGCCGTCTACAATGGTGAAGATTGCCGCGTTTGCGCCAATCCCGAGGGTCAACGTCAGAACCGCCGCAAGCGTAAAACCTGGAGTTCGGCCGAGCATCCGAACCCCGTAGCGCAGGTCATGGACCAGCATCTCGATCGCCGGAATGCCGCGTTGATCTCGCCACGCCTCGCGAATCTGCGTGGCGCCGCCAAGCTCCAGGCGCGCCGCCCGTGCGGCGTCGCTTTCCGACAGTCCACGCCGGCGGTGCTGCTCTTCGAGCATCTCGCGGTGGAACTCGAGCTCCTCTGCCAGTCTGCCGGGAGTCGATCCGCCGCCAAGACGCAACAGCCCGAGCAGCCGCGACACCCACTCGCGTCGGCGACTCATGCCGTGTCCTCCCGCGCGCCAAGGACCCGCGCCATGATCGCGGCCATGCGGTTCCATTCTTCGGCTTCACGATGGAGCTGCTTGCGGCCGGCGCGGGTGAGCGTGTAGTAGCGGGCGCGCCGATTGTTGTCCGACACGCCCCACTTCGAGGCGATCCACCCCCGCTGCTCGAGCCTCAGCAGCGCGGGATAGAGCGTGCCCTGGTTGAGCCGCAGCAGGTCCCCGGACACCTGCTGGATCCGCTGCGCAATCCCGTAGCCGTGCTGGCTGCCCAACGATTCGAGGGTTTTCAAGACCATCAGATCGAGCGTCCCCTGGAGCACGTCGGTTTTCGGTTGGCTGCCCACCCTTCCGCCTTTCTGTTGATTACCAACAGGAGCATAGCGATCGTCCTGTTGGACGTCAACAGGTGTGGAAAGGTTGGAACCGGTTCGCGGGTTCTCGGGTTCTCGGGTTCTCGGGTTGGCGCTGCGCGGGTTCTCAGGTTCTCAGGTTCTCAGGTTCTGTGGCCGGGATTCGCGGCGTTAAAGAACCAGAGAACCCGAGAACCCGCGAACCCGCGAACCGGTTCCAGAACCCGTGAACCTCGAGAACCCGAGAACCTGCGAACCCGTTCCCCTCCTCCTCCGTATTCTCAGGAGATCGAGGGAGGCGCGATGGAACGGCTGCTCCAGGACGTGCGGTTTGCGGGGCGTGTGCTGTGGAAGGATCGCGGATTCGCGGCCACCGCCACGCTGACCCTGGCGATTTGCATCGGCGCCAACGTGGCGATTTTCGCCATCGTCAATTCCGTCCTGCTGCGGCCCCTGCCGGTGCCGCACGCCGAACAGCTCGTTCACATGTACAACGCGTATCCGGGGGCCGGGGTCGGCGAGGAAGGTGGCAACACCGGCGTGCCCGACTATTACGACCGGCTGCGCGAGACCGACGTGTTCCAGGAACAGGCGCTCTACAACACCCGCGGCGTCACGCTCGGTCAGGAGGGCAATCCCCAGCGGGTCATGGCGATGCTGGCGACGCCATCGCTGCTGCGCCTGCTGCAGGCCAGGCCGCTTCGCGGCCGCCTCTTCACCGAAGAAGACGGCGAGGAAGGCAAGACGCACAAAGTCGTCCTGACCTATGCGACGTGGCAGCAGTACTTCGGCGGACGCGATGCGGCCATCGGGCAGGACATGCGCATCAACGGCGAGCCCTACACCATCGTCGGCGTCCTGCCGCAAGGGTTCGGCTTCCTCGATCCGGACGTCAAGATGTGGCTGCCGCTGGCGTTCACGGCTCAGCAGAAGTCGGACGAAGCGCGTCACAGCAACAACTGGTCCTATGTCGCGCGACTCAAGCCGACCGCCACGGTTACCCAGGCGCGGCAGCAGATTGACGCGCTCAACGCCCGCAACCTCGATCGATTCCCTCAGCTGAAGGAAATCCTCATCAACGCCGGCTTCCACACCGTCGTGGTGCCGCTGCAGGCCTACCTGGTCAGGGACATCCGCAGCACGCTGTATCTCTTGTGGGGCGGCGTCGTCTTCGTGCTGCTCATCGGCGCCGTCAACGTCACGAACCTGTTGCTGGTGCGATCGAGCGCCCGGATGAAGGAGCTCGCGACGCGTCACGCGCTCGGCGCCGGTCTCGCGCGAATCGCGCGGCAGTTGCTGACCGAAACGGTCATCCTGACGCTGGTTGGCGGACTCGCCGGCCTGGCGGTCGGATGGGTCGGGGTCCGCATGCTGGCAACCTTCGGTCTCGACAAGACGCCGCAGGGAACCGAGGTGGCTCTGGACGTTCCGGTCGTCGCCTTCACCTTCGCGCTCGCCGTTCTCGTTGGACTGGTGATCGGCCTCGTTCCCGTCCTCGGGTTGCGGCACATGAACCTGAGTCAGGCGTTTCGGGAAGAAGGACGGAGCGGTACTTCCGGCCGTGGCTCGCGCGGCGTCCGGCGCGTGCTGGTGACGGCACAAGTCGCCTTCGCATTCATGCTGCTCATCGGCGCGGGCCTGCTGCTGGCGAGCTTCCAGCGTGTGCTCGCGGTACGGCCCGGGTTCGATGCGACGCACGTCCTGACCGGCACGGTGAGCCCGCCCGCCTCACGCTACAAGGAGGATTCGAAGCTGGTCGCGTTCACCGACCGGCTGCTCGAACGAGTGCGCGCGCTGCCAGGCGTGCAGGCGGCCGGCGTGACCAACGTGGTGCCGCTCGGGAACGACTTCAACGACAGCGTGATCCTTGCCGAAGGCTACGTGATGTCGAAGGGGGAATCGCTGATCTCCCCCTTCTCCACTGACGTCTCGCCGGGCTACTTCGAGGCGATGAACATCCCGCTGAAGCGCGGCCGCCTCTTCAACGCGTCCGACAACGATCGGGCGCCGAAAGTCGCGATCATCGACGAGCGGCTCGCCGCACGTTTCTTCGGACAGAAAGATCCGATTGGCCGCCGGATGTGGCAACCGGACAAGGCGGAGGAGCTTACGCGTGGGCCCGGACCGACGACTCGCTTCTACACGGTCGTCGGCGTGGTCGGTAACATCCGGACGCGTGGACTGACCGAGAAGGAGCCGGTCGGGGCCTACTACTTCCCTGTCGCGCAGGACGCCATCCGAACGATGACTCTCGTGGCACGCACGGCCGGTGAGCCCGACACCATCACGCAGGCGATCCGCCGCGAGCTGACGGCGATCGATCCCGAGCTGCCGTTCTATGGCGTGCGCACCATGCAGGAGCGCGTGAGCCAGTCGCTCGTCAGCCGCCGAACGCCGATGCTGCTGGCGGTAGTCTTCGCGTCCGTCGCGCTGTTCCTCGCAGCGGTCGGCATCTACGGCGTCCTGGCCTATCAGGTGGCGCAGCGGCGCCGCGAGATCGGCATCCGCATGGCGCTGGGCAGCGACGGCTCCCGCATCTTCCGGCTCGTCGTACGGGAAGGACTGTTGCTGCTGGGCATCGGGGTCATCGCCGGGCTCGCCGGTTCGGTCACTATCCGCCGGGCAATGGAGACACAGCTCTTCGGGGTGCAGGCGCTGGATCCAGTGGTGCTCGGCACCGTGGCGGCACTGCTTGGTCTGGTGGCCTTCACCGCGTGCGCGGTGCCGGCCCGGCGGGCCACGCGAATCGATCCGGTGATCGCGTTGACGGATCAGTAAGTTCAGGCTTCGGGCTTCAGGCTTCGAGGCTTCGGGCTTCAGGCTTCAGGCTTCGGGCTTCGGGCTGCCGGCCTCGCTCCTCGTCCCTTCCGCCTTCGCCGCCAAGCGGCTACGGCGGACAAGCGCTCCTCGGACCTCGGGGTCGTAGAATAGGTCGTGTCCCTCGAAACGGTCTTTCTCGACGCCGGCGGTGTATTGCTCTTTCCCAACTGGGCCCGAGTGAGCGAAACGCTCGCACGGCACGGGGTCGACGTCTCTCCTGACACGCTTGCCCGCGCGGAACCCTACGCGCGACGTCAACTCGACGATCGGCAGGTGATTGGCGCAACCACGGATGCCAGCCGAGGCTGGCTGTTTTTCGATCTGATTCTGGAGAAGGCGGGCGTCGCGGCTTCTCCGGCAACGGCCGCCGCGCTGAGCGAGCTCAACGCGTATCACCGCGCCCACAACCTGTGGGAGTTCGTTCCTGACGGCGTGCGTCCGGCGCTGGGTGCGCTTCGCAATCTCGGCCTCAGCCTGACGGTCGTGTCGAATGCCAACGGCACCCTGTGCGCGCACCTTGCGCGCCTCGGGCTCGACCGGCTGGTCGATTGCGTGCTCGATTCGTACGACGAGAAAGTGGAAAAGCCGGATCCGCGGCTCTTCGAGATCGCGCTCGAGCGCAGCGGCGCGGTGCGCGAGACCACGATCCATGTCGGCGATCTCTACTACGTCGACGTGGTCGGCGCCCGCGGCGCCGGCATCCGGCCGGTCCTGCTCGACGAAGCCGATCTTCGCCCGGACGCCGACTGCGTACGCGTCCGCTCGCTCAACGAGCTGGTCACCCTCATCAGGGCAGGAGAGTTCGCGTGATTTGGTGATTGGGTAATTGGTGATTTGGTGATTGGCTCTGAAATCACCAAATCACTGAATCACCAAATCAGCAGATTAGCGCCTGGCCTCGATCCTGGCCCAGCTGTCCTTGAGCGTCACCGTGCGGTTGAACACGGGAAGTGCCGGGGTGCTGTCGCGGTCCACGCAGAAGTAGCCGAGGCGCTCGAACTGGAATCGGGCTCCCGGCGCGGCCGCCTCAGCGACGGCTCGACCTTGCAGTCGCGGACGATCTCGAGCGACGCGGGATTCAGATCGGCCCGGTAATCTCCTGACGCTCCGGGTTCCTCGGCATTGAACAGCCGATCGTAGAGCCGGACCTCGGCGTCGATCGCGTGCGCGGCCGACACCCAGTGCAGCGTCGCCTTCACCTTGCGGCCGTCCGGGCGCGTCGCCGCCGCGCGTGGCCGGATCGTAGGTGCAGCGCAGCTCGGCGATCTCGCCCGTCGCCGGATCCTTCATCGACCCCGGTGCAGGTGATGAAGTACGCGCAGCGCAGGCGCACCTCGCGTCCGGGCGCCAGCCGGAAGAACTTCTTCGGCGGATCCTCGCGGAAGTCGTCGCGCTCGATGTACAGCACGCGCGAGAACGGCACCTTGCGCGTGCCCGCGGACGGATCCTCCGGGATTGTTGATGACGTCGACCTCTTCGACCTGGCCTTCCGGGATAGTTCTCGATGACGACCCGCAGCGGGCGCAGCACGCCATCACGCGCGGCGCGCGTCGGTTCAGATCCTCGCGGACGGCTGTGCTCGAGCAGCGCGACGTCGACGACGTTCTCGCGTCTTGGCGACGCCGATGCGCTCGCAGAACGTCGCGGATCGCCTTCCGGCGTGTAGCCGCGCCGGCGCATCCCGACGATCGTCGGCATCCGCGGATCGTCCCAGCCGCGTGACGTGCCCCTCCTGCACCAGCTCGAGCAGCTTGCGCTTGCTCATCACGCGTGTAGGTCAGGTTCAGGCGCGCGAACTCGATCTGCCGCGGCTGGGCCGGCACCGGACAGGTTCTCGATCAGCCAGTCGTAGAGCGGCCGATGATCCTCGAATTCGAGCGTGCAGAGCGAGTGCGTGATGTGCTCGAGCGCGTCCGACGGCGGGTGCGCGAAGTCGTACATCGGATAGATGCACCACGCGTCGCCGGTGCGATGATGCGTGCGCGCGGCGGATCCGGTACAGCACCGGATCGCGCATGTTGATGTTCGGCGACGCCATGTCGATCTTCGCGCGCAGCACGTGCGCGCCGTCCGCGAACTCGCCGGCGCGCATCCGCGCGAACAGATCGAGGTTCTCCTCGACCGGACGGTCGCGGTACGGGCTGTCCGTCCCCGGCTCGGTCAGCGTGCCGCGGTAGCGCGCGGATCTCGTCGGCGCGTCAGGCTGTCGACGTAGGCCTTGCCGCTGCTTGATCAGCTGCGACGGCGTACTCGTAGAGCTGCTCGAAGTAGTCGGACGCGTAGAGCAGGCCGTCCCACTCGAACCCGAGCCACGCGCACGTCTTCCTTGATCGCTCGACGTACTCGACGTCTTCCTTCGTCGGGTTCGTGTCGTCGAAGCGCAGGTTGCAGGTGCCGCCGAACTCCTCGCGCGACGCCGAAGTTCAGGCAGATCGACTTGGCGTGGCCGATGTGCAGGTAGCCGTTCGGCTCGGGCGGAAACCGCGTGGCCACACGCCCGCCGTCGCGGCCGGCCGCCAGGTCCTCCGCAACCTGTTCGCGAATGAAGTCGAGCGCCGGGCCGGTCCCTATAGGGGTGCTGTCCATGGTCGTAAACTTTGATTATAGAGGATGATCCGGGATGGCTGCCGAGGGCCACGGCGATGAGAGCAGGCGGGTGTAGGACGCCGCTTTAGAGGCGCCGAGCGTATTGGTTTTGTAGGGCGCCTCTTCAGAGGCGCCGAGAGGTGCGGCCAGCACGAGGCTGCTAGTGAGGCAGCCCCGGCGTCCCGCGCACCGGCGCGTTTTCAACTTGCGTGCGAATCGGCTCCCAGTCGACCGTCTTCTTGATGCCGGTAATCGCCACCGGCAAGGGCGTGCCGGCGGTATACAGCAATTGCGCCGGCAGCGGTGAGGAGGTCGTGTACGGCAGGCGTACAGGCAGCGGAGACTCGGCGCTGTAGGGCAGTTTCACGGGAACGCTGGGATCGGTCACCTGAACGCCGTTGCGCCTGACGAAGTTCACCGCGACTCTCCCCTGGGCATCCATGGTGCCGGTGCCGACGATGACCACTGCCTGAACGCGCCCACCGACTCCCGCGTTGTCGGTCGTCGATCCCTGCTGCGCGATCACCGGACCGGCCGTTCCCATCACGCACATCCACAGGAGGCACCCGGCGATCACGGTCAGCACGGCCTTCGTATAGCGATCGGTTGTCATCAGAGTCTCCTTGCCAGCGGACTTTGCGGCACTCACAGACAGCACGTGAGCCTTCAGCAAGGGCAGCAAAACCATGTTTCGCAAAAGTCGCCGCCACTGCTGACGTCCGCGTAAAAGTCGAATTCGTTCTCCGCGGCGGCAGACCGCCGGAATCCCGTCGTCTCGATCACGCCGATTTTTCGGCACTCGATCTCATTCTCCACAACTGGCGCAGGCCTTGCTCAGTCGCGATGTCCCTGACCAATTTTCCGGCTGAGGCCAGAATGAGCATCGTTCGTATTGCGCTTGCTGATAGTCAACCTGTGTTTCGCTACGGTCTGAAACTCCTGCTCGACGCGAGCGGCGGCCTGACCGTGCTCGCTGAAGCGGCCGACAGCGCCGAAGCTGTGGCCCTCGCCCGGAGCCTGCAGCCGGACTTGATCCTTATAGACGTCAACATCCGGGGCGGCGGCCTGGAAACGATCAAGGCGATGGCGGCGCTCCCCAGCCCTGTGCGCTCGATGCTCCTGATGGACCCGGTGCAGCCCGACGTGCAGACGGCGGCGATGCGAGCCGGCGCCCGCGGCGTCATCGCGAAGGGTGCCTCGATGCCGCACTTCGTGCAAGCAATACGCGGCGTGCTGGCCGGCAACTACTGGATGGACGGACAGCTGCTCGAGTCCGTGCCGGAGCTGCCCGCGAAACAGCACCCGAAGCCTCCGCGCAAGTTCCGGTTGACCGAGCGCGAGATGCAGGTGGTCGCCGCGGTGGCAGATGGCGAGACCAACAAAGGCATCGCCGAGCGGTTCCGGGTCAGCGAGGACACCGTGAAGCATCACCTCTCGAGTGTCTTCGACAAGGTCGGCGTCTCGTCGCGCCTCGAGCTCGCGGTCTTCGCTTTCACGCACGGCCTGGTCATGTTGCAGGACGGGCTCGTCATGGTCCCCGAGAGACTTCCACCCGCGGCCTAGGTCGATGCCACCCACCACTTCCGTGCCATTTTCAACGGCGATGAAATCCAGTTTACTCGCGACACCCCCAAACCGGCTTTTCCGGCGTTTCGCGAGCGCGCACGCGCAATGAATTGATTCGAGGGAGCGGAGAATGTCTTTCAACCGTCGTCCTACTGAGTTCTGCATGCGCGGCATCGCAAGACTTGCTGCATCCGTTCTCCTGGGCGCCTTGACGATCGCCATGCCGATGCGGGCACAGACGCAGTTCCAGGGACCGGTGTGCGCCGTTCCGCCGACGCCACAGGAGAACGATGGGTGGCCGTATGCCGGCCCCGACTCTATCGGAAACGCGGCCGGTCCGCTCACGTTCGCGGGATCCTATCTCCTGTCAAACGATCGCGGCACCAATCTGACCATCCAGAGCGTCGCCTCGACCAGCTCCGCAGGCGGAACGATCACGGGCACCGACCCGTACACCTACACGCCTCCGGCTACGCCGACGGCAAGCGATGTCTTCGTTTACACGATCATCGACAGCGCGGGTCAATTCGCCAGCGGCATCGTCAAGGTCGGCGTAATTCCCGACATCGTCAACCCCTCGATCAATATCTCCGCGCCGGCTGCCGACAGCACGATCTCAGGGATCGTCACCATCTCGGCGGTCGCGGCTGACAACGTCGGCGTCATTCGTGTTCAGTTCCAGGTCGACGGTGTCCAGGTCGGAAACATCCTCTCGTCGCCGTGGTCGGTGTCATGGGACACGCGGACCGTGGCCGACGGCGTTCACACGGTGAGCGCGATCGCACGTGACGCTGCAGGCAACCTCGGAGAATCCCCCGCTGTCGGCTTCAGGGTGCTGAATGCCGCGGCCAATATCTCGGTCCCGACCGTAGTGGGATTGACCCAGACCGCAGCACAAACCGCGATCACGGGAGCCAGTCTGACGGTTGGTGCCATCAGCTCCGCGTCCAGTTCGACGGTGGCCTCAGGCCGGGTGATTAGCCAGAGCCCGACGGCCGGCACGAACGTCACGGCTGGTAGTGCCGTCTCGCTGGTGATCTCTTCGGGCCCGGCCACCGCGGCTGTGCCTAACGTCGTCGGCATGACACAGACCAACGCGCAGTCGGCAATCACCACCGCCGGGTTCAGTGTCGGCACCATCACGACCGCCAACAGCGCGACCGTCGCGGCCGGGCGGGTCATCAGTCAGAGTCCGACCTCTGGTACGAACGCCGTTCTCGGCAGCGCCGTCGGCTTCCTGGTCTCGCTCGGTCCGGCCACCGCCGCGGTGCCCAACGTCGTCGGCATGACTCAGACCAACGCGCAATCGACAATCACCGGCGCCGGATTCACTGTTGGTGCGATTACGAACGCCAACAGCGCAACGGTCCCTGCGGGATCGGTCATCAGTCAGAATCCGAGCGCTGGCTCGAGCGCTTCGCCTGGCAGCAGCATCGCGATCACCGTCTCGCTTGGTCCTGGCGGTGCCCCTGCCGGTGGGTTGGTGCTGGCGCTCGGTTTCGACGAAGCGTCCGGGACCGTCGCCGTCGATTCGTCACCGTCGGCAAAGAACGGAACGATTCTTCAGGCGGCGCGTGTGGCCGGTAAGTTCGGCAAGGCGCTGAAGTTCGACGGCGTCAACGACTGGGTGACGGTCACCGACACGACCAACAGCCCGATCGATCTGACCACCGGCATGACGCTCGAGGCGTGGGTGAATCCGTCGGCGATGAGCGGCTGGGAGACGGTGCTCTACAAGGAGCGCGGCACCGCCGGCGAAGGACTCCTCTCCTATGCCCTGTATGCCCACGACGGCGCGCCGCTCTCGGGCGGCAAGGCGGTTCCGGCCGGCTACGTGCGCTTGAACAACGCAACGCAGACGACCGACAAGGCGGTTCGCGGCACGACCAAGCTGCCGCTGAACACCTGGACGCACATCGCGACGACGTATGACGGCACGGTGCAGAAGTTCTACGTCAACGGCGTGCTGGTCGGTACCGCGAATCCGATCGTGGCGCCCTCGCTCAACACCATCGTCCAGAGCAACGGCGCGCTCCGCATCGGCGGCAACGCCTCGTCGACGGGCGAGTTCTTCCAGGGGCTGATCGACGAAGTGCGCGTCTACAATCGCGCGCTCTCGGCGACCGAGATCTCCACGGACATGACCAAGGCCATCGTGCAATAGCGTCTGATGATCAACCGGCTTGCCTCATGCCGGGGCTGACGACGCTCCGGCATGTGACGGGATTCATAACCTGACTGAGGAGAAGAGCACCCATGAGCCGCATCTACTTGCCATGGAACGCGTCGAAGGCGCGTCTCAGAGACGCCGAACATGCAAGAAGGAATCGCGCCGAAATCGTCCGGGAGCTGTCCTGGGGACGGATTACGCGACGCGATCTCTTCAAGTGGGGACTCCTCACCGGCGCAGGCATGTTGGCGCCGATTGGCGGGCTCAATCCGTTCGTTGCGAGTGCGAAGGCGGCGGCACTGGGACCCACCGGCGCACCGCCCAGCCCGCGCTTCGGCTGTGACAAGTTCACGCAGCCGATGGTGCGCTTCGACGTCATGGCCCGCAACCCGGTCTCGTGTCTGAGTCCTGCGCCGACGGCCCAGGCCAATCAAACGCAGCAGCCCGTCGATCCGCGGCTGGGCGGCGGCACCGGGCCGATCGAAGGGCGCCCGCCGGGTCCGGTGTGGGCGCATCAGCGATTCAGTCAGTTCCCGCCGGCGGTCGCGATTGAAATGACGCAGTCGTGTGCGACGACCAACTGGATCTACAACCCCAGCGTGGGTTCGCAACACAACTGCGGCATTGATCCAAGCCAGGGCTTGCCGTTGCGGTTCCACTATCACTGGCCGACCCAGAACCCGGCCTCGGTCTGGACGTTCAACGGCACGATTCCGCCGAAGCTGGTACAGGCGCGCTACGGCGAACCGATTCTGTTCCGCCACCACAACGGGTTGTCGCCGGACGTCACCCAGAACGGCGGATTCGGGCGTCACACGATCTCGACCCACGAGCACAACGGCCACCACGGCGCGGAGAACGACGGCTTCACCGGCGCGTTCTTCTTCCCGGGCCAGTACTACGATTACCACTGGCCGGTGGTCCTGGCGGGACATTTCACGATGAATACCGGCGCGACCGATCCGATGGCGAGCAGCCCGACAGACGCTGGCGGGCTGGTGAACGTTCCGGGCGACTGGCGCGAGACGATGAGCACGCACTGGTTCCACGACCACATGTTCAGCTTCACCGCGCAGAACGTCTACAAGGGCAACGCCGCGATGTTCAACATCTACAGCGGCCTCGATCGCGGTAACGAGGAGATCGTCGACGGCGTCAACCTGCGGCTGCCGAGCGGCACCGGAAAGAGCTGGGGCAATCTCGAGTACGACGTGAACCTGATGCTCGCGGACAAGGCGTTCGACCAGGACGGGCAGCTGTTCTTCGATCTGTTCGAGTTCGACGGATTCCTCGGTGACACCATGACCGTGAATCTCGTCGAAAACCCGTACTTCGAGGTGGAGCGCAGGAAGTACCGCTTCCGCATCCTGAACGCGAGCGTCTCTCGATTCTTCAAGATCGCGCTGGCGAATGCCGCCGGTCAGCCGCAGCTGATTCAGCAGATTGCCAACGACGGCAACCTCCTTCCCCAGCCGGTGTACCTGGGCGCACTCGACGAGTTGGGCATCGCAGAGCGGTACGACATCGTCCTCGACTTCTCGCAGTACAACATCGGCGACAAGCTCCACCTCGTGAACCTCGCCGATCATTCGGACGTGAGCGGGCTGAACGGCGGGAAGCCGGTGACGCTGCTCACCCTGGCGGCTGCGCTCTCCGGCTCGTCGCCGGATCCGTGCGTCGGCCGCTTCCTCGAGTTCCGCGTGGCTCGCGATCCGGCGCGCCCGACCTGAGCGTGGTGCCGTTCCAGCTGATTCCCAATCCGGATTTGTCGGCCATCCCGGTCTCGCGCGAACGGACGTTCGTCTTCGGACGCGACGGCATCCAGACCGGCACCAGCCCGAACACCTCCTTCGTCGGGCCGTGGGGCATCGGCACGGACGGCGGAACGACGCTGAACGCCGACTACGGGCGTGTCTCGGCGGCGCCGGTGTTCGGCTCGCGCGAAATCTGGCATCTCGTCAACGACGGCGGCGGGTGGGATCATCCGATCCACATCCACTTCGAAGAGGGCCAGATCCTCGCCCGGGACAACGGCGCTACGCCCGTCCCGGCGTGGGAGAAGGGCCGAAAGGACGTGTATCGTCTCCGGCCGCACGGGAGCATCACGATCACGCTGCAGTTCCGCGACTGGGGCGGCATGTTCATGGAGCACTGCCACAACACGATGCACGAAGACAACGCGATGCTGCTGCGGTGGGAGATCAATGGCGGCGGGCAACCGTTCCTGCAGCCGCTGCCCACACCGGTGCCGACACCGCAGGGCGTCAAGTTCGAGAATCCTTACGATCTGCCGACGGCGCGCTGAAGATGCACCGTACGGCACGCTCGCGAGTCCTGTCCTGGATGGCCGCGGTTGCCCTGTCATGGGCGGCCGCGGCTTCCCCGGCTTTCGCCCAGAACAGCCGTTGGGGCGCCAATTACTTTCCCAATGTCCCATTGACCACGCAGGACGGGACGACCGTCCATTTCTATGAGGACCTGATCAAGGGAAAGATCGTCGCCATCAATCTGATTTATACGACCTGCAAGTACGCCTGTCCGCTCGAAACCGCGCGGCTGGCGCAGGTGCAGACGATCCTCGGCGACCGGATGGGCAAGGATGTCTTCTTCTATTCGATCACGATCGATCCGGAACACGACACGCCGGCAGTGCTGAAGGAATACGCGGCCAAGTTCCACGCCGGGCCAGGCTGGACGTTCCTCACGGGAACTCAGGCGGACATCGATCTCATCAGCAAGAAGATCGGCTTGTATTCGACGCCCAATCCGTCGAATCCGGACGGCCACACACCGAATCTGCTGGTCGGTAACGAGGTCACGGGCCAGTGGATGCGGAACTCGGGAGTGGACAACCCGAAATTCCTCGCCCGCACGATTGGCGACTGGCTCAATAGCTGGAAGAATCCGAGAACCGACCTGAAATCGTACGCCGAAGCGCCGCCGATGACGCTGGACCGCGGCGAGTACACCTTCAGGAATCATTGCGCGGCGTGCCACACCGTCGGCAACGGCCCGCACATCGGCCCTGACCTCGCCGGCGTGACCAAGACCCGCGATCGCTCGTGGCTTGCGAAGTTCATCTTCGCGCCGGACAAGCTGCTCGCCGAGGGCGATCCGATCGCGAAGGAACTGTTCGAAAAGTACAAGAGCGTGCGGATGCCGAATCTCGCGCTGTCGCACGAGGACGTCAGCGTGCTCATCGACTATCTCGCGAAACAGGATGCGGAAGCGGCTACCCCGGCGCCGGCCGCTGCCTCAGCTTCGCCGTCCTCGAGCGCAGCGGCAGAGCCGGTGGTCGAACCGTACCTGCGCATTCAGCAGGCCCTGAGCGCCGACACGCTGACCGCGGTCAAGGATGCGGCGCGTAGCATCGCGGCGGAAGCGGCGAAGCTGGGACCCGGCGGAGCGTCGATTCGATCGGCGGCCGGCGAGTTCGAGCAAAGCGGCGATCTGAAATCCGCCCGCGATGCCTTTGGCAGGCTGGGCGACGCGATCATCAACTACGCCAGGACGTCGAACGCCGGCATCGGCGCAAACGTCCACGTGGCTTACTGCCCGATGGCCCGCAGAGTACTGGCTGCAGCGGGGCACGGCGATTCAGAACCCGTACCACGGCAAGTCGATGCTCGAGTGCGGCCGGATCAACGAAGGCCTTCCCAACCTCAGCAAGTAGCGCCCGCCTTTCATTGTCGGACGCGGGCGCGTTCCCACGAACATTCGAAGGGCGCGTCAGCACCTTCCTTCTGGCAGCAATCACCCTGACGGGTGTGAACGCCATCGAGATCGACGCGCGCCGCGTTTCGTGAACCGATGTTCGCTTTAACCTTCCGTGGCGTTTATCAAGTACATCGCCGCGAGGTTCACATCAGCACGCTCTGCCGCTTCGCGCAGAGCTGTCGGATCGTTCTACTGGATCGCCGCCGGGCCGGTTCCTGGGGCGGAGATTCAGATTCATTTCGAGCAGCAAGTGTCATTGGTTCCCACGACGAGACGTCGATCAGGGCACGACTCCATGGTTTGGCGTGAACGCGCCGCCTTAGCGGACTACTACGAATCGCAGAAGGCTCCTTCGGAGATGACTTTTTGATTTTTGTCGAATGAACGAGCGCAATCGAGATCTTCGTCCTATATTATGCGGCGCAACCGCGACAATCGTACAAGTACCAACTTTTGCCCCCGCAAGGGAGGTGTGTCGACACAGCGGCGTAATTGTCCGTGAGACTGTGCTCGCGGAACTCGAGGAGGCGAGGACGTATGAGCCAGATTTACCTGCCCCGTAACGCATCGAGGGCGCGTCTCCGGGAGGCCGAACGCGCAAGACAGCATCGCGCCGAGATCGTCCGCGAATTGTCGTGGGGACGCATCTCGCGACGCGAACTCATTAAGTGGGGTCTCTTCACCGGTGCCGGAATGCTGGCGCCGATCGGCGGCCTCAATCCGTTCGTTGCCAGCGCAGGGGCGCAGGTGGGTCCAACCGGCGCACCCCCAAGCCCGCTCTTCGGCTGCCAGGCGTTCACGCAGGCGATGCCGCGATTCGACGTCATTCCGCGCCTTAATTTTGGGGCTGAGGTGTATTCCGACGTAGATCCCGAGCCCGGGGCGCTGGCGTGCACGACCCAGCAGGATCTCGATCCGGCACTTCGGGCTGCCGGCACGAGGGGCCCCGTCGATGGACGTCCAGGGAACATTCTGGGAACTGATCCCCGCGGCGTGTGGGGACACCAGCGCTTCAACGAGTATCGACCGACTGTTCTCGTAAGAATGACGCAACTGCCCGCACGAACCAACACTACCTACAACCCCGGGGTCCCCTCATATCTGAATAGTGGCATCAACCCGGCGGCGCACATCCCGCTGCAGTTCCATCCTGGCCTGCCAGTCCAGGACGCCAACTCCGTCTGGACATTCAACGGAACGATTCCGCCGAAACTGGTCAAGGGGCGATACGGAGAACCGATTCTCTTCCGCCATCGCAACGGACTTCCTTTTGACGTCTACCAGAACAACGGGTTCGGCCGTCATACGATTTCCACTCATGAACACAACGGTCATCATGGAGCGGAAAACGACGGGTTCACCGGCGCCTTCTTCTTCCCCGGCCAGTTCTACGACTACCACTGGCCCGTCGTCCTCGCCGGGCACTTCAGCGTCAATAAGCTGGCGCAGGAACCGAAGGCCAGCGGCCCCGACGACAGCGGCGGTCTGAAGAAGGTGCCAGGCGACTGGCGCGAGACGATGAGCACGCACTGGTTCCACGATCACATGTTCAGCTTCACGGCGCAGAACGTCTACAAAGGCAACGCCGCGATGTTCAACATTTACAGCGGCCTCGATCGCGGCGCGGAGGACATCAACGACGGCGTCAATCTGAGGCTCCCCAGCGGCCGGTCGAACTCCGACAACAAGGGCTGGGGCGCTCTCGACTACGACGTGAACCTGATGCTGGCCGACAAGGCGTTCGACCGGGATGGCCAGCTGTTCTTCGACATCTTCGAATTCGACGGGTTCATCGGCGATGTCATGACCGTCAATCTCGCGTACAACCCGTACTTCGAAGTGGAGCGGCGCAAGTACCGCTTCCGCATCCTGAACGCGAGCGTGTCCAGGTTCTTCAAGATCGCGCTGGCCGATGCCTTTGGCAACGCGAAAACCATGACCCAGATCGCCAACGACGGCAATCTGCTCCCGACCACTGTCGACCTGAAGGTGCTCGATGAGCAAGGCATCGCAGAACGCTATGACATCGTCATCGATTTCACGCAGTTCGACGTCGGCTCGAAAGCCTATCTTGTGAACCTGGACGACCACTTCAATCCGGCGACGCTGTCGCTCGACGGCAGAAAGCCAATCAAGATCCTCACTCTCGCCCAGGCGCTCGCCGGCACGTCGCAGGATCCCTGCGTCGGTAAGTTTCTGGAGTTCCGGATCGTCAGAAATCCTGCTGTGCCGGATGTGAGCCAGGTACCCCGGAATCTGATTCCGAACCCGGATCTCTCGCAGATCCCCGTGACCCGCACGCGGAGGTTCGAGTTCGGCCGCGGCGCGAAACAACCCAGTTTCGATCGAGACACTGCCTTCTTCGGTCCCTGGGGGATTGAAACCGGCAACGAAACCGACATGCTGGCAGCGGATTACAAGCGTGTTTCGGCCGCGCCCAAGTTCGGGACGCGCGAAGTGTGGACGCTCGTCAATGGCGGCGGCGGATGGGACCATCCGATCCACATCCACTTCGAGGAAGGACAGGTCCTCGCCCGTAACGGCAGCGCGTCAAACGTGCCGGCCTGGGAGAAGGGACGCAAGGACGTCTACCGGCTGCGCCCGGGCGGCAGCATCACGATCACCATGCAGTTCCGTGACTGGGGCGGCATGTTCATGGAGCATTGTCACAACACGATGCACGAGGACAACGCGATGCTGCTGCGCTGGGAGATCAACGGCGGCGGCGAACCGTTCCTCGCGCCGTTGCCCACACCGATACCCAGGCCGACCGGCGTGGAGTTCAGAGACGGCTACGACCTGCGTGGCGCTCGATAGCTGCAAGGACGATCGACCATGCGAGGCAGGCTGTGCACAGGGATCGCGACGCTGGCCGCGATCCTTTTCAGCGTGGTTAACCCGGCGGCTGCCCAGAACAGCCGCTGGGGGGCCAACTATTTTCCCAACGTCACGTTGACCACTCAGGACGGGGCCACGGTCCATTTCTACGACGATCTGATCAAAGGGAAGATCGTCGCGATCAATTTGATCTACACCACC
This sequence comes from uncultured Acidobacteriota bacterium, assembly GCA_963755695.1. Taxonomy (GTDB): domain Bacteria; phylum Acidobacteriota; class Vicinamibacteria; order Vicinamibacterales; family 2-12-FULL-66-21; genus QHWT01. The sequence continues at coordinate 1,078,951 of CAVWLB010000008.1, read as the reverse complement.
TGCAAGTTCGCGTGTCCCGCTCGAGACCGCGCGGCTCGCGCAGGTACAAAGGCTGCTCGGCGATCAGATGGGCCACGGCGTCTTCTTTTATTCGATCACCATCGATCCCGAGCACGATACGCCGGCGGTCCTGAAGGAGTATGCAGAGAAGTTTCACGCCGGACCGGGCTGGCTGTTTCTTACCGGGAGACAGGCAGATATCACGCTCATTAGCAAGAAGCTCGGCTTGTATGCGGCGCCCGATCCATCCGATCCTGACGGTCACGTCCCGAGTCTGCTCGTTGGCAATGAAGTCACGGGACAGTGGATGCGGAACTCCGGGCGTGGATAATCCGAAGTTCCTCGCGCGCACGATTGGCGACTGGATGACCAACTGGCAGGGTCCGAAGGGCGAGCTCGGTACTTATGCAGATGTGAAGCCTCTGACATTCAGCCCTGGCGAATATACGTTCAAGCAGCATTGCGCCGCGTGCCATACCTTGGGGCAAGGCGAACATATCGGACCAGATCTGCTCGGTGTCACGAAAATACGCGACCGCGAGTGGCTCGCGCGATTCATCTATGCACCCGACAAGATGCTCGCGAGCGGCGATCCCATCGCCAAGGAGCTGTTCGAGAAGTACCGGAACGTGCGCATGCCCAACCTCGATCTGTCGCGCGAGGACGTGGTGAGCATCGTGAACTATCTGATTAAGCAGGATGCGGATGCGCCGACGGTCTCTTCGTCTCCACCGAAATCCGCGGCGCCGGCCTCGATGACATCCCTCGTCGATCCCTACCTTCGCATTCAAGAGGCGCTGAGCGCTGACAGTCTCACCGGTGTTTCCGACGCCGCACGTCGCATCGCCTCCGAAGCTTCCAAAGTTGGCACCAGCGCCGCGTCGATTGGATCCGCTGCCGGCCCGTTGCAACAGGCCGCAGATTTGAAATCGGCGCGCGCCGCTTTCGGCACGCTGAGCGCAGCGCTGATCACCTACGCGAAAACGTCACACGCGACGCTTGGCGACGACATCCACGTCGCCTACTGCCCGATGCTGCAGAAGTACTGGTTCCAGAAGGGCACGACGATACGGAACCCCTACTACGGTAAGGCGATGCTCGAGTGCGGCCGTCTTAACCCCACACTGCCAGATCTCTCGAATTGAGCAGCGTCGCTTGACGCTGCTCCGTTCCGCGTCGCGGGCTGAACCTTCCGGTCCATCTCTTTCCCGCCAGGCATCTATGTTGCTGCTCGAACCTCGCAACCAGGTATCCCAGGCAACTGACATCGCACGCTGAGCCTGCAGCAGGCGGATTCGGTGTCGCGAACATCCTCTATCGTGGAGCTGGCTCGAGGTTCACGCGTCCAGCGCGGTCCGAAGACGCGTCGAGCCCTTTCGTCTACAACAAGCCGCGAAGGTATCAACCGGAACATCTTCGCGAGTTCTCTCATTTCGGCGCGGCCTCGACCCAGCGGGCAGCCGCGCGACCTTTCCCGCTCGTTGTCTCGTTTGGTTCACACGTGCCTTGCCAATTGACAGCGGTCGCTTGACGCCATTCCCCTCGGTGTGGCGCCCACCGCGTCACAGTGTGGCAGGCACGCGCAGCGGAGTGATTCAACGGAGGACATCCATGCCTTTGAGCCTGTGGTCCGCTCCAGCGCCTGCCCGCGGCTTCGCGATGCTCGTCTCACGCGTCCTGCTTGCAGTACTAGCGTATGCATCGGTAACAGCGCAGACACCGCTCCAGTACGACGGGCCCGTATGCGTAGTGCCACCGACCTTCCCTGAGAACGACACGTGGCCGATCGCGGTCACCGACAGTCTCGGTCCGACGCCGTCGCCTCAGTCGATTACGTTCACAGGGGCGTCGCTTCTTTCGAACGACCGTCCGCTGGCCGCGGTGACGCTCGTGAACGTGGCGTCGACCAGCGCCAGAAACGGCAGGATCACCGGCCCCAATCCATACGTCTACACGCCGCCGGCCCGCTTCGCCGGCGTCGACACGTTTTCGTATCAGATCGCCGACGCCTCGGGCGAGACCACGATCGGCATCGTCGCCGTCACGGTAGTCGATGTAACGCCGCCGACGGTGAGCATTACGGCTCCCGTCTCAGGTACGGTCTCGGGAGTGGTGACGATCACCGCAACGGGCGCCGACAACGTCGGCGTCGTGGGAGTGACGTTCTTCGACGGCGCGACTCAAATTGGCGCCGAGGATCTCAAATCGCCTTTCAGCGCGACCTGGGATTCGACACGGACGATCAACGGAACGCACAACCTCACGGCCGTGGCGCGCGACCAAGCAGGCAACCGCGCGACATCGGCGCCGGTGGTTGTGAAGGTGGTGAATACGGTGTCGACACCTGCCGGAACCAACTGAGGAGAACGAGATGAGCCGCATCTATCTGCCATCGAATGCGTCCAAGGCGCGCCTCAGGGAGGCCGAACGTGCAAGAAGCCACCGTGCCGAGATTGTCCGCGAGCTCTCCTGGGGCCGGATCTCCCGGCGCGAGCTGCTGAAGTTGGGGCTGTTCACCGGCGCCGGGATGCTGGCGCCTATCCGGGGACTGAATCCATTCGTCGCCAATGGTTCGGCGGCCATACCTACCGGCGCACCGAAGAGTCCGCACTTCGGATGCACGCCGTTTTCGCAGCCGATGCCGCGTTTCGACGTGATTCCGCGCAATTCCGCGTCGTGCCTGAATCCTGTTCCAACGGCTGAAGCCAACGTCACCTTGCAGCCAGTCGATCCGCGGCTCGGCGGAGGACTCGGTCCGATCGAAGGACGACCGCCAGGTCCGATCTGGGCGCATCAACTGTTCGACAAATTTCCGCCGCAGATCTCGATCGAGATGACACAGACCGGCGCGTGCACCAATTTCATTTACCGACCGGACGTCGCCCCGGCGCTCAATTGCGGAATCAATCCGTCGATTGGACTGCCGCTGCGCTTCCACCCGCTCTGGCCGAACCAGAATCCGAGCGCCCTGTGGACTTTCAACGGAACGATTCCACCGAAGCTGGTGCAGGCGCGCTACGGCGAGCCGATCCTGTTCCGCCATCACAACGGTCTGCCCGCTGACGTCACGGACAACGGCGGCTTCGGGCGCCACACGATTTACCACCCACGAACACAACGGCCACCACGGCGCGGAAAACGACGGCTTTACCGGCGCGTTCTTCTTCCCGAATCAGTTCTACGACTATCACTGGCCGATCGTCCTGGCCGGGCATTTCAGCATCAACACAGACGCAACCGATCCAAGGGCGAGCGCGCCCGATGACCATGGCGGGCTGAACAAAGTCCCCGGCGACTGGCATGAAACCATGAGCACGCACTGGTTCCACGATCACATGTTCAGCTTCACCGCGCAGAACGTCTACAAGGGCAACGCCGCGATGTTCAACATCTACAGCGGCCTCGATCGCGGCGACGAAGACATCGACGACGGCGTGAACCTGCGGCTGCCCAGCGGCCGGCCGACTCACCGGCAAGGCCTGGGGCAATCTGGATTACGACATCAACCTGATGCTCGCCGACAAGGCCTGCGACGCAAACGGCCAGCTGTTCTTCGATATCTTCGAGTTCGATGGTTTTCTGGGTGACGTGATGACCGTCAACCTCGCCTACAAGCCCGTACTTCGAAGTGGAGCGGCGCAAGTACCGCTTCCGCATCCTGAACGCCAGCGTCTCGCGCTTCTTCAAAATCGCGCTCGCCAACGTGACCGGCGCGGCGCAACCGATCATTCAGATCGCCAATGACGGCAACCTGCTGCCGCACCCGGTCACCCTTCTGGCGCTCGACGAGCATGGGAATCGCGGAGCGGTTACGACATCGTCATCGACTTTCCCACTACAACCTTGGCGACAGGCTGTATTTCGTCAACCTCGCGGAGCACGAGGACGGCAGAGGGGTCAAAGACGACCTTTCGCTCTCCGCGGCGCTTTCAGGTCAGTCGCAGGATCCCTGTGTCGGCAAGTTCCTGGAATTCCGCATCGTGCGGGATCCTGCGAAGCCGGACGTCAGCCGCGTGCCGACTACGCTGATTCCCAATCCTGACCTGTCGACGATTCCCGTCGTGCGCGAGCGGACCTTCCAGTTCGGCCGCGGCGCGAGATCAACCCAGTTCCGACCCGAACACCGCCTTCCGCGGGCCGTGGGGCATCGAAACCGACGGTGGAAACATGCTCGCCGCCGATTACGACCGCGTATCCGCCGCACCGAAGTTCGGCACGCGTGAAATATGGCATCTCGCCAACGGCGGCGGCGGATGGGATCATCCGGTCCACATCCACTTTGAAGAAGGAATCATTCTCGCGCGAGACGGAAGCGCCTCGCGAGTGCCTGCATGGGAGCAGGGCCGGAAGGATGTTTACCGGCTCAGGCCGGACGGGACCGTCACGATCAGCATCCAGTTCCGTGACTGGGGCGGCATGTTCATGGAGCACTGCCACAACACCACGCACGAGGACAACGCGATGCTCTTGCGATGGGAGATCAGCGGCTCGGACGCCCCGGTGCTGCGGCCGCTTCCGACGCCCGTGCCGACACCGCAGGGCGTGAAGTTCGAGGACTCCTACGATCTGCGAAACACTGATTAGGACACCGTATGTTCAGGAAACCTCGCACGGTGCTGGCGGCAATTGCCGCGCTCCTGACGGCTGGCGTGCTCTCCGCGGCGGCTCAGAACAGCCACTGGGGCGCCAACTATTTTCCCAACGTGACCTTGACGACGCAGGATGGCGCGTCGGTCCGTTTCTACGACGATTTGATCAAAGGCAAGATCGTCGCGATCGATTTGATCTATACAAGCTGCAAGTTTGCCTGTCCGCTCGAAACGGCGCGGCTCGCACAGGTGCAGACGGTTCTCGGCGATCGCATGGGGCGCGACGTTTTCTTCTATTCGATCACCATCGATCCCACGCACGATACCCCCGCGGTGCTGAAGGCATATGCGGAGAAGTTTCACGCGGGACCCGGGTGGCTGTTCCTCACGGGATCCCAGACGGACATCGATCTCATCAGCCAAAAGATTGGACTGTATTCACCGCCCGACCCGTCGAACCCGGATGGTCACGTTGCGAGCCTGCTCGTCGGCAATGAAGTGACCGGCCAGTGGATGCGGAATTCCGGCGTAGACAATCCGAAGTTTCTCGCGCAGACGATCGGAGACTGGTTGAACAGCTGGCAGGGCCCCAGGCGTGAGCTGAAGTCTTACGCAGAGGCTGCGCCCTTGACGTTCGATCCTGGTGAATACACGTTCAAGCAACACTGCACCGCTTGCCACACGATCGGGAGTGGCGCGCGTATCGGGCCGGATCTCGCAGGCGTGACGAAGACACGTGACAAGACCTGGCTCGAACGGTTCATCCTGGAACCAGACAAGATGCTCGCCGAAGGAGATCCGATGGCAAAGGAGCTCTTCGAGAAGTACCAAGGCGTCAGCATGCCGAATCTTGCGCTGACGCGCGCGGATGTGGCGTCTCTCGTAGATTATCTCGTCAAGCAGGGCGCCGGCCGTTGACGGCGTCCTGCTCGATCCACGAGGCGTTCTGCGGGCCTCGAATGAGCTTCGCGCCAGAGCCGGACGGCACCTCTGGTGCGGAGTCCCAGATCGATTTAGGCAACCCACAGGACCTCGACCACGGAGGAGTGAAGTGAGTGGGACATGTGGCGCAATCATGCTGATTTCAAAGGCGCAAACACCCTTCGATCTGTCGCGCGTCCTGGCGCCGACGGCGGGGCTGTTACCGTCAGGATGGTTCGAAAAATACACGATTGATCGCAGCTCGACGATCCGGATGAGGCGCCGACTCGTGTTATTCTGATCGCGCTGATCGTCGCGTGTGCGCGACGTCAAACAAAGGCTCCTAGCGACCACAGCCACGGACCCTCAGCTGCGGATTGAAGAGATCGCAATCGATCTCAGGATCACGTGGCGCGACCGGCGGCAACACAAAATTGGTCGCGGCCGGGAGGTGCATGCATGGCAAACACTACGGGGTGCAGTCGATAGAACTGCTCCATCGGTAACACGAAGCGGCCGGCGGAAACGCCGGCCGTTTTCTTTTGGATCGTCGCGAGTAGTGAGGGGTGTTGGGCGCCTCTTCAGAGGCCCCCCAACAGCCGGTAAGCTACCTGAAGTCTGGAGCCTGAAGCCTGGAGCCTGGCGCCTGGAGCCCCGCTCCGAACTGGAGTAAGGTGTTGCGGAATATGCGCAACACCCTGGCGACGCTGTGCGGCGTCGTGATTTTGTTCGTCGGTCAGCAGGCGCAACCGCCAGAGCCGTACACCGAGACCATCCCTGGAACAAAGGTCAGCTTCGACATGGTCGGCGTGCCTGGCGGCCGTTTCGTGATGGGTAGTCCCGACAGCGAAAAGGGCCGGGCGCCAGATGAAGGGCCCCAGCATGAGGTCGAGTTGCACGCGTTCTGGATCGGCAAGACCGAAGTCACCTGGGACGAATACGACCTGTTCGCCTTCGGCATGGATCTGGAGCGCCCCACATCTACCGCGCCGCGTCCGGCAACTCCAACCGGCGCCGATGCGATCACGAGGCCCACACCGCCGTATGGCGACGAGTCGTTCGGGTACGGCAAGGGCAAGCAACCGGCCATCAACATGACGTGGCACGCGGCGATGGAATATTGCCGGTGGCTCTCGGCAAAGACAGGCAAACTCTATCGACTGCCGACGGAAGCGGAATGGGAATACGCGGCACGCGCCGGCAACAAGACCGCCTATTCCTTTGGCGACGACTCGCAACCGCTTGGCGACTACGCGTGGACACGCGAGAATTCGGGAGAACGGCCCCATCCGGTGGCGTCGAAGAAGCCGAACGCCTGGGGCCTGTTCGACATGCACGGCAACGTCTCCGAATGGATCCTCGATCAGTACGATTCGAAGTACTACGCCAGCGTCAAGCCTATGACCGTTGGCCCGGTCCTGCTCCCGGGCAATCATCGCTTCCCGCATGTCTCGCGTGGCGGTTCCTGGGACGATGAGGCGAAGCTCGCGCGGAGTGCAGCGCGGCGCGGCTCGACGCCGGAGTGGAGCCGCCGCGATCCGCAGAGCCCGAAGAGCATCTGGTGGCACACCGACGCAACGTTTGCCGGGTTCCGCGTGGTCCGCGCCGTCGAGGAGCAGGACAATCTGAAAGCTTTCCGTTCACCGATCACGAGAGACAGTCCGGAATGATGCGGGTTCAACTGAGCAGGCTCGCTCGAGTACCGAAGCTGGCGTCACGCTTGGTGACAAGCTCTGAAGGAGGTTTGGGATGTGCGCTGATCAAGACAGCGTAGGACCGTCGCGGCGGGATTTCATCAGAACGACCACGGCCGCGACCGTTGGACTCTCGCTGGGACCGATGATTCCCGGCGCACACGCGGCGGGCACCGACGCCATCAGAATCGGCCTGATCGGCTGCGGCGGTCGCGGCACAGGAGCGGTGCTGAATGCGTTCGATGGGGCCGATGGCGTCCAGCTCGTGGCGATGGGGGACGCGTTCGCCGATCGGCTGGGCTCGTCGCTGGAGCAGATCAGCAAGGACCACGCGGCACAAGTCGACGTGCCGAAGGATCGGCAGTTCACCGGGTTCGACGCCTACAAGGGCGTCCTGGCCAGCGACGTCAACTACATCATTCTTGCGACCCCGCCCGGCTTCCGTCCCATTCATCTCGAGGCGGCGATTGCCGCCGGCAAGAACATCTTCACCGAAAAGCCGGTAGCCGTCGACGGCCCAGGGATCCGCAAGGTGCTCGCGCTGGCGGAGGAAGCAAGAGCCAAGGGCCTCGGCATCGCCACCGGGACTCAACGCCGCCATCAGACCGGATACCTGGAAACGCTCAAGCGAATCCAGGACGGAGCGATCGGCAAGATCGTCGCCGCGCGATGTGCCTGGAACCAGGGATTTCTCTGGAAGAAGGATCGCGAGCCCGAGTGGAGCGACGTCGAGTGGCAGTTGCGCAACTGGCTCTACTTCACCTGGCTCTCCGGCGATCACATCGTCGAACAGCACGTCCACAATATCGACGTCATCAACTGGGCGATGGGCACGCATCCGGTGCTCGCGCACGGGATGGGAGGACGGCAGGTCCGCACCGGTCCGGAATGGGGCCACATCTTCGATCACTTCTCGATCGACTACGAGTATCCCGGCAACGTGCATCTGCATAGTCAAGCGCGACAGATCCAGGGATGCGAAGGAAGTGTGTCGGAAGCGCTGGTCGGCGACCGCGGGGAGTGCCAGGTGGACAAGTACATGATCACCGGCGCGAAGCCGTGGAAGTTCGAGGCCAAGGACAACGCGCCGTACGTGCAGGAGCACACCGACTTCATCGCCAGCCTGCGCGCCGGAAGTCCGCTGAATGAATTGAAGAACGTCGCCGAGAGCACGATGACCGCGATCATGGGACGGATGGCGGCCTATACCGGGCAGCCGGTCTCCTGGGATCAAGCGCTCAACTCGTCGGAAACGCTGATGCCGGCGAACCTCACGTTTGGGCCCATGCAGGTCCCGCCGGTGGCGATTCCCGGTCAGACGAAGCTGACTTGATGCGACCGTTCCTGGCGGCGGCGCTTCTGTTGAGCGCCGCCGCGGTCCCGCATGGCCGACTGGCCCCCGAGCCTGAAGGTCCGGCCCGCAACTTCACCCGTTACGAATTCTCGTCGAGACAGATGGCGACGGAAGCACGGATCGTGCTCTTCGCGCCTGGCGAAGCGGTCGCACGCGACGCCGCGTCACGCGCATTTCAGCGTGTCGCCGCGCTCGACGCGGTGATGAGCGACTATCGAGACGACAGCGAATTGATGCGGCTCTGCCGCGAAGCCGGCAGCGAGTCCGTTCGCGTCAGCGACGATCTGTTCCGCGTTCTCGAAATCTCCGAGCGTCTGGCCCGCGAGACCAGCGGCGCGTTCGACGTCACCGCGGGTCCGCTCACGCACCTGTGGCGGCGCGCCCGGCGACGCGGTGAGCTGCCGGACCCGGATGATCTTCGTGCCGCGCTGTCGAGGACGGGCGCGGCCAGATTGATCTTGAACGCGCACGATCGCACCGTTCGGTTGGGTGTACCGCGGATGCAAATCGACCTGGGGGGAATCGGGAAAGGATTTGCTGCCGATGAAGCGGCCGCGGTTCTGAAAACACTGGGCTATCACAATGCCCTCGTCGCCCTCGGCGGCGACATCGTCGCAGCCGGCGCTCCGCCGGGAGCGGCTGGCTGGTCCATCGACGTCGTCACGCTGGACGCGCGCAAGCCTGGTGTGCGGATCGTGCTTCGCGATGCCGCGGTGTCGACCTCGGGCGACGCGGAACAATGGGTCGACATCGCGGGAATTCGCTACTCACACATCATCGATCCGCGGACTGGCGCGGCTCTGTCCGGCCGCCGCAGCGTCACCGTGATTGCGCCCAGAGGGGCCCTCTCCGACGGCCTGGCGACGGGCGTGTCGGTGCTCGGGACCGTCGAGGGCATTCGTGCCGTGTCGCGAATTCCCAGTGCGGCCGCACGTATCTCGGTGGCCAGCGGCGGCGAAACGCAAACCGTCACATCGCCGAGATGGCGCGAGTTCGTCGCCGGATCGCCGCCCGCGACCGGTCTGCGCTCGCACCAGGAAGTCATCACCCAAGCAGACTTCTGATCGCTCACCAAAATTTTTCTTCTAACACGCATTTCCTCGTCCATCGAAAGGCGTAGACTGCGCCTGCCCCCAACCTGTGTTAGCAAGGAGTACCTGCGATGCTGACACGTCGAGACCTACTGAAAATGGGTCTCATTGGCGCGGGCGGCATGGTTACCCTCCCCGCAGGCGGCTGGTTCGGTCGCGTCTCATCCGCCTTCGCGGACAGCAATCTGCAAAGCCCACGTCTGACCCCGTTCGTCGATCCGCTCGTCGATCCTGCCGTCACCGAGCTCGCCCAGGCGGCAGCTTTCCCGCAACTCACCGCGTACGCGACGCCATTCCGCGGCGCCGCGACGCGCCATTTCCAGATCACCGCGATGGAGCGCATGGTCAAGTTCCACCGCGATCTGCCCCAGACCCCCGTCTGGGCTTACGTCGATTCGGCTGGCCCAACCTCCCAGCGTCTCTTCTCGTTCCGCTACCCGAGAATCAACATGGGAGTCGCCGAAGGGAGCGGAGTCGTGGTTCGCTTCCACAACGGGCTCACGACGACGCCGGCGGACTTCGGGCTTCCGAAGCTGACCGTGCACTTTCATGGCGGTCATCAGCCGGCCGCCGCGGACGGCTTCCCGCATGACATCGTCAATCGGCCGGGGTTCTTCCCGGCGCACGTGACAATCAACCCCGGTGAAACCTATGACTATGTGTATCCGTGGCGAGACTGTGGTTTCCTCGATGGGCCGGAGACATCAGAGGAACGTGGATCCTTCTACTGGTTCCACGACCACATCCTCGACTTCACCGGCCCGAACGTCTACCGAGGCCTCGCCGGAATAGCCGTCGCTTACGACGACGTTGACTCAGGAGATGAGAACGACGCCAGATCGCAGGCGCTGCGGCTGCCGAGCGGCAATTACGACATCCCGCTGGTTTTCCAGGACAAGGTGTTCGACAACACGGGCGCGCTCGTCTTTGACCCGTTCAACCAGGATGGGTTCCTCGGCGACACGTTCGTGGTGAACGGCATCGTTCAGCCGTTTCACCCGATCGAGCGCCGGAAGTATCGTCTGCGTTTTCTGAACGGCAGCACGGCACGCATCTACCAGCTGTTCCTCACGAACGATGCCGGGCAGGCGTTCCCGAAAATCACGCAGATCGCGACCGAAGGCGGACTGCTCGCGCACCCGATCCGCAACCTCCAGAGCGTTCTGTTGCCGATGGCCCAGCGGGTTGAGGTGGTCGTCGACTTCGCGGATCCCATGTTCGATGGACAGACGGCTGTCTATCTCGAGAACCGCCTGGCGCAAAGTGACGGGCGTAAGCCCGACGGTCTGGTCAGCAGGGGTCCGAAGCTGCTGAAGCTCATTCTCGGAGCGCGCACCAGCGATCCGAGCGTCGTTCCAGACATGCTGCGGCCGCTCACGCCGATCAGCAACGCTGAGAAAGCCGCGGCGGAGCGCCGGTCGTTCAAGTTCGATCGCAGCGACGGCGTCTTCACCATCAACAATCGTCCCATCAACATCGAACGCCCGTCGGCCAGCCCACGCGAGAACCGCGGCCAGATCTGGCGGCTCGAAAACAGCTCGGGTGGATGGTGGCATCCAGTCCACATCCACAGCGAGTTCATGCGGGTCCTGACGCGGAACGGAAGGCTGCCACCTCTGGACGAGCGCGACGGCAACGCCAAACGCGACACTCTCTTGCTCAAAGGCGGCGATGTCGCCGAGATCTACATCAAGTTCAGGGACTTTCCCGGACCGTTCGTCTTCCACTGCCATAACCTCGAGCACGAGGACATGGCGATGATGGCTCGGTACGACGTCGTATGAGGAGGCTGTATGTCCAGCGATCCGACGCGACGACTCATCGAGCATTTTCCGAACATCGTGCTGCGTACTCAGCACGATGTTCGGGTGCGCTTCTACGACGATCTGGTCAAGGGGAAGATCGTCATCATCAATTTCATGTTCACGAGCTGCACTGCGCAGTGTCCGCTGGCGACGGCGAACCTCGCGAAGCTGCAGCTGGCGCTCGGCTCGCATGCCGGCCGCGACGTGTTCCTGATCTCGATCACCATCGATCCGGCGCACGACGATCCGTCGACGCTGGCAAAATACGCCGCGCGGTTCCGCGCGGGGCCAGGCTGGACGTTTGCGACCGGCCAGGCCGGCGACATCGCGCTGCTCCAGGAAAAGCTCGGCATGCCGCAGCGGGATGGCGAGCTGCATACCGGCATGATGGTCTACGGCAATGAGCCCTACGGACGCTGGGCGGCAACACCAATCATGCAACCGCCTGACACGCTCGCGCGGATCGTGCTGCGCGTCGTGGAACCGATCGCCGCCTGATCGGCCGAAACTGGTTCGCCCCGACAGGGAGCCCGTGAAATGCGCTCACGGGCTCTCTGCGCTACTTCGTCACGGATGAAAGTGGCCCGATCTCGACGCGGCGGAACTCGACTTCCGAAGCCTCGGCCTGAAGCGCGATCTTTCCGCGATCCGCGGTGCACTTGAACCCTTCGTTCACCAGGTCGCCATTCACCCAGACCTTGATCGCGCGGTCGCGGGCTTCGATGATCATCGTGTTCCACTCGCCCACCGGCTTCTCCGAGTTGTCGGTGAGGTTCAGGATCCGGCGCGCGTCACCTTCGCTGCCGCCCCATTTCTCCCCCGCCTTGCGCGGGCGCCGCTTCTCCATGTCGGGGACCTCGATGTTCTCCTGAATGCACCAGAAGTCACCGGCGTTCTCGTGCTCCATCTGGACCTCGATCGATTGGGGGAACATCTTGTAGAGTGCCCGCGGCTTCGAGGCGTGAACCAGCACGCCGCAGTTGCCGGGCTTACCGGGGAATCGATACTCCACTTCGAGACGGTAGTTGCGATACGTCTTGTCGGTGACGAGGTGGCCCTCCGGTGTGCCGAGGCTGACGAGCATCCCGTTTCGAACGATGAAGCTGTCGCGCGCCGAGGGATTCGTGTCCTTCTCGGGAACGTCCGCCTTCCATCCCGTGAGGTCGCGGCCATTGAACAGCGGCATGACGCGCGTGGGGACGATCGCCTGGTCGGCCGGTGCTGCCTGCAGCAGCAGCGTCACGGCCGTGATCGACAACAGCGCCCGCATCATCATCATCGCATCCTCCTGAACGCTCTGTTTGCGGCACCTCTTCAGAGCCGATGGTATGCGCTTGTAGGTCGCCTCTTCAGAGGCGCCAGGGGTTTCATTGATGCAGCCGCGCGCCATGACATTCGACGTCACGCGATTCGCGCGCCCTCTCGGACGGCCGGTCTAAAGACCGGCCCTACACCACACCCTACAAACGATACCGCCGGCTCATTTCGACGCGGTGAACGTCCGCGTGACGATCTCGGCGTCTTTTCCGAGCGGTCCACGGTCGACGCCGTTGAGTGTCATCCGCAGCGCGCCTGCGTCGCCGACCCGGATCACGATTGCTCGATCGGCCTGCAGAGGCACGCGCGTGCCTGGTAGCAACTCGCGTTCGACGATTTTCTGGCCGTCGACAATCGCGCGCACCCAGACACGCCGTTGGACATTCAGCTCGGCCTCCAGCGCGTGCGTGCGCGTCGCAGCCGGCGCCGGCGCAGGAGTGGCCGCTGGAGCGGGCGTCGTTGCTTGAGGCGCGCTCGCGGTCGTGGCGGCACCAGTTGACGGCGACGAGCTCGTTTCAGGTGAGCTCGATCTCCATGGCCGCACCAATAGGACGAGGGCGACGATGAGGATTGCGGCACCGGCGAGCACGCGCGGCATGAGTGCACCGGCGCGAGGCGCTGGCGCTGAGGCCTGCACTGGCGGCGGGACCGACTCTTCGGCCGGCGACGGCTGCTCGACGGGGAATACGGCTAGCTGCGGGTCCTGTCGTGGGGCGCGAGCGACGACATCCGATCTTTGAGCTGGCGGCAGATCTGTCCTCGGAGCATCCGGTGCCGACGGCGTGCGAAACGATCGGACGAACGCTTCGAATTCGTCCGTGGTCTCACTGCGCTTCCGCCGCGATGCCTCGATGGCGTCGCGAAGACGCTCGAGCTCCTCGAGCGCCCTTTGTTCGTCGAATGGTTTCGACGGTGCTCCCTCGGTTGGCATCATCAGCAGTTCACTCCTTTGCAGACAAAGCGGTCAAGCTGGGCTGACTGCGCAACGGCCTTCCTCACCGTCGCAGTACCAGTCCCACCGAAAAGGTCATGTATCTGAGGTGCAGCGTGTCGCTGGACAACGTCAGGAGATCCCGCGACTGTCCTGGCAGGTTGCTGTAATAACGGAGGTCGAAGCGCACCCCGGTCCTTGGGGAGAAGAAACCGATGGCGCCCCCCCCGATATTGAATGCCGCCAGCTTCACGCTCAAGGGAAACAGGCCCTCGGTCGTCTCGTATGAAGCCTGCAACAGACCGATGCCGCCAGAAACAAACGGCCGCAGGTTTGTACTCGGTCCACCGCCGTGGCGCAGTCAGCATGACGTTGCCCATCAGCACGACCGAGCGACTGCTCTCGATCAGGGTGCGGTCGCCTTTGAAGAACCCTGGCGTCCACACGAAGAGCCCTTCAACGCCCAGCACGCCCCTTCCGAGCAGCGTGACCGAGCCGCCGAGATTCCCGTGAACGTCGCCGCTCCCGTGGTCTGGATCAAAGAGACTCGTGTTGCCGGCGAACGTGAGGCCGACCGTAGGCGTGAGGTGCCACTCGGCAGCGGCCGGGCGCGCGCATGCGACGACACACAGACAGCCGACTGCGAGCAGGCGTGTCATGACTTCCAGGGTGGAACCTATTTTATGAGCCGCAGGAACAGCGTGGCAAACAGGGATTTCGAGACGTCGCCGGTCTCGAGGTGGAAGGGCGCGCTCAGCCCGTCGCTGTTCGCAAGCAGGATGAAGGTCACATGCCGATCCGGAAGCTTCAGGAACAGCGATGAGTAGCCGTTGGGAATATAGCCGAATTGCCAGACAACCCGTTCTCCGTTGTACGACTGCACGAACCATCCAAGTCCCGTGGGAAGCACGCTGCCCGACCTTCCTATCGCGGGTCTCCAGGCCAGATCGAGCGTTTCCGGCAGGAGCAGCAGGCCGGAATCGAGCGCGGTATCGAACCGGGCAAGGTCCCGCACCGTAGAGACGAGACCGTTCGAGGCCGTCAGCGACATCGCCGGGAACTCGGTTCGTTCCAGCCGACGTCGGTTGCCGATCTTGTACGACGCCGCCATCCGGGCGAGGACCTGACGATAGCGATCGAGTTCCTGCGGTTCGAACAGACCTTCCGGCAGCGCGAGTTGCGGATCCTTCAGATCGAGACCCGGGACCGAGTCGATCATCGCGAGCCTGTCCAGGATCCGATGCGCGACGCTCTTCCGGAATGGCTGCGGCGCGCACCATTCCATGACGGCCGTGAGCTGATCGAAGCGTTGAAGGTTGTAGGCGAAGTCGTTCGCCCCGTCGGGTGCCGCATGACTCAGGACCGATCGAAGGGTCGCCTCGGGCTCCGGCTGCAGCAGACCATATCGCCTGAAGGGTTCGTCGAGATCGAGGCGACGCTGCTCCACGCACTGCAGGAGCAGCACTGCGGAAAACGTGGTGGTGATGTCTCCAATCAGATACGGCGTGTCGGGCGTCGCGCGGATCCGCCCCTCGACATTCTGGAAGCCGAAACCATGCTCCCAGACGATCTGCTCGTCGCGCAGGACGACCGCGGACATCCCGGGAATCCCGGCCTGCTGACGCATCGATTCCAGGTACGCTTCGAGGACCGAAAACACCCGGTCGGGCGGCAGCAACGGACCCTGGCGACCATACATCAGAGATGTCGAGGTCATCAGGAGTGCGAGACACACCGCGACGCGAATGCGCACCGACTGCATGGCTATCGGATGAATGTGAACTTCGCCAAGCCTACCGCATCGTCTCCCGGCCAGGCCCAGATGAATGTACTGTTGCGAGGAGTGGAGTGCGCGCGCACGCGCACGTAATATTCTGCGTTGGGCTCGAGCGCAAGTCCGCGGAACAACGACAGGCGCGCGAAGTCGTTCGTGAGCGCGTTCCAGGCCGCCTCTTCGCTCGACATGATCTCGGCCCAGTCGATGTGCCCATCGAGTGTCCGGGACAGGTGATAGCGCCGGGTCAAGGTGTCGTAGCGGACGGTTGCGGCCACCACCGCGGATGCGATCGTGCGGTCGAACCAGATGGCGGCAGTACGGCGAAGATCAACCGTGTAGACCAGCTTGATCGTGAGCCCGCTGTGAATCGCCGCCCTGATGTCGTCGGTCATCGCCTCATCGAGCTTGAACGAGATGAGGACCTCGCCGTCTCGAATCAGCGGCACGACCTGCAGCGTCTGACGGACAGGCGCGGCGACGTTGGCGGCAAACAGCAGAACTAGGGCGGCGCGGCCGAACATAGGCTAACCGCGCCATGATACCCTGCCCCGGGGCAACCCTGCTATTAACTTCTGACCAGCCGCGCCTCTGGCCCTGACGTCACGTTGTCGGGCCTCACGCAGACTTTTGTCTACTGTTTGGCTCCGTTGGTGCGTGCCTCTCCGGCAGGCTCGGACTTCACCTCGGTAAGCTGCGCCGGGAGCTTCGCAAAATCCCCGAGCTCGATGGTCTTCGCTTCCTGGTTGTAGACGACGTTTCCCGCTCGCGCGACCTTGCCGACGCCGCTGCCATCCGGCCCGAGGCGGATATCGACGAGAGAAAACTCGAAATCAGAGGGCCATTCCGCCGTGCGCTGGCCGAAGGCCAGGTAATGATCGGCCCCGAGAACTACCTGTCGGCCCTTCGGTGTTTCGATCTGCCGGGCGAAGTACACGTTGAACGGACGACGGAGACGCGAGCGCGCGCCCGCTCCTTGGACACCAGGAATCAGCACGACGCCCGTCCGGCGGATCATCCCCTGGAGCGTCGGAAGCAGGCTATTCACGCCATTTTTCGCCAGCGCTCCGTGCATGTCCTCCAGTTCCTTATCCGTCGACCAGCGCTCGATCATGATGTCTATCCGGCTCGGGGTGCCCGAATCCCCGTCGAACGGCGCCTTGGCGGCAAAATGCGCCAAAACCGGCGACGTCGTGGGCTTGGATGCCGGCTGCGGATAGCCCTCCGGCAGGGTCCCTCTGTGTGCCGGCTGCGACTGGGCGGCATCCGGCCGGGGGCCGATAGCAAGGCAGACGGCTGCGACACACACACCGGCGAGAGCTGTTCGAAGGCTCACAACTTTCATAGCGTCACCTCTGGGTTTGGACCTCCAGTTAGCAAAAAGTCCGCCGGGACTCGACGGCCCCGGCGGACTCGAACGATGGGGTCACCGGCCCCGATCCGAAGATCGGGACCGGTCTGGACTAACGTCTTTACTTCGCCCTGATCTCGATCGACGCGAAGTTGTACCGATCCGTGCCGACACCGGTCACGCCGATGGTGGTCGGTCCGGTGCCCGCCACCGGGTTGGTCGACCGCACCGTCCAGAAGGTGTCGGTGATCCCGGTCGGCGACTGCGCGACGATCGTGGAGCCGGCCGCCGCGGTCAGCGTCTTCCGGTTATCCCAATCGTTGCCGACGCCAAGCACGTACGAGTTGGGTTTGGTCGTCGTGAGCGTCAGCGACGGATTGCCGTTCACGCCGGTGGCCTTGTTGGCGATGGCCGTCGCCGCGCCGGTGAGCGAGTTCTGCGCGCCGGTGAAGCCGACCACCGTCATCTGCGCCGCCTCCGACAGGCTCAGCACCCCGACGACCTGCATCGAGGTCCGCGCCGTCGGCGAGAACGCCCACCAGATCTCCGAGGTGCCGCGCTGCGTGTTGACGCGCTGCGCCCGGGTCCAGGTCAGCGCTGGTGCGCTGTTGTTGTTGTTCACGCCGTTGATCACGACGTTGGTGCCCGTCGACGGCCCGTCGGTCGAGATGAACGCCACCAGCAGCGTGTTGGCGGCCACCGCGAATCCCGGGCTCGTGATCGTCGAGTTCGGCGACGTGTTGTTCTTCGTCACGAACGTGGCGATCGTCGGCGCGGTGCCCTGCGAGCAGACCAGGTTCACCGAGCTCCCTCTCGGCACCGAGGTGCCACTGGACGGTGACGAGCTGATGACGCTGCCCGCGGCAACCGTCGTGCTCGCCTGGAACGTGACCGTCCCGACGCTCAGGCCGGCGGTCGTGAGCGAGGTCGTCGCTGCTGCCTGCGTGAGATTGACGACGTTCGGCACGTTCACCGGCGGAGGTCCGCTCGAGACGACGAGGTTTACTGTCGTTCCGACATCGACCACTGTCCCCGCAGCCGGCGTTGAGCTGATGACGAGGCCCGCCGCCACCGTGGTGCTGGGTTGCTGCGTGATCGTCCCGGCCACCAGGCCAGCCTCGAGGAGCCGATTGAGTGCCGTGCCCGCGGTGCCGACGTCACCCAACGGCAGCCCGGCGAGGACCGGAACCGTGGTGCCGGTCGAGAGCACCAGGGCTACCGGTGAGCCCGCCGGAAGCGTCCGACCCGCGAGCGGGTTCGAGGCGGCAACCAACCCGATATGGATGGTCGTGCTCGGAGCGCTGGTCACCTGGCCAACGGTCAGGCCGGCAGCGAGGATCGCCGACGTTGCGGCCGCCTGCGTCAAGCCGACAACCCCAGGAACCGTGTTGAGCGGCTTCGGCACCGTAATCGTGGTATCCGCGAACTGCAGCCGCTCGATGTTCCGCAGGGTGTCGATCCCCGTACCGAGATTCGGGTTGGCGAGCGGCGGCCCGTTGTCGGTCACCGTCAAGGTTCCGTTCGGGTTCAGGACGATCGAGTACTCGGCGAGCGGGTTCGCGAACACCGCCGTATCGCAGTTTTGGGCCGCGGCCGCGACCGGGTCTGTCGCCAGCACCGGGCAGTCAGGCGGCGCCATCGGATCCGGCGTCACGATGCTCCTCACGATCGAGATGTTGCCCGGGTTCAGATGAGGAACGAGGGGGTCTGGATTCTCGGGATCGGCGAACACGTTGTCCACGAGATCACGAGGATCGTCGACCAGCTTGATGGTCCCGTCGTCCAGCACGGCGCGCAGCTGCACGTTCAGCCAGACATCGCCGTCGATCAGGTCGTCGCCCAGCTTGCCTTCGAGCAGGTCGCTGCCCTTGCCGCCGAGCAGGATGTCGCCGCCCATGAACCCGACGCCCTTGACGAGCGGGATGGCCGGGGCATTCAGGTCCTTGTTGAAGCCGTTCGGTCCCATCAGCTCGGTGAGGCCGGCGATCTTGGCCGCGCCCGAGCCGCCGACGAAATTGACCTGCCCAGGAACGCCGATCGCCGGCACAGACACCGGCGGAGTTCCGGCCGTCAGTTCCATGCCGACCACCAGGCACTCCGCAATCTCTCCCGGAGGGTCGCACAGCTGCTCGTCCGAGCCGGCGATGTGATCGTTGAGGTCCCAACCCGACGCTCCGTCCACGAACCGGTACTTGTTGCGGAGATCGTTGAAGTTGACCGGTACGTTTGGCAGCGCGAGTAGGCCCAGCTCGATGAACTCCGGCGCCGGCCATCCGCGCAGGGTGATCCAGTCGAACCCGTAATCGCCCATGAACTTGTTGGTGCCTTCCGACATCAGGTAGATGTCGTCGCCACCCTCGCCGAAGTGGTTGTCCTGCCCGGGACCGCCGCCCTCGACGTCGTCGCCGCCGACCGCGCTCAAACCGGCGAGCAGGTCGAAGACGTTACCGCCGTCCCCGAAGATGCCGCCGTCGTGCCCTTCGCCGTCGTAGATCCAGTCATCGCCGTCGCCGCCGAAGATGCCTTCAGCGCGCATCGCGCCGTCGACTATGACGTCGTTGCCAGGACCACCGAAATACTCGACGCCGTCGTCGCCGCCGAGCATGAAGTCGTTGCCTTCGCCGCCAATCTCGAGGTCGCCGCCGAAGCCCGGTCCTGAACTCAACGCGTCATTGCCCCCGCCGCCCTTCAGCGTGTCGTCACCGTTGCCGCCAAACAGTGTGTCGTCGCCGTTTCCGCCGTTCAGCCTGTCGTTGCCCTCGAAGCCGTCCAGCCAATCGTTGCCATCGTTGCCGTACAACGTGTCGTCGCCGATGTCCGCCTTGAAGCGATCGTTGCCGGGACCGCCATCGAACTCGATGTTCTTGCCGGTGTGCAGCGGATCGAAGAACAGTTTCGTGCCGTCGGGCTGGGTGATCAGCTGGATGCCGTTTCCGAGATCGACCGGCGCAGTGCCGGTCAAGTCGGCCGCGTTGAAGATGAAGTCGGCCGTCTGGAAGATGACGTCCATGCCGCCGGAGAGGTCCGTGTTGCGACGGATCAACTCGGCGAAGGAGTTGCCTTCGAGCTGGAACCGGAAGTTCAACCCGTCGGTCCGCTGCAGGTAGTAGAAGCGGTCGCCGTCCTGCAGGTGCTCGAGCTGCTTCTCGAACACGAAGTTGAACGTCGATCCGAGCAGGCCGCCGAACACCGCCTGCTTCTCGGCCATGCCGCCCGGCCAGAAGTCGACGTCGTCGAGGCCGCTGGTCGCCGCGGGTAAGCGAACATGAACGGATCGTTCGCGAGCACGAGCGCCTGGGCTGCTGATCGCTTCGCCGCGATCGTGGTCGCGCTGGTGATCGAGGGGTGGGTTCCGTAGGCCGCGATGAAGTTGGCCAGCGACTCGTGGTGCTTCAGGTTCTGGCCGAACTCGAACCAGTTGGCATACGGCTTCACCGCGGTGTCGTGGGTCGCCGTGAAGAACTGCCGGCGAACGACGTTCAACGGCGGAATGCCCTGCTCCCGGCCGCGCGCGATGTTGATCGCCGGCAGATCGAGCGGCAGGCCCAGCAACTGGTTGCGCACCGACTCGGTGACGAACTCGTCGAGCTCGTTGCCGACCTCGCGCGACAAGCCGCGCACGATGCTGCCGGCCGCCTTGTCCGCCGTCAGGTTGTTTACGCCGGTTGCGCTCTCGTTGTACTTCTGCGGCGCGAGGAACGCATCGAACAGCCGGATGTCGTTCCTGGTCCCGTCGGCGTTGATCCGGGTCACCACCTCGGGCAGCATCGAGTGGCCGAGACGGTAGACGGTGTGCGCGAACTCGGCCGAGATCGCTCCGTTGATCGACGTCAGGCCGCCGAGGAATGGGTTGATCAGCGGCTGAATCGTGCGCGCGAACTCCTCGAACACGAGATGCTGATACTGCATCTCGGTTGCGAACCGCGCCGCCTGGAACAGCCGTTCACCGTAGTCCCAACCGGATCCGGCATGCACGGCGTGCCACGCTTTGCACTCGTCCAGGGTCAGAACACTGGTCGAACGGCATGCCGAGCCATCCGGGAATGTCGCCAGGACGGTGCCGGACAAACTTCCGCTGACCAGCCGGTCGATGTCGTATCTGAGCCGATTGTGCTCGGCATGGAAGATCTGGTGCACCATCGTCAACGCGATGTTCTCGTTGCCACGGCCGTCGCCGGTCACCATGTGCGCGTCGAGCAGCTCGTTGTCATACGTGCCGACCGGCTGCGTCCCGGTGCGGAAGTCGGTGATGACGTTGTCCGCGTCAGGCTGAAGGGGATTGGCTGTGCCCGGAGGTGACGGCACCGCATTGTGCGCGACGTCGTTCAGGAATGCATGGCCGGTGTGGACCACGTTGGCGGGAACGAGCACGCCCAGGCCGCCGTTCGCCGTGGGGTCACCCTCCAGGAGACGTACCGCCCGTCAGCATCATTTGCGGGAAGCCGTGCGCGCCAGGCTTGAAGTGGCCGTACGGATCCGTGACCAGCTTAGGCACGTCGAAAATGTCGGCGTCCACCAGACTGGATGCCCAGCATCGTCCGGGCCTGCTGCTTGACGTCGTGCCAGTTGCCGATGTTGCAGATCATGTCGCCGGGGATACCGGTCGGCCGCGGCGCGCAATGATCGAGGTTGTCGAGCACCAAGCCGGTCTGAGCGGGTTTTCCCGCCAGCATCCTGTATTCACGCAGGAACACCTGGTGAGACGGATGCGACGTGTAGGTCTGGTTCTGATCGACCCACGGCGTGGTCGTGTTCTGAGACCCGTGAGGGTCGCCGGTCGACCGGAAGAAACGGTCCCCCGCGCCATGGTCATGGTGCTTCCGGCGGCGGCGCGGCCGGACGTCACGAGCGGGTCGTCGGCGGCCAACGGCATCACGACGGTGCCGTTGCCGCCCTTGGTCACGAGGTCCAGCCCATGGTCGAAGAACTGGCCGAAGAACACGAACATCAGGTTGAACGGCGCCGAAAGGCCGAAGTCGGGCGTGATGTTCGGAATGAAGAGCGCGCCTGAAACCGGATCGGGCGGCGTGGGATTCGAGCACACGAACCCGCCAGAGCCGCACGGGTTGGCATTGGCCGCGACCGCTGCCGGGTTCGTTGCGGTTTGATCGAGCACCAGGTTGCTGACCATGCGCGGCTGCGAGTCGATGACATCGCCACTCGTCTGGGTGTACGAGGTGCCCTGCTCCGCCGCGCGGAACGACGGGGTCGTCAGGCGCGGGAATACGAGGTCCGCGGCGCCGAACAGATGCTGATCCGGCACCGGGACGAGGTTGTTGAACGAACCGTCGACGGTCCTGAGACCGCGCGGCAACTGCGGATCGGAGACCTGATTGGGTCCCGGTCCGAGGAGCGTGCCGCCGGCGGCATGATCCTGGGCCACCAGGATCTGCTCGTAGATGAAGCGCAGGTCGCCATCGGTGATGTTGAATCCCTGGTTGACAGGGGCCACCTGCTGCTGCGCGTGCACGGTCGGTTGGAATATGGGACGTCCGATCGGCGACACGATCATCGCGATCATCATCAACACCGCCCAGCGTTTCGCCGAGCGAGAGCGACGACATGTAAACGGCTGCTTCACTCTCATGATTTCCTCCACGCAAGACTCCGCGTTGCCGCATGGACACACGCCGGACTACTCCGACCAAGGGTCGTCATCGGACTCCTTCCTTTCGCTGCCGAGAGATTGCGAACGAACTCGTCGAGACTCGAGTGAGAACACAGCTCCAGCGACTCGGCTCTCGAGACACCGATTCGTGGACAGCTCCTGCCTTCGTGCAGATCGCCGGCTGGCGGCGTGACCGATGCGCCTCGGCGCGAAACTCAATCGCGCTCTGGCGTCACCAGTCCGGCTCGCACGCAAGGCGTCAGCTGCGCATTGCCGCCGGGCTCGCCGTCGCACGGCACGTCAATCGCGTGTCGGCACGGCAGGCCTGACGAAGTCGCAGAACGACCGAGGGTGTAGAGAGGCCTAGAGGGGAGGCGCCCGAAGGGAACTACCGCTGGAACGGACCGAAGAATGGCCTACGACAGTGATGACTGTGAGAGGGCAACTCTCGCCAGCCGTAGGCGGGGGCAGCGGAACGGAGAATTCTGCAGTTGGATTGTTGTCGTCACCGTCGAAGTCATCATCGGATGACGTGTCTTCGTCGTCTTGCGGCGGGCCGCGCAGCGAGTGCCCTTCGACGGTCCGCGAGATCCATCCGTCGACCTTGGTGTGGACCACATGAAGCACGTCACCACGAGCTGGCGTTCGACACTGATCAATGGTGACCGCGGCATCTGGACCGGTCGGCGCATCATCGTCATCGTCGTCATCGGAGGAATCCGGCGCGCTGAGACTGGAATCGTTGTTCGAGAGCTGTTGTTCCCGCGCCGGATCGGCAGACGCGATGCAGTCGAGCACGGCCACGACCGACGTAATCGTGGGCGCGTCATTGGCAGCCACCGGCGTCGGGAGCATCAGGACCAGGCCGCCGCACACGACGAGCGTCACTGTGAGATGGGCCACTACGAGGCCGGCGAATGACCGTTCGTGGGTCGTTGACACTGGGCTTTTGCCAAACTGCATGTAAAGCGGGGATCCGCTCGCCAGACTAGATGAGGGCGCGGGGAATGGAAATGGCCCGTTGGTGGGGGGGAACAATACGGCTTCAGGCTCCAGGCTTCAGGCTCCAGGCTCCGGGCTCCAGGGTCAGGACGCCCTGCTGAAGCCCGACGCCTGAAGCCCGACGCCTGAAGCCCGAAGCCCGAAGCCCGAAGCCTGGAGCCTGGAGCCTGGAACCTTGACTGGCAGGCTGCGATGTTCTGCAGCCTGCCCGTCCCCTGGGTTACTTCTGGCGGATTTCGATCGCCGCGAAGTTGAACCGATCCGTGCCGACACCGGTCACGGCGATGGTGGCCGCCCCGGTGCTCACCACCGGGTTGGTCGACCGCACCGTCCAGAACGTGTCGGTGATCCCGGTCGGCGACTGCGCCACGATCGTGGAGCCGGCCACCGCAGTCAGCGTCTTCCGGTTATCCCAGTCGTTGCCGACGCCGAAGATGTACGAGTTGGGCTTCGTCGTCGTGACCGACAACGACGGCTGACCCGCACCGCCGGTGGCCTTGTTGGCGATGGCCGTCCCCGCGCCGGCGAGCGTGTTCTGCGCGCCGGTGAAGCCGACCACCGTCATCTGCGCCACCTCCGACAGGCTCAGAACGCCGGTGACCGTCATCGACGTACGAGCCGTCGGCGAGAACGCCCACCAGATCTCCGACGTGCCGCGCTGCGTGTTGACGCGCTGCGCCCGGGTCCAGGTCAGCGCCGGCGCGCTGTTGTTGTTGTTCACGCCGTTGATCACGATGTTGGTGCCCGTCGACGGCCCGTCAGTCGAGATGAACGCGACCAGCAGCGTGTTGGCCGCCACCGCGAATCCCGGGCTCGAGATCGTCGTGTTCGGCGACGTGTTGTTCTTCGTCACGAACGACGCGATCGTCGGCGCCGTGCCCTGCGAGATGACGAGCGCGACGTTGCTCCCGGCCGGCGCAGAACTGCCACCCGTCGGCGTCTGGCTGATCACGTTGCCTGCGGTGACCGTGCTCGCCGCGAACGTCACCGACACCGTCAGCCCCTGACCAGTCAGCGACGTGGTTGCCGCCGCCTGGGTCAGTCCGACGACGTTGTTGACCGTCACCGGCGGCCGACCGCTCGAGACAACCAGCGTCACGGACGTGCCGACATCCACCACCTGCCCCGCAGCCGGGGTTGAGCTGATGACGAGGCCCGCCGCCACCGTGGTGCTGGGTTGCTGCGTGATCGTCCCGGCCACCAGGCCAGCCTCGAGGAGCCGATTGAGTGCCGTGCCCGCGGTGCCGACGTCACCCAACGGCAGCCCGGCGAGGACCGGAACCGTCGTGCCGGTCGAGAGCACGAGGTCTACCGGCGCCAGCGGCGGAAGCGTCCGACCCGCGAGCGGATTCGAGGCGGCAACCAACCCGATATGGATGGTCGTGCTCGGAGCGCTCGTAACCGCGCCCACCCTCAAGCCGGCATTAATAATCGCCTGGCTCGCCGCAGTCTGCGACAAGCCGATGACGCCAGGCACCGTGTTGAGCGGCTTGGGTACATTAATCGTGGTATCCGAGAACCGCAGCCGCTCGATGTTCCGCAGTGTGTCCGTCCCCGTACCGAGATTCGGGTTCGCGAGCGGCGGCCCGTTGTCGATCACCGTCACCGTTCCGTTCGGATTCAGGATGATCGAGGTACTCGGCAAGCGGATTCGGGAACACCGCCGTATCGCAGTTCTTGGCCGTGGCCGGGATCGGGTCTGTGGCCAGCACCGGGCAGTCAACCGGGTCCGCCGGCGTTGGCGTGACGATGGTCCTCACGATAGAGATGTTGCCCGGGTTCAGGTGAGGAACAAGGGGGTCTGGATTGTCGGGATCCGCGAACACGTTGTCCACGAGATCACGCGGATCGTCAACCAGCTTGATCGTTCCATCGTCCAGAACGCCTCGCAGCTGCACGTTCAGCCAGACGTCGCCGTCGATCAGGTCGTCGCCCAGCTTGCCTTCGAGCGTATCGCTGCCCTTGCCGCCGAGCAGGATGTCGCCGCCCATGAACCCGACGCCCTTGACCAGCGGGATGGCGGGATCGTTCAGGTCCTTGTTGAAGCCGGCCGGTCCCATCAACTCGGTGAGGCCGGTGATCTTGGCCGCGCCCGATCCGCCGATGAAATTGACCTGCCCAGGGACGCCGATCGCAGGGCCAGAGACCGGTGGCGTTCCTGCCGTCAGTTCCATACCGATCACGAGGCACTCCGCGATTTCACCCGGCGGGGTGCACAGCACGCTGTCCGATCCGGCGATGTGATCGTTGAGATCCCAACCCGACGCACCGTCAACGAAGCGGTACTTGTTGCGGAGGTCGTTGAAGTTGATCGGCACGTTCGGCAGCGCGAGCAGGCCGAGCTCGATGAATTCTGGCGCTCCCCAGCCGCGCAGGGTGATCCAGTCGAACCCGTAATCACCCATGAACTTGTTGCTGCCTTCCGACATCAACATGATGTCGTCCCCGCCCTCGCCGAAGTGGTTGTCCTGTCCGGGACCGCCGCCTTCGACGTCGTCGCCGCCAACCGGACTGAGACCGGCGAGCAGGTCGAAGACGTTGCCGCCGTCGCCGAAGATGCCGCCGTCGTGCCCTTCGCCGTCGTAGATCCAGTCGTCCCCGGTGCCGCCGAAGATACCTTCAGCGCGCATCGACCCGTCGACGATGACGTCGTTGCCGCCGCCGCCGAAGTACTCGACGCCATCGTCGCCGCCGGCCATGAAGTCGTTACCTTCGCCGCCGATCTCAAGGTCGCCGCCGAAGCCTGGGCCGGAGCTGAGGGCATCGTCGCCATTCCCGCCCTTCAGCACGTCGTCGCCGTTGCCTCCGAAGAGCACGTCGTTGCCGTCGCCGCCTTGCAGCGTGTCGTTGCCTTCGTAGCCATCGAGGCGATCGTCGCCGCCGTTCCCGTACAGTGTGTCGTCACCGATATCGGCCTTGAACTTGTCGACACCGGGGCCGCCGTTGAAGGTGATGTTCTTGCCGGTGTGCAGCGGATCGAAGAACACCTTCATCCCGTCCGGCGTTGTCTGCACCTGGACGCCGGTTCCGAGAGGCGTGCCGGTCGAATCAACGGTCACCGGCGCGGTGCCGGTCAAGTCAGCCGCGTTGAAGATGAAGTCCGCGGTCTGGAAGATCACGTCCATGCCGCCCGAGAAGTCGGTGTTGCGGCGGATCAACTCGGCGAAGGAGTTGCCTTCCAGCTGGAACCGGAAGTTCAGGCCGTCCGTGCGCTGCAGGTAGTAGAAGCGGTCGCCGTCCTGCAGGTTCTCGAGCTGCTTCTCGAACACGAAGTTGAACGTCGAGCCCAGCAGGCCACCGAACACCGCCTGTTTCTCGGCCATCCCGCCTGGCCAGAAGTCGACATCGTCGAGGCCACTCGTCGCGGCCGTCGCAAACATGAAGGATCCGTTTGCCAGGACCAGCGCCTGGGCCGCCGACCGTTTCGCGGCCATCGTGGTCGCGCCGGTGATCGACGGATCGGTGCCATAGGCGGCGATGAAGTTGGCCAGCGACTCATGGTGTTTCAGGTTCTGGCCGAACTCGAACCAGTTGGCATACGGCTTCACCGCGGTATCGTGCGTCGCCGTGAAGAACTGCCGCCGGACGACGTTCAACCGCGGCATACCCTGGTCTCTGCTGCGTGCGATGTTGATCGCCGGCAAGTCGAGCGGCAGGCCCAACAACTGGTTGCGGACCGATTCGGTGACGAACTCGTCGAGCTCGTTGCCGACCTCGCGAGACAGTCCCCGGACGATGCTTCCGGCCGCTTTGTCGGCGGTCAGGGTATTTACCCCTGGTGCGCTCTCGTTGTACTTCTGCGGCGCGAGGAAAGCATCGAACAGCCGGATGTCGTTCCGGGTCCCGTCGGCGTTGATGCGGGTCACCACCTCGGGCAGCATCGAGTGACCGAGACGGTACACGGTGTGCGCGAACTCCGCCGAGATTGCCCCGTTGATCGAGGTGAGACCACCGAGGAACGGGTTGATCAGCGGCTGGACCGTGCGGGCGAACTCTTCGAACACGAGATGCTGATACTGCATCTCGGTCGCGAAGCGCGCGGCCTGGAACAGCCGTTCTTCATAATTCCAGCCCGATCCTGCATGCAGGGCGTGCCACGCCGCACATTCCTGTGCGGTGAGAATGCTGCCGACGCAGTTACCCGCAGGGCCGCTCACCAACCGATCGATGTTGAATCGGAGCCGGTTGTGCTCGGCGTGGAAGATCTGGTGCACCATCGTCAGCGCGATGTTCTCGTTGCCGCGGCCGTCGCCGGTCACCATGTGGGCGTCGAGCAACTCACCGTCGTAGGTGCCCGCTGCCTGGGTACCCGTGCGGAAATCGGTGATCACACCATCGTTATCGCGCACGAGGCCAGGCGCTGGCACCGCGTTGTGCGCAACGTCGTTGAGAAATGCGTGGCCGGTCTTCATCGACCCGGCAGTCAGAATCGGGGTGGCCAGATTTCCTTCCACGCAGTGGGCATTTTGCACCGCCGGCACGCAGGCGGTCCCGGCGCCGGGGAAGATCATCTGGGGGAACCCGGCCGGACCAGGCTTGAAGTGTCCGTAGGCGTCGGTGAGGATCAGCGGTACGTCGAAGATGTCCGAGTCGACCAGCCGGATGCCCAGGATGGTTCGCGCCTGGTTCTTGACGTCGGCCCAGTTGCCGATGTTGCAGATGTTGTCGCCGGGAATACCGGTCGGCCGCGGCGCGCAGTGAGCGAGGTTGTCGATCATCAACCCGGTCTGAGCGGGTTTTCCCGAAACCAGCTGGTATTCACGCAGGAACACCTGGTGCGACGGATGCGAGGTGTAGGTCTGGTTCTGGTCGACCCACGGGGTCGTCGTGTTGATCCCTTCATGGACGTCATCCGCCGTCCCGAGGATCGCCGTCCGGGCCAGGCAGTTGAGTCCCTCGCGCCATGGTCATGGTGAAGCCGGCAGGGACTTTGCCAGACGTCACGAGCGGGTCGTCGGCGGCCAACGGCATGAGAACGGTGCCATTGCCGCCCTTGGTCACGAGGTCCAGCCCGTGATCGAAGAACTGGCCGAAGAACACGAACATCAGGTTGAACGGGGCCGACAGGCCGAAGTCGGGCGTGATGTTCGGGAATGAACAGCGCCCCTGAAACCGGATCGGGCGGCGTGGAATTGGAGCACACGAACCCGCCAGAGCCGCACGGGTTCGCATTCGCCGCGACCGCTGCCGGGTTCGTTGCGGTTTGATCCAGGATCAGGTTGCTGGCCATGCGCGGCTGCGAGTCCACCACATCGCCAGTCGTCTGCGCATACGAGGTGCCCTGCTCCGCCGGGCGGAACGACGGGGTCGTCAGACGCGGGAACTTCAGGTCCGCAGCACCGAACAGATGCTGATCGGGCACCGGCACGAGGTTGTTGTACGAACCGTCGACGGTCCTCAGGCCGCGCGGCAGCTGCGGATCGGAAACCTGATTTGGTCCCGATCCGAGGAGCGTTCCGCCGGCGGCATGATCCTGGGCGACCAGGATCTGCTCGTAGATGAACCGCAGGTCGCCAGCGTCGATGTTGAATCCCTGGCTGACCGGCGCGACCTG
Source organism: uncultured Acidobacteriota bacterium (assembly GCA_963755695.1). Taxonomy (GTDB): domain Bacteria; phylum Acidobacteriota; class Vicinamibacteria; order Vicinamibacterales; family 2-12-FULL-66-21; genus QHWT01. The sequence goes on along the minus strand of CAVWLB010000008.1, from coordinate 1,049,960 downwards.
CTGCTGCGCATGCACCGTCGGCTGAAAAACGGGGCGCCCGATCGGCGACAAGGTCATCGCAATCATCGTCAGCACCGCCCAGCGTTTTGCTGTGCGCGAGCGACGACACGTAAACGGCTGCTTCACTCTCATGGTTGCCTCCACATACTCCGCGTTGCCGCAAAGACACACGCCCAGCTACTCGGACCGATGGTGGTCATCGGACTCCTTTCCTTCGTTGCCGAAATTGCGAACGAACTCGTGCTAACCGGTTGAAACCGCCTGGATGGCCGACACGCGCGCACACCTCCAGCGAGTCGGCCAGTGGACGCGGCCGATTCGTTGATGTCCCGTCGTCGCGTGACGCTTCAACGCGCGTCGACGCGGCAAACCTTCAGGGAGATGGAGAACGACGAAGTGGTCCGGAGGTGATTAGAGAGGCGGCGCGCGCAGGGAGAGACCGCTGGAACGGGTTGATGATGCGCTTACGAATTGTACGGGGGTGAGAACCGTGGTCCTGCGGCTGGTAACCGGAGGAAGGAGATCGGAACATTCTGCGGCCGGATCGTCATCGTCGCCGTCGAAATCATCATCGGCATCAGATGAATTCTGGTCGCCGGCCGGCGGGCCGCGGAGCGAGTGGCCATCGACGGTACGCGAAATCCAGGGTTCGACTTCGATCTGGACGAGCTCCATCACGTCGTCGGCGGCCGTGGTTCGAGTGTCGTCGATGGCGATCGCGGCGTCCGAACCGGTCGGCGCGTCGTCGTCATCGTCGTCGTCGTCGCACGAATCCGGCGCGTCGAGACCGGCGTCGTCGGTGAATCGATGGTCTCCGGCACGATCGGAGGACGCCGCGCAATCGAGCACGGGCACGACGGCGATCGAGGGCACGCCACTCGAGGACGCCGCCGCCGGCAGCAGCACTACCAGGCCGCCGCACACGACGAGGGTCACCGCGAGATGGGCCACTACGAGGCCGGCGAACGACCGTTCGTGGGTCGTTGTCATTGCGTTCCTACCGAAGACCATATAGAGCGGGGATCCGCAGGCCAGACTAGATGAGGCCGCGGGAAATGGAAATGGCCCGTTGGTGGGGGGGAACAATACGGCTTCAGGCTTCAGGCTTCTGGCTTCAGGCTTCAGGCTCCGGGCTTCAGGATCAACGCGCTGCAATCCCTGGAGCCCGAAGCCTGGAGCCCGAAGCCTGAAGCCCGAAGCCTGGAGCCCGAAGCCCGAAGCCTGGAGCCTGGACTGGCAGGCTGCGATGTTCTGCAGCCTGCCGGTCCCGAGGTTACTTCTGCCGGATCTCGACCAACGCGAGGTTCCAGCGATCGTTATGCGTCGTCCCTGGATAGGTGACGCTCACCGTCGTCGGAGTGCCTGACGCCGTGACCGGGTTCGTCGTCCTCGACACCCAGTAGGTATCGCCGACCGACGGCGCGAACTGGCTGACGATGGTCTGGCCGGCGCCAGCCGTCATCACCCGAGGATTGTCCCAATCGACGCCCACTCCGAACACCCAGGAGTTGGGCTTCGTGGTCGTGAGGCTCGCCGACGGGATCTTGTTCGTGTTGACCGCGGCATTCGCAATTACGGTTGCCGCGCCCACCATCGTATTCTGCGCGCCGGTGAAGCCGACGACGGTCAGCAACGCAGGCTCCGAGAAGTTCGTGACCGCCGTCACAGTCAACGACGCGCGGGCCGCTGGCACGAACGCCCACCAGACCTCCGCGTCGCCGCGCTGAGTGGCGGCCTTTCCAACCCGCGCCCACGACAACGCCGCGCCGCTGTTGGTTATCGAGTTCACGTTCGTGTTCGTGCCGGACGCCGGGCCGTCGGCCGAGAAGAACGCCACCACCAGCGTGTTGGCTGCCACCGCGAACGCTGGACTGGTGACCGCGGTGTTCGGCGACGTGAGGTTCCGCGTCACGACCGTCGCGATTGTCGGCGCCGTGCCTTGCGAGATCACCAGGTTCACCGCGGTCCCTCTGGGCACCGAGGTGCCAGAGGACGGTGACGTGCTGATTACGCTACCCGCGGCAATCGACGTGCTCGCCTGGAACGTAACCGTCCCGACGACCAGGAAATTGTTCGTAAGCGTCGTCGTCGCCGCCGCCTGTGTGCTGCCCACCACGTTCGGCACGTTCACCGGCGGTGGCCCAGTAGAGACAGTCAGATTGACGGCTGTTCCAACATCGACCGCCGTCCCGTCAGCAGTCCCCTGGGCGATCACGATACCGGCCGCTGCTGCATTGGCGACGCGCGTGATCGTGCCGGCAACCAGTCCGGCCTCGTCCAGCGCGTTGAGCGCGGTAGCGTGGGTCCCAACGGCACCCTCTGGCAACCCGACGACCAGCGGAACGATGGTGCCGGTCGAGATCACCAGGTTCACCAGCGAGCTGGCAGGTAACGTGGTGCCCGCCTGCGGACTCACAAGAGCGACCCTGTTGATATGGATCGTCGTGCTGGTCGCCGTCGTCACCGTCCCTACCCTCAATCCGGCTCCCTGGATCCTCGCCGTCGCTTCGGCCAGCGTCAATCCGACGACGCCAGGCACCGTGTTGAGCGGCTTCGGAGTGTTGATCCTGGTATCAGCGAACTGCAGCCGCTCGATGTTGCGCAGCGTGTCGCTGCCGTCGGACGCGGGAACGTCCGCGGCGCGGGCCGGAATGTGGGTCACCGTCACGCGTGCCGTTGGCGTTGAGCACGATGGAGTAATCCGCCAGCGGGAACGCGAACACCGCCGTGTCGCAGTTGAGCGCGGCCCGACCGGGTCTGCTGCCGACGCCGGGCAGTCAGCCGGCACCACCGGCGGCGTCACGATCGACTTGACGATCGAGATGTTGCCCGGGTTCAGATGCACGGGAGCATCCGGATCGTTCGGATCAGCGAAGATGTTCTCGACCAGCGATCGTGGACTGTCGACGAGCTTGGACGGTGCCGTCGTCCATCACCGCGCGCAGCTGCACGTTCAACCACAGGTCGCCGTCGATCAGGTCGTCGCCCTTCTTGCCTTCGAGGATGTCGCTGCCCCCGCCGCCGAGAAGGATGTCGCCGCCCATGAACCCCACGCCCTTGATGCCGGGGATGGCCGGATCGTTCAGCGGCTTGTTGAACCCGTCTGGTCCCATCAGCGTCGGAGAGCCCGGTGATCTTGGCGGCCCCCGCCGCGGTCAGTTCCATGCCGACGATCAGGCACTCCGCGACTTCACCCGGAGGCTCGCACAGGACCTTGTTCGAGCCCGCAATGTGATCGTTGAGTGTCCACCCTGACGCACCGTCCACGAAGCGGTACTTGTTGCGGAGGTCGTTGAAGTTCAACGGCGCATCGGGATCCGCGAGCAGGCCAGCTCGATGAATTCCGGCAGCGCCCATCCGCGCAGGGTGATCCAGTCGAAGCCGTAGTCGCCGAAGAACTTGTTGCTGCCTTCCGACATCAGCATGATGTCGTCGCCACCCTCGCCGAAGTGGTTGTCCTGTCCGGGACCGCCACCGAGGACGTCGTCGCCGCCGACCGGGCTGAGACCGGCGAGCAGGTCGAAGACGTTGCCGTTGTCGCCGAACATGCCGCCGTCGTGGCCCTCGCCGTCGTCGAGCCAGTCGTCGCCCTCGCCGCCGAAGATGGCTTCGGCTCGCATCGCGCCGTCGACGATGATGTCGTTGCCGGGACCGCCGAAGTGCTCGCACCCGTCGTCGCCGCCGAGCATGAAGTCGTTGCCGTCGCCGGCGATGATCGAGGTCCGCGCCGAAGCCCGGCCCGCTGCTCATGGCGTCGTTGCCGCCGCCGCCCTTGAGCACGTCGTCGCCGTTGCCGCCGAAGAGGTATGTCGTCGCCGTCGCCGCCGTGCATCGTGTCGTTGCCCTCGAAGCCGTCGAGGCGATCGTTGCCGCCGTTGCCGTACAGCGTGTCGTCGCCGATGTCCGACATGAACCTGTCGTCGCCGCGGGCGAGGGCGCTCATTGCCGTTGAACACGATGTTCTTGCCGTTGTGCATGCGGATCGAAGAACAGCTTCGTCCCGTCCTCCATCGTGATGATCCGCATACCGTCTTCGTTTGCGGAGCTCCCCAGTGTGCAGCTGGCCGGCGGTGTACTGGCGCGCAGATAGGCGCGGCCGCTCCCGGCGCTGAATCGTCAGGACGGCGTCGTTGAAGCTGAAGTTGATGTCGGCGGTGTTGAAGATCACGTCCATGCCGCCCGTGAAGTCCGTGTTGCGACGGATCAACTCGGCGAACGAGTTGCCTTCGAGCTGCGTCACGAGGTTTTCAGCCGTCGGTGCGCTGCAGGTAGTAGAACCGGTCGCCGTCCTGCAGGTTCTCGAGCTGCTTCTCGAAGACGAAGTTGAACGTCGAGCCGAGCAGGCCGCCGAAGACCGCCTGGCGCTCGGCCAGGCCGCCGACCCAGAAGTCCACGTTGTCGAGACCGCTGGTGGCTCGCAGTGACTGGTCATGAACGGGATCGTTGGCCAGCACCAGGTCGCGGCGGCAGCGCGTCCGCTTGCCGGCCATCGTCGTCGCGCTGGTGATGGTCGGGTCGCGTGCCGTAGGCCGCGATGAAGTTGATCAGCGACTCCGGGTGCTTCAGGTTGATGCCGAACTCGACCAGTGCGGTACGGCTTCAACGCCGCGTCGCTGCGTTGCGGCGAAGAACTGCCGGCGCGCTTGTTCAACGACGGGATGCCTTCGCTGCGGCCGCGCGCGATGTTGATCGCCGGCAGGTCGAGCGGCAGGCCGAGCAACGGGTTGCGCACCGATTCGGTCACGAACTCGTCGAGCTCGTTGCCGACCTCCCGCGACAGGCCGCGCACGATTGCGCCGGCCGCCTTGTCGGCCGTCAAGTTGTTCACGCCGGGTGCGCTCTCGTTGTACTTCTGAGGGGCAAGGAACGCGTCGAACAGTCTGACGCCGTTGTCCGCTCCGTTGGCATTGATGCGTGCCACGCGCTCGGGCAGCATCGAGTGGCCGAGGCGATACACCGTGTGCGCGAACTCGGCCGAGATCGCCGGGTTGATGGACGTGAGGCCGCCCAGGAACGGGTTGATCAGCGGCTGAATCGTGCGCGCGAACTCCTCGAATACGAGGTGCTGGTACTGCATCTCGGTGACGAACCGCGCCGCCTGGAACAGCCGTTCGTTGTAGTCCCAGCCGGATCCCGCATCCACGGCGTGCCATGCGGCGATCTCGCCAGGCGTCAGCAGCGCGTTGATCTGCCGATCGATGTCGTACCTGAGCCGGTTGTGCTCGGAGTGGAAGATCTGGTGCACCATCGTCAGCGCGATGTTCTCGTTGCCGCGGCCATCACCCGTCACCATGTGCGCGTCGAGCAGCTCGTCGTCGTAGGTGCCTGCCGGCTGGCACGATGGCGTCTGGCGGAAGTCGCAGATCGTCGTGTCACCGTCGGGGCTCAGCACGGGGGTTGCCGTTGGCGTCCTGGCCGACCGGCACGGCGTTGTGCGCGATGTCGTTCAGGAACGCATGGCCGGTGTGCACCACGTTGGCGGGAATCGGGCACACCCTGGCCGCCGTTGGCGGCTGGGATTTGCCTTCGAGCAGGTGCCACCGCCCGTGAGCATCATCTGCGGGAACCCGTTCGGGCCAGGCTTGAAGTGGCCGTAGGGATCGGTCACCAGCATCGGCACGTCGAAGATGTCCGTGTCGACCAGCTGAATGCCCAGCATCGTTCGCGCCTGGTTCTTGACGTCGGCCCAGTTGCCGATGTTGCAGATCTGGTCGCCGGGGATGCCGGTCGCACGCGGCGCGCAGTGGCCGCCGTCGAGCACCAGGCCGGTCTGCGCGGGCTTGCCCGCGACCACGTGGTACTCACGCAGGAACACCTGGTGCGACGGATGCGACGTGTAGGTCTGGTTCTGGTCGACCCACGGCGTCGTGGTGTTCTGCGACCCGTGAGGTCGTCGGTGCCGAGAGTTCGGGAAAACGGTCCCGCGCGTCACGACATGGCGTTTGGGCTGGATCTCGGCGACGAACAATGGATCGTCAGTGCGAAGCGGAATCTTGACCGTGCCGCCCCCCTTGGTCACGAGGTCCAGGCCGTGATCGAAGAACTGGCCGAAGAACATGAACATCAGGTTGAACGGCGCCGACAGGCCGAAGTCCGGGCGTGATGTTCGGAATGAACAACGAACCAGAATCGGGATCCCTGACGTCAGCCAGGGTGTCCGGCGGTGAGCACACGAAGCCGCCCGCACCGCACGGGTTCGATGCTGCCGCGACGGCGGCTGGGTTGCTATCGGTCTGATCCGCGATCAGGTTCGTGGCCACTCGCGGCTCGGGGTCGATGACAAGGTTGCCGGGCGTTACACTGGTCGTACGTATTGGTCGTGGGGATGGCAGCCGCGTCGTCCGCCAAATCCTTGAAGACCGGCGTCAGCAATCGCGGAAACACCAGATCGGCCTGGCCGAAATTGGTCTGGCCCGGCACGAGGTTGTTGAAGGACCCGTCAACCGTCCGCAAACCGAGCGGCAGTTGCGGATCGGAGACGAGGCTCGATAACGGTGTGCCCCCGGCGTGAGCCTGCCCCACCTGGATCTGCCGGAAGATGAACCGCAGGTCGTCCGCGGTGATGTGGAATCCTTGGCTCGGTGATGCCGCGGTCTGCGCATGAACGGTCGGCTGGAACACCGGACGACCGATCGGCGACAGCGTCATCGCGATCGTCATCGCAGCGGCCCAGCGTTTTGCCGAGCGCGAGCGACGACATGTAAAAGGCTGTTTCACTCTCATGATTTCCTCCAGATCGTCCGTGTTTCCGAACCGACACACGCAGATCTCCACTGACCGATGGTCGTCATCGGGCCCTGCCTTCCTTTCCGTTACGCACGAATGAATGCCTGACTGACTGTGACTACGGGAAGTGGCTGGAGGCCGCCACGCGCACACCTCCAGCGACGCGCCGTTGGTTGACGAGACTCCTCTGCTCGTGCGGCCTCGTCAGCGAGACGACGCGCGAGTCGCGGGATTACGAAGCTGCGTGAATGGAGCTATTGGGGCGGCGCACGAAGCGCGTGATCACAAGCAATGGAAGCCGCACGGAATGAATGAACGCTGGCAGGACGAGACTCGCGGCGATCAGCCGCGGCAAGCGAGACCGAACGGTGGGTTCTGAGACTGCCGTCATCGTCGTCATCGTCGTCGACGTCGGCGTCAGTTGAGTCTTGTTGGAGCGACGGCGGGCCGCGGAGCGAATGCGCGTCTAGAGGACGGTAAGGCCGTCGGTCCGTTTCAATCTGGTCGATGTGGAACGCCACGTCGAGGTGCGGGGCTCCCCGCTGAGCCGATGCGAGCGCCTGGCCGGAGCCATCCGGTCCGTCATCGTCATCGCCGTCATCGTCACCATCGTCGTCGTCGTCGCAGGAATCGGGATCGTTGATGGTCGCGCCGTCGGTCAGCTGCTGACCTCGAGTCGAGCCGGTCGACCCAGTGCAGATCGACGCGTCCGCGTCGCTCGAGTCGTCGTGGTCTGACGATACCGGCACTGGCAGCAGCATCACCAGACCGGCGCAGACGACGAGCGTCAACGCGAATTGGGCCAGTACTGGCCCGGCGATCGACCGTGGTCGGATCGTGTTCAATGCACTCCTGTCGACATCCACCAGATGAGGGGGAAACTTGCGTGAGGCTAAAGGACAAGAACAAAATTGAAAATGGCCCTTTAGTGGGGGAAGAATCAGGAGCTGGGAGCTAGGAGCTAGAGCGAAAAGAGAACCACTCTCTAACTCCTAGCTCCTAGCTCCTAACTCCTGACTTCTGCCTCCTGCCTCCTGCCTCCTGCCTCCTGCCTCTGCCCCCTCTCTAGTCTGCCCGTTCGCTGACCAAAGTCTGCCGCGCCATGGCCTTTGCGGAACGACACGCGAGAATGCGCTCACAACGACCGCCTCAATCCCCTTTTCAGGATCTGGAACAGGCCCTGCTTTCTCCGGCCGACCCGGCAACCGACATCACTACGCAGGGAGCGAAGGAATGAAACGCACGCTGACCAGACGAACCGCTTTGCTTGTCCTGATTCTTGTTCCGCTCGCATGCAGCAGTCCGAAGGAGCGCGCCCGAAAGAAGCTTGGCGAGATGAACATCACCTACGACCAGGAGACGTTCGTCGAGCGTGTGAAGGCGGGCGACGCGATTGTCGTCGACCAGTTTCTTGCCGCCGGCATGAATCCCAACGCGATGAACAAGGAAGGGAAGACGGCGTTGATCGTCGCCTCGCAGATGGGGCGTCCGGCACTGGTGCAGCTGCTCCTCGACAGGGGAGCCGGGGTGAACGTGGCCGACGCCAAGTTCCGCGCCACGCCGCTCATCTGGGCGGGTCTCTCGAACAACAGCCAGGTCACCAAGCTGCTGCTCGAACATGGGGCCAATCCCAAGGCCAGGGAAGCGCAAGGAGGCACGACGGCGCTCCAGGCCGCCGCCGGACGAGGCAATCTCGAATCGGTGCAGATGCTGCTCGCCAAGGGCGCGCCGTTGAACGACAAGGACAAGCTGTCGCGAACCCCGTCGATGCTCGCCGCCGCTCGTGGCCGCAACACCGTCCTGCGTGTGCTCGCGGAGAAAGGCGCCGATCTGAAGACCGTCGACCGCGAGGGCAATACCGCGCTCATGTGGGCGGCGAAGAGCGGCAACGCCGAAACCGTGAAGCTGCTGCTCGAGAGAGGCGCCAACGTCAATGCCGTCAACCTCGCCGGCCTCACCGCGCTCTCCATCGCCCACACCGGCGGCCGGTCCGAAATCGAGTCGATGCTCGTGAAGGCCGGTGCGGAAGCGCCAAAAGAACCTGGTGGAAAGAAGACCATCTCCGACTCCCAGCCAGCGAAACGATCGAAGTAGAAGGCTTCGGGCTTCGGGCTTCGGGCTCCAGGGGCTTAGGACGTAGGGTTCAGGACTCATGTCGGCTCATGCCCGGCGCGGCCTTGAGCCGCGTGAGCTGGTAGGCGGACCCTTTAGGTCCGCCATCTCCTACCGTCAGTTCATTGACGATTTCTCGACGGCGGGTCTAAAGACCCGTCCTACAACTGCGAGCTGAAAAAGTCTGTAGGGCACTCTTCAGAGGTGCCGAGGTTCATAGGGCGGACCTTACCGCCATCTCGCATCGTCAGTTCATTGATTCCCGAACGGCGAGCCTGAGCCGAGCCCGGCCCGAAGCCCGAAGCCCGAAGCCCGAAGCCATGATAGACGCCGATCCCGACCGAAGGCCGGAATCGGCGTTCTTGCATTTACTGGATCGGCGCGTTCATGTCCGCCGTGATCTGCGCCGCCGTGAGTGCGCGGTTGTAGATGCGCACGTCGTCGATCAGACCACGGAAGAACTCCTGCAGCGAGGAGTTGTTGCCGCCGATCCGGATAGCCCCGTTGTTGCTCGCGATGTTGCCCGTGCGGGCGACGGTCCCGCGGAGCACGCCGTTGACGTAGAACCGCAGATTCGCGCCATCGTAGGTCACCGCGATGTGCGTCCAGGTGTTGAGCGTGAGAGCCGCCGTGCCGCGGACCGCGGTGTCCGTGGTGCTGGCGACGGGATTGACGCGCACGTAGCCCGACGGCCGCGCCTGGCCGCCTGCGAGTGGCGCGCCGTCGTGCGCATACAACGCGTACGACAGGAGCCCTTCACCCGTGATGCCCCGTTCCTTCATGAGGATGGTTTCCCACCCGCTCATGGTGGTCGGATTCACCCAGGCCTCGAGTGTCATGCCGTTGGTCAGATCGAGCTTGCTGGCGGTCGTGTCGGCGATCGTGACCCAGTCGTCGACACCGTCGAACCTCAAGGCATTGCCGAATCCGGACTTGCCGGCAGCTCGCACCGCGCCGCGGATCGTGCCGTTCTTCGGCGACGGCGATGAGTCGTTGACCGTCGTTCCGGACGCTTCGTTGAACCCAAGCGCCAGTACCAGACCGGCGGGGGCCGGCGGCGGCGGGGCGCCCAGCGACACCACGATGGCGACGTTGCTGCCCGCTGTTGCGACGCTGCCCGCGGTTGGAGTCTGACTGATCACGAAGCCGGTAGCCACCGTCGTGCTGTTCGCACTCGTGACCGTAGACGTGAATCCTGCGGTCGTGATCGCTGACAGCGCTGCGGCTTGTGTCAGGTTGACCACCGCCGGCACGGTTGGCACTGGCGGAACAGCCACGTCCGTGAACCGCAGGCGCTCGATGTTTCTTAGCGTGTCGACGCCATCGGTCCCGACGTTGTCCGTAACCGTGACCGATCCGTCAGCGTTCACGACCCAGCTGTAGTTGCCGATCGGACCCGAGAACGCCGCCGTATCGCAGTTGACCTGCGCCGAGGCTGGCGTCACGTTGCAGTCAGCCGCTGGAACAGTTGCTGGCGTCACGATGCTACGGACGATCGTGATCTGGCCCGGATTGATCCGGCCCGCGAACACGTCGGTCTTCAGCGCGTCCAGGCTGTTCACGAACACGAAATCGCTCGGGTCGGTCGTCGCCACGTTCGGCGCGCGCAGCTGCACGTTGAGCCAGCGGTCGCCATCGAGGATGTCGTCGCCGCCGCGGCCCTCGATGAGGTCGCTGCCGGGGCCGCCGAGGATGATGTTGCCGCCCGCGAACTCGGTCGCGCCCGCCGGGAGGATGCGCCGGCCGAGGCCCGGCGATCCGCGCGATGCCGGCCGCGGTCAGGACGTGCCCGTTGGCCACGCCGGTCAGCCCGTCGTCACGCAGGTCGGCCTCGACGCGATTGTCGCCGCGCAGCAGGTCGTTGAAGTTCGTTCCCGACAGACCTTCGATGAGGTCGTAGCGGTCGCGGATTCTCGTTGAGCGGCGCATTGACCGCAATCGCGCCGGTGATCAGCATGTCGGCGTCGACCGCCCTCGCTTCACCGCGGTAGGTGACCCAGTCGAAGCCCAGCATGCCTTCGAAGCGATGGGTCGGGATGACGTTGCCGACCATGATGTCGTCGCCGCCCTCCGATGTCGAAGTCCATGTCGCCGCGGGCCGGCGAGCCGACGTCGTGTCCGCCGTTCGGATCGTTCTGGAACTGGTTGTTGTCGTCGCCGATGGCGATGCTGGCGGGCGATTCGGTGCCCTCCATCCAGTCGTCGCCTGCGCCGCCGATCGACTCGCTCAGGCCCGCGCCCATGTAGATGATGTCGTTGCCCGGGCCGCCGAAGACTTCCGACAAATCGTTGCCGGCGACGATGAAGTCGTTGCCTTCGTTGCCCTGGAGCAGGTCGAACGGACCGGAGCCGCCGCTGATCGCGTCGTTGCCGCGGCCGCCCTTGATCACGTCGTCGCCGAAGGTGTCGGTGAGGATGTCGTCACCGTCGCCGCCGATGAAGTTGTCGTTGCCGGCGCCGCCTTCCATGACGTCGTTGCCGCCGTCGCCGCGCAGCGTGTCGTCGCCTTCGCTCGAGAACGACGCGATCAGCCGACGCGTCGCTGCCGTTCCAGATCGACGTGCTGCGGGCCTGAATAGCGGAGCGTGCCATCGGCAGTCAGCCTGAGATCGGGCATCGCCGCCTCGTTGATGCCCGCCGTGGAGGGATCGTCCGTGATCGTCGTGGGCGTCCCGGACCCGACAGGGCATCGCAGATTGAACACGAGATCCGGCCGCGCGAACACGTCGGCCGACGCCCCGCTGAGGGTCGTGTTGCGCGCGATCAGCTCGGCGAACGAGTTGCCTTCGAGCTGCGACAGCAGGTTCAGACCGTCGAGACGCTCGAGGTAGTAGAAGCGGTCGGCGTTCTGCAGGTTCTCGAGCTGAGTCTCGAAGATGTAGTTGAAGGTCGTCCCCAGCAGGCCGACCGAACGGCGCAATCTTCTCCGCGAGGCCGCCGATCCAGAGGTCGATGCGCTCCACGCCGGTCTGACGCGCCGTCCGCGAACATGAAGTCGGCGTCGTCGATCAGGCAGCTGCGCCGCTTGCGCGCTGTTGCGCCATGTTGCTGGCGATATTCAGGGGCTGGCCAGCGCAGCGTCGGGTGCGATGCCGTAGGCCGCGATGAAGTTGACCAGCGACTCCCGGTGCTTGAGCGCGAACTCGAAGTCGATCCAGTTCGCGTACGGCAGCAATCGCCGGGTCGCCGCTGGCGGCGGCTGGAACTGCAGCTGTGGGTTGGTCCGAAGTATGCTGCCGACGATTCGTTGAGAGGCGGCACGCCCTCGCTGCGGCCGCGCGCGAGGTTGAGCACCGGCGAGGTCCAGCGGCAGGCCGAGCAGGCGGTTGCGCACAGCTTCGGTCACGAACTCGTCGATCTCGTTGCCGACCTGCCGCGTGCCGCCCTGGAAGATCGCGCCGGCCGCCTGTGCCGCGGTGAGCGGTCCAGCCGGCCCGCCGTCGTTGAACTCCAGCGGGTTGAGGAACCCGTCGAGCAGCGGGATGTCGTTGATCGTACCCGTTCTGGTTCGTGCGCGCGATCGTTTCGGTCAGCATCGAGTGGCCGAGGCGATAGACCTGGTGCGCGAACTCGGCGGTGATCGCGGGGTTGATGTCGTTGATGAAGTTGATGCCGTCACCGATGAACGGGTTGATCGACGGCACCAGCTTGCGGGCGAACTCCTCGAACACCAGGTGCTGGTACTGCATCTCGGTGACGAAGCGCGCGGCCTGGAACAGGCGCTCGCCGTAGCCCCAGCCAGAGCCAGCCGGCGGCTGGGCGGCCTGCGCCTCCCAGGCGGTCGACTTCGGCGGCGGTCAGGAAGCCGGTCGTGTTGAATCAGCGCCGTCGATGTGGTCGCGCAGCACGGTTGTGCTCGGCGTGGAACACGGTGTGGACGGCGGTCAGCGCGATGTTCTCGTTGCCGCGGCCGTCACCGGTGACGAAGTGCGCGGCGAGCAGCTCGTCGTCGTACGTGCCCGTCGGGCGTGGCAGCGTCGATCGGGTCGATCGGGGCCTGGTCGCCGTCAGGGGCGAGACCGGGCGGCAGGAACGGCGTTGTGCGCGATGTCGTCGAGGAACCCGTGATCGGTCCGGCGCGCGCCCGCCGTGGGGATCGGCCGCCGCCGGGTTGCCCTCCACGAGCCGTGCCGTTCTGCATGCATCGATCATGCGGGAACCCGTTCGGTCCGCGCAGGAAGTGGCCGTAGGGGTCGGTCAGCGATGAGCGGGACGTTGAAGACGTCGCTGTCCACGAGCCGGATGCCGAGCAGCGCCGCGGCCTGAGCCTTGACCTCGCCCCAGTTGCCGATGTTCTTGACCGGCACACCGCTCATCGCGCCGCCGCCGTCGATCATCCGCCCGGTCGGGCTCAGCGGCTGTCGACGGGCTCGATCCGCATCTCGTACTCGCGCAGGAACACCTGGTGCGACGGGTGCGACGTGTAGGTCTGGTTCTGATCGACGAACGGGGTCGTCTGGTTGTTCGCTTCATGGATGTCGTCCGCGGTGCCGAGGACCTGGTCCGGACCAGGCTGCATCGTCGCGCGGGTGAGGATCATGAAGTTGGTCGGGCTGCCCTGCACGAACAGCGGATCGTCCGGCTGCAGCGGGACGACCACCGTGCCGCTGCCCCCCTTGTTCACCAAGTCGAGGCCGTGATCGAAGAACTGGCCGAAGAACGTGAACATCGAGTTGAACGGCGCCGACAGGCCGACGTCGGGCGCAACGTTCGGGATGAAGAACGCGCCGGACGGCCCAGGAACGGCACCAAACCCGGCGGCTTCGACGGCGGCAGGTTGGCGGCCGTCTGATCGACGATCAGGTTGCTGATGATCCGGGGTTGCGAGTCGAAGACCGTCCCGTTCGTCTGCTGGTAAGTCGTGCCCTGCTCGGCCGGCCGGAAGACAGGCCTGGCCAGTCGCGGGAACAGTCGATCCGAGGCCCCGAAGCCGGTCTTCCCGGGCTCGAGGTGGTTGAACGAACCGTCGACGGTGCGAAGGCCGAGCGGCACGCGCAGCTCAGGGACCTGGTTGGGTCCGGTCCCCAGGAGTTGCCCGCCAGCCGCGTGCGCCTCGGCGATCTGGATCTGGCGAAAGATGAACCTGATGTCGCCGCGATCGAGGACGAAGCCAACCGCGGATGGCGGAGCTTGCGCCTTGACGGCGGGCACGAGCTGACCGCCGTTGGTCGCGAGGACCATGGCGATCATCGTCACGATCGCCCAGCGCTTGGCCGAACGAGTGCGACGGCAGGTAAACGGTTGGATTGATCGGAAAGTTCGTATGGTAGGCGGTGCGTTCTTGCGGTGACTGGTGACGTGCATCATCACATCCTCCTGACTGACTCGCTTAAGAGCAGGTTGACGAGCAGGCTTCCGTCCGGTGCGACCGATCCCCCGAGCGAGCGCGACGGACGCCGCAGGCCGAGGGCTTCTTCGACACTCAGTGCGGATCGATGTGATGCGAGGTGACGAGTGGCCTCGTCGTCGTCATCGTCATCATCGTCGTCGAGCCAGAGATCCGGCTCGAACGGGCACGCGGCGTCGACGCCGTGCAGTGAGGGTTGAAGGGGAATCGATCTCGCGGTGGGTTCACCGCTCGCGGCGCTGATCGCCGCAACGTTCACGTCCGTGGCAGGTGCCATCGGATCGCTGATCGAGATCGCGGAAGGCGCGAGGTGACCGACGGTCACCGCCGCGCGTGCTGTGCTCGCAGCTGCGAACACGACAAGCACGGTGCAGGCGAAGATCGCGAGCGCGTTGATCACGCGCCGCCATCCGACCGCACCTCTCGCGGGGATTAGGTATGAGGTACTCCGCATGTCTCCTCTCCGAAGGTGATTACCGGAACAGGGTCCGAGTAGGTCGACGAGCGCTGCCGGTGGGCTCGCGGCTGAGCAAGTCGCAGGCCACAAATCGCGATGAAACTGGCCGACAGTTGCGGGACGGAGGCGAGCGAAATCGGAGGGTGCGGAGCCTAAAGGCTCCGTAGGCGCGGTTCTATGAACTTCTGATGAACGCGATCTGATGTCGTCACGTGCCGCGATCGATCAGCAATTGCAACGATTGAGCGGCGACGCCGCATCAGAGATGTTGGCTCGATGAGGAGCGATATTCCCGGTTCGTGCCAGGCACGAAAGATATAGCAGCGAGAAGCGCGCGGCGAGTGGCGAGGGGCGCGCGCAGCGAGAAGCGAGGAGCGAGTGGCGCGGTGTGGTTCTCGGTTTGCAATACGCAGTTCGCGGTTCGCCATTCGGAGTTTGCGATTCGGAGTTTGAGGTTTGCGGGTCGCGGTTTTGCTTCTCGCCCCTCGCCCCTCGCCCCTCGCCCCTCGCTTCGCTACTTCCCTTTTGCCGCCCGCGCCTTCAGCGTCGAGGCCAGCCCGTGGAGACGGGCCGCGTCGACTCCGCTGGCCTCGCGCGCGTCCTGTTCGAGTTGCGCGGCAAGGGAATCGAGCTGATCGAGCGCCGCGCGGGACGGGTGGTCGCCATTGGCGTGATCGAGCGCGGTCTTGAGCGTGGCCGCCCGCGCCGGTTCGATGCTGTGGCTGCGGGTGAGTTGATCGAGATAGGCGCGCGCGACGATGACGTTGGCGGGCCAGCTGACGCGCTGCTGCTCCTGGACGTTGAGCTCGTCGAGGCGCACCAGGCTGGCGGCATCGATCTCGTTCTGCGTCAGATGGTCGCTGGGCAGCAACTTGAACACGTCGATGCCGCGGGCAATCTCCGACCCGTAAATCCGGCCGTTATACCAGTACGCCGACCAGTAGCCGCCGGTGATCAATTGATTCGCGTCGATCGGACCACGATCGAAGAACGCGATCTCGACCGGCTTGGCCGAGTCGGTGAAATCAAACACCGACACTCCGCCTTGATACCAGCCCTGGACCATGATGTCGCGTCCCGGCACCGGAATGATCGAGCCGTTATGGGCGACGCAATTCTCCTGGTCGGTCTGCGCCGCCGGCATCTTGAAATAGGACCGGAACTGCAGCTTGTGGTCGACGATGTCGAAGATGGCGTCGGCGCCCCAGTTCGGGAGATCCGTGGCCCGGCAGCGCGGACGTGTGCCGCCGCCCCACTCGTCCGTGAAGATCACCTTCGTACCGTCGTTGTTGAACGTCGCCGAGTGCCAGTACGCGAAGTTCTTGTCGGAGACCTGATCCAGACGGACCGGGTGAACCGGATCAGAAATGTCCAGCAGGATGCCGTTTCCGGAACACGCACCCGCGGCAAGGCCGATTTCCGGGAACACCGTAATGTCGTGACACTGGTTGGTCACCCGCGCACGCTGCGTGCCGGGACCTCGATCGCCCCCCTTCTCGAGCCCGGCGATCTCGCCGCTCGTGGGGTCGGCAAAAATCCGTGGCCGATTGACGATGTGGGCCTTTTCGGGAGCGGCGAGCGGCACCTGAATCACGTCGATGCTGAAGAGCGCGGTGTCCGGATCCTCTCTGGGATCCTTTGACGAACAGCCTTCGAGCTCGTCACCGGAGCGCACGCTGCTCGTACCGGATCCGTAGACGTAGATGTTCGCCTTGTCGTTGGGATCCGTGACCAGCGTGTGAGTGTGCGATCCGCGGCACGTCTGCACCGCCGCCAGCTGCTTCGGCTTGGTGATGTCGCTGATGTCGAAGATGCGCACGCCGCGGAATCGTTCCTTGCTGACGGTGTCGGTGATCCCTTGGGTACCGCAGTCGATGCGGCCGCGCGTCTGCTCGACGGACATGAACAGCAGATTGCCGTGGATCGACATGTCCCCTTGTCCGCCGGGGCACACGACCGATGTCAGCAGCCGCGGCTTCTTCGGCGTCTCGATGTCGTAGGTATTGAATCCGTTGAAATTGCCGATGAAGAGATCCGCACGCTGGAAGGCGAGATCGGAGTTGGCGTAGCCCAGGCCGTTCGGATTCCTGGCTCCTCCAGTCGCAGTTGCCGATTTGTCATTCGGGTTGGGCGGCAGCTCACGGCCCTGGTCGGCGGCGGCCATTTCCTCGGGTGTGAACTTACGTTCCGGCCCGGTCGGCGGACCCGCGGGCTGCGCCGGATCGAAAAAGCCTTTTGGCTTCGGCATGCTGGCGACCAGTTCCAGGTTGCGGGCGGCAACGCCGGCATCGTGAAAACCTGCCTTCAGCCCGACGCGCGGATCGGCCGGGCGATGCTGACTGATCCTGCGCACGTCCGGCAACCACCAGCGTGAGCACCACGGCGGAGAGACACACAACCCTGCGGGCAACCCGTATCATTTCTGAAGCTCCTTGAGCATGGCATCCATGCGATCGATCTCCATGCGCTGATCGGCGTCAACGTCTGACGCAAACCCGAAAATCTCAGACTCCTGTCCCGCGCCTGCCGTGGAAAACAGGTCATGCACCATCGTCAGCGCCCCACCATGGTGCTTGATCATCCCCTCGAGAAACAGCCGATCGAAGTCGGGGCCCTTCGCCTCGGCCAGACGGCTCATTTCCTCCGGGGTCAGCATGCCTGGCATCAGCGTGGCGCCATGCATGTGCATCGCGTGCGGGCCGGGAACCTCCTGGCCGCGCGCCTGAAGCCAATGCTGCATCATCTTGATTTCGTCGGCCTGCGACACTTCGATGCGGAGGCCAAGTTTTCGCATCTCCTCGCTGTTGGTCCGGGTGCGGAGCAGGTCGGTCATTTCAATCGCCTGCGCATGATGGCCGATCATGCCCTGCATGAACCTCACGTCGGCCTCGGTAAAACCGGGCCGCGGCAAGTCCTCCACCTTCTCGGAGGAGAGCACGTGGCTCGATTCTCCTGGCGCACCGGGCTGGATGATCGGAGCCGAGGGTCCGCTGGCAGTAGATGAAGTGCGGCAGCCGGTGCCCACAATCAGCGGCAGGAGGGCAAGGGCAATTCGCTGGACAAATGGCCTGATCGTCACGAGTTCAATCGATAACTGTGACTGGCCGCCGCGCGTTCTGTCAAGGGTGGGGTTTCTACGCTGTCGGTGCTATGTGCAAGGTGCTACGTGCCCTGTGCTAGGTGCGCTCAGGTGCCCCGTGCTAGGTGCCCGTGCTAGGGGCTCCGTGCTAGGTGCGCTCGGGTGCTAGGTGCTATCTGCTTGCTCGCGAAGAAGGACCGCGGGAAGGAGGAAGATCGCGCCGCCTTAACCGGAGAAGGCGCGATCTTTTTTCGAGGCTATTGCACGGTCTTGAAGGCCGTCTGAACCATCACCGCCTTGGACAACTGGCCCGTCATCAGGTTCCGTTCGAACCTGGTGCTCAGGACAATCGTCGCCTGGCTTGCGAGCCGGGCGGATACGTCGATCCGGGCGGCATTGAGTCGCTGCGCGAACGGTTGCTCGACGCGCAGCCGCTCACCAGTGCCAGCAAACACCAGCCAGTCCCACGCGGCCCAGAAGATCTGCGCGTAGCTTGCGTTCTGCCGGAATGAGGTGCGCAAGGGCGCCATTCGTGTGCGGTCGGTCACGTCGTGTTCGGCGAGAATCCCCCACTTGCCGAAGCCCAGTCGCGCGTAACCCCCCAGCATCCGCCGATCGCCGTTCCGTGCCGTGCCGTTCAAGTAGGTGGTACCGACCACCGTGCGCTGGTTCCCGAGCACATCGAATTCGGCGAGCGTGCCGGCGCCCTTTTCATATTCGCCCGACGCCTCATTGCCGCCGGGACCGTAGATGAATGGCGTGACCTGATGACGCTTACCCCACCAGTACATCTTCAGCTGCGTTGGCGAGTCGTAGTAGCCGAGACGATTGCGCGACTTGATGTAGGCGCCAAGGTCCGGGACGTTGATGCCGCTCGGCAGCTGATCGCGGCCGGCCGCGAATTCGAGCGTCTCTCGGGGACGGAAGTGCACGAGCGCGGTGTTGACGAACAGCGTGGCGTCGCGGGTCGGCGGATCGTAGCTGCGCACCGGCCGCAGCACGCTGTCACCCTCGAG
Source organism: uncultured Acidobacteriota bacterium (assembly GCA_963755695.1). GTDB lineage: Bacteria > Acidobacteriota > Vicinamibacteria > Vicinamibacterales > 2-12-FULL-66-21 > QHWT01. The sequence goes on along the minus strand of CAVWLB010000008.1, from coordinate 1,031,223 downwards.
CGTCGCCATCCCCGACACGCGGAACGACTTCGACAGTTGGGTGACGTTGCGATACATCAACCGAGGCCGGAAGCCGTTGGGCTTCGCCTGATTGTCGACCCAGGTGGTCGTGTCCTGCAGCACCACCCGAAGGTCGTGTGCCAGCCGGCGGTGCTCGTCGACCGCCGCCTGGTATTCGCCACCGCGCAGACTTTGCGCTTGATCGATGCCCTTCCCGTAGGGGTTGAGCGGCCCGCCGCCCTGCGGCGAATAGTGGCAGCTGGCACAGCCCGGGTAACCGATCCGGATCATGGTCGGAAGCGCGGATGCTGTCCCCGCCGGAGCGAGCGCGAGCAGGACGAGAATCGCGAGACGAATCGGTGTGGCGATCCGAATCATTTCGTCGCTCCGGTCGTGGCCACCAGCGCCGGTCGGGCAGTGAAATCGAGCCGCAACTTGACGTCGTCCTCAGTGTGGACCCCGAGTTGCGACGGCTTCTCGATGCCGTAGCTGCTCAACTTCACGACGCTGTCGCCTGACGCATGGTACGAGCCCTTGTCCTCCGTCACCTTCAGCGCGATCGTGAACGGTCGTGCGGTTCCGCGGATGACGAGATCCCCCGCGACTTTACAAGTGCTTTCCTTGCCGGAGGCTTTCGCGCAGGTGGCCTTGTCCGCCACGAAGCGGACGTCGGGTACCTGTCCATCGCTGGTGGTGAAGATGTACTTGCGCATGTGTTCGTCGCGCAGCTTGAGTCCGGTCTGCAGCGTTTCCACCGCGAGCTTGGCTTCGATCTGTTCGAGCTGCGGCCCTTCAGGACCGCTCCGGACTCGCACTCGCCCTTCGAGCGCGGTCGACTTCCCGTGCACGCTCAGCGCGGGCATGTTCGTCTCGACGTCGAAGCTCGCAGACCCACCGCGCACTTCAACCGGCGTTGCCTCTCCATTGCTCTGCGCGCGCGCGCCTGTCGCAATCCCCGTCGAGAGCAGCAGAGCGAGACCGATCGTCACCTGTTTCTGACACATGGATCCCATGGGGTCCTCCGTTTGTTGGGTTGTGTGAGTGGATTGGCCGGGCAGGCTCACGCCTGCGCGACCCTCGGCGTCACGAACGGACGAGCGTCAGGGACAGAACCGCGGAATACCCACTGGGGAGTGGGAACGGAGGTGCGTGAGAGCGGTAAACGTGAACCGCGCGTTCTAGACGCGGGCTACGTAGGTATCCCCGCGCAGCTCGACGCGATCGGCAAGCTGCGCGAGGAGAATCACGACCCGATCTTCGATGTCTTCAATCGGCACGTCGCGATCGAACTTCGCAGAAGTGCGTCATGCACGACAGACCATTCCGGCTATTGCCCACGTCTCCACAGCGCCAGCAAATGTTCATCGCTGCCGCCCATGGGTGGAAGACTTCGTCAGCTCGCTTTCGTGATTTCCTCACAGGGGCGGATTCACTTTCACGACCCGCACGAAGCGCACCGTCAGATCCTCCACACCCCCGTTGTACAGACGGAAATCCATGCCGCTACTCTGGCGATTATTGAAACCCGCATCGCCAATCGCAAACTTGACGGTCTTCCATTTGCCGTCTGCGATATTCGCGACCCATGCCGTGGGTTTGTAGACGGTCGTTGAATCGGAATCGTAGGACAGCCGCCACTTGGCGTGGTTATTATCGAGATACGTCACGTAGATATCCACGTCAGTCGATCCGCCTTTGATGAAGGCGTCGTCCACCCCAAAATAGATAAAATCACTGGCCCCTGCATGATTGGTGCGACGCGCCTCATAGCTCGTGCCGATCTGCGAGGCCGGTGATCTCACCGGAGCGGTACGCACCGTGAGTCCATTGGGACTGACCTCTCGCTGCATCAACCAGCGTTCCCAATTGCGAACCACCGGTCCGGGCTTGCTGCGTTCGGTGTCGTTCGCCTCGCGCAGCGCACACCAGGCGTCAGGACTGTCGGCCACGGTCTTGCCGAGGGTCTTGAGCATGTATTGAAAGAGCGCAGGCGCGAGGTTGTAATTCCCGAGAGCCACCCAATTCATGCGCAACTGGAGCGCCTTCAGCGTGGCCATCTTGACGTGGTAGTAGTCAGCGGTTCCGGCAGGCTGGCCGCAGATTCCGAAGCACTCGTTCTCGGTTCCGAAGAATCGGCTGGAGGTCAGGAACGGATGCGCGTCGTTGGTGACCATGTAGTTCGCCGTGAGCGTCGTGCCCCAATCAGAAGCCTGGGTCCGATAGTTAAACCATTCCGTTGACCCATCTCGCGCACCGGCCCCGAGGCCGAGGGCTTTTGCTGACATCGCATTTGTGCCCCCGCCGGTATTGATGGCGGTGACCCAGGCGTCATGGCTGGTTTTGTCGCCGGTCCACTCGACCCACTCCTCACCAGGCACGCCCGTGTAAATCAGCTTGCCCGGGTGCCCATTGGTGGCTGACACGTAATCCCTCATCAGGCGGTTGAACCAGGCCAGGAACGTCGTCGGGGTGATGCCCTGCCTGGTCATTTCGGGCACCCACTTCAACGACCACTCGTTCCATTTCCAGCCCCCGGGAACATACCAGCCGACCATCTTCGCGTTGGAGGCGTAGTTCCTTGCCTTGAACGCCAATAGGAACTTGTGAAATTCGGCCTCGAAACCCGCGTGCCAGGGAGGATAGAAATCTCCCGCGCTGGTGTTGCCCAGCGTGTCTGGATACGGCGCGTCAGGCCACCGGAAACGCTGTGCCGTCAGTCCGGGATACTTGGTCTTGAGCCAGGTCGGACAGTGGATGACATCGGTGTTGTACAGCCGCAGAATGAACGGCCGCCCCGTCAGCAGCGCATCAATAGCCGACCAGTTGTAGACGCCCTCTGATGGATTGAGTTGCCGCCACGTCACCGTGGCCAGCTTCAGCGTGGTCTCGCCAGCAGGCAGATTGAATCCGCCATACAGCCCGCTATTGGAGGTGCGTTGGACCCACCACGGCAAGGTCCAGTCGTCCTCAGAAGGTTGTTGAGCCGTGTGTACCGGTTGGATGGCACAGAGCGCGACGAGCAGCACGCCCATCATGAATCGTTTCATGCGGTTTTCTGACCCATGAATCCCATGGGTCCTCCGTTTGTCGTGTTGTGTGAGTGGATTGGCCGGGCAGGCTCACACCTGCGCGACCCTCGGCGTCACGAACGCACGAGCGTCAGGGACAGAACGGCGGAATACCCACTGGGGATTGGGAACGAACGTGCGTGAGAGCGGTAAACGTGAACCGCGCGTTCTAGACGCGGGCTACGTAGGTATCCCCGCGAAGCTCGACGCGATCGGCGAGCTGCGCGAGGAGAATGACGACCCGATCTTCCATGTCTTCAATCGGCACGTCGCGATCGAACTGCCGGAATAACGCGTGCGCCAGCGCCCGGTGATCGCGCGTGGTGACGTCGCCAAGACGCTGAATCAACGTTTCGAGCAGGAACGCTTCGGTGAGATCCTGGTAGTGCTCACGAAGCCCCACGACCGGAGTCGCCTGCGCGGCTATCCCCGGAAGAATCGGGTCAGCGTCCGGACCAAGCAGCGCGCCAGCACAGAGCATCGCTTTCACGACTGCCTTGCTCGCGGTGTCCCAGTGATGAAATTCGAAGCCGACGCGTCTCGCCTCGCCTCGCGCATGGGAGGCGGCGTCCCGCGTGAGTCGCGAAAGGATCCGCAATCCACCCGAGTTCGCCTGCTCCGTGAGGATGATCTCAATCGCGCGAAACAGGACATCGCGAGGACGTTTTTCCGAATAGAGCAGCTCTCGCCGAAGGCAGTCGCCCATCTGACGCGATCGGACGAAGCCGCGAGAGTGACCTTGCTTGCTGAGGTCTGCTTCGGGGCTGATATGAGTTTGACGCTGAGCCGCCACACCGCCGTCCTGCACTCTTAACTTGCGTTCGAAATGTTGGGACACTGAAGGCGGGTGGGAGCATAGGGTGTGCCACGCACCTAGTGCGACGTCGATCGATTTTTGGCCAAAAAATGAGGGAAGGGATTACTCAGCAGCACTGACACCGGGCAATTCTTACAGAGTGCTCTGCAATAATTACCAGGGGCACAGCGGCGGCGCTTGTCGCGGTACTTACGTCCTAATCGCCACCAACTTCGATCGGCCGCCGGGGCGACACGCTAAGAAGGCTTCGGGGTTGCGTTCCGCTTTTCCGTATCGACCCGGCCACGGAGCGCGCCGCCTTCGACCAGCGACAGCCGCGGTGTTTTGATGTCGCCGTCGACCGATCCCGTCTGCCGCACGTACACCTTGTCGCGCGCGACGATGTTGCCGCGAACGGAGCCGAAGACCGTGACCGTGCCGGCGGCAATATTCGCCTGAATTTCAGCATCCGGGCCGATAACGAGCGAATGGTTGCGCACGTCGATACTGCCTTCGACATGGCCGTCGATGGTCATGTCTTCGGAGCTGCTCAACTCCCCCTTGAACACGACGGACTTTCCGACCCAAGCGGTCGCGCGACGCTCTTCGGGTGCGCGGCGGGTTTCGTCCACAGGCTGAGGGTCTCGACTAATCGACTGGGCCATAGTGCCCCTATTTTGTGGGGCACCGACCAGCCTTGTCCACAACTCGCCGCGAAGGATGGGCCAAAAACAGATGTGCCGTTAGTGGTCCGATCGGAAATCCAATCGGACCACTAATTGGAGCGCAGCACCGTCAAGGGATCTACCCGTGATGCGCGGTACGCGGGAACCAGGCTTGCCATCACCGCCACGATCGCCAGCATGCCGGCGACCCCGGCAAGCGTGAGCGGATCGGAGGGACTCACCCCGAACACCAGCTTCTGCAGCAGTCTCGCCGAGGCCAAGGCGGCCATGACTCCAATCGCAATCCCGATGACGGTAGGCGTCATGCCTTCCCGGATCACCAGCCGCACCACGTCGGCGGTTTGCGCGCCGAGTGCCGTGCGAATGCCGATCTCGCGGCTTCGGCCGCGGACGATGTAAGACAGCACGCTGTAGATACCGACCGACGCGAGCGCCACCGCTACCGCCGCGAACAGCCCCAGCAGGAGCGCGCTGAAGCGTTGCGACGTCAACGTCTCGTCGAGCACCTGGTCCATCGTTTTCATCGCGTCAATCGGCTGGTCCGGATCGATCGCGCGCACGGCACCGGTGATGGGCTGTGCGAGCGTCAGCGGCGGCACCGAGGATCGCACGGTAATCGCCAGTGACGTCCAGTCGTGCTCGCGCGTGTATTCGTAGACTGTCGGCATTGCCGCCTCGGACAGACCGCCCTGCTTCACGTCGCCGACGATTCCGATCACCTGCTTCAATGACGTTCTGGATTCGAGCGGCAAGGTCACCCGGCGTCCAATCGGATCGACGTCGCCCCAGAGCAGCGCCGCGGCGGAGCGGCTGACCAGCATCACGTCGACGTCGCTATCGGCGACGTCACGGCCGCGTACCGAGGGGAATCGTCATCGCACGCAGGTAGCCGGAAGTGATCTTGCGAACCGCCACTGTCGGCTGATCTCGCGACGCCAGCTCGGCGTGTCCCTCGAGGACGATCGGCTGCACGGAGCCACCGGTGACGGGCAGGTCGTCGACCGCTCCGGCCGCCTGCACGCCCGGCAGCGCACGAATCCGCTGCAGCAGGTTGTCGAAGAACCCGCTGATCCGCGCGGGGTCCTTGTATTTCGATTTGGGGAGGGACACCTGCAGCGCCAGCACGTTCTGCGAGGTGAATCCCGCGTCGACGTTGCGGAGCGCGAACAGACTTCGCAGCATGACCCCCGCCCCCATCAGCAGCACCAGCGAGAGCGCGACCTCACAAACGATCAGGACGCGGCGCGTGCGGATGCCAACTGCGCTGTCACTCCTGCCACCTTCCTTGAGGGCGTCGTTGAGGTCTGCCCGGCCTGCGCGCATGGCCGGCACGGTTCCGGCCAGGATGCCGGTGATGAATGACGCGACGACGACAAAGAGCAGGACTCGGGAGTCAATCGTCACTTCATCGGCCCGTGGCAGCTGATCGGCGAGCAACGCCGCGCCGGCCGTGAGAGCCGTGCGGGCGAGCAACAGGCCGGCCACGCCGCCGACGATCGCGAGCGTCAGCGCTTCGACCAGGAGCTGCTGGAAGACTCGCGCCCGTCCAGCGCCGAGCGCCGAGCGGATGGCGAGCTCCTTCCGGCGTGCCAGCGCGCGCGCGAACAGCAGGTTGCCCACATTCGCGCAGGCGATGAGCAGCACCAGGCCAACCGCGGCCAGGAGCATCACCAGCGTCATTCGGACGTCCCCCACGATGAGCTCCACTAGAGGAACGACCGTCGCCCCCCAGCCGGCGTTGACTTGCGGGTACTCCTGCTCGAGGCGCTTCGAAATGACGTCCATCTCGGTTTGCGCCTGCGCCACGGTGACCCCCGGTCTCAGCCGGGCGATCACCTGCTCGTTATGGTTCTCGCGGATGGCGCGTTGCTCTTGCGTGTGAGCGATCGGTACCCACATGTCGCGGCCGCTGATGGCCCATGAGGCGACCGAAAAGCGCGCCGGCATCACCCCGACGATGGTGTAGGTCTCGCCATTGAGCGTCAGTGTCCGGCCGATCACGTTAGAGGCGCCCCCCAGATGACTCTTCCAGAACGCGTCGCTGAGGATCACGACGCGGGAGCGCGCAGGCTCGTCCTCTTCGGGAAGGAAGACGCGGCCCATTGCCGGGTAGGCCCGTGCCACCTGGAAGAAATCCGCTCCTACGGCTCCCGCCACGATCGACTCGGCGTTGCCGCCGCCGGTCATGATGAACTGGCGGAACCGGTACACCGCCATGCCGTCGAAAAGTTTCGCCTCCCGCTTCCAATCGTAGAAGTTCGCCGGTGACACCGAGAAGCGATGAATGCCTGGAAACGTCGCCTGCGGCGGTTCGTGAAACAGCCGTACCAGACGGTCCGGATCGTCGAACGGCAACGGTCGAAGCAGCACGGCGTTGACGATGCTGAAGATGGCGGTGTTCGCGCCGATTCCCAATGCCAGCACCGCGATCACCGCGAGAGCGAACGACGGCGCACGGAACAGGACACGAATGGCGTAGCGGAAGTCGGCAATGAGCGTGCGCACGATGGAGTCCCCCTGTGGATGAGATGCGGAAGAAAGCGCGAAGCGGTGGTCGATGCGCGGCGGACGCGCGAGACAGCGGATCGTCTGTCGCCAATACCACCGCCGAGCCGCCAGCGGCGAGACCCGGCGGCGCTGCTCGAACTCCTCCTCGAGGTCGCCCAGCACGAAATCGCACCATTCCTCCGACAGTCGCCGTGCGAGCAGCCACGACGCAAGCCGCGGCGGAGACGATGTCACTTGGTCTCCAATCGACGTTCGAGGCCATCGGCCATCGCGGTGAACGCCTGGTACGCGTGCCGCAGCGCCGCGACGCCAGCCGGTTTTAGCGCATAGAACTTGCGCCGCCGACCTCCGCGCTGCGGTGTCGGGTCGCCGACCCACGATCGCAGCAGGCCCTTCGCCTCGAGCCGATCCAGGGTGGTATACACGGCGTTGATCGAGACGTCGCGTCCGGATCGCGCGTGAATCTCCTGGCGTATCGCCGCGCCGTACGCCTCCTCGTCCAGGCGCAGCACCCCCAACAGGACGAGCTGTTCGAAATCACCGAGAGCGGACGTCTTCGATTTAAACCACATTGTGGGTAATATTACGACGACAGAAGCTTAGACGGCATCGCCCGGCGGAGGGTTTAGAAGATTTCCTAGGGCGCCTCTCAGAGGCGACTAGGGTGATTCTTCTGCAGGGCGCCCCTTCAAAGACGCCCAGGTATTCGTTTGTTTGGCAGGCACCGGCCGCTTCGGACCGACCTCACCGCGAGCTCTTCCGCGAGTCCGGCTACTCGGATCTCAGCGCCTGGATCACGTCGACCCGCGATGCACGCGCCGCCGGCATGAGCGAGGCCAGAATCGCCGCGCCGATCAGGATCGCGGCCGCTCCGGCAATCGGGAGGACGCCCGGAATGTGGACATCCTGGATGTAGCTGCCCGCGAACCTGGCGAGCGCAACCCCTCCCACCGCCCCGGCAACGATGCCCGCACAGGCAATCACCGCCCCTTCACCAAGCACCCGCGTCAGCAGGTGCCGCGGCGCCGATCCGATGGCTAGCCGAATGCCGAACTCGCGCGTCCGCGCGCTGACCGAGAAGGCCAGTACGCCGGCAACGCCGACCACTGCGATCGCCAGCGCCACGCCCGCAAATCCGCCGAACACGAGTGCGTTCAGCCGATCGGGTGCGAGCACCTCGGCCCTCACGTCCTCGAGCGTCGCGGCTCGCTCGACCGGTTGCTCGGCGGACAGGTCGCGGACGATCCGGGTGATCGAGGGCACCAGTGCGTATGGATTGCTGCGCGCATGGACGAACAACCTGCCGCCGCCGATCTCCTGTTCGAACGGGTGGTACACGCTGAGCGCTGGCCCAGGCACCACATTCTCGTCGTCGATGTCGGCGGCAATCCCGACAATCCGCCGCGGTCCGGTGCTGACGTCGATGAACTTCATCACCGGATCGGTCCACATGAACGAGCGGTTCAGCGCATCCTGATTCGGGAACATCCGGCGCGCAAGACTCTGGCTCACGATGACCACGCGTTCGCCGTCACTGCGATCGCCGTCGGTGAAGTCGCGGCCGGCAATGATTGGAACGCCGAGCGACGCGAAAAATCCTGCCGAGATCGTACGGAACCGCGCGCGCGGATCTTCCTCGCCGTTTTCCTTGCGGTACCCCTCGACCGAGAACTGAAACCCTGGACCGAAGGCGCCGGCGTCGCGCCACGGGACCACCGTACCTAGGGCGACGCGCTCCACGCCTGGCAATTCGGAGATCCGGCGGATCGCTTCCTTGTAGAAGACCGACAGCTCCTTTGGCGTGCGCTGGTACGACACGACCGGCACGTTCAAGGCGAGTACGTGGGTCATGTCGAAGCCGGTTCGCGTCGCCTGCAGGGCCATGAGGGTCGTCAACAGCATGCCCGCGCCGGCGAGCAGCACGAACGAGGCCGCGATCTGTGTGACGGCAAACAGCCGCAGGCGGCGGTTCGTGCCGGTCGTAATCCTGACGTTGCCACTCGACAGTCCAAATCCGTTGGTCGCGTCGGTCGACGGCAGCCGGGGAACGAATGCGAGCAGGACGGCGGCGGCCACTGCGAGCCCGGCACCCACCCAGAGCGGGCTGGTATCAACGGTGAGGTCGAGCGCCCGCACCGAGAACCGAGCCGCGTACCGCGCGAGAATCGCCACCATCGGCCGGGCGATGATCACCCCCATCAGGGCTCCCGCGCCGCAGAGCAGCAGGCTTTCGGCCAGCAGCGTTCGCCGGAGCGCGCCGGTGCTGGCGCCCAGGGCGGCTCGAATTGCGAGCTCACCTTCCCTCCGCACCGATCGCGCGAGAATCAGATTGGCGACGTTCGAGCACGCGATGATGAAGACCAGCACCGAGGCGGCAAGGAGCACCAGCAGGACGGTGCGTGCCGACGAGGTGATCTGATCGCGCAGCCCGGAGGCGTCGATTCGGAAATCCGCGTTCTGCGGATACGACTCGGGATGTGCCTTGACCATCGCGCCGTGCACGACCCGCAGCTCGGCGCGCGCCGCCTCGAGGTCGGCTCCGGGCGCCAGCCGGCCGAACAGTTCCGTCATCCGATGGACACGCCCGGTAACCATCGTCGCGGAGAGATGGTGAGGGCTGGTCACGACGTTTGCGATGATTTCCGTCTCGGATGGATAGGGAACGGATGGTTCGAGGACCCCGACAATCGTTGCCGATCGATCGCCAAATCTCACCGTCTTGCCAATCACCGAGTGGTCGCTGCCGAGTGAGGTCGACCAGAAGCGATAGGTCAGCACCGCGGCTCCGGCCGCGTTCGGACCGTCGTCGCTCGTATCGAGCAGGCGGCCCATGATCGGTCGAAGGCCCATCACGTCGAAGTACGAGCCGCCGACGACCCCGGCGCGAACCACGCGTGGCTCTCCCAGGCCAACCATCGTGAACTCGATGGTGGAAAAATCACCGAACGCGCTCAGCGTCTTGATGCTCGCCCGGAGATCCTGGATCTCGGGCACCGAGAAGTTGGCGTTTTCGGCGCCAATCCCGCGCGCGCTCTGGCGGATGTAAATCAGCCGATCCTCGTCGCGGTTGGCGAGGGGCCGCAGGAGAACTCCGCGAACGACGGTGAAGATGGCCGCGTTGGCGCCAATCCCCAGCGCGAGCGTCGCCACCACGGTAAACGTCAGTCCCTTGGCCCTGGCGAGCGACCGCAGCGCAAATCGAACATCGGTGATGAAGCTCATATCCGTCCTATTACGCGTTTGCGAAAGGTTCAGGCAACAGTGCCCTTCGATGGCTAGTCGAACGTCAACGGCCGGATTCGACATGCCGCCGGGCGGGTTTGTAGATTTGGGTCCCCACCATTCGACCACTCGCTGAACGTAGGTCTCACAATAAGGGTAACGAAGAATTGGTGAAAGCCGGCGTGCTGCCGACGCCGCCAGTCCCCAGCCGAGCTCGAAGGGCGCCAAGGCCACCTCTCAGGCGGGCAGGTTGCGCGTTACGGATGGCCGGTTCGTGGAAACCAATTGGACGGACCTCTTAGCGATTGCTGAGAAGCGCTACTGATGACGCGTCAGCGACGCGTGTGGCGAGAAAACGGCTTCACGCAATGGCGCCAAGGCGCAGAAGGGATGCCTCGTAAAGCGTCGCGCTCGGCCTCGGCCCGGCTTCGCCGGGCCCGCAGGGCGCGACCAGGCCAGGTTGTCGCTGGGCAGCCGACATGCCACCGCACCATACAAGCGCCTGCTCCCGAATCGACGCTCACATGTGCCATGAATGGCAACTGACTAGGAACGAAGCATTGAACTGACTGCCTTTGCCCTTTTGCGGCTTTGCGCCCTTTGCGTGAGGCCCTTCGTGACAAGCGGCGCGAACTAACTGGCGGTCAGCGGCGTAAGGGCCTGCCTCGTGTAACCGTCGCACCCTGCGCCGAGGACCGCACTGCGCGACCAGACTTGCGCTGTCGAGGTGAAGATGGTGTGATCGCTTGCGGTGGTAGCGACCGATCAGGTGCTCGAGGCGGTGAATGCCGTCTACGTCTCCGATTCCCGCCGTGTGCTCGCCACGTTGATTCGGCTGCTTGGCGATTTCGACGTCGCCGAAGAGGCGCTGCACGATGCCTTCAAGGCGGCGCTGGAGCAATGGCCGCGCGAAGGCGTTCCCGGCAATCCGCGTGCCTGGCTGGTGTCGGCCGGACGCTTCAAGGCGATCGATGGGCTGCGTCGGCGGGCGCGGTTCGACCCGCTCGACGAGGTCGGCGCGAAAGCAGACGTTGCCGTCGTCGATGATGCCGCGTGGGCCGACCAGGAGACCGTTGAAGACGACCGGCTTCGTTTGATCTTCACCTGTTGTCACCCGGCCCTGGCGCCGGACGCACAGGTCGCCCTCACCCTGCGCGAGGTCTGCGGCCTCACTACTGAAGAGATCGCGCGTGCCTTCCTGACGCCTGCCCCCACGCTGGCACAGCGGATCGTCCGCGCGAAAGCCAAGATTCGCGACGCACGCATTCCGTACCAGGTACCGACGCAGGCGGAACTGCCCGAGCGGCTCGACGCGGTGTTGCGGGTCATCTATCTCGTCTTCAACGAGGGTTACGCTGCCTCGTCGGGGACGTCGGTGACGCGGCACGATTTGTCGGCGGAAGCCATCCGGCTCGGACGGTTGCTCGTCGAGTTGTTGCCGGAACCAGAAGCGATTGGCCTGCTCGCGCTGATGCTGCTCCACGAATCACGGCGCGCTGCGCGCACTTCGCCGTCGGGTGAGTTGATCCTGCTCGACAATCAGGACCGATCGCTCTGGAATCGCGAACAGATCGCGGAGGGCATGCAACTGGTGCGACGGGCGCTGAGCGTTCGACGCGCGGGTCCCTATGGGATTCAGGCGGCCATCGCCGCCGTCCACGCGGATGCATCGAGCGCGTCGGCGACGGACTGGGACGAAATCGTCGGCCTCTACGACGCGCTGTTACTGGCCGGACCCTCGCCGGTGATCGAGCTGAATCGCGCGGTGGCGCTCGCGATGCGCGACGGGCCGGCGGCCGGTCTGGCCCTAATCGACCGGATTCTCGCGCGCGGCGATCTCCTGGAATATCGCCTGGCGCACGCAGCGCGAGCGGATCTGTGCCGTCGACTTGGGAGAGCCTCCGAGGCGCGCGCCTCGTACGAGCGGGCATTGAAGCTGACGCGCCAAGAGCCGGAGCGGCGCTTTCTCGAACGCCGTATCGCCGAGGTCTCGACGGAATCGTCCCTTGGATAATTTGGCCGTCGCAAACTGAAAATCCATTTTGTCACTGGCTCGGCACGAAATCGTTGTCGATTCGAAGTGGTCTTGAACGACTAGTCGGCGTGAGACCCTTCGATCCAGGACCCGGGAGCGGTATGAAGTATTTGTGCCTTGTCTATCTCGAACAACAAAAGTTGCACGCCGTCCCCGATCGCGAGTGTGCCGACTGCGGCGACGGCCTCAGGGAACGCGGGATCCTGCTTGCTGCCGAACCGCTGGAGCCGGTCGAAACCGCTACGACGGTTCGGGTCCGGAACGGAAAAGTGGCGGTGACCGATGGTCCGTTCGCCGAAACCAAGGAACAGCTCGCAGGTTTCTACCTGATCGAGGCCAGAGATCTCAACGAGGCCATCCAGGTCGCTTCGAAAATTCCTCCGGCGCGGGAAGGCAGTATCGAAGTGCGTCCGGTCAGGGAGCTGAATCCCTGAAACATCTCGAAACGCGGCATCAACCTCGCCCTACTTTGATGAAAGCTGCGCAAGGTAGTGCGTCATGAAATCGTTGCGCTTGGGTTCCAGGCACACGTTCACCGGCCGTCCGGCACTCTTGTCGACTCGTGTATACCCTTCATCGTCGACACGGATCGGCAAAGGATCGCAGCGTCCAAAGAAACGCCCGGGGTGTTGCGCTTCAGCGAGCGCCATCTGATCGTGGAGCGTCATGCGGCTGGCTGGACCGCTCGTCCAGAGACGTAACAGCGCTTCCAACGCGATCACCAGCTGCGTCCCGCTCTTGCGCAACGTCTCACGCTCTTGATCCTCGAGCCGCATGTAGGTCGTCGAATCGAGAGGCACCGTGGTCACCGGCCAGTCGGCCGAGTACACGGCTTTGGCTTCTGGAATGGCCAGCTTCACGTTCCACTCCGGCACGGCCGACGAACTCCAGGCATTCTGCCCGATCGAACCACTCATCAGGACGACGCGCTTGACCAGGTGAACGACGTCCGGATGCAGCCGCACGAGGTCGCCCATGTTCTGGAGCGGCCCGACGGCGATGAGCGTGATCTGACCCGGGTTGCGATGGATGATATCTGCCAGGAATTCGACCGCGGGAGTCTCGACCGGCTTGTACGCCTGAAAATCCTCGGCCCACGTGAACTGATAGTCGACCCGGTCGGGAGGAACGGCTGGAGTCTTGCGACCGATGGCAACAGGCACGTCCGTTCGACCCAGGCGATACAGCAGCTTGCACGCGAGCCTGGCCCGCTGCGGCGTGTCGGCGTCGGTGACCGTCACGCCAAGCAGCTCGAACGTCGGGCTCTTCAGCGCGTAACCGAGCGCCCAGGCATCGTCGATGTCGGTACCGATGTCGGTATCCAGCACGACCTTCATGCGCGGCTCCTGCGCTGACGCAGCAACCCATGCCAAGAGCCACAAGACGACGACCGGTGCCATTCGGAGTGGATGAGACATCGTCACGACCTCAGGCTGATTTGAACCGTCGATCCTGCGGCGGCTCATTCGACCATGAAGTGAAGCGCTGAACCGACCGTTCAACGCCCGCAACGGGCTTCAGGACAGTTCCTGCCGTCGCGGACAACTACAGAGGAGATAGACATGCGATTCATAGTGATTGTCAAGGCGAACAAGGACTCGGAAGCCGGCGTGATGCCCGACCAGAAACTTCTCGAGGCCATGGGCAAATACAACGAGCAGCTGGCCAACGCTGGCGTGATGCTTGCCGGCGAGGGTCTCCATCCGTCGTCGAAGGGCAAGCGTGTCAGGTTCTCGGGCAGCCAGCGAACCGTCGTGGACGGGCCGTTTGCGGAAACGAAAGAGCTCGTCGCCGGCTTCTGGCTGTTCCAGGCGAAATCGATGGACGAGGCGGTGGAGTGGGTCAAGCGTGCGCCGTTCGACGGAGGCAGCGAGATCGAGATCCGTCAGATTTTCGAGGCGGATGATTTCGGCAAGGAGCTCACCCCCGAGCTCCGGCGCCAGGAGGAGGCACTGCGGGAAAGGATCGCCGAAAAGAAATCGTGATCTTATGCAACCAACGGGTTGCATAAGATCACAGAACCCGGATAACATGCAACCAGGAGGTTGCATGATGATTTCCGAGCTTAGCCGGATCGACAGAACCATCGAGATCGCCGCGCCGCCCGAGCGGGTGTGGCGGGCGCTCACGGACGCCGCCGAGTTGTCGGCGTGGTTCCAGGTGACGATTGAAGGCGCAATCGCCCCAGGCGCCGAAGTGTGGATGACGGCGCTCCATCCCGGTTATGAGGGACAGCGCTTCCGGGTCTGGTTCGTCGAGCTCACGCCGCCGCGGCGTCTCGTCTGGCAGTGGCATCCCGGCGAAATCGACCCGACCGTCGACTATTCGCGCGAGCCACGCACGACGGTCACCTTCGTGCTCGAGCGCGCTGGCCGCAGCACCCGGCTGACAGTCTCGGAGACCGGGTTCGACGCGATCTCGCTCGCGAGGCGCGCGAAAGTCTACGGCGACAACAGCCAGGGCTGGGCGGAAGTCGTCGGCTGGCTGCAGCGATATGTCGAAGCGCATTGATCGTCAGCTCGCCGGCGCCGCGCTGCTGTTCGCGGCGCTGGGCGACGAAACCCGGCTGGCGCTGGTGCATCGCCTGTCGACCGGCGGTCCGGCGTCGATCTCGGCGCTCGCCGAGACCTGCGGCGTGATGTCGCGCCAGGGGGTGACCAAGCATCTCCAGGTGCTCGCATCCTCTGGCATCGTCGACGACCGTCGCGAAGGACGCGAGCGCGTCTGGGCGCTCAATCCGTCGAAGCTGGAAGAGGCCCGGCGCTCGCTCGACATCATCGGTCGTCGCTGGGACGAGGCGTTCGCAAGGTTGAAGGCCCACGTCGAGCGGGAGCGTTAGAGGAAGCCGGGCCTGTCGCCGCACAATCGTGAGACGGATTGCAAATTGGTAATGAGACGCCATCGGGCAACGCCAATTTGCGTGCGCCACCGAGCGCACAAGTCTTGCACTGAGCGGCGCTCCGATGAAGCGCGCGCTCGCCCTCACCATCTGCGCTGGCCTCACGGCCTGCGGCGGCTCGGGATCCAATCCCACCGCTCCGGACACGCCGCGCGTGCTTCAAGGCCAAGCCCTCAACGCCATCGATGGAACCGCGGCCGGAGTGGTGAACATCAAGATCGGCAATCACTTCCCGGTTCAGAGCGACGACAATGGCAATTTCCAGGTCGACGTCGGCGGTCCCGGAACATATGCCGCAGTCGTGACCGGCGGCCCCGTCGTCGAGCGGCACACGAGCGTCACTGGTCCGACCGCCGATCGCACGAAGCTTGGCCTGATTCCCGCGGCGTTCGACCTTCAGGCGTTCGATGAAATGTTCCGCTCGTCGAACCACCGCTTGCAGCGCTGGACCAGCCGCCCGTCGCTCGTGATCATCGGCACGGTGATGAGATACGTGAGCGGCAACACGGACAAGTACCAGGCCACGGACGAACGGCTCACCGACGACGAGGTGACGGCGCTTGCCGCCAATCTCACAGAAGGGCTGTCGCTGCTCACCGCCGGCACGTACACGACTTTCGGCTCGGTAGAGATCGAGCGTCCTGGACAGGGTCAGCAGGTCAACGTGGAGCGGGTTGGAAAGATCGTGATCGGGCGATACATCGGCATCAGCACGCTCGCACACACGATCGGCTACGGCAACTGGGCCGAGCAGGCCGACGGCACCGTCGTCGGCGGCACCGTGTGGCTCGATCGTGAATTCGACAAGGACGATGCCCGCCGGCGACTGCTGCGCATGCACGAACTCGGTCACGCGCTCGGCTACAGCCACGTGACGGTGCGCACGTCAATCATGAATCCGGCGATCGGCCCGGAACCCACCGACTTCGATCGAGCCGGAGCATCGATCGCGTTTCAGCGGCCGGTGGGGAATCTGTCACCGGACACCGATCCCTCGGGAGGGCCGCGCCTGGACCTCAGTGAAGGCGCAGCTCGCTGGACCACTCCGGTTCGCTGACGCGGCGCCTCTGAAGAGGCGCCCTACACCGTCAGACGTCAACGAGGTGGTCGACCTCGCCGGTGCTGTCGCCAATCTGTTCGGCATGAACACCCATTCCTGTCGACACGCGGGTTACAAAACTGTCGCGGTGGTAGGCTCGTCGCGTGACTATCAGGCCCATGACTGCGAACGATGTCGAGCAGGTTGCTGCGCTGACGAATGAGCTCGGATATCCGTCGAATGCCGACCAGATCTCACGGCGCTTCGCACGGATTGTCGGACAGCCTCATCAGATGATCTACGTCGCGGAGGACGCGGGCATGGCCGTCGCGTGGCTGCACGTGGCTGTCCATGCCTATCTCGAGAGTGACGCCTTTGCAGAGATCCTCGGCCTCGTGGTTGGAGAGAGACACCGTGGTCGTGGCATAGGCCACGCGCTTGTGACCACCGCAGAAGAGTGGGCCGGAGCCAACGGCTGCAGGATCATCCGTGTGCGATCTCGCGTCTCGCGGGAGCGGGCGCACGCCTTCTACGAACGCGGCGGATTTCGCCGCGTCAAGACGCAGCATTGTTTCGAGAAGACCAACAGCTTGCTCACGCAGCCACCCGTCACTGAGTGACCGCACCGTTCGACGCGACAGTGAATGCAAACCCTGGCTCGTCGCCGTTGCCCGGCGTGGTCGCGTTCTGGATCAACCGTACGTCGTTGACCAGAACGTTCCCGGTCACTGCTCCTGTAGGATTCTCGTCGCACGAGTTCTGATCGTTTACCCGAAACGAGACGCGAGTATTGACAGGCACGTCCGTGAATGAAATCTCGTAGCGGTCTGGCGGAGCTGGCGTCAATGCGATGCCGGCAAAGTTACGCCAGCTGGGGTGGATATGAGTCGCGCCGACGCCATTGACGCATGCTTGGGCCGAGACTGGAAGATCGGTCCGTCGCGCTGTGGCGCCCATAAAGACAATGCGGACCGTCGGCGAGCCGGACGGGCTGGCTGGAGACGAGGATCCGCTCGAATCGTCGCAGCCTGGCACGGCGAGAGTCAGTGCGGCGGTAAGGACCATGAGGCGCGCGTGCATGCAACCGGCCTCAGGCGGTGTGAATCGCCTCGGCGACGCGATTCGCCGAACGCGTCGCCGCCTCCATCCCCCAATTCAGGTTATCCGCATAGGCGCCTGCGAAGTGGAGCCGGCCATGCGGCTCGATGAGGATTGGCCAGAACTTCGCCAGTTCACCGGGCCGATACGACGTCCGTTCGCACGCGGACGCCCAGGGATCGAGTGCCCACACCACAACGTGGGCCTTTTCGATGTCTTCGGAGCGTCCGGGGTAGAACTTCTTGAACGTCGCAAGTGCGCGGTCGGCCGTGCCGGCTCCTGAGGCGGTTCCGACCAGCATCCCTCGGCTCGTCTGCACGTCCTCGCCCGTGCGCCACACGTGATAGAGCGGATTCTCGCCGAATTCCATGTTCGGACTCACACCGTCGCGCTCCCAGAACTTGCTTCGCGTCTGAAAGATCACTCGCGTGTCGTGGTAGTACGGCACGTTCTCGATCGCGTACTTCTTTGCCTCGGGGAGTGCCGGCGCGACCGGCAGCAGCCGCAACATCCGCGCCGACATCGCGCACACGAGATAGTCCCCTTCGAAGCGCGTCGGCTGTCCGCCATCGCGGCAGGTGACGCGAACACCCGTGTCGCCATGTTCGATTGCGGTGACGGGACACTCGAGGTGGATACGATCTCCCAGACGTTGAGTGAAGGTGTCGGTCAGTTTTTGATTGCCGCCCAGCAACCGGTATACCTTCGGTGGAAATAGCGGAACGCCGCGTCGTTTCAGAATCGCCGCTTGCCACACTGCCTGCAGCGCCGAGCCACTGCCGCCGATGAACTCCAGCGCGGCCGCCGAGGCGCCATCCTTCTTGAACAGGTCCGTCGCGCTGACCTTGTCGAGATCATTCAAGCCGGCGTCGAACGGTCGGTACTCGTCGGCGAAGCTGTCGACGTAGGGCGCAAAGTAGAGCGACGCCAGGTCGGGAAAGTCGTGCGACGTCAGATACTCGATCTCCCGGTTGTTCAAGCCGAGCGTCCCGAGCACCTTGCGATCCATCAGCATCTCGGGCGTGTAGCTCTTGCCACCAATCCAACGCACGATGTGTTCGCGACGAGGGTAGTAGGTGTGCGGCAGGTTGAACTCGCTGACGTACTCCCAATAGCGTTCGTATCCGGGCTTCGTGAAGTGCTCGGCGCCGCCATCTGCGTACAAGCCATCGTCCAGCCCGTCGCGGAAGGTGAACACGTGCCCTCCCGTTCGCGCGGATGCCTCGACCACGGTGACGTCGTGACCGCGGCGCACCAGCTCCCACGCGCAACTGAGGCCGGCAATGCCGGCTCCGGCAATGACGATCTTTCTTCACGCGGGCGGGCTGCAGCGTGCCCTGCGGGAGGAGCATGGCCGCCGCAAGCTTGAGTGCGTCACGGCGGGTGATGCCTGTGATTGACGTCGAATTGTCGATGGTCGGGGGATCGTCGGCAGTCGGTCCAGGCATCGCGCGCCTCCGTTTGCACTGGGATACTACTCCCAGGAACTCGTCCTCGTCCCGGACAACCTGGAGCAGCCGCGCGCCGCGCCGACGAACAAACCGGACGTCGGCTACGCTACCAGTCGATGGCACGCCGATCGCGAAAGAACCCTCCGGTCGGTCCAGCGTCGGGAAGCGTCGCGAGCCACACGGTCGTGTCGACACCCTGCTGAACGGATCGTGGCGCGGACGGCCCGCCCATGTCGGTGCGTACCCAGCCCGGGATCGACGGCGTTGGCCAACACGCCGCGGTCGCGGTAGGTTGCGGCGAGAATGCGCGTAAAGGCGTTCAGCGCGGCTTTGGAAATCGAATAGGCCGGCGCGTACGTCGACATGCGACTCAGCTGACCGGCCCCTGACGACACGTTCACCACGCGACCGTAGCCGCGGTCCGCCATTGCCGGCACGAATGCGCGGCAGACTTCAATCGCGCCGAGGAGATTCGTCTCGAGGGTTCGCTGGAAGGCATCCGGAGGAATCGACAGCACCTCGGTCCCGTCAAAGAGCAGCACGGCGGCGTTGTTGATCAACACGTCGACCGCGCCCACCTGCTCCAGAATCGATTGATGCGCTGATTGAATACTGGCGCGATCGGCGACGTCCATGCTCACCGGCGTCGCGTTCTCCCCGAGCTCTCGGCCGGCGCGTTGAAGCGCGCGGTCGTCGCGTCCGGTCATGACCACACGCAAGCCGCGGGCGAGCAGCTGACGGCAGGTCTCGAGACCGAGGCCGCGATTCGCGCCCGTCACGAGCGCCACGCGGACGCGACTCTTGGTCATGCGGCCCCGGCCCTGGCGGTCAGCCGCACTGCTTGATTGGTTCCGAGGTACGATCGATGCGTTCCGCCAGCGGCACCCACCGGTTGTTCCTCGGGCCAGCGTATTCCGATTGCGGTCGAATGATGCGATTGTTTCGCTGCTGTTCCATGGCGTGTGCGATCCATCCGCTCGCGCGGCTGATCGCGAAAGTCGGCGTGAAAAGGGAAACGTCGAGACCCAGGCCGTGAAGGAGCAGCGCGGTATAGAACTCCACGTTGGTCTGAAGCCGGCGTCCAGGCTTGTATTCGGCGAGCAGTCGAAGGGCGGTGGCCTCCACCGCGCGAGCCAGCGTGTAGAGGGTCATGTCGCCGCCACGCGTGTACATGCGCTCGGCGGCGGCGGCCAACACATCGGCGCGCGGGTCGCGGACCTTGTAGACCCGGTGACCGAATCCCATCAGCTTCTCGCCGCTCTCGATTTTTCGTCGGAGGATTTCTTCTGCCCGCGATGAATCTTTGATCTCGAAGACCATGTCGAGCGCTGGACCAGGCGCTCCGCCATGCAACGGTCCCTTCAAAGCACCGAGCGCGCCCACAATCGCCGACACCAGGTCGGATCCGGTCGAGGTAATCACCCGGGCCGTGAATGTCGACGCGTTGAGGCCATGGTCGATGACCGTGTTGAGATACGTTTCGAGTCCGCGAACCCGCTCCGGGTCCGGGATCGCTCCGTTCAACATGTAAAGAAAGTTCGCGGCATGCCCGAGGTCGCGCCGAGGGGCCACCGGTTCGCCGCCGTAGCAGAGGCGCCAGAACGCTGCGACGATGACTGGAAGCCGCGCCAGGATCGCGCAGGGCGCCTCGGAGACCATCGAAATCGCGCCGGCGGCCATGCGCAAGGCGTCCATCGGCTGGACGCTGCGGCTCGCGCATTCACCGAGCAGCATCAGGATCGCCCGGGGCAGCTCGCGCTCGGCCGCCAGCTCGGCGCGGAAGGTCTCGAGCTGGCCGCTCGTGGGAAGCCTTCCGTGCCAGAGCAGCCACGTCGTTTCCTCGAAGGTCGCGCGTTCGGCCAGCTCTCCGACCGGATAGCCGGCAATGATCAGTTCGCCACGCTCGCCGTCGACGTGGCTCAGGCCCGTGATGGCGGCAACCACACCTTCAAGTCCGCTGTTCACCATGATCGCAACCTAGCGCCGGTGTATGATTGTGTCAACATTGATTGCTAAATCAACATGACTGCGCCCGCCTGGATCACCGCCGCCGAAGCCGCCAGCCGGTTGCGGGTCAGCCGCCCCACGCTCTACGCCTATGTCAGCCGCGGTTACCTCCGCTCGCAAGCCATGCCCGGCTCGTCGCGGGCGCGGGGGTATTCACGTGATGATGTCGAACGATTGAGGCGGCGGACCGAGGACCGCCGCAATCCGGATCAGGCGGCGGCGAACGCGCTCCAGTGGGGAATGCCGATCCTCGAATCGTCAATCACGCTGATCGACGGCAACCGGCTGTTCTATCGTGGGCACGACGCGGTCACGCTGGCGATGACTCGCCAGGTCGGCGAAGTCGCGTCGTTGATCTGGACCGGCCAGTTCCACTCGGCTTTCGCCGCTCCGTCCACACTCACGCCAAGGGGTGAGCGCCGGCGTTCCGACGATCTCCCGTTTCTGTCGCGTGCGCAGTCGGCGCTGGCGGCGGCCGCGGTGCACGACCCGATGGCGTTCGATGCCCGCGCGCAGAGCGCAGCACTCTGCGGCTGGCGAATCCTTCACCTGCTCAGCAGGGTCGCGACCGGACCACACTCCAGCGCTCCGACCATCGACCGGGCCCTCGGGGGCGCGTGGGGCGTCGGCGACCGCGGCGTGGACCTGCTCCGCGCGGCGCTGATTCTCTGCGCCGATCACGAGCTCAATGTGTCGGCGTTCACGGCCCGCTGTGTCGCATCTGCAGGATCGACTCCCTACGCCGTGGTGATTGCCGGGCTCGCGGCTCTCGAGGGAACCAAGCATGGCGGTGCCAGCGCCCGGATGGAGGTCCTGCTGGGGACGCTGCGCCGCGCACGGGATCTGCGAACGGCGCTTGCAGAACGCTTACGTCGCGGTGAACCGAGTGCCGGTTTCGGCCATCCCCTCTATCCGAACGGAGATCCTCGCGCGGCCGCGCTGCTGGACCTGATTCGAGATCGCTATTCGAAATCCGCGGAAGCCACTTCATCCTGGATCTTGCGAAGGCGGCCGCTGGCCTCGGCGGGGAACGGCCCAACCTCGACTTCGGTCTCGCCGCGCTCGCCCGCGTGCTGCAGCTGCCACCCGGGTCGCCGCTCACGCTGTTCGCGATTGGTCGCAGCATCGGCTGGATCGGCCACGCGATCGAGCAATACACGACCGGCCAGCTGATTCGGCCGCGGGCGAAGTACACCGGTGTCGTTCCCGCTGCAACGTGAAACTTAGATCCAGCCGGCGCGGGTGAGCAGTTCCGTCGCAACGTCGCTGACCGGGCGATCATCGTTCGGCAACGAAAAATCCTCCAACCGCGCGGCGTCGAGAATCGCGTCGAGCTCCGCCACCCTGGCGACGAACGTGTCGTGCAGCATTCCCGGCTCACGCACTGACACGCGCTCTTCCATCGTCTTCAGCCTCGCCGTCAATCGACAGATGACCATCGCCGGATCCGGAAACACTGCGCGGATCTTGTTCAGTTCGGCAGGATTTTCGACCGCCGCCGCCAGCAACAACCGGTCGATGCCAAGGGCGGCGTAGTTCGTCCACACCGATGACAGGTTGCGATAGACCAGATCGGTCAACTCGGTGCCGGGCACGTGTGCAATGCTGAGCGCGTCGAGATCGATTGCCGCATGCATCATGTCTCGCGTCATCAGAATGTCGGACGCTTCGGCCATCACCGTCGTCTTGCCGGATCCCATGCTTCCGGTGATGACAATCAGCAGCACATCAGCGTGGCGAAGGTGCGGGCGGTGGGTTCAGAACGAAACCCCACAGTGTGTCGTCAGCCGCAGCGACGACGTATTGGCGTCCGTCCAGCTCGTAGGTAATCGGTCCGTTGGTGATCGGGCCATTCACGAACGCATGCCACAGCGCTTGTCCGGTCGTGGCGTCCAGCGCCACGAGATCGTCCGACGGGCCGCCGGAGAACAACACGTTGCCTGCCGTGCTCAACAGACCCGAGCGCACGTTGTCTTCCCACTTGTGGGTCCAGCGAACTTTTCCGGTCTTGTAGTCGATCGCCTCCAGCATCGACTCGGACCAGCCGCCGCGCTCGCCGCCGCCCCAGCCCATTGGATTGTCGCTGGCATCGTACAGGTAGTAGATCGCGTAGCCGCGGACCGCGCTCACGTAGAACAGGCCGGTAAGCGGACTGAAGCTGGGCGACTGCCAGTTCGACGCGCCCCCCACGTTCGGCGTGACCAGCGTCCCGTCGACTTGCGGCATCTTGGCCGGATCAGGAATCGGTTGTCCCTTCGCGTCGTATCCTTTGGACCAGTTCGTCTTCACGAACTCCGTCGATACCAGAGATTCGCCGGTGACGCGATCGAGGAGAAAATACTGGCCGTTGCGTGCGGCCTGTGCCAACAGTTTCCGCTTTTGGCCGTTCACCTCGTCGTCGATCAACACCGCCGTTTCCGTGGAATCCCAATCGTGGGTATCGTGCGGCGACGACTGGTGATACCAGACCATCTTGCCGCTGCCGGCATCGAGCGCGACGATGCATCCGGTGAAGAGGTTGTCGCCAGGCCGATTCTTGTGTGCCATGACCGGCTGTGGATTCCCGGTCGTGACGTAGACGTAATTGAGATCCGGATCGTAGGTGACGGGCGTCCACGTCATGCCGCCACCGTGTCGCGCCGCCTCTTCGTTCGGCCACGTGTCGGCGCCGGGATCCTGCTTCGACTGCGGCACCGTGTACCAGCGCCATTGCATCGCCCCGGTCTCGAGGTTGTGCGCCTGGAGGTAGCCGGGGATATCGAAGTCGTCGCCGCTGACGCCGACGATCAGATGATCCTTGACCACCACCGGCGCGGCCGACGCGTAATAGAACCGATCCATGTCGCACATCTGGCGACGCCACCGTTCCTTGCCGTCTCTGATCGTCAGCGACACGAGGTAGCAGTCCGGCGTTTCGAAATACAGCCAGTCCTGGTAGACCGCGACGCCACGGTTGGCCAGGTGGTTTCCACCCGTCGTCTGCCACTGATAGTGCCAGAGCTCGTGCCCGTTCCGCGCGTCGACCGCCCACACGTGATCGGGTACGGTGAAGTAGATCACCCCATTGATCTGAAGCGGGGTGCTCTTGATCGCGCCGAGCGACTGCCCGCTCGAGGCGATCCGATGCATCCACGCAAGGCTCAACTGGTGAACGTTGCGCGGGTCGATTTTGGTGAGCGAGCTGAAACGCCGGCCGGAGTAATCGCCGTTGAAAGTCGGCCAGCTGTCGGTGCCCGGTTTCAGCAACCTGGAAGGGTCCAGCCGCCCTTGCGCAACCAGCGTGACCGATGCGAGCAGCGCGCTCGCGACGATGCCACTCACACACCATCTGGTCATTTCAGTGTCTCGAGATACGCGACGACATCATGCATCGCCTTGTCCGTCAGCCGTTCGAGCAGCTCGACGTGTGGCCCGTATGGATCGTGCTTGACGATGTTCATCGCGGGCGTGCGTGTGAAGGATCGATATTCGCCCGCGCTATCCTGCAGCGCGACATGAAAATCGTCGAGACTGACCAGGGCCCCCTCGATCCGTGTGTTGTCGGGCATCGTGACGGTCACCGTCACCTTCGGCCGGGCACTCGCGCCACTGCTGTCGCGTCCCGCGCTGGTCGATGGAAAGACGAATCGCTGCTGGATGTCGACAGGACGATAGCGCTGGCCGTACCCGGCGAGATCCCCTGTCGGTGAGTGGCAGGTGTTGCAGCGCCCCTCGCCGTTGAAATACGCCTGACCCGCACGCGCGTCGCCGGTGAGGATGTTCCTGACTTTGTACGCCTCCGAGCCCTGCAGCGTGTCGTTGATCCGCTGCCAGATGTAGTGTGAAAGATCGGTGATCTGGGCGTCGGTCAGACTGCTGCCCGCCGCACCCGCTTGCATCGGGTGTCCCCTCTTGAGAAACGGGCCGATAGAGCTGCCGTAACGATCGCGGAGCATCAGCGGAGAGCGAATCAGGTTCGCGCCCTTGTCGGTCCCGCGCGCGCTCGGGCCGTGGCAGGTGATGCATTCGGCGGTATAGGTGCTCTTGCCGCGCTCGGCTGCGACTTCGTCGACGCGATGGCGGTCCGCCGCCCCCACGTGCGATCGAGGACCGCGCGCGCCCGGCTGCCCCGGCCGGCCGCCGGCTC
This sequence comes from uncultured Acidobacteriota bacterium, assembly GCA_963755695.1. Lineage (GTDB taxonomy): Bacteria > Acidobacteriota > Vicinamibacteria > Vicinamibacterales > 2-12-FULL-66-21 > QHWT01. The sequence continues at coordinate 1,006,288 of CAVWLB010000008.1, read as the reverse complement.
CGGGAACGATCACCGACTGCCGGCTGAAGTGCTTCGAGAGATAGTCGAGCACGATGTCGAATTCTTCGGGCGTGATCACCGCGCCGCGAGCGGTCTGCATGGAAATGATCGTCGCTTCCCACTGTGCTCTGGTTCGTCCCTCCGCCGTGGCACGTTCGGCTGGGTGACATTTGGTGCACACGCGGATGAAGACATCGTGGGCCTTGATGTCCTCCGGCGTTTCCGGCGTCTGGCCCGCAGGCTGCTGTGCCGACCCGAGCGCTCCCAGCAGCACGACGATCGACAGGCCGCAGACCGCATACTTCGTGAACATCACTTTGCCGAGCGATCGAATGCGATGCGGCCGTCGATCACCGTCAGGTCGGGACGAATCGCGCGCAAGCGATCGGGAGAACAGGTCAGGATATCGTCGTCCAGCACGACGAAGTCGGCGAGCTTGCCGCGCTCGATCGACCCGCGGGTCTTCTCGTCGAAGCTGAATCGGGCGGCCGCGCTGGTCATCATCCGCAGCGCCTCCTGACGGGAGACCACCTCGTCGCCGCCAATGACCTGACCCGACTCGGTGCGTCTGGTCGTGGCGGCATAGATGGTCAGAAACGGATTGAACGGATTGAGCGCGTCGTCGCGGTCGAGCCCGAACATGTGATCGGTGTTGATCGCCACGTCGACGCCGGCCTGACGCAGCGTGTGCAATCCGATGAAATGCGCGAGGCGCTCGGGACCGAGGCCGGTGGCCAGCGCATCGGCATCCTTGTAGTACCAGGCAGGCTGCGTGTCGACGAGCACGCCGAGGCGAGCGGCGCGTGCCGCGCTTTCCGGATGAACGAAGTATGCATGGATCAGGGTGTGGCGGCGGTCCGGCGCCGGCTGCTGTTTCTGCGCTGCTTCGAACGCATCGAGGACGATATCGACCCCGGCGTCGCCGGTGACGTGCGCGACCATCTGCCAACCGTGCCGATGACCAATCATGATGGCGGAGGCAATCTGCTCCGGCGTGAGCGTTAGAAAGCCGCGGTACTTCGGATCGTCGACCGCATACAACTGATGCGCCCCTGCGCCGTAGGGCTCGCGCATGTAGGCGGTGCCGATCAGAATTCCTCCGTCGGTGAAGATTTTGAGCGGCCCGACCTTCAGCCAGTCGTCCCCTTCGCCAAACCGGAACGGCAACCCGCTGACGAAACGTTCCACCTCCGCGGCGTCGTCAGGTCGGGGAATGCGAATCGTTATCGTGGCGCGTACCTTGAGACGGTTCGGCATGCTTCAGCGCGTCGTACGCTTTGTAGCCGTCGACCGTCGCGGCGCGTTCGATGACACTCGTGATTCCAGTGGCGATGTACTGCTGGTGCACCCGTTCGAGCGCCTCCAGCGGAGGCACCGCCGCCGCTTCGCTGTGAAACCGCGCGAGCAGGGCTCCCACGTTTCGCAGAAGGCCCGTCGGCTCGCCGGAACTGTCCTTCACGATCGCGCCCCCTGGCGGATCCGGCGTATCGTGGGTAATCCCTGCGGCGCGGAGCGCAGCGGTGTTGAGCGACAAGGCATAGGCGCCGTCGACGGCGACCGGACGCTCGGGCGAGGCGACGTCCAGTTCCTTGCGCGTCGGGAAGCGGCGCTCCTGCAGCCGCGTTGGATACACACGTGGCGTCCAGATCCAGCCGTCCTGCCGGCGCCTGGCTTCGGTGCGGATCCATTCCTGCAGTTCGGCAACCGACGTGAGATTTCGGAACGGCTGCTCGGTCTCGGCGGCGGCGACGCCAAGCGCGTGAACGTGGGTGTCGATCAATCCCGGGACGACGGTCCGCCCACGTCCTTCGATCACCCTCGTCGCGTTCCCGACGTAGGCCTTGATGTCCTCGTTCGAACCGACCGCGACGAATCGTCCCTCGCGGACGGCGAGGGCGCGGGCCTCGGTGAACTGTTCGTCGACGGTCAGAATCTTGGCGTCGAGGAGCACGAGATCGGCCGGCGCGGCACCCTGCCTCGTGACGCCGGCACCAGACGCCGCCAGCACCAGCGTCAACACCAGCATGACGCGTTTCAACATTGCATCCACTCCTCGAGATGCGCGGCGACGAACTCGTCGTCTGAGAGGTGCGGGTATGCGCGCGAGACGCGATCGATCTCGGCGGCCTGGCCGCGACTGAGCGTCTCTCCGGGCTCCAGACACCTGCGTGCTGGCCACGAGTCCCTGCCGGCGCAACACTTCCTGGATGCCCGCGATGCATCCGGCAAATCCGTTGGCCGCGTCGAAGAACGCCGCGTTCGCATCGGTGACTTGCGCCCCGCGCTGCAGGAGGTCGACCGGAACCTGCGCGCGCTCGACTGCCGCGTGACACTCGGCGAGAAGCGCGACCGACGGTCTGCGTCCAGACCGCCCAGTGACCGAGCAGGCCGCCGACGATCCGGCGGCATTTTCCTGCCCCGTCTGCTCCGAACCGGAAGGGCGTCACCAGATCGCTGACGATGGCATCGTCGTTGCCGGTGTAGAGCGCGATGTCGTCGCGACCCGCATCGATCACGGCGCGGACGACGTCGATCGTCTGATACCGGTTGAACGGGGCGATCTTGATGGCGACGACGGCGGGAATCTCGGCGAATCGCCGCCAGAACGCATACGACAGCGGCCGCCCCCCAACCGAGGGCTGAAGGTAGAAGCCAACGAGCGGAATGCGCGCTCCTACCGCCGCGCAGTGCGCGATGAGTTCCGCGTCGGGTGCGTCAGCCAGCGCGGCGAGGCTGAGCAGTCCTGCGTGATAGCCAAGTCGCACGAGCAGCTCCGCCTCCCGCAACGCCTGCCCGGTCGGACCGCAGATCCCGCCAATGCGAATGAGCGGTTCGCGGGCACGCGCGTCCGCGCGATTCATTTCCTCCGCGGCAATGGTCAAAACCGGCTCGAAGAGGCCGATGCGTGGATCGCGAATGGCGAACTGCGTGGTATGCACACCGACGGCAAGGCCGCCCGCCCCGGCGGCGGCGTAGTAGCGAGTCAGGGCCCGCTGCCGCCGCTCGTCGAACCGGCCCTCCCCGTCGAGCGCAAGTGGATGCGCAGGAATGACCCGGCCTTCCTGCAGCGCCGCCCGAACGTTGCCCGGTAGCTCCCTCATCAGAATCGACCTGCGCGTGATTCGAAATGGGTCGGCTTGCCGAGACTCTCGCCGCCGCGACCGACCCAGTCGGCGGTCCACGCCAGCAGCTGCGCGGCGTCGACGCGCGGCGTGCCGAACAACGCCCACCCTCGGGTACCGTCACTCAGCAGCGCGTCTTCAGCTTCGCGATTGCTGAACGAGACGGTCATGTTCCGGCGCTCGGCGAGATCGGTGCAGACCGCGCGCACGCTCAACTCCTCCGCTCCCGCCAGGTTCACGATCAGCGGCGGCGTCGATGCGTGGGCCAGCGCGGCAATCGCCATCGCGTTGGCGTCAGCCTGCCAAATCACGTTGACGTACCCCATCGTCAGATCGATCGGCTCGCCCCGGAAAACCCGGCCGGCGAGATCCGCGAGCACGCCGTAGCGCATCTCCACGGCGTAATTGAGGCGAAGGATGGCAACCGGAATTTCGTACGTCTCGACTGAAATACTCAAACATGCGTTCGCGACCCAGGCAGCTCATCGCGTATTCGCCAATCGGCGCCGGCAGATCGTCTTCGCACGAACCGCCGCGGCCGTGCGGAATGAGACCGTACACATTTCCCGTGGAGAATGCGACGATACGGCTTCGGCGGTAGCGGGCGCACACCAGCGCAGGCAAGTGCGTGTTCATGGCCCATGTGAATGGTTCGTCGCCGACGGATCCGAACTTGCGGCCGGCCATGAAGACGACGTTTGGCGCGTCGGGCAGACGAGCAAGCGCGGCTTCGTCGAGCAGATTGCTGCGAATCGTCTCGACGCCGTGTGCCTCGAGCGCGTGCTGCTGATCGGGGGAAGAGAAACGCGACACGCCAATCACTCGGTGGGAAACACCCGCGGCGTCCATGGCGCGGCGGGCCATCCGGGCAAGCGTGGGCCCCATCTTGCCCGCGACACCCAGGACGACGACATCACCCGGTGCTCGACGGATAGCGTCGATGGCGGCCGGAGATGGCTCGCTCAGCAATTCCTCGAGGTGCGCGACGTCGCGGATTTGGTCGGGAAGCTCCATCGCGAGCCTATTATGCCCACGGATGTACGCGAATGAACACGAATGCGACCGGCGCGCTGATTCGGCAGATGACCGCCGACGACATTCCCGCCGGACTCCTGCTCTGCCGGGCAAGCGGGTGGAATCAGACAGAACCCGACTGGCAGGTGTTCCTGTCGGCCGCATCACCGGGCGCGCTCGTTGCGGAGCAGAACGGGTCGGTGATTGGTACCGTCGCGACGTTGCCTTACGGACCGTTCGCCTGGATCTCGATGGTCCTGGTGGATCCACATGCCCGCGGCAGAGGCGTGGGCACTCTGCTGCTCGAGCGAGGTCTGGATCTCATCCCGCACGGTGTGACCGCGAGGCTGGATGCCACGCCGGCGGGAGAAGTCCTCTATCGACAGCTTGGATTCGAGGGCGAGTATCGCCTGGCGCGATGGTTTCGTGACGGGGCGCGCAACCAGAACCACCGACCACGCGTCGCGAATCGAACATCCGCGGTCCGTGCGTCTGGCGCGCGGCGATTGAACCCGAGAGACTGGCCGGCGATCCTCGATCTCGATCGGCAGGTGTTCGGAGCGTCGCGGTCGGCGCTTCTGGAGCGCCTGGCCCGCGATGCTCCTGAATACGCGTGGGTGCTGGAGCGCGACGGGTCCGGCTTGCGCGGATTCCTATTCGGTCGTCACGGTCACGTACGGGAGCACCTCGGACCACTGGTGACCGACGATCAGGAAAGTGCACGCGTGCTGCTCGGAGCCTCTCTCGCCTCGCACCCCCATCAAGACTTCTTCATCGATGTACCCGATGCTCAACGGACATGGACGGACACTCTCACGCGCGCGGGGTTTGCGATCGAGCGTCCGTTCCTGCGCATGTACCGCGGTCGGTTGACCGCACCTGGGGAACCGTCGCGTATTTTCGCGATCACCGGACCGGAGTTCGGCTGAATCACCGCTGCGCAATCAGCGGCACCGTCACGGTGGCCGCCGCGACCTGATGTTCACGGCTCATGATCGCCGTCGTGAGCGGGACCTCACGTTCGATCGCGTAGCCGTCGTTGACTCGAGACAGGAAGTTCTGCCCTTCGAAGCGTTTGAACACCAGTTCGGGCCGTGCGGGAACTTTGCCGCCATCAGCGTTCGTCAAAACAAGGGTTCTGTGACGCGTGTCGACACTCTCGATCGCTAACACGGCGGGCGTCGACGTCTCCGAGACGACGTAGTTGCCTGCGGGAAGTCGCAGGTGACCAACGATGAAGTCGAATGGCACGTTGGCGACGAGCCGGTCATCGGCGCGCGCCGGACCGGCGACCGCGACACCCACGAGCGCGATCGCCATGGCGATCCAAATCTTCGGACTCAGATGATGCTTCATGATGACTACCCCATTTCTTTAACAGAGCGCTGACCTACTCATATAGACGGGAGAATCTTTGCGATAGTGCGGCGAGTCGGTGACATGACTGCGACTGAGCGGTTGTCCCTGAGGTGCCGCCGTCGAGCTGTGGCGAACGCCGATCACGGCAAATACCTTGACTTGTTAAAGAATCTTAGCTATTAGGCACGCATCACGTCGCGTCGGAACCCCTGGCTATCCCGTCAGATTTCTTCGGGAGGCGATCCATGAAAATGTTGCGGGTGGGGGCAGCGCTGATCTTGCTGGTGCTGGCAGGCGGAGTCTCGCTCGGCGCGCAGACTCACTTCGCCAGCTTCACCGGCACCGCCGTCGACAAGGACGGCAAGCCTGTTCCGGATGTCGAAGTCGTCGCCACGAACGTCGCGACCCAGGTGGCTTACACGGCCCGGAGCAACGACGCAGGGCCTCTACACGATCACGGCTCTGCCGATCGGCACGTACAAGATTCGTGCCCAGGCACAAGGATTTCAAGTCATACGAGACGAACGAGATCACGCTTGAGTCAGGGCAGAACGCGCGGGTCGACATCACCATGCAGACCGGCTTGCAGCGAGAACGGTCGAAGTCACCGGCATCACCCCGATCCTGCAGACCCAGGACGCCGTCGTCGGCGAAGTCATCTCGGAGACGACCATCGAGCGCATGCCGCTCAACGGCCGCAACTTCTCCCAGCTCGCCGCTGCTGCTGCCGGGCGTCATGACTACCGAGCCTGACAGCTTCACCGAACCCAAGAACTTCGGCTCAGGACGACCGTTCGTCAACGGACAGCGCGAGCAGGAGAACAACTACACGCTCGACGGCGTCGACATGAACGAGCCGATCGACAACCTGCTGCCTTACCAGCCGAGTCCCGATGCGCTCGCGGAAGTCCGGGTCGAAACCAACAACTACTCCGCCGAGTATCGGCAACGTCGCCGGCGCGGTGATCGGCAGCACGATCAAGTCGGGCACGAACGACTACCACGGGAACGGCTTCGAGTACTGGCGCGACAGCAGCATGGCCGCCAACTCGTGGGAGAACAACCGAGCAGGCGCGAAGAAGGCCGACCTGTCCCAGCACATCTTCGGCGCCACGCTCGGCGGGCCGATCGTCAAGAACAAGCTGTTCTTCTTCGGCGACTACCAGGGGTTCATCCGCGATCGCCCGGGCGAGCTGGTCAGTAACGGTGGCGCCGGCGTCGTGGCGGCAGGGCGACTTCTCCGAGTGTCAACGTGACCGATCCGCGACCCGCGTACCGGGCCAGCCGTTCCCGGGCAACCAGATCCCCGTCGATCGGTTCAGCTCCGTCGCGCGGGCGGTCCTCGCCAACCAGACACCTTTACCCGCTGCCGAACCGGCCGGGCGAATTCACAACAACCTCGTGGCCGCCTCCGCTGACAAGCAGCGGGCCATCAGGGCGACGTCAAGGTCGACGCGAACCTGTCCGACACGATCGGATCTTCGGCCGCTTCTCGTATCAGAACTACAAGTCGGAGCCCGAGCGGGCGCCGCTCGAGAGCCAGCTGACCGGCACGAACGATTCGCCGTTCCTCGGCCTCGCGTTCAACTGGAATCGCACGCTGTCGCGACGAGCCGTCAACGAATTGCTGGTTGGCTTCACGCACGTGAAGTTCCAGACCATCCCGGTGGACTGGGCCGGCATCGGCGACGCCAACGCGACCATCGGCATTCCGGGCGGGCAGCCGATCCCCGGCCTGAGCAGCTTCAACATCACGGCGACGTCGGCTTCGGCGCCGCCGGCGATCGCCGAGTTCAACGACATCAAGAGCTACCAGGTCAGCGACAAGTACTCGTGGTTCAAGGGGCGCCACCAGCTGAAGTTCGGCGGTCGCTGGCTCTACCAGCGACAGGGCTTCTCGTATTCCGGCAACGAGGGCATCCTCGGCCACTTCGACTACAACGGGCACGTTCACCGGCTTCGGCTTCGCCGACTTCCTGCTCGACCAGGTGTCGCTGAAGGGCCGCGGCGGCGCTGGTGGCGCCGTTCACGCATCTCGGACACCGAGTCGGCGTCTACGGTCAGGACGACTTCCGCGTCCGCGACAATCTCACGCTGAACCTCGGCCTGACGTGGGAATACACGTCGCCGCTGGGTCGAGAAGGACGACCGCCAGTCGAACATCGACCTGACGACCGGGTCAGCTGCTGCTCGCCGGCCAGAACGGCAACAGCCGCGCGCTCTACGACGCCTTCTACGGCGGCTTCGAGCCGCGCGTCGGCGCCGCCTGGACGCCGTCGCGACAAGTGGGTCGTCCGCGGCGCCTTCGGCATCGTGCAGTACATGGAAGGCACCGGGAAGAACCTGCGGCTCCCGCAGAACCCGCCGTTCAACTTCGAGGGCCAGCGGGTCGTTCGATGCGACGACGGGGGCGGGCACGGCCGCCGACTGGCTTCGAGGACGTCACCCCCAACGTGAACGGCGGCCCGGGAACGCTCTACCGCATCTTCGCGCCCGACCTGCGGCCGCAGCTCACGAAGCAGTGGAACGTCTTCGTCGAGCGCAAGCTGACCAACGCGCTCTCGGGCCAGCGTCGGCTACGTGGGCAGCCGCTCCGAGCCACATGGTCGTCCCGTTCGACTTCAACCAGCCGGAACCCGATCCCGGCCCGGTCGACACGTGGCGGCCGCTCGATGCAGCGGCGGCCGCTCTACCCGTTGAACCCGAACATCGGCCGTCGACCAGCGGCACGAACTCGATTGGCGTCGGCGCGTACGACGCGCTGCAGGCGAGCCTCCGGCAGCGCCCGACCGACGGACTCGAGTTCCTTGCGTCCTACACCTACAGCAAGGCGCTCAGCGACAACGTCGGCTACTACGGCGTCGGGCTGGGGCCAGACGGCGGGCCAGGGCTATCTACTATCTGGACAGCACGATCCCGCTGCAAGCGACTACGGACCCTCGCCCTACGACATGCGGCACATCTTCAGCTTGGCCGCCAACTACGAGCTGCCGTTCGGCAAGGGCCAAGCACCGGCAAGGCGCTCAGCGTAAAGGAACGCGGTCCTGGGCGGCTGGCACCTCAACACGATCTTCCAGGCGCACACGCGGCCTCGCCTTCACCGTCTACGACGGCGCCGGCCAATCGCTGCAGGCGACCCGCTCGATCGAGCGGCCGAACCGCGCGTGCGACGGCAAGCGATTCCGGCGCCGGCGTCGGACGACACGTGGATCGACATCAACTGCTTCCAGCACGCGCCCGCGCGGGCAGTTCGGCGATTCCGGCGTCGGCATCCTGCACGGGCCGGGCTATTGGAACGTGGACCTCGGGCTGGGCAAGAACTTCTACTCTCGACGACAGGCGGTACCCGACCTTCAGGATCGAGGCCTTCAACGTGTTCAACCATCCGAACTTCGCGCTCGGCGCGGGATCCGGCAGACATCGTCGAACCCGACAACGTTCGGACGAATCCTCAATACGTTCTCGGCGCCGCAGGATCGTGGAGCTGGTGCTGAAATTCACTTATTAGCCGGCTGTTCAACCGCTGATCTCACGGATCACGCGAATCGGTCCGGTGGCTTCCGTGGGATCCGGGGTTGCAGCCGTCAAATCCAGATGTCAGATGCGGACTCTCAAATCACAGCTGGTGTTCGCATCTGCCATCGGGTTCCTGTTGTTGCTCCTGCACGTCGCGGTCGGGCGCGACGTGCTCTTCGCACAGGCCACGGGCGGTTCCAGTCCGCAACCCAATGCTGGCGGAACCGCCTATCGTTACCGGCCGAAGACTCGCGTTCCCCCCGCCCTCGAATCGGTCTTCAACGCAGCTTGCGCCGGGCAGTGACGAGTTTCCCGAAGAGAAGCAGGCCGAGGAACTGGCGGCGCGTCTCGGCGAGCTCGGGACCCGCTTGCGCGAAGGACCGGCTCGTGCCGCCGACGTCGCCGACTGGTTGCTGGCGGCCGACTTCAAAGGCGGCCGGCTTCTGCCAGGCAAAGAAGTCGCGACCGGCAACAGCCCGAAACTGGAAGTTTACCGGGCGCAGGGCAGCGCACCCGATCTGGTCCTCGATCGCGCTGGGTTCAGCAAGGAACTGACCGCGCTCCTCGGCGACTTCGAGTCGTCGCAAACCGCCGAGTTCCTCATCACCCGAATCGAAGTCGAACGGGAGACCGATCCACGAGTCCGGACGACCGTCCGGTTCGATCTCGCCGGCGCAGCGAAGGGGGGCTGGCGCGGCAGAGCGGCTTGGCCACTGGCAGATGCGATGGCGCCGCGCGCAGGAGGCGCTGGCGGGTGACGGAGTGGACGACCGTCGATCAACTGCGCAGCCGTGCGACCGCGCCAATTTTCACCGAGGCTACCGACGCCGGCGTTCGGCGAGAATGCCTCGTTTCGCCGACAGCTCGTTCCGGGACTCGACTACTGGGCGGCGCACCTCGACGCCGTTTTCATGCCGCGCGGCATGGGCCACCACGGCGTCTCGGTCGGCGACGTCGACGGTGACGGCCTGGACGACATCTACGTCTCGCAACCGGACGGCCTTCCCAACCGGCTGTTCCGCAACAACGGAGACGGCACGTTCGAGGACGTCACCGAGACGCCGGCGCTCGCGATCCTCGACCGCACGTCGCAGTCGCTCTTCGCTGACGTCGACAACGACGGCGACCAGGACCTCATCCTGCTCGCACGCAGTCTGGTCCGCTGCTGTTCATCAACGACGGCAAAGGCCACTTCACCCGCGATCGCCGACGCGTTTCAGTTCAAGCAGCCGCTGCAGGGCTCGCTGACGTCGGCGGCGATGGCCGACTACGATCGCGACGGATTCCTCGACCTGTATCTCTGCGCCTACGGCTATTTCATCGGCGTGAGCGAGGACAAAGCCGGCCCGCCGTCGCCGTATCACGACGCGCTGAACGGGTCGCCGAACGTGCTGCTCCGCAACGACGGCCACGGCCGGTTCGTCGAGGTGACCGACGAGGTCGGGCCTCGATCGAGAACAACGATCGATTCAGCTTTGCGCCGGCGTGGGCGCGACTACGACGAAGACGGCTGGCCCGACCTGCTCGTCGCCAACGACTTCGGCCGCAAGAACCTCTATCACAACGTGGGCCTGGTCAACGGCCAGCGTGCGCTTCAAGGACGTCGCGGCACCAGGCCGGCGTCGAAGACTACGGCGCCGGCATGAGCGCGACGTTCCTCGACTACGACAACGACGGCCGGCTCGACATCTACACCGGGAACATGTGGACGGCGGCCGGCCAGCGCGTGACCGCGGCAGCCGGGATTCAAGCCGGACGCGCCGCCGGAGATCCGCGAGATCTATCGGCGGCACGCGCGCGGCAACTCGCTGTTCCGCAACCGCGGCGACGGCACGTTCGAGGACGTCACGCTCAAGGCGCGGCGCGGAGTTCGGCCGCTGGGCCTGGTCCTCCGACGCGTTCGATTTCGACAACGACGGCTGGGAGGACCTCTACGTCGTCAACGGCATGTTCACGCGCGAACGACGACGAGCCGTCGATCGACGTGGACAGCTTCTTCTGGCGGCAGGTGGTCGCGCAGTCGCCGCTGACGCGCACGCCATCGGCACGCGTACGACGATGGGTGGCGCGCGACCAACCGGCTGCTGGTCAGCAACGGCGCGCAGGCGCAGCACGAGCGCAACGTGCTGCTGCGCAACGACGGCCACGGCGGCTTCGACGAGGTCTCGGGCTCCTCCGGGCTCGACATCGATCAGGATGGCCGCTCCTTCGCCGTCTTCGACTACGACGGCGACGGCGACGCAGACCTCGTCCTGATGGCGCCGCGCTCGTCGCCGCAGCTGCGGCTGTTCCGCAACGATTTCGCGGATCCGACGATGCCGCACGATACGCCGCGGTCACCGTCCATTTGACGGGTACGAAGAGCAACCGCGACGCGGTCGGCGCGCGCGTGACGATCGAGACCGACCAGACTCGCGTCGACGCGCATCGTGATGGCCGGCTCCGGGTTCCTCTCGCAGCATTCGAAGGAGCTGCTGTTCGGTCTCGGCAAGAGCCAGCGCATCGTCAAGGTCACGGTGACTGGCCGAGCGGCCTCGTGCAGACCTTCTCCGAGTTCCCGTTGAATCATCGGGTATGGATCACGGAAGGCAGCGAGACGCTACGTAGCGAACCGTTCCGGGCGGCGAGCGTTCCATCGACCACGACGGCGGTCACGGCAAAGAGTGACGGCGGCGAGCCACGAGCGACGGGAACATGGCTTTACCAGTCCGTTCCCGGCGCCCGACTTCACGCTTCGCGATCTCGACGGCCGGGAACAGTCGCTTTCAGCGCTGGCCGGACATCCGGCGCTGGTCTGCTTCTGGGCGACATGGGCGCCGCCTTCGCGTGCCGCGCTCGACGACCTTGCCCGCGAGCGTCAGGCGCTGACCGCGGCCGGTGCGTCGATTCTCGCCCTGTCGGTCGATCCGCCCGAGGATGTCGCAAAGGTTCGATCGTCGGCACAGGCAGTCGGGGTGCCAGTGATGATCGCCGGCGCGGAAACCGCGGGCACTTACAACATCCTCCATCGTTACCTGTTCGATCGGCGGGAGGATCTCCGCCTGCCGACCGCGTTTCTGGTGAACGGGCAGGGAGAGATCGTCAAGATCTACACCGACGCCATTCCCGCCGGCAGCATTGCGCAGGATGTCGGCACGCATCGAAGTGCCTCGCCCGAGGAGTGCCTGACGCGTGCGGTGCCATTTGCCGGAACGTTCTATTCGCCGCCGGGAGAACGCAACTATTTCCAGTACGGGCTCGAGCTGTCCGAACAGGGGTTCGACCGGCCGGCGCTTGCCGCCTTCGAGCGCGTCGCCAAGGCCGACCCGAGCGCGATCACCTTCTACAACCTGGGCACGCTGTACATGAAACGTCGGCCAGCCGGCGGCAGGCGAAGGCGGCGTTCGAACGCGCGCTGCAGTTGAAGCCCGGACTACGCCGACGCGAACAACAGCCTCGGCGCGCTGCTGGCGCAGAGCGGCGACGTTGCCGGCGCGATCGAGCGCTTCCGCAGCCGCGCTCGAGGCCGAGCCCGACATTCGCCGACGCGATGAACAATCTCGGGCTATCGCGCTGTTTCAGACCGGCGAGGCGCAGGCAGGCGTACGAGCTCTATCAGAAGGCGCTGGCGCTTCAGCCCGACTTCCCCGAGGCTCTGAACAACCTCGGCATCTTCTTCGGCCAGCCAGCGCGATCTCGATCGCGCGCGAGACCTACTTTCAAGCAGGCCGTCGACAAGCGCCAGACTACGGCGAGGCCGCCAACAACCTGGCGCTCGTTATGAACGCGCGAGGCGATCGCGCGTCAGCAATCGCGCTTCTCGAGAGGTTGCTGAAAGAAACTCCGGCGTTCGAGCCCGCGTACATCACCCTGTGCCGTCTCTATGCCGCGTCAGGTCAGCAACGAGAGGCCGTGCAGGTACTGGAGCGGCTGCTGCAGCGAAACCCCACGCACCCTCAAGCGCTTCAACTCCTGAAGCAACTCAAGGGAGGCTGATCCCTCATTTGTAGGGCGGGTTTTTAGACCCGCCGTTCACTTCTCGCGGCGCCTCTGAAGAGGCGCCCTGCACCCTAAGGGCAATCATCGCAGCCGGAACCGCTGAATCTTCCCGGTCGCGGTCTTCGGGAGCTCCGGGACGAATTCGATCCAGCGCGGATACTTGTAGGGGGCGATGCGCGACTTCACAAAGGCCTGGATGTCGTGCGCCGTCTCTGGCGTCGATGCAGTACCCGGCCCGCAATACGATGAAGGCCTTCGGCTTGGTGAGCCCGTCGGTGTCGGCCGCGCCGACGACCGCGCACTCGATCACTGCCGGATGCGCCAGGACTGTGTTTTCCACCTCCATCGGCGAGACCCAGATTCCTCCAACCTTGAGCATGTCGTCGCTTCTGCCGCAGTAGTGGTAATACCCTTCCGCGTCGCGAAAATATTTGTCACCGGTGTTTACCCACTGCCCCTGGAACGTTGCCTTGGTCTTCTCGTGCTGCTTCCAGTACCCGGCGGCAGCGCTATCACCAGAAACCATCAACGTGCCAACAGTGTCGACGGGGAGCACGTGACCATCCTCGCCGACGATCTTTGCGGCATAGCCGGGCACTTCGATGCCGGACGTGCCCGGCCTGCATCGACCTGGTTGATTCGACACGAAGATGTGAAGCATTTCCGTCGAGCCAATACCGTCGACAATCTCGAGGCCGAAACGATCGTGCCAGCGGCGAAAGAGTTCGGCCGGAAGCGCCTCTCCTGCCGACACGCAAAAGCGCAACGACGACAGGTCGAACCGCGCCGCCGCGTTCTCGACCTGCAGCATCGCGCCGAACAGCGTCGGGACCCCGAAGAAGATGGTTGGATGAAACCGAGCGATGGCCTCGAACATCGCTTCCGGCCCCGGACGGCCGGCAATCACGACCGCCTGCGCGCCGACGCCAAGCGGAAACGACAGGCTGTTGCCAAGTCCGTACGCGAAGAACAGTTTCGCCGCCGAGAGGCAGCGATCCTGGTCGTTCATCTGCAGCACACCACGCGCGTAGCTCTCGATCGTGCACAGAATGTCGTGCTGAAGGTGAATAGTGCCCTTGGGGGTGCCGGTGCTGCCGGAGCTATACAGCCAGAACGCCGCATCGTCCTTGTGCGTATCGGCTGGATCGAGCGTTGAGCTCGCCTGGTCGATGAGCCCATCGAGGGATGGAAGCCTGTCGACGACACCACCAGACACGATCAGGTGCTTGAGGCAAGGCAGCAGGTGAACAACCGGAAGCACCTCGCCAACCAGGGGCTCACTCACGATCGCCGCAATCGCCCGCGAGTCGTTGAGCATGAACTGATAGTCGGCTTGCCGCAGAAGAGTGTTGATCGGAACCGGTACGGCGCCGATCTTGATCGCGCCGAGAAAGCTCGCATAGAACCCGGGGCCATCGTGCAGGAGAAGCACGATTCGTTGTTCGGGTGCGACGCCAAGCGTGCGGAGGGCGTTGCCGGTCCGGTTCACGAGAGTGTCGAGCTCACGATAGCTGACCGGCCCATCCGCAGTAATCAGCGCGACGCGGTCGCCTCGGCCGTCACGGACGTGTCGTGCGACGAGATAGTCGGCAATATTGAGCGCCTCGGGAATCCCTGTCGAGGCTTCTGCTGAGACGAGAGCCATAGCTGAGGTCTTCGATCGGAACAGCTGACGCCAAAATACTATTCAACCAGCTCGATCGACTGAAGAGCCCGAGGTGTCGATCAATCGCGAGCTTCGGCTGGATCACGTCAATCGTAATTTCATTACGACGAGAGTAAGGATCCCGCGGCAAATTCGCGCTGTGTCTTGATTACACTGCTGGTGTCAGCATTGCAGAGCGAACGCACCCGGAGGCGGCGCGGTGCTGCGACCGCGCCGCAAGTGACCCTTCCCATTCACAGCCCGGCACATCGCGTGGCGGATCTCTGAATCCGCTCCACTAGAAACGGCTCTGGTGAAGGCTTGCGAGATGTCTCGGGTCCAGCTTCGGTACGGAGGGAACTCATGAGATGCAAGTGTGTCACGGCATCGGTCACTCTGCTGATGCTGTTATTCGTGGTCAGAGCAACCGAGGGCCAGACATTGCTCACACAGACGACATGGGGCGGTGCCGGAAGCGACACCGCGGAGGCGGTCGCGACCGCAATTGACGGAAGTGCGTACGTCGTCGGGATCACTGACAGCTTCACGAACGATCAGTTCGGCACGCCAAGCCCTCGCATCTTCGTCGTGAAGTTCGCGCCAAATGGAGCGCTGACCTGGCAGCGGATCTGGAATGGAACCACAGTCCGCGGACTCGGCCGACCGGACGTCGCAGTCGCTTCCGATGGTTCGGTGTACGTCACTGGCGTAAGCGTCACTAACGGCAATGACGCAGTCCTCCTGAAATTCGACGCGAACGGGAATCTGCAGTGGGAGAGGACATGGGGCGGCACTGCGTCCGAGGAGGCAAAGGCCGTGGCCACGGCTTCTGACGGCTCGGTATATATCGCCGGCACCGAGACGAGCTTTGGCGCGAGTGCGATCGGTCTGTTCGTCGTGAAATTCGATGCAAACGGCACCCTCGTCTGGCAGAAGTTCGCCGATGGCACGGAGGGAAGCGGCGTGACGGTCGGATCGGACGGCAGCGTCTACGCGGCAGGAACTGTTGCCAGAAATCAGATCGGCAACTTCGACATGCTCGTCATCAAGATGTCGGACGGCGGCGCTCAATCGTGGCGCCGCGCCTACAGCGCCGGCGACGTCGCGGACGCGCGGGGCAGAATTGCGGCCGCACCCGATGGATCGATCGTCGTTGCCGGCGCCATCCAATCGATCAAGGGTGGAACTCCGGATATCACCGCGCTCGTCGTGAAGCTCAGTGCGGCTGGTGCTCTCGTGTTCGACAAGCAATTCGACGGGCGCGTCAGCGAGACTGGAGACGGAGTTGGCGTCGCGTCCGATGATGGGACGATCTACGTTACTGGGACGACCTCCAGTTTCGGCGCCGGTTCTCAGGATGCCTTCGTGCTCCACATTCAGGCGACCGGCAAAAAGCTACTGGATGCCGTCACCTGGGGCGGACCGGCCTTCGAGACTGGGTCCGGTGTCTCGGTTACGGGCGGAACGGTGGTGCTCGGCGCGACGACCACCGCGGGACCACCCTATTCGCTGCTCAACGCCGCCGCGAAACTGTCGGCGCCAAGGATTACACTTTCCACGCCAGCCGGCGGCCTCGATAACGCCGGTGGCGTCAGTGCGAATCCTGGACTCGGGACGAGCACGCCGACCGGAAGCACGACGTTTGGCGGCAACTTCGAAGCGGCGGTCGTGAGAATCCTGCGATAGCGCCCCCAGGAGGTCGGGGCGCTGATGCCCAACCTCCGGCGCTTGCAATCCGGCGCCGGCTCGCTGCTGGCGCCGGAGATCGGAATGCCTGGACGAGAGTGCTATCACTGCAAGCAGTGGGTCGAGGAGGGCGAAGCGCATGACTGCTGGACCACGACCGAAGCGGCGCTGACCCGCGACCTCTCGGAGGATCTCCAGGAGGCGTGGGAACGGCTGCGCGAGACGGCCGTCTCGTTTGGGGATCAGCGGATCTACGCGTCGCACAAATCGATCATGTTCTCGCGCAACTCCTGCTACTTCTTCGTGCGCCCCAAGAGAAATTTCCTGGAGCTCTGTGTGTTTCTCGACCGCGGGTTGAAGGCTCCTCAAGTCCGACGCGTCGATCGCGCGTCAAAGACCAAAGTCGTTAACTTCATTCACATCACGCACCGCGACCAGGTGGAGTCCCCGATCACCGGCTGGCTTCACGAAGCGTACGAACTATCCGCGGTGCTCACCGCGAAGCGGCGAACGAAACCGACGAAAGCCAAGCCGAAACCGCGCGCAAAGAAAAGGAAATCCTGAAGAGAGGTGCCCTACAAACGAATCTCCTCGCTCTCGCCCCTCGCTCGCTTGTCGCCCCTCGCCCCTCGCACAATTCAGTCCTGCCGAAGCGCCGTCATCGGATCCAGAGCGGCCGCGCGACGGGCCGGAAGATAGCAGGCGACGCACGAACTGAGCGCCAACACGAGTACGACGGAGCCGAGCGACAGTGGATCGACGGGTGTTACTTCGAACAGCAGGCTGCGTAGAAGTGTACCGGCGGCAATCGTGGCGGCGACCCCAACCGCGACGCCCACGAGAACGGGGCGCATCCCGTTTCCAAACACCCAGCGCACCACGTCGGCCCTTAAGGCCCCGAGTGCCATCCGCAGCCCGATATCTCTCGTGCGGCTCGCCACCGAGTAACTCACCACACCGTAGAGGCCGACGACCCCAAGCAGAAGGGCAACGAGACCAAACAGCGAGGTCAGGGTCGTCTGAAGGCGCCGTTGCGCGACTGCCGACGAGACGATTTCGCGCATCGTTCGTATCGCCGGAACCGGCAGATTCGGATCTATCTTCCAGATCGCCGAACGCACTGCCGGCGCGAGCGCTGACGGATCTTGGGCCGTTCTGACGACCAGCGTCATGGGACCGCTCGCCCACTGCGCATAGGGGCGATAGAGTGCCGGCGCAGGCTCGCGATCCAGTGCCCCGGGTCGCGCATCCTGCACCACCCCAACGACGGTGACGAGAGGCCCGGTGACGTCGCCCTGGCGCAGACTGCGGCCGACGAGTGACGAGGGATCCTCCCCAGGCCACAAACGGCGCGCGAGTGAGTCACTAATCACAGCGACGGGATCGTGATCTTCGTCGGACAGGAATCGGCCGGCTCGGAGCGAGCTGCCACTGGCGGCGAAATAGCCTGTGGTGACGCTTCGAATCATCGCCACTGGTCGCGCCAGCACCAGCTTCTGGAAGTCTGCATCGGTAGGACGGAAGATCGTTCGGCTGGCCCCCTCGGATGACGCTACCGCCGGCAGGTCGTTGATGGCGCCCGCCGCCAGCACGCCGGGCAGCGCTCGCACGCTCTCGACGAGTTCCCGATAAAACGTCTCGCGGCTCGAGCCTTCTGAATAGCGGTCGCCGAAGAGCGACAGATCAGTCGAGAGCACCCGCTCGACTTCGTATCCACGGTCGGCGTGCATCAGCTTCGTGAAACTGTGGAGCAGCAATCCGGCTGACGACAGCAACGCGGTTGCGAGCGCGATCTGCATGCCCACCAGAACATGACGTGTTCGCTCACCTCGGCGATTTCCAACCGCCGTCCTGGCCGTTTCCTGGAGCGCCGACGCAGGGTCTTTCCGGCAGGCCTGCCAGGCCGGAACGATGCCGCATACTGCGCCCGTCAACAGCGTCACCACAATCGCAAAGAGCAGCAGCGGCAAGTTCACCTGCGTCTCAGCCAAGAGTCGCACGTCGTCGGAGGCGTAAGACGCCAGGACGCCGGCGCCATACTTTGCGAAGGCGACGCCTGCAGCGCCGCCGATGATTGCCAGCAACATCGTCTCCGTGAGGGACTGGCTCAAGATCCGGCTTCGCGACGCTCCGAGCGCGATCCTCGTCGCGTATTCATTGGTCCGGGCCGCCACTCTGGCGAGGAAGAGATTCGCCACACTCGCACAGGCGGTGAGAAGCAGCAGTGCGGAGGCAGCCAGAATCAGCAGCAGTCGAAGCTTGACCTTGCCTGAGTAGACTTCGCGGATCGGCACGAGGTTGATCCTGACCTCGACCTTGGTTCCTGGCATCTGGATGCGGATCTTCTCGTTGAGGATGGCCGCAAGTTGCTGCCGTCCGCGCTCGAGTTCAGCGGGACTGGAAGCTCGCACGAGGACGCCATGATCCCAGCTCTCATTCTTCAGTTCCCTGGCGGTAGGCGCGATTGGTTTCCAGATATCGGTTCGCGGAAAGAACGGAAGCAGTGGATGAAGCTGGGTTCCTGTCGGCATCAGCAGCGAGGGGGCCGCGACGCCCACGACCACGTGTCCCTGCCCGTTGATCACGATCGTCTTCCCGATCAATGTCGGGTCGGCTCCGTAACGCCGGCGCCACAATTCGTCGCTGATGACAACCACCTGCTCGTTCCCCGGCCGTTCTTCGTCGGAAGAAAATGCCCGGCCCCGTTCGATTGGCACCCCGAGAAACGAAAAGAAGTTGGCTGACACTCGCGCGCCGCCGAGCCGCTCGGGTTCCCCATCGCCGGTCAGGTTGCATTCCGTCGGGGTCAATGCCGTGATGCCGGCAAAAGCCTTCGACGCCCGCCACTCGAGAAAGGCCTGGACGGTTGCCGGCAGACTCGGGATTTGATCCCGCCGCTCGGGCACGACAACTTCAACGCTGTAGATCTGCTCCGGATGAGCGTATCGGAGAGGTTTGAGAAGAACGGAGTAGACGATGCTGAAGATCGCTGTGTTCGCACCGATGCCGAGAGCCAGCGTCACGATCACGACCGTGGCAAATCCTCGATTCTTGGCAAAGATGCGCAACGCGTAGCGCAGGTCGCCCGCCGTCCGATCACGCCACCTGTTTCCGTTGGTCATCGGCTCATCTCATTTCAGGGTAGCGGTCTTCGACCCGCATTCGATGGTCGCCTCGATTCCAGGTTCACCCTTGACCACCGCGACGTTCGCCACGCCGAGTGCCGACAGCACCGCCGCAAGACGCTCGCTGGCAGGATCGGAGACCTTCAATGTGTCGAGCGAGCATCCGCCGGGCGCTGACGTGGAGGGATGCTTCGTGCCCGAAGACCATTCGATGAAGAACGGGGCACTCGCAATCGTCCCGTCCGCGAGGCCGAACGTTCTCCATTCGAGGCGCGTGCCTGCCGGGGTCACGCGCGCGCCCGGCTCAGGGTTCGTCGTCGTCAGCCCGGCGGCCTTCAAGGAGGCGGCGGCCTCGTCGGCGTCGCTGACGCGGATCGCCCAGGCAATCACTTTCAGGTGCGAGAGCCCGCGCATCGCCTCATCCCGGGGCGAGAGCTTCACATCCGCCTGGGGCGCGATGATCTCGAGATACGACCCGCCGCCGAGCGACGCCAGGGCGTTCTCGGTGCCGCGGCCGGGATGTTTGCCGCCGATCTGTGCTGTGACGCCCGTGAGCTGTGCGAACTCACGAATGCCGGCGTCAAGGCTTCGGATACCAACGACCAGGTGATCGAATTGCGCGTGCGGAGCCACGGATGTTGTCGACGTCGACGGTGTCGCGATCAGGTAAACGACCAGAGTCAGGTACAAGGAGAAGAGCTCTCTCCATAACCTGTGCAGCGAGCCTCCGTCGGCACCCGAGGCCTCGCCGACGAATCCTCGTTCAAATCCTGACCAGATTCAAGTAGGTCGGAAAGGGCATCGACGTCCGTCACTCCTGCCGCAACACAACGATCGGATCGACCGCGCTGGCGCGTCGTGCGGGCAGAAACGCTGCCAGGCACGCCACGGACAACATTACGATGGAGACGCCGGCGAGGATTCGTGGATCCGACGGATTGACATCGAACACCAGGCTTCGGGTGAGTCGTCCCGCCACCAGCGCGCCAAGCAGTCCCAGCGCGACACCGAGGACTGCCAGGCGCAACCCTTCGGCCAGGATGAACCGGACGATGCGGTCCGGCGCAGCGCCGAGGGCCAGGCGCACGCCAATTTCGCGCAGCCTGGATGAAACGGAGTACCAGAGCATGCCGTACACGCCCAACGCCGCGATGAGCAACGCCGCCGCCGCAAAGCCTGCTACCAGCGCGGCATTGAAACGCGGACGAGCCACCGCGCCGGCAATTCGCTCGTCGAGCGTGAGCACGTCGTAGATGGGCAGAGACGGATCGACGGAGGCCACCGCCCTCCGCACCGCCGGGACGAGCGCCGAGATCGACGCGCGCGTCTTCACCATGACCATCGTGTCCGGAAACGAGAACTGCAGGTATGAGGTATAGAACTCGGGCCGGCCGACGCTGTTCGGCCAGTCCACCGCTTCGTACTTCACGTCGCCGACGATTCCCACGATCTCCGCTGAGTGCTGGGGGTCTGCGAAGGGCCCGGTCGTGGTACCGAACCAGACGCGTTTGCCGATCGGGTTGTCGTTCGGCCAGAAGCGCCGCGCCGCGCTCTCGTTGATCACCGTCACGCTGGGTCGGCCGGGACGATCGGTCGGCCTCAGCACGCGGCCCGCAAGCACGGGGATCCCCAGCGTCTTGAAGTAGTCCGCCGAGACATAGTGACGGCCCACCTCCGGCGCACTCCGTGAATCGTTCGGCCGATCCGTGAAGGACAGCACTGTCCGCGAGCAGCCGGTGAACGGCGTGCAGCGATTGACGGCCGCGCTCTCGACCCCGGGGACCCGCTCGATGCTGGTCAGCAGGCGGTCGACGATTGCCGGTCCTTCAGTCACGGGATACCGCGACTCGGGCGGACGGACCCAGAACGTCAGGACACCTTCACTCTCGAATCCTTGCCGGAGCCGCTCCATGCGCGCGAAGCTGTCCAGCAGCAGGCCGGCGGCCGTGAGCAACAACACCGCAAGCGCGACCTCCAAAACCACCAGGGTGCGAAAGATGCGGCGCGACGCGCCGCCGCCGCGCTCGTCTTCCTTCAGCGCCTGCGTCAGCGGCACGCGCGAGGTATCGACGGCCGGGGCCAGGCCGCACAACACGCTGGTGACGAGTGTCGCGCCCAGCGCGAACACGAGCGCGCGCCAATCGAGCGTCGGCCTCGAGAATGGCGAGATCGTGATGCGCCCGGTCCACAGCACCGCGGGCGCATATCGTGCAAAGAAGCTGACGCCCCACATCGCGAGCAGCGTGCCGCACACGCCGGCGGCCCCCGCAAGCACGAGGCTTTCGACCAGCAGCTGCCGGATGATTCGCGTGCGCCCGGAGCCGATGGCCAGGCGGATCGCCAGCTCGCGACGCCGCATGCGACCGCGGGCCACCAGCACGCCCGCAATGTTTGCGCAGGTGATCAGCAGCACGCAGGCTGCCGCGGCGAGCAGCAGCAGCACCGACCTGCGGAGAGTCGGTTCAACGCGCGCCTGGGCGATGGTCTGCGCGACGGCGCCGAGTCGCGCGCCTTCCGCGTCCACCTGCGGACCAAATGCGGCGCTGGCTGACGCAAGCTCTGCATTGGCCTGCTCGAGCGTCACGCCATCCTTCAACCGCGCGAGGACAGCGATGAAGAGTTGCGGCGTGGTGAGGTACTCCGCGTAGGTCAGCCGCGGCGCCATCGTGCGAGGAATCCACACTTCCGACTTGTCGCTGAGTCCGGTGAATCCGCCGGGCATGATCCCGATCACTGTCAGCGGGACGTCGTTGATCCGAATGGTGCTTCCGAGCAGTGACGGGTCAGCAGCGTAGCGGCGCCGCCACAGTCGATCGCTCAGCAGCGCAACAGGGGCATCGCCGGGCGCGCCATCCTCCGCTGCCGTGAACGTCCGCCCCATTGCCGGCGTCGTTCGCAGGGCCGCGAAGTACTCCGGCGAGACGATCTCGCCGTCAATCTGTTCGGGATCGCCTGTGCCCCCGCTGATGCTGACGAGCGACGGGGTAAAGGACGCGAGCGTGTCGAACGACGTCACCGATGCCATCAGCGTGTCGATGAGCGGCCTCGACCATCGTGAAAGCTCGAGGCCCCGGCTGGGGGTCGTCCGGGTCGTGAACAGCAGAACCAGCCGGTCCGGATCAGCGAACGGCAACGGCCGCAGCAGCGCCGCATACGCGGCGCTGAACATGGTCGTGGTTGCCGCGATGCCGAGCGCGAGCGTCGCAACCGCCACGACCGCAACGCCGCGCATGCGCGACAGGGCTCGCAGGCTGTATCGAAGGTCGTTCATGGCAGTAAGGACGCGTCCGAAGGTGGTGATGTTAACGCTTATCCGCCCAATCGGGCGCGTCTTGACGAGGCCGGGATAGGCGGATAAGGTGCCCGGGCACGCGGCCGGCAGAGCGGAGGCGCAGAGTGAAACTGAGCGCGCAGCTTCTGTGGAGCGCGGCCGTCGCCGCGCTGGGAGGTTTTCTCTTCGGGTTCGACACCGCGGTGATTTCAGGAGCGACCGACGCCCTCCGCCTTCAGTTCGGTCTCGACAGCGGCCAGCTTGGATTCACCGTCGCCAGCGCCCTGATTGGAACCATCATCGGATCGGTTGCCGCGGGCCCGCCATCGGAGCGTTTCGGGCGCCGTCCGGTGCTCAGGATGCTGGCCATCCTCTACTTCCTGTCCGCTGTCGGCTGCGGGTTGGCGCCAAACTGGATTTCGCTGCTGCTCTTTCGGCTTATCGGCGGGCTCGCCATCGGCGCCTCGTCGGTGGTCGCGCCAATGTATATAGCGGAGATTTCACCCGCCGCGGTGCGCGGGCGGCTGGTGGCGCTCAGCCAGTTCAACGTCGTTGCCGGAATCCTCGCGGCCTATTTCTCGAACTACATCATCGCGTCAATTCTCGCCGGGGCTGCGACCACGGCCTGGCGATGGATGCTGGCCGTGGCGGCCGTGCCGGCCGTGCTCTTCTTCGTATTCCTGCTCCGCATTCCCGAGAGCCCGCGCTGGCTGGTCAAGCAGCATCGCCGCGAAGAAGCGACCGATGTTCTCCGGCTGGTTGGTAATGAAGCGCCCGAGGCTGTGGTCCGTGAGATCGCCGACTCGTTGCACGAGGAGACCGTCTCGGCGCACGAGCCGTTCTTTCAGCGGAAGTACCTTCGGCCCATCCTGCTGGCGGTAATGGTCGCCTCGTTCAACCAGCTTGCGGGCATCAACGCGCTGATTTATTACACCGCGGACATCTTCAAGATGGCGGGGGCCGAGCGCACCAGTGCTCTGCTGCAGTCGGTGATTATCGGCTTGACGAATCTCATCTTCACGATGATGGCGATGTCGGTGATCGATCGATTCGGTCGAAAGCGTTTGCTGCTGATCGGTGCCGTCGGCCTGGCAGCCTGTCTGGGTCTGACGGCGTGGGCGTTTCACGCCGGCATCGGCGGCACTCTGGTGCTCGCGAGCCTGCTGGGCTACATCGCATTCTTCGCGTTCTCGCAAGGGGCGGTGATCTGGGTTTACATCAGCGAGATCTTCCCGAACCGGGTGCGCGCGCGAGGGCAGGCGCTCGGCAGCTTTACCCATTGGTTCTGGGCTGCCGTAGTGAGCTGGACGTTCCCGATCATCGCGGATGCGTCCGGCGCCGCGGCATTTGCCTTCTTCGCGGTCATGATGGTGCTGCAGTTCGTGCTGGTCTGGCGATTTCTGCCGGAAACCAAAGGGGTGTCGCTCGAGTCGATCCAGCGGACGCTCGGGATCGAGTGAGGGAGCGGGCAATGAGAATGCCGGTCGCCTGGCGCGATTGCGCTGCATGCTGTTCACGGCGGACGTCGGATCCGAGTACCAGGAACCGCTGCGGCCACGCTTCCATTTCACGCCGCCGCGCAACTTCATGAACGATCCCAACGGCCTCGTCTTCTACAAGGGCGAGTACCACCTCTTCTATCAGCACAACCCATTCGGCACCGTGTGGGGACATATGAGCTGGGGCCACGCGGTCAGCCGCGACATGCTCCATTGGGAGAACCTGCCCGTCGCCATGCGCGAAGAGAACGGCGTGATGATCTTCTCCGGCAGCGCGGTCGTCGATCGGGACAATTCCAGCGGCTTCTGCCGTCCGGAAGGTGCGGATCGTTCGTGCCTGGTGGCGATCTACACCGGACACGGTCACGACAAGCAGACTCAGAACATTGCGTATAGCAACGACCGCGGCCGCAGCTGGACGAAGTACCCCGGCAATCCCGTCATCGATCTCGGTTTGAAGGACTTCCGCGATCCCAAGGTGTTCTGGCACGAGCCGTCGAAGCGCTGGGTCATGGTCACGGTGCTCGCCGATCGACACAAGGTGCGCTTGTTCGGCTCGCGCGATCTGAAGAAGTGGGAAATCTTGAGCGATTTCGGTCCTGCCGGCGCCACCGGCGGCGTCTGGGAATGTCCGGATCTGTTTGCGTTGCCGGTCGACGGCGATCCACAGAACGTGCGCTGGGTTCTCGACGTCGACATCAATCCGGGCGGCGTCGCCGGCGGCTCGGGCGGGCAGTACTTCATCGGGACGTTCGACGGCACGAAGTTCGTGAACGAGAACCCGCCCGATCAAACGCTGTGGGTCGAACGGCGGCAAGGACTTTTATGCGACCACCTCGTTCGACGGTATACCGCCGAGCGATGGCCGCCGCATCTGGATGGCCTGGATCAGCAACTGGCTCTACGCCAACGAGGAACCGACCGAGATTTGGCGAGGCGGGCAGTCCGTGCCGCGAGAATTGATGCTCCGGCGGCTGCCCGATGGCATCCGTCTGGTGCAACGGCCGATTGCGGAACTGAAGACACTGCGCACTCAACCGGCTCCCGCCACGATCGCCGCTGCTGCCGCGGTCCCGGGCTCAGCGGACATCGAGATCGATCTCGTGCGCGGCAACTGGCGCGAAGCGGGATTCAGGCTGTCCAATGCGGCCGGAGAAGCTGTCGACGTTGGGGTCAGTACGGAGCCGCTCGAACTGTTCGTCGATCGTCGTCGTTCGCGCGCGACGGCTTTCCATGCCGAGTATCCCGGCCGTCATGCCAGCCCGGTCCGATGGCGGGACGACAAGATTCAGCTGCGCGTTCTGTTCGATCGATCGGTACTCGAAGTGTTCGCGAACGACGGCGAATCGATAATCACGGATCGCGTTTACCCGACGCAACCGCTCGATCACATCGAGCTATTGCCCGAGGGCCGGTCGAGCCGTTGCGGCGCGGGTGTGGGAGATGCGGGCCGTCTGGCCGGAGCGGTGACCGATGGAGCCACTCTACGGTGCGGTGGAAGCCGGCGGCACGAAGTTCGTCTGCATGGTCGGCACGGGTCCGGACGACATGCGCGAGCAGACCCGTTTCCCTACGACCTCGCCCGAGGCGACGCTGCGGGAGGCGCTCAGTTTCTTCCAGGCGGCCGAGGCGAAGCTGGGGAAGCTGGCGGCCATCGGCGTCGCGTCGTTCGGACCGGTCGACGTGCATGCCGACTCCTTGACCTTCGGTTTCATCACCTCGACTCCGAAGGCTGGCTGGGCGAACGTCGATATCGCTGGCGTCTTGCGGAGCACGCTCAATCTCAAAATCGGGTTCGACACCGACGTCAACGCCGCGGCGCTTGCCGAATGGCGCTGGGGGGCTGCTCGCGGCCTCGACACCTTTATCTATCTGACGATTGGCACGGGCATCGGCGGTGGCGGCATGGTCAACGGACGTCTCATGCACGGCCTCGTGCATCCGGAGATGGGGCACGTGCGCATTCCGCACGACCTCGAGGCGGATCCGTTCGCGGGGACCTGCCCGTTTCACGGCGACTGTCTCGAAGGGCTGGCCAGCGGCCCGGCGATGGCGGCGCGGTGGCTACAGCCGGCAGAGCAGCTGCCCGCCAACCATCACGGATGGACGCTGGAGGCCGGCTATCTTGCGCTCGCGCTGGTCAACTTCATCTGCACCGTCTCACCGCAACGCATCGTGATGGGCGGCGGCGTGATGTCGAGCGCTCAGCTCTTACCAATGGTCCGCCGACGGGTCCTCGAGCTGCTCAACAACTACGTTCGCGCGCCGCAACTGCTGCACGGCATCGACGACTACATCGTCGCCCCGTGGCTGGGACAACACGCGGGCGTCCTCGGCGCCCTTGCGCTCGCCGAGCGCATCAACGAAGGTCCTGACGAGACCGGGCGGGATTGCGGCGACAGGCCGACGTTCGCCTCCTGAATGGCCTGATCTGTCATTACTGTCGGTTGCGATGAGCGGGGGCGTCAGCTACCATCTCCACGCATCCTGCGCTACTGCTGAGCCATCGTCGCTCGGGGGCCTGCAGTGATTTCTCCGAACCTGCGGACGGCCATCTCGGTGGCCGTCGTTGAATTGATTCTCGTAACCGTGACCAGTGGAGTGTTGCTCGTGCTGGTCACGGTGCTCTCGCGTCGCGCCGCGGCGGCACGCGGCGGCATCGTCGGCACACTCGGAGATCTTGCAACCGTCAAGGTCCGCCGGCTGGTGATCCGGATCACCCTCCTCGCGGCGCTCCTCATCGTTGGCTATAACGGATGGCTGGTGTCGCGCGGCCTCGACGCGCGCACCGATGCGATCACGCTGCTTCGGTCAATCACGATCGACCACGCACGGTTGTTCGTGATTCGTCTGGCGCAGCTCGCCTTGATTGGCATCGGCATGCTGATGGCCACGCGGCTCGTACGAGGCATTCTGCAGGCCGTCGAACCAATCCTCGATCGCTGGGATCGGGTGGTAGACGAACATCGAGCGCTGCGCAAGGTGTTTGCCGGTCTCGATCGCGCCGTCCTGAGCACCGCCTATTTGCTCGGAGTCCTGTTCGCGTGCCAACTGCTTTCGTTCCCGGCGTCGATCGTCAACGGTCTGATGGCGATCGTGCGCATCTGGGCGGTCGTGGCCTTTGGCATTCCGATTATCCAGTCGACGGCCGTGATTGTCGCGACCTCCGCCGACCTTGGCCGAACTTTCGCGCACCGGAATGGCTTGGGTCGACACTTCGATCAACTGCACGCACTGCTGCCGACCTTCAGGGTCTGCCTGGACTATGCGCTGTGGGTATCGCTCGTGACCCTGGCTCTCGGCCAGGTCGCCTGGCTGCGCAAGGTCAGCTCGTGGGGTCCGATCCTGATTGAAGGCATCGCGATCTTTTTCGTCGGCCAGGTCATCATCCAGCTCGGGTATCTCGAGATCGCCCATCGGATGCTGCCGCACGAAGGTCTTCAGGAAAACGAGCGCCGCCGGCGGGCCACGATGGTGCCGCTCGTGCGTAGCGCCTTCATGTATGCCGCGTACTTCGCCACGGCGGTGCTCATCCTGAGCGCCATGGGATTCAATCCGATGCCCTTCCTCGCCGGTGCCGGCATCCTCGGACTGGTCGTTGGCTTCGGCGCGCAATCGATGATCAACGACGTCGTCTCGGGCTTCTTCATCCTGTTCGAGAATATCTACCTGGTCGGCGACGTCATCGAGGTCGGGACCGCCAGCGGCGTGGTCGAGGCGATCGAGTTCCGAACTACCAAGATCCGCGACGCCGACGGGCGGCTGCACATCGTCCGGAACGGAGACATGAAGCTGGTCGTGAACTACTCGAAGGATTACGCGGTCGCGGCGGTGGCGCTCGACGTCGGCTACGACGCGGATCTCCGCGCGGTGTTCGCCAGCCTGCACGATGCCGGCGAGCAACTGCGCGCCGAGAATCCGGAAATCCTCGGCGAGACCGAGATCGACGGCATCACCGCGTTCGGACCATCGACGATGACGATACGGACGTCGACGCGGGTGAAGCCGGGCTGCCACCGGACCATGGCCGCGAAGCTGCGCCTCGCGTTCAAGGAGACCTTCGATCCGAAGAGCGCCGGCACGCTTCGCAAGGCGTTGATTCCCGAGAACTGGGCTCCGGCGGGACACACCTCCTTCATGATTCACGGCGAGGAGCCGACCGCGCGGATGTACCGATAATCAGTTAGTGTAGACACTCTACATAATATAGGGTAGAGTGTCTACACAATGACCGGGAAACCACCGTCGCGAGTCGAATTCCTTCAAGGTACGCTCGACCTTCTCATCCTTCGAACCTTGCTGCCAGGCCCGAGTCACGGCCATGCGATCGCGCGGCACATCCATCGGACCTCGGAAGACCTTCTGCAGGTCGAGACTGGATCGCTGTACCCGGCGCTCCATCGCCTCGAGGCGAAGGGATGGATCGCCGCGTCATGGGAGCTCTCCGACAAGGGCAAACGCGCTCGTTACTATCGCCTTACCCCGCTCGGCCGGAAGCAGCTGGTCAGCGAACACTCGAAATGGGAGGCTTTCTGCCGCGCCGTCGGCTTGATTCTGAACCGGGTCGATCAGGAGTAGTCGGTGCATCCGTTGCTTCACAAGCTGCGTTGGTGGATCGAGCGGCGCCGCAAGGAAGACGAGATCCGCGAAGAGCTGCAGTTTCACCTGGATGAAGAAGCCGACCGATCCGAATCGGACGGCCTGACCAAAGACGAAGCGAGACGAGCGGCGCGGCAGGACCTGGGAAATCTGAGGCTGGTGGAGGAAAACGTGCGCGCCATCTGGACGTTCACCTGGCTCGAACAGTTCGCGCAGGATGTGCGCTACGCCGTGCGCACGATGCTGAACAACCGGACGTTCACCTGCCTTGCCGTGTTCTCGCTGGCGCTTGGCATCGGCGCGAACACCGCGATCTACAGCTTCGTGGATTCGATCCTGCTGCGGTCGCTGCCGGTCGAGGATCCCGAGTCGCTGGTGGTCCTGAAGTGGCGCGCCAAGGACCCTCGCGTCCCGGGCCAGCCATGGCGTCCGTTCGTCATGCACTCGATGAGCGGCAGCGCCTACGACGACGATGCCGGACTGACCAGCGGCATCTTTCCCTTCCCCGCCTTCGAGCTGTTCGAACACACGGACACCGTGTTCTCCAGCGTCTTCGGTTACTACCCGGCCGGAGACCTCAACGTGATGGTCGAAGGAAGCGCCGACCGGGTGACGGGAGAGTACGTCTCGGGTGATTATTTCCGCGGACTCGAAGTGGCTCCGATCGCGGGACGGATGGTGGTGAGCGAGGACGATCGCGCGGGGGCGCCGGCAGTTGTCGTCGTCAGCGCTGATTTCAGTCAACGGTATCTCGGAGGACCGGCGACGGCGGCGGGACGGTCCATTCGGATCAGCAACGTGCCGTTCACCGTGATTGGCGTCGCGCCGCCGGAATTCTTCGGCATCGATCCGGCAAGGGCGCCGGACCTCTATCTGCCGATGCACACCGATCTCCTGGTGAACGCCAGGGGATTGCACGGCGTCACGCCCGAGACCTATCTCGATCAGAACTACTACTGGATCAACGTCATGGGACGGCTTCGGCCGGGAGTGACGCTCGCCGGAGCCGAAAACCGCCTCGCCATGCCTTTTCGCCAGTGGGTAGCGGGAACTGCTGCGAACGACGAGGAGCGCGCGAACCTTCCGTCGCTGCTGGTGACCGAAGGGGCTGCCGGACTCGACAGCCTGCGCCGTCAGTATTCGAAGCCTCTATACGTCTTGCTCGTCCTGGTCGGCCTGATCCTGGCGATTGCCTGTGCCAACATCGCGAATCTGCAGTTGGCCCGCGCCAGCGCCCGGCAACGCGAAATGGCGGTGCGCCTCAGCATCGGTGCCGGCCGCATCAGGGTGATACGTCAGCTTCTCACCGAGAGCAGCGTCCTCGCGCTTCTTGGAGGCGGGTTTGGAATTGTCTTCGCCATATGGGGAGTGCGCATTCTGACGTTCCTCCTCGCCAATGGTCAGGAGAACTTCACGCTGCGCGCGGACTTGAACTGGCACGTCTTGGCGGCGACGCTGGTCGTTTCGCTGGCGTGCGGGGTGTTGTTCGGACTGGCTCCGGCGATTCAATCGACGCGGTTTGACGTGATGCCCACGCTCAAGCAGGTTCGCGCCAGCGGATCACCCGTCGCGCGGCGTCGACTCAGTCTCAGCCACGTCCTGGTCGTCTCGCAGATTGCCTTGTCGCTGCTGCTCCTGGTAGCGGCGGGACTCTTCGTGCGGACGCTCTCGAACCTGCAGTCCGTTCAGCTGGGATTCAATCGAGAGAACGTCCTGCTGTTCGAGTTGAACGCGCGGCAGGCCGGACACGACGAGCCGGAAATCGCGACGTTCTATGCCAGCCTCCGGACGCAGCTGAAGGGGATTCCGGGCGTTCGCAACGCGACGCTGTCGCACGCCTCTCTTATCGGCGCTGGACGACAATTACCGATCAAGGTGTCTGGCGTAGCGGCCGAAGGCACACGCATCCTCAACGCAGGGCCTGACTTCTTCAGCACCATGCAGATTCCGATGACCCTGGGGCGCGAGATCGACGAGCGGGATCGACCGGGCTCGCCGCCGGTCGCCGTGGTGAACGAGTTGTTCGCCCGGACCTACTTCGGGGAGCAGAATCCGCTGGGCCGTCACCTCACGCTCGAGGGCCCCAGCCCGCGCGATATGGAAATCGTCGGCGTGTCGGCGAACGTCCGTTACCAGGGAGTGAAGGAGAAACTCTTTCCAATCGTCTTCATCCCATACAACCAGGGAGCGTTCCCGGCCGTTATGGACATGACGTACGCCCTGCGAACGGCTGGCGACCCTCTGGCCTACGTGAAGACGGTACGCGAGGTCGTGCATCAGGCGGACGCTCGGATTCCGGTGACGGGTGTCAAAACGCAGGCGGCGGAGATCGATCAAAACATCAATCAGGAGATTGTCTTCGCACGGCTGTGCACCGGTTTCGGCCTCCTGGCGTTGATCATTGCCTGCGTGGGCTTGTACGGCACGATGGCCTACACGGTGGCCCGGCGCACCGGCGAGATAGGAATTCGGATGGCGCTCGGCGCCCGCCGGATCTCCGTTGTCGTGATGGTGATGCGGCAGGTATTGGTGCTGGCGGCCGGGGGGCTTGCGCTTAGCGTGCCAGCGGCGCTGATCACGTCGAAGTTCGTCGAATCCTTCCTTTTCGGCATGAAGCCCAACGATCCAGTGGCGTTGACCGCCGCCGCGGGAGTTCTCCTGAGCGCTGCCCTCCTGGCCGGTTTCCTCCCTGCGCGCCGGGCCTCTCGAATCGATCCGATTACCGCGCTGCGGCACGAGTGAGCTGCTTCGGTGCGAGGTCGAACGGCGGTTCAATGCGTTCTTCCGCAGCATCCCGCAGAAGGAGTGCGACGCGGCAGCGCACCCATAGCGCGGCGCTTGTTCGGGGAGACCTTTGAAGACCCGCCCTGCAATCGTCCGTTCGGCGGACACGGCGGGTCTAGAAACCCGCCCCTCCCATCGTAGGCAGCCTACTTTCGGCGGCTGTGGGGCGCCTCAGAGGCGCCGGGACTTGACAGCAACGGACGGATCGATGTATTAAACCTATGGGTTAATTAACCTGTAGGTTTAACACGCGATGTCAACCGATCAGCTGAGCACCACCTTCGCCGCCCTGGCGGACCCGACTCGACGGGCGATTCTGGCCCGTCTGGTCGCGGGCGAATGCTCCGTCACCGAACTCGCCGAACCTTTCGACATGAGCATGCCGGCCGTCTCGAAGCACCTCCGCGTGCTCGAGCGCGCGGGGCTGATTGCCCGCGGGCGCGAGGCGCAGTGGCGGCCCTGCCGGCTCGAGGCTGGTCCCCTCAAGCAGGTGGCGGAGTGGGCCGAGCGCTACCGGCATGTCTGGGAAGCGCGTCTCGACCGCCTCGACCACTATCTCCAGGAACTGAAGCAACAGGAAGCGCACAAGAAGGAGAGGAAACATGGCCGTAAGCAGCGTGGCAA
Organism: uncultured Acidobacteriota bacterium; assembly: GCA_963755695.1. Classification (GTDB taxonomy): domain Bacteria; phylum Acidobacteriota; class Vicinamibacteria; order Vicinamibacterales; family 2-12-FULL-66-21; genus QHWT01. Next base: position 974,066 of record CAVWLB010000008.1, on the reverse strand, counting down.
ATAGCGACAGCTTCAAGGCGACGACACCTTCCGACCGCGAGATCGTCCTGACGCGGCTGTTCGATGCGCCCCGGCGTCTCGTGTTCGAGGCGATGTCGAAGCCCGAGCATGTCAGACGCTGGTGGGGCATCCTCGACGATCGCCACTCGGTCACGACGTGCGAGATCGATCTCCGCGTCGGCGGCAGGTGGCGATTCGTTGGTCGCGGTCCTCAAGGGGAATACGCCTTTCACGGCGCCTACCGTGAGATCGCCGCGCCGGAACGCGTGGTCTTCACCGAGATCTTCGAGCCGTTCCCCGACGTGGAATCGATCGTGACCTCGGTCCTCACCGAGGAAGGGGACAAGACCCGGCTCACCGTCACCGCACTCTATCCGTCGCTCGAAGTGCGGGACTCGGTGCTCAAGAGCGGCATGGCCCGCGGCGCCAGCATCAGCTACGACCGGCTCGAGGATCTCGTGAAGGAGCTGCAGCAGTCGTAAGCTGGTTTACAAGGGGCGTCATGGCGAAGGAAGCTGAACGAATCACGGTCCGTTTCACTGTTGCCTGCGGGACGTGTGCCGGAATGAGCGGGATGATCCAGACCGAGGACCAGAAGGAGAAGGAGAGGCGACTGCTCTTCGATGATGGTGGCATCGCAGAGACGTCGCTCGCACCTGGAAATTACATCTTCGTCTGGGCCGTGAAGATGGTTCCTCTTCAGCGACATAGATACAGCGTGAAGGTTCACCGCATTCCGGATGATGGCGATCCCGTGGAACTGCGCAAACGGACCAGTGAACAGACGACAACCGAGGGGGAAGATGTGGGCTGGGACGATTTCGAGCTGTGACCCACATCCTTCCTGCCCGGCCGGGGGATGGAATGCGATGCCATGTTTATCAGCTCGCCGCGGTAGCGGCCCTGCTGACGACCGCGAACCTGACCGCTCAGACGATCGGCGACGCCGCCCAGCTCCAGATCGAGGCGGAGAATCAGAGACAACAGCGCGAGACGCGCCAGCTGGAGCGGGATCCCGTCGCAAAGAGCGGCTTCACACTGCCGGAACCGCAGATCGCTTTCGAGACGACGAAGGGTAATGGCCGGGCAACTGGAACGATCGGGTTTGCATACGGCGCGACGAACTTCCGCGCTGACGTGTCGTCTCCGATCGGCGACTCCGACGCAGCGGAGGCCCAGCCGCTCGATCTCACGGGCCTGACCGATGGAGCGACGGTTGAATTCAGCATCACGCATGCAAGTTTGTTGAAAAGCTTCCGTGTCGCCGACATCGTCCGGATCTGCACGGACGCGGGCATTGCCAAGGAGGACTGCACGGCCGGCAAGCTGCAGGCTGCGGGCTCGCCGCTCTCACAGGCACTATTGAAGCACGTCTTCAGAAGTCATCCATTCATGTTCGGCGCGAGCGTGAGATTCGGGCGGAAGAGGTTCGACTTCGTCGATGCGCAAGGCACAGCGCAAGATCCGCTCGGGAGAAGCGACGTCGGTGTCGAAGGCTCGCTCGGGTGGCTCCTCAATCGGCGGACCCGCTTGCTCGGGTTGCATCTCCAGTATTCGAGCGACTACCAGGCGGCGGCGGATCAGACGCAACTCTGTCGCGCGCTTCCGGGCACCGAGGTGCTGCGGTGCGACCCTGCAATCGTCGGTGCACCGGCGCAGGCGAAGGCGGCGATTGCCACCATCGAATACAAGTGGCAGCTGGCGCGCGAACGCACGAATGGCCGTACCGCGGGGCCGGTGATCGGATTCGGTCCTCGCCTGCAGCTATCCAAAGGGTTCGACGATACGGACGACATCGCCTCGTTCGAGCTGCCGGTTTATTTCTTTCAGGAAAAGCTCGACGAAGGTTCGTCCGCCAGTCCAAAGCTCAATGGCGGCTTGTCGGCCGGCTGGCGCTCCGACACCGGCTTTCAGGCCTACGTCTTCATCGGAACTGCCTTCAAGCTGTTGGAACTCAAGTAGCGCCAAAGCCGGCGCAACCCAACGCGTCGCTGGTCATCGAAGCTGATATCCTCCTCCGCGTCAGGAGGGGATCGCATGTCCTGCAGCCGTCGCACATTCCTCGCCACTGCCGCCTCAGGGCTGGTTCTCGGTGCCCGCCTCGCCGCAAGCGGTGTTCAAGGCGCGAACGACCGAATCCGTATCGGCGTGATTGGAACCGGAGGCCGCGCCCGGGGCCTGATGACGCTGTTGAAGAAGATTCCCGGCAACGACATGGTTGCCGTGTGCGACGTGTACGAGCCGAGGCTGTTGCAGGCGGCGGAGATCGCAGGGACCGACGTGGCGAAGGTGGCCGACTACCGCAGGATCCTCGACGACAAGGGAATCGATGCGGTCGTGATCGGCACCCCCGATCACTGGCACAAAACAATTACGCTCGACGCGGTGGCGGCCGGCAAGGACGTCTACGTCGAAAAACCGGTGTCGCACACCATCGCAGAGGGCGAGGAGATGGTCAAAGCCATCGAGGCCTCGAAACAGATTGTGCAGACCGGCACACAGCAACGGAGCTGGGACCACTGGGTGCTTGGAAAACAGATTATCGATTCGGGGAGACTGGGACAGATTACGTTCGTCCACACTTACTGGTATCAGCACTCCACCGCCGGCAACTACGCGCCCGTGTCACTCGAACAATTGGATTGGAAACGGTGGCTCGGCCCTGCGCCCGATCAGCCGTTCCGACCCGAGTGCTTCTATCAATGGCGGCACTTCTGGAACTTCGGCGGCGGCTGCATCACCGACCTCATGACCCACTGGATCGATGTGGTCCACTGGTATATGGACGTCGATGCCCCGCTGGCAGCCGACACCAGGGGACAGAACTACAGCATCAAGCTGTGGGAAGCGCCCGACACGGTGACCGCGACCATCGAGTTCCCGAAGAGCTTCATGGCCGCCTATCTTGGCACCTACGTGAGCCGCGTCGACGATGGCGGGCTGGAGTTTCGAGGCGACCGCGGCACACTCAAGATCGATCGCGCGCGGCTCGCCTTCTACCGTGACGATGCGGCGTGGGCGGCGGGAACGAATTCGCCAGAGCCTGACATCTACGTACGATCGAGCGGCGACGGCACCGTCACGCATCTCGAAAACTGGCTGGAATGCATTCGCAGCCGCAAGGCCCCGAATGCCCACATCCGCGTCGCGCACCAGGCGGCGCGTACGGCACACATCGCTAACGCGGCGCTCCGCGCCGGGCACCTGGTGCGGTGGAATCCGGGGACGGAGAAGATCGAGAGCTGACCGCGTGGCTCAGGGTCAGTTGCGCCGCTTCACGGCGGGCTGCCAGGAGCACCGGAAGATCCGGATCGGCGCGGTCCCACGTGCGCATCAGGGACTCGTAGGCCTTCCGGGCCTCGATGATCTGCCCGCCGGCGGATAGTGCCCGCGCGACGCCGAGTTGCGCGAGCGGAATCAGCGGCGAGAAGGGATCGGCGCCGCGATTGTCGAGGACGGTCTGGAAATCCTGCCGCGCCTCCACTGCATCTCCGGCCTGCAGCCGCGCTTCGCCTCGCAGGTACGCCGGGGCAAGGGCGGCGACGGTACCGCGTTCGTACTTCGCTGCGGCGCGGAGAACATCAACCGCTTCGGCAGGACGCCGACGACGGAGGAAGATGGCTGCCTCCGCAACTGGCCGGTAGGTGCCCTGCAGCAGCGTGTCGTCGGGACGCACAGTACGAAGCCGGCGAACAACGGCTTCCGCTTCGTCCGGCGCGCCAGCAAGCGCCAGCGCAGTCGCGCCGCGGAGCTGCGGTTCGTAGGCGGTCGCCGTACGCACGACGTTACGTGCCCGCGCCAGCGCGAGACGGTCGTAGCCGAAGAGCGCTTCGGTCTGTGCCGCCTGCGCGGCGTAGCCCGACGCAATCTGTTTGAAACCCTGCTGGGTGGTTGCGGCGATCGTGTCTTCGTAGAGACCCCGCGCCTCCGTCATGCGGCCGCCGAAGGCGGCGACCTGCGCGCGCGCGCCGGTCATGTCGAAGCCGACGGGGCTCTGGGAAGCCCATTCGATTTGTGCGCGCGCGGTTGGCTCGTCGTGCTGCAATTCGGCGAGTTGGTAGAGCAGCCGCCGCAACGGGCCGGTGCTGAGATTGCGCCCCAGCGCCTGTTCCGCTACTTCCCGCGCCTTGGCAAAGCGCCCTGCCCCTCGATGGGCATATGCGAGATTCGACGGCGGAAAGGCGTGCGCGGGATTGCGGCGAATCGCTTCCTCGGCTTCGGCAACCGCCGCGTCGTAGTCGCCCAGCCGGTTGAACAGAACGGCGAGGGCGTTCGCGGGACGGTAATCGCGAGGATAGGTCCGTTTCCACACTTCCAGCGTCTCGCGCGCCTTCATCTGGTCGCCTGTGAAACGGTCGTGGTACTGATAGGTGATGAACAGCCGCTCGCGTTCACTGACGTGCCCACGATTCTCGTAAGCCAGCCGCGCAAGCTCTTCACTCCGGCCGGTCTCCCCCAGCCCGCCGTAAAGCGTCGACAGCGTCGTATAAGCGAGCGCGAACTTTCGATCGAGACCGATCGCGCGCTCGAAAAACGGAATTGCCTCCAGTTCACGGCCTGCCGCTCGTCGTGCGGCTCCCTCGGTATATGCCTTCAGCGCGTCCAGCGACGGCGTGGTCGCTTCCTCGATTGGCACGTTGTGCCGCGCCAGCGAGGTTCGCGATTCCCCAAGCGCTTCACGGACGGCGGCGGTAATCGAACCCAGCGCGCGCAAGACATCTTCCTTGCGATTGACCTCGACCTGCTGTCGGGCGATCGTCGACCCGCTGGTGCAGTCGGTGGCGGCAAGCGCAACCAGCGTGACCCCGCCGACCGCTGACACGCTGCCTTCGAGCATCGCTTGGAGGCCCAGTCGCTGACACACTTCCTGGGCGACGGCGTGGGTCATGCGCGTCGTGGAATCGCGCCCCATCAACTGCAGCTGACTCCGGATCCGTTCGTCCGACACGAGATCGAGATAAGGCGACTGCGCCAGGTAGACGGTCACCGCTTCGCGCAGGGTGCCGTCGAAGTCGGGATCCGCCGTGCCGTTGGCGATGTGGCTGACCAGGACGGTACTGCGCTCGATTCGACGGCCGTTGCGCCACCAGCCGCGCGCGATCCCGGCAAATACCAGGAGTGCGACCAGCACCAGCGCTGTTCCGGTGATCAGGAACGGCCGGGTCAGACGTCTGGCCGGACGCACCGTCTGAGCGACAGGCTGTGACTGCGAGAGCGCCTGTCTGGCCGCACGCAATTCGTCGAACAGTTCACGCGCGGTCTGCTGCCGCTTCGCCGGATCTTTCTGCAGCGCCCGGGTAGTGGCCGCTTCCGCCGGCGCCGGCACGTGCGGATTCTCTCCACGCGTCGCCTCAGGTGCTCCAACACCAATCGCCCGAGTGATTTCCGACGGCGTGTCACCGCGGAAGGCGCGGCGCCCGGTGGCCATCTCGTAAAGCAGTGCACCGACTGCGAAAATATCGGCGCGGGCGTCGGCGCCACTTCCGGCAATCTGCTCGGGAGCGAGATAGGCATGGAAGAACTCGCCGATCGGGGCCGGCGCGACTCGCCGGGACTCGAGCGAGGTGGTCCGCGAGCTACCATCGACGCCCGAGGGTACCGCGGGTGGATATGCAGGTGTGGCTGCGCTTGCGGCACCGAGCTCGAGCAGCTTCACGTGGCCGTCGTTCGTGATGAACACGTTCGACGGCTTCAGGTTTCCGTGAACGATGCCGCGACGGTGCGCTGCGCCCAGCGCGTCGGCGATCTGCATGCCGATATCGAGCACACGATTGATGGGGAGAGGCGTACCGCCGATAAGCTCGTCGAGCGCGCGACCGTCGAGGAACTCGAGGACCAGGTATGGACGGCCGTTCTCGATGCCTGAATCGTGAACGGCGCACACGTGCGGGTGACTGACCAGCGAGGCGATGTGCGCCTCGCGTTGGAACAACTCGACCGCTCCGGGACGGGCCGCCTCTTCGGGCCGCAGCAGCTTGACCGCGACCTCGCGTTCCAGCCGGAAATCCCTGGCGCGATAGATTTCCGACGCGCCGTCACGACCTATCGGCTCGAGGAGCTCGTAGTGCGAGATGCGCACGGGCGGAGGTCAGTGAGTCTGCAGACGCGCGTATTCCGCGCGCGCAGCGAGCAGCGGCGCGAAGTCGGCGTCGGCGCCGTTCCAGATTCGGAAAAGCTCCTCGTATTCGCGGCGGCTTCCGTCGGTGTCCCCGATGCGGCCTTTCGCGCGCGCCATGCCCAGTTGCGCGAGCGGCAGCACCGGCGTGAACGGATCGACGCCGCGATTCTGCACGACCCGCTCGTACTCCTGAATCGCCGCGTTGAACGCCCCTCGCTGCAGGTACGCTTCCCCCCGAAGATACGGCGGGATGAGGCCGGCGATGGTGCCGAGTTCGGCGGGGATCGCCGCCTCCAACGCCTGAATGGCGTCGTTCGGGCGTTCCTGGTGAAGGGCCATGGCCGCGCGCGTGGACGGCGCCAGCACAGCTCGCACCAGGGTCGAGTCCGGATAACGCTGCTCGGCGCGGGTGACGAGCGCCTGCGCCTCGGAAACAGCGCCGCTCAAGCCGAACGCCGCGCCCACGCGAAACCGTGGCACGGTACCGGGGGCGTCCGCCTCGTCATCGACCCGCCCGATGATCCGCCTGACGCTCGCGGCAGCATCCTTCGAACGATAGAGCGCAGTGGTCCAGGCGAGGTGGGCACTGTAACCGGATGCCGTGCCCTTGAGCCCCCGTGCAAGCGCCAGATCGATCGCACGCTCGTACAAGTCAGACGCTTCACGCATGCGTCCGCCAAATGCCGCCACTTGCGCCTGTGCGGAAACGAGGTCGAACTCGCGCGGCTTGTCCTTGGCCCAGGCGAGATGCGCGGCGGCCGATCCATCCCCGCTCACCATGCCGATCTGATAGAGGAGTCGGCGCGTTGGCGTAGTCTCGACCCCAAGCTTGACCGCTTCTTCCGCGGTCTTCTTCGCATCGTCGTATCTGCCGAGGGCCCGATAGGCGAAGGCCAGGTTCGAGAGCGGGAACGGGTGTCCAGGACTGCGGCGCAGCGCCTCTTGTGCCTCGGCGATCGCGCCGTCGTATCGTCCGAGACGGTTGTGAATCAGCGCGAGCGCGTTGGCTGGACGAAAGTCGCGCGGGTAAGCGCTCTTCCAGACTTCCAGCGTTTTCGCCGCCTCGTCCTCGTTGCCGGTCACCCGGTCGTGGTACTGATACGTGATGAAGAGACGCTCGCGCTCGCTGACCCGGCGCTTGACGTTGTTGGCCAGACGCGCGAACTCCTCGCTTCGCCGCCACTCCCCGATGCTGCCGTAGACCGTGGACAGCGTCGTGTAGGCCGCCGCAAACTCCCGATCGTTCTCGATCGCCTGATTGAAGAAGGCAATCGATTCCATCTCGCGGCCCCGGCGGCGTTCCTCGAGACCCAGCGCGTAGGCGTTCAGCGCGGCGAGCGAAGGCGTCGTCGCCTGCTCGATCGGAACGTCGAAGCGCCGAATCGAGGGCAGCGATTCGCCGAGGGAGGTCCGGATCGACGATGAGATCGATCCAAGCTCCGACAGTACGTGTTCCTTGCTGGTCGCCTCCGCCTGGGTCCGCGCGAGTGACTCGCCTGTCTGGCAGTCCGTCGCGGTCAGCGTCAGCACATAGTGGCTGCCCAGCGGGGCGATCGAGCCCTCGAGCATCGCCTTCACGCCGAGCCGTTGACAGACTTCGCGCGCGACGTTGTGCGTCAGGCGCTCGTCGGGACGTCTCGCCATCAACTGGAGCGTCTCCGAGATCCTCTGGTCGGGGACGATGTCGAGAAATGGCGACTGTCCGAGGTGGGCCTTCAGCGCCGTCGTCAACGTATCGTCGAAGACCGGATCGGAGGTGGTGTTCTCGAAGCGCCCCATCACGATGCTGTCGCGATCGGTCAGCGCCGGCGATTGCCGCGCGATCCAGGTGGCGCCCAACGCGACGACGACCAGCAGGACGCCGATGCCGGCCATCGCGACATGGGCCCGTCCCCGATGCGGCCGAGCGCTGCCGCTCGCGGCAGCCGCGGCCGCCTTCTCGGCTGAACCGGAATCGAGCTCCAAACCGGCAATTGTCGCGTCGATATCCTTGAGGAGAGCCGCGGCGGTCTGGTACCGCTGCCCGGGATCGACCGCCATCAGCTTCTGGATGATGTCGTCGAGACTCTGTGGAATGGCTTCGTTGACCGTGCGGGCCGGGACCACGATCCCGTTGATGATTTTCATCAGGATCAGCGGAACGTTATCGCCGCCGAACGCACGCCGGCCCGTCGCCATTTCGTAGAGCACGCTTCCGAGCGAGAACAAATCGGTCCGCGCGTCGACGGGTTGCCCTTGTGCCTGCTCGGGCGCCATGTAGGCGGCCGTTCCCACGGTGCTGCCCGTACGCGTGAGGTCTGGTGAGGGCAGGGATACTGCGGTCGCCGTCGCCGTCACGGTTGCCGCGGACGCCACCGTTGCCACGCGCGGCTCGTCGACGGCGAGTTTTGCCAGGCCGAAATCGAGCATCTTGATGTGGTCGCCGTGGGTGACGAACAGGTTGGCTGGCTTGATGTCCCGGTGGACGATGCCCCGCCGGTGCGCAGCGTCGAGCGCATCCGCGATCTGCCGCGCGAACTCGAGAACACGACGAACCGGCAGCGGCCCGCTCTCGAGCAACTGCTTGATGGTGCGCCCCTCGAGGCGCTCCATTACGATGAACGGATGACCGTCGTGCTCACCGAGCTCGTGAATCGTGCAGATGTGGGGATGCTGCAATGACGAGGCGAGACGGGCTTCACGCTCGAACCGGGCGAGCCACTCCGTCGACGCTACGGCTTCGGCCCGCAGCAGCTTGACCGCCACCTCGCGCCCGAGCTGCAGGTCTTCCGCACGATACACCACTCCCATCCCGCCCTCGCCGAGCGGATGAAGCAGGCGATAGTGCGAAACGACAGTTGTGTGCATCACGCGAGCGCAGCCGTCTCCGAGCGGCTGAGGTGCTATGAAGGGGTGTGAAAGATTGTATCAGGCCTTGGGGCCGATGTGCCCGAACGCTGATAGACACGGACGTAGTCGATCTCGAACCGCGCCGGAGAGGTCGTCTTGGAGGGATCGCCACCCTGCGTCCCACCGATCGCGAGACTCAGGAGCAGATAATGAGGCTGGTGAAAGGGATTCGCTCGTTCCGCGTCTTGATTGACGGTTCGCGTGAGATCCACCTGGTTCAGCCGCTCGCCATCGACTGACAGGACGATGGCGCGCTCGTCCCAATCCATGCGCCAGATGTGAAACGCGCTCGACCACGCTGGCTGATTGAAGGTGTCGATCGGCCTGCGCGAGTCGGCCCAAATGGGCTCGAATCGTTCCGCACCGCCCCACGCCACATTCGCGAGCAACAGCCCGCGGTAGTACTCCAGGATGTCGATCTCGCCATTGTGCGGCCACGGTCTCTTGACGCCGAGCGTCCAGAACGCCGGCCACAAGCCCGCGCGCGTATCGATCCGGCCGCGCATCTCGAAACGGCCATATTGCCAGCTGTGCAATCCACGAGTCGTCAGACTTGCCGAGGTGTATTCAGCAAACTGGCGGTTGCGGGTCCAGTCGCTGGACGCACGGTGGAACCTCGGATTGACTACTCGTTCGCGCCGCGCCTCGATAATCAGAAAGCCGTCCGCCTGCCGTGCGTTGTCGGGTCTGTACCACTGCGACTCGAGATTGCGCACGAAGCCGCGTTCGAAGGTCCAGTTCTTCGGGTCGGGGGCTCCAGTTCCAGTGAACTCGTCGGCCCAGACCAGCTCGAAGCCGGGATATTGCCTGGTGGGCTGTTGCTCTGCCCCGCTCCGGGCGCCGGCGGCTGGTGTGGAGCCCACCGTCATCGCGCCCCGCGCGCAGCTCAGAGTCGACATCATGATTGCCAGCAGGCCTGCGGTCCGTGAAGGAAGACGGATCACGACTTGACGACCTCGTGTTTCACACTCGGGTCAGGCGTCCGTCCACAGAAAGGAACATAGCCACAGAAAAACACGGCAGAACACAGAAGACCCCTGCGTCCTAAACTCGCCGTTCGTGAATCGACATTGCGATTAGGAGGACTCATTGAGCCATGACCGCTATGAGCTACACCCAATCGGCTGGGTTCAGTCTCCGCTCGTTGATCGGGCCGGCGCGCCAAAGCAAGGAAACGAAGGGGCGCCGGATGCCTGGTTGGCCTTCGAACCGCGTTTCAGCGAGGGTCTTCGCGACCTGCACGTGGGGGAAGAAGTCATCGTGCTGACGTGGCTGGATCGCGCTGCCCGAGATGTGCTGGTGGTACATCCCAGGGGAAATCCCGCCAATCCGTTGCATGGCGTGTTCAGCACGCGCTCGCCGGACCGGCCGAACCCCATCGGATTGCATCGCGTGGGAATCCTGGCGATTGACGGCACCAGAATCCTTGTACGCGACATGGAGGCTCTGGATCGGACCCCCATCGTCGATTTGAAGCCGGCTCTCGATCGAGAGCGCGAGCGTTGAGGGATCCGGCGCCCTGACGACGACGTCAACGGCTTCGGGCGTTCGGCAGTGTCAAAATGCTTCGACATGCCGGTCAGACAGGAGGTCTGCCGAGCTTGCTTCCGTAGACGATGACGCGCTCCATGTTGATTATTGCGCCAGGAGCGGGATTCCGGATCTTCAGCCGGACGGTATGTTTCCCGTCGGACAATCCGTACTTCCAGAACGGCGTGAACCTGCGGGCAGTGAAGTTGGTGGGAAGCTCGATCGTCTCGACCATCTTCTCGTCGATGTACATCTCGACGGAAATCACCTGATCCTGACCGTTCTCGCTTCGCGCACTTCCCTGCACCACAAAGCCGACGCCGTCGAAGCTGACGCTCGTCTCGTCCGACAGCCGTCGATGAAGCGGGATCTCCGCGACCGGGAAGTGGCCTTCGAAGTTCTGCTCGACGCGAACCGCCTTGACCGGCTGGACGGCGACGACGACATGATCGTCAGCAACCTGGCCGCCATTGCGCCGGATCAGCTCCAACGCGTGCTTGAACGTGAGCTCGTAGGCGTCGTTCAGCGAGAGGCCTGCGTGTTGAAACGCCATCGGTTCGACGGCCGAGAGCCCCTGTTTCCAGTACGCCGGGATCTTGGAATAACCAATGATCGCCCCGAGAATGCCGGCCGCCGAGGAGGGATTGCAGTCGGAATCCTGTCCGGCCCGGGTCGCGATCGCGATCGTCCGGGTCATGTCACCTTGCCCGTATAGGAGTCCTAACACGACGTAAGCGGCATTGAGACGCGCATCGATATTGAAGGCGGCAAACACGCCATCGGCGCACCCCACATCCTCCGCCCACTTCTTCTGGATCTCGAACCACGCGCGCTTCCAGTCGTCGGGATACTGCTTGTACAGATCGATGACGGCGCTGATCGTCTGATAGAACCGCGTACCGACGGGAATCGCCTTGAGGCCTTCAGTCACGACGTAGTTCACGTCATTTGACGTGAACGCCAGTGAATACATCGTGGAGATGTAGACGCCGCCGTACCAACCGTCGCCCGAATTCATGATGTGCCCGACCCGATCGGCAATCTCAGAAGCTGCGTTCGGCATTCCCGGCGACATCAAGCCGATGAAGTCTGACTCGATCTGGAAGTCGATGTCGTCGGCGTCCGGATTGTTGTGCCAGTCGCCCGAGGCCGGCGGCTTCATGCCCCGCAGGAGGTTGTAGCGCGCCATCTGGTTGGCGTGCCAGAGCTGATAGCCTGCGTGGGCGAAGGCGTCGGCAAACCGCTCCGCAGGCGCGTCAAGTCCGTGCTTCTCGATTACGTTGAGAAACGTCAGATCGACGTAGATGTCGTCGTACAGACCTGGCGTCTTCTCGAACGTTTCCTTCAGCAGGCCGTCATACCACGCGATCGGGGTGTAGTCGTCGATCATCGTGCCGCGATAGCGGAACTCGGTCGGCCCTCCGAAAGTGACGCCGACGGTTTGTCCCGCCCAGCCGCCTTTGATCTTGTCGCGAAGCGCCTCGGTGGTGAGCCGCAGGGTTCCGTCACGACTGGCAGCCTCGGTCCCGACCGGGGATGGAACCAGCAGGGCAATGCCTGTGGCGAGAATCAAGTAGCGGATCATGTCAGCCTCCGCGCGAGTCGAGCGTGCCGGTAACCATCCAGGATGACGGCCGCGACGATGACGGCTCCGGTCACAATACGCTTGGTTGGTTCGGACGCACCAATTTGCGCCAACCCACTTTGAAGCACGGCGATGATCAGGACGCCGAGGAAACTGTTGATGACCGATCCTCGTCCGCCCATCAGGCTCGTGCCGCCAATCACCACTGCCGCAATCGCTGAAAGCTCGAGCCCGATCCCGCTGTTCGGATCGGCCGACTCGAGATAGGCGACATGAAACACACCGCCGAGGCCGGCGAGCAATCCAGAGAGCGCGAACACTGCAACGAGAACCGGTCTGGGATCGATCCCGGATAGTCGGACCGCTTCCAAGTTCGTACCGATGGCGACGATGTAACGTCCAAGAACGGTCCTCGAGAGCACGACCTGGCCCGCCGCGACGACCAGCACGGCCAGGAGGAACGACGAAGATACCCCAATCAGCGGCAGCGGCGCGCCGAGCGCTCCCATCGCGGCACCTACGAACACCGACCGCGACTCCGTCACCAGATAGGCACCCCCTCGAGCCACCTCCAGCATGCCGAGCGTGACGATGAACGATGGAACGGCCCAGCGGACGGTTATCAACCCGTTGGTCAGGCCGGCGGCGAGTCCCACCGCAAGGCACAGCGCAATCGCGACAGGAAGTGGCAACTGCCAGTTGACCCGGGCGAGCGCAAGGACCGCGGATCCAAGCGCCATCACCGACCCGACCGAGAGGTCGATGCCTGCGGCGATGAGCACCAGCGTCATCCCGACAGCGATCACCGTCAGTGCCGGGATCTGGTTTGCCAGCGTAGAGAATGTGATCCGGCTGAAGAAATGCCCGCTCAGCACGCTGAACAGCGCCACCAGCGACACCAGGACCGCGAGCAGACCGATGTACTCGCCCACCCGAGGCATCGTGCGCACCTTGGGCGGATTCAGCATGCCGTGCCGCGGGCGGCATACTCGCTGAACGCCGCAGCGACGATGGCTTGCTCGCTCCACTCGCCGCGCCTGAACGTGGCCACCAGGCGGCCGGCGGACATCACGGCGATTCGATCGCACAACGCCATCAGCTCCTCGAGTTCGCTCGAGACGATAACCAGTGCCTTGCCGCGAGCGGCCAGCTCGTTGAGCAGGCGATACACGGCAATCTTCGCCGCGACGTCAATTCCGCGGGTCGGCTCGTCGAACAACACCACGTCGCACTCGCGCAGGAGCCAGCGGGCGACGACCACCTTCTGCTGGTTCCCGCCGCTCAGCTCGTCGACGCGTTGCTCGACCGATTGGGTGCGCACGTCGAGGCGGACGCGAAGTTCATCTGCAGCCTGAATCTCACTGGCCTGGTCAATCCACCATCGCCCTCGCGCAAAGGCTGGCAGCGTCGCCAGCGTCATGTTGGTGCGGACCGGCTGGGAAAGGAGAAGCGCCTGCTCCTTGCGATCTTCCGGAATCATCCCGATTCCATTGCGCACGGCGGTCTTCGGGCCGTCGATCGCAATCGCTGGCCCGGGCCCGCGGCGTACCAGCCCGGCATCGAGACGATCGGCCCCAAAGATCGCGCGGAGGGTCTCGGTACGGCCGGAACCCACCAGCCCGGCGAGCCCGAGAATCTCTCCCTTTCTGACTTCCAGACTGACGTTCCGTAGGCGGGTCCCTCGCGTCAAGCCTTCGACACGCAGCGCGACGTCTCCCTTCGGATGCTCACGTTGCTCGAGCGCCTCGACAGCGCGCTCCCCAACCATCAGCCGAACGATCTCGTCCATCGATACACTGACGGCGGGTAGAGTCCCCACCACCAGTCCATCACGCAGCACGGTGATGCGATCGCTGATCTTCCGGATCTCTTCGAGGCGGTGACTTATATAAAGGATGGCGGTTCCGCCGCTGCGAAGCCGGCGCAGCTGGGCGAAAGCGAGCTCGATCTCGGTATTCGTCAGCGCCGCAGTAGGCTCATCGAGCACGAGGACGCGGCATGGGTGCGCCAGTGCCGCGGCAAGGGCCACCAGTTGCTGCTGGCCCACGCCGAGCCGGCCGACGGGCAGGTCCGGATCCAGATCGGTCAAGCCGACGGCGGTCAACGCTTCGACGGCTCTGGCTCGGAGCGTGGCGAACGAGACCAGTCCGAAGCGGCTGGGAAGGTCCGCGACGAACAGATTCTCGGCAACGCTCAGCGTCGGAATCAGGTTGAGCTCCTGCATCACGAGCTGTACACCGGCACGTGTCGCGTCCAACCGACTGCACGGTTCGTAACGTTCGCCGCCGAGGCTCATCGTGCCATGGTCCGGGGCCGTCAGGCCGCAGATGATCCTCGAGAGCGTCGACTTCCCCGCTCCGTTCGCCCCCATCAACGCATGAATCTCGCCCGCCTCGAGATCGAGATCGAGATTCGTGAGGACCGGCGCCGCATAACGCTTCTCGACTCCACGCAGGCGGAGCAACGTGTCTGCGCTCTTTGCGATCGTCATCACCGCGGGGTGGCGGCAATCAGATCCACCGGCGTCTGCATGTCGGTGGGGTGGCTTTCTCCGCGCAGGATCCTGAGTGCGTATTCGATACCGTAGACGGCCAGGCGGTCGGCGTGCTGATCTGCCGTTGCCAGCACCCGCCCGTCCTGAAGCAACTGCTGCACCGCTGCGATGTTGTCGAAGCCGACGACCAGCGTCTGCCCGATCCTGCCTGCCTGGCGCACTGCGGACGCCGCGCCGAGTGCCATGTTGTCGTTGCTGGCCAGGATCGCCTTGAGATCCGGATGCTCACGAAGCATTGCCGCGCTAACCGTATTCGCTTCGTCCTGCTCCCAATGGGCGCTCTGCACGGTCACCACTTCGGCGCCGGCCTCGCGCATCGCGTCCTCGAATCCGAGTCGACGCTGCTGCGCATTGAACGCCGTCGGAATGCCCTCGAGGATCGCCACCCTGTCACCGCGTTGCAGATGCTTTGCCAGGGCCGCACCGACCGCGCGCGCGCCGGCGCGGTTGTCGGGGCCGACGAACGGAATGTCGATGCCCACCTGCCGGAGCGTCGGGTCATCGAGCTTGTTGTCGATGTTGACCACGACAATCTTCTCGCGGAGCGCCTTGGCCAGAACCGGGACGAGCGCACGGGAGTCGGCGGGAGCGATGACGATGGCGTCGACACCCTGAGCCATCATCTGCTCGACCAGCGCAACCTGCTGGGCGAGATCGCTTTCATTCCGGATGCCGTTGACCAGCAAGGTGTACGACGTGGCGTTGGCGGCCTGGTGCGACTTCGCGCCTTCGGCCATGGTGACGAAGAACTCATTGGCGAGCGACTTCATGATGAGCGCGATACGCGGCGGCTCGCTGGCGCGCCGCGTGCCGCCGGGGGACTCACGTCCGGTTCCGCAGGCCGCAAGGGTCAGCGCGACCGCCAGGACTCCCGCGACGCGCGCGTTGGTTGCAGGGTTCACCCGAGGAACGCCTCGATTTCCATGCGCGATGGCGCCGACGCCTGCGCGCCCATTCTCGTCACCGAGATGGCCGCCGCCGCGCTCGCGAAACGAATCGCCTCATGCGCCGACCGACCGTCGACCAGCGCCACCGCCAGGGCGCCGTTGAACACATCTCCCGCCGCCGTCGTGTCCACCGCCTCGACCCGGAAGGCTGGCACGAGCGCGCCAGCGCCCTCCTGGAAGGCGAAGACACCGCGAGCACCGAGCGTGATGACAACATCGCGGACACCCCGCCGGTGCAAGATCCCGGCAGCCCGCGTGAGCGATTCCTCATCGCTCGAAACCACACCGGTGAGTTGCTCGGCCTCCCGTTCGTTTGGCGTGAGCATCGTGACCGATTCGAGAAACGAGTCCGGCAACGCCTGCGCCGGTGCCGGATTCAGAATAACCCGCACCTGCCGCATCGCGGCTACGCGAACCGCTGCCGCGACGGTGGCCAGGGGTGTCTCCAACTGCAAGAGGATCACGTCGCCTGACTCGAGCAGCCGACCGAGTGGTTCGACGTCTTCCGGGCGGAGCTCACCGTTCGCGCCCGGCGCTACCGCAATGCTGTTTTCTCCGGTTTCGTCGACGAAGATCAACGCCACGCCCGAGGGCATGCGAGGTACACGCCGGATCAGATCGACGTCGATACCCTCACGGGCAAAATTCTCGGCGGCGCGCTGGCCGAACTCGTCAGCGCCGAGCGCGGTCACGAACACGACCTTGCCGCCGGCACGCGCCGCGGCAACCGCCTGATTCGCACCCTTGCCGCCCGCGGTGATGTGAAAGTCGCGGCCGAGAACTGTTTCGCCAGGCGCCGGAATCCGCGGCACCCTGACGGTCATATCTGTGTTCGTGCTGCCGACGACAACGACTTTGGCCACTGCGACCCGCTACGCTATTGCCTGGCGGGAAGCGTGTCAACGCGTTCGGCTACTCCGTGCGGAGGGCCACGATCGGGTCGACGCGGGTGGCGCGGCGTGCCGGCATGTAGCTGGCCAGCAGCGCAGAGAGCGCCAGCAACACGACGACCACGAGGTAGGTCACCGGATCGCTGTTGGTGACCCCCGACAGGAGCCCTTCCATCAGCCGCGTCAGTATCAGGGCCGCGGGAACGCCAATCACGATGCCGCCAAGCGCCAGACTCATCCCATTGGCGATCACCAGCCGGAAGATCTCGTGGGTGTTCGCCCCAAGCGCCATCCGGACGCCAATCTCCCGGACTCGCTGCTCGACACCATACGCGAGGACTCCATACAGTCCGAGCGCAGCGAGAAAGAACGCGACGCCAGCAAAGAACGACATCACGAGAGTGGTGAACCGAGGCTGACCGGCGGATGCGGCCACGACCTCGGACATCGAACGGATGCTCGCGAGCGGCAGCCCGGCATCGATGGAGGCCACCGCCTGGCGCGCCGAGGCGACGACGTCCGCCGGGTTCCCGTGCACCCGGACGAGAAACGTCATCGTCCGCTGCTCGTAGTCGGTTCGGGATGCCTGCTCGAATGGAACGTAGACCGCAGGCGGAGCCGAATCATTGGCCCCGCTGGACCTGACATCTCCAACGATGCCCACAATCCGGATCGAAGGGCTCGTCTCCCGCGGGTAGTAGCGGATCCTGGCGCCGATTGGGTCCTGGCCGGACCAGTAGAGCCGTGCCGCGGTTTCGTTGATCACGGCGACCAGGGGTCGACCTGGCGCGTCGCTCGCGTCCAGAAGCCTGCCGCGTTTCAACGGAGTCCCGAAAGCGCGAAACGTTCCTGGCGTCACCATCAGATATCGCGCATTCCACGCCGGCGCCCCCGGCGGGGGAGCCGGTCGTCCTTCAATGATGAAGTCGTCCGGTGGTCCGGCAGACGCGAGCGGAAGATTCGAGATCGCGCCCGCAACCTCGACGCCGGGCGTCTGCGCAAGACGTTCCTCGACTGACGCCAGCAGGCGCCTGGCGGCAGCCGGATCCGGTTGACGCGGCTCGGGAACCGACAGGCTGAAGGTCAAGAGGTGATCCGGCCGAATCCCGAGATCGACCTGCTGCAGCTGCTTGTAGGATCGAATCAAAAGCAGCGCTCCGGCGAGCAGGATCACGCTCAATGCGAGCTGGCTCACGACCAGGACCGACCTGGCGGCAACGGCGCGCCGCGATGCCGTCGACGAGCGCGACTCGGCCCTCAGGCTTTCCTGCAGTCGCGCTCCGGTGGCGTTCAGCGCCGGAACGAGACCGATCAGAAATCCGGCACCGATGATCAACGCCCCTGCATAGAGCAGTGCCGTGTGATCGATCGCAATCGCCTGCCATACCGGCAGCCGCTCGGGATAGAGACTCAACAGAGCCGTGAGCAGCGCGTTCGCCAGCACCACGCCGATGACTCCGCCCATCGCCGCGAGCAGCATGGTTTCGACGATCAGTTGTCGAATCAGACGCCGCCGATTCGCACCGAGCGCGTGCCGCACGGCAAACTCGCGCCGGCGCGCCTCGGCGTTTGAAACCAGCAGCGCCGCGAGATTGACGCAGACGATCAGCAGGACGAACAGGACGGCGCCGCCGAGCAGGAGCAGGCCGTCGCGCTGATCGCCGGCCAGATCCTCATGGAGCGACCGGATGACGACGAAGTGTCCCTTCGCATAGTGATCCGGGTACTTCTGCGACCAGTAGCCACGGAGCGACTGAAGCTGGCCCTCCGCCTGTGTCGCGCTGACGCCCTCGCGCAGCCGCGCGACCGCGAGCAGCGAATGACTCTCCCGGTTGATCAGCGTGTCCTCTGGATTGATCCGGAGCGGCGTCCAGGCCCGCACGCGATCGTCACGAAATCCAAAGCCCTCCGGCATCACCCCGATGATTTCGCATGGCGCATCGTCAAGCCTGATGGTCGAACCGATGAGACTGGCGCTTCTCTCGGCGCCGGCATAACTGAGGACCGCGAGACAGCCAACTCCTTTTTGCGCCTCATCCTCGGTGAACGTTCGTCCACGGATCGGATTGACCCCGAGTACGTCGAAGAATCTCGCCGTTACCCTCATCGTGAGGACGCGTTCGGCTTCGCCATTCTCGCGGGTCAGGTTGCGGTTCTCGAAGTCGTATGCCGCAATCACGGCAAACGCGTCGATGCGGTTGCGGACGTCGAAGAACTCGGGATCCGACATCGGGAAATATGGATTGTCGTAGCCCGTCGCCGGCAGGTAGCGCGTCTCCACCGACAACAGCTGTTTGCTGTTCGGAAAGGGCAGCGGGCGAAGCAGAACGGCATTGATCACCGAGAAGATGGCAGCGTTTGAACCGATACCGAGGGCAAGCGTCAGGACGGCGGCGATCGTGAAGCCGGGTTGCCTCCGCAAGGTGCGCAGGCCGTACTGCAGGTCCTGCCGGAGATCGCTGAGCACGTGACCCGACGGACCTCCCGGCGCGACTGACGGCGACCATTGCGCCTGCCGGAGCGGCGCCATGTAGCGCGCCAGGACATTTCCCTCCCGGAATTCGGCGAGCGTCAGCGCGGTGGCTTCTGCGGGGGATACGCCTCCTGCCATCAACTCCCGCCAGCGATCGTCGAGATGCTGCGACAGTTCCTCGACGATCTCCGCCTCGCGGGCAGGTGACAGACGCAGCGGCGTGAGGCGCTTGCGCACTTCTGCCGCCCAGTCGCCGCGCAGCTCGGTTGGGCGCGATCCTGAACCGTTCGAAGGGTCAGGCACTTTCGTCTCCGGTGACGCGGCGCACCGCCTCCACGAATGCTGCCCAGGTCTTCCTTTGCTGCGCGAGCACGCGGCGTCCTTCGGCGGTGACCTTGTAAAACCGGCGGCGCCGCTCGCCGGCCTTTTCGACCCAGAGGCCCTTGATCCATCCACGCTCCTCGAGGCGATACAGCAGCGGATAGAGCGAGTCGATGTGAAACGTCAACTGGCCGCGCGAGCGCGTGTGGATGGCCTTGCTCAACTCATAGCCGTGCCGCGGGCGGGCGTCGAGCAGCGACAGGATGAGCAGTTCCGCGGATCCTCGCTTCAGCTCCCGGTCGAGCGCGCGCGTGTCTATATCTGTCATGGACAGATATTATGTAGACAGACATGGCACGTCAACCCGGGCCGGGTGTTTGGTGCTCCGGTCCTTCGATTCTTCGGGTGCTTCGGTCCTTTGCGCGCGCCGGCTACGGGAACAACTGCAGCGCGCGCGGCAGATCGCTCTCGGCAACCGCCACCACAGCGGCCGTCGTCCGCGTGCGTGACGAAGCCGTCGCGTAGGCGTAGCGGATGCTGATCCGGGCACGGGCCAGCTTCTCGACGGCCTTGGCCAGCGCACCCGGACGGTTCTTCAACTCGATGTAGAGCACCTCTTCCACCGCGAACACGTAACGGGCCTTCGCCAGTGCCCGTGTCGCCAGCTCCCCGTTCGCTACGAGCAGACGGACCGTTCCTTTGTCACGTCCGGTCTCGGGCGCCGAAAGGGCCAGCAGGTTCACCCCACCGTGCGCGAGGTCGCGGCACAGCCGCGCGAGCGTGCCGATTTCGTTGTCCAGCGGCAGATTGAGCTGAGTCGCCTTCATCAGCTCAACTTCGCTTGAGCGCCACCCCGAATTCCGCGACGGTGGGCTTTACGAGCCGTTCAAAGTCCTGATAACGCATCCGGATGGCCTCGCGATGCGATCCAGCATTGAACAGGATCTCGGGATCGGACGTCAGGCTTCGCTCGACGAGCACGGGTTGCTTGTACAACGGTCCCAGCGGCGGCATCGCCCCCACTTCGCAGTCGCTGTAAAGCGGCTGCAGCTCCGCCTCGCTGGCCAGCCGCGCCGAGGCGCCGCCGCACGCGGTGCGGAACCGCTCGAAATCGACGACGAAATCCGCTGGCAAAACCGCCAGCGTCGGCTGATCGTCGACGATGCAGACGACCGCCTTGGCCCATTCGCGTGCGGGAACGTGTGTGGCCGCGGCCTCCTGCTGGGCGGTATAGGCCGCAGGATGCTCGACCACGGAATAGCTGACGCCATTCCGCTCGAGATAGTTGCTGATTGAAGAAGGGATCGCCATGTGCCTCCTTTCACGCCTTAGCGATCAGGAACGGAGGGTGCCTGCGCGAGACGCGCCCCGGCTGGCAAGAACGAACGCATTGTACGACCGGCCGAACGGGGAGCAAAACAGGTTCTCGGGTTCTCAGGTTCTCGGGTTCATGGGTTCATGGGTTCACGGGTTCTCCATTCCGACACTCATGGCGTTCTAAACTCAAGATGGCGAACCGTCGAACCTGAGCAACCCGAGAACCCGGAGAACCTAGAACCAGAGAACCCGGAGAACCCGAACCTGTGAACCTGAGAACCCGAGAACCCGAGAACCCGCACACTGACCTCGTGACCGATGTTCCCGCCACGCAGCCTCGCCGCCGTCGCTGGTGGGTGTCCGCGTTTGTGATGCTGACAGGCGCCGGACTGGCGGCGGCTTTCTGGTGGCGATCGGCGCCGGCAAAGCTTCGGCCGCTCGATCCGAACTGGATCGCGACCACCACGGTCCTGGCCGGAAACGGGGTAACGGGCACGAAGGACGGATGGGCGGACGAAGCTCAGTTTTCGGATCCGTTCGGCGTCGCTGTCGGCGCCGACGGCACGGTCTACGTGGCCGATGCCGGGGAGACGCCGCGCCTCCGCGCCATTTCGCCGGATGGAAAAGTGTGGACGATCGCCGGAGGCACGCGTGGTTTTGCGGATGGACAGGGACCAGCCGCGCGCTTCGACACGCCGTCGGCGATCGCTATCGACTCAGATGGTACCGTGTACGTCGCCGACACTGGTAACAATGCCATCCGCCGTGTCAGCCGTGACGGTGTGGTGTCGACCGTCGCAGGCGGCACGACACCGGGTTATCGTGATGGCCCCGCTCAGAACGCCCAATTCAATGCTCCCGTTGGCGTCGCCGTGGCTGCTGACGGGAGGATCATCGTCGCCGACACCTACAACGATCGCATCAGAGCCATCGAACGCGATCGAACAGTCCGAACGCTGGCGGGTGGCGAACCGGGATTCGTCGACGGCGACGCCGGCCAGGCACGGTTTCAGACACCCTGCGGAGTCTTCGCCGATACTGCTGGAAACATTCACGTAGCCGACACCGGCAACGGCGTCCTCAGGGTTCTCGACGCCGCCGGACATGTCTCGACAGCCTTCGTCGCGGACGGCTCGATGTCGCCAGTCGCCGTAGTGGTTGGGCAGGACGGCAGCCGCTACTTGTCCGACGAACGAGGCCGCGTCCTCGCGCTCGCTACTTCGGGTCAGCTCCACCCGCTCGCTGGTTCAACGCCAGGGTTTCACGACGGCGAGGGCATGGAGGCACGGTTTCGCAGTCCGGCCGGCCTTGCACTCGCAGGGCCAGGCCGGCTAATCGTGGCGGACGGCGGCAATACCCTGGTCCGACTGATCGAGGCGCGCGACCGGGGCGAGCTGCGGCGGCCCGCCTACCCGCGAATCGCCCCACACTTCGATGTCGATCGATTCGCCTTGACCCCGCTGCTCTGGCCGATCGCGCCGATGGACGGCCCCTACGAGGTGGCCGGTACGATCGGTGAAGCCCGCGGTGTAGAAGGGTCGGAACGCTTCCACGCCGGCATCGATGTGCGGGCGACAGAAGGCACGCCGGTGGCTGCCGTCCGCGACGGTGTGGTTGCCACCGTGAGTGCGACCGGCGGATTCGGGACGCTGACCGAGTCCGTCCGCGTCGGACCACTCGCCTACGTTCACATCCGCGTGGGACGTGTGAAATCGAACCAGCCTTTCGCCGACACGCGATTCGCGCCGATCTACGGCGCAGAAGGCACACTCCTCGGCATGCGAGTCAAGCGCGGGGGGCGATTTACCGCCGGGGACGTCATCGGCACCGTCAACGGCTTCAATCACGTCCACCTGAATGTCGGCTGGCCGGGCGAGGAGTTGAACCCGCTCCGGTTCCGGCTCGTGCACTTCGAGGATCACCTGCCGCCGACGATCAAGAGCATTCGTCTGCAGGATGATCAAGGACGGGCATTGACCGACCGGCGACGGCGCCGAATCGTGCTCACCGATCGCGTGCAGATCATCGTCGACGCGTGGGACACCGCCGACGGTAACACGGCGGGACGCCGGTTGGGCGTCTACGATCTCGGTTATCAGGTGCTGAAGCGTGACGGCACACCGGCCGCGGGATTCGAGCAGCCACGGCACACCTTGCGCTTCGATCGCATTGCGGCGGATCCGGCGATCGTCAGGGCGGTATATGCGCCCGGCAGCGGCATTCCCTTCTACGGCCAGCGGCGCACACGGTTTCTGTACATCGTGACCAATACCTTTCACGACGGCGTGGCGTTGCCTGGCTGGTGGGACACGACCGCCCTCGAGCCGGGTGATTACACGCTCCGGATCTGGGCCGCAGATATCAGCGGAAACGTCGCGACCGCGAGGCGCGATCTCGCGGTGACAATTGCCGGTCCCGGTACATCGACCCGATGAACGCCGGGCATGTTCGTTTGGAAGGCGTCCACATGCGCACACCACGCCGCCACGCTCATGCGACCCACACGGCCTGACTGACATGTTCGTCATCGAACTCACATACAAGGCTCCTCTCGACGATATCGACGCGCGAATGAAAGCGCATGTCGCGTTCTTGAGGAAGCACTACGAGTCCGGCAATTTCCTCGTCTCCGGCCGCAAGATACCGAGGGACGGCGGGATCATTCTCGCGGTCGGCAAGAGTCGACAGCAGATCGAGTCGATCATCGGGGAGGATCCGTTCATCAAGCATGGGCTTGCCGATTATCGGATCATCGAGTTCAGGGCGAGTCAGAAGGCGGACGACTTTCCGAGGCGGATCGAGCTTTGAGATATTGAGCGCCGCGGCGTCCTCTTTGTCAGACCCTCGGACGCGCCGCCGCCATCCGCTTCACGGCCTCAGGGAGCTCGCGCTCGTTCAGCCAGGCGAAGCTGAATCGAGCAAAGGGCCTGGACTGGCCGTCGAAGGCGTAGCGGCGGCCGGTGTACCACGAGACACCGTAGTCGAGGCTGCGCCGGGCCCATGCGTCGACGTCCACCGGCAGGCGCACGTGAACCCACAGCGCCATTCCTCCGGCGGCAAGCGTGAACTCCATGCCGTCTCCAAACGCACGCCGCAAGCTGCTCGCCAGAATCTCCCTGCGATCGGCGTATACCCGGCGGACGCGCGCGATGTGCCGCTGAACTTCCCCATCTTCTATTAATGTCGCGATCGCCGCTTCGGTCGCGAGGTCTCCCTGGATGTCGAGCAGCGAGCGAATGGCCCCCAGGCTGCGAAGCACTGCCGGCCGCGCAACGACGTAGCCGACGCGCAGGCCCGGTGCCAAGACCTTCGAGAGGGTCCCGATGTACACGACCAGGCCTACCTGGTCGGCGCTGGCGAGCGGCAGCACGGGGCGGCCCTCGTAATGGAACTCGTGATCGTAGTCGTCTTCAATGATTGCGATGCGTTCGGTCTGCGCCAGTGAGAACAGCGCGACGCGACGCGCGGCCTTCAACGTCACGGTCGTCGGATACTGATGATGCGGCGTGAGGTAGATCGCCCGAAGCGTCGTGCGGCTGGCAAGCCTCTTCAACTCGTCGACATCGATTCCGTCGCGGTCGACCGGGACCGGAAGGACGGTTGCTCCCGCCGCCCGAAACGCTTCCCACGCGGGGCGATAGCCGAAGTTCTCGACGGCGACGATGTCACCGGCGCGGACGAGCGTCCGGGCGACGAGCGTCAGCGCCATCTGACTGCCGCGAGTGACCAGCACATCGTCACCACCGATCGCGAGGCCCCGCGTGCTCGCGAGCATCGATGCGAGCGCAGAACGCAGCGCTGGATGCCCTTCGGGTTCTCCGTAGGCCAGCAGGTTGGCACTTCGTTGTGCGAGTACCCGCCGGTACGCGCGGCCGATCGATCGCGCAGGCACGAGCCGGACATCCGGGGCGCCGTTGCTCAAGTTCAGCGTCCCGCGCGGGAGCACCGGTGGCCGAAATGCGATAGGCGGGTTGGCCAGCGCAAACGCAACCAGCGCCGGAACCCGCGTGCGAGCAGGAAGTCGGCGTGCGCCGGGTGTCCCGCGTTCCTCCGGTATTGCACGCGACACGAATGTGCCGCGGCCTGGCACGGTCTCGATCCAGCCTTCCGCCTGCAGCTCCGCCAGCGCGGCCAGGACGGTATTGCGATGGACATGAACTGTCGCCGCGAGCCGGCGGCTTCCGGGCAGACGATCCCCGGGCCGCAGCCGCCCTCGGCGGATGTCCTCTGTCAACCCGCGTGCGATTTGCAGGAATGGCGGAAGTGCACGGTGGCGGTCGATATCGATTACGAGTTCCCACGAGCGCGGCATGGTCTGCCGCATTCTAGATGGCGGCATTTACGCTGGTCTAGCCGAAATCACAAGTTCGGCTCTTTTCGCATGGACCAGTTGGATGTAGTAGGTACCCATGTCGGTTTCCAGCCTGGTTCGTGACGGTCGTTACGGCCTCCGCGCTCTTCGCAAGACGCCCACCTTCACGCTTGGGGCGGTGGTGACCGTCGCATTGACGGTTGCCGCTACCACTTCGATGTTCAGCGTCGTGTACGGTGTTCTGTTGCGGCAACTGCCGTATCGGAACGTCGAGCAGGTGTTCTGGATTTGGTCCGATCAGCCAGGACGCGGTCGGACTCCCTTCAACGTCCCGGATTTCATTGACTATCGCGATTCCACGCAAGCACTCTCGGGGTTTGCCGGGTTCTTTGCTTACAGCGCCAACCTCAGCGACGAAGCGGCTGCCGAGCGCGTGCAGGGCATTCGAGCCTCCGGGAATCTCTTCGATGTCCTGGGCGCGCAACCGCGGATCGGCCGCCTGCTCCATCCCGGCGACGAGCGTCCGGGGTCGGAGCACGTGGTCGTGCTCGCCGAACCGTTCTGGACGCGACGGTTTGCCGGCGATCGGCAGATCATCGGCCGCGCGATCCGCCTCAATAGCGAGGACTACACGGTCGTGGGCGTGCTGGCGTCCGGCTTCCCGCTGCCGGTCCGTGACGCCGAGTTCGCGATTCCATTCGCTGCCGATCGAGATCCGAGGCGCGCCGCGCGCAATTCCGTCAACTTCATCATTGGCGCGGGAAGGCTGCACGATCGCGTTTCGGTGCAGCAGGCGCTGACCGAATTGAACGCGATCGCCCGGCGGTTGCAGGGCCAATTTCCTGTCGAGAACGCGAGCAAGCGCGGCGTCCGCATGGTCGGGTTGATCGATGGCATCGTCGGAACATTTCGAACCGCCCTTTGGACAGCCTTTGCGGCGGTCGGCACGGTTCTACTCATCGCCTGCGCAAATCTCGCGAATCTGATGTTGACGCGCGCGGCAAGCCGCCGGAGAGACCTGGCCGTGCACCTGGCGTTGGGGGCCTCTCGGTGGGCGGTGGTTCAGCGGATGCTCGTCGAAGCGCTGCTGGTGGCTGCCGGCGGCGGATTACTGGGCGTGCTGATCGCGCAGTGGGGCGTCGTCGCGTTGATGGCGATGGCGCCGACACAATTGCCGCGATCCGGCGAGATTCGCGTCGATGTCGCTGTCCTGATCTTTTCGCTGATTGTCTCTACTCTCACAGGCGTGACTCTTCGGCGTCATTCCCGCTTTCACCTCCGCGAGCGTCAACCTCCGCGAGGCGCTGCAGGATGACAGCCGCTCGACGACGGCGGGCAGCCAGGGCATCCGCAGCGTGCTCGTCAGCTCCGAAGTGGCGCTTGCGGTCGTACTGCTCATCGTCATGACGATGCTGGCGAAGAGTTTCGCGAACGTGCAAG
This sequence comes from uncultured Acidobacteriota bacterium, assembly GCA_963755695.1. Taxonomy (GTDB): domain Bacteria; phylum Acidobacteriota; class Vicinamibacteria; order Vicinamibacterales; family 2-12-FULL-66-21; genus QHWT01. The sequence goes on along the minus strand of CAVWLB010000008.1, from coordinate 947,690 downwards.
CGGTAGCGCCGGGATTCGATTCGAGAGGCGTAGTGGCGGCACGTCTCACGTTGCCTGCCAAGCGATTCAACACTCGTGACGCAATTGTCGTATTTCAGCGGGTCCTGTCCCAGAAACTGTCGTCACTGCCCGCCGTGACGAATGCCGGCGCAATCACGATTCTTCCCTTGAGCGGATTGTCGGCGCGGGTTCCCTTTACGGTGGAGGGGCGGACCATCGAACGGGAACGGGTGCCAATCGCGCAGTTTCGCAGCGTGACGTCGGGCTACTTCGAGGCGGCAGGCATTCCGTTGAGACGCGGACGCACATTCTCGGAGGATGACACTGAAAAGACCCGTCCGGTAGCGGTTGTGAACGAGCAACTGGCTCGCCAATGGCTGGACGGCCTCGAACCGATCGGCGCGCACCTGCTCGTCGATGACAATGACGGACCGCCACGCCCAGTCGAGATCATCGGGGTCGTCGGCAACGTGCAGCAAATGGCACTCGACGGAGAGTCGACGTGGGATTTGTATCTCACCTATCCGCAGATACATGTCGACAACGTCGGCGCCGCCGCAGCGAACATGTTCTGGATCGTGCGAACCACAAACGATCCGATGAGCCTGGCGACGAGCCTGGCCGAGAGAAGTACGGCGGACCGATCCGGACGTCATCGCGTCCCAGATTCGACCGATGGATCACTATCGGTCAGACGCCATGGCGCCACGCCGATTCAGCCTGTCGCTGATGGCTGCGTTCGCGCTGGCGGCATTGGCGCTGGCCGTCACTGGCATCTACGCTGTCGGCAGCTATTCGATCAGTCAACGAGCCCGTGAATTTGGCATCCGCATCGCGCTGGGCGCCAGCCGCTCCAGTCTCGTTCGGCTGGTCATGGTCCAGCGTTTTCGCCCGGTCCTCGCCGGACTGGTTCTGGGAATCACGATCGCTTTGGGGGTGACGCGTCTGCTCTCCACGATGCTCTTCGGTGTGTCGGCTACGGATGCCGCGACTTTCATCCAGGTCGCCGTTGTCGTGACGGCCGCGTCCGCAGTCGCTTGTGCCGTGCCTACGGCCCGCGCGGGAAGACGAGGGGTGAGCGTGCTGAAAACAGAATAGCGGTCAGCGTCCGGCCCGGGACAGCTCGTCCGACGGGTTTCGACGGAGACCCCGAGGTCCAGCTTCCCTATCCCGCTGACGACGACTGCTCTGCGGCGCGACGAATTCGCCAGGCCTGCCACAAATGACGGCGTTCGTGGGCGGCAATGACGTGGAGTCCCGTTGCGAGGCTGAACCGGACCCCGCGGATGAACGGATTCGGGAACCGCACTCCGGCGAGATCGATGCCGGCGTACGTCCGCAGAAACCTGCGCACGTCATCTTGTGATGAAAGGAAGTTCGAGAACGCGTCGCTAAAGGCCGGTGCGGTCCGAGGGCGAATGGTGCTGGGCGCCTTCGACTTCAAGCGAGGTTTCACCGGCGGTTCGAGATACTTCACAAACCAGCCGCCAACGAGACCCGGTCGTGCGAGGCCGCGGCGCCGGCGATCCTCGGCCAGTGCACGAGCGGCCGCAGGCTGCATCGCGCCAAGGTAGACGTGATTTGCGGTGCCCAGGTGATCGAGGCACTCAGCGACACTCCACGAACCGGGCTCCGCGCGCCATGACGCTCGTGCCTCGCTCAAGCCGTCAACGAGTGCACGCGCGTCGCGTTCTGCCGCGTCCAACGCCTCTTGCAATTCCTCGAGGTCCGCGGGCAGTGTGGTGGCAACCATCCTTCACCTTTATCATCAGCTACGCGGTTTTCTGGCGACTATCAAGTGTGAATCGCCGAACTCGTGCCAGAAGTACCCAAGCCGTCGCGCCTCGGTGTATACGCGCTCGAGGTGACATCGACCGCATACGCTCGCACTGACCTCGGCATCTGCGGTTCCGCCGTTCACGGCCACCGACGTCATGACGCGTTCGAGCAGCGTCAGATGTGTGGCACGCGGTTCATGGAACCCGGTGATCAATCCGTTTACCGATCGCAGCGGCCGATCCCGGGTGACCACCAGATCCGTCCAGCCCTCGCCCGGAAAGGTCGTTCCGCCTTCGTCGGTAACAGTCTCCAGCGCGCGAACCACGGTCGTACCGACCGCGAACACGCGATAGCCTGCCCGCCTCGCCGCGGTGACTCGTTCGGCAGTATGCCGCGGCACGCGATAATACTCTTCGTACGGCGGTTCATGGTTCTCCAGACTTGCAACGCCGGTGTGAAGCACCAAAGGCGCGATTTCGACGCCACGCGAGACGAGCCGGGTCACGAGTTCAGGTGTGAACGGGCGGCCCGCCGACGGCATTTCCGCACTTCCCGGCTCGGTTGCGAACACGGTTTGATACATGGCGCTCGGCCACGATCGTTTCACGTAGCCGTATCGAATCGGAAAGCCGTGAGCGTTGAGATAAGGAACGACGGTATCGGGCAGCCGCAACGCCGCCATCCAGAGACGAGATCGTGAGTCGATTGAGTCGATCAGCGGATAGGGCGCCAGCAACGTGACCTTTCCGTCCATCGGCAGCTGGAACGTCATCCCGCTCACTGCACGATCGTACGGAAGCGACGCGACCGCGTCCGGCTGCCGCACTTCGACGCTCCAGAAGCCTCCGGGCAAGCGCGTTGATACGTGAATCTCCAACGCCGTACCGTCTTCAGCCGTCGCCGAAACTGCGGCGTTCAAGGTGCCGCTGGTATTGACGACGAGCAGGTCGCCTGGCAACAGCCACCGCGGCAGATCGGAAAAATGGGCGTGCTCGATCGAATCGGAGTCGATATCGGAAACGAGCAGGCGCACGTCGTCGCGCCTGATGCCCCGTGCCTCCGGCGGTTCAGTCGCCTCGAGGTCGGCGGGCAATTCGAAGTCCGCGATCACATCCGTTGGAGCCATCGAGCGTCCTCCCGTTGCGCGGCGAATCGCTGACCGCTGATCTCCGCCGGTGGCTGATCGAACAGCCAGTTCCAGAATGGGGCCGTCACGTCCGGCAGCGGGCGGTCGGAGATGTCTTCGAGTGGGAACGCCTGCTGGTGCATGCGGGTGCGCATGTCGCCTGGATCCACGATCACGGCGGCCACGCCGCGGTCCTGGAGTTCCGTTGCCAGGGTTCGGGTCAGGAGTTCCAGGGCCGCTTTGCTTGCGCCGTATGGTCCCCAGCCGGGATACGCGGCCTGCGCCGCGTCGCTCGTAATGTTCACGATCAGACCGCGTCGTTCGGTGAGTAGAGGCACGGCCAGTTGAATCAGCGCGATCGGCGCGCCGGCATTCACCGGGAACACGCGACCGAACCGCTGCACGTCGAACTCCATCAGCGGGCCGATGTCTCCCAGGTCCGACGCGTTGTTCACGAGAACGTCCAGTCCGCCGAGTTCGCCGGCCGCCCGCACGAGCCGGGCTCGCACTGAGCCGTCGGTGACATCGCCGACCACCGGCGTCACTCTCGACCCTTCTTGACGAATGGATTCGGCCACGTCCCGTAACGGCCCCGGATCGCGGGCGCCGAGCACCAGATCGTAGCCTTGGCGCCCCAGCACGCGCGCGATGAGTTCGCCAAGGCCGCGGCTTGCACCGGTGATGATTGCCACACGCTTGAATTCAGTCATTGGCGTGCCCCCAGTTACCCTTTCAGCATCGATCTTCAAGTGCACTTGAAGTCAAGAGGGAATCCTGCCAGACTGCCTGTGTGGACGGGGTCCTGACTATTGGCGAGGTGGCGAAACGCAGCGGCACGGCGACGTCTGCCCTGCGTTTCTACGAGGAACAGGGCCTGATTCACTCCGAGCGCAACGCCGCCGGTCACCGTCGGTATGCTCGGCCGGTGCTTCGTCGCGTGGCGTTCATTGTCTTTGCCCAGCGGATCGGGCTGTCGCTCGAGGAAATCCGGGCCGAGCTTGCCGAACTGCCCAAGAGTCGCGCTCCCGAGCGGTCGGACTGGGCGAAGCTCTCGGGACGGTGGGCGAAACGAATCCGCGCGCGGATTGCCGAACTCGAGCAGCTCCAGGCCACGTTGACCGAATGCATCGGCTGCGGTTGCCTGTCACTCGATCGATGCCAGCTGGCAAATCCCGGCGATCGCGCGTCGCGCCGAGGTCCCGGTCCCAGATACTGGATCGATATCGAACGTCGGTGAGTTGAGCGACTCTCAGGGCCGGCGAAATGCCGGCCCCATTTCGCCCGGACGACATTTCTGGCTCCAGCGCGCCGAGTTCAAGAGACGACGCCTCTCACTGCCCATGCACGCGCACCGAGTACGATCGGATGATCGGCTCGATCGCCGAGGAGGCGTCGTTGCAACGTCAGCCGCAGCTGCTCGCACTCGTTTGCTGGCAGACTCGCAACGTATGCACCAGCCGGACCTTGCTTCTCGAGGAATGGCGACCAGTAGTCATCGAACGAGGAGAACCGCGTCTCGATCGTCAGCGCTTCGTCCAACACCTCCCGCAGGTCGTGCTTGCGCCAGAGCGCTGACAGCTCTCCGCGTCTGGAGAGAGGCATGTGCCGCTCGTCCTTCCCGTCTGCGCCGCGGTTCAGGGCCTGCGCCTCGTCCCAGAACACCCGCAACATCTCCATTCCGCGTCCGTAGTCCCAGACCGCCGCAGCGATCGTGCCGCCTGGCCGCGTCACGCGGATCATCTCGTGCAAGGCTTTCTCAGGATTGGGAATGAAATTCAGGATCAGCAGCGACAACGTTCGGTCGAATCCTGCATCCGCGAAGTGAAGGTGCTCGGCATCGCCGACCTCGAACCGCGCTCGGCCTTCCCGATGATGCGACCGCGCGAAGGCAACGTACGCCTCCGATCGGTCGATGCCGACGATGCGGCAAGAAGGAGCCGCGGCGGCGATCGCGTCGGTCAGGGCTCCGGTCCCGCATCCGACATCGAGCACGCCCTCGCCGTCGCCGACGCCGGCGAACTCCACCAAGAGCGGCGCGAGGCTGCGGCTCCATCTACCCATGAATCGCTCGTAGGCCTCGCCGACCGAAAACATCGTGCGATCATAATGCGTCGTGCGAAGGGTGAAGCCATTCATGACCTCGGAAGATCGGCGCGCGACAGTATGCTGATGAACGATCATCCACACGACAGCCGGATATGGCGCGTGCGCCAACGCGGTCAGTGGATCGACGCGACGCTCCGTCGGCTCGACGAGGGATGGCGGCTGACGTTCACGCGGAAGGGACGAACGCTCGCGACGTTGGACTTCGACACGCGGGCGCGCGCGCTCGATGCCGCGCGCAAGCGGCTGCGCGAGTTCGAGCGGGCGGGCTGGACCGAGCACTGGTAAGGCCAAGCGGACGCCGGGCATACCTGGCCCACGTTTTCCCGGCGTCCTTCATGGCAGCTCCCATCCTGGCGGGCCGGGAATCGTTCGAGTGTGATGGAACGTGTATTCGCCAAGAAGCCGCTCTTTTCCTTCTGCGTCGACCGCAAGGAGCCGGGCAATCATGGTGGCCGTGGGTGAGGCTTTCGCCCAGGTGATGGATTGCTGGCAGACAACGCTGCCCGCGTCGGGGCGAACGGGAATGTCGGTCATTCGCTGGTGTTCGATGCCGCGCACATCGCACCAACTGAGATCCACACGCGGTGCGGCGGTCAAATCCACCGCAAGACGGGCGACCAGCAGGTCATCGTCAACGGCCACGGTGCACTGGACGGCGCCCCCTCTCGAAGGGGCGTAATCCCGAACGCGCAAACCTGTCTCCGCTGCATGTTTCACGAACTGATCGCTGAGCACGACCTGCAGCGATCCCGATCGCGTGAGGCTGCGGAGGCCCTCGGCCAGAGCGATCACTTCGCTGAGCCGGTTTCCGCATTCGTCACAGCCGAGAAGGTGCTCCTCGACATTCTCTTCAGCTGATGCGGGCAGTACCGCGAGCCAGTAGTCCATGAGCACGGCGGCCTCGATCGGACTCGAACATTCGAAGTTCCGAGCAGCGTCAGGGGTCGTCATGCCGTGACTCCCATGCAGACACGCAGTTGCTGAATGGCGCGATGGCGGATCACGCGAACATTGACCTCTGAGATGCCGAGAGCCCCTGCAGCCTCCGCGGCCGTCTGTTCGTCATAGAAGGTCATCACGATGACCGAACGTTCACGCTCCTCGAGCGCCTGCACACAGCCGGCCAGTTGACGGTCGTCGAGCCGGGGCAGCGGAGACGAGGCCGGCAAGAGATCACCGCCGAACTTCCTCAGCAATTCGTCGTGCCGATGCGAGCTGCGCCGCAGTTCGAGCACGGTCATCCGGCATGTGCCCAGCACGAATTGGGCGAGCTTGTCCGGTTGTCGCAGCCGCGCGGTTCGCAGGGCCTCGAGGATTCTGATGAGCACCTGCTGCACGAGATCGTCTGCGGCAGATGACGAACGGAGGTGACGGAGGCCGTAAAGCCGAATCCGCGGTCCCATGCGGCGGCACATTTCGGCTTCGGCCTCAGGATCACCTTGCGCGATACGCGGCGCGAGATCGGCATCGCTCAGCCCGAGATACATCGCACGGCATTTTAAGGCCGCCCTTCTTCAACCACACTCACGCCCGACGATCAGGACGTCTGTTCCGGCAGAGGACCGAGAATATCGATGCTGTATTTCGCCGCCACCGCCAGGAGTTTCGTCATGTCGGGCGGCGCAGGCGCAGGCCCGCTCATTTCCACGACGAACTGCTCGAAGCCCCCAGGGCTGCAGAGCAGCAGCAGGCGCGCGGGCGCGTCTCCCACCACCTTGAAGCCATGAGGCATGTTGCGTGGCCCGAACAAGTAGGTGCCAGGCCCGGCGATGGTCCACTTGCCTGCAATGACGAAGGCCATCTCGCCCTCAAGGACATAGAAGGCTTCGTCCTCGAGATGGTGAGTATGGTAGGGGGACGCAAACCCCGGCGGCATCAGATTCTCCACGAGCCCGAAGGCGCCGCTGGTCGTCTGCCCCGTCGCTCTCAGGATCGTTGGCAAGCCAAGAAAGTAGATTGGCGGTTCCTCGATCGTGTTGACATGGGGTTGCAGGGCCTGTGTCGTCATCGGATTCTCCTCGTCAATCGGGGCGGGTGGTCGCGTCCCGCTTCAACCACCATGTGTCATGAGGGCGTCCTTCCGTTACAGCGACGGACAGCGCTTCTAACGTCGAGCTTGCGGGCCCGCCAAGGCCCGGTCGTGCGCCCGGCAACCGTGAAGCGTTGGAGCTACCCACGTCTGACGAACAAGTCCCGATGACGCGCCGGCTGCGAGCGGAGGTACTGGTTCGGAGCGACCACGGTCGCGCCGAAATGCGCGGCGGCATGCCATGGCCAGCGGGGGTTGTAGAGAATGGCGCGAGCCAGTGCGATCAGGTCCGCGTCACCGGTACCCAGAATGGCCTCCGCCTGTTCGAATTCGGTGATCATCCCTACTGCCACGACCGGCAGGCCGATTGCGGACTTGACCGCACGAGCGTGCGGCACCTGGTAACTCGGTCCGACGGGAATGCGTTGGGCAGGCGTGAGGCCGCCGCTCGAGACATGGATCACACTGCAGCCGCGGGCTTCGAGAGCCCGTGCAAATGCGATGGTCTGTTCGACGTCCCACCCGTCGTCGGCCCAGTCCGTGGCCGACACCCGCATTGACACCGGGCGCTCACTGGGAAAGACGCTTCGGACCGCGTCGAACACTTCCAGCGGGAACCGCATCCGGTTTTCGAGGCTCCCGCCGTATTCGTCGTTCCGGCGATTCGAGAGCGGAGACAGAAACTGGTGCAGCAGATAGCCATGGGCACCGTGAATCTGCACCGCGTCGAGCCCGAGACGCGCGGCGCGCATCGCCGATTCGGCAAACGCCTCGCGGATGCGGGCCAGACCCTGGTGGTCGACTGCAACCGGTGGATGATCGGTTTCGCCAAACGGTAAAGGAGACGGGGCGACGGTCTGCCACCCGCCTGGCGGCTGCGGTGGAATCTGCCGGCCGCCTTCCCACGGCACGTGCGTGGATGCCTTGCGGCCCGCGTGTGCCAGTTGAATGGCGATCGGGATATCCGACCAGCGACGCACGCTTTCGAGCACCCGCCTCAGCGCGTCCTCGGTGAGATCGGACCAGAGTCCCAGATCGCGCGGTGAGATCCGTCCTTCCGGCGTGACCGCTGTCGCTTCGATGGTCAGGAGCGCTGCGCCGGAAAGCGCGAGGTGTCCGAGGTGAATGAGGTGCCAGTCGGTGGCGCGACCTTCGTCGGCCGAATACTGGCACATTGGCGCGATGACGATCCGGTTCCGCAATTCCAGACCGCCAACGCGAATTGGGGTGAACAGTCTTGCCTGCGCCATTGATCCTTCCTGCCTGCAAGTTCGCATCTGCCGACGGCCGGGCGCCCGCAGAGTCCAGAGGCGTTGTACTTCGCGGGCGCTTCCCCTCAATCCATTATTTGTCTTCGTGGGTCTCGAAGCTGCTGGTCTGAAGAAGCGCAGCGAGGAGCGCGCGGCATCCTCGCCCGATTCTCTTTGGGCCCGACGCGTTCCTAGGGAATTCCCTTGATGATTTTCGCCGCGATGGCTTTGAGCTTCGCGTCATCAGGAGGGTGCGGCAGATTGTTGCCGTCGACATTGACGACAACGTCGCCAAGTCTGGCCACCAGCGACGCGCCGAGCAGGTATGCCTGGTCACCAACACCGGGCACCGGCTTACCGTGGACTTTGTCGTATTCGTAGATGTCGCGGGTGATCTTCAGCGAGATGTCGAGCAGCTTTGTCTCCAGCCAGCCGTTGCCGACCGTGTACCTGCAACGAAAATGCTCGTCCGTGCTGGCGGTCACTTTCGTGCCAAGCAGGGCCGACATCTCGTCGGCAGTGATGAATGAGCAGGGGCGCTCCAGTGAAGGTGCGCCGGACGTTTGTGGGAGGGCAGGTGCAAAACCCACCAAGGCAACCAGGAACAATGACCACACGGGTAGCGACATGCCGCTCCTCTTCGATTGAGCTGGACTCACAACTCGGGATAATGCCAGAAAAACTCAGCCGCAATATTAAGCCAGGCTTCCTGAATCCGAGTACGCCGCCGACCTAAAGGTCCGCCCTGCAACCGATGTCTGTCGACTGCGTCTCAGACCAGTCACGACTCGTATTCAGGGTGATGTGCGTTGTCGTCCCAGACCCTTCATCGAGCTACGTGCGGGTGCACCGCCTCCATCTGACGATCGGCCAACGAACCGGGCGCCTTCACGCCCAGAACCAGAAGATCCCGGAGCCGGTTCGCCGAGTCGAGATCGTGAGATGGCAGATAGACCAGCGGCCGTTCGTGAGCGAGTGCAAGAATGCGATCGAACGTGCGGCGCGTCACGCGCGGCTCCGGGCTGACGCCGTCAACCTTGCCGGCCAGCAGCAGGCTCTGGGTGTAGCTCGTATCGCCGGCGAGCAGGAACGAGGGCTCACCGCAGACGAGAACCGACACGTGATGCGGCGTGTGCCCCGGAGTCGGGACGATGAGGACGTCGCCGCGCCGGGTCAGCGGCATCGCTTCTGAAAAACCACCGATCGATCGCGGCTCGAATCGAATGAATTCCGGCTGCCACCATCGCGGCCAGCGGTGCGGTAAATAGCCCCGCACACGTCCGGCAATTCCGCTGGCGTACGCCAGTTCTCCTCGCGAAACCCACACGCGGCTGCCGGTCACATGAGCCAGCCCGCCCGCATGGTCGGTGTGAAGGTGGGTGAGCACGACCTCTCGGACGTCGCGAGGGCGGATCCCGATTGCGTCCAACTGCGGGCCAAGCTCCTCGTCGGGATGCACCGAGAATCTTACCGCGCGACGGTAGAACGGGTGCCAGTGCGGATGATACCCACGGTCGTGGACGCGCGTGGTTTCGCCGGTATCCACGACAATGATCCCCTCGTCATGTTCGATGGCCCAGGCGTAGACGGGGAGCCACGCGGACCATTCATCGTCGAACAACATGTGCGCCAGGCGCGCGGGCCCGTTCCCGCGCGATTCCATCTGTGGCTGCCTCACCTGGACGAGGCCGGTGCGGATGGCGTGGATTCTCGTCATGTCGTGCGCTCCTTGCGATCGAACAACGCGCCTGTTTCTGGTAAGCGATCGCTAACCTACCCGAGCAAAAAAAATTACGGCCGCCCCATTTTCGTCAGCAGCGCGTCGAGTGCACCCGCCAGCGCCTGCGTGGGTTGTTTGAATTCACCGAAGTAATGGAACCGCGCGAACTGTTGCAAGGTGCCGAGCCACGCGGTCGTCAACAGGTCGACGTCGATGTCGTCGGTCACGGCCCGCTCGGCGCGACCCATTTCGAGAAGCTTGCGCACGTCGCGGACGATGGAGTGCCGCCGAACGCTGTCGGGCATCTGCGGCCAGAAATGGCGCAGTCCGTCCTGGACATACAGGACGCTGTTCGAATCGCGATCCAATGCGGCGAGGTACGCCTCGATGACCGCCCGCTGTTTTTCAGCAAACGTCGGTCGAGACGCGATCGCATTGGCGACCAGCCCGGCAAGCTCGAGATAACAGCGCTCGAACAGATAGCGGGCGAGGTCGTCCTTGCTCCGGAAGTGCTTGAAGAGGGCCGGGTTGGTGAACCCGGATGCCTTGGCAATGTCTCGCACGCTGGTCTCGCAGAGCCCGTCGCGCACAAAGAGCGCAAGCGCCGTGATCAGAATCTTTCGTTTCGCAGGCGCATCGTCATCCGAAACGTAGAACGGCCTGGCGCGGTTCGGTCGCTCTTTTGCGGTCGGGCCCATGACCAGAGGTTAGCATACGCTAACCACGCTGTCCAACCCGCGCTTGCTCACCTCCGAAACTGTCAACTGCTGCGGGTCTGCCGGCCAGGCGGCGTGATCGGGATGATGAATTTCACCCCCGACAAGGCCGGTGGCGACTTCTTTCGTGTCCTGTCGGATTACGCTCCGCCGGCGCCGCCCGGCGCGCTCTCCTCTCTGATGTGGGGAACCGAGGATCACGTACGGACCCTGTTTCGCGGAGCGCTTGGGCCGCTGACACTGACACGCCACGAGTACCCTTGAAACCGCGTCAAGTGCTCGCGAGTACTTCGACCTGTTCCGGCACTCATTCGGACCGATGGTGGCAATCTACGCAAGCCTGAGCGATCAGCCCGCGCTGATGACGGAACTCGACGCGGCGTTTTTCGAGTTCGTCGCGCGCTGGAATCGGAGCACGGATGGTCGCGTGGCGATACCCTACGAGTACTTGCTGGTCGTCGCCCGCAAAGATCGATCGCAAGCCTGAGGGCTGATCAACCGACATCTGTAGGGCGGGTCTTCCGCCTTCGCGCGAAGCGCTTCGGCGGACCGCCGTAGCCTTGGCGGAGGCTGGTTAGACCTGCCGTTCGTGAATGCCCGGATGCGACGACAGCGTCCGCGCCGCCGGTGTGCGCGAGTCGATCTCGCCAGGCTCGCGCCCGAGGCAGGCATCGAGCACTCGCGAGGCACGTGCACCGCTCTCCCCCGTCGATTCACATCGTCCATTACCGCGCAACTCGTCCACGATCGTCTGGATCAACGGCTGGTGCACGTGCGGTGGGTTCCTGATCTCGTGAACTGTTTCCCGATCCTTGGTCCTGACGACGACATCGCTGTCGGTGAAGAGCGATGTGCGTATCGTTCCGTTCTCGGTCGTCAGGATCAGTCGGTCGGAGGTTTCATCGGCATTGAAGTTCCACGTTCCCGTGGCCAGCACCGGCCCCTGGACTCGAAGCGTTGCCACCGTGACGTCTTCGACTGCGTAGGTTCCACCGGAGTTCACGGCAGTGCCATCCGCGTACTCCACCGGCCCGATGAGAAAGTCCAGGATGTCGATGCAATGAGAACCCTTGTCAAAGAAGAGCCCGGCTCCGGCGATCGCCTGGTTGAAGCGCCAGGCGCGAGCCGCGTCTCCCGTGGCGAGCGGTTCGCGGACGTCTACCGAAACAGACGTGATCCGGCCCAGTGTGCCGGCTCGCAACAAGTCTCGGATCATCAGGAATCGCGGCAGGGCGCGCCGATAGAACGCCACCCACAACGGCACGGCAGCCGTTTCGAACGCCTGGAGCATCCGAACGCATTCGCGATAGCTCCTCGCCATCGGCTTCTCGACCAGACAGGGCTTCCGGGCCGCTGCAGCCCGACACGCGAGATCGCAATGGCTGTCGGGCGGCGTCGCAATGTAGATTGCGTCGACATCCGGATCGGCAATCAGCTGCTCGGCCGTGGAGTGCACGCGTGGGATCCCATGGCGTCGTGCGAAGTCCTCCGCCTTCGAACGGTCACGCCGCATGACCGCGACAAGAGCCGACCCGCGGGCCTTCGCGAACGCGGGACCACTCTTGACTTCCGCGACATCGCCGCAGCCGATCATTCCCCACCTGACAGGATCCTGCTCCATGCTTCCTCCAGCGGTACTCACTGATCCTGCACGGCTCTCACCAACTCCGCGCGGTAGGTGCGACTGACCTTCAGTACCGTCCCGTCGCTGAGCGTCAGGCGTTGATCGCCCGAGGCAAGCGGCTCGATTTCCCGGATGCACGACAGATTCGCGATCGCTGACCGGTGCACGCGCACGAACCCGCGTCGGTCCAGTGTGTCTGCCAACGCGCGGAGCGACTCGCGGATGAGAACGGTGCGTCCTCGCATGTGGATTCGCGCGCAGTAGTCCTCGGCCTCGATCCAGCAGATATCGTCGTGCGGGATCACGATGGTGCGGCCGCCGTCGCGAACCACAAGCTGGCGCCGCTCGGCCATTGTTGCCGACAGCAGATCCGAGAGCCGGCCCGCCATGGAAGCACACGTGCGCTCGCGCAGGCGCACGCGGGTCCGCTCGAGGACAACCGCAAACCGCTCGTCCGAGAATGGCTTGAGCAGATAGTCGAGGGCGTGCTGTTCGAAGGCCTGCAAGGCGTAGCGATCGAACGCCGTCACAAAGATCACCGCCGGCACGGCATCCGACTCCAGCCGGCGGAGCACCTCGAAACCATCTACTTCCGGCATCTGCACGTCCAGGAACAGCACATCGGGACGCTCGCGACGGATCGCCGCGATGGCGTCTGCCCCGTGGCCGCATTCGGCGACGACCGCGAAGTCCTGCTCCGGCGCAAGGAGCATCCGCAGCGTCTGCCGCGCCAGCGGCTCATCGTCCACGAGGACGGTCCGCCACGGTCTGGCAGATCTGCTCGCTGGAGCCTTGACGGAGATCGGCAAATTCATGAGTGGACGTAGGGCAGCGTCACGGTCGCGCGCACGCCGCCTCCCTCTCGGGCCGTCACCTCGAGCGCCGCCGCCGAGCCGAATTCAGCTGCAAGGCGTGACGCCAGATTGCGAAGACCCGTGCCGGCCGCGTCGTCGAGAGTCCAGCCGGCCGGCAGTCCGACACCGGTGTCCTCGACGTCAATGCGGGTCTGTCCGTTGTCCCGGACGGCACGAATCACCAACGATCCTTCGCGCACTCGTGGCGCGAGGCCGTGCCGCACCGCGTTCTCGACGAGCGGCTGCACAATCAACAGCGGCACGCGGGCGTCGGCGACCTCGGGGGCGAGATCGATCTTGACCTGGAGCCGATCGGCGAAGCGCGCACGTTGAATGTCGAGATAGCGCTCGACGATCTCGAGCTCCTCGCCGAGCGGGGCGTGGCGATCACCAGCGTCGAGCACGTGGCGCAGCAGATCGCTGAGCGCAGCGATCAGCCGCACGACCGTCGCCGTGTCACCGGCACGCGCCAGCGCCGCAATGCTGTGAAGGCTGTTGAACAAGAAGTGCGGCTGAAGATGAGCGCGGAGTACCTGCAGCCTCGCCGCCGCGAGCTCGGCCTGCAGCCGCGCGGCCGCTACTTGCCGATCCTGGTAGCGCTCATAAAGCGTCATCGCCGCGCCGGTGCCGGCAATCGCCGTGTAGATCAGGAGCTGCGCGTCCAGCTGCCCGCGCAACTGCCTGACAAAGCTCTCCCACATCGACCCGTGCTGCCGCGCCAGCGCCAGAGCGAGCAGCGTCACGAGCAGGGTCTGTATGAGTGCAACGGCGGCGGCCACGGGAACGTGCGCAGCCAGAAGCGGCAACCACCCGCCGAACCGTTCCGGCAGCCATCCACGCGTGAGGTGCCAGACCGCAATCGTGACTGGAATCCACGCGACGAAGTACGCGGTCTGCCACGACACTGCCTCCGGTACGTCGACGCGCTGGCCGGGGCCTTGCGCGATCCACACGAGCTGCGCGGCGGACATCGCCGCCACGAACAACCAAAAGGCTGCCGCGGCCGCCCACATCGCCCGCCGGTCCAGCACCGAGGGACCCGCGCGCTCGTTCATGACAGGCAAGCTTAGCGCAGCCGCCGCGGGTCTCGGCACGATCGTGCCACAGCTCACTGCAGCGCTGACGCGGCCCGCTGCATGGCCGTTGTCCACCGACAAAGCCCGAGCCACGATGCGTGTCAGCGGAGGGTCAGATGCACAACGCAACTGTCGGAACGCTCGTGTTTGCCCTGCTGCTCGTGATATCGCGCGCGTCGGTGGCGCAAGACGTGCCTACGCCGCAAGGCAAAACCTACAGGTTCTCCGTGGAGATCCTGCGGGGTTATCACGACCTGCAGCGGGATCTCGCCGAAGCAGCGGAGAAGATGCCGGATGAGCACTACGGATTCAAGCCGACGGCTGACATAAGACCGTTCGGCCAGCTCATCGCGCACGTCGCGCTCGCCCAGTTCCGCACCTGCGCGATGCTGAAAGGACAGCCCAACCCGAGGAAGGACGACAAGGAAGACGCGAGCCGTACGAAGGCCGACGAGGTCGCATTGCTCAAGGAGTCGACGGCGTATTGCGATCCGGTTGTCAGCGCGATCAACGACACGACGATGGCCGAGCTGACGAAGGTGGATCAGATCCAGGTCGCGAAGGGGCTCATCCCCGTGGAGCTCGTCGCGCACGGCATGGAGATGTACGGAACGATAGCGGTGTATTTGCGCCTGAAGGGAATCGTGCCGCCGACCACCGAGCGTCAGATGCAGCAAATGAAGAAGGGCAAGTGATCCGCCAAGGGGAGCTTCAGGGGTCACTGCACCTTCAACGCCTCGACCGGATCGACGGAGGCAGCCCGTCGCGCCGGGATCACACTGGCGATCGCCGCCAGCGCCCCGAACACTATCGCACCGCCTGCGAAGGAAACGGGATCCAGGGGACGGACCCCGTACAGCATGCCTTCGAGCAGCCGCGTGGCAAGCGCCGCCGCGAACAGCCCGGACACCAGACCCGCTGCCGCAAGGCGCGCCGCCTGTCCGAGAACCAATTGCATCACCTGCGCACGGGCGGCTCCGAGCGCAACCCGGATACCGATCTCGCGCGTTCGTAGGCTCGCGTTGTACGCCGCAATCCCGTAAACCCCGAGCGCCGCGAGGAACACGCCAATGCCGCCCACGAGCGCCGCGAGCCCCGCGACGAGACGCTGAGGAAACAGTGTGAACGCAGTCATGTCCTCGAGGGTTCCTGCCTGCACGACCGGCAGGTTGGGATCCATCTGACGGATGACCGCTCTGACCTGTGGCACCAGGCTTGGACCAGGCGCGCGAATCAGAATCCACATGACCGGCATGTAGCGCTGCACCGCCGGGACGTAGAAAAACGGCGTGGAGCTTTCCCCAATCGTGCGGTACTTCGCATCGCGGACGAGGCCGACGACCTCGATGGATACGCGGCTGTCGCCCACCAGGATCCGTCTGCCAATCGCGCTTTCGCCGGGCCACGCGCGACGCGCCAGGGTTTCGTTGACAATCGCGACAGCCGGTGAGCCGGCGCGGTCGGATGCATCGAAGTTGCGGCCCGCGAGCAGCTGAAGGCCAAGCGTCTCGAAGAACCCGGCCGTCACGATGTTCTGGCTCGCGTCAATCGCACGCTCGTCGCCAAACTCACCCGGCAACCAGAGTTGCCCGCCCTCTCGTTCCCCCGTCAGCGGTACGACGCGGGCCGAGCCCGCCGCCTCCACTCCCGGCAGGCTCTCTATCCGCCCGACCAGGGCTGCGGCGAAGCGTCGTCCGCGTTCCGTGTCGTATCCGCCGAGCCGAAGGTCGAGCCCCACCACTTCAAGACCGGCGACTCGGAAGCCCGGGGCCGTTCGAGCGGCATGTCGAATGGAGCGCGCGAGCAGCAGCGCACAGACGACAAGGAGTACGGACAGGGCGACCTGGGCGACGACGAAGATCGATCGCGCGCGAAGCCGCGGCGCGCGGCCGCCGCGATCGCGATTGAGCGTCCACGCCAGCTCCGCGCGCGTCGACGTCCATGCCGGAACCAGACCAGACGCAAGACCGGTCACCACGGCGAGGACGACCGAGAATGTGATGACGCGCCAGTCGACGCCGAGATCGATGCTCAGGTTTGCATTCGGAATCAGTGGAATCATCCGTTCGACGAAACGGATGGCGCCCCACGCCAGGGCGGCACCAACGACGGCGCCAGCGAGGAAGATGATCTGACTCTCGACGGCAAGCAATCGAATGAGCCGTGCCCGTGGGGCACCGAGCGCGAGGCGGATCCCCAATTCCGGCGCGCGGGTCATCCCTCGCGCCAGCAGCAGGCCGGCCGCGTTGAAGCACGCGATGAGCAGGACCAGGCCGACGAGCGCAAACAGCAAGGCGACAAAACGGTTCACGATCGTTCGGCCCACGACAGGCAGCGCGCCGGCCGGCTCGACTCCGACGCCATGGCGGCGATTGTCATCCGGAAACTCGCGCTCGAGGTCCCGCCCGATCCGCGCCATGTCGGCGCGCGCCTGCTCGATCGTGACGCCCGGCTTCAAGCGTCCGATCCCCATCAGCCACTGGCGCCCGCGCAACGCGACAAGACGGAGATCGTCGCCGTCCGGGTACGCCGTGATCGGAACCCAGAGACGTTGATCGTCAATCGTGTATCCGTTGAAGCCGGCGGCCGCGACACCCACGATCGTGAACGGACGTCCGTTCAGCCGCACCGTCCGTCCGACGATGTCCGGCGCTCCCGCAAACTGCGTCTGCCAGAGACGAAAGCTGATGACGGCGACGGTCCTGGGACTCTCGAGCCGCTCGTCCTCCGGGAGAAAGGCGCGCCCTCGTGCCATCGGAACACCGAGCACCTCAAAGAAGTTGGCGGAGACGTAGGCCCCCGGCACGGATACGGCAGCGTCGCCGGTGCCAAGGCCGAATCGGGCGAGGCCGCCGACGTGATAGGCAGCGAGACCCTCGAACATGCGCTGCCGCGCGCGGTAGTCGAGGTAGTTCGGATAGGAGAACGTATCGAAACCGTCGCCCGTGTATATCCCTTCGCCCACGCCACTGTCGATCCGGCCGACTTCGGCAAGGCGATGCGGGTTCGCGACCCCCGGGCGCTGCCGGAAGAGAAACGCATCGGCCAGGCTGAAGACGACGGCGTTGCCGGCGATCCCGATTCCGAGCGACAGCACGGCCGTCAACGCCAGCGCCGGAGACCGCCGCAGCGTGCGGACGGCATACCGCGCATCCTGGAAGATCGAACTGACGCTGGCTCCGGCCCTGGCCTCGCGAACCTGTTCCTTCAGCGGCTCCAGTCCGCCCAGCTCGATGGCCGCGGCGCGACGGGCATCGGCTGGCCGCATGCCAGCAGTGACCTTCTCGTGCACGAGCAGTTCGAACGTCGCGCGCAGTTCCTCGTCGAGATCGCGCTCGACGCGATCCCACCGTACCAGGTTGCGCCAGAGGGCCACGATACGCGACGTCAGTGGCATGGCTGCCTCACGCCTCGAGCGCCCGACCGATGGCGAGCGCGATGCGGTTCCAGTGAGCCGTCTCCTCGGCGAGCTGCCGTCGCCCCGCCCTGGTGAGGGTGTAGTACTTCGCCCGGCGGTTGTTTTCAGACGGTTGCCAGGACGACACGAGCCACCCGCCTTCTTCGAGACGATGCAGCGCGGGAAAAAGCGAGCCGGGTTGCGGGGCGAACGTGCCGCGGGT
The DNA here is from genome assembly GCA_963755695.1 of uncultured Acidobacteriota bacterium. Taxonomy (GTDB): domain Bacteria; phylum Acidobacteriota; class Vicinamibacteria; order Vicinamibacterales; family 2-12-FULL-66-21; genus QHWT01. The sequence continues at coordinate 929,790 of CAVWLB010000008.1, read as the reverse complement.
GATCTGCTCGATCCGGCGCGACACGCCCAGGCCGTGGAGCTCGCCGGTGCTGAGCGCCTTGAGGATCAAGAGGTCGAGCGTGCCTTGGAGCAGGCTGGCGCGTTCGGGTGTTTTCATATCGCCATCCGATATGAGACGGCAGTGTGCCGCCGTTCCTATCGGATGTCAATAGGACCAGCCCTCGGCACCACTAAAAGGTGCCCTACAGATAAAGAGGTGCCCTACAGACTCTTTCAACCTACCAGGCTGGAGAGCCGCCTTACAATTGGGAGATTCCGCTCGATTCGAGACTGCATCCCGGTTCGACGTGAGTATCTGATTCGAAGGCTTAATCAAAAGGAGTGTGATTGTGAGTGATGTCCGCATGGGCCGCAGGCGTTTCAACGCTACCGTGGCCGCCGGGGCGGCATACACCGTTCTCGATCCGTTCGCTGCCGCGGGCTTCCATGCATCGGCGTCCGAGCAGCCTGCGCAGTCAGAGCTCTGTGACCTGACCGCCGTCGAAATGGCCGCACGCCTGGCCCGCAAGGAGGTGTCGGCGCGCGAGGTCATGAGCGCGCACCTGGCTCAGATCGAACGCATCAACCCCAAGCTCAATGCCATGGTCACGCTGGTGCCCGAACAGGCCATGGCAGCCGCGGCCAAGGCCGACGAGACCATCATCCGCCGCGACCCGGTTGGGGTGTTGCACGGCCTGCCCGTCGCTCACAAGGACCTCGTCGAGACGGCTGGCATTCGGACGACGTTCGGATCGCCGTTCTACCGCGAGAACATCCCGACCCACGACGCGCTCATCGTGACCAGGATCCGCGCGGCAGGGGCGATCACCGTCGGGAAGACGAACACGCCGGAGTTCGGCGCCGGTTCGCAAACGTTCAATACGGTCTTCGGGGCGACTCGTAATCCGTACGATCTGACGAAGACCTGCGGTGGCAGCAGCGGCGGCGCGGCAACCGCGGTAGCCGCGCGCATGCTGCCGATCGCCGACGGCAGTGACATGGGCGGCTCGCTTCGCAATCCGCCCGCTTTCTGCAACGTCGTCGGCTTGCGGCCCTCGCCCGGCCGTGTGGCCAGCGAGTCCAGCTCGTGGTCGCCGCTTTCAGTGAGTGGACCGATCGCGCGGACCGTCGCCGATGCCGCGCTGTTCCTCAGTGCTATCGCAGGCGCCGATCCTCGGAATCCCCTCTCAATCCACGAAGACCCCGCGCAGTTCCGGGCACCGCTCGACAAGGACTTCAAGGGTGTTCGCGTCGCCTGGTGGCGCGGTCTGGGGGGTATTCCGTTCGAGTCCGAGATCCGTCGGGTCGTCAATGGCAACCGGAAGGTGTTCGAGGATCTGGGTTGCGTCATCGAGGAGGCGGAGCCGGATTTCACTGGAATCGATGAAGCCTTTCCACGGCTTCGCTACGTTGCCAATCATTCCCGGTATGCTCCGCTCATCCGCCAGCGACCGGAGTGGGTGAAGGACACGATCAAATTCGAGGTCGCGCAGGCGGAACGAGCCGGAGGGGCCGATATCAGCCGGGCACTCGCCCGACAGGCGCAGATGTTCAACCAGAGTCGTGAGTTCTTTGATCGTTACGCGTACTTCATTCTGCCGGTCACACAAGTCGAACCGTTCGACGTGAATACGCCGTATCCCACCGAGATTGCGGGCATCGCGATGGAAACCTACATTGACTGGATGCGATCGTGCTGGTACGTGACCGTGATGTCGAACCCGGCGATCTCGGTGCCCGCAGGATTCTCCGCCACCGGGCTACCGGTTGGCTTGCAGATTGTCGGCCGCCATCGAGATGAGTTGAGTGTCCTGCAGCTCGCTCACGCGTTTGAGCAGGCAACTCGGCACCAAACACGCCGGCCGTCGCTGCTTGGAGGACGCTGAAGTCGGTGTTGCAAGTCGGACCCGGGCTTGCTCTTGACGAGCTTCGCGAGCTGGACGAGACGCCACCAGACGAGCTCGCGGCGAGGAGCGCAGATTGCATCGAAAATCGATAGCACTGAGAGGAGCTGGGAAATGGACATCTCGACTGCTATTGCGCTCGCGGTCGTGCTCTGCATCGCGTTGTGGGTTCCGTTCTTCATCATGAGCATCCGTCGCGGAAAGGCGCACGGACACACCTGGTTTACATGGTGGAAGCCCAGGGGTCACTCCGACATCGGCCCGGACGTTGGATTCCGCCAGACTCGACCGGGTGAAGACGATGCGCAAGAGGCTCGTTACTGATTTCTCGGTCAGATCCGCGGCGATGAACCCACGGCTTGGCGTGTCGTACTGCAGTTTTACGTGCGAGGGCTGACGAGATACCCCTGGCCCAGCGCGCGGAACTCCTCGATCTGTTGTGCCTGCCATCCCGCATCACGGCCCAGTTCACGCGCCAGCAGTCTGGCTGTCTCGGGCGCCATCGCCATAGCCGCCCGCGCGTTGAGAAAGAGCGCGCGCGTCCGCCGGGCCAGCACGTCCTCGACCGTGCGCGCCATCTCGGCGCGTGCCGCCCACACCACTTCTGCTCCGCAGCATGGAAGCGCAGCATGAAGAGGCGTCGCGAGCGATGGCTCGGCTCGAATGAGATCCTGAATCAGCAGCGCGTCGGACCCGTAGACTGACATGGCGCCGAAGTTCTGCGACTGACGGTGAAAGCCGTGCACGTTGAGCGTCCGCGTCACACACGGCTTCTCGGTCAGCCGCGCCAGGGTTGCCGCATGATCCACGCTGTCTTCGGCCATATGCCGGTAGGTGGTCCATTTTCCGCCGGCAACCGTGAGCAGCCCCGAGGGATCGATGTGGATCGTGTGGTCGCGCGACAGCGATGCGGTGTTGGCGCCCGATCCCGATCGAACCAGCGGCCTGATGCCGACGAACACGCTCAGCACATCGGCGCGCGTGATCGGCCTTCGCAAGTAGCGTCCGGCAGTTTCCAGGATGAACTCGATTTCGTCTTCATGTGGGCGCGGTTCGAGCGTGACGTCGCTGATTGCCGTGTCGGTCGTACCGACCACCGTGTGGCCATGCCACGGGATTGCAAACATGACCCGGCCATCGGTCGTATGCGGGACCATGATCGCTGTGCCGCCCTGAAGGAACGATCCATCAAAGACCAGGTGAATACCCTGACTCGGTGCGATGAGCGGTTCGGCGTCCGGATGCGCGAGTCGGCGGACGCGATCGCTCTGAGGTCCGGCCGCATTGATGACGACACGCGCCGCCGCGCGAAACTCCTGCCCACTCTCCAGGTCTTGCGCAACGATTCCGTCAACGATGCCTTCGGCGTCGCGCGTCAACGCCGTTGCGGGCGTGTAGTTGAGTGTCACAGCGCCCTGCTCGACCGCGGTGGCCGCGAGATTGATCAGCAGCCGCGCATCATCGAACTGCCCGTCAAAGTACACGACCCCGCCGCGCAGCCCCTCGGTCTTGATGTTCGGCAGGCGCGCAAGGGTCTCGTCCTTGGAAAGAACTTCGGACCGACCGAAGCCATAACGGCCGGCAAGCAGGTCGTACATCTTCAGGCCGACGCCATAGAACGGCGCCTCCCACCATTCGTAATTCGGAACGACGAACGCGAGGTCCGTCACCAGATGCGGCGCGTTCTGGCGAAGCAGGCCGCGTTCCTTGAGCGCCTCCATGACCAGAGAAATGGCGCCTTGCTCGAGGTAGCGGACGCCACCATGCACGAGCTTCGTCGAACGGCTGGAGGTCCCCTTCCCGAAGTCGTGCTGTTCGACGAGCAGCACCTCGTAGCCTCGCGACGCCGCGTCGACCGCAACACCCATGCCCACCGCGCCACCGCCGACGATGACCATGTCCCAGGGTTCCCGCCGTGCAATGGCGCGGCCGAGCATCTCCGCGCGGTTCATGGGTGTCGCGACCTCGTGCACCCTCCGGTCATGACCGCTCCCACCCTTTTGCCCGTTCGAGCGCTTCGGTCCAACGTGAGCGCAATTCGCGGACCCGCGCCTCCGGCATCGTCGGCTCGAAGCGGCGCTCCGTTTGCCATTGGCTGGCGATTTCCTCTCCGTTCTTCCAGAACCCGGTTGCCAGCCCCGCCAGATAGGCTGCGCCCAGGGCCGTCGTCTCGGTGATCCTGCGGGCGGACCACCGGCGCGCCGATCAAGTCCGACTGAAACTGCATCAGCAGATCGTTGCGCGCGGCGCCGCCGTCGACCCGAAGCTCGGCCAGCCGCGTGCCGGCATCCGCTTGCATCGCGTCGAGCAGATCCGCCGACTGAAAGGCAATGGATTCGAGCGCGGCGCGGGCGATGTGGCCGGCAGTGGATCCACGCGTCAACCCGACGATCGTGCCGCGAGCGTACTGATCCCAGTGAGGTGCGCCGAGCCCGGCGAACGCCGGCACGAGATACACGTCGCCGTTGATCGGGAACCGATAGCGCCAACGCCTCGACCTCGCTCGATGATCGAATGACGCCGAGGCCGTCGCGGAGCCACTGCACGACGGCGCCGCCGATGAAGACGCTCCCTTCGAGGGCGTACTCCGCGCTGCCATCGCGCGTCCAGGCGACGGTCGTCAGCAGCTTGTGCTGCGACGCTGGAGCGGTCGTGCCGGTGTTCTGCAGCATGAAGCAGCCGGTGCCGTAGGTGTTCTTGGTCATGCCCGGCGAGGTGCACATCTGCCCGAACAGCGCCGCCTGCTGATCGCCGGCGATGCCGCTCAAGGCCACCGACTCGAGGCCGAGCGTCGTCGTCACCTCACCGTAGACCTCGCTCGAGTTGCGCACCTCGGGCAGCAGCGCCACGCGGCACCCGCAACAGCGCGCAACAGCTCGTCGTCCCACCGGAGCGTGTGGATGTTGAACAGCAGCGTGCGCGAGGCGTTGCTGGCGTCGGTGATGTGCAGGCGGCCGTCGGTAAGCTTCCAGAGCAGCCACGAGTCGATCGTGCCGAACGCGAGCTCGCCGGCCTCGGCCCGCGCGCGCGCGCCGTCGACGTTGTCGAGAATCCAGGCGAGCTTCGTCCCCGAGAAGTACGCGTCGAGCACCAGGCCGGTGCGCTCGCGAAACAGCGGCTCGGTGCCCTCGGAGCGCAGCCGATCGCACGCATCCGCGGTGCGCCGATCCTGCCAGACGATGGCGTTGGTGATCGGATTGCCGGTCTTGCGATCCCACACCACCGTGGTCTCGCGCTGGTTGGTGATGCCGATCGCGGCGACGTCCCGCGCCCGCAAACCCGCGCCCGCCAACACCTCAACGGCCACGCCCGCTTGTGACGTCCAGATCTCCAGCGGGTCGTGTTCGACCCAGCCTGGCTGCGGAAAAATCTGTCGGAACTCGCGTTGCGCGGTGGCCTTGATCTCTCCGTCGCGATCGAACAGGATCGCCCGCGAGCTTGTGGTGCCCTGGTCCAGTGCGAGGATGTACGACACGTGCCCTCCAGGTGACTTTCAGGGAGTTCTCCAAGGACCCGGCTTCACGCGGCGCCACTAAGAGGCGCCCTACACCCTCGCTATTTCAGCAACCTGCTGGAGAAGCCGAATGATCCGGAAACCGTGCGGGCGATGTTAGCCGAATTCTCTGAAGTAAACTTACTCTACTAGTAGAGCCTGACATCAGTCCGCAACGGAATGCACCCGCCGTCAACCCGTCGGACGACACCATCGACTTCGGGCACTTGATCGTCCGATTCCTACTCACCGGAGATCACTCGACTGGCAGCATCGCGGCCTTTGAACTGACCGTCCGCGCCTCGCAGCGCCTGCAGGCACCCGCCCACAGCCACGACCATTACGAGGAAACGATATATGGCCTCGAGGGCGTGCTGACCTGGACCGTGAACGGATATCCCATCGAGGTGGGCGTGGGACAGGCGCTGTGTATTCCACGAGGTGCCGTTCACCGGTTCGACAATCTCGGACGCGAGGATGCCAGGTCGCTCTGCGTGATTACGCCGGCCGCGATTGGCCCACAGTATTTCCGCGAGATGCTCGACGTCATGAAGGCCGCAAGTGGCGATCCACCGGATCGCGTCAAAATGGCCGAAATCATGCGCCGCCACGGACTCACTCCGGCTCCGACGCCGGCTCAGGCCGGCTAGTCGCGCCCGCCGCAAATCTGCGGCAGTGCCTCGCTGATAGGACTACGGATCACCGTGTTCGCGAGGTGATCCATCGCCGTGGGTTCGCCATTCGCGATGACGATGGTGGCGCCGGCGCTCTTCGCGAGCGGTAGCAAGCCGGCGATCGGGTACACCTGCAGGCTCGTACCGACCGCGAGGAACAGGTCGCCGGCGGCGGCCGCCTGTATCGCCCGTTCGATCACTTCGGGAAGGAGCGCCTGACCGAACGAGATCGTAGCGCTCTTCAGGATCCCGCCGCATTCCACGCACACCGGATCCTCTTCGCCCGCGCGCACGCGTTCGAGCGTCGCCTGCATCCCCCCGCGCCAGCCGCAACGCATGCACATCGCTTCGTGCATCGTCCCGTGTACCTCAATCACCCGGTCACGCGAATTGCCTGCCCGCCAGTGCAAGCCATCGATGTTCTGCGTGACGATCGCGAGCAGTTTGCCGCGACGTTCCAGTTCGACCAGCGCCAGGTGACCCGCGTTCGGCACTGCGTGCCACGCCGGATGCTCGAGACGCGTTCGCCAGGCGAGTTTCCGCACCTCCGAATCGGTCATGTAGTAGTGGATGTTGGACAACTGTTCGGCCTTGGGATCTTTCGTCCAGAGTCCATGCGGACCGCGAAAGTCCGGGATGCCCGAATCAGTGGAGATGCCTGCTCCGGTCAGAACGACGATCCGCGAGGCTTCATCGATCCATCGTCGCGCCGTTGTCACGGCAGCATCGGCTGATCGGTGGGAGTCACTTGTCACGTTCGTAGATAAAGGAAGTTGTCCTCGTCGTGCCGCTTTCGAGCGCGGCGGTATCCGCAGCGTGAGGCGACCGTTTGCCAGCGGCCAGTTTGCGACCTACGATGTCATCCGATATGACGCGGCGCCAATTGCTGACGCTTCTCGGGATCGCGGTCACCGGCGCGGCCGGCGCCGGACGGCCGACCCGCGCACGCCCCGTTGGTTCAGCGAGGCTATCACCGTTCTCGCTTCATGACGTGCGCCTGCTGGACGGTCCTTTCCTCGACGCGCAGAAGCGGGACTTCGGGTACCTGCTCTCGCTGCAACCTGACCGGATGCTTCACAACTTTCGGGTGAACGCAGGTCTCGAACCGAAGGCGCCCGTGTACGGCGGCTGGGAATCCGAGGAGCCGTGGGTGAATATCCGCTGCCACGGCCACACGCTCGGTCACTACCTCACCGCGGCCTCCCTCATGTATGCGGCCACTGCGGACCAGCGCATGAAGCAGCGCGTCGACTACATCGTCGGGGAGCTGCAGGCTTGTCAGGAACAGTCTCGAACCGGGCTCGTGTGCGCGTTCCCCGACGGTGCGGCGCAGCTCGAGAATGCCGTCAGCGGCCGTCAATTCGTCGGCGTCCCGTGGTACACGATGCACAAGGTCCTCGCCGGGCTGCACGATGCCCACGTCCACGCGGGCAGCGCGCTGGCCCTCGATGTCCTGAAGAAGCTCGCGGACTGGACGGCCACGGCGACGTCGCCGATGACGGACGACCAGTTCCAGCGCATGCTGCGGACCGAGCATGGAGGTATGAACGAAGTCCTCGCAGACGTTGCGGCGCTCACGGAGAACTCCGAAGTACCTTGCGCTCGCCCGCCGGTTCAGCCACGAGGCGCTGCTCTCGCCGCTCGCCGAATCACGCGACGGCCTCGACGGCCTGCACGCGAACACGCAGATTCCGAAGGTAGTCGGGTTTCAGCGGCTGTTCGAGCTGACAGGCGAGGAGCGATACGCGACCGCGGCGCGATTCTTCTGGGAGACGGTGGTCGGACGGCGCTCTTTTGTAACCGGCGGTCACGGCGACGGCGAGCACTTCTTTCCTCCAGCCGACTTCGCGAAGCATCTCGACTCGGCCAAGACGATGGAGACGTGCTGCACGCACAACATGCTCCGGCTGACGCGCCTGTTATTTCAGGACCACCCTTCCCGCGGCTACGCCGATTACTACGAGCGCGCGCTGTACAACGGAATCCTCGCCTCGCAGGATCCGGAGAGCGGGATGATGACCTACTTTCAGGCGACGCGGCCTGGATACGTCCGGTTGTTCCACACGCCCGAACAGTCGTTCTGGTGCTGCACGGGGACCGGGATGGAGAACCACGCCAAGTACGCCGACTCGATCTACTTCCGCGGATCGGACGCGCTCTGGGTGAACCTCTTTATTCCGTCCGTCGTGACCTGGAAGGAGATGGGGCTCACGCTGCGCCAGACGACGGCCTTTCCCGAGAGTCCCGTCACGCGACTCACCGCGACTGTCGAGCGACCGGTCCGGGCCACCCTGAACGTGCGCCAACCGGGCTGGTGCACCGGGATGAGCAATGCGCGTAAACGGACGCCGCTGGAACCTTTTTGCCGCTGCCAACGGCTACGTCGGTATCGAACGCGAGTGGCGCACTGGAGATCTCGTTGAAGTTCAACTGCCAATGACGCTCCGCACCGAGCCGCTGCCGGGCACCAACGACGTCCTGGCGTTCGTCTACGGCCCGATCGTCCTCGCCGGGCGGTTGGGCCGCGAAGGCCTCGCTCCGGGCAACCAGATCATCGTGAACGAGCGGGAGTCCGGGACGATGCTGAACGCCGCAGTAGAGATTCCGGTGCTCGTTGGCGACCGAGCGAAGCTGCCGAACCGAATCCGGCAGGATTCGCGCGACCCGCTGACGTTCCGGACGTCTGGTATCGGCCGGCATCGGGATGTGGAGCTGGCGCCCTTCTACCGCCTCGCGCGCGAGCGGTACAACCTGTATTGGATAGTCGTACCCGAGTGAAATTCAGAAAGGACTCGTCATGCGAAGGATCACGCGACGGCCGCGTTACTCGATGCGCCTCTTGCTGTTGTCTCTGACGTTCCTGTCGATCGCGGCCACGCCGCTGCTGGCGCAGCAAAGCGTACCGGCGTTCATCGTGTTCGGCGACAGCCTTTCGGACCCCGGCAACGGCTTCGCGTTGGTCAAATCGAATGCGACGCCGCCCGACTTCGGGTTGAACGGCTTTCTCATTCCGAGCGCGCCGTACGCACGCGGCGGTCATCACCTGACCAATGGCAAGACCTGGATCGAGCAGCTCGCCGGATCGCTGGGCGTGCAGCGGAGCGTGCTTCCCGCATTCGTCAGTGCGAACCCGCATGCGATGAACTTTGCGATCGGCACCGCCCGCGCACGCGATGACGGCATCAATCCAAGCTTGTCGTTCGAGGTCGCCGCGTTTCTGCAGAAGACCCGCGGTCGGGTTCCTTCTGACGCACTCTACGTGATCGAGGTAGGCGCCAATGACGTCCGGGACGCGGTCGCCAGCGAAGATCCCGCAGAGGCACCTGCGATTCTTCAGTCCGCGGCGATCGCCATTGCCAACACCATCAACCAGCTGCACACGATGGGCGCTGAGCATTTCCTCGTGTGGAATGTTCCAAACGCCGGTCTGACGCCGGCTGCCAGGGTCTCGGGCACGATCGCGCCTGCGACGCTTGCGACAACGGCGTTCAACGGACTGCTCGTCGACGCGCTCACGCCGCTGCAGCTTGCGGGCATCGACCTCATCCCGTTCGACGCCAATGCGCTGGTCACCGCAATCGTCGCCTCGCCGCAGCTATTCGGTCTCACCAACGTGGTGGATGCCTGCGTTACACCTGGCACGCCGCCCTTTTCGTGCAAGGCCCCGAACAGATTCCTCTTCTGGGACGGCATTCATCCGACAGTGGCAGGCCATGCGCTGATCGCACAGACGGTGGCGGTATTGCTGGGCAGTTGACACCGGAGTCGAGTATCTGGCTTAATCTGCCGCGTTTTCCCCGTTTCCAGGCGACTCGGTGTCATCACTGCCCAAGCATGCTTGGGAGAGGAGGCGCGAATGCGGATTCTAGCCGTCGCAGCTATCGTTTGGTTTGCCGTTGGTGCGCCGGCGAGCGCCCAGACCGGCGACACCGAATTGATGGCGCCGATCCAGAAGTTCATCGATAGCTTCAACAAGGGTGACGCGGCGGCTGCCGCGGCAACGCACGCAGCAGGCGCGGATCTCGTGATCATCGATGAGGTCCCCCCTCATCTATGGCGAGGGGCAAAGGCCTTTCAGTCCTGGAGCGCCGATCTGGAGAGCGATGCCAAGAAGAACGGCATCACCGAACCGATGGTCACGCTCAGCGCGCCGACCCGGACCGAGAGAAACGCCGATCAAGCCTACGTCGTGGTGCCCGCTGTCTACACGTTTAAGCAAAGTGGTAAGGCAATGCGCGAGGCGGCACAAATGACGGTCGTTCTAAAGAAAGGCGCCAGTGGCTGGCTCATCCATGGGTGGACGTGGACAGGACCGAAGCCGCAGGCCGCAGGAGCCAGCAAAGAGTAAGTCCCGCCGTCGTGGTCGATGGAAAACTATTTGACTTCGGGCCACTGGATGTACGGCCCCTTCGGTTGCTGGTCCGGTGGCACAAAGCCCGGAGCCGCCGTTCCTGACACACCCAGTGATTTGACGTACTGATAGAGAGCGCGCTGATCTGCCTCCGTCATTGCGCGGACGTTGAACCAGGGCATCGGGGGACGCGTCATCAGCGTCTTGGCGTATTTGACCCAGTGGTCTTCGGACATCGTGCCGATTGAAAGCCGGAGGTTCGTGGGATAGGTGGTGCCCCAGGGCCCGCGGAACCCGAGCGTATCGCCCTTGAGCCTCTCGCTCTCCGGCGCCTTTCCTCCGGCCTGGGCGTATCCTGCGGTATGGCAGTCGTTACAACCGCTGATTTCAACGACGTATCGTCCACGTTCGATCTGCTGCGGATTTGAAGCAGACTGCTTGTCCGCCTGTCCGTACCCAGTCTGATAACCCACCGCGATCATTAAGCAGGCCCCAATCAAAGTTGTATGGGAGCGCTTCACGGTTGCCTCCATCGTTTCTGTAGAAATGGCGGCGTTTCTGTAAAAGTGGGCGGCTTACATTACCAATGGTGGCGCCGATCGCGTCGGCTCGCACATCAGCTGATGGAGCCGAATGTTCGAGATCCGCAACTTCGAGTGGCGGTTCGATCCCGACCGGTCCAGCATCGACACATTCTGCCAGCTCTCGACGCCAAGCGGTAAGGGGGCTTCAGCTTCAGAATCGACGGCGGATCGCGGCAGTGGGTCGCGCCTCTACTGCTTTGATGGTTCGGCCGCTACGACCAGGCCCTGCCTATAGGTGATGTCGATCCGGTCGCCGGGACTAACGCCTTCCAGATTCTTCTTCTCGGCGATCTTCCTGGTCAGGGTCCGGCCGTCAGCCGTCACGACGGTGATTGACGGCACGTCCATATCGACTGCTTTGACCGTCACACTTGTCGTCTGCTGCGCTGCGATCGCGCCGCCGGGCGCATCCTTGAGCCGTCCACCGCCGGCGACGGCGCCGGACGGCGCGGCCGGGGCACCAGGTTTTCGGACCTGAAACACCAGCGATTCGTAATAGGTCGCCCTGATGGTGTCGCCGACCTTGAGCTGGTCGAAGCGCGTCACGTCGGGGCCGACCGTGAAGGTGTCTTCGTCACCGTTCTCCGCACGCAGCGTCACCGACCGGGTGGCAGGGTCGATGGCCTTGATTGTCATGGCCGCCGTGACCTGGTTCTGTTTCGTCACCGTCTTGTCACCTTGGCTCTCAGCCTGAGTCCCGGCAAACGCTACAACGGGCAGCGTCGCAAACAGCGCGACGAGGGCGAAAGATTTGGTCATCGTTGTTCCTCTCCTGAAACGGAAGCCTCCTGCGAGGGCAAGCCCCGTACCGCAGCAGCACGGCAGGGCGGCAATCGAGAATGGCCGTGCATCGCGGGAATTAGAAGATCTGATCGGGCACCCTGCTCTACGGACCCCACGGCGAATTGGACCCCCTCCAACCGGCCGGAGGTTGGTTGTTTGCCGGAGCAACTGTTGCCAGGGGCTGCGTTCCGGGAACCAGACACGGCAATCGCGCCTGCCAGACGCTCGCGGGGTTGAGGCACCGCCCAGCGGAGCACACCACAACCATGAATCTCCGGAATCTCCGGCATGCAGTAGCCATCTTGCGAGGACACGGAATCCGGAGGACGCATAGCCAGCAAGCTGCAGGCTCAGAGCGCTGGGCGACCGCACCCGCGTTCGCAACCTTGGCGGTGGCGGCTGCGTGTCTCGCGACGATGTGAGTGCCGCGAGTCTGTTGGCTTAGACTTGCTCTTGATTCCCGCTCCCCGCGAAACGATATGGCTCGACTTCTGTCGGTAAACGTCGGACTTCCGCGCGATATCGAGTGGAGGGGTCGCACGGTGCATACCGCGATTTGGAAGGATCCGGTGCATGGCCGCTGTCGGGTCGGCCGGTTGAATCTCGATGGAGACGGTCAAGGAGATCGGGCTGGGCACGGCGGTGAGCAGCGTGCTGTCTTCGTCTACCAGATCGAATCGTATCGCTACTGGCAGGAGCAGCTGAAGAGGACCGGCTTCGTCTACGGGCAATTCGGCGAGAACTTCACGATAGAGGGACTGCCTGACGATACCGTGTGCATCGGCGATCGTTATCAGATCGGCAGCGCGCGGTTCGAGGTCACGCAACCCCGTGTGACCTGCTACCGCGTCGGAATCCGGACAAACGAGCCCCGCATGCCGGCGCTGCTGACGTCCAGCGGACGGCCCGGCTTCTACTTCCGGGTCCTGGAGGAAGGCGAGGTGGGCGCCGGCGACGAAATCGTGAAGGTAGGAGAGGCGAAGGAGCGCATGACCGTCGCCGAGATCAACGCCCTCCTGTACTCGCCCAATCACCCGCGCGAGCGCCTCGAGCGTTCGATGCGGATCGGCGCGCTGTCGCCTGGATGGCGCGCGTCTTTCGAGGCGTTGCTCCAGAGCCAGTCGACTGCGACGGAGAGTGGTAACGCGGGACTCGTGCCGGCAGCGGCTGCTCATCCGGCCGCGCCAGGATTTCGGCCGCTGACAGTGACGGCAACCAATCAGGAGTGCGCGGACGTACTGTCGCTGACGCTGCATAGCCCAGATGGTCAGCCGCTGCCAACGGCTCTGCCAGGTCAATACATCGTCCTCCGTCTTCAACCGGGCGCCCGCGGCAGGCCACTCTTTCGCAGCTACTCTCTCTCGGGTTCTCAATCGACGGAGCGCTATCGAATCAGCGTGAAGATCGAGCCGCATGGTGCCGCCGGAACCTACCTGCGGGAGCATGTCCGGCCCGGCGATGTTCTCGACGTCAGTTCCCCACGTGGGAGCTTCGTTCTGCAGCAAGGCGAACGGCCCGTCGTACTGCTCAGCGCAGGAATCGGGGCGACGCCGGTTCTGGCAATGCTGCATTCGCTGGCGGCGGAACGCTCGACGCGGCAGGTTTTGTGGCTGTACGGGACCCGCGATCGGCAGCACCATCCATTCGCCGCCGAGATCCGGAGCTTGATGCTCGCGCTCACGCACGGCCACAGCTATGTCTGTTACAGCAGGCCGGGCTCACGCGACCGAGCCGCTGAGGATTTCGATGCCGCCGGTCACCTGTCGCGATCGGTGTTCGACAAAGTCGGTGTCCCACGAGAAGCTGACTTTTACATCTGCGGGCCGACTCGCTTCATGGCAGACATGAAAAAGGAGCTCGCAACGCTGGGCGTGGCCGCAGGGCGGATTCACGTCGAACTTTTCAACGGCAGTGAGCCGATCACGCCCGGTGTGGTCGGCGTGACGGCGCCGCGGGCTCCGCACGTGCCCGAGCACGACGACCACACCGGCCCTCTCGTTTCGTTCGCGCGCAGCGGCATCGCCGCACACTGGAACGCCTCTACCTACCAAAGCCTTTTGGAGCTGGCCGAGGCGTGCGATGTACCGGTTCGCTGGTCATGCCGCACCGGTGTTTGTCACACCTGTGAGGGCGGCCTGGTTTCCGGTGCGGTCGTCTACGGACCCGAGCCACTCGACCAGCCAGCCGAGGGGAATCTCCTCGTCTGCTGCTCGCAACCGACTAGCGACATCGTCATTGACTTGTGAGCCCGATCGATCGTCACCGCTGAGCGCCAGTCCCTCCGGTTGCAAACGGAGGACGAACGCGGCGCAGTTCAGGCCAAACGATTTCCGCAAATGGCTCGTCCGTGCGAAGTAATCGCGCCCGGGGCTCCACTAGCGATTGGGTATGTCAGGCGCAAAGTCGGCGGGCTTCGCCGCGAGGTCCTCCTGCCGAAGGCTGGCGTTGACGCGGATCGCTGCCGTCGTCACCTCGCCCCTTTTCACGCCACTGAGATAATTCACCCTGTGCGTGGGGAAGCGAACGCCTGAAATCTCCTTCCATCCGTCATAACGCATTTCGGACGGAACCGGATGATCGGGATCGGCCAGCGAGACACCAGATGATTTCACCGGCAGACTCGTGACCGGGTCGAGCGTGAAATCCGTCGCGTTGCCGCCGTGCTCGACTCGCAAGACGTGTGGAGCGGACGATGTCACCCGATATCCGGGGATCTGATCCGCCAGCCATTGGTTGAGTTCGAACCCGGACAGGTAGCCCTTCGCGAACTGCAGCTCGCCACCGGCGAGCTCGGTTACGGCACCACTAGTCTTGAACGGATCGGGGCCTCGCACATCAGGCAAGATCTCCCAACCAGAATTCGAGCCGCCGTCGAAATAGAGCACGTAGGTACCGCGTGGACCTCTCTGGTCCAGCCGGAGCACGTTGGGACTTCTCATCCAGCGGGTTCGCTTGCGCACTTCACCGAGAGAGCCGCCGGCGGCGTCCCACGCCTCAGCCCGGATCGTTTCTTCGAAGTCGCGGATCGCTGCGATCTGTTTGGCTCCCCCCAGTGCGTTCTGCAGCTGGTGCAGGAGTCGCAGGCTGTCCGGCTCGGATTGTTGCGCCGAAGCTTGCGGCGGCAGGGGCTCAGCGGCGACCGCATGAAGAACGCTCGCCACGACGAGGAGCGCGATGCAATGTCTGGCGCGCGGCATACCGATGCACCTCTCCATCACAATGACACCGGCTCGGCAAACTGGTTCCAGCTCACCGGGCGGCCTGGCAGGAAACGCCTGATCTCTTCCCTCACTGAGGCGTCGCCACACTCGACGAGGGGTCCTGGCCGCTGCGGTCGGGCACTCTTGCCACCGTCGCCGTCATGGAAAGCGTGTGCCGCAGGAGGTGGGTCTTGCGCCAACCGTCGTAGGACCGACGGGCGGCTTGCAGCAGTTGAGCGTCACACACCTGCGCACTCTGGAGCGTGGGCCCAATGTTGTCGATGACCTGTACCCAAAGAGCGCTCCTCTCATCGAAGTCGTCGTCGGCCTGGACGTTAGTCTCATCCTGGACGTAGCTGCGGATTTCCTCGAGGCCCACCTCTTCGAACAGCGCGGGACAGTGGTTCGCCACCTTGTTGTCCCACCCATTCGCTTCCCTCCATACGAGAAACGCGGAATAGAACGCGGCGAACTCCGCCGGTGGTAGGGGATGCCACACGTTGAGCGTGTGGTTGTAGTCCAGCACAACCAACAAGCCACCAGGTTTGGCCGCCCTTGTCATCCGCCGGAGGGCGGCCTTGGGATCATCGATCCATTGCAGGGCGCGCGCGGCAGTTACCACGTCGAAGCGTGCTTCATAGTCGAGGCGCGTCGCGTCACCTTCCTCGAAGTGCAAATTGGGGAGCGACGCGCAGTGAACGTGGGCGCGTTCTATCAGTCCGCGGTCCCGGTCTACACCGACAACTACTCCAGCCGGGCCGACTGCCTCGGCAATTCCTCTGGTGATGGCTCCAGTCCCACACCCGACGTCCAGTACGGACATTCCCGGTGAGAGACATTCCGCCAGACATCGGTGGTCGCGCCAGAGCGTTCGGCGATCGAGGATTCGCGAGTCGGACTGATGCTGCTGACTACTCATCACCTGTCAGTGTCGCGCGCCGAACTTGCGTTCTGCTGAATGGTTGGCAGCTAGGTGTGTTGACCGGTGAAGTCGCCAAGAACCCGAACAATCGAGTCGACCTGCGAGGTCAGACTTTCCAACGACTCGAGCGCGAATGGAATGGACGCGAGCCGTCCGCCGGTGACCGCTTCTGTACCGCCGACAAATGATTGGACGATCCACGGATTGAGGGGCGCAGGCTTCATGGGGAGGGCAGCATCGCTCGCGGCGATCCAGTCCTCGATGGTGTGCCACATGTCGTTCGACAAATTGCCGACGATCGCATCCGAGGCACCCTTGGCCAGGAATGACCCGTAGCGATGTGACGGAACGAGGAGCCCCATTCCAACCGCCGCGTCAGGATTGGATGTACGGATTTCCAAGGCAATCGCTCGCGTCCGTAGCACGGAGGTCATCTTGCCGCCAACATCTCACGTCTCACCGGCCGGCGCAAGGGCGGCAAGCAAGAACTCGCCGAGGCGAGCCCTTTCGAGGCAATCAGCGTCACTCCCAGCTGGCGTGTCTTGCGCCGCAGGCGCCGAATCGTGGATCATCACACTGGGTTGCCCACCCGCGGCCCCCGACCCACGGCACGAATCGCGGCGAGGTCGACATCGAGTTGTGGTTCGACTAAGGGAGAAATACTGTCCATGGCACGACGGCGCGTCTTGTGCATCACGGGCATGCATCGTTCGGGAACGTCTCTAACGGCTTCATGGCTCCAAGGTTGCGGGCTCGTCATCGATAACGGCCGCCTATTGGGACCTGCCACGGGCAATGAGCGTGGGCACTACGAAGATCTCGATATCGTAGATTTTCAAAGGGAGGCCATCGCCGCCCAGGTGCGCGAATCGAACGGTTGGAAGGTGCACGAGGGACGGCCCCTGCACTTTTCCTGGCGAACGCGCGCGAGGCTGGCTGTAGCGGTATCCAGGCGGATGATCAAGTACCCCACGTGGGGATTCAAGGATCCCCGCAGCGCGCTGTTCCTGAACGACTGGCGTCGGCTCGTCCCAGGCATACGGACGCTGATCGTCTGGAGACCGGCCTCCGATGTTGCGATGTCCTTGGAGCGGCGGGCGTCGAAGGCCGCCACCAATCCTAAGCCCAATCGGAAGCTGTCCGTTGCTTCAGGTGAAGGACTCGTTATCTGGCGAGCGTACAACCGCCTGTTACTCGACTACGCCAGGCAACATGAGCGTACGACAATCGTCACGTCGCTGGCCGCGCTGATCGCCAACGACCGTGCCGTGTTCGAGCGAGTCAACACACTGCTCGACGATCGGCTATCGTACGCGCCGCTATCTTCGTACGCACAGGACGAGATGTTGCACTCCGACGCAGGGCCCGCCGATCCGATGGAGCGCGAGCTCACCGCCATTTCGTGGGATGCGTAGGGAAGCTTTGCGGCCGGGCGGTCCCGGCCCCCGTCCGCAGTGACAGCCCCAAAGGCGACGCCGCCGGTGGCGCCTTCGATTGGGTGAGTTCTGAGGTTAAATCAACAAATGGTTGCGGAAATGGCTCGTCGTATCAGGCGTTTCTTCAGTGGTGAGGAACAGTCAACAGCGACAGTAGTCTCAGCGGACCTACTAAAGGAGGGTGTGCAGCAGGCCGACATTACAGGCGAACACATAAGACATGTCTATAGTTCTTTAAAGAGACTCGCGAGCGCACCAGACTTTACATCTCTCGACGAAATATTACCAAACCGAGGTGAGGTGCCCATAGACACGCAATGCCCTGTATGCGGAGTCATCGTCGAGACGCGCGAACATCCGGCGATAGATCGTGTCGTCAATAACTTTGTAGACAACGTTCAGGTTCCAATCCAGATCTTCCACGGGAATAGCAATCTTGAGTTCATCATGTCAACAAGTATTGCTAAACTCGCTCGTGATGGAAGAGTGCATCTGACACGGCTCGCGACAGACGACCTCGCCGCCACCGGATACAACGCATTATTTTTATCACAACGATTCTGGGACAGCGTTATTGGCAGAAAGAAGATACTCATCTTTCAGACGGACACAATCTCCTGCAAGCATTCCGACTATACACTCGGCGATTTCGCTTCATATGATTACATCGGCTCCAAATGGCGCCGCCAGCGTCCTGTCGGCTTGATAATAGATGGAGGTAGCGGCGGTCTTAGTTTGCGAGATTGGGAAAAGACACATGAATGTCTAAGTCGCTTTCCACCGCAACATTGGTGTGGTGGCGAAGACGGTTACTTCGCATTTCATATAGAGCTCATGGGAGGGAAGGTCGGCAGGGGTAACGAGTGTGCAAAGTTCAGCACCGAGAGTGAATTTCTGTTCAAAAGCTGGGGCGGGCATAAGATCTCTTGTCTAAGCAAGAAGGCGCAAGCCGCGTTTCTCGATTACTGCCAGGACGCAAGAGTCCTGCTAGTGGACCATACACGACAGGGTGCAGATCGACGCTAAAAAGAGACGCCCGACAACCAATACCCTCGGCGCCTCTGAAGAGGCGCCCTACAGACGTAGGGCGGGTCTTCAGACCTGCTGGATTAGAAGTCATCTCATAAATAGACCGACAGTGGAGTCGACACCCTCTCCGCGGTTCTGGATCCAGCCCTTGGCGAACACCCGCGAATCCGTGCGCGAGGCTGCCAGGCTGACCCGCAAAACCGGCCTCAGGCTTGATCAGGCCCTTGGTGCCGGTGCCTGAACAACACCGAGTTGCTCGAGCATCGACAAGCGGTCGAACATCAGGTTGAACGAGACGTGCCGTCCGTCGCGGAACCGAAGCACCTGGACGTAGCTGATCCTGACGGGCCGGCCGGTCGGTGGGATATCGCCCATCGGATGATGGAGGACACCGTTGTGCGTCCCGGTGAACGTCCCCTCCTCGACCGCAACGTCGTCGACGATGTGCAGTCCGTGCACGTCGACGTGCGCGTCAGGGAACGCGCCGAACCAACTGCCGAAAAACTCGACGCAAGCGTCTTTGCCCGTGCCGCGGAGCCCACCCGGCGCCTCGAAGGCGACGTCGTCTGCGAGCACTTCGGCGAACCCGTCGATATCACCTGCGTTGAACGTTGCGGTCCCTCTCTCGAACGCTTCGCGTACGCTCCTCGTCATGAGAACCTCCAGTCGTTGGCTACGGCCGAAGGATCGCGCAGATGTCGGGCGTTCGCTAGAGGGTGGGCACCCTGGTTTTTTTGCCTTCGAGAACCCGCGGCAGCTGCCCGCGGCCCTCAATCCCGAGCTTAGTGTAGGCGCGCGAAAGGTGGCCCTCGACGGTCTTGAGCGTCACGTAGAGCTCATGGGCGATCTCCCGGTTGGACCGACCGTCGACCGCGAGCCGCACGATGCGCAGTTCGCTGGGCGTGAGCGCCTCGACGCCGGTGCGCCACGCGCGTCGCGGCCGGGCGCCAGTTGTCTTGAGCTCTTCACGTGCGCGGACCGCCAGCGGGCGAGCGCCGCAGCGGGCGGCGAGATCGAGCGCTTCGGCTAACGGCTCGCGCGCGGCTCTACGCTGGCCGTTTCGGCGCAGGGCCGCTCCGAGTTCGGTCAAGGAGTGCGCCCGCTCGAGCAACGCTGGCGAGCGCCGGAGGACAGCGACGGATTCGGCAAGGAGCTCGAGCCCGGCACTGCCGCCCTGGGCGAGTCCGGCGGCACGCAATGCGATTCCAAGGGCTCGCGGCGCGGCGAACACTCTGACGTCTGACAGCTCGGCGTGCGCCAATTCCCGTGCGGACTCACATTTCCCGAGTCGCAGCAATGCTTGGGCTGCGCCGGCACGGGCGTGCAGATAGCCAACATCCCGCATCTCGGTGCCCCACGCCTCTGGGCTAAACATCGCCTCGCACGTCTGGAAGTCGGCGAGCGCCTCCGCCGGCCGGCCTTGGGCGAGTCGCAGCCGTCCACGAGCCGCTGGGATCAGAACGGTACCGACGCCTGCGGGCCAACCCTTCTGAGGAAGCAGGTCGAGGAGCGCCTGTGCCTCGTCGAGCTCGCCGGCCTCGACCGCGACATCGGCCAACACGGTCGCGGCGAACGGCAGCCCAGGCGCAAAGTCCCCCTGCTGCAGTACCCGCAGGGCAATGCGAGCGGCCGCGTCCGCCTCCGGCAGCATCCCCAAGCGCAGCTTGAGTATTCCGAGCGTGCTGTAGGTCGCGACAAAACCGCGCGCGCTGCCGGATCGATGGACTGCCTTGATCATCGGCTCCAAGGCTGCTTCGACGCTGTCAAAGCGCTCGGTCACGATCAGACTCCACAGCAGCGCGGCTCGCGTATCCCAGTTCGCCGCATCTGCGGCCGTTCCCGCGAGAGCGGTTTCCAGCAGAACGGCTGCCTCTTCCGCCCGCCGGCCTCCGAGCACCATGGCCATGCCCTGGGCGACACCGAACGCTTCCGCCACACTTCCGGTGAGCGAGCGCGACGCGAGTCGCCTGAGCGCCGGTGTAACCCGCGACGCGCGACGTGCGTCATGGAGAGCGGACACGACAAGCTCCCCCTCGAGCCGGCCCGCGAGTGCTTCGTCCGCCTCGCCGAGTTCTGACAGCGCCCGTTCGATGACATCGACGGCATCCGCCCACCGGAACAGCGCGGCATAAGTCTCGGCGATCTCGAGCGCGATCTCAGCTCGTTGGTGCGGATCGGCGGCCAACCGCAGCGCCTCGTCCAAGCGCGCGCAAGCGGTTTCGCGTCCCGTGCACGCCTCCGCGCGAGCTGCTTCGCGCAGGACTTCGACTCGCTGTGCTGGCGGCGGGGATTCAACGAGCGCCCGGCCCAGGAGGTCGGCGGCTGTGTGGGGGGCGCCGCTCTCGATCGCTGCGCGCGCGGCCTCCCGCAGGCGCTCTATCGTCCAGTGATCGCCCGAAGACTCGACATCAACAAGATGTGCGGCGACCCGTCCGGCTGGCGCACCCTCGGCGTGGAGCAGGCGGGCTGCGGTGCGGTGCCGCGCGTCTCGCTGGTCCTTCTCCATCGAGGCCTCGAGCGCGTCGCGGACAACTGGATGGATGAATCGCGAGGGCCGATTAGACGCCAACACCTCGAGACGAACGAGAGCCGCTGCGAAACGCGTGGCCTCCGTCATCGCCACACCAGCGAGGGCAGCGGCGTGACGCAACTCGCAGTCGTCACCGAGAACGGCCAGCGCTTGCGCGAAATCGAGTGCAGACGGACCGAGTCCGCGAACCCTCGCGACGACCCGTCGCGCGATTCCCTCGCGTCCGCCGACAGGTAGCCTGGCAGGACCGAGATCGGATGGGAACCGCTTCTCAGACTCGACCGCCCGCAGCAGCTCGGTCAGGTACAGAGGATTGCCGCCACTCGCCGTCCAGACGGCCTTACAGAATTCGTCGCCCGCCGTATTGCCGACGGTCGCGCGAACGATTTCGCTGACGGCGTTCTCGCTTAACAACGCCGGGCAAACCACCGCCGACGCTTCGATCCGCAGGGCCACCAGCGAGGTGCTCGTGGAGGCCAGCTCCCCGGGTCGAAGCGTAAGCAGCAGGGAAATCGGCAATCCCTCCAATCTTGGCGCGAGATACGCCAGCCAGCGTAGCGAGGCTTCGTCGGCCCAGTGCGCGTCGTCCACAACGAGCAGCACCGGTTGTGACGCCGCAAGGTTGGACGCCAACCAAAACAAGCCATGCAAGACGGCAAACGACCTGTCAAGGGCCGCTGATTCGAAGAAGCCGCTGACCAGGAGAGGCCGCACCGCGGCTGCGGGCCCAGCAAGCAACGCGTCGCGATCCTCCGGCGGGGCCTCCCTCAGGCGCCGCTCGAACAGCTGACACACGACGCCGAACGCGAAGTCCGCTTCGAGCTCGGATCCCCGTGAACGCAGAATGTTGTAGCCAAGTTCCTCGGCTCGCGCGCAGCCCGCTTCGACCAGTGACGTCTTGCCGAGACCCATTCCACCCTCGATCAAAAACATTCTGCCGCAGTGTTGGAGCACTGCCTCAATCGCAGCGAGCTCAGGCTCTCGTTCGAGCAAGGTCACCCGACCAGTCTGATGGAAGATGCCGCATGCTGCCAAGCCGTTGCCAACGCGGATCGCGAACGTGGCTTCAAACTCGAAACAGCGTCGCTAAACGCCGTTTCCTGGAATGCACCTCGCGTGTTGCCTCATTCTGCTGCGGCGTTTATGAGATGCCTTCTAGATTGAGCGCAGCCAGCACCCGTTCGCGGGGTGGCTGAACGATCGACGGATCGCTCACGTGCTCACGGAGAATCTCGTGAGTGCGCGCGACGATCTGCGGGTCTGTGTATATTTCGCCGGGTCGACCGATCATTCCCATGATTCTCCACAGCGCGCGGAAGGCCGCCGGATCGAACTGCGCTGCGGTACGCAGTTGCGCAAAGGTGACTCGATCGGACGAAGCGGATGCCGTGGCCGCTGGTGCCGGGGCGTCGAAGATGTTGTGTCGGAGCATCGCTAGACGTTCGGAGTCTATGGCGGCCTGATCCTCATAGAACGGGACCACATGGTCGGCGACGAGTTTGTCCGCCGCGAGCGCCAGCGCCACCCAGTCGTCACTGCGCTCATCAATCGCCTCGAGCAGGTCCACCGCGCCCGATAACGCGACCGCCAGCCCGCGGCCGAGCGTCGGATTCGTCGTGCACACAGAGTCGCCGATCGCCGCCAGGCCAGTCGCGACCGGAGCGCCCTCGACAACCAGGCGGCGCATGGTGTTGTGCACGCCGCCCATCGGATAGACCCCGGTGATCGGGTCGAGCACGTCGAGCCACTCCGCGTACATCGGGACGGTGCGCAGCACCGCGTCGAAGACCTCGGGATACCTGACCGTCTTGAAGCGGTGATCCATGGCGAGCGGCGCGACTGCCAACTGCATCGTGCCGTTGTCGGCGCCCCAGATGCCGACGGTGAACTCGTCGAGCGCCTCGACTCTCCGTGTCGTAGGAGGCGCTGGAGGGGCGGTCTCTGTACGCAGCCTGTAGTGACGACTGAAATATGCCACTCCGCATTCCGCCCACGACGAAGCGCTGGCGTGTGCACCGATGTTGCTCAACCACTGGTCAATTGGTGAGCGGCGGCCGGCCGCGTCGATCACCAGGTCTGCCGGCAGATCGCCTTCGGTGGTGCGCACTCCGGTGATGTGAGGCGGCGCGTCCGGAATCGCAACCAGTCCCGTGACCGCCAGACCGCGCCGCAGCGTCACTCCCGGTTGGGCGACCATCGCGCGCTGCAGTACCCAGTCGAACGTGGAACGGCGGGTCATCAACATCGTCAGTTGCTCGTCACCGGGCCGAGGCGCGGGGTCGGCGAGCGTGGGTGGCATCTGTGTCGAGAGCGGCGCCTCCATGACCCCGGCGCCAAGCAGATGTTCGTACACATCCGGCAGATGTTTGACGAGCAGTTGGCGGCAGCGGGCCATGATGATGTGCGGTTGCACGATTTGTGGTGCGGTCGAGCGGAACGCTGACCGCGCAGCGGACTCGATGTCGGGGGCAAGTTCCAGCCGGTCCTTCTCGACGACCTGAACCTCGTGTCCGGCCCGGGCGAGCAGCAGCGCGGCAAAACAACCGGCAGCACTGGCGCCAATGACCACGACCCTCATGGCATCACGACCTCAAAACGGGCGCATCAGGCTCCCGGGGTCCGTCTTCCGACGGACGAGCATTGGTTGTAAGTATTTTGAACCAACCAGGTCACGCGACCCTCGGCTGCCCGGTGCCTGCTGGATGTGCCGCGCGCGGAGAGCATCCACAGACTGTGGCCCGCGTCGTATGGCTGAGCCTGCGTGTGGTAGTGTTGCCAGCGGAGGACGCAGCACTGAAATGAGCGACACGAACCCCGCAGTCCCGCCGCATGTCGAAATGATCCGAATGGGCACGGCGTACTGGCTGTCGACACTCGTCTACACCGCAGCGAAACTCGGTTTGGCCGACCATCTTGCCGAGGGCCCGAAATCCGCGGCCGACCTTGCCGGTACCACCGGCATGAATCCACGGGCGTTGCATCGCTTCATGCGGACGCTGGCGAGCTTTGGAGTCCTGACACAGAACGGCAACGACACGTTCGGGCTCACCGAGCTTGGGGCGACGCTCGGGAAGGACGCGCCAGGCGCGGCGCGCTCGACGGTGTTGACCATGGCGGGCCCGTGGGCGTGGCAGTCCTTCGGCGAATTCGAGTACTCCCTCGCCACCGGCAAGCCGGCCATGGACAAGGTGTTCGGCATGAACATCTTCGACTACCTTGCCCAGCATCCCGACGAGGCGGCGCGGTTCAGCGAGTCGATGGTGGGCATTCACGGCGGCGAACCGCCGACCGTCGCCGACGCTTTTGACTTCTCCAAATTCGACACGATCGTCGACGTCGGCGGCGCGACAGGCAATATGCTCGCGCACATTCTCGCGAAGTATCCGCAACCGAAAGGCATCCTCTTCGACCGCCCGCATGTCGTCACCGAAGCGCCGGCCTTGCTCGAGTCCCGGGGAGTTGCGGATCGCGTGACGATCGTACATGGAAGCTTCTTCCAAAGTGTTCCAGAGGGTGGCGACGCCTACATCCTGTCGCACATCATTCATGACTGGACCGAAGCGCAGTGCCACACCATCCTGGGCAACTGCCGCAAGGCGATGAAAAAGGGGGCGAAGCTCTTGATCGTCGAGTTCGTGCTGCCGGAGGGGAATACGCCGCATTTCGGCAAGCTGGCGGACATGGTCATGCTGACGCTTCCGGGCGGAGAGGAGCGCACGGCCAACGAATACCGAACGCTTCTTGATGATGCTGGATACACGATGACGCGCGTCGTGCCGACCGCGTCGGACGTGAGCATCGTCGAGGCTGAGCCGAAATAGCCCCGGACAACCTCGCGGGCTCAAGGTTTCGCTTACGTGAACACCGACACCGGCATTGTGGAAAACCGATCGAGGCGTGGCCGAAATTCCATGTAGGGCAGAATGTCGCGCTCGATATCAATTCCGGGGGCCAGTTCGATCAGCGCGATCGCATCTTGGTTCAGCCGGAATACAGCGCGCTCGGTGATATACAGCACTTCCTGGCCGGTCTTCCTCGCGTACGACCCAGCGAAGGTGATGCGGTCCACTTGCTTGACGAACTTGCGCAGCTTACCCGGCCGGACGACTGCAAGGCGGCCGTCGGACCACGTCAGTTGTGTGCCCTGCGCATCGAAACACCCGCAGAAGACTACTTTCCTGGCGTACTGAGCGATCTCGATGAAGCCGCCGGGGCCAATGATGTTGCCTCCGAGGTGAGACACGTTGACATTACCGACTTCATCGACCTCACCCATGCCCAGGAAGGCGATGTCCACTCCGCCGCCGCTGTAGAAGTCGAACTGGTCGACCGAAGACAGGATGGCGTCGGGGTTGCGTGCCGCGCCAAAGAGCCGTTCGTCGAGCATGCGACCGTTGTGCGCGCCCTGCTCAACGCTCATCCACAACTCGTCCGCGCGCCCCTGCTCCGCTATGACTCCAAAGATGCCGCCCGGTATACCAAAGCCAAAGTTGAGAGAGGCGCCTGGTCTCAGCTCCATGGCCGCCCTTCGAGCGATGATTCGCCGTTCGAGTTTCGAGGGAACCTCCGCTGAGGAATCCGCCAGAGGAGCGCGTCGCGAACCGCTGATCGTGAGATCGTAAGCGAGCCCGTAGAACTGAGTCTGCGCGGGATCCTCGACCACGGCATCCACCATGATCCCGGGCACGCGCACACTGCGCGGCTGCAGAGCGCCGGCCTCTACAACCCGCCGAACTTGGGCGAGGACCCGTCCGCCGCTGTTGTGCGCGGCGAGCGCCATGCTGTGGATGTCGAGATCGACCGCTTCCTCCTCCGGGCTGAGATTGCCCCGAGTATCGGCGTAGGTAGCCCGGATGATCGCCACATCGACGGGGAACGGTTTGTAATGCAGCACTTCCTGACCGTCTATTGAGAGGAGTTCGAGCACGTGCTCCCGGCTTCGTTGATTACATTGCCCGCCACCCTGACGTGGGTCGACGAATGTTCCCAGTCCGGTGTGCGTAAAGAGGCCGGGACGTCCGGCGCCAATCTCGCGCAGCAGTTGTTGTATGACCCCGCCGGGCAGGCAATACGCCTCGACCTTCTCCTCCCGTATGAGCTGCTGCATTTTCGGCGACCACGTAAAATGCGCAGCGACCACCTTGCGCACCATGCCCTCATGGGCGAAGCGGTTCGTACCCAGCGTGCCCCGGTCGCCAAGGCCAAGCGAATGCACGAGCGTGAGGTCGTTCGGGTGCCCGGATTCCAGAAAACGTGTCTCCAGGGCGGCGAAGATACTCTCGGCGGAGATCATTCCGGCGCCGTTGCCGCTGATGGCGACGGTTTGCCCATCGCGGACCAGTCCAGCCGCATCGGCGGCGTTGAGGAACTGAGTGGAGCGCATGGGGCTTCGGATCTTTAGCAGGTCAGTGAAAATGACGGTGTAGGGCGGCTCTTCAGAGGCGCCGTGTGAAGCCGGGTCTCTCTCTTAGAGGTTGCGAAAAACTGGTTTCCGCTTCTCGAGAAACGCGCGGACACCTTCGCTGCAATCTGCCGTGCCTGACGCCTCCGCGGCGGCACTGGCGTGCTGCTGTGCGAAGTCGCCGTGCATCGTCGCCAGAATTCCCTTGGTCAGAGTGATCGCACCCGGCGCGTTGCCGCACAGTCTCTCCAACCACGTCACGACGTGACTCTCGAGATCAGCCTCGTTGTCAGCCACTGCGGTGACCAGACCCCAGTCAAGCGCCTGCTCCGCCGTAATGGATTCACCGAGGATCGTCATGTGGCGCGCACGCGCGACACCAATAGTCTCGGCCAGACGGCGCACTCCACCCCACCCGGAGATCATGCCGAGCGCAACTTCCGGCACCCCGAGCTTGGCGGATTTCTGCGCGATGCGCAGGTCGGCCGCAAGCGCCAGTTCCAGGCCACCGCCGAGCGCGTGGCCGGAGAGCACCGCGATGACCGGCACGGGCAGGCCGGCCAGTCGGTTCAGCACGCGAATACCAGGGAGAATCCAGCGTTCGGCCATGTCTTGCGGCGATAGCGACCCCCAGGCTTCGATGTCACCGCCAGCACAGAAGAACCGGCCACGTCCGCGCAGTACCACCGCGCGAACTTCACGGTCCGACTCGATTTCGCCGATAAGGTTCGCTAACGTGGCCATCATCGTCATCGTCAGCGCGTTGGCCTTCTCAGGTCGGTTGAGCGCGATCTCTGCCCAGATCGTGCCGTTTCGCTCGGCGCGATGATAGAGGATCTCCGAGTCTTGCTGCTCTTCTGCGACCATCGTTCGCTCCTGCTATCAAACCGACGGGACTCCCGGGCGATAGCGGCTGTCAGCGAGGCGACTCAGGCTCGAAAGCGTAAGCGTATTCCTGCGGCGTCGTCAGCAAGCGGGGCGATGGAAGACGGCTGACGTGGTATGGCCCGAAGTCAGGGCTCAGCAGGTGTACCACGGCACATGCTAGAACTCATCGTCACCCTTTCGCGGAAAGCGCTCGGCGCCGACCAGCCGCGGATCGGATTCGACCCGGTTCGTCACCGGCCGGTTGCGGAAGCCACGGAATACCCATCTGGCTGCGGGAATCGTTGTCACCGCACCGAATACGACAAGCCCTAGACCGACGAAACGACGTCGTTCAGGAGAGAGCCTGTCCGCGAGAAAGAGCCCGAGCCCGGCAGCGAGCGCAGCCCGGGTGACGATCACGAAGCCAAGAACCGGAAGAGGCAATGTCACCGTACGCATGTCGAGAAGACTTGCAAACACCATGCAGATCGAGTCTCTGCGTGGCCATCACTGCACGCTCCGCTCCCCTTACTCGACCTTTAGCGCTTTGATCGGATCGACCCGGACGGCTCGGTGTGCCGGCAGATATCCCGCGACCAGCGCCACGCAGGCAAGTACTCCGAGGCTGAGCGATAAGACCACAGGATCGTAAGGCTCCACCTGATACAACAGGCCCGAGAGCAGCCGTGCCAGTGCCAGCGCCGCAGGGATTCCAAGCGCCGGCACCGAGCGCTACGAGTCGGACCGTGTTGCCTAGCACCAGGCGCCGCACGTCCCGCCGTCCCGCCCCGAGCGCGATCCGAATTCCAATTTCCTGGGTGCGCTGCGTGGTCATGTATGCGACCAGCCCGAACAACCCGACGGCTGCGAGCGCGAGCGCAAGCAGCCCAAAGACGGACGAGACCTTGGCAACCATGTTCTGTGTCGCGAGCGAGGCGTCGACACGGTCGCGTGCGGTCATCATCCCGACGATCGCCAGCCTGCGATCGACGTCGGCAAGCGCCCGGTAGAGAGTCGAGGCGACCGCAGACACGTCTCCCGCAGTTCGAACCTGGATCTCCCCGAGGTTCTGCTCAACCTGCGTGAAGGGCACGTACACGATCGGCGGCACGGCTGCGCGCAGATTCGAGTACTTCGCGTCCCCTGCAACGCCGACGATCTCCATCATTTTCGTGGCCGACGGGCCACACGATTCGCTGCTGCAAAGGCCAACACGCTTGCCAATCGGAACCACGCCACCGAAGAACTGCCGGGCGAACGCGTCGTTAACGATCGCGACGCTGGTCGCCTGCTCCCGATCATCGTCGATGAAGCCTCGACCCCGCAGCACGGCGATCCGCATGACGTCGAAGTACGTCGGCGTCACCGCATTCACGAACGTCCGGAGCGTTTGGCCGTCAGGTGGCGTGCAACTCCTTCGATGGCGACGACGTTTCGCCACGTTTCGGACGACAGCAGGCCGGAGAACGACGCGCTCGCACCGTCCACGCCGGGCACGCTCACCGCGCGCTCCAGGAGCTGGCGATACAGCTGCCGCCTCGTCTCGGCAGGAATGGGTTGCTGGTCAGCCGGCGGGCTGACGCGGAAGAGGACGACCTGATTCGGGTCGAAACCCAAGTCGACATCCTTGAGTCTCATCAGACTGCGCACGAACAATCCGGCGGCTACCAGAAGCACCAGCGACACCGCAATCTGCGTCACGACCAGGCGTGCGAGCCAAAGGGGATGCGGGATGCCCCGCGGCCACGCGGCGCCTCCACTCTTGAGGACGCCAAGCGGGTCGAGCCCGGTCGCGGACAGCGTCGGCAGGAAGCCGAACAGCACGGCCGTGGTGCACGAGATCGCCCCCGCGAACACCAGGACGCGTCCGTCAGGACTGATGTCGAGCACCACGGGCAAGACACCGGACAGCAGCGACGACAGGGCTGACGTTCCCCAGATGGCGACCAGGAATCCGCCGGCGCCCCCGAGCGCCGCGAGCAGCAGTGCCTCGACCATGCCCTGGCGGACGAGTCGCGACCGCCCTGCGCCGAGCGCGAGACACAGTGGCGATCTCACGGCGGCGTGCGACCGCCCTGGTCAGCATGAGATTGGCGACGTTCGCGCACGCGACCAGCAGCACGAGTCCGACGATGCCCATCAGGATCATCAGCGGCGCCGCGAGGTTGTCGCGTATCCTCGAGACGCCACCGCTTGCCTCCGACACCCCCAGACGGCTCTCGAGCACGCTGCGCCGGAACTCCGCGCTGTCCGTCCCCGCCGCCACATCGTCGCGAACGCGTTCGTACACCGGCTCCAGCCCCGCGCGCGCCTGCGCGAGACCCGACACTCGGCCGCCGACGTGCGAGAACGCTCAGCCACGTCGTGCTGTGCCCGTTCCACACCCATGCACGGCGTATTCGGCTGTGCCGAGAGCGGCATCCAGAGATCGACACTCTCACCCGGGGTCTCGCTGGCAAATCCGCGGCGCGCCACTCCGACAATGACGAATGCCACTCCTTTCAGGCGAACGCTGCGGCCGACAACGCCGGGTCGCGGCCGAACCGTCGCGCCCAGAACGTGTCGCTGATCACGGCAACCGCGAGGCCCGGCGGCTGCGGATCGTCGGAGACGAGCAAGGGACGGCCGACGGTCGTCGACACGCCAAGCGTCGTGAAGTAGTTGCCAGAGACCCACTTCAGATCGACCGCCTCGGGCGGACCGTCGATCGTCAGATCGCGTCACGCCGGGCCGTCGAGGCCGCGAGCGCATCAACGAGGTGTGCGCCGTCGGCCGCGATTCTGCGATAGGCGGCGTAAGAGAACGGTTCCGCGCCGTCCGGATAGAGCGCCGTCAGCGAGACAAGTTCCTCCGGATGCTCGGCGGGAAGCGCGCGCAGCATGATGGCGTTGACGGCGCTGAAGATGGCCGTGTTGGCGCCTATGCCCAGCGTCAACGTGAGCACGACTACCGCGGCAAACGCCGGCGACCTGCGCAGGGTTCGCGCCGCGTACCGCACGTCGCGCCACGCCTGCTCGACGGTTGTCTTCCCAGCCGACGCCGCGCGTGTGGTCCTTCATCGCCTCTCCAGACAAACTAGATGGGTCGCGACATCCTATCTGACTCATCTAGATTGTCAAAAGAAGCGGAGCACAGTGTTACGGGATGTGCTGCGCAAGTGCATCGCGCGTCCTCACCGTGCTCCCTGCTCACGCCGCCGTTCGGCATCCTCGAGCCACTGAGCCATCTTCTGGTCCTTCTTACCGTAGAGCGCCCAACCCTGTGCGGTACTGTTCCAGCGGTAGTCCTTGATGGTCATGTCGATGCCACGGTCGATGAGGAACCGCATCGAGTCGTAGTTGTCCTCGAATACCAGATGGTGCAGGATGCTCGCCGGCTCATGGGAGTTCCAATTGGTGTTGATATCGGCGCCGTGTTCGAGGAGGAAGTCCGCCACCTCGAAGTGACGGTTGATGACGGAAAAGGCTAGCGCCATGTCGAGCACCTGCTGCCCCGTGGGCGGATCCCAGCGGAGGTGCCCTCGCGCGCGCGGGTCGTTGTAGGGATAGTGATTGTCGAGATCGCCTAACCGAGGCGCGCCGGACTTGTCGAACCAGTGCTCCACCCGCGAGAGGTTGCCCATGCCTGCCGCATGCGGCAGATCGTCAGGCATTGGCCAGATGCGGGTGAGTACTGGAATGAGGTGTGTGTTCGCGTAGGTGAGTGCGAACTCGATGGCTTGCGATGGAGGTGGCGGCTGGCGCCGAAGGAGCGCCGGATTGAGGTCGAGAAGAGCGGCGATGAAGGCTTCCCGATCGTTCAGCGCTGCGATCTCGATGATCTGAACCTGAAACCACACGCAGACTTCACCAAGCAGCCACGGCTCACGCTGTAACCCGCGGAGGAACGCCGCCAGGTCGCGCTCGTGGACCGCGCGCTGGACCTGACCCATGACAAACGCCTTCCACGGTCCGACCGTTGTCGCGTGCGCGAAGTCCACGGATCCCTTTTCAATGAAATACGTGATGAAGGCAGAGCGGCCCAGGCTTCCATCGACGTGTGTGCCGAGGTCGGCATCGAGCGCGATGGATCGCTCCAGCAGGAGTGACGCGACGGCTTCGTGCTCGAAACAGCAGGCGCAGATGAACGCTTCATTGACGGCCGCCAGAACGTTCGCGCTCTCATCAAGAGCCCTGCGAACAGCGTCGAGATCGCCAAGCGCCGCAACAAACTTGAGCGTGCGCGGAAGCAAGCCCTTGCGCCGAAACAGCTGCAGCAGTCCCCTGGCGCGGGACTCGATGAGACCCTCACACACCGGTGGCGTCACGACCGCGCCGGCGTCGATGAGCAACTCGGCGCACGCCGCGCGGGTAAAGGTCTGTTCCCTGGCCGGGTCGAATGCGTCACCATAGGCGCCAGTGGCGAATCCCAGCAGGCCGCCGTGATCGTCGTCGCCCTGCCAGGAAAGCAACGCCGGGTATTCAGCCAACAGCTGCTTCAGGCGTTCGACGTCGTTGTCGTGAATGATGCGTCGAGCCTGCGTTGCCGCCCATTCGACGCCCGTGCCGAGGCGTTTACTCACGTCAGCCGTGAGGTCCTGCCAGCCGGCGTAGCCGTACTCACGCGCGATCACGAGTTGCGCGTTGCGCTGCGTCAAGGGCAGGTCGACATTTGGCAGGTGTACCCGCGCACGCGCGATGCCACCGGCATCGCCGGCAGCGATGTCGCGCGCGAGCTTCTTTGCCTGTTTGCGGAGTGATTCGAGAGACGGACGAACCGGGAGAGATTTCGAAGCGGTCATGGCGACCCTCTTTCATGAATCGCCTGTGCCCGCTGAAAACCAGGCTGAAAGAAGGTGCACGTGCACACGACTCAGACAAAAACAGGTGGGAGTTTTCCCTTGCCGCGGGTTGGTGGCGCCCTGTCAGCGCGCTCCCGGCAGTATCAAGGGACTGCCGCTTCGATGTCAAACGGCTGAACGTGTCCGTTTAGTCGATCCAAACGTTCGCCAGTTGGAACCGCGATGGAGCAGGCTGCGGGGAGGATCAGCGCCGCCCGGTGAGGCGGTACCGCCGCCAGTCGATCCCCAGACGCCGCATGCGGGCGCGGAGCGTGTGCGGGTTCACGGCGAGCCGTGCCGCCGCTCCGCGCGTCCCTTCGATCCGGCCGTGCGTGGCGCGGAGCGCAGTCTCGATGTGCAGGCGCATGACGTCCTCGAACGCCACCGAGTCGCCTGGGGGGACGCTGGCGGTCGCGACGGCTGCGCGCGTCCCGGAGGCGCGGAATTCGCGCCACCGGATCCCGAGCTTGCGCATGCGGCCGCGGAGCGTGTGCGGGTTGACGTCGAGACGCGCGGCGGCGCCGCCCGGTCCCTCGATCCGGCCGCCGGTCGCCTCGAGCGCCTGCTCGATGTGATCGCGCATGGCGGCATCGAGAGTCGGGCCGTGCCGCTGCGATCGAGGCAGCGCCGGTGCCAGGAACGGACCCCTCGCCGCGGGTTCTCCGACTCCGAGCGCTGCGGCGATCCGCAGCTCACGCCCGCCGCCGAGAATCGTGGCGCGCTCGATGACCGCGGCCAGCTCGCGCACGTTGCCCGGCCATGGATACTCAAGCAGCAGCCGAATGTCGGATCGCGTCAGCATCAGCGGGCCCGAGCCGAGGCGCGCGCCGGCGCCGGCCGCGAAATGCGCCGCCAGCAGCGGCACGTCTTCGGGCCGTTCCCGCAGCGGCGGCAGGACGATCGGAAACGTTCCGATGCGGTACCACAGATCCTGGCGGAAGGTACCCTGCGCAACCATCTCCTGCAGGTTGCGGTGCGTGGCCGCGACGATCCGCACGTCGACGCTGAGCGTCTTCGACCCGCCGACGCGTTCGAAGGTGCCATCCTGCAGGATACGGAGCAGCCGCACCTGCGCCTCGAGGGGCAGCTCGCCGACCTCGTCGAGAAAGAGCGTACCGCCATCGGCGCGCTCGAACCATCCCTGCCGAGTGGCCACGGCGCCGGTGAAGCTGCCGCGCTCGTGACCGAAGAGCTCCGAGTCAACCAACCCTGACGGAATCGCCCCACAGTTCACGCGGACGACCGGGCCGGCCGCGCGCCGGGAGCGCGTGTGCACCGCGCGCGCGACGACTTCCTTGCCGGCCCCCGTCTCGCCGTAGATCAGCACGGGTGTGTCGGTGAGGGCGACCTGCTCGACGCGCTCCATCACGTCACGCAGGCCGGCAGTCGCGCCGACGATGGCCTCGCTCAGATCGTGTCGGCTCAGGCGGGAGAGCAACGCGCGCTTGTCGGCCTCGAGCGCCTCGCGAAGCCGTGCGAGCTCGTGGAGGCGCCCGTCGTTGGCCAATGCGACGCCGAGCGGCTCCAGCAGCGATTGTGCGAGTGCGTCGTGTGACGGATCGAAGCGATGCGGACGGGCAATGACGAGGAGCACGCCGATCGTCCCCATCTCGCCCTGAAGCGGACCGGCGATCACATCGCCGCTGATGCCGTCGGGTACGAGCGCGGTCGGGAAGGAGACGCTCTCACCGACGCGCCAGCGGCTCACGCGCCCCTGTTGTCCCCAGGTCAGGATGTGGCCCAACTCGAGTCTGGAGCACTCCGTCCTCGGGTGGATCGGCAGGGCGACGCCTGACCGGCACGCGCCCGACGCCACCGTCTCGAGGAGATGCCGTCCTGCGTCGATGCGGCGCACGATGAGCAGGTCGGCGGGAATGTGGTTCGCCAGCAGGTGCGCGATCCGCTCGGCCGACTGATCGATGTCGATGTGCCGGCACGCCTCACGCCAGACGCCCAGCAGCAGCTTTTCCACGGATGTCCCGTTAATAGAGATGGCCATCATCCGTGATGGAAACGGCCGAATATCCCCAGACGATATCACAACATTTGATGTTTTTGGCGAGTGAATGCCTGTCGCACGGTGCTGACTTTCCGTGATTATCAATAGGCTTGATTGGCTTATCTCTGTCTCTAAACACAGAATTATCCCCATTCCGGGCCCACGCACAGAAATCCGTCAAATAGCATCAATATTCGGTGGTTCGACTGGCAAGATGAAACAGTATCAGCCTTACATCTAGATAGTTACATCATGTTTCCCGCGCTGGCATGGCTGGTGCTAAACACGGCTGGCAACGGGCGCGCCCATTGCCCTTGAAAGGATCCGTAGGAGTGACTCGAAGAATTGCGTGGATTGTGGTGGCCACCCTCGGCGTGGCCGTCGCGGCGCACGCCCAGACAGCAGGCACGGCACGTGTGCCGCAGACGGTGCAGGAACGCGTGGACGCGCTGGCGCGGCAGCTGCGAGACCTCGAGCGCGAGCTGGCGCTATCAGACGGTACGGCCGGTACGGCTGACGGCACCGTCGCCACGCGCGACAGCACGCCGGCGGCACCGACCCCGAACCCATCACCGGCCGCTGATGCATCGGCCGCGGGCGCCGGCCGGACCATCGGCGAGTTGCAGGAACAGGTCGAGGCGCTCGACCAGCAGGTGCGGGTGCTCCAGCGGCAGCTCGAGCTCGAGCAGGAGAAGACGGAGCAGGCCGCGAAGACGGGCGTCGGCGTGACCGCGAGCGGAACCGAGGGGTTCCAGATCAAGTCGGCCGACGGCGCGTTCACCCTGCGGCTGCGTGGCTACCTCCAGTCGGACGCACGCTTCTACTCAAATTCACGTCCGACCGGCGCGTCGGTCGACTCGTTCCTGCTCCGCCGCGTACGTCCGCTGTTGGAGGGCACGCTCTTCCGGTTCGTCGACTTCAGACTCATGCCCGACTTCGGCAGCGGCACGACCGTGCTACAGGACGCCTATGTCGACCTGAAGTTCGCTCCCTGGTTCAAGGTGCGATCGGGCAAGTTCAAGGGCCCGGTCAGCCTCGAGCGGCTCCAGTCGGCGCTCGATATTCCATTCGTCGAGCGGGCGCTCCCTGCTTCGATCGCGCCGAACCGCGACGTCGGTCTGCTGGTCTACGGCGACCTCGCCCGAGACATCGTCAACTACACCGTTGGCATCACCAATGGCGTCACCGACGGCAGCAGCGTCGATTTCGACGACCGGGACGGCAAGGACGTCGTTGGCCGCGTCTTCGTGCTGCCGTTCAAGAACGGCAAGAAGGACCGCCTCGCCAATCTCGGCCTCGGCATCGCCGCAACGAGCGGGACGCAGAGGGGCACGGTGCTTACGCCGAACCTTCCGGTCTTCCGGTCGGCCGGTCAGCAGACCATCGCACGCTATCGCCTCGACGTCACCTCGCCGGCGGACACGACGTTCGCCGACGGCGATCACTGGCGGATTTCACCGCAGGGCTACTACTACACCGGGCCGTTCGGCCTGTTCGGCGAATGGATCCACTCGTCGCAGCAGGTGCGCCGCGACCTCTCCACTGGCACACTCGGCACGACGGCGTGGCAGCTCACCACGTCGTACGTGCTGACCGGTGAGAGCGCCTCGTATCGCGGCGTGTCGCCTCGTCACGCCTTCGACACACGGGCGCGCTCATGGGGGGCTCTCGAGCTCGACGCGCGCTATCACCAGCTGCAGCTCGATGAAAGCGCCTTCCCGCTCTTCGCCAATCCCGCGACGTCTGTCCGGGAGGCCCGCGCATG
The DNA here is from genome assembly GCA_963755695.1 of uncultured Acidobacteriota bacterium. GTDB lineage: Bacteria > Acidobacteriota > Vicinamibacteria > Vicinamibacterales > 2-12-FULL-66-21 > QHWT01. The sequence continues at coordinate 894,034 of CAVWLB010000008.1, read as the reverse complement.
GGCCATCGGCGCGAACTGGTACCTCAATCGGGCAGTCAAGATTCAAGCGCAGTTCGAGAACACATCGTACAAGGGCGGTTCTGCCACGGGAGATCGTGATACCGACCACGAGATCCTGACGCGCTTCCAGGTCGGGTTCTAGCAAGGCTTCACCTCGAAGCCACAAGACTTCACCTCGCTAGAACAACAGTAGTTCTGCCCCGCTACGCGGGCTGGCCATCGTGACCGGCGACAGATCGACTCGTGGTTGACGGATCGTGGCGGTCAAGACCGCCGGGGGATGACAGATGATTTCGCGACGCTCGCTTCTCCTGACTCTCGCCGCGCTCGTCACCGCGACGACGTTGCACGCGCAATCTGCGGTGACGCTGCTCAACGTGTCATACGACCCCACGCGGGAGCTGTACCAGGCGGTCAACGCCGCGTTCGCCGCCCAGTGGAAGGTGAAGACCGGGCAGGCAGTCACCATCAACCAGTCGCATGGCGGCTCCGGCAAGCAGGCGCGGTCGGTGATCGACGGCCTCGACGCCGACGTCGTGACCCTGGCGCTCGCGTACGACATCGACGCGCTTTACGCGAACGGCCGGCTGATCCCCGAGAACTGGCAGACCCGCCTGCCGCAGAACAGCGCACCATACACCTCGACGATTGTCTTCCTCGTTCGCAAGGGCAACCCGAAGCGCATCGCCGACTGGGACGACCTGGTGCGACCCGGCATCTCAGTGGTGACGCCCAATCCCAAGACTTCAGGAGGCGCCCGGTGGAACTACCTGGGGGCGTGGGGATACGCCCTCAAGAAGGCGGGCGGCGACGAGACGAAGGCCCGCGCGTTCGTCGCCGCGCTGTTCAGGAACGTGCCGGTGCTCGATTCAGGCGCCCGCGGTTCGACGACGACGTTCGTGCAGCGGGGCATCGGCGACGTGCTGCTGGCCTGGGAGAACGAGGCGCTCCTCGCGCGCGAGAAACTCGGCCCCTCGCAGTTCGACGTCGTCGTTCCCTCGCTCACCATCCTGGCCGAGCCGCCTGTCGCGATCGTGGACAAGGTGGTCGATCGTCACGGCACGCGCAAGGTGGCCCAGGCCTACCTCGAATTCCTGTACACACCCGAGGCACAGGAGATCTGCGCGAAGAACTTCTATCGTCCCCGTGACGAGACGATCCTTGCAAAGTACGCGCGGCAGTTCCCGAAGGTGAACACGTTGACGATTGGCGATCCGATCTTCGGCGGTTGGGCGAAGGCGCAGAAGAAGCACTTCGCCGACGGCGGCATCTTCGATCAGATTTATCAGCCAGGCACCTGAAGGAAATGAGAATTGAGAAAGGACAGAGCTCCGCGTTGACCGCTCACAAGAAGAGGCGGCGGTCGGCGTTGCCCGGCTTCGGGCCGACGTTGGGCTACACCGTCCTGTATCTGAGTCTGCTCGTCCTGATTCCACTTGCGGGCGTGTTCCTCAAGACGAGCACGCTCAGCTGGGCGCAGTTCTGGGTGGCGGTGGGATCGCCGCGTGCGCTCGCGTCGTACCGGCTGACGCTCGGCGCGTCGGCGCTCGCCGCGCTCGTCAATGCCGTCTTCGGGCTGCTCGTGGCGTGGGTCCTCGTGCGTTATCCGTTCCCGGGGCGGCGGATCGTCGATGCGATGGTGGACCTGCCGTTCGCCATGCCGACGGCGGTGGCGGGCATCGCGTTGACGGCCGTGTACTCGCAAAACGGGTGGATTGGACGCTACCTCGAGGGAGCGGGCATGCACGTGGCGTTCACGCCGCTCGGCGTCATCGTGGCCCTCATGTTCATCGGCCTTCCGTTCGTCGTCCGCACTATTCAGCCGGTGCTGCTCGATCTCGAGCAGGAAGTCGAGGAGGCGGCGGCATCGCTCGGCGCCTCGTCCGCACAGATTTTCTGGCGCGTGATCCTGCCCGGGATCCTGCCGGCGCTGCTGACGGGGTTCACTCTGGCCTTCGCCCGCGCGCTCGGCGAGTACGGGTCGGTCATCTTCATCTCGGGCAACCTGCCGCTGAAGACGGAGATCACGACACTCCTCATCATGACCAAGCTCGAACAATACGACTATGCTGGCGCCACGGCTATTGCGGCCGTGATGCTCCTGATGTCGTTCGGCCTCCTGCTCGGCATCAACAGCCTGCAGGCCTGGGCGAGGCGCCAGCGGCTGGCGGACGCCTGAATGACGGGGACAGTCTCCACCATCGATCGGTCAGCAGCGGTTGCAGCGTTCGCCTCGCGGCAGGCCGGCCTGCGTCAGGCCGTCATCCGGTGGCTTCTGACCGGAATTGCGCTGCTCTTCCTCGGCGCGTTCCTGCTCGTGCCGCTGGCCGCCATCTTCTCGCAGGCGTTCGAAGGCGGCCTCGGTCCCTTTGTCGCCGCGATCACCGAGCCCGATGCCAGGAGCGCTCTGCGGTTGACGCTGTTCACGGCCGCGCTCGCGGTGCCGCTCAACCTCGTGTTCGGCGTCGCTGCGGCCTGGGCGATCGCCCGGTTCGAGTTCCGCGGCAAGCAGTTGCTGACCACCCTCATCGATCTGCCGTTTGCCGTGTCGCCGGTGATCTCGGGTTTTGTCTTCGTGCTGCTGTTCGGCGCCCGCGGCTTCTTCGGACCATGGCTCAGCGAGCACAACATCAAGATCGTCTTCGCCGTGCCTGGCATCCTGCTGGCGACGCTGTTCGTGACCGTGCCGTTCGTCGCGCGCGAGTTGATTCCTCTGATGCAGGAACAGGGCGCCGACGAAGAGCAGGCCGCGCTCGGTCTCGGCGCCTCTGGCTGGCAGATGTTCTGGCGCGTGACCATCCCGAAGATCAAGTGGGGCCTCGTCTACGGCGTGATCCTGCTGAACGCCCGTGCCATGGGCGAGTTCGGAGCGGTCTCGGTCGTCTCGGGCCATATTCGCGGACAGACCAACACCGCTCCACTCCACGTGGAGATTCTCTACAACGAGTACAACTTCACCGCGGCCTTTGCCGTGGCCTCCGTGCTCGCGCTGCTGGCGCTGGTCACGGTGATTCTCCAAAGCATCGTCGAATGGCGTTCGCCAGTCGCCCGGCAGGGTGCACCATGACCATCGAGCTTCGATCGGTCGTCAAGCGTTTTGGATCGTTCTCCGCGCTGCGGGACGTCAGCCTGCAGGTGGAGCAGGGCGAGTTGCTCGCGCTGCTCGGCCCCTCGGGTTCGGGCAAGACGACGCTGCTGCGGGTCATCGCTGGCCTCGACATGCCCGACTCGGGCGAGATCCTGTTCGGCGGGGTGGACGCGACGCTGCGGAGCCTGCGCGAGCGCAACGTCGGCTTCGTCTTCCAGCATTACGCGCTCTTCCGCCACATGTCGGTGTTCGAGAACGTCGCGTTCGGGCTGCGCGTCCGACCGCGCCGTTCGCGGCCCGCGGAAGCCGAGATCCGCCAGCGGGTAGGCGCGCTGCTCGATCTGGTGCAGCTCGACCAGATGGCGGCACGCTACCCGTCGCAGCTCTCCGGCGGCCAGCGGCAGCGCGTCGCGCTTGCACGCGCGCTGGCGGTGGAGCCGCAAGTGCTCCTGCTGGACGAACCGTTCGGCGCACTGGATGCGAAGGTCCGCAAGGAGCTGCGGCGCTGGCTCCGGCGCATGCACGACGACCTGCACGTGACCAGCGTCTTCGTCACGCACGATCAGGAGGAGGCGCTCGAGCTGGCCGATCGTGTCGTGATCGTGAACCACGGCGTGATCGAGCAGGTGGGCCGTCCAGAGGACGTGTACGCGCGGCCGCGTTCGGCCTTCGTTTACGATTTTCTCGGCGACGTGAACGTCTTCCACGGGCGAGTGGAACGTGGGTGCGTATACCTCGGTGCGCTGGAGATCGATGTTCCCGGCCTCGCTGGCTATGGCAGCCGGGAGGCGCGCGTGTACGTGCGGCCGCACCTCCTCGAACTTCGCCCCCGCCCCGACGGGCGGCTGCCGGAGTTCGAGGCCCGGGTGCTGCGCGTGAATCCGGCAGGACCCCTCGTGAAGGTGGAGCTCGAAGCGCCGTGGGGGGATCCCGTCCGCGTGGAAGTTCCCCAGGAGCGTTACCGGGCACTCAGCCTGGAGCCTGGTGGCCCGGTCTTCGTGGCCGTTCAACCCACGGATCTCTTCATCTCGCCCGAGACGTGGGCGCCTCTCGACGACGACGTCCGCCGGACGCCTGCGCACCCGGCGCCCGTTCCTGCGTAAGCCCTTGAATCACCCTCGCCTGTTCTCGCAGCCGGGGCAGGCTCCATAGAACGCGTTGCCCTTGTAATCGAGCTCCTTCAGACCGGCTTGTGACGTGTAGTAGCCGCGAGTGACCTCTCGCCGCAGGAACAGGTAGCACCGGCCGAGTGGTGATTCCGGTGGCATGCGACTAATCTCCCCAACAAGATCGGTCTGTGCTGGTCCGGCCAGCCTCAGAAAATCGCGGCCGGACCGCTCGCGCGAGTGCTGCTCCAGCAGGTTCAAGCCGGTCCGCACGATGGTCTGCCAATCCACGGTTTCCAATTCCACCACCCTGGCTTCTCCGTAATAGGCGACGGCAAGCGCGCGATGCGATGGATCGATGGTTCGGGCGGCACGCCGGATGCCGGTGTCGCTCTGCAAGCGCAAGTCGAGCCAGACAATCGTCTCCGTCAGCGCGCCGGCGTCCACGCTGCCAAGCAGGATCCCGACGAGACGTGTGACCACATCCAGCTCGTGATGAGAAAAGAACAAGGGCCGAAACGGACCTGGTCGAGGCACGGCAAAGTCGGTTTCGGTGCCGCGGGGAACGAGCGGCCCCTGGCGGGCCGCCAACACGTGAGTGAGATGTTCGACTGAAGGCTCGTAGAGGCCAGGCGGCAACCCGGCCGCCGCATCCCGAACGGCTTGAGTCATCGCAGCTGTCAGGTCCGGCACGAGGCCAGCGACGCCTGCAAGAGCCGTGAGTTCTCCGAGGCGCAGCAGCCACGCGCGCCGCGTGAGATCGTCGTCAGAGTCGTCTGGCGCGCGCCTGTTCTCGCTCACAGCTCACCTCGACGGAAAGACTCGGCGATGTGTTCGCCCGAACGTGCGGCAATCGCCATGATCGTCAGCGTCGGCTCATAACAGCTTTGCGTTGGAAAGACGGCGCCGTCGCTGACAAAGAGGTTCGGGACGTGGTGCACCTTGCAGTTGCGATCCACGACGCTGGTCTTCGGGTTGTTGCCCATACGGGCGGTGCCGCATTCGTGAATGTTCTTGCCGAAGACGCTGATCTCATTGGCCGGGGCGTCCCCCGCGCGAGCTTCAATTCGTTCAGAATCGCGCCGATGTCCTGCCGCATCGCATTGGCCATCGCCCTCTCGTTCTCACCGTAGCTCGCGACGATGTGGAGCGCAGGGATGCCCCACTCGTCCTTTCTTTGCGCATCAAGAGTGACGTAGTTCTCCTTGCGGGGCAGGCACTCGCCCTGGGCTTCCAGCGCGAAGTAGTACGGAATCTCCTCTCGCACCTTCCGACGCCACTCGTCGCCGAGCTCCTGCAACAAGAATGCATGCCCGTAGAGCTCCTGACTGCCATCGCCGTCAAACCGGTAACCACGAACGAAGTTGGGGCTTCTGCTAGCGCCCAGGTTCGTGTAGTTCGGAATGATGAAGCCGCATGGCCGGCCAACGAGCTCACGGGAGGACGAGCGCAGGGCGGGCATGAAACCGCCGCCGCCTTCGACGGTGAAATGGTCCATCAGGTAGTGGCCAAGGACCCCTTCCTCATTGCCGACGCCGTGCGAAAACAACGGCGAGCGGGAATTGAGCAGGATCCGGGTGGACTCCAGCGCGCCAGCGGCCAGGACGACAGCCCGCGCGGAGGCCTCGCGATGACGGTGCGACACCCGGTCGATGTAGTGCACGCCTTCCGCACGGCCACGCGAATCGATGCGGACGTGGCTCACGACCGCGTCGCTCATCAGAGTGAACCTGCCCGTCCTGGCGGCAGCAGGCAGCGTCACCGAGGGGCTGTTGAAATATGAGGCGGTGTGACAACCGCGCTGACACTGGTCGCAGTAGTGGCACGCCGGGCGCCCTCGATGAGGGACGGTCAGGTTCGCCACTCGGTCGGGCATCACTCGCCAGCCGAATTTCTGGCCGATGACGTCGCGCGCCAGGAGCGCGCCGCAGGACAACGCCATCGGCGGAAGAAATTGCCCGTCAGGAAACTGTTCGAGACCCTCACGCGATCCACTGACGCCGATGAAGCTTTCCACCCGATCGTAGTAGGGCGCGAGCTCCGCATAGCCGATGGGCCAGTCTTCGCCGTAGCCATCGCGGCTGGCAGCCTTGAAGTCGTAGTCACTGAACCGGTAGCTCTCGCGCGCCCAGCAGAACGTCCGCCCGCCGACCTGACGTCCGCGAATCCACATGAACGGCTTGTCAGCGGGAAAGGTGTAGGGATTCTCGTGATCGTTGACGAAGAATTGATGACTGTAGTCATCACACGCGTAGCAAAGCCGCTGCACCGGCTGGTTCTCCAGCAATCGCTGCTGATCGCCGAACCCGCGGAATTTCAGCTGGTAGGGCCAGATGTGCTCGGTGAAATCGCGGGTCGGCACTCTAGGCGGTCCGGCTTCGAGCATCAGCACGCTGAGGCCTCGCTCGGCGGTCTCCTTGGCTACCCAGCCGCCGCTCGCACCCGACCCGACGATGAGCACGTCATACGAGATGGTCTGCACAAAGGCCGCTCCGGAAGTCGATGCTGAGAAACTCTGTCGCCCTAAAATACAACTACCCCTGCGCCGGCACGCCCAGCGGCGTCATCAGCGTCTGGAACCGGAGGAACTTCTGGAAGTTCTCGTCCACCCAGTCCTGCCGGAATTCGTACGACCCGGCGCCCAGCAGATAGTAGCGGTAGCCGATGCCGTATTCGAGCGCGTTCCTGCCCGCGTGCTGCGGTTTCTCCAGGATCGGGATCGAGCCGGCGAGGATCGCCTCGTAGAACCGCATGCTCCAGGATGCTAATGGCGAGGGGCTCCGGTTCGAGTGACTCGATAAACGACCGCGCAGCGTTCGAAATGCGGAGCGTGGTCTGTCCGCTCTTCACCGACCGAAGTAGTGCCATTCGCGCCATTTTCGCGAGCACTCGGTTGGGAAGTCGGTCGTGCTCCGTGGGAGAACTCGTCTTCGACCACAGCCTTCAACTCGTACACGCAAACCGGCTCGAACTGCCGACGGGGCAGCGGCCGATCGCTTCGCAGCGCTTCCCAGTGACGCCCTTTGTGGTACCGCACGCTCGGCCGATTCGGCGCGAGCCTGGGCTCGGCATTGATTTCTCCTTGCGCGCGGTACAGCTCCCATGAGTGTCGCGGTAAGCAGTTTGTACGCGGAAAACCCACAGCGCCTGATCGTCATCACGGAGCGTGCTGAACAGCTCACGCATCTGGCTGGTCGCGTTCGCTGCCAGCGCCATGTCGGCGTCCCACTTGAACACGTAAGCACACCGGCATCGTGAGAGGCACCAGTTGTAGTAGTAAACGAGACTGTGCACCGAGTCCTCGGGCGTGCCCCAATGCTCGTCGCCGCATCGCGCGATGACGTGTGGATACTGAGCAATCCGAATTAAGTGCCGCGCGTCGTAATCGATCTTGAACTGAACCACGCGGTCGAGCGTATCATCGCTGCTCGCGTTGTCGATGTACACGATTTCATCGAACATGCCCAGAATCGACGCGAGGCACGTGATGATTTTTGTCGACTCGTTTCGGGCGCGCAGCATCGCGCTCACTCCGGGCGCGCGACGCCGCGCCGCCAGTGTGAAATCGTATGCGGCGATTCCTTCGCGATTACGGAACGTGATATCCCGCTCTGGATTGAGAAGTCACGACAGGCGGTTCGCGTCGCCCTCGCCAGCCTGCGCATGCGGCCTCCGAGCCAATTACCGTCCGTTCCCATCACGCGATCGCTCCGTGGCCGCGCTTGGGCGCACGAACTGCTCGTCCTTGAGCGCCTGACCTCGACGGCCTCGGCGAACAGCGGTCCGCAGCCGAGCCAGGCGCACGGTCGTTCCCCGGCCCCGAAGGGGATGTCGTTCTGCATGTCGCTGCGACGCGGCCCGACTTAGCTGGAACCGTTGGAGCAGCCCATGTGTGGGCATCGCATCCTGTGTCGCCGTGCAGGAGCCGGCAGTTCACGCAAAACGAATGCCGTATATCGGCATCGGGTTGACTCCTGCGAGGGTAATCTCAGCCATACTTTGTTGCCGGTGCGACCGAAAACCGGTCCGTTCGGCCACACTCTGCCGTTCGACTTCCGAGGACGAAAAAGGCCATCGCCGGCCGCTAAACGCCACCTCAACTATCAAACCGTTTCCAGGGACCACGGTTTGCAAGGAGACTTCCGCCGCTTATACGGTCGGGCTTCGATGTGCGGCGTCGTATGTGACCCCACCGATTGCATGACGGCGGTTCGCGCTGACCGATCGCGCCGACCGTCGTTGGAGAGATCAAGGACAGCTCACATGGACTGTTTACCCGAGGCTGCAAATCGGCCGAAAGGCGCCGAGTGGCATCACATGGCTCACCGGTTGATACTGCAGCTTTCGCCGAGGACGCACCTGAGACTCGTGAAAGAGGCTTTGTCCGGGACCGCCAAGGCGCGACGACGGCACGCGAAGCAAACAGCCACGCCGGCCTCCGTCGAGGCGGGACTCTCCGCAATCGCCAGACGCTGGCCATCGCTGGCGAGCCCGCAGACTTCCGAGCCCATTTTCATCCTCTCCGCCGGATGGCGGTGCGGTTCGACGTTCCTGCAACGATGGCTGATGAAGGGCAACGACATTCTGATCTGGGGTGAGCCGTATCGTTATTCAGAGCCCATCCACCTGCTGGCGCGACAGGTGTGCGCCTTCGCTAAAGAGGACTGGCCTTCCGATTCTTTCTTCGCAGACCAGTACCCGGACCAGACCGATCTCACAAACGAGTTCGTCGCGAACTTGTATCCATCGATGGAGGAGTTCCTTGGTGCTCACCTCGCCTACTTCGAACGGCTGTTCGTCGCGCCTGCGGCACGATTCAACAGAGCCCGGTGGGGTTTGAAGGAAGTCTCCCTCACGACCGACGACGCGTATTACCTGAAGTGGCTGTTTCCGAACGCACGATTCCTCTTCCTCTATCGGAGTCCCTATCACGCCTACCGTTCGTACCGGCAATGGCGCGACTGGTACCGATCGTGGCCTGACGAACCGATCTTCACCGCCACGAGCTTCGGGAGGTGGTGGAGGGAACTGACCACTGACTTCGTGCGCAATCATCAAAAGGTCGGCGGCCTCCTGCTGCCGTACGAGACGCTGCGGACGCCAGAAACGCGCAAGCGCCTCGAAGACTATCTTGGAATGACGATTGCCGATCCGTCCGGTCTGCCGCGCGTGCGCAACCTGGTAGAACGGGACGCCTCTAACGACGACAACCGTTGGGTGCCGAGGGTCGAACGCTTTCTGCTCAAGCGGGCGATTGAGCCGGTGGGGACGGAGCTCGGGTATCGACATCTCTGAGGTGGATGGCGGTGGAAAGTGACGTTCCAATGAGAGTCAGCGTGGTGATTCCGTGCTACAACGCCGAACGGTTCGTCGGCGAGGCCATCGAATCCGCCCTGTCGCAGTCGCCACCGCCAGCGGAAGTCATCGTGGTTGATGACGGCTCCGACGATGGGTCGGTGCGCGTGAGCCGGTCGTTTGGCGAACGCGTTCGCCTCCTTTCATCCGCGCATGCAGGCGTTGGCGCGGCCCGCAATGCCGGGCTGCTGGCGGCACGGGAAGACCTGGTGGCCTGGCTGGACGCCGACGACGTGTGGGAAGCCGGCAAGCTCGCCGATCAAATTCCAAGCTTCGATGATCCCGCCGTCGGGCTGGTGTACGGACAGATGCGTCGATTTGGGCCGGGCGGTCTGGGCCCGCCGTGGCCAATGAATCCGCCGCAGGGAGACATCTTCGAGCGCCTGTATCTGCAGCGCAACTTCATTCCCACTTCGACAGTCATTGTGCGCCGGCAGGCGCTCGTCGATGCCGGAGGATTCGATGGCGCGGCCGCGCAGGCCGAAGATCTTGATGCCTGGCTCCGCGTGGCCGCACGCTGGTCGGTGGTGGCTGTTCCACGCGTGCTCTGCCGGTATCGCGTCCACGCCAGCCAGGTCAGCCGCGACCACGCCCGGGTGGTTCGATGCGGGCTGCAGGTCCGTGAAGCGCTCGCTGATGAATTCGAGCGGCGCACCGGGACGTCCCGTAACCGCCGACGACAACTGGTAGCCGCGATCTTTCTAGACGAGGTCTCGCGGATCATCGCCGAACGCGATCTGGCACGCGCGAGGGCGTCGACGGCGGTCCTTCAGGAAGCTTTCGTATCCGATGCGGCGGATCTGCGACGCGCGATCGCCCGCAAGCGGCTGGTCGCCTCGCTGCCGGCCCCGGTGTTCTGGGTTCGCGACGTTTTTCATGGTCGCAGGCCGAGATTCCTGAGGAACTCATGGAGGTGATTGCTGTCGATGTAAATCCTTTTCGGGCGAAGCAATACCGAGTATTGGCATCGGGGTCGACTTCGAGCGACGGTAAGTCTCAGCCATTCTTTGCCAGCGGTGCGAGCGAAAAGCGGTCAGCTCGACCCCCCTCCGTTCGACTTCGAGGACGTAGAGGCCAATCGCCTGCCCGCCTGGCCGCTAGAGCCCACCTCCGGTATCTCATCCGTGTCCGGGATCAGGGTTTGCAGTGGACTGCCGGCCGTCTGTACGGACTGACTTCAACGTGCGGCGTTGCACGTCAACTCACATCAATATGCACGACGCCGGTCTGTGCTGACCGATCGCGCGGACTGTCGCTGGAGAGATAAATGACGATAACCCCGAATCCTCGAGTCGATCCCGAGGACGCCTCGCGGGCGGTTCGGGCCGAGCGCATGCACATCGTGGTCACCGGTCACGTCGATCATGGCAAGAGCACCGTCATCGGGCGTTTGCTGGCCGACACGGGCTCACTGCCGCAAGGGAAGCTCGAGGCGGTACGAACGACCTGTGAACGGAACGCAAAACCGTTCGAGTACGCGTTTCTGCTCGACGCGCTGAAAGACGAACAGGTTCAGGGGATCACCATCGACTCAGCGCGGGTCTTCTTCAAGACCGCGCGACGCAACTACATCATCCTCGACGCTCCGGGCCATATCGAGTTCCTGAAGAACATGATCACCGGAGCGTCGCGCGCGGAAGCGGCTCTGCTGGTGATCGACGCGCATGAAGGCATCCAGGAAAACTCGAGGCGGCATGGATTCATGCTGGCGATGATCGGCATCCGCCAGATCGCTGTGCTCGTGAACAAGATGGATTTGGTCGCGTACCGCCGCGACGTCTTCGACAAGATCGTGTCCGAATGCGGGGAATTCCTCGATCGTATCGGGATCACGCCGACCTGGTTCATTCCGGTCAGCGGCTTTCACGGCGAAAACCTGGTCGCACACGCGCCGAATCTTTCGTGGTACGAGGGACCAACCGTCCTCGACGCGCTCGACGCGTTCGAGAACCGGCCCGCGCTGACCGCGGGGCCGTTTCGAATGCCCGTCCAGGGCGTCTACAAGTTCACCGAACACCGCGACGACCGGCGCATCGTCGCCGGAACCGTCGACAGCGGCCGCCTTTCGGCGGGCGACGAGGTCGTCTTTTATCCGTCTGGAAAAAAGACGCGAGTCAAAAGCATCGAAGCATTCAATCGTCCATCGCGCAGCGAGGCCGCGGCCGAGGAAGCGGCGGGCTTCACACTGAGCGAACAGATCTACATCGGGCGCGGCGAGCTCGCCGCCAAGACCGGCCAGCCGAAGCCCTATGTCAGCACGCGCATGAAGGTGAGCCTCTTCTGGCTGGGCAAGAGCCCGCTCGTCCAGCGGAAGGAATATCTGCTCAAGCTCGGCACCGGTCGCGCGCCGTTTCGGATTGAACAGATTCATCGCGTGATCGATGCGTCAGACCTGTCCGCCGCTGACGAACGGACGCAGGTGGAGCGTCACGAGGTGGCCGAGTGCACGCTTCTTCTCGGCAAGCCGCTCGCGTTCGACACGGCAGACCAGTGTCCGTCCACCGGACGCTTCGTGATCGTCGACAATTTCGAGATTTGCGGCGGCGGCATCGTTCGTCAGGCGCTTCCCGACAAGCACGCCTGGGTGCGCGAGAAAGTACTGAAGCGGAACTACAAGTGGGCGGCGGGCGGCGTGCCCGCGGAGCGGCGGGCGGAGCGATACAGCCAGAAGCCAGCACTGCTGGTGATCACCGGCGAAAAGGACGCCGAGCGCAAGCAGCTCGCCCGCGATCTCGAGGCGCGGCTGTTCGACGACGGCCGATACGTCTACTTTCTTGGCATCGGCAACGTCCTTTACGGAGTCGATGCGGATATCGAGCGCACCGACGTGAATCGGCTCGAGCATCTGCGGCGGCTTGGCGAAGTCGCCAATATCCTGCTCGATGCCGGACTGATCGTAATCGCGACGGCGGTGGCGCTCACACAGGAGGATATCGACGTGATTCGCACTTCCGGCGGATCCGATCGGGTCATGACCGTCTGGCTCGGCGATCGGATCACCACCGACCTCGCCTGCGACCTGGCGCTCACCGAGGCGGAAGCGGAGACCGAAGGCACCACTCGGTTGAAGACACTGTTGCACGATTGCGGAGCGATTTTCCGGCCATGGTAGGCGTCGGCGCGCCGCTCGAGCCCGCGGTGGTGTGGTTCACCGGCCTGTCGGGCGCAGGGAAGTCGGCCATCGCCCAGGCCGTGTGCGAGCGCCTGCTCGCCGCCGGAGCCAAAGTCGAGTACCTGGACGGTGATTCGATCCGCAGCGTGTTCCCGCAAACCGGCTATTCGAAGGCGGAGCGCGACGCTCACGTCAAGCGCGTTGGATTCCTGGCGAGCCGACTCGAACATCACGGCGTCTTCGTCGTCTGCGCGCTCATTTCGCCTTACGCCGAGTCGCGTGAATTCGTACGCAGGCTGTGTCGGCGGTTCGTGGAAGTCTACGTATCGACGCCGCTGGACGAATGCGAACGCCGGGATGTCAAGGGACTCTACGGACGCGCCCGCCGCGGCGAGATCGCGAATTTCACCGGCCTCGACGAGGCGTACGAGCCACCCGCGGCTCCCGAGCTGCGAATCGACACGCGCGATATCTCCGTGCAGGAGGCGACGAATCTCGTCATGAGGACGCTCGGACTCGGTGAACGCTTTCGGGCTCCGTCACCGGTGGCCCTCCCGTGAGGTCGATCGATGATGCGGCGCTCCAACGGCTGTGCGACATCGCGCGCATGGCCGGTCGCGAAATCATGCGGCACTACGACACGGCCGCGGCCTGCCGGCAGAAGGCCGATGCGAGCCCTGTGACAATCGCCGATGTCGCCGCTGAACGCGTGATCGTCGGGGCCCTCACGGCCTGGGACGCCACGATTCCGATCGTCGCCGAGGAATCGAGCATGCCTTCCGGGTCGCTGCGTGCGACGTGGCGGCGCTACTGGGTCGTGGATCCGCTCGACGGAACCAAGGAATTCCTCGCCAAGAACGGCGAATTCACGGTGAACATCGCGCTCGTCGATGAAGGCGATCCGGTGCTCGGCGTCATTCTGGCGCCCGCGTTCGATCTCACCTACTGCGCAGGACGCGGGCTTGGCGCCTGGCGTCAACGTGGCGCCTCTCGTCCGGAGCGGATTTCGTCTTGCCGGTGGCGACCGGGGCAGCCGGCACGCGTGGTCGAAAGCCGATCCCATCCTTCGCCCGAGCTCGAGACCTTCCTCGCGTCCATAGGGGTGATCGAGCGCGTGCGCCTCGGCAGCTCGCTGAAGTTCTGTCGCGTCGCCGAGGGAAGCGCCGATTTGTACCCGAGGTTCGGCCCGATGATGCAATGGGACGTTGGGGCCGGGGACTGCATCTACCGCAACTCCGCGGCCGTGGGCGAACACCCTTCGCCGCTCCGTTACGACTCCGAGGATATGCGCGTGGCCGGTTTCGTCCTGGGATACGACGCCACCGCCGCGACGCCGGGGACGCCCTCTTGACGCCTGAGGAACGACCGATGGACCAGCTCGACCAACTCGAAAATCGCAGCGTCCATATTCTGCGAGAAGCTTATGCGGCATTTCGGAATCTCGGCATGCTCTGGTCGATCGGCAAGGACAGCACGGTGCTGCTGTGGCTTACGCGCAAGGCGTTCTTTGGCCATGTGCCGTTCCCACTGATCCATATCGATACGTCGTTCAAGATTCCCGAGATGATCCAGTACCGCGATCGGCTGGTCGACGAGTGGGAGCTGAATCTCATTTACGGCCAGAATGAAGCGGCGCTCGCCGCGCATCGAACCTTCCCGGACGGCACCGTCGACCGCATGACGTGCTGTTCACTGCTGAAGACGGAAGCGCTGACCCGAACGTTGAGCGGCGAATGGCCCCGCTATCGCTACAACCACGTCACGAAGGGCTACGAACGGGATCCCAACACCGAACCGTTCACGGGTGTGATCGTCGGCGCCAGAGCGGACGAAGAAGGAAGCCGATCGAAGGAGCGATATTTCTCGCCGCGCACCACTCGGAACGCCTGGGATCTCGCGGATCAGCCGCCGGAATTCTGGAACCAGTACAAGACGGATTTCGCGCCGGGAACGCACGTCCGAATCCATCCGCTGCTCGACTGGACGGAGCTGAATATCTGGGAGTACATCGCGCGCGAGGCCATTCCGATCGTCGGGCTCTACTTCGATCGCGGTGACGGCGTTCGCTACCGCTCGCTCGGATGCGGGCCGTGCACGCAGCCGGTGACGTCCACCGCCGCCACCGTCGCCGACATCATCGTCGAACTGCGGACCGGCCGGTTCGCGAACATTGCCGAGCGCTCCGGCCGCGCGCAGGACGCAGCCGACGGCGGCGGTCTCGAGACGCTGCGAAGAGACGGGTATATGTGAGGGCCGGATGTCGGTCGAACAAATCATTGCGCTCTCCGTCATCACACTGATCGCCGCCACGGTGAACGGCGCGCTCGGATACGGGTTTTCATCGCTCACCGTCCCGATGGCGCTGTTGTTCCTCAGCAACCGCGTGCTGAATCCGGCGCTGGTGCTGATCGAGGTCGTGCTCAACGCCTACGTGCTCCTGATGAACTGGGAGAGTGTAAGCGGCGTCTGGCGGCGGGTATTGCCGATCATCGCCGGGCTCGCTCCAGGCGTCATCGTCGGAACCGTCCTCATCGCGACCGTGAGCCCCTCCTGGATGAAGCTGTGGACGTTCGCGTGCCTGATTCCGCTGATCCTTCTTCAGGCGGCCGGTTTCCGGCGACCGATTCGATCAGAGCGCCGGGTCGGGCTCGCGTTCGGAGGCGCTCTCGGGGTGCTCTATTCGGTGACCACAATCTCGGGCCCGCCCTTGGCTGTCATGTTGAGCAATCAGGGCTATGTGAAACGCGATTTCCGAGCGGCGCTCGGGCTGGTCAGGCTGGCAGAGTCGTCGATGACCGCTGCCGCGTATCTCTATGCGGGCATGTTCACGACAACCAGCATGGCATTGTCGCTGCAGATCCTCCCGAGCCTGGCGATAGGCGTTCCGCTGGGTGCGGTCATCATCCGCCGCGTTCGGCCCGAGACATTCCGTCGAGTGTGTATGAGCTTCGATGCGTGGGTAGTGGCGTTCGGTCTCGCATCCCTGCTCCGCATGCTCGGGATCGCGAACAGCGTGACTGCCGCCGCCGTGTTCTCGACTGTCGCCAGTATCGATGTGTGGCTGCTGTACCGCTTCTTCCGCCGCCGGCGGGAACGAACTGGCGATTTCATCGACGGTCCTGCCCTCGGATCGTCGCCGCATCCCGCTACCGGAATGACGTCGGAATAACCCGACGGGCTCGATGGTCCCTTCACGGGTACCGATGCTTCCGCAGTCAATCAACCGCGCAACTGAACCCGTTTGCGGCTGACGCCTCAAATCCATCCTCATGCCCGGGCCGGGCTGCAGTCGGAATTGGGCGGTGGGCTGTCGCGTGCCATGTTGTGCGCACTATGATTTCCTGGTGCACGAGGTGTCGGATCGAAGCTCCCGGCTGATTACCGTCTTCCGGCGCCTGCGGCCAGAGGAGGGGCTGCTCGCCATCGCGTTTGTCGCCTCGGTCGTCCTCACCATCTACGCCAATGTCGACCTCTACCAGCACCAGATCAACTCGCGGCGCATCCGCGGCGGCCTGCTGCGGCTCGCGGTGGTCGTCGGATTGGCCGCGATCCTGCCCTGGCTCGAGCGGACGCTCTCGCGCCGACAGGGCTCGCGCCGGTGGCTCGCGGCGGCGGAGTTCGGCCGGACGTTCCTCCCCTTCGTCATGTGCATCGCGGTGTACACGAACCTGCACGACACCGTGAGGTATGTCAACACGCACGACATTCACGCGTATTTGTCGGCGATCGAGGGGTGGATCTTCGGGGGCCAGCCGGTCCTCTGGGCTGAGGCGTACATCACGCCGGCGAGAACCGAGTTCTTCAACGCCTTCTACGCGAACTTCTACCTCATTGCCCCGTCGGTCGTGCTGATCCTCTGGTTCAGTGGCCGGTCGAACGAGGCGCGCACAGCGCTACTCGGCATCATTGTCTGCTTCTACACCGGCTACGTCCTTTACCTGCTCCTGCCCGCCGCCCCGCCGCGCCTGTACTACGCGTCGCTCGGTCTGTTCCATGTGACGCTCCGCGGTGGGCCCATCACGAACTTTCAGGCGTACTTGATCGGAATGATGCCGAACCACGCGGAACGTGCGGCGTTCCCCAGCCTGCATTCGGCCGTCAGCTGCCTCAGCCTGTACTACGCGTGGAAGTACTGCCGCTGGTACTTCCCGATCCTGCTCGTGTTCGTGCTCGTGCTGCTCGTGTCCACGGTCTACCTGCGCCACCACTGGGTGGTGGATCTGCTGGCAGGCATCTGTCTCGTGCCCTGGGCCGTGTGGCTTGCGCCCAGGTACGAGCGGTGGTGGAAGGCAACCGTGAACGGCCAGCAAACGGCGTAGCCGGCACTGCGGTCACGCTCATCGCGCGCGCGCCAGCCTGCACCAAGGGTCTATTGGCAGATCGTCAGGTGGCATTTAGTCTATGGCTGCTGATTCGCTGAAACAGGAGGAACAGTGGTTCTTCGGCGTGCCTGGATGCTCACGGGTCGCGTTGGCCTCGGGGCCCTGCTCGTTTTGTCCGGTGCTCGAACCGCAGCGGCGCAGGACCCTGCATCGCCACCGCCGCCCTTCGGCCTGCTTTACGAAGCCGATTCTTCAGTGCCGGCTCGGCCGGAGGTCCCTCGGGCGTTCCGCGGACTCTTCACACCGCAGTCGTCCCTTCCGACCCTAACGCTCCCCAAGGCTGGTCACTCCACCGCGTTCGTGCTCCCCGACCAGATCCCGTCAGGGGCCCCTGCGACTACGCCCTCCCTAGAGAAGGGGCCGATTGCGTGGCGCAGCCTAGTCCGGGACTCCATCGTCCTGCTGCTCGCTCAGCACACGGTTCGGCTAACCTTCGAAGAAAGCACGCGCGAGAGTCTCGCGGGGCCGTTCTTCGAGGAGTGGTTCGCATCGGCCGGCAGCCTCTGTTGCTGGAACGATGGGGACAGGAAGACGACGAACTACCTGTGGCACCCTCTGTTGGGTTCAACGACGTCGTTCGTCTTTGCCAACAACCACCGCGCATCGCAGGAGACGCCGATTGGCAGCAACCGTCACTACTGGAAGGCGAAAGGTGCTCAAGCCATCTACTCGTTCATCTACGAGATCAACTTCGAGCTTGGGCCGCTGTCGGAAGCCTCGATCGGCAACGTTGGTCTGCAGCCGGGGCAGATGACGTACTGCGACTTCGTCGTCACGCCAGGGATCGGACTGTTGATCTCCATCGCTGAGGACGCCGCTCGGCTCCACATCATCGACCGCGTGAAACGCAGCCACCTGTACTGGGGCAACACGCTGGCGGTGTTGTTGAATCCGACGCGGTCGGTCGCCAACGTGATGGGTGGCAAACGTCCGTGGAGGGGCCCCGCCTGGAGTGAGCCCGGGCGCACCCGCTGACGCCAGGGGTGCGGGGAACGCCAGCGCACTTGCGCTCTCGCGCATTCCTCGGGGAGCCGGCCGCAGCAGTTCTACTATCTGCTAGCATCGCGTGCAGACGCCTCCCATGCCTTCCCGCATTCCGCACCCGCTCGTCCTGCTCGTCATCTGCGTCTTCGCGGCCGCTGCGCTCACGCATGCCGTTCGCGCCGGCGAATTCGAGCGGCGGGATGATCCGGCCACAGGACGCCGGACTGTCGTTGCCGGCTCGTTTCACCGGGTTCCGCAGAGCCCGGTTGGACCGTTCGCCGCGTTGATGGCCTTGCCGCAGGGGATGACCGAGGCGGCGTCGGTGATCTTTCTCGTATTTCTCGTCGGCGGTGCTTTCAGCGTGGTTGAAAGCACGGGCGCCTTCAATCAGGGCGTGGTCTGGATGGTGAAGGTGCTGCGTCATCGCACAGATCTCATCGTGCCGATTTGCTGCGTGACGTTTGCCGCTGGCGGAGCCGTGGAAGGCATGTGGGAAGAGATCATCCCACTGGTGCCGGTACTGCTGCTGCTGGTCCGTAGCGCCGGGTACGATCCGATCACGGCCGTGTCGATGAGCATCGGCGCGTCCGCCGTCGGCATCGCGTTCAGCCCGATCAATCCGTTCAGCCTCGGCATCGCGCAGAAGGTGGCGCAGCTGCCGCTGCTGTCGGGCCTCGCGTTCCGCCTGGCGGTGCTTATAGCAGGACTCGTGATCTGGACGTGGTGGACGATGCGTCATGCGAACCGCACGCGGACGACACCGGACGTCGCATCCCGGGAGACGACAGTTCCTCTCGACTGGCGCCGGGCGGTGATCCTGCTGATGGTCGTGGCGACGTTCGTTGTCTACGTGTTCGGCGCGCTGCACTACGACTGGGGGTTCGATGAGCTCGGCGCCCTGTTCTTCGCCATGGGCGTGCTCGCCGGCCTGCTCGCCGGGCTCGGCATCGACGCCACGGCTCGCGCATTCGTCGAGGGCTTTCGCTCGATGGCGTTCGCCGCGACGCTGATCGGTTTCGCGCGCGCAATCTTCGTGGTGCTCGAGAAGGGCAAGATCGTCGACACCGTCATCAATGGGATGGTGACACCGCTCGTGCACCTGCCGGCGATTGCGTTCGCGGTCGGGATGACGGTGGTGCAGACCGCGATCTCCATTGCAATCCCGAGCACGTCCGGCCGCGCGGTGCTGACCATGCCGATTCTGGTGCCGATGTCGGATCTGCTGGGCGTCTCGAGGCAGGTGACCGTGCTCGCGTATCAGTTCGGCGCCGGCGTCATCAACCATATCCTCCCGACGGACGGCACGCTGATGGCCATCCTTGCTCTGGCCGGTGTCCGCTTCGATCGCTGGTTTCGTTTCGGGGCGCCGGCGTGCGCCGTGCTGTTCGTGCTGAGCCTGTTCGCAATTGTCGTGGCTGTGGTGACAGGGCTGCGCTAGAGTTCAGCGTATGAACGACAACGTCACGCTCAGCATCCGCCAGATGGATGGCGCCTGGCGGTTGATGTGCGCCGGTGCACCAAAGTATGTGGAAGCGGCCGGTGAAGGAACTCAGTACATCTTCAGCGGCCTGCCCATCAGCTTCTTCAATCTCGCGCTGCTGACAGGCTCGGGCCTATCCGCCGACGTGCTGAGGGCGCGCGGGCGCAAGGCTTGCGCATGGGCCGCCGCTCAGTCTGTTCCCTGGCTGCTGATGGTCACGCACGAACGGCTCGAGTCTGGCGTCGACGCCGCCGCAACACTGGAGGCGTGTGGTCTGGCGGTGGTGATGCCGATGACCGGGATGCTGGCCCGGACAGTTGCCGCCGCTGCGACCGTTCGAGGCCTGGAGCTGACAGTGCCGCAGGACGACAGTGGCTGCGGGGCCATCGTCGACGTCAATGCGCACGCGTATGGAATGGATCTGGAAGCCAGCAAAGCGACGATCGGTTCTCGAACGTTCTGGAAGGACCAGTTTCCGGTTGTCGGTGTGGCGGGCGGGAAGCCTGTCAGCAGCGCCGCGGTCCTGATAGTGGACGGCCATCGCTACGTCGCACTCGTCGCCACCGAGCCGGGCCAGCAGCGTCGAGGGTTTGCCGCGGCGACAATGAGGCAGGCGTTGGAGAATGCGGCCAGGGCACATGGGGAGACACCGACCGTGCTCCATGCCAGCGATGCGGGCCGGCCGGTCTACGAGCGCATGGGGTATGCGAGCATTTCGACGCACACGCTCTTTATGGAGAAGCGATTCCTCGAGGAACACTGAGGATCGGGCCCAAGTAGTGCCTCACATGGAGAGTCTGCCGGGCGCGAGCATCGAGCCTGACGGCCTTCCGAACCCTCTTCCTCGAGAACGTCAAGCAGGCGGGATATGTCGGTCGGCCAGGTGTGAGTCGCCCCTTCCTCTGCAAACGAGCGCTATGACAAGATGCGCTCAATGGTCTGCGCCGTCTGCGGCACCGAAAGAACACCTGACGCCGTGGCATGCAGCGTGTGCGGCGCGTCTTCCGAAGCGCCGACCGTCGCCGCGGCGTTGTCGCCGGAGCCAATCCCGTCATTGCCCCACGAACCGCGGCGTTCGCATACAGCCGGCAGCGGCATCGATCACGGTGCGTTCACGCCGGGCACACTCCTGGGAACACGTTACCGCATCGTCGGCCTGCTCGGTCGCGGCGGCATGGGCGAGGTCTATCGCGCCGACGATCTCACGCTCGGCCAGCCCGTTGCTCTGAAATTTCTGCGCGGCGACGAGCCCACGCTGGCGGCGCGCCTGCGCGACGAGACGCGCACCGCCCGCCAGGTCTCGCATCCCAATGTCTGCCGGGTTCATGACGTCGCCGAGTGGGACGGCCGTCCGTTCGTGTCGATGGAGTACGTGGACGGCGAAGACCTCGCGTCGCTGCTGCGCCGCATCGGCCGGCTGTCGCCGGACAAGGCCGTCGAGATCGTTCGACAGGTATGCGCCGGCCTTGCCGCGGCGCACGATCGCGGCGTCCTCCATCGCGACCTGAAGCCGGCCAACGTGATGCTCGACGGCCGGGGGAAGGTTCGCATCACCGATTTCGGCCTGGCGAGTTTCGCCGACGACGACCGCGCGGGTGAGATCGCAGGCACGCCCGCGTATATGGCGCCGGAGCAGATCGCCGGCGGCCGGCTTTCGCCGCAGACCGACCTCTATGCCGTCGGCCTGCTGCTGTTCGAGCTGCTCGCCGGCACGCCGGCCTATGGTTCGACGAGCCTGGCGGAACGCCGGCAGCAGCCGACCTCGTCGACGCCGCTGCTGCCGCCGAGCGTGCGCGCGGCGATCGATCCGCGGATCGTACAAGTCATCGATCGCTGTCTCGAACCCGATGCGGCGCGCCGGCCCGAGTCGGCGCTCTCGGTCGCCGCAGCGTTTGCCCGGCGGCGATCCGCTCGCGGCGGCGCTGGCCGCCGGCGAAACACCGGCACCGCACGTGGTCGCCGACGCCACTGACGAGCATCTACTGAGCCCGGCCGCCGCATTCGCCTGCCTGATCGCGTTCGCTGCGGCGGTCGTTGCGCTGCTCGCCGTCACCGGCGCTCAACGTCTACTCGAGATATGTCGCCTTCCGCCAGTCGCCGGAGGTCCTCGCCGCGAGGGCCGAAGAGATACGTCAGCGTCTCGGATACGTCGACGCGCCCGCCGATACGCGCGCACGGATTCACGACTCGTGCGGAATACCTTGCGTGGCAGCGGACCCGGACGGCCGGGCCGCACCACTGGGACCATCTCCAGTCGCTTCGCCCGCAACTGATCGTGTTCTGGTACCGCAGCAGCCCGCAGCCTCTCGTCACGCCGGTGCTGGCGCGGTTTGGCGGTGCGCCAATCATGCTCGCGGCGAGCTCGGCGGAAGCGATCACCGCCGCCGATCGCGACATCCCTGGATCCGGGCGGCAGCTACCTCGAGCTCGACCCGGATGGCGCGCTGAACGCGCTGCTCGTGAGGCCTTCGGACGGCGACGCGCACACCGCGGCGAACGTTCCGGTCGACTGGACGCGACTCTTCGTCGAGGCGCGGCTCGATCCGGCGAGGTTCTCACCGGTCGAGACCTTGCCCGTCGTGCCGGTGTTTGCCGACACACGCGCCGCCTGGGTCGGACCGGCGCCGGACGGATCCGGCGTGTCGTTGCGGATCGAAGCCGCGGCGTTCGCCGGGCGACCTGTGTACTTCAGGATCATCGCGCCGTGGACGACTCGGAGCGAATCCGCGGAAGTGACGATCGAAACCGTGCTGTTCGGGCTGATCTTCTTCCTGCTGGTCGTGGTCGGCGCTGTCCTGGCCCGGCGAAACCTGCAGGGCGGCAAGTCGGATCAGCAAGGGGCGCTGCGGGTCGCGACCACCGTCGGTCTGTTGTTGCTGGCCGCGCAGCTGCTGGAGGCGCATCACACGTTCACGGGCGCCGAAGTATTCGTCGTCATCGGCGCGCTCAGCTGGGCGCTGTTCGTCGCCGCGTTCACGTGGTTGTCGTATGTCGCCCTCGAACCGTATGTGCGCAGGCACTGGCCGCACGCGCTGATCGGGTGGACGCGCCTGCTGGCGGGACGGTGGCGCGACCGGCGGGTCGGGCGCGATCTTCTGATCGGCGCGATTGTCGGGCTCGCGGGCGTGGTCATCGATCGCGTGGCGGCGGCGCTGGCTGGTTGGCGCACGGGTAACTCGGTGATCTGGCGCGTCGACCTCGATGCACTGAGCAGCGGCGGCACGCTCGCCGCCAGCTTCCTCCGCTCGCTCGCGCTGTCGACGGCCTTGTCGATCGACTTGTTATTCCTGCTGCTCCTGCTGCGGGTGTTCTCGCCGCGTCCGTGGCTGGCATCGATGCTCGCCGTCGCCATTCTCGTCGGCCTCGACCTTCAGTCGTTCACTGATCCGCTCGTGCAGCTGCCGCTGGCGATCGGCTCGGCGACACTTCCCGTGGTGCTGTTAACGCGATATGGACTGCTCGCCGGCGCCACTTCGCTATTCGTCGACGCGATGTCGGCACACGTCATCGCGTCGCTAGACCTTTCGTCGTTCTTTGGCCGCACCATGGTCGCCGGCGTGCTGCTGCTCGCCGCGCCGGCCATCCTCGGCTTCTACGTTTCGGTTGCCGGTCGATCGCTCGTCGGGCGGCGCTTCGACTTGACGGACACGTCAGGCGCCAGTACTCACACCTGACGCTCGTCCAGCTTCCGGATCCTCGACAGTGCGGGAACTTCCACGCGTCGCGCTCCTGGCGGGATCGGGTTCGGCAGCCCGCTGGATGCTTCCGAGTTCACAGCGGAGGAAGCGCTGGGCGACACGTTGGAAGCTCGCGGTGACGGGCTCCGTGGGCCTCCGCGATCTTGCGCGAGTGCTCCACGATCACCGGCAGCATGTCGCGAACGTACGCGTGGTGGTTCGTGACGATGTAAGAGATCAGTCCAGGAGTAGAAGCGGGGAGCCCCGGCAGCGGGCTCGGACCTCACCTCCTGCAGTTCGCGAAGCATCTCGGCAGTATCATCCCGGCATCTCGGCACTGCGCTCGCGGGTCCCACCGTGGCAACAGAAATCAATTCCGCGCCGCTGAAAAACCGCAGCGGTACGGTAGTCGGCGGCGACAATCTCGCCGATGGTCATGGTGAATGTGCATGTGCCGATCATGGGCAGAGACCCTCCACCTGCGAGCTTATCGCCGGCAGAGGGTCCTGCCTATGACGAACCGTCATGCCATCCGATCTACGGCGTCAGATACCCCGAATAACGGCCGGCCGACCGGTTGTAGCCGTATCCCGTGATGCGGAGGCCATCGGCGGAGACGGCGTTGGCGTATTGGAGGTACGAGCCACTCCCAATCGAGCCGGCGTAGATGGTGCTCAGGTCTTTCATCCCGGTCGCCGCCGTCCATTTGAAGGCCCGCAGCGTCCCGCTCGCGTTCGATGACTCCCCCACGATGACGGACCCGTTGGACGAGACGTCAAACGCCGCCGCGCCGATGCCGCCCAGCGTACCGAGATTCTGCATTCCGGTTGCTGCGGTCCACCGAAAGGCGCCACCATCAGACCTCCCGACGATGACTTGGCCGTCCGCCGAAACGCTGAACGCCTCGCTGGTGCCGCCGGCGCTCAATGTACCGATGAACTGCAGGCCGGTTGCCGCAGTCCAGCGGAAGGCATGCGGCCAGTTCCCGGGGTCGTATGCCATCCCGACGATGACCGACCCGTCCGCGGAAACGCCGTACGCACCGCTGTCGAAGCCGCCGAACGTACCGAGATCCTGCATGCCGGTCGCGGCGGTCCACCGAAACGCGTGCGAGTTACTGTTGGCGTCCCACGACTGTCCGACGACGACCTTACCGTCCGCGGAGACGTCCGCAGCGACTGCATACGGCCCTCCCAAAGTACCAAGGTCTTGCAGGCCGCCTGCAGCCGTCCAGCGAAACGCCCGCTGCTCGAAGCTCGCGTTCCATGCCTCTCCGACCACGACCGAACCGTCGGCGGAAACTCCATACGCCGCGGCATACGCATATCCGAAGTCACCGAGGTCTTGCATTGCCGCCACCCCCGCCTTCCGAAACGCACGGTAGGACCCGGCAGCATTGGAGGAGTAGCCCACAACGACCGAACCAGTGGAAGACAGTTCATACCCTTGGCTGGAATTGCCGCCCAATGTGGGGAGCCAGATACTCGCACCACCACCACCACCACCGCCCCCACCACGACCGCCCCCCTTGGCGCTGAGCGACGAACCGAAGTTGCCATCAAAGATGGCAAGGGCAATCAGCACTGCTGAGCAAATCAAAGTCTTGCGCTTCACAGTGACCCCCTCGTTTTCTGGCAACCGGAAGCGCCGTGACGTTGCAAGAGACGTGCTGCCCTGTTGATGAGCCGTAGGTATCCTGCAGCGCGGAGCTATCTGCTACCGAGCGTCTGCCTTCAGTATCATTCACACTCTGCTGTAAGTGGTCGACGGTCGCCGAGGTACATGCGACGGATCGCGAGCCCGTAGTGCTGTGAATCAGATCTGTTCGAGCGGTGATGGAATCGGACAAACTGGAGAGCTGCGCATGGTATGAAGATCTCTTACGCATCGCGGTCGAGACGGGCACAGACGGCATCGACATGACGGCGTATTGGTTGCCCTCGCTCTCCGATGATTACCTTCATCCGTTGACATCGGAACGTCCGCCCGCCCGTGCCTGTGCGTCCGTTGGGCCGTCTCAGCTGCGAAAGCGGCCCTTTGGAGGATCAAGTTTTCGTCAAGAGTTTTCAGGGTAAGTGAATCACCATGACGTCAGCTCAGCTGACGCGTGGGTTCGTCTTCACCAACGCGAGACACAGCTTCTCTAGATTCTTGACGACTTGGCAGACCAGGACGAATCAACAGCCGTTCGCCGCCGGGACGCGATCTCGCACAACCGAAGAGCAACGTGCAGGCCTCGCCGTCGCCAGCGCCCTCTAGACCTTCAGTTCCTTGTCCAGGACGAACACTTTCACCGTCTCTCGCTTGACGCCATCAAATGCCATGGCCTCCGCCGTCGCCGGGGAATCCAGGATCTTCATGCAAGTGTCCAAGTCCTCGGGCTCGAGACAGACCGCGACATGATTGCCTTCGACTGTCGCGAAACTAACAGGTTTGGTGACGGTTTGACTCCTGAAGAGGCTACCGTGTGTCCTGAAATTCTTTTCCCACTTCACAAGGTCCTCAACCTGCGCCGTGACTACGACCTTGGGCATGTTCTACCTCCTTGGCCTTGGCAATCAGCAACAACTGTGTGCCGGCTATCTGCCAAAACGTGACGATAGCAGGCACCCCTCCGTCACGATTGCCATGCGCCGATTCTCTGGTTACTTCTTGCGCAAGCGAGCGCGGTCCGTCAGGCTTCATCATAGTCAAGTCCGAGACGAATCGCCTTGTTGAAATCTTCTATCGCAGGCTGGATGCCCTCGAGTTCACAGCGCCAGGAAACCGCCGGAAGGAACGTCGACGCAACCTGTGGAATCGGCGATAGCTCGCGCCCTGAATGATGCAACGAGGAGTGGCGCGCACGTGCTGACTGGCTCGTCGACTGTGAGGTCGAGGAAGTCGTGATCGAATCGACCGCGCAGCCTTGGCGACCTGTGTGGGAAGGTGTAAGCTGCACGCTTCCGGAACGGCTCCTTCTCACCCAACACACTTCGTCGGAGGTATTCGTGCGTGACGCTCGGGCTTGAAGAAAGACACGATACACAAACGGCCGGTCAGGCGACGGGGAGCAGCTCAGTCGGACGGAACGGCGTGTACGCCTTGCTGCTGCTGGTGGCCGCGAGTATCGTCGGCTCGCGGATCCTCACCGCACCTGAGGCGTTCACGGTGAACGACCAATCGCGCTGGTCGACGGTCCGCGCGCTCGTCGACACCGGGAGCTACTCCATCGGCCGCCGGGAACTGAACCCGGATGGGTCGTATCGCGATGTGGGCATCATCGCTCAGCCCGGGTGGAACACGGTGGACAAGGTGTTGCACCCGGAGACCCGCCGCTTCTACTCGAGCAAACCCACGCTCTTGGCGACGGTCGCGGCCGGTGAGTACTGGCTGCTGCGTAATGGCCTCGACCTGATCATGCGTCGAGACCGCCTGCTGGTGACCCGGATCATCCTGCTCACGATCAACTGGCTGCCGTTCGTCTTGTATCTGCTGCTGCTCGCGCGTCTCGTCGAGCGACTGGGCACGACGGAATGGGGGCGTCTGTTCGTGTTCGCCGCGGCGTGCTTCGGGACGTTCGTCTCTGGATTCCTCGCGAGCTTGAACAATCACTCCGTCGCGGCCACCGGCGCACTCTTCGCGCTCTATCAATGCCTCTGCATCCACCTGGATGACGACCGACGGGCATGGCGATTCGTGCTGTGTGGCCTGTTCGCCGGCTGGACGATGTGCAATGAGCTTCCCGCTGCGTCGCTCGGGGCCGGCATCATGCTATGGCTTCTGTATCTGTCGCCTGCCAGGACCGTCCGCCTGGCGCTGCCCGCGCTGCTGTTACCCGTGGCCGCCTCTCTCTACACACAGTATCTGGCCGTGGGGTCGATCGTGCCGACGTATGCCCGCGAGTCGTGGTACCGCTTCGAGGGAAGCTACTGGAACAACCCGATCGGCATCGACCGCGCGGAGGAGCCCAAGCTTCTCTATGCGTTCAACCTGCTCGTCGGCCACACGGGGATTCTGTCACAGACGCCCGTGCTGTTGCTTGGATGGATCGGCATGATCCGGACGGCGCGGAGCGC
Organism: uncultured Acidobacteriota bacterium; assembly: GCA_963755695.1. GTDB lineage: Bacteria > Acidobacteriota > Vicinamibacteria > Vicinamibacterales > 2-12-FULL-66-21 > QHWT01. Next base: position 866,792 of record CAVWLB010000008.1, on the reverse strand, counting down.
TGAGGGTGTGCGCGGCGAGCAATCCGCACAACGCATTGTCGCTCTGCTGACGCTCTCTCTGACGATCGTGACGTTTGTGTTCTACGTGCTGCGGACTCACAACTACGGCGGGATAGCGGCGGGGCCGCGATGGTTCATCTGGCTCGTGCCGCTCTGGCTCGTGACGATGCTTCCGGAGGTGGACCGCTGGGCGCGAGATCTGCGGCGGCGCCGCGTCGCGGTCGTGCTGCTGGCATTCTCCATCGTTACGGCCACTTACGCGCTCGCAAATCCATGGCAGCATTCGCTGCTCTTCGCATGGTTCGAGCATCTCGGCTGGATCTCCTACCAGTAGGGTCAGGGCTTCAGGCGTTGTACGGGACTAGACGGCCTTCGCTGGACGCGAAGAGTCTCCGATGGGCGCCGGCCGACGTTCGCACGTGCTCCCCTGGAGGATTTCGTCGGGCACCGCGTCGAGGAACCGCTGCGGCGCGACGAGCCCTGCGAATGCGCCGATCGCCTGCAGCACAACTGCGGACGCAAAGACAGGCAGCGCGACGGGCAGTTCCAGCCAACGCCACGGTTTGCCGCGAAGCTCACCTGCGATTTTCGATGCGGCCTGCGCTGCCCAGAATCGGATCAAACCGAACGTTCGACGGCGCTGAACCCGGGATCTGTCTGCCGGCTTCGACTCCTTTGCGATCAACCGCGGTACGACCACACCGTCGAATCCCATGAGCAGGAAGCGCCATACGAAATGTGAGAAACCGTTTGGCGCGGCATGCACCGCACGGGCGGAGGGCTGACGCAGGATCGTGTAGCCCCTGGCCAGCAGCCGCGCCGCGTGCAGCCCACTCATGCGATAGCACGGTTGGCGCGAGGGAATCGGTACGTCCTGCAGAACCCGGCGACGGAAGGCGACGTTGTTGAGGTGGTACCGGTCTGACCGGTACGGACTGTCCGAACGCGCGCGCGCGGGGAAACTCGATGCAATTGCGACCGCCAGTCCGTAGGGACCAACGGAGTTGATAGCCGTTTCGCCACCAACGATTGAAACGGACGGATCGGAGAACGGTGCGAGCAGCGCTTCGAGCCAAGTTCGCTCATAAAAGCAGTCGCCATCGGCGAATACGATCAACTCGCCGCTGGAGGCGTTCGCGCCGGCCATCTTGAGCTCCTCATACCCGGTGCCCTCCGCCAGCCCCATCGGCCGGACCCACGGATAGGTTTTCAGGGTCTGTCGGAGCACGTCAGGCGGAACGTCCCCGCTGTCTGCAAGGAGCACTTCGAGGGCGTTCTGAACGGGCAATGTCTGCAGGGCAAGCGAATCGAGAGTTCCGCGCAACCCGTCAAGATCTGCCAGCGAGAGGTTCGCCGTTTCGATGATCAGCGAGTAGCTTGGAATCGTCATGCGAAGCCTTTCTTCAAACGATCGTGTCCATCGGCGGATTCCGCCGGCCCGGGAAAGAGGAAGCCTCTGAGTCCACCGGCAATTGTGGCAAACAGAACGAGAAGATGCACGCCCTTTACGAAGAAGCTGCCGCCTGCGATCTGCGATCGGGATCTGCCGTTCGGTGGCCCCGCGCTGTCCCGCCAGCGCGAATCGATCGGTGATACGTGCGGCAAGCCGTTCTCTGGAAATCCCTCGGCGCCGAATCAGCTGCCCTGTACCGAACCCGACGCGTTCGCTCTTCGAGAGGAGCTCGCGGAGCGTCGTGCGCGCCGGATGGCTGACCACGACGTCGTCGGCGTAGCGAATCGGGATGCCGGCCAGCGAGCATCGCAGGCCGAATTCGTAGTCTCCCCCCGACTTGAGGCGTTCATCGAACCCGCCGACCTCGTCGAACACTCGCCTCTCGACGAAAAGGTTGGCCGTGGCGCCGAAGCCCTCCTCGACGTACCGACGCTGACGAAGAAATCTGCCCGCGTCCACCAGTTCTGGCGTCGAGGGAGAGCGCGACAGCTCGAGCTGGACCCGACCGGCCACACGCGGTGCGGCCGAGAGCCAGGCGAACCCTCGTTCAATCCAGTCCTCATGAGGGCGACAATCGACATCGGTGAATGCCACGAAATCGGCTGACGCCACCCTGAGGCCGGCATTGCGTGCGGCATACGCCCCTCGCCGCTCCGGCTGCACCAGCAGACGCCATCCCGGTGGCAGGCGCTTCTGCAGCCAGGCGCTCCCTCCATCTTCGGAGGCATCATCGATCCAGATGACGTCGAACGTGTCGGGTGGCAACCTCTGGCGCTCCAGAGCACTCACCAGGGCCGGTAATTGCGGCAGCGCATTCCTGAACGGAATGATGACCGTGATTTTCACCGTCACTCCCCACTTCGCAACGCGAGCCACGCTGCCGCAGACAACCCGCCAAGCGTTTGAGCCGCGAAGGAGAGCACTCTGAACACCAGCGCGACGATCAGCCCGGTGGTCACGTCAAAGGAGAGCATCATTCCCACGGCCGCCGTGACCCATTCATTGATGCCAAGGTTCCCAGGCGTGATCGAGACGATCCTGATCGGTGTCGTGATCGCGTACACCAGCCCACCGTTCAGGAACTCGCGCGGAGCCTGTAGCAGCGCCTGATACAGGAGACCAAAGGACAGAAAGTTGAAGCCGTGGCGGCCCAACGAGAAGACGACAACGGAAACAATCGTCCGGCGGTTTATCTCGTGCCCGCTCATACCGGACAGCCAGGGCCATCTCTGAAACCGGGTGTGTCCTGCAAGCCGTGGAAGAAAGCCGAGTGCCGCCAGTCCGCCAAGCCCCAGCAGTGACACCGCAGCACTCAGTGCCACGACAGGCCCCGGGACGCTTCCCGCGCGCATCCTCAGCATCCCGAGCGCGATGAGCCCGAGTGCGGCTGCAGCCGCCAGGCCAAGGATGTTGCTCGTGATCGTCGCCCAGGCAAACTGCGAGTAGTCGAGCCCTCGACGTCTGAGGTACGCCAGCCGGACACCGATGTTTCCGGCGACCGGCACGCCGTAGCTGGCAAGCACGCCGCCGGCCCGCACGACAAACAGCTCCCAGTATCCAAGCTTCATGTACGTCCGCAAGGGCAGGAGCATCGCGCCGTTCCAGAGTAGTTGCGACACGAACTGAAAGAGGAGCGTGAGCAGGACGACGGCAAGTGATAGCCGTCGGAAGTACGCGACCTCCTCGCGTCGCGCCAGGAAGTACACTGCCATCGCCGCGATCAGGACGATCGCGACCAGAGTGACCACACGATACTTGTGCGAGCGGCCGCCCGCGGGCGCGGCCCGAGCGTCCTCGGTGGGCGCCCAGGCGTCAGTCTCGCGGGCGCTCACGTTGCGGGGGCCACCCGGCGTCTCGTCGACTTTCTTCCATGGCTTGCCATTGGTCGGATCCTGAACACCTTACGGCCCGTGCAGCGCTTGCGGCAAGCGCAATCGCACCGGCGCCGGGTGCATTGCGGATCCCTGGATTTGAGCGTCGAACTTACAGACAATGTGTCCACGCCGCCGACCCATTTCCTTCACGCCCGGCTTTGCTGCTCGCGGCTAGGCTCATACGGGCCTGATGACTGAATGAAACAACCGGGAGACCGCTGTGAAAAGTGACCAGCCATTATTCTCGATCGTGATCCCGGTCCACAACGAGCGTGACAGCGTTGACGAGCTGCTGTCATCGATCGAGCAGGCGCTCGGAGCCGTCGGTCGCGATTACGAGATCCTCTTCATCGACGACGGTTCCACGGATGACACGCTCGACCGGCTGCGACGGCTCGCTGCGGCTCACCCGGCGATCCGCATCTTCTCGTTCAGGAAGAATTTCGGTAAGTCTGCCGCCCTCGAGTGCGGCTTCCGGCGGAGCAAGGGCCGCTACATCCTGACGATGGATGCCGACCTTCAGGACGATGCGGGCGAGCTCCAGCAGATGTACGAGCAGATGACCGAGAGACAGCTCGACATCGTCGGTGGCTGGAGAAAGGACCGCCGGGATGGACTGTTGAAGGTTCTGTCCTCCAAGGCATTCAATCTCGTTGTGGTCCGGATGCTCTTCGGCGCATCGTTCAAGGACATGAACAGCGGGCTGAAGCTGTATAGAGCGAATGTGGCGAAGGAGCTGCAGCTGTATGGCGGCATGCACCGGTTCATCCCGCTGATCGCGAGCGAGATGGGGTTTCGAGTCGCGGAAGTTCCCGTGCGCCACCACGAACGGCGATATGGCGCCTCGAAGTATCGTTGGACCAAGGTTCTGACCGAGCTGCCTGACCTGCTGACGCTGTTCTTTCTCGTCAAGTACACGAGACGGCCGCTTCATTTCTTCGGCAAAGTCGGATCGGCGCTGTTTTTGGTGGGGTTGGCGCTGCTGACCTATCTCACGGTTATCTGGTTCCAGGGTCAGCCGATCGGCAGGCGTCCGCTCCTGACGTTCGGGGTACTGCTCGTTCTGGTCGGTTCCCAGATCGTGTTCACGGGTCTGCTCGCCGATCTGATCGTAAACATGAACCAGGACACTCGGCAGCAGGTGCCCCTGAAGTATGCGTCGGATCTCGCAGAGGCGTCCGATGAAAGCGATCGGGTGTATGCGGCCGATGATCCTGACTCGTAGTTGATCCCCAGCCTCGGTCGCGACGACCGCGAGCCGCGGGTCGGCGGTTTAGAGACTGACGCGACCCACCTGCACTGTGACCATTCGATCCTCAGGCTCCAGCTCAGCGCCCCTTGAGGGCGTCACGCAGGTTGTCGGCCAGCGATCCCAGCGAGGTCAGTGGGCGCAGCATCCGGCCTCGCGGCGTAGTCGCGCAGTTCCGCCTGCTCCCGCTGCTCCGCCACCGCCTTCTTGCTGAGGCGAATGCGGCGGCCCGTCGGATCGACCTCGAGCACCACGACCTCCACCTCGCTGCCGATCGGGAACGCCTTCAGCATGTCCATGTCGCGATCCACGCCCGTTTCGGCGAACGGCATCAAGCCGGTGCGCCCCGGCGACAGGAACACGAACACGCCGAACTTCTCGTGACGCTCCACCTTGCCGGTCACGATCGCACCGGGCACGATCGCGCCCTGTGGCGACGTGGCTCCCGCCGCCCGCGAAGACCCTTCGTCCACGAGCGCGACGCCGATGCGCTTCTGCGCGGTGTCGATGCTCAGGATCTCGAACGCGCCGGTCAAGCCCACGGCCACCGACTTCGCCCACCCTCCGGTGCGACCCGTCGGAGCAAACGTAGAGGCGTGCGCCAACCCTTCGATGCCCGGCTCCAGCTCCACGAACGCGCCGAAGTCCGCCACGCGCGTGACGCGGCCCGTGCGCACCTGGCCCACCTCGTAGGTGGTGGCCACCGTGGTCCACGGATCGTCCAGGAGCTGCTTCAGCCCGAGCGAGATCTTCTGCGTGGCGTCGTCCACACGCAGCACCTTCACGGTGATCTGGTCACCGGCCGCGACGATCTCATTGGGATTGGTGACGCGCGACCAGCCCATTTCGGACACATGGAGCAGGCCCTGGATGCCGCCGCCAAGGTCCACGAAGGCACCGAACTCCAGCACCGATGCGACCCGTCCGGTGAGCACCGCGCCGGGCACGATCGACTTGCGCACCTCCGCGGCGCTGGCGCGCTGCTGCTCCTCGAGGTGCTTGCGCCGGGAGACGACGATGTTCTTCCCGCCGTCCTTGTACTCGATGATGCGGAACGCGTAGACCTGCCCTTCGTGCACCGCCGGGTCCGCGGTGCGGACGATGTCGATCTGCGAGAGCGGACAGAACGCGCGCTCGCGGGCGAGGCGCACCTCGTAGCCGCCCTTCACGGCTTTCTCCACCTTGCCTTCCACGGCGAGTCCGGCCTGGAACGCGTCCTCGAGCTCGCGCTGCGTGGCGGCGTTGCGCACGCCCTTGCGCGAGAGCACGATGCCGCCGCTGGTCGAGACGACCATCGCCTGGATGCGGTCGCCGACCGACACCTCGACGTTGCCGTCGGCGTCCTTCAGTTCCGCGAGGTCGATCTCGGCCTCGCCTTTGCCGCCGACGTCGACGAAGGCCACTTCGGCGCCGAACGCCGACGATGGTGCCCTCGATGGTCTGGCCCCGATCGAACTGGCGCGCCTTGACGGACGCCTCGAACATCGCGGCGAAATCTTCTTCTTGCTCGCTCATTGCCTTACCCTCTGTGCGTGACCTGATGACAGAGGCACAAACCACCGGGCAAATTGTGCCTCATGCGCCTTCAGCGTGACGCGCAACTCCTACTGACTCGATGTCAGACGCTTCACCAGCTCGTACAGGAACGTCTGACCTCATAGAATGACTGCACCTTCAGGCGCTCGTCGCGTCCGTGAAAGCGGATGTGGTCGCGATCGTACCACCACCCTCTTCGTCAGCCGTGAGCGCGACGATGAGGTCCCGGTCCGGCTTGAAGCCTTCACGCTTGTAGCGAATCAGGTTCGCGATCCAGATCGCGGCCGGTTGCGTCAATCATAGGCGGACATGCCGCGCGCTCGGCCATTGTCGGGAAGCGCGTAGTTTACATGAACGGTTCGCCGCCGATGGGCGGGCGTATATCGCCGCTATTCATCAACGTCCGCGTGATAGGATGCTGCGCCTTCGACACAGGGACCTCGTGATGCCAACCAGCGGCGGCATCGCTGCCGTGCAGGACGCCGACGACGTCCGGAGCGCCACCGGGCGCTGGGGCCTGGTCGCACTGCTAGTGAGCGGAATGACGTTCTGCTATGCGCAGCGCGGCACCCTCTCGGTCGCCGCTCCATTCATGATTCGAGACCTCGCAATCAATACCGAAACGATGGGCCTGATGCTTGTCGGCCTTTTCGTGGTGCTACTGCTTCATGCAGGTGCCGTCGGGCTGGATTGTGGACCGTTTCGGCGTTCGTCGCGCCTACGCCTGTGGCTTCGCGCTGTGGTCGATTGCCTGTGCGCTGACCGGCACGTTTCGTGACATCGCTGCGATCATGTTCTTCCGAGTCACGATGGGCGTTGGCCAGTCGGTCGCGTTTCCGGCGAGCGCGCGCACCGTTGCCAATTGGTTCCTCGACACTCAGCGTGGGCTCGTGAATTCCAGCTATCTGATCGGCGTCCGGCTTGGACAGGCGCTGGTGAACGCCGCGGGCGTTGGACTGATTGCGCTCTATGGCTGGCGGATGTTCTTCGTCATCGCCGGCCTCGCGCCGTTGCTGTGGATCGTGCCCTGGCTGATCGTCTTGCGGCGTTGGGAACCTTCGGGTGCGAGCCGCGGCGCGGCAAGCGTTTCGAATCGCTTTTCGTTTGCCTCGAGCTTCGGCCTCCTTCGCCACCCCACGGTCCTCGGGACGTTCCTCGGCTTCTTTGCGTTCGACTACGTCTGGTTCGTGTTTGTCTATTGGCTGCCCGGCTATCTCCGGCTGGAACGTCACTTCACGCCTGCGCAAATGGCATTTCACGCGTCCGTGCCGTTCCTGGTGATGTCTCTCGTGATCGTGGCTGTCCGGCGTCGCCACCGATCGACTGATTGCCGCCGGCTTTCGTGAGCTGCGCGTGCGAAAGACGTTCATTGCGATCGGCTTCGCGATCGCGCTCGCCATCGTGCCCGCCGGGCTCGTCCACGACAACGCAACGGCGGTCTGGCTATTGGTGACCTCCCTCTGTGGTCTCGGTCTCGCCGCACCCAATACCTGGAGCATCACGCAGGCGTGCTGCACGAAGCGTCTCGTGGGCACCGTATCCGGCATTCAGAATTTTGGCGGGAATGTGGCCGGCATCATCGCGCCGTGGCTGACCGGTGCCATTGCGCACAGGACCGGGTCGTTTGCTTCCGCTTTCATCGTCTGCGGATTCATCCTCATCGCCGGCGCGCTCGCCTACTGGTTGCTGATGAACGACAGGGTCAGTCTGGCTGAGGAAGCCTGATGCTTCCCCCCTGCTTGAGCAAAATCTCCCCTCTTTGTTTCATGATTTCATTTTGCCGTCCTGCCTCGTCGAAATTTCGAACTCATCGGGGGCCGGCTGATGCCGCACTGTTGGTTGGAGGCGGCATGTATTTCCACTTCAGCAAGTGGCCGGCAGCGCTTCACGTGTAACCTTGAAACGTGGCCGGTTCCCCCTCGCTGCGCATCGACCTGCTCGGGGGGTTCCGTTTACTCACGGATGGGCGGCCTTCTCCGCATGCGCCGAGCGCGCGACAGCAGCAGCTCATCGCCTTCCTCGTCCTTCACGCTCGCAGCGGTCCACTCCCGCGGCAGCGGGTCAGCGGCTCGCTGTGGCCGGAATCGAGTGACGTTCAGGCACTGACCAATCTACGGCGCGAACTGCATCATCTGCGCGAAGGCTGGCCCGGCGTGGAGACCTTGATCGATGTGGGCTCGCGCACCATTGCGTGGCGTGGTGAATCCGGCGCGATCGTGGACGTGATCGCTTTCGAGGCCGCGGCCGATCGCGGCCTGCAGGGGAACCGAGCCGCGCTGCAGGAGGCAGCTGTCTTGTACAGGCGGATCTCTCCTCCCTGACTGTGCGGGCGAGTGGATCAGCGCCGATCGTGAACGGCTTCATCAGCGTGCACAGCAGGTCTTGGTCCGGCTGGTCGCCGGCCTCGAGCAGGATCGCAGTTTCGCCGATGCCATCGAGCGTGCGCACCAGCTGCTGCGGCTCGATCCGCTTGACGAACAGGCTTGGTGCACGCTCATGCGCTGTCACGCCCGCCGCGGCGAGCGTGCCACCGCCCTGCATCTCTACCAGCAGTGCGCCGCGCTGTTGAAAAAAGAACTCGGCGTTCAGCCGAGCGCGGCCACGCGAATCACTTACCGCGAAATCCTCGATCTCGACGCTGCGGCACCCGCAACGCCTGCGCCGCCGCGCACGGCAGTGTATCCGCTCGTGGGCCGGCAACCGGAATGGAATGCTTTGCTTGACGCGTGGCGCACGGCCGCCACGGGACGGCGGTTGTTCGTGATCCGCGGTGAGGCAGGCATCGGCAAGACCAGGCTCGCGGAAGAACTGATGCACTGGTCGCGTGTCAATGGCATCAACGCGGTCAGTGCCCGATGCTACGCCGGCGAAGGGCGGCTGGCGTACGCCCCGATTGCTGCGTGGTTGAAAAGCGAGGCACTCCGGCCGGCAGTGATGCGGCTCGACCTTGCATCGATGACCGATGTCGCGAGGCTCTGTCCCGACCTCCTGGCCGTACGTCCCGACGTTCCTGCCCCGGACCGGCATCTCGAGAGCTGGCAGCGACTCCCCTTCTTCGACGCGCTCGCGCGGGCAGTCGCGGCGGCGGCTCCGGTTGTTCTCGTCATCGACGATCTGCAGTGGGCCGATGGCGACACCCTCGAATGGCTCCACTATTTCCTTCGCTCGTCGTCCACGCGCTGCTTGATCGTCGCAACGGTGCGCGCCGAGGAGGAACAGGACAACCCCCCGCTCGTGCGGTTGCTCCGTCATCTGGAGCGCGACACCCGGATGATCGCGATCACCCTCGGCCCCCTCGATCGGACAGCGACGGGGCTACTGGCGGGCGAAGTTGCCGAGCATCCGCTGGACGAGACCGCGCTGGCGCGCACATTCCGGGATACCGAAGGTCATCCGCTATTCATCGTCGAGCGTGGACGGATGGAGTTCGCGAAACAGCCCGGTCCGTCGGGAGACGCGCCCCCGCGCGTACAGTCCATCGTCGCCGCACGACTGGCCCTGCTCTCGGAAGACGCGCGGGCAGTGGCTGAGGTGGCCGCAGCCGTGGGGCGGGATTTCCGCTTTGACATTCTGGCGCATGCGAGCGACCTCGAAGAAGACGGCCTCGTGCGCGCGCTCGACGAACTGTGGCGCCGCCAGATTGTCCGTGTGCAGTCCCATGAAGGATGGGATTTCAGCCACGATCGCATTCGCGAAGTCGCCTACGCAGGCATCGGCCCGGCGCGCCGGCGTCTGATTCACCGCCGGATCGCGCAGGCGATGGAGCTCCTCTTTGCTGATCGGCTGGACGACGTGAGTGCGTCAATTGCCGTGCACCTCGATCGCGGAGGTCAGCCAGCGCGCGCGGTTCAGTTTCTCGAACGTGCGGTCGCGTCGGCCGCGCGCCTGTCGGCGCACGAGGAAGCGATCCGCTGTTCGATGCACGCACTGTCGCTCCTGGAGATGCTGCCGGGGGGTCGCGATCGCGACGAGCGAGAGCTTGCGCTGCGATCGGGCCTTTCGGTGGCGTTGAACTCCGGCCGCGGCTACGCCGCACCGGAAGTCGAGCAGAACCTCGATCGCGTGTTCACGCTATCGGCGGTCGACGGCCGCGGACAGGTCCCGGTGCGCTGGCTATGGGTGGCGTTTACGCTGCGATATATGCTCGGCAACTTGAAAGGCACGCGCGAGGTCTCGCAGCAGGCGCTAGAGCGCAGCCTCGTCGACCCATCGTGCCGCTGTGAGGCACACCACGCAATGGGCGGCACGCTTTTGAGTGTTGGCGACCTGGACGCGTCGAAGCAACACTTCGAGGCCGCGCTCGCAGCTTATGACGAGCGTCATCCGCAGCGCTCTGCGCTCGGATCCGACCTCGGCGTGTTCGCGAACGCCTGGCACGCACACGGGTTGTGGCTCCTCGGACACGAGAGTACCGCGATCGCGTGCGCCGACGAGGCGATCGCGCTCTCCCGGCGACTCGACCACTTGTACAGTGAGACCCTCGCGCTCGCGTATGCGGGACTCCTTCATCAGATGCGTCTCGACACCCGTCGAGTGCTCGCGTGCTCGGAAGCGGTGGTCGATCGCTGTGCTCGATACGGATTCGCGTATTACGGTGACTGGGCGCAGGTGCTGATTGGCTGGGCACGCGGGCACGAACGGCCGGCGGAAGGCATCGAGATCATCGAATCGGCGCTCGATCGACTCGATCGGCAGCGTGCGCAGGCGCGGCGCCCATACTACTTGTCCTTACTCGGCGAGACGTACAGCCGCCTGGGCCTGCGCGATCGCGCCGCATCGATCGTGAATGCGGCGATCGCGATGGCGCTCGAGCGAGGCGATCTATGGTGGCTGCCGGCGCTCTATCTTCAGAAGAGTGGCTTGGATCAGCTGTCGGAGCGAGAAGCCACGCTGCAGCATGCGCTGGCGCTCGCCCGTGCCCAGCACAGCCGTGCGCTGGAGCGGCGGATTCTCGCGTCCTCGATCGCGAGTGCCACCTAGTGGTCCGATCGGACCACCAGCGACGGGCGGTGCCGAAAGGCTTACAGGACGTGCAATTGCGGAAGAACGCTTTCGCGAACGTTTCGGGAACGGTCGTCCTCATAGGCTGTTGAACCAGAAAGGAAGCTTATGAGCATCAATCGTTGTTCCACCCTCGTACTCGCGTCCATCAGCCTCAGCCTGGCCTTCGCAGTTGCGCCCGTTCTGACGCAATCCGCGCACCTCCTGGTACCCGCCGACAAGGTACAGTGGGGGCCCGCTCCACCTGTCTTTCCGGCGGGGGCGGAGATTGCCGTCCTTGAAGGGAACCCGGCTGAAAGAGGGCCAAGCACTCTGCGGCTGCGCTTTCCAGCCAACTACAGCATCCCGCCGCACTGGCACAGCATGGCCGAACGTGTAACCGTGCTGTCAGGAACTTTTCACGTCGGCATGGGAGAGACGCTGGACCGCGGCGCGAGCGAGACGCTCGAGGCCGGCGGCTTCGTGTCGCTCCCCCCGAACATGCACCACTTCGCGTGGACGACGATTCCCACGGTCGTTCAGGTCAATCTCGAAGGGCCGTTCGACATCTACTATGTCAATGCCACCGACAACCCGCAGAAGCCGCTGACCGGGCGGTAAGAGGAGCATGGCCATGGCAGCGATTCAAATCGAGCAACTCCGTTCGAGCGTGCGAGGTGCCCTCGTCCAGCCAGGCGACGAGGCGTACGAGTCCGCTCGGATGGTTTACAACCGGATGATCGACAAGCGCCCCGCCCTCATTGTGCGCTGCGTCGATGTGGCGGATGTGGTTGCCGCCGTCGACTATGCTCGTACCAACGGCGCGCTGACAGCGATTCGCGGCGGCGGCCACAATGGCGGTGGCCTGGGCACGTGTGACGGCGGAGTCGTCATCGACCTGTCGCCGATGAGGGGTGTCCGCGTCGATCCGGCGGAACGCACCGTCCGCGTCGCCGCGGGCAGCGTCTGGGGTGACGTCGACCACGCCACGCATCCGTTCGGCCTCACAGTGCCTAGTGGCTTCATCTCCACAACCGGCGTTGCCGGCCTGACTCTCGGCGGCGGCATCGGCTATCTCACGCGTCAATACGGGCTCACGATCGATAACCTGCTGTCAGTCGACGTCGTGCTTGCCGATGGGACCGTTGTCACTGCGGACGAAAGGACCAACACCGATCTGTTCTGGGCGCTGCGCGGCGGCGGCGGCAATTTCGGCGTAGTGACGTCGTTCGAATTCCGCGCCCACCCAGTACGGACGATGTACGCGGGACCAACATTCTGGCCACTCGATCAAACCGCCGACGTCATGAAGGCCTACCGCGAGTTCATCCTCAACGCGCCCGAGTACGTCAACGGCTTCTTCGCCTTCCTCACGATTCCGCCCGCGCCGATGTTCCCGGAACACGTGCATCTCAAGAAGGTGTGCGGCGTGATGTGGGCATGTACGGGTCCGGCCGCGCGCGCCGACGCGGGGACGAAACCGATGCGCGCCGTCGGCAGACCGGTACTCGATTTCCAGGCGGAGATGCCCGTGCCTGCCGTCAACAGCCTGTTCGACGGTCTGTATCCGCCCGGTCTCCAGTGGTACTGGCGGGCCGACTTCATCAAGGAACTGAGCGACGCGGCCATCGAGCGTCACGCGCAGCACGGCGCGGCGCTGCCAACGCTGCATTCGACGATGCACCTGTATCCGATCGATGGCGCGGCGCACCGCGTGCGGGTCGCGGATACGGCGTTCAGCTATCGTGACGCGAATTGGGCGGAAGTGATCGTCGGCGTGGATCCCGACCCAGCGAACGCCGACACGATCACGACGTGGTGTAAGGATTATTTCGACGCCCTGCATCCCTATTCCGCCGGCGGCGCATACGTGAACTTCATGATGGACGAAGGGCAGGAGCGTGTTCAGGCCTCGTTCCGCGACAACTACGGGCGGCTGGTGGCGATCAAGAACAAGTACGATCCGACCAACCTGTTTCGCGTGAATCAGAACATTCGGCCGGCGGCCGCAACTGTGTAGGGCTGCGTTCAGAGTATGGGGATCTGAGGACTTCGTTCTCGGATCCTTTACGCAGTCGATCCGTTAGACGACTCCGCGATCAGGCGAGCCGTCATCGTGCAGCGCCCCAACAAATCTGGTGCGGCGCTGCAGGGTACGGTGGTAGCCCCATCGTGAACGGGCCGCGCTTCCGCCCTGCCAATGACGAGTACACTGCACCTCGAGGTGATGTGTGCACTCTAGAACCGTTTCGGCTGTCGGGACAGCGTTCGCAATCATGGCGGGCCTGGTCGGCACAGCGGTCTCGCAGGCAGATCAATCCGCTGGAGCTCCGAGTTCGGATACCACCGCTCGGCCTCTCATGCTCGACAGTGATGAAGGGGAGCTGCGGACTCGCCGCATTCACACCGACAGCAGTTCACCCGCCTCGTCTCAATTCATCCTCAAGGTGAGCCCGAAGAACAACGGCTCTCAGCATCTGGTGGCCGGCACAGAACTGCTCGCTCCGGGAGCGACACTACCGAAGCACCGACATCTGGTTCAGGATGAAATCCTGCTGATCCAAGGTGGAACGGCCCACGTGTGGCTCGGCGATCAGGAGCGCGATCTCCATGCGGGAGGGCTGGTGTTCATCCCCGCGAACACCTGGATAAGTGGGAAGAACATCGGCGCGACTCCGATCGCGTTGACGTTCGTCTTCTCGGCGCCGGGGTTCGAGCAGACGATGCGATGCAATTCCGTGCCGGCCGGTGAAACGCCGACACCGATCACGCCGGAGCAGCAGAAAGACTGCGCACACCTCGGGCACTCCGAGAGTGCGGGCCGGCTGGACACCCCGAAGAAGTGAGCAGGTTCATGAGATCCTGGTCTTGGTTCTCACGCGATCGGTGGCCGGTTTCGCGATGCAGCAGCAGGCGCCGATTTCTGCAGGCCAAGTAATACTGCGGCACAGAATCTACGGGGAACAGACGGGTAACCATCTTCTTGCTCGACGTGTCGATGTCGCTCACAGTTTCAGCGGCGGTCCAACATTCACGATGCCATACAGCCGGTGCACCAGCTCCTTGTCCTCCGGCGAGCCATTGCCGAAGTACTCCCCCCGCTTTTCGAGGTCACGAAAGAACTGCTCGATGCGCCCGGCGGGCGTGAATCCGATGAGGATTCGTCCCGGCCCCGCACCGTCAGAGACAAACGCGTGCGGAACGCGTCGAGGGCCGAGAACCGAATCGCCAGGACCCGGCCGAAACCGCTGATCGCCGATTTCGACGACGTATTCTCCGGCAAGGCAATAGAACCACTCGTCTTGCTCTTCGTGGTAGTGCTTAGGTGGACCGGACCCACGGCGCTCGATCGGCTGCTCGGTCATGAAGAGCGTGCCACCGCTGTCCTGGGTCGCGACCTTGAGTGAATCGGTCGCCGCCCAGCAGCTTGATGATGTCGTTCGCTCGCCCAGATCCGGCGGCTACCTTCACAACGGGCTGCCTCGACGTCTGGGCCGATAGAGCGACCGCTCCGAACGGAAACGCGACGAGCGCTTCCACGAACGCGCGACGCCCGAGACCCACGCTGACCATGCTGACCTCCAAAGAAGGTTCGCTCAGCGCCGCTTCACGCCGTACCGAACCGCTGGCAATGGCAATCACTTTACGGCAAGACAGCTAATCTTGGCCGGCCGTCCCTGTCCGAAGAATGCATACGGATTTTGGACATGCACACACCGGTTTGGTGCACACGCGGATCGTGCACGCATCTTCGTCAACTTTGCGGTCCGAGCGCGCGCTCAGCGAGACAACACGTCGGGGAGCGTCCTCATGAATAAGCGAATGTCGCCCATCTGGGCGGTCGTCGAGATGAACTCGAACGCGGTCGGGCTGACGGACGTCGTGCGCCGCTCGAGAATGGCTGTCAGCGCCGCGGGCAGGATGGGACATTCGTCCAGCAATCCGAGCACGCTGATCCAGGCGGTCACGTCGAGCATCGCGAGCACGTCGGCGGCGTCGCGCGCGAGCCACGGTGTGCCGGCCTCGCGCTGCTTCTCGAGCTTGCGCCGCAGCGCGCGGAGTCCGTGGCGAGTGTCGGCATCGACACAATGAAGATCGGCCAACGTCGACATGAGCTGATCCGCCACGAACAGGCTCACGTCCTGGTACAGCACCGACCAGCCCCCTTCGAACGCCGTCACGAGGTCGTGATCCACGAGGAACGCGTCTGGAGGCATGGCCGTGTCGAGTTCTCGCGGCGACGAGGCACCATGCGAGGTCGCGCCCGGCCAGCGCGCGGGCCAGCATTCGAGACCCAGGTTGCAGATGCACGCAGCCGCATCGGACGCTTCCTGGGGTGTGAACGGCCGCGACTGAACAGAGGATCCCGCGACCAGCGTATTGGCGAGGAACGCAAGCTCACGAATCCGCGTGACGTACGCGGTCTCGTCATGGTGCAGCACGAACTTCATCAGCCGCCTCAGGAGCGGGATTCTCGCGGCTCGTGGTTCCTCGTCTGCGGCTTCGAGCAGCGCCCGCGGCCGGTCCGGCATCACCCCAGCCTCGGCCAGCAGTTCGATGACCGCGTCGATCGATGCAGGGCTGTCGTCGTCCCCGCGCGCGGAGACGTCTGTCGCGTCGTGGTGTGGCGCACGTTCCGGCGCAGCTGCAGACGTGCCTTCTGGTGTGGGGTCCGCTTGTTCCTCGGCCGCGCGAAAATAGGCCGTGGCGATGGGGTTGATCGCGATCGGGGCCGGCGGCGCCGACGCGGATCTCGACGCCCACGCCGATGCATTTGGCGTGTGTTGCGGCTGCCGCGCCATCTGCAGGAAGGCGCGCGCGTCGGCCGGGGTTGCGTAGCCGTGCCGCGATCGCCGTCGCTCCCGTTCGATCGCGACGTCCTGGAGGTGCTGCTCCGGTGCCATCAGCAGATCGTCGAGGCCGTCGATCTCCGGCCTGGAGTTGGACAGGCGGCGGCATCCCTGCATCACCGCGTGAAAGTAGTGGTTGTGCTCGAGATCGAGCGTGATGAGGAGCGTGATGATCGCATCCCACGCATCGGTTCTCCGCGCCCGCACCAGATAGCCGCCCACTTCACACTCGAGCACGTCACCGCTCGTCTCGCTGTTCATCTTATCGTTGCGATCCATCGGCTCGTCATCACTCGATTCTGTCGGTTCGAACGTGCCCGGGTCGAATACACGTAGGTAACGGGAGAGGCCGACAATCACCAGGGGCTTGTCGAGGGCGGCGACGGTGCGTGCTGCCACCGAGTCTCCGGTGTCCACCAGCACCTCGAGCCATTCGCCGAAGCGATCGACATCGAACTGTTCGTCGCGTCCGGGCTGCGCGTGGCGCCACAGATCGAGGTCGAGTAGGGCGGTGAGCTGCGCGGGCGTGGCAGACGTGACGAGCTCGACGCACGCATCGAGTCCGCGGTGCTGAATGAGCTGATGCAGCGTCTCCGGCGTGAGGTGCGGGACGACCCGCGCGAGGAATGGCGTGTCCAGGAGACGCGCGAGCCGATGATCCACCGAGTCCCCATCGCGGGGCGCCGTTTTGCGGTTCGTGGTTGTCGACATGGGCCGGCGATGATACCCGTCCTGCGGGCCAACAAACAGTCTTGAAGAATGGGGTGGTGTGAGGGGATACTGTTAATGGCCTCACGTTTCCTCACCCTCAGGATCCTCAGCCTCATCCCAAATTCGCGCGCTCGATCTTGGGCGAGCTGATCGCGTGTCAGCCGGCGGATCCTGGATGCACGTTGCATTGGCACTCGCGAGTCAAGCCGTTGGCTCCCAGGTTGCGTTCTACAGGTGTAGGGAGAGGCGCGTTTGGCGTATGAGCTGGCTGGGGCCAGGGACGAAATTCGCGACTCGCTGCTGACCGCAGCGGAACAGCAAGGTTCGACTCAAGCTCGACTAGAGCAGCGGCGCCTGCGCAATAATCTGCATTGACCTGAGTAGCTTCCTCAAGCAAAACGGTTGCAGAATGGCTCCAAACCCCTGCTCTCCGAGGAGCACGGGTGTCGTATACCGGCATGGTGGCGGTCCTGCGGAAACTTCTCGAACAACGGATTCTCGACAATGCGCATGGCATACCTGTCTCGCTTTCTCCTCGCACTCTCCCTGTCGGCCTTCGCCTCCACAGCCCTGGGCGCGGTGCCCCAACGGCTGCCGACGATACGCGGCATCGTGGTCGATCCGACGGGCGCGCCGCTACCCGGAGCCGTTATCTCGCTGGACCTCCCGGGTATGACGACGGTCACCGCCGTTGACGGGCGCTTCGCAATCACGCCGGGCACGCCCGGGAAGCGGCGCGTCAGGATCAGCCTCGCGGGATTCCTGCCGTCGGAAGTCACGGTCGTGCTGCCGGAGACGGCCAGTGAGGGCGCAATCGAGGAGTTGCGCATCACCCTCGTACCCGTGCCCAGGCCGCAGGCTCAGCCCGCGCCTGCCAGCGATTACCGCTGGAGCGTCGATATCGGGTTTGGCTTTGACAACGGCATCAGCGGGAACATCAATTCGGGAGCGATCGGCACTCTGAACGACCAGGCGGTGGTCTTCACGAAGAACACGTACGACGACGTCTACGGCACGGGGTTCCACCTCCGGTTCGGCGGCGGCTATATGCTGAACGAAGACAGCGAGGTCCGGGCCTGCTTCACGTATCAGTCGCTCGGTGCCGATCTCACGCGGATGGGCGACATCGGGCTCTCGAACCTGTACGGGCAGTACGACGACTACAAGACATTCGGCCTCGATTTCGGGTACCGCCGCTACTCGGCGCAGCGCTGGGGTCGCGTGACGCCGTACGCGGAGGGTACGCTCGGCATCGCGTTCATCAACGAGATCGACGTCCTGCTCGCGGCGCCGCAGGCGAACGTGGTGCTGAACGCGACCGATTTCTACGATCGCACCGCCGCGTTCACCCTCGGCGTGAACGGCGGGATTCTCGTCCCAATCGCCGATCGAGCCGACCTCGACTTCCAGATCGGCCTTCGCTACGTGACGGGACTCTCTCAGGTAGATGCCCTCGTTGGTACCGGCCTCGCGAAGATCAACGACGACAGCGCGCGGTGGACGATCCCGTTCGTCATCGGCGTCCGCACCCGCTTCTGAGGCGGCTCTGACGCTGGAGGACCTCCACACCTGGGGTACCTCCAGCGCTTCAGCCGCCATTCCGTCGCCTCCCATAGCCAAACCCATTCTGGCGCCCATGCTGCTCGGCGCGACACGACGGTCCAGGCGCGGTACCAGTGCGTACAGGAGATGCTAGATCGCGCGTACGATGACCGCCTCACCGGTCGAATGCTGGTTCAACGGTCTCGACGCTGCCCTGTCGCGCCCGAAAGCGTCGACCCGAATCAGCTGGTCCGAGTCCTGAGCTACGATCACAGGCCTCACGTCTATCGCATCTTCTTCTTCACACCGTCCACGAGGATGCCCAGCTTGTGCCGATCGTCCACGTAAGGCGTGGAGCGACACGACCGCCTCTACCTGACGAACTGATAGATCAGTAGACTCAACTCGAAACGGGCTGGATGCCGACAGCGCTGCTTCCTGCTTTGGAGCGCCGGAAGGGTCGGTGCGCGCAACTCATAACTCGCTGACGCGCTATGCTAACCGCGGCTCTTTAGAACGGAGGGTTGCCATGCTTCGACGCTTCACTATCGGGCTCGGATGGGCCCTTCTCATCGTCGTACCCGGCATCGGTCAGACGCCGGCTGTTCCGTCCGAGCGGGTGAAAGAGGATTCACCGCGGATGACACCGGCTGGGACGACCTTCACGGCTCCCGCCGGATGGACGTTGACGACAAAGCCGTCGATGGTAGTTCTCGACCCACCCGAGCCGGATTCCCACATCGCCATCGTTGACGTGAAGGCGCAGCGACGCTGACGCGGCCGTCGCGGCGGCGTGGGCCGCGTACATGCCTGGCTTCAAACGGCCCCTGAAGATCGCCTTGCCGCGCGCGGCCCGCGAGGGCTGGGATGAGCAGAAAGTCTTTCAGTACGAGACATCGCCGAACGAACGGGCCGTCGTCTCCGCTTTCGCCTCGCGAGCCGGCGAGGCGTGGACGGTCGTTCTCGTTGACGGAACCGAGCCCACGTTCGAGAAACGCGGAGCGCCGTTGAATCTCGCTCTGCAAAGCCTGCGGCCCAAGGGGTATACCCGTGAATCGTTCGCCGGCAGGAAAGCGAACCCGCTGGACGATGGACGCCTCTCCATCCTGAAGGAATTCGTGGCGAGCGGGATGAAGATGCTCGACACGCCCGGCGTCGGGCTGGCCTTCATCGACGGTGGCAAGACAGTCTGGGCGGGGGGCCTCGGTGTGAAGGAGGTGGGAAAACCCGAGGCCGTCGACGCCGACACGCTCTTCATCGCGGCGTCGAACACAAAGGCGCTGACGACTCTCCTCCTCGCCGAGTTGGTAGACGAAGGAAAGATGCACTGGGACCAGCCAGTGACCGAACTTCTCCCGACATTCAAGCTCGGAGATGAGGCGACGACGAAGCAGGTCCAGGTGCAGCATCTCATCTGTGCTTGCACCGGGATGCCGCGGCAGGATCTCGAGTGGCTGTTCGAGTACCGCGCCGAGACGCCGGCCTCGGCGCTGAAACTCCTCGGAACGATGCAGCCCACGAGCCGTTTCGGCGAAGTCTTTCAATATAGCAACCTGATGGCGGCGGCGGCCGGTTTCATCGGCGCCTCGAAGGCCGTGCCGCAGAAGGAATGGGGGGCCGCCTACGATGAAGCTATGCGGACGAAGGTGTTCGAGCCGCTCGGGATGACGACGACGACGTTCGACTTCGCGAAAGCGCTGAAGGGGGACGTTGCGCAGCCCCACGGCGACGACGTGGACGGAAAGGTCGTTCGGGCGCCCATGGACTTGAACTATTCCATCGTGCCGGTCCGGCCGGCGGGAGGCGTCTGGACGAGCCCGCGGGAGTTGGCGAAGTACGTCGAGATGGAACTCGCCAAAGGGATGCTTCCGAACGGCCGGCGTCTCGTGTCGCAGGAGAACTTCTGGCGCGGTACAAGCCCAACGTCATCGTCGGCGAGAACGTCACCTACGGGATGGCGTTGATGGTCGATACCAAGTACGGCATTCCCGTGGTCCATCACGGCGGCGACCTCGCGGGATATCACAGCGACATGATCTGGCTGCCCGATCACGGCGTCGGCGCCGTGATTCTCACCAACGCCGACTCTGGCGTGCTCATCCGGGGACCGCTCCTCAGGCGGCTGCTCGAAGTGCTGTTCGACGGCAAGCCGGAGGCGGAGCAGATGCTAAGGGTCGCGGCGGCGCAGCGGAAAGCGGCGATCGCCAAGGCGCGCGAGCGGCTCGTAGTGCCGGCCGACTCGGCGGTGGTTGCGAAGCTGGCTCCACGATACGTGAGCAGTGCGCTCGGCGAGGTCACGATCCTGAAGGACGGCCAGACGACGCTCTTCGATGTCGGCGAGTGGAAGAGCGCTGTTGCCTCGAGGAAGAACGACGACGGGACGATCTCGTTCATCACGATCGATCCGACGCTGGACGGGTTCGAGTTCGTCGTCGCCGACAAGGACGGCAAGCGCCGACTGATCACGCGCGATGCGCAGCACGAGTACGTGTTCGTGGAGGCCGGAGCCAAAAAGTCTTCTTGAACACCGCCGGCGATACAACGCGCCTGGTTGCGTCTCTCGCTCGATGCCGAACGTCGCTCAGCAACGCGCCGCGGGTTGGAGGCGCATCGCGCGCTCGACGTTGACCAGGTCGCTTACGGCCGCGGACCGACCGCGCGAGTCCACCCCCGCCATCGATCAATTTCATCCACGTGCTCGACGGCAAGGAGGAGGCCCGCGTGGCGGGAGGAGTTTGGGATCGTGGCTCGGTCGTAGATTCTTCGATCGAGTTGAAGGACACCCGGATAGCGGAGGAACTGTTGTCGCCTTGGTGACGTTGTGCTTCATCCAGGCCACACCTTAGCGCTCGCGTTGTATACTCGCGCTCCTTCAGGGAGGCAAGATGAGCGAGCAGCAGAATCTCGACGTCGTTCGCGGCCTTTATGCCGCTTTCGGCCGCGGCGACCTCGACGGCATCCTCGCGCCACTCGATCCGCGGGTGTCCTGGCGGACACCTGGCGCTCCCGACCTACCGACGGCCGGTCTTCGTCAGGGCGTTCCCGCGGTCCGCGAGTTCTTCGGGCTCCTGTTGAACACTTTCGACATCGTCGATTTCCAGCCTCAAGACTTTCTGGCCGCAGGCGAGAAGGTCGTCGTGCTCGGCACCAGCCGGGAGGGCCCAAAGGGCGGTAGGCTCGTGGACTTCCGGTGGGTGCACGTGTTTACGTTCGGAAGCGGCAAGATCGTCGCATTCGAGGAGCCAGCGGACGTCAGCGAGCTCGTCACCGAGTTCCGTCGGTCGAAGGCACACGCGTCGTGAGGATTCTTGACCTGGGTCGGTCTTAAGGATCGCCTCAAACGCCAACTGGCGTATCAGGGCGACGGCGGGCTGGAGATCGCGTTTCAGCTCCAGCGATCCGCTGGACGAGCTCTATAGTGGAATCACGCTGCGCCGCAACGTGTTGAAAATACAGGGAAAATGTTGTGGCTGGGTGTTCGCGACAATTTCCGCAACTGGGTTATTCGTGCGGCCTAACTCGGCATGAGACTCGGCAGAACACTTAACGAGCTGCGCAAACTCTAGCCGCCGCGTTTCGAGCGCTCTTGCCGTGCCGCTTCCGCTTTACTCGGGGCTGGTAAGGATGGTCTCCTGCGAGTTCGTCATCGCGTGGGTCACCGCTTCGGCAGGTTCTCGCCGGCGCGGATGACAAAACGCCTGCGTGGCCCTCGATACTCATACGCGCTCACACAACCGAATCACCACGAAAATCACGCGCGTGTGCCAGCCGCCATTTGAGGTCACTCTCGGAGTTGCGGAAAATCAATGATGCTGATTCTGTGCAGGACGCTGGCCCTGGCAGCCGTGAATAAGCGCGTTCATGAACCAGAACGACGCGTCGGTCCAGGGGGCCATGAGTGGCCTGTACTCCTCTTCCTGCGACTCAGTCAGTCGACCGTTAGCCCGCTCCCACTCGCGGATGCCTTCCAGGGTGTCCTGCCACCATCGCGCCCACTGGCTATCGCCGCGTACAACTTCGGCCGTTGCCGCGTGGCTGATGTTCTCTAAGCCGCAACGCTCGAACAGGATCGGGAGCTTGCGTCCAAAGATCGGGTCATAGCCGCGCGACGTCCACCACTCGCCCCCTCGATGGATGCGATCGGTACTGGGCAGAGTAGGGATGAGCCGGATCCACCGGAGCAATCGTACCCCAATCACCGTCCTCGTCGACGAGCCATCCTCCTGGCCGCAAGCACTCCACCATGCGCCGGATCGCCAACTCCTGTTTTCCGGCGAGCCAGAACAACATCAAACGCGAGCAGACCAGGTCGAACGAGCCCGGCTCGAGCGCGTCTAAAGGATCCTCGAGGATGTTGTGCTTGCGCACCTCGAGGTTCGGACGATTGAGTCGCTGCAGGTAGGTGAGATCGATGTCCGTCGCCACGACGTGGCCGCTCTCGCCAACCTGCTCAGCGAGCCACACCGCCATGGATACCCCGGCCGGCGCCGACCTCGAGACACCGCCAGCCAGGCCGGACCAGTTCGCGTCGTCGGCGCGAGAGCGGGTCGAAGATGCGCTCCAATAGTCCCAACCAATCGTCTTCCGCCTCGTGGCGACCTCCCCCAGCGAGTCGGTAATCCGGCTTATGCTCCGCCATGTCGCAACCTCAGATGAACCCTCAGACTGAAATCATCTCAAGGGTCTTGCCACGAGTCTCGGTGCCGAGCAGCACCACAATCAACGCCGCGAGCAGGAAGGCGCCTGCGGCTAACGCAAACACTCCGGCTTGCACTGCGAGCGGAAGAATCACTCCGACCGCAAATGGACCCAGCAACGATCCGAGCCGGCCGATAGCGGACGCGAATCCCACTCCCGTCGCTCGCGCCCTCGTCGGATACAACTCGGGCGTGTACACATAGAGGACTGACCACATCCCGAATTGGCAGAATTGCAACGCGAGGCCCCACGCAAAGAGCCTGGCCTCGCTCGCCGCCGTTCCATAAAACCACGCCGACACAGCAGCGCCAACCAGCGCCGCGACGCATGCGGGTTTGCGGCCCCAGGCCTCAATCAAATACGCCGCCGTGAAAAAACCCGGCACACCAGCCAGTCACCGCTGTCCGAAAGGCAATCGCCAGATGCGACGCGTCCTCAATCAGGCCGCCAATGCCGCCGTGAAGGCCAAGGGCACGATCTTCGCCATCGTGTATCGCCGGCTCGTCCCCCGCCTCGGCCATGCCCAGGCCATCGGCGCCATCACCCACCGGCTGTGTCGATTGATCTGGAAGATCCTGCACCAGCGCGTGCGCTACGAAGAACGCGGGCCGGCCGTCAGCGCCGAGGCGAAGAAGGTGCGCGCGCGCAAGATGATCCGCGAACTCCGAAGCCTCGGCTATCGCGTCGAACTGCTCCCAGCTCCATCGAGCAGCCCGGCATGAGAGATTTTCGACCCTGGCTCATCCGGGCAGCCTGATTGTGGGTTCCGGAAATTCTGATCGCCTTTTTCCGGAAATTCTGACCAGATCGGCGTCCTGATCTGAATCCTCTTTCATCGCGTCGTCAAGGTTGACGTGCAGGGTGCGGACCGAGGGGCCGTCGAGCCGCAGGAGTCGGCCGCGTTCGAGCACGCGATCGATGATGGCCTGCGCCAGGTCCTCGTCGTGCAGCACGCGCCCCCACGCCTTCAGCGATTTGTTCGTGGTGAAGATCATCGGCGATGCCGCCGATGGCGCTCGTTGACGACGTGAAAGAGCATGTTGGCGGCGTCGGTGCCGTAGGTGAGGTAGCCGACTTCATCGACCAATAGGACGGCCGGATGCGTGTAGGTCGGCAGCGCGTTCGCCAGCTCGCCGGCGCGAAAGGCTGCCGAGAGGTCGTCGATGAGCGCTGCGGGCGGGCGCCGGTGCGTTAGCTCGGTCAGATACGCGAGGGCCGCCGCTCCGAGATCGATCAGATGCTGACGCTGCAGATACCGCCGCGCGCGTTTCCCGGAGACGGCTGCCACGCGCTGCGCGTGTCGGGCAGGATCGAACTGTCGCCCGGCTGAAATTTCCGCTCATGGTCGGCACTGAAGCGACCGGCGATGATGCGGAGGTGATCGCGATAGAGACACAGCGTGCCCGGCAAGCCGATCGCGTCTGGCGGCATCGAGTAGGGATGGCCGTCGTGGATGACCACACCGGTCGGATTCACGCTCACCGGAATCCGCAGCGCCAGATCCGCCGGTGCGACTTTTAGCGGGCGCAGCCGCGCGCGATCCTCGACGATGCGCGACGGCCGGCGGCACGCCCTCGCCGGAGTCGCTATTTGCCTGGTGAGCCAGTCGCGCAGCTGTCGCTCGAGATCGCGCGCGGTCGAGGAATCGGCGCTGCTTGAAGAACGAGTCCTTGACCCAGCCGACCATATTCTCGACACTCCCTTTCTCTGCGGGCGATACGGCCAGCACACATCGACGCCGATGCCGAGATCGAGCGCCACGCCAGCAAACGTCGGATTCCACTCCGTCACCACGCCATCGCGTCCCCATCTGAGCGCGATCGTCTTTGGCCGATCAAAGACCGGAGACCAACGGAATGCCGCCGAAGGCGGCGAGATGCTCGACCAGCGCGCGGACGAGCGTCTCGACGCGCTCATCGGGCACGAGCGTGACCTCGACCCAGCGAGAGTATTTCAAACGCGAGGCAAAAAATGCACCTTCTCTTCGGTGCCGTCCTGATACGCGACCCACACCTCGCCGAAGTCGTGCTGCGAAAACTCACCGGGCAGGCCTTCGAACCGCACCAGCGGCGTGACGGCGTGCGTCCGCAGCGCCTGCGCCTGAAGTCCCGCCATCGCTCGCCTGCTTCATGCGCGAGTTGTGACTGTTATCGACTGCAGCGCCAATGGCAGCGACTTCGAAGAAATGGGATCTCGATCGAGCAGAGCTGTTTCGCAGTGCACCGAGCCTCAATGGACCAGCGGTGGCCGCGATGCCGGTAGAAGACCGCAGAACCTATTGTTGGCAATAGCGGGTAGTATTTTGGTCGGGGACGCCGGTTTTACCGGTCAAGGAGCCAGCTCCTTCACGATCCTGAACAGATGATCCGCGTCGGCCCTGAAACACGCGCGGTACAGGTTCATAACGCCGTTGTTGTGTCGCTGTCCGGCCAACAACATCTACATTGCGCTCACGCGCGCACATGTACCCAGTAACGGATGCGAGATATCTTGCCAATGCAGCGTAGCTTGATCGAGCGTCGGCGCGTTGTCCCGATCGAATAGACCGTTGGCGAACGCGATGGACGTGGCGCTCATCCATCACGTGGTGATTGCCGGCAACATCCCACGCGTCGAGTTCGTGAACTCGATTGCAGGTCTTGGCGGAGGCGTCGTGATCGAATTCGTCTCGAAGCAGGACGCGATGGTCCGCCGGCTGCTGTTGAGCAAGGACGATCAGTACACCGACTACGAACAGGCACACTTCGAACCGACGTTGGCGACGCACTTCTGCATCGTCGCTCGCAAACCACTCCGGGACGGTACGCGGGTGCTGTATCACGGCGTGCGCCGCGCATGAAGCGCCGGCTGCTCCACATCTCGACGCTCGCGGGGTTCGC
Organism: uncultured Acidobacteriota bacterium; assembly: GCA_963755695.1. Classification (GTDB taxonomy): domain Bacteria; phylum Acidobacteriota; class Vicinamibacteria; order Vicinamibacterales; family 2-12-FULL-66-21; genus QHWT01. Next base: position 841,020 of record CAVWLB010000008.1, on the reverse strand, counting down.
GCTGGCCCAGCCTCTGTACGACGTGTTACGGCGCAACGGCGAGTTCTTCGTCGCTCACCGTGCCGACGCCGGCGACATTCTGCTGCTGGTACTCTGGCTGTCCGCCGCAGTGCCGCTGTTGCTGGGCCTCCTGGTGTGGGGCGTCGGGCGCGTCACCGCGCGCGCAGCTGATGGCGTGACCATCGCGCTGGTCGGGCTTTTCGTCGCGTTGATCGTGCTGCCGCTCGTTGCGAGCGTTGCGGGAGTGAGCGCTCCGGAAGCGCTGGCCGTGTCCCTCCTTCACGGCGTGCTCGGCAGTCTGGTCTATTGGAAGTACGCGCCGGTCCGCCAGTTCGTGACGGTCCTGTCAACTGCCGCGCTCGTCTTTCCGCTGGTATTCCTCCTCCGTCCCTCGATGCGACGGTTCGTCTTCCCCACCGATGCCTCAACGGATGCGGCGGCTGCGGTCCCAGGCGACACGCCGGTCGTCTTCGTCGTGTTCGATCAGCTTCCCTTGCCGTCAATTCTCGATGCGCATGGCGACATCGACGCGCGTCATTTTCCCGGGTTTACCGCTCTGGCGTCCGACGCGATCTGGTACCGAAACGCCACGGCCACCGCGGACTTCACGTCGTTCGCGATTCCCGCGCTTCTGAGTGGGAGCTATCCCCATCGACGAAGGTTGCCGATCACGTCCGATTATCCGCACAACCTGTTCACCGCGTTCGGCTCGCGTTACCAGATCGAGGCGCTGGAGTCGGTGACGGATCTCTGTCCGGACCGGCTCTGCCCCGAGCCGATCGAACCGCGGTGGGCGCGCCAGGTCTCGATGCTCTCGGACATCTCCGTCGTCTATGCCCGCATCGTGCTGCCGGAGGAGATGAAGAGCGGCCTTCCGCGGCTGACCGACGACTGGCGCGATTTCATCCATCGCAACGACTGGTTCGGCCGATGGCTGACGGCGCGCGATCAGGATCGACGCGTGCCCATCGGGCGCTTCATCGAGGGCATCACCGCCGACGATCCGCAGCCCACGCTGTATTTCGCCCACGTGCTGCTCCCGCACGAGCCGTACGTCTATCTTCCCGACGGGCGTCGTTTCAGCACCGCGGACGACATGATCGGGCTGGACCGGAAAGGCACGTGGGCCGAGGACCCGTGGTACGCGCTTCAGACATATCGCCGTCACCTCTTGCAGGTCGGCTATGTCGACTCTCTCGTGTCGAAACTGATCGCGCAACTCAAACGCGAAGGGCTCTACGACCGTGCGCTGATTGTGGTCACGTCCGATCATGGCGTGAGCTTCACGCCGGGGCAGCCGATGAAGGGACTGCGCCATGCCACAGCTGGCGAAATGGCAGCCGTACCGCTGATTATCAAGCCGCCGCATCATACCGGTCGAGAGGTGTCGGACCGCAACGTGCAGGCGGTCGACGTCATGGCGACGCTCAGCGATCTGCTGCATGCACCGCTGCCGTTCGCGACAGCCGGTGTGTCGGCCGTCGGACAGGCGCCGCCGGCGTTGGAGAAGCGAGTGTATTTCGCCGACGCCACGCAGACGATGCACCTGCCGGCGTCACTGTGGGAGCTGGTGCTCGCCGCCGCGGGCCGCAAGGCGGAGCTCTTCGACGGGTCGGGACACGCCAACGTCTGGCTGCCGAAGGCTGCGCCGTTCCGCGCCCTCCACAATCAGCCGGTCGCCGGTGGGGCGATCGGCACGACGAGCGACCTGCGGCTGGAGCTTTTCGACGCCTGGCGTTACAGTCACGAGGATTCGACGGACGATTTCGTCCCGGCGCTCGTGGCCGGACGCATCAGCGGTGCCGCTGCGGTCAGCGCGGTGCCGCTCGCGATCGCCGTCAACGGGATCATTGCGACGACCACGAAGTCAGTTCCCGCACCGTTGCCCTCCGCGGGCGCGTGGGCGGCCCTCGTAAGGCCGGCGCTGTTCCGCCCCGGCATCAACACGATCGACGTCTACGAGATCACGACCCACGGCGACAGAGTGGTGCTGCGCCCGGCGCTCCACTCGAGCGTGCGACCGCCGCGCCTGAACCTCATCCTGGGAGAAGCGCGCAACTGGGACGTGACGCTGACCGGGTTCTATGATCGCGAGCCGCTCGGCGACCGTGTGTTCCGCTGGACGAACGGCGATGCCGAAGTGAGACTTCGCGAACAGCCGGATCCGCAGGCGGTGCTCAGGATCGCGATCGCGAACCTCGCGACGCCGCAGACGCCCCTGACGATCGCCGTGAATGAGTGCACGCTGTTCAGCGGCACTGTTGACACAGGCGCATGGGACCGTTCGTTCCCGTTGAGCGCGTGCTCCCCCGAGCGCCTGCGCGGCCGTGACGTGCGCATCCGCATCACGAGCGGACACTCGACACCTCGCCCTGGAGAGTCGCGCGCGCTCGGCGTCGCGATTGTGATGGTCGAACTGGGCCGCCCGTGAGGAGCAGTCGAGGTCAGGGTGTAGCGTGCAACGGCTCCGCACATCTGGTCGCTTGGACTCACACAAGCCAGGCGAGTGAAGTGCGGAGAAAATCGCGCGAACGTCAGCTGATTCGCTAAGCCGCACGCATGAGCCAGTTGCGGAAATCGTCCCAGACACCCCGACCGCCGCTACTTGAACGTCAGCAACACGACGTCGTGGCTGAGGCTCCCGCGCGTCATCACGAGCCTCTTTCCGTCGAGCGATTCGTAAAAGTTGAAGATCCTCCCGGACGTGAATCTGGTCAGCTGCTTCGCGGTGCCGCCGGCAATCGGCTGCTCCCACACGTTGAAGGCACCACCGTCAGACCTCAGGAACTGCCAGACCAGGCCCTGCGGCGACCACCGGAATCTGCGCGGGTGGTAACGCGGCAACTGAACCGGCCACGACGCGACGGGTGAGCCATCGTCCGTGCGTACGACCGCAACGTTCCATCGTTCAGACGATCCAGGGCCCTGCAGGCGTTGCAGGTACGCGAGGCGCGTGCCATCGGCGAGACTCCGATGGGCCAATGCCGCCGACAGGTTATGGCCCACCTCGCGAGGGGGACCGCCCGCATCGGGACCCGGAGGATCCGGTCTTGGTCCAAGTAAAAGAAGTAATCGCCGATATCCGAGCAGGCCGGAAACCCGTACGCGCCAGTGGTCAGGGGGACCGCATGTGAACCGTCCGCGTCGATGCGAAAGTAAGTCACGGTGGCCGCCCCGGGGTGTCCACGACAGCCACGACGACGTTGCCGCACCGCATGAACGCATTGACGTGCCGGAGGCTGGTGAACGGCGTGCGTTGACTGCCGTTTTGGTCGCTCGTCCAGAGTTGCGAAGACCCGAGAAGCTGGTCCTCGTAGTCATCTGCCAGGATCCGGCCGTCGGCGACCTCCGCCGCCTCGGCCACCGGCAACCCGTCCGAAACCTGACGCGCCTGCATCGGATCCTCGACGGGCACGACCCAGATGTTTGAGATGCGCGTGGAGACAATAGACACCGCGTTGCGGCCGTCGGGTGTGGCGTCGAGTCCCAGGTCGTACCAGGACAGGTCGTCGGTCAGGCGGTGAGCCTCTCCGCCCGGGAATGTCAAGGTCCAGAGCTGCGGTTCCTGAAGGGCTCCTCGGCATGCGGCACGAGCAGCGAGTGGCCCCCAGGAAGCCAAGTCGGCCTTTCAGATGGCCTTCTCGCCAATGCGAATCGGTGGAACGGGGTTGTAGAGAACGGCGAAACCGCCAAGCGCCCAGCGTTGCCAGTCCGGGAGCGTCAGATTAGCTACCCCGAAACGTTGGGCCGGTCCACATGAGGCAGTGAGTCCTAGCTCGAAGCTCGGCGAAGTCGAGCGAAGGCCGGCTGGGAGGCAGGCGTTCGAACTCGGAGCAGGGCCTGTTTCTCACGTGGTGACGGTGCACAACTTGGTTCGCTGGAATCACCCTGCGGTTATGTCGTCCCGTTCGTTTACTGCCGTCCACTCGAGTACTCCCGCCTCGGAATCATCGACCCAGCGACAGCGTGAAGGCATGAAGCGGAAACTCGACGCGGATCTCTAACGCGCCATTCGTACCTGTGCTAGATGACGTTCTACCACGAATGTGAATCGAAGCCGGATTCGAGCCGCGGGGGAGCTAGCACGTGGTCAAAGGCGGGATTTCGGTACTGGAGAATTCGGAAGGCGCTAACGCACGCGACCACTTACATTCGAGATGGTCGCGTGCGCCTTGGCGGTCGCTCGACGGAAAACGCTACTTGGTCGTGAAACTCTTCGAGGCCTGCTCGAACCCACCGAACAACACCTTGACGGTGTAAATATGGACACCCGATGCCGGTTTGAAATTGGCGATGTACTGGCCCTGCACCTCGTCGATGCGGACGGCGTCACTTCCGTCTCCGAAGGTCGCGACAAATCTGCGGACGGGACCCTCCCATACTTCGACGCTTACCCGATTGTCGGCGACGAAAGCGCCGTTGCAATCGCGCGCCGAGAATTTGATGGCGAGCGCGCCGCTGATGACTTTTCCGAGCGATAGGGGCGGCAGCCACGACATGGCATAGTTCACCGAGATGTTGACCACCGCTGATTCACCCGTGCCCCCCGTGCTCTGTGCCCAGGCCTGGAGCGGATAAGACCCAATTCCTGCAGCTGTGAAATTGCCATTGGCCACGACGTTGTTGGACGCACCAGGGAAGGACACCGCGAACGGGACGTTGCTAGCACTCGCCCAGACTGATGTGACGAGAGTCTCCGGATCAGTCGCTGAAATGGTCACGGGTACGACGGTCCCGGTGCTGCAGAACGTGAACGCCTGTCCGTCCGTTGGCGACGTGATGACGACGACAGGTGGAGTGTTGTCGGACACCACAGGCTCTGAAACCGTGACGGTCAGTGTGTGGCCTGCGTTGCCCCACCCAATTCCGCTCGGTCCATCCGCCTGGATGGTGAATACGTAATCGCCGGGAATGGTGCTGCTGGTGACATGGAGGCGGACCGTCGTCTGCTGCGTCTGCGCGAGAGCGGTGAACACCATGAACTGGTCGTCTAGCGTCACGAGCGCCGCTGCCGCCGCCTCGTTCGAAGCCTCCGGGAAGTCGTCGACGTTCACGCGCAGGTTCGCGGTGATTCCGCCGGCAATGGCCTTTTCGCCCTTGTCATTCAGGCTTGACGGCGATGTGATGTCCAGCGTGTACGAGCGGTCGAACGGCAACGTGCCTGCTAGATTTTGTGTCTTCGGCGCGTAGTCGACCGAGTCGTTTCCGTTGGACGACTGCGCCGCGCCGGCGGCCGCGAACGTGACGAGCAGCGCCAGCGACGCTGCCATGCGAGTGATTGTTCTCATTTAGATTCTTGACCTCTGAAGAAAATCGAGTCCACCACACACGTGCAAGGAGTGGCCCTACAGAGCGGAACCAGGGGGGTTCGCGTAAGTGCTTCGCGTTCAACAGTGTGGTGGCTGGTAGTGGCCGCGGTGACACTGACTCAGCGCGCGGTTTTCCGGTCCGGGCCAGCAGGAAGTCCTGCTAGGACCAGAATTTGGCTTCGCGCACAGAGAGGCGGTCTCAGGAAATAAGAAGAACTCAGAGGCGCACCGCACGTCGAGTGCGTCCTTCCTGAACGGCGCGCAAGTTAGTTCTCGATGATAGGGCCGAAGTGCCGCATCACACCGCTTCTGCACCTGCACGCGCGCAGCGTGTCGCGAGTGGGTGTTGGCCTCGGCATTGCTCATCTCGAGAACACGGTCCCGTGTGGCACCGGCTTGCCCGAGAAACCGTGTGGCCGGGTCTTGCCGGTCAGATCGATTCCCGGACGTGTGCTGCCGATATCACGGAAGCGATCATCGATGGATAGAGCACCGCTGGCGGGATCGAAGTTGATGACGAACAGCCGGTTACTCTTCGTGCAGCCGGCGGAATTCAGGACGAGTCGCCGGCCCGAAGGATCGATCGCCAGCCAGTGTGGCTCCTCATCGTCACCGAATACCACGCTCGAAACCTCGCGTGGATGCTCTGGATCGGCGATATCCAGCGCGACCAGCGCATGCGTTTGCGGCACGGTCTGCAGCCAGTAGTGGCTGGTCAAGACCGGTGTGTGTCGGTGACGCATTACGGGTTGTGCCGTCCCATCCAAATCACGAGCGGGGCGGCGGCGTTCGCGTCTATTCGATGGACCGCGAGAGTCCGGTCTTTGGCCCCAGCACAATCAAGTTTGGATAGGTCCGCTGTCAAGGTTCGAGAAAGTGGACGCTATCGATCAGCTCGTCAAGCGTGTTTCGGTGGTCCCGGAAAATGATGATGTCGATTGCGTCACGGTCGGCTACAAGAGCCCTGCCGGAATCGCCGAAGCCATCGAGAACCTGAATCTCACGCTCGCCTAGTAACCTGTCGGATCGCGCGAGATCTCCGGAACATTCACAGCACTACGAAGAACGGGGGCGCCGTCGGTGGTTCAGTCATGACTGCACAGCGCGGTAAGCATCCAGAATGTCCAATGCGACTTGGACTGCGCTGGCTGACCGGCGAAGTGACGGAATAATCGCCGCGGGGGGCTCAGTTCAGCAGGTACTGGCGCCTCAACCGAATCGCGTCACGTCGCAGGGTTGAAGATTTTCCGATCCGTCGTCGTGTTTATCTTGGAATGGAGAAGCACCCATTGGCCCGACCTGAATGCGATCGGCCCCACGAACAGCGGAAGTTCATGTCGGCCGGCCTTAAGAGCCTGTAACAAAACCCTGACCGGCATGAACCGCCACAGTTCGTCGCCGCGAGTCGTGCGATAGCGAACGTGTCGTCGGCGCATTCTAAGCACTCGGCGACATTCCCGGACCGACCAAGGATTGACGCGCGAGCCCGGGGGTCGCTGCGGGGGAACCTCGTGTTATGCAGGTCGGCCTAATTCAGCGAGAGATTCCGCACTGATGGCTGGAACGATCGACCGTTCAGCAATTTGCGAGCCTTCAACGCGGAGGCGATTCCCCGTTATGCTGCGAGCTTCGCGGGAACTGCGGATTTAGACTGGTCAGCCTACTACTAGTTCGGCGGCATAGAGCGGTCGAAGCATCAACACGAGGGAGCGACCTTGAGCGAGAAGGTTGAAGGAGAACTGACGAGCGTCACCTGTGAGTGGGACCGGGCGATGGTCGAGAACGATCCAGAAGCGATTGGCCGGTACATGGCCGACGATTGGACGATTATTGGCCCCGACGGCAGCGTCGGTGACAAGGCGATGTTTCTTGGTCTAGTGAAGTCCGGGGTACTAACTCACGACGTCATGGAATCCCACGACATGCAGGTTCGCGCCTACGGCGACACAGCGGTCGTCATCGCGCGAGGCGTATCTGGAGGAAAGTTCCATGGGCAAGCGTTCCACGTAGTCGAACGAGTATCGTGTGTGTTCGTCCGGCAGGGTGGTCAGTGGAGATGTGTTTCGACGCATCTCTCGCTCATCGCTGACAAGTAGGCAGCTGGGTGTAAGCATTTCGGTCACCTTGAACTGCCTCAGCGGCCACCGATAAGGGAGCGTCGGTTGGCGTGGATCAGGAGATCGAAGATGGATTCTCGTGCCGAGCGGATCGTTTCGGGTCTCGTTGCCGTCGGGAGCCACTCGGGAGTGAACTTCGTGGCCGGCAATCGGCTAAATTCGCGCACAACTCAGGCAAGAATTCAGTCCAGGCGACGAATCTGACTGGCCCGGGAGGACCAGACCTCCGACATGGCGACGAAGCTGACGACATATTCAGCGCTGCCGGGTGACGACAGCCGAGCCTATCGGTCCGTCCGCGTTCGACCGGTTTCGCGAGTCAAGCGCTTCAAGCTCGGTCGCCACCTGCGGCAGAAAGTCTCACGAACCTCGCTCGGTGTGTGGCGGCTCGCTGACAACAGGCCCGATCCGATCGCCCTGATCGAGCGGCTCCACGTCGGACGGGTCGCCTCCCTCATTCCGATCCGGATCGCGCGAATGGTCTCCTCACCGTACGGATTTCTGCGTGGCGGCGCCAACGTGATGGCCGAGGATTTGGCGCGCCTCCCCGCGACAGGCATCACCCCGGTCATCTGCGGGGATGCTCACCTCGGAAACTTCGGCTTTTACGCCTCGCCAGAACGCGACCTGGTCTTGGACCTCAACGACTTCGACGAGGCGCATCCCGGTCCCTGGGAATGGGACCTGCGGCGGCTGGTCACCAGCTTCTATGTGGCTGGACGACAGAGTGGCATGCGGGATGCGCAGTGCGATGACGCCGTGATGTCGTGCGTGGCCGCCTATCGGCAATCGGTGCGCCTGCTGGCGATTCAGCCGCTGCTGTCGCGTTCGTTTCAGCGCATGGACGTTCAACTCCTGCACAGCACGGTGACCGGCAAGTCGTTACGCGCGACGATCGCTCGCGCCGCGCGGCTCGCGCGCACTCGAACGAGCGACCGCGCGCTGCCGCGATTCACCACCCAACTGAGCGGCTCCCGTCACATCGTCGACAAGCCGCCGCTGATCACTCGGGTTCCAGGGGCCACGTTCCAGCGGATTGCCGCTGCGATCGACGACTATCTGAACACCCTCGCGCCTCATTGGCATCGCATTGTTGGCGGCTACACGCTGGTCGACATCGCTCATAAAGTCGTCGGTGTCAGCAGCGTCGGACTGCGAAGCTACGTCGCACTGCTGGAGGGCAGCACGCCTGAGGACGTCCTCTTTCTGCAGTTAAAAGAGGCGCGCCGGTCGGTCGTGGCTCCCTACGTGCACGGTGACGTGCCGCGGCACGCCCATCAGGGACAGCGAGTCGTCGAGTACCAGCAGGCGGTGCAGACCGTGAGCGATCCGCTCCTGGGGTGGACGACGATTGAGAACCGGTCGTACTACGTCCGCCAGTTCCGCGACATGAAGGGCGCAATCCCGTTCGACACGCTCAAAACCGGAGCGCTGACGGATTACGCGCGGATCCTGGGTCATCTGCTCGCCAAGGGACATGCGCGGACGAGCGGCGCATCGATGATTGCTGGCTATGTCGGATCATCGAGGCGCGTGGATGAGGCGATGCGTCAGTTTGCGCGCGCCTATGCCGATCAGATCGAAGCGGATCACCAGGCGCTGGTACGGGCGGTCGCGCGCGGCAGGCTGCCGGCGGCGCGCAGAGCCGGCTGAATCACGCGTCGCCAGACCATCACCACCGCCACGTCGATTTTCAACATCGGCTTGCTCGCTCCGTTCAAGCTGTTGTAAGGATTCGAATGTCACACCACACGGATGGCCAACTTGAAATCACGCTGTACAACGGGCCGCGGGTTGGCTTACGTGTCTCAACGTGTCTCACGTGTGATCCCAACACGACGCGGTCTTTGCGGGTAACTGATGGAAGATGGCCGGTCTTTCGGGGGCAGCTCGCGAGCGCCAGAGCCCGGGAACGTGTATCCGCCGTCAGACTTTCCGGTTTGGCCTGGCTTTTCGCTACGAGACCGACGAGTTAAGCGACTGTTTCGGCGTTAGTTGCTGGATTGGCTGGGAGGCAGGGATTCGAACCCCGATAACGTGGTCCAGAGCCACGTGTCCTACCGTTGAACGACCTCCCAACGGCTGGCGGAAACTTCGATTATAGCGACCGGCTCGGCCAAAGGCAAAAGGCGGACTTACTCCGGTCCGCCCTTCGCCTCACGTCGGCCGCGCCCAGGCTACTGCGGAGAGGCGCCGCGACGAGCCTTGAGCGCGTCGAGCAGACGGCCCACTTCGTCGTCCTTCTCCATCGCCTCGAACCGGCGATCCACATCGTCGGCGACCAGCTCGGACTTGGCCTGGCTGACGGCCTCGCGCGCTGGACCTTCCGCTCCATCCGGTCGAAGCCGGCGGCCGGGCCGCGTCCGCCCACGACGAGCTGCGCGTCGTTCGCCTTTTCGAGCGCGCGCGCCCGGCGATGCTGCGCGAGCAGCAGGTCGCTCTTCGCCCGCGCCTCGCCCAGCTTCTGATCGAGCTGCGCGAGCGCCTTGCGCAGCGTGTCGACCTGCTGCCTCTGGTCCTCGACCTGCTGCGTGTAAGCTCTCGGCCAGCTTGGTGAAGCTCTGGTAGCGCTCGAGCGCCGCGCGCGCGAGGTCGTCCTGCTGCTTGTCGACGGCCAGCTCCGCCTTGCGCATCCACTCGGCCGCCTTGTCCTCGTGCTCCGTTCTGCTTCTTCTGCAGCAGGTGCTGGTCGGCCATCGAGATCGCCACCTGCGTCTTCACCTGCAGCAGCTGGTTCTCCATGTCGAGGATCACCTGCTTGATCATCTTCTCCGGATCTTCCGCGCGATCGATCAGGTCGTTCAGGTTCGCGCGGACCAGCGTGGCGACGCGTTCGAGTACTGCCATGGTACTCCTGTCTTACGTCCTCGCTCGAGCCAGGCAGCTCCGCGACCGCGCTCGCTCCGCTCCTGCCGCTCCGGGCGGGCGCCTTGTCGCCGATCTTCCTCACCTTCGACAGCAGGTCCGCCATCGGCATGCCCGACAGCGCCTCGAACAGCGCCGGCACCTGCGCCGCGATTTCGGTCATGTCGCCGGTGATCTTGTGCATGCCGGTCGATGTCGCCGTTGCCGGTGGACACGATCGTGATCTTGTCCACCTTGGTCAGCGGGCTGGCGAGCGCCCGCGACGATCTCCGGCAGCGACGTGAGCAGCTTGTCGATGACCGCCGCCTGGTTGTACTCCTGGAACGCCTCGGCCTTCACGTTCATCGCCCGCGCTTCGGCGTCGCCCTTCTTGAAGATGATGTCGGCCTCCGCCTCGCCCTGCAGCGCGGATCGCGGCAGCGCTGGCCTTCGGCCTCGATCGACAGCCGGCTGCTTCTCGGCCTCGGCCAGCATCGCGATGCGCTGGCGCTCGATCTCGGCCTGCTTCAGCACGGTCGCGATCAGCTCCTTCTCGCGGCGCAGGATCTCCGCTTCCTGCACCTTGATCTGCTGCTCGCGCTCGACCTGCTGCACGCGCACCGCCTCGGCGACGACCTGCTGCTGCATGATGTTGGTCTGGATCTCGTAGGCCTTGTCGGCCTGCGCCTGCTGCTTCTTGACGGTCTCGACGTACTTCGCCTTCTTGATCTCGAGGTCGCGCTGCGCCTCGGCCTGCTTGGCCTGCGACAGCGTCTCGGCCAGCACGCGCTCCTGGTCGGCCTGCGCCTTGGCGATCGCCGACTCGCGCGTCGCCTCGGCGCGCTTGATCGCGGTGTCGCGCTCGGCCTCGGCCGCGGCGACGTCGGCGTCGCGCTTGATGCGCGCCACGTCGGGCCGGCCCATGTTGACGATGTACTCGTTCTTGTCGCGGACTTCCTTGATCGTGAACGAGACCACCTCGAGGCCCATCTTGTTCATGTCGTCGGCGCAGGTGGCGCGCATGCGGTCGGCGACCATCTCCGGCTCCTTCACGATCTGCTCGACCGTGAGCTGGCCGATGATGCCGCGCAGGTGGCCTTCCATCACCAGCCGGATCAGGCCCTCGCGCTGCTCCGGCGTCTTGGTCAGGAACTGCTCGGCCGCGGTCTCGATCGACTCGCATGTCGGACTTCACCTTGATCTGCGCGACCGCTTCGACCGTGACCGCCACGCCCTGCTTGGTGTAGAGGTCCTGCTTCGGGCGCGACGTCGAACGACATCAGCTCCAGCGACAGCTCGTGGCGACGACTCGACCATCGGAAAGATCACGGTGCCGTGCCCTTTCACGATGCGCGTGCCGCGGAAGCCGTAGACGATCAGCGCTTCGTGCGGGCCGGCCTTCCGATAGAGCGACGCGAGGAACGATCCGAGCAGCGCCACGGCCAGCACCATCAGCCCGACAACGACCCAGAATCCGACGCTCATGGTCTGAAGACCCATAGTTCCGCCTCCATGCCGGAAGGGCTCACCGACCCGTCCTACAGGCTCGTCCGCCGCAGATCGCGTCCCAGTCGCTCGCACCGTACGGCGATGCCCGCGTTCGTAGCCCGTCACCACGACTTCCGCGCCCTTCTCGATCGCGCGTCCGTCGGCGCTGCGCGCGCCGCACGACTTGCGCGCGCCGCCGTGCGAGTAGATCAGCTCGCCGATGCCGCCTTCGCGGATCGGCTGGCTCAGGCGGCCGAGCACGCCGACCATGTGGTAGTCGGCGCTCTGCATGTTCTCGTTCGGCGACCACAGCACCTGCGCCATGATCCAGAACACGACGGCCGCGCCGCACAACCCGAGCACGATGCGACAGTCCGACGGCGGGCAGCACGAGCCAGCGGAACTGCGACGTCAGCAGGTAGCCGGTGCCGCCGAACCAGGCGAGAAACGCGGTCATCGTCGCGAAGTTGATCGGACCGACGGCGGTGCCCGTGTGCCGGCGCTGTGAAGACGCGCCGGCATGCGACGTGATGTCTCCCACGGGAAGTGCACGTGCGCGTCGATCGACGCCGAAGCGCGAACGACAGCACGCTGAGCACGAACCCGATGACGAAGCAGCCGAGAAAGATCGCCGGCCAGTTCATTGTCCGCTCCTCCGGCACGAGCGTTTCCGACAGGCGATCGATCAGACCCGGCATCGACATCATTTCGCCGAGCAGCACCAGGCAGCGCCGCGACTCGGCGTGCGTCGCGACGCGCTCGAGCGCCGCGGCCGAGCGCCGGGTCGTGCGCGAAGCGGGCGGCGCCGTCGCCCAGCCAGCGGTCGAGCGCGGTTTCGACCGAGCGCGATCTCCGACGCGAGCTCGGTGTGGAATCCCGGCGGGTCGCTGACGAGATAGCCCGGGATGGACCTTGAAGAAGCGCGCGAGCAGCTGCCGCGATTCGTGCGACAGGTGCTTGCGGCGCGCCCTTTTCGATGAGCGAGAGATAGGACTGGCTGATGCGTCTCGCCCAGCTCCGTGCGGATCGCGCGGACCAGCTCCGACTGGGTCAGCTCGCGGCCGAGTCCGCGAAGCTCTCCTTCGAGCTGCCGCAGCTGCCGGAGCTTCTGGGCGAGAGTCATTGCAATCTGTAATATCATATTACAAATTGCAAAATCGACGCAAGTCGCAACGAATCAGGCCAAATTCTGAGCAGAGGTTGGGGTCAGACCCCGAAAAACGGCTCGAGTGTGAGAGGTGGGGTCAGACCCCGGGCTCGCGCTGTGGGGTCAGACCCCGGGGATGCGGGGTCTGACCCCAGAGGGCCGTCACCGCTCCCACCAGAACTTCAGGCGGTCGCGGGGATGGTTGCCGATCTCGTTGAGCGTCTTCGCGTCGTAGAGCCGGCCGTTCAGCATCACCATCGCGATCGACTCGCGTGTTGCGGATGTTCTCGAGCGGATTGCGATCGAGGACGATGAGATCGGCGAGCTTGCCTTTCTCGAGCGACCCGATGTCGCCGTCGAGGCCGAGCACGCGCGCACCGTTGATCGTCGCGCACCGGATCGCCTCCAGATTGCGTCATGCCGCCCTGCTGCAGCATCCACAGCTCCCAGTGCGCGCCGAGCCCCTGCAGCTGGCCGTGCGCGCCGAGCTGCACCGAGCCGCCGGCATCGAGCACCTGCTTGGCGCCCTTGGCAATCAGCACGTGATTGAAGTCGTCGTCCGGCGCCATCAGTCCGGCGGCGCGAGCGCGCGTCGACGATCTCGCGCGGCGTGAACGTCAGCAGCCGCTCGTTCTCCCAGACGTTGGTGTGCTGATACCAGTAGTACTCGCCGGACAGGCCGCCGTAGCCGACGATCAGCGTCGGCGTGTAGCCGGTCTTGCTCTTCGCGAACAGCGTGACGACGTCCTTGTAGAGCTGCGGCACCGGCAGCGAGTGCTCGACGCTCGGTGTGGCCGTCGAGGATCATCGTCTCGTTCATGTAGAGCAGCGAGCCCGCCCTCGGGCACGACCTCATCTGCAGCTCGCGCGCGGCCTTGATGATCATCTGCCGCGCGTCGCGGCGCTGCTGGTTGTAGCTCTTGACGCGGAACGCGCCCACCGCCTTCTGCCGCCGCAGTGCGACAGCGCATCGTCGTAGTTCTCGATCGACCGCCTTGAACGGCGTCTCGGCGCCGTAGAGGATCGTGCCGGTCGAGAACAGCCGCGGCCCGAGCTTCGCGCCCGGCGCGAATCAGCTCGGCGTTCGTGAACACGGTCTCGGTGTCGTTCGACGGATCGTGCGACGTCGTCACGCCGAACGCGAGGTTCGCCGCAAGCGGCCAGCTCGATCTGCGCGAGGATGCCGTCCCCTTCGCCGCCGACGTGCCCGTGCACGTCGACGATGCCCGGCATGATCGTCTTGCCTGCGACGTCGATGCGCTTCGCGCCGCGCCGGCACACTGACCGACGATGACGGCCCGACCGCGGTGATGCGGTTGCCCTCGACGACGACCGTGCCGTTCTCGATCACGCCGGCGTCCTGATCGGGCCGGCCGCCGCCATCGTGATGACCCGCGCGCCGACGAGCGCGATCGACGCCGTCCGGCACGTCGCTCTTCGCGGTGAAGCCGATGTGGACGCCCTTGGCCTCGGGCTCGTCGGGCTTCGCGAGGCCGCTGTCGAGGAACGTGAACGTGTGCGTCGAGATCGCGCGTGAAGAGCTCCGGGCCCGAGCGACCAGTAGACCTGCGGCTGTCGCCGGACCAGTGCAGGTAGAACCCGGCGTCGCGCGAGATGCGCGCGACCGGATAGCCCTCGATCGTCGGGCCCAAGTCGACCGGGCGGCCGGTGTGCGGGAACGGCGCGACGTACGCGTGCCACCGCTCTGCGAACGCCACCCACTTGCCGTCGGGCGACGGCACGATCTGCGTCGGCGTTCTCGGACTGGAAGTGCACGATCTCGTCGCGGCCCGGCAGCGGCGACGCCGGTCGCCGACGCCGACGCTGAGCAGCACGGACTTGCTCGTTGCGCGAGTCGCTGACGTAGATGCGCGTGCCGGTGTGATCGAACTCGGCTCGGTGCCGCCCTCGCGCACGAGCCGCGGCGCCGCCGACCGTCGGTCGGCACGACGTAGATGCCGGGCTCGTCGCCGTAGAACGGGCCGCGGATCGGGTCGCCGCCGGCGTGGCGGAAGACGATCCATCTTGCCGTCGGGCGAGAACGACGGCTCGACGTAGTGGCCCGGCGTGCGTGACGACGTCGCGGCCGCCGGTGCCGTCGGGCCTGACGACGCGCACGCGGCCGTAGTCCGCGTCGGTCCACGTCGTGTAGACGATCCACTGCCCGTCGCCGACCACGACGGAACGAACTCGAACGCGGTCGTCCGCTGGTGACCGCGCTTCGGCGTCGCCGCGCCGGCGAGAGCGCCGTGACATAGAGCTGGCCGAGCGCGCTGTAGACGACGCGCTTGCCGTCGGGCGAGATCGCGACGTCGCGCAGCATCTTCACCGGGAACTCCGGCGTGTAGACCTTCTGCGGGAAGCGCACCGCGTCGTTGACCGTCTGCTCGACGTGCGCGGTGAACGGAATCGCGCGCCCTTCGCCGGTCGCGACGTCGACGCGCCAGATCTTTCCCTCGCCCCAGATGACGATCGACCTTGCCGTCCGGCGTCCAGGCGTACTGCGGATACAGGCCGTGGATCGCCCACGCTTCCTGCAGATCCTTGTCGAGGTGCTCGAAGAACGCGCGGTCGCGGCCGCGTCTCGAGATCGCGGACGAACAGCTGGCTCTGAGGCGCACGCGGCGGACGTAGGCGAGCGACTTGCCGTCGGGCGACGGACGCGGCGTGACCGATCCGCCCTGGACGCTGACGACGCGGCGCTCGCGGCCGGTCGTCAGATCGCGGCGGATGATCGCGTAGATCGTGCCGTTCGGATCCTTGTTGTATTCGAACGTCTGGCCCGGCGTGACGTCCTTGCTGTAATAGAGGTAGCGGCCGTCGGGCGAAACCGCCGGCTCGCCGGCGTCCTTCTGGAAGCCGTTCTTCTCGGTGACCTGCAGGCCGTCGGACCCGCTCGCGTGGAACATCCAGATCTCGCCGGCGCCGAGCGAGCGCTCCGCGACGAAGTGACGCCGCGCGAAGATGTAGTCGCCGTCGGCGACCAGGTCGGGCTGTTGACGAACCAGCGCTTCTCTCGCGAGACCTGCTTCGCGTTCTTCCCGTCGACGTCGATCGTCCAGATGTTCCACAGGCCGTCGCGATCGCTGCGAGAAGGCGATGCGCTTGCCGTCGGGACTGAATCGCGGCTGCATGTCGAAGGCGGGCCCGCTGGTGATCCGCGTCGCCGGCGACGCTCCCGCTGCCGGCCGATCGGCATCACGTAGATGTCGCCGAGCAGGTCGAACACGATCTGCGCGGCCGTCGGGGCTGACGTCGACGTTCATCCACGTCCCTTCGGACGTGTCGAACGCCAGCTTCTGGGTCGGGCCGAGATCGGCGGCGACGTCCCACTTCTTTTCGTCCTTTTTCTCGGCCTGTTGCGCGTCCGTCTGCTGGCGCGCGCACGGAGACGAACCCCGCGGCGATCGCAATGGCGAGCATGCCAATCCGTGTGATCCGTGCAATCCGCGGCAGTGGTTTCATTGAGGCGTGTTCTCCAGACTTCGCCACAGGTACCAGCACGCGACGGTGCGATACGGCCGCCAGCTTCGCCGATCTTGCGGATGCGATCGGCGCTGGGCTTCTTGCGCAGCCTGTAAAGGCGCTGGATGGCGTTGACGATGCCGAGATCGTCCACGGGAAGCACGTCGGGCCGGTGCAGGCGGAACATCAGGAACATCTCGGCCGACCAGCGGCCGAGGCCCTTGACCTTGGTGATCGCCTCGATCACCTCGTCGTCGGTCATCTCAGAGAGCGAGTCGAGCGGCAGCTCGCCGCTCGCGACCTTCGCGGCAAGATCGCGGAGGTAGGCGCTCTTCTGGCGGCTCATGCCGACCTGACGCAGCTCGCGTCGGCAAGGGCGAGCAATGGCTTGCGGCGTCGCAATGCCGCCCGGCATCAACGCCGATCAGCCGTCGATGAATCGTGGCGGCGGCTTTCGTCGAGAGCTGCTGACCGATGATCGCCCGGACGAGCGCAGAGAAGGGATCCACGGGAGGCCGCTTCGATCAACGACCGCTCGCGATGTTTCTTGATGACGGGCGCAAGGACCGGATCGCGGCGCATCAGCACGCGCCGGCGCGCGGGCGTATTCGTCTGGGGTCATGACGGCCCGCCTAGTCTAACAGCGGAGGGAAAGACTCAGCTCGTTCCAGCGGCGGGTCGATGTCAGGAGAGACAGGACCGCGTCACCGACACGCGTCACTCGTACGCATGTCGGCGGCGCACCCGAGAGTCGATTAGGGGAAGGCGAGGGGCCCTGGCAACCCCTCGAAGCTACTCGTTGTCCGTCGAGATCGATGCTGCGACTCGGCGTCACCAATCCCACGCTCGGCCATCTCCTGTCCGGGCGTGCTTCCCAGACTGCTCGCGGCGACGGCGATGGCTGGCGATGCCGCCCTTGCGACCGGCGTCGCGCGCTTCCTCGCTCGTCCACTCGTGCGCAGTACCCTTCTGGTGCGCCGCTTTCCCGCCCTTGCTCGCAATCTCCCGCTGCTTGGCCCTATCCATCGATGCAAATCCACGATCTTCCTTGGCCACTTGCTGCCCCCCTTCCCGGTGCCACGGGTTTTGAGACCATCGTTTCAGGCGAGCCCAGCCACTGCAACGGCAGTGCCACAAGATCGCATCTAATTGATTGAATCGATGGAACTTACCAAAGGTAGTGAAAGAGGAAATCAGTGACGTACATTTCCGTTGTTTTGCCTTGCCGGCAGGCGCCGCATGAGATCGAGCGAGGAAAACGAGAACGGAAATAGCCCGATTCGGAAATGACTTTCCGACCAGCCACGGGTCGTGGACCGCGCCTTACGTGGCGAAACCGCTTCGCGCGGTGTGAATGTTCAAGACACCGGTATGTAATCTCGGGCTTGTCGAAGGCGTTTCACGACACGAGTCGAGCCCAACCAGGACCAGTACTTCGAAGAGACCGGCACTGACGGCGCGACCGGTGACCGCAACGCGAGTCGCATGAATCAGGGGTGGGGCCTTTATACCCATTTCGCCGGCCACTGAACGAAGGACCATCTCCGTCGTTGCGAGATCGAACGGAGTAAGAGTCTCGTACCTGTCTGCGAGGACACCGAGCCCCTTTCGCACCAGCGCGTTAGACAGATGTTTCTCCGCCGCCGCCGGATCGAACCCTGGCAAGTCCACCAGGAACGGCACGCAGCTCGTCGACGAGTTGATCGAGCTTCTTGACCCGCGGCTTCAGTAGTTCGAGCACGCTCTCGATCCACGCGGCTTCGCCGGTCAAGAGACTGTCGCGCCACAGGCCTGCGCTCGCGCAGACGGTCTTCGATGCGTCTGAGGAGTTCTGCGGCAGGCAGCCGGGCGATGTGCTGCTGGTTGAACCAGTCGAGCTTTTCGGGATTGAAGACGGCGTTGCCGCCGCTGATGCCTTCGAGCGTGAACAGCGACATCGAGCTCGTCGCGCTGATCAAGAGCTCGCGGTCGCCGCCCGGCGACCAGCCAAGCAGCGCCAGGAAGTTCACCATCGCTTCCGGCAGATAACCCGAGCCGCTGATACTCCATCACCGACGTCGCGCCGTGCCGCTTGCTCAATCGCTTCTTGTCGGGACCGAGGATCAGCGGCACGTGCGCGAACTGCGGCGTCGGGCTGCCGAAGGCCTGATAGAGCAGCACCTGCTTCGGCGTGTTCGAGATGTGATCGTCGCCGCGGACGACGTGGGTGATCTCCATGTCGATGTCGTCGACGACGACCGACAGGTGATAGGTCGGCTGGCCGTCGGACCGCAGGATGACGAAGTCTTCGATGTTCGCGTTGTCGAACGCGATCGGTCCGTGGACGAGATCGTGGAACGCGGTTTCACCCGGCGGCACCTTGAAGCGGATCGCCGCGCGGCGCCCGCGGCGTCGAGTCGCGCAGCTTCGTCGCGTGGCCGCCTCAGACACGTACGATCGTAGGTCCACGCCTCGCCGCGGCCCTCAGCGTCGGCGCGCTTGCGCTGCAGATCGTCAGGCGAGCAATAGCAGTAATAGGCGTGGCCGCTACGCACGAGGGCGTGCGCCTTCTCGCGATATCGATCGAGACGCTGCGACTGGAAATACGGCGCGTGCGGCCCGCCGATGTCCGGCCCTTCGTCCCAGTCGAGCCCGAGCCAGCGCAGGCCGTCGACGATGCCCGCGACCATCTCCCAGGACGAACGCTCGGCGTCGGTGTCCTCGATGCGCAGCACGAACGTGCCGCCGTGCCGGCGCGCGTAGAGCCAGTTGAAGAGCGCCGTCCGCGCGCCGCCGACGTGCAGATAGCCGGTCGGAGACGGCGCGAAGCGGACGCGAACCATCTCACGATTATCGCTTGATCCGAGGGGCGAGGGGCGAACGGCGAGGGACGAGGGGCGAGGCTTCTAGAAAATTTCGCCGAAGTAGCTCCAGAAGTGCTCGCGCGCCTTCTCGAGCAGCGAGCGCCGCCGCCAGCTGTCGAGATCGAGTCGCTTGCGCGGACTTCAGATCCTGCTCGAAGTCCTGGAGCAGGCGCGCGCGAGATCGCGATCGCTGACCGCGACGTTCATCTCGTCGTTCAGCTCGAGCGATCGGTTGTCGAAGTTCGCCGATCCGAACATGCTCCACACGCCGTCCACCACCATCGCCTTGGTGTGCATCATCGTCGGCTGGTACTCGTAGATCTCGATCCCGCGCCAGCAGCTGCTCGTAGGTGCTGCGGCTGGCGTACTTGACCGGCTTCGCGTCGGTATAGTCCCCTTCGACCAGGATGCGGATTTTGACGCCGCGCTTCACCGCCTCCTCAGCGACCACTCGCTCGATTCGTCGGTGACGAAGTACGGCGTGGTGATGTCGAGCGTCCGCCGCGCCGCGCCAATCGCCAGCAGATACAGCCGCTTCAGATCGTTGCTGCCGCCGGTCGGCGAGCTGCGCAGGACGAACGCGCTGTCGCGAGGCGTCGGGGGCTGCCATTCGTCCGGCGGATCGAGCGTCGCCGTCGCCGGGCCGAGCGTCTCGACGAAGTTCTCGTAGAACGCCCCCTCCATCAATCGCACGAGCGGCCCGTCGATGCGCACCATCGTGTCGCGCCAGTGTTCCTGGTCCTGCGCGTGGCCGAGCCAGTGATCGGCGACGCCGACGCCGCCGGTGAACCCGATCCGCGCCGTCGACGACGAGGATCTTGCGGTGCGTGCGATAGTTGAGTTCTTCGAGCGTGTACCAGTTCGGCTTGCCGAACTGGCCGACTTGAGCGCCGGCATCGCGCAGACGCTTGACCGTCTCGGACGGCACCTTGTTCGAGCCCATCGCGTCGACGACGAGATCGACCTGCACGCCGCGCTGCGCCGCGGCCTCGAGAGCGGCGGTGAACTGGTCGCCGACCGACCCCTTGTCGTAGATGTAGGTCTCGAAGCTGATCCGCCGCTTTGCGCCGTCGATCGCCTCGAGCATCGCCGGGAAGATCTGGTCGCCGTTGGTGAGGACCTGGTATTGGTTCCCGCCGGTGGCATCCGCGCCAAGAAGCGCCGCGAGATATGCGGGAAATCGCCGGTCCTCCGCAGTGTAGGCACTCTCGATCTTGAGCGTCTCCTGATCCTGCGCGATCGCCAGGAGCGCGGCGATGATGCCGCACACGATCAGGATCGAAAAGACGAGTTTGTGATGTCGTCGCAGGCGTACCATCGCGCCTGGTGCTGTGCAACTTCAGCGCCGCCGCTCGGGCGCCCTCCATCCAGTCACTCGACGCGAATGGACAACGAATGCCGAAAGACGTTCAGCGGATCCCACCGCGCCTTGATTTCCTGAAGACGCGAGTAGTTCGCCTGGTAATAAAACGCCTGCCAGGGCACGCCTGAGGTATTCAGCGCCGGATCGGCGAGGTCGACGTCCGGATGATTGATGAATGTCCCGTCATATGCCTCGCCCGGCACCGGGACTCCGCCGCTGTCTGCAAACAGATCTCGATAGAACGCTCGTACCCATTTCAGGTTCTTCTCCTCGTCCCCAGGATCGATCCAGCCAGTAGTGCATGCGATGTCGAGAATCGAACCACGTTGCGCCGAGGCGGTCGCATCGGTCGCCACGGTATTGATTCGTCCACCGTAGGTCGCCATGCCCAACATCCCACCGATGGCGTCGTAGTCGGTGCGGGTCAGGTAATCGTACGCCACGCGAATCTGGCCGTCCGTGAACCGTTGCTTGAGTAGCGCATCCTTGACCTTCACGCTTGCGCCGCCCGGTGGTGAAGCGAACAGATCCGGGAAGGGGTTGAGAGCAAACTCGAGCCAGGACATCCGCGCCAACTCGCAGCTGTTCGGTGCGCTCACTCCCTCGGTGAGCGCCCCCAAGTAGTCATCGATCTGTCGTTCGGCGACGGCGCCGGCCTGTACTCAGGCCGCGAGTGATGATCGCGCCGAACTGCCTACGGTGGATCTCGAAGAGCGTCCACAGCGAGGCAAACGCGGAATCGGCATTGCTGTTTCGCTCGCACCAGATTCCGTGGTTCCTGAGCAGCCACGCGAACGTCACCGGATCGATGTTTCACCCGCACATCGGGATCCGACACGAAGGCCTCGAGACAATGGCCTCCACTCGTAACGGCGAGCCGGCGGCCTTCCTTTACCGACCGCTCGACTGCCGATACGACCTGATCGGTCGAGTTGACGACCCATACGTAGTCCGGGCGCGCGCGGAATCGCTTGTTGAAACGTTTCTCGACTGCGGTGAGATAGCGCGGATCGTCGGGGCCGGCTTTATTGGATTCGAGGTCTATGGGCTCGCTGATTTGACGTGACGTCATCGTTTCTCTGGTTATTCAACCTCTTCGAAACGGACACAACATGCCGCCTTCGGCGGCGTTTGCTACCGTTGCGCGTCAACCATGGTGAATCGGCCGGTCGGCGCCGATTGAATGTGCCGCTGTCTTCGTCGGCACCAACCCGTGCAGCCACTCTCTCAGCTTACCGCGGCAAGGCGGCAGCGGATCGCACGCCAGCACATACAGCACCATCGTCGTCAGGATGATGAGCGTTTCGGTGAGCAGAACGAAGCGCACGCGCAGAGTGATGTATGCCAGCCAGAGCGGATACGACAGGATGATCGATAGCGTGAGGAACGCGATCCGCAGCTGGGCGTCGCGGATGCGGCGTGGATTTCTCAGTCCCCGGGCCAGCCGCTGATAGGCCTCGGTCTCGGAGACTTCGATCGACGTCTTGAAGATGGTTCGCGTGAGCACGAAGAAAACCCCGCCGCAGAACACCGCGACGAAGACGCGCAACGCCAGGTCGCCACTCAGCAGGTACAACCCGATGACCCACGTGAAGTAGACGACGACGCTCAGGTTGGTGAGCTGGAACGCGAGCCACACGTTGCTTCGACCGGTCCACGTCTGGAACCGCCGACACAACCATTCGGTGAGATTCAATACTGCCGAATCGACGTAGGTCATCAGGTGACCGCCTGTGAGAGCCCAAGTCGATGTTAACGCCGCCTGCGGATGGTGGCGAGATACTCCGCTGGCGTACCTGAAGAGCTCGCCAGCGACACCCGTTCCTCCAATTAGACCCCGCCCGCACTAAGAGGTGCCGAAGAACGTCGCAACCCCGGATGTCGTCGTCGCAGATTCCTCGCCTGAGGTACCGTATTTGCCGCCAACTGGACTAGACTGCGGGACCGAGGCGGCATCGGCCGAAGGAAAGGCGGAGCAATGAAGAACGCGCGACTCTCCGGTTTCATCCTGGTCTGTAGTCTCTTCACGCTCGCATCCGCGCAGACACCGCCGGGGCGCTGGCCAGAGACCAAGGCCAACGAGTGGTACGCGAAGCAACCGTGGCTGGTCGGCAGCAACTACATTCCCGCCAACGCGATCAACGAGCTCGAGATGTGGCAGGCCGAGACGTTCGATCCGAAGACGATCGACAAGGAGCTTGGCTGGGCCGAAAGCCTCGGGATGACAACGATGCGGGTCTTCCTGCACGACCTGGCATGGGAGCAGAATCCAGCGGGCTATCGCGAACGGATCGACCGCTTTCTCGACATTGCGGCGAGGCACCGAATCAAGCCGCTGTTCGTCCTGTTCGATTCATGCTGGGATCCCAATCCGAAACTTGGACCGCAGCACGCGCCCAAGCCGGGCGTGCACAATTCCGGATGGCTGCAGGGCCCGGGGGCGCAGGCGCTGCAGGACCCGAAGCAGTACCCTCGGCTGAAGACCTACGTCACCGGCGTGGTGAATGCCTTCGGAAAGGACCCGCGTGTGCTCGGCTGGGATGTGTGGAACGAGCCAGACAACACGAACACCAACAGCTACGGAAGCCTGGAGCCAAAGAACAAGGTCGAGCTCGTGCTGGGTTTGCTGCCGCAGGTGTTCGCATGGGCCCGGGAGGCGGGCGCCGAACAGCCCCTGACCTCAGGGGTCTGGAAGGGCGACTGGTCGGCGGACGACAAGCTGTCGCCGATGGAACGGGTCCAGCTCGAGAACTCGGATGTGATCTCGTTCCACAATTACGATAACGGCGCGGAGTTCGAGAAGCGGATCAAGTGGCTTCAGCGCTACCATCGGCCGATTCTGTGCACGGAGTACATGGCACGCGGCAACGGCAGCACCTTCCAGGGCTCGTTGCCGATCGCTCAGAAATACAAGGTTGCTGCGATCAACTGGGGGTTCGTTGCCGGAAAGACCCAGACGTATCTCCCGTGGGACTCCTGGCAGAAGCCGTACGTCGATCGGGAGCCGCCAATCTGGTTCCACGAAATTTTCAAACAGGACGGGACGCCTTACAAGCAGGACGAGGTCGACCTGATTCGCAAACTGACAGCGGCACCGGCGGCAGCCGGCGTTGGACGCGAATGAAGGTGTGAAACGGCGCTTCAGCCGTACAGATTCTTCGTCAAGAATTCGTTACGAAACTTGCCACGCGGATCGTGCCGGGCGACGAGCCGTTTGAACTCCGCGCACATCTCGTAGCGCTGCTGGAGCGGTGCCGACGGGATGGTAAAAAGCTTGCCCCAGTGCGGCCTCACCTCGAAGGGCGCCAGCTCCCGTTCGATCCTCGGCAGCACCTTGCTCACTGACTCCCAATCCTGCTTCCAGGTGAAGTGAATGGCGAGGCTGGGCCGCTTGTAGCACGGGCTCATCCACAACTCGTCGGCGTCGATGGTGCGCAACTCGGTGATCATCAGGTGCGGACTTACGTGATCGTGCAGCCGCTGGACCGAGACGATCGCGTCGACCGCGTTGGCGCGGGGCACGAAGTATTCCGACTGCAGTTCCTTGCCGCTGCTGGGAGTGAAGCCCATACGGAAGTGAGGCAGCCGCTCGTACCACGGCCCGGGAACGCCCATCTGCTCGGTACAATTTTCAGCCGACAGTTCGACGATCGGGTGGACGTTGGTCGTCGCCGGACGTGCACCGTAAAAATCCTTCGCGGCGATCAGGTTCGCATCCTTCTCGACTCGGCGCTTCACCCACACTTCGTTGATCCGTTCCTTCTGCCAATCGGTGAACAGGCTCACGCTGTAGCCGGAGGACATGATCTCTTCGAAATGATCTCTGACCTGCGCCATTGGCAGATCCAGATAGACGTCCTGCCGCATCGTGAATGACGGCTGAACATCCAGCGTCACCTTGGTGACCACGCCAATGGCACCAAGATTCACGACAGCGGCCTGGAACGTTTCCGGATCCTTCTTCCTCCCAATCGTGAGGACCTCACCGCTGGCAGTCACGATCTCGAGAGCCGATACCGCAGTGGAGAGGTTTCCATTCTTCGGACCCGAGCCGTGGGTTGCGGTCGCGCATGCGCCGGCGATTGAAATATGCGGAAGCGAGGCCAGATTGTGGAGGGCGAATCCCTGCTGATCGAGATACGGGCACAACTGCCCGTAGCTCATGCCCGACTCCACCGTCACGGTCGAGGCCGCGCGATTCAGTTCGACGATCTTCTTCATGTCGCGCAGCGACAGGAACTCGTCGGCGCTGTCGGCAATGCCGTTGAAGCAGTGGCGTGTCCCGAGGACCTTGAAGCGATCGTGTTGTCTGACGAACTCCTGCACCTGTGCCAGAGAGGTCGCAGCAGTCAGACGTTGGGTGCCGTAGCGGTAGTTACCGGCCCAGTTGACGAGCGGCTGGTCCGGTGTGGCGGTGGCCGGCATGCGATCAATCATGCCCGACACCGCCGATGCGCTCACGACCGAAGCGCACCGGCCGATGAACTGACGCCGGCTGTGATTCATGGCGTGGCTCCTTTACCGCATGACCAATCGACGGCGGCCGTCATCATACTCGCGGTCGAGCCCCCGGGTGCCTCTAAGGTGCGCGCTACATGCCTCCACCAGCCCCCCTCGCCGGAGCTTTCGGCATTCGTGCGGGATGGGATGGCCAAGATACAGCAGGGCCGACTACAATCTCGGGCTCGTGCCAGCGCGTGATTCGTAAACAGGAGGCGAGCCAATGAGAGCCCGGGGTTCGATGATGTTGATCGCCGGCGTTGCGATCTTCCTGACCGTCAGCGGCGGTACTGGTGCCGCTGGTGGCCGCCAAAGCAGTTCGAGCGGCCAGGCGCCTCCTCCTCAAACAACCGCCGGTCTCACCCTATTCTCGAAAGAGAAGTTTACGGGCGAGCGGCGCGAGTTCTCGAGGGAGGAGCCCGATCTGCGGAACGTGGATTTCAACGATACCGCGCGCAGCCTGAAGCTGGCGCCCGGGCAAACGTGGCAGGTCTGTGGGGAGATCAACTTCGTCGACTGCAAGGTCGTGAACCGGGACTGGGGAGACCTGCGCGGGCTCAGCATGTTGCAGACCATCTCTTCGGTGCGGCCATGGAAGCAGGTCACCGGCGGTGGCGCGGGCGGGGCGTATCTGGTGCTCTACGACGAACGGAACTTCAAAGGCCAATCGTTTCGAGTCAATCGCGAAACTTCGATCCTCCGCGGCTTCCGGGCCAGAGCCGAAAGCGTCCAGGTCCATGGCGGTTCGTGGGAACTCTGTGAGCAGGCTGACTTCGCCGGCAAATGCGTGGTCGTTTCCGAGAACGTCACCGACCTCTCGTCGTTGGACATGCGCAACAAGGTGATCTCCGTTCGTCCGGCTGCGGCGCGGTAACACCATCGATGGAGGCCCGCCTTCGCGGCTGCGGCCAGTGACGCTGACCTCACCAGTTGGTTGGACGGGATGCCGCCTTCTCGCACAGTCTATGGCTGGCAGTATGGCTTCGGGGTGGCCGCGATCTTCATGCTCCTTGGCCTCGCCACCTTTCTCTACGGATACTGGTCGCGCTATTCGGGCGTCGCCTCGGTCGCGTGCTCCAACCGAGATGATTTCCGCGGGGATGGCGGAGAAGGACGAAGAAAAACGGATCTTCCAAACGAAGCAACATCCGCCGGATCTCACCGGGGCCAGCGAGTACCGCAGCCGCTTAACCGCGTGGTCCGCGGCGACGGGTTCTTTGTAGTGACAGGTCCCGGGGAATGATGTTATCGGCCGTTCCCCGGAACCTGGGCACCACTGCACGCATTTCGCGCTCAGCCGGCCGGGCTCAGTTGCTCAGGTCCCAGATATAGTCGGAGTGGCTGCTGCAGACCTCCGTGAAACGGCGTCCCAGGTTGGGTGCAGCCTTTTCGAAATCGTCCTGCAACGTCGCCCAGTTCTTAAGCAGCGTCGTCTCATCCTTGCCGTCGAGGACCAGGGCGCGGCGGTACTGTCCACCGAACATGTGCTCGATCCAGTTCCATGAGGCGATCGTTCCGTCCTTCACTCGCTGGTTGAGCAGCGGAGCGAAGGCGGCGACGACAATTTCGTCGGCTTCACCCTCGTGGGCGTTGCACACGAAGTAGGTGGACATGGCGAAGGGTGCACGCACGCGGGCCACCGCGTCGAGCGGCTGGGAACTCGCCTTCGACCGCCAGATGTAGTCGTCGTGCGACGAGCACGTGCGGCCGAACTCCTCGAACGCCTTCACGTGCTCGGGCGCCATCAGCGACTTGGTGAGCGCGTCGCGCGCGGCGGCCAGCTTCTCGAGATCCGTGCCGGCGATGTACAGCAAACGCCGCCATTCACCACCCTCTGCATGCTTGGCCCACCCGAAGGTTGCGATATTGCCCGCGGTCTGCGCGGCCTTCAGGAGCGGCGTGACCTGCTCCTTGAAGATCGCATCGACCCGTGCAACGTCGCCCTGCGGGCAACGGTAGTAGGTGCCCATCAGGTATGAGGTCGGTTTGTCCTGCGCCTGCGCCGCTGGCGCGGATGTCAGGGCGATTCCGACCAAGAATCCGAATATTGCTCTGTTCATTTTGTCCTCCGCGAGGCAGCTCCACAGTCCTCCTGTGAGACAGCTCAACAGCGGGCGACAGTATCATCTAATATTGATGAGTCAAAGGATCATGTGCGGGCCGCCCAGGACCGGTGGGTGGCAATGTCGATCGTCGAGCGAAAGAGGCTGATTGCGAGCCTGCGTGTCAATGCGAGGTGGGATGTCCGTCGAAGCGACTTAACGGGCGATGACGCAGGGATTTGTCCGAGCTTTTAGAATAGTAAGTTATTGTTATTATTGGACTTGTTATGGCGGTGAGGCAGGGATTCGAACCCTGGGTAGGGTTTTAAAGACCCTACAACGGTTTAGCAAACCGCCGCCTTCAGCCTCTCGGCCACCTCACCGCAGACGCCAAGTATACGTAAAATCGGCACTTGCGTAAACTTCTCGATCGAGGGGCGACGGTTTTTCGGTCCGAGACCTGAGCGAATTCGGCCAGAATTCTCAAATTTCCCATTGCGATTCGCGCTCACGTCATCACGTTGAGTCGAAGAAATTGCTAGCGATCTCGCGAGTCAGGCGCCCGGCTCCGGGATCGTGCAGCAAATTGTGCAGTAGTTCCCTTGGACTTTCTGGGCGCCACTATTGGCACCGATCTCGATGGGCGGGCCCGCGGTCTTGGCCGAGCTCGTGATGGCGCACGAACTCACGCATCGACAGGGCCGGCGGACAGCGAATGCGGAACCGCTGTTCTCGACTGGAGCGATGTGGTTAAGCTTCGGCGCGATGACGGTAACGGTGAACGTCTTAGTCGCTTCCGAGCGACATTCCGGCATTTTGGAAAACCACTGGGCGACTAGGCAGGAGTAATTGCGGCCTCACCGTCGAATGCGTTCCACTACGATTGGATCTCGCGGGCCCGAATTTTGAGCGGTCACTCCCTGACGCAACGCACGGAAACTGCCATCTGCTTCTGGCCCTGGGGCTGACGATAGAGCGCTTGACTGCCTTTGCCGAAGTTATAGAACGGTGCGGTGATCGGATCGTTTTCGGATACCGTCCAGTAAATTCCGTGTGCCTCCAGCCGGTCGTACTGTCCATCAATGGAGCGATTGCCACCCAGCACGGCATTGAAGCCTGACGTCCCTCCGCTCAGGAGTGCCGTGTACGCCGCTTTACCCTTGTCAGGCGAATCGTTCCCAAGTCCACCATAGTGCTTCGCCATCTGACGCCATTCGTCGTCGGTCGGCAACCGCCATCCATCTCCTAGCGACTGACATCCTCGCTGCGCCGATTCCCACGTATACAAACGGCCATATCGACGGCAGTTCGGTTCCGCATCGTCGTAACAATAGGATGACGACGTGTTGACGTTCAGATTGGCAGTCGTCCACTCTTTACCGTCCGCCATCCGTTTGGAAGAAGCGATCGTGCCGGACAGGTTCTGGTCTTTCGCTGAACGCTGCGTCGAGCCGGCGCCGCCAACAAATCCGAACGCAATACTCAGCGCGATTGCCACGGCACTAATTCGACTCGTCGTCATGTTGTCCTCGCCGCCATGGTGTGATCGCGGAGTGTGTCTTCGCACCTTTGACATCGCCGCACCTAACGGAGGGAGCCTAACACGCATTAACTCGCGCTAAACGCCGCAGCGTTCAGCAAGCCGCTCGCCCGCACCAAGGAGCTAGCCCCACGCAGCTGGAAGTGACTCGTAAACTCCTGCCCGCTTACTATGCGACTCCTTGGAGCCCCTGGAGCTGGCTTAGCCAACTCGCGATCTGGTTCCAACTGGTGAAAATCCGAGTCACTTCTTTCCTGACAACCACTTCGCTCGTTCGGCAGATCCGCTGAAACCGCGTCCGGTTGCCCGAGGTTTTCGGATCGTTGCGACCGATCGCTTTGACGCGGGCTCGGTGCCCCTCACGCTGGCGGCAGCTAATATGATTCCGCGCACATGATTGATCCGTCGCGACGGCTCGTGCCGTCGACCGTGCCCGAGGATCATCCGATCCATGACGCCGCCGAAGCCGGCGAGCTGGCGCGCGTACGCGCCTTCCTCGATCAGCAGCCATCGCTCGTCGACGACATCAACCGCGCTGGCGGTCATCCTCTGCACCGCGCGGTCATCGGCGGATCGGCAGACGTGGTGACGCTGCTGCTCGATCGTGGCGCCGACATTCACGCGATTCACGGCGCCGGGGTCGGGTCGTTCGAGGGTTACGCGCCGCAGGATAAACAGCCCATTGACCTGGCGATCTGGGGCGGCCCGCGGCAGGCGCCTCTGTCAAGATGGCGCTGCTACGCCAACGGCCTGACGTGGCTGCTGTGGAGGCGCTGGCGGCCGGGCCGCCGCGTGTGGCCCGGCAACGGCAACGTGCCTCTGGCTCGACTGCTCATCGGCCGCGGTGCGACGTACGATCTGACGGTCGCTTCCGCGTTGAACGATCTGGCGGCGGTGCGGTCGATGCTCGACGCCGCCCCCTCACGCATCTCCGAGCAGCGCCCCGACGATCGTCGCCCGCTCTCTGCCGCCGCCGAATTCGGCCGTCTCGACATCGTCCGCCTGCTGCTGGAACGCGGCGCGGACCCGACGTGGCCCGACGCCGATTCGTCCGAGCGCGGCGCCGCCTTGCACGCCGCGGCGGGGCGTGGCGACCGGGAGATGGTCGAACTGCTGCTGAAACATCACGCCGATCCCAACGGTTTCGTCAACGCCAGCGGCAACGCCGTCTATGCCGCGAAGACACCGGAGATCCGAAGACTGCTCGAGGCGCATGGCGGTTTCCTCGATCCGTACGACCTGGTGTGGAAGGGCGAGGACGACGAGGTCATGCGGATCGTGACCGAACGACCCGAGACGGCACTCGCCGGGTGCGGGGGTGTGTTCACGGCCGTCGTGACCTGCGGCCGGCGCAAGCTGATGCGCCGATTACTCGACGCCGGTTTCAAAGTCCATCCGCAGGCGGGCGGGTGCCACTCCTATCTGCTCGAGCGGCCCGATATGCTGCGCGAGTTGCTGACGCGCGGCGGCCTCGATCCGAATTACCCAACGGTTGATGGAGTGACGCTGCTCCACGAGCTGTGCCACAAGGACAGTCGCGGGCGGACGATGGACCATCGGACGGAGTGTGCGGCGATTCTGTTGGAGTTCGGCGCCGATCCGTCACCGAAGGACACGCACGGCGAGACGCCCGTAATGTGGGCGACGAAGCACGCGCTTACGGACATCGCGGGTTTCCTGAAAGCCCGCGGCGCAACCTAGATACTCGAGCCAGCTGGAAGTGATTCGTAAGCTCCTGCGCCGCTTGATTATGCGGCTCGTCGGAGTCTATGGAGTTGGCTTAGCCAGCTCACCATCTGGTTCCAACTGCTGAGAATCTGGGTCACCAATAGGTCCTCCTAACGCCGATATGTTTACTGAACGGCGATGGCTACATCGGTCGCCACAAGGCGACTTAAGCGGACGAATAGGCTGGTGCCTCACTGTGAGAGTCGATTGGCAGCGGCTGCCGCGGCTCGGAGTGCCTCAGCCGATCGATCCTCGAGGCGCGTCGCCCTGCTCAGATGTCTCGCAGTACTTGTGACGGATCGATCCGTGACGCACGGTAGGCAGGGAGCCAACCCGCGATCGCACCGACCGCCGTCAGCGTGACCGCCGCACTCACCAGTGTGACCGGGTCGCGCGGTTCGATGTCGTAGAGCAGACTCGCAATAAATTGTGATGACCACCAGCTCACAACCGTGCCGATGAGGCCTCGGGATCTGGTCCAAGGTGGCGCTTGGCGTCACGGTGGTCTTCTTCGTCGTCTTCTTCAATACGTATCGCGGCGTTCGTGAAGTGGACGCGGCAATCATCAACAACGCGCGGATGCTCGGCGCGTCAGAGGCTCAATTGGTGCGCCATGTGCTCGTCCCGAGTGCGTTGACCTGGATTTTCTCCAGTCTGCACATCAGCATTGGCATGGCGATCGTCCCAGTGGTAGTTGGGGAATATCTTGGCGCTTCGAGAGGAATCGGGTATCTGATCGCCCAGGCCGAAGGCGTGTTCGATACGACCGGAGTGTTCGCCGGGATGGCGGTTCTCGCTGCCGGAGTATTGCTCGTCGGTGGTGTCGTCGGCCGACTGGAACGCCGGCTGCTGCGCTGGAAACCAGACCACGCGCCAGGGGAGCCATCATGAATCATCGACGAATCGCCGCAGCCGCCGGGACGGCATGGTTCGTCTCGATCCCTTTCGGTGCGTTCATCCATCACGGAATGCTTGGAAGCATTTCTGCGGCGAATGCGGCGGCCTTCAGGCCTGACCCGGAGATCGTCCGAAGACTGCCAATCGGTTATGCCGTACAACTGGTCGGATTCTTCATTGCTGCCTCGATGTACGCTCGCCTGAACGCGAACGGACGCGGAATCATCGAAGGGCTCCGTTTCGGCGCGTTGATTGGCTTGGTGCTGGTGAGCTTTGTCGTGGTCCGGAACTATGTGACCCAGCCGATCTCTTCCGTCCTTGG
Organism: uncultured Acidobacteriota bacterium; assembly: GCA_963755695.1. Taxonomy (GTDB): domain Bacteria; phylum Acidobacteriota; class Vicinamibacteria; order Vicinamibacterales; family 2-12-FULL-66-21; genus QHWT01. The sequence goes on along the minus strand of CAVWLB010000008.1, from coordinate 809,415 downwards.
CGTCGCGGAAGTGTTCGAGTACGTCGTCGGGGCGACAATCTGTGGCGCGATCGTCGGCGCGGTGTATGGACCGCCGGTAGCGCGATGACGTGCATTCCCGCAGGGATCTGCCATGCCATCTGACGACCTGCGCCCGGTCCCGGCCGCCGTCTTTTCGAAACGCGAAGTGATCCTGCTTGCGGCAGCGGCGATGAGCGGTCGTCGCAACGCTGACGGTGCTCTTGTCGCGCCTGACGCTCGATGATGCCTATATCACGTTTAGATATGCGCGCCATCTGGCGGAAGGGTATGGACTCGGCGCATGGAATCGTACCGGCGAGCACGTCGAAGGCTACTCATCGCTGCTGTGGACGTTGCTGCTCGGCGGCGCCGCGTGGCTCGGCGTAGATGTCCGGATCGCGTCCAAGGTGTTCGGGACTGCGGCGGCGCTGACCGTGATTGCCGTGCTCTTCCGGCGCCGCGACGATCGTCCTGCCGTGCTGACTGGCGTCTTCCTCGCGCTGTACTTGCCATTCACGTTCTATGCGGCGTCGGGCATGGAGGCCGTGGCGTTCACCAGCCTCGTCACGCTTGCGCTGGTCGGTCCAGCGCAGTGGCAGCCGATCGTCGCGCCGCTCCTCGTCGCGATGCGGCCCGAGGGCGCGCTCGTCGCGGGTGTCGACGTGCTGGCGCTCGCCTGGCGGCGTGAGCGCTGGCGATGGGTCGCCGCGACGGCGATCGCCGGCGGGCTGACGCTCATGGCGATCGCGGTTCACCGTTGGGTGGCATATGGCGCGCTCGCGCCCAACACCTACTACGCGAAGGTCGCGGGCGGCGGCATCGGACACGTGCGGCTCGGCCTGGTGTACGTCGGCGGCTGGATGCTCGCGCACGCGGTGGTGGTCGCCTTTCTGGCGATTGGGGCCGTCGCCGTGAGGCGCGCCGGCGATCGGCGTGGATTGACGTGCCTGGCGCTCTTCGTCGCGTACATCGTCTACATGGCGAGCGCGGGGGGAGATCCGCCGACCGCATTCCCCGTCTGGCGCCAATTCGTCCACGTGGCCCCGGCCTGGGTGCTCGTGGCGATGACAGGTCTGACCCGCGTCGTACGCGACCGTCGGTGGAGACAGGTCAGTGCCGCCGTCGGGCTGGCGCTCGCGGCGGACCTTGGCGTGTTGCTGGCGCAGGGAGGCGGCGGTCCGCGACCGGGCAACGCGGCCTATTATGCGTGGCTCGCGTCGGTGGCGAGCCCCACGACGACGATCTCCAGCAGCTACGGAGGCGCGCTCCCGTTTATCGTGGATGCTGTCCACATCGACGCGCTTGGATTGAACACGCCCTACATCGCGAGGCACGGCACGTTCGATCCCGACGGCCCCCAGGACTCGAAGACCGACATGCGCTGGGTCATCGAGCAGCGCCCCGACATCGTCGAGGGGTACCTGTCGGGCCTGGCGCTGCTCCGCGGCGCCGGCCCGGACGAGATCATCGGTGCGCGCCGCCGCAAGATGATTCTCGAGATGGTGTCGTCGCCGCGGTTTCAACGCGAGTACCTCTTCGTCCGCAACGCGCCGTACGATCGTATGGACCGGGCCGTCTTTCTGCGCCGCGACTTCTGGGAGGCCCATCCACGGCGCGACACGCTCGACTGCGTGCCGGTCGCCGAGACCGCGCTCGCGGCGTTCGCGGGCCGGTGAGCTTCACAGACTGGGATCGCTTTCTGCTGTTCAAGCACGTAACGTCCGCGTTTCAGCAACAGCGCTGCACAGGCGCACCGGCCGTCGGCTGCAACGCTCGTTACCGGGCCTTGGGTTGGGGAGACACGAGCGGAGTGTCCAGCGGCTGGGGTTCCGACGCCTGCACGATCCCGTACGCGCTCACGCGAACGCCAATCTTCAACTGCGTGCGCGGTTGGGGGACGTCAGTTTGATAGAGGCAGACGTAATCCCAACCGCCCTGGATTGGCAGGCAGCGCACGTCTTGTGGCGGCCGCTTTGACGCCGGTGCGCTTCGAAGCAACTGCTCGAGCGCGCTCGCGCTCATTTTTGTAGGCGGACCTGCGGCCGTACTCGGAACTCCAGGGCCAATCGGAACGGTGTTGAACGTGGGAGCTGCGTCCGCTGCTCGGTCAGGAAAGACGCCATTGAACACAGACCAGTTGAGTTGACGCATGTGCGGGACGACCCACATGGCGACTACCACGAGGAAGACCCTCCTGATGGATCGCTGCCTGTTGATGATGTTCTCGAGGGGATCCGTCGTGTCGCCTCGGTATGCCACGGCGCAATTTCATCAAGTCTCGTGCCTGACGATTCGGCGGGATCTTGGTGCGTATTTACGCTCTCGTACCGTCAGATTCGTAAGCTAATCACAGATTCGTCCGGCAAACCCCAGCCCACGCCGCATCGTAGGCCACCCGCGGAGGAACCGTTTTCCACGATCCGAAGCGGAGCGCCGAGCCGACCACCGCGCTCCGGCGGCCGAGTTGACACGCACCAGCCTTCGAACGATGGGCTGTGCGGCTCGATAACCAATCGCCAAGGCGCGCTGTCCGATTCGGATGGAACCTCGGGGTGGCTTGGGTTGATACGGAGCAGGCGGGCGCTCCGGAGCCGAGCCCCCATTCTTTCCATCGACAGTACGCCAACATCCGTCGCGAACGGTGGCCGGTGATCGATTCGACAACGTGGTCCGGTTCGCCCGCCTCGAGCAGCCGTGTCACGACTGTGTGTCGGAGGTCGTGGAACCTCAGTTTCGGTAGCCCTAGCGAGGCGACGCCATGAGCCCGAAACTGACAGTCAGCGCGCCGCCTCTTCCACAAGCAACACGCTCTCGCCAGTCACGTCGTCTCGCTCTCGGTGTCTGTCGCTCCAGACGCTGACTTCTAGCCGACTGGCTCTGCGCCATTCAAGTCGTGTCTTTCGGACTGGTGGTATTCTTGGCGTCCGCAATTTCATGGTGCTTGGAGGCCTGACGTGAACGATCCGGTCAACCGGGCTTCTTCGAATCCGCACGGCCTCGAGACTCCCTCCGATCCCGATGCCACCGCCTTCTCTCCCGACACGCCTTCCCGCGCCGCGGACTCCGACCTCGGTTCGATCGGTCCGTACCGTCTGCTCACCAAACTGGGCGAAGGCGGAATGGGCGCGGTGTGGCTGGCGGAGCAGACGTCGCCGGTAAGACGGCAGGTCGCAATCAAGGTCGTCAAGTCCGGACGCCTCAGCGACCAGGCGCTTCAACGGTTCGATCTGGAGCGCCAGTCGCTGGCGATCATGAATCACCCTGCCATCGCGAAGATTTTCGACGCCGGGTCCACCGCCGAAGGGCAGCCCTACTTCGTGATGGAGTTCGTGTCCGGTCCGCCGATCACCACGTATTGCGATGAGAAGCGACTCGGACCGCGCGAGCGTGTCGCGTTGATGATCGAGGTGTGCGAGGGCGTGCAGCACGCCCACCAGAAAGCGATCATGCATCGCGACCTCAAGCCGTCGAACATCCTGGTCACCGAGGTCGACGGTCATCCTGTCCCGCGGATCATCGACTTCGGCATTGCCAAGGTGACGCAGGCCGCGGTTGACACGGAGACACTGGCTGGCTTCACTCAGGCTGGCGGCATGGTGGGCACGCTCGGCTACATGAGCCCCGAGCAGGCAGCCGGCGCCCTCGATGTGGATACTCGCACGGATGTCTACTCGCTGGGCGTCGTGCTGTACGAGCTGCTCACCGGGTCACCGCCTTTCGACGTGAGCCAGTGGAAGACCAGGCCGCTCCACGAGGTGCTGCGCGAATTGCGTGAAGAAGACCCGCCGCGTCCTAGTACACGTGTCAGCACCGGCTCGAGCGATGCGGCGGAACACCGCGGAACGGATCTCCACAAGCTGACAAGCCAGCTTCGTGGCGACCTCGACTGGATTACCTTGAAGGCCCTGGAGCGCGAACGCGAGCGCCGCTACAGTTCGCCCTCCGATCTTGCCGCGGACCTCGCCCGGTATCTCCGGGACGACCTGGTGACGGCTCGGCCGCCCACTCTTGCCTATTCCGCCAGGAAATTCGTCCGCAGGAATCGTCTTGCGGTCGCCTTCACCGCCGCGTTCGCTGCCGTCATCGTCGGATTCGCGATCAGCATGACCATCGAGCGCAACCGCGCCCGGCGGGAAGCCGAAACGTCGAAGCGAGTGGCCGACTTCATGACCCGCATGTTCGAGGTCTCAGACCCGAGCGAGTCGCGCGGCAACGCGATCACGGCGCGTGAAATTCTCGACAAGGCCTCGACAGAGATCGAGCACGGTCTGGGACAGGACCCGCAGGTCAAGGCCCGCCTGATTCAAATCATGGGGAATACCTATTTCCAGCTTGGACTGTATGCGCGGGCGCGCACCTTGCTGGAACAGGCCGTGGCCACCGAAACGCGCGTGCTGGGACCAGAGGCGCCGGAAACATTGCTGTCCACGGCTCTTCTGGGTGTCCTGCTCGAATCCGAAGGCCGCCACGAGCAGTCCGAACGATTGCTTCGCAAGGCGCTGGACGGGCAGCAGCGCGTGCTCGGTCGCGATCACCCCGACACGATGAAGACGGTGAGCTATCTCACCGACACGCTTACGGAGGAGGGAAAATACGCCGAGGCGGAGGGCTTCATCCGTCGTACCCTGGCCGATCAGCAGCGCACGCTGGGTCCGGAACACGGGGCAACACTGCGGTCGATGCGCAGTCTGACGTCAAACCTGAAAAATCAGGGCCGCGTTCCGGAAGCAGAAAAGCTGGGTCGCGATACTCTGGCGCTCGAGGAACGGGCACTGGGGCCCGATCATCCCGGAACGCTGTGGTCCAAGAACCTCCTTGCGCTCACGCTGCAGGAACAAGGACGTTATGCGGATGCTGAAACTCTCTTTCACGAAGTGCTGGCGGTCTCGACGCGCGTTCTGGGTCCGGACCATCGCAACACCCGTGCCGCCCTTGCCAATGTTGGTCTGGCCCTTCAGTTACAGGGACGCCTGAAAGAGGCCGAGAGCCTACAGCAGGAAGAATTGGACCGGGCTCGACGAGTCGACGGTCCAGAACATCCTAATACGGTGGCCTCGATGATGAACCTGGCCATCACCTGGGGCCAGGAAGGAAAGCTCGACGAATCTGAAAAGCTGCTACGACAGGCGCTGGAGATCGCAATGCGTACTTTGGGCCCGACTGCTCCAGGCACGCGCCGGATGATGGGCAACCTTGCCACGACCCTGGCGCACGCGCGCCGTGCCGACGAAGCGATAGCGCTGTTCGAGAAACTGCTGCAGAATGCCGCGCAGGCGGAAGGCACGGCCATGATCGAGGCTCACTATCAGTACGCCGGGGGAATGGCCATCCTCGGGCGGTCCGACGCGGCGTTCCAGCATTTGGAGGAAGCCGTCGCGCGCGGATTCGACGCGGCGGGCCAACTCACTTCTGACGACGACTTGAAGGAGCTGCGAAACGATCCGCGGTTTCAGGCACTGGTGGATCGGATTCACGGACAGCAGAAGGTCGGAGTGAAATAGACCTCGGGAGCCGGTACCGAAGACGTCCTGTGCTCCGCAAAATTCATTGGCGAGCGCATTTCAGTCGGGTCACGTGGCGTGGCGCGTCACTGGGAGCGTGGGAATAGGGCGCCGCCTCCAAACTTCGATCCGTTGTTCTTCAGCCGCCTCAGTGAAATCGATCTTCGCGTTGTGCAGTGTATGGGGACAGGAGCAATTTGGGTGCACTTGCCGCGTGGTGCTGGTCCTCATTTTCTCTTGTGGTTCGGCCTAGGATCTGGTCGAAGGTGGCGCTCGCTGTCAGTGTCCGTCAATCAACGACTCGATCGAGCTGCTGCGCCCTGACGCATATGCCCTGGCCCACCGATCCGGGCCGAGCCGTCCGCGGACCTCCCGTTCCGCCTGTTGTCCGAGGGCCTGCACCCATTTGTCAACGACCGTGGCACCAGTGCGTTCGGTTACGGCGGCGCGCGCGCCCAGGATCCGCGCCGCCCACAGGTCGTCGCCCTTGAGTGCTGCCGCGGCGGCGAGAGGGACCATCGCGTACACGACCGCGAACCTGTCATGGAGTTGCCGGAAGAATGCCAGGCTTTCACTCGCTAACGCGATCGCCTCATCGGGGTTCCCGCGCCGCACCGCCAGCATCGCGCGACGATACGATACCAGCGCCAGGTGCCACGGACACTGCCGAAGCACCGAGGTGGCCTCATCGAGCAGGCGTTCCGCCTCGGCGGAATCGCCGATCGCCAAGGCCACCTTCGCCATGCCGTTGAGCGAATTCCCAATCCCCCACGGGATCGCCAGCGCCCGGAATCCTTCCAGACTGCTGGTAAATAGATCGCGAGCAGCGTTTGCGTCGCCCACGGCATGTTCGACGTGCCCCAGAAGATGCTCGGCCTCTGCGACCATCTGCGTATTGCCCGCATCGCGAGCCAGCGCCCGCGCACGCGTGAGCGCGGTGTGGGCGGGCGCGAGGTCTCCTTGCGTGTACCACATCATCGCTGCTCCGACCAGCGCTTCACATTCAGGAACGGGCGGAACGGACGGCACGTTCAGAATCTGTTCATACCACTGAAGGCCTTCGGCCGCGTGCCCCCGGATCACCCAGAAGTGCATCAGCTCCCACGCGATGTCGGCCGATTCGGCGGGACGGCCAACCTCGATGAGCCACGTCAACGCGCCGCGGTAGCCCTCGAGGTCGTCACGCACGCGATCCAACCATTCGGCCTGCGCCGGACCGACCAGCCCCTCGGCGGCGAGGGAGGCCTCGCGAGTGCAATAGCGCGTCAGGCCCGCCAGAGCGTCGTCGCGCTCGCCGGCTGCGGCGAGCTCGAGAACGGCGTACGCGCGCACGGTTTCGAGCATCTGGTACAGCGCACGAGTCGCCAATGAACTCTCCGCTCGCAGAAGCAGGCTCTTGTCGATCAAGCTGGCCGCTGCGCGGAGCGCCTCGTCGGTCGAGGCGCCGGCTTCCTCACGACCGGCAAGAACCGCTGCGGCGGCCTCGATCGAAAACCGCCCTGGCAGGGCGCCGAGACGACGGAACATGCGTTGTTCGTTCGCGCCAAGCAGTTGATAGCTCCAGGCGACCGTCGCATTCATCGTCCGTTGCCGTTCGGGGAGATCGTGCGGGCCGACGGTCGGGAGCAGGACATCGCGCGCGAGTCGGCGAAGCAGTTCCTCGACCGTCAGCACCTTGATCCATGGGGCCGCAAGCTCGAGGGCGAGCGGAAGGGCATCGAGCCGGCGACAAATCGCCGTCACGGCCGGACCGTTCGCGGACGTGAGGCGAAAGTCAGGTTGCACGTCCCGCACTCGCTCCACGAATAGTCGCACCGCGGGAGAGCGGGCCAGATCATCAGGCGGCATCGCATCAACGCCCACCTCCAACGCAAGCGGCTCGACGGCGTACTCACGCTCTCCTCGCACACGTAGAGGGGCGCGGCTGGTGATCAGCGCTCGGAGCGCGGCGGCCGCGGTGAGGAGATCGGCAACAAGCGGCGCCGCGGCCAGTACCTGTTCGAAGTTGTCGAGTACCAGGAGCGTGGGCGTACCCTCGCACGCGAGCCGTGCGCGCCTCGGCAAGTCCAGCGCCGTGGGGTCCAGGACTCCGAGAGACTCGGCAATCGACTGCGCCACGAACGCAGGGTTCCGAACCGCGGCCAACCCGACAAACAGCACACGGGATCTGCCTTCTGCCGCGACGGCACGTGCGATCTCCAGCGCCAGACGAGTCTTCCCGACTCCTCCTGGTCCCGTGAGTGTGATGAGGCGTGCGTCAGGATCAGCGAGCCAGAGACGCAACGTCTGCAGGTCGGCATCGCGACCGAGTAGGACCGTGGGGGCCAGGGGCAGCGGGGCGCTGCTCACTTCATCGACCCGCGCGCTCTTCGCAGGCGCACGCGCGCTCACAAGGAGCGCGTCACGGGTCGGACCAGTCAGATCGAGTGCCGCGGAGAGCGCGCGCACGGTCTCAACGTGCGGACGCCGTCGTTCCCCGCGCTCGAGCGCGCTCACAGCATGAACCGACAGGCCCGCGATCGTCGCGAGCTCCTCCTGCGTGAAGCCTGCGGCCTCGCGGAGTGCCTTGAGCTGCGCGCCAAATGACCGCAGAGCGCCAGCTTTCATGGTTGTTTCCATCTTACCGCTGCGGACCTACGGATGTCGTACGAGTTCTGTGTGACTGCTGTGGGTGGTCGCCAGTTCGCCCCCGCGGCACACTGGCCGCCATGACACGTCAGCAGCGGCAACCGCGTTTATCAAGAGGAGCCGATGGGGTCATTAGCGGAGCTTTGGTGAGGGTCAGGCCGCGCTGGTCGCCAGCCGGCGGGCTCGAGCCGTCCTGCATTTCAGCGAGGACACACCTTCGAGAACAGGAGGCAGATGCAGTACTGGTCTATACCGCGTGGGACGAGACGAGGTACTGGAAGTAAGCAGTGGAAGGGTCGGCGGTTGCCGCGCTGCAGGCCTTCAGGATCCCATGCAAGAAGGCACTGATATATGAAGAACTGCAAACACAAACGAGCGACAGATCACCAGGAAGATCCCCCTCATCGCGGGCATCACCGCGCTCGGGTTGGAAGAGTGGTGGGGCCAACCGTGGGAGCACGCTATTCGGAACGACATTCATTCAGCGGGTGAATACGGTCAAGTGGCATTTTGAAAGGGATCGGTAACGAAGATGATGAAACAAGCAGCAGCATTTCTAATGGCTCTCGGGATTATTGGTCCGGTCAGTGCGCATGAGCGTGACTTTCTGGCGAGATTCGACGGCGGCATTGGTGTCATCCCGGTCTCGAACGGTGCCGGGCCAGTGAACCCGGATGGCACGTTCCCGAACGTGAAGCTGAACGTCGTGAGAGGAGTCCTCCCTGGCGCGGGGCCTTGGAGGATCGCCCAGTTGAGAGCCGACATCGACACGGACGGGCGTATCAGGGTCAAGGGGAGCGGTTTGCTCCTGGCCAGCAGCAACAGCATCGGACAGAACGCCAATCAAAGCGTCTTCGCGACCTTGATCTGTGAAGCCGCCGCTCCGTTCGTCGAGCACAACACGACGTTCAGCGTTCCGCTCGAACCGAACGGCGATTTTCGAATCGACGATACTCTGGATCCTGTGCCGCCAACCTGCCCGAGCCCGGTGCTTCTGATTCGGAACACTGGCGGCGTCTGGTTCGCGGCGGGAATTCCGAGGCTCGGAGACGACTAAGGATGTGCGTTGCCTCGCCACTTCACGAAACCGGTTCAAGAGCGAGGCGTACGATTCTGCCGTGAAGCCGGACGCACCAAAACAGACGCGAGTGATCGGCGTGGACATCGAGAGGCACACTTTGGCGTCGGTTGAGGCACATATTGGCGGGTTGGAGTGTGCCCAGAAATGTGCCCGAACGAGGTCCTAAGCGGTCATCCGCGAGCCGACGCCACGAAGCCAATAAAAACGGGCCTGAAATCGATGATTTCAGGCCGTTCTGAATCCCAGCAGCCTTAGCAAACCGCCGCCTTCAGCCTCGCCGATTTCGCAGACGGCACCGGAAGTTTGGGCGCAACTGGATTCAGCGCTTCTTCGCGGTCTTGCGTCCCGCCTTCTTGCGGGCTGGCTTCTCGGCCTTCGACGTCTTCGCCAGATCCGCGCGGTGGGCGCGCTCGTACGTCTGGATGTCCTTGAAGCGTCCGCTCACGGTACGGACGGCGTAGAGCTTCTTGCCCTTGCTGCTGCGATGAGTGGTGCGCCGGGCCTTCGCCATAGAACCTCCAAATCGCCCTCATCGTGCGCGATCCGGTAGTGCGGGCGCAAGCCGTATCGCTGTCGAAATTGTTACCGGGGGCCCCGAAGCATGAGCGTCAGCCGGCGCTCCGTCCGTCCGGCATCCTTGCCGCACTCCTTTGTCCGGTGAAACTCTTTGATCGACGAATGAGAATGCATGGCAAACTTCAAACCCATGCACGATCGATCCATCAGCCGTCGCGAAGCGCTTACGCTTGCCATGGCCGCCGCCGGCACGCTGCTGCGGCCAGCGGCACGCGCTGAGCTTCTATTCGCCGCGGCTCAGTCCGACGCTCAACGCGTTACAGAGGAGCTTAGACTGATCGTCCGCAACGCCCGGCCGCTCGACGCGGAGTCGCCAATCGGGGCGCTGAAGACGCTCGAGACGAGCAGCGATCTCTTCTTCGTCCGCAGCCATCTTGCATTGCCGACCGAAGTGTCAACGCCTTGGACTCTGACGATCGACGGCGAAGTGGCACGACCGGTCACGTTGCGGCTCGACGACATCCGGCGCATGCGCGCCGAGCATCGAAGCGCGACGATCGAGTGCGCCGGCAACGGTCGCGGCCGTCTCGAGCTGCCGGCGACTTCAGGCGTGCAGTGGGGATTCGGGGCCGTGAGCAATGCGACGTGGACCGGCGTACCGCTTGCCGCTCTGCTCGAACGCGCCGGCGTGCAGGAGTCGGCACTGCACTTCTGGATGGAAGCTGCCGATCGCGGCCCAGCGCCCGCGACACCGAAGTTCCTCCGGAGCATTCCGCGCGAAACCGCGCTCGGCGATGCGCTGGTCGCCTATGAGATGAACGGCCGGCCGCTGCCGCTCCTGCACGGCGGGCCGCTACGCCTCGTCGTCCCGCGATGGTACGGTATGGCGTCGACGAAGTGGCTGACGCACGTGCACGCGCGCGCGATCGAGTCTGACAACCACTTCATGGCGCGAGGGTACCGGTACGCGGACGGAACCGCCGTCGATCTGATGCGCGTAAAGTCGCTGATTACTGCGCCGCGCGACGGCGAGCGAGTATCCGTCGGGACCACGCGCGTGACCGGGGTTGCGTGGACCGGGACAGGAACCGTCGAGCGGGTTGAGATCTCCAGCGACGGTGGACGAGCCTGGCAGCCGGTACGCTTCACAAGCGAACCGCGCCCAGGTACGTGGCGGCTATGGCAGACGGACGCGCCGATCCAGCTAGCCGGCGAGCATCACGTGCACGCTCGTGCCACCGACACCGCGGGACACACGCAGCCCGAACAAGCGACTCCGAACCCTGGCGGCTATGGTAACAACTCGATTCACCGGGTGCGGATCGATGCGAGCTGACGCTGCGGCCGCGATCGCGTCGACGGTTCTCGGAGCGTTGCTTGCGCCGGGTTGTCGAACCGCTGATGTCAACGGCAAGGTCGATCCAGATGCAGGATTGCAGGCGATCGTCCGCTCGGCAGAAGCTGCCGAGATTGCGGCGCTGCCTGAAGGTTCAGCGAAGACGCTGGTGACCGATCGATGCCTGCTGTGCCACGGCGCCGCCCTGATAGTTCAACAGCGGAAAGACGCGGCGGCGTGGGGTCGAACAGTTACGCAGATGCGCAGGTGGGGTACCCAGATCCAGGATGAGGATCAGGCCGCGCTGGTTGCGTATCTCGCCCGGCACTTTGGTCCGGGGGGCGTGCGGCAGCAGCGGTGACTGGTTGGATCAGACCTTGTAGCGCGCCTCTTCGGCGTAGTACGCGGGGAAACCCACCGCCTGCTTCAACTGTTCGAAGTCCATGACGGTCGAAGGCCGTTCACCCGCCTTCAGACTGCGCAACGCGTCACGCATCGCGTGGATCGAGACGTTCAAGAGCGTCAGTGGAAACACGGCGATCTTGTAGCCGATCGCTTCCAGCTGCGATAAGTCGGGAATCGGCGTCTTGCCGCCTTCGATCAGGTTGGCCATCTTCGGGCCGCCGACTTCGCTGCAGTAGCTGCCGCATCTCATCCTCGTCGAGCGGCGCCTCGAGGAACGTGATGTCGGCGCCAATCCCGCGGAACAACCGGCAGCGAATGATGGCTTCCTCCAGCGAGATGCAGGCACGCGCATCGGTGCGCGCCATGATCAGAATGTCCTCGCCGCCATCATCGCGCGCGTCCACCGCGGCGCGCACGCGCATGAGTGCTTCGTCTCGACCAACGACCGCTTTGCCTTCGGTATGGCCGCATCGCTTCGGCGCGACCTGATCCTCGAGCATGATCGAGGCAAACCCGGCCGCGCGGTACCCGTGTACCGTCCGCTTGATGTTCTGCGCGCTGCCGAAGCCGGTGTCGCCGTCACCGATCATGGGAATGGACACGGCACGGCAGATGTTCTGTCCCTGATCGACCAGCTCCGCATACGAGATGAGCCCTGTATCAGGCATCCCGAGTCTGCCGGCAGAGACGGCAAAGCCGCTCATGAAGCCGATCTCGAACCCGGCTTCCTCGATGAGACGCGCCGAGATCGCATCGTGACAGCCGGGCATGAGCAGAATGCCAGGACGATCGAGCAGCGCTCGCAGGCGAACGGCGGCATTGGACATGTGGCGGATCTTATCGTGCTCGAACTGCCGCCGATCGCCTGAAACAGTCCTTTCGGGCGGCTATTCTCTGCTCGCCAAGCTTCGAACTGACAACGAGTTTGGCGCATCGAGTTGACCGCTTCTCCGCCTTTGGATGGGCACACTGCTGGGCACTGCGCTGAATCGTCACGTTAAACCCACCTGTCTCGTTGGACCGAGATCCCGTCCCGGCTATTCCGGCCGGAGCGCAACGACAGGATCGACGCGCGCGGCGGATCGTGCAGGAAGCCACGCGGAGACCACCGCTGTGAATGACAGCAGGATGACCACGGTGGACAACGCCATCGGATCCCAGGGCGTAACGCCGAACAGGAACGCCGTCAGCAGGCGTCCCTCGCCGACGGCGCACGCAACTCCAGCGACAATGCCCAGGAAGGAATACCTCAGGCTGGTGAGGACAACCAACCGCGTCACGTGTCGCGGTTCTGCGCCGATCGCGATCCGAATCCCGATCTCGCGCGTGCGTTGACGGACCGCGTGCGACATCACCCCATAGACCCCGATGGCGGCGAGCAGGAGAGCCACGCCGGCAAAGACGCTCATGAGCCACATACGCAGCGCCGCCCGCGCGGCCGCTTGCGGCTTGATCGTCTCCAGCGACCGCGCAGTGGTGACGGACATGCTGCCGCTCGCCTGCTGAACGGTTCGTTCGATGCGCGCTCGAAGCGCTCCGGAAAGATTCCGGGTCTTCACGAGCCAGGTCACTTCATCCATCAGGGTCGAGACGCCGTCCGATAGTTGCGCGATCGGGAGGTAGCTGGTCGGTTCTGGATCTCGATCAGCGGCCGCGTCGCGTACGTTACCGACGACGCCGACAATCTCGCGGGACGGTTCCTCCCAGATGCCACCTATGCCCCTCCCTAGCGTCAGCCGTTCCCCGATCGGATCACCGTGAGGCCACCACCTGTCTGCCATCGCCTGGTTGATGATCACGACGCGTGGCGCGTCCAGCGAGTCGAGGTCGGTGAACGTTCGCCCACGCAGCACGGGAATCGTCAACGCCTCGAAGTACGCTGGCGCGACCGGCCGCCACAGTCCCATGCCGTGGTAGAGGCCGTCGAGCGGTTGGCCTTCAACGACGTACCGCAGGGAGTTATCGCCGGCATCGACCGGCAGGCCCCAACTGACCGTCGCGGCGAGGACGCCCGGAATCGCCCGCAGTTGTTCTTGTCCGGTGCGGATCGTTCGGGCAAGCGCGGCGCTGCCGTGATTGAGCGGGTCACGCGCTACCTGCACGGCCAGTACGCCTCGGGTCTGGAAGCCCATCGGAAGTCCTTCGAAATTCGCAACGGTCCGAATGAAGAGGGCGGAGTCCGTCAGGAGCACGACCGCCATCGCCAGTTCCACCGCCGTGAGCAGTCCCCCCAGCCGACGCAGGTGACGCCCCGATCCGCGGAAGCTGTCTGCGTCATTCATGCGGCCAGTGAGATCGACGCGTGATCCGGTCAGCGCCGGGACGAGTCCAAAGACGAGCACCGCCACCAAGGTCGTCGCGATCGTGAAGATCACGACCCGCAGGTGCATCGGAGCGCCTTCATTCGTGAGGCCGACGCGGATGATGGTTGGGCCTGCCAGGGCAACGGCGACGCGAATCGCCGTTCGGGCGACGACGAGCCCCGCGGCTCCACCGACGCCGCCGAGCAACAGACTCTCCATCAACAGTTGTTGAGCCAGTCGACGTCGAGTGGCGCCCAGCGCGGCGCGCACAGCGATTTCCCGCCTCCGGGCCACTCCCCGAGCGAGCAGCAGATTCGCGAGATTCGTACACGCGATCAACAGCACGAGGCTGACGGCGCCAGTCAGCAAGAGGAGTGGGCCGCGATCGCTCCGTCGCAACAGCGTTTGGTACGCCTGGATCGTTGCACCGTCACCGGGCCGTATGTACGTCGGAAACCTGAGTCTGAGGTCGGCCGCCGCGGCGGCCACACGCCACCGGGCTTCGGCCAACGACACCGACGGACGAACCCGCCCGCCAACGTAGAGATTAGCGGTGCGATCCGTGCTCGCTGGATCAATCTGCAGCGGCACGTAGACGTCTGGGCCGCTATCGTGCCGGTTCGTGATGATCGCGGCTTCGAACGTCGATTCCAGGATGCCAACGATGGTGTGCGACTGGTCACCCAGACGCACCGTGCGTCCGATGACGGTTCCACGCTGAAACCGTCGCGTCCAGAAGGCGTCGCTGATCACAGCGACCTTGGTCCCGCCTGGCGCATCCTCGCTTTCCGAGAAGGCCCGCCCTGCCTGCGTACGGGCGCCGAACAGCGCGAAGAAGTTCGCGCTGACCGTACCTACCGTCAGGCGTTCGAACTGATCGTCGACAGGACTATTGAGCAGGGTCACGTCAAACGCAGCGATGTCCTCGAAGGTTGAGGTGAGTGTTCGCCACGCGTTGAATTTCGCCTGAGACGCAAACGCGTAATCACCTTCGGGCGCCGTCGTCATGAAGAGCACGAGGCGAGACGGGTCCGGAAAAGGGAGCGGGGTCAGAAGCACCGCGTCGACCAGGGAAAAGATGGCCGTACTGGCGCCAATGCCAACCGCCAGCGTCAGGACGGCGACTAGCGTGAAGCCAGGACTCCGATGGCAGGCGCGGAGCCCATAGCGCAGGTCCCGGATGACAGAGTTCATAAAGCTGCTCCCGCCGGACGAGCGCACCTGCGCTGGGTCACCAGGCGTGGGTCAAAGTCTAAACTCGACCGGATCTGTCTTGGCGGCTGCGAAACCCCTGTGACAGAATGCCGCGCTTTCAGGGGGCGGAACCAGCAATTGCTGCCTCCGGGCGCCAATGGCCTCAATTTCCTGGACCTCGGTGAGGAAATTCACTCCCCACCCGCTCTCAGTGGCGGGCGAATCTACGTTCGGACGCGCAGCTCCGTTTATTGCTTCGGCGCCAAGTGAGCCGGACGATTGGTCGCGTTCCACCGCCAGTCGATGAAGCCAGGCGAGATGGCCATGGACGGCAGCGTGATCTTCCATCGCGCTGCCGCCACTGACTCGTCGAGCTATTTGGTCCGCTGCTGTTTGCTGGCGTTGCCGCCGAATCCATAGACGACGCCGGATGCGAAACGGAACTGGTTGAAGCCAAGCCCGTCGCGCCGGTTGTAGCGGTAGTCCCCCTGGATGCGGACGCGCACGGTCGGCGAGACCGCGATGTCGACCCCGCCTCCCGGCTGCACGGCGTACACGAACCAGCTGTCGCTGTTCCCCTCAACGCTCGCCCCGAGCAGCGTCGTGCCGGCGAGCACCTGCGCGAACGGCGTCACCGCCGAGGCATTCGGCGCCTGGAACTTCACACCGCCGAGGAACGAGTGCTGGCGCAGATTGAGCACGTCGAGGCTGCCGTAGTTGCCGCCGACTTCCCCGACGATGCCGACCCTCGGCGTGAGGTTGCGCGTGGCGGCGATCACCCAGCCGGACGGAAAGTTGAGATCGGAGTCGTGCAGGAAGGCATAACTGCCGGCGATGTCGCCGGATCCGGTCTGCGCCGAGATGGTGGCCGGCGCACCAGCGATGGCGATCACGAGCGCCGAGAGACATGCAAATGTGCGGGACATGGTTCTCCCCCTCGAGGTAAGTGGTAACGGTGATCGTCTGGGACGATCGTTCGGGGAGTAAGGCGTGCTGGGACGAAAGAACGGCTCAGTGCCGGCTCGAGTCAGCGCCGCCCGTCCACTACGAGCGGTTCGGCCGGCTGCTCCGGCAGCGTCATCTTCGCCGGGTTCAGTTTCGACGCTGCCGTCGCGTAGCGCCTGACGTTACGTGGAAACGCTTTCGGGAGTACCAGGACCGACCGTCACCCCTTCACGCAGAGTTGTCATTGGGTCGAGGGTAGCGGCAGGCGGACGAGCATGAAGAACGTCCGCAAGCAGTGCAGACTACAGCCTCCCCATCCACCGGAGGATCCCCAGCGTCAGCCATGGCACGTAGGTGATCAGCAGCACGCCGATCGCGAGGATGCCGAGCATCGGCAGCGTCGCCCATGTGACCTCGAGCACCGGCTTCTTGAACCTCACGCGAGGCGAGCAGCAGGTTCAGTCCGAGCGGCGGATGCAGAAATCCGAGCTCGAGGTTGGCGATGAAGATGATGCCGAGGTGTACGTAATCGATGCCGTAGATGTCGGCCAGCGGCAGGATCAGCGGCACGACGACGACGATGGCGGAGAAGATGTCCATCAGCGTGCCGACCGCCAGCAGGAACACGTTCAGGAACAGCAGGAACACCAGGCGCGAGTGCACGTGCGCCTGCGTCCACTCGACGAGCTTCGTCGGGATCTGCGCGAAGACCAGATAGTCGGTCAGCGCCGGCAGCGACCGCCAGGATCAGCAGGACGCCGCCGACCAGTGCGATGCAGTCGGCGGCCACGCGGAAGACGTCCTTCCACGACGGCAGGTCCCGGTTGACGTATCGCTGCACGATCACCGTGTAGAGCGCCGCGATCGGCGCCGACTCGACGAGCGTGGCCACGCCGCCGATGAACGCTCCGACGACGAAGACGGGCAGCATGCAGCTCCCACTTCGCCTCCCACAACGCGCTCAGCGCCTCCGAGATCCGGAACGGCGTGCGCTCGGCGTCGGTCCGGATTCCCTCGCGGACGCCCAGCGACGCGAGCAGCGCGAGCATCAGCAGGCCGGGGAGCAACCCACCGATGAAGAGATCTTCGATCGATGCCTTCTGCGAGACGATGCCGTAGAGCATCAGCGGCAGAGAAAGCGGAAAGAGCAGGCCGAGCGAGCCCGATGCGGTGAGCAGGCCGATCGAGAATCGCTCGCGATAACCGCTTGCCATCAGCGCCGGCAGCAGCAGACCCGCCGAGCACGAGGATGGTGACGCCAGATCCGCCGGTGAACAGCGTGAAGAACGCGCACAGCGTGGCGGCGGCGATCGCCGTCCCGCCGGGCGCCCAGCCGAACCAGGCGCGGAACACGCGCAGCAGCCGCTCCGACGATCGCCCTTCAGCGAGCAGGAACCCGGCGAGCGTGAACAGCGGAATCGCGGCCACCCCCGTGGAGGTCGTCAGCTCCTGGTACGCCATCATCGGGAGCACGACCGGCGGATTGCCGAGCGTGAGCGAGGCGAAGAGCGCGATGCCGCCGAGCAGCGCGAAGATTGGCGCACCCGCCACGCCCGCCAGCAGCACGAGGATGAGCCAGGGGGCCAACGCATACCCTGCGAACGACCCGTGCACCTGGTTGATGAGCGATGCCGGCGGCGATGCCAAGCAGTGCGATGACGCGTCCCGTCCGCGTCGGTGACGCGCGCCACGCGAGCCGGAGCGCGATCAGTGCGAAGCCGATCGGCAGCGCGAGATCCGCGACCCAGACCGGCATCGCGGCGCTGAGCATCGTGCCCGCCGGTACGATCGCTCGCGACGAGCGCGATGCCGGCGAGGCAGAGGACGGTCGCGATCAGCGCCGCCGACGGTGCCGGCCAGGACGATGCGCGGCCGCGCCGATCCGCCCCTTCGGCAGGAACTCGCCGGTGGCGAGCGTCAGCAGCTTGCCGTCGCGCGCCGCGATCGGCCGCCCCGAGCATCCCGAGCCACAGCGTCAGCACCGACACGATCGCAGCCGACCCGGGAATCGCCGCGTGCAGGAAGCGCCGCGAGGCAATCTCGGCGAGCGGCAGCAGCATGATGCCGGCGAGCGTCAGGCTCGCGACGCGGTTCTCGAACTGCGCTGCGAGCGCGGTCAGCCGGGCGCTAACTGGCCGTGCGATTTGCGGAACGCATCGCGCTCCTGCACCGCCGCATCGTAGATGTCGGCAGGCACCATGCTTCCGCGCATCGTCGTGGTCAGTTCAGTCGCAGCGGCGCGGAACTCCGCGGCCGCTTTCGGATCGAGCGTGATGACCTGGAGGCCGCGCGCCTGCATCTGCTTGATCGACTCGGCGTCCTGAACCGGCGCTTCGGCGCGCACGCGCTGCTCGAGCGCCTGCGCGGCGGCGGTCAGCTTCGTGCGATCGTCCGGCGTGATGCGAT
The DNA here is from genome assembly GCA_963755695.1 of uncultured Acidobacteriota bacterium. Taxonomy (GTDB): domain Bacteria; phylum Acidobacteriota; class Vicinamibacteria; order Vicinamibacterales; family 2-12-FULL-66-21; genus QHWT01. The sequence goes on along the minus strand of CAVWLB010000008.1, from coordinate 791,100 downwards.
TCCAGGCGGTGTTCGTCACGATGAGTCCGGCGACGAGCGGCGCGATGTGGACGTCGAGCATGTACTTGGCGTCACGGAAGATCTGCAGCGAGAGCGCGAGGTACGGCGGGTTCGGCGCGGTGTCGATGAGTCCTGTCGAGAGCTTCAACTGCGTCGGGATGTCGGCTGGCAGCAGCGCAACGGGATGGAATCCGTTCGAGACGTACCAGCTGACCCATTTGTCGTCCCCCTTCGAGGCGAAGAGCTTCGCGTTCTTCACGTCGGCCAGCGTGCGCAGCGGCTTCTTCGAGAAGAGCTGCACCCATCCGGCCGTCCCCCAGCCGAGCAGATGCAGCCCCTTCGCCTGCAGCCGCTGCTCGAGCATCGGCGTCAGTTTCTTCTCAATGGCCGCTTCTTCCTCTGACGTCTCGACGAAGAACGGCATTCCCGAACACGTTGAACGCCTCATCGAGCTCCGCGAGGCCGACCGCCGTCAGGAACGATGCCTGCAGGACGTCGTTCTGCATTTTTTTGAGCGTCGTCGACTCGTCTCCCTGCGTCCCGCCTGGATACACCGTCAGCGTCACGCGCCCCGCGGTGTCCTTGTTCCACGTGTTGCCCATTTCGAGCAGCGCCTTGTGCCACGAGGTGTTGGCGGGGACGAGGGTCGCCAGCCTGATGTCGGTTGCGGCCGAGAGCGTGGCGCAGGCCAGGACGCACGATCGCAATCGAGCGTCGCATTCGCACGGACATTTATCCTCATTTCGTGAACATCGTATCGATGTGATCGAGCAGCGCGCGCGCGCGGCGCTGCTGCACGAGCGTGACGAGGCGGTTGTGTGGATCCTGTTCCGGATCGATCGCGAGCGCCTTCTTCAGCAACGACTCGAACTCGGCGCGATCCTGCGCGGGCATCGCGACGCCGACGGCCAGCGCGACATACGGACCAGGCGAACGGCCGCCCTGGAGTTCGACGGCGCGTGCGAAATGCTCGCGCGCCCGCGCGGGCGATCCGCCGAGCGCCTCCGGCAGGCTGTCGAGCGAGATGAACATCTCGTGCAGGGTGCCGTTTCCCCACGAGGGATCCAGCGCGAGCGCGCGGTCGGCCAGCGCGCGGACGGCGGGCATGTCGATAACGAGCTCCGGCTTGTCCACGCCAAGGCCGATCGCCGATCCCCACGACGCAGCCGTCCAATAGAGCAGCGGCACATCGGACTTTGCGCGCCGCCGTGAGCGCCGGGACCGGATCGGTCAACAGCTTCGGCCCGATCCCCGGGAACCGCACCTCCATCGCACGGAGGCAGTATCCGCGCGCGCGAAGATACAACTTCAGGGCACGGGCGTTGAGGTGCGCGACCTCGTCGTGGTGCTGTGCCTCGCCGAGTTCCAGCGCTTCGGTCTCGACATAAGCGAGTCCGTACTGCGTGAAGTTGCTGCAGGTAGCGATCAACAGATCCTTGTTCTTCGGGGCCGATTCGAGAAGCGACTCGTAGAGCTTGAGGCCGAAGGGAATGGCCTGGCCGACCAGCTCGAGATCGTCGTCGCGCGTGAACACGTCGCCACTGGAGGCGAGCGTGCTGGCAACCATGCCGACGGCCCTGCGTTTGACCATCGCGCATCCCGACAGCATCGTGAGGGCGCAGGCGACCGCCAGAGCCTGAACATAGCTCAGATGCCCGGCTGTTCTGATGGTGTTCGTCTCCATCGTCTTCCTAGCGATCATCGCGGGGACCGCCCGGAACCTCGGTCACTCGATCCTTCGGCGGTTCGCACTCAGTCACGGCAGGGGAGTTGAATGCCGCATGGAATTCTTCAACGCCACTAACACCCGCAATGGGGCGATCCCGAAACCATTGCTGGCAGCCAAAATGTTTGGCGCACATGCACTGTGGGAAGCGGCCGGGGACGCGGACACTGGCGAACGCCAGGTATGGCTTGGTCGCAGGCTCGAGTTCTGAGCTGAACGACTCTGGCGGCTGTTCGCGTCGTGCATCTTGACACGCCCTATCCGAGGGTCGACTCAAAAGTGCGGATTCCCTGGCCGTTGACCCTGGCAAGGAACGTCGTCGGAATCCCCACTGTCGCACGAGAAAATGAACTAAGGCTGCCAATCGTGCGCCGAGGGGCTGAGCGTGGCGGGCCGGCGGGACGCGCACACCTGGCCCATCTAGGGTAAGGATCGGCTGAGCATGACACAATTTTATCGAGGGCTGGTGGAAATGCTTTCCACCGTCCTGCCTATGATGAGCTGAAATTGGGACTAAACTGAACGTCGCGCCTCACGCGGATTGGCAACCTGTTTGCTGAGCCAGCTAGACACGGGGCGCGGTGGCCTATTCCGGTCCGCCTCCGCATATATCAGATGGGCACACATTTAGATTCCGCCTCTGCAGTAGCAACTCCGCCACAGGCTCTACCACCTGACGCGGAGGCCGATGCCGCCTGGATGTCGGTGTCGGACGAGGAACGGTCGATACGCCGTGACCTACGTGAAATCTTTCACGACGAGCTCTGGGGGTATCGAGGCCTCGCTTATGAGCTCGTGCGCCGCGATATCCGTGTCCGCTATAAGCAGACCGTCTTGGGCTTCGCCTGGGCTGTCCTCATGCCAACGTTCGTCGTGCTGGCCGGCGTGACCGTGCGATATGCGATGGCCTACGTCGGCGGGCGGCACCTCGGAGTCCAAGACCTGGCAGGCATCGCGATCAAGGCGGTTCCCTGGTCCTTCTTCGTCGGATCGATGGGGTTTGCGACTACCAGCCTCGTCGCTCAGACGAATCTCGTCACCAAGATCTACTTTCCGCGTGAGGTGCTGCCGCTGGCATCGACGCTGGCGCAAGCGTTCGACTCGTGCGTGGGCATCGTCGCCTTGCTCATCGCGTTCTCGGTGCTCCACATCGGCTTCGGCGTGGCGGCATTGTGGGCCCCCCCAATCGCCGTCTGCGCGTTCCTCCTGACGGCGGGACTGGCTCTCCTGGTCAGTTGCGCGAACCTTTTCTTCCGAGACGTGAAATACATCGTGCACGTGCTGCTCACGTTTGGCATCTTCTTCACTCCGGTGCTCTTCGAGCCTGAGATGTTCGGCCCCCTGGGGGCGCGCGTGATGATGTTGAACCCCCTCGCGCCAATCATGGAGGGGCTGCGTTTGTCCGTGGTGCTGAATCACAACCTGCTCGATGCGGTCGTCGTGCACGGACGACACGGCGCGGTGCTCGCGTGGACTCCCTGGTACCTCGCGTATAGCGCCGTGGCCGCGGTGGTGGCCTTCGCTGGTTGGTCTGGTCGTGTTCCACCGGGCCGAGTCGAAATTTGCCGAGTACGTGTGAGGTCCAGTGTCTGAAGGGCTGATTGAATTCCAGCACGTCTGGAAGAAATTTCGTCGCGGCGAGCTTCACGACAGCCTCCGGGACATGGTGCCGGCGCTGGCGTCGAAGCTGTTCGGCGGGCGCCGCCCCGAGACGCTGGAACAGCGCGAGTTCTGGGCGGTGCAGGACGTCTCCTTCTCGGTCCGGCCCGGCGAGGCGCTTGGGATCATCGGGCCGAACGGGGCAGGCAAGTCGACGATTCTCAAGCTGCTCACCCGCATTCTGCGGCCCGACGCGAGGGCGCTGCGGCATTCGCGGCCGAGTCGGGACGCTCATCGAGATTGCGGCGGGATTCCATCAGGACCTGACCGGCGCCGAGAACATTTTTCTCCAGGGCAGCATCATGGGGATGACGCGCAAGCGAGATCGCCTCGCGCTTCGACGACATCGTCGAGTTCTCGGGACTTGCCGACTTCATCGACACGCCGGTGAAGCGCTATTCGAGCGGAATGAACGCCCGGCTCGGCTTCTCGATCGCCGCACACATGAGTCCCGACGTGCTGGTCGTCGACGAGGTCCTCGCGGTCGGGGACTGGCGATTCCAGAAAAAGGCGTTTGATCGGATTGGGGAGATGGTGCGCCGGGGATTGCCGGTCGTGGTCGTGTCCCATCAGCTCGATCGCATCGCCTCGCTTTGCACGCACTGTCTGCTGCTGGACCGCGGCCGGGTCGTCAAGCGCGGGCAGCCCGACGAATGCATCGCGCACTATGTCACGACCGGCATCGAAGCTCAGGAGCCAGAACGGCGCCTCCTGCCGTTCCGCGTGAGCGCCGTGGAGATCGAGCCGAAAGGGGCCGCTGCGTTCGGGCGACTGGTTGACGGTCAAGCTCCGCGGCGAGGTGCCCGCGAGCGCCGGTCCCGACAACCGGCTTGGCGTCCGCGTCCGCTCGCTCCAGAACGGCGCAGGTCGTGTTCACGCTCGACCTCACGGCGCACGAACCGAGCCTGTCGGAGCCCGGGCACGTTCGACGTCGACCGTCGACCTCCAGCTGAATACGGGAAAGGGCTATTTCTCCATCGAAACGCCGATCTGGAACACACGCGAACGGCGCGAGCTGGGCCAAGGCCCGCAGGCGGTCACCTGCGTGGACGTGGCCGGCTTCCTCGGCGGTACGAACCTTCATCCTCGCGTGCAACGTCGTGACGCGCCCCGCGTCGGCAACGCCTGAGTTATGGTCCGCCTGATTGGCGAAGCGTTGAGGAGCGTCATGACCTTCCAGGCGCCTGATCTCTCTGATCATCATTCCCACGCACAATCGGCCAGCTGACCTCGAGCTCGTCATCGACGCGCTCATGCGACAGAGACCGGGGCGTCACCTATGAAGTGATCGTCGCCGACAACAATTCGCGCGAGGACACGCGCGCGGTCGTCGATCGCGCGCTCGCGCGGGGAACACCCGTACCACTGCGCTACGTACGCGAGCCCCGCCAGGGGGTTTCATACGCCCGCAATACAGGCGTCAGCATCGCTCGCTCGTCCCTGATCGCGTTTCTCGATGATGACGGCGTGCCGGGGGCGACATGGGTGCGCGAGATCAAGCGCGCGTTCGACGAGCACCCGGACGTCGACTGCATCGGCTGCCGGCTGCGACCGGTGTGGAGCACGCCGCCACCCAGCTGGCTGACGCCGTCCCAGTCGGGGCCGATTGCCATCCAGGATTCGCCGAACCCGTCAGCGTTCGATCGCGATCATGCCTCCGGGTGTCTGTCGTCTGCGAATCTGGCGTGCCGCCGAGAGGCATTCGAGGAGGTCGGCGGGTTCTCGCCACTGTATCCGCGGAACGAAGATCGAGAGTTCGAGCTGCGCCTCTGGCGGGCCGGCAAGCGTGGGCTGTACTTGCCAATTGCCGACGTCTTCGTACCCGTGCCTCGGAACCGCCTGGCGAAGGACTACTACCGCAGGTGGTGGAACGAAAAGGGACACTATCACGCGTTGATGCGATACCACGACAGCATGGATGCCTCCGGCAGGCTCATCCCGGGTGATACGTATCGCACCAGCCTGCGTGTGCCGCGCTTCATGTATCGCTCGTGGCTCAGGCACGTTGCCGGATGGCTGCGCGCTGCGCTCACCGGTCGCGCCGACGAGCGCTTTCACCAGGAACTGCAGATCCGCTACTACGTCAGCTTCTTCAGGACGCGCTGGGCGACCGACTTGATCATGAGACCGCGACGGGCGCCGCAGCTCTAACGGGTGAGAATGTAAGAAGGCTGCATGAGACTAATCCGGCAGGTCTGAAGACCTGCCCCACAAGTCTGTAGGACGCTCCTTCATTGGCGCCGAGTGTTTTCTCTTCCGCTTAGTCCGTCTTATCAGTCGGCAACCACGGCCTGGTCTGGGTACACACGTTCTATTACGCTGCATACATCGGACGATTCGCGGCCGCGTTTTGTCTAGCAAGCAGCTGCGGCAGAGGTGAGCGTGGGGCAACGGCCGGCCCTAATCCTCGCTCACCCTGTGAAGCACAATCGTGCTGACGGGACTCCCGTCCGGCAGCGTCGCGTGCTCGAGCAGCACATTTTTCCCCACCAACTCGTAGCGGACATGGAGCACCACCGACGCGCCGTTGTTGAAACACCGGATCCTCAAGTTATCCGATTGCATCACCCTGCGCTCGACCACCCTCCCGTCGTCGAAGCTGCCAAAGCCGCGGTCCGTCCCGTCGCAGAGTGTGAACACCGTATCGCGCGCGGCGAGGGAGTAATTGTCGTTCTCATTTTTCACGAGGCTGCGACGCGCGTCGCCTCCATCGACGGGATCTACACCCATCCAGTAGCCTTGAAACCCGCGCGACGGTCCCTCTTGTTGCTCGGGTGGCGCTCCCGCCCATGCATGCAGACCGATGCCGACGGCGAGACCAGCGATAGTCAACAGCGTCAGATAGCGAGCCATCATCGAACCCCCGCCTGTGCATCCTTGCTGAGAGGCAGGACGCTGTTTGGGTCAAGTTCCGGCACGTAGATGTCGTGAGACCGCATCTCACTTCAACTGCGGCGCTGCCTGGCTGGCCGCGGTGACGCCGGGCGGCAGCTCCATGATGCGGATGTTCCGGAAGTGAATCTCCGCGCCTTCGGACTCCAGGCACAGATATCCCTTCTTCTGGGTCGATCGCGAAATACCGTTGACGAACTTGCCGTTGACGGCAAGCTTGATGACACCGTCGACTGCCACGACGTCATAGGCGTTCCACTCGCCCCGGCCCTTGCATCGGTTCTCGATCGACTTGCTGCGTTCACCGCGTGGATTGTCGGGTGTGGTCTTCACGCCGCCGACACCGAACAGCTCCCCGTGTACGTAGGCAATCGGTGGCGTCACGCCGTTCTCTTTGTGAAGATTCGGCCATTCGAGCTCCAGCATCTGGACCTCGACGCCGTTGGGCAGCCGCGACTCGGGCTCGGGCTGCGCGTTGCTCCAGGCGAAGACACCGGAGTTGCCCCCCGGTTCCATGTGCATCCATTCGATGTGCAGCACGAAGTTCTCGTAGTGCTTTGCCGTGCGCATCACTCCAATCGGATGACCGGAGCAAATCAGGAGCCCATCCCGTACCTTCCAGGTGTCTTCTGCCGTGTTGACGTTGACCCAGCCGGTGAGGTCCTTGCCGTTGAAGAGATCCACGAACTCCCCCGTCGACTGGCCAACGACGGTGATCGAGGCGAACAAGGCGGCCAGAGGTAAAAGCGCTGGTGTCGTGAGTCTCATGGCGAGCGCAGACTATCACGGTGGAGACACGTCAGCGGCAGCGATTCGGCTGGCCGGATGGACGTCACCAGAGCGACATGAAATAGACTGCACGCTTCGCGCATCCAGTGTGGTTATTGAGGCAAGTCACGCATGACTGACTCGTTTGACGTACGGCACACAGTCCGCCGATGGACGATACGGCTGGCATGGGCAGCGGTCCTGGTGTTTGCGACCCTGGTCGTCGGGGGAGCACTCGACGCGCGGCGGCGGCTTCCCGATCTCGAACCATGGCATCGGATCGTTCCACGAGACGCTCGAGCGGCAGATTTGACGTCGCACGCGACCCTCGCCGACTTCCTCGCCATCGAGGACGCGGCCTTCCGCGTTGTCCATGATCAGATCGAGCAGCGGCTCGATACCGCTTCTCGCGTGCCGGCGAACCGTTACAACCCCGACGGCTATTCACATCCCGGACGCCTCGGGACCGACTGGAACCGCTCGCAGATCCTGTCGCCCGACGCCGATGCCATCGGTGGCGCGCTGCTCGTGCATGGCCTCACCGATAGTCCCTACAGCATGCGGCCACTTGGCGAGGACCTCCGCGCACGCGGCTACTACGTGCTTGCGTTACGCATGCCGGGGCACGGGACCGTACCGGCCGGCCTCACGGACGTCACGTGGGAGGATTGGCTGGCTGCCGTGCGACTCGGAATGCGCCACCTTCGCGCGACAATTGGCGCCAACAAGCCGCTGGTGCTGGTGGGGTACTCGAACGGCGGTGCGCTGGTGCTCAAGTATGCACTCGACGTGCTGGAAGGATCCGGCGATCCTCAGGCCGAACGGATCGTGCTGCTCTCGCCGATGGTCGGCGTGGCGCCATTCGCGTGGCTGACACGAGTGATCAGCATGCTCGGCCCGGTACCCGCTTTCGAGAAGGCACGTTGGCTCGATGTCTACCCTGAGTACAACCCGTATAAGTACAACTCGTTCGCCGCCAATGCCGGCCTTCAGACCTGGCGTCTGACCAGGACACTGCAGGCGCAGATCGCACGGAGCGCCAAGGCCGGACTCGCGTCGCGATTCCCGCCGATGCTGACCTTTCACTCGCTCGTCGACGCCACGGTGAGTACGCCGGCCGTAGTTCACGCCTTGTACGACGTCATCGCGGACCAACGCTCCGAACTGGTGCTCTTCGACATCAACCGCACGTCAGGCCTCGTGCCGTTCATTCGCCGTGCCGACGCGACGCTGCTGGCCCGCCTCACCGATGCGGCTCCTCGACGGTACCGGCGTACGCTCGTGACCAATGTCGATCCCGCATCGCTGGATGTTGCCGAGAAGTCGATCGCCCCGGGCGCAACCGCCATCGCTGCGCGGCCGCTTGGTCTGGCCTGGCCCCGCGACGTGTTCTCGCTGTCGCACGTGGCAATCCCGTTCCCGATGTCGGATCCGATATATGGACGGGAGGAAATCGCGCAGCCAGTACCGCTGATTCGTCTCGGCCTTCTAAGTCCGCGCGGAGAACGCTCGGTACTTTCAGTGCCGTCCGATACGCTGATGCGTCTGACGTGCAACCCGTTTTTCCCTTACCTCAGCGCTCGCGTCATGGGATGGATTACGGGAGGACCGCAACGATCGAACGAGGCAACGGCTGCCCGCTAGCGAGATCAACTGCCCCTGAACTCGTTCCAGGCGCGCAACATCTCCTCAACGAGATCTTCTGCTTCCTTGCGAAGGCGGGGCTCCAGCGTCGCGATCGATGCAAGTGAGCGCGTCCTGAGAGTGGCCTCCTCGGACTTGGTTGCTCCGTGGGTGCTGCCCGCACCAAGTTGAACGCCGGAATCGTAGACGATGTCGGACAAGTCCTCGACGCTGCGAAGGTCGTCGAGAGCAATCTCACGGTACGAAGGCTCCCAGCTGCGAAGCCACCAGTTGCGCAGACGCCGATTCTCGATCGTCATCTCCGGTATGTCGACCTCCGGAGCCGCGGCCAGAATATGATGCCTCAGCCGGCCGAGTTGCTGACTACCGAGAATCACCCGGATGGTCGGTCGTCCGTGCGGCGCTTCCAGACAGCGGAGACCGCTCATTTTTCGGATCGCCTTGGCCTCGAGGATTTCATCGTCTGCCGGATCGCTCGAGGGACCTCTCACTCGCATCAAAATCTTGCTGCTCGCGGCGCTGCCGACGCCCATGTGCAGCCATCCTGCGCGCAGGACATCGAAGTATCCGTCGGGCAGATCGGGTTGCTCCTGCCGTACGACCTCGGTGAAGATCGACATCGCCGCAATGACCGCCTTCATCTGGGCCGGCGGCAACGGCTCCATCTTCGCCTCCGCCCACTCGAGAAACGCCTCGATCGTGGGCGCCGGCGCTTGGGCCCGCATGGCCCGGACGATATCGGGCTCCGGGGGTTGATAGGATGGGTCCGACAGGCCGCGCCGGTAGCCGGCCAGGAACCGATCGAACATCCGATCTCGTTCGCGTGACCACCCGCGGCGGCGGGCGGCCAAATCAATCGAGCCCAGGAACCTGACGATGTCGACGAGGGCCGGGCCGCGAGCGGAGTCGTCGAAATCGTCGAGCCCCCATGCATCCTTCGTCAGCGCGTACTGTTCGATGTGGGCATCGCCGTGGAGTTGTACAACTGGCAGGCCTGGCAGGTCCCCCGCGAAACTGTCGCAGACTCGCGCGGTCCACTCGTGATTGATCAGGCGGAAGTAGTTGTATGGATCGGCCCGGACGCCGTCCAGCAAGTCGGGCGCGGCAGCAGCCAGAACCTTCGGATCGGCTCTGAGCTGCCTGGCGCGACATGCGGCGCTCGTGAGCACGAGACCTATCGCCGCAAACACGATTCCAGTAGCCAACACCCGCCGTTGCATCGGAAACCCGGCCGCGCTGCAGGTGGTACCACAGAAGGACCGCCGACGACAATTGGCTCTGTAGTCAACCCTGCCGGTTTACCTCACCGTCGCCTCGGCGCGGGTTCACTCATGTTCATGGGCAACCGACACATCGCTTACCTGGAGCGAGTCCCACTGCTCGGCGAATCGGCCCTCCGCGACTGCTGGAGCAGGTAGCGATGCCAGCGGTCGCGGTCGGACGTCACTTGAAGCGGTTGAAGCGCCAGCCGGCCCGTGCGGCCGATGGAGGCGCGGAGGCAGTCGATCTCTTCAATCGCGCAGCGCAAATCGTCGGTGACGGGAACTTCCAGGCCGTGCTGGCGGGCCATGAGCATCGCCTTCGCCTGCACGGACAGCTCGAGCTCGACGCGGAGCAGGCAGAACATGTCGGAGACCACAAGGCCGCCGAAACGCGCGCGCAGTTGCTTCAGATAGGAGGCAAAGCGCGTAAACGCGAATGCCTCGGAGCACACCAGACCCAGCAACTCGATATCGAGGTCCAAGCCTGCGCCGATCCACTCGCGGGTTGCCTGCTCGCTCCGCTGGAAGACGAAGATGGTCACCAGCGGAAGGATGGCGATGAGTAGCAGGGTCATGGCAAGCGGCGGCAGCAGCAAGTGATTGAACGCCGAGTGGATGACCACGGCCAGCCCCAATCCGGGAACCAGCGACAGAATCCGGTGGTTGACCCAGCGATCCGACAACGTCCTCGCCACGATTGCAAAGATCGCCGTCGTGGCTCCATGCAGAACCGCGGTGCCGAGACCTCGAACGAGCCACAACGTCAGTGTCGGCTGATCGAGGTCGCGTAGGTAGTCGATGTTCTCGGCCAGTGCGAAACCAGTCCCGACCGCGAATCCGAGCACTGCCGCGTCTACCAGGAATGCGATGCGTCGCTTCCACAACAGTAGGACGATGAACGCGCCCTTGGCGACCTCTTCGCTGACCGGCGCGACGTAGCGGGTAAGCGGCGACACCTGCAGCCCGGTGGCATTCAGCAGCCAGTCGTGAAAATAGAGGCAACCGAGCGCCGCGACCGCACCGTAGCCGATAGCGCTCAGGATGACCGGCAACCGCACCAGCTTGAAGCTGTCCATCAGCTGCAGCAGCGTCAGCAGCAGCAGGACTGGCACGAACGCGATGAGGAGGGTCACCGCAGGATCTTGAGAGAAATCATTGCTTCGCGGCGCGGCGCACGGCTGTCCTCGAGCGCCATGGCGCCGCCGAAGGACAACGTCATGTCCTGGTTGGAGAGCACCGTGAGCCGAAGATCGACCTGGCCACCGACGCTGGTGGTCGTGCGCCGGGCGCTGCTCGAATCGACATTCGTGGCGAGCGTCGTCGCGAAGAGCGCCGGCCGCAACCACGTGGCATAGAATCCCGGCGTTCCCACGCGGCGGAACCGCCAGGGTGGAAGGTTCCACTCGAGCATGCCTCGGGCAAAGTTGCGTCCACCGATTTCGTTCAGTTCGAGTCCGGGAAGACTCTCGAGATCGCGGTAACGTTTCTCATCTCCGCTATCCACGTAATTGTTGCCGAAACCACCGAAGTAGAAATTCGAGAAGGGCTCGGTGCGATTGCCCACTGACACTCCAGCGCCGGTTCTGAACCAGATTGACGAGTGCCCGACAGGCAGGCCGAAGCCGCGATCGTAGGCGCCCGCCAGCTTCGGGAACCAGGCGCCGTCGATGATTTCGCCACGGAGCTCCATCGCCCACTTCCGTCCGCTCTCGTCGTCCACGTAACCAAGCGAATGGCGAATGTCCGTATACGACAACCGGGACCGAATCGTCGCCATGGTGCCGACATCGACCGGAACGTTCTGATAGTCCGGAAGGCGATCGAGATTACCGGCGATGGATGCGCTGGTGTCGAGCTCGAGCCGGCGCGGCTCGTCGATAGATCAGGGTGTTGGTATGACCGGCAAGCACGCTGTAGCCCTTCCGGCCGACCTTCGTCGGTCCGAAGAGATCGTAGAAGTTCGAGCTGTTGAGTGACGCTTCCGCGCGCCAGTCGTAGCGTTCGTATCTGGCCGACAGGTGCACGCGTTCGCTCGCCGGCAGATCACTGACCGGCGACACGCCCACCGATGCCCGCAGGCGATTCAGCATCAATGGATCGGAGAGATTGAGCGCCATTCCGACCACCATCGAGTCCTTGTAGCCTTCGACCATCGGGTAGATCGACTCGCGGCGCAGACCGCCGGCCAGGCGATACACGCCGGCATGCTGTTCCATTGAACCCAGCGGAATCCTCGCCGGCGAGTCGAGCATCCACGACTTCAGTATCGGCTTCTCCTCGATCAGTTGTTGCCCGAAAAACGTGATCGGGTTGACGTCCTCGATCGGCTTCGGATCGATCCAGGTAGGAACGAATCCCCGTCCGGTGTACCGGAACGCGAGCAGCCGCCCGTCCGCGAGCGGGATCGGCCGGAAGAGCCCGGTGTCGGTGTTGGTGATCCCCTCGATTTTCCTGCCGACGAGGTCGTAACGGAAGATGTTCGACACGCCGGTGTAGTAGGAGCTGCCGTAGAGATATCGACCGTCTGGAGAGAACACGAATCCATTGGGGACGGCGGTTCCGAAGTCGAATCGAAGGCTTGGCGAGGTCTCTCCGCGAAGCAGCGCCGCGGTGTCGAACACCCGGACGTCCTGTTGGCCGCTGATCTCTCCGAACGATCCCGACACGCGCCCACCATCTGGCGATACGTCGATGTCGTACATCACTGTGCCATAGGGCCAGGTGACGACACGCTGCCATTCCTTGTAGGGTGGCGCCATCCGCACCAGCGTGCAGAGCCCGTTCAGATGTCGCAGGCCCCAGATCGTCCGATCCGCCGCGTCGTAGGCGAGATCGCCAATGCGCGCGTCCTTCTGCAGCAGTTCCGTTTTCTTCGTGACCGGATCGAGCCGCACGAGATCGCGGTGCGCGCCATTATCGGTCGTGTAATAAAGGCGTCGGTCGGCCGGGTTCCAGACCAGCGAGGTCACCGTGTAAATCAGCGGACCTTTGATGTCCACCAGGCGCTCGAGCGCGCCGTTGGCCGCGGAAATACGCGCCACGTTCGCCACCGCGCCCGGATAGTTCACGCCTGCGTAGATCGATCCCGAATGCGGATCGAAGAAGGCCCTCGATACGGAGCCGAGCGGCTGCGTGGTGACGTCGCGGACCGGCGTCAGCGGATACTTTCGCACCGCCTCGAGGTTCTTCTGCTGGAAGGCGTGTTCATCCGCGACCCAGTTCGCCCACGCTTCCTCCATCGAGACGCCGAACACCTGACGGAACTGCGACGCGTAATAGGCGCGGCTGCCATCCCGACGCGACACCCAGTCGATCAGCTGCTCGGGACTGTAACGGTGCGCGAGCCAGGTCATGAACCGCGTGCCGTACAGATACGAATTCACCTGCGTCTGAAAATCGACCTTGGTCCCTTCGGACACGAGCCCGAGCGGATCGTAGAAAGGCACGTTGTCGCGCACCATGGCGCGGAAGACCATCTCGTCGTATCCTCCCTGCGCCCGGCCGAGGCCGCCGGCCATCCAGGTGTCGACGAACACCGCGATCCCCTCGTGATACCAGCGCGGCGCGGCGGTGCGGGGAGCAGTCAGGTACCAGTACAAAAGCGATTCCGGATGGGCGGCAATCGGCGTCACCTTGCCACCAAACAAACGACGGAACATACGATCCCGTCCGACCGCCTGATCCATCGTCACCACGTGGACCAGTTCGTGATCCATCAGCGTGGTCATCCGCTCGTTGGCGGCAATCGTCTCGAAGGCGAAATTGAGCGGCGCGATCTGGATCGCCATCAGGTTGCGCGGCACCGTTCCGGCGGCGGCATTGCCCGCATCCGAAAAATCTGCGAGCAGGAGCGTCAGCTGATCGGTCGGGTCGTAGCCGAAGAGTTGCTTTTCGAACGCAAACGCGTTCAGGAAGGCGCGTCCGACGTGAGGCACCAGATACGACTCCGTGCCATCGAAGTACACGACGCGCACGTCCGGCGTTTCGACGGTCTTCAATTGCGCAAAGGCGGGAGGAGAAGCGAGAGAGAGAGAAAGAACGACGGCCGGAAGGAGGACGCGGCTACGCATGTGCGGTCGGCAATGCTATCAAAGCTCAAAACGGCAGAACCCGCCGGATTGGCGGGCGCTGCCGTTGTGTTGACTGGAACTCGAAGCGCGCAGCGGATCGGGTCAGCTGCCTAGCGCGCGGCCATGCCGCTATCGAGCGCCTTGGCAAAGGCATCGCTCCCGAGCGCTTTGGCGAATGCGTCGTTGTTCAATGCCTGGAGAACGTGGGCGTTGTTCATCGCCTGCGCAAGGGCGCCGCTGCTGATTGCCTCCAGCACCTTGGCATTGGACATCGCCTGCGCGATGGCGCCATTTTCGAGGGCCCGGCCCATCGCCCCACTGGCTACCGCGTCGCGGAAGGCAGCGTTGGTGAGCGCCTGTCCAAGCGCCTGCGTACTGGCCATCGCGGCGAGCGCGTTGCTCGCAAGTGCCTGGCTCAGCGCGCCGCTGCTGATCGCCTCCCTGAAGGACTTGTCCTGCAGTGCCGCCCGCAACTGCGCGTTCTGGCTGGCGAAACGCGACACCGCGTCGGCATCCAACGCCCGGGCGCCCGCTTTCGCAAGCGCGTCCCGCACCTGCGCGTTTGAAAGCGCCTGAACCACCGAGGCGTTGGCGAACGCGGCTCGCATGGACGCATTCGACAGCGCGTCGCGCACGGCGGCGCTGGCCAGCGCCTGGCGGACCTGAGCGCTCGCCAGCGCATCGCGAACGGTTGCATTCGCGAGCGCGTCGCGCAACTGCGCGTTCGAGAGCGCCGCCCGGAGCTGGGCGTTGGCGAGGGCCTCGCGCACGCCGGCGTTGCCGAGGAGCGAGCGCGCATCCGGATCCTTCATCAGCCGATCACCGAGCTCGCTCTGAAGGAATTCCTGAGTGGCGGGATCGCCGAGGGTCACGTCCGCCGCCGACATTTGCTGCGCCTGATGACGCTTGGCGGCGCCGATCGTGGCTTCAGTGCCCTTCCCGGCCGGTGGCCAGCCTTTCGCCGCAAACACGATGATGACGACCGTTGCTGCAGCCGCCAGTCCAATCAGCACTTTCTTCGCCATGCGTCTGTCTCCGTTGGGGACCTCTACAAGCCGTCCCTGGTTCACGCGAATCCGTCTCATGACTTCGCCGCGCAGGCCGGCGGGGTGTGAGTCTGCTGCCTTCAGTTCGTCGAGCAACCGTTCGATCGAATCCGATCCGAATTCTGCGCCGCCCTCTCGTGGTTCCTTAGGTGTATTCATCGCACTTCTACTCCGATCAGCAGCTCCGTCAGCCGCTGTCGTGCCGTGTAGAGTCTCGATTTGACCGTCTTGGCCGGGATGTCCACGATCTCCGCGATGTCCTCGTACGACAGCTCCCCGAAATGCCGCAACACGATCACCTGGCGGTATTCCGGCGGCAATTTCATCAGCGCCCGCTGCACCAACTGCCGCCGCTCCCTGGCCTCGACGTCGTCGTGCGGGCTGCCCGCGCCGGCCAGATCCACTCGGATCGGTTCGAGCGCTCGCGCATCACGCCTGGCGTTCAAGCACTCGTTGAGCAGGATCCGGTAGATCCAGCTGTAAAACCGGAAGCGCGGATCGAACGATCCGAGCTTCTGGTAAGCCTTTACGAACGCGGTCTGGGTTGCATCGGCAGCGTCGGCGTAGTCGCCCAGCATCCGGTGCGCAACGCGAAACAGCACCCGCTCATATCGACTGACGAGAGCTTCAAAAGCCGACGTGTCGCCTCCGGCAGCCCGCGCTGCCAGCACGGCATCGTCCTGGTCCTGCATGAAATACACTCGTGACGGGTAAAAGTTGGTGGTGCGGTGGGACGAGTATACTTGCGGCGGAGCTGGATAGCCATCTTTCCGGGCTGTTCTGCGCAAATTCGGGTTCGGACCCTTCGTAAGTCCGCTCGCCAGCGAGCCTGGAGCGGGGGCCCCGAGGCATGACCTGGCACCTTCGTGTTGCACGAACGAGCGTTGACGGTATCTGCCTCTTTCGGCTGGATGGCAGGCTTGGAACCGCCGCGTCGGGTGAACTGATCGAGGCGATCGTGACGGCGATAAACGAGGGCGAGCGTCGGCTGCTCGTCGACCTCTCCGGCGTTGACTACGCGAGCAGCGCCGGGTTACTGGCGCTCGACGCGATTGCCGGCAGGACTTATGTGGCCGGTGGAACTCTGGTCCTGTCCGGGCTGACCGAACCGGTCAGGTGGGTGATGGATCTTGCCGGGTTGTTACCGCAGTTCACGATCGAACCATCAGCGGCTGATGCGTTAGCCAAGCTTCAGCAGTCGGCCTGACCCTTCGGTGGATTACCACTCCGCGCGTGGGCGTCCCGGTCCTTTCAACCGAGCAGGACGGTCCCGATCGATGAAGCGATACTGTACTGTGTTCGCTGCCCTGGTCATCCTGAATTCGGTCATGACCGCACGAATCGCTCCGCCGGAAAAGATCATCCTCGACACCGACTTCACCACGACCGGTGACGATGGGATGGTCGGCATCATGGCTGCGCAGCTTCATGCGCAGGGGACCATCGAACTTCTCGGCATCACGGTCGTCGCTGGCAACGAGTGGCTGGCGCAGGAAGTCGCCGATGCCCTGCGTGCTGTCGAGCGGCTGGGCATCGCCGACACCGTCGGCGTCTATGCGGGCGCGCGGTACCCGTTGGTGCACGACTATCGGAACCTGGCGCAGGAGCGGGCGCTGTGGGGCGTCGGCGGTTCATGGTACAAGCACCCCGAGCCGGCCGATGGCGACCTCGTTGCTCCGCTCGACGGCTTCGCCACGACCGCTCGCGTCCAGACCCAACACGCGGTCGACTTCATCGTCCAAACGATCAAGAAGTATCCCCACCAGGTGACGCTTCTCACCATTGGCCCGCTGACGAACATTGCGCTGGCCATCCGCATGCATCCGGAAATTGTTCCCCTGATCAAGCGGATCGTCTACATGGCTGGGGCGTTCGAAGTGCGGGGTAACACGACGCCGGCGGCGGAGATGAATGTCTGGTACGACCCCGAGGCTGCGCGAATCGTCGCAAGAGAGCCGATCGATCAAGCGTTCATTCCGCTCGATGTCACCAACACCGTGCCGCTGGACAAGGCGTTGTTCGAACGGATTACAAGCAATCCCGAATCGATCACGACCAGGCTGCTGAAGCAGTCGTCGTTTGGGAAGGCGCTCGGGCGCAATCCTGCGGCGACGTCGTTCATCTACGACACGCTGGCGCTGGCATATCTCATCGATCCCACGTATGCCACCGATGTGGCTGAAATGTGGGTGGATGTCGATGTCACGTGGGGTCCGAGTTATGGCCGAACGCTCGGCTATCCTGCGCCACAACCCGCGAACGCTTTGCAGAAAGCCAAGATCGTTCGCCGCTTCGACAACGATCGGTTCTTCCGTCTATACGTCGATCTCATGACGCGCCCCGTCCCGGTACGGCGGTGAGAGACGGACTGCGGTGCTCGCCACCCTACGGGGTCGCACGTCTAGCAGCGACCGTAGCGGGTTGCGACCTGGCCGTCCACCAGGCGTGCACCGGGAGTCCCGCCAGCAAGATCATGTAGGGCATCATCGGACAGATGAACCGATACTGCACGTTGATGGCGCTGTGGATGGCAACGAAGTAGGCGATGTGAGCGAGGAGGAGATAGTAGAGCGGTTCCCGCGAACGGAACACGTAGAAGAGACCTCCGGCCGCCAGCAGATAAATCATGAAGTTCTGCACCGCGTACAAGCCCCGGCCTGAATTTTCGTTGTACCAGATCCACACGGCCCGCATCGCGCTCAGCTTGAGATATCTGAGTGGGTAAGTGCGGATGATTCGCGTGCCTTCCTTGTACAACAGCGCGTTGAGCTCCGCTTCGGTGAAGGCCTCCAGCGGACGGCCGGTGCTGAGGGCCAGCCGCCGGACCTTTGGTTCGAACTCTTCGTGAGTGTAGCCGGTGTGATACTTCCCCTCCTCAATCATCCCGTTGTGACGGTAAACGTTGAAACCCCCAAGGGTCGTCGTCACCACCGGCACCCCAAAGACCCGGTAGTTACGAACGACCCAGGGAATCTGCGGCGCTGCGCAGGCAACCACCAATGCGAGAGCCATCATGATCCCGCGCGCGCGATGCTGGAAGAATATCCATCCGAGCGAAACCACCGGAAGATAGAGCACGGTCGGACGAGTGAGCGTCGCGAGCCCGAGTGCGAGTCCTGCCGCGGCCGCCAGGCCGACGTTGCGGCGATCGACCGCACAGATCAGTAATGCGAGGTAGAGCGCCATGAACACAGCAAAGAGAGGTTCCGACGCCGCCGCGTAGGTCGTCATGACGAGCATCTCGGATCCGTAGCACGCGAACACCAGGCCAGTCCACATGGCGAGCCAGTCGCGACCCGAAACCCGGAGAGCAATCCAGTACGCGGTGGCTGCGACGATGGCCGAACACCACCACATGAGAATGAGAATCGGGTAATACCAGTGAGAGCCGACCACGAGGAGTATCCCGGCGAAGACAAAGACGGGCACCGGCGCTCGTGCCGCAGTCGGCACCAGTCGGCCGGTATCGTAGTACGTCAGCAGCCGATTGGAGCTAAACCCTTCACCGTTGACGACGTGTCTCGCGATTCCCAGGAAGCCGTTCCGCTGGATGCCCTGGTGGGTGAAATTCGGGTCGTAAGGCAGAAGCGCAAAGAAATAAACGATGCGGACGCCAACCGCGAGGCCGAACACCAGGGCCATCCGACGCATACGGGTCCTGTCGATCTTCGGAGATTGACTCGGTGGAGGGACGACCTCGGTCATTGCTGCTCCCGTGGAATCGTTACAGATATCGATGAGCGATCAGAATCGATCAGCGGCTGCGCTGCGTGACCTGGATTCGATGATCCGTGAACTGGTGGTGCATGTCGGGCACATCGTACTTCGGCATGTGACAGGTTACACAGCGCGAATTGCCGACCGGACACGCGCGCCCGCCGCGTTCGCTCGTCGGCTGCGCTCCGGCGGTGAGGTGACAACTGAGACAATGATCGTCGTACGCGAGCGGATCCGTCACCAGTGGACGGTGCGGGTCGTGGCACGCGATACAGGCGAGTCGCGCGTCTCGGCCGGCCTTCCAGCATTGGCTCAACTGCAGCCGATACGGTTGCGACCGTAACGCCGGCGTGCCTTGTGTGCCGGTCAGCGCAATGTCAAAGAAGGTCGCGTGACATGCCCCGCAGAAGTCCACCGATTCCTCGGGCCTCAGCTTTGCCGGATTCAGCAACGGCGCATCGCCGCCGACGTTTCGCGGCAGCGTCATGGCCTCGGCATGCCGGCGCCCTGGCCCATGGCAGGCCTCGCACGTGACGCCTGGAATCGCGCTGGAGGGATCGAACTTTCCCTCGGTCGTTGGCGCCGTGGTGTGGCAGGCAAAGCAGCGCCGGAGTTCCGCGCCGTCCACGGGGCGAGCCATTGCGTCGGCGAGATCCCGAGGCGCCGTGACGGCACGGCCTGGCGTGAACCCGAGAGTGTGGAGCGAATCGAAATAGCTGACGCGCGCCTCGTGAACAGTCCCGTCATGGTCGAAGAGAAAGGACTGGCCGACCTTGCCCGCTCCGAAGGCCCACGTCAGGCGGACTGAAGAGGAGCGGGTCCCGCTTGAGACGGTATAAAGCGGCCCGCCCCGGCTTGGGGTCTGACCCCCGGTCTGGCTCTCTTGGGGTCTGACCCCGGTCGGCTGACTCGCCGGCAGGTCGTCATCCGAGGCAATCCGGTACGCATAATCACCGCTGCTGAACGTCAGTTGTGGTGACCCGCGCAGCACATCGGACTGATCCGCCTTCATCGCCGTACGTGCCATCGACGTCGAAGGCTGACTCGAGGCCTGGCTCCCGTGGCACGGGGTGCACGCCGCCGAGCCTACGTAGTCTGCGCGCGGCGCGGTTCCTTTCGTTGGCCACCAGCCGGGTCCTTGTATCCGGTCCGGAGTGGCCAGTTGTCCGCTGGCGATGCTGCCGATTCCGATGATGACCGCAATGGCAACCGTTGACCGAACAATCGATCCGCCCCGACCCATCGTGGTACCACAGAATCAGAATCAGATTATGCGCGTCTCGGCCCGAGCTCCGACGTACAGGCCGGACATCGGGTTGCCGCCAGCGCGACCTTGGTCAGGCAGAAAGGACAGTCGCGCTGTTCCGGGCCAGCCGGGGCGGGTTTGCGCAGCCGGTTGATCTCGCGGACGAGCATGAAAACCACGAACGCGACTATCAGGAATTCGAGGACGGTGTTCAGGAAGACGCCGTAGTTGATCGTCGGCGCGCCCGCCTTCTGCGCGTCGGCGATCGACGCGTAGGCCTGGCCGTTGAGTGCGATGAACAGACTCTTGAAATCGACGCGCCCCAACAGCATGCCGATCGGCGGCATGACGATGTCGTTGACGAGCGAGGTGACGATCTTGCCGAAGGCGGCGCCAATGATGACGCCGACCGCGAGGTCCACAACGTTCCCGCGCGAGGCGAACTCCCGAAATTCCTTCCACATGACCTTACTGCCTCCTGCGCACCAGACGCGGCCAATGACGGCCGTGCCGGCCGGGAATCGGGCGCCCATCTTATGCCAGGTGCCGGGCTTTGGCCCCCGGGCGGACCAGTTTGCTAAATTTTTATCCCAGTGCTATTTTCGTAGCACCTTTTAAGCCCCGTCGCCGTCTAACACTGGTGTGAACGGGAACCGGGGATGCTAATGACCAACGCCCATCGTGATTTGAGCCGCCGGGAGCGGCAGATACTCGATATCCTTTATAAGAACGGCCGCGCCACTGCGGCTGAGGTGCAGGCCGCGCTGCCTGAACCGCCGAGCTACTCGGCAGTCCGGGCCTTGTTGCGGATTCTCGAAGAGAAGGGGCACGTCCGCCACGAACAGGACGGCCCGCGATACGTATACCTGCCGACGCTGGCACGCGACAATGCGAAGCGCTCTGCCCTGCGGCATATTCTTCAGACATTTTTCGACGGCTCCGCCGAGCAGGCGATTTCGGCGCTGCTCGACGAGTCGTCGGCCAAGCTGTCGTCCGCAGAGCTCGATCGGCTCGCCCGCTTGATCGACGGGGCGCGCAAGAGCGGAGTCTAGACATGGGCCTCATGGAAACGACGGTCGTCATCGACGCCCTGGTGAAGGCGTCAATCGTGCTGGGAGCGGCGGGGCTGGTGGCCACGGCGCTCGGCCGGGCATCCGCCTCCGCGCGGCATCTTGTCTGGACCCTCGGTCTGATTGGTGCGCTGGCCGCACCTGCCCTCTCGCTCGCACTTCCTCGGTGGGAAGTGCCCATCGTGCGCATCCAGGATTCGGCGCAAGTGGTCCCTCCGGTAGCAGGCGCAACCGATAAGGTTGGAGCGCTCCCGGGAAATCGCGAGGCGAGGAAGGCAGACAGCCCGCTTCTGCACTCAACGGCATCGGTGCCGACTCAGAAATCTTCATCGCAGCTCTCGTGGCTCGCCGCGGTAGCCATGCGTTTGGGCACGCTCTCCTGGACAGCGACCTTCATGACGATCTGGGCGGTCGGCGCGTGCATGATTCTTTTCCGAATGTTCCTCGGCCTGGCGGCCGTCCAGTGGATGTCGCGGCGAACACCGCTCATCGTGGATGCGCCGTGGCTGGCCGAAGCGCAATCGCTCGCCCGAAGCCTGGGAATACCGAACGTGCGATTCCTGAGAACGCGCCTGGGGTCGATGCCAATGGCGTGGGGCATCTTCCGTCCATCGGTACTGATGCCCATCGACGCGGACGGCTGGCCGTCCGACCGGCTGCGGATTGTCGTGCTGCACGAGCTCGCCCACGTGAAGCGGCGCGATTGCCTCACCCATCTCGTGGCTCAGATTGCGTGTGCGGCGTACTGGTTCAACCCGCTGGCGTGGATTGCGGTGAAGCGTCTTCGCACCGAACGGGAGCGCGCATGTGACGATCTCGTCCTCGTCTCCGGCACCAGGGGACCGGATTACGCGGACCAGTTGCTCGAGATTGCCCGCGTGATGCGGGCGGGGCGTTTCCCGGCGGTACTCGCCGGCGCGACGCTCGCGATGGCGCATCGCTCGCAGCTCGAAGGACGGCTGATGGCGATTCTCGACCCGAGCGTCCCGCGGCGCGGGTTGACGCGGATGCGCGCGGCGGTTGCAACCGGTGTGTTCGCGGTGGCGCTCGTGCCGGTCGCGTCGGTTCAACCGTGGGCGAAGGAGGCCGCCACTCAATCGGATTTCGCAGCTTCCAACGTCGCGCCCGACACGGCGGCAACTCCCGCTCCTGTGCCGGCACCGTCACCGTCGCCGCAACCGGCGGCGAAACCGCACGCGAAACACGATCAGCAGGGCGAGCAGTACCCGGGACAAGCGGCGGCGGAGGCAGCTGTCAGCGCTGCGAGCCAGTCGGTCGTTCAGTCCGTGACGCAGGGGGTCACCCAGGGTGTCACGCAGGGCGTCACTCAGAGCGTTACCCAGGGCGCTACGCAGGGTGTGGTGGAAGGCGTCGGCGCTGCGATGGAACACGTGATGCCGTTCGTGCACGACGCGATTCAGGACGCGAAAGAATCGAAGGAATCAAGGGCCACGGCCGACCCGCGCACGATCGCCGCGCTGACCGCGGCACTCAAGGACACCGACAAGGACGTGCGCGAGACGGCCATGCACGCGCTCGTGCAGCTGCGCGATCCGAGCATCCTCGAACCGCTGATGACGGCGCTGAAGGATCCGAGCGCTGATGTCCGCGAACAGGCGGCGTTCGGTCTCGGCCAACTGCGCGATCGACGGGCGGTCGAACCGCTGATCGCGGCCACCAAGGACACCGACGCCGACGTCCGTGAGCAGGCGACCTTTGCGCTCGGTCAGCTCCGCGATCCGGCTGCCATCGACGCCCTCGGCGGCGCACTGCATGATGCCAATGCGGACGTGCGGGAGCAGGCCGCCTTCGCGCTCGGACAGATTCGCGATCCCCGGGCCGTGGAGCCGTTGATCTCCGCGCTCAAGGACGAGAAGCCGGACGTGCGCGAGCAGTCCGCGTTCGCGCTCGGCCAGCTGCGCGACGGCAGAGCGGTCGAAGCGCTGGTCGTCGCGTTGAAAGATGCGAATCCGGACGTGCGCGAGCAGTCCGCGTTCGCGCTCGGGCAGATTCGTGATCCTCGTGCCATCGACGGTCTGACCGCCGCGCTGAAAGACGCCAACGCCTCGGTCCGTCAGCAGGCAGCTTTCGCGCTCGGACAAATCCGCTGACACCATTCGCCCCGCCAGGCGATCGCTTTAACCGCGATCGTCGGCGAGGCGGTGCCGCGAATGATGCTGTTTTCTTAGCAGGGAGTGACCACCATGAGCCCCGTCACCGTGTTCTTTCGAACCTTGCTCCGATCGAGTGCGATCTTCCTCGGCGCCGCCGCTATCTTTCTCCATCCACCGCTCGAGTGGTCGACCGCCGCGGGAACCGGAAACGGCCTCCGCGCCGTGGCAACGCAGAGCGCGGCGGAGGCCGCCGTCGACGGCCTGATCGGCGCGTTGAAGGACACGGACGTTGGCGTTCGCCGCCAGGCGGCGCATGCCCTGGCGCAGCTGGAGAATGCGCGAGCGGTGCCGGCACTCGCCGCTGCCCTCAAGGACAGCGACCCGGATGTGCGGACATCGGTCGCTTCCGCCCTTGGCGAGATCGGTGACAAGGCGGCAGTCGATGCTCTCATCGGCGCGGCAAAGGATTCGAACCCCAACGTGCGGCGCGCGGTCATCGCCGCGCTTGGAGAAATCGGCGACGCGCGCGCACTCGACACGCTCACCGCGGCGCTGAAGGACTCCGACGCCGGGATTCGCCGGGCCGCCGCAGCGGCGATCGCGGAGATCGGCGACGATGACGGTCCGAACCCCCACCCGATGCCTCATCCCCACCCGCACCCGCATCCCCATCCGCGGCCGATGGGAGGCCACTGATGCGCGCGCTCATCCTGATTGCGTTGCTCTCGAGTGTCCAAGTGGACGCGCGGTCGGCGATTGCGGGGCTCAAATCCTCCGACCCGGCGTCGCGCACGCGCGCGGCCTGCGACCTTCGTGAGCTGGGTGAGGGCGCGCACGATGCCATCCCGCAACTAGTAGAGCTGCTCGCGGACGCTTCTCCAGTCGATCCCTCGATCTGTCAGGAACGGACCTGGCGCTGGGGACGCCAAGAAGACACGACCAGCCCCGGTGAGCAGGCGGCCTCCGCGCTGGTGGCGATAGGATCGGCTTCCTACGAGCCGTTGACACGAGCGCTCAAGGGCCCGGTCTGGGTCGCCCGCGGCAATGCGGCATGGGCACTTGGCGCGCTCGGCAATCACCAGGCGGCGCCACTGCTTGCCGGAACACTGCGCGATACGGAAGCCCGTGTCAGGAAACGTAGCGCATGGGCGCTCGGGGCGCTCGACGCGTCAGAGGCTGTTCCGGCGTTGATCGAAGCCCTGAAGGACACCGATGCGGGCGTGCGCGAGCAGGTGGCCTGGGCGCTTGGCGCCATTGGCGATCGCCGCGCCGTCGAGCCGCTGATGAACGCGCTGAGCGATCAAGCAGCCCAGGTGCGCGAGCAGGCCGCCTGGGCGCTGGGAGCGCTGGGCGATCACCGCGCGGCGCCTGCGCTGGCCAGGGCGCTGAAGGATGCGGAAGCACGCGTTCGCCGCCAGGCGGCGTGGGCGTTGGGAGCTATCGGGGGATAAAAAGAACGGGCTTCAGGCTTCGGGCGGCAGTCCATGTGAGGACACCATGTCCGATCTGCGCTACGCAATCCGCGCCTTCCTCAAAACTCCGGTATTCACCGCCGTTGTCATCCTGACGATTGCGCTCGGCATCGGCGTGAACACGGCTATGTTCAGCGTCGTCAACGCCGTGCTGCTCCAGCCCTTGCCCTATCCGCGGCCCGAAGAGCTCGTACGTGTCCGCCGCGGCAGCTCGTTTCCAGACATGAGAGACTGGGCGGCCCAGGCGCGCAGCTTCAGCGCGGTCGCCGGATTTCGGCCGCAACTCTTCGACTTCGATACCGGTGATATTCCCGAGCGGACCGACGGCGCGTTCGTCACCGGCGGCCTCCTCCAGTTGCTTGGCGCGCGGCCCCTCCTCGGCCGGCTGATTGACGAGCGCGACCAGGCCGAGGGCTCCCCACGTGTGGTTGTGGTCACCGAGCGCTTCTGGCGCACGCGGCTCGGCGGACGTCCGGATGCCGTCGGACAGTCTGTCTCGTTCAACGGCACGACCTATCTTCTTCTTGGCGTGGTCGCGAGCGGGTTCGAGCTCCCGGGCGACAAGGCGGACGTCTTTGGCGCCTTCTATCCTGAAAACGTGCAGGAGGCTGAAGCGCGCAGCGCTCATACGCTTCGCGGCCTTCTTCGTCTGAAACCGGGGGTCGCGCTGGCGGCTGCGCAATCGGAAATGGACGCGCTGGCCGCCCGCCTGGAACAAGCGTATCCAGCGACGAACCGCCGGATGCGCTTTCCCCTCCAACCGCTCAACGACAGCCTCGTCGGGACGATGAGATCCGCGCTGTGGATTCTCTTGGGCACCGTCGGCTTCGTCCTGCTGATTGCCTGCGTCAACGTCGCGAATCTGCTGATCGCCCGCGCCGCCGCACGGCGGACTGAAATGGTGGTGCGTGCGGCACTTGGCGCGAGCCCGGCGCGGCTTGGCCGTCAGCTGTTGAGTGAAAGCCTGCTGCTTGCGAGCGCGGGAGGCATTCTGGGACTCGCCGTCGCGTACCTGCTGACCCGGGCGATCGCCAACCTCGCGCCCGAATCTTTGCCACGCGTCGATCGCGTGACACTCGACGGCAAGGTGCTGCTCTTCACGATTGCCGCTTCGCTGCTTACCGGCCTGTTGTTTGGCGTGCTGCCGTCCTGGATTGCCAGCCACAGCGCGCTTGCCGACGCCACGCGCGGCGGCTCGAGAGTGACCACCCGTCAGCATGTTCGCTCAGTTCTGATGATCACGGAGATTGCTCTGGCACTCGTGCTCGTCTCCGGCACTGGCCTTCTGCTCAGAAGCCTTTCGGAGCTCCTCTCGCAGCCCCTAGGTTTCGACGCCAGCCATCTGCTGACCGGCAATATCAGGTTCAGCGCCAACCGATACCGCGACATCCGCGCTCGCACGCGGTTCTTCGACGAACTTCAGCGGGTGCTCGAATCGACGCCTGGCGTGAGCGCCGCCGGACTCGTGACCGAAATGCCTATCGGCAGCGATCCGCTGATGCACAACCTCGCGTTCGAGGGACGCGCGATGGCGCAGGGCACAGAGCCCGAAGTGTTCTACCGCGGCATCAGCTCCGGCTATTTCATGGCGCTTGGCATTCCCGTGCTGCGCGGCCGGACATTTGACGCCACCGACACTGCGGCATCGACACCAGTTGCCGTTGCGAACGAGGCGTTCGCGCGCGAGTACTACGCCGGTGACGAGGTGATTGGAAAGCGCGTGCGTTGGGCAAGCGGCGGACCAACATGGATCACCATCGTCGGCCTCGTCCCTGACATCCGTGGCGTCTCGCTCGATTCAGGCGAGGTGTCGGCACTCTACATCCCGTACGCGCAGGAGCGGAACTGGTGGCGGATGTGGATGGACGTGGTGGTCCGCACCAAAGGCGATCCGGCTGCCTTCGCATCAGATTTGCGCCACGCCGCGACCCGAGTCGACCGCACGATTCCGATCGCGCGCGTGAGGCCAATGAGCAGCGTGGTCGCCACGTCCATGTCGGAGCGCCGCTTCAATCTGTTCCTGATCGGCTCGTTTGCCCTGCTGGCGATCGTGCTTGCAGCGGCCGGCACCTATGGGGTGATGGCGTATCTGGTCACCCAGCGTTACCACGAACTCGGCATACGCGTCGCCATGGGAGCCCGGCCGCGCGAAATCATGCGGCTGGTCATGGGGCACGCGCTCATCCTTGGCGGCGCAGGAACCGCGATCGGTCTCGTCGTGTGGTGGGGTGTCGCTCGCGTCCTGCAAGGAATGCTGTTCGGCGTGACTGCTGCCGATCCGCGCGCCCTCTTCGGGGCCATCGCCACCCTGCTCGTGATGACGCTCGCCGCCTGTTATGGCCCGGCGCGGCGGGCCTCGCGCGTCGATCCCCTCGTCGTCCTCCGGAGCGAATGACATGACCGCACTTCTTCAGGATCTCCGCTACGCAGCGCGTCTTCTCACGCGCACGCCTGCCTTCACCATGGTCGCGGTGATTGCGCTTGCGCTCGGCATCGGCGCGAACACCGCCATCTTCAGCGTCGTCAACACGCTGCTGCTGCGTCAGCTTCCCTATCGGGATTCCCAGCAGCTGGTCGTGGTGTGGGAGTACAACGTCCCGCGCGAGAAGAAGGACAACGTGGTCTCTCCCGGCAACTACCTGCACTGGCGCGAACTGAATCGGGTCTTCGAGCAAATGGGAGGGCTTGCGACATTCCGGACGACCTTGACCGGGCAGGGAAATCCGGAAGAGCTCCCGGTACAGATCGTCCACGGCGGCCTGCTGTCGATGCTGGGTGTGACGCCGCAACGTGGACGCCTGTTTACTCCCGAGGACGAGGCGCCGAACGTCAACGTCGCAATCATCAGCGACCGTCTGTGGCGACAGCGCTTCGGCGCCGATCCCGACCTGGTCGGAAAGACCATCACGCTTGGCGGTGAGACAAATACTGTGGTCGGCATCATGCCGCCGGGCTTCTCGATCTTTTCCTCCGGCCAGACGAGCGCCGACACACACGTCGATCTGTGGACGCCGATCGGGCTCACGGCGGCGGCGCGCACGCCCCGCGGGCGGTGGATGACGGTGATCGCGCGGCTGAAGAAGGACGTCTCGGTTCAGCAGGCGCAGGATGACATGACCCGCGTTCACGCCGAAATGATTCGCCTGTTTCCGGATTTCAACACCGGCTGGACAGCGCGGGTGGTTCCTCTGCAGACGCAGCTGACCGGGAACATCAAACCTGCGCTTCTGGTGCTGCTCGGGGCGGTCGCACTGGTGCTTCTCATTGCCTGCGCCAACGTCGCCAACCTGCTCCTCGCCCGTGCCTCCTCACGGCAGCGAGAGCTTGCCGTCCGCGCCGCGCTCGGCGCCGATCGCGGACGTCTCATCCGTCAGTTGCTCGCAGAGAGCGTGCTGCTGTCGACGGTCGGTGGAGTCGCCGGACTCGGGCTGGCCTGGTGGACGCTTGGCGCACTCCGTTCCACCGTCGCCTCCCGTCTTCCCATCGCGCGTCTCGATGCCGTGGCGATCGACGCACGAGTCCTGCTCTTCGCATTGGCGGTCGCGATTCTGAGCGCCGTGGTCTTCGGACTGGTCCCCGCCTTGTCGTCGGCCGGCGGAAGCCTGACCACCGCGCTCAAAGAGGGCGGCCGCAGCGGCAGCGGGGCGCGCGGCGCCCGCACGAGAAACCTGTTCGTCATTCTCGAAACCGCGCTGGCGCTGGTGCTGCTGGTTGGCGCAGGGCTGTTGATCCGCAGCTTCATGTCGCTGGTGAACGTGAATCCCGGATTCGACGCGTCGCACACGGTAACGATGAAGGTCACGATACCGTCGGCAAAGTACAAGACGGACGGCCAGCAGCGGGCCTTCTTCGACAGTCTGTTTCAGCGGCTCGACGCGTTGCCTGGCGTTCAGGCGACGGGTGGTATCAGTTTTCTGCCACTCAACGGGATGGGCGCCGCGACCGCCTTCGAGATCGTCGGGAAGCCCAATCCGCCGAGCGGACAGGAACACGTCGCCGACGTCCGCGTGGTCACCCACGATTATTTCAAGGCCATGGGTATTCCTCTCCTTCGCGGACGCACGTTCGACCAGCGCGATACGGGGACGAACGCGCGCAAGGCGATCATCAACGAGACGCTCGCGCGGAAGCACTTTCCGAACGAAGACCCGATCGGCAGGCGGATCGTCATTTGGTGGAACGACAAGGGAGAGGACGAAATCATCGGCGTGGTCGCTGACGTGCGCGACGCGGCGCTGGAGACCGAACCGCGGCCGATGACCTACTGGCCGCCTGCGCGGTTCGCCTATCCATTCATGACCACGGCGATCAGGACGGCCGGGGATGCCAAAGCGATCGTGCCGGCTGCTACCGCCGCGCTGCACCAAATCGACAGCGACGTCGCCGCCGCCGACGTCCGCACGATGAACGAGGTGATGGACGCCTCGGTCGCCCAACGGCGGCTGACCATGTTACTGCTCGTCGTTTTTGGGGGAATGGCGCTGCTGCTGGCCGCGGTGGGAATTTACGGCGTCATCAACTACACCGTCACGCAGCGGACGCAGGAGATTGGCATCCGGATGGCGCTTGGCGCTCAGCGTGGCCACGTCCTTACCATGGTGGTGGGCCAGGCGCTCGTGCTGGCCGCGGTCGGCATCGCAATCGGCGCCGCCGGCGCCATGCTGCTGACCGGACTGATGCGCAATCTGCTGTTCGGCGTCCAGCCGTCAGACCCTGTGACCTTCGCGGTGGTCGCTGCCGTGCTCGGGATCGTGGCGGCGGCCGCCGCATCGGTTCCGGGCTTCCGCGCGACGCGCGTCGACCCGGTCATTGCCCTGAGGACGGAGTAAGAATCGTCGCGTCGTTCTTCAGCTTTCCTGGCGCCGTCGTGAAATATTTCGACGGCGAGAGCACGATCTGATCGATCGAGATACCGTCTTCGCGGGTCTGGATGCGAAGCCGCTGTGGGCCGGAAGTGGCGAAATAGACCAGCGGACCGAGGACGCCAACGCCGTAGCCGTTGTCCTGCCATCCCCATCCGGACACGCCACAGCCGTTGCAATCCTCGATCACGACCGCGGTCGCACTGGTCGTCCCGATGCGCCATTGCGGCGCGTCGGTTGACGCGATCGAATTTGTGAACTGCACGTACACCGAGTCGTTGTTATACGAGTTGGCCTGTGCCTTTCCACGAATCCACAACCGATACGCCACTTTCGCCACGGCGTTGAACGTGACCTCGAAGTAGTTCGCCGGAGTCGCGGCGGGGGTGGTCACCTTGGGCTTGCCGGCATCCGAATTGGAAATGAGCTGGCCGCCTGCCGCCAAAGGATCCGCCTTGATCGTCCATGCGCCGGCTATGGTGGACGCCGCTCTGGCGTAAACCACGATCTCCGGCGCCACAGGCTGCTGACAGTGTGACAAGGTGGTACCGTCGAAGGCTGCGCCATTCAGGCCTATGCCCTGGAGCGTCAGGGTGCATGAGTCGACGTGCACTTTCACGTATTCCGTTCGCGAAGACATGTATGCGGTCCAGGGGTTTCCGGCCGTCACGGTGTACAAACCCGCACCACCGCCGCCAGTCACCACGTAGGTGACAGGAGTGTCGGCTGGCGTAGTGCTCACGCGCATCGGAATCGTCCGCTCGTAATCATGATCGTGCCCCGAGAGCACGAGGTCGACGTGGTAGCGCTCGAGGAGCGGGCCAAAAGCCGAGCGCACCGTCAGATCGGATCCGTGCTCCGTTCCGGAGCTGTACGGCGATCGATGGAACGTTGCGACCTTCCAGGGCTGCCGGGTGGCGGCAAGGTCCGCTTCATGCCAGGCGAGTTGGTCCGCGCGTCGCGTCGCGTCCTGGAACGTGAATTCGGTATCGAGCACGATGAAGTGCACGGGGCCGTAGTCGAAGCTGTAGTGGCGCTCCGGCGTGGCGCCGTTCTCCGGCAGGACGAACAGATCGAGATAGGCGCGGCCGTTGCCGTTGGTGGGCCGGCTGTCGTGATTGCCTTCCGTCGGCATGAAGGGCTTGTTCGGAAGCCACTTGTAGATGTCGAAGAAGAAGTTTTGGTACGTCGGGTAGGTCGCTTCGTTACTGGTCGCGGCGGTGCCGTAGACGATGTCGCCGACGTGGAGGGCCAGGTCGAACGTGTCGTTCGCGATGACCGATGCGAGCTGACGCTGTGCGGTCGATCCCGTGCCGCTGTCGCCGAACGCGACGAAGGTCACATCGCCTGTTCCGGGCGCAGGCGCGGTCTTGAATGCTGCGGTGCCTGGCATGGCCTCCGACCCGCCGACAAACGGCTGATACGTGTAAGTGGCATCAGCGGAGAGTCCGGTCAGTCGCGCTTCGTACTGGTAGTAGTCGTATCCGAGCGCGGTTGTGGGATTGGTCACGAGACGCGACGTCGCGGGTGCGCTGCGCGTGAGCGAGGTCGGCGAGGAACCGTATCGCACTTCACCGGGATTGTTCTGGAGTGCGGCCCAGACGATGGTGATCGAATCTGATGCAATCTGCTGAAGATACGGACCGCGCACCAACGTCACTGCCGGCGCGGAACCGCTTCCGTCGGACACCGGCAGGATGGTCGTGTCGCGTTTCAACGCGCCCGGAGGACTGGTCAGGTATTTCTGCGGCGAGGCGTGTGCGATTTCGCCGTGAACGAAAGGTCGAACGAGTGTGGCGGCGGTGCGCTCGCGGTCGCTATCTTCGGGACTGCTGCGTCAGGCAGCCGCATGGCCGCTCCGGCCGATGCGCCAGGGTCAGTGATGACCACCCACCCGCCGCGTATCGCGGTGGCAGTCGCGGCCCGCAGCACCACTTCAGCGGAATTGGCGGTTTGAGCGAACGCAGGGTGCGCAAAAAGCAGAATCAGTGCGAACAGCGATAGCTCATCAGTAAATGGCCGGATACTCATGTGTGCTTTGTTCCCAGGGGAGAGGTGTCAGTCTCGACTCTGGGGCAAGCGCCGGTCAAGCTGAGCGGAGCTTCGATCCGATACGATCGGAACGTGCTTCTGGCCGCAGCGGTCATCCTGCTGCTGATTCTTCTGACCGGGTTGTACGTGGCGGCGGAATTTGCTGCCGTGGGCGCTCGCCGCAGCAGGCTTCGACGCATGGCGGAAGACGGCCATGCCCTGGCGGCGCGAATTCTCCCAGTGCTCGAGGATCCCCGGGAGCTCGACCGTTACATAGCCGCCTCTCAGGTCGGTATCACGCTCTCGAGCCTCATACTCGGCGCTTACGCGCAAGCCATCATCGCGCCGCGCGCCGCGCCTCTTCTGATCGACTGGGGCGTCGACGGCGCAACTGCGGAACATGCCGCGGCGGTCGCGGTTCTCATCACGCTCACCATTCTGTCGGTGATCCTCGGAGAGCTCGTACCCAAGGCTTTCGCGCTGCAGTTCCCCACGCAGACGGCGATCTTCACGGTCCTGCCCATGCAGTGGTCGCTGCGATTGTACGCGTGGTTGATCCGGCTCCTTAACGGCAGCGGGCTTCTCATCCTGCGATTGCTGCGCGTGCCGAACACCGGCCATCGCCACGTGCACTCGCCCGAAGAGATCGAACTGCTGATTGCGGAGAGCCGAAACGGCGGTTTGCTCGAACCGCAGGAACAGGTTCGTCTGCATCGGGCCCTGAGGCTCGGACTGCGCGTCGCCCGGCAGTTGATGGTACCTCGATCGCGGCTGGTCGCGCTCGAAATCTCGACGCCGATCCCTGACGTGCTCCGCGTGGCGGCATCGAGTCCCTACAGCCGGCTGCCGGTCTACCGCAAAACACTCGATCATGTCGTCGGCATCCTGCACACGAAGGATGTCGTCACCCATTTTCTCGACCGCGGCAGAACCGGTTCCCTCGTTACGCTGGTTCGGCCGATCGTTCGTGTCAATGACACGATGCCCGCCGACCGGCTGCTGGCGTTTCTTCGTGAGCGTCGGAGCCATCAGGCGATCGTCATCGACTCGGCGGGTACGGTTGCGGGACTCATCACTCTGGAGGACGTGCTCGGGGAGTTGCTGGGGACGGTTCCGGATGAATTCAAGGCGCCGCGCCTCCTGGCGCTCCGGTTGTCCGATGGACGGGTCCGTCTCCCTGGTGCCCTGCCGCTGGAGCGTGCCCGTGTGTGGCTCGAAGGCGCATGGCCGGTCGAAGCCATGACCCTGGCCGAGTTCATTCAGCGGCGCGCGGGGCGGTTGCCAGAGCCTGGGGAGCACCTCCAAATCGACGGACTCGAGGTCGAGGTGGAAAGCGTCGAGAACGCGCAGGTGGCATTCGCCATCGTCACGGCGCCGGCCGCCGACGACGAGTAGCCATGTTGACCGCGCTCATTCTCATCATCGTTCTCATCCTGGCGAACGCCTTCTTCGTCGCCGCGGAGTTCGCGATCGTGGGCGCGCCGCGTGCCGCGATCGATGCCCGGGCCGCACAGGGCGATCGCCTGGCGCGAATGGTCCAGGCCGTGCTTCGCCATCCCCAGAAGCAGGATCGCTACATCGCGACCGCGCAGATAGGCATCACGGTCGCGAGCCTGGGGCTCGGCATGACCGGCGAAATCGCGCTCGCAAAGTGGATTCTCGACGTCCTGGGTCGAACCGCATGGGTCGAATGGTTGGCGGCGCACGGGTTCGCCAGCGTGGTGGCCATTGCCATCCTCACCTACTTCCACATCGTGGTTGGCGAGATGGTGCCAAAGTCGGTCGCGCTTCAGTTCGCCGAGCGGATGTCGCTCTGGATCACGCCGCCGATGCTGTGGATCGAGACACTGCTCTATCCGTTCGTCGTGACGTTGAACTCGCTGGGGAATGCGACGCTGAAACTGCTCGGGGTGAACCGTCAAGCGCAGAACGCAGACCAGTACTACACGTCCGAAGAGCTGCAGCTGATCGTGCAGGAGTCCGAGGAGCAGGGAGCGCTGCGGGCGGACGCCGGGCAAATGCTGCAGGAGCTCTTCGAGTTCGGCGACCTGACGGCCGGCGAGGTGATGGTGCCGCGCGTCCGCATCTCCGGCATTCCAGTTGGCGCCGGTCCCGAGGAGCTCCGCACGATTCTCGGTCGCGCGCCGCATACGCGGTACCCAATTTTCGAAGGAGATCTCGATCACATCGTCGGGACGTATCACATCAAAGATTTGCTGCGGCTGCTGTTGAACAACCAGAGCGTCTCTGCGGCCGGCGCGCGCCATGCGCCGGTGGTGCCCGAAACCGCCCGGCTCGATACCATCCTCTCGACGATGCGGAAGGAGCGCGCGCAACTCGCGGTCGTCATCGACGAGCACGGCGGCACCGCCGGGGTGATCACGCTCGAAGATGTGTTCGAGGAGGTCGTCGGCGAGATCGAAGAGGGACCCGGCAGCGCATCCGAGCCGCGGCGTGACGCGATGGGCCGCTTCCGGGTCAGCGGCACGCTGCGACTCGACGATCTCGGTCAATTGTTCGATCTCGATCTTGCCCACGACGACGTGGACAGCGTCAGCGGATTGATTCTCACCCTCCTCGGCCGGCCGCCGCGGGTTGGCGACATCGTTCGTTACGAACGTCTCCAACTCGAGGTGACGGCCGTAAAAGGCCACGGCGTGGAGCAGGCGGCCGTCAGCCTGCTGCCGGCTCCGACCGAGGGCCGGTGACGGCTGCCCCTGACGTCAGCCGACGTGAATGCGCGGACGCCGCATCGGATTCGGTTCCGTCTGGCGCAGGACTTCCCGCGTAACCGGCGCGGTGTCCCCTTCACCGAACGCCAGGAACTTCAACAGGTAAGCGAGCGGATTCCCTTCGGTCCACCCAAAGTAGGCGTGCGGAATCTTGCCGGTCCGATCGCGGATGAAGAGCAGCAAGGCTGCTATCGCGTTCGGGATTGCCGGGCTCGTGCAGCGCAGCACATGATGACCGGCAACGTCCGCACCGGTGATCTGCAGTGTGCCGCGGAAATCCGAGACGTCACCCGGGCGAACTTCCAGGAACAGCACCGGTTCCTCCGGTGGCAGATGATGTGATTCCATCGCTTCGCGAAGCTTGTGTTCGTACTCCTCTTTGGCGCCGGTGTCCGGCCGGTTGGCCAGGATGCGCACCGGCGCGGATCCTGCTTCGCGAATGAACCGTTCCGCGGTCGGATCGGGCTGCACGTCGTGGATGCGCAGCTCGGTCGAGCGGAGCACCCGCGAGATCAGCGACGTGAAGATGATCGTCGCGATGAACCACGACGCGATCTTGATACCCTCGGGACGTTCGAAGATGTTCAGGATCGTGGTGTAAACGAACACCAGCGTGATGAAGCCGTATGCGAGCTGGTGCCCTCGCCGATGATGTTCGTGGAGCGTTACCGCCACGGCCGCGGAGGTCATCAGGACGAGGACACCGGTGGCGTAAGCACCACCCTGCGCTTCCACGTCTGCGTCGAAGAGGACGGTAATCAGGAAGGTTATGCCCGCGAACAGCAGGACCAGCGGCCGCGTCGCC
Organism: uncultured Acidobacteriota bacterium; assembly: GCA_963755695.1. Lineage (GTDB taxonomy): Bacteria > Acidobacteriota > Vicinamibacteria > Vicinamibacterales > 2-12-FULL-66-21 > QHWT01. The sequence continues at coordinate 755,984 of CAVWLB010000008.1, read as the reverse complement.
TTGGCCCACTCGGGTGCCATTCCGTAACGCGGAAGGTATCTCGGAACGAGGTTGAGTAACCCCGCCATCGCCGAGGCACCGGCAAACCACAGGATCGATATCGTGCTGAGGTCGTAAATCGTTCCAAAGACCTCCCCCATATAGCGGTGCGCCAGATAGGCCAGGGCGCGGCCTGAGGCCTGGCCGCCCTCGTTGAACTCTGCGGCGGGAATCAGCAGGGTGGTCGCAACGGCGCTGCCGATTAGCAGGACGCTCATGGTGAACGCGGCGGTTCGCAGCAGCTTCTTCGCGTTTCGAATACGGCCTTCGGGATGGACTGGTTCATCGTTCGGCGATCCCTGAACGAGGGGCATCACAGCAACGCCGGTTTCGAATCCTGACAGGCCGAGCGCCAACTTGGGGAACAGCAGCAGCGCCACCGCAATCATCATGATCGGACTGCCGTGTTGAGTGTAGAGCGTCGAGCGCCAGGCGGGAAACGCCTCAGGGTGATGCAACACCTGCAGCAACGAATAGCCAATGACCACGACGTTCAACAGAAGGTAGATGGCGACGAGTATGACCGCCAGGCCGATGGCTTCGCGAAAACCCTTGAGGAAGATCGCACAGAGCCCCGACAGCAGCAGCAGCGTCAACGCAACCGGATGGTTCAGCGACTGAGGATAGAACGGGTTTCCTACGATGTGCGCCGTTGCGTCAGCTGCCGACAGCGTGATGGTGATGACGAAGTCGGTGGCGGCAAAACCGAGGAGACACAAGACAAACGCCTTCCCCTTCCAGCGGGGAAGGAGTTCTTCCAGCATCGAGATGCTGCCCTGTCCGTGTGGGCTCGCCTCGGCGACGCGGCTGTAGATCGGCAGCGCGCCGCCGAGCGTCAGCAGAACGAGAACCAGTGTCGCGATCGGTGAGAGGAACCCCGCGGCGAGGAACGCGATCCCCGGCTGATAACCGAGCGTCGAGAAGTAGTCGACCCCGGTCAAGCACATGACCTGCCACCACTGCGCCTGGTGGTGGCTCGGTGCCGCCCCTGGAGCGACCTCTCGAAGGCCTTCGAAAAACCAGATCTTGAATCGGCGTCGCTGCCGATCGGTCAGACCGTAGTGCATACGATCAGATTTCGCCGCGCGCCGCCGCGAGCTGTAATTCGCGATCCGAGGCCTCGACGAACTCCCCTTCCCATTTCGCCACGACAACTGTGGCCAGGCAATTGCCGATGACGTTCACCATCGTCCGTGCCATGTCCATCAGCTCATCCACCCCGAGGATCAACGTCACCCCCTCGAGCGGCAAGCCATACGACGCGAGGGTGCCGGCCAGGATCACCAGCGATGCACGCGGAACGCCAGCCACCCCCTTGCTCGTCAGCATCAGGGTGAGCAACATCGTGATCTGGTGACCGATCGACAGCTGAACCCCTGCCGCCTGCGCTACGAAGACCGAGGCCAGCGACAGATACAGCGTCGTACCGTCCAGGTTGAAACTGTAGCCGAGCGGCAAGACGAAGGCCACGATACGCCTCGGCACGCCGAGCCGCTCGATGACTTCCATGGCGCGCGGGAGTGCGGCCTCGCTCGAGGTGGTCGAGAACGCAATCACCGCCGGCTCCCTCACCGCCTGCATGAACTTGCGCACCGGAACCCGGAACAGCAATGCGACGGGAAGGAGGACGGCCAGGACGAAAACCGCCAGCGCGACGTACAGGGTCGCGATCAGCCAGGCGAGGTTCCACAGTACCCCCAGTCCGGCGTGGCCGACGGTATAGGCGATGGCCGCGCCGACACCAATCGGCGCGTAGTGCATCACGATGTTCGTGAACTTGAACATCGTCTCGGCGACCGCCTCGCACAAGACGACGACCGGACGCCCCTTCTCGCCGATCATCCCCAGCGCAATCGCAAAGAGGATGCTGAAGACCACGATCTGCAGCACATCGCCTCGAGCCATGGCTTCGATGACCGATTCGGGCACGACGTGGAGCAGGATCTGGTCCCAGGTCTGCGGCACGGCCACGACATCGGAACGCACCTGCGGGAGTTGCACCCCAACCCCTGGTCTCATCACGTTGACGGCGAACAGTCCGATGATGAGCGCAAGGGTCGTGACCACCTCGAAGTAGATGAGGGCGCGGATTCCCATCCGACCGACGACTTTGAAGTGTCCGGCACCGGCAATCCCGGCGACGAGGGTGGCAAAGATCAGCGGCGCAATGATCATCTTGATCAAGCGCAGGAACAGCTGGCTGAACGGCCGGAAGAACGGGGCCCACGTCGGGTGGTACTCGCTGATCAGCCAACCGACAATGATCCCGGTTGCCAGGCCGAGGAAGATCTGCTGTGTGAGGGTGAGCCCGGATCGTGCTGGGGCCGGTGCGGCGCTCTCTGGCATCGGGGCGATTCTACCTGAAACGTGCGCGCCGACCTGAGGCGCCGGCTTGTCTCACTCGGCCGACTGACGTTACAATAAATATATGGGGACCCATACACATGCCGGCAGTGCCGACACCCGGGTGGTGCTCGACGCGGTGCGCCGCATCGTCCAGACGTTGCACGAGTCGTCACGCTGGGCGGAAAAACACCTCGGTCTGACCGGCGCCCAGCTGTTCGTGCTTCAGAAGCTGGCCGAGTCGCCGTGCCTGTCGCTCAACGAGTTGGCCGCGCGCACCCACACCCATCAGAGCTCGGTCTCGACGGTCGTGGCGCGTCTGGTTGAGCGCGGCCTGGTACTCCGTGGGCCGGGTGAGAATGACGCGCGGCGGGTGGAGCTTCGGCTGTCGCCGGAAGGACGCAAGCTGATTCGACGGGCTCCAAATCTTCCCCAGCAACGGTTGATAGTCGGGATCGAGCGGCTTGCCGCGTCGCGCCGCCGCGCGCTCGCGACCTCACTTGATGCGCTCTCGAGTGCAATGGCAGTCAACGATCAGGAGGCAGTGATGTTTTTCGACGAGACGACGCGCCGTCGGCGGAGGTCGCCGCGGAATGGGTAATCGGAACAACGATCTGTCCGGACTTGGCGACTTCACCGCCGGCCCTCGGGTCGTCACCATTGGCGCAATTGCCGTCGGCATCGGCATCGTCAGCGCTTATGTTGCGCTCTGGTTGCTGAAACTGATCGGGCTGTTCACGAATCTGTTTTTCTTCCAGCGGTGGAGTACCGCATTCACCTCTCCGGCCGATCACACGCTTGGCCCATTCGTCATCCTAGTGCCGGTTGTGGGCGCGCTGATCATTGGATTCATGGCGCGCTACGGCTCCGAGCGGATTCGCGGGCACGGCATTCCGGAAGCAATCGAAGCCATCCTGATCAATGGCAGCCGGGTCGAGCCCAAGGTCGCCGTCCTCAAGCCGGTGTCCGCGGCGATTTCAATCGGTTCCGGTGGCCCGTTCGGTGCCGAGGGCCCGATCATCATGACCGGCGGGGCCGTCGGCTCGCTGATTGCGCAGTTCTTTCACCTGACCAGTGCGGAGCGGAAGACCCTGCTCGTGGCGGGCGCCGCGGCCGGCATGTCGGCGACCTTCGCGTCGCCGGTTGCCGCCGTGCTGCTCGCTGTCGAACTGCTGCTCTTCGAGTGGAAGCCCCGAAGCATGATCCCGGTGGCGCTCGCCAGCGCCACGGCCGCCGCCGCGCGACGCTACATCATCGGGCTCGGTCCGCTGTTCCCGGTCACCCCCGCATCCGGTGTTCATCGGTCCTCAGGGGCTCGCCGGCTGCATCGTCGCGGGACTGCTCGCTGGCGGATTGTCGGCGCTGCTGACGCTCGCGGTGTATGCGGCGGAAGATGCGTTCCAGCACTTACCCATTCACTGGATGTGGTGGCCGGCAATCGGCGGCCTCGTCATCGGCCTGGGCGGCTACGTCTTTCCGCAGGCGCTGGGCGTCGGCTACGACACGATCGGCGCGCTGGTTCAAGGAAACGTCACCGGTCACGTCATCGTCGGCATCCTCATCGTCAAGTCGATCATCTGGTCGGTTTCGCTGGGATCCGGCACGTCGGGAGGTGTCCTGGCGCCTTTGCTGATGATGGGCGGCGCGCTTGGCGGCATCGAGGCGATGGTGCTGCCGTTCGAAGGCATCGGATTCTGGCCGCTGGTCAGCATGGGAGCGATTCTGGGCGGGACGATGAGGTCGCCTTTCACCGGCGTCATCTTCGCGCTCGAGCTCACCCACGACGTCAACATGCTGCTGCCGTTGCTGGTCGCGGTCACCATCGCCCACGGCTGCACGGTGCTGCTGCTGCGGCGATCGATCCTTACCGAGAAGGTGGCCCGGCGCGGGTTCCATCTGAGCCGCGAGTACGCGGTCGATCCCCTGGAGATTCTCTTCGCGCGAGAGGTCATGCGCTCGAATATCGCGGCGCTTCCGACCGGCGCGCCGTTCGATACACTGGTTCAATCGCTGCACGTGGATCCTGCAAAGGGGCCGCAGCGCTTGTATCCGATTGTCGACGAGAGTCAGCGGCTGATCGGCGTCGTCACACGCGTGGATCTGCAACGACTGGTCGATGGCGCGCCTGGAGACGCCGCGGCGCAGATGCGTGCCATCGTGCGCTCCACGCCGACGGTGGCATATCCGGACGAGCCGCTTCGTCTGATCGTGCATCGCATGGCCGAGACCGGGTTGACGCGCTTCCCCGTCGTTGAACGAGGACCGATTCCAACCCTGGTGGGAATGATTGCGCTGGACGATCTGTTGAAGGCGCGGGCGCTCAACCTCGAGGCAGAACGCCGGCGCGAGCGGGTGCTCAGCGTGCGCTTCGGGTTTCCGTTCGCGTTCCGGGCCGCCATGGCCGGCGGCGACCCGGAGGATCCTTCAAGCACGTGACATCGCGCGAGCGGTCAAATCCTGGCGATCGTCCGTGCCGTCAACTCACGGGGATCGAGCCCCGCACCTTTCGCGATGCTTCGCACAAACGGCGGGAGTGCGACATCGAATCGCCACTCATCCGCGCGGGCGCCCGCGGCTGTCAGCTGACGGCACCACTCGTCCCACCAGTCACGGCCGCGTCGTGCGATTGGTTCGACCACCAACAGCGCAGCGCCCGCGCGCACTCGGGCGACGATCCGCTCGAGCAGCACCGCGCGTTCGTCAGCCCCCAATTCGTTGACGACGTACGCCAGCAGAATCCCGGAGCGGTGATCTGCGCGCACTGCCGCGCGGGCGATGTCTCCCGTGGCCGCGAGCCCCCGCACGGCAAAATAGCGATAGGTCCAGTTCGCCTCTTGCACGGCCCAGGAACTGCGGTCGATTCCGGCAATCGAGGGGCGCTGGCTGCACGCCAACGCCCACGCAACTCCCGCCGCTCCCGTGCCGCATCCGAGATCGACGATCTCCCTCAGCGCGCGCGCGTTCGCGCCGAGAGCATCGACCACGTGAGTGATCGTAAGGAAGTGGAGCGGACCGTAGAAGAGCGCGAAGGCGGCACGCTTGCCCGAACCTTCCAGCGCGGCGCCCCGGGCGAGCCGATCGCGACGCTCGACATAACAGGAAGACAGCGCCCGCAACGCACGTGTGAGCTCGGGCCTGGTCAGGTTGGCGAGGTGCCGCTCTTCAAGTGCGGCAAGCCACGGCTCGACGTCAACCATCAATTGGTTGTTCGAGAGGTTGAATGGGATGCGGAGAGAGAGGGATTCGAACCCCCGGAACCCTTCCGGGTACAGTGGTTTTCAAGACCACCGCCATCGACCACTCGGCCATCTCTCCGACAGAGCAATTCTCGCACATCCAGCGAGTTCGGGCGGACCGACGCGGTCGCTCAACTTGCGTGAACGAACTATGGTTCTCACACATCGGAGCGGGCCGCTGCGCCAGCATCACCCGCAACCCGGCGTGGAAGAGGCAAGGGCCACCTTCGATTGTCGAACTACAACCTCGCGAGCTGGCCGCGGCGCAGCTGGCGGTAAAGTTCCAGCGCCTCGCGAATGATGCGAACTGCCTCTCCAGGACCCTGCATGTCTTCGACGACCACCTGCTTGTTTTCGAGAGTCTTGTAGTCTTCGAAAAAGCGGCGGACCTCGCGCAGGATGTGGCTCGGAAGCTGGTCCTGGTCGGTGTAATCCGCAAACGCCGGGTCGTGAACGCTGACCGCGACGATCTTGTCGTCGATCCCCTTCTCGTCACGCATGCGCATCACCCCGATGGCCCGCGCTTCGACGATCGTCAGCGGATAGACCGGCTCCTGGCCGAGCACCATCGCATCCAGCGGATCGCCGTCATCACAGAACGATCGCGGAATGAAGCCGTAGTCAGCAGGGTAATAGACGGCGCTGTACAGAACCCGATCCAATCGCAGCAGTCCGGTCTCCTTGTCAAGCTCGTACTTGTTCTTGCTGCCCTTGGGAATTTCAATGACGACTGGAAAGGCGGTCTCGATCAGGGCGTCGTCGATGTAGCTGTCGTGCCAGGGATGCATGTCCGAAGGTCCGAAAAAGCCTATCACGAGCCCGGGCCGCGCATCGTAAGGTCTGCGACATCATCATCCACGGCCGGGAACGCTCATTCGGATCGAAGGGCGCTGATCGGGCTGATGTGAAGAGCGCGACGCGCCGGAAGGGCGCAAGCCGCCAGCGCAACCAGCAGCACGGCGGCGCTCGCGAGAACGTACGTTGATGGATCAGTCGGCGAAATGCCGAACAACTGTGTGGTGAGGAGCCGCGTCGCCCAGAAAGATCCGAGGATGCCGGCAATCAGCCCGAGCGCGACCGGCTGCATGCCGCGCAGGATGATGTCGGTGACCAGGCGTCCGGCTGGCGCTCCCAGGGCTCGCCGGATGCCGAGTTCCTGAGTGCGTCTCGCGACCGTGTACCGAGAGGACGCCGTAAATGCCGCTGGCTCCGAGCAGGGCCCCGATCAATGCGAACAGCGCCAGCAGCAGTGTCGTAAAGCGCGGGCGCGCAAGTGATGTATCGATGACCGCGTCGACGGTCTGAACGTCGAACAGCGGCAGAGCCGGATCGAGCTCGCGAACGGCGGCGCGCACGGCGGGAATGATGGCCTCCGGCTTCCCCATGACGCGCAGCAAGACCGTCATCGATCGGTAGGCGCCCTGTTGCGTCACCGGGGTCTGCGCATGCGACAGGTAGTACGTCGGACGCGGCGGTACGTCGAGTCCCTCGTCGCGGATGTCGCGGACGATTCCCACCACCGTCATCCAGGCATCGTTGCTGGCGATGCCCATCACGCGAATCCTCCGGCCAATCGGGTCTTCTCCATTGAAGAATCGGGCTGCCATCGTCTCGTTCACTATTGCGACCGGCATGCTTCGCACGTCGTCCTGCTCGGAAAAGACGCGACCCCGCACCAGGGGAATCTGCAACGTGTCGAAGTACGATCCTCTGGCGACCACGACGGCCGCGTTCCAGGCCGTCTCGCCGGCGCGGGGCTTCGGATGCCCTTCGATCTCGAAGTCCCACACGCCAATGTCGCTCCACATCGGCACGCCGCTCGCAGCCGATGCGGCATGCACCCCTGGAAGCGCGCGAACTCGCGTCAGCAACGTGTCATAGAACGTTTCGACCCGCAGGTCGTCCTTGTAGGAGGCGACTGGCAGGTCGACATTGGCCATGAGGACGCCGGACGGCTGAAATCCAGGTTCGACGGACAGCAGCCGATCGAAGCTGCGGACCATCAGCGTCGCGCCCAGCACGAGGACGATGCCGAGGGCGACTTCGATTGCGACCAGGCCCTTTCTCGCAAGCTGACGCCCGACTCCCGCCGTCGCCGACTGGCTGCTCTCACGAAGTGTTTCCTGCAACGCAGGAGAAGCGCCTCGAAGCGCTGGCACGAGCCCGAAGAGCAAGGCCGATGCGAGCGAGAGTGCGGTCGCAAAGGTCAGCATCCGCACGTCGACTCCGATTTCGGTCGATCTGGGAATGCTCGACGGATCGACTTGCAGGAGAGCGCGAACAGCCACCTGGGCCAACGCCACGCCCAGCAGGCCCCCAGCGAGCGCGAGCACTCCGCTTTCAATCAGCGTGAGCCTCACTAGCCCGGCGCGACCGGCACCAAGCGCGCCCCGGATCGCCATTTCACGCGTGCGCGCCTCCGCGCGGGCGAGCAACAGACTCGCGACGTTGGCGCACACAATCAGAAGAACGAATCCGGTCGCGGCGAGCAGCGCCACGAGTGCCGGTCTCACGGATCCTGCCACATCGTCGAGGAGCGGTCGGATGAAGAGGTAATGCCCGGTATGAATGTCCGGATATTGCGCCTTCCACGCCGCCATGATCGTCTGCAGTTCGGCACGCGCGGTGTCAAGCGATGCCGACGGCGCCAACCTGCCGACGGCGCGGATGCTGTGAGATTTGCGGCTGCCAGGGTTCTTCGGATCAATCTGGATGGGCACCCAGATCCGTGTGGTCGCACCTGGATAGGTGAAACCGGGCGGCATGATTCCGACGATGGTCGTCTGCACGCCGTTCATTGGCACCGTGCGCCCGACGATCGATGGATCGCCGCCGAACCGAGCCTGCCAGTATGTGTTCCCGAGAAGCGCAACCGGCGCTCCGCCCGGACGATCTTCGTCCGAAGTAAATCCACGACCAAGCGCCGGGGCGACGCGAAGAAGAGACAGCATGTTCGCGCTGACCGCCGCGGCGGTCACTCGCTCCGGCTCTGCACCGGGACCGCCGACGGTGATTTCCTCACGGCTCCAGGCGCTGATGTCTTCCAGGGCCCGCGACTGCCCCCGGTAGTCCACGAATTCCGGCGGGGACAGCGGGAATCGCGGAAAGTTGAAACCGCTCTCGGGATCGAACCTTCCCCAGACGGCCACCAGGCGATCGCTTGCCGGAAACGGCAGCGGCTTCAACAGCACGCTGTTGACCACGCTGAAGACAGCGGCGTTGGCGCCGATTCCGACCCCCAGAGTGAGAATGACCAGGAGAGAAAAGGCCGGCTGCCGGCGAGCCATCCTGACGGCGTGCCGGATGTCCTGTCTCAGCGTCATGTCGCACCCCCGCAGGCCTTAGACGGAAGGAGGCCGCTTCGGGATTACCGGCTGGTCACCGAGATTCTTTCCATGCCACCCATGTAGGGACGAAGCGCGGTGGGAATGTCGACCGAACCGTCCTTCTGCTGATAGTTCTCGAGAATCGCGATCAGCGTGCGACCGACGGCAAGGCCAGATCCATTGAGCGTGTGGACGAACTCGGCCTTTCCGGTCCCCTGGGCGCGGAACTTGATATTTGCGCGGCGCGCCTGAAAGGCTTCGGTGTTGCTGCAGGAAGAAATTTCGCGATACGTCTTCTGACTCGGGAGCCACACCTCGATGTCGTAGGTCTTGGCGGAAGCGAAGCCCATATCTCCGGTCGAGAGCAGCACTGTTCGATAGGGCAGCTCGAGACGCTTCAGGACTTCCTCCGCATTGGCCGTGAGCGATTCGAGCTCGTCGTACGAGTGATCGGGTGTCGTGAACTTGACCAGCTCCACCTTGTCGAATTGGTGCTGGCGAATGAGACCCCGCACGTCAGCCCCGTACGAGCCTGCTTCGCTGCGGAAGCACGGCGTGTAGGCCGTATATCGCAGCGGAAGCTGACGACCGTCGAGGATCTCACCGCGGTGAAGGTTGGTGAGCGGCACTTCTGCGGTGGGAATCAGGAACAGATCCCAATCGCCGCCGATCTTGAAGAGATCCTGCTCGAATTTCGGCAGGTTGCCGGTTCCCCGCAAGGCGTCGGCATTGACGAGAAACGGCGGCTCGACCTCCAGATAGGCGTGCTCGCGCGTGTGCAACTCGAGCATGAAGTTGATGAGCGCCCGCGCGAGGCGCGCGCCCGCTCCCATCAACACGGAGAATCGCGCGCCGGACATCTTGGTCGCGCGCTCGAAATCCAGAATGCCCAATCCGGGGCCGAGATCCCAATGTGGTTTGGGATCGAAGTCGAACCGCCGCGGCTCGCCGTGCCGCCTTACTTCCCGGTTGTCGTTCGCGCTCGCCCCGATCGGCACCGAGGCGTGCGGCAGGTTGGGAATCGTCATCAGCAACGACGCCCTGCGCTGCTCGATCTGTTCGAGCTCGGCCTCGAGTTGCTTGATTCGTTGTCCCCGCGCCTTGCTGGCAGCGAAGAGTGCCGATGCGTCCTGCCCCTGGCGCTTGGCGCGCGCCACCTCGTCGCCGGCGGCGTTCTGCTCGCGCTTCAGTCCTTCGAGCTCCGGAATCAGTCGGCGACGCTCGGAGTCGACCGCCGCGATCTGTTCGAGTTCAGCATCCGGCTGCAAGCCGCGATTGCGCAATCCTGCTCGCACCTCTTCGATGTGATCGCGAACGAAGGCGGGATCGAGCATCGACTAAATCCTATACCGGGACGGCGCTCGCCTGAGATACCATCCGAACATGGCGCAGACGGTCCGCAAAGCGGTGTTTCCGGTGGCGGGACTCGGCACACGTTTTCTGCCCGCAACCAAGGCGCAGCCGAAAGAGATGCTGCCGCTCGTCGACAAGCCAATCATCCAGTACCGGCGTCGAGGAGGCGCTCTCGTCCGGCGTCGACAACATCATCCTCGTCACCGGTCGCGGCAAGAATGCGATCGAAGATCACTTCGACGTCTCGGTCGAGCTCGAGACCTTTCTCGAAGCCCGCGGGAAGACCGAGCTGCTCGACGAAATCAGGAAGATCTCGAACCTGATCAACTTTTCGTACGTGCGACAGGGTGAGCCGCTGGGCCTGGGGCATGCGGTGCTCGTCACCCGCACCCTGGTCGGATCGGAACCCTTCGCGGTGATTCTCGGCGATGATGTGATCGATGCGAATCCGCCGGCGTTGCGCCAGATGATCGACGTGTTCGAGGAACTGCGCGGGCCGGTGCTCGCGATCGAAGAAGTCCCCCGCGAAGATGTCAGCTCCTACGGGATCATCGACGCGGAGGAAGTGCGGCCCGGCGTCTACCAGATTCGCGATCTCGTGGAGAAGCCGCCGCGCGACGAAGCGCCATCCAATCTGGCGATCATCGGTCGCTACGTGCTGACGCCCGACATCTTCCCTGCGCTCGAAGAAACCGCCAAGGATCGCACCGGTGAAATCCAGCTGACCAACGGGCTGCGGCGCCTGCTGAAAAACCGCCCGATCTACGGCTGCCGCATCGATGGCGTGCGTCACGATACCGGCAACAAGCTGGGTTTCCTGCGAGGCGGTCGTGTACTTCGCGCTGCGCCGGCCGGATCTGGCCGAACCTTTCCGTCGAATATCTGCGCGGGATCGACCTCGGACAGACGACCGGCGTCCGCCGCTAGTCCTTCTTCGGGGCGGTCTCCGCGGGCTTGCTCTGGGCTGACGTCTCGCTCGTCGACTTCGCAGCCGACATCGAATCGGAGGAGGACCCCGACGACGTCGTCTCGGAGGACTTTGTCTCGGAGGACTTCGTCTCGGCGGACTTCGTGGCGTCGCCGGACTTCCGGGCGTAGTCGGTGATGTACAAGCCAGATCCTTTGAACTGGATCGCTGGAGATGAGACCAGCTTCCTCACCGGACCCGCGCCGCACTTCGGGCAGACATCGACCGGCGGATCAGAGTACTTCTGGATGCGCTCGAAGCGCTCGTGACAGGAGTCACACTGGTATTCGTACAGAGGCATAGACTACTGGACCGTCAGCGCTGATTCGGTTGCACCTGGTTCGGGGTCGATCGCCAACCGCCGGAAGCGGCGAGCGCGGCAACCGGTGGTATCCTGCTGCACCGCTTCGGTCTACTCAAGCATCGCCCCATTGTTCTCGCCGAGCATCAGATTCCGGTGCAGCCAGAGCGGCACCGTGCCGTTTCCGAGCAGCGTGTCGTGGAACTCGCGCAGCGTGAATTTCGCGGCAGCGCCGGCTTTGTAGTCCTCCCGCAGCTTCAGCACCATCAGTTTGCCCAGCGAATACAGGACGTACGACGGATCGAACGTGCCGCGCTCGGCCTCGCGGCGCGCCGCAGCCTCCTCCAGATACGCTTCGTCGCGGAAGAATCGGACCCCCTGCTCGACCGAGAGGTCTTCGCAGTGCAGGCGCACGCCGACGACCAGCCGACAGAGACGAATGAGCGACTCCGCGAGCTGACCGAGCTTGATCGCCGGATCCTGCCGGCGGAATCCGGCCTCGACCATCATCTGTTCGGCGTAGTGCGCCCAGCCTTCGACCATGGCGGCCGACGAGAACAGGATCGACTTGCGCAGCGTCGACGTCACCTGCCGCAGGTGCTGATAGTGCAGGAAATGGCCCGGGAAGACTTCGTGGATCGAAATCGCCCACAGCGCGCCGTAGTTGAAATCGCGCAGGTGCTCTTCCTGGCGCTCGGCGGCCATGCCGGATCGGCGTCGGTGATGTAGTAGTACGCGCGCAGCGGGCGGGCCTCGAACGGACCCGGCGTCCACATGCTGGCGAACGTCCAGCGGTAGAACCGCGGCGTCGGCGCGACCTGCACCTGAGCGGAGGTCCGGCAGGCTGACGAGATCCTGTCGCTGGATGAACGTCTCCAGCTCGTCGAGCTGCTGCCTGCGCGGTGGCGACGACCTGGCCCGATCGCCGGATGCTCGCGCCTTCGCCCGCGCCCACGCGGCGAACGGATCCTTGCCGTCCAGGCGCGACGCGGCGCGCCGGAATTCCTCCTGCGTCGCGCTGAGCTCGCGCATCGCGATCGCGAGCAGGCGATCGGCATCGAGCGTCATGCCTTCGTCGAGCCGCAGCTTCTGCTCGAAGACGCTCGCGCCGAGACGGAACGATCCGCGGGCGCGTCGGCGCCAGTTCGTTTTCGAGGTAGGCGACGTAGGCGCCGACCGCCTGCGACGCCTCGGTCGACGCGTCCGCCAGATCGCCGAGCAGGTGCAGGTCGTCGAGCCCGCGAAGGCGCGCGGCAGGTCGTCTTCGATGAAGCGCTGCGTGCCCGCGGAGACTCTCGAGACCGACCTTGATGAAGATGCCCGGGGGATCCTTGATGTTGTCGCGCGCCGCCTGCATCAGCCGCGGCACCTGGCGCAGCTTCGACAGCGACCCGGCGGGCGCGCTCGGGCAGCGGCGCGTAGTCGAACAGCACCTGGCCGGCAAGGCTGGTGGAGATCAGGTCGCCGTAGTACTGCGGATTGCGCTCCCAGGTACGGACGGCCTCCAGCTCGAACAGGCGGGCGCGGATGTTCGCCTCGAGCGCCGGCCGCTCGAGCCGCTCGAGTCGGTCAGCCGCGCGGGGTCGATCGCCGCGAGCCGGCGCGCGAAGCCGCCCGAGCGTCCGGATCTGCGCGTCGATCGCCGCCCGACTCAGGTCCTCCAGCAGATCGTCATGAAGGTGGACGCCGTCGAATGTCGCGTTGGTGGGATGCACCTCGTGCAGCCACGCGAGGTACTCGTCGACGAAGTGGGGCAAGGGTTCGGCGGAATACATTCTGGTAGAATCGGCGCCCCGCGCATGTCCGGCATCCTGTATGTGGTCGCCACTCCCATCGGCAACCTCGAAGATGTCACCTTGCGGGCCCTCAGGATCCTGCGCGAGGTCTCCCTCATCGCGGCGGAGGACACCCGCCGGACGGGCCGGCTCCTTCAACACTACTCCATCTCGACGCGCACGACGAGCCTGCACGAGCACAATGAGCGCGAGAAAACGCCGAGACTGGTCGAACGGCTGCTGGCCGGAGAATCGATCGCGCTCGTGTCCGATGCGGGCACGCCGCTGATTTCGGATCCCGGGCAGCGCTCGTCGCGGCCGCGCGAGCGGCGGGAGTGCGGGTCGAAAGCATCCCGGGACCCAGCGCCGTCATGGCCGCGCTTGCCGCGTCGGGGCTCCCGACCGGCGAGTTCACGTTCCTCGGCTTTCCACCATTAGGTCAAAAGACCGCAAAGATTGGTTGCGATCGTGCGGCCAAGGAGCCACGGCTGGTCATCTTCTTCGAAGCGCCACACCGGCTGCGGGCAACGCTGACCGAACTCGCAGGCCATCGATGCCGATCGAATTGTCGGCGTTGCTCGCGAGCTGACGAAAGTCCACGAAGAATTGGTTATTCAACCTATATCGATTGCTCATCAGCTACTTCCAGGAACCACGAGGCGAGTTCACTATACTGGTTTCCCCCGCGTCCGCGTCGACTGTCACGCCGCGACCATCGTCTCCCTGTGAGCTCGCCGTCGAATTTGGTGAATTGACCAATAAATCTGCCCGTACTCGACGCGGCAGGCCCTCAAGGATTCTCGCCGAACGCCACGGTCTCGGTGTGAATGAGCTCTACCGGATCCTTGAAGACCATCAACACAGTAGGTCATCTGACCTAAGTCGGCGCATACGATTCCGTTCCAGTTGTCTTGACCCATCGCAACGGGATTTGTTACTGTCCCGCGTTGACCGCTCCGTGGGCTGGTGCCGCATGCCGATGACCAAATCGCGCCGGAGCCTGACCGCCCGGACTCCCGCTCGTAAACCGGCCCGTGCAGAAAAGGGCCGCCGCCGGCAAGCCGCGTTCCGCGAAAAGCCGGCAAGTCGGCGACTCGGCTCATCGTCCACGACGGTCCGCGCGTGCGCCGGCCGACAGGCGGTGCCAGCAGCCCGTAGCACCGCCGGCAGCGCCCCCGGCGCCGCCCCGAAAGCCGACCTATCACGAAGCCGTCGCCATGTACGAGCGCGGCCTGCAGGCCCTCCAGCGCCGCGACTTCGCCGCGGCCGCCGACGCGCTGCGCAACGTCATCGAGCGCTATCCCGACGAGCGCGAGCTGCTCGAACGCGCTCGCCTGTATCTGAAGGTCTGCGAGCGCGAGCTGGAGCCGAAGGAGCCGGCGCCGAAGACGGCCGACGAATGGGTCGTATGCCGCGACCGTCGCGCTGAACGCCGGCGACGAGGCCGCGGCGCGCGCAGCACCTGCAGCGCGCGCTGACCGTCGATCCCGCGCCACGATCACGCGCACTACATGATGGCGGTGGCGAGCACGCGCCGCGAACGATCCGGACGGCGGCCCTCGATCATCTGCGCCAGCGCGGTCGCGCTTAACCCCGAGAACCGCTCGCTCGCGCGGCAGGATCCCGACCTCGAATCGCTGCGGGACCTCCCGCGTTTCCGCGCCGCCGCTCGACGCGCCGCCGGCCGAAGCGCGTTTCGCGCCGTCCAAGCCCGTCGCGCTCCGCCCGCGAAAGTCCCGCCGCTGAAGATCGCGAGCCTCGCCTGACGCCTGTCACCGTCGGGTACCTGGTTCGCATTGCAAGTTTGTCGTCGCCATATGTCCGACACTCACGTCGTGATTCTCGCCGCCGGCAAGGGCACGCGCATGAAGTCCGCGCGACCCGAAAGTGCTGCACAGTGCCGCGCGGATTGCCGTCTGATCGAGCACGTCCTGCGCACCGCTGATTCGCTCGAACCCTCGAACGACCGTGGTCAGTTGTCGGCCACCATGGCAGACGCGGTCGAAGAGCGCGCTTCGGAAACGGCCGGGCCTGCGGTTTGCATTGCAGGAGCCGCAGCTGGGCACCGGCCACGCGCTGCTGCAGGCGGAGCCGCACCTGGCGGCGCACGCGGGACCGTGGTGCTGCTGTCGGGCGACGTGCCGCTGCTTCGGCCGACGACGCTGCCGGCGCTGGTCGCGACGCACGCAGCGCATCGGCGCCGCCGCGACGGTCCTGACGGCGCGCGTCGATCGGCCCGCACGGATACGGCCGCATCGTCCGAGAGGACGGCGCGATCGCGGCGATCGTCGAGGACAAGGATGCGACGCCGGCCGAGCGCGCGATCGACGAGATCAACAGCGGCATCTACGCCTTCGACGCTGGAGCCGCTGTTCGACGGCGCTGAGGATCGATCGGCTCGGCGAACGCGCAGGGCGAGTACTACCTGCCGGATCTCGTGCGGATCTACCGCGCGCGCGGGCTCGCCGTCGAAACCGTCTCGCTCGACGATCCGCGGGAGATCCTCGGCGTGAACAGCCGAAAGGAGCTGGCGGACGTGACGGCGATTCTGAAGACGACGCGCAACGAGGAGCTGATGGCCGCCGGCGTGACGATCGTCGATCCGGCGACGGCGTGGATCGGGCCCGACGTCGACGATCGGCGCCGACACGGTCCTCCATCCCAACGTCTATCTCGAAGGGCGCACGCGCATCGGCGCCGGCTGCGAAATCCACGCCGGCGTGCGCATCGTCGACTCGACGATCGACGACGGGCGTGGTGATCAACAACTTCTGCGTGATCACCGAGTCGCACGTCGCGCGCGGGCGCGCAGGTCGGTCCGTTCGCGCACATCCGGCCGCAGTCGGACGTCGGCGAAGAAGCGCACGTCGGCAACTTCGTGGAGCTGAAGAAGACGACGCTCGGGCCCGGGATCGAAGGCGAATCATCTCGTCGTATCTCGGCGACGCGACGATCGGCGAGAAGGTGAACATCGGCGCCGGCACGATCACCTGCAACTACGACGGCATCACGCAAGCATCCGACGGTGATCGAGGACGGCGCGTTCATCGGCAGCGACTCGCAGCTGATCGCGCCGGTCCGCGTCGGCAAGGGCGCGTACGTCGCCGCCGGATCGTCGATCACCGAAGACGTGCCGGCCGGTGCGCTCGGCATCGCGCGCGGCAAGCAGGTCAACAAAGACGGCTGGGTCGAGAAGACCAGAAGGAAGCTGATCGGACCTCGGACCTCGGACCTCGAGAGATAGGCAGACATGTGCGGCATCATCGGCTACATCGGCGACAAGCAGGTCCTTCCGATCCTGATCGACGGGCTGCGCCGGCTCGAATACCGCGGGTACGACTCGGCCGGCGTCGCGGTCGTCCGCGACGGCACGATCGAGCTGCGGCGCAGCGCCGGCAAGCTGGCGCGGCTGGAGGAAGCCATCGCCGGCAGTCCGCTCGATGGCGAGTACGGCATCGGCCACACGCGCTGGGCCACGCACGGCCGGCCGACCGAGGAGAACGCGCATCCGCACCGCGACTGCACCGGCCGCATTGTCGTCGTCCACAACGGCATCATCGAGAACTACCTCGATCTGAAGCAGCAGCTGCAGAAGGAAGGGCACGTCTTCGTCACCGAGACCGACACCGAGATCGTCGCGCACCTGGTCGAGCGCGAGATGAAGGACGACGGGCTCGAGAACGCGGTGCGGCGTGCGCTGCTCTACATGCGCGGCCTGTTCGCGCTGGTGCTGATTTCCGCCGACGATCCCGAACAAGATCGTCACCGTGCGCAACGGTCCGCCGATTGTCGTCGGCCTCGGCGAGAACGAGTTCTTCGTCGCCTCCGACATCCCCGCCGATCCTGGCGCACACGCGCGACGTCGTGTTCCTCGGCGACGAGGAGATGGCGGTGATCACGCCAGGGCGGCGTGGAGTTCACCGACTACTCGGGGCGCGCCGTGTCGAAGAAGAGCACGCGGGTGTCCTGGGATCCGGTCATGGCGGAGAAGGCCGGATACAAGCACTTCATGCTCAAGGAGATCTTCGAGCAGCCGATGGCGGTGAAGGAGACGGTGCTCGGCCGCGCGTCGGTGGAGAGCGGCCGGGTGTTCCTGCACGAGATCGAGATCCCTGACGAGGCGCTCCGTGCGGTCGAGCGGATCGTCATCCTGGCCTGTGGCACGTCGTGGCATTCGGGACTGGTCGGCAAGTTTTTGATCGAAACGCTCGCGCGGGTGCCGGTCGACGTCGACTACGGATCGGAGTACCGATATCGCGATCCGATTGTCTCGAGCAACACGTTGGCCATCGTGATCACCCAGTCGGGTGAAACGGCGGATACCCTGGCGGCGCTGCGCGAAGCGAAGAAGAAAGGCGCGCGCAGTATCGCGATCTGCAACGTCGTCGGCAGCATGGCGACGCGGGAGACCGACGGCACGGTGTATACGCACGCCGGGCCGGAGATCGGCGTCGCGTCGACCAAGGCGTTCACGTCGCAGCTGGTCGCGTTGCACCTGCTCGCGATGTATCTCGGACAGATTCGCGGGACATTGAAGCCGGAGGATGCGAGGCCGCACCTCGACGCGCTGACGCAGCTGCCGCTGCTGCTGGAGCAGACGCTCAAGTGCGAGCCGCTCACCGAGGAGATCGCCCGGCGCTTCTACCAGCGCAGCGACTTCCTCTACCTCGGGCGCGGGATCAACTATCCGATCGCGCTCGAAGGCGCCTTGAAGCTGAAGGAGATCTCCTACATTCATGCCGAGGGGTATCCCGCGGGTGAGATGAAGCACGGACCGATCGCCCTCATCGACGAGCACATGCCGGTCGTCACGATTGCTCCGCACGATCACGTGTTCGAGAAGATGATCGGCAACATCCAGGAAGCCAAGGCTCGCGGCGGATCGGTGATCGCGCTGACCACCGAAGGCAACGGCTCGATTCGAAGCCTTCTGGATCCGTCGCAGGACTTCCTGATCACCGTCCCGGATGCGCACCCGCTGTTGACGCCGGTGCTGATGGTCGTGCCGCTGCAGCTCCTCGCCTACCACATCGCGATTCGCCGCGGCTGCGACGTCGATCAACCACGCAATCTCGCCAAGAGCGTCACGGTCGAGTAGATCGGCAGCCTCAGGGCCGGCTCAGAACTTCCACCGGGGGCGCGCTTCAACACGCATGTCGTCGGGCGGGTCCAGGCTGAGGAAGACATGGTCCTAGCGCACGTGTGTGCCGAGGCCCATGCGGGCCCCGACGAGACCGGACGTTCAACTGGGGCGCCGGAAACATCGCAATGTCTGGCGGTAGACACGAGATCGCGATCTGCGGGAGCTACCTGGGGTCGGACCCCCGAGCTGCGACTTCTGAGGGGTCAGACCCCAGTCCGCGGCCCTGCCGTTCGCCTCTGGATAAGGAGAAGTCGGCTCCCCATCAGGCACGTTGTGTAGGCGCGGGTCATTATGCCGAGCTCAGCTGGGGTCAGACCCCGGCTCTGCATACCGCGCCCTCGGCGGGGTCAGACCCCGGACCTGCGTAACCCGCACCCGTCCGGGGTCAGACCCCAGGCGCCCCTCGCCCCTCGCGTCTCGCGTCTCGCGAGGTCGTCTTGACATTGTACTATTGTAGTAGTACATTATGTTCTGTGTCGCTGGTTCTAGCCCTCGATTCGGCTGACCGGACCCCCATTCATGCCCAACTGGAACGCGGCATTCGGGCCGCGATTGCGTCCGGGCGGCTGCCGATTGGGGACCAGTTGCCTACCGTCCGGCAGCTGGCAGTGGACCTTCGTGTCAACGCCAACACGGTGGCGAAGGTTTACGCCCACCTCGAGCGCGAGGGGGTGCTGGAAACGCGGCGCGGGGTCGGGACCTTCGCTGCGGCCCGCACCGTGACCGAACAGGACCAGGAGTTCCGGCGCAGCGAGCTGCGCCGCATCGTGGATCGTTTTCTCGCCGAGCTCTCATCGTACGGCTTCCGCGCCGAAGACGCGGTGCCCGAGATTGAAGCGCGGCGCCAACAAGGAGCATGAGCCGTGGCCGTTGTGATGCTGCCGTTGGGTCGCAAGCGTGGGGACGAGGACACCAGTGGCGCAGGACCGCGCGTCAATGTGGTCGCGGTCGGGATGCTGCTGACCCCTATCGTGCTCGGAATCGGCGGCACGGTGGCGACGAGTAACCCGTTGCCCGTGATCGTCGGCATCGTGGTCGGACTCGTGCTGATGCAGGCGCCGAAGGTGGCGAAGCAGTGGGAACGTGGCGTCGTTTTGCGTCTCGGCCGCTATGTAGGGCTTCGCGGCCCTGGACTGTTCTGGGTGATGCCGTTCGTCGACTCGGTCAACCGCTGGATCGATCAGCGCGTGATCACCACGAGCTTCGCGGCAGAACAGACGCTGACCTCCGACACGGTCCCCGTGAACGTCGACGCCGTGCTCTTCTGGCTGGTGTATGACCCGGAGAAAGCGGCGCTCGAAGTGCAGGAATATCAGCAGGCGGTGAGCTGGGCGGCGCAGACCGCGCTGCGCGACATCATCGGACGGACCTCGCTGGTCGATTTGCTCAAGGGTCGCGAGCGGATCGAAGAGGAACTGCAGAAGCTGATCGATCTGCGATCGAATCCGTGGGGTGTGACGGTGCAGTCGGTGGAAATGCGCGACGTGGTGATTCCCGAATCGCTCCAGGACGCGATGTCGCGCGAGGCGCAGGCCGCGCGCGAGAAGCAGGCGCGGATCATTCTCGGTCAGGCCGAGGTCGAAATCGCGCACATGTTCGATCAGGCCGCCGCGTCGTATCGCGACAACCCGACGGCACTGCACCTGCGCGCGATGAACATGCTTTACGAGGGCTTGAAGGAAAAGGGCGCGCTGATGCTCGTGCCCAGCACCGCAGTCGAATCGATGGGAATGGGCGGCCTGCTCGGCGCCGCGGCGATGCGCCAGGAAGCGCTCACGGACTCTCTGCGTTCCGGAGGGGAGAAATCGCGGTAGTCCGGATCCGCCTTAGCGCTTGACCCGCGCGACGATCGCCTGAGCCAGGCGACTGCATGACGCGGGGCCGCCAAGGTCCCGCGTCAATTCACCATCTGCCGTCACGCCCGCGACCGCCGCTTCCACGGCCGACGCTTCCTTCTCCAGCTTCAGCGCGTAGCGCAGCAACATCGCAGCTGAAAGCACGGCACCGATGGGATTGGCGACGTCGAGTCCGGCAATATCGGGGGCCGATCCGTGCACCGGCTCGAACAGACCCGGCCCGTCCCCCAGGCTCGCCGATGGCAACAGCCCGAGCGATCCCACCACCGCGCCCGCTTCATCGGACAGGATGTCTCCGAAGAGATTCTCGGTCACGATCACATCGAACGACGCGGGCGCCAGCGTAATCCGCATCGCGCAGGAATCGACCAGCATGTGATCCAGAACGACGTCCGGGTACTCCGCGGCGACCTCGGACACCACCGTTCTCCACAGTCGTGACGTCTCGAGCACGTTCATCTTGTCAACCGAGGTGACGCGCTTCTGCCGTTTCCGCGCCGCGGTGAACGCCACGCGGGCAATGCGCTCGATCTCGTGCCGCGAGTACCGCATCGTGTTCCACGCCGAGTCTCCTTCGGCGCTGATCCCGCGCGGCTCGCCGTAATACAACCCGCCGGTCAACTCGCGGACGACGAGCATGTCGGTCTGGCCGAGGACGTTCGGCTTCAGTGGTCCCGCGCTCTCGAGGCCCGGCCACACCCGGGCCGGTCGAAGGTTGGCGTAGAGCCCGAGTCGCTGCCGAATCTGGAGCAATGCGGATTCGGGCCGTTGGCCCGGCGGCCGGCTGTCGAATTCCGGCGCGCCAACCGCGCCGAGCAGAATGGCGTCAGCAGACAGGCACGCGTCGATGGTGGCCGGGGGAAGCGGCGGCAGATCGCGACGGATCGCGGCGCCGCCAATCAGATGGGTTTCGAAATTGAACTGATGGCCGAACGCGCCGGCCACTGCCGCGAGCACGCCCTGCGCCGCGCTGGTAACCTCAGGCCCGACACCATCGCCGGGCAGCACGACGATGCGGCTCGTCATTCACACTTGAAACGAGAGAAGGTTCCGGAGTTCCCCTGGTCCCCGTGTTCCGCGGGTTCTGGTTCCAAGGTTCTCGGTTCCCAGGTTCGATCGCACTACACTCCGTGGCCGTAACCGAATTCGGCCGGAGTGGTCCCGAAATCCTGCGCGGGGGCCGCGGCCGCCGCCGCGGGGGCCGCGGGCGCGGGCGTACCGAGCGTGCGGGAGACGATTTGCGCCAGATCTCGATCGCTCACCACCTTCTCGCGATCCGCGTGCGCAATGACGGCGCGATAGACCTGATCCAGATCGCGCCGTTCGAGGGTGTAGCCGATCTGCTCGCATCGGCGCTGCACGGCGTGCCGCCCGGAGTGCTTGCCGAGAACCAGCGTGGCCTGCGGGACACCCACTTCCTCGGGGCGCATGATTTCGTAGGTACGGCGATCCTTGAGCATGCCGTCCTGATGAATGCCCGCTTCGTGCGCGAATGCGTTGCGGCCGACGATCGCCTTGTTCGCCTGCACGCCTTCGCCGGTGAGCGCCGTGAGCAGCTGGCTGGCCGCGTAAATCTCACGGGTGTTGATGTTGGTGCGATACGGCAGGCGATCTTCACGCACCCGCGTCGCCATCACGATCTCCTCAAGCGAGGCGTTGCCGGCGCGTTCACCGATGCCGTTGATCGTGCACTCCACCTGGCGGACGCCGGCGGTGACCGCGGCCAGGGAATTCGCGACCGCCAGCCCGAGGTCGTCGTGGCAGTGGGTGCTGAAGATCACCTGGTCGGAGCTGGGCACGCGATTGAGAATCGCGGTGAAGAAGTCCTTGATCTCGTCGGGCGTCGAATAACCGACGGTATCCGGAAGATTGATCGTCTTCGCGCCCGACTGAATCACCGCTTCGACGACCCGCCACAGGAACTCGGGATCGCTCCGCGTCGCATCCTCCGCCGAAAACTGCACGTCGTCGGTGAACTGACGCGCCAGGCGGACCGCGGACATGGCCGTGCGGAGACACTCGTCGCGCGTCATGCGCAGCTTGCGCTCCAGGTGCAGATCCGAGGTCGCGAGAAAGACGTGAATCCGGCGGCGGGGGGCGGGCGAGAGAGCCCACGCGGCACGCTCGATGTCCTTCTCGCTGCACCGCGCGAGCGCCGCCACGACAGGACCACGGACGTGGGTCGACACCATCCGTACCGCTTCGGCATCCGCGTCGGACGCAATCGGGAATCCCGCTTCGATCACGTCGACTCCAAGCGCTGTCAACTGATGGGCCAGCTTCAACTTCTCGTCGATGCGCAGCGAAAAGCCCGGCGCCTGCTCTCCGTCGCGCAATGTCGTGTCGAATACCGTCAGCCTGTCAGCAGACATGGAGCCTCCTGGATCCCTTGTACCCGGCCGAGGGACCTAAGTCCAGTTTATATTTATTTGGATTATATTATGGTTGCTTATGCAGTTGCCAGATTTGGCAGCCTTTTTGGCGGTTGCCTCGGAACGGAGCTTTTCGGCGGCCGCCCGGAGGCTTCACCGGACCCAGCCGGCAATCAGCCAGGCCGTTCGCCGCGTCGAGGAAGAGCTCGGCGAGCGTCTGTTCGACCGATCGTCTCGAGATGGAACACTCACCGAGGCCGGTCGTCTGCTGCAGGACTACGCGCAGCGCCTGCTCGGACTCGCCGCCGAAGCCCAGGTCGCCGTCCGGGAGCTGCAGGAGGTGCGCAAGGGACGGGTCATCGTTGGCGCAAACGAAGCGGCGGTCCACAGCCTGCTGCCCCATATCGAGCGGTTCTCCGCCTTACACCCTGGCGTGGCCTTCGAGGTCCGGCGCGTCTCGTCGCGTCAGATGTCGGCGGCGGTCCTGGACCGGTCGATCGATTTCGGGGTGCTGACGTTTCAGCCCGCGGATCGCGGCATTCAAACCGTCCATCTCGGAACTGACGAAATCGTGCTGTTGACCACCCCGAATCATCCACTTGCCATCAAGCGCCACGTGACGCTCGAGGAAGTCGGCCGCGAACCGGTGATCGCGCACAACGATCCTTCGCCGACGCGCGATCGGGTGCTTCGCGCGTACGAGCGCCGGCGAACTGCGATCAACATCCAGATCTCGCTGCCGAGCCTCGATGGCATCAAGCGAGCCGTTGAAATGGGGATCGGCGTCGCGCTCCTGCCCCGCCGATGCGCGCTGACGGAGATTTCGCGAGGCAGCCTGGCCGCAACCAGAGTCCCCGAGCTCGGCGCGACGAGGCAGGTGCGTCTCGTGTTCAGGAAGACGGGCGAGCGAAGCCGGGCTGCCGACGCGTTCCTGGAGGTCGTGAAGGCCCCGGAAAAGCACTGACCCTAAACCGAAAAGACAGAAGCCGGAAGACGTACCGCGGTCACCAATTTGCAGTGACGTAAGGCAGCCTCGCGGCAACCGACCTGACCTGCTCGAAATTCTCGAGCAGCAATCCGGTCGCGTCCCAGCTGCCGACGAGGAAGGCCTCGCGTGCTCCGGCGGGAAGCGCCATCTCGAACTCACGGCCGGCCGCGCTCACGCGCATCTTGTCGAGATCGATGGTGAGCTCGGTCGACGGATCCGCTTCAGCCATCTGCATCAACGCGTGCAGGGTCTCACGCGACGCGGTTGGACACGGCATCCCGAGGGCCACGGAATTGCCGAAGAAGATCTCGGAGAACGACTGCCCGAGCACGACGCGAATGCCGCGGCGGCGAATCGCCTGCGGCGCGTGCTCGCGGGACGATCCACATCCGAAATTGGCGTTCACCAACATGATCGAGGCTTGCGCGTAAGCCGGGTTCGACAACGGGTGGGTCGTCTTTCCCTGCGCGTCTGCTTCGCGACGATCGTCTTCGAACAGGTGCTGCTCGAGACCCTCGAACGACACCGACTTGAGGAACCGCGCCGGAATGATCCGATCGGTGTCGATGTCGTCGCCGCGGAATGGCAGTGCGGTGCCGCGGATCTGCTGGATGCGCTCAACGGCCAAGAGTCGCCTCCGCGGTCACGAACTCGCGAACGTCCACGATTTCGCCGGCGACGGCGGCGGCGGCAACCATCGCAGGACTCATCAACAGCGTGCGCCCGGTCGGACTTCCCTGCCGTCCCTTGAAATTCCGATTCGATGACGACGCACAGACCTGGCGGCCTTCGAGCCGATCCGGGTTCATCGCCAGACACATCGAGCAGCCGGCGCCCCGCCATTCGAAGCCGGCCTCGGTGAAGACGCGGTCGAGCCCCTCTCGCTCCGCGGCAGCGCGAACGGCCTGTGAACCGGGGACGACGAGCGCCTTCACGTGGGGGGCCACGCGGTGTCCGCGAATAATCCGGGCCGCTTCCTGCAGGTCGGACAACCGTCCGTTGGTGCACGAGCCCACAAACGCCACGTCGATCTTCGTTCCCTTCAGCGGCTGACCGGCGCGGAAGCCCATGAACGCCAGCGCCTCTTCGTCGCTCGACACGGGAATGCGCTCGCCAACCGGAATCGACTGACCAGGATTGATCCCCCACGTGACGTTGGGTTGAATCGCCGGGGCGTCGAGGATCACCTCGTCGTCGTACGCCGCATCACGATCCGAGGCGATCGACGTCCACCAGCGGCACGCCCGCTCGAAGTCGTCGCCGCCCGGCGCGAATTGCCGCCCGCGGATGTACTTGAAGGTCGTCTGGTCGGGGTTGACGTAACCGACCCGCGCGCCCCCTTCGATCGACATGTTGCACATGGTCATCCGCTCGTCCATCGACATCCGTTCGATGGTGTCGCCGCCGTACTCGTACGCATAGCCGGCACCACCGTTGACGCCAAGCCGGCGGATGATCTCGAGGATCACGTCCTTCGCGTAGACGCCGTGCGCGAGGCGGCCGCGCACGGCAATCCGCCGCACCTTCAACGGACCCATCGCCAGCGACTGCGACGCGAGCACGTCGCGCACCTGCGAGGTTCCGATGCCGAAGGCAATCGCGCCGAAGGCGCCATGCGTCGACGTATGACTGTCGCCACAGGCGATGGTCATGCCCGGCTGCGTGAGCCCGAGCTCCGGGCCGATCACGTGGACGATCCCCTGGTGCCCGCTCGACAGATCGAGCAGCGGGATCCCGTGTTCCCGGCAATTGTGCTCCAGCGACGACAGCATCTGCTCGGCCATCACGTCGAGAAACGGCCGGCGCTGGTCGCGCGTCGGGACAATGTGATCGACGGTCGCGACCGTCCGCTCGGGAAATGCCACCCGCGCACCGCGGGCGCGCAGCATGTCGAATGCCTGCGGGCTGGTGACCTCGTGGATCAGATGGAGCCCGATGAACAGCTGTATCTGGCCGTTCGGGAGCCGCCGCACACTGTGCGCGTCCCAGACCTTGCTGAGGAGTGTCTTGCCCATGGCGAAGCGGTGATCGTAACACGAGGGGCGAGGGGCGAGCGGCGAGGAGCGAGCGGCGAGAAGCCAGGGGCGAGGGGCGAGCGAGGGCTAGGAGCGAGGGGCGAGAGCGGCCCGCCGGAAAGCCTGAAGTATTCAGGCTCAAGTGTGACGACTCAGACTGACTCCTCGCCCCGGCCGAAGTCTTGCCTCGGCCGGAGGCACCGTCCGTTCATTGTCAGAGTTCCCGCGAAAGAAACGTGATGGTGGCGGAAACCTCGTACACGAGAGGATTCCATGAGTGCAATTACCAACTTCCGCGACCTTGACGTGTGGCGAGTCGGCATGGATATCGTCGAACTCACGTATCGCCTCACCGCAGATTTCCCAGATGGCGAGCGTTACGGACTCGTGTCACAAATGCGGCGGGCGTCGGTTTCGGTGCCATCGAATGTCGCGGAAGGGCAAGCGGTCGGTATGACCAAGTGGAGCCTTCATCACATCTCGATAGCGATCGGATCGTCGCGTGAGCTGGAAACGCAACTGGAGATCGCGTTGCGGTTGGGATTCGTTGCGCCACACGCTGCGCGTGATCTCCAGGTTGGACTCGATCGTCTACAAAAACTTCTGTATGGCCTTCGTCGCGATCGTCGGCGACGGCTAGGCCTTTCTGTTTCGGGTTGGTTCCTCTTCGCGGCTCTTGTCTTCTGCCTCTTCACGTAAGCGATGCTCTCGTGCGCCCGCTCCCCGCCCCTCGCCTTCGCCTCTCGCCCCTCGGCACCGCGCCCTTGTTATAATCAACTCTCCCCCGATGAACTTCCTCGACAAGCTCAACCCCGAACAGCGTGAGGCTGTACTGCAGATTGACGGTCCGCTCCTGATTCTCGCCGGCGCGGGCTCGGGTAAGACACGCGTCATCACCTATCGCATCGCTTATCTCATCGGCGATGGCCACGCCAGGCCGGATGAGGTCCTCGCGGTGACGTTCACCAACAAGGCCGCGGGCGAGATGCGTGAGCGGGTCGAATCGGTCCTCGGCGAGGAGTGCAACGGGGTGTGGTTGTCGACGTTTCACTCGTTGTGCGCGCGGCTGCTCCGGCGTGAAGCGCCGAACATCGGCTTGTCGCGCGATTTCGTGATTTACGACTCGTCGGACCAGGTCGCGGTCGTGAAGCAGGCCGAGCGCGAGCTCGGCATCGACGACAAGCTGGTGCCGCCGCGCCAGGCGTTGTCGCGCATCAGCCACTGTAAGAACCGAATGGAGGGTCCCGACGCGCTGCGCGGCGCGTGGAACCTGCGCGACGAGCAGATCGCGAAGATCTACGAGAAGTACCTCCGGGCGCTCACCGACAGCAACGCGCTCGATTTCGACGATCTCCTGCTCAAGACCGTGGAGCTGTTCGAGAAGTCGCCGCAGGTCCGAGAGCGCTACGCGCGCAAGTTCAAGTACGTGATGGTCGACGAGTATCAGGACACCAATCGGCCGCAGTACCTGCTGATCAAACGGCTCGCGGAGATTCACCGCAACCTCGCGGTGGTCGGCGATCCGGATCAGTCAATCTACAAGTGGCGCGGCGCCGACCTGCGTAACATTCTCGATTTCGAAAACGACTTCGGCGACGCTCGGATCGTGCGGCTCGAGCAGAACTACCGTTCCACGCAGGTCATCCTCGACGCGGCGACCGCGGTCATCCAGCAGAATCGCAATCGCAAGGACAAGCGCCTCTGGACCGATCGCAAGGGCGGCAAGAAGATCGTCTACTTCCGCGGCGGCGACGAGCTCGAAGAAGCCGACTTCATCACCCGTTCGATCAAGCAGGCTCGCGCCGAAGACATCGACACGATGATGGCGGTCCTCTATCGCACCAACGCCCAGTCGCGTGCGATTGAAGACTCGCTGATGCGCGAAAGCATCCCCTACAAGATCATCGGCGGCGTCCGGTTCTACGAGCGCAAGGAGATCAAGGACGCGCTGGCCTATCTCAAGCTGATCATCAATCCGCACGACGATGTCAGCTTGCGGCGGGTGATCAACGTCCCGGCGCGTGGAATCGGCAAGGGACTGATGGATTCGCTTCAGGCGATCGATCCCGAGGCGGTGGTTGCGGACGCGCCGCCGCTGTTGGCTGCTGGCCTCGCGGAAGTCAGCTCAGCGCGATCCCTCTGGGCCCGCCTCGTTTACGCGGTCGACGGGAACAAGCTGCCGAACCGCGCTGTCGCCTCGTTGCGCGCCTTCCGGGATCTCATCGTCGGTCTTGCCGCGATCGCCCGAACCGATTCCGTCTACACGACGATCGGCAAGATGCTCGATCACAGCGGCTATCTCAACGATCTGCGCGAGGAAAACACCGAGGAAGCCAACGAGCGGATTGAAAACCTGATGGAGCTTGCGTCCGCGGCGAAAGAGTACGAGACCCGTGAACCCGAGGCCTCCATCGGGGGATTCGTCGATCGCCTGTCGCTCCTGTCAGAAGCAGACGAGGAATCCGGCACGCGCGAAGCGAAGGTCTGGATGATGACGATGCACGCGGCGAAAGGGCTCGAATTCCCGGTCGTGGTCATCGCCGGCATGGAGGAAGGACTGTTTCCGCACTCGCGATCGGCCGAGGACGAAGACGAGCTCGAGGAGGAGCGCCGTCTGTGCTACGTCGGCATGACGCGGGCGGAATCGCGGCTGATCCTCACGGGCGCCGCGCGCCGCCGGGTGTTCGGCGAATACCAGTCGACCCAACCGTCACGTTTCCTCGACGAGATTCCCGGCGAACTCATCGAGCGCATCGCCCCGGCGTACTCGTCGACTTATCAAAGCAGCTTCTCGCATGCGCACTACGAGTTCAGGACGAACCCGTACGGTCGCAAGGGCAAGGGCGCAAAGTTCCGCGAGGAGGGACCGCCCTATTCCTACGAGGACGAGGATCAGAGCGTGATGGCGCTGCGTCCGGGCCTGCGCGTTCGCCACCCGCAGTTCGGAGTGGGGACGGTGCTCTCGGTCGAGCAGCACACCGACGACCTCAAGATCACCGTCCGGTTCAACTCGGTTGGCCAGAAGAAACTGCTCGCGAAATTCGCGAAGCTGGAGCCGGCTTGATCCCGATCGCGGCACCTCATCGGAGGCGCCCTACACTTTAGATCTCGGTTGACGAAGCGGCGGGTTCATCCGTGTCCTCTTCTTCCCGCTCCGCCAGTTTGGCGACCGAAACCACCGCGTCGCCTTCTTCCATCTCAATCAACCGCACCCCCTGGGTCGCGCGGCCGATGCTTCGGATGTCGCCGGCCTTCAGCCGCAGAATCATCCCCTGCTGACTGATGAGCAACACCTCGTCATCGTCGTGAACATAGGCGATGCCGACGACTTTGCCGTTTCGATCGGTGGTCTGGATGTTGATGATGCCGACACCACCGCGTGACTGAAGCCGGTACTCCTCGAGTCCGGTGCGCTTCCCGTAACCGTTCTGCGCGACGCTGAGCAGCGTGCCCCCTTCGCGGACCACCTCCATCGCGACCACTTCGTCGTCGTCGCGCAGGCTGATGCCTCGGACCCCATAGGCGCTGCGGCCCATCGCGCGCACATCCGCCTCATCGAACCGGATCGCCATCCCATCTCGCGTACCAAGGAAGATCTGCTCCCTGCCGTCCGACAACTCGACCGCAATCACCGAGTCCCCTTCCTCGACACCCATCGCGATGATGCCGCTCGGACGCGGGTTGCTGAATGCGGTCAGGTCGGTCTTCTTGATCGTCCCCTTGCGCGAACCCATGACGACGAACTGTTGATTGTCCTGCTCGGGGAATTCCTTTACTGCGAGCAACGCCGCGATTTTTTCTCCTTCCTGGAGCTGCACCAGGTTGGCGATCGCCTTGCCCTTGCCACCCGGGCCGACGTCGGGGATCTCGTGCACCCGCAGCCAGTAGGCACGACCAAGGTCGGTGAAGATCATGATGTAGGCGTGGGTCGACGCGATGAAGAGGTGGCTCACATAATCCTCTTCGCGCGTCCGCATGCCGATGCGGCCCTTCCCGCCACGGCGCTGCGACCGGTAGGTGGAGATGGGGGTCCGCTTGATGTAGCCGGTATTGGTAAACGTGATCGCCATGTCCTCGTCGGCAATCAGGTCTTCGATCCGGAACTCGCCGCTCTCATCGATGATTTCGGTCCGGCGCTCGTCGCCGAACTTGGCGCGGACCTCTTTGAGCTCGTTGAGCACGACCCGCATCAGCAGCTCGTCGCTCGAGAGGATCGCGCGAAGCCGTTCGATGGTCTTCATCAGCTCGACGAGCTCGTCGAGAATCTTCTGCCGCTCCAGGCCGGTCAGGCGCTGCAGCTGCATGTCCAGAATCGCCTGCGCCTGAAGCTGCGACAGCGAGAACTGGGTCATCAGTCCGGTGCGCGCCTCCACCGGGCTCTTCGATCCGCGTATCAGCTTGATCACTTCGTCCAGGTGATCGAGCGCGATCTTCAGGCCCTCGAGGATATGCGCACGCGCTTCGGCCTTGCGCAGCTCGAACTCCGTCCGGCGCCGAACCACCTCGCGCCTGAACTCGATGAAGTTCTCGATGACCTCGAGCAGCGCCAACACCTTCGGCCGGCCGCCGGCGATCGCCAGCATGATGATCCCGAACGTCGTTTGAAGCTGGGTGTGCTTGTAGAGATTGTTGAGGACGACGTCAGGCACCTCGCCGCGGCGCAGCTCGATCACGATGCGCATGCCGTCGCGGTCGGATTCGTCGCGGAGATCGGAAATTCCTTCGATCGTCTTTTCCCGAACCAGCTCCGCGATGTTTTCGATGAGCCGTTTCTTGTTGACCTGGTAGGGAATCTCCGTGACCACGATCGAGACCCGATCGCCTTTCTTCGATTCCTCCGTGGCCGCCCGCGCGCGCACGGTGATGGCACCACGACCGGTCGTATACGCCTGGAAGATGCCCTGGCGGCCGACGATGAACCCTCCGGTAGGGAAATCGGGGCCGGGCACCGCTCGCAGTACCGCTTTCAGCCGGGCCTCGCGCGACTGGCCACGCTGTTCGATCGCACCGATCACGCCGTCGATGACCTCGCCCATGTTGTGCGGCGGAATGTTGGTCGCCATGCCGACCGCGATGCCGGCGGACCCGTTCACCAGCAGATTCGGGAAGCTGGTGGGAAGAACCGTGGGTTCTTCTGTGGTCTCGTCGTAGTTGGGAACGAAGTCGACGGTCTCCTTGTCGAGATCCGTCATCATGGCTTCGGCCAGCGCTTCCGGACGCGACTCGGTGTAACGCATCGCCGCCGGAGGATCGCCGTCCACCGAACCGAAGTTTCCCTGGCCGTCGACCAGGGGATAGCGCATGTTGAATTCCTGCGCCAGCCGGACCAGCGTGTCGTAGATCGACGCGTCGCCGTGGGGATGGAAATTCCCCATGACCTCACCGACGATCTTGGCGCACTTGCGATAGGCGCGATTCGAAGCAAGACCCATCGTCCGCATGCCGTAAAGCACGCGGCGGTGCGCCGGCTTGAGGCCGTCGCGCACGTCGGGCAGCGCCCGCCCGATGATTACGCTCATCGCGTAATCCATGTACGAGCGCTTCATCTCGTCTTCGATGTTGACCGGGATTTTGGAAGCGGCGATATCAGTCATGAGATCGTGTCGGTGCTAGGTGCAAGGTGCTTCGTGCCGGGTGCTGCTGGTGCCAGGTGCTTCGTGCTGATGCTAAGTGCTCCGTGCTACGCATCGGGCACCGACGAACAGCAAGCGCCCATGCCGCTCCTCACTCCACGGCAGCGGCAAGAAGGGAGCTTCAGATGTCGAGATTTTTTACGTCCAGCGCGTTGTCTTCGATGAATTTCCGGCGTGGCTCGACTTGATCGCCCATCAACGTGGTGAACATCAGATCCGCTTCGGTATGATCTTCCGCCTTCACCTGGAGCAGCGTCCGCCGGTCCGGATTCATCGTGGTTTCCCACAGCGTATCCGGGTTCATCTCGCCCAGACCCTTGTAGCGATTGATCGCCACGCCCTTCTTGCCAGCGGCGGTGAAGAACTCGACGAGATCATCGAGCGACTCGACGCGGACCTCCGAGTCCTTGCCCTTGGCAACCGACTTGACGCTCGCCGGCAGGGAGCTCGCATCCGGCGCCTTGGGCTCCGCTGCGAGCTTGGTGGCGGCATCGAGCGGCGCGCCACCGATTGCGGTCTCGTTGGCCGTCGCCTGCGGCGTGTCTTCGCTCGCCGGCTCATCGCCGTCCGCGGCGCCGGTGGTCTTGACGATCATCGGACCCTTGACGCCCTTCACGTCCTGGTAACTCGCGGCCAGGGTCCGGAACTCGCTGGTCGAGACGAAGTCGAGATCGATTCGGTGGTGGCGGGGATAACCTCCGCTGCGATCTTCGATGACCACGCTGAATGCCTGGTGCTCTTCGTCTGGATGCAGGCTCGCGGATCGCATTGGCGTATTGAGCGAATCGGCGAACGACTCCAGCTGCGCCCGGTCGGTGAAGAAGCTCTTGTCGACGCGCGGCACGCCGCGATCGAGCAACGCCGTAATCACGTCGCGCGTCGGCCCGCGGCGTTCGACGACCTGCAGGTATTTGCGGAACTGTCCGAGGCGCTCGAGCGTCCGCTCCAGATCCGCGCCGGAAATTTCCCGTCCGTCCGGCAGCACGACCACCCGCGACTCGACCGCCCGGCGAATCAACCAGCTCTCCATCTCTCGCTCGTCACGGATGAAGTGCTCGGTTCGTCCGCGCTTGGCGCGGAACAGCGGCGGCTGCGCGATGTAGATGTACCCGGAATCGACCAGGGCCCGCATCTGCCGGTAGAAGAACGTGAGCAGCAGCGTACGGATGTGCGAGCCGTCGACGTCCGCGTCGGTCATGATGATGATGCGGTGATACCGGAGCTTCCCTGCATCGAAGTCTTCCGCGCCGATGCCGGTGCCCAGCGCGGCGATCATCGTCTTGATCTCGTCGCTGCTGAGCATCTTGTCGAAGCGGGCCTTCTCGACGTTGAGGATCTTCCCTTTGATTGGCAGGATTGCCTGGAACCGCCGATCGCGTCCCTGTTTGGCGGACCCGCCTGCCGACTCTCCCTCGACGATGTACAGCTCGCTGAGTGAGGGATCCCGCTCCTGGCAGTCTGCGAGCTTGCCGGGCAGCGTGCTGCTGTCGAGCGCCCCTTTCCGGCGGACCAGGTCGCGGGCCTTGCGGGCGGCTTCACGCGCGCGCGCCGCGTCGACCGCCTTGGCAATTACCCGCTTCGCCACATTGGGGTTCTGTTCAAGGAAGGCACCCAGCTTGTCGTTGACGATCGCCTCGACGATGCCCTTCACCTCGGTGTTCCCCAGCTTGGTCTTGGTCTGGCCTTCGAACTGCGGACGCGGGATCTTCACGCTGACGACGGCAGTCAGCCCTTCGCGAATGTCGTCGCCGCTGATCGTGGCGTCCTTCAGATCCCTGGTCAGGTTGTTCTTGCCCGCGTAGTAGTTGATGGTGCGGGTCAACGCGGCGCGGAAACCCGAGAGGTGGGTGCCGCCCTCGTGAGTGTTGATGTTGTTCGCGAACGAATACAGGGTCTCGGCGTAGCCGTCGTTCCACTGCAGCGCGATCTCCGCGTCAATCCCGTCCTTGTCGCCGCGCATGTAGATCGGCTTGTCGTTGACCGGCGACTTGTTCTGATTGAGGTACTGCACGAACGAGACGATGCCGCCCTTGTACAGGAATTTGTGCCCCTTGCCATCGCGCTCGTCGTCGATGGTGATCGTGACGCCGCCGTTGAGGAACGCGAGCTCACGAAGCCGCTGCGCCAGCGTGTCGAAGCTGAACTCGGTGGTCTCGAAGATCTGCGTGTCCGGCTTGAACGTGACCTTGGTTCCGCGCTTCTTGGTGGTGCCGGTGACTTCCAGGTCGGCGGTCGGATTCCCGCGCTCGTAGGTCTGCTTGTAAACCTGGCCGTTGCGCCAGATCTCGAGCTCGAGCAACTCCGACAGCGCGTTCACCACCGAGACGCCGACACCGTGAAGACCGCCCGATACTTTGTAGCTGTCGTTGTCGAACTTGCCGCCGGCGTGGAGGACCGTCAACACCACCTCTGCCGCCGAGCGCCCGCTGGCGTGCCGATCGACCGGAATCCCGCGGCCGTTGTCGATGACGGTGACGGAATTGTCGATGTGGATGGTGACGTTCACCTGGTCGCAGAACCCGGCGAGCGCCTCGTCGATCGAGTTGTCGACGATCTCGTAGACCAGATGGTGCAACCCCTGCACCCCGGTCGACCCGATGTACATGGCGGGTCGCTTGCGCACCGCCTCCAGACCTTCGAGGACCTTGATCTTGTCCGCACCGTAATCGTCGACACCGGTACCATTCCCATTGCCCGATACCGCTGCGGAGGGATCGTGAGATGCGTCCTGGATGGGATCCCGCGTCGGGTACTGTTCTTTTGGTTCGTTCAGTTCAGCCATTCAGTAGATGTGTTGATCTGGCGATTTGGTGATTTGGAGGCGTAATTGTGAGATCACCAAAATCCCGAAATTCCGCAATCACCAAATCCGTCAGATTCTCATCGGCATGATCACGTACGTGTACTCGTAGCCGTCCGCGCCGATTGGCTTGAGAACGGCCTGGCTCATCTCGTCCTTGAACTCGAGAGAGACCATGTCGGTTTCGACCACGCCGAGGAAATCGAGCACGTACTGCGCGTTGAAACAGATCGTGACCGGCGCGGCGGCATAATCGACCATGAGGATCTCCTTCGCCTCGCCGAACTCGGGACTGCTCGATGCAATTTCCACCTTGCCCTTGTCGATCTGAAATTTCACCGCGCGCGAACGCTCGTTCGAGAGCAGCGCGACGCGCTTGACCGCGCTGGTGAGCCGATCGCGATCGAACTCGACCCGCTTGTCGTTGCCCTTGGGGATCACCCGCTCGAAGGCCGGGAACTGACCGTCGATCATCCGTGAAATCAGGAGCCGACCGCCCAGCTCGAAGAACAAGTGGTTCTCGCCCCGCTCGTATTGAATGTCGCCTTCGGATTCCGTCAGCAGGCGGCCGAGCTCCAGCAGCGTCTTGCGCGGCAGGATCACACGATCTTCGTCGACCTTGAGCTTGCTCTTCGGCTTCTCGCGCGGCACAGTGATGAGCGCGAGCCGATGACCATCGGTCGCGACCAGGCTCATCGACTCGGGACGTTGAATGAACAACGCTCCGTTCAGGAAGTAACGTGTGTCTTCGCCGGTGATCGCGAACTGCGTCTTCGACACCATCTGCCGCAGCACGTCGCGCGGTAAGGTGACGCTGAAACTTCCGGTGGCCTCGGGCAGCGTCGGGAAGTCCTCTCGCGGCAGGGTCTGCATCCTCGAGTCGAAACGATCGGCCGCGACCTTCACCCCCCCTTTGTCCTCTTCGATGCGGACATCGGTCTCAGGCAGGGCTTTGATGATCTCGTAGAGCTTCTTCGCCGGAAGCGTGAGCGATCCCCCCTTGGAGACATTCGCCGTGCACTTGCTGCGAAGCCCGACCTCCAGGTCGGTCGCCAGCATCTTCATTTCCTCGCCGTTGGCTTCGAGCAGCACGTTCGCGAGGATCGGGATCGTGTTCTTGCGTTCGACGATGCCTTGGAAGAGTTGCAGTTCGCGCAGCAGATCGGTCTTCCGAACGACCAATTCCATTGTGTGTATTCTCTGTAATTAGGAGAGAGAAATCAGGAACAAAGAATTATAACAAGAAATAGGTGCTGTTGAAAAGTGAAATCGGTCTCCTTAGTCCTTCAGAATGTGTAATTTACGTTGTGGAGAAAACTCCGAAGGGACGGTCGGAATTCTGGCGGCTTCTTGTGCATGGTTTTGGGTCTGCCGGGAGCTGACAGCCCATCAACAGCTCAGGTTCAAGCAGGGTGTGGAAATCTCCGCGCCGCCTCAGCGAAACGACTCCATCAGGCTGTTGATAAGGGTGTTGAAATCTCCATTCTTCTGACGGAGATGTTCAATCTTGCGGATGGAGTGGATGACGGTCGAATGATGCTTGCCGCCGAAGCTCTTGCCGATCTCCGGTAGAGACGCGCTCGTCAGCGCCTTGCAGAGGTACATGGCAATCTGCCGTGGCATCGCGACCGACTTGGAGTTGTTCTTCGATTTGAGATCCACGAGCTTCAGCGAATAGTGATCGGCGACTGCCTTCTGCACGATTTCAATCGTGATGGCGCGCTCGTCGTTCTGCAGCACGTTTCGCAGCACATCCTGGGCAAGCGACAGTGAAATCTCGCGACCGGTCAGCGACGCATACGCAATCAGCCGGATGAGCGACCCCTCGAGCTCTCGGATGTTCGACTTGATTTTGCCGGCAATGTAGATCGCCACGTTGTCGGGCAGCGGAATGCCTTCGGTTTCAGCCTTTTTCTTCAGAATCGCGACCTTCGTCTCGAGGTCGGGCGATTGAATGTCGGCAATCAGTCCCCATTCGAATCGCGAGCGCAGCCGTTCTTCGAGCTGCGGGATCTCGTGTGGCGGACAGTCGCTGCTGATGACGATCTGCTTCTGCGAATCGTAGAGCGCGTTGAACGTGTGAAAGAACTCGGTCTGAGTACCTTCCTTGCCCGCCAGGAATTGAATGTCGTCGACCAGCAGCACGTCGACGCTGCGATAGCGTTCGCGGAAGTCGAGGACGCGGTCGTAGCGAACCGCATTGATCATCTCGTTCATGAAGCGTTCGGACGAAATGTAGGTGAGTTTCAGGTTCTTGAGATGCGTGACGACGTAGTGACCGATCGCGTGCATCAAGTGGGTCTTGCCGAGACCCACTCCGCCGTAGATGAACAGTGGATTGTACGAGCGTGACGGCGCTTCCGCGACCGCCCGGCAGGCGGCATGCGCAAACTGGTTGGAGGAGCCAACAATGAACGTGTCGAACGAGTAACGCGGGCTGAGGCTGGTGGCCTCCCCGGTGGCCGCCTCCGGCTCGAAATCGGGCGCAGGCGGCTCGACGACCAGGGGTACTACCCCCAGGTCTTCGGTAACGAACGCGATCTCGGTGCCCGGTCGATGGATTTCGATGAGCGCTTCGTCGATGACCGCGGAGTAGTGCTTGGTCAGCCAGTCGCGGAAAAGCGCGTTGGGCACCCGTACCCGTACGGCCCCTTCACGTTCGTCCAAATACAGTGTGGGCTTGAACCAGGTGTAAAAACTGTGGCGGTTGACTTTTGTTTCAATACGGGACAGGACTTGGTCCCACAGATTACTGCCCGTCATGTTCTCGTGCCCGACTTTCGCCCAACTGAATTCACTTCTTGCAGCCATTGTTCGCCGTCTGTAGACATTTTGACGAA
This sequence comes from uncultured Acidobacteriota bacterium, assembly GCA_963755695.1. Lineage (GTDB taxonomy): Bacteria > Acidobacteriota > Vicinamibacteria > Vicinamibacterales > 2-12-FULL-66-21 > QHWT01. Next base: position 718,997 of record CAVWLB010000008.1, on the reverse strand, counting down.
CGACAGACGGTTCCCGGGACCTTCGCCCTCGCTTTTCCACAATTTTTTCCACAGTTGTGGAAAACTTCGGGGGCTGGCCCAACCTCCGCCGCGGGGGAGGGACTGTACCATAGCGTTCGGACCCCGCACAAACAGGGCCACTTTGCGTGCCCTGCAATTGACACTAAGGTCGGCGGTTCGCTACTATTTCAGTTTCTCCGATCGGTTAGAAAAGCAGCAGGGGATTCGCAAAAATCATGAAGGGCAAACGTACATTTCAACCGAACCGCCGTCGTCGAAAGAAGACCCACGGATTCCTGGTTCGGATGGCCACGAAGAATGGTCGCCAGGTGCTGAAGCGGCGCCGGGCGAAAGGTCGCAAGCGCCTCGCTGTCACCGCGTCCCGCTGAAAATCGGCCGGCAGGCCGACCGCGTAAGTTCTTTTATGCCGTCCCACACCCTTCCTCCGGTCCGGCGGCTGCGCCGACGGTTGGAGTTTCAACACGTTTTCAACACGGGGCGGCGATCTCACGGCCAATTTTTCACCCTGGTGGGTGCACCCGGTCCCGGGCCGGCGGCCCGGCTCGGGGTCGTGGCGTCGCGGAAGATTGGTGGCGCGGTCGTCAGAAACAGGGCTAAACGCCTGATTCGAGAGATGTTTCGCAGATCCAACGACGCCGGTCCCCTGGATCTGGTGGTTATTGCGAAGCTGGCGTTGCTGGAAGCGACGAGGCCGGCGCTCGACCAGGAGTTTCAGTCGGCTCTGAAGCGGTTCGGCATCCAGTCGAAGCCATGACTCCAGCGGCCCGTATAGCTCTCGCTCTGATTCGGCTGTATCAGCTGCTGCTGTCCCCGTTTTTGGGCGGAGCATGCCGATTCGTTCCGTCGTGCTCCGAGTACGCTCGCGAGGCGATTCGCGTGCACGGCGTCGTGCGCGGGGTGACTCTGAGCGCAGGCCGTCTTGCGCGGTGCCATCCGCTTGCCGAACCCGGACTCGATCCGGTTCCAACCCCTGATAAATCCCGCTGAAGGCTTCGATGGAACGACGCGTTCTCCTTGCTGTTTTGCTGTCCTTCGTGGTGCTCTACGGGTACCAGCTGCTGTTTCCCCCTCCCCCGGAACCAAAACCGGCCACGACAGGTCAGCAGACTGCGGCACCTCCGGCGCCGGAAGCGCCGCAAGCCGCTCAGCCACCTCAGGCGGAAGCCGCTCCCGGCCAGGTTCCATCGAGCACCCCGGTGGTCGCCGGGCGCGACATCGTGGTCGAGAGCGCAGCTGTGCGCGCGGTGTTCACGACGCGCGGGGCGGTACTCAAGAGTTGGCAGCTGAAGAAATATCGCGACGAGGCCGGAAAACCTCTCGAACTGATTGCAACCCACGCCCCGGCCGGAACTCCGCTACCGTTCACTCTCGCGACCAGTGAACCGGAGGTGAGCAACACGCTGGCGACGTCGGCGTTCACGGCGAACGCTGATGCCCTGACGGTTGACAGCGGAACCAAGACGCTGCAATTCAGCCTGAAGGACGTAAGCGGGATCGAGGCGCAAAAGACATTCACCTTTTCCGCCGACCGGCCGTACTCGATTGGCGTGAGCACCGAGGTCAAGCGCGCCGGTCAGGAATTGCTGCCCGTCACGGTGACCTGGGGGCCGGCGATCGGCAGCGGGATCGTGCACAAGTCGCGCACCTACAATCCGGCGGCGCAGCCGGTGTTCTATCGCGACGGCAAAGTCACCCGGGTCAGCACCGACAAGATCGTCGCGCAACCAGTGCAGGACGGCACCTTCGGGTTCGCCGGCGTGGACGATCACTATTTCCTCTCCGCCCTCGTGACGCCGAAGCAGCAGCCGATGCGGGTGATCTATCAACCGCTCGCCGTTCCGGTACCCGACGTCCCGGAAGGGGCGCACTACGTGTCGTGGTCCGCGCGGTTTCCATCGCCACTCAAGGACGAAACCTTCTTCTTCGGCCCCAAGGACTTCGACGTGCTGGTCGCGGTGAGTCGCGACCTGGTGCGCGCGATCGACTTCGGCATGTTCGCGTGGCTGGTCGTGCCGCTGCTGCGCGCGCTCAAGTGGATCAACGGTTACGTCGGCAACTACGGCTGGTCGCTCATCATCCTGACCGTCCTGATCAATCTCGCGATGTTCCCGCTCCGTCACAAGAGCGTGGTGTCGATGCGCAAGATGCAGGAAGTGCAGCCGGAGGTGAAGGCCATCCAGGATCGCTACTCGAAACTCAAGATGAGCGATCCGGCGCGATCGAAGATGAACGTCGAGTTGATGAACCTGTACCGCGAGCGCGGTGTGAACCCGGCGAGCGGCTGCGTTCCGATGCTGCTGACGCTTCCGGTCCTCTTTGCCTTCTACGCGATGCTGTCGGTTGCCATCGAGCTGCGCGGAGCGCCCTTCATCGGCTGGATCCACGACCTGTCCGCGCACGACCCGCTCTTCATCACCCCAGTCCTGATGGGCGTGACGATGATGATTCAGCAGAAGATGACGCCGACGACGGCCGACCCGGTCCAGCAGAAGATGATGCTGGTGATGCCGATCGTCATGACCACGATGTTCCTGTGGGCGGCGAGCGGCCTGGTCATCTACTGGACGGTCAGCAACATCTGGGGCATCGGTCAGCAGATGATCACCAACCGGTTGATCGGGCCGGCGCCGCAGCGTACGCCGCCGCGGCCCCCGGCGGAGCGTCGCGTGAAAAATGTCGGCGGCGGCCGCACCGCGCAGGCGAAAGGAAACCAGTGATGGACGTGCAGGCGCGTGTCTCCGGGTTCATGAAGGACGTGCTCGCGGCGATGGGACTGCCCCTGGCCGTGCAGGTCCAGGAGACGACCGACGGTATCCGGATCGATTTGTCCGGCGACGGCGGTGAAGTCCTCCTCCGACGCAAGGCTGAAGCGCTCGAGGCGCTGCAGCAGATCGTCAACACCGGATTTCGCCGCGATCTCGAGGACGACCGCAGCTTCGTCGTCGACTGTATGGGCTATCGGCGCGCCAAGGATGCCGAGCTGCGCGAAATGGCGCGTTTCATGATGCAGAAGGCAAAGACGTCGGGGATGCCGCAGGAGATGGGACCGCTGAATCCCTACGCGCGGCGGCTCGTCCACCTGACCGTCGCCGAGGATCCCGAGGTCTCCTCGGAAAGCATCGGCGACGCGTTTCTGAAGACAGTCATCATCACCGCGAAGCGCGGATGATGACGGCTCAAGGCTCAGCGCTCAGGCTGGCGTATGGCTTACGACTCAAGGCTCAATCGGGCTCGCGTCTTGAGCCCTCTAGACCTTGAGCCGCCGTCAGCCCTGAGTGATGAGCCCTGAGCCTGACTCTGAGCCCCGAGCATTAAGCCGATGTTCTCCACGGAAGACACCATCGTGGCACTCGCCACGCCGCCAGGGCGCGGAGGCCTGGGTGTCGTCAGGATCAGTGGTCCCGCGGCGGAGTCCATCGCATCGTGTCTCGCGAAGAGGAACAGGTTCGAGCCCCGCCACGCGACGCTCGCGCGAATCGCCGACGCGGACGGCGGTGCCATCGACGAGACCATCATCACGTTCTTCCCTGCTCCGCACTCGTACACCGCCGAAGACGTGGTCGAGATTTCCGCACATGGAAGTCCCGTGGTGCTCGATGCGATCGTTCGAGCTGCGCTCGCGGCGGGAGCGCGCATGGCGAATCCCGGTGAGTTCACGCTGCGGGCGTACCTGAACGGCCGGATGAATCTGGTTCAGGCGGAAGCGGTCGGTGAGTTGATTGAGGCCGTGACGCCGCTTCAGGCGCGTGTCGCGTTCGATCAGTTGCAGGGAACGCTGACCTGCCGGCTCGCGCAGATGGAGACGCGACTGCTCGATCTGATCGCCCGCCTCGAGGCATCCCTGGACTTTCCAGATGAGGGTTATCACTTCATCGCGCCGGATGAATCGTCGTGGGAGATCGGCGAGATCGTTGCGGAGCTCGATCGGCTGCTCGCGGATGCGAGGCGCGGGCGGATGATTCGCGAAGGGCTGACGGCGGTCGTCGTGGGTCGTCCGAACGCCGGGAAATCCAGCCTGTTCAACCGACTCGCAGGCAGTGAGCGCGCGATCGTGACGGAGATTCCAGGGACGACCCGCGATCTGGTGACGGAGCGCGTCGACATTGACGGCATCCCTTTCACGCTCGTCGATACCGCGGGGGTTCGCGGTGAAGCGTCGGACACCATCGAGGAAGAAGGCATCGCGCGGGCGCGTCGAGCCCGCCAGGTCGCCGACGTCGTCGTTGTCGTGTTCGACGGATCCGTTCCGCTCGACGCTTCAGATCGCGAGTTGCTGGCTTCTACTGCCGGGCAACCTCGAATCCTGGTTGCGAGCAAAGCGGATCTGGCGTCGCGCTGGACACCAGGCGATATCGGTGCGATGCGCGTCTCGTCGCTCACCGACGTTGGGATCGATCGGCTGCGCAACGAGATGATCCGCGCGGCTGGCGCCGAGCCGCGCGGTGATTCCAGTGCCATTCTGAACATCCGACACGCCGACTTGTTGAGTCGCGCTCGTGATGCGGCGGGACGCGCGCGCGAGGCCGCCATCCAAGGAGTCGCCGAGGAATTCGTGCTCGCCGATCTGCACGAGGCGCGGGCGTGTTTCGACGAGGTCACGGGGGCGCGTACGCCAGACGATGTCCTGCAGTTGATATTCGAGCGGTTCTGTATTGGGAAATAAATAAATAATCAACGTGCGACATCACGAAATCATCGTCATCGGGGCAGGCCATGCCGGCGTCGAAGCCGCATGGGCAGCGGCGCGCATGGGACGCGACGTTGCGATCTGCACGCTGTCCCGGGAGACAGTCGCCCACATGCCATGCAATCCCGCCATCGGCGGGACCGCGAAGGGGCATCTCGTTCGGGAGGTTGACGCGCTCGGCGGATTGATGGGACGCGCCATCGATGCGACCGGGATTCAGTTCAAGCTGTTGAACCGAAGTCGCGGCCCGGCGGTCTGGTCGCCGCGCGCGCAGGCAGACAAGCGTGGCTATTCGGTCTGGGTACGACGAGCGCTCGAAGCGGAGCCTCGCATCTCATGGATCATCGGCAAGGCAGGTCGGATCGTCCTCGAGAATGGGGGCGTCGCGGGTCTCGCACTGGAAGGGGGCGACACCTACACTTGCGATGCGCTGGTGGTGACAACGGGCACGTTCCTGAACGGGTTAGTCCATGTGGGACCGGAGCAGCGTCCGTCCGGCCGCGCGGGTGAACCGCCGTCGAAGGATCTTGCCGAGTCGCTCAAGTCGTGTGGTTTTTCCTGGGGCCGTTTGAAGACGGGAACGCCACCTCGTCTGCACCGTCGAAGCATCGATTTCACACGCTTCGAGGAAGCTCGTGGAGACCACCCTCCGGTGCCGTTCTCGTTTTTGAGTGGCCCGATCGATCGCCCCCAGATAGCCTGCCACCTGGTCTACACAACGGATCGCGTCCACGCGCTCGTGCGCGAGCACATTCACGAGTCGCCGCTATATAACGGGCAGATTTCAGGAATAGGTCCCCGTTACTGCCCGTCGCTGGAAGACAAAGTAATGCGGTTTCCGCACCGGGAGCGTCATCAGGTCTTCCTCGAGCCCGAAGGAATCGACGCCGACGAAATCTACGTGAACGGCTACTCGATGAGCCTTCCGGCTGACACGCAGGCTGCGATCGTGCACGCCCTGCCCGGTCTCGAAGACGCCGAAATCATGCGCCCCGGCTACGCCGTGGAATACGACTTCATCCAGCCGACCGAGCTCGAACGGACGCTGGAGACCCGTCGGGTGCCCGGATTGTTTCTGGCCGGTCAGATCAACGGCACGTCGGGCTACGAGGAAGCGGCCGCACAGGGTCTCGTCGCGGGCATCAACGCGGTTTTGAAGACAAGAAAGGATCCCCCCTGGTACTCGGACGGGACGAGGCTTACATTGGAGTTCTGATTGACGACCTCACCACGCGGGGCTGTCTCGAGCCGTATCGGATGTTCACCTCCCGTGCGGAGCACCGGCTGCTCCTGCGCATCGACAATGCCGACCTTCGGATGACGCCAATTGGACGTCGAAGCGGCCTCGTGGACGAGCAGCGGTGGTCCGCCTTCGTCGGGCGGCGGGAGCGTCTCGAGCGGAACCGCGCTTGCGTCCGCCGGACGGCCGTTTCGATGAACGGGGACCGGGTGCCGGCGGAGCGCGCGTTGCGGCAGCCTGCGGTCGACGTCGGCGAGCTGGTGCGAAGCGGGCAGCTCCCACTCGAGGTGGAAGATCCGAACGTCGATATCGCCAGCGTCGAGACGGAATTTCGGTACGAAGGATATCTGCGGCGGCAGGCTGAGGCCGTGAAGCGACTCCGGCGCCAGGAGGAGCGAGCAATTCCCGCCACGTTCCGCTTCGAAGGAATTGCGGGACTCTCCCGGGAGATGGTGGAGAGGCTGACCGCGATTCGACCCTCAACGCTCGGCCAGGCATCCCGGATTCCTGGTGTGACCCCCGCCGCTGTGGCGCTTCTTGCGGTGCACGTCGCGGGACGGCTCGGGCGCTGATGAACGCCGCCGGCCTCGAGCAGCTGCTCCGCGAGCGCGCCCGGCACCACGGCGTTCTGCTTCCGGATCTGCTGATTCCCAAACTCCTCTGGTACTATTCCCTGCTCGCGCGCTGGAATGCGCGGATGAACCTGACGTCCCTGGTGGATCCAGAAAGCGCGATTGATCGGCTGCTGCTCGAGCCCGTCAAGGCCGGCCAGCACATCCCGGCGGGACGGGCATTGGTGGACCTTGGGTCTGGCGGCGGTTCTCCGGCTATTCCACTCGCGCTGGCCAGCGGCGCCCGCTCTCTGCTGATGATCGAGTCGAAAGCGCGCAAGGGAGCGTTTCTGCGCGAAGCTATTCGGCATCTCGCGTTGCCTGCCCTGGTGGAATGCGCAAGATTCGAAGAGGTGTTGCCGAAGCTGCAGAAGTCTGCCGATCTCGTGTCGATTCGGGCGGTACGCATCGACCAGGCGGTTCTGTCCCTCGTGCGACCCGCATTGGCTCCAGGCGGCGAGGTCTTGTTGTTTGCCTCAGATCCCTTAGATCTTGGTCCGACGCCCGGCCTGAAAGTCGATCGGACCACGATGCTTTTGCCCGCGCTCGGGAGCAGAGCGGTATTTCTCAAAGCAGGCTGATGTTCCACGTGGAACACTGGCTTGATTGCGCTGGCCGTGACGTTTATGCTTTCAGCGATTCGCGTATCTCACCTGTTTGGTCAAACAACCTAAATGACTCGCGTTCTCGCCGTCGCCAACCAAAAAGGTGGTGTCGGTAAAACGACAACCGCAATCAACCTCGCCACAGCCCTCGCGATCGCCGAGCAACGCGTACTGCTCGTCGATATGGACCCCCAAGGGAACCTGACCAGCGGCGTTGGCCTCAAAGGTCAGACTGCGACCGCCGGCACGGTCTACCAGGCGCTCACCGCGGCCACGCCGGTCTCGAATCCGCAAGACTTCGTCCTCGAGACCCGCATCAAGGGACTGTCGCTCATTCCAGCCGACCGCAACCTGACCGGAGCTGAACTCGAACTGGTGTCGCTCCCCAACCGCGAGCACCGCCTGCGTCAATTCCTCGAGCATCTCCGCGAGCGATTCGATTTCGTCCTGATCGACTCGCCTCCGTCGCTCGGCCTGCTGACCCTGAATGCGCTGGTCGCGGCGGACGCGGTGTTGATCCCGCTCAACTGCGAGTACTTCGCGCTCGAAGGCCTCGCCGATCTCGTCGCCACCCTGCGGCGGGTGCGCGCCGTGTTGAACCCGTCGCTCGACATCGCAGGCGTCCTGATGACGATGTACGATGAGCGCACCAATCTCGGTCAGCAGGTCGCCCGCGACATTCGCGCCTTCTTCCAGGATCGCGTCTTTTCTACCGTGATTCCGCGGAACGTTCGGCTGGGCGAAGCGCCGAGCCATGGAATTCCCGTGATCCTCTACGACGTCAAATCGCGTGGCGCCGAGGCGTATCTCGCGCTCGCGCGCGAAGTGCTCGCGCGCGAGGCGGCCGCTCCCGCCGCGCCGGAGCCGCATCATGGCTGAGAAGCGTCCCGCGCTGGGCCGGGGCCTGAGCGCGCTGATTCCCGATTCCCCTGCCGCCCCCGCTGTCCCCGATCGCGCGCTCGAAATCGACAGCGACCTCCTGCGGCCGAACAAATTTCAGCCGCGCACGCACATGGACGATGAACGGATCGAGGAGCTCTCCCGATCGATCCGCAGCAACGGCATCATTCAGCCGATCGTCGTGCGAAAGGTCGATAGCGGCTACGAGATCATCGCCGGCGAACGGCGCTGGCGTGCCGCCCAGCGCGTCGGCCTGCTGAAAGTGCCGGTCGTCGTTCGCGACGTTCCGGACGATCGGCTGCTTCCGGTCGCGCTGATCGAAAATATCCAGCGCGAGGATCTCAACCCAATCGAGGAAGCGCACGCGTATCGACGGCTGGTCGATGAATTTCATCTGACCCAGGAACAGATCGCCGATGCCGTCGGCCGCGATCGATCGTCGGTGGCGAATTTCCTGCGGCTGCTGCGGCTGCCTCAGGAAGTGAGGTCGAACCTGGCGTCGGGTGCCCTGTCGATGGGACACGCGCGGGCCCTGCTCGGGCTCGCCGATGAAGACTCGCAACTTCAATTCGCCCGCGACATCGTGGCGGGAAACCTCTCGGTGCGCGAGACGGAGGCGCTGATCCGGAAGGCGCAAGTGCCTCCGGCTCCGAAGCCCGCGCCGCAAAAGGACGTTCATACCCGCGCCGCGGAGGACAAACTCCGCCTCGCCCTCGGTACTCGCGTTCGGATCGTCCGCCGCGGGAAAGGGGGAAAAGTGGAGGTCGACTTCACGAGCGAAAATGAACTGCAGCGGATTTACGAGTACCTCACCGAAAGGTGAACTCGCGGAGACGAGAAGAATGAGGAAGCTGACCGACTACGCCGCCTGCGCCGGTTGAGCGAGCAAACTCGCCGCAGGCGAGCTTGCCCAGGTGCTGGGTGGTCTGCCCGTGCCGTCAGATGCGCGCGTCCTCGTCGACTGGAGGACCGCGGACGATGCGGGTGTGTACCGGCTCGATGACAGCCGGGCGCTGGTGCAGACCGTCGACTTCTTCACGCCGATTGTCGACGACCCGATCGCCTACGGCCGTATCGCCGCGGCCAATGCGCTCTCCGACGTCTACGCGATGGGCGGCCGCCCGCTCACGGCGCTGGCGATCGCCGGTTTCCCGAAAGAGCTCGAGCGCGAACGGTTGGCTGACATTTTCAGGGGCGGGTTGGAGACCCTGCAGTCCGCGGGTGTTGCGCTGCTTGGAGGGCACACGGTCCAGGATTTGGAAATCAAGTTCGGGTACGCGATCACCGGCGAAGTGGATCCACGGCGAATCTGGACCAACGCCGGCGCCGAGATCGGCGATCACCTGCTGCTCACGAAACCGCTCGGCACTGGTGTGATTGCGACCGCGATCAAGTTCGATCGAGCGCCGGCATCGGCTGCCGCCGCAGCCATCGCATCGATGGCAACAGTGAACCGCGCGGCCGCGGAAAGCTTGCGCGCGCTTCCCAACGGCGCGGTGCACGCGTGCACCGACATTACCGGCTTTGGGCTGATCGGCCACGCCACCGAAGTCGCCCGCGCCAGCAGGCGCACGCTCGACCTCGACGTGGAATCGGTACCGCTGCTCGAAGCGGCGCTCGACCTGGTCGAGCAGAACACGCCCGGCGGCGGACGCACGAACAAGACACACTTCGAGTCGGGCGTCATCATCGACAGCGATTTGGATCCGTTGCGTATTCAGGTGCTCTACGATCCCCAGACCTCGGGCGGTTTGCTGGTGGCGATTGCCAAGGACGCGCTGGATGAGGCGATCCGGTCGCTCCAGAAGGCCGGCGTGGCCGCGCATCTCATCGGGACGGTGGTGTCCGAACGGACCGCCGCTATCCGGCTGCACTAGCGACACTCACGAAGACCCGGTTCTCGCGGATCTCCCCGTCTCCTGGACCTCCGCGCCGCAACCGATGAGATCTGGGTGATCGGTGAGTTTCGTGGTATAAATCGTTGTTTGTCTCGGTCGTGGCGAAGGCCACAGAAACGCACCCGTCTGCTGCACTCTCGAGCGAGGTTGTGTGCTCCCGAACCTGTCGGTCCTCTGGGTCATCTTTTTCGTGCTGCTGCTCACGTTTATCGTGGATCGGCTGCTGCTGCGGCCTGTCCTGGCGGTGATCCGCAAGCGCGAGGAAGCCATTGATTCAGCGCGTGCGCTGGCGCAACGGTCCGCGACCGAAGCGCAGGAGGCGACCGCCGAGTTCGAGCGCAAGACCGCGGCGGCCCGCTCCGAGATTTATCGCGAGATGGACGAGATGCGGCGTGCCGCGATGAGCCGTCGCGCGGAGATCGTGGCGGAGACCCGCGCCGAGGCGGAGGCCGCCGTCGCCACTGCCGCACAACAACTCCAGGCGGAGGCGGAAGACGCCCGTCGCAAACTCGACGCGGAGGCGCAGGCGCTCGGCGTCGCCGCCGCGGAGCGAATCCTCGGCCGCAAGGCATCCTGAACTCGTACATGACACCCGGATTCTCCGACTCCATGCGTCTGGTACGCGCGCGGGCTGCCGCGGTACTCGTCGCTGTCGTTGTCACGCTGGCCGTCTCCTTCGGCGGACCAGTCCACACCGCGCCGCAACATCCGGAAGCGGCGAGCCAGCCACAGGCGGCCCACCAGACCGAGCAAGCGGAACAGGAGCACGAAGAAGGATGGCAGCCGGTGATCGCGAAGACGGTCAACTTCGCGATCCTCGCGGGCGTGCTCGTCTACTTCCTCAAGACACCGCTGACCGAATACCTGTCCTCGCGGATCGTCAAGGTGCGGCAGGATCTCGTCGCGGCAGCGGAAACCCGCGAGAACGCGACCCGTCAGCTCTCGGACATCCAGGCCAGGCTGGCGGCGCTTCCGGGCGAGCTCGAAGCGCTCAAGAAACGCGGCAGCGAGGAAACCGCCGCCGAACGGGTGCGGATCCAGCAGGCCGCAGAAGCCGAGCGCCAGCGGCTGCTCGAACATACCCGGCGTGAGATTGATATGCGGCTGCGGGTGGCGCGCCGCGAGCTCGTCGAGCATGCCGCGACGCTCGCGGTTGCGGTCGCCTCCGAACGGATCAAGAAATCGATCACTCCGGACGACCAGGCTCGCCTGGTCGAGCGTTACAGGTCGCAGCTGAAAGAGGTGCGGGCATGACCAGCCGCGCGGCGGCCAATCGATACGCACGCGCGCTGTTCGACGTCGCGCTGAAGGAAGCCAACGTCGAGAAGGCGCAGGAAGATCTGCAGCAGTTCGCCGATCTCGTGGCCGGCCACGAAATGCTGTCGCACACCTTGGCCAATCCGGCGGTACCCGCGGCGAAGAAGCGCACCGTCGTCCAGGCGCTGCTCGATCGCGCCGGTGGCATCACGCCGGTCGTCTCGAAGTTGATTCTCCTGCTGGCCGATCGCGATCGCCTGGTGTTGCTGCCGGAAGTAGCCCTCGGCTACCGCGAGCGGCTCATGGATCATCAGAAAGTGCTTCGGGGTGAAGTGACGACCGCGGTTCCGATCGCCGCGGACACCGTGCGCGCCCTGGAACAGGGACTCGGCCAGGCCACCGGGCGTCAGGTCGTGCTCGAATCGCGCGTCGACCCATCGATCATCGGCGGGGTCATCACGCGGCTTGGCAGCACGGTGTACGACGGCAGCGTCACGACGCAACTGCAGAAGATGAAGGAAGCGTTGACTCAGTCCGCGCAGTAGGCCCGACCCTTCAGGCCGGGTGTGCCGCAAAACAGAGATATGGACATAAGAGCTGAAGAGATCTCCAAAATCATTCGCGACCAGATCGGCAGCTATGCCGTCGACGTCGACGTCGCCGAGGTGGGAACGATTGTCTCGGTCGGTGACGGAATCGCCCGGGTACATGGCGTCGAGAAGACCATGGCCGGGGAGATGCTCGAGTTTCCCCACGGCATTTTCGGTATCGCGCTGAACCTGGAAGAGGAAAGCGTGGGCGCGGTGCTGCTCGGCGACTACACCGAGATCCGCGAGGGAGACACGGTCAAGCGCACCGGCCGGATCATCTCGGTGCCGGTCGGCCAGGAGCTGGTCGGCCGGGTGGTCAACGCGCTCGGGCAGCCGGTCGACGGCAAGGGCCCGATCGTGTCCAAGCAGGTGATGCCGATCGAGCGGTTCGCGCCCGGCGTCGTCGATCGGCAGCCGGTGAAAGAGCCGCTGCAGACCGGTCTCAAGGCAATCGACGCGATGGTGCCGATCGGCCGTGGCCAGCGCGAGCTGATCATTGGCGATCGTCAGACCGGCAAGACCGCGGTCGCGGTCGACACGATCATCAATCAGAAGGGACAGAACGTCGTCTGCATCTACGACGCGATCGGGCAGAAGCAGTCGACGATTGCCCAGGTGGTGCGCACGCTCGAAGAGGCCGGCGCGATGGAATACACCATCGTGGTCGCGGCGGCGGCGGCGGATCCGGCGCCGCTGCTCTACATCAGTCCCTACTCCGCGTGCACGATGGGGGAATACTTCCGCGACAACGGCGGCCACGCGCTCTGCATCTACGACGACCTCTCGAAGCACGCACAGGCGTATCGCGAGATCTCGCTGCTGCTCCGCCGTCCGCCGGGCCGCGAGGCCTACCCCGGCGACGTTTTCTATCTGCACTCGCGGCTGCTCGAACGCGCGGCGAAGCTGCGCAAGGAGAACGGCGGCGGATCGTTGACGGCGCTGCCGATCATCGAAACCCAGGCCGGCGACCTGTCGGCCTACATTCCGACCAACGTGATCTCGATCACCGACGGGCAGATCTTCCTCGAGTCGGACCTGTTCCACCAGGGCGTCCGTCCGGCAATCAACGTCGGCAACTCGGTGTCGCGGGTCGGCGGGTCCGCCCAGGTCAAGGCGATGCGCCAGGTTGCGGGCACGCTCCGCCTGGACCTCGCGCAGTATCGCGAGCTCGCGGCGTTCGCGCAATTCGGATCGGATCTCGATAAGGCGACGCTCAATCAGCTCAATCGCGGCCGGCGGCTGGTCGAGGTGTTGAAGCAGCCGCAGTATCAGCCGCTGGCAGTCGAGAAACAGGTGGCGATCATCTACGCGGCCACCAACGGCTATCTCGATCCCGTGCCGGTGGAATCGGTGCGCGCCTATGAATTGGAGCTGTATCGCTTCCTCGACACGCGCAAGGCGCAATTGCTCTCGTCGCTCGCCGAGAAGAAGCAGATCGACGATGCGATCAAGAAGGACCTGAATCAGGCGCTGGAGGAGTTCGGGAAGGACTTCGCGGCAGCGCAGAAGACGGCAGCCTAGGCAGGCCGCGCGCCGGGTCAGACGACCCGGCTCACACCGGTGGAACGAACTGACGCATGCCCTCATTGCTAGACATCCGACGCCGAATCCGCGCGGTCAAGTCGACCCAGCAGATCACCAAGGCGATGAAGATGGTCGCCGCGTCCCGGCTGCGGCGGGCGCAGGAGCGAATCCAGCACGCCCGGCCGTTCGCGATCGAGATGCTGCGGGTCTTGAACAGCCTGGCCTCGCGCGTCGATCCGACGTCGCACCCGCTTCTCGACGAACGCAAGACGCCGCGCGCCGGCGGCAAGGTGCTGATGTTCGTGATCACCGCCGATCGCGGGCTGTGCGGCAGCTTCAACACCAACGTGATCAAGTCGGCCAGCACCTTCATCGTCGAGAATCCCGGGCGCGAGGTGGCACTCGGGCTGATCGGCCGGCGCGGCCGCGATTTTTTCGCGCGGCGCGGATTCGAAGTGCGCTACGAGCAGGTCAACCTGTTTCAGACGCTGCAGTTCAGCCATGCGCAGGACATCGCGCGGGCAGCGATCGAGGAGTTCACGGAAGGTCGCGTGGACAGCGTCTACCTGGTCTACAACGAGTTCAAATCCGTGATCCAGCAGCGCATCGTAGTCGAACGCCTGTTGCCGATTCCCAGGCTCGAGATGGAGCCGGCCACGCCGCAGCCGGGCGTTTACGTCGGGGGAGCGCCGTCGACGCCGCAGATCGACTATCTCTATGAGCCGACGCCGGGCGAACTGTTCAACACGCTGATTCCCCGGCACGTCGAGGTGCAGTCGTGGCGCGCGCTGCTCGAAACGAACGCCGCGTTCTTCGCCGCTCAGATGACCGCGATGGACGCGGCGACGCGGAACTCAGCGGAGATGATTGACCAGCTGACGTTGTACATGAACAAAGTCCGCCAGGCGGCGATTACCAGAGAGATCATCGAAGTGGTATCCGGAGCGGAGGCTCTTTAGGCTGGGTCTGCGCGAACCTGTCGGCGGGGTCTGAAGACCCGGCAACACACCGCGGACCCGCGGTCCGCTCTACCAGCGAATACACGATATGGAAACAGCAACAGCAACCGAGAAGGCCGGCAAGGCCGCGACACAGAAGAGTGGCAAGGTCGTCCAGATAATCGGTCCGGTCGTGGACCTCGAATTCGAAGGCGGACACCTTCCGGCGATCTACAGCGCGGTCCGGATCCAGTCCGACCCCGCGGACCAAGGCGAGAAGATCGACGTTATCGCGGAAGTCGAACAGCATCTGGGAGAGAACCGGGTGCGCACGGTCGCGATGAAGCCGACTGACGGCATGCGCCGCGGGATGAAGGCGATCGACACCGGGTCGCCGATCTCCATGCCGGTGGGATCCGCGACGCTCGGTCGCGTGATGAACGTGCTCGGCGAGCCCGTCGATTTCCCGGATCGTCCAATCATCGCAAAGGAGCACTGGTCGATCCATCGTGAAGCGCCGCAGCTCGAAGATCAGTCCACCGAGCTCCAGATGTTCGAGACCGGCATCAAGGTGGTCGACCTGCTGGAGCCGTACCTTCGCGGCGGAAAGATCGGGCTGTTCGGCGGCGCGGGCGTCGGCAAGACCGTGATCATCCAGGAGCTGATTCACAACGTTGCGATGAAACACGGCGGGGTGTCGGTGTTCGCCGGCGTCGGCGAGCGCACCCGCGAGGGGAACGACCTCTGGCTGGAGTTCCAGGAGAGCGGCGTCATCAACATGAAGGAGCTCGAGAAGTCTCGAGCGGCGCTGGTCTACGGCCAGATGACCGAGCCGCCCGGTGCGCGGCTGCGCGTCGCGCTCAGCGGCCTGACCGTCGCCGAGTACTTCCGTGACGCCGAGAACAAGGACGTGCTCCTGTTCATCGACAACATCTTCCGCTTCACGCAGGCGGGTTCCGAGGTTTCGGCGCTCCTCGGCCGCATGCCGAGCGCGGTCGGCTACCAGCCGACGCTGCTGACCGAGATGGGCGAGCTCCAGGAACGCATCACCTCGACCAAGAAGGGATCGATTACCTCGGTGCAGGCGATCTACGTCCCGGCCGACGACTACACCGATCCAGCGCCGGCGACGACGTTCGCGCACCTCGACGCGACGACCAACCTGTCGCGCGCGATCGTCGAGCTGGGCATCTACCCCGCCGTCGATCCATTGGCCTCCACGTCGCGGATCCTCGACCCGCGGATCATCGGCGACGACCACTACCAGGTGGCGCGCAACGTGAAGCAGGTGCTGCAGCGCTACAAGGACCTCCAGGACATCATCGCGATCCTCGGGATCGACGAACTGTCTGAAGACGACAAACTGACGGTGTCGCGCGCCCGCAAGATCCAGAGATTCCTGTCGCAGCCATTCTTCGTCGCGGAGCAGTTCACGGGGCTCCCGGGCAAGTACGTGCCGATCGCCGACACGGTGAAGGGCTTCAAGGAGATCGTCGACGGGCGCCACGACGGCATCCCTGAGCAGGCCTTCTACATGGTCGGAACGATCGAAGAAGTGCTCGCCAAAGCGGAAAAGATGGCGAAGGGATAGGCATGGCGCTGCCGACCCATATCGAGCTCCAGATCGTCACGCCCGACAAACTGCTCGTGCGGGAGCAGGTGGACGAAGTCGAGATTCCCGGCAGCGAGGGCTACTTCGGGGTGCTGCCGGGGCATACCCCGATGCTCGCGTCGCTGGCGGTGGGTGAGCTGTGGTACCGGAAGGGACAGGAGAAGACGTATCTGGCGATTGCGTTCGGCTTTGCCGAGGTGCTGCCCGACCGCGTGACGATCCTCGCGCAGCTCGCTGAGCGGGCGGAAGATATCGATATCACCCGCGCCGAAGAATCTAAGAAGCGCGCCGAATCACGGTTGACCGCGCCGCGCGCGGACGTCGACTACGAACGGGCGCGGGCCGCCCTCGTGAAGTCGCTGGCGCGACTTCAGGTCGCCTCCCGGAGCCACCAGTTCGCCGGGCGGGTGGGACGGCATCGCATGCCGCCGCCGCAAGGCTGATACGATTCCTCCATGCAGCTGTCCTGGGCCGTCAGCACGGACCCCGGTCTCCGCCGTAGCAGCAATGAAGACAGCTACTGCAGCCGCGACGATCTCGGCCTGTTCGTCGTCGCCGACGGGATGGGCGGCCACGTCGCCGGCGAAGTGGCGTCACGCATTGCCGTCGACACTATCCAGAAGTTCATTCAGGAAACCGCCGGCGCCGACAAGAACCGCACCTGGCCGTTTCCGTTCGAGCCGTCGCTGAGCTTCGAATCCAACCGCCTGAAGGCCGCATTCCGGCTCGCGAACCATCAAATTGCCAACGCCATCGCGGACGCGGCAGACCTTCGAGGGATGGCGACGACCGCGTCGGCGTTCCTGGCCTCCGCCGATCGGAAGCGGGCCAGCGTAGCCCACGTGGGCGACAGCCGGGTTTACGTGCTGCGCGAAGGATCGCTCGAGCAAATCACCAACGATCATTCCTGGGTCGAGGAGCAGGTGCGCGCTGGCGCGATGACGCCAAGTGCGGCGCGACAGCACCCGTGGCGCAATGTAGTCACGCGGGCGCTGGCCGGCGGCGACGATCCAGAAGTCGACGTCCGTCGAGCTGACGCCCGCCGGCGGCCAACGGTTCCTGCTGTGCTCGGACGGGCTGTTCACGGTCGTGCCGCACGACACGATTGCGGGCGCTCCTGGCCTCCTCCGGCGTCTCGCTCGAGACGATCTGCAATCGCCTGTGGCGCCGCCAACGAGGCCGGTGGGCCCGACAACATCACGACGCTCGTGCTCGACGTCGATGCTCCGTAATCTGGCGCAGCTGGTGCGCTATCGCGGCCTGATCCAGAGCCTGGTGGCGCGCGAGCTGAAAGCCCGTTATCGCGGATCGGTTCTCGGGTTCTTCTGGTCGTTCATCAATCCGCTGACCCTGCTGCTGATCTACACGTTCGTGTTCAAGTACGTGATGCCGGCGGCGCCACCAGGGCACCGATCCGTATCCGCTGTTCATGTTCTGCGGCCTCCTGCCGTGGACCTGGTTCGCTTCGTCGCTGATGGAATCGTCTGGCGTGCTGATTTCCGGGGGCAACCTGATCAAGAAGGTACTGTTCCCTGCGGAGATCCTGCCGATCGTCACCGTCACGGCGAACATGGTGCACTTCTTCCTGGCGCTTCCGATCCTCGGTGTTCTTCCTGATCGGTTTTCGGCGCCGCTGACCGTATCGGAGCTCGCGTGCTTTCCGCTGGTGGTCGCGGTGCAGCTGCTCTTCACGCTCGGCTGCGCGCTGATCCTCTCGGCGCTGACCGTGCATTTCCGCGACATCCGCGACATCCTGTCGAACATCCTGACGCTCTGGTTCTTTGCCACGCCGATCATCTATCCGTACCAGTACGCGCCGGATCCTGGCACGGCGGTTCATGAATCTGAACCCGTTCGCCCATCTGGCGATCTCCTATCAGGAAATCCTGTTCTTCCCCGGCCCGTTCGGACACTGGAAGTGGCTGGTCGCTCTTGGCGTGGCTTCAATCGGGTGGTTTCTGCTCGGCTACTGGATCTTCGACCGCTTGCGTGACTCGTTTGCGGAGGAAGTGTGACGGAGGACCGAGGGGCGAGGGGCGGAGTCCGGGGCGCGAAGGCGAAGATGGCGAGGAGCGGGCAAGGACACGACGAAGATCGACCCGCGACCCGGGAACCTCGAACCTTCGGACCTCGCACCTCGCCTCTCGCTCCTCGCTCGTCGCCCCTCGCCCCTCGCCCCTCGCGATCGAAGTCAATCGCGCCTCGAAGCTTTACCGCCGGTTCAGCCATCGTAAGCAGTTCGCGACGCTGAAAAGCGCGCTGCTGTCGCGCAGCCTGATCAGGAATCTCAGGCCCGACGAGACGTTCACCGCACTGAACGATGTCACGCTGACGGTTCCGCAGGGCCGGACGCTCGGGGTGATCGGCCGGAACGGATCCGGCAAGAGCACGCTGCTGAAGCTGGTGGCCGGGCATCAGCAAGCCCTCGAGCGGCACCGTGAAAGTGGACGGCCGGGTGTCTGCGCTGATCGAGCTCGGCGCCGGCTTTCATCCCGAGATCTCCGGTCGTGAAAACGTGTTCATCAACGGCATCATGCTCGGTCTCACCAAGCGCGAAATTACGCGGCGCTTCGACGAGATCGTCGACTTCGCCGAGACTGCAGGAGTTCATCGACGCGCCGGTGAAGACGTACTCATCCGGGCATGTACATGCGTCTCGGCTTCGCCGTCGCCATCCACGTCGATCCCGACGTCCTGCTGGTCGACGAGGTGCTCGCCGTCGGCGACGAGGGGTTCACGCACAAGTGCCTCGACAAGTTCGCCGAGTTCAAGCGTCGCGGCAAGACGATCCTGCTGGTGACCCACTCGCTCGGTCTGGTCGAGCGCTTCTGCGACGAGGCGCTGTGGCTCGATGCCGGACGGATTCAAGCGGTTCCGGCGATCCAAAGCGGATCGTCGGCGCCTACATCACCGACGTGAGCAGCGTGAAGAGCGGGAACTGGCGGCGACCGACGCCAGAGCGCGGGCAGCGGCGGCGACGGCGATCGTGTCCCCTGACGATGCCGGCGTCCGCGGTCCTGCCGGACAACCCCATCGAGACCGCGACCGGCACCCGCCGACATGTTCCGCGCGGCCGAAGGACGCTGGGGATCGCGCGAAGTGGAAATCACCGACGTCACGCTGGTCGGCGCTGACGGCAGCCGGTCACGTCTTTCAATCCGGCGACCCGGCTCGACGTGCGCATCACGCCTGCGCGCGCCGCTGCCGATCGACGATTTCGTGGTCGGCATCGGCATCTTCAATGCCGAAGGCGTCTGCTGCTACGGCACCAACACCGCGATCGAGGAGCTGGCCCCGCGAGCGGCTGGCAGGCGACGCCGAGGTGATCTTCTCAATCGACTCGCTCGATCTCGTCGAGGGGACCTACAAGCTCGACGTCGCCGTCCACAAGATGGACGGCTACCCGTACGACTACCACCGGCTGCTCTACACCTTTCGCGTGAAGTCGCGCGCCAAGGACGTCGGCATCTATCGGCCGCGGCATTCGTGGCGGTTTGCCGGCGACGTTCGGTTCAAAGCTCCCGGACGTCGCGGCGAATGATCGAACGCGTCCTCGACCAAGCCGCGCTCGAGCAGTTCGTGCGGGAGATGCGAGCTGCCAAGCGGAGGATCGTGTTCACCAACGGCGTGTTCGACCTCCTTCATCCAGGGCACCTGCGCTATCTCCAGGCGGCCCGATCGCATGGCGATGTGCTGATCGTCGGTCTCAATTCCGATGCCTCGGTACGCCGGAACAAGGGGTCCGGACGGCCGATCAATCCCGAGCTCGAACGGGCCGAAGTGCTCGCGTCGCGCTCGCTGCGTGGATGCGGTCTCAATCTTCGACGAGGACACTCCTGCCGACATCATTGTCCGCGTCCAGCCGGACGTGCTCGTCAAGGGCGCGGACTGGCCCGCAGATCAGATTGTCGGCCGCGATACGGTCGAGGCGTCGTGGCGGGGTCGTCATTCGTGAGCCAATCGAGTCGGGCCACTCAACGAGCGCGATCATTGAACGGGTGAGGCGCGGGTAAGTCCTTTGCGCGCGACCGCTCCGGCAAAGCCAGTCCAAGAAGCCGCAATGATGCGGCTCCGGCGTAGGGTTCGAGAACTCGTAGTCGACGAACCCCTGTTCCTCGATGATGTAGCGATTGTTCACAAGTGCGCGCCGGCCAGGTTCCGTCCTGAGCAAGGGACGTGACCTCAACGATACACTGACGTGGTGATCACGTTACAATCAAAGGTTCCGGTGTTCATCGGAATCGGCTCGTAGCAGTCCTTCTGACAGCGGTTACGAGCATTGGCTAGACTCCGGCGCTCACGTGGGCGCGATGCCGAAACCCATGAGTTCGTCCACCTCGACTTCGCTGACCCTTCGAGCGCTCCTGAAGACGGCTGCCACCCGTCTCGGCCTGGGTGTGCCCGGACGATCCGTCGGCGGGCTGACCAGCGCCGCCAAGGCGTTCTTTGCCGCAGCCGCGGCTGCGCGCCAGACCGTCTTTCTGGTCGCACCAACCGACGCGGAGGCCGAGCAGCTCACCTCCGATGCGCGGTTCTTCCTTTCCGCGCTCGACGGACTGTCGGATCTCGATGCGGCTCAGGCCGTCCTGCCGTTTCCCTCGCATGAAGTCGACCCGTACCGCGGACTCTCGCCACACTTCGACATCGCGTCGGCCCGCGCGCGTGCGCTGTATGCCTTGAGTCAGGGCAAGGCGCGGATCGTCGTGGCCTCGGGGGCTGCACTGCTGCCTCGGCTCAGTCGTCCCGCGCGCCTGCGCGATACCGGCCTGACGCTTCGGCCAAACGACGACATCTCTCCGGTCGATCTCGGCGATCGGCTCGCGGAGGCGGGCTACACCCGGCAGGACCCCACCGATGAATCGGGCGAGTTCTCCGTCCGTGGCGGGGTCGTCGACTTCTATCCGGCTGGTGCGGCGCATCCGATCCGCGCGGAGTTCATCGGCGATACGATCGAGTCGCTTCGCACCTACGACCCCGCAACCCAGCGATCGATCGAGGCCATCGATCAGGCACCGATCGTCCCGCTACAGGAGCTGGTATCGAGCGAGTCGGCTTCGTCGACGGATCTTGGTGAGGCAGCGATCCTGGATCGGTCGGCGACGATTCTCGACTACCTGTCCGCCAACCGTCCCGTTCTTCTCGTCTCCGAACCGGACGAAGTGAAGAACGCGATCGTCAAGCAGCGCACGCACATCGACGCCACCTACGGCGATGCCGTCCAAAAGAACGAACGCGCTCAGGCGCCGGACACGCTCGTCGTTGGATGGGAGGATCTGGCGGCGCTTCTCGAGCACGGAACGGCGCTTCAGATGCTCGCTCTCGGCACCGAAGAGGAAGTTCACCACGTCGCCTGTCAACCCGCGACGGAATTCGCGGGGAGGATTCCCGACTGGGTGGGCGAGCTGCGCCAGGCACGGACTCGAGGCGAGACGGTCGTCTTCGTTGCCGATTCGCACGGTCGAGCGGAGCGCGTGATCGAGCTCCTGGCCGACTACGAGGTTCCGGCAGCGCCGATCGACCGCGGCGAGGACGCGCACTCGGCGGCGGTACTCGTTGCGGTAGGCCATCTGTCGAAGGGCTTCCGCCTGCCGGACGCCGCGCTGCAGCTCTGGGCCGAGACCGACGTCTTCGACGAGGAAAGGCGGACTCACGAGCGCCGCCGCTCGGCCGCGCGCACGTTCCTGTCCGACTTCCGCGATCTCAAGGTCGGCGATCTCGTCGTGCACGTCGATCACGGCATCGGCGTGTTCGTCGGCCTCAAGCGGATCGAGGTCGGCCTCGAACCACAGGAGTTCATGGAGCTCCGCTACGCCGGCGAGGACAAGCTGTTCGTGCCGGTCGAACGGCTCGATCTCGTTCAGAAGTACACCGGCGCCACGCGGCCCTCGCTCGATCGCCTCGGCGGCACCACTTGGGAAAAGGCAAAGACGCGCGTCAAGAAAGCCATGCGCGACATGGCAGAGGAGCTGCTCAAGCTCTACGCGTCGCGGCGCGCCATTCCCGGACACGCCTTCAGCGCGGATAGTCACTGGCAGCAGGAATTCGAGGACGCATTCGAGTGGGATCTGACGGTCGACCAGACCAGTGCCGTTTCGGACATCAAGCGCGACATGGAGTCGCCCGCGCCGATGGATCGGCTGCTTTGCGGCGACGTGGGTTACGGAAAGACCGAAGTCGCCATGCGCGCAGCCTTCAAGGCGGTGATGGACGGGAAGCAGGTCGCGTTTCTCGCGCCCACGACGGTTCTGGCCTTCCAGCACCTCAAGACTGCTGACCAACCGGTTCGCCGCGTTTCCGGTACGGATCGACATGATCAGCCGCTTCCGTTCGAAGGCGGAACAACAGCAGGTTCTCGACGATCTCGCGGCCGGCAAGGTCGAGATCATCGTCGGCACCCATCGGCTGTTGTCGAAGGACGTGCAATTCCGCGATCTCGGGCTGCTGGTCGTGGACGAGGAACAGCGTTTCGGCGTCGCGCACAAGGAGCGGATCAAGCAGCTCCGGAAGCGGGTGGACGTCCTGACGATGACCGCGACTCCGATCCCGCGAACGCTGAACATGTCGCTCGCCGGCATCCGCGACATGTCGATCATCGAAACGCCGCCCAAGGATCGCCTTTCGATTCAGACCAACGTCGTCAAGTTCGATCAGGAAGTGATCCGCCGGGCGATTCGCACCGAGATCGAACGGAGCGGGCAGATCTACTTCGTCCACAACCGTGTCGAATCGATTTATTCGCTGGGCAATTTGATCACGCGGCTGGTACCCGAAGCGCAAGATCGCGATTGCGCACGGGCAGATGAGCGAGGACGCGCTCGAGCGGGTGATGGTCGACTTCGTGGCGCACAAGTACGACGTGCTGCTGGCGACGACCATCATCGAGAACGGCCTCGACATCCCCAATGCCAACACCATCGTGATCAATCGAGCCGACCGTTACGGCCTGTCGCAGCTCTATCAGCTGCGCGGTCGGGTGGGCCGCTCGGATCGGCGCGCCTACGCCTACCTGCTGATCCCACCGGAGGAAGCGCTCTCGCCAGTAGCCAAGAAGCGCCTTGCTGCGATTCGTGAGTTCAGCGACCTTGGCAGCGGCTTCCGCGTTGCGGCGCTGGATCTCGAGATCCGCGGCGCAGGCAACCTGCTTGGCGGTGAGCAGAGCGGGCACATCGAGGCGGTCGGCTTCGACATGTACATGAAGCTCCTCGAGCAGACGATCAAGGAGCTGAAGGGCGAAGAAATCGAGGACGAAATCCGCGCGACGGTCAATCTTCGCGTCGATCTCCGGATCGACGAGACCTACATTCCCGACATGAACCAGCGGCTGACCGTTTACCGCCGGCTTGCCGGAGTGCGATCCGAAGCGGAGTTGCGGCGCTCGATCGAGGAGGTTCGGGATCGATACGGGCCGCCTCCCCCATCCATTGGGAACCTGGCGGAATACGCGCTGATCCGTCTGCTGGCCGACCGGGTGGGGATTGAATCGATCGACCGCGAAGGTCAGACCGTCGTCCTAAAGTTCAGGCCTGAAGCGAAGGTCGATCCGACGTGGCTGTTCCGCGTCGTGCAGGAGCAGAAAGGACGTGCAGCTGTCGCCGCCCGCCACGCTGAAGCTCGACATGAGAGCGCCGGCAGACGTCCGACAGCAGCAGCGGTCGGCCCGCACGCTGCCCGGCGGGACCAAAGTGATCGCCGCACCGCCGAAGGCCTCGTGGTGGACCGCCCGCGCAACGGCGGGAGAAGTGACCGCGGGGTTCAGCCGCGACGAGATTCTCAAGCCGGCCAAGGAGGATCCGCGGGCCGAAGGGGGCGTGTTCAGTCGCGTGGCCGGCCTGCTGCGCGAGTTGAGCGAAGGCCTCACGGTGCGCTAAAATACTGAATTCAAGTTATTTAGAGTAACCATCATGAAGAAAATCATTGCCCCGGCGCTGCTCGTGGCTTTCGCCGCGCTTCTCTCCGCTTCAATTCGCGCCGAGATGATCGAGCAGGTTCTGGTCAAAGTGAACGGCGACATCGTCACCAAGACCGAACTGGAGCAGCGCCTCACTACTGCGGTGCGGCAGGGGCTGAACGGGCGCGATCCGGCGTCACTCACACCTGAGGAGCGGAACAAGCTGGTGGCGAACGCGACGCCAGAGGTGCTCGTTGGCACGGTCGACGAGCTGCTGCTGCTTCAGCGAGGCCGCGAACTGGGTCTGAAGCTCGGAGACGAGCAGTTCAAGCCAGGTGGTCGAACAACATCCGCAAGGAGCAGGGACTCCAGGACGAAGAGAAATTCCAGGCGGCGCTCAAGCAGGAAAACATGACGATGGACGATCTGCGGAAGCAGCTCGAGCGTCAGATGCTCATCGAGCAGGTGCAGCGCCAGGAGATCGGCTCGAAGCTCACCATCACCGAGGCCGAGGCGCATCAGTATTACGATCGTCATCCACGAGGAGTTCACCGACCCGGCTTCGATCACGCTCCGTGAAATCTTCGTGCGAGGTCGCCTCCGATCCCAAGCAGCCAAACGCGCTGAGCGTGGCGCAAGACGACGAGGCCCACAAGAAGATCGAGGGGTTGCGCGCCAGAGTCCTGAAGGGTGAAGACTTCGCCAAGGTTGCGACGGAAGCCTCGGACTCCTCGTCAAAGGCGAACGGCGGGTCTGATCGGGCCGTTCGATCGCAGCGACCTCTCACCGCAGCTGCAGCAGATCATCGACAAGATGAAGGTGGGCGAGGTCACCGAGGCGATCCGGACGCCGAAGGGCTATCAGCTGTTCAAGCTCGAAACGCTCAAGCCGCAGACCTTGCAGCCGTTCGAGAAGGTCCGCGATCTGATCGCGGACAAGGTTGCCGCCGAACGCACCCGCACCGAAATGCGCAAGTTCCTCGCGCGGCTTCGCGCGCAGGCGATCATCGAATGGAAGAACGAAGAGCTGAAGAAGGCCTACGAAAAGCAGCTCGCGGCGGATGAGGCCGGCTCTGTCCAGCCAGAACGCCCTAATGCGCCGACGTGGTACGCCATCTGGACGCGTTCGCGTCACGAGCAGGTCGTCCGCGAACAGCTCGAACGCAAGGGCTACGAAGCCTTTCTGCCGACGATCACCCGGTGGAGCCGCTGGAAGGATCGCAAGAAGAAGATCGACTGGCCGCTGTTTCCCGGCTACTGCTTCGCGCGCTTCGACGGACGCGGATCGCCTGCCGGTCCTGAAGTGCACCGGCGTCGTCAGCATCGTGTCGTTCGACGGCGAGATTGCGCCGATTCCGGAACAGGAGATCGACGGCATCCGCCGGCTGGTCGATGAGCGATCTGCAGTTCGATCCGTGCCCGCTGATTCGCGAGGGCATGATGGTCGAGGTGGTGCACGGTCCGCTCAAGGGTGTCGTCGGCCGGCTGATGCGCAAGGGAGCGCACGCGCGCCTGGTGCTCTCGGTGGATCTGATCGGCCAGGCCGTCAGCGTCGAAGTGGACGCCGCGGACGTCCGAAGCGCTGTACTGATGAATGAAAATCGGCAACATCGATCTCGCGCCGCCGTTTGCGCTCGCCCCGATGGCGGGCATGACGGATACCGCCTTCCGCCGGCTCGTCAAGCGGCAGGGCGGGCTGCGGCCTCGTCGTCACCGAGATGGTGAGCTCGGAAGGGCTCGTGCGCGGCATCGATCGCACGCTCGAATACGCCGAGTACACCGAAGAGGAGCGGCCGGTCTCGATCCAGATCTTCGGCGGCGATCCCGAGAAGATGGCGGCGGCCGCGCAGATCGTCGAGGGCATGGGCGCCGACATCGTCGACGTCAACATGGGCTGCCCGGTGCCGAAGATCGCCAAGCACAACGCCGGCTGCAGCCTGATGCGCGAGCCCGCGCACGCGCAGGCGATCGTCACGCGCGATGACGAAGGCGGTGAAGATCCCGGTGACGGTGAAGATGCGCGCCGGCTGGGACGACGACGAGATCAACGCGCCGGATCTGGCGCGCCGCATGGAAGATGCCGGCGCCGCGGCGGTCGCGGTGCACGGCCGCACCGCGGCGCAGTCGTACTCAGGATTCTCCGACTGGGATCTGATCGCGCGGGTCGCTGCAGGCGATCGGCATCCCGGTGTTCGGCAGCGGCGACTGCATCGAGCCGGCGCAACTGGTCGAGCAAGCTGCGCTGGCGGCTCGGTGTCGGGCGTGCTCGTCGGCCGCGGCGCGCTGCGGAATCCGTGGATCTTCGAGCAGGCGGCGGCGACTCGCGCGCGGCGAGCGCCGCGCGGAGATCACGCCGGTGGAGCGCGGTCAGTTCCTGCTCGACTACATCGACCTGCTGCTGCAGCGAGCGCACTGACGAGGCCGAAGGATTCCGTCACGTCGGCACCTGGACGGGCGCAATCGCCGGAGGCAGCGCCCGGCGCGCGGGCACGATCGCTGGGTGATCAACAAGCTGCGCGCGCTGAATTCCTGGTACACGAAGGGCCTCGACAACGGCTCGCACCTGCGCGTCGCGATCAACGCCGCGGATTCGATCGCGCACCTGCGCGACATCATCGAAGAGTTCTTCCTGGCTGAAGATACGGCTCAGAGCAGCCGGACCGCATCGGTGGGTTCGACGACTTCGTAGTCGTAAGCAAGTGCCGCGTCGGCCGCAGTCGTGAACAGCTGGCCCAGGGCCGCGTGGGCCGGCGCCTTCAAATAACACTTCAGTCCCTCCACATCGTCGAACTCAACGATCAGCGCGAACTCGAAGTCCTGCGCCATTGCCTGTTCGTAGCCCGGGAGGCCATGACGCACACGTCGCCCGATGCGGAAGCGCCGAATCTCACTCACCTCGGACGCGGCGCGGGCAAGCGACGCGAGCGCCTCGTTACGCTGCGCCGTCGACAGGCTCGCGCGTGGCTGCAGCAACACCACGTGCGCAATCACTTGTCGTCCTTTTTTCTGCGGCGCTGACGTGCCGCGAAGCGGGCCCGTTTGATGTCACGCGGTACCTTGAAGCGGTCGCGCGGATCGCGGTGCTCACCGCCGGGCCGCCAGTCTCGGCCGCGCCGGTCAGCGCCCTCCTGGCTCGATCGTCCACTGGGATTGGTGCGGCGTTGATCCGGCGGCCGCTCGCGCCACTCCGGCTTCGGGCCGGGAGGGCGATCTCCTGGCGGTCGCTCGGGCCGCTCCGGCTTCGGGCCGCGGGGCCGATCGTCTTGTGGCCGCTCGCGCACTCCGGCTTCGGACCGCGGGGACGATCACCTGGTGGCCGCCCGTGCCATTCGGGCTTCGGGCCGCGAGGCCGATCGCCTTGCGGTCGCTCGGGCCGCTCCGGCTTCGGACCGCGGGGCCGATCACCTGGTGGCCGCCCGTGCCATTCGGGCTTCGGGCCGCGAGGCCGCTCGCCTTGCGGCCGTTCGCGCCACTCCGGCTTTGGGCCGCGAGGCCGATCGTCTTGTGGCCGCTCGCGCCACTCCGGCTTCGGACCGCGAGGCCGCTCGCCTTGCGGCCGCCCGCGCCACTCCGGCTTCGGACCGCGGGGCCGCTCGCCTTGCGGCCGCTCGCGCCACTCCGGCTTCGGACCGCGGGGCCGCTCACCTGGCGGTCGCTCGGGCCGTTCCGGCTTCGGACCGCGGGGCCGATCGCCTGGTGGCCGCCCGTGCCATTCGGGCTTCGGCCGAGGCGGGCGATCGCCTTTCGGGCGGTCGCGCCAGGCGGGACGGCGATCGCGATCGAAGGCTGTTCTGGCTTCTTCCTGCGATGCCCACAGGCGGCCCCTGGCGAACCACATCATCACCGCGTCGGGGTGCTTCGACTGGAGCTGACGCAGCGTCGGCAACAGCTCGTCGCGCGTTGCCGATCGAAACGCCGTCGGCTGGTTTCCGAAGATGATCGTCCAGTACGTGTAGCGCGGAGGCATCGCTCGAATCCGTCAAATCGTGTCGAACGTTTTCAGAACCAGAGAACCCGAGAACCCGAGAACCCGAGAACCCGGGAACCCGGGCTAGTCCCCTACACCCCAGGCTGCCCACGCTCGAGGCGTTTCAGCTTTTCGATCAGCGTCGTCCGCTTCAGGTTCAGCAGCCGCGCCGCCTGGACCTTGTTGCCCTGCGTGCGTTCGAGCGATCGCTTGATCAGCGTGAGCTCGACCCCTTCGATGTAGCGCTCGAGGTCGAGCCCTTCGTCCGGGAACCACGGTTCGTGGCCGTCTGCGGACGCCGCGCACAGTCTGGATCTCCGGGCCGAGATCGGTGAGCTCGATCTGCGAGCGGCCCTGGCTGAACGCGAGCGCGCGCTCGACGACGTTCTCGAGCTGACGGACGTTGCCGGGCCAGGCATACGCCATCAGCCGCCGCATGCGCCTCCTGCGACATCGTCACGCAGCCGCGGCGGCGTCTGCTCGGCGCGCGAGCTTCTGGAGGAAATGCTGCACCAGCAGCGGGATGTCTTCGCGCCGCTCGCGCAGCGGCGGCAGCTGCACCGGGATGACGTTCAGGCGGTAGAAGAGATCCTCGCGGAACGTGCCGTCGGCGACCATCTTCGCGAGATCGGAATGGGTCGCGGCGATGATCGCGGACGTCGATCTTGATCGTGTGCGAATCGCCGACGCGCTCGAACTCGCGCTCCTGCAGCACGCGCAGCAGCTTCGCCTGCAGCGCCGGGCTCATCGTCCCGACTTCGTCGAGGAACAGCGTGCCCTTGTGCGCCTGCTCGAGACGTCCCTGGCGCGTGCCGACGGCGCCGGTGAACGCGCCCGCGGACGTGGCCGAACAGCTCGGCTTCGAGCAGCGTTTCGGGAATCGCGCTGCAGTTGATCGCGACGAACCGGTTGGCGCGGCGCGGGCTGTTGTGATGAATCGCGCGCGCGGCGAGCTCCTTTCCGGTGCCGGTCTCGCCGGTGATGAGGACCGTGCTCGAGGTGGCGGCGACCGTTTCGAGCAGCTGGAACAGGTCGCGCATCACGCGGCTGCGGCCGACGAGCCCGTCGATGCGGTAGCGCTCTTCGAGCTGCGATCGCAGGTAGGCGTTCTCCGATCGCAGCCGCCGCTGCTCGAGCGCCGAATTCAGCACGTGCAGCAGCGCGTCGAACTGAAACGGCTTGGTGATGAAGTCGGCGGCGCCCTGCTTGATCGCGTTCGACCGCGTCCTTCACCGTGCCGAAGCCGGTGATGACGATCGCGATGATTTCGGGATAGCGCTCGAGCGCGGCGTCGAGCACGGCGCGGCCGTCGACGCCGGGCAGCCGCAGGTCGGTGATGATGATGTCGAACGCGAAGTCGGCGAGGCGCGCGAGCGCCTCTTCGCCGCTCGCTGCCTGCTCGACGACGAAGCCGTGGTCGGCCAGCCGTTCGGCGATGGCCTCGCGCAGCGCCGCCTCGTCGTCGACGAGCAGCAGATGTTTCGCGGTTTCAGCCATTTAGTCGTGCGGCGGTATTTTGACACCCGCGCGAGCCGGGGTCAACGGCGGAGTGTCGTGCGCGGCACCCTACAGAGCCGCGCGTACGTCACTCCCGATAACAGCGGGCACGAACAGCAGGGCCGCGTGGAACCTGAGAGATGATGATGATTGATCGCAAGACGATTTCGATCATGAAGGCGTGCGAGCTGGTCGGCGTCAGCCGCCGCACCATCTACAACTGGATCGCGAGCGGCAAGGTCGAGTACGTCCGGACCGCCGGCGGCTCGGTCCGCATCTTCGTCGACACGCTCTGGCGCGAGCCCGGACGCGCCGGAGAGCTCACGCGCAAAGAAGCCTCATGATGCCGGCAGCCGACGATCGCTCCGCGCGTCGGCAGACGAGCCGGCCGACCTCGGCCTGCTGTTCCATCGCCTGAACAACCAGCTCGGAATCATCCTCGCGAACGCCGAGCTGCTCGAAGCCAAGGCGGCCGACGAAATGGCGCCGCGCCCGCGCCGCCCAGGTCGTCGCGAGCGTGCTCGACGCGATGGCCACCGCCCGCGAGATCCGCCTCCGTTCGCGATAGCGTCAGCCCAGTCGGTTGCTCTGGGGTCAGACCCCAGATCCAGCGATCAGACGCGAACATTGGGGTCAGACCCCAAACCGTCAAGACCGTGCGTCAATAGATTGACAGAATCGCCGCGCATGTGTCAACAGGATGACGGCCACATCAGTCGAGCTGCGCTGACTTTCACGCTCCTGCACGCCGCAACACGGAATTAACTAGCTTCTACATCAGCAACTTAGGACCGAGCAGCGGCGCTGCGCAGCGATTCGCTTATCTGTTCGCTTCTGCTGTGGTACCGCCGTTGCCCTTCGGCTACCGGCTCGCCGCTCGAGCTGCGCCGGCGAGCTACCAAGGAGACCCAATGCAGCGTCAGCCCCTCGTCGCCCGTCAGCGTGAACGCATCGCCGCCGGTCTTCCGTTCGTCGAGTCGCTCGCGCGCCGCGTCGCCTCCTCGATGCCGCATTCCATCGAGCTCGGCGATCTGGTGCAGGACGGCATGCTCGGTCTGATCGATGCGGCGCTACCGCTTCGACGAGGCGCGCGGCATCAAGTTCGAGACCTTCGCCGAACGGCGCGTCCGCGGCGCGATGATCGACGCGCTGCGCCGCGACGCCTGGCCGCGCGGCGTCCGCCGTCAGCGCCGCGAGCTCGAAGCGGCGCGCGAGGCAGCTGCGCCGCGAGCTCGGCGCCGAGCCGTCGCTGGCCGATCTCGCCGCGCGCGTCGGCTCCGACGAAGCGCGGCTCGGCCGCACCATCGTTCGCATCAACACGATCGAATCCACGTCGCCGCTCTCGGCGGGCGACAACGTCGACGGCTCGACGCTGCCGGCCGCGCTCGTGCCGTCGGAGCCGCAGTCGCCCGATCGCGCCTACGAGGAGCGCGAAGTGCGCGACCGCGTGCGCGCCGCGATCGCCTCGCTGCCGCCGCGCGAGCGCAAGGTCATCGGCCTCTACTACTACGGCGAAGCGACGATGAAGCAGATCGGCGCGGAGATCGGCGTCAACGAATCGCGCGTCTCGCAGCTGCACGCGCGCGCGATTCAGCGGCTGCGCAAGGCGCTCGGCGCCGACTGCTCGGTCGAGGAAGCCGCCCGGGCCCTGCGGCCGGCAATCCTCTCGTTCCAGCAGACGATGAAGCGGGTGAAAGCGAAATCGGCCGACGGCGGCCGGGGCGAGCCATGTCGCGGACGGATCGTCCGGCGGTCGTGCTCCCTTACAAGACCGAGCGGCGGCGAAGCAGACGCCGCACGCCGGCAGCGTCGCGGCCAGCCGAGCGGATCGCGGCGGCGAGCGTCGAGCAAGGCTGCGCCATAGCGTCCACTAAGCAAGCATCTCCCGTGCGGTCCGCAGCAGATCCTTCAGCCGGAACGGCTTCGCGAGCCAGCGGCAGCCGGTCTCCTCGAGAAACCGCTCGGCTCGGTGCCGGCGACGTCGCCGGTGACGAACAGGATGCGCCGCGCCAGGTCCGGCGCGTCGCGTTCCAGCTCCGATAGAACGCCATGCCGTCGACCCGCGGCATCTTCAGATCGCAGATGATCAGAGTCGTAGGCGCGTCCCTGGACGCGCTCCAGCGCCTCTTCGCCGTCGCCGGCGCGATCGACGACGAAGCCGGCGTCGGCGAGCGCCTCGGCGACCGCCGCGCCGAGCGCCGCCTCGTCTTCGACGACCAGCACCACCGATCCCGCTGCGCGAATCGGTCGCGTCCGCTCCGGCGGACGCGGTAGCGCAGGCTTCACCGGACCGTCGCCGACCGGCAGCTCGACGTAGAACGACGCGCCGCGGTCCGGCTCGGACTTCACGCGTGATCCGCCCGCCGTGCTCCTGCACGATCGCGTAGGCGACGGTCAGGCCGAGGCCGGTGCCTTTGCCGACTTCCTTGGTCGTGAAGAACGGATCGAAGATCCTCGGCTGCACGTCCTCCGGCACGCCCGGCCCATCGTCGTTGACTTCGAGGACGACGGCGTCGCGCGTCGAGGTCGTGCCAGGTGCGGAGGATCAGCGTGCCGCGGCCGTGCGCGGCGAGCATCGCCTGCTCCGCGTTGATGATCAGGTTGAGCAGCACCTGCTGGATCTGGTGCGGATCGGCGAACACCTGCGGCAGGCCGGCGGCGAGCGCCTCGAGGATGGTGATGTTGCTGAGGCGCTGCTCGTACGAGCGCAGCGCCAGCGTCTCGCGCACCACCTGATTCACGTCGACCATCGCGCGCGTCGTGTGGCGCTTGCGCGCGAAGGTCAGCAGGTTGCGGACGATCTTCGCGGCGCGCTCCGACTCGCTCAGGATCGTTTCGAGACCGCGCTTGGTCTGATCGTCGACCGATCCGCTGCGACAGCCGCTCGGCCCAGGTCAGGATCGTCGCGAGCGGATTGTTCAGCTCGTGGGCGACGCCGGAGATCGTCTGGCCGAGCGCGGCGAGCTTTTCGGCCTGCAGCAGCTGGTGATAGAGATCGCGCGCCTGATCCTCGAGCCGCTTGCGCTCGCTGACGTCGCGCATCAGCGCTTCGACGCGCAGCGCCGCCGTTCGCCCGTCGATCTCGGCGTGCGCGGTCACCTCGACCCAGATCGCGATCGCGATCGGCGCGGCGCAGCCGCAGCAGGTAGTCGGTGACCGCGCCGTCGCGCTCGCAGCCGCTCGACGAACCCGTCGCGCGCCTGCGGATCGACGAACCGGTCGGGCTCGAACGGACGGACTTCCGCCTGCGGCGTGTCGGCGGCGAAGCCGAACATCAGCTTCAGATAGGGATTGGCCGAAAGAGTCGCCGGTGTCGGGACCGTCGAATGGTGCCGATGTAGACGCCCTCGTGGACGGCCTCGAACAGACCGCGCGAACGCCTCGCGCGCGGTCGCGATGCGTCATTTGCCGCCGCGGGAAACGGAGCGGCGTCGGCGTCATCGTCGGAAACGACGCGCGGTACTTGCGTCTCGATGGCGGCGCGATCGACGCGATGCCGGCGCCGGAAGAGTGCATCTGCATCGCGTCACGCGCGACGTCGAGGCAGATCGCCTCAACCAATGCCGTGCGGTTCCCACTCGGTCGGTCGTCCCTGCGTCGTCGCGCGTCGGACGAAGCAGTCGTCGTTGTGCTTATGCCCGCGGCTTTCGCAGCCGCAGAAGCACGGCACGTGACTGAGCACTTCGGGATGCCGGCGGCGAACACGTAGACCGCGCGCACGACTTCCATCGGACGCGCGGCCGGGATAGGGTACGACCGGCAAGCGGCGGCATGTCAGCGTCGCTGCATGCTCGGGCGCGTGGCGTCTTGCCAGTCGAGCTCGCGGCCGCGAAGCGGACGGCGCGGCGCTTTCGTCTGACGCGGGCGCCGCCGGCGGCGGCCGGCGCAGGTTGCGCCAACTGCGCGGCGGTCGCGGGCGACGTCGGACGAGCTCGAGTCGCAACCGACGCCGCCCAGCACGAGAGCCAATGAAACGATGCACACGTACGGTGCGCGTCCGCTCGACATACGCCAATCTTAGCACTCGATAATCGGAGGTCATGTTCGACTGCGGACTCTGCTGAAGGATCAGGTCGCGGTCATCACCGGCGGCGGCACCGGCATCGGCCTCGCGATCGCCAGGCGCCTGGGCACGCTCGGCGCGCGCATCGCCATCGCGAGCCGGCAGTCGGAGAACCTCGAGCACGGCTGGCATGCGCTCCGCGAGTCCGGGCATCGATGCGCTCGCCGTCCAGCTCGACGTGCGCAAGCCGGAGCAGGTCGACGAGATGGTGCGAGCGGACGGTCAAGCACTTCGGCAGTCTCGACATCCTCGTCAACAACGCGGCCGGCAACTTCATCTGCCGCGCCGAAGAACTGTCGCCCAACGGCTGGAACGCGGTCATCGGCATCGTGCTGAACGGCAGCTTCTACTGCTCGCGCGCGGTCGGCCAGTACATGATCGCGCGGAAGCGCGGCGGCTCGATCGTTTCGATCCTCGCCAACTACGTCTGGACCGGGAGCGCCGGCACGTCCACTCAGCGGCCGCCAAAGCCGGCGTCATGTCGATGACGCAGACGCTGGCCGTCGAATGGGCCGCGCACGGCATCCGGGTGAACGCGGTCGCGCCCGGGCCGATCGAATCGCCCGGGGCAGCGAAACAACTCTGGAACTCGGATCAGGCGGTCGATCGGATCACCGAAGATGGTGCCGCTTCGCCGCTAGGGGAAGCCAGAAGAAGTTGCGGACACGCTGGCGTTCCTGGTGTCCTCGCACGCCGGGTTCATCACCGGCGAGATCCTGACGATCGATGGCGGCGCGTGGCTTGGACGCGGCACGTTCGGATTCCTCGATGGAAGATAGCGGCCCGCGCGAGCGTCGGCTGGCCTATCTCGCCTGGGTGGCGGTATGCCTCATTTGGGGTACCACCTATCTCGGTATCCGCATCACGCTCGAAACGATCCCGCCCTGGTTGATGAGCGGCATGCGATGGATCATCGCCGGGTCAATTCTCGGCGGTGCCATGTTGATGCGAGGCGAGCGCCTTCCATCCGCAAGCGCGTGGCGGGGTGCGCTGTTTCTTGGCATCACCCTGCTCGTCCTCGGAAACGGCGGCGTGGTGTGGGCGGAACAGTACGTACCGAGCGGTCTGGCCGCGGTGATCGTGGCCGCCTCGCCGTTCTGGATGGCCGGCATCGAACTGTTCCTGCCAGACGGCGAGAAGCTGACGTTTCGAACGATTGTCGGCCTCGCTCTCGGCTTCGCCGGCATCCTCCTTCTTGTCTGGCCCGATATGATCAGTGGCACGGGCGCCGGTCGCGGCTTCGTCGCCGGCGTCATCGCGCTGCAGGTCGCGTGTCTGGGATGGTCGGTCGGCTCGTCGTACTCGCGACGGCATGCCCGCAGCGAAAACATTTTCATGATCACCGCCGCACAGATGCTGACCGGCGGCATGTTGATGCTTGCCCTCGGTACGATTCAGGGGGAGTGGCCCGCGCTCCAGTTCTCGGCACGGACCGCGGGAGCGCTGGCCTATCTGGCGACAATCGGCGCGCTCGGCGGTTTCGTGGCGTATACCTATGCCCTTCGGCATCTGCCGGTATCGCTGGTGTCGCTGTATGCCTATATCAACCCGGTGATTGCGGTTGCCCTCGGCGTCACGCTGATGGGAGAGCCGTTCAATTCGCGCATGGCGCTCGCTGCCGCCCTGGTGTTCGTCGGCGTGGCCATCGTCCCGCGGCCGGGCAAGCCTGACGAACCCGGCAGGAACCAGACACCCGAAGGGGAAGCCATTGATGGACGCGTGGTCCGAACTGCAAACGCGCCTGGCTCGCGTTGAAAACCCGTGGATCGCACGGGTACTTGCCGACATCCTGGCGCCGCGCGAATCGAAGTTGCGCGTGTGGCCGGCCGCCGTGACAGTCCATCATGCGTACCCGGGTGGACTGCTCGATCACATCTTGAAAGTCGCGGAGACCTGCGACGCACTGGGAGCGGCCTACGAAGCCAACCGCGATCTGCTGCTTGCCGGCGCCGTCCTGCACGACATCGCGAAGCTCGACGAATTGACGACTGGGGAGACGACAGGATATTCACGCGACGGGAACCTGATCGGTCACATCACGCTCGGGGTGGTCGCGATCCGGGAGTCTGTGGCGCGCATCGACGGCTTTCCGGACGATCTTCGCGCCGAACTCGAACACCTCGTGGTGTCGCACCACGGGTCGCGACAGCTGGGCTCTCCCGTCGAGCCCATGACCATCGAGGCACTGATCCTGTCGGCGGCCGACGATCTCGACGCGAAGATCGATCAGGCGCGCCGCCACATGGCAGACGACGAGAGCGAGGGAGAATTCACGACGTTTCACCCCCGCCTCAGGCGGGCCTTCTTCAAACCCGGCGGCCGCTGATCAGTCGCACCAGGAACAATACGATGGCGATGACCAGCAGGACGTAGATGAAGTTGCCCAAGGTGTAGCCGCTGACCATCCCGAGCAGCCAGAGAATAATCAGGATGATCGCAATCGTTTCGAGCATTGGTGTTCTCCTTCGCGCCGTCAGTCGCGGCACAGCCACCTCACCCTTAGGCAACGGCTGTGCCACGAGTGCCGTCCTGCGCGCAGAGCACGCCGTACTCGTTGTCCTGCTGGTATTTGGCCTGGTTTCAGGCGCCAGCGCCCAGAACCCGCCGGATACACCCCCCTCGCCATCCACGACCTCGAGTGAGCATCCGGCTTCCACGCTGGGCAGTTTTCTGGCAGGCGGCGCAATTGGGCTGGCCGCACACGAGACCGGTCACCTGCTGTTCGACGCCATGTTCGATGCGAATCCCGGGATCCAGAGGGTGTCGTTCCACGGCATCCCGTTCTTTGCAATCACGCACGACTCGGGACTGCCGCCACGCCAGGAGTTCGTCATCGACTCCGCGGGTTTCTGGGTGCAGCAATTCGGAAACGAGATCATTTTGAGCCGCGCGGCCCAACCTGCGTCGGGAGCAGGCACCGCTGCTGAAAGGACTGGTTGCGTTCAACGTGCTCGCATCCGCGGCGTACGCAGGAGCCGCCTTCGCGGAGACCGGACCAGCCGAACGTGACACCCGCGGAATGGCGGAATCACTGAACTGGAAGGAACCTGTCGTCGGAGTGCTGATCCTGCTGCCCGCAGTGCTCGATGCCATTCGCTACTTTCATCCGGAAGCCAAATGGGCCACGTGGGGCTCGCGGGGGGTGAAGGTGGGGATGGTGTTGCTGGTTTTCAAGTAGAGCTACGGCCCGACGGACTACCGTACCCAGTTATCCGGTGGTGACGCCCTCCGGTCTTTGCTCTCCGCCAACCGACCCCGGCCCAAGCGCGAACGTCATCGTGCCTTCGACCGCCACCTTGTCTCCGACCCGCGCGATTCCGTGAAGTACTCCCATGCGACTCCTGAGCCGCCGGACCACTGCCTCGATCAGGACGACATCGCCCGGATGCACCGGGCGCCGATAGCGCACGCGTTCGATTCCCATGAAGTAGATCAGACGCTCGCGATTCTCCGGCTTCGCAAGAATCATGATCGCGCCGACCTGCGCGACGGCTTCGGTGAGAATCGTCGGCGGCAACACCGGCAGTTCGCCGGCGCGATGCGCGAGGTAGCGCTCGTTCAGGGTGACGTTCTTGATGCCAACGATGCGCTTGTCCGG
Organism: uncultured Acidobacteriota bacterium; assembly: GCA_963755695.1. Taxonomy (GTDB): domain Bacteria; phylum Acidobacteriota; class Vicinamibacteria; order Vicinamibacterales; family 2-12-FULL-66-21; genus QHWT01. The sequence goes on along the minus strand of CAVWLB010000008.1, from coordinate 682,102 downwards.
CTCGAACTCGGTGATCCGATCGACGAGGAGAAACGGATAGCGGTGCGGCAGGATCCGCTCGATGGCCGCGTAGTCGAGCGGAAGCTTCAGGGCGTCCATGAAGTTGCAAGTATAATCCCGAAGACTGCAGAGATTGATGATCAACGGTTCGCCACCGACACCGCGTGAGCAAGAGATCCTCACGATCCTGTTCGATCTCGGCCGGCAGGTCACCTCGGTCCTCGATTTCGATGAGTTGCTGGCCCAGATTCCCAGGCTGATCGGCAGGCTGATTCAGTTCGACGCGTTTGCCGTCTACCTTCTCGAGGAGAGACGCAGCGAGCTTCGCGTCGCCTACTCCGTCGGCTATCCCGAGCCGCTCGAGACAGTCCGGGTTCGCCTCGATCAGGGACTGGTGGGCGCAGCGGTCGCCAGTCAGGCGCCGCTGCTGGTCAACGACGTGACCTCGGATCCTCGCTACCTCGAGATGGTGCCGGGCATGGCCTCGGAACTCGTGGTTCCACTGTTGCACAAGGCCCGTCCGATCGGTGCGCTGAACGTCCTCAGTCACAAGCGCGATCAGTTCTCGCAGTCGGACCTGGCGCTGCTGCGACAGTTCGGGGCGCACGTGGCGGTTGCGCTGGCCAACGCGCGTCTGTTCGAGCGCAGCCGCAACGACGCGGAGGCATTCGAGACGCTCGCCGAGATCGGCCGCGAGGTCGCGGCCATCCTGGAGCTCGACGAGCTGTTCGCTCGCATCGCGCAGTTGATGCGGCGGGTGATCGACTATCGCACCTTCGGCATCCTGCTGGTGAACGAGGAGCGCGGCGACCTCGAGATGCAGTTTGCCGTCCAGTATGGCGAGAAGGTTCAGGTGCCGCGGGTGCGGCTCGGAGAAGGCCTGGTCGGCTATGCCGCGCTGCACAAGGAGCCGGTGCTCGTTCCCGACGTCTCACAGGATCCCCGCTACATCCCGCTGGTGCCAGACGTCCGGTCCGAGCTCGTCATCCCGATGATGCTCAAGGATCGTTGCATCGGCGTCCTGGATCTCGAGAGCCCCGAGCTCGAAGCGTTCACCAAGCGCGACGTCGAGATCCTGACGCTCCTCGCGAGCCAGGCGGCGGTTGCGATTGAAAACGCGCGCCTGTACGAGACGGTGCGGGCCAACGAGATCCGTCTGGAAAAGGAGGTGCATTTCGCACAGCGCGTACAGGCGGCGCTGCTTCCAGGGGGCCTTCCGAAGCGAATGAAAGGGGTCGATGTGGCCGCCAGCTTCGCTCCGGCGCGCGAGCTGGGAGGAGACTTTCACGATTTCCTGGCGCCGGAATCCAACACGCTGGTGGTGGCGGTTGGCGACGTGTCCGGGAAAGGGGTGCCGGCAGCGCTCTACAGCGTGTTCGCGGCGGAGCTGGTTCGTGGACGAACATTCCGCCGGCGCTATCTGCCGGATCGGTCCACGCCCGCCAGCCTGCTGTCGTCGGTCAATACCATCCTGAACCAGCGTCAGCTCGAAGAGTATTACTGCACGATGTGCTACGCCATTTTCGATCTGAAGCGCCGCAGCGTGACGCTGGCCAATTCGGGGTTGCCGTATCCGGTGCGAGCGTCAGCGGAAGGTGTGTCGCAGATCGAGCTTCCCGGTGTGCCGCTCGGATCTTTTCAGGGGACCTCGTACGACGAGCTGACCTATGCGCTCCACGCCGGGGACCTGTTCGTGTTCTGCAGCGACGGGGTGTTCGAAGCGATGGATCCGAACGGGCCAGGAATTCACTGCCGCGCGGCTGCTGGAGGTGGTGGAGCGCTCGCGCGACCTGCCGCCACAGCAGGTCGTCGCGCACATTTTCGCGGCCGTCGAGACCTTTCGCGCGGGCGCTCCGCCGAATGACGACATGACCGCGGTCGCGGTCAAAATCAATTGAATTGGTGAATGGGTAATTCGTGATTTGGTGATGTGATTGGATGATTCAATGACCGAATCACCCATCAGCAAATCACCAATCACCAAATCAGTAGCCTTTGAACGAAATCTTCTCCTGCTGAAGATGCAGGCCGAGCGACTGTCCGCCGAAGGTCGCGAACTCGTTCACCCGTCCCTTCACTCTGACGCGCGCACCCTTTGTCGGGACGTGGCCGTTATTGTGCCACCACCGTCACCTCGCCGGTTCCATCGTCCACTTTGTACAGCTTCAATGGCATCAGCGGCACGCCCCACGAGCTGGTGACGACGCCATCGACGGTGACCGAGTGATTCTGGTAACGGCCGGGGTTGTATTTGAGATCCGCAATCTTTGGATGTGACGACAACGCGCATCCGCGCCAGCAGCGCCAGAGCGAACGCCAGCGGCGCAAAGCGTTCTGACCATGGATCTCCTCCGGTTGCGGACTATGCAAGACCCGCGTCTACAGACACGAACGGCCACGCGAAATCGCCTGAACTAACGACGGGATGCGGCGATGCCAGCGCCTGCCTGAGTTAACGCATCCCGTTGATTTCGCGCGGCCGACAGAAGAGGCATCAAAAGCTGCACCGCGAAAAACCCCCCGAAATTTCGTTGGCCGGGCCTGGTTCTCGTCACTTGCGGTGGACGGAACTGACCTGCCGGAAGGACGGGAGCACAACCTTTTGAAACAGGCCTGCGTCTGACCTTGTGTTCAGACGGAGGGAAACCAGATGCGAATGTGGAAACCAGCCGCGCTCAGCGGAGCGCTCGTTCTGGCGATGGCCGCCCCGGTTGTGACGGCCGTCGTCCATGGCCAGAGCCGCGAGCGCGAGCCTTTCATACGAGCGTTCGAGTTGATCGGTCGAGGCGCGCAGATCGGGGTTCAGGTAAGGGATGTCGGGAGCGACGACTCGAAGGCGCCGCCGAGCGGCGTGATTGTCGACGAGGTCCAGGCCGACAGTCCGGCCGAAAAGGCGGGCGTCAAGGCCGGCGACACGATCCTCGAGTTCGATGGCGAACGCGTGCGAAGCGCCAAGCAATTCAGCAGACTCGTGCAGGAAACGCCCGTCGGTCGGAAGGTCCAGGCCGTGCTCTCGCGAAATGGCCAGCGCGTCACGGTATCGGTCGCGCCGGAGCGATCGTCTGGCGCTCTATGGGGTGACGACGTGGGCGCCGAGCGTTGGGACGATGGCGCACGATCGTGGGCCTACCGCATGCCGCCGCCACCGGCGCCTCCATCAGGTCCAACCCCCCCGGCGCCTCCGCGTGCTCCGCGCCCACCGGCAGTGGAGATTCCGCCGATGCCGGGATTCGACTTCGAAATGTTCGGCCGGGGCGGACGCCTCGGCCTGTCGATTGAAAGCCTGACTCCGCAGCTGGAAGAGTACTTTGGTGTGAAGGATGGGGTCCTGGTGCGATCAGTTAGTGAAGGCTCGCCAGCCGCGAAGGCGGGACTTCGAGCCGGGGACGTGATTACCGCCGTGAACGGCTCGACCGTAAGCGACCCGTCCGACCTGTCGGGTGCAATCAACCGCCTCGACGCGGGGGCGGAGTTCTCGCTGGAGATCGTTCGGGACAAGAAGCCGCAGACGATCAAGGGCAAGATCGAGGAGAAACAGGAGCGGCTCCGCTCGCGGGCGATCGTCTAGTGGTCCGCTCGGACCGCTAGCCTGTGGCTTCGGCCTTGGCGCCTCTCGGCGGCGGTCCGACGAGGGCAGCAAGCTGCGCAGCCACGATGCTGGCTGCCGCCAGTACCCGTGTCTTGGCGCTCGGCCTCGTGACGCACTTCTGCGGCCATCACTCCCACGCACCCGGCCGGCGTTACGAGAGGCGCCGCAATCGCGCCGTTCGACACCGCGTCGGCCTTCACCGTCTGCAGCAATGAGGTGCGATAGGCCGCCGCCGTGACGTTCTCGGCGTCCCGCGCGATCGTACCGAGGCGCGTGATCAGATTCGTCGAATACCCGTGAGTGACGATCGGGGCGAGCTCGCGTCCATCGGGATCCGCGATCCACAGGATGATGCCCGAAGCATCGAGCACTCCAGCTGTCCGCTCGAGCAGCTCGGGCAACGCTCGCGTGTCGACGACCCTGGCGAGATCGCTGCAGACGGTCGCGACAGCCTGCAGATCGACGGCCGGAGTCGGCGTCGCTGCGACTACGGGTGCCGCGTCGGCCGGCAATTCCACCGGTGTGGCCGGGGGCGGCAGCGCCGGGGGAGCGGGCGACGGCGTGACCGCGCGCACCCAGCCTTCGTCCCCGTCGAGGGTGTCGAGCGAGTCGATAGCCAGCGAGAAATCGTCAAGCTGCGGAAGAGCGGGTGGCGCCGCGGAGACAGCCGCCTGCAGCGGAGGCTGCGCAATCATCACGGCTCGCCTGCTCGGCATCAGCAACAGCAGCACGATCAGGGTTGCTGCCGCTGCAGCCGCGCCCAGCGAGAAGACTTCGCGTCTCTGAAGCGCGGTCCGGATGTCGTCGCGGACGGCTATCTCGGCGGCACGACCACGCTCGATTCCGTCGGCAATCTTGCGGGTGAGGTCGAGACCGGTGGTGAAGATCTGATCCGCAGCGAGCGCCGGTTGATGGCTCCGCACGTTCTCCCGCGAGCGGCGGTCCATCTGGTCGAGGTCCTGCAACGCCGAGAGTGCATCGTCGAACGCCGAGACCGAGGCCGGACCGGCGTCCGCCTTCAGCCACGCCACTCGAGACTTGAGGTCGTCGGCAAGCTCCGTCGCCCGGCCGATCCAGAACTCTTCTCCTTGGCCCGCCGCGACGTATGCCTGTTGCGCGCTGCGGAGATCGAAGACGGTGCGCTCCGCGGCACGGGCGGAAGCGTCGAAGGTGCGTGAAGTGGTTTCGGTGAGTCGCGACTGCCGTTCGGCCGTCCAGAACAGATACGCCGTTGCTCCCATCGCCGCGAGGAATACAATCAGCAGCGTCAGGCGCACTGCGGGCCGCGTCATGATTCTCCGGGGAGCGTCGCCCCGTCCGCCTTTGCCGTCGGCCTCTTCGATACGGGCTCCGGCGAGACCTCGCCGAAGCACGCGAGGCGCGCTCGCTCTCGATCGTTCGCTTCGTTCGAATGCGACCCGACTGGCATGTAGCCCCGCTACTATAGCATCTTGAAACAGCGCTGAACCCATGAATGTCTTCGCGATCGTGAACCCGTTGTCGGGAGCCGGCGCCGATCCCGACGTTGCGGCGGAACGAGTCGCGCTGCTGACCAAGCGGTTCGACGCCGAGGGCGTCACCGCGACCGTGCAGGTGACGGAACGACGGCATCACGCAACCGATCTTGCCCGCCGCGCGCTCGCAACCGGTGCATCGATCGTGATCGCGTGGGGAGGCGACGGCACAATCAACGAGGTCGCCAGCGTCATTGCCGGCTCGGTGAGCGCGATGGGCGTAATCCCTGCTGGTTCAGGAAACGGGTTCGCGCGCGAGCTAGGCCTGCCTGCCGATCCGCATGCGGCTGTCGACGTGATCCTGCGGGGCCGCGACACACTCATCGACGTCGGAGAGCTCGACGGGCGCTCCTTCTTCAATATTGCCGGCATCGGAGTCGACGCAGTGATTGCCGAGCAGTTCAACGCGCGGGCGATGGGTCATCGAGGGATGGGGCCCTATGTGGCGATTGGCCTGCGCGAGGCATTCCGCTACCGCGCTGCCCGCTATCGCATCGTTCTCGACGATGAGGAAGTGCACTCGTCGGCGCTGCTGATCGCTTTCGCCAACGGCCGTGAGTATGGCAACGGCATCCGCTTGGCCCCGCATGCCCGAATGGACGACGGCAAGCTGGAGGCCGTGGTCGTAGAGGATCGCCACCCGCTGGCGCGCCTGTGGGGCGGACGTCACCTCATGCGCGGCACGACCCACCTGGCAGCGAGGATCACGCTTCGATCGATCGAGCGCGCCGACGTGTAATCAGAGGCGCCCATCCGGTACCATCTGGACGGGGAAACCGGCCGGGCGGATAGACACGTCCGAGTCAGTATCCACCCGAGGCGATTGCGCATGCGGGTGCCGAGGCAAACATGAGCGATCTCGCAACGTTGATTGATGCCGCAAAGGTGGGAGATGCGTCCAGGGTTCGCGAACTGCTGCGAAAGGACGCCTCGCTGGCCAACGCTCGAACCGCCGCCGGCGAGTCGGTCATCATGGCGGCCCTCTATCGAGGCCATCGTGAGGTCATCGAAACGGCGCTCGATCTTGGTGCGCGCGCCGACGTGTTCGCCGCCGCTGCGCTTGGACGCCTTCAGGATCTGGATTCCACGCTGGCTGACCCGCCGGCCGTGAACAGCCTCTCTTACGATGGGTGGACGCCGCTGCACCTGGCGAGCTTCTTCGGACAGCGCGACGCAGCCGAGAAGATCGTCGATGCCGGCGCCCGGGTCTCTGCAGTCTCCGCCAACAGCTTGAAGAACACGCCGCTGCACGCGGCCACCGCCGGTGGTCACACGGACATCGCGCTCTTTCTGATCGAGCGAGGCGCGGACGTCGGGGTCCCCGATTCGGGCGGCCACACGCCGCTTCATATTGCCGCGGAGAACGGTCTCGTCGAGGTCGTCAAGGCCCTCCTCGCGCGCGGTGCCGATCCGCTTGCCGTGGACGTGGAAGACCAGACACCGCTGTCGCGTGCAGCAGCGAAGAATCGCACCGACGTGGTCGACGCGATCAATACCTCGAGCTGACCCCGCCGTCAGTAACTTGGAAGGTAGGGCTGAAGGTAGCGGACGATGAGGGTGAGCTGGCCGGTGAAGATGAGCAGTCCGATCGCCACGAGCAACACACCCGAGGTCAGTTCGATCGCGTGGTAGTACCGCCGGATCCGTTTCGTTGCCGAGAAGAACTGGTCGATGGCGAGCGATGTCAGCAGGAACGGGATCCCGAGACCAAGCGAATAAACTGCGAGCAGGGTGACACCTTCAGAGATGCTGTTCTTCGATCCAGCAATCGCGAGGATCCCCCCGAGGATCGGCCCGATGCACGGAGTCCAGCCGAAGGCAAATGCCACACCGACGAGCATCGCCCCGAGCGGACCCGCTGGCTTGCGCTGCGCGTGCATCCGCTTTTCGGTTTCGAGAAAGGCCAGCCGGAACACGCCCATCGTGTGCAGGCCGAAAATAATCAGGATGATTCCGGCAACCTTGCTGAGCAGTGGCAGCTGGGCCAGCATGAACTTGCCGATTGCGGTCGCTGTGGCTCCCAGCGCCACGAACACGATTGAGAACCCGAGCACGAATGCGACCGAAGTGAGAAAGACCTGGCTTCGCGTCGCCCTCGCCGCCGAATCACCTCGCATCTCCTCGAGCGAGACGCCCGAGACGAACGAGATGTAGCCGGGAATGAGCGGCAACACGCAAGGGGAGACGAACGACAGGAAGCCGGCCGCAAACGCGGCCAGCAGCGTCACATTTTGATCCATGAACGATCAGTCGCGCTCGGTCAGCGGAATCACGCTCGGAATCGACGTGGGTTCCGGGCGTCCCGCGAATTTTACCGGTGGCAGATCCTGGAACATTACATCCCACTTCCAACGCTCGGAAGGGTTCGAGGCCTGCAGCCAGTGCTTTGCCGGCACCGGTCGCGCAAACGTCAGCTCCCCCAGCTCAGCGTATGCCGAGTTCGAGGACATTGCCTCCGCGACATCGGCCCGAACGTGGGCGCTGCTCGTATAGCCCAGCGTCACCCCGAGCGCCATACCAAGGTTCACCAAGATCTGCCAGTCTTCCTGTGCATCTCCCGGCGTCAGCAGCGCCCGCGACGCAGCCTGGACCCGGCCTTGATAATTCACGTAAGACGCGTCTTTCTCGAGCGAGGATGCACCCGGCAGGACGATGTCGGCAGCGCGTGCGAGGTCGGTGAGCAGCACGCTGTGGACGATGAGCAGCGGCAGCTTGCCGGACACCCGCGCCTGGATCACCCACGAGACATCGCCAATCGACCCCGCCGGACCGGGATCGAACACCAGCAGTGCCTTGACCTGTCCCTGCTCGACCTGTTGACGGAATGCCGAGATGTCTGGGCGTCCATCGGACAGCGACTTCACCGGGAACCCCATGTCTCGTGCGCCATGGACGTTCGGCGCATCCACCGGGGGCACCTTGAACTTGCTGTCCTGTGGCTGGGGTTTCTCGCGTGCCCGCCAGCTGATCGCCACGCCGTCTTCAGGAATTCCCAACGCCGAGCCCAGTCGTCCAATGAGAAACAGTTCCTCGAGCGACGCGTGGGCGGAGATCAACAGGCGAAGAGATCCGTTTCCGGCGGCGGTGATCCGCTCTGCCGCTTTCGCCATTGCTTCGCGCCAGTCACTCGGCTGCTGCAGGCCGGTCTCGGTCTTCAAGAGCGGGCGCTGCAGCCGATCATCCCCTTCGATCCAGTGGTACTCGAACCGGCCGATGTCACACATCCAGTAGCCGTTGACGTCGGGATTGAACCGCGGAGTTATTCGGACCAGGCGTGCCCCCTTGGCCCACTCCGGCTTCGCCCGAAGCCAGGCGGTCGTATTGCAGCCGCGCTCGCAGAACGTGCAGATCGTGTCCACCGCGTCGGGGTTGTCCCACGGCCGCGACTTGAAGCGATAGTCCTTGGTAGTGATGGCTCCAACCGGGCACACGTCCATGAGGTTCCCGGAGATCAGGGAATGGACGCCTTCCTCCTGGAAGGTCGCAATCTCGCTGCCGTAGCCGCGATCGACGATGTTGATCTGGGCGTCGCCGTCGACTTCGCGCATGAACCGCACGCAGCGCGTGCAGAGGATGCAGCGGTTCCGGTTCAGCATCAGCGTCGGCCCGAAATCGACGTCGGCCTTGACCCCCTCCCCGTCGAACACCCTCCGCGGAAACTCCATCCGGCTCTCATTGGGTCCGTACGAATACGAAAAGTCCTGGAGCGGGCACTCGCCACCCTTGTCGCAGACCGGGCAGTCGAGCGGGTGGTTAATCAGCAGGAACTCGAACACGCTCGCGCGCGCTTCGACCACGTCGGGGGCGTTGGTCGAGACGACCATCCCCTCGGCGACTGGTGAGGAGCATGCTGTCTGCAGCTTCGGCATCTTCTCGATCTTGACGAGGCAGACGCGGCACGACCCGTCGATCCCGAGCCCCGGGTGGTAGCAGTAATAGGGGACCTTGATGCCGTGCTCGATGGCGGCCTGGAGTACGGTCTTCCCTTTCTCCACCGTGACCTGCCGGCCATCAATCGTGAGGGTGACGGTTTCCATAACCCGACGATCTTATATCAAGAGGATGCTTGACTCCGGACGCACGCGGCCCTAGATTGAGGACTCTTCGGTCCGGCCACTCTCCTTCCGGTAAGGGGGCCCATAATGGACGCGCTTCGCGCTCGCCTCGGACCTGTCGTTGAATGGGCGATTGCAGCAGCGTTTCTGGCCGCGACCGTCGGCGTGGGCTCCTTGATCCTCCGGGAATTCCGGGTTTCGCGCGTGCAGCTGACGGCCCCCGCGGCGCGCACGCACACCGACACCGCGCCTGCCACGGTGCCGCCGCGTGCCGTGTCGGTGCCGGTGCTGCCGTTTCGGGATGGGAAAGAGATTCGCGTCGGTGATACCGCGGCGTCGGTGGCAGCCAGTCTCGGACGCTCCGCCGAAAGCGGCCGTCAGGAAGTCGACCGCGGACGCCTGGGAGAACGACTCACCCGCTACTACGAGTACGCCGGCTTCCGTTTCATCCTCGTGTTCGAGCCATTCGAACGGAACGGCGAGCCCCGCGTTGGCGCGATCTATCTGCCCTAGCCCGCAAGCGCAGACAGCGATCATTTTTCAATTTCCGCAAGCGACGCCGAGTCGCGGTTGACGTCGACGCTGCGGAGCGCACCCTTCAGAGGGATCGTGCGCTCCGTCACCTTGTCGTCGAGCGTGACCACGACATCCTCGATGGTTCCGTCGGCATAAGACAGCGTAACCGTGATGGGGACGTCGAAGATGTCTGCCTGGCGTTGCTCGAAGCGGACGGAGAGTTGCTCGCCGCCCTGTTGGACCTGGGAGGTGAAGGCGACCGTTGGAATGACGCTGCCGAAAATCCATCGCTCGAAGAAGCGTTCGAGCGGTCTCCCGCTCGCGTGTTCCATTGCCGCACGAAAGTCACCGGTCCCTGCCTTCTTGTACCGCCAGGTGGCGTAGAACTCGCGCAGCCCTTTGAAGAATGCTTCGTCGCCAACGAGGCGCCGCAGCATGTGCAGCACCATCGCCCCCTTGTTGTAGACGATGGCGCGAAACACGCGCCCCTCGCCTTTGATGTGGCCGAGGCGATAGCCAAGGTAGATCGGTCCCTGCGCCGACATGTCGATGGCCCACCGCCGCATTTGCCGCACCACGCTGGTGAATTGCTCCGGTCCGCGCTCGCGCTCCGCGTAGAGCGCGGCGAAATACTGCGCGAAGCCTTCGCTGATCCACTGCTCGTGATAGTTCTTCCAGCCGACCGATTGTCCCCACCACTGGTGCGCGACTTCGTGCGCGAGGAAAAAGCTCGGATAATTCTCGAACGCCACCGGATCGTTCCGCCACACGTAGGGCGAGGTCGGTAACGGCTGGTTGAGAATGGCAAAGTACGCGGGGCTGTGCCCACCCGGCAGCTCGCTCTCCGTGAGCGCCAGGGTGAAACTGTCGTACGGCGTGTCGCCGATGATTGACGTGTAGAAGCGAAGGATATCGGTAGCCCGTTCCGCAAAGTTGCGCGCGCGGTTGAACTGGCGCGGGTTCGCCTGCACGGAGAGCGTCAGCAGCGACGTCGCTTCGCCATTTCCGTCGCTCCCACCGCCCTCGCGCGCAGTGGCTTTCGGCCCGCCGCTCTCGCTCGACGAAGCCAGGCTGAGTTGAGTGGAATCAATCCGGTTGAACTTGCTGATCACGCAAGCGAGATAGCGCACCGGGCGCTGGGTCGTGAAAACGATATCGCTTGCCGCCGCGGCGCAGAACCAGCGAGGCTGGTACCGGTGTGGGAGGGCCTTGTGGCGAGCCTGTCGCAACCACGTCGAAATCCTGCGGCACCGAAATCGCCAGCTTGGCAATGGCGTAGTCGGTCACGGTGCTCTGCGGGTACCAGAAGCTGTTGTTGCTGTAGACGTAGTTCGGCTCCGGCGGGATGACCATCGCTTCGCTCTGGCCGGGCCCGGAGTTCGGGACCGGACGGTCCTGGTCGAGCAGGATCGCCTCGCGATCGATCATCTGCGGCTCCAGGCGTCCGCCGTATCGGATCGTCAAATCGAGATCGGTCTCCGGTGGAATGATCGCCGGAAGGGAGATCAGGACGCTGTTCTGCCGGACGACGCGAATGTTCAGCAGCCGCCCGAACTGCGGAGACGACACGCTGCGGACGACGAGTGGTTCGGCGAGCTTGATGGTAAGCGTGGTGATCGACGAATCACGAGTCCGGAGCTTGAGGCGCGCCGCACCGTCGACCCACAGACGATCGGGCGCAAATGCCGCCTCCACCTCGTAACTGGTCACGTCGTAGTCGGCCTGATCGTCCTCGCTGAAGAACCGGCCCCGCTGCGCCAGCTTGCCTTCCGATGCATAGATGGCGATGTTGCGATGGCGCTGGCGGTCGAAGAACGAGATGTCCTCTGGTTCCGAGCCGGCGCGCGCGTAGGTCAGCGGACCGTACCGGCGCGTGACGATCTCGCCGACGAAATCGTTCATCGTTGGCGTGAGCGACTCACGGCTCGGTGCTCAGATCGCTGAGATCGACCTGAAAGCTGCGCGGGGAATAGTTGTCGAAAATCTGCGTCGCCTTCCTCAGATCGCCGCCGTCCACAGAGCGTTCGATGAGCATCCCCGCCGCGATGCGACTCGAGAACTCGTACGGGCTCAAACGCGCGAATACGGCATCGAACTCTGCGCCGAGCGCTTCCGAGCCGCAGAAAATGCGGACCTGCACGCGCTCGGATTCCGGCTTGGGCGCAAACTGCATCCGGCCGCGTCCGAGCAGCACCAGCGCCGTCGGTCCGTCGTCGGTACGCGCGAGAAACGCGCGGCCGGCCGGCAACGAGAGGGTCAGATCCGGCGCCTCCAGCGCGAGGTTCTTGACCTCGTACTCAACGGTCGAATCGAGCTTGAGACGATAGAGTCCGCCGATCACCGACAAACGCTCGACTTCGGCGATCTGCCACGGCGCATCCGGCCCGGTGTCGGCGGGGGCGACGGGTGGCGACGCGTCGATGCGCCACGTCGACACACGTCCTTCGCGATTGCGATCGGTGAGGATCTCGAGAAGGAGCCGCTGGCGGCCATTGGTCAGCATGGCGCGATCGCGCTCTTTGACCGTAACCGCGGTGGCGGGCGGCGACGTGAGCATCCCCACGAAGTCGCTCAAGGCGGCGTTATCGACGTCGTAGCGGGCGAGCCCGCGGACCGAAACCTCCTGGCCGCTCCTCGCCGCGGCCTCGATGGCGAGAACCAGGCGGTCGATCCCATCGGCGGGCGGCGACGTCTGGGCGGCGGCTGCACCGGCCCACAGGACCAGGCAGGCAGATAGCGCGAGCGTGCGCATTGGACACCGCCTATTAGACACCGCCTGTCGAGTCTCTTGTTGGCGCCCAAACGTCAGCCCGGCGGCGGGCGCTCGAGCAGCCCTCAAACGGCTGCACACGATGAGTTGCCAATGACGCGGCGCCGTGGCGTGCGAGACGAACTACGATCTCTTCAGGATGAGGACCGTCAAATCGTCCGTGAATCGCGAATCCTGGGCGTGCGCCTCGACAGCACGAACAATCGCCCGCGCCAGCTCCGCCGGCGGATCGTCGCCGTAGGCGTCGAGGACGCGTCCGAGCCCGGCCTCCTCGAACGGCTGCCCGGCTGGGTTCTCGGCTTCGGTAACGCCATCACTGTAGAGCATCAGCATATCGCCCTGGATGAACGCTGGTCTCGCGCGCTTCGTAGGTCGACCCTTCGAACATCCCCAGCGCGATGCCAGTCCCGTCGAGCCGTTCGATCGAGCCGTCAGCGCGCCGTAAAAGCGGCGGGTTCTGGCCGGCGTTCACGTAGGTCAACGCGCCCGTGCCGGGCGTGTATGTCGCATAGAACAGCGTGATGAACCGCGAGGCTGGGCTGTGACGGCAGATCTGCCGGTTCAGGCGCGCGACCAGCGCGCACGGCTCGAGCTCTTCGTCGACAAGCGTGCGCAGCACGGCGAGCAGCAACGCCATCAGCAGCGCCGCGGGGCTGCCCTTGCCGGCGACGTCGCCGATCGTGACGATGACGCGCCCGTCACGCTGCGGCAGCACGTCGTAGAAGTCGCCGCCGACCGTGTTCGCCGGCCGCGTAAGGCCGCAGATGTCCGCGTCGCCGGCGCGATAGGTGCCCGGTCGGCAGCATCGCGAGCTGGATCTCGCGCGCGACCTCGAGTTCCCCCTTGAGCGACAGGCGATCGGCGACCTCGAGCAGCAGCAGCAGGTTGACCAGGATGATGCTGACGAGCAGCGCGAACGTGCCGTCAGCCCACTGCGGCGCGACCACGTGGATCTGAAGAACGGCGTGCCGAACGGCACCGAGATCGACGCCCAACCGCTGATACAGCTTCAGGACGCCGATCAACGCAACGACCAGCGAGACCAGATAGAGCGCGCGCCGCGCGGGCGACAGCTTCAGCGTGAAGGCGATGAAGACCTGGCGGACGCGCAGCAGCTAGCGGCGGCACCACGGCTCGTGCGCCAGCCGATCCTCGTCGAGCCCGCGAGTGAAGATACCGGTAGGCCTCGCGCGTATCGCGCGTGAACAGCCGCTGCAGGTCCTCGGCGGTGACGTCGCGCGCGACATCGCGCGTCCACGCGTCGAACCAGTTCGGGCCTGACGCCGATCGGGGACCATTCGGCCATGTCGAGTCAGATCAGGCCGATCTCCCGGCCGACCGCGGCAAACGCGTCGAGCGCATACTGCAGGTCCTCGCGCGTGTGCGTCGCGGTCACGATCGTGCGGACCCGCGCCTTGTCGCGCGCCACTGTCGGGAACGCGATCCCCTGCGCGAACACGCCGCGCTCGAACAGCTTGTCCGACAGCATCATCGCCTTGGCGCCTTCTCCCGCAATCACCGGCGTGATCGGGCTCTCGCTCATGCCGGTGTTGAACCCGAGGCGCTGAAGCCCCTCTTTGAAGAAACGAGTATTCTCCCACAGCCGTTCGATGATTTCCGGCTCCTCCACCAGGACGTCCATCGCGGCCATGCAGGCCAGCACGACGGCCGGGGGATGGGAGGTCGAGAAGAGGAACGGCCGCGCGCGGTGATAGAGGAAGTCGATCAGGTTCGCGTTGCCGGCGACGTAGCCGCCGAGCGCGCCGATCGCCTTCGACAGCGTGCCGACCTGGATGTCGACGCGCCCGTGCATGCCGAAGTGGTCGACGGTGCCGCGGCCGTTCCCCCCGAACACGCCGCTCGCATGCGCGTCGTCCACCATCATGATGCAGCCGGTCTCCTCCGCCAGGTCGCACAGCGCCGGCAGCGGCCCGAGGTCGCCGTCCATGCTGAAGACGCCGTCGGTGATGAGCAGCTTGCGCTGCGAGGCCGGCAGATCCTTGATGATCTTGCGCGCCGCGTCGACGTCCTTGTGCGGGAAGACCTTGATGGTCGCGCGGCTCAGACGGCAGCCGTCGATGATGCTCGCGTGGTTCAACTCGTCCGAGATGACGACGTCTTCTTTCGTCAGGATGGCCGAGACGGTGCCGGCGTTCGCCGCGAACCCGCTCTGGAACACGACGACCTTCTCGACCTTCTTGAAATCGGCGAGCCGGCGTTCGAGCTCCATGTGGATGTCCATGGTGCCCGCGATGGTCCGCACCGATCCGGTGCCGACGCCGTAGTCGCTCGATCGCCTTCAGCGCCGCGCTCGCGCAGCCTGGGATGCGTCGTCAGGCCGAGATAGTTGTTCGACGACAGGTTGACTACCGACTTGTGATCGACCGTGGTACGCGCCTTCTGCTCGTCCTCGAGGATCCGCAGCTCGCGGTAAAGCTTCTGTTCCTTGAGCGTTTCGAGCTCCTGTCCAAGATAGGCGAGCGGGTCGGTGCGCATAAGAGCCGAGTATAGTCCGGTTGCCGGCAGGCGGTTCAGCGGCCGACGTTGGCATTCGCATTGAAATCGGCCCCGCCGGAGGGCGCTCCCCGGCGCGAATGGCCACCGCCGATGGCGCGCAACGGTATGCGCGGCGTCAATCTAAGAAGCGCCAGTGCGATCCATCGGTCGCTCTTCGGCGACATCGTCGTTGTCGCCTTTCTCCTGGCGCAGGCGTTCGACGGCGTCCTGACATACGTGGGGGTCAGCACCTACGGCGTCCGAATCGAAGGCAATCCGCTGCTTGGCTGGCTGATGGCGACGTTGGGGCAGGGCGTGGCGTTGACCGCGGCGAAGACAACGGCCGGCGCCTTCGGCATCGCGCTGCACCTGACCTCGGTCCATCGCGTGGTCGCGCTGCTGACGGCGCTCTATGTCGCCGCGGCCGTCCTGCCCTGGATCGGCATTCTGTTCTCTGAGGCGTGCCTGAACCAGGAACACCCTAGTCGCCGGTTCTTCGCATCACCTTCGTCACCGATCGACCTGGAGGATCGCGGCGGTCGGCACGGCGAGGATCGCGCCGACGATGCCCAGCAGCTCTGCCGCCGATCAGCAGCGACGACGATCACGGTCACGGCGCTGACGCCCACCTGCCGCGACATGATCTTCGGCACGAGGATGTGATTCTCGAACTGCTGCTGCAGCGACGAAAAAGATCAGCACGAACGAGCACCTTCTTCGAGCGACACCGTCGCGGCGACGGCAATCGCCGGAATCGCCGAGAGGATCGGGACCGACGACCGGAATCAGCTCGCCGATGGCCGACATCAGCGCCAGCACGTAGAAGAACGGAACCCCGAGCGCCCAGAGACCGATCGCCGACGTGGTGCCGATGATCGCGCCAGCAGCAGCTGGCCGCCGAGCCACGCGCTCACCTTGACGTGACCTCCCGGCTGGCCGCGGCTGCCTGCGCGCGCCGCTCGCGCGGAAACAACCGCAGCGCACAGGGACTCGAAGCCGGTCCGCCTCGACCAGCATGTAGAAGGTCAGGATCAGGATCGTGACGACGCCGAAGATGCCGCCGGCGACGTTGCGCCAGCGCGCCAGCGACCGCGCCGACCGCGTCGCCGCTCCGGCCGGGCGCGTGCTGCACCGCCTCGCGCATCGTCAGGTGCTGCTGCAGCATGCCTTTGTCGATCAGGAATTGCTGCGCCGCGCTCGAACATGTCCGGGCAGCTGCGCCCACAGCGCCTGGGCCTGGTGCACGAGCGGCAGGAAGATCAGGAAGCCAACCAGCGCGAGCACTCCGAGGATGCGACAGTAGAGAATCAGGATCGCCAGCCAGCGCGGCAACCGCTTCGTCCGATCGGCAGGACTTCTGACGCTCGATCAGCCGAACGATCGGGCTGAAGCCGATGGCGAACAGGCCGCTCACGTAGACCATGAGCAGCGCGTGGCGGGCGAGGAACGCACCCCAGAGGAGGAGCACTGCGACGCGACATGCGATCGTCCAGAGGATCAGCGCTTCAGTCGGATGTGCGGACCGTGACGTCACGCCGCGCGCGACAGGAAGCTCTCGGTGAAATCGCGCGATCGTCGTCGTAGATCTCCGACAGTTCGGACGGCGGCTCGCGAGGAAGACGACGCGGAAGAAGCCGTCCTCGGGCGCGGTGCCGAAGCCGGATCCGTAGACGCAGAGGACGCCCGGTCGCGCGCAGCAGCGCGAGCACGTAATCCTCGTCGGTGACCCCCGGGGGCAGCTGACACCTTCGGCATCGCGTAGAACGCCGCCCTCGGCGCGACCGTGGTGATGCCGTCGATCGCGTTGAGCCGCAGTCGTGGTCAGCTCGGCGCGCTCGCGCAGCGCGGCGCGGAAGCACGGCTTCGTGCGATCGATCGCCGTCGAGCGCGGCCGCAATCGCGTATTGCATCGGTCCCGGCGAGCAGAGCCGGCCGTCCGCCAGCTTCTTGATCGCGGCGAGCACATCGTCGAGCCGATCGGTCCGGCCGACCGCCATCCAGCCGGCGCGCCAGCCCGGCGCGAGGTACGCCTTCGACAGCGACGAGAACGAGATGATTGGCGCGTCCGGATAGAGGCTGGCCATCGGCGGCACGGGACCGCTGTAGGCGAGATCGCCGTAGACCTCGTCGGCGAGAAGTCGGAATGTTGTGCCGTCGGCAATCTCGATCAGCGCCCGCCGAACACTCTGCCGGATAGCTGGCGCCGGTTGGATTGTTGGGATCGATCACGACGAGCGCGCGCGTCCTGGGCGTGATCAGGCTGTTCGACCTGATCGACGTCCGGCAGCCAGCCCGTTCGCGGGATCCGTCCGATAGAACACCGGCGCGCGCGCCGATCTTTGCCAGCACCGCGGTGTAGAGGGGATAGGTCGGCGACGGAATCAGGACCTCGTCGCCACCCTCGGCAAGCGCCGTCAGCGCCAGCTCGATGCCCTCCGATGTGCCCGAGGTGATGACCACGCGATCGGCGCGACATCGGCATGCCCCGACGGGTCAGTTCCCCGGCGACCGCTTCGCGCGCCGGGAGGATCCCCACCGACGGGGCGTAGCCGTTGTGGCCGTCGCGCATCGCGCGCTCGCACCGCCTCGATCATGTGCGGCGGCGTCTCGAACCCGAAGGTAATCGGGTCGCCGATATTGAGGTAGCGGACCTTCCGTCCGGCGGCTTCGACCTTCTTCGCCTCCGCGACGATATTCCGGATCGCGTAGTTGAAGCCGCTGACGCGGCGGCGCGACGGGGATGGCGGCGGTCGTGCGCATCGAAAAATCTTATCAGAGCGACGCACATGTAAAAACGACTGCAGCCAGAACGCGCGACAATGTGTAAGTCTTACGCCATTTTTGAGCCGCCCATCCGTCCTCCGGCGTTCGACCAACCGCAGCAACTGACTGATAATACATGGCATTTAGGTCGCTGGCAGAAATACTTGGAATAGTGGCGAGCATGACGAGCGTCGTGTCGCAGCTGTCGAGCATCAGCATCCTCGCACTGCTGCTCTCTGCGTCGGCGCCGTCCAGGCCGGGATGCGCAGTCTTCAGGATGCCACGGCCGATCAGGCGCCGCGGGCGACGTTCAATCGGCCGTTGATCTGGTTTCCATTGCAGCCGTCGTCCGGGACCGCCATGGCCGGTTCGCCCGCGATCTCAAGCAGGACGACTTCGTCGTCGCGGAGGGGCGCGAGCAGCGCGACGATCGTCGAGTTCCATGCGGACGACGACGCGCCGGTCCGCGTGGCGCTGCTGTTCGACGTCAGCGGCAGCATGCGGCTTGCGTCGCAGGTCGAAGAAGCGCGGCAGGCGGCGCGGCACGTGCTTGGTGCGCTGCGACCTGGACAGCGACGTCGAGGCGACGAGGCCGCGGTCTTCAGCTTCGACATGAACCTGCAGTCGCTGCAGCCGTTCACCGCGGACGCGGCGCGATCGAGAGCGCGCTGGCGCGCGTGGAGCCGTACGGACAGACGTCGCTCTATGACGCGATCGCGCAGACGGCGCGCACGCGTCGCCGACGCGCCGCCCGGCGATCGACATCGCCGCGCGGTCATCGTGCTCACCGACGGCATCGATACGAGCAGCCTGATGACGCCCGAGCGAGGTCTCGGCGATCGCAAGCGCGATCGACGTGCCGGTCTACGTGGTGACTGTCGTGTCGCCCCTCGATCACGCGGATGGCACCGACGCCGTCGGAGAGATGGTCGAGGAATGCGCCGGAAGCGCCGCTGCGAACGCTGGCGCAGATGGACGGGCGGCGACCTGTTCGTGACGAGCGCGCCCGCGCACGAGAGCATCGCGGCGCGCCAGATCGTCGACGAGTTGCGCCACCAGTACGTGCTCGGCGTTCAGCGCGTCGGCCTCGCGGGAGTGGCGCCAGCTCGACGTCAGACCAAGGATCGGGATTTCACCGTGCGCGCGCAGGTCGGGCTACAGCGCCGGGCACCCGGCAGTTGGATAGTTAGTGGCAGATACGGACCGAAGGAGAGCGGAGATGAGGAGGATTCATCGTGACGTGTTCGGTGGCGATTCTCGCGCTCGCGCTGGGCGGATCCAGTGCCTGCGCGACGAAGAAGATGGTGAGGCAGAACGTCGGCGAAGTGAACGACAAGGTCGACACGCTGTCGCAGTCGGTGGAAGAGAACCAGCAGCGCACGCAGGCCAACGAAGGCAAGATCGGCGAGGTCGATCAGAAGGCGCAGGCGGCCGAATCAGCGGCGGAGGCCGCCGGGCAGCGCGCCGACGAGGCGTACGCCGCGGCCGACAAGGTGAACGCGCGCGCCGACGCGATCGAAACGCCGCGTCAAAGCGGCTGGTCTACGAAGTCGTCCTCAGCGAGGACAAGGGCAACTTCAAGTTCGGCAAGGCCGACGCTTCCCGACGAAGCCAGACGGCGAGCTCGACCAGCTCGTCGCGCAGCTGAAGGCGAACCCGAACGGCGCCTACATCGAGATCGAAGGGCACACCGACAACGTCGGGCCGAAGGACGTGAACTACAAGCTCGGGCTCGAGCGCGCCGAGGCGGTGAAGCGGTATCTCTACGAGCATCACCAGGTGCCGCTGCACAAGATCAACGTGATCAGCTACGGCGAAGAGAAGCCGATCGCGCCGAACAAGACCAAGGACGGCCGCGCGCAGAACCGCCGCGTCGTCATCAAGGTCCTGGCGTAGGATAGGACGAAGACTCAGGGCTCAGGCTGGCTGGTGGCTTCCGCGAAGCCGTCCGGTCGGCACGAGCCCTGACGCTTGACCCGCAACAGCCAAAAGAAGAGACACGCCGCATCGGGTCGGGGGCGGATCGCAGGAGACGGCGCCGGAATGGTCCGGCGTCGGGTCCATCGATTCAACGTCAGCACTTTCGCAGGGTGCTTCGCGTTCCGCCCCCGACCGGCTGCGGCGTTTTTCTTTCTCACGAGTGGCCTGTTGCGGCCCTTTGCCGGTACTCGCGGCGCAATTGAGTGGCCATTGCCGCCCTTTTGCCGGTACCTTCCGGCGGCTCGAGTCGCCGGCTGTGGCCCTTGCCGCGCCCTTGCCCCTCAGGTCCGTTCCGTCTATAGGATCTTCCGGGCGTCCACAGTCAGGGAGGTCCTATGTTTCGCGCGTCGGCCGGGCAGTCGTGCCCGCGCTTGCGGTTGTGCTTCGTGCCAGCGCCGCCGACAAGCCGTCGGTCACCGTTCAGCGACACCAAACTCAAGAACGGCCTTGCGCGTGATCGTCTCCGAAGATCACACCGCGCCGACGGTTTCGGTCGCTGTTACCTATAACGTCGGTTCGGCCGACGAGCGGACAGGCCGCACCGGGTTCGCGCACCTCTTCGAGCACATGATGTTCAAGGGGTCGGAGAACGTGGGCCCCGGCGAGCACCCGACGCGCGATCTTCAACAACGGCGGCACCGATGAACGGCACGACCAACGAAGACCGCACGCTTGTACTTCGAGACCTGCCCGCCAACCAGCTCGAGCTCGCGCTTGTTCCTCGAAGGCGACCGCATGAAGTCGCTCGACATCAACAAGGCGAACCTCGACAACCAGCGCAACGCCGTCCAGGAAGAGCGCCGGCTGCGCGTCGACAATCAGCCGTACGGCCCGACATTCGAGCGCACCGGCGAGCAGGCCTACGACAACCCGGCCTACAAGCACTCGGTCGATTGGCTCGATGGCAGACCTCAACGCCGCGTCGCGTCGACGATGTGGCGACGTTCTTCAAGACCTACTACGCCCCGAACAACGCCGATCCTCACATCGTCGGCGACGTGGACACGAAGAAGACGATGGCGCTCGTCGAGAAGTATTTCGGCGCGATCGCCTCGCAGCCGCCGCCAAAACGGCCAGACTCTGACCGAGCCGCTCGCATACGGCGGAGCGTCGCAGCACGATTGAGGATCCGCTGGCGCGCCTTGCCCGCGTCGACATCGCCTGGGTCGGGCCGGCCGCGGCCTCGCCCGATGTCGACGCGCTCGACGTGCTCTCGGACGTGCTGGCTGGCGGCCGCAGCGCCCGCCTCAACCAGGTCATCGTGCGCGAGAAGCAGCTGGCCACCAGCGCGGCGGCGTTTCCTCGACGCAGGCGCGGTCCCGGGCCTGTTCCACGTCGTTCGCCACGGTTGCGCCAGGCAAGAACCCGGCCGACGTCGAGGCCGCCATCCACGAGGAGATCGAGAAGGTGAAGGCGGGACCGATCGCGGACTGGGAGATCGAGAAGGCGCGCAACAGCGCACGACGCAATGCCGCCACCACGGTCACGAGCACGCTGCAGCGGGCGATTCAGCTCGGGCAATACGCGCTTGTTCTACGACGATCCCAACCGGATCAACACGATCACGCGAACGTATCGAGAAGGTGACCGCCGCCGACGTGCAGCGCGTTGCCAACGAAGTACCTGACCAAGGAAAACCGCTCCGTGATCATCACGACGCCGAAACCGGCCGCCGCGACGAAGGGAGGCCAGCAGTGAGACGTCACGCTCGCGTCTTGGTTCTGGCATCCCTCGTCATAGACGAGCCCGCTTCTTGCGCAGGCCGCCAGCAGCCGTCACAGAATCCTGCGACGGCGCCCGGCACGATCATGAAGGGAAAGGCGCCGGTGTCGAACGAGATCCTCAAGGTCACGCTGCCGAAGCCGAAGGAGGCGGATCTCGTCGAACGGCGTTCACCTGATGGTGCTGGAAGATCATCGTGCGCCGATCGTGAACTTCCAGCTGATCATCGAGGGAGCGGGCGGCTACTACGATCCAGCGGAATTGCCCGGGCTCGCCGGCTTCACGGCGACGCTGATGCGGGAAGGAACCGAGAGCAAGACGTCTGAGCAGATCTCAGAGCAGCTCGATCGGCTGGCCGCGACGGTCATTGTCGCTGCCGGCATCTCGTCGCCGTTTGCCACGATGTCCGGCTCGGCGTTGAGCGACTCGGTCGATACGGTGCTGGCGATCATGGGCCGACGTCCTGATGCACCCGGCGTTCTCGCAGGCAGAAATCGATCGCTACAAGACCCGGACGCGCGCGGGAACCTGATGAACAGCGCTCGCAGCCCGGCTTCCTCGCGCAGGAGCGCTTCCAGCGGCGTTGTCTTCGGCAGACCATCCGGCTTCGCGGGTTTCGGCTACGCCAGAGTCGCTCGATGCGCTGACCCGCGACGCGCTCGTCGACTTCCACAAGGCGCACTACGTTCCTGACCGCGCGGTGATGGCGATCGCCGGCGACATCACGCTGCCGGTGGCGAAGCAGAA
Source organism: uncultured Acidobacteriota bacterium (assembly GCA_963755695.1). Classification (GTDB taxonomy): domain Bacteria; phylum Acidobacteriota; class Vicinamibacteria; order Vicinamibacterales; family 2-12-FULL-66-21; genus QHWT01. The sequence goes on along the minus strand of CAVWLB010000008.1, from coordinate 659,950 downwards.
GGCTGGAGTCTGCGCTCGGCGGATGGAAGAAGTCGGGCAAGGACGATTGCGCCGACCGCGCGATCCGAGTGCGCTCAGCGAACCCAGTGTCTCGCTCGTCGCTGCGCCCAGCGTCGGTGCAGACGAGCCTGCGTCGTCGGCACGCAGAGCATCGAGCGCACCAATCCCGATTACGAGGCGCTGACGGTCGCCAACCGGTTCTCGGCAACGTGCCTGCGGGTCGGCTCTTCGAGCACCTGCGCGAGCAGAAGGGCTATACCTACGGTGCAGGCAGCGCCTTCTCAGCCGGCCGGTTCCGCGGATCCTGGAGCGCCTCGACGGATGTGCGGACGGAGGTCACCGATCCGGCGTTGACCGATCTGCTCGACGAGATCCGGCAGATGCGCGACACTGAGGTGCCGGCGGCGGAACTGTCGAACATCAAGCGCGCCATCGTCGCCGGTTTTGCGCGGTCGCTCGAGAGCCCGACCGCGATCCTCAACAACTACATCGACTCGCTACCTCTACAAGCTGCCGGCGGACTACTGGGACAAATATCCCGATCGCATCGAGGCGATCACCGCTGCGGACGTCCAGCGGGTCGCCCGAAGAATACTGGGCGGCCGACCGCCTGCAGATCGTTGCCGTCGGCGACGCCGCCAAAGTCGAGCCGGCGCTGAAGAAGCTCGGCGAGGTGCAGACGTTCGACGCAGAAGGCAAACCAGTCAAGTGACTTGGTGATTTGGTGATTGAGGGATTTGGTGATTGAAACCGGCACAATCACCAAATCACCAAATTACCGAATCACCAAATTACCAATCACCAAATTACCAATCACCCATTCACCCATTCACCAACTCACCTTGGCTGATTCGAGTCAACGCATCGGCGAAGGTGTCCACTTCTTCGAGCGTCGTGTAGACGTTCGGCGTGACGCGGATGCCTTCGTATTCCGGGTGCACGATTGGCGTCGCGATGATGCGCCACTTGTCCCAAAGCAATGTGACGGCCTTGGCGGTCGGAACCGTCGTGATCTGCACGGTACCGATGGCGCAGGACTGCCTCGGATCAAGGCTCGTGTGAATGCGAATGCGCGGATTGTTCTGCAGTTGCTCGATCCAGCGGTTTCGGAGGTAGCGCAGCCGCGCCGCCTTGCGATCGATGCCAATGCCCTCGTGGAAGCTGAGCGCCTCGGCGATGGCGTTGTGGTTCGCGGCGGGATGGGTGCCGATCTCTTCGAACTTCCGGATGTCCTTCGCCTTGCGTTGGGGCCGTGGCGGTCAGCGGCCAGAGCGACTCGATGTTCTCCCGCCGCACGTACAGGAACCCGGTGCCGATCGGCGCCAGCAGCCACTTGTGCAGGCTGGTGCCGTAGTAGTCGCATCCGAGATCGGCAAGCGTGTACGGAAAGTGCGCGAACGCGTGCGCGCCGTCGACGATGGTCTTGATCCCCTTGGCGCGTGCGGCGTCGCAGATCTTCCGCACCGGAAAGATCTGACCCGTCAGGTTGGTGATGTGGCAGAAGTGCAGGACCTTCGTCCGCGGCGTGATCGCCGCAAGGAGCCGATCGGCGAGATCGGCCATTGACGGTGGCGGCACCGGAAATGAGATCTTCTTGACCACGACGCCGTCGCGGCGGGCTCGCTGATCCCACGTGTCGAGCATGCGGCCGTAGTCCTGGTTCGTCGTGACGACTTCGTCCCCCGCCTTCAGGTCGATTCCGAGCTGCGCGATCTGCAGCGCTTCGCTGGCGTTGCGGGTGATCGCGAGCTCCTCGGGATCGCACCCGAAGGCCACCGCGAGACGGCGGCGGACGGTCTCGATGTTCGGCTCCAGGATCTGCCACATGTGATAGACGGGCGCCTGGTTCGATATGTCGAGATATCGCTTGAACGCCTCATGGACGACGCGCGGGCTGGGACAGCACCCGCCGTTGTTCAGATTGATGATCGTGCGGTCGAGCGTGAACGCCTGCTGGATCTCACGCCAGTAGCTCTCATCGGCGGCCAGATCCGCCGGCGAACGATCGGCCGCGCGCCCGGCGGCGGCTGCCACCCGGCTGAGGCTTTCATTGGTGAAAGCCGCGACCACCGCGGTGGCCGCGGTTCCCGCTCGAATGAATGCGCGTCGAGTCATGTTTCTCGCGAGCGGTGTGTTGTTCTGCATGTTCTTACCTTGCGCCATCCTCGGTTGCCCGCCGCGTATTGTAATGTAGGCCATGCGAGCGCCTTTGAAGATTTGATGTCGACCGACGATTGCCGCGGCGGTGCCGGCCGCCGTGGCAGCAGCAGGACGCTCGCCGAGAGACGAAGATGGATCTAGAGGATCGCGCCGCGCTGATCACCGGAGCCAAGCGGATCGGCGGCGCCGTTGCGCGAGAGCTCGCCCGGCGCGGCATGGATGTCGCGATCTCCTACAACCGATCGCGGGACGAAGCGGAGGCCGCGGGGACCGACATCAGGGCGACCGGCCGTCGCGCGCACGTCGCAGCGGCCAACCTCTCGCAGCCCGATGACTGCCGCGCCCTGGTCGATGGCGCGGCGACGGCTTTCGGGCGGCTCGACGTTCTCATCAACATGGCGTCGGTCTACTCCGCCGTGCCATTCGACCAGACCGATGCGGTCGTGTGGAATGCGGTCGTCGACGTCGACTTGCGCGCCGCATTTCTCTGCGCGCACGCAGCGGTTCCGCACATGCGACGGGTGGGCGGCGGCCGCATCGTCAATTTCTCGGATTGGGTCGCCTCGAGCGGCCGTCCTCGTTACCCCGGTTATCTTCCCTACTACGTGGCAAAGGCGGGCGCAATTGCTTTGACCGAAGCGCTCGCGCTCGAGCTTGCGGGCGATCAGATCCTGGTCAACGCCGTGGCCCCCGGGCCGATCCTGGCACCTCCAGGGACTACCCCGGATGAAATGCAGGCCGTCGAGGCCGCGACCCCACTCGGACGTTGGGGCGGCGAAGACGCGATCGTCCGTGCGGTGTTGTTCCTGATCGAAACCGATTTCGTAACCGGCGAGACGGTTCGGGTCGATGGCGGCCGCCACGTCCGCTGAGCGGCCCACCCCAGCGGCAGCAATAGCTGTGAACAGCTGGGCCTACTATGGCCGAGCGACACATGCGGCGCCGTACCGCTGTGAAGCGTGCGACACACGTCTCGTCGGCATTGAATAAATCCAGACAGTTAGCCTTCGCCGCCGCGGCAAGGAACTTGCTCGATATCTGACAGGAGGGCGGTCGCTGGGCTCGCGATCGGAGTATGAACTACACGTTCGATTTTTCAGACTCTCGTCCTGACGCCCCTCGGGCGTTCGAGCAGATGGACAGTGATCCAGAGTCCACGATTCTCATCGTCGAGGACGACCCGGATATTCGGGACATGATGTCCACGCTGCTCGATCTGGCGGGGTTTTCGTGCATCGTCCGCGATGCGGCGGAAGCGGGACTGGCGGCGTTGAGAGAGCAGCCGGTTGATCTGGTTCTCACCGACTATGCGCTCCCGGTGCACACCGGCATCTGGCTGCTGGAGCGTGCGGAAGCGGAAGGGCTGATCCAGGGTACGCCGGTGATGATCGTCACCGCGCATCCGGATCCAACCGGCGCCTCGATGTACGAAGTCGTCCAGAAGCCTTTCGATCTCGACGACCTGCTGAATCGCGTCAAACGACGCATGGAGGGAAACGGTCGACGCCGTAAGAACGGATCGACGCCTCCGCCCAAGGCCGCCGGCCGCCGTCAGGGGCAAGGCGATCCCGAGTGTCCGGAACCAGTTGAACTGATCCTCTACGTCAGTTCCGAGTCGGTAGGCTCGGCCGCAGCAATCAGGAACATCGAGAAAGCGCTCGCGCGATTCAACTCCGCGCAGGTCAGGTTGACGGTCTGCGACTTGTCCGAGCACCCGGAGAAGGGTGCCGAACACCGAGTGACGTTCACGCCCGCACTCGTGCGCAAATCGCCTGCGCCGAGAACCTGCATCCTCGGGCACCTCACGAACCCGGACCTGGTGCTCGAGTTGTTGAGCGACTGTGACCTGGAACAGACGTGATCGTTCAATGCTCGATGTTCGATGACTTCTCGCCTGGACCATTCATCTGGCATTGAGCACTGACCGGGATCGAAACAAGGTTCTCATCGAGTCGAGCGCGCCCGAGAGCTCCTGACGATCGCGCGCGAAACAGAATCGGATATACCCCTCGCCATTCGCGCCGAAATCGACACCCGGCACGCAGCCGATACGTCCCTGGCTGATCAGGTACTCCGTCATCGTCCATGAAAGTGACCGGCCCGGTTCGCCGCTGGGCGGGCGCCACTCGGGGTCGATGCGCAGGAACGCGTAGAACGCGCCTCGCGGCGGCTGCGCCGCTAAGCGCACCTTGCGCGGCATCGCGGATGCCCCCGTAAAACAGATCGCGGCGGGCCTTCAGCTCGTCGCGGATATCGCCGACGACTTGACTGCGATCCTTCCAGCGCGCCGATGCCGCCAAACTGCACGACCGAGGTGACGTTGCTGGCGGTGTAGAACAGCACCTTCTTCATCCGCTCGCGAAGCTTGGCGTCCTGCGCGGCGACGTACCCGAGGCGCAGCCCGGTCATCGCGTACGTCTTGCTGAACGTGTACAAGCGAAATCGTCCGCCCGTACATGCCAGGCAGCGACGCCGGGCTGACGTGCTCAGCCCCATCGAAGATCGACGTCCTCGTAGGCCTCGTCGGAGATCAGCCAGAGGCCGCGCCGTTCGGCGAGGGCGGCGATGGCCTCGATGTCTTCGCGACTGAGCACGCCGCCGGTCGGGTTGTGCGGAGAGTTGATGTAGATCGCGCGGGTCTTCGGTGTGATCTTCGACGCGAGCTCGTCGAGGTCGTAGCGCCAGCCGAGACGCTCGTGCAGCGGGCACGGCACCGGGATCGCCGCGGGCCGAGCGAATGTTGCCTGCGCACGGCGGCCATTTCGGATCCGGAATGATGACCTCGTCGCCCGGCTCGAGCAGCGCCTGGCAGACGATGTAGAGCGCGTGAATGCCGCCGGTGGTCACCATCACCTCTTCGGGACTGCCGAACCGGAATGCCGGTTCTTGGTCCGCAGCTTCTCGGCGAGCAGCTCCAGCAGTCGCGGCACGCCGGTCGTCTGCAGGTAGTGGCTCCGGTTGTCGTCGATCGCCCGGCGCATCGCCGCCTTGACCGTCTCGGGCGCGTCGAAGCTCACGTCCCCCTGGTCGAGGCGGAACGGATCCTTGACGCTGTACATCATGTCGCGGATGCGGATGATGCCGGAGAACGGCACCGAGTCGAGGAACGTGGCACCCATGCTTGAGACAGTGATAGCAGTTACGGCAGCGAGCGGTTGGACAGGCCCGGACGACCCGGCTCGACCGGACCTGCTAGACCTGTCGAGGATCCGTTCCAGCGTGCCGGCGCCGTGCCGACCGGCAGGTTGCTGACGTAGAATGCCTGGCGCCCGTCGGCCGTGAGCTCGCGGATGGACCGCGCGCAGACCGCTTCCGGCGTCGCGCCGCCGGCGAACTCCGCGCGTGAGCTCGCCGACCGGCACCGGGCAGGAACTCGCGCAGCGTTTCGAGCGTCTTCGGGTTCGCCGAGCGGTAGTAGAAGACGCCGAACATGCCAGGCAACGCCAGTGCCGCGCCGCGTGGCCTCGGTCAGAAACCGCTCGACCGCCGGCCGGCTGTGGTGGGACACGATCTGCGTCAGGTAGAACTCCGCCGTGACGCGGCCGTCGAGCAGGTGGTCGACCTGCGACGCGGCGTCGGCGTGCGGGTTCGCCCAGCCGCCGAGCGACAGGTCCGACCGTCGCGCGCGCGAATCATCTCGCGCAGCTGCCACGCGTGCTCGACGCAGCGCGCGGGACCGACGTGCTTGTCGCCGCCGAGAACCACCAGCGACTCGAAGCCGTGCTGCCGCGCGCGATCGGCGTAGGCGAGGCAGTACTCCGTCGTGTGCTTGCACGTCAGGAACGGCACGACGTGCGAGCGCGGCACGTCGCTGCCGAGATTGGTGACGAGATGCCGGAGGTTGTCCTCCTCCTTGAGGCCGACGGCGCTGTCGGTCAGGAAGACGAACGTCCCGCGCTGCGTCAGGCCGCGCACCGCGTGATAGGTGTCGATCCACGCGTCCATGCTCGCCGCCGTCGCCAGCTCGGCGCGCGGCGGCCGCAGCTCCGCGCGCGATCACGGCTGGTCGAACGCAGCTGCCTCTAGAACTGATCCATCGACCTCCGGATCAGACCTACGCGATCCCTCGTATACTAACGTGCTTATGCCTGTCCGATCGCGCGGCACTCGAGCGGCTCGGCGCGCTTGCCGCGTCTGCCGCTCGCCCTCGCGCCAACGCCGGTCGAAGACCTGCCGCGCCTGCGCGCACGCGCTCGGCGGCCGTGCGACCGCTGCTCGTCAAGCGCGACGATGCGATTCCGTTCGGGTTTGGCGGCAACAAGGTGCGCAAGCTGCAGCTCGTGGCCGCGACGCGCGCGGCGCGAGGGCGCCGACACGCTGATCACGTGCGGCGGCGTCCAGTCGAATCACGCGCGGGCGACGGCCGCGGTCGCCGCCCGGCTCGGGACTCGGCTGCGTCCTCGTCGCCAACGGCACGCCGCCAGACGACGCCGACGGCAAACGCGCTGCTCGATCGGCTGCTCGGCGCCGAGGTGCGCTACGTCGCGTCGCGCGAGGAGCGGGCGCCGGCGATGGAGGCGGCGGCCGCGGAACTGCGCGAACGACGGGACGGCAGCCGTTCGTGATTCCGCTCGGCGCGTCCACGCCGCTCGGGCGCCGCGGCGTACGCGCAGGCGGTCGGCGAGCTGCTGACGCAGATCGATCGCGCCGGACGTGATCGTTCACGCCACCTCGTCTGGCGGCACGCAGGCCGGCCTCGTCGCCGGCTGCCGCCTGCACGGCCTCGACACCCGGGTCATCGGCATCAGCGCCGACGATCCGTCCGCGCGTCGATCGCGGACGAAGTCCGCCGGATCCTGCGCGGATCTCGAGACGCTGCTTGCGCATGTCCGCCGGGCTCGCTGGCCGACGGCGCCGATCGAGGTCGACGACCGCTTCGTCGGCGACGGCTACGGCATCCCGACGCCGGCAGTCGACGGAGGCGATCGAGCTCTGCCGCGCGGCGCGAGGCGCTTGTTCCTCGATCCGACCTATACCGGCGAAGGCCATGGCCGGGCTCATCGCGCGGGTACGCGCGACCGCGACAGCTCGAGTCAGCGGCACCGTGCTGTTTCTGGCACACCGGAGGACAGGTGGGGCTGTTCGCGATGATCACATCTGACGTTTCTCGGCGCGGCGCGGACGGTGACCGGCTCGAAGTACCTGGTCGAGTCGAACGGCACGCGCAGTGCATGGTCGATGCCGGGCTGTTCCAGGGGCTGAAGGAGCTGCGCGAGCGCAACTGGCAGGACCTGCCGGTCAACGCCTCCGAGCCTCGACGCGATCGTGCTGACGCACGCGCACCTCGATCACTGCGGCTACCTGCCGCGCGCTCGTGGCGCAGGGATTCCGCGGCCGCGTGTTCTGCACGCAGGGCACGCAGGATCTCTGCAGCATCGTGCTGCCCGACGCCGGACGCCTGCAGGAAGAAGACGCGGCGTACGCCAACCGGCACGGCTTCACGAAGCACAAGCCGGCGCTGCCGCTCTATACGCGAGATCGACGCCTTTCGCGCCGTCTCGCAGCTGCAGCCGTGCGGCTACGACCGGCCGATGCCGGTCGCCGACGGGCATCGAGGTCGAGTTCATCAACGCCGGCCACCTGCTCGGCTCGTCGTACGTGCGCATGCACATCGACGGCCGCGACGATCCTCTTCGGCGGCGACCTCGGACGCTTCGGCCGGCCGGTGCTGCCCGATCCGACGCCTGTCGCGGAGGCGGACTACCTGCTGGTCGAATCGACCTACGGCGATCGCGTGCACGAGCAGGACGACGACGGCGCGCGCCTGGCCGCGATCGTCAACGACGACGGCGCAGCGGGGCGGCAAGCTGATCATCCCGGCGTTCGCGATCGGCCGCGTCGAGGAGCTGATCTACTGGTTGAAGCGGCTCGAAGCCGAAAAGCGCATTCCCGTGCTGCCGGTCTTCGTCGACAGCCCGATGGCGGCGGCCGCGCTGGCGCGCTACACGCGAGCGGATGCACGAGCTCGATCCCGAGCTGCAGCCGGAGCTGCAGCGACGACAACGCGCCGCACGATGCCGCCGCGCCACGATGCTCCCGACGCGCGCCGCCGCCAGGCGCGGCAGGAGCGCGACGTGTGCGTCTTCTGCACCGAGCGGTTTCGCGTGATCGCGCAACGTCGAGGAATCGAAGCAGCTGACCGCGTCGCAGATGCCGTGCGATCGTGATCTCGTCGAGCGGCATGGCCGAAGGCGGCCGCGTGCTGCATCACCTCAAGGCCGCGCTGCCCAACGCGCAGAACACGGTGCTGTTCGCCGGCTATCAGGCCGCCGGCACGCGCGGCCGCCGGCTCGTCGACGGCGAGAAGAGCGTCAAGATTCACGGCGAGTGGGTGCCGGTGGCCGCGCGGATCGAGCGCATCGACTCGATGTCGGCGCACGCCGACTCGAATGAAATCCTGCGCTGGCTCCACGGTTTCAGCCGCCGCCGCAGGCGAACCTTCATCGTGCACGGCGAGCCGGCGGCGCAGGACGCGCTCGGCGCGCGTATCCAAAGGGAGCTCGGCTGGCCGCATCAAGGCGCCGGAGCACCGCGAGACGGTGGCAATTCTAGATATGAGACGACGATCTGCCCTGTATGATTGCGTTGTGCTGCACGATCGTGGCGGCCGCGCCTAGTGCGCACAGGCCCCGGCGGCCCAGCCGCCGACGTCCGCTCGTCGAGCGCGTCGGCGACACCGGCTTCATCCAGCTGCAGTCGCCGAGCTTCGCGCAGCTCGACGCCGAAGCAGAAGGCGCTCGCCTACTGGCTGACGCAGGCGTCGATCGCGATCGATCCGATCATCTACGACCAGCTGTCGGCTTACGGCCTGCGCCAGAAGCGCCTGCTCGAAGGCGATCGTCGCGCACCGGCGGATCGCGTGCCCGCAGGCCGTCCTCGCGAAGATCCGCGAGTACGCGCTGCTCTTCTGGGCCAACCGCGGCAACCACAACGAGATCACCGCGCAGAAATTCCTGCCGGCGTTCACGTTCGAGGAGCTGCAGGCCGCGGCGCTCGACGGCGCAGGCCGGCGGGCGCGTTCAAGACGCCGTACGGCCGACCTGCCGGCGCTCGCGATCGCGCCGACGCGGTCAAGCAGCGAGCTCGCGGCGCTGCAGGCGGTCGATCTTCGATCGCGACCTTCGAGCCGATGATCACCGCGAAGACGCCGCCGGCCGGGCAAGGACATCCTGCAGGCGAGCTCGAACACGTTCTACCAGCGGCGTCGTCGCTCGGCCGATCTGAAGAGCTTCGAGGAGCGTTACCCGCTGAACTCGCGCGTCGTCAAAGGCGCCGACGGCGCTGACGCGAAGAGGTCTACCGCGCCGGCACGCCGGACGGCCAGCGTCCCGCCGGGCCTCTACGCGACCTATCTGAAGAAGGCGATCGGCTACCTGGAGAAGGCGCGCGGCGCTGGCCGATCCGGCGCAGGCGACAGGTGATCGGCGATCTGATCCGCTTCTACCAGACCGGCGATCCGAAGGACTGGCTGCAGTTCGGCGGCGACTGGGTGCGCAACGACGCGCACGGTCGATTTCGCCAACGGCTTCATCGAGGTCTATCGCGACGCCGCGCGGCGCGAAGGGCAGCTCGCAGAGCTTCGTCACGCGTCACCGACAAGCCGGTCACCGACGCGATGGTCAAGCTGGCGAAGAACGCCGCCTACTTCGAGGACAAGGCGCCGTGGGACGCCGAAGTACAAGAAGCAGGACTTCCAGCCGCCGGTCGTCAAGGCGGTCGAAGTGCTGATCGAGACCGGCGACTTCCACGTCACACGATCGGCGACAACCTGCCGAACGAAAACGAGATTCACGAGAAGTACGGCACCAAGAACTTCCTGCTGCTCGGCAGCAGCCACGCGCTCGGCGCGCGCCGGCGTCGTCGATCGCCGAGTTCGCGCGCGTCGCCGGAAGAAGCCGCAGCGCAGCAAGACAGTACGGCGAGGAGGCCGAGGACCTGCTGACCGCGATGCACGAAGTCATCGGCCACGGCTCGGGCAAGCTCAGCGAACGCGTTCAGGGCGGCGCCGCAGAAGTACCTGAAGGAGTACTACTCGACGCTCGAGGAAGCGCGCGCCGACCTGATGGGGCTCTGGAACATCTGGGATCCGAAGCTGAAGGAGCTCGGCCTGGTCGAGGACCAGGACGAGGTCGCCAAGCGCGATGTACGACAACGCCGCGCGCGCGCCGCTGACGCAGCTGCGCCGGATTCCCGAAGGGCGACACGATCGAGGAAGACCACCAGCGCGACCGCGCAGCTCATCGCCAACTACATCAAGGACAAGACCGGCGCGATCGAGCAGTTCGACCGGGACGGCAAGACCTACGTCCGCGTGAACGACTATCAGAAGATGCGCGAGGGCGTCGGCAGCTGCTCGCCGAGCTGATGCGGATCAAGGCCGAAGGCGACTACGACGCGATCAAGGCGCTGGTCGATCAGTACGGCGTCCACTTCGATCCGGCGCTCCGCGACCAGGTCGTCGCGCGCTACAAGGCGCTCGACCTGCCGACCTACTGGGCCGGCGTCAACACCAGGCTGACGGCCACGCTCGATGCCGCGGGCAACGTCACGTCAGTCACAGATCGCGCTATCCGCGCGACGCGGTTCGCCAGTACCTCGACTACGGCGCGATGTACGATGCGTCGCTCAGATCCGGTCAGCCTGCAGGAGGCGGGCCCGCCCGATGAGCACACCTGCCGCCTCGCACGTCGACACGCGCCCGTATCTGCTCGAGCGCGTCGACGAAGCCGCGGTCGTGCAGCTGTATGCCGACGGCTTCGACGAGCTGCCGCTCGACAGAAGATCCTGATCTATCACCTGTACCAGGCGGCGCTCGCCGGCCGCGACATCTACTACGACCAGCGCTATGCGCACAACCTCGCGATGCGCGAGGTGCTCGAGGAGATCGTCACGCACGCCGACGGGATTGACGCGGCGACGCTGGCGGAAATCCAGCGCTACACGAAGCTGTTCTGGATCAACACCGGGCCCTACAACAACCTGACGGCGCGCAAATTCGTGCTGAAATGTCACGCCCGCGGCATTTGCGGCCGCGGCCAGACAGGCCGCGATCAACGGCGCAACGTTCCCCCTGCGGAGCGGCGAGACCCTCGATGAACTGCTGACGCGGATCAACCCGCTGTTCTTCGATCCCGACGTCGATCCGATCGTGACCAGCAAGACGCCCGGCCCGGGCCGCGACATCCTGCCGGCGAGCGCGAACAACCTCTATGCCGGCGTCACCATGGCCGACGTCGACGGGTTCGAAGAGGCTTATCCGCTGAACTCGCGGCTGGTGAAGCGCGACGGCCGGCTGGTCGAAGAGGTGTACCGCGTCGGCGGGCGCTACGACGTGTACATCCGCGAGATCGTGCAGCACCTCGAGGCGGCGGTGCCCCACGCGACCGAACCGATGGCGGCAGCGCTGCGCGCGCTGATCAGGTTCTATCAGACCGGTGAGACCGCCGACCGGATCGCCTACGACATCGCCTGGGTGCAGGATCGCCATTCACCCGTCGACACGATCAACGGGTTCGTCGAGGTCTACATGGACGCGCGCGGCATGAAGGGCGCCTGGGAAGCGCTCGTCTACTACGTCAATCCGCACAAGACGGAGGGCATCCGCAAGCTCGCGGACGCCGCGCAGTGGTTCGAGGACCGCATGCCGTGGGACGACCGCTACAAGAAGCAGGGCGTCCGCGGCGTGTCGGCCAACGCCATCGACGTGGTGATCGAGACCGGCGATTCCGGACCGGTCACGCCGGTCGGGATCAACCTGCCGAACGACCAGACCATCCGCGAGGAGTCACGGCAGCAAGTCGGTGTCGCTGTCGAACGTCAACCACGCCTACGACAAGTCCACGCGGCCGGAGTTCCGCCGCGAGTTCGCGTGGAGCCCCGAGGAGGCCGAACGCGCCGAGAAGTGGAGCAGCGTCGCCGAGCGAGCTGACCACCGAACATGCACGAAGTGATCGGCCACGGCTCGGGCCGGATTTCCGAGCGTCTGCAAGGCAACCCGCAGGGGCGTTGAAGGAGCAGTACTCCGCGCTCGAAGAGTCGCGCGCCGACCTCGTCGCGCTCTATTTCGTGCCCGACCCGAAGCTCGTCGAGCTCGGGCTCGTCGATGCGGACGACCACGAAGAAATCGTCCGCGCCGAATACGAAGGCTACGCCCGCAACGCGCTCGTCCAGCTGCGCCGCGTGCGCGAAGGGACGCAGATCGAAGAAGACCACATGCGCAACCGGCAGATGATCGTCCGCTGGCTCATGGCGAACTCCGGCGCGATCGAAAGCCGCCGCCGCGACGGCAAGACCTACTACGTCGTGGTCGACATCAAGGCGTTCAGGGAGGGCGCCGGACGGCTGCTTGCCGAAGTGCAGCGGATCAAGGCCGAAGGGGATTACGAGGCCGCCAGGCAGCTGTTCGAGACCTACGGCGTCCATTTCGATCCGGCGCTTGCGCGACGAGGTCGTCGCCCGCGTGGACCGCCTGCAGATGCCGTCCTACACGGGCTTCGTGCAGCCGCGCCTCGAAGCCATCCGCGACAGCCACGGCACGATCACCGACGTCAAGATCTCGTATCCGCTGGACCTGACCGCCCAGATGCTGGAGTATTCGGGCAAGCGGCAGGTCTGAACCCGTTGATGATGCCCGGGCCGAAGTCCACAAGCAGGCCGAGTCTGACGACCCGGCCTGGGTGAACAAACGTGAGGGCCGCGCTGATCGTGTGCACGGCGTTGCTGCTGGCGCAGCAGACGATCGGGCGGCAGCGCGAGGACCCGGCCGGAAGGGACGACTCGGGTGTACCCGCTGCGGTCCTGAACGCCGAGCGCCAATGGGGAGGACCGGACCTTCTGCTCCCGCTTGCCGCATCGCCCGATCCCAAAACCTCCACCTACGCCATTCGCGCGTTGGGCCGCCTCGAAGAAGTTGAACTGATACCGAGACTGCTCGAGCTGCTTCCAAAGACGATTGTGGACCCGCTCTCGGATCCGATCGCCGCGGAGGCGATCGCTCAGACCCTCCATCTCTTCGATTCGCAGCGGGATCCGGAACTGATCGCGCACGTCGCGGAACGTTTCCGCCGCCTGGCCGACAACGTGGACGTCACGAGAAGCAAGGCCATCGTACCGTTGGGCCGGTTGCGCTACGTCGATCCGCAGGATGTCTCCCGGGCGGAGCGAATCCTGACGCATCTTCTCAACCATACGACAGCCGATCTCCGTTTGCTGGAGACTCGGATCGCCGCCGCGCGCAGTCTCGAATCTCTCTCGCGCGTGAACTCGAAGCTGGTCGCGTTCGAGCCAGCCACCACGGCTGCGCTCACCTCGATCGTGATCAAACCAAGTCACAACGACACCCCCGTGGTGCGGCTCTACGCACTCATGGCGCTCAAGGCCGCGCGCGCCACCTCCAACGCTTCGCTCGATGCAGCCTTGCGGGACGATGACGAGCAGGTGAGGCGGGTCGCGATGGCCGACCTCGGAGGGCCCAACGTGCGCGCCGCCGCACGAGGTCCGCCGCGCTGCGGTCAAACGCGGCCTCGCGGATCCGTCTGTGCTGGTCCGGTACGAGTCGCTTCGCGTTTACGTTCGCGGGCTGATCCCGGCGATGGGCTGCGGGCCGTTGCTCGCTGCCCTGGGAGATCCATCGCTGCACGTTGCGCTCGCAGCCATCGATGCGGCCGGCGACATGTGCAAGGACGACCGGACGATCAGCGATCGTTTGATTGCCGATGCAAAAACGCCGGCGGCGAATGGACCGTGGCATCGCGCCGCGCACGCGCTCGTGGCGGTGGCCAAACGGTCGCCCGGGCAGGCGGCGGCCGCCGATGCAGCAATTCCGCTCTCATCCGAGTCTGGCAGGTGCGCATGTATGCCGCGAGGGCGGCAGCAGCAATGCGCGACACCGCCTCGCTCGAGGCGCTGGCCGGCGACCGCGACGACAACGTGCGCGAGGCGACGCTTGGTCCGCTGCAAAAGCTTGGCTCGAATGAGGCCGAGCCGGCACTCATCGCAGCCCTCAGTCGACCTGACTATCAACTGCTTCGCACTGCCGCACTGTTACTCGACGGACCTGCCGACCGCGCCCCGGTTGCTCCGGCCGCTGTCGGACGCTCTTCTTCGAGTGACCCGAGAGGGAAAGGAAACCTCTCGCGACGCCAGGCTGGCGCTGCTGGACGCCATCGAAATGCACGGCGCGCCGGACGCTGCCCTGACTAAAGCCGCTGCTCAACGATTTCGACCCGCGGGTGGCGCGAAGGCGGCGGCATCTGATCCACGGTGGACCGGCAAGCAGTCGCTGCCGGAGCCCGTGGCCGCTCGCGGCGAGTCAGAAACGGCCGCCAAGCTGCAGCAATGCGTGCAGGTCGAGCTCGAAAATCGGCAGTTCGTTCCGCATGGGGATGAGGCCTGGCGCTGCCGCCGGTGACCGTCGAGCATTTCTTGAAGCTCGCGCCGACGACCACTACTACGACGGGCTCACCTTCCATCGCGTCGTGCCGAACTTCGTCGTCCAGGGCGGAAGCCCCGGCGCGAACGAGTACTGCCGGCCACCGCGAGTTCATGCGCGACGAAATCGGCGCCTGCCAACCGGCGGGGACGGTCGGGCTTCGACGCGCGGCCGCAACACCGGCGACGCGCAGTTCTTCGTCAACCTCGTCGACAACCCGCGGCTGGACGACGACTACACGGTCTTGCGACGGTGTTTGCCGACCGGACATGCCGGTCGTCGACGCCATCGAGGAAGGGGACGTCATGCGGTCGGATCACCGTCGCGCGCTGCCTGCCGCTAGCGCTCGACTGACGGCGGCTTCGAGCAGCGGATCGTGCCCGCCGTCGGCGTCGATCTCCACCTGCAGCCCCTTCCGGCAGCGTCCACTGCGGCTGCTGCGTGGCCGATCATCGCCCCCTGCCAGGCCGGCACGCCGAGCGGCTTGATGTGATCGTTGAAGATCTCCTCGAGCGTCAGCGCGCCGTAGTTGCCGTCGCCGGGCCCGCACTCGGAGCAGCTGCCGAACACGAATCCCTTGATCGTTCCGAGCACGCCCGCCAGCTTCAGCTGCGTCAGCATGCGATCGATCGCGGTACGAGATCCTCGTGCACGTCCTCGCAGAACAGGATCGCGTCGTCCCAGTCGGGCAGGTACGGCGAGCCGAGGATCGCCGTCAGCACGGTCAGGTTGCCGCCGAGCAGTCGCCCGCGCGCCTTGCCGGGCGTGATCGTCTGCGTCCGGAACTCGACCTGCGTCAGCGCGTTGCGATCGCCGAGAGATCACTGCTTGTTCTGATAGGTCAGCGTGCTCGCCGTTGAACAGCACGCGCTTGTAGTAGTCCAGCGAAAACGGATCCCATCGCCCCATCCCGATCGGCCCGTGAAACGTCACCAGGCCGGTCTTCGCGTGAATCGCGAGCAGCAGCGCGGTGATGTCGCTGTAGCCGAGCAGCACCTTTGGATTGCGCCGGATCACGTCGAAGTCGAGATAGGGCAGCAGCGCGGCTGCTGCCCCAGCCGCCGCGGATCGGGTGAATCGCCGCGACCGACTTGTCGGCAAAGAGCGCGTTGATGTCCGTCGGCGCGCGCCTTGTCCTCTCCGCGCCAGATACCCGTGCCGCTCCAGCAGGTGCTCGCCGAGGCTGCACCTTGAACCCGAGCGCCTCGAGCGACTCCCTCGCGATCTGCACGTCGATCGACTGAAACGTCGCGCTCGCCGGGCTCACGAGCGCGACGGTGTCGCCGGCGCGAGCCGCTTCGGCTTCACAACCGAGGGTGCCGCGGATGACAGTGGCACGCCGAGCGGGGCCGCCAGTGAAGCGAAACCAATCGTCTGCAGAAACGCTCGTCGATGCATGCGCAAAATCTTATCTCGTTGGCTCGAGCTCGAAATCGTTTCGAAGCGGCGGGCCTCGGATGATGGTAGGAATGTTCAGGAATGGGCGTCCTGCACGACTGCGGCCGGCTCGGTTGCCGCGCCAAGTCGCGCGGACGGGAGTCGGACGACGAACAAGGCGCCTTTGTCGATCCCGCTGCTGACGGCCGTGATCGTGCCGCCGTGCAGTTCGACGATGTGTTTGGCGATCGACAGACCGAGACCGAGACCCCCTTCCCATCCCGGCACCTGCGGCCCGGTCTGGCGAAAGGCCTCGAAGACTTGCGGCAGCCCCTCGGGGCTGATACCTCGGCCGGTGTCCTCAACGGCGATGACGACCATGTCTTCTTCTCGTGTCAGCGACACATCGATACGGCCTCCCTCCGGCGTGAACTTGATCGCGTTGGTCACGAGGTTGATGACGACCTGCGCCAGACGGTCGTAGTCGCCATTGACGACGACGTCAGCCGCGACCAGATGCTCCGTCAAACTCACGCCGCGCGAGGCGGCACTTGGGCGGACCGTTTCGAGGACCGAAGTGACGAGGGTGCCGATCGCGGTCGGTGCGATGCTCAACTCGAGCTTTCCCCGCGAGGCCCGCGAGGCATCCAGCAGATCCTCGATCATCCGCTGCAGCGCTCTCGCATTCCGCTCGACCGTCTCCATCGCCCGAACGTGCAGCGCGCGATCGTCGGGGCGTTGCCTCATGATCTGCAGCCAGCCGACGACTGCATGAAGCGGGTTTCGCAACTCGTGTGAAAGGGTCGCCAAGAAGTCGTCCTTCAGCCGGTTCGCGGTCTCCGCCTGGCTGCGGGCGTCTTGTTCGCGGCGCAGCAGCTCGGCGCGCTCGTCGGCGAGGCGACTGCGCCGCTCGAGGTCGCGGCGCAGCAGCGAGAGGCATAGCAGGACCGCAACCAGGGCAATCGACGTCGCGAACGCCGCGGTGATGAAGGCAGTCTGGCGAGACCGCGCCGATCTGACCGTGGCCCTCGCCAGCCGTTCCTGCTCACCCGACGCGCAGGGTCTCCACGACGGCGCGGATGGTGTCCATCTGTGCCTTGCCGTGTCCGCTTCGGACCATGCTCTCGGCTGTCGCGGGCTTTCCTTGGCGGCGCAGCGCGATGGTGCGCTCGAGCTCGCCGAGATTCGATCGCGACGAGCCGGTCGAGCTCATCGAGGTCTCCGCCGGCAGTGTCTGGCCACAGGCGCTTCAGTTCGCGAAGATCCGTGTCGATCGCCGCGCGCGCGTCGTAGTAGGGGGCCAGGTACTCCTCATCGCCGGTGATCTGGAACCCGCGCTGGCCGGTTTCGGCATCGGTGACCGCGGACAGCGCGCGTTGCAGGGTGTTCAGCCGAAGATAGCTGTCGGTGATGCTGCGTTCCTCCGACAGCAGCACATTGATGTTCCTGTAGGCGAGCCAGGCGTCGGCAACCAGCGCGGCAACCACCAGACCGATCAGCACGCGAACGGACGCACTCACTCAGCGGCGCTCCAGATCTCGCGGGAGATTGCCGCGATCAGCGCGGCGCTGTCCTTCTGTTCCTGCACTCCGCGTACGAGCACGACGATCACATACGGGCGTGGTCCGAACACGATAGCGGCGTCGTGGTGGATCTTGGTGATGTTGCCGGTCTTGTGTGCGACGCGCGTTCCCTCGGGGACACCCGCCGGGATGGCATCGTTGAACTTCTGACGCGAGAGCATGGCAATCATCTCGTCGTCGGCCGTGGCGCTGACGACCGGTCCCTTGGCCAGCTTGTCGAGAAGCACCGAAGGCCGCGCGCGGTGGTCGTGTTGTTCAGGCCCTTCTGGAAGGCCTTGTCGTCCTCGACACCGCGTAGCACCTGCATGCCGTCCGCACCGAGCTTCGTGACCGTCCGGCGGATGTTCTCGACGCCGAGGCGTTCGATCAACAGGTTCGCCGCGAAGTTGCTGCTCACGGTGATCATCGCTTCCGAGAGCTGCCGCAGCGTCAGCGTTTTCCCGACGGCCTGGTACACCTCACTATCCGAATCGTCGCTCACGTCCAGCTGGTAGACACTGGCGTCGACGATGCTGTGGAATTCGTTTCGTATGCGGAGCGGTTCGTCGAGCGACAGCGTGCCGGCTTCCGCCTGCCGGAACAGCTCGATCATGACCGGCACCTTCATGGTGCTGGCCGCATGAAACGTCTTGTCGGGATCGATCAGTAATTCCTGGCGGCCGTCGACGGTGCGAAAGGCGACGGCCACTTCAGCGCCGCTCGCCTGGACGAGCGCCAGCACCCGTTCGCGCAGTCCCAGGGGCTCAACAGCGGACTGGACGATCAGTAAACCAAGCGATACCAGCCCGAGCAGCACTCTCGGCATAGAGTGACGAAAGAAGGACACGGAAGCGCAGGGAGGAATTTCCAGGCGACCCGCGTGATCCCATGCCCTCCATCTTATGGTGCGCCCGTATATCCTTCAATCAGCCGTGAGCACACGGATCACCC
Source organism: uncultured Acidobacteriota bacterium (assembly GCA_963755695.1). GTDB lineage: Bacteria > Acidobacteriota > Vicinamibacteria > Vicinamibacterales > 2-12-FULL-66-21 > QHWT01. The sequence goes on along the minus strand of CAVWLB010000008.1, from coordinate 641,470 downwards.
ACACAGATGGAATCGAGCAGGCACGAATGAAGCACCTTTCCGGGATGCCGATCGTCGTGGCGGGAGCCGGGCTCGCCGGACTGTCAGCTGCGCGTGCACTTGAAGAGCGCGGCGCCTCCGTAACCGTCGTCGAAGCGCGCGACCGCGTTGGCGGACGCGTGTGGACGCTTCGCGACGGCTTTGCCGAGCGGCAGCACGCCGAAGCAGGCGCGGACCTGATCGAAGGCGACCAGGAGCAGGTCAAGAGTCTCGCGCATGAGCTCGGCCTCAAGCCGGTGCGCATTCTGCGCGCCGGTTTCGGCTATTACGGCCCGGACGCACGCGGCGTGCCCCGGCTGCACCGGCGTCCGGGAGCTTTTGCCACGCTCGGCAAGCGGCTGCACCGCGAAATCCAGGACTTCAAGCTCGCGGAAGGACGATGGGATAGCGGCGTCGCCGCGAGCCTCGCACGACGATCGGTCGCCGACTGGCTCGATGCAGTTGAGGCCCCGTCGAACCTCCGCGCCGCGGTTCGCGCCTTTCGCGGCTTCTTCCTCGCGGATCCGGAGGAGCTCTCGCTGCTGCCGCTCGTCGAGCAGTTCGCCACCGGTGGAACGCCAGGCCAGGGTCCCACCCTCCGGATTCCCGGAGGCAACGATCGCCTGGCGACGCGCGCGGCAAAGCAACTCCGCGGCAAGCTGCTGCTGAATACGATCGTTCTGCGCGTCACGCGGCGCGACAGCGATGTGATTGTGACCGTTGGTACTGGCGACAGAACTTCCGAACTGCGCGCGAGCTTCGTCGTGTGCGCGCTGCCCGCGTCAACTGCGCGTGACGTCGTCTTCGAACCGTCGCTGCCGGATGCGCAGCGCGAAGCAGTCGGGCGTCTTCGCTACGGATGCGCGACCCGTTTGCTGCTGCAATTCGATCGTCGTTTCTGGAAAGTGCGCGGTCGCCCTCTCGCATTTGGAACCGATCTTCCGGCCGGCGCCATCTGGGATGGCAACGAACAGCAAAGGGGGCGCGCCGGGATACTCAGTTTCCTGGCTGGAGGACAGGCGTCGAAAGCGTTGCAGGAGGTCGTCGATCGGGACGGGATTGCCGGAGTCGTGAAACAAATCGAGTGGCTGGGCCGCCCTTCGAGGGTTCTCACGGCACGGACGATTGCCTGGGACCACGACCCGTGGGTCCGTGGCGGCTATGCGTACTTCGATCCTGGCTTCGATCCGTTGTGGCGCGCATGGCTGGCGCGTCCGGCCGGCCGGATTGTTTTTGCCGGGGAGCACACCAGCATCAAGTGGCAAGGCTACATGAATGGCGCCATTGAATCCGGAAGGCGCGCTGCCGCGGAGATTGCGACGTTGTCGGCATCCACCTGAAGGGTTGACGTCCACGACGCCTGGCACCATCCCCAGACTCCGTGCGCCACCACCTTGGTGGGTTCCGGCCTTCAGGCAGAGGGGACCGGCTGCGTCTCCGGAAGATCGACCAGCCCTTCCCACGTTTCAGGATCTTGAGACACGAGTGTCGAGAGGTAGAGGGCCACGTCCGGCGCAGGATATTTGGTGGCGAGATCGCCGACGGCCTGTCTGAGTTTCTCGGGACCCGGCTTCGGGATCGTTTCCTCGGCGATCAACCCGTGGTCGTGCGGAACGCCGAGGCGGTCGAGAAAGTCGCCCATCATGGGCCGCTGGCGCGCGAGATGGTAGTTCACGAGCGCCCGTGCGGCGACCGAGTCGGGCACGTTCGGCAGGCCCGCGAGATACCGCGCCTTGCGATCGTCCGCGAGCGACAGCACGCTGCGGGGACGAAACTTCATATGTGTCGCAATTGACCCCACGGCCTCGAGTTGCTGGTCGGCCGACTGCTCGTCGGCCCAGAAAATCGTGGCGGCCTCGATCCGCTGCTCGAGGGGCATGCGCCGCCACAGCTTCGATGGGCGGAACTGAGACAAATCCTGTTCCATGAAGCGATTTTAGCGTAGAGAATCTCCCGCGGCCACGAACCGCGGGCAATCCAACGATCGCCCGGGCGAACCCGTCTAAGCCAGTCATGGAGAGGCGGCCATGGAGACGTTCCTTCAGGATTTGAAATTCGGGACGCGGACGCTGCTGCGCAATCCTGGTTTTGCGGCGGTGGCGGTGATTACGCTCGCGCTCGGAGTCGGCGCGAATGCTGCCATTTTCAGCGTCGTCAACGCCGTGCTGCTGCGGCCGCTGCCGTGGAGCGATCCCGACCGCGCAATCATGATCTGGAGCCGATGGACGGCCTTCGACAAGACGTGGGTGTCGGACGGCGAGGTCAACGACTACCGCCGCCGTGCATCGACCCTGGCCGAGGTTGCCGCCTGGGACGACACACAGGTCAACCTCACCGGCGAGGGTGATCCCGAACGTGTACCGGCCGGTAACGTGACGGCGAACCTCTTCTCGGCGCTGGGCGTCGCGCCGCAGTACGGCCGCACCTTCACTGCCGCCGAAGATGTGCCGAATGGTCCACGTCTCGTGGTTCTTGGACATGGACTCTGGCAACGCCGATATGCCGGAGATCCCGGAATTATCGGACGTGCGATTCAGATCAACGGCGAACCCTTCCAGGTCATCGGGATCATGCCGCGGGATTTCGTTTTGCCCACCGACTTTCAGAACCCGAGTCCGACCGTCTTGTGGATGCCGCAGCAGTGGAACAGCGCGACCACGGATCACGGCAATCATGGCTTCTATGCCGCGGCGCGATTGAAGCCTGGCGCAACGGTCTCCCAGGCGCGCGACGAGATGCACCGCATCGCGCAGGCGATGACCGCCGAAGGACTGTATCCGCGTCAGATGCAATTCGACACGGTCGTGCTCACCCTCCGCGACGAGGTTGTGGGTGGTGTGCGCCGCGCCATCTGGCTGCTGTTTGGCGCGGTTGGATTCCTGTTGCTGATTGCCTGCGCCAACGTGGCGAACCTGCTGCTCGCCCGGGCGGAAGCGCGACATCGCGAAATCGCGGTGCGTTCGGCGCTCGGGGCCGGCCGCCGTCGCGTGCTCCGCCAGTTGTTGACCGAGAGTCTGGTGCTGGCCGGGATCAGCGCCGCTGCGGGTCTCGCGCTGGCGGCGACCGGTGCTCGCCTGCTCGCATGGTGGAATCCTGCCAGCATTCCCCGGGTCGCGAGCGTCACGCTCGATACTCGCGTCCTGCTGTTCACCGTCGCGATCGCCCTGTTGACGACGGTGGTGTTCAGTCTTGCGCCGTCGCTCCGGCTGCTCCGCACCGATCTCACAGAGTCGATGAAGGAAGGTGGCATGAACGCCACCACCGGTGGCGCCAGGCAGCGCTTCCGCAATACGCTGGTGGTCGTCGAAATGGCTCTTGCGGTGATCCTGCTGGTGGGCGCGGGGCTGATGCTTCGCACCTTGTGGTCGCTGCAGCGGATCGATCTTGGATTCAATCCATCCGGCGTGCTCACGATGCGGGTATCGCTTCCTGAATCGACCTACCCGAAGCCGGAGCAGGTCGTGGCCTTCTACTCGCAACTGGCGGAGAACGTGCGCGCGCTTCCCGGAGTGATGTCGGCTGGCGCAGCGCGATCTCTGCCGCTCGGATCGACGATTGGCGACTTCGGTCTCGGGGTGGACGGCTACGTGCCACCGCCTGGAACCAACGCCAAAGGCGATTGGCAGATAGTGACCGACGGGTACCTCGAAGCCATGGGTGAGCAGCTGGTGCGAGGGCGCGCCATCACTCGTGCCGACACGATCGACTCGCAGCTCGTGGCATTGATCAATGAGGAGATGGCCCGGCGCTACTGGAGCGGCCGCGATCCCATGGGCGGCAGGTTTCGAATCGGCTCCGACATGTCCCGCCCGTGGGTGACCGTCGTCGGCATCGTAAAGGACGTGCACCACAACGGCGTGGCGGATGTGGTCAAGGAGAAGTTCTACGTTCCGCACACGCAGTGGCACAGATCGACGGGATTCCCGATTCGGGCAATGTCCGTGATTGTCCGCACGTCGGGAAGCCCGTCGTCACAGACTGCGTCGGTGCGCAACGTCGTGCGGCAACTGGATCCGAATCTGCCGGTCGCGGACGTCCGGCCAATGACCGAAGTCGTTGGCGCGGCCATGTCCACGCCCCGCTTCACGAGCGCGCTGCTGTCGATGTTTGCGCTGCTGGCACTGACGTTGTCGGCTGTTGGGATCTACGGCGTCCTTTCGTACGTGGTCACGCGGCGGACGCGCGAGATTGGAATTCGCGTGGCGATCGGCGCCGATCGTAGTCGCGTACTGCGGATGGTTCTGACCAATGGGTTGACCCTCGTTCTGACCGGGCTTGGCATCGGCCTCGTGGTGTCGCTGCCGGTGGCGAGACTGATGCGCGGACTTCTGCACGGGGTTACGCCCGGCGACCCGCTCACGTTCGTCGTCGTGGCGATCGCTCTCTCTGCGGTCGCTCTCGCCGCCAGTATCATGCCCGCATTACGGGCGACGAGAGTGGATCCGGTGATCGCGCTAAAATCGGAGTAATTGTCGGATCGACTTTTCACGCCGCGCTTCTTCGTGATGTGCGGCTTCACGTTCACCGTTTTCCTGTCGGTATTTCAGCTGCTGCCAACCGCGCCGTTTCACATTCTGGCGCTCGGCGGCAGTACCTTCGCGTCGGGGCTGTTTCTCGGCCTTTTGACCTACTCGTCCGCATTCTCGGCACCGGCAACCGGTGCGCTTGCCGATCGCCTGGGCACCCGCCGCATCCTGATCACCTCGAGCCTCGCCATCGCCGGCTTTTCCATCGCGTACGCGCTGATTCCCGACTACCGGGTCTCGCTGGCGCTGGTGCTCGTGCATGGTGTGTTCTGGTCGGGGCTGCTTTCAGCATCCGCCGCGTATCTGACGAATATGCTGCCGGATCGCCGACGCGCCGAAGGAATCGCCTATTGGGGCCTGTCGTCGATTGCCGCGATCGCGGTCGGACCGTCGATCGGCTTCTGGATCTTCCGCTTCGGCTGGACGACGCTCTGCATGGGCGCGGCGATCCTCAACCTGATCATGGCGGCCATCGCGTGGCGCCTGCCTCCCCAGGCGATCCCTCCGCGGACGGATCCGTCAGGCCGCGGCGGTGTCGAATGGCGAGTGCTGGTGATCTCCCTGACGCTGTTCATGTATTCGTTCGGGTACGGCGGCATCACCAGCTTTTCCGCGCTGTATGCGGATGCCAACGGCGTGGTTCCCAAGGGCCTCTACTTGACGACGCTCGCCCTCGTCATGCTGGTGACGCGGCCGCTGTCGGGACGGCTGGGAGATCGATTCGGCTACCGGCGGGTCTTTCTGCCGTGCCTGTTGATCATCTCGGCCGGACTCGGGGTCCTCACCATCAGTGGGACGCGCGTCTGGCTGATGTTGTCGGCCACGATCTTCGGGATTGGCTTCGGCACCGCCTACCCCGCATACGTCGGCTATGTGATGCAGCACGTTGGCGCCCACCGTCGCGGCGCGGCGTTCGGCGCGATCCTGGCCGCGTTCGACACTGGGATTGGTACCGGGTCCACGACGATGGGGTGGATCATCGGGAAGTATGGTTTTGCGGCGGCGTTCGGCGTGGCGGCGGCACTGTCTGCCCTGGCCTTGCCGTACTTCGTGATCGCGGACCGATGGCTCGATCCGAGCGGGAACCAGCAAGACCCCACCGCGGGTCCCTCGGGGCTCGCCTCCGGACCGGGGTCTGACCCCCGTACGGGGTCTGACCCCCGCGCCGGGGTCTGACCCCTTCTTGTTAAGGACGTAAAACCCCACGCCCCCCTTGGATTCCGGCCAAATTCTGCGTGCTAGACTCGCCGTCATGCGCGGCCGATTTCACGTGCCGATGTTCGTGAGCGCGGGGGCACTGCTCGTCCTGATCTGCCTGCTCGGGACCTTGCAGTACCGGTGGCTCGGTCAGGTCAGCGATGCAGAGCGCGAACGGATGACCTCCACGTTAAATGCCCGCGCATCGGCGTTCGCGATCGATGTCGATCGCGAGCTCACGCGCGCCTATCTCCTCTTTCAAATCGACCAGCCGCCAAGCAGTGAGGACATCGGAGCGCGATTAGCCACTCGCTACGATCGCTGGCAGGCCACCGCGCGATTTCCGCGCCTGATCAAGGAGATCGACCTCGTCCTCGCCGACGAAGAGGGGCAGCTCGAACGCTTCGATCCGTCGAGGAGGCTCGTCGAACCGATCGACTGGCCCGGTTCGCTCGCCCCGATTCGGCATAACTTGTTGCCGCAAAAAGTGAGCCCATCGCCGCAACAGACGATGGTGACGCGGATCATTCCCGCGCCGCTCGTCTCTTCCGTGCCGGCGTTGATTGTGCCCACCCCGGTTCTGGTGATGAACGAGCACGCCCGCCGCACGGAGCTCGGTGCGCTGCCATCGTTGTCGTACACCATCCTGGTTCTCGACGCGGACTACATGCAGCGCGACATGCTGCCCTCGCTCGCACAGCAGCACTTCCGCGGTACCGGCGACGGCATCGACTATCAACTCGCGGTCGTCGAGGCGCGTTCAAACGGGCTCGTCTACCACTCGTCGCCTGCTTTTACGCCGAGGTCTGACGCTCCGGCCGACGCCGCGATTGGATTGTTCCAGGTGCGCACCCAGGACTTCGGGACGCTGGCGGCTGAAGTCCGGAGGTTCACAACCTTCGTGACTGTTCGCCAGGACTCGGTCCGGCGCGAACCGAGTCGAGGCATGGGTGACGGCTCGAGCGGCCGCGTGGCGACGCGACAGGATCACCCCGCGTCGATGGTCTTCGAGCAGCGGGTGGCAGGCCCGCCGGAGGCCGGCGGCGGGATGGTCGCCAATGCGCCAGTCGCGGCCGCACGCCTCGGACTCACGCCGTCGCCCGAGTGGCGTCTGCTCGTGAAGCATCCATCGGGATCACTGGAACGCGCGATCAGCGCCGCCCGCCGGCGCAACCTGATCGTCAGCTCCAGCGTGCTGGCGATCCTCTGCGTCAGCGTGGGCTTTCTCGTGGTGTCGACGCGCCGCGCGCAGGAACTGGCGCGCCGGCAGATGGAGTTCGTGGCCGGCGTGTCGCACGAGCTCCGCACGCCGCTCGCGGTGATCCGCTCGGCTGCAGACAACCTTGCCGATGGCGTGGTGTCCGAACAGGCGCAGGTCCAGAGGTACGGCGAGCTCGTCCGGGGAGAAGGCCGGCGGCTGACGGAGATGGTGGAGCAGATTCTCGAGTACGCCGGGATTCAATCCGGGCAGCGTGGATTCGCGCTGCGGCCGGTGTCGATTCGGCCACTGATCGATGACGTACTCGACGCGTCACGCACCCTGATCGACGCTGCGCACGCTCGGGTCGAGGTGGACGTTCCCGAGACGCTGCCGCCGGTACTTGGAGACGAACGGGGGCTCGCCCGCGTCCTGCAGAACCTGATTGGCAATGCCATCAAATACGGCGCGAGCGGTGGATGGGTCGGGATCACGGCAGAAGCATCCGGGGAAGAGGTGAGGATCGCGATCGCTGACAAGGGCATCGGGATCGAACCGGCGGATCACGCGCGGATCTTCGAGCCGTTCTATCGCACCCAGGATGCCGTTGCCGCGCAGATTCAAGGAGCTGGTCTCGGCCTCAGCCTGGTTCAGCGCATCGTCGAATCGCATGGCGGGCGAATAACGGTTCTGAGTGCTCGCGCGAGCGGCAGCACTTTTACCGTGCACCTGCCGACAAGAAGTCTGGAAGTCGCCGACCGCGCCGGCGCCGACCCCCGGTCTGCTGCCTCTCCAGCGACCCATCACCCGTGAAGCGCTTGCTGCTCGTCGAGGACGAGCCAGGACTCGTCCTCACCCTGAAGGATCGACTGACCCGCGAAGGCTATTCCGTAGAGAGCGCGACTGACGGGGAACGCGGTCTCGAGCGCGCCGCTGAACACCCCTTCGATCTGGTGCTGCTCGACGTCATGCTTCCGCGTCTCGGTGGCTTCGACGTCCTGCGCGAGCTTCGCCAGCGCGGCATCGAGACGCCGGTGGTGATGCTCACGGCGCGAGGACAGGTCGCCGACAAGGTTACCGGCCTGAAGCTTGGCGCCGACGACTACGTCACGAAACCGTTCGAGATGATGGAACTGCTGGCCCGGATTGAGGCCAAGCTGCGGCGCGGGCCCGTCAACCTTCATCCGGCCGAGGCATACCAGTTCGGCGACATCCGCGTCGACTTCCGGAGGGCCGAAGTCATCAAGGACGGCGCCGTAATGGAGTTCTCGGCGCGCGAGTTTCAGTTGCTTCGATACTTCATCGAGCATCGCGGCACGACGGTGACGCGCGAGGCGCTTCTGAACGAGGTCTGGGGTTACACCGTGATGCCGTCGACCCGCACGGTGGATGTGCACGTAGCCTGGCTGCGTCAGAAGATCGAGCCGAATCCCCGGCATCCGCAATTCATCGTCACGATCCACGGCCAGGGATACAAGTTCGCGGGTTAGAGCGCCGAGTCCATGAGCCAGACGATCGCGGCCTCGGCAGCGCCCGATCCGACAGTCAGTTTCGCGACACTCGGCTTCACACTGAAGCGGCGCGGGCCGGCGGCGCCGGGATTGACCACCAGCCGCGATCCCACTCGCTGGATCAGCGCCTTGTGGGTGTGGCCGTACACGATGACGTCCGCGCGATAGCGGTCGACGAGCCGGGCGGGCGTCGGGCTGCCGAGCTCGTGCCCGTGCGAAACGTGAATCGCAACGCCGTCCATCACGAGATCGATTGCTGCGTCGAGGTGCGGATCGCCAGGGATGTCGGTGTTGCCAAACACCGCACGAACCGGCGCGATCGCGCGGAGTTCGTCGAGTACACCGCGACCGCCGACGTCGCCTGCGTGAAGGATCAGTTCCACACCCTTCAACGCCTGGAATACCTGCGGCCGGACTAAGCTATGCGTGTCCGAAATCAGGCCGATGATCATGATCAACGACAGTCACTGTCACTTCTTTTCTTCGAGCTTTCTTGAAAAGCTCGCCCCGTCTGGTGGCGGAGCCACGGCGCTTGCCGAGCGGCTTGCGTGGGACGCGCCCGGTACCGTAGCGCAACTGGCGGATCGATGGGTGGCCGAGCTCGACCGGAACGGTGTCGGACGCGCGGCGCTCATTGCCAGCATTCCCGGCGACGAAGGGGCTGTGGCCGAAGCGGTGCGCCGCCATCGCTCGCGATTCGTCGGATTCTTCATGTTCAACCCGCTCGCGCCCGACGCCGATACGATCCTGGCCCGGGCGTTGACCGAGCACGCCCTGCGCACGGTCTGTCTCTTTCCTGCGATGCACGGATACCGGCTGGACGATGAGCGGGTCGAACGTGTCTTCGAGGCCGCGACACAGCACGGCGCCGCCGTCTTCGTGCACTGCGGAGTGTTGACCGTTGGTGTCCGCAAGAAGCTTGGTCTTCCAAGTCGATTCGATCTGCGCCTTGGCGATCCGCTTGCGCTGGCCAGGGTCGCGCTCGGGTTTCCGCAGGTTCCGGTGATCGTTCCTCACTTCGGCGCCGGCTTCCTGCGCGAGGCGCTGATGGCGGCGGACCAGTGCACGACGATCCATTTCGACTCGTCCAGTTCCAACGGCTGGACCAAGTTCCATCCTGGACTGTCGCTGGAGGAAGTCTTCAGGCAGGCGCTCAGCGTCGCCGGCGCCGATCGCATCCTTTTCGGCACCGATTCCTCGTTCTTCCCGCGAGGCTGGCAACCCGCCATCTACGAGTCGCAGCAGGCGACGCTGGAGAAGCTGGGCGTCGGGGCGGCGGACCAGGAGAAGATCTTCAGCGGAAACTTCGAGCGGTTGTTTCCCGCCCGCGCGCAATCACGGCCGGCATGACCTTCGCGGACCCTACCCCGGTCCTGCCCCCTGCGTCGCCACATAGAGCGCATAGATCGACTGACTCGCCGCCATGAAGAGCCGATTCCGCTTAGGACCGCCGAATGTCAGGTTTCCACACACCTCGGGAATCCGAATGCGGCCGAGCAGTTTGCCCTCGGGGTTCCACACGGTCGCGCCGCTGTAGCCGAGCGCGCGCCCGGCGTTGCTCGACATCCACACATTGCCGTCAACGTCGCAGCGGACACCGTCGGGGGCGCAGTTCACGCCGTCGATCATGCAATTCGAGAATAGCTTCCGGTTGGTGAGCTTGCCATCAGCTGTCACGTCGAACACGTACAGGTCTCCCTTGCCGCCAGGACCCTTGTCGCCAGGCCCCTTCCCGGTGCTCGCGACGTAGAGCCGACTGAAATCAGGCGAGAACGCCACACCATTCGGATCCGGAACCTGCTCCTCGGTGACGACGAGATGAATCTGGCCGCTAGTGTCGACCCTGTACACGTTGGTTGGCAGCTCCCGCTTGAAATTGCCGATCTCGGCCGGCTGTCCGGCCTTCGAGTTGAACCTTCCCTCGGGGTTGGTGGCGCCGCCGCGCGCGTCGGGAGCCCCTTCGTACAACTGTCCCCCGTACGGCGGGTCGGTGAACCAGATGCTGCCGTCCTTGTGGACGGCAACGTCGTTCGGAGAATTCAACCGCTTACCCTCGAACGAGTCGGCAATGATGGTGATCGAGCCGTCGTGCTCGTAGCGCACGACCCGGCGCGTCAGATGCTCGCAGGACAATTGACGGCCCTGTTGATCGAAGGTGTTCCCATTGCTGTTATTGGACGGGCTCCTGAACACCGACACGTGACCGTCGTCTTCCATCCATCGCAGCTGACGGTTGTTCGGAATATCACTCCACAAGAGAAACCGTCCCTGGTTGCACCACGCGGGACCCTCCGCCCACAATGCGCCGGTCCAGAGGCGCTTGATTGGTGTATTCGGCTGCACGAGTGCGTTGAACGCCGGATCGATCGTCAGCACGTCCGGGTCATTGAAATACGTCGTCGGCGGGGCGTCCGGTCCGAAGTCGCGCGGCGGATTGGAGATGACGGTGGGCGCCGACAGCGGCGTCCCCTGGCGCGCCTGCGCCGCAATCGATCTCTGGGCGATCAGTACCGAACCGGCGGCGGCGCCGACCGTCGACAGGAACCCGCGTCTCGTGCTGTGAGTTGTCATGTGAAGCCCTTTCGTGAGCGGCCATATTAATCCACCGATTGAAGCCGTGTTAACCCGTGAAAATCGTGGTCACCCGAATCGTTATAATTCGCGTTCATGCGCATGGGTGTCCCGACGTTCCTCACGCTGACTCTCGCCGCCGCGGTAGCCTCACTGGTTCTACCAGCCCAAGACACGTCGTCGTCGGCCGGCGTGCAGTCGGCCGCGGATCTCCTACTCACCAACGGACGAATCGTCACCGTCGAAGACGACCAGCCGGAAGCGCAGGCGATCGCGATCACCGGGGACCGGATCACCGCGCTCGGATCCAGCGAGGCGATGAAGAAATACGTCGGTCCCGGCACCACCGTGATCGACTTGGAGGGCCAACTCGCTATCCCCGGTTTCATTGAAAGCCATGGCCATTTCACCGGCGTCGGCGAATCGCGACTTCAACTGAACCTGATGACCGCGCAGTCGTGGGACGAGATCGTGGCGATGGTGGCCGAGGCCGTGAAGGCCGCGAAGCCCGGGCAATGGATCTACGGCCGTGGTTGGCACCAGGAGAAATGGAGCGCCCGTCCGCAGCCGAATGTCGAGGGATTTCCCACTCATGCCTCGCTCGACAAGGTGTCGCCAGACAATCCCGTGGTCCTCGACCATGCCAGCGGACACGCGAGCTTTGCGAATGGAAGGGCGATGGAGCTGTCCGGAATCCGTAGGCCAACCGAGAGTCCGCTCGGCGGCGAAATCCTGCGCGACGCCAACGGCAACGCGACCGGTCTTTTCCGTGAAACCGCGTCAGGCCTGATTAAGCGAGGAGCCGGGGAACCAGAGCCGACCGCGGGAGAAAGAGAAGCGCGCGAACGCAAGGTGCTCGAGCTTGCCGCCGAGGAGTCGCTGTCGAAGGGCATCACGACCTTCGAAGACGCCGGATCTCCCCTGGCGACGATCGATCGCATGAAGCAGCTGGTCGACGAGGGGAAGATGGGCCTGCGCCTGTGGGTCATGGTGCGGGAACCCAACGCTGTCATCGCACCGAAGCTGGCGCACTACAGAATGATTGACTACGCCAATGGCCACTTGACGGTGAGGGCGATCAAGAAACAGATCGACGGCGCGCTGGGCTCACGCGGCGCGTGGCTGCTCGAACCCTACAGCGACAAGCCTGCCAGCACTGGCCTGGAGACGACGCCGGTCGCGGAGATCGAAGCGACCGCGCGTCTCGCGATCCAGAACGGCTATCAGCTCTGCGTGCACGCGATCGGCGACCGCGGCAACCGCGAGACCCTGAACATCTTCGAGCGGACGTTCAAGGCGAATCCGTCAAAGACGGATCTCCGCTGGCGTATCGAACATGCGCAGCACCTCAGCGCACTGGACATACCGCGCTTTGGCGCGCTTGGCGTGATTGCCTCGATGCAGGGCATTCATTGCACGTCCGACGCCCCATACGTCACGGAACGTCTCGGCGCGAAGCGCGCTCAGGAAGGGGCCTACGTCTGGCAGAAGCTGATGAAGTCGGGCGCGACGATCGCCAACGGTACCGATGCCCCGGTCGAAGACGTCGATCCAATCCCGAACTATTACGCGAGCGTCACCCGCAGGCTGAAAGACGGACGCGTCTTCTATCCCGACCAGCGGATGACGCGGATGGAAGCGTTGAGGTCCTACACCATCAACGGAGCGTATGCGGGGTTCGAGGAAACCAGTCGCGGCTCTCTAAAGCCAGGCAAGTACGCCGATCTCACCGTGCTGTCCAAGGATATTTTGAAGGTGCCGGAGGATGAGATCCCGTCCGCCAAGGTCGTCTACACGATTGTTGGCGGACGGATCCGCTACCAGCTCCGCGCTAGCGGCGGGTAGGTCAACGCGCCGATACGGTTCGGCCCCGGCGCGAAGAGTCCGGCTGCTGGGGCACGCGGCGGCGATACTGATCGAAGAAGCGGTTGCACGCCTTGTGGAACCGCTCCGACAGCTGACGACCGGTTTCACCCGGAACCGGCACCAGCCTGGCCCACGAGGCCTGCGCCTGTCGCACCTCCTCGGCCATCGTGCGCCACTTGTTTTCCTCGCCGGCGCGTCCGCCGATGGTGTTGGCGGCAAGCGCCTCACGCAGTCGCGCGGCCAGATCCTGCGACGACGATGCGACTGAGGTGTCCTTTTCGGACACGAAGCCCTCGAGGCGTAGGACCAGCTTTTCCATACGCTGCCGGCTGCCCTCTACGTCGAGCTCGGTCCCGCGGAACGCCTCGGGATAGGTGGTCAGCAGACGCTCCATCGCGGCGACGAACCGGCCGCTGAGCGGGTCAGCGCCGTGCCGAACTGCAGGTGTCGACTGATTCCACCGCGTCCGAAGCGAGCGCACACGCTCCAATAGGCCCCCGGGAGCGGCGCCGGCTTCAGCGCCTTCTGCCGGAAACAACGATTCCAGTTCGACCGCGAGCGCCTCACGGTCCGCCTGGCGCGCTTCGAGCTCGATCTCGTCGCGGCGCTTGTAGCGATCGAAGAAGTGATCGGCGGCGCCGCGGAAGCGTTGCCAGAGCGCCTCCGATTTGCTGCGGCGGACCGGACCAATCGTCTTCCACTCGGCCTGCAGCCTGCGGATCTCCGATGCGCTTCGTTCCCATTCGCGTGAGTCGGCGAGCTCCTCCGCGCGGGCGCACAACGCCTCCTTGCGCGCCTGGTTTGCCGCCCACACTTCCTTCCGCTGCGCGAGATCCTCGTTGCGGCGGGTGAAGAAGTGGTCGCAGGCGTCACGGAAGCGCTTCCAGACGGTGCGGGTGTCGGGACGCGGAACCGGCCCGATTGCCTGCCACTCGGCCTGGAGCTTCTTCAGTTCGTCGGCGGTCTTGATCCAGTCGGTGGAATCGGCGAGCGCCTCGGCGCGTTCGCAGAGTACGAGCTTCTGTTCGAGATTGCCCTGGCGTTCCTCCGCCCGGTGTGCGAAAAATTCACGCGCCTTCGCCTGGATCGGGTCGGCAGCCTGGCGGTACCGATGCCACAAGGTCTGCGCCTGCGCGCGCGGCGCCTCGGCAGCCTGCTTCCAGCGCTCCTGGATCTCGTGCAGCTCTTTGGCGGCCTTCTCGAGGTCTTCAGGCTTTTCGAAGTCGAATTTCGTCTTCAGCGCTTCGGTCTGTGCGATCAGCTCTTCCTGCACCGCGGCGTTTGCGAACCGCTTCCACTCGTCCATCTCGCGCAGTTCGTGCAACTTCGGGGCGAGTGTGGACAGCGCCGCCTTGAGCCGTTCGACGAGCGACTCGCGCTCGCCGGGCGGGATGGCCGGAGGCGCCTCGATAGCCGCGCGGAGATCGCGGGCGGCCTTGTCCGCCTCTTTCAAGGTCAGATCCTCGGCGGCGGCGCGCTTCTGGGCGCGATCGATCAGCTGCTCGAGGCGCTGCACCTGCTGGCGAAGCACTTTCTCGGCAGCCGCACGCTTCGCCTCGGCGCGCTCGCGAATCGCGGTCTCGGCGGTGGTGAACCGCCCGGCGATCGCTTCGTCGATCTGCTCCACCTTTCCTTTGAGGTCGTTCCACTCACGCGAGATCGAGTCCCACACGTATGCGGGGCTCTCATCGAGCGCGGCAAGATCCTCCGCTTCCTTGGCGAGCTCGGCGAGGCGACCAGCCGCCCGATCGAGTTCCTGCCGGTTCGCGTGACGCTCCTCGGCCCGGCGACACGCCTCGGCGAACCGGGCGAGCAGCTCCGGATGGATCGCCGGGGTGTCTCCGTCGATCGCCGGCAGCCCCTCCCACTCGCCACGCGCCTTCGCGACTTCATCGAGCGTCTCTTCGCCGCGGAGCGCCTCTACGCGCTGGCAGAGCGTCACCCGGGCTGTGCGATCGGCGGCGACACGCTCGGCACGCTCGCGTTCGGCGGCGGCTTCCCGTTCCGCGCGATCGATGGCCTCACGGGCGACGGTGACCGCGGCGTTGAAGCGCGCATGGTCGTCGGGGCCGACTTCAATCGGCGCATTCGACGACAGCTCTCGCCATTCCATTTCGGTGTCGGCGAGGGCCGCTGCCGCATCCGGCGACGCCGCGGCTCCCGCGAGCGCCTCGGCGCGGGCCAGCACGCCCGCGAGTCGCTGCTGATGCTGTTCCAACGCGGCCCGCCGCGCGGTCTCTGCCTCGTCCATGGCCTGCACCATTGCCCGTGCCCTCTTCGCGACCGACTTGTTCTTCGCGCGCGACGCGAGGTCGTCCAGCGTCGCGCGATCGGGGGCGGCAACTTGCACCGCACGTTCCAACGCGCTGATGCCCGCCTCCTTGTGCTCGGTTTTCACTGCGACGTTCAGCAGTTCGAACGGATCCTGAATGCGCTCGGACGCGGTTGCCGCGACCCGCGCGTCCGTACCATTGCGCGCCACGGAGCTCAGCACCTTGAGCTCGGTGATGCGCCCTACGGCATCCAGCCGAATCGATTCCACCGGCGACGACTTTGCCACGATCCCGATCTGCTTCTGATCGGTCAGCGTGCCCAGCGCCACCGACGCCTCGGTCGGCTGATCACTCGAGGCGGCGATGCGGGCCAACCGCTCGAGCACGTTCGTCCGCAGCCCATCGTCACTCTCGTTGCCGGCGATGGCCGCGAGGATGCTCACGTCGCCGACCCGATCCGCTGCGACCCGCCGAACGCGCGGGTCGGTGTCTTCCCGAGCGAGCGCCGCCAACACTGCCGCGTCTTCGGCTGAGTCGGTCAACTCCTGGACCCCCGCGACACGTATCTCCGGGTCGGCGGACTTGTACTTGGGCTGGAGTTTGAAGCGGTCGAGGAAAGACATGTTCAGGGGAGCCTTACTTCCATTTGGTGATTGGGGGATTTGGGGATTTGGGGATTTGGGGAACGGACCACCAATCACCACATGACCAAATCACCCAGTCACCAAATCCATTTACGTCGTCGTTGACTCCTGTGACAGCCAGTCGGCGATCTGTTCTCGGGTCCAGCGGTGATCGTCGTTCAAATGGACGATCATCGGGGCGAGCGGCAGCCGCTTTGCGCATTCCTCATGCGGGCAGCGCTTCGTCACTTCGTCGAGACAGCGGAACAGCCGCTCGAGATGATCCGGAACGAGCTTGCCGTGCTTGCGCGGGAGGTGGTAGACGCCGTCGTACACCGCCCCGAGCGCACACGATCCGCCCTTCTCGTCGAAGTAGCTGCCGAAGCACTGTGGTCCGCGCGCCGAGCCCGCGCGTATGAAGTCCGCGAGCTCCTTTTGTTCGCTCTCGAGCTCCGTCACCATGGGTTGCCTCCGGTGAAGACCACATCATTGTAGCCCACCCGTTCCGGTGCTTCCGGGTGGCGGGGCCTAATCCCTGGGCGTTTACGGCTGCGATCCACCCTTTTGAATCCAATCCATCGGTGACATTCAACCGCCCGCATGCGGACGCGTGTGTCCCGGGACCGACCAGCCTGGTGTCCACCGATCCGATCTCTCGTCCATGCCCGAACTTCGCGGGAAACGCTGGCCGGACGTGCGCCGGAACCCGGCGTGTCACAGGACTGTCACAGCCCGACGCCGCCGTATATCTGGCGCATTGCTACCGGCGTGCCAGCCGGCGCGAGTACACTGAAGCGCCAGTGACCGAAGGAGGCGAACCGACATGACGTGGATGGTGTGCCTGGCGTTTGCTCTGACGCAGACGTCACCCGCAACCCAGACTTCATCCCCTCAGCCCGCCGCGGGCAACCCCGTGGTCGTGATCGAAACCAGTGCCGGATCCATCACCATTGAACTCTTCAAGGAACAGGCGCCGGTGTCGGTGGAAAACTTCCTGCAATACGTAAAAGACGGTTTTTATCCCGGGACGATCTTTCACCGGGTTGTGCCCGGTTACGTGATTCAAGGCGGCGGCTACACCGAGGATCTGACCGAAAAGCGCACCCGGCCGCCGATTCAGAACGAAGCCGACAACAAGGTCAAGAACCGCCGTGGGGCGGTGGCGGTGGCGCGCACGCGCGCGCTCAGGAGCGGAACCTCGCAGTTCTACATCAATCTCGCCAACAACCCGTCGCTCGATTTCACCGGCTATTCTCCCGAGGATTTCGGGTATGCGGTGTTCGGCCGGGTCATCGAGGGCATGGACGTTGTCGACCGCATTGGCGCCACACCGACGTCGGACCGGGGCGGAATGGCCAACGTGCCGGTCGCGCCAATCTTCATCAAGAGCGTGACGGTGAAGCAGTGAGCCGGCCGCTCCTCGTCATCTTCCTGACGATTCTCGTCAACCTGATTGGGTTCGGCATCATCATTCCGCTGTTGCCGTTCTACGCGGAGACGTTCGGGGCCTCACCGCTGGCCATCGGGCTGTTGTTCGCTTCGTTTTCGCTCTGCCAATTGATCGCCTCGCCAGTGCTCGGCGAGTGGTCCGACCGGTGGGGACGGCGTCCGATCCTGATTTTCAGCCTGCTGGGTACCGTCGTCAGCTTCGTCATGCTGGCGCTGGCGCACAGCCTGATGATGCTGTTCGCCGCCCGCATCGTCGACGGGTTGTCGGGCGGCAATATCACCACGGCGCGTGCCTATATCGGCGACATCGCCACCGACGAGAACCGCGCGCGCTTTTTCGGCATGCTCGGCGCGGCGTTTGGCCTCGGGTTCATCATCGGGCCGGGACTTGGGGGGCTGTTCGCGCGAATCAGCTACACCGCGCCGATCTGGGCCGCGGCGGTCATCACCGTCGTGGCGATGCTGCTGGCGTGGTTCTGGTTGCCCGAGACGGTTCATCGAACGAGCGCAGCCGTCGCATCGCCGTGGCGCGCGCTGCGCGAGGTCGGCGGCCGTCCCGGCCTGCGCGTGCTCTTCACCGTCGACTTTCTGTATTGGGCGTCGTTTGCGGTCTACCAGACCACCTTCGCGTTGTTCGGGCAGCGCCGCTTCGGGTTCGACGCGACCCACATCGGCTATCTGCTCGCGGTGTTCGGGTTTCTCGGCGTCGTCGTCCAGGCGGGGATGGTGGGACCGGTCGTTCGGGTGATCGGCGAGCGGCGGACGCTCACGATCGGCCTGTTGTTCGCCGCCGCCGGGTGGGGAGGGAGCGCTCTGACCCATACCTTCTGGGTGTTCCTCGCGATGCTGGTCCCCGGCGCCATCGGGATCGGCCTGACCAATCCGGCTCTTATCTCGCTGGTCAGCGCCGCAGGCGGTCGTCACGAACAGGGACGCGTGCAGGGGGCCGCCGGGGCGCTCGAAAGTCTCGGCCGCACCCTGGGCCCGGTGTGGGGCAACGGCATGCTGCAGTGGATGGGAGAGGGAGCGGCGTATGGGTCAGCGGCCGCGGTCCTCATCGGTACCGCGGCCCTGTCGCTGCAGTATCACAAGCCGGTTAGTTCGGTTGCACCCGATCCCCGCTGACTAAAGTCTTCCCGCCTTCGCCGCTTCGGCGCGGCAGGCGTCGCTAACCTGCTTGCTCGAGCTCTCGCTCGAGTCTCGATACGAGGTCGTCGAGCTGGTCGACGATCGCCCGCACGGTCCCGGGCTGGCTCAAATCCACGCCGGCCTTGCGCAGCTGCTCCATCGGATAGTCATTCCCTCCCGATTTGAGGAGGGTGAGGTAGCGCTCGCGTGCCTCGGCCGCGCCACCCGCCATGATCTCTCTGGCAAGGCGCGCCGCCGAAGCGAAGCACGTGGCGTACTGGTAGACGTAGTAGGGAGAGTTGAAGAAGTGCGGGATGCGAGCCCACGTGAGCCCGGTCAGCGGATTCAGATCGAGCGATTCCCCGTAATAATCCTTCAGTAACTGCGTGTAGGTCTCGGTCAGGATCTCCGCGGTGATGGGTTGATCTTGCTCGGCGAGACGGTGCGCCCGCAATTCGTAGTCGGCAAACAGCACCTGCGTATAGAACGTTCCGGCGATGTTGTCGATGGCGTGCTGCAGGAGAACAATCCGCTCGACGGGATCGGTCGAGTGAGCGAGCATGTATTCGAGCAGCAGCGCCTCCGAGAGCGTCGACGGCACTTCCGCGACGAAGATCGTATAGCTCGAATAGATGAACGGCTGCGTCTCGTGCGACAGGATCGTGTGCATCGAGTGACCCATCTCGTGCGCCGTCGTGAACACATCGTCGAGCGTGTCGGTGTAGTTCAGCAGCATGTATGGATGGGTCCCGTAGACCGGCGCGGAGTAGGCGCCAGACCGCTTGCCCTCGTTTTCGTATACGTCGATCCATCCGCCGCCGAAGCCGGTGCGCATGCGGACCTGGTATTCGGGGCCAAGCGGCGCAACTGAGGCGGTGATCCAATCGAGGACATCCTCGTAGTTGTACTTCTTGTCGAAGGTCACGAGAGGAATGGAAAAGTCGTAGACGTGATACGACGGGACCTTCAGCACGCGGCGGCGCAGCTGGTGATATCGCCGCAGCGGTGCGACTCCCGCACGGGTCGTCTCGATCAGGTTCTCGACGACCGAGGTCGGGATGTTGTCGCCGTGGAGCGCGGCTCCGAGGGTGCTCTTGTAACCGCGCGCCCGCGCCTGGAACCAGTCGCGCTGACACACCGAGTTGTAGAGCGTCGCGTAGGTGTTCAGCGTGCCCTTGTAGGTCTCGTGCAGGGCGGTGAAGGCCTTCTCGCGGTCCGACTGTTCGCGGCGGGTGGCCAGGATCGCGCGGTACTGCCCGTACGACACCGTTACTGTCTCACCGGTCGAGAGCGTGATTGACGGAAATTTCGCGTCCGCAGTCGAGAGCGCCCAGTACGCTTCGTTGGGCGACGCAGCCAGCCGGCTGGCCAGCGACATCAGCCGCTCGCCGGCCTCGTCGAGGACGTGCTCTTGCTGGCGATAGAGATTTTCAATCGCGAACGCGTAGAGAGGGAGCGCCGGGTTTTCGCGCATCCATCCACGCACGGTCTCGAGCGGAATCGCAAGCAGCTCGGGGTTGAACCACGATCCCGCCTGGCTCAACCTGGCGAACAGGAGCTGCACCTGCTGCTTTTTCGCGTTGACGGCGTTGTCGCGCTGGTCCTGATCGTACTGGAGTGACGGGTAGTACCAGACCCGATACGCGAGCTGGTCCAGCTCCTCCGACAACTGGAACGCTTCGAGAAGCCGATGCGGACCCTCCGACAGCGTGCCCTTGAGCGCAGCGTAACGATCGATGCCGGCCTCGAGCTTTTTGTAGGCGGCCTCCCACGCACTCCAGTCTGGATAGATGTCGTTGAGGTTCCACTTGAAGCGTTCAGGTATGTCGTCGCGCCGCCGGCTGCGCGCCTGGGTTATCGTTTCGGATGGCATTGACCAACTATAGCAGGACGAGTTGCCAGTCGGTGCAACGCACTAAGGGTGCTACGTGCAAGGTGCTACGTGCTGAGTGCTAGGTGCTGTGAGGTGCGAGGTGCTCTCAGGTGCGAGGTGCTCTCAGGTGCGAGGTGCTCTCAGTGTGCGAGGTGCTCTCAGTGTGCGAGGTGCTCTCAGTGTGCGAGGTGCTCGTCCTTCCACTTGCATTTGGCAGCACGTAGCACCGAGCACGTAGCACGAGCACGTAGCACGAGCACGTAGCACGAGCACGTAGCACGAGCACGTAGCACGAGCACGTAGCACGAGCACGTAGCACGAGCACGTAGCACGAGCACGTAGCACGAGCACGTAGCACGAGCACGTAGCACGAGCACGTAGCACGAGCACGTAGCACCGAGCACGTAGTACCGAGCACGTAGCACCGAGCACGTAGCACCTTGCACCTAGCACCCTTAGAGCACGTTGCACGCGGCACTGAAGGCCGACATATTGTTCTCGGAGGTACCCATGCTCATGCGACGGAGGCACGGCGCGCTCGGTCAGTGGTTCGAGGAGTTTTCGACGAAAGTCACCCGCTGGACCGGCAGCACCACCGCCTTCGGTCTCGCCGGTGGAGCGATCATTGTCTGGGCCGCGCTCGGTCCGATCTTCAGGTTTTCCGACACCTGGCAGCTGGTAGTCAATACCGCTACGACGATCGTCACCTTCCTGATGGTCTTCCTCATCCAGCGATCGCAGAACAAGGATTCGCTCGCCCTGCAGCTGAAGCTGAACGAGCTGGTCGCCGCGGTAGAGGGGGCGAGCAATCGGCTCATCGACGTGGAGGATCTGTCGGAAAAGGAGCTCCACGTGCTGCACACGTTCTATCAACGGCTCGCCGCAATGGCGAAGAAGGATGCGAGCCTGACGCACTCCCATTCCATCGAAGAGGCGGACCATCGTCACTCCGCAAAGCGAGCGGCCCTGAGCAAGGACGGAAAGAAGTAGATGCGCGACATCCGCTATGGCTTCCGCAGCCTGCGCCGCGCGCCGGCGTTCACTGCCGCGTCTGTGATTACGCTCGCCCTGGCATCCGCCGCGGTCGTCGGGGTCTTTACCCTCGTGAATGCCGCGCTGTTGCGGCCGCTGCCGTATCGCGATCCATCGGGGATCGTGCTGGTGTGGGGCATGCCGCCCGATGGATCGCGGATCTGGCTTTCACTACCCGAAATCGACGATCTGTCGCGCGACGCACGATCGTTCAGCGGGATCGCTGGCCTGACCGATATCCGGATGAACCTCACCAACGCGGGTGCCCCCGAGGAACTGCAGGTAGTCGCCGCGTCGGCCGGGCTCTTTCCGCTGCTCGGCGTCGACGCCTCCCTCGGGCGGACGTTCGATGCCGACGATGACCGTCCGGGTGCGTTGGGGGTGGTGCTGCTCAGCGATGCATTCTGGCGTCGACGGTTCGGCGCCGACGTGACGCTAGTCGGCCGCACGCTGCAGCTCGACGGCCGTTCGTACGTGGTGCGAGGTGTGCTCCCGCGAGGATTTACGCTGCCGCCGCCGAGCAGCGTCTTTCCCGCTTCAGTGGACGCGTGGGTGCCGCTGGCGCCGCACGCTCATGCCCGCGCCCGCGACATTCGTTACCTTCACGCCGTCGCCAGACTCGCACCCGGCGTCACGGTCGGGTCGGCCGAACGCGAAGCCGCTCGTATCGCCGGCAACTACTCGCAGATCTATCCGCAAGCCCACCGGCCGGCGCCGTGGTCGTTCGCGATCGTGCCATTCGAGGAGGACATCGCGCGCAGCGCGAAGCCGGTGTTGCAGGCGCTTGGCGCGATCGTCGCGATCGTGCTCGCGCTGTCCTGTGTCAATGTCGTGAATCTGCTTCTGACTCGGGGTGAAATGCGCCGACGCGAGTTGATGGTGCGCGCGGCGCTTGGCGCCGGACCGGGGCGGCTCGTCCGGCTGCTGTTCGCCGAGGCGCTGCTGCTCGCCGGCGCGGGTTGTGGCCTCGGGTCGCTGCTGGGGATAGGTGTGCCGCGGCTGGTCGCGTGTTTCGATCCGAATGTGCTGCCGCGGCTGGGCGGCGCGCTCGTCGATGGGCGACTGGCAGGTTTTGCCATGCTGCTCCTCCTCGTCGTCACGGCGGTATGCGCAATCGTGCCGGCGGCCGGCGCCGCGCGGGCCGGCGATGTTGCCGCCGTCGATCGCGCCGTCGGCCGCTCTTCGCGGTTCGCGATGGTCGGCCGGACGCTTGCCGTCGGGCAGATCGCCCTCGCCGCACTTGCGCTGGTGTGCACGGCGCTTCTCGCGCGCACAGTGTTCCGCCTCGCGCAAGTGCCGAGCGGGATCGATCCTCGAGGTGTACTGACATTTCGAGTGACCTTGCCGGGGTCGTATGCAACCGGTCGCGACATGGCGCGCTTCTTCGAGCAGTCCACCGATCGGCTGCGACAGTTGCCCGGTGTCCGTGGCGTCGGCGCAATCACCCAGCTTCCGATGAGCGGAGCGGTGCTTGGAAGCGCGTTCGACGTGCCGGAGCGTGATACGACTCGCCGTCTGGATGCGGATCTCCGCGGCGTGACTCCCGACTATTTCGCGGTCATGCACATGCCGATCGTCGACGGCCGCGCGTTCACGGCTGCGGACGTAGCTGATCATCCCTCCATCGCTGTCGTCGATCGGAGCTTTGCCCGTCAGCTGCGCCCCGATGGCCATGTCGTCGGCATGCGGATCCGGTGGATCAGACTACCCGATGATCCCATCGAGATAGTCGGGATCGTCGGCGACGTCCGGCACCGTGGCCTGGCCGAAGATGCTCGAGCGACGGTGTATCGCCCGTTCACCCAGCACGCGCGCGGCGCGATGACCTTCGTCGTCAGGACCGAAACCACCCCATCATCGCTGGCCGGCGTGGCTTCCGCAGCCATTCAATCGATCGATCCCGCGCAGCCTCTGGCCGATGTGGCGCCGATGGAGGCGGTAGTTGGACACACGCTCGCGCGTCCCCGGCTGAGCGCGCTGCTCTCGTCGGCACTTGGGCTGCTCGCGCTGGTCGTGTCGGCCGTCGGTGTCTACGGCGTCCTCAGTTATGGCGTGTCGCAGCGCGTGCGCGAATTCGCGGTGCGCCTGGCGCTCGGCGCCAGACCAGGGCAGGTCCAGTCCCTGGTCCTTCGGGAAGGCATCCTGGTTACGTGTGCCGGGCTCGCGATTGGATTTGCCCTTGGCCCCCTCGCCGCGCGCACCCTCGCGGCGGCGCTCTTCGGCGTTGGACCGACTGACGCGATTGCTTATGCGGTGGCAGCGTGCGTGCTCGCAACCGCCGCGACCTTTGCCTGTTACATCCCCGCTCGCCGCGCCAGCCGGTCGGACCCTATGAGCGTGTTGCGGAGTGAATGAAGGTGGCAACCGCGTCCAAGATTCCGTCCATCACGACCGAGGGCTTCCCGAGACGCGCGGGAACCTTGAAGGAGTGATCGCCGCCGCCGACCTCGTAAAGTTCGGTGGTGGGCGTCAGACGCGGCAACAACGAGCGGATCTCGTCAGCCGTGCCGAACGCGTCCCGGCTGCCCTGAACGAACAGCATGGGCACACGAATCTGCGGAAGGTGTGCGTCTCGCCGTTGCTGGGGCTTTCCCGGCGGATGCAAGGGGTAGCCGAGAAAGACCAGCCCTGTGATTGGCAGCGGTCGTTCGGCAGCAGCCTGCGAGGCGATGCGGCCGCCCATGGATTTCCCGCCGATGAACAGTGGCAATCCGGCGAACTCGGGCCGCGCCGAACCGTCCGCGATGGCATCGCGCCACGCCTCTTCGAGTATCGGACCTCGGTCCGGTACCTTCCGGCCCTCGGCCATGTAAGGGAAATCGAACGTCGCGGCAACGATTCCCCTGGCGGCGAGCGCGCGCGCCGCGCCGACCATGAACGGGCTCTTCTGCCCGGCGCCGGCGCCGTGGGCGAGGATCAGTCCCGCGCGTGCGTTGTCGCTGCGATAGACTGACAATCCGCGCCGGGTCATGCCGGCATTATCACCCAGGGACACACACTCACGATGACAATCAGACATCAGGCGTTCTGGACCGTAGCGATTCCACTAGCCACGTTGATCACGCTCGCCGACGCTCGGGTCGGGGCACAGCAGCCGGGCAATCAACCAGCCGCCAGCGGATCGGGGATCGACCTCGCCGCGATGGACCGCTCCGCGGATCCGTGCAGCGATTTCTACCAGTTCGCCTGCGGCGGATGGCTCGCGAAACATCCGATCCCGCCGGATCGAGGCCGCGCTACGGCAGGTTCGAAGAGCTGCAGGATCGCAATTACGAAATCCTCAAAAGCATTCTGGAAGACGCGGCCAAGCCTGACAGCAGCGCGGACTGGCGAAAGATCGGCGACTACTACTCGAGTTGCATGGATGAAGCGGCGATCGAGTCGAAGCGGCTCGAGCCGCTCGAACCGGAGCTCGAGCGTGTGGCGGCGATCAAGACCAAGACCGACCTCCCCGCTGTCGTCGGCCACCTGCAGACCATCGGCGTCGTGCCGTTCTTCAGCTTCGGCGCGAGACCTGACTTCAAGGACGCCTCTCAGGTACATTGCGACGTTCGACATCGGAACGGCCTTGGTCTGCCCGATCGCGACTACTACATCAAGGATGATGCGAAGTCCGTGCAGCTGCGGGACCAATACGCGCAACACGTCACGAAGATGTTGCAGCTTGCCGGCGATACCCCGGACCATGCCGCGGCCGGCGCCACGGCGATCGTTGCAGATCGAGACGGCCTTGCCAGGCGCGCGCTCGAGCGCGTCGCGCGCCGCACGCCCGCCAACATCTATCACCGCATGTGCATGGACGAAGTCCGCAAGCTCGCTGCCATCGGTGAATCTCTCTCCCTATCTGGAAACCGCGGAGGTTCCCTCGGTCACCAGCGCGAACGTGGCGGAGCCGGAGTTCATCAAAGCCGTTGACGAGGTGATCGCCGCTACGTCACTGGACGATCTGAAGACCTACGTCCGCTGGCACGCCCTGCATGCCAACGCGGACATGCTGCCGAAAGCGTTCGACGAGGAGACGTTCGCCTTCTACGGCAACGGCGCTGACCGGCGCGCAGGAGCAGCGACCGCGTTGGAAGCGTTGTGTCGAACGCCGCCGATCAGCGATCTCGGAGAGGCGCTCGGCAAGGCCTACGTCGACCGCACGTTCGGTGCGGAAGGCAAGGAGCGCACGCAGCAGATGGTGCAGGCGATCGAGGCGGCGCTCGACGCGGACATCAAGCAGATTACCTGGATGTCGGACGAGACGAAGCGGCAGGCCGAAGTGAAGCTGCAGCGCCGTGGCCAACAAGATCGGCTACCCGGATCGCTGGCGCGACTACTCGTCGCTGCGCATCGTCCGTGGCGACGCTCTCGGGAACTCGCTGCGCTCCAACACCTTCGCCTACCGGCGACAGCTGGCCAAGATCGGCAAGCCCGTCGACAAGACCGAATGGCTGATGACGCCGCCGACCGTCAATGCGTACTACAACCCGTCTCGAGAACAACATCAACTTCCCGGCCGGCATCCTGCAGCCGCCGTTCTTCATCAAGGCGGCCGACGATGCGGTCAACTTCGGCGCGGCGGGAGCGGTGGTCGGCCACGAGCTGACGCACGGCTTCGACGACCAGGGCCGTCAGTTCGACGCGGACGGCAACCTGCGCGACTGGTGGACCGCCGGCCGACGGCAAGGCGTTCGAGGAGCGCGCCGCCTGCGTCGCCGAACCAGTACTGGCGGCTACACCGCGGTCGACGACGTCAAGCTGAACGGCAAGCTGACGCTGGGCGAGAACGTCGCGGACAACGGCGGCCTGCGCCTCGGCGTGGATGGCGCTGATGGACGACCTCAAGACCAAGCACGCTCGGCAGAGGCCGACGGCTTCACGCCCGAGCAGCGCTTCTTCGTCGGCTGGGCGCAGATGTGGTGTGAGAACCGCACCGAGGAGATCGCGCGCTCTGCACGCCCAGACCAACCCGCACTCGCCCGGCAGCTACCGCACGAACGGCGTCGTCTCGAACATGCCGGA
Source organism: uncultured Acidobacteriota bacterium (assembly GCA_963755695.1). Classification (GTDB taxonomy): domain Bacteria; phylum Acidobacteriota; class Vicinamibacteria; order Vicinamibacterales; family 2-12-FULL-66-21; genus QHWT01. The sequence continues at coordinate 615,198 of CAVWLB010000008.1, read as the reverse complement.
GTTCCAGAAGGCGTTCAGCTGCCAGGCCACATCGAAGATGGTGAAGCAGCCGGTCTGCCGGGTGTGGTGAAAAAGGCTTTAGGCTTCGGGCTTCGGGCTTCGGACTTCGGGAAGGTGGCTTCAGGTCTGATCCCTGAAGTCCCTGAAGCCTGAAGCCCCTACCTCGTGCTGCCGCCGAGCAGCTCTTTGAGCTTCGCGTCGAACCTCGCGTACGGGAAGCGCACCCACGACGACGGATCCTTCGAGAACTCCCGGCGTCGTGCGGCCGACGATGAACGTCGGCGTTCCGGTGAGACCCAAGCCAGCGGCTTCAACCATGTCGGCTTCGATGGCCTCGTCGAATTTCGAGCTGGAAGCGCAGGCGCTGAATACCTGGGTATCCAGCTTGAGATCCGCGGCGGTCTTGCCGATGTAAGCCGGCGACAGCAGGTTCGCGTTGCGCATCATGCCCGAGCCGCATCTCCCAGAACTTTCCCTGCTCGCCGGCGCAGCGCGCGGCGCGCGCGGCGTTCATCGCCTGCGGTGGAACTCGAGCGGAAAGTCGCGGCTGATGTAGCGCAGCTTGCCGGTGTCGATCCAGTTGCGTCTTCAGCTCGTCGAACGTGTCGTCGCGAACTGGCGGCAGAACGGACACTGCAGATCGGTGAACTCCACCATCGTCAGCGGCGCGTCGGGCCGGCCGAGCGCGTAGCCCCGAGGTTGGTCGACCTTCGCGACCTGGCGGCTGCGGCGGCGCCGTGCGGCTGGGTCAGCGCGCTCGAGCAGCTGTCGGATCGCCCGCAGCTCCTTGATCATCTCCTCGTTCTGCTGCTGGATCGTGCGCGGCTGCGGCGCCGGGACCGCCTGCTGGGCGGATGGTGCGGAGGACAGGATCATCGAGGCCAGCGCCGTGCCGGCGACGGTGCGGATGAGCATGGACAACTCCATTGTGCCGGTCCGAAGACGCAGCCGGGCTGAACATCGGGGAGCAAGGATCAGTATATCGCCGCGGCGCTGCTGGACAAAGTGCCATCAACGCATGTAGATTTATAGATATGGATACCGCAGCCGCCGCTCTTCCGCCTGCTCGGCGACGAGGTGCGCCTGCGGCTGCTGCGGCTGCTCTCGCTCGAACGGCTCAATGTCACCGAGCTCACCGCGCATCCTGGGCATCGCGCAGTCGGGCGTGTCGCGGCACCTGGGCCTGCTCAAGGACGCTGGCCTGGTCGAGGAGCGCGCGACGGCGGATTCACCTACTTCCGCATCTGCTCCGCCGGTACTGCGACGGTCACAACGGCTTCGAGCCCGTGTGGCCGCTCCTGCGCGCGCAATTCGCCGGCGCCGGCGCGACCGCCGGCGGGCCGCGCCGACGCAGCGCGGCTCGAGGAAGTGCGCCGCCTGCGCAAGGAGAACTTCGACGAGCACGGCGCCGGCGAAGAACGGCGCCAGATCGTGCCCGGCCGGAGCTGGGCCGCATGGGCGCCGCGCGCTCGGCCACCTGCTGCCGCCGCATGGACATCGCGGACCTCGGCTGCGGCGAAGGCTACCTGACGCGTCGAAGCGAGCCGCTTTGCGCAGCGAGGTGATTGCCATCGATCGATCGGAAGCGGTGCTCGCGCGCGCGCGCGACGATCTCGCGCGCCGCCGCCGCCGGCGACGAACATCGACTGGAAGCGCGGCGAGCTGGAGAAGCTGCCGCTCAAGGACGCCAGCGTCGACGTGGCGCTGCTCTCGCAGGCGCTGCACCACGCGGAGGATCCGTCAAAGGCGCTGGCCGAAGCCGTGCGCATCGTGCGTCCGGGCGGCCGCGTGCTGCTCCTCGATCTGCGGCGTCACGACGAGCACTGGGTCCGCGAGCGGCTCGGCGATCGATGGCTGGGATTCGACGACGACGAACTGCAACGGCTCCTCGAAGGCGCAGGACTGGCGGAGGTGAAGGTATCGGTCGGCGCGCGTCGCGCGCGCGATCCGTTCACCGTCCTGGTCGCCAGCGGACGAAGCCGAAGACGAAGCCACGACATGTCTAGACACTCTGTCGCCCGTCCTCGAACGGCTTCTCTCGCGTCGCGCATCCTCCTCCTCGACGGCGCGATGGGCACGATGATCCAGCGCTACACGCTGACCGAGGCGGATTTCCGCGGCGAGCGGCTGAAGGATCACCCCAAGGATGTGCAGGGGAACAACGACCTGCTGATCCTGACGCGGCCCGACGTGATCAGCGAGATCCACCATCAATATCTCGCAGCCGGCGCCGACATCATCGAGACCAACACGTTCAGCAGCACGTCGATCGTGCAGGCGGACTACGCGCTCGAATCGCTGGCGTATGAATTGAACCTGGAAGGCGCGCGCCTGGCGCGGGCCGCCTGCGACGAGTGGAACGCCAAGACGCCGGATCGCCCGCGCTTCGTTGCCGGCTCGATGGGGCCGGCGAACCGCACGTTGTCGATTTCCCCGAACGTCAACGATCCGGCGTTCAGGGCGCACCACCTTCGATGCCTTGCGCGACGCGTACGAGGAGCAGGCCCGGGGCCTCATCGACGGCGGCGCCGAGATCCTTCTGCTCGAGACGATCTTCGACACCCTCAACGCGAAGGCCGGCATCGTCGCGATCGAGAATGTGTTCGATCGAGCGTGGCATCCGACTGCCGCTGATGATCTCGTTCACGATCACCGACAAGAGCGGTCGCACGCTGTCAGGACAGACACTCGACGCGTTCTATATTTCCGTTCGCCACGCGCGGCCGTTCAGCATCGGCATCAACTGCGCCCTCGGCGCGCGCGACATGCGGCCCTATCTCGCCGATCTCGCGCGCATCGCCGAGTGCTACGTCAGCAGCTACCCGAACGCGGGGCTTCCCAACGCGTTCGGCCAGTACGACGAGCTCCCGGAAGAAACCGGGGCCCTGGTCCGCGAGTTCGCCGAGAGCGGCTTCGTGAACATCGTCGGCGGCTGCTGCGGGACCACGCCCGATCACATTGCGGCGATTGCGAAGGCGGTGGAAGGCCTCAGCCCACGTCCGCTTCCGGCTGACTCGTCGGTGCCCCTCACGCGGCTGTCCGGCCTGGAGCCGCTCATCATTCATCCGGATTCCAACTTCCAGATGATCGGCGAGCGGACAAACGTGACCGGCTCGGCGCGGTTCGCGCGGCTGATCAAGGCCGGCAACTGGGCCGAGGCGGCGCGGCGTCGCACTCGATCAGGTTCGCGGCGGCGCCAACGTCCTCGACGTCAACATGGACGAAGGCATGCTCGATTCCGAGCGCGCGATGACGACGTTCCTCAATTACATTGCGACCGAGCCGGAGATCGCCCGTGTGCCGGTGATGATCGACAGCTCGAAATGGTCGGTGCTCGAAGCGGGCCTCAAGTGCGTCCAAGGAAAGGGAGTCGTCAACTCGATCAGCCTGAAGGAAGGCGAGGCCGACTTCCTCGACAAGGCAGGTTGCATCCGGCGCTCCGGCGCTGCGGTCATCGTGATGGCGTTCGACGAGACCGGGCAGGCCGACACCATCAGTCGCAAGGTCGAGATTTGCCAGCGCGCCTACCGCCTGCTCACCGAACAGGCGGGGTTCGATCCGAGCGACATCATCTTCGACCCGAACATCCTCGCGATTGCGACCGGACTCGAGGAACACAACGATTACGCGGTCAACTACATCGAGGCGACGCGGCTCATCAAGGCCGCCTGCCCCGGCGTGAAGATCAGCGGTGGCGTCAGCAACCTCTCGTTCTCGTTCCGTGGCAACGAGCGCGTTCGCGAGGCGATGCACTCCGCATTCCTGTTTCATGCGATCCATGCCGGCATGGATATGGGAATCGTCAACGCCGGTCAGCTGATTGTCTACGAGGACATTCCCAAAGACCTGCTCGAACACGTCGAGGACGTGATCTTCAACCGGCGTCCGGACGCGACCGAACGTCTGGTGCAGTTTGCCGACACGGTGAAAGGGACCGGCACGAGGAAGGACCTCGATCCCGCGTGGCGTGCTGGAACGGTGGAAGCGCGATTGGCGCACGCGCTGGTTCACGGCACGGTCGAATACATCGATGAAGACGTCGAAGAAGCGCGCCAGAAGTACGCGCGCCCGCTGGACATCATCGAAGGGCCGCTGATGGACGGCATGAAGATTGTCGGCGACCTGTTCGGTTCCGGCAAGATGTTCCTGCCGCAGGTCGTCAAGAGCGCCCGCGCGATGAAGAAAGCGGTTGCCTACCTCGAGCCGTTCATGGAGGCGGAGAAAGCTGCGGGTCGCTCCAGCGCTCAGGGCCGCATCGTGATGGCGACGGTCAAAGGCGATGTTCACGATATCGGCAAGAACATCGTCGGCGTCGTGCTCGGGTGCAACAACTACGAAGTGGTCGACCTCGGTGTGATGGTGCCGGCGGCAAAGATTCTTCAGGCCGCGGTCGAGCAGAAGGCCGACATGATTGGTTTGAGCGGCCTCATCACCCCCTCGCTCGACGAGATGGTGATGGTGGCGCGCGAAATGGAGCGGCGTCACATGACACTGCCGCTGCTGATTGGCGGCGCGACCACCAGTCGGCAACACACGGCCGTCAAGATCGCCCCCGATTACACCGCGCCGGTGGTCCACGTCCTCGATGCGTCACGGGTCGTCGATGTGGTGGCCAGCCTCCTGAGCGGCGATCGCCGCGAGGCGTTCGATCGCAATAACCGTGAGGAGCAGGAGGACATTCGCGAGAGGTACAAGGCGCGCAGCGACAAGCCGCTGCTCACCTATGATCAGGCGCGCGCCAACCGCTTGAAATACGCCTGGGACGATCATGAAACCGCGACCCCGGCCTTCGTCGGCCGACGTTACCTCAACGACGTTCCGCTCTCGGAGCTCGCGAAATTCATCGACTGGACTTACTTCTTCTCCGCGTGGGAGCTCAAGGGGCGATTTCCGGGAATCCTCAATCACCCGCAGTACGGCGCCGCCGCGCGCGAGCTCTACGAACACGCGCTGCAGCTGCTGAACGAAATCATCGACCGGCGGCTGCTCCAGGCACGCGGGGTCCATGCGTTCTGGCCGGCAATGGCGGATGGCGACGACATCATTGTGTACAAGGATGAAGATCGCCGGACGGTGCTCGCGCGCCTGCCGATGCTGCGGCAGCAGGAAGCACAGGTCGACGGACGGCCCAACCTGTCGCTTGCCGACTACATTGCGCCGCGCGGGAGCGGCGTTCCCGATTACCTCGGCATGTTCGTCGTGACCGCAGGGCTTGGCGCCAGCGACCTGGTCAGGCGATACGAAGCGGACCACGACGACTACAAGGCGATCATCGTGAAGGCGCTGGCCGATCGACTGGCGGAGGCATTCGCCACGTGGCTGCACGCGCAGGTGCGCGACGACTGGGGACACCCCGACCCGGTCTCTCGGAACATCGACGATCTATTCGTGGAGAAGCATCGCGGCATCCGTCCGGCCTACGGATACCCGGCCTGTCCGGACCATAGTGGAAAGTTTGCTCTGTTCGAGCTCGTGGATGCCGAGCGGCAGGGCCTCGCGCTGACCGAAAACGGAGCCATGACCCCCGCGGCCAGCGTGAGCGGCCTGTACTTCTCGCATCCGATGGCCAGGTATTTCAACGTCGGGCGAATCGGCCGGGACCAGGTCGAGTCGTACGCCAGTCGCCGCGGCGTCAGCATTGAAGAGGTTGAGAAGTGGCTGTCGCCAAATCTGTCGTACGAAGCGGCGGAGTTCGGGGTCAAATGCTCGTAAGCAGTTAGCGGTTCTGGGTGAGCTGGTGGGGTGGCAGTCAGCGAACCGCGAACGGGAGCCGCAAACCGCGACCTCCGAACCGCGAACTCCTAGGCTATCCTTATGGTTCTCAGAACCAACCATCGAGCCGTCGGGGCCGTCTGATATCCCGGGCAACGATCCGTCCCTGTTCATGGTGAAGTCCAAACTTCTGATTACCGCGGTGGTTGCCGGAGCGACCGCCGCGGCCGGTCTGTACGTCAACGCCCGGACGCCCGAGCTCCAGTCCTCCGACCGCGCCAACCACACCTACAAGGTGGGACGCCGCGATTTCGTGCGAAGTCTGCGGCTGACCGGCACGGTGGAAGCCGTCCAGGCGACCACGATTTTCGTGCCGCGCCTGGGCGGGCAGAACCAGAATTCATTGATCGTGACCGCGCTGGTCAAGGCCGGGCGGACCGTTCACCCTGGCGACCTGCTGGTCGAGTTCGATCGGCAGGAGCAGGTGCGCAACGCGCTCGACAAGCAGGCCGAGTTCAACGATCTCGAACAGCAGATTCGCAAGCGACGCGCGCAGGAAGCCGCCGCGCGCGCGGCCGACGACAGCACCCTGAAGCAGGCCGAGACGACGCTCCAGCGCGCGAAACTCGAGATGCTCAAGAACGAAATGCTGCCGAAGATCCAGGCCGAGAAGAATGCGCTGGCGCTCGAAGAGGCTGCAGCGCGACTCAAGCAGCTGCAACAAACCTACGATTTGAAGCGCAGCGCCGCCGAAGCCGACGTGCGGGTTCTCGAGATCCGACGCGACCGGGCCAACGCCGCCATGCGGCAGGCCGCATCCAACGCCGACCGCATGCTCATCAAGTCTCCGCTCGACGGTATCGCCGTCATCAAGTCCACCTGGAAAGGGCGGAGCATGGCCGAGATCCAGGAAGGCGACGAGATGCGTTCCGGCCTTCCGGTCGTCGACGTCGTCAATCCCTCGACGATGAGGGTGCGCGCGCGAGTGAATCAGGCGGATATCGAGGAACTGCGGGTCGGGCAATCGGTGCACGTCGGCCTCGACGCTTACCCTGACCTTTCGTTCCCGGGCCGTATCGATCAGATTTCACCCATTGGCGTGCAATCGAACCTGTCGCCGAAAGTGCGGAATTTCGTCGTGCTGGTTGACGTCGACGGCTCGCACCCGAACCTGATGCCCGACCTCTCCGCTTCGCTCGACGTCGAGCTGGCGCGTGCCGCCGCCGCCCTCGTCGTCCCGCGGGATGCCGTGGCGTTCGACGGCGAGCAGGCCTACGTAAGCGTCCAGCACGGCAGCCGTTTCGAGCGTCAGGACGTTGCGCTCGGCCAGATGAACACCCACGAGATCGTCGTCGCCAATGGCCTCGCGGAGGGCGTGGTCATCGCGCGCAATGTCGCACCGGGAGCGCAGCGTTGACGCCGGCTCGCCGCAGGCGGGTGCGGATTCTGGGCCTCCTGGCGGCCATTGGAGGCCTGGCGGCCGCCGGGTTCGTGTTTGCCACTCGCGCGGATGCAATCCCCGATGTGCCCATGGCGGACGTCACGCGAGGCGACTTCGTCGATTACGTGCAACTGCGCGGCAACATCCGTCCTGCGAAATCGATCGTGCTGTCGGCGCCGGCTGACGCCGGCGACCTGCAGATCCTGAGGCTCGCCAAGAACGGTGGCGCTGTGAAAGCCGGGGACATCCTCGTGCAGTTCGACGCGACGACGTTGCGGCAGCGCACCCAGGAAAAGCAATCGGAATTGAAGCAGGCCGACGCCGAAATCACCCAGATGCAAGCACAGTTGCGGATCACGGAGGAGCAGGATCAGGCCGCAGTGATGAAAGCCCGGTACGACCTCGATCGCGCGAAGCTCGATCTCGGCAAGCGCGACCTCGTGTCGAGGCTCGAATACGAGCAGGCGAAGCTCGCGGTTGCCGACGCTGAGCAGCGGTTGCGCGAGGCCGAACAGAAGGCCACGTCGAACAAGACCGGGGCTGAGGCCGACATCGTCGCCAAGGAGCGCAAGCAGGACAAGGCGCGTTCGATCTCGAGCGTGCGCAGCACGGGCTCGACGCGCTGTCGATCAAATCGCCCACCGCCGGCGTCGTCAACGTGATGCCGAACTGGCGCAACGGCGGGATGTTTGGCGGTCAGGTGGAATTCCGCGAAGGCGATCGCGCGTGGCCGGGCGCTAACATCATCGAGCTGCCCGACCTGTCGCTCGATTCACCTCGAGGCGCGTCTGGATGAATCCGATCGCGGCCGGCTGAAGGTCGGCCAGACCGCCACCGTCAAGATCGAAGCGGTGCCGGGTAAGGATTTCGCCGCGACCGTCGACCTCATTTCGGTTCTGGCGAAGATGGATTTCAGTGCCGGCTGGCCGCCGTTGAAGAATTTCGATCTTGGCCTGGTGCTGAAGGATCCCGATCCCCGGATCCGTCCAGGGATGACCGCCACCGCGCGCATCGCCACTGACCGGGTCACGTCGGTCCTGCTCGCCCCTTCCGAAGCGGTGTTCCAGAAGGACGGTCGTCCTGTCGTCTACAAGCTCCGCGGCTCCCTGTTCGACGAGCAGCACGTCGACGTCGCGCGCCGCGGCCGTGAGCAGGTGATCTTTGCCGGTGGCGTCGAGAAAGGCGACCGGGTGGCCACGCGCCGACCTGAGCCCGATCAGATTCGGAGGCAGCCATGAAGGGCCGGCGCGTGCTGTGGGCCGGCGCCAGTCTCATCGTGCTGGCCCTCGGCGCGACGTTGGCGCGAGCAGTACCGGCATTGCCGGACAGAAAGCCCGACATCCCGTCGACGCGGGTGGTGCGCGGCCCGTTGAAGCTCACGGTCTACGCGACGGGCGAATTGCGGGCGGGGCGCACGGCGACGCTCGTAGCTCCTCCGGCAGGCGGCACGCTTCGTATCGTCAAGCTGGTGCCGACGGGTTCGACCGTGAAAGCGGGCGAAGTCGTATTCGAGATCGACCCCTCCGATCAGGAGTTCACGCTCGCGCAGGCGAAGTCGGAACTGGCCGAGGCCGAGCAGCAGATCGTGAAAATGAAAGCCGACGCGGCGGTCAAGGCGGCTGAAGACGAAGTGGCCCTGCTGACCGCGCGCTACGATGTCCGTCGCGGCGAGCTCGATACCGCGGCCAACGATCTGATCGGCGCGATCGATGCGCAGAAGAACGTTCTGACGCTCGCAGGAAGCCCGCGCGCGTCTGGCGCAGCTTCAGGAGGACGTGAAGGCGCGCTCGGCGACGAACGAAGCGGCGCTCGCGGTCGTGCTCGAGCAGCGGAACAAGGCGCAGCTCGCGATGCAGCGCGCGCAATCGATCATCGACAGCCTGGTGGTGAAGGCGCCGCTCGACGGCGTGGTCGCGGCCAAGGAAAACCGCGACGCCGCCGGGGACTTCTTCTTCGGCCAGACGCTGCCCGAATACCGCCAGGGAGACACGACGTTCGCCGGCCGAGCGATTGCCGACGTGATCGAAGCCGGCCAGATGGAAGTGCGCGCCAAGATCAACGAGACCGATCGCGACAACCTGCAGAGCGGGCCAGCTGGCAATCGTCGAGGCCGATGCTCTTCCCGGCGCAGACTTTCAAGGCGAAAGTCGGCGCGCTCAGCGGACTGGCTTCGCGAGACAACTTCTTCGAGACCACCGCGGTCCGGCAGTTCGACGTGACGTTCACCTTCGACAATCCGGATCCGCGCCTGCGTGCGGGATCGACGGTGCGGCTGGTCATCGACGGACGCGAGATCACCAGATGCGCTGCAGGTCCCGCGGCAGGCGGTGTTCGAAAAGAACGGCAAGACCGTTCGTCTTCTCCGCACGCGGCGATCGATTCGAGCGTCGTGACGTGAAGGTCACCAACAGCACCGAGAGCCGGGCGTCCTGTCACGGCGTCAATGAAGGAGATGTCATCGCGCTGGTCGATCCGGACGTTGCCGCCGGCGACCAGGTCCTCGTCGAGCGGGCCGACGCCGATCGACGTCAGGTCCATCCGGAATGCGCTCGTGAACGCGCGCACCCATCTCTGGTCGACCGACTTCCTGCCCGAGCTGATGCTCGGGCTCGAGAATCTTCGCGCGCACAAGCTTCGCTCGCTGCTCACCATGCTCGGGATGATCTTCGGCGTCGCCGCGGTCGTGGCGATGCTGTCGATCGGCGCCGGCGCACAGCAGGAAGTCATGGCGTTCATCGAGCAGCTCGGCGTCCGCAACCTGATCGTCGAGGCGCGTGAGGCAGCCGACGAGCAGGCGCTGCAGAAGGTTCGGCAGCTCTCCGAAGGGCTGTCGTTCAAGGATCTGCGGGTCATTCGAGGCGAACCTCGACAACATCAGCGCCGTCAGCGCCCGCAAGCGATTCACGCCGACCAAGCTTCTGCCGCGGCCGATCGGCGGCGACATGCCGGTCGTCTACGGCGTCAGCCCCTGCGTACACGGCCGATCGGCAACCTTCGCATCGCCGTCCGGCCGGTTCTTCGACGACGCGGAGGCGGCCGCAGCGGCGCCGGTGGCGGTCCTTGGCGAAGCTGCCGCCGCGACCCTGTTTGGCGCCGACGATCCGGTCGGCCGCTACGTCAAGGTCAACGAGCAGTGGTTCCAGGTGATTGGCATTGCCGGTCCGCAGGTCACGGTTCAAGCCGACGTCGCCGGACTCCCCGCGCAGGATCGCAACAACCTGATTTACGTTCCGTTGTATTCGTCAGTCTTCCGGCTCGAGGACGCGCAGAGCTGCGCAGAGAGACGAGATCGACGGCGTGTACCTGCAGATGAAATCCGGCGCCGATATTCCCGCGGCCGCCGCGCAGCTGCGCGGCGTGCTCGACGTCGCGCACCGCGGTGCCGGGGATTTCACCATCATCTCGCCGGCGGAGCTCCTCGCCGAGCAGCGGCGCACGCAGCGCATCTTCGAGATGGTGATGGTGGCGATCGCGTCGATCTCGCTGCTCGTCGGCGGCATCGGGATCATGAACATCATGCTGGCCAGCGTGCTCGAGCGCACCCGCGAGATTGGCCTCCGGCGCGCCATCGGCGCGCGTCAGAAGGACGTGGTTCGCCAGTTCCTCATCGAAACCACGATCATCTCGCTCACCGGCGGCCTAGCCGGCATCCTGCTCGGAGTAGGCCTGTCGCAACTAATCGGCCTGCTGGCCGGCTGGTCGACCATCGTGACGACCACCTCGATCGTGCTCGCGTTCGGTGTGTCGGTGATGATTGGGATCGTCTTCGGCCTCTATCCCGCCGTCCGCGCGTCGCGGCTCGATCCCGTCAAGGCGCTTCACTACGAGTAAGCCGCAGCTTTCGCTTCGCGTATTCCGCTGCCCCGTCATAATCGGTCACGATTTCGGGCGCGCCGAGCGCAACTGTTCCCGGCACACCCGGGCGCAGGGGGATGGCCGGCCGCCGCGTTCCAGCCACGAGTTGCTCGACAACTGTGGAACTGTCCGGTGGCGGTTTTTGGCATTAGGCGCGAGACCCGCCGGTCACGGTTCTGGCTCTGGTTCCTGCTGGGGAATCTCCATTTGATTCCGGGATTCTGGGTGATGCCTTTGCTGCCCTGACTCAGTGCCTGACCGTGCAGCCTGCACTGACCCGGGGCTGCTCTACGAAAGTTTCCTACGCGAGGTGCGCAGGTCCGCAGGCGCAGCAAGGTTCAGCGAGAGGCCGCCTGACAGAGAGAGATTGGTGCTGTTCCGATCGTGTGCCGAGATCGTGCGGCCCAGCGATCCGAAGATGATCCACGCAGGGTGGACCGCGTAGCTGGCGCCGCCACTGACATCGGTTCGAACCCGGCTCAACCCCGGCATCGGCACGATGTCAGCCTTGGTCGAGTACCGAAGTGCTCAACGTCCCCGTGATCGCCAGTTGTGAGCTGACCGCCCGCTCGAGTGCGCCGCTGGCGAAGAGCGAGCCCCTCGAGAAGTATCCAGTTGCGCCATACACCCGCCAATCGTTTCGCTGTACTTCCATGCTGACCGGCAGCGCCCAGTGGACGCGGTGCTGCCCAGCCGCCTGTACGCCGCTGGCGATTTCGACGATCGGCACGACTGCGTACCCGAAGCCGTTGGATGGGTCGCGCAATTGAACTTTCGAATGGAGATACAGATCGCCGATGCCGTGACTCGGGGCCGCGCCCGTCATGCTCAAGTTGTAGAACGGAACGCTGAAGCCGAACTGAGCGCGCTTGTTGAGGCCCACGCCGGCATCGGCGACCGGCATATCCAACTCGTGAAAGAGATCGGTCTTGTAGTATCCAGACGACACACTCATCCAGCCGCCGCCAGGCGCGGCCACCGATGCGTCGTCGAGCCAGACGCCGAAGTTGCGGACTCCGGCGCCAGAGGCCGGCAGCGGCGTCGCGCTGCCAGAGCCGGCCGTGATTCCTCCCGACTTCGCGTGTCCGTAGGCGTGACCGTGCCCTTGCGCGAGCGCCAGTCGCGGCGCAGAACTGAGACACGCCGCGACGGCGCCGGTGATCAGAAGACGACCAGTTCGAAGGAGCATCTACTCGCCGCCGGTCAGCGTCTTGCGGCTCGGCTTGCCGGTCTTTGTCGCGGCCGTGGTCGAGGTCTTGGTCGACGTCTTCGTCGTCGCGCTGGCCGATGCGGTGGCCGTGACAGTGCTTTCGCGCTCGGTCTGCGCGATCAGCATGTCGGCGTCGTACTCAGCGCGCTGCGCTTCGACCGCCGCGCTCGTTGCCGGACGCAGGTCCTGAATCGACTGGCCGAGGCTCAGCTTCTTCGTGACCATGTCCGCCTTCAGCTTGTCGAACGGAACATTGAGGTTCGTCGAGACGTTGACCGCGGCAACGAACTGCCCGAGATTGCGAAAGCCGTCCGCTGCTTCCATCAGGTTGGTGCCGGCAGGCAGACGCGACTGCAGTTTGCTCGCGAGGTTCTTGTTCTTCGCGAGCTTCTGTTGGACGGGGCCCAGGTTCTCGACAGGTGTCGTCGACGCGGTCGTGCTGGTCTCGGTCTTTGTCGTGGCCTTGGCCTTCTTCGTCGCCACATCCTTCTTCGGGGAGTCGGCCTTCTTGGCTGAAGCCTTCTTCACGGACGGCGCGTCCTTCTTGGCTTCTGCCTTTGCCACCTTCGCGGCCGGTTTCACCGTTGCCGGAGTGTTCTTCGCCGACTTCGTCGCGGGCTTCGCGGTTTCCCCCTTCGCAATCGCGGCCTTCGGAGTTGCGGTCTTGGGCGCCTTCTGCTTAATCACAGCCTGGGTCTTGGTTGCAGGCTTCGTCGTGGGTGCCTTGGGCGCCTGGGTCTTGGCCGTGCTCTTCGCGGCGTGCGGAGCCGGAGCCGGCTTGGGTGACTTCTGCTCCGCGTGCAGCGACACCATGTGAAGAGAAAAGATGAGCGCCGCAGAAACGGCAATCGCACGAGCGGTGCGGGACATGTGATCCTCCTGGGCAGCCTGTTGCCCATGGCCGGATCCGCAAGCGTCGTACCGGTGTACACGAGCCGTTTAGTTGCGTAAATCGAATCACTTACGAGCTGGCGGCAGGCGGTGGGCCTTCCCTGCCGATTACGGAGTCGAACGGACGCTAACGATCCTGAGGGCGGAAGCGTCTCTTGCCCGGTGACGTTCCGCCGTGAGGCGCACCTATAATTCTCAATTCACGCATGATCACCTGTGTCGTTCCTGTTGACGTTCGTGCTGCCATTGCAGGCTCCGGTGCGGCGTCAGGCATCTGCGGCCCCTTCAAACCACGCTGACGGCCGACGCCATGACGAACAAGCAGGCGGTGATCGAGACCGCCTCGGGCAACATCGTCATCGACTTGCGTCCCGACCTCGCGCTGAATCAGGTCGGAGACTTGATCAAGCATCACCTTGTTGAAGGTACGTGTGGTTCCACCTCAGCCTTGATCTGCGACTAGCCGATCGCGCGGCCGTGCAGGATAATGTGAGTGGGCCCCCAACGGCCGGAAGGGATTGTAAGAAAGTTTGGCAGACACACGCTTGAAAATCGCAGTTTTCATCGACTTCGACAACATCGAGATCGGAGTCAAGAGCACGCTGAACGCGCAGTTCGACATCGGCGTAGTGCTCGAAGCGCTCAAGGAGCGCGGCGAGGTGGTTTCGAAGACCGCGTATGGCGACTGGACGCGGGCCGGAGATTACAGTCGATCGCTAACGCAGCACGCGACGAAACTGGTCCAGCGGAACCTGACCCCGGGCGGCGACAAGAACGGCGCGGACATCAATCTCGCGCTCGACGCGCTCGAGATGGCGTTCACGCACGCCGCACATCAACGCCTACGTCATCGTGGGTGGCGACAGCGACTTCATTTCGCTGGTCGAAAAGCTGAAGCAGTACCGACAAGCAGGTATTCATCGTCGGCGGCCGCGCATTCACGAGCGTCGTGATGCAGCGTAACTGCCACGAGTTCATTGCCTACGAGTACCTCACCGGTGGGCGCCGCGGCGACCGTGGCGGCCGGCCGACCGGTCCGAGCCCCGGGCAGGCGAGCATCGACCAGGTGATGCCGCTGGTGCGCCGGGCACTGAAGGTTCTGAGCGATCGCGAGGTTTCGCCGCAGCTCGGACTTCTGAAGAGCACCTTGCTCCAGCTGGATTCGACGTTCTCCGAACGGACCTACGGCGTCAACAGCTTCCGCGACTTTGCGCAGAAGCTGGCGAGCGCCGGCTACGTGACCTTGAAGGAATCCGGGCGCAACGTGCTGGTCGAGTTGAGAGAGAACGGCGAGGGTTCTCACCCTCCACCCGCGCACGACGGGGGCCAGCGCCACGACGAATCGCAGGAACAGCGCGATCATCGTGGGCCGCGAAGTCCGCACGAGGGACGTCCGGCGCAGGAGCCGCGTCTGGCTGATGGTATCCGCGAAGTGCGGCGACTCTTCCAGTCGGCGCAGAATCCTCCACGCTGGCCGATGTACGTGCGGCAGGTGAAACAGTTTCTCCGCAACGTCGATCCCACGTTCGACGAACGGCGATTCGGTTTCGCGAGCTTGAACGATCTGCTGCGCGCGTCCCAACGCGAAGGGCTGTTTCGGATGGAACGGGATCGGCAGGGCGTGTTGCGCTTCTTCCAGGGCAACGTCATGAAACCCGTCGAGGGTGAGCCGATCGACCTTGCCACGGAACCGCCGGATGTCGAGGAGCCGACAGTGTCGGAGGGCGCGGCCTCACCGGTGCAGGAGGATCGCGAACCGGAAGTCGTCGACGGCGATGTCGTGCAGGAAGTCGAAGTATCGCCGCCAGTCGATGCCGAGGAGACCACCGTCGCGCTCGAAGAGGAGCCGCGTGAGGGCCCGCAGCCGGCGCCTCGGCCGCCACGCCGGAAGCGTGCCGCAAAGCCGGCGGCTCAAAAGCCCGCACGGGATAAGAAGCCCGCACGTCAACGAGCGCCACGGAAGAAGGCGCCGGTGCCGGTCGGCGCATACGAACGCTGATTGGGCGGGTCGTCCCGCCTTCTCCGACGCGCTTCGGCGAAGATGCCGACGCTCGGCGAAGGTAGCCGACCCCGTCACCGGATTCGGGATCCCCCGCCTATACGTCGAATGGAAGCCCTGGATCGTCGGGCGAGAAAAGGGCGGCTGGATCTTCCAGATTGTGCACGCTCACCCCGAGAAGGCGCACTGGGCGGGTTGCCGCTTCCGTGCGCTCGAGCAACGACACCGCGCGGGCCGCGATGTCGTCCGCGTCGCGGGTGGCCGGTAGCTTCGAATGGCTGCGGGTGATGGTCGTGAAATCGTTGTAGCGCACCTTGATCGTGACGGTTCGACAGAGCAGTTCCCTTCGCTGGAGCCAGGCCGCGCCGTCACGGGCCATCTCGTTGATCTCCTGCCGGATTTCATGAATGTCGGTCAGGTCCTGCGAGTAGGTGTTTTCCGTACCTGACGATTTCACTTCGCGATTCGGCTCGACCTGGCGATCGTCGATCCCGTTTGCGAGCTGACGCAACCAGTCGGCCCAGCTGCCGACCGCTTCCCGCAGCACGTCGGGATCGGCCGTACGCACGTCGACCAGCCGTTCAATCCCGCGCTCGCGCAGCCGACCTGCGGTCACCGGACCCACGCCCCATAACGCATCGACTGGAAGCGTTTGCAGGAACGTCTCGACGCGGGCCGGCGCAATGACCGTCAGACCGTCCGGTTTCTTCCAGGCCGAAGCAATCTTCGCGAGGAACTTGTTCGGTGCGACGCCCGCCGACGCCGTCAGTCCCGTCGCCTCTCGGATTTCAGCCTTCAGCCGCCGGGCGACGACCCGGCCGAGCGGTTCTCCCCAGGAGTTTTCCGTCACGTCGAGATACGCTTCGTCGAGCGACAGCGGTTCCACGAGCGGCGTGACCGATCGAAAGATGGTAAAGACTGCCTGAGAGGCCGCCCGGTATCGCGCGAACTCCGGACGGACGATGATCAGATCCGGACAGAGGCGAACCGCGCGGGCCATGGGTATCGCCGAGCGCACACCGAACGCGCGCGCCTCATAGCTTGCCGCCGCGACGACGCCGCGTTTGTCCGGATCGCCGCCAACCGCGACCGGTTTACCCCGCAATGACGGTTTGTCGCGCTGCTCGACGGACGCGTAGAAGGCATCCATGTCGATGTGGAGAATCCGGCGCACCGATCAAGAATACCTCTCCATGCGCCAGTTACTGATCGTACTGCTGCTGTCGATGATGGTCATCTCGCCCAGGGCGCAGCGTATGGAACAGGATTCTCCGACGCCAGCTGCCGCGGCCATGCGCTGGCGTCTCGTCGGCCCCTTCCGCGGTGGCCGCGTCGTCGCGGTTGCCGGCGTTTCGTCCGAGCCGCATACCTACTACTTCGGAGGCGTTGCCGGCGGCGTCTGGAAGACTATGAACGGCGGCACCGTCTGGACGCCTCTCTTCGATGCACAGCCGGTGCAATCAATCGGCGCCATTGCGGTGGCGCCGTCAAACCCCGCGATCATCTATGCCGGCACCGGGGAACCCGACTGGCGATCGGATCTCTCGAGCGGAGACGGCATCTACAGGTCGGCCGACAGCGGTCGTACCTGGCAGCATGTCGGCCTCGAAAACACCCGTCACATTGCGCGCATCGCCATCGATCCCCGCAATCCCGACGATCTGCTGGTGGCTGCCATGGGACACGCCTATGATGCGAACCCGGACCGCGGCGTGTTCCGATCGCAGGATGGCGGTAGAACCTGGCAGAAGGTATTGTTCAGAAACGACGACGTAGGCGCGATTGATGTCGTTCGACAGCCGTCGAATCCCGAGGTGATTTACGCGGCGCTCTGGAGCGCGCGGCGTACCCCGTGGAGCCGGTATCCGCCGGTGAACGGTCCTGGCGGGGGCATCTTCAAGTCGACCAACAACGGCGCCACTTGGATGGAAATTTCCGGCAGCGGTCTGCCGACGGCGGCATTCGGCCGGGTTGGCCTCGGAGTCGGGTACGGCAGTCGCGGCAGCCGCGTCTACGCTTTGATCGACGGCGACAAGCCTGGCCTCTATCGATCCGACGACAGCGGCGGCACGTGGGAGCTGGTGGGCACCGACCCGCGGATCACCGAACGGGGCTGGTACTTCGGCGAGATCGTCGTGGATCCGCACAATCCGGACGTGGTGTATGCGCCGAATGTCGGCTTGAACCAGTCCACTGACGGCGGCAGGACGTGGACCTCGATCAAGGGCGCCCCCGGCGGCGACGACTATCATGCATTGTGGATCGATCCGACTGACTCGAAGCGGCTGATAAGCGGTGTCGATCAGGGCACCACCATCTCGGTCGACGGCGGACTGACATGGAGCAGCTGGTACAACCAGCCGACCGCGCAGTTCTATCACGTCGCCACCGACAATGCGTTTCCCTATCGCATCTACGGTGCACAGCAGGACAGCGGCACGGTGGGCATCGCCAGCCGCGGCAACTACGGAGCGATCACCCCAAGCGATTGGAACACCGTCGGCGGCGGCGAAAGCGGCTACATCGTCCCGGACCCTGACGACAGCAAGGTCGTGTACGGCGGCAGCACGAACGGCGCTCTGTATCGTTTCGAGCGCCAGACGGGGCAGTCGCACGACATCTCACCGCGTGATGGCCGAGATGTCGGCGCGCTCCGCCGCAACGCGACCCACCGCTTTACCTGGACCTCGCCGATTGCGTTTGGCGCTCGCCCCGGTGTCGCGGGTCGGCCGCGCCCGATGTATTTCGGATCGCAGCGCGTGCTCCGCAGCGTCGATCGCGGCCAGAGCTGGACCGCGATCAGCGATGATCTGTCGCGCCGAGGAGCCGGGGCCGTTCCAGGCAGCGGCGGCCGAATGATCCATGATCTGGCCGAGGAGGAAGCCTTCGGTGTGGTCTACACCATCGCGCCGTCGCCGGTGCAGCCGGGACTCATGTGGGTCGGGACCGACGACGGGTTGATCCATCTGACGCGCGACGAAGGGCGGACGTGGAAGAACATCACTCCCAAGGAACTGACTGCGTGGAGCAAGGTCAGCATGATCGAGGCATCGCCGCACGATGCGGGCACCGCCTACGCGGCTGTCGATCGTCACCGGCTGGACGACTACACGGCCCACGTTTATCGCACCTCCGACTTCGGCGCGACCTGGACCGAGATCGTCAACGGCTTTCCACGCGGTACGTTCGTGCGTGCCGTGCGGGAAGACCCGGTGAAAAGGGGACTGCTGTACGCCGGAACGGAATTCGGTGTTTACGTCTCGTTCGATCGCGGTGATCACTGGTCGTCGTTGCAATTGAACCTGCCGCGCGCGCCGATTCACGATCTCGTGGTGCACGAGCGCGATCTCGTGGTCGCGACACACGGTCGATCCTTCTGGGTACTCGACGACCTCTCACCGTTACGCCAGGCCGGTGGCCAGACGGGGACGCGCCTGCTGAAGCCTGCCGCAGCCTTGCGGATCCGGCGAAGCGTCAATACCGACACGCCGCTGCCCCCCGAAACGCCAATGGGAGAGAATCCGCCGGACGGCGCGGTCATCGACTATGCACTCGCGGCCGGCGATAGCGGACCGGTCACTCTTGAAATCGCCGACTCCTCGAAAGAGCTCGTCGTCCGGTTCTCCAGCAACGACAAGCCGCCGCCCATCGACATGGCGACGCCATTTCCCAGCTACTGGCTGGGTCCGCCGCGATCGTTGACCGCGAATACCGGCATGAACCGGTTCGTGTGGAGCCTCAGTACCCGTCACCACCGGTCAAGCGCCCCGATTACGCAATCGCCGCGCTTCCCGGCGACACACCAGCCTTGCCGCTTGGTCCTCAGGTTGTACCCGGCGTTTACCAGGTCACGCTGACCGTTGGCGGCCGAGTATTCACGCAGCCGCTCGTGGTCGAGATGGATCCACGCGTCACGACCGGTGCCGCCGATCTGTCGAGGTTGCTCACTTTGGAGCGACAGATCGCGGCAGCCGTCGAAGAGAGCAGCCGGGCGCTCGACGCGCTCGATGCGCCCGGCGCGAGCAACTCGGCAGCAGCGCAGAAGAAGGCAGCGTTGCTCCGACTGCACAACGCGCTTGCCGAACTCTTGACCGCCGTCGACACCGCGGACGTGGCGCCGACGCGCCAGGCCGCTGCAGCCTTCGTCGAACTGAAGCGCCAGTTGGACCTGCAGCGTCGCGGCGACGCTTCCCGGTGAGCGAACAGGAGAGGTCACATGGACACTCAGTCGCCGAAGGTCGAAGGCAGCGGCGGGTTGCTGTGGATTCGCGGCAGCGGAATCTGCCGCGACTGGAACGGCATCCGCTACAAGCTGGGGATGTCAGGAAAGAACGTCGGCGCGACGCAGCTCTCGATGAACGTCGCGGTCATTCCGCCGGGCGGCGATTGCCGGCGCGCACATTCACGTCGATTTCGAAGTGATGCTCTACATCCTCGAAGGACGCGTGCGCCACGACTATGGCGAGGGACTGACGCCAGCGCGTCGAACACGAAGCCGGCGACTTCATCTTCATTGCGCCCGGCGTTCCTCACGAAGTGTACAACATGAGCGGCACCGAGCCGGTTGTGGCGGTCGTCGCTCGATCCACGCCAGATGAGTGGGATCGGATCGTGCCGTACAGGACCTGATCGGCGGTAAGCGGTTCGTGGTTCACGGTGAGTGGTAACAGTTCGCAAACCGCAAACCGCTAATAACTACCTTTCCACCCACCACGCCCACGGCATGATGATGAGGAGGCCGGCGATCGACGTCCAGCCGATCGCGGCCACGCTGGGGGGCGGTGGTCCGAACGCTGCGGCGAGATAGAAGACGAACAGCACGGCAATCAGAATCCAGAACGACAGCCGCGGTCGGCGCCCCCGAGCGTAGAAGGCAATTGCCCCGGCGAACATCGAGATCTCGACTGCCAGCGTGAGCGGGATCGAGTTCCACAGTCCCAGGCCAACATAAGGACCGTGCGGCAGCACGGGCACGTCTGGGCGATGTGAAAACACGTCCAACACCCAGTGGCTGAGGACCCCGACGAACAACAGCCATGCCGCGCCGCTTCGACCCTGCAGCAAGCTCCAGGCGACCGCGAATAACAGGGCCCAGACAACGGCGCCTACCAGGCTGTGGGAGATCGGGTAGTCGACGAAATCAAGCGGCGTGAAGGCGGTGTTGCCAGGATCGATGCGCACGTGCTCGAGACCGCTGAGAATGAAAAACGGCCACAGCACGTCGAGAAGCTGAACGGCGAGAAACCACACCGCCAGCGAGACCGCCGGGGTCAACCTTCGAGCTGCCAGTCCCGCCGCAAAGTGGCCGATGAACATGCGCGCATTGTAAGGTAGATGGATGCAGGCTCTCGCCGTGGCCGTGAGCGTCATGCTGGCAGTTCAGGCGCCGTCTTCGAGCGGCGAATATGCCGCCGCGATTCA
Source organism: uncultured Acidobacteriota bacterium (assembly GCA_963755695.1). Taxonomy (GTDB): domain Bacteria; phylum Acidobacteriota; class Vicinamibacteria; order Vicinamibacterales; family 2-12-FULL-66-21; genus QHWT01. Next base: position 594,669 of record CAVWLB010000008.1, on the reverse strand, counting down.
AAAGCATCGCGAGGATCGCGTCGCCGAACTGACGGCTGCAAACGGCTGGCTCGCCGTTGCCGGTCTCTTCTGGCTGCATGAAGGCATGAACACTGCCGGCAGCGATCCCGATAAAGCGATCCGCTTGCCCTCGAGAGCGCCCAAGACGCTTGGCGCCTTTGAGCTCAAGAACGGCACCGTGATGTTCGTTGGCGACGCGGGTGTGGTGCTGAGCGCGAATGGAAAGCCAGTCAATCAGTTCACGTTCGACCCGGACAAGGGAGAACAGTCGGCCGTGGCGATTGCCGGCTTGACGATGTTCGTGATCAAAAGAGGAGATCGATACGGCGTGCGTTTGCTGGATCCGGAGAGCGAGCAGCGGCGGCGGTTCAACGGTCTTCGCTATTTTCCGGTGCAGCAGGCGTATCGTGTGCGGGCCACGTTCCGGCCTTACGACAAACCGAGGCAGGTACCCGTTCCCAATGTGCTCGGCATGACGGTGCCGATGGAAAGTCCGGGCTACGTCACGTTCACCTTGAACGGCAAGGCCTATCGACTCGAACCGGTCTACGAAACGGACAAGCGCCAAGATCTGTTCTTCATCTTCAAGGATCTGACGAGCGGCAAGGAAACCTACGCCGCAGGCCGCTTCCTTCATACGCCATTGCCCAGGGACGGCAACGTCGATCTGGATTTCAACAAGGCCTACAATCCGCCGTGTGCGTTCACCGCGTTTGCGACGTGCCCGCTTCCCACCAAAGAGAACCAGCTTTCGGTGGCCATCCGGGCCGGGGAGTTGAACTCCGCCCACAAATAGTCAGGTCATCCGGCCGCCGGACCTGGGGGTCTGACCCCCGTACCGGGGTCTGACCCCAAGCCCCCCTGTACCGGGTCTGACCCCACCCCGTACCGGGGTCTGACCCCACCCCGTACCGGGGTCTGACCCCAATCACTCCGTTCTCAGTGCCACCAGCGGATCGACTCGCGCGGCGCGCCGTGCCGGCAGATAGGCGGCGATGCCGGACACGACGAGCATGACCGCGGCGGCCCCCCCGAGCGTTGCCGGATCACCGGCGGGCAGATCGTAAAGGAGCGACTCGATCGCCTTCGTTCCGGCCACTGCCCCGGCTAGGCCGAGCATCAGTCCGATCGCAGCCAGGGACAGCGACTGCTTCAGGATCATCCAGCCAACCGTCGATCGATCCGCGCCGAGCGCCATGCGGACGCCAATCTCCGGCGTCCTGCGGGTGACGGCGTAGGCGAGCAGCGCATACAGGCCGATAGCCGAGAGCGCAAGCGTGATGCTCCCGAGCAGCGCCGCGAGCCGCGCGAACAGCCGCTCGCGATCGAGCGATTGGGCGATCTGGTCATCCTGCGACCGCATCGTGAAGACGGGCAGATCGGGATCGATTTCGCGCACCAGATCTCGCGCGGTCGCGGCAAAGGCGATGGGATCGCCGGCCGTGCGCACTTCGAAGGTCGCCGCGCCTGGAGGCTGCCGCTGGTGAACCAGATAGATCGTTGGGCGTACGGATTCGCGGACCGACGTATAGCGCGCGTCGGCCGACACGCCAACGATTTCGTATAGCGGGGCTTCTTTGTCCAGACCGATCCTGAACTGCCGGCCGACCGCTTCGTCGCTGGCGAACAGGCGCCGGGCGAGCGACTGATTGATCACCGCAATCGGCTGCGCGCCGCTGACGTCTCTGTCGTCGAACGTTCTCCCGCGCACAATGGGGATCTCCATCGTCGTAAAGAATCGAGGATCAACGGAAAGGCGCGAGGCCTGGTGCGTTTCCATGAACGATGACGCCAGTTCGCTGCCGCGCTCGGGGAGGGCCTCCTCGGCTCGCGCCGCGACGCCGATCGAACCGGAGCTGCTGATGAGCGTGTAGTCCGTGAGCGTCGCGCTACGCACACCCGGTGCATCACGGAGCCTTTCGAGCAGTCGAGCGTAGGTCGCACGCACCCGCGCCTCGTCGTAACCGTTCAGCGTCGGGTCGATGCGAAAGAGAAGAACATTGCGCGGCTTGAAGCCCAGATTGACGTGCTCCAGGTTGCGCACCGAACGCACCAGCAATGCCGCGGTGGCCACGAGCACCATCGACAGGGCGATTTGCGTGACGACCAGGCCGGCTGCGAGCCCGCCGCGATGTCGCGCGGCAACCGAACTGCGCCCCGCTTCCTGCAGGCCGTTCGCCAGCGAGACGTCGGTGGCTCGAAGCGCCGGTGCCAGCGCGAACAGGACCGCACAGCCGCCGGCGAGAATCGCCGCGAACAGGACCACTCGCAGGTCCAGGCCGGTGAGTTCCGGTGCAGTCGGCGTATCGGACAGCGCCGGCATCAACGCAGCGGCAATCCACTTCGCCGTGAGGATGCCGAGCGCGCAGCCGCAAAGCGCGAGCAGCAAACCTTCGGTGAAAAGTTGACGGACCACGCGGCGGCGAGGTGCGCCGATCGCGACGCGAACGGACAGCTCGCGCACCCGCGCCCGGCCGCGCGCGAGCAGGAGATTCGCCACGTTGGCGCACGCCACGAGCATCACGATCGCCACGACGATGGCCATGACGCGCAACGGTTCGCGCATGGCGTCCCGACTCTCCGCCTGACCGCGGGATCCCGGCAGCACCTGAAGGTGGGGCAGATCTTTCGCCGCGAGCGCCGGCTTTGCTGACGCAACTGTCTGTTTCAGCACCGTGTCGAGCCGCCCCTGTCGGTCCGTTGCGCTGACGCCGGAGGCGAGCCGGCCCATCATCAGGACCCACCAGTTGTTCGGATCCTCAGAAGGTTCCTCGCCGCGCATGAGGCGGCCGCGCATGGACAATGGAACGTAGAGATCGGGCGATTCGAGGACCTGGCCAGTACCGTGGAAGCGCGGCGGCACCACGCCGGCAATGACGAACGACACGCCGTTGACGACCAGCGATTGCCCGACGACATCCGGCGAACGATTGAAACGACGCAGCCAGAAACCATCGCTGATGACGGACGCCGGCTGGGCGTCGTTCCGGTCGTCAGCGGCGCCAAGGGCGCGGCCGACTGTCGGGACCACGCCAAGGACCGTGAAATAGTTGCCGGAGACAGCATGAGCGGTCGCCATTTCCGCGCGACCGTTCGCCGAGGCGTTGACGCGATAGAGGTCGGCGAACCCGAATATGTCGACGGAGGGTTGCGCGGTCTGGCGCATCGCCTGATACGCGGCCAGCGAAAACGAGGTGCTGCTCAATCCGGTGGAGTCCTGGTTTCCATTTCCGTTCAATGACGAGAACGGCATCACCGGACCCGACGCCCAGGCGAGCGCGACGAGCGCGTCCGGATCCTTGACCGGCAGCTTTCGCAGCAGCACGGTGTCAGCCAGGCTGAACACCGCCGAACTGGCCCCAATGCCGATCGCCAGCGACAGGACGGCGACGACGGTGAACGCCGGCGATCGTCGGAACAGACGAGCGCCGTACTGCAGATCCTGGAGCACCGAATCGAGCGCCGGGAAGCCCCACATGTCGCGCGCCTCCTCTTTGAGCCGCGTGAGATTGCCCACCGCGAGGGCGGCCTGACGCCGCGCGTCGAGCGCGGGCACGCCCTCGTCGATGAGCGCCTGCGTTTTCCACGCGACGTGTTGCGCCAGCTCGGCGCGCATTTCATCGTCGAGCCGGTTGCGGCGAAACCACGCCACCAGATGCCGGATCGTGTGCAACATGACTGCTTCCCTAGACTACCGATGGGTCGCCACAGCGACGGCCACAGAAGAACGCGAGGGCCCCAGACAAGGCGCCACAGAAAAACACAGAAAAACACTGCAAAACCATCGCAAAGCACCGCTGGGTTCTTCTGTATTCTTCCGTGTTTTTCTGTGGCTATCTTCCTTCTGTGGCCGGACGCATGACCCGGGTGATGGCGCCGATCAGGCGCTCGAAGCTCGATTCGGCCTCCCCCAGCGCGCGGCGACCGGCGCGCGTCAGCCGGTAATACCGGGCGCGGCGATTGTTGGCCGAGTGTCCCCATTCGGAATCGACCAGCCCCTGGAGTTGCAGCCGCTGCAACGCGGGGTAGAGCGACCCCTCTTCGACGTGCAGCACCTCGCCGGACACGGTCCGGATGTGTTGCGCGATCCCGTAGCCGTGCATCACCCCAATCGACAGCGTCTTCAGGATCAGCATGTCGAGCGTGCCAGGCAGCAGTTCTTCTCGTTGTGGCGTGCGTCCCATAGATAAACTATGGGTCGAATCATGCTGTGATCCGGCGCCGCTGTCAAGAGTCCCCTTTCCCTCGGTCCCGTGATTTAACATCAGCTCATGCGACATGCCTTCGTCTCCACGCTGCTCGTCGTCCTCTTGTCGGCCCACGCGCTCGCGCAAGAGGGGTCGCTGGTGGTCGTCGGCGGCGGCGACGCGGGACCGGAAATCATCGCCGGGGCACTGGAACTTGCCGGTGGAAAGAAGGCCATCGTTGCCGTGCTGCCCCAGTCGTCGGCCGAACCCGATGCCGGCGATGCTTCGGTTCAGATGTGGCGGGAGGCGGGAGCGCAGGAGGCGGCGAAGATCTCGTTCGCGAACCGGGCACAAGCGGCGGCGTCCCTGCGTCGCGCGACGCTGATCTGGATGCCGGGCGGGGATCAGAACCGATTCATGAAGGCGATCGATGGTACCGGGCTCGCCGACGTCATCCGCGAGCGCTACCTGGCCGGCGCCACCGTCGGCGGCACGAGCGCCGGCGCCGCGATCATGTCCGACGCGATGATCACTGGCGAGGCAGATCTGCGGTCAATCACCGCCGGCAAGACCGCGCTGGCAAAGGGCCTGGGCCTCTGGCCGGAGGTGATCGTCGATCAGCATTTCGTCAAGCGGCAGCGCAACAATCGTCTGCTGTCGGCGGTCCTCGATCGACGGACTCTTGTCGGCGTCGGGATCGACGAGGCGACGGCGGTGGTCGTGCACCATGGAGCGTTCGAAGTCCTGGGCAAGAGCTCGGTGGTGGTGATCGATCCGCGCGGCGCGAGGATCGACGGCGCGAGCGAGGGGCAGCCGGCCTCGGGCGCCGGCCTCAAGTTGTCGGTGCTCCGCTCGGGCGAGACCTACTCGCTCAAATAGCGCTACAGCGTCTCGAGCTGCTTCTCGAACCCCTGCGACATCGACTGCAGTGTTCGATAGGCGCGTCCGAGCGCCTGCTGTCCCGCGGTGTCCATCAAGTAGTGCTTGCGGCGCCGGCCGCCGCGCTGTGAGGTCGGTTCGCCGGTGTAGGAACAGATCATTTTCTTGGCTTCGAGCCGCCCGAGCGTCATGTAGAGCGCGCCGACCGCAATCTCCCGTCCGGTGCGCTCGCGGATCTCCCGCAGGATCGCTGCACCGTAGGCGCCGTTACCGAGACGCAACAACGCCAGCAGCACCAGCTGCTCGAATTCCCCGACAATTGGCGCGTAATAGTCGGCAATTTGTATCACATTGTTAAGTATATCAGCCGCGAATCGCCCCCATGAGCACGTTTTGCTCTTGCCCGCGGGCGCAGCCGTCCGCATAATCACACCTTGACGCTCCGCTTTCATTCCTGCCGCGACAAGAAAGGACACATCCACGATGGGCTCTGCTTCGAATGATGCCATCCGGAACATCAACGATTTCGTATCGGCTCGCACCGCACGGACGACACCGACTATGTCTCGAAAGGCCTCGGAGGAATTTGGTTCGCTGACCTTCAATGAAGAAGTGCAACGCGCGCGTCTGCCGAAGGACGTGTTCCGCGCGTTGCGCCGCGCGATCGCGCATGCCGAGGCGATCGATCCCTCGATCGCCGACGTCGTCGCCAGCGCGCTGAAAGACTGGGCCGTCGAACACGGCGCCACCCACTACACCCACTGGTTCCAGCCGATGACCGGGATCACCGCCGAGAAGCACGACGCGTTTCTCAATCCGACGCCCGACGGGCGCGCGGTGGCGGAGTTCAGCGGCAAGGAGCTGGTCCGCGGCGAGCCGGATGCCTCGAGTTTTCCGTCGGGCGGCATGCGATCAACCTTCGAGGCGCGCGGTTACACCGCCTGGGATCCGACCAGCCCGCCGTGGCTGCTGGTCACGCCCCAGGGCACGACGCTGGTCATCCCGACCGCGTTCGTGAGCTGGACCGGTGAAGCGCTCGACAAGAAGACGCCGCTCCTCCGCTCGCAGCAAGCGCTGTCGAAGCAGGCCATTCGCATCCTGAAGCTGTTCGGCTCCAAGGCACAGCACGTCATCACCACCTGCGGCCCGGAGCAGGAATACTTCCTGATCGACCGTCAGTTCTATTTCAATCGGCCGGATCTGATCAACGCCGGCCGGACGCTCTTCGGGGCGAGGCCGCCGAAGGGTCAGGAGATGGAAGACCACTACTTCGGCTCCATCCCCGAGCGGGTCCTGGCGTTCATGATGGACGTCGAGCGCGAGCTTTACAAAGTCGGCGTGCCGCTGAAGACGCGTCACAACGAAGTGGCGCCGAGTCAGTACGAAGTTGCGCCGATCTTCGAGAACGCCAACGTCGCCACCGATCACCAGATGATGACGATGGAGATGCTGCGGCGGGTGGCGCCGAAGTACGGCCTCGCCTGCCTGTTGCACGAGAAGCCGTTTGCCGGCGTCAACGGCTCCGGCAAGCACTTGAACTGGAGCATCAGCGACGATCAGGGAAACAACCTGCTGAACCCGGGCGAGACGCCGCACGACAACATCCAGTTCCTGGTGTTCTGCGCCGCCGTCTTGCGCGCGGTCAACAAGCACCAGGGGCTGCTGCGGTTCAGCATTGCCAGCGCCGGCAACGACCATCGGCTCGGCGCCAACGAAGCGCCGCCGGCGATCATCTCGGTTTTCCTCGGCGACATGCTGACCGATATCTTCCAGCAGATCGAGAAAGCGGGAAGCGCCAAGACCACCAAGAGCGGCGGCATCATGGACATCGGCGTCAACGTGCTGCCCAAGCTTCCGCGCGATGCCGGCGATCGCAACCGCACCAGCCCGTTCGCCTTTACCGGCAACAAGTTCGAGTTCCGCGCGGTCTCGGCGAATCAGAGCATTGCGCTCCCGAACGTCGCGCTGAACGTTGCCGTCACCGAGTCGCTCGACTACGTCGCGACCGAGCTCGAGAAGCAGCTGAAGGAAGGCAAGAAGCTGCAGGCCGCGGTGAAGACGCTCCTGACCAAGCTGATCAAGGAAAGCAAGCAAATCATCTTCAACGGCAACAACTACTCCGACGAGTGGGCGACGGAGGCCGCCAAGCGCGGGCTCTTGAACCTGCGAACCTCGGTCGACGCGTACGGCGAAGCGATCAAGCCGGACGTCATCAAGGCGTTCGAAAAATACGGCGTCCTGAACGAGCGCGAGCTCCGCGCGCGCTACGATGTCGCGATCGAGCAGTACAACAAGACCATCAACATCGAAGCGCAGTTGATGGTGCTCATGGCCAACCGTTACATCCTGCCGGCGGCAATCCGTTATCAGGGTCAGGTGGCCGAAAGCGTCGCGGCGGTCAAGGCGGCGGGCGCGACAGCCAAGGAGGCGCGTCGCTCCCTCGACGAGATCGTGAAGCTCACCGAGGAGGCCAAGATTCGTGTCGACAAGCTGCAGTCGCTGCTCGAGCACGAGGGGAACGGCGACCCTCAAAAGCACGCGAAGTATTTCCGCGACAAGGTGATTCCGGCGATGAACGCCTTGCGGGAAACCGGCGATGCGCTCGAGTCGGTCACCCCGCACGACCTCTGGCCGCTGCCGACGTATCGCGAGATGCTGTTCGTGAAGTGAAACGGCTCCATGGCTCACGGCTCATGCTGGCTTAGGCCTCAACTGCTTAAGTCCTGAGCCGGCCTGAGCCTTTGAGCCCAAGCCCTAAGCCAAAAGGGGACGCCGGGTTACCCGGGTCCCCTTTTTTGCGTTTCGCGGCAAACCCTTTCGGCCTTTCTCCGTCAAACCTTCCAAAGAAGGACGCCGCAAAGGCCGGCGCAACCGCGGGGCAGCCGGCCGCACTCGTCTGTAAGTGGCCGCCGCAAGGCAAGCGCAATGGCGCCGCAGCAGGCCGCACTCGTGAGAGATGAGGTAACGCTCATGAACGCTTCGACCCTGGCAGTTCTCGGAACAGTTACACTCGCGCTGGCACTCCAGCCCACCAGTCAGTCTCGACGGACGGTTCATCTCGAGGGGGCGGACTGTTCCCAGATGAACATGCAATTCGGCGATCTCGAGGTCGCGCGATCCGAGCAGCGGGTGACCGTTCCGTTTGCCGTTGGCGTGCTCGACGTCCAGCCCGAGGCGAACGGCGGGATCCGAATCCTGCGCGGGAGCGGTCGCGATTACGCGATTACTGCCTGCATTGCCGCTGGAGCCGACACGATGGCCGAAGCGCAACAGGCCGCCGACGCCGTCAGGATTACGGTTGAAGGTAGCCGCGTGCGAGTCGAGAATCCCGCGCGCGCGAAAAACTGGAATGTGCAGTTCGTGATCGAAGCGCCGGAAAGCGCGCGCATCACCGCCGAGACCAGCAACGGCCCGATTGGCGTCGACGGTGCGTCCGGGCAATTCAACCTGCGTGCCTCGAATGGCCCGATTGGCCTCGACGATGTGAACGGCGAGGTGACCGCGCGCGCAGCAAACGGACCGATCAGCTTGGACGGCAGTCGAGGCAACTTCGACGTCGAAACGAGCAATGGTCCGATCTCCGTCACGCTGCAGGGAACGCGCTGGGATGGGCGCCTCGAAGCGCGCGCCCACAATGGGCCACTGACTGTGCGGGTGCCCGACCAGTATCAATCGGGTGTCGAGATTTCTTCGTCCGAACACTCGCCCTGGAGTTGCCGCATCTCCGCGTGCCGTGAAGGCAACCGCGACTGGGACGACCGATCACGAAGCCTTCGCGTCGGCCCCGATCCGGTCGTGGTGCGGATTTCCACCGTCAACGGACCGGTGACGATCCAGGGTCGCTGAGAAGGCGGCTCATGGCTCACGCGGAGGCCATCTTTGCCCTGCAGCCAGAGCCCTGCAGCCTTACGCGCTCTCCCCTTGCTTACCTAGGGCAGCCTGGTGTAGTCTGCCCTCGGTAACCGTGGGGAGTTGTTCATGAGTAAACCGTCCGACCTGGTGCAGGGCACGCTCGACCTGCTGATCCTCAAGATCATCGCGCTCGAACCGCTGCATGCCTGGGCAATCGGCCAGCGCCTCAAACAGGTTTCACGCGACGTGCTGCAGGTCAGCGACGGCTCGCTCTATCCCGCTCTGCACAAGCTCGAACAGGAAGGCTGGATCACCGCCGAGTGGAAGCTGAGCGAGAACAATCGTCGCGCGAAGTCCTACCGCCTCACCCCACCTGGCCGCCGTCAACTGGATCGCGAAGCCGCCAACTGGGATCGGCTCGCGTCCGCCATTTCGTACGTGGTGAAGTTGAAGGAGGCGTAGTCCGATGCGTCTGGAACGCTGGCTGTACACCGTGCCGTTGCGTTTCCGATCATTGTTCCGCCGCACCATCGTCGAGCAGGAGCTCGATGAAGAGCTCCGTTACCACATCGAGCGGCTGACCGAAGAACATATCGCCCGTGGCGTGTCCCCCGCCGAGGCGCGGCTCGCCGCGGTACGCGAGATGCGCGGCGTCGAGCAGCGGAAGGAAGAATGCCGCGATGCCCGCCGGGTGCGTGTCTTCGAAGACGCGCTTCAGGACGTGCGGTTCGGCGTGCGCACGCTGCTGCGGCTTCCCGGATTTACGCTGGCCGCCATCCTCACGTTGGCGCTCGGCATCGGATCAACCGTTGCCGTGTTCACGATCGTCAACGGCGTCCTCGTGCGGCCGTTGCCCTTCCCTGATGCCGAGCGCCTTTTCCTCGTCGTGCATTCGCCGCGCGGACCTTTCGCGCCCCCGCCCAGCCTGTCGGACCGCGACTACCTGACGTTTCGCGAGAACAATCGTTCCTTCGAGCACCTCGCGGCATTCTCGACCTACAGCGGCAACCTGGTCGCGGCGGACGACCCGTCGGTCATCACGGTTGGACACGTCACCGCGGAGTTCTTCGATGTCCTGCGCGTTCCGGCACAGCTCGGCAGGACGTTCGCGCCTGACGACGAGCGGCAGGCGGATCAGTTGATCGTGTTGAGCGACGACCTCTGGCGCAGCCGGTTCGGCGCAGCCCACAACATCGTCGGCCGGCCGATCACGCTCGACGGCGTCTCGCGCACGGTGATTGGCGTCATGCCGCCGGGATTCAGCTTTCCGAAGAACGCTGATGCCTGGGCGCTGCACACGATCAAGCTGGATCCTCACAACTCCATGGCGACACCCGTTGTTGGACGACTGAAGCCCGGCGTGACGCGCGCGCAGGCCGAGGCGCAATTCGATGCGCTGTCGCCCCGGTTCTGGGACTGGTCGAAGCAGGAACTGACATCGGGAATTCTGCCGCTGAAGGAGCTGATCGTTTCCAACGCGCGCCGCCCGCTACAGATCTTTGCCGGCGCGGTCTTCTTCGTCCTCCTGATCGCCTGCGCAAACGTGACGAACCTGCTGCTCGCGCGCGCTGCAGGGCGGGAGCGGGAAATCGCGGTGCGCACCGCTCTTGGCGCGCGGCGCGGCCGCCTGATACGTCAACTGCTGACCGAGAGCCTCCTCCTGTCGCTCGCCGGCGGTGCGTGCGGGATCACGCTGGCCGGTTGGGCGGTGCCCGCGCTCCTGTCGCTCGCGCCGGCAGGAAAAGTTCCGCGGGCAGAAATGATTCGTATCGACGGTTGGGTCATTGCGTTCACCACTGGCGTGTCACTGCTGACAGGCCTCTTATTTGGTCTCGTTTCGGCATTCCGTACAGCGCGTCACGGCGCGCACGAATCGCTGGTGCCGGCCATGCGGCCGTCCGGACGACGCCAGGAGCGTCTGCGCTCATCACTGGTGGTTGCCGAGATCGCACTCGCGCTCGTCCTGCTCACCGGCGCCGGACTCCTGATCCAGAGCTTCCTGCGGCTGCGCGCGATCGATCCCGGCTTCCGTCCCCGCAACCTGATCATGATGACGGTCGATCTGCCGGAGAGCACCTACTCGACGCCAGAGAAGCAGCACGCGTTTCACCGCGAACTGCTGGATCGGCTGCACGCGATTCCTGGCGTTTCCGACGCGGCGGCGGTCAACTGGCAGCCGCTCGGCGACGCGCTCACTCGCGGAGATTTCGTTGTCGACGGCCCCTCGTCGATGCCGCCTGGCTTCACCGCCGACAAGCCGTCGGTGAGCCCGGGCTATTTCAGGACGATGGGCATCCGCCTGTTGTACGGGCGCGAGTTCACGAACGCGGACGACCGTCGAGGCGCCGGCGTGGTGGTCCTGAGCCAGCGCGTGGCGCGCCTGCTCGAGCTGTCGGGCAACGCCGTCGGCAGGCGCATCTCGATGTCGGACCACCCACGACCGGAAGACTGGCTGACCGTAATCGGTATCGTCGACGACGTTCGGCAGGAAGGTCCATCACGCCCGGCCCACGCGGCTATCTACCAGCCGTACCTCCAGGTGCGCAGCGCGTTCTTCCTCAGCCATATGACGTTCGCGGTGCGGTCGGTCTCCGATCCCCTGAGCGTAGGCCCGGCGATGCGGGGGGCGCTGCGCGCGGTGGATCGGAATCAGCCGGCTGTGTCGGTCGCGCTGATGGAGGATGTGCTCGGCACGGCGACCGCGGAGCCGCGCTTCCAGACGCGGTTGCTGGGCACATTCGCGATCCTTGCCGTCATGCTCGCGCTGATCGGGACATACGGTGTGCTGGCCTATTCCGTCGCGCAGGGCACGCACGAGATTGGCGTCCGGATGGCGCTTGGCGCACGCAGCCGCACGCTGGTCTGGATGGTGCTCAGGCGGACTCTCGTGCTCAGCGCAATTGGCATCGTCCTGGGAATGGCCGGCGCTTTCGCCACGACGCAGCTTCTCGGCACGCTGCTGTTCGAGATAACGCCGACCGATCCGGCGACGTTTTCGATGGTGGCGACCGCCATCTTGATCGCGGCGCTCGCCGCCGGGTTCATTCCCGCGCAACGCGCCGCACGCGTGGATCCGCTGGTCGCATTGCGGCACGAATGAGCCGGGTGATGTCGAGCGCATTTGTACCACCGACCGCTGGAGCCAGCACGGTACGGATGAAGCGTGCGGCGGTTTCGTCCGCGTACGAGTAACCAATCCCGATCTCGCCGCCAGCCTCCGCCTCTACCACGATGATCGTCGTGGCCTGCCATTCGAGAGTGCCGTCCGACTCCGGTGAGTCGGTGCGGAGAGAATGCACTCGTCCGGCAGACGCGACGAGAGCTCCCAGAAGACTCGAGCGGGGTTGATGGGGTTGGCCTCGTTCATTGCCCGCGCCTCGAGCACCTGCCACCAGTCGGCGACGTTCTTCTCGATGCGCTGACGCCAGGTCCGGTCGGTCTTTCGCCGCAGGTACGGCAACAGTGCGCGCAGCGTCTCGTGGCTGTCACCGACGAGATTCACATCCATCGGATACCGGATGCTCAACAGCCGCGGGTCGATGTCGATCTGGACGGCATTCGCGCGTCCCGGTTCCGGGAGAAATTCGGTGTACGGGAAGTTGCTGCCGACCATCAGCAGCGTGTCGCATTCCATCATCAGGTCGTAGCTCGGCTTCGTCCCGAGCAACGCGTATCGCACGATCGACCAGATGTCGCACCTGCTCGGGTGTAGTGCCCATCTGTACGTACTCGTGTGCGACGTCCTTGAACAACGAGAGGAGATCGACTTCCTGCTGGAAGCTGCCACCCATCGCCATCCGCGCCGACTGGCCAACGATCGCGACCACCGGCTGGTGATCGAGCTGAGCATCGTAGAGCCCGTTCAGCAGATGAATGGCACCTGGACCGGAAGTGGCGAGACACACGCCGACCTCGCCTGAGAACTTGGCGTGCGCGCACGCCATGAATGCCGCCATCTCTTCGTGCCGGACCTGGACGAATCGCATCTGCTCCTGTGCGCGATTGAGCGCCCCAAGAAGCCCGTTGATACCGTCGCCCGGATATCCGTAGATGCGCGTGATACCCCACGCGCGAAGGCGGGAGATTACGTAGTCGCCGACCGTTTGAGCCATACGGCTCATGGTGCAAAAGGTGGTTCCGGTATGCCGCTCACCCGCCGGAATCCGCATGTAGCGGCTGTGCTTCCAGCTCTTTGGCCTCTGCCATTACGGCGCGAGCGCGCTGTCCGATCATCGGCACGATCGGTCGAAGCCTGACCTGATCAGCCGCGCGCGGTCAGCAGGCGCTTGATTTCGTCGAGCCTCACTAGAATCTCGTCGCGGCTCGCGGTCGCCGCCTGAGGCGATGTCTGGTTGCGCCCGAAGAACGACAGGGTGCCCCCAGGTTCGAGCACGGCGCGACCGACGTCAGCGAGCGACGCGAACCCCTGACGGTGCGCGGCCACCTCGATCTCGGCCACGGTGATCAGCTCCCGATCGCAACAATCCTTCAAGACCTGCCCGTCCTGAACGAGCGTCACCGGATCGCCTTCGATCACCCGATCGATTCGCTCGTGACGGTACATGAATCGGACGACGAACGAGTTGGCGGCGATGAGCGTGACCGCGCCGACGATGCCGCCGGTGAGGGAGTTGTCGTTGCCGATGATGGCGTTCTGCACCGTGTTCGACAGCATGAGCAGCACGATGAGATCGAACGGATTGAGCTGTGCCAGCTCGCGCTTCCCCGCCAGCCGCACGAGAAACACGAGCACTGCATACACGATCAGGGGGCGGACCACTTTTTCCACGAGCGGGACGCCCGGAACGAACAGATCGGTCCACATGGGTCCTCCAACCACAGGAGACCACAAAATGGTGTGAGAACAACACCGTCGCCGGTGTTGTTCTCCAGCCTTCAGTGCGATGGACTTTCGATCGTGCGGTGTCGATCGACGACGAGCTCGGGATGCTGGCGGCGGAAGGTTTCGAGCGTCAGGCAATTCGAGCAGATCGGCTGATGACTGCGAAGCGTCGACGCCAGGTTGGCCGCCGGAATCTCGTTCCAGGCCATCGTCTTGTGCGTGTTCGGGTCGAAGAGTCCCGGCCGAATCTCGCCGGCGTGCACCGGTGGAATCGCCCGATTACAGGAGCCGCACGATTTGCCTTCGAAGAAGTGCTTCAGTTCCGCAGTAGTGGCCGGGTCGTGTGGATTGCCCCGAACCTGCCTGGGCTTCCTTTCGACGGGAGGACGATCTCCCGCTCTGAAACCACGCAAGGTGAAAACGATGCCTGCGCAAACGACGGCGGCGGTAGCGAGAAGAACAATGACGAGGACCACAGGTACTCATCCGGGCCTCCTGATGGACGTCAGTTCGCGGCATAGTCTATCCACGTTCGCGGCGCATGGCTACGGCCCGCGGGCGGGATCTTGCGGGCAGGCGGGTTACGCGGGCGGTCTGCCGCTCCGCCCGGCCGGCCAGGGTGCGGGGCCGGCTTTCGTTGGTCTGGCTAAGGTCTGGACCTACAACAGTTGGAGGTTACCGGTCCCCGCCAGGACGCTTCGGCCGCCGATCCGGACGCTGGTAACGCGATCCCCCTCCAAGCCAATGGAAATGTGAATCCGGCTGGGTCGCTTCATGGCCGCCCCCTGGAGGCTGACGAAATGGGCAAGGCGCTCGGGAGGCAGCAACCGATGCGCGGCCAGGTAGCAGCCGACCGGCCCACTGGCGCTGCCGGTTGCGGGGTCTTCCGTGATTCCGAAACCCGGAGCCAGCATGCGGCTGTAAATCGCCTCTCCCTGGGCGCTGCTCTCGTCGAGCGTGAAGAGGAACAGTGGCCGTTCCGCGAGACCAGCCTTGCTGCAGCACCCGGCGTAGGCCTGCCGACTCATCGCCGCCCGGTCGACCGCACCGCGTGAGGCCAACGGCGCGATCAGATACGGCAGCCCGCACGAAACCTCTTCCACTGGCGCGCGCTCGGCGAGGTCTGTCGGATCAAGGCCGAGCGCAGCGGCCAGCGCACGACGATCCGAGACGCGCCCGCCGACAGTCGGCAGCCGCTGGGTCATCCAGGCGAAATCAAGCTCGTCACCCTTCCACTCGAGCGTCACGGGCGTTGGTCCGACACCGAGGCCGAACACGAAGCGCTCGCGGCCCTTCGTGATGACTCCTTCCGCCACGAGCGCGAACGTGCTTCCAATCGTCGGATGACCGGCCATCGGCAGTTCCTCACCCGGCGTGAAAATCCGCATCCGGACGTCGGTATCGGGCGTCTCGGGCGAAAGGATGAAGGTGCTCTCCGAGAAATTCATCTCCCGCGCGATCCCCTGCATCTCCTCCGGCGTCAGGCCTGCCGGCTCGGGGAACACGGCGAGCTGATTGCCTTCAAGAGGACGATCGGTGAAGACGTCGTAGTGGTAGTACCGATAATCTCTCATTGCAGATTGCCGATTGCAGACTGAAGATTAATATTGTCGATTGACGATTGGCGATTGAATTGTCGATTGAGGATTGGCGATCGAATTGTCGATTGCCGATTGACGATTGGACTGCCGACTGACGATTGGACTGCCGATTGACGATTGGACTGCCGGTTGACGATTCGACTGCCGACTGACGATTGGACTGCCGATTGCCGACTGACCATCGAATTGGCGAAATTGGGATTGCACAACTTGCGACCTGCTGATTCCCGATAGTTCCTACCGATTGAAGCACTCAATCGGCCAGGCGGTCAGTGCCAATCTTCAATCGGCATTCCAAATCCTCAATTGGCGGTCCAATCGTCAATCGTCAATCGGCAATCGTCAATTCAATCGTCAATCGGCAATCGTCAATCAAATCGTCAATCTTCAATCGACAATTCAATCTTCAATCTTCAGTCATCAATCTGCAATCGACTGAGCTATCCTTCTAATAAATGGCAAAGCGCAAGAGGCCCTCCGGCGACTCTCTGTTCGACCTCGATACCGATTCCAGCACCCCGTCAGGACCACCGCCCGATGAAGGCGTGTCGCTTCACGAAGCCGCGCAGACGCGATATCTGAACTATGCGCTCTCCGTGATCACTTCCCGCGCGCTGCCCGATGTCCGCGACGGGCTGAAGCCGGTCCAGCGGCGGATTCTGTTCACGATGTGGCAGCAGAATCTCACCGCTGATGCCAAGCATCGGAAGTGCGCGAAGGTCGTCGGCGACGTGATGGGGAACTACCATCCGCACGGTGACGCGGCCTTGTACGAAACGCTGGTTCGCATGGCGCAGCCCTTTTCGCTGCGCTACCCGGTGGTCGACGGCTCCGGCAACTTCGGATCGCTCGACGGCGACAGCGCGGCCGCGATGCGCTACACCGAGTGCCGGCTGGCGCGGATTTCCGACGAGCTCCTGACCGAAATCGATCAGGCCACCGTCCCCTTCCGTCCGAATTACGACGGGACCAGGACGGAGCCGGTGGTGTTGCCGGCCCGCATTCCCAACCTTCTGATCAACGGCGCCACCGGGATCGCGGTCGGCATGGCCACCAACATCCCGCCGCACAATCTGTCGGAAGTCTGCACGGCGCTGGTCAAGCTGCTCGACAACCCGGATCTCACCAGCGTGCAGTTGTGCCGTTACGTCAAGGGACCGGATTTCCCGACCGGCGGGCAGATGCTCAACTCCCCCGACGAGTTGAAGCAGATCTACAAGACCGGATCCGGTGCGATTCGTCTCCGCGCGACCTGGGAGGCAGGACCCGAGACTCGCGGGTCGAAGATGGTCTACATCACCAGCGTCCCCTACACGGTGAACAAGTCCGCTCTCGTCGAACGGATTGGCGACATCGCCTCGAGCCGCAAGCTGCCGCCGCTGCTGGACGTCAAGGATCTCTCGACAGACGACGTGCGGATCGCGCTCGAATTGAAGCGTGACGGCGACGAGAAGATGGTGATGGCGTACCTGTTCAAGCACACGCCGCTCCAGACCAACTTCCTCGTCAACCTCACCTGTCTCATTCCGACCGAGAACGCGGAGGTCGGCCGCCCCGAGCGGCTCGACCTCCATTCGATCCTCTGGCACTTTCTCCACTTCAGGCTCGACGTCGTCACCAAGCGGCTGGAGCACGAGCTGGAGGCGCTCAAGAAGCGGATCCACATCCTCGAGGGGTTCGAGAAGGTCTTCGACGCGCTGGACGAGATCATCAAAATCGTCCGCAAATCGGAAGGCAAGGCCGATGCCGCCCAGCACATCATCAGGCGCTTCTCGCTCGACGCCGAGCAGACCGATGCGATTCTGGAACTGAAAATCTATCGCCTGGCTCGACTCGAGATCCTGATCATCCGGAAGGAAGCCGATGAGAAGCGGAAGCGCGCACGGCAGATCGGCGGGCTCCTCAGGAACGAGGACAGCCGATGGGCCCTGGTCCGGGAGGAAATCGAAGCCGTCCAGAAACAGTACCGGCGATCCGCGCCGGACCACGATTTCGAGCGATGAAGGGGAGGCCGAGTACACCGCCGAAGACTTCATCGTCGAGGAAGACAATGTGGTGATCATCTCGCGCGACGGATGGGTCAAGCGTCAGAAAGAGGTCAAAGACATTTCGACGACCCGCCTGCGTGAAGGAGACCAGGTGCTCGCGGCGGTGGCGGGAAGCACGCGCGCGACGGCGGTGTTCTTCAGTAATTTCGGCGTGGCCTACACCGCGCGCCTTGCCGACATTCCGGCCTCGACCGGATACGGCGAGCCGATCCAGCGGTTCTTCAAGTTGAAGGATGGAGAGCGGATTCTGGCAGCGCTGAGCCTCGATCCGCGCCTGACCGGCGAGATCAAGCCCCGGAAGGAAGGGGCCGAACCTCGGGTGCACGCGGTTGCGGTCAGCAGCGACGGCTACAGCCTGCGCTTCGGCCTCGAGCCGTTCGTCGAGCCCAGCACGCGCGCGGGCCGGCGTTACGCAAAGGCCGGTGAAGGCGCTGAGTTCGTAGGGGTCGCGCGGCTGACCGGTGGCGAGACTCTGATTGCCGCAACCCGGGATGCGCGGGGCCTCCTCACGAAAGCCGACGAGGTGAACTTCCTGTCAGGGCCGGGGCGCGGCGTGATCCTGATCAAGCTGGCGTCCAAGGACGACCGCGTCCTCGGGTTCATCGCGTCGAGCGGCGATCGCGACCTGCTGACGGTCGAAACCAGCCGCGGTGCGGAGCAGACGATCTCGACGGCCAAATACGAGGTCACCGGCCGAGGCGGCAAAGGCCGCGAGCTGCTCCAGCGCGGCCAGTTCACCCGGATCATCTGGCCGCTCCCCGACCCGCCCACGGACTGAAGACTGAAGACTGCAGATTGGGATTGGCGATTGTCGATTGAAGATTTGGATTGACGATTGTCGATTGGGATTGGCGACTGACGATTTTTGACTTGGATTTAAGATTGCCGATTGGATTCACCGATTGCCAATTGCCAATCACAATCGTGTCAATCGCGAATCCAAATCGCCAATCGTCAATTGCCAATCCCAATCGACAATCGTCAATCCAAATCTGCAGTCTTCAATCGTCAATTCCAATCTGCAATCTTCAATCTTCAGTCTTCAGTCTGTAGGCTTTCCATCGCATGGCAGTGAAGATCCGCGTGTGACCGCTTGGATGATCGAAGAAGATGAGTTCCTCGGTGGACCCGGGTGACATCTTGCGGTAGTCGCTGAGTAGGAGCGCAGCTTCGGCGAAGCCGTCCGGTTGACGTGCGGCGTTCAAGCCGAACACGTCGGCCTCGTACTCGTTGGTGCGAATGATGGAATTGGTCACCGGCGTCAGCAGGTACAAGTACACCGAGAACAACAGCGCGATGAGCGGCAGACCGGCCGGATCGGCAATCCCTTCCACGCGCCACCGGGCGTGATGGCGGCGTGCGAGACGCTCGAAGCCCCAGGCGACGATCCCGAAGCCGATCGCGGTGAGGACGGCGAAGGCGAGCATCATCTTGTTGACGTGGTTCAGGACGTAGTGGCCCATCTCGTGCCCCATCACCGCCTGGATCGCCGCGGGTGAGGCGCGCTTCAGCAGGTTGTCATTGAGAGTGATGCGTTCGGTGCCGAACATGCCGCTGACGTTGGCGCTGACCCGAGTGGTCTGCCGCGACGCATCGACCTCGTAGACCTCCTCCGCGCGGATCCCGTTGGCATGGGCGAGGCGGAGAATATCGTCGCGCAACGGGCCAGGCTCGAGCCTCGTGTACTTGTTGAAAATCGGCGCGATATAAACCGGTGCAATCGCGACCACGAAGAGCAGCATCGCGATCGTGACCACTGCTCCCCAGAGCCACCACGTGCGCGGGGCGTGGCGCAGCACGGCATACAACACAATCAAGCCGACCGGGGTGATGATCAGCGAGATGGCAAGTTCCTTCAACTGATCGCCCATCCAGCCGCCGAAAGACTGGGTCGCCAGTCCGTACTGGTGCTCGCGAAAGAAGCCCACATAGGCGCTCAGCGGGTACGAGAGCACGTACGTGATCAGCACGAAACCAATCGCGTAGAGCGCCACCTGCAACGTCCTGCGGCGGGTCAGCCGCGACGCCCGATCGCGCAGCCAGGCCGAGACGCCAAGCTGCAGCAGCGCCAGGAACATGACTGCATTGAACAGGGTGGTCCAGAAATCGATCCAGTATCCGCCCTCGAAGTAGGCATCGGAACGAGCCTTCTGCGCCGGCGGCATTTGTGCCAGGTAGGCGTCGGTTGCGGCCTCGACGTCGATGTGGTCGCCGGTCGCCGCCGCCGGAATGGACCGCGGCGGCGCCTGGCCGTACGCCGGCCGTGTGAGTGCGACCGCACAGAGAAGCGCGATCAGCACCGCTCCTGCTCGGATAGGCATGCGGTAGGATTATAAGGACATGTCATCCTGGCAGGGATTCACCGGCCTCAACCGCGGATACGTACTCGAACTCTACGAGCGCTTCCGCCGCGATCCCGCATCGGTTGACCCGGAAACGCGAGCCCTGTTCGAGCGATGGACGCCGCCGGTCGTGGATGTCGTCGACGAGGCGCCGCTGGCCGCCGATCCATCTCTTCTTCGCAAGGCGGTCAGCGCGGTCAGCCTCGCGCGCGCGATCAGGCGCTACGGTCATCTGGCCGCGCAGATCGATCCTCTTGGCCGGCCGCGGCGTGGCGATCCGTCCTTGCTGCCGGAAACCCACGGCGTCGCCGAAGCAGACCTCCGCGCCCTGCCCGCCACGCTCATTGCCTCGCCGCTTGCCGAGACCGCTTCGAACATGGACGAGGTCGTCGAAGCCTTCCGGCGACTGTATTGCTCGACGACCGGGTACGACTACGCACACGTGTTCGTGCCCCGGGAGCGCGAATGGCTCCGCCAGGCGGCGGAGCTGGGGCGATTCCGGGCGCCGGCCGATCCCATCGATCCCGTCGCGCTGCTCGGCCGCCTCACCCAGGTCGAGGTTTTCGAGCGTTTCCTGCACCGTACCTTCCAGGGCAAGACGCGCTTTTCGATCGAAGGGCTCGACATGCTCGTGCCGGTCCTCGACGAGGTGATTGGCGAAGCCGCAGAGGGCGGCACGCGATCGATCCTGATCGGGATGGCGCACCGCGGCCGCCTCAACGTCATGGCGCACCTGCTGAACAAGCCCTATCAGCAGATTCTCGCGGAGTTCAAGGATCCGCTCTCGTCGAAGAATTTCCGCGAGGACATGGCCTGGACCGGCGACGTGAAGTATCACGCCGGCGCGCACCGCGCGATCAAGGACGGCCGCGAGATGGATCTGGTGGTCTCGATGCCGCCGAACCCGAGCCACCTCGAGGCCATCGATCCGATCGTCGAAGGCATGGCCCGCGCGGCAGGGACCGTGACCGACCGCCCGGGCGCCCCGGAGTTCGATCCGGCGCGCAGTCTTCCGGTCCTGATTCATGGCGACGCGGCGTTTCCTGGGCAGGGGATCGTCGCTGAAACGCTGAACCTGAGCCGGCTGCGCGGCTACGACACCGGCGGCACGATTCACATCATCGTCAACAACCAGCTCGGGTTCACCGCGGACTCGCAGGATTCCTACAGCACCTCCTACGCAAGCGGCCTGGCACGCGGCTTCAAGATCCCCATCGTCCATGTGAACGCGGACGATCCCGAGGCGTGCGTGGAGGCGGCGCGGCTGGCGATCGCGTATCGCCATGAGTTTCAGCGCGATTTCCTGATCGACCTGGTTGGCTACCGGCGTCACGGCCACAACGAAGGGGACGAGCCGGCGTTCACGCAGCCGCTGATGTATCAGAAGATTGCCGACCATCCGACCGTCCGTGAGCTCTGGGCCCGGACGCTGGTCGAGCGCGGGGTCATCGATCCATCACTGCCTGAGCGGCTGGTCGCCAAATACAACGCGGTATTGCAGGCGGCGATGGACGCGCTCCAGCCCGAGCAGGACATGGTCGAGCCGCTCCCGGCGCCGCCGCCGCCGGGCGCCGCGGCAAGTGCGCAGACCGCGGTTCCACTCGAGCGTCTCAGCGAACTGAATGCCGCGCTGCTCACGTTCCCGCCGGGCTTCTCGATTCATCGAAAGCTGGAGCGGGGACGCGAGAGGCGGGCGCAGGTGTTCGCTCGGGCCGACGAGCGCACGATCGACTGGTCGACCGCGGAGGAGCTCGCTTTCGCGTCGATCCTCGCCGACGGTGTGAGCATCCGGCTCACCGGCGAGGACGTCGAGCGCGGAACGTTCAGCCATCGGCACGCGGTGTTTCACGACGTGAAGACCGGCGGGCTGCACGTGCCGCTGCAGTCGCTGCCGCAGGCCCGCGCCGGCTTCGAGATCCACAACAGTCCGCTGTCCGAGAACGCGGTGCTCGGATTCGAGTATGGCTACAACGTCCAGGAGCCGTCGCGGCTGGTGATTTGGGAAGCGCAATACGGGGACTTCATCAACGGCGCCCAGGTCATCATTGACGAGTTCATCGTCTCGGCCCGGATCAAATGGGGGCAGCAGCCTTCGCTCGTGCTGCTCCTGCCGCACGCGCACGAAGGCCAGGGGCCGGATCACGCGAGCGCACGTCCCGAGCGCTTTCTCCAGCTCGCCGCCGACATCAACATGCGAATCGCCAACTGCACCACGGCCGCGCAGTACTTCCATCTCCTGCGCCGGCAGGCCGCGCTGTTGATCAAGGATCCGCTGCCGCTGGTCGTGCTCACGCCGAAGAGTTTGCTGCGCCATCCGATGGTCGCGTCCGCGCCGCGCGAGCTCGCCGAGTCACGCTTCCGCATGGTGATCGACGACGAAGAGGCACGGGCGCGCGCCGGCGACATTCGCCGCGTGCTGCTCTGCAGCGGCAAGATTTTCGTGGATCTTGCCGGTGCCGAGCTGCGCAACGCGCGACGGGACGTGGCGCTCTGCCGTCTGGAACAGCTCTATCCGCTGCCGATGCGGGACCTGCGCGCGATGCTCGACGGCTATGAATCGGCCGAGGAGATCGTCTGGGTGCAGGAAGAGCCGGAAAACATGGGTGCCTGGGAATTCGTCCGGACGCGGCTCATCGAAGTCGCCAACGGCCGCCCGGTTCGCGCCATCGCGCGACCCCGCAGCGCAAGCCCGGCGGAGGGATCGGCGGCCAGGCACGCACGACAGCAGCAGGTGCTGATCGAAGCCGCCTTTGCGGAATCCAAGCCGCAAAGCCGCGCGAAGCTCGGATCGAAGCCTGCTGCCGAACAGGTCGCGGGATGATCGCGAGAAGACCCTGAGGGGTTCCGCCCGTAAAGGTGAGGAGAAGATGCCAGCAAATATCGTCGTGCCCGAGGTCGGTGAATCGATCGTCGACGCGCGGGTCGCGAAGTGGTTGAAGAAGGAAGGGGACGTCGTATCCGCCGGCGATCCGCTCGTCGAGCTCGAGACCGACAAGATCGATCTCGAGGTCGCGGCCCCGCAGGGCGGCGTGTTGAGCCGGATCGATCACACCGACGGCGCCGACGTGAAAGTTGGCGAAGTGCTCGGCGTGATAGACGAGTCCGCATCAGCCAAGACGGCGCCGGAGAAGCGCGCTGAATCCTCCCAGGTAGCCAAGCCCGACACCGCGGCAGCCGTCGAGAAGCCGGCAGACCAGGACCGGACGCGCGCGACGCCGGCCGCACGGAAGGCGGCACAGCAGAACGAGGTTGATCTCAAACAGGTGCGCGGCAGCGGCGATGCCGGACGCGTCATGCGGCGGGACGTGGAACAGGCCGCGCAAAGCGCGTCAGCCGCTGCCCCGGTTTCCGCGCGACAGGGCGCTGGCGTGCCCGCCGAGGCGCCTGCGCCGCCAGCACCTCAGAAGACCCGGCCGGCCACACCGGTATCGGAGAATCGCCGCCGCCCGGAAGGGGAGCGGACCGAGGAGCGGGTCCGCATGTCGAAACGGCGGGCGACGATCGCGCGTCGCCTCGTCGAGGCGCAGAGCACGGCGGCCATGCTCACCACGTTCAACGAGGTGGACATGTCGGGGGTGATGGCTCTGCGGGAACGGCACAAGCAGTCGTTCAAGGACCGTCACGGCGTGGGGCTTGGCCTGTCATCGTTCTTCATCAGGGCCGTGGTCGGCGCGCTCCGGGACTTTCCGCGCATCAACGCGGAGATCCAGGGGGACGAGATGGTGCTGAAGCACTACTACGACATCGGCATAGCGGTGGGCGCGAGCGAAGGGCTGGTTGTTCCGGTGCTCCGCGACGCCGATCGACTCTCGTTCGCCCAGATCGAGCAGAAGGTTCGCGAGTACGCAAAGGCTGCTGAAGACGGGACGTTGTCGCTCGCAGACATCCAGGGCGGCACGTTCACGATCACCAACGGTGGCGTGTTCGGCTCCCTGCTGAGCACACCGATCCTCAATCCTCCGCAGGTCGGGATCCTCGGTCTCCACGCGATCAAGGAACGTCCGGTCGTCGCTGGCGGGCAGGTTGCGGTCAGGCCGATGATGTATACCGCGCTCACCTATGATCACCGGATCGTCGACGGCTCGGAAGCGGTGCGGTTTCTCGTCCGGGTCAAGGAACTGATCGAGGATCCTGGCGCGCTGCTCATCGAGTGATGCCGTGTCCGAAGCCGATCGCCTGATCGATCAGTTCAAGCGCGCACACGACGGCGATCCCTGGCATGGTTCGCCGATCGCGCAAATCTTGAAGGGTGTGACCGCCGAGCAGGCGGCGACGCGGCCGCCGAACGGTGCCCACAGCATCTGGGAGCTCGTTCTGCACGCCACTGGTTGGCGCAACGAAGTGGCGCGACGAGCCACTGGCGAACCCGCCCAGGAGCCCGAGGCGGGGGACTGGCCGAAGGTTGGCGATCCAACGCCGGAGCGATGGAAGGCGGCCCTCGCCGCACTTGACGCTTCACACCTCCGTCTGGTGGAAGTCGTGCGCGGCATGACCGACCCAAAGCTCCTTCAGCCCACCAACGACCCGCGCAATCGCGAGCTCGGAACCGGCGTCAGCTACTACGAACTGCTCCACGGCATCGTCCAGCACGATGCCTACCACGCCGGACAGATCGCGATTGTCAGAAGGGTGATGGGGTTCTGACGCTCAAGCGGGTTCTCGGGTTCTCAGGTTCTGGGTTCTCGGGTTCTAGGGTTCGCGGGGTTCTGCGGGAAGCACGCGCTGCACGCAACGTTGTCAGTCGTCAGACGATGCTGTTTCTGCGATACTGACACAAGAACCTGAGAACCTGAGAACCCGAGACCGAGACCCGTAGCCTAGTGCCAGCAACATACACCGCGAAAGACATAACCGTCCTCGAAGGCCTGGAGCCCGTCCGGAAGCGCCCTGGCATGTACATCGGCGGCGTCGGGAGCGCCGGACTCCACCATCTGGTTTGGGAGATCCTCGACAACTCCATCGACGAGGCCATGAACGGCTACGCGTCGAACATTACCGTTACGCTCCACGACGACGGCGCGTCGATGACGATTGCCGACGATGGCCGCGGGATTCCAGTCGACAAACATCCCAAGACGAAGAAGAGCGCCCTCGAGGTGATCTTCACGACGCTGCATGCCGGCGGCAAGTTCGAGGCCGGCAATTACAAGACGGCCGGCGGCCTTCACGGCGTCGGGGCCAGTGTGGTCAATGCCTTGTCAAAGGAGCTGGTGGCCACCGTCAAGCGCGACGGTGCGCTGTGGGAGCAGCGATTCAAGCAGGGCATGCCGGTTGGTAGCGTGAAGAAACTCGGCGCCGCGCGTGGCACCGGGACAACGGTCTTCTTTCGACCGGACACGACGATCTTTCCGAAGGTCGAGTTCGATCCCGAGATCATTAAGGAGCGGCTCGAGATCTCGAGCTATCTTCACAAGGGCGTTCGGATCACGTTCGAGGACGAGGAGAAGAAGGAGAAGGCCGTCTTCCAGCACGCCGAGGGTCTCGCGGATTACCTGAAGAAGATCATCACTGATCGCGGGGCCGCGCAGGTTCACGACGCGCCGTTCACGGTGACCCGCGAGCACGACGAGAGCGGCATCCGTCTCGACGTCGCGTTGCAGTGGACGCAGTCAACCGACGAACACGTCCGCAGCTACGTCAACGGCATTCCAACCGGATCCGGCGGCACGCACGAGAACGGTTTCCGCGCCGGGCTGGGAAAGGCGGTCCGGAATTTTATCGACACCCACAACCTTTCCCCCAAAGGAGTGACGCTCACCGCAGAGGACATCCGCGAGGGGCTGGTTGCCGTGCTCAGCGTGTTCGTGCAGGAGCCGCAGTTCCAGGGGCAGACGAAAGATCGCCTGAACAACCCCGAGCTGACGGCGGGCGTCGACTCGCAGATACGTCCGTCGCTCGAGCATTGGCTGAACACCAACATTTCGGTTGCCGAATCAATCGTCGCGCGGATCATTCTGGCGGCGAGGGCCCGGGAGGCCAGCCGCGCGGCGCAACAAGAGGTGGCGCGCAAGACCGCTACCTCCAACCGTCTGACCCTTCCCGGGAAATTGAGCGACTGCACATCGCCCGGCCGCGACGACAGCGAGCTGTTCATCGTCGAGGGTGATTCGGCGGGTGGCTCGGCGAAGCAGGGGCGCGACCGGGCGCGGCAGGCAATCCTGCCACTCCGCGGCAAGGTGTTGAACACTGAAAGCGCGTCGCTCGCGAAGGTCCTCGAAAACAAGGAGCTCTCGGATCTGGTGACGGCTCTCGGTTGCGGGCTGGGCAAGACGTTCGATCTGTCGCGCGTCCGTTACGGCAAGATCATCATTCTCGCCGATGCGGATTCTGACGGTCACCACATCGCGACGCTGCTGATGACGTTCATCTATCGCCACATGCCGCTGCTGATCTCGTCGGGTCGCCTGTTTCTCGCGCAGCCGCCGCTCTACCGCATCGACATCGGCAAAGAAACGTTCTGGGCGCTGGACGATGCACACAAGGAGCGGCTGCTGAAGCTCCACGGCAACGGCCGCGCGAACCCTGAAATCACGCGCTTCAAAGGGCTGGGCGAGATGATGCCGAAAGTGCTGTGGGAGACCACGCTCAATCCACGCACCCGCCGCCTGCTGCGCGTGGACATCGCGGACCACATCGTCACGGATCGAGTGATCAACGAGCTGATGGGAAAGGATCCATCGGCGCGCTTCCGTTTCATCATGGAGCGCGCCGAGGAAGCCGTGGAACTCGACGTCTGATGGGAAGCGCCTGCGGCCGCGGCGAGCGAGCGCAGCGAGTCGAGCCGCAGCGCGTGGGGGTGGGGCCCCACGCGCGTTGAGAAAGGATCCATCGGCGCGCTTCCGTTTCATCATGGAGCGCGCCGAGGAAGCCGTGGAACTCGACGTCTGAAGCGGGCTTCAGGCCTCGGGCTCAGGTTATCTCGCAGCTCGCCGCACATCGCGCCTTCCGCCTTCGCCGCCAAGCCGGCTATGGCGAGACAAGCGCACATCGCCTTCGGGTCAGACAACCGTCTGACGCCAATCGGTGTCTAAAGACACAGCCAGCCTGACTGAGGAAGAGCGGCCCATGCGCCTTCTGATTCACTCGGCCGTCATGTGTTTGTTAGTGCTCTCCGCGGCTGCCACGACCCGCGTGGCGGCGTTGTCGATCACCGGCACGATTACGGATTCGTCAGGCACGCCGCTGTCCGGAGTGACCGTCGAGCTTGTCAGCGATGCGAAGGTCATCGCGACGGTTACGAGCGACGCGCGCGGCGGGTTCGAGTTCAAGAACGTCGCGGCACGACGCTACGAAGTACGCGCACGGCTGAACGGGTTCAAGGAGCTCCGCACTCGCGCGATTGTCGTCGGCACGCGCTCGCCATCGCCGCTCCTGCTCAGGATGCAGGCCGGCAGCGTGAGCCGGTCCACCACGGTGGATACCAAGGCACTTCTGGCTCAGGAGTCGGCCCCGCCAGCTGCGGCGTTTGCAGCGGCGCGCGTCGACGGAGTGGCGTATCGAGCTTTTCTCCAGGCGGCATGATTTCGTAGAGCACCGTGACGTTGTGCCCCGCGCCCATGTCTCCAGCATCCTTGTCGTAATCCCGAACGGAGCGTGCTCGGTGGAGTCGCGGTAGCCATCGATCCGCTGAAGTATCAATCGCCCGCGGTCGGAAGCAGCGCGGGATCCGGCGAGCTCATGACCGTCAGGGTGCGGTACAAGGATCCCCGACGGAGATACGGGCCATCTCTCGACCGTCGCGGTTGCCAACAAGAAGACCGAGCTCGAGCACAACCTGGGATTCGCCGCGTCGGTCGCCGAGTTCGGTATGCTGTTGCGACAATCGCCATTCAAGGGAGACTCGACGTGGGAAGCGGCGGCCGAGCTCGCGCGTGCGCATCGAGGCAGCGATCCCGATGGCCATCGTTCCGAGTTCGTCAGGTTGATCGACCTGGGGGCCTCGCTCGATCGTCAACGGGCGACCTCACCGCTGACGCGCCGCTGACGCGAAGGCCGCCACGCGGCCAGGGCGCCGGCCTGCGGACAGCCGCGGCCGGCGGCGGCTGCGAGAACGGTGTGAACAGGCGGCGCGCCGTCCGCGCCCTCGCAGCTGCGGTTGCTTCCGCCGTCCTTCTCCCGACCGTACTCGGGTGTGGAGGGGGTTCGTCGACCCCGACCTCCCCCGCTCCCGCGTCGGACCCGCCCATTGTCGTGGCTCTTGGTGACAGCCTGACGGCCGGTCCCGGCCTCGGTCAGGACCAGACCTTTCCAGCGGACCTGCAGCGCCATGCCGTTGCTGCTGGCTACCCGCACCGCATCATCAACGCCGGAGTAACGGGAGACACCTCGACCGACATCGCCGCCCGCTTCAATCGTGACGTCGTGGTGGGCACGCGCGTACTGATCCTGGCCGCCGGCGCGAACGATGGCTTGCAGGGCGTGCCGGTGGCGACGGTTCGGCGCAATCTGACCGACATGATCGAGCGCGCACAATCGCGCAACATTCGTGTGCTGCTGTGCGGGATGGAGACGCCGCCGACCCGTGGCTTTCAATATTCGATCGACTTCCATCGAGTATTTCCCGACCTCGCGTCAACCTACAACATCTCGCTGATGCCATTCCTGCTCCTGGGGGTCATCGGTCGCCCGGAGTACAATCTCGACGATCGCGTGCACCCGAATGCGCGCGGCGCGCAGATCATGGCAGACAACATGTGGCCGTACCTCGAGCCGCTGTTGAAACAGACGATGGGCGTGGTCACTCAGTAGTCGACAAGATTCATGCGTTCCGGAACCGCCAACCTCCCGTTGCATTCGGGTCGCGCCCCCGCGTGGCTGTTCTCGCGCATGGTGCGGCTGGCGCGCGAGATTACCGCGCACATTGTTGCGGAGTACGGGAGTGACGAGGTCCTGCGCCGACTGGCTGATCCTTACTGGTTCCAGGCGTTCGGCTGCGTGCTGGGCTTTGACTGGCATTCGAGCGGCGTAACGACAACGGTGACCGGAGCGTTGAAGGAAGGCTTGCGGGGAACCGAGCACGAACTCGGCATCTACGCCGGCGGGGGGAAGGGTGCGGTATCGCGCAAGACGCCCGCGGAAATCACCGGATACTGCGAGCAGCTGTCAATCGATCCGCGTCCGCTCGTCTATGCGAGCCGGATGTCGGCGAAGGTCGACAGCGCCGCGGTTCAGGACGGCTACCAGTTGTACCATCACGCCTTCTTCTTCACCGCATCCGGCGGCTGGTCGGTCGTACAGCAGGGCATGAACGACGACACCGGGATGGCGCGCCGGTATCACTGGCTGGCAGCGCAGGTTCGAGATTACGTAAACGAGCCGCACGCGGCGATCTGCGCGGAGGCTCAGGCGCCGACGCTGAATCTCGTCGCCTCCGACAGCGACGCCGCTCGCAGTCATTCGGCCGAACTCTCGAGAGAGAAGCCGCAGGTCGTTCTGACCGCCTTGTCGGCGCAGCCCGTTCTCTCGATGCCAAGGCGGCACGCGGTGATGATTGCGGACGTCAACCGTCAGCATCTCGAGAAGATCCTGCTGAAGACCTACGAGCACGCGCCAAAGGATTTCGAGACGCTGCTCGGCATGGAAGGTGTCGGCGCGCGCACACTTCGCGCGCTCGCCCTGGCGTCGGAAGTGATTTACGGCACACCCGCCAGCACTCGCGACCCGGCGCGATTCTCGTTCGCGCACGGTGGAAAGGACGGCACGCCTTTCCCGGTCGATATCGAGACATATGACAAGACGATTGAAGTGCTTCGCGCTGCCGTGAACAAGGCCAACATCGATCGGTCCGAGCGCGTGAAGGCGCTCAAGCGTTTGGTCGACTACGGTGAGGCGAAGGTTCGAAGGAAATTGGAAGAATCGAAGGAGCTGGGCTGACCACGTTCCTGGCGGCGATTCTCACCTTGTGGGAGCCGCTGACATTTGCTTCCACGCTGGCGGACACGGGTATGTCGCTCGCCTTCCGCGGACCGATTGCCCTCGTCGAAATCGCCGCCGTTGGCATAATTGGGGTGTTGTCGGTGGCCGCTTCGTGGTCGCTGTTGAATGGTGCGCCGCACGGCATTTCTCTCGCGCGCATCGCACTCATCGCGACGACGGCGCGTGAACTACTGGCGCTGTACTGGACACGGCTTCCTTCGAACGTGGCACCAGGTACCGAGGTTTCTACGCGGCGATGATGACCGCACACGCCCTCGCCTGGCTGACGTACCTGGCACGCGCCCGCCGCGGGGTCCCGTCGTAGGACGGGTCTTCCGCCTTCGCGCGAAGCGCTTCGGTGGGACCGCCGCAGCCTTGACGGAGGCTGGTTAGACCCGCCGTTCGTGAAGATCGCGCCTACACGCGGCGCCTCCAAGGGGCGCCCTACACTTTGCTACGAAATCTGACGGCGGTCCTCGGTATCGGCGGGTTTCTCGGCGGCAGCCTTCTGCTGCTCTTCCTTCCGGGTTTCTTCTTCGACCGTGTCGCGAATGTTGTTCAAGCCCTTTTTGAACTCGTTCATCGTCTGACCGACGGCGCGGCCGAGCTCTGGCAGTTTGCGCGGCCCAAAGACCATCAGGGCGATGACCAGAATGATGATCAGTTCCGGCATTCCCACCGAGCCAAGCATCCGTGCACTCCCTGCGCCGCCGCTTCCAGCCGGTTCGTCGCGGCGGAAAAAAGAAACGGGACGCCGGAGCCCCCAGCTTACCGGCGTCCCGCTGCCGGCGGAATTGCTTCTCGCCGGCGCCTCTGTGTGCCAGTCCAGACTGCAAGCGCGCTGCCGCCCTCGGCCACATCCGCCGCTTCGTTCAAGTCCCTGAGTGTCAGTAAGTTGCGAGACGTGATGGAGAGACTAGCCGGCGCAGAAACGCCACAACGGGGCGGTTTGTACGCGCGCAACGCTCGGCGGTCGCGGTCATGGGAGCAGCACCAATTTGCCGATCACGTGACCGGCCTCGAGTTCGCGATGTGCCTCTGACGCCTTTGACAAGGGATAGGTGCCGTGAAGGACCGGCCGGACGAGACCTCGCGCGATGAGCGGCCAGACGTTCCTTTCCAGCGCTTGGGCAATGGCCCCTTTCTCACGCGGCGTACGGGCGCGCAGCGTCGACCCGGTCAGTGTCAGCCGTTTCTGAAGAATCAGCGAAAGATCCACCGTCGCCCGGGCGCCGCCAAGGAGTCCAATCTGCACGAGTCGCCCGTTCAGCCGAAGGCACTCGAGATTGCGAGGCAGGTAGTCGCCGCCGATGATGTCCAGGATCACGTCAACACTCGCCTGGTTGGTTGCCTCGCGAACGGCCGCGACGAAATCCTCGGTTCGATAATTGATCGCTCGCGAGGCGCCGAGGCGCCTGCACGCCTCGCACTTTTCCTCGGACCCGGCCGTCGCGATCACGGTCACGCCGAAGGCGCGGGCGAGTTGAATGGCCGTCGTGCCGATGCCGCTGGTCCCGCCGTGGATCAGCACGGTCTCTCCTTCGCGAAGGCCGCCACGGTCGAAGAGATTGGTCCAGACAGTGAAAAAAGTTTCGGGGAGCGCTGCGGCTTCGCGCGCGGCAAGTCCGTCTGGAATGCTGAGACACTGCTCCGCGGGAACCGTGCAGTACTCCGCGTAGCCGCCGCCGGCAACCAGCGCGCAGACATCGGTCCCTTCGGTCCATCGATCGCTGCGCGAGCGTTCGATCGTGCCGGCAATCTCGAGGCCGGGAATCGACGAGGCGCCGGGGGGCGGAGGATACCTGCCAAGACGTTGCAGGATGTCAGGACGGTTGACGCCGGCCGCTGCGACCCGGACGAGCACCTCACCGTCGGCGGGAACCGGCACGTCTCTTTGGACGAGCCGCAGGACGTCGGGTCCGCCCGGTTCGACGATTTCGATCGCGTGCATTGAAGACGGAGGCATCAACTTCTCCTGTGTCCGCGGTCGGCAGCTGACTCCGGGTGCGATCGCCGCCATGCGGCAGATAGTAGCGCGCCAGCCAGCGGCTCAGGCCGTCGAGGCCCGGAAACAAGATACGCTCGTTGACGTTCGCCTGATCGAGTTTGTCCCGGATCTCCCACTTGAGCGACGAAGGCACGACAACCCGCCGGCACAACTCCGGATGTTGCCCGAGCCAGTCGCCCATTCGCGCAGTAGGACTGGACATCAGCGAGAAGAGGGCGAACTGATTGATGATGCGCCGGTCGATCGCCGGAGGTTCCATGAACACCAGAAACGGGTCCCGGGCGAGCGCATCGAACTCGCGCAGCGTGCGAAAGGCGCTGAGCAGTTCGACCGTGAGGGTCTCCGATCCTTCCTGTTCGAGAATCCTCTTCAGGCGCCTCGGAAGCCGTTTGTTCGCTTGAACGAAGTTCACGCACCACACCGCGCCGTCCGTGTCGAAGTCGGCCGGATTTTCGGTTGCGAAATGAAGCGCGACCAGCGGGGAATACGTCCAGTCGAGAAGGCGAGTGGGGAGCCCCCGATGTTGCGCCAGCGCCATCCAGTCCCACACCGAGTCGGCATGGGCCCCCTCCGAGTGTGCATACTTGCGAAAGTTGCGGAGGAGCGCCACCTCGAGCCGCCCGGTCGCGGATCCACCGGAAGAGAGCCGCGCCAGGGAGCTGGTTAATAAATGATTGGCCCGTGAAAGCCCGCGAAACGCAAACGGTGACCTGAACCTCTGCAGCGCGGAGTTCCAGGATCCTGCATACAACTCTTCGAGGATGTCCGTCCAGCTGCGCTTGGTCATGGCCATGATTACATTACCAACATGCCAGCCACCGCGCTTGCCACCGACCTCTATCAGTTGACGATGATGGCCGGCAATTTTGCGGCCGGACGTCACCGAACCACCCTCGCGACATTCGAATTGTTCATCCGTCGTCTTCCGCCTCACCGCAACTTCCTGGTTGCCGCCGGGATCGAGCAGGCGCTGTCCTTCCTGGAGACGATTCATTTCGAAGACGACGAAGTGTCGTGGCTCTCGCGTCAGCCCCAGCTGGCGCGAGTGCCCGAAGGCTTCTTCGACTACCTCCGCGGGTTCTGCTTTTCGGGTGAGGTCTGGGCCGTTCGCGAGGGTACGCCGGTATTCGGGAATGAGCCCATGCTCCGCGTCACCGCACCGATTGCGGAGGCGCAGCTGGTCGAGACGGCGCTTCTCGCCACCGTCAACTTTCAGACGTCGGTCGCAAGCAAGGCTGCACGCGTGGTCATTTCGGCAGACAGCAGGCCAGTATTGGAATTCGGCGCCAGGCGGGCACACGGCCTAGAGGCGGCGTTATGTGCCGCGCGGGCGGCGTTTCTGGCCGGTTGTTCAGCCACCTCACTGGTCGAAGCGGGCCGGCGCTGGTCGATTCCGCTGATCGGGACGATGGCGCACTCGTGGATCATGTCGGCCGCCGATGAAATCGCCGCCTTCCGCGAGTACGGAGAGCTGTTTGGCGAGCACTCGGTCCTGCTGCTCGACACCTACGACACGCTTGCGGCCGCGCGGGCGGTCGTCGATCACCAGCTTCGGCCTGCGGCAGTGCGTCTCGACAGCGGCGACCTGGCAGCGCTCAGTCGTGAGGTGCGCGGGATCTTCGACGCGGCTGGGCTGTCGGAGACGCGCATTTTCGTGAGCGGCGATCTCGACGAGTTCGAGATCGCGCGTCTGCTCGCCACGGGCGCTCCGGTTGACGGCTTCGGCGTCGGCACGAGCGTCGTGACATCCATCGACGCGCCCGCGCCGGGCGGCGTCTACAAGCTCGTCGAGGTTATCGAGAATGGTCGCCCGCGGCTCGTCATGAAAACGAGTACCGGGAAAGCCACCTGGCCAGGGCGCAAGCAGGTCTGGCGGCACACGGAAGACGGCTGCGCAAAGTGCGACGTGATTGCGCTTCACGACGAAGCGGCTGTCGCCGGCGCGCGGCCGCTTCTCGAGCGCGTGATGGTCGACGGTACGCGGATCGGTGTCCCTACTTCGCTCGGTCGTGCCAGAGAATGGTGCACCGAGCGGTTGTCAGAGCTTCCGTCGGAGCTTCGCCGAATCGATCGCGACGCCCCGTATGACGTCAGGCCGAGTGTCGCTCTGCAGCGGACGGCGGAGCAACTGTCAGCATGACCGACCGGCGGATCTGACTAGCCTCCGCTTCGCGCGAAGGCGGAAGACCCGCCCTGCACGCTTTCATCGAAGTTCCGATGGCAGCCGCGGCGACGAGAGCAGGCGCTCGAATTCCTGCCAGCGTCGCTCGGGATTGCTCGCGGTGCCGCCATGAGATTCGATGAACGTCCGGACGAGATCCTTGCCGTAGTTGTAGTTGATCACATAGCTGCGGTACTGGTCGAAGAAGCGGACTCGCTGGGCGGCGCGATCGTGCGGCATCAGGGCGTATTTTTCGAGCCAGGTGACGGCCGCGGCAGCATCGATCTTTCCGTCCAGATACCGGCGAGCAGCCTCGTTGCCTGCATAGGACAACTCGTCGACGAGAGCCTGTACCTCGTAGTACTCCGCCGCCTTAGACGGATCCAGTCCGGCCAACGGAAAGAGCTTCGACTGCTCGAACGCCACGCGCTCCTTGCCGGGAAAGGCGACCTCGATCCCGAAGTTCGCCGTGCCCTCCGCAATCAACGATTGTGGCGAGAACAACGGATACAGAGTGAACTCCACCCAGCCGCGGTCCTTGACCAGGTGCTTCTCCAGCAGGGCGTTATAGACGTGATGACCCGGGTAACCCTCGTGACACGCCAGGTCGATGGCGCGATCGATGTAAATCGGAAGATCGGTGTTGACCTGAATCAGGCTCCGGAATCCGCCTTGATACCAGTTGTACCCGCTCCACGACTTATTGGTCACGTATTCGACCGTGAATCGTTCGTCGCTCGGGAGTTGCACGTGCGCCAGCGTGCGCTCGCGACAGGCCTGGATCGCCGCCTGGAATACCGTGTCGAGACGCTCGTGAGGGATCACAAACGCGCGACGCCAGGCATCGTACCGCTCGACGAGCGGCCCCTCTCCGGGAAACCTGCTCGCCAGGCGATCGAGCGCCGTCTGAAAATGTGAGTCGGGGTAGGTGGGAGCGACGCTGTCGTAGAGGGCCTTGGATTCCTCATCGAAGGACAGGCGCTCTCCCTTCAGCATGCGAACGCGTGCGCCCAGCGAGGACAGCCGTCGTTCGAGCGACTGGTGACGCAGTCGCACCAGTTCTTCATTCCCCGGGGGCACCTTTGCCAGCGACTGCAAGAGCTCTTCGGATTCGGTTCCAATCGCCGACAGGTCGAGCTTCGCTGCTTCCGCCTGCTGCCTGAGTTCGGCGGGCCCATAATACGCGTCGATGTAGTCCTTGTCGTGCGCTCCCAGCTCGAGAGCGAGCTTGACGTATTTCCGCGCAATATCCTGCATCGGGTCCTGGTCCTGCCTGCCCGTCGTCGCGGTGACGAGCGCCGCCAGGCATGCTCCGCATATCAGCCACTCTCTCATCGTCGGCCCTCTGGTTCTTTGACCTATTGTCACCCCTTCTGCGGCTCAGCTCAGCCGACGGCGTCCAGTTTGCTAGATCGACCGCGCGTGCGCAGCCTTTTCTTCTCGGTCCTCGGGTATTTTCTGACCCCCGCCGGCGTTGTGCTCATGGGCGTGCTCGACGCGTCGATGATCTTCTTCCTGCCGCTCGGCATCGACTTCGTCGTGATCATCATGGCCGCCCGGAAACCGGAATTGTTCTGGTTGTATCCGCTGCTCGCGACGGTGGGATCCCTTGGCGGGGCGGCGCTCACGTTCTGGATCGGGCAGAAGGCGGGGGAAGTCGGGCTCACGAGGTTCGTGAACCCCAATCGACTCGAGCAGGTGAAAGCCCGGGTCAATCGCGGCGCCGCCGTGGTTGCGGCGCTGGCAGTCATTCCCCCGCCGTTCCCCTTCACGCCGTTCGTGTTGACGAGCGGAGCGCTGGGGATGAACCCATGGGCCTTCTTCACGACACTCGCCGCTGTGCGGGTGTTCAGGTTCAGCGTCGAATCATCCCTGGCGGCGCGCTATGGCAGCCGCATCATCCGGTGGATGAAGACACCGACCTTCGAGATCATCGTCGGCATCTTCATCGCGCTGGCGGTCATCGGTACGGTGGTTTCGGCAATCGCGCTGGTCCGTGGATCGAAGCGCCGCACTACACCCGGTAACGAAGGAGCGCCGCGACGCCGCCGTACGGCTCCAGCAACGACGCGTCCTCGATGAATGTCACGCGCGCGGCGGTCTGGCGCGCCTTCGTCACCAGTTCGTCGGCCAGGCGCACGGTGCCGGCATCGGCCTGGGCCGCCTCTCCGGCCGCCGCGGTTTCAACCACAGGTTCGGCGAGACCCGCATCGTTGGCTGAGCCCAGCGCCGTTGCCGGCGAATTGTGCACCGAACCCAGTGCGGCGAGCGACGCGGCCAGCAACAACTCGTCGACCTGGCCGTTGTTGAGCGCGACGAGCGTGCGGTCCGGCCCGACTACGCCGAGTCCGCCGGCGCGATATGCGCCAACCGCGGCATCAACCTTCTCGCGATCGGTCCGTTCGTTCAATCGATGCATCGATTCCAGGGCCGCCTTCACGACATCGTCGTCCGGCGTCCCCGCGAGATCGGTTTTCAGCTCGTCGACGATCTTGTCGGCCAGATGCTTCGGCATCTGCTCGCGCAGGAGCGGGAGGACGGCTGGATCGCCGGCGATGAGTATCTGTTCGATCCCGTCGCGTTTGACGACTCGATCGAGGGCATCGACAACGTCCTTGACGTGCTGCAGGTGGAAGTTCTCGATGTGACGCTGAAATCGGGCTTGAGACCAACCTCCCTGCGACGTCCGGCGCGTCTTGACACCCTCGATCGATTGCCTCTCCGAGACGGCGTTCTGGGCGATGACCAGAATCCGCGTCGCATGCGTGTCGGCAAGGACCGCGGCATATCGGGGAAATTGAGAGACGATCCTCGCAAGCGGGTACAGGTGCGGCTGGTCCCCGATGTATAACCAGTGCTCCTCGATTGGCGCGTCGAGCTGAACTGCTTCGAACAGCTCACCCGCATGGCAGGCAAAGATCGCGACTCCATGCGCGGATGGCTTCACCTCGGTTTCCAGGTATCGGCTGATGCGCTCGATGTCGTGCTCCAGGCTCTCGAACTCGGGTGTATGGGGCCCGTAGGTGTGCTGACGAGCCTTGAACTCCTTCTTCGTGAACACCTGGTAGTTGTCCCGGCCATGCTGATTCGGCTGAGCATTGAGATATAGGCTGACGACCGGGTAAGGCGCGGGTTCGAACGCCGCGAGCCGGTCGAGCTGATCGGTCAGAGCCATAAGCCTCCTATTGGCGAACTCTCTCCAGCGTCACCAGCAAACGCCATGCTGGGCGCGCAGGCTCTGCTGTCCGAGCGAGGTCGGGTACAATCTCTCGCGACCGAATGCGGACCGTCCCGTTCTTCTTCGACACGTACCCACGCAGCCGTCGTCCCGAGTATCCGCGCCACAGAGGGGAAACCAAGACGAGCGTCGCCATCGTCGGCGGCGGCCTGACGGGTTGCGCCTGCGCGGAGGTTTTTGCCGCTGCAGGAATCCCCAGCGTCCTGCTCGAAGCCGGACGTATTGGCGCCGGCGCCACCGCGGCAAGTCCGGGCCTGTTGCGGCAGGATTTCGATGCTTCGTTCCAGGAGACGGTGAGTCAGCATGGTCTCCGTGCGGCGCGGCACTTGTGGCAGGGGATTCGGCGTTCGTCACTCGACTTCGCTTCGGCGCTTCGGCGCCTCGGCATTCGTGCAGATCTCGGTGACCAGGATCTGCTCGTCCTCACACGTGACGGGGCCGAGTCGGCAAAGCGGCTGGCGCGCGAGTATCACACGCGCCGCGACGCGGGCCTGGACGTATCGTGGCTGAACGGCCGGGCATTGATGCGCGACGCGGCGATCGCTGGTCATGCAGGGCTGCGTACCAAAGGAGATGCATTCGACCCGTATCGTGCCTGCCTTGGTCTGGCTGCCGCGGCGGCTGCGCGCGGAGCAACGCTCCACGAGCGTACGACGGTGCGTCGCGTGCGCGCTCGACGCAAGTTAGTCGAGGTGCGGACGGAAAGCGGCGCCATTACGGCGGAGTCGGTCATCATCGCAACCGGCGGCCCGATCGACGATCTCCGGGCGCTCCGCCGGCATTTCCGGCCGCATCAGGCCTACGCACTGGTCACCGAGCCGCTGCCCGCCAGCGTTCGACGGCTCGTCGGCTCGCGCAAGGCGGCATTACGCGACTCCGCCACACCGCCTCATGTGTTGCGCTGGATGAAAGACGATCGCCTGTTCTTTTCCGGGGCCGACCAGGACCCGGTTCCGGCTCGCGCACTCGACCGGACGCTGGTCCAGCGCGCGAATCAGTTGATGTACGAGCTTTCCACGGTGTATCCGGCAATCTCCGGCCTGCAGCCCGAGTGGGCGTGGCCGCTCACTCACTATGGGTCCCCCGACGGTCTGCCTGTCATCGGTCCTCACCGGAATTTCCCTCGGCACCTTTTCGCGATGGGTCACGGGCGCCACGGCGCAGGTGTCGCATGGCTTGCCGCGCGGCTGCTTCTCCGGGCGTTCACCGGCGAGGCAACAAAGGGGGACGAGCTGTTTGGATTTGCACGTGTCCTGTGATCGGCGAACCGATCGGACCCCTAGTCCCCGAACATCCCTCTGAAAGCAATGTCGATTTCGGGATAGCGGAAATGAAAGCCTGCCGCCAGGGCGCGTGACGGGATGACCCGCTGGCCGGTCACGATCGATTCGGCCATCTCGCCCAGGAAGATGCGCAGCGCGAAGGCGGGGGCTGGCACGAACGCCGGACGATGCAGCGCACGGCCGAGCGCGTGCGCGAATTCCGTATTGGTCACCGGGTGCGGTGCGGTCGCGTTCACCGGTCCGGCGATCTCCGGCGTCTCTACCAGCCACCGCACCATTTCGATCCAGTCGATGCGGTGGATCCACGACACGTACTGACGCCCCGATCCCATCGAGCCGCCGGCAAACAAGCGGAAGGGGAGCATTATCTTGGGAAGTGCGCCACCACCTCGCTCGAGGACGATCCCCATCCGCAGCAGGACGACCCGCACGGTAGGCCCCGCGCCGCGTTGGGCTTCGGCTTCCCAGTCGACGCAGAGCTGGGCGAGAAAGTTGCTGCCGGGGGGAGACGCTTCGGTAACCGGCGCGCTATCATGCGCGCCGTAGTAGCCGATTGCACTGCCGCTGATGAACGTGCGCGGAGGGTTCGGCGAAGCTTTGATCGCGGCCGCAAGCGTCCGTGTCGAGAGAATACGGCTGTCGCGCAACGCCTGCTTTCGGGCGGGCGTCCAGCGCCCGTCGGCAACCGACTCACCTGCGAGATTGATGACGGCGTGCGCGCCATCGATTGCGGCGGTCGTCTGGCCGGCGGTGCCGTCGGGCCGCCATCCGACCCGGGTGACGCCCGGGACCCCAGTACCCTGAATCGTGACGTGACTCGCCGGGTGCCAACGCCCGCGTGAGCATCCGCACGTCGTGTCCTTCCTCGGCCCACGATTCGCAGAGCGGGCTGCCCAGAAAGCCGCTGCCGCCTGCTACGACCAGTTTCATCGGTGTCTTGGACGTGCTGTTGGGCCGGGAAGTTTGCCCTAACAATGTGCACTATAATGTGACTCCAAGCTCCCCTCCACCATTCTTTGGCCTCGGGACCAGATGCGCTATCTGATCTGTGCGGTGCTCCTTGCGTTAGTTCCCTCCTCGGCCGGTGCCAAACAGCAGGCGGTTCCCATCCCGCCGAACGTGAAGGTGGAAGGGATGCCGCCCATCCCCCGGTCGATTGCCGACGATCTGAGTCGGTATGCGGCGTTCCGGGACGCTCAGCTCGTGGCGTGGCACCCGACCAAGCGTCAGATTCTGATCAATACCGTTTTCGGCCTGTTCCCCCAGATCCATCTCGTTGATGGTCCAGGTCGCGCCCGCACGCAGCTCACCTTCCTTCCATCGCCGGGCGTGCCGCGCGCGACGGCTGCGGCTCCGTATGCGGCTGCGTCGTTCGATCCGGCAGACGGCAACACGTTCGTGATGCGCCGCGACGTGACTGGCGGCACCGAAGGCTACAACTTGTATCGGTTCGACATGTCGACCGGGCGGATCACGCAATTGAACGAATCCAAAACCGCATCTGGCCCGCCGATCTGGGCGCGGCAGGGCAAGTGGATCGCGTATCGGTCGAGCGAGAGAAACGGCAAAGATCGAGACATCTACGTCATGCAGCCCTCGGATCCCCTGACGGCGCGTCGCGTCGGCGACACGAGCGGCAACTGGGATGTCGAGGATTGGTCGCCGGACGGATCGTCGCTGCTCGTGTTGGAGTACGCATCGAATACCGCGACGACCGTCTGGAAGATGGATGTTGCGACCGGCGAAAGGAAGGCGCTCACGGCGCGTGAGGGTGAACCGTTCAACTGGTTCAATCCGAGATTCAGCGCCGATGGCCGTCACGTCTATGCCCTCTCGGACAAGGGCGGCGGCCGCACGCGGGTCTGGCGTGGGGTCGTCGCGACCGGCGCCTGGACTCCAATCACCAGCGACGCGGACGACATCGACGCGTTCGAGCTTTCACCGGATGGTCTGATGATGGCGATGATCGTGGATCGGGGAGAAAACACCGACCTGCAGGTCCTGGATCTCGGCACCCTGAAGCCCCGGCCGCTGCCGACAATCGGAACCGGCGTAATGAGCCAGTTGATGTGGCGGCCGGGCTCGCGGGAGGTGGCCTTTACGTTCGCATCGATCAAGTCGCAAGGTGATGTCTATTCCGTCGACACATCGGTGGGAACGGTGACCCGATGGACGTTCAGCGAAGTGAGCTTCAACCCGGACGCCTTGCCTGCTCCGGAGGTGATCCACTGGAAGAGCGAGGACGGACTGACCATCTCGGGGATTCTTTATCGGCCGTCCACGAAGTTCACCGGCCCGCGGCCAGTGATGGTCTCGCTTCACGGTGGCCCCGAGCAACGCGATCGCGTTCGCTTCCAGGGCCGCAGCAACTACTTCCTGAACGAGCTCGGGATCGCCATCATCTATCCGAACGTCCGCGGATCCATCGGGTTCGGCAGGCAGTTCGAAGAGGCCGACAACGGGAAGGCGCGCACTGCCGCCATCAAGGATGTCGGCGGCCTGCTCGACTGGATCGCGGCGCAGCCGGATCTCGACAAGGGGCGTGTGCTCCTGCAGGGACCGAGCTATGGCGGCTATCTCGCCCTCGAAGCCAGCATCGTTTACGCCGATCGGGTGCGGTGCGTGATGGCCGGCGCAGCGATGACCAACCTCGTGACATTCCTCGAGCAGACAGGACCCGATCGCCAGGCGAATCGGCGAGCGGAATACGGTGACGAACGCGATCCCGACATGCGCGCATTCCTCTTGTCGATTTCACCGATTTCCCGCGCATCGGAGATGCAGCGACCGACGATGATCCTTCACCCTGGGAGCGATACCCGCGTGCCGGTGAACCAGGCGCAGGAGCTCGTCCAGGCACTCAAGGCGAACGATGTGCCTGTCTGGTATCTGGAGTTCACGGGCGTCGGCCACGACAATTTCCCGGGGAGCCTTGCGAACGTCGATCTGATGCTCTATTCGTGGACCTTGTTCATCAAGACGTATCTCTTGAATTGACCGGCTCGAAGGTCCGGGGTTCAGGCTAGAGCGCGCTCGGCTTCACGGGCGGCACGGCGACCCTCCTCCACGTTCACCAGCGTCAGCAACGCACCGCCGACGACGAAGAACCCAACGACCGAGAGGATCGCGTTGCGGCTGGTTCCGCTGTGCTCGACGACCCAGGCAAAAATGGCCGGGCCGAGAATCCCCGCATAGCGTTCGAAGACCCCGAAGAACGCAAAGAACTCCGACGATTTGTGCCGCGGGATCATGCTCGCGAAGAGCGACCGGCTCAGCGCCTGCGTGCCTCCCTGTACCATCCCGACCATGATCGCGAGCGCGAAGAACTCCGCCGAGGAGTGCATGAAATAGCCAAGCACCGTAATAAAGGCGTAGACCGCCAGGCCGACGAACACCGCGATCTTCGCGCCGATCTTTCCGGCAACCATGCCGAACAGGAATGCGAACGGCACACCGATGAACTGGGTGACGAGCAAGGCCGCAATCATCGCGTTGTCGTCGATCCCGATCTCGGTCCCGTAGATCGTCGCCATCCGGATGATCGTCTGGATGCCGTCGTTGTAAAGCAGGAAGGCGAGCAGGAGCACGAACGCCTGCTTGTAGCGCCTCAATTCGTGAAACGTCTCTACCAGACGGCGTCCTGCCACCACCAGCGGGTGGCCGCCTGGCGTCTCATCACGCTCGATCCGCCGTGCCGGCTCCGGGACGTCTCGAAAGAGAGGAATTGAAAACGCCACCCACCAGACGGCAACGCTGGCGAGGCTGGCGCGGACCGCAATCTCGCGACTGGCGAAACCAAACAGTCCGGGCCTGCTCATCATCACGATGTTGATCGCGAGCAGCACGCCGCCACCGATGTAGCCCATCGCATAGCCTGCGGTCGACACCCGATCGAGCTCGTCTTCACCGACCAGGTGCGGCAGGATCGATTCGTAGAACACGATGCTCCCGGCGACGCCGACGTTGCCGATCACGAACAGCACGAGCGCGAGCTGCCAGTCGCCGCGGCCGATGAAGTACATCGCACCGGTCGCCGTGGCGCCGATTGCCAGAAAGACGGCGAGCAGCCGCTTCTTCAGGGCCGCATAGTCCGCGACCGCCCCGAGGAGCGGCGCCACCACCGCGACGATGATGATGGAGATCGTGGTGGCCCACGCGAACCGTGCCGTTGCGACCGGCGCCGGCAGATCCGCTGCGGCCACCTTCTGAAAATAGATGGGAAAGATTGCGGCGATGATCGTGGTCTGGAATGCAGAGTTCGCCCAGTCGTACATCGCCCACGCGCGCAGGTCGCGACGTCCGAGGCCTAGGCGCGTCAGCAGTTGCGGCATTCAGTGAAGCGTATCGTACGAGGGGACGCCTCACGTTTCAGGCGGCGTGAACTCCCGAAAACATCACTAACAGTTCGATCGACGCGGTTGCTTACATGGCCAAACGGCGACGTAGGGAATACCCGCAGCTTCTCGTTGCGGCAAAACGCGCTGTCGAGGTAGCCATTGAATTCGATTCGATTGCGAGGTCGCCTACGAGGGGAATCGCGAAACGGAACGACGGTCCGGCAGCTACGCGCCCGCGGCGACGATGCGCGCGCCGGATCGGGATCCGCCGGGGGCGATGCGTGGCATTTCTTGGTCGAGCGCAAAGACGCGATCGGCCGTGGCAATGGTTTCGGCCCGATGCGCGACGATGACCCTCGTCACGTTCAGATGTCGAATGGCCTCGCTGACCTGCTTCTCGCGTGGCAGGTCCAGATGGCTGGTCGCCTCGTCGAGTAATAGGATCTTCGGCCTCTTGTACAAGGCTCGTGCGAGCAGCACCCGCTGCTTCTGGCCACCGGAGAGCACGGTCCCCATGTCGCCGATCAACGTGTGATAGCCCATCGGCATGGCGACGATGTCGTCGTGGATGGCGGCCATCTTAGCGCAGGCCTCGACATAGCTTTGATCGACGAGCGGATCGAAGAACGCGATGTTGTCGGCAAGGGATCCGCTGAACAGCCTGTCGTCCTGCATGACCGTGCCGATGACGCTCCGGAACTTTGGGGATCCCGCACGCGTCAGGCTCACGCCGCCGATGAGCACCTCGCCTTCTGTGGCGGGCAACAACCCCAACATGACCCGCAACAGGGTCGTCTTGCCGCATCCGGACGGCCCGACGATCGCAATCGATTCACCTTCCTCGATCGTCAGGTTCACATTGCGCAGTACGTACGGCTCTGATTCAGCGTAG
Source organism: uncultured Acidobacteriota bacterium (assembly GCA_963755695.1). GTDB lineage: Bacteria > Acidobacteriota > Vicinamibacteria > Vicinamibacterales > 2-12-FULL-66-21 > QHWT01. Next base: position 551,083 of record CAVWLB010000008.1, on the reverse strand, counting down.
CGGGCGCTGACGTTCCGTAGTTCGATATCGAAGCTGGCCGTTGGCGCGACATCGTCCGAGCCGAAGTTTTGCGATTCGGCCTCGGCAAGCGCGATATCCGCGACGCGGCCCGTATGCAGTTCGAGCATTCGGATATCGATCGCGTTGTCGATCAGGTCCGACATTCGTTTCGTGAACTGTGATTTGTAGGACAGAAACGCGAACAGCATTCCGACCGAAAAGCCACCATCGAGGACAAGAAGTGCCCCCAGCCAGACGACCGCGGTGTCCGCGACGCCAAACAGGATTCCGTTCAAACTACTGAAGATCATTCGGAGCTTCTGCACACGGATCCCGGCGTTGAACGTTTCGACCGACAGGTTTTGATACAGCGTGCGGCGGTGGACCTCGCGATTGAACAGCTTGACCGCCTGCATGCCGCGCACCGTCTCGAGGAAGTTGCTCTGCTGCTTCGCCCCGCAGATGATCTGGTCCCGCGACGCCTCGCGTAGCGGCCGGTATCTGGCCGCGCGCAGCACGCCATACGCGAGCGTCACGCCGCAGACCAGGAGCCCAAGCTGCCAGCTGTAGAGAAACATCATCAGAGCCGTCACCACCGCCATGAGCCCGTCGATCAGGATCTCGAGCGCCGTGGTCGTGATGGTTCTCCGGATCGCGCCCAGGGAGTCGAAACGCGACACCAGATCGCCCAGATGGCGCCGGGCAAAGAACGGCATCGGCAGGGCCAGCAGATGGTTGAACAGACGCGTCAATAGATGCAGGTTGAGCTTCGTGCCCAGAAAGAGGGCCACCCACGAGCGCAACGCGGACACACCGACGCGGATCAGTGTGATCAACGTGAAGCCGAGGGCCAGGACCGTCAACAGATCGCGATCGCCGGCGACAACCACCTGATCGAGAATCAGCTGCATGAGCAGCGGTCCGACGATCGAGAACACCTCGATGGCGGCGGCGAGGAGGAAGAGTTGTACCCATACCCGCCCGAGGCCTGGGAGATGGCCGATGAGATCGCGAAGACCAATGCGCCGCGCTTCCTCGCGCGGTTTGAACTGCTCGGAGGGAGTCAACTCCAAGGCAACGCCGGTGAAGTGGGATGACACCTCCTCGAGCGAAAGCTGCCGCCGGCCGCGCCGTGGGTCGTGAATGATGGCAGATAGCCGCCGGACCTCCGTCAGCACGACGAAGTGGTTCAGGTCCCAATGGAGAATTGCCGGCAACTGCAGCTTGTCGAGCGAGTCCATCTCGAGACGCAGCGGTCTCGAGCTCAGATCCAGCCTGCCAGCGAGCGTGGTCAGGTTCCCCAACGTGGTGCCCTTCAACGAGATCGCGTGCCGCGCCCGCAGCGTGGGCAGATCGGTTCGATATCCGTGGAAGCCTGCGACCATGGCAAGGCATGCCAGGCCGCACTCTGCCGCCTCGGTCTGAAGAACGACCGGCGTTGCCTTTCGCCGGAAGAACAGCAGCGAGCTCATCTCAGCAGCACCATCAACTCAGACCCTCCCGAGAACGCTATAGAGAGGATCCAGTACCCACTCATACAGCTTTCGCCGCTCGAGCCAGATGTCGGCGTCCAGAAGCATCCCGGCCTTCAACGGAAAATCCTGTCCGTACGCCTTCACAGACTGTGAGTCGAGTGCGACGGTCACCCGGTAGGCCGGCTCTTTCAAAGAGATCGGCAAGGCGATCTCGTCGGGCATGATCAGGGTTTTCGAGATCTCAGCAATGTGTGCGCGATAGCTTCCGAACCGTTGATATGGGAACGCCTGGTAGCGCAGCAAGACGATCTGATCGACCGCAAGAAACCCGATGGCGCGCGAGGGAACTATCAGGTGAGCCAGCAGTTCGGTGTTGTCCGGCAGAAGCGAGACCATCGGCTGGCTGGGGTTGGCGGCCTGGCCCAATTCGGCGAGCACCGCTGTCGCGGTGCCGTTCGACGGCGCCGTCACGAGAAACGTCCGGCGCGATTCGTACTCGGTCAACTCCTGGGACAGCTGCGACATGTCGCGCGTGATGGCGGAGCGCTGGGTCTGGGCCTTGAGGCGCAACGCGTCGATCTGGGCACGCAGTTCGTCGGTCTCCTGGCTGATTCCGATGCGGGTGCGCTCCAACGCATGCAGTTTGCCTTGCTGTTCCAGGAGATCCTTGCGCTTTTCCTCGACTATTTCCTTCGGCACCAACGATTCCGAGAACAGCTGCTGATAGCGCCCGAGGCCGTCCTCCGCGACGGCGACTCGCTGCGTTTGCGTTTCCACCTCCAAGACCAGTTTCGACAGCTCGCCCTCCATGGACGCAATCCGTGCGCGGAGCGACCGATCTTCGATCTCGGCGAGGTTGCTCTGCTGCCGGATTTCCGCGCCCAAGCTCGAACGACGCTGCTCGAGTTGCGCCATGACCTCCGCCTGGGTGTCGACCTTCTCGCTCGAACGGCGTTCCATGGAGACGACGAAGAGGACGTCGCCCTTCGACACGCGCTGCCCCTCGGCAATCCGCTTGTCGACAATCGTCCCGCTTTCGCGCGAGTAGACTTTGACGAGCCCGGCGGTCGGCACCAGATAACCGCTGACATGCGCCTTGCGTGTGTATTGGCCCCAGAACCCGAATCCGATCAGCCCTGACGCAAGAACCACCGCGAGGAGCGTCAGCGCGCTGGTGGACATGGGCTGAACGAGCAGGACATCACCCAACGCCTTCTCGCGCCGTGCATCGATCACTTCACGCCGAAAGAGAGTCCTGACCCTGGCGGCCCTTTCGTCTCGATCGTCGACGGCGGCCGCGGAACGATTCTCAATTGCCATATGCGCCACGCGACTGTATCGGCGGCTCGAGCGCCAGCACCGACGGAACGGCATCTGGCCGAGCGGTCCGAAGCAAGCCGTATCCGATTCCCGCGAGTCCTGACAACAGGCCAGGCGTTTCCACATGGAGCGGCGTCCCGCAACGCCAGCGGTGCTCCTCGATGTCGTCAAGGATGGTCGCCGCCATGCGGTCTGCCTCCTCGGTCACGCCTTTGTCTTCCAGCAGGATCGCTCCGCGGGTCAGGAACTCGAGGCTTCCGAAATCCCCATAACCCAGGGAATGGTTCCACCCGAAGCCGCGATTCCGGATCTGCTCGACGATCGCTGCAGCGTCCGCGCGTGCTGGAGCGTCGTCCTTCGAAACGACCGAGCAGCACAAGCGGTAGAGGTCAACGCCGCCCGTCGCTCCGGGCGAGTTCATCCAGGCACCGTCGTCGCCAGGGCGCTGACCATCCAGCATGCCCAGCGCAGCGGCCCGGAAGCGTTCGATACCGGTCCACGAGTAGAGCTGAAGCAGCGCGTAGGCGATGCCAGCGTCTGAGCGAACCGAATTCAGCAGATGGTCCCCGCACTGCATCGCAACGTCCATGAGCCGATCCGAACGAACACACTGCTGGAGGCTGCGAAGCGCCAGAATGCAGCCAGCGGCGCCTCCAGAGATGTCGAATTGTTCGTCTTTACTGATAAGCTGTGACAGGCGCGTGGCAAGGTCGTTCGCTTCATCGAAGAGGTCGGAGCGGTTCCACAACGTTCCGAGGTGCGACAAGACATAGATGACTCCCCCCAAGCCCTCGAATCCGCCGATTCCGATTCGTGACGGCGAACGTTCCTTCAACACCTCGCGCATCCCGGTGAGTGCCGCTCGCGCGAGTGTTGTCGGCGCCTCGGAACCGGTTACCGCCCCGAGGTAGGCCAGGAACAACGCAATCCCCGGAATGCCAGCATCGAGATCCACTCCGGCCCTGGCAATCGCCCAGCCGCGTCGGCGTTCTAGCTCCAGTCCAATCCACGATGCGTCGTGGGCGCCGCGAACGGCAAGCTGTTCGAGCCGGTTCCCGACCGCTACCGCTGCATTGAGAAGGCGTTCGCGGTCGGCAGGCAACTCCGATGGCACGGCCCGAAAGGACGGTGAGCACGAGAGCGTGCCGGCCAGCGACGCAAGGGACGCCTCGACGAACCACTCCTGCCGGGAACAGGCAGCATCACCCATCTGATCGAGGATCCGCTGGACGGCCGAAAAGCCCGGTTCCGGAAAGAAATCCGCGCGGATTCTTCCGTCTGTCGTCCACAAATCACGGGAAGCGGGTTGCGCCGTGAAACGCGGAATGTCGCCGTTCCACAGATCGGCTTGCTCCGATCGAATCACCGCCGCCAGATCGGCGTCGTCCTGGATTGCGACCCATAACAGATCGAACAACCGATCTCGATCGAGGGCGTTGCGCAGAACATCGGGATGGTAGCTTTCGCGCAGCAGCCGGCGATACGTTCGGGACGACCTGAGGAAGACACACACCGAATCCTGCTCGAAGCTGCCAAGCGGACCGTCAGGCAAGAGCAGCTCATCCCGACGCGCGGCGAGAATCGAGTACGCGGATCGGAAGCCCTGAAGAATCGCATCCCGATGCTGGATGACGTCGACCGGCTCGCCCTTGAGCGTAGGACGGTTGAGGTCGGACTTGATCGCTTTGCGTTTGCGGACGAGGCGCATCGTGTCTGCGCCGGACTCCGCCCAGGCGGCAACGGGGTATGGCGTCATTTGCCCGTCGGGTGCGCCCAGCCCACTGATGTCCACGCCCTCGTGTTCCGCGTTGCCCCACATCCGCTCGGGAAGCAAGCCGATTCGCAAGACCGAGTTCCGCACCGATCGACCGGCGATCCGGTCGGCCGACACCAGATCGCGATCCACGGGCACCAGGCGATGGGGGTGAAACAGGGCCTCGAGATCGATGAGCACGGGGTGCTCGCCGGATGCGATGACGTTCCCTGCGTGGAAGTCCCTCGCGTTCATCACGAACAAGAGCGCGAGATAGCCTCCTATGCGTTCATAGAAACGGGTCAGCTCATCGCGAGTCTGGCACCCCTCTGCCGAAGCGAACTCCGACCACCCGTACGTGCCGCGATCGAGGATGGTCAGCGTTCGGAAGGCGGGGGCGAATCCCTCGGCGGTCAACCATCGGAGCGCCTGCTGAAAATGGGCGTCGACGGCCGTCGATTTCGGTTTGTAGACGATGCGTGTGCCGGAGCTGAACTTGACGATCCCAACCGACCGCCCGCCGTCGTGTGGGTCAGCCAGATCCATTGAGACCCCGACAAGCGATCCCAGCGCTTGCGCGTCGCCGAACGCTTGCTCGAGCGCCTCGAAGTCTTGCGACAAACGGTCGAGCAGCTCCAGGCTCACCGTCACCCATCGATTCGTTTGCTCGGCCACCAACCGCGCGAGGACCGGATACTCCTCGAAGAGTTCGCGAAGCCGGCGCGAGTCGTGAAGTTGGGTAATAAAACTCGCGAATCGTTCCTCAGAGGTAGAACCAGCGAGCGTCGCTTCGAGCCTGGCCACATTCAGTTCAAGCACCATTGCTCGGCCGACGATGCGGAGCAGCGCGTGAGCAAGATTCGGGAACAGAAGAGCTCTCACCGCGGAGGGGTCGAAGGCACAGTGCTCTGCTCGTCGGGCCAAAGCCTTCGCGCCGGTTTCCAACTGCCGAAGCCCGATATTGATGAAAGGGGCAACTACGTCGAGAAAACCGGTGAGCGGATCCCGCTTCAACCGGCTCGAGAGGAAGTCGTGGAATTCGAACGTGGGCGGCGATGACAGAGCGGCTTCAATACTCGCCACCCAGTCGGGCGCCGCACAAAACCGGTTCCGGATCTCGCCGTCCGGCTCGCAGATGATGCGCCGCAGATCGCTTTCGGTCAGGTTCTGAAGACGCAGACGTTGCTGGAACAGTTCGGCGCGCTCGAAGGGCTTCTGCGCCTTCCAGTTGCTCACGCAATACTGCAGACGTTCTCTGGTGATTGACGCGGCGTGCTCGAGCGGCTTCGACGCAGGTTCGGCGACCATCGGCGCTGCGACTCGTTCTTCCAGAGTCACCGCCCGATACCAGACGAGGTTTTCCGTCGCCAATAACACCGACGTGCGCATGCTGAACTGGGTCCCCTCTCATGGATCCGATTCTTGACGTGAGAGGCGCACGGTCCGATCGCTGCGGGACCCTTGGAGGTCCCGCAGCCGGTCTCAGGCGATTAGCTCGGGCAGGATCCGGATTTCCCGGACACGCTCGATTTCCCGGACACGCTCGATTTCCCGGACACGCTCGATTTCCCGGACACGCTCGACTTGCCGGATCCTCCAGAAGACCCGCCACCGCCGACGAGCTCGAGATCAGTGCCAGCCAACTCGATCATGCCAGCTGGGTTGTCCAGCTCCGCCTGCTCCGCCGCACTCAACGTCGCGCGGTACGCAGGATCCTTCCAGGCTCGAATGATTTTTTTCATCCTGACCTCCTTTCGCGAGGGTGCGAAGGTGCTGCTAGGCCCACCGGAACGAGCCTTAGAAGCTACGGTGTGTGCGACCGCGCGGAGCAATATCTCAGCCAGACGTTCCTTTTGCGCCGCGGACGTATCCGTCAAATGTAAATACTGAGTAACATGTGGGTTCTGGCATACGTGCAGCAGGGATACTTCTACTTACTACCGGGGACTCCGCGCGTATCCGCGAGATCTCGCGGTCGTACCACGACGGACCGCGAAACGTGAGCGTTGAATCCTTCTGCGTCGCGGATGCCGTTTGCGAAATGACTTTCATCTGCGGTTCACGCACATCGAGGAGATTCAGCGCGGGTATACCTATATTTATTTGAGCGCGAGATGATCGTCATTGAACGTGTCGATAAGTATGAGGATTTCGAACGCCTGAGGTCGGCTTGGGAGATCGTCTACCACAGCGATCCCGAGGCGCAGTTATTTCTCTCGTGGAAGTGGTTGGCGGGTGCGCTGGAATCCTATCCGGGTGAATGGCTAGTGCTTGTCGCTCGCACAGAGGACGGCAACTGCGCTGGCTTCCTTCCGCTGCGACTCAAACTCATTTGGAGCAGGAGCCGTCGCCAACTGCGCAACGAGTTGCAATTTGCTGGACGATTGTTCTGGGCCGATTACGGCAGCATCCTCTGCCGGCCTGAATGCGAGGAGTCGGTACTCGCTGCATTTGCTTCCCATCTGAAACAGATGAACTGGTCACACATCTATCTGAAAGGCTTCCGCATCTCCGACAGGCGGTTTCGTTTCTTCATGGAGCCGTTCGCGGACGAGCGGCTGGTCGTTGACTCTCGCTCGAGCAGGATCAACGACCAGGTGACGGACAATCTGATTTCTCCTTATGTCGACCTTCCCGACACGTTCGAGACATATCTTTGTCAGCTGAGCAGTAATACGCGCCAGAAGACACGTCGCATCTTGCGGAAACTCGAATCCTCGACTGAATACAGAATCACGACGACCTCTGCTGAAACCCAATCGCGAGACCTAAAGATTCTCGAAGAACTCTGGAGCAACATGTGGAGCGAGCGGAAGGGTTCACACACCGAAGGTCTGGCACAGAAGTACACGTTGATCGTCAAGCGTGGCTTGGATGCTGGCCTGGTTCACATGCCGGTGCTCTGGCATCGGGATACGCCGGTCGGCGTGCTTTCGAGTTTTGTCGATCGGGAGAAGTCCCGACTGTTGTTCTTTGTCAGCGGCCGGGACGAACACTTTACCGGTCTGCCTGTAGGGCTCGTCCTTCACGCCCACAACATTCGCTGGGCGATCGAGAACGGCATCACGACGTACGACCTTTTGCGCGGGAATGAACCGTATAAATACTCGCTGGGCGCGGTGGATGCGCCGCTCAGGTATCCCTGTATCCGGACCAAATCAGGGACTAACCTGAACGGCAAACTGGATTCGGGCTGCGTCGTCGACGCCCTTCGCATGGCATACGCTTTTGCGAAACAGGATCACAGGCAAGAAGCCGCGACCCTCTGCCAGCAGGTCCTTGCGACGGTTCCCGAGCAGGAAACGGCAAAAAGACTTTTAAGACTGCTCGTCCGCGCTTCCTGACGGCTCAGACCTTACGCGGGCTGGACGGCTCCGCTCAATCGGTACACGCTCAGACAATCGCGGGAATCGTGGAGGTACGCGGCTTTGGGCTGTTCGGCCCAGTAGTTCACCGCCATCGTGATGCGCAACTCCGTCGCCTTGATCGGACGCCACATCCGACCGATCACGCCGTGATACAGCTGCCCCGGAAACACTGCATACAGATTCCGGGTGGGACGGATAAAGACCATGTCCTGCGGCTGCTTCGGCCGCGCTCCCTTTTCAGTCTGCACCTGGTCCGTCACGACGAGCTCGCCATACGGGACCGTGTTCAGGAAGAGCACGCTGGCTCTGTCCGGATACTTCAGCTTATTCAAATCCTTCTCGGAGAGGTCGTTCCGATCGAAATGGCATGGCAAGAGCCACTGCGGTGTCGAATTCGTCCGGAGAACGCTGAACCACCATTCGACGCCGGTCACGTCCGTCGACGGCTCAGCCAATGCCTTCAGGCTGGTGACGATCGACTCGAAGATGTTCTCCGGTTCCCGCTGGATGGGATACCAGAACGTCGTGTGATAGAAGTGGAAATCCTGCTTCAACAGATGCTCGACGTGAGTCTGAGGAAACACCTCGAGGAGCTTGTTGAACTGCCCGCTCGGGGCTGCCGGTTTGAACATTTTCACGCCGTCCAGAGTCGGTTCCATTGCATGCTCTCCGGCGGTTTGTGAATGCCTGGCTGGGCCGCGATTTCGAGGCGAACACAATAGGCATCCTCGCCAAAATAGTCAATCCCCGTACGTTGTCTGGTTAACGATGAACTGTTAATAGCTTTCTGGCTGCTCCCGCCGTGCGCAACCCGATTCAGAAGGTCCGACGCGCAACCCATTCGCGCAGCAGCGAATCGACGACGAGATAGCGATTCCCTTCGCGCGCCAGCACATCGTCGCGCACCAAGGCGGCGAGCGATGCCTGGACGGTGGACGGTCCCGCGAGCCGATGACGGGCCCGGACGTCGGCTCCGAGCAGCTCGCGCCCTTCTTCGAGGACCGTCGCACGCAGTGCGCCGCGCTGGGGGACGGTCAGGCGCTGCCAGGCGGCCTCGAAAATCGCGTGATGTTCGTTCAGCAGCCGACGAAGCGTCGCGTGCAGCTGATCCAGATCGACGCGCCTGGCCCCTGCCGCGCGCGCATCGTCCCATGCTTCGTGCGCCAGCCGCTGCACGTCGTACGGCAGGTTGCCGGCGAGCTCGACGATCGCGTCGCCGATACCCGGTTCGGGCCGCAGGCCCGTCTTCTGGAATCGCGCTTCGAGAAACGCGGCGAACTGGTCGGCAGGAATCCGATCGAGGCGCATCACCGGCCCCGCCTTGTAGAAGGGGCGATCGCGCGCGAGCATGCGTTCCATCAGGCTCGGCTCGGATCCGGAGAAGACGTAGCCGACCTGCCGCTGATGCTGAATCGCGGCACGCAGGGCGTGCTCCACTTCGTGCGATCCGGCGTCGAAGGCGTTGATACCCTGAAACTCGTCGAGCGCCACCGCCAGCTTTCGCCGACGCAGTTCGGCGATGCGGCCGGGCAGCGCGAACACGGTCTCGGCCAGCCGCGACACGTCCTGTCTGGTGCGTGCCGATGGGAACGAGAGCGACACCTGCGACCCTGGCTCGAGACGCAGCTCTGGTCGAAGCCCCCCGAGCAACTCCTTGATCCAGCCGCGAATCCGATCCGGTTGGGCATCGGCGGTGAGCAGCGCCCGTGCGTAGCCCTCGAGAAACGCCGGATAGGAGCTATAGCTGCTGACGGTGACGTCGATGGTCAGCGCCCGCTGCTTCTCGGCGCCGCGGAGCGCCTGCCGCACCAGCGACGATTTGCCGTAGCGGCGCGGTGAAATCAGGAAGACTTTCTGCCCGGCGAGCAGGTCGTGGGTGAGCCGGTCGAGCTCCGGCTCCCGATCCACGAACGCCGATGCCGGCACCACCTCGCCGTAGACGAACGGGTTCTCCATGGCTACGTAATGCTACGTAATGGATACGTATCTTAACGTAACGGCGGGACCGGCGCAATCGGGGTGGGCGGCTGCAGGATCCAGGTGACGGTCAGGTTCCAGACCGCGTGCTCCTGCGGCAGCCAGGCCGGCAGGCTCTGCCACCCTTCGCCCCCGGGGAACCGCGCCGCCATCACCGCGGCGCGGGTGGCCGGGAGCTGCGACTCCTTTCCTCGGGGAAACGACGCTCTCCAGGTAATCCCTTCTGTCGGGATCGAGACGAAGGTAGCCTGCCAGCGGCCGCGCGAGATCACGCCGGGAAGGTTGCTGCGCGCCGGTTCGACCCCCTGCGGCAGCACGAACGCGACGGCAAGGCTCGCCGCCTGCGGCAGGATCGTCATCGTCAACTCGGTTCCCGCGGCGACCGGCGCCAGTGAGAAGGCTGAGATCGTCGCCGGCGGCGGGGCGGAAGCGGGACCTTCAGTGCGAAACACGAACGGCAACCGGAAGTGCCCCAGCGGCAGACTTGCGCGTGGCGCGTCCGTGGCGCGGTACCAACCCCCGGGCGCGCCCAACTGAAGATCGACTCCAGGTTCCTGCGACGCCACTTCGTAGGTGGCCGTCGCTGCGCCAGGCTCGATCAGTACGCGTGCGTAACGGCGCTGCGGCTGTGCGTTGGTATATGCCGGCGACATGTACGCGAAACCCGCGGCGGTGACGACGGCGACGAGCAGGACCGCCGTGACGATCGACGGTCGGAACAGTGGCTTCATGGAGGCAATTGCCGCAATGAAGGGCGGAACGACCATCGCACCCGAGACCAGCATCAATGCCGCAAACGCGTAAACCGGCGTGATGATCGGCAACCGCCCAAGCACCGCGACCACGAACCGCAACAAATCAACCGTATCGCGCAGCCAAAGTGTTCCAGCCATGGCGAGCGTCACGATGGAGACGATCCGGACGGCGTGGACGTTCGTGACCGGTACCGCCAGCAGACCCAGGGCGGCGGCCAGCAAGGGTAACGTCCAGAGATATCCGGCGGCCGGCACCTGCGACGCCATCAATCCGGCACAGGCAACCCACAAAGGAAGCGTGAAGCTCCACGCGAGCATCGGATGCCGCGGGGCGTGCGCACGAGGAGGAAGAAAGGCACCGATGCGTGTCGTGACCCACGCAGCGAGCGTTCCGGTGCACAGGAGCAGCAGGAAAAGACGCTCGGGGTGGGCGTACCACGGATGGTAGACCTCGCGTGCTTCACGCAGTAACCAGGTCATCCCAATGGTCGATGAGGCGACGATCGCCACACCGGCGAGCGCCCAAACGAGATCGAGAATCCACCGGAGGAGACCAACCAGCCGCACACTTGCCGCGAGGACCTTGAACCAGGCCAGGGTACCGAGCGCGAGCGCAGCAACGGCGATGAACCAGGACGCCACCGGTCCCCAGGTCAGCGCGGCAACCTGGCCGACATCGAAGTAGGTGGGATCCGATGTCGATCGCATCTTCAAATCGAGCAGGTCCATCATTTCGATCGTGCTGACGACGTTTTCACCGCTGAGCCGCAGCGCCGCATCGGTCAGACGGTCGGCGGTATCGCGCGCCGTGTGATACGCGTAGCTGTCCCCGATCAACGCGAAGTTCAGGCCGGGGATCTCGTGTCGTTTCAGGATTGAAAAATCGGTGTCGTTCGGCAGCCGGCGATAAATCTCGAACGCGTAGGACGCGCCGCGCGGGTGCGGGGCGAACCGTGCCCACGGCTTCACGAGCCAGCCGTTGCGCGGACCGGTCTCGAAGAGGACGGCCGTGCCCGACGAGCCAGTCGCCTCCACGTTGACGTAGGCGTTCAGTCGCGACATCACCTCGCGATCGGCGACGAGTCCCGCCGCGCCCATCAGGCCGGCTTCTTCACCGTCGGTGACGAGCACCAGCAGCGAGTGCCGCCGGTCGGTTCGTGCCGCCAGCACGCGCGCGGCTTCCAGCGACACCGCCACCCCGAATCCATCGTCGCCGCCGCCCGGTGACTCGGGGGCGGAGTCGTAGTGCGAAAGGAGGCCGATCGCCGAGCGATCGGCGCCGGCGCGGACCGCGATGATGTTCGCCACGCGGGCGGTGAGGCCGAGATCCGGGCGACGCGCGTCGGTCTCCTGCACGCGCACCTCGAATCCGTACAGCCGCAGCTGATCGACGATGTACTGGCGGGCGCGGGCGTTCGCGGCACTGCCGATCGGCCGGCTGCCAATCGTTCCGGCGAGCATCTCGACATGCGCTCGCGCGTTTTCAGTGGAGAAGCGGGGAATCGGCCGACCGCACGCGACCGTCCCGGACAGAGTGGCCGAGAGCAGCAGCACGCGGGTGACCCGCCGGCGAATCATGCCGGAAGCGTAGCCCAAACGCTACTTGATGCGCACGTCGCCGCTGAACGTCTTGAAGTGGAACGCGTTCGAACCTCCGCCGCTGCCGATGTCGCCGCTGACGTGCCGCTTGTTGCCGGTCGGATATGTCATCGGCCTGTCGGTATCGAGGGACCCGCTGAAGCTGTCGAAGTCGAGGCGGCCGCTGGCTGTCGAGACGAGATCGACCTCGATGTCGCCGCTGAAGGTCTCGGCATCCAGCGGGCCGACGGCATCGTCGACGCGGATCTCTCCGGAAAACGTATGAACCTTCTGTTTTCCTTCGACGCCCTTGATGTGCACGTCGCTCGAGAACACCTGGACATCCACGCTCGCCCGTTGCGGGACCTCGATCTCGAACTCCGTCTCCACGACGTCGCTGTGGCGCTCTTCCGAGTGGTCGTCCTTCTTGTTCGCCTCGATCGTGATGGTTGACGGGCTGGCCTCGATGTCGAGGTGGATGCGCGCCAGCTGCTCGCGGGGTGCGCGGCGTACCGCGTGCACGGCAACATCGGCGCGGTTGCTCCCGGTGATGATGACCTTTCCAGAGAAGTTCTTCAGCCTGAGCTGGCCATCCGGATTCAAGGGAAAGCTGCGGTCGACGACCTCGGTTTCACGCTGCTCACCGGCGCGGGGCGCGGCCGATGCGGCAATCGGGATGAGCCAGAGCGTGGCCCAGAGGGTGACTATTCCGCGCGAATCGGCGAGTTTCATTGCGATCCCCCTGATACCGCGGACGCGGTTGCAGGATCCGCGAAATCCGTGGTCCTGCGCTTAGACGGGGAGGTCGAGCGGAGAGTTCACCCCCAATTAGATCTTCAATCGTCCGGTGTAGACGGCCATGCCGACGACCGCGTCGACGCCGATCGAATCGAGCCAGTCGACTTCCTCCTTGGTGGTGATTCCGCCGGCGGCGGTGACGTGGCGCCTGGTAGCCTGGCGAACGGCCTCGATGGCGGGACGATTCGCGCCCTCCATCAACCCTTCGGTGTCCACGTTGGTGAAGAGGAACTCGCTGAAGAACGGCTCGAGCGTGTGCACCGCGTCGACCGACGAAATCTCGAGGCGGGTGCGCCAGCCGTGAATGGTGACGCGGCCGCCGCGGGAGTCGACCGCGGCAATCAATCGGTCTTCGCCGAGCATGTCGCGCAACTCCTTTGCAAGCCCGACGTCGACGCGCCCGTTATTGAACAGGGCCGAGCCCAGGATCACTTTCCTGGCGCCGCGTGCCAGCAGCGTGGCGGCCCGGGCCGCGGTCCGGATCCCGCCGCCGACGCGGCACGGCAGGCGCGAGCAGATCATCTCCACGAGCGCGGAGTTGTCGCCGTCGCCTTTCGCCGCATCGAGGTCGATCAACTGCACCCTGTCGTAGGACTTGAACCGTTCGATCCAGCCGTCGAAATCCGCGCTGACGATAGCCAAACGTTCGCCCTGGACCAACTGCACGATCCGGCCGCCTTGGAGATCAATCGAAGGAATCAACATCGCCGTCAGAGACGCATCGGGACACCGCGATCGTGGAGATAGGTCTTGAGGTCCGCAACCGCGTGTTCGGAAAAATGAAAGATTGAGGCCGCGAGCGCGGCGTCCGCCTGCCCGCGGGTGAACACATCCAGGAAATGCTCGAAGGTGCCGGCGCCGCCGGAGGCGATCACCGGAATCGATACCGCCGATGAGACCGCGGAGGTCAGCTCGCAGTCGAATCCGCTTCGCGTCCCGTCGCGGTCGATAGAGGTGAGCAGGATTTCGCCCGCGCCCCGCTCCGCCGCCTCGCGCGCCCACTCAACGGCGCTGCGACCGGACGCCGAACTGCCGCTCCTGGCGAACACGGCAAAGCGTCCGTTGATCTGCTTCGCGTCAATCGCGACGATCACTGCTTGTGAGCCATATCTCGCAGCCAGCTTTGTAAGCAACGGTGGTTCCGCGAGGGCGGCGCTGTTAAGGCTTACCTTGTCAGCCCCCGCGTCGAGCGCCGCCGCGGCATCCGCCTCCGTCCGGATACCGCCACCAACCGTCAGCGGAATGAAGATCCGCGAGGCCACTTCACGAATCGTGTCGGCCAGGGCGCGTCGCCCTTCGAGCGTGGCCGTCACATCGAGGATGACGAGCTCGTCAATCCCCTCGACATTGTAGCGATCCGCCAGCAGTGCCGGATCTCCCGCATCGGTCAGGTCCTGGAAGTGTACACCCTTTACTACACATCCGTTCCGGACGTCGAGACACGCGATGATGCGCTTGGCCAGCACGGGACGTTAGTACTCTCGAGTTCTGGCAACCTCGTGCCTGAGTGAGGTGGCGATCGCAACGAAATTCCGGAGCACGCGAACGCCCGCATCGCCGGACTTTTCCGGATGAAATTGCGCACCGAACACCCGCTCGCGCTCGACGATGGCCGCAAACGGAGCGCTGTAACGGGTCTCGCCGACACAGGCTTCGGTGATCGGTGCGGCGAACGAATGCGTGAAATAGAACGACGCACCAGTGGGGATGCCGTCGACGAGCGGAGACCGACGCGTCATCTCCACGGTGTTCCACCCCACATGGGGCACTTTCAGGGTCGGCGGCAGCATCGCACAGCGGCCACGGAGCAGCGACAAGCCGGCCAGCCCCGGAGCTTCATCGCTTCCCTCGAACAAGTATTGAAGGCCCAGGCAGATGCCGAGGAGCGGCACGCCGCGGTCCACGGCCCGGACGATCGCCCGCCGCCAGCCGTCATCGATCGCTGCCGTCGCGCCGAAGTGCCCGACACCCGGAATGATAATTCCCGACGCGCTATCCAGCCCATCCGGCGTTGTTGGCGTGACGGCCTGGGCGTCGACGGCCGTGAGGGCCTTGCGCACCGACGTCAGATTGCCGGCGCCGTAGTCGACGAGTGCAATCACTGCATCGCCTCAATACGTGTGCGCCCTGCGTCACGATTCACAACAGGCCCTTGGTGGATGGAAGCGTTCGGCCCAACTGGCGATCGCGGGAACACGCGACCCGCAGCGCCCTGGCGAACGCCTTGAAAATTGCTTCGACCTGGTGATGGCTCGACCGGCCGTAGAGCACCTTGACGTGCACGTTGGCTCGCGCACCTTGGGCGAACCCTTCGAAAAAGTCCTGAACCAGCTCGGACTGGAGGTCGCCAACCCGCGGAACCTTCAGCCTGAGGTCGACGACTGCGTGCGGACGTCCGCCGAGATCGATGGCCGCGACCGCGAGCGTCTCATCCATCGGCATGACGAAGTAGCCGGCGCGATGAATCCCGCGTCGCGTACCCAGCGCAGCCGCGATGGCCTCCCCAAGTGCGATCCCGACGTCTTCGACCGTGTGATGCTGGTCGACGTCCAGATCCCCGGTCGCGCGCAGCGTCAGATCGAATGCGCCATGACGTGCCACCAGCTCCAGCATGTGATCGAGGAAGCGGATCCCGGTCGTGATCTGGTAACGACCCCGCCCTTCGAGGGTGAGGCTAAGCGCGATTGACGTCTCCCGAGTGGCGCGCTTCAGCGCGGCTTTGCGCACAATTCCTCCTCGAGGGCCGCGACCAGCCGTCGCGTATGCTCGACCACTCCGGTCGTCATGCGGATGCAGCCTTCGCAACCGGCTTCCGACGATCGATCACGCACGTGAATGCCGCGCGCCGCGAGCGCCGCCGTCAACACCGGCGCGTTGGCGCCGACGTGCACGAGCATGAAGTTCGCGGCGCTGGGCCAGGTGCGAAGCCCGAGGCGGCCGCACGCCTTCGTCAGAAGGTCCCTCGATTCGGCGGCCTGAGCGACATACCAATCTCGATAAGCCCGGTCGGCGAGGGCGACCGGCAGCGCCGCGGCCGCCCACGCATTCAAGCTGTATGGAGGGACGACGCGCCGCATGGGGGCCAGCGTGTCGGGATGCGCGACCAGCGCGCCCGCACGCAACGCCGCGAGACCGTACGCCTTGGCGAACGTCCGACCGAGAACCAGGTTGCGATAACGATCGAGCGTGTCACGGTCGAGCAGCGTCTCACCTGAGAAGTCTGCATAAGCTTCGTCAACGAATACGATGACCGGCGCGAGATCGCGAGCGAGACGCTTCAGAGCGTCGATCGGCAGCAGGTGGCCGGTGGGATTGTGGGGATTGGTCAGGAACACAATCCTGGTGGCCGGCGTGCATGCGCGCTTGATGTCGTCGAACGGAAATTCGAGGTTCGGACCGAAGGGCACGGTGCGAAGCTGGCCGCCCAGCGCCTCGGTGCAGATCTCGTACATGTCGAAAGCAGGAAAGACGCCGACCGCTTCCGGTACGCTTGAACGATCGCGAAACGCGGCAGCCGTGACCGCCAGAATCCCTTCGTCGAGGCCGTTGGTCAGGAGCACCGCGTCCGGCTCGACACCGAAGAATGCCGCCACTGCCTGCTGCGCGCCGTCGTAGTCGGGATAGAACGCCGCGTCGAGGCGCGTCAGCGCACGCAGGGTTTCGAGCACCGCCGGAGAGCAGCCCGCGGTGTTCTCGTTCAGATGCAGCCGGAGGCCGCCGGCGGTTGCCGAAGGTTTCTGGTATTCCCCACTCATCACCTGAGCCTCACCCGTAGCGATGCGGCGTGCGCCTCGAGGCCTTCCGCGTCCGCCAGAGCAATGGCCGCCGGCCCCACGCGTTTGATGCCCTCCGCCGTCAGACGCTGGACCGTGGAGACACGCACGAAGTCTGCGGCACTGAGGCCGCCCCGGGCGCCCGCGGCGCCGCTCGTCGGCAGCACGTGATTCGATCCGGTGATGTAGTCGCCGGCGGCCTGGGCGCTGTAGCGGCCGACGAATACCGTTCCGGCGCGCCGCAGCCTGGCGGCGATTGCGGGCGAATCGCACACGAGATGCTCCGGCGCCATGCGCTCGCTGAGGCCGATCGCTTCATCCAGCGTCGTGGTCACGACGATCGCGCCGTTGGCGGCAATCGCCGTGCGCGCCGGCCCGGCTGACGGCATCTGGCGGCGCATGGCGGCTTCGGTCTCCCGGGCAAGAGTTCGATTCGGGGTGATCAGGATGGCGCGCGCGTTTGGATCGTGCTCGGCCTGTGCGAGGAGATCGGCGGCAATCCAGTCGGGACGGCCAGTCTCCGAGACAACGAGAATTTCACTCGGGCCGGCAAAGAAATCGATCGCGCACATCGACGAAACCATCGCCTTGGCGCTGGCGACGTACGCATTGCCCGGACCGACGATCTTGTCGACGCGAGGGATGGTGCGGGTGCCGAACGCCAGTGCGGCAATGGCGTGCGCGCCGCCAATCCGCAGCAGCCTGCTGACGTCCGCTTCGAGCGCCGCCAGCATCACGGTCGCATCCGGCCTTGGACAGACGGCCACGACTTCGCTCACGCCGGCCACGCGAGCGGGGATGGCGGTCATGAGGAGTGACGAGGGGAGTGGATAGCGGCCGCCGGGCACGTAACAACCGACGCGGTCGAGCGGCAGCACGCGCTGATCGATCGTGATGCCCTTTGCCGGACTGGTAGACCACGTGCGGGGCACCTGCAGCCGAGCCACATGACGGATGTGGCGCGCGGACATCCGGATCGCATCGCGGACGGTGCGATTGACTGTTGCCGCCTGGCTTTCCATCTCGCCGCGATCGACCTCGAGGTCACCATCCAGGCGATCGAGTTTCTTCGCGTACGCGAGCAGCGCCGCGTCGCCTCCGAGGCGCACCCGTTCGACGATCCGCGCGACCCGTCGCTCGACTTCCGGATCACGGCGTGGCCGTCGGTCCAGCAGCGCCGCGACCCGTCGTCGATCGGAAGAGCGGATGATTCGAATCATGTTATCCGGCTCATGGCTCACGGCTCAGGGCTCATGGGACTTACGGTCAGCGGGCTCACGGCCGTGTCAGCCGTCAGCCAACATGAGCCGTGGTTCCTGAGCCTTGAGCCATCAGCCGTGAGCCCTAAGCCCTGAGCCATCTACATCACAATCTTGTTGAGCGGATACTCGACGATCCCCTGAGCGCGTGCCGCTTTCAGCCGCGGGATCAGGTCGCGGACCGTCCGCTCCTCGATGATTGTATTGAGCGCGACCCACTCGCTGTCGCTGAGCGGGGAGATTGTCGGCCGCTGCAGTGCTGGCAAAATGGCCAGCACATCATCGAGATCCGTCCTTCGCACGTTCAGCATGATGCCAACCCGCCCCTGCGCCTCGATGGCCGCCTTCAGCAGGAGCGCAAGGTTCTCGACTTTGGTGCGTTTCCACGCGTCGGCCAGCGCCGCCGCGTTGGCAATGAGCTGGGTGTTGGATTCGAGCACCGTGTCGATGATGCGCAGACGGTTGGCGCGCAGCGACGAGCCGGTCTCGGTGACCTCCACGATCGCATCGGCGAGCATCGGCGGCTTCACCTCCGTCGCCCCCCACGAGAACTCCACGTTGACCTTGATCCCCTGTCTTGCGAAGTACGCCTGGGTCGCGCGCACCAGCTCGGTTGCCACCGTCCCTCCATCGAGATCCCGCGGCGACTGGTACCGGGAATCCTCCGGCACGGCGAGTACCCAGCGAACCTTGCCAAAACTCTGTTTCGCGTAGACCAGATCGACGAGCGGGACGACCGCTCCGCCCCCGTTGGCTGCCTCGTGCTCGGCAATCCAATCGAGACCGGTCAAACCAGCATCGAGCACGCCATCTGCCACGTAGCGCGCCATCTCCTGCGCGCGAATCAGCATGCACTCGATCTCCGGGTCGTCGATGCTCGGAAAGTACGAGCGCGGATTCGCGTAGATGTTGAAGCCCGCGCGAGCGAACAGCTGAATGGTCGCGTCCTGCAGCGAGCCCTTGGGGATGCCCAGCTTCAGCCTGGCCGTCATCGCTCTTTCAACCTGCGGTAAAAGCAGCTCCGCTGACCGGTGTGGCACGCGTTGCCGTCACCGAGACGCGCGACCTTCACGAGAAGCGTGTCGTCGTCGCAGTCGACGAGTATCTCCGCGACCTGGAGCCGATTGCCCGACGTCTCGCCTTTGGTCCAGAGCGCGTTCCGCGTGCGGCTGAAGAAGGTGACGTATCCGGTCTCGCGGGTCCGGTCGAGCGCCTCCTGGTTCATGAACCCCACCATCAGCACTTCGTGCGAGTGCCGATCCTGGATCACCGCAGGGACCAGTCCGCCAAGTTTTGAAAAATCCATCGCGTTCGTTCCCGTGGTGCCTGCCGCTCCTCGAGCGGCCGCGGACAAATAAAAAGCCCCGCGCGGATGTGCCGGCGGGGCCTGGTGACGTCGTGCTGCTGTTCTAAGTGATAGCTAGTGGCGCAGATCGACCGGCCCGCCGGAGCAGGAATGGTGATACCGATGAAAATGGTGCGCCAGACCAAACATTGACCGTCGAGGGTAGCTGCTTCAGCGGCGCGAAGTCAAGCCGTGGACCACCGAGACCTTGCCATCGGGATTGCGGCGGTCCGCCGCTCCTGTCGACGTTCCCCTCTCGTCCACCTGGATCGAGTGGGCCTCCCCCTGCGATCCTGCGACATTCACGGTGTGTCCCATCGCGCGGAGCTTCTGAACGACTTCCTCGGTCGCGCCGTCCGGTTCGATTGTGACTGTATCCGGAAGCCATTGGTGATGCATGCGCGGCGCATCGACGGCATCGCTGACGTTGAGACCGAACTCGGTTACCCCGAGCAGCACCGACAGCACGGTATTGATGATGGTGCGGCCGCCAGGTGACCCGGTAATTAGAACCACGTGGCCATTCTTCGTGACGATCACCGGCGTCATCGAGCTGAGCATGCGCTTTCCCGGGTCGATGAGGTTCGGCGGCGTGCCGATGTTGCCGGTGGAATCGGTGACCCCCGGGTTCTTGTTGAAATCTCCCATCTCGTTGTTGAGCAGGAATCCCGTGCCTTTCACCACTACTCGCGATCCGAAACCGCCCTCCAGCGTATAGGTGTTCGACACGGCCATGCCGTTGCGATCGATTACAGAGAAGTGGGTCGTCTCGTCCGCCTCCTGCGGCTGTGCCCTGGCGATGTCCTTTCCGAGATCCAGGCTGGGAGTGGCCTTCAATGGATCGATCGTTCCGGACAGGCTCCGCGCATGCTCCTTCGAGACCAGCCGCGCAACCGGCATGTCGACGAAGTCCGGGTCGCCGAGGAACCGAGCCCGATCGAGATACGCGCGGCGCATGGCTTCGATCTGAAGGTGCATCGACTCGGCGGTGTTGCGGCCCTTCGCCTTGAGATCGAATGGTTCAAGGATGTTCAGCATCTCGATCAGGGCGACGCCGCCGGAACTCGGTGGCGCCATGGTGATGACGTCGAAGCCTCGATAGTGACCACGCACGGGCGTTCGTTCCTTCGCTTCGTACTTCGCGAGATCGTCCTTGGTGATCAGGCCACCGTTTGCGGCCATGTCTTCCGCGATACGCTCGGCGATCCATCCCTTGTAGAAGACGTCGGGTCCGCTGGTGGCGATCGACCGCAGCGTCTTGCCGAGATCCTTCTGCACGATTCGATCGCCGCTCATCCACGCGCCGCCGTCAGGCTTGCCGTACGCTTCGACTGAGGATGGAAATGCTCCCATCGCGCCCGACAGCTGCCCGTTCAGGCTCTTCGACAGCGCGTCGGAAAGGACGAATCCCTCCTCCGCCAGCTGCACCGCCGGCATGACGTCCTCTTTCCACGAAAGCTTGCCGAAGCGCTTGTGCGCCAGCGCGAGACCGCGCACAGTGCCGGGAACGCCTGGCGCGAGATACCCGGCGTTGGTCAGAGAGATGTCGATCTCACCGTCACGCAGGTACATCGTCCGCGTGGCTTTCAGCGGCGCCTTCTCTCGGTAGTCGAACGTCGTGGCATCGCCGTTCGGCGTACTTACCACCATGAAGCCGCCGCCGCCGATGTTGCCGGCGCTCGGATGGGTGACGGCGAGTGCGAAGGCGGTGGCGACGGCCGCGTCCACGGCGGTGCCGCCGCGCGAAAGAATGGTGGCCCCCACATCGCACGCGGGTGCCGACGAGCAGACGACCAGCCCGTCCTTCGAGGAGACCGGGTCATCGTTAACGGCACCAGCAATCGGCACGACCAGCAAGACGAGCGCGTAGAGTGTGGTCATGCGTCGGATCATCTCGATCTCCAGACCGGGCAGCTTACACGATCCCGGGCTCAACCGCAGCGGCTCGGCCGCGGCACAGGACTTGCTCGCTCGCGACAGTTCCGATCGCTTCCAAGTCCGAGGCCCGAGGTCGAGGTCCGAGGTCCGAGGTCCGAGGTCCGAGGTCCGAGGTTCGAAGTCCGAGGTCCGAAGCCCGAAGCCCGAAGCCCGAAGCCCGAAGCCCGAAGCCCGAAGCCCGAAGCCCGAAGCGCGAAGCCCGGAGCCTGCAGCGCGAAGCCTGAAAGACATGATGCGAATGGAAATCTGGCCTGGCCAGCCGTATCCTCTTGGCGCCACTTACGACGGTTCTGGAACCAACTTCTCGGTCTTCTCTGAAGTCGCGCAGCGAGTCGAGCTTTGCCTGTTCGACGACCAGGGAAGGGAGACGGTTATCGCGCTGCCTGAAGTGACGGCGCTCTGCTGGCATGGGTATCTTCCGGGGGTGAGGCCTGGCCAACGCTATGGCTACAGGGTCCACGGACCGTGGGATCCGGAACAAGGCCACTGGTGTAACCGGGCCAAGCTGCTCCTCGATCCGTATACGAAAGCAATTGACGGCGAATGGAAGTGGAACGAGGCTATGTTCCCGTACTACTTCGAGGACCCGCAGAATTCGAAGAACGAGGCCGACAGCGCCCCGTTCATGCCCAAGTCCGTCGTGATCGACGGCGCGTTCGACTGGGAAGGAGATCGTCCGCCGCGCACGCCCTGGCACAAGACCATCGTTTATGAAACGCACGTGAAGGGTTTCACCCAGCGCCATCCGGGTGTACCCGAAGACATCCGTGGCACCTACGCCGCTCTGGCGCATGCGACTTCGATTGATTACCTGAAGAAGCTTGGGATTACCGCGATCGAATTGTTACCCGTCCATCAGTTCGTGCAGGATTCGACGCTGGTCGATCGCGGGCTGCGGAACTACTGGGGCTACAACTCAATTAGCTATCTCGCGCCGCACAACGAGTACGCCTTGTGCGGCACCGCCGGCCAACAGGTGCAGGAGTTCAAGCATCTGGTGAAGACGCTTCACCAGGCTGGAATCGAGGTGATTCTGGACGTCGTCTACAACCACACGGCCGAGGGCAATCACCTGGGTCCGATATTGTCGTTCAGGGGCATCGACAATACGGCCTACTATCGAACCGTGGCCGACAATCGCAGGTTCTACATGGACTACACGGGCACCGGGAACACGCTCAACATGAGACACCCGCACGTGCTGCAGCTGATCATGGACAGCCTGCGCTATTGGGTGCTCGACATGCATGTCGACGGGTTCCGGTTCGATCTCGCGGCGACCCTGGCCCGCGAGCTGCACGACGTCGACCGGCTGTCGTCGTTCTTCGACCTGATTCAGCAGGACCCGGTCGTCAGCCAGGTGAAATTGATTGCCGAGCCGTGGGATGTCGGCGAGGGCGGCTATCAGGTCGGGAATTTTCCGCCGCTCTGGTCCGAGTGGAACGGCAAGTACCGCGACTGCGTCCGGGACTTCTGGCGCGGCACGGATCAGACGCTCGGGGAATTCAGCTCGCGCTTCACTGGAAGTTCGGATCTCTACCAGGAAACCGCACGGCGTCCCCACGCCAGCATCAACTTCATCAGCGCGCACGACGGATTCACGCTGCACGATCTCGTGTCCTACAACGAGAAGCACAATGACGCGAATGGAGAGGCGAATCGCGACGGCGAGAGCCACAACCGATCTTGGAACTGCGGCGCCGAGGGAGATACCGACAACCCGGACGTGCTCGCCCTACGCCGACGGCAGGTGCGCAACTTCCTGACGACGTTGTTTCTCTCCCAGGGCGTGCCGATGCTGGCCGGTGGCGACGAGATCGGGCGCACCCAGCGCGGCAACAACAACGCGTATTGCCAGGACAACGAGATCTCCTGGTACGACTGGGAGCACCCCGACCGGAAGCTGCTCGGGTTCACTCGCGATCTGATCCGTCTTCGCTCACAGCATCCTGTCTTCTGCCGCCGCCGTTGGTTTCAGGGCCGGGCGATTCGAGGGAGTAAGGTTGCAGATATCGGATGGTTCACCCCGAGTGGCACCGAGATGTCGGACGAGGACTGGCAGGCGGGGTTCGCGAAGTCGCTTGGCGTGTTTCTGAACGGCCAGGGGATCCCCACTGTGGACGAACGAGGCAAGCGTGTGGTCGACGACAGCTTCTACGTGATGTTCAACGCTCACCACGAGCCGATCCAGTTTGCGGTGCCCGAGCCGAAATGGGGCGAGCGCTGGACCAGTGTTCTCGACACGAGCGAAGCCGCCGATCACGTGACCTGCGACGGTACCGGCCGCGAAATGAAGGCCGGGGAAAAGATCACCGTGCAGGCCTGGTCGATCGTCCTCCTGCGGCACGTTGCGTCTTCCCGACGATGAACGACCTGACGCGTGATTTCCGCGTTCAGGCGGAAGTCTATTAAGCTGACGCCATGCTCGCCACGCTGCTCACGATGGGGCTCGTCATCGCCGCGTCGTCCCCGCAAAACGCGCCGGGGCGGCCGGCAATTACCGTGTCGGCCGCGGTGAGCCTCACCGACGCGCTCACCGCCGTCGCCGAGCAGTACGGGCGAACTGGCGGTGGCACGGTCCGCTTCAACTTCGGGGCGTCGAACGTGCTGGCCCGGCAGATCGTCAACGGCGCACCCGTCGATCTGTTCATCAGCGCGGATGTGGCCCAGATGGACGTCGTCGCCAAGGCAGGCCTTCTCAAAGATCAAAGCCGAGTCAATCTGCTGAGTAATCAGCTCGCGGTCGTGGTTCCAAATGATCGTCAGCGAACGTTCGAGGGCATCAAGGATCTCGCGAGCCAGGCATATCGGCGCATCGCCATCGGTGATCCCGAGGCCGTGCCGGCTGGCGTCTACGCGAAAGAGTACCTTGAGCACGAAGGGTTGTGGGCGACGATCGGGCCGCGCGTCGTGCCTTCGGCCAGCGTTCGCGCAGCGCTGGCGGCGGTGGAATCCGGCGCCGCGGACGCGGCGATCGTGTATCGCACGGACGCGCGGATCTCGACCCGCGCGTCGATCGCATGGGTGGTACCAGCCGACCGCGGTCCAAAAGTCGTGTACCCGGCAGCGATTGTGGGAACGTCTGGGCAGGTGGCCGACTCTCAGCGCTTTCTGGATTTTCTGCGCAGCGCCGCGGCTCGAGAAGTGTTCGAGCGATTCGGTTTCGCCATTCCCCGCTGATGGATCTCTGGCAGATCGCGTGGTTCACGGTGGCGTGCGCGATTGCGGCGACCGTGCTGGTGGTGCCTCCAGGCGTCACGATCGCGTGGGTCCTGGCACACCGGCGGTTCCCCGGCCGATCGCTCGTCGAGACGCTGGTGTCGTTGCCGCTCGTTCTGCCGCCGGTCGCAACCGGGTTGATTCTGTTGACGCTTCTCAGCCGGCGCGGCGCAATCGGGCGGATCCTCGAATCTGCCGGGATCGAGGTGGTCTTCACTTGGAAAGCCGTGGTGCTGGCGATGGCGGTCATGGGGCTGCCACTGCTCGTGCGGACCGCGCGCGCGGGCTTCGAGCAGGTCGATCAGCGCTACGAGCAGGTGGCCTCGACGCTGGGAGCGCCGCCGACCCGGATCTTCTTCACCATCAGTTTGCCCCTGGCGTGGCCATCGATCGTTGCCGGCGCGGTCCTCGCGTTCGCCCGCGCGCTCGGGGAGTTCGGCGCCACGATTGTCGTTGCCGGCAGCATTCCCGGCGCGACCCGGACGCTGGCGGTCGCGATCTATTCCTTCACGGAGACCGGCCAGGATCGCCAGGCCGCCGTGCTGCTGGTGGTGTCGGCCTCAATCGCCTTCGTGGCCTTGTGGTATGCGAACCGCCTCGCCGAGAGGCACGCCGCGTGATCGAGATCGACATTCAACTCACACAGGGGACGTTCCGCCTGGAGGTGACCGCCAGATTCGACGGGAAGGCGACCGCCATCTTCGGTCCATCGGGTGCGGGCAAGACGACCACGCTCGATGCGATTGCGGGTTTGCGCCGGCCGGACCATGGCGCGATCCGAATCGGGGGGCGCACGCTCTTTTCTTCGCAACAACGCATCGATCTGCCCTCCCATCAGCGTCACGTCGGTTACGTGCCGCAGGACACCGCCCTCTTTCCCCACATGAACGTGCGGCGCAATCTGCTGTACGGGCGCCATCCCGGAACCTCGCCGCCGCTCGAGCGCGTGGTGTCGATGCTCGAGATCGAACCGCTCGTCGATCGTGAAGTCCGGGCGTTGTCTGGCGGCGAGCGTCAGCGCGTGGCGCTCGGCCGTGCGTTGATGTCCGGACCGTCGCTGCTCCTGCTCGACGAGCCGCTTGCCGCGGTGGACGTCCCGCTGCGCCGACGCATTCTCCCGTATCTCGAGCGCGTGCGCGATGACTTGCAACTCCCGATCGTCTACGTCTCGCACGATCGGGAAGAAGTGCAACGTCTGGCCGACTACGTGGTGGTGCTCACGGCAGGCCGGGTGACGGCCGCCGGAAGTCCCGCAACCTTGCTCGGGTCGACTCCTGAAGGGCTGGAATCCCCGGAACCGTAATCGGCCCGAAAGGTTCAGGTTGCCGTGCCGAACACTGACAGCTTGGCGATCGACCATCCGTGTTCGGCATTGGCCTGTGTCAGGCGCAGGCGGATGAAGCGGCCGGTTGGAGCGTTGAGGCGAAACTCGAGATTGATGTTCCGCGGATCGCTCAGCGCCCCAAGCACGCTGAGCGCGAGAGTCGGTCCATGCCACGCGGTGATCCAGCGCTCGCCGTCGAGCGAGGTCTCGATGACCAGCGACCTCGGAAAGTCCAACGCGTAGCGACCGAGCGACAGGACGACACCACTCAATTCCTTCGCCGCCCCCAGGTCGACGACCAGTTGTTCAGTGCCCCGCTGCGCGCCAGGGGTTACCCAGCGAGTGAACGGATCGTTGTCGAGCAAATCCGTAGTGCTGGACGAACTGAAGTTGGAGGTGATTCGTTGAGGCACGAGCACTCCCGCGGCTGTCGATAGCGCCGGTTCTGCGGCCGCTTCGGGGAGCAGAAAGAAGTTCCAGGTTCCCGAGGAGCCCGCGGCCACGACGCCATCGTGCGCGGATACGTATCTCACCCAATCCCCTTTTGGATCGTTTCGCCGATCGATCGCGATCAGGATGCGTCCCCACGTGGCGATCGCCGAAAGCACGCGCTGATCGCCAGACTCGAGGCCGAGTTGCATCAGGCTGTAATACGGCGGAAAGAACCCGCTGAAACCGTTGAGTGTCGGGTGGAGATGGAAGATCGATCGGTACACGGCAGCCGCGTCGACTTCACTCCCGGCTGCGAGAGGCAGCTCCAGCACTGCGCTGTAGTCGCTCGACGGGAGCGGTGACGTCCACGCCGACGGTGCCGGCGGTACAGGCAAGCCTTTGATCCAACCGTCAGCAGAAATGCCGCCCGCAATCAGGAAGAAGCAGGCGGCGTAGAGTGCCCTGCGCGTGGTGCTGGGGACGAGCCGAGCGAAGGCGAGGCCTGCGGCAATCGACAGCGCCAGGACTGCCGGCATGGCGAAGCGCGCCGGCACACGCAGACCCGAACTGAAGCCCGGGAGACGCATGAGCCACGCATATGGCGCCTGATAGATCACGGGATAGCCGAGCAGCTTTGGCGCAGGTCCCCACGCCAGCACCCACGAGGTCATCGCGGCGAGCACGTAAAACGCGAACAAAGACTTCCGCTGATAAGCCGCGCGGGTGCGTGGATGCAGCACGACGTACGAGACCAGACAGGCCGCTGCGATCGACAGCGGCTTACGAAAGCTGCTGACCGATATCGACACTCCGCTAAGCGCCACCCTCCAGGGCGCGAACCATGGTGCGGTGAGCGCGACGAGTCCGGATGCGAGGCCCAGCAGCAGGGCCGCATGCCTCCACCCCCATCGTCGATCTCGTGTTGCCGAACGGGTCGCGATCAAACACGCGATCACCACCGCGATCGCGAACGCTCCGGGAAACAGCTGCCCTTCCGTTCGAAAAAAACGCGGCGCCGAGTGCCAGACGGCCAGAAGCGGCGACCCACTCAACACGGCGGTGATGTCCGCGCTGAAAATCTCGACCTCGGTCAGCGTCCGCATCAGCCCGTGCGCCTGATGAATCTCACGATACTTGAGGAGCACCGGCAGCAGTAACGAGCCGGCCACGAACCAGGTCACGAGAAGTGCCGTCGACCGCCTCCACCCAATTCCGGGGAGAAACCAGAAAAACCAGAGTGAGATGAAGACGGAGAAGAAAAACAGGTAATAGCTGCTGCAGAGTGACTGCAGCAGCCAGGCAACACAGAAGAGCGCTGCGAAACGCGGTTCCGGACGCTTCAGATACTGATGCAGCGCAAGCAGCACGATTGGCATCCAGTAGGACGAGACCAGCTCCAGATGCTCGATATGAGCGATGCGATAGGGGCTGAATCCAAAGGCAAGACCGCTGATGATTGCCGCGTCGCTGCGGCCGGTGAGCGACAGCACCAGCAGGTGGGCGGCAAGAGCAGAGAGTGGAAACGAGCCTAACAGGGCCAGGTTATAGGTGAGCAGGGGGGAGATCCCCAGCCACTGCAGTGGTTGCGAGATGATGCTGATGCCAACGCGGTGATCGGAGAACGCGATCGTTCCATGCGCCGGGTAGAACTGCGGAGCCTCCCACCATGCGCTTGAGAACGGTACGTGCTGAGCGTTCCACCAGAGATTCCAGGTACTGAGAAGCGGATCGCCCAGGTCGTGCGGAACACGGCTATCGAGAACGGTGATCAGCGGCCAGGTGATGACGACGGTTAGTGCAACATAAAGAACCAGCGCGCCGCCGGTCCAGATCCAGAGGTGACGAGGGGGTTCATACTTGGGGCCGGACGACATCGAGGGCCGTGACTCCTAGATCATGTGGTCAGAACGACCTTGCCGATGTTTGCCCGGCTCTGGATGAACCGGTGCGCGTCGGCGGCGCGATCGAGTGGAAAGGTTTTCGCGACGACCGGCTGCAGGCGTCCGGCGCTCAGTTCCGTCAGCAGCAGATCCATCAGCGGCTGAAGTGCCCGACGCTCTTCCCAGAGGTGTCCGACGTTCAGGCCGAAGACGCCTCGATTGCGATTGATCATGGAGAACGGATTGAACGACGGCATCGCCCACCAGGACTGGAACACGCGCCAGGGATTGCGGCGCTCGGAGGCCATCGACGAGATGCCCAGCATGATCAGCCGGCCGAGCGGCGCGAGCATACGGTAGCTGGCCAGAAAGCTATTGCCGCCGATCGGATCGAGGATCACGTCGACACCGCGTCCGCGCGTGAGCCGCTTCACCTCCGCCTCGACGTTGGCATGACGATAGTCGATTGCGTGCTCCACACCGAAGCTGCGCAGAGCGTCGTGCTTGGCTGCCGACGCCGTGCCGATCACCGTCGTCCGACGCAGCCGCGCGAGTTGGGTAGCCGCGATTCCGAGCCCGCCTCCGGCATTGTGAACGAGGACGGTTTCGCCGGAGGTGAGCGCCGCCATGCGATAGAGGGCGATGGCCGCGGTGAGATACGTCACCGGCACGGCAGCCGCTTCCGCGTCGCTCAATTCGTCGGGGAACCTGAATGCCTGCGAGGCCGGCACCACGACGGAATCAGAGTAGCCGCCGAAGCGGGTCAGCGCGACTACGCGGTCTCCCTCCTGCAGCAGCGTCACGTCCGGGCCGGCGGCGTCGACGATCCCCGCGACCTCGTAGCCGAC
Organism: uncultured Acidobacteriota bacterium; assembly: GCA_963755695.1. GTDB lineage: Bacteria > Acidobacteriota > Vicinamibacteria > Vicinamibacterales > 2-12-FULL-66-21 > QHWT01. The sequence goes on along the minus strand of CAVWLB010000008.1, from coordinate 522,041 downwards.
GACGATCGGCGGTTTGGGCGCATCGGGATAGAGGCCGATACGGGCGAGGATGTCGGCGAAGTTCACGCCGGCGGCGCGGACGCGGATTCTGACCTCGCCGTCACCTGGCACGGGCTCGGGAGCATCGCGGAGCTCGAAGACCTCCGGCCCGCCATGCCGCGGAATCACCATCTGCCGCATGGGAAGACAGTAGCTCAGATTTGGTGATTTTAGGATTTGGGGATTTGGGGATTTGGGGATTTGGGGATCGACGCTTGAGCGACTTAGCGGCCGCCGCTCAATGGCCTGAGCGATGAAAAGCAGCTGGGGTGGCCGCCAAATCACCAAATCACTGAATCACCAAATCCCCAAATCATCATGAGGCGAGCAGCGCCAACAGCGCTTTCTGGGTGTGCAGACGGTTTTCCGACTGATCGAAGACTACCGAGACAGAAGAATCCATCACTTCGTCGGTGACTTCGTCGCCGCGATGCGCCGGAAGGCAGTGCATGAACAACGCGCCATCCGGCGCCTTGTCGAGCAACGCCGCATTCACCTGGTACGGCGCGAAGATCTCGCGCCGTTCGTCCGCCTCTCCCTCCTGGCCCATCGACGCCCACACGTCCGTGTAGATTGCATCTGCGGACGACACCGCCTCGACCGGATCGTTGGTGACGGTGACGCCGCCGCCGAAGCGTGCCACCCGCTCGACCGATTCGACGATCGGAGCCGGCAGCTCGAAGCCGGCAGGTGACGCGACGATCAGATGCCCGCCAAGCATTGCCATCGCCTGCGCGAGCGATGCCGCCACGTTGTTGCCATCGCCGACGAAAGCCACGGTCTTGCCGTCGATGGTCTTGAAGCGCTCGATCAGCGTGAGGCAGTCGGCCAGCGCCTGACACGGGTGCTCCTCGTTGGTCAGCGCATTGACCACGCGAAGGCCGGGCGCGGCTGCCGCGAAGCGCGCGAGCCGGTTCTGGGCAAAGGTGCGGATTACCGCGCCAAACACCCATCGTTCGAGATTGCGCGCCACGTCGTCGATTCTTTCACGTCCGCCAAGCGCGACCTCCGACGGGGGCTCGATGATCTCTCCGCCGAGCTCCCGGATGGCGATCTGGAACGTCGATCGCGTCCGCAGCGACGGCTTCTCGAACAGGAGCGCCACATGCTGTCCCTGCAGCGGCGTCGCGTGCACACGACGCGCATGACGCGCCGCCTTCATCGAGGCGGCGAGATCGAGGCAGCTCTCCAGTTCCTGGGGCGTCACGTCGAGAATCGACAGGAACTGCGTCGGATGCCACCGGGCGGCGGCGCGCGAAGCGGCAGAAAGGCTCATGTTCGATACTCCGCATTGATGCGTACGTATTCGGCGCTCAGATCGCAGGTCCACATCCGCGCCGATCCTGCTCCACCAGTACCCAGGTCCACCTGCACGTGAACGTCGGCCTGCTGAAGGTGACGCGACGCTTCAGCCGAGCGCTCGTCGTAAGGCCGGCCGTTCGCGAACAGCTCGACGTCGCCAAGCCCCACGCGCACCGCTTCCAGGTTGAAGGCCACTCCGGCGCGACCGGCGACCGCAACCAGGCGTCCCCAGTTCGGATCGGCGCCGTGGATGGCGGTCTTCACCAGCGGTGAATTCGCGATTGCCCGTGCCGCGCGTTTCGCCTCGGACGCGGACGTCGCGCCGGTGACGTCGATGGTCACGAGCTTGGTCGCTCCCTCACCGCCGCGGACGATGCCAATCGCGAGAGGCTCACAGACGCGGCGCAGTGCTTCGATGAACATCGGCAGCTCAGCCTCGCCGATGGTGACGCCACTGGCACCGTTCGCCAGCGCAAAGACACAGTCGTTGGTCGAGCACTCGCCGTCCACCGAGATCGCGTTGAACGTTACGTCGGTGACCGCCGTCAGGGCCCGTTGCAGGAGCGACGGCGATACCGCTGCATCCGTCGTTACCACCGAGAGCATCGTGGCCATGAGCGGCTCGATCATCCCGGAGCCCTTCGCAATGCCGCCGACCTTGAAGCGGCCGATTGAGGTCTCGACTAGAACCGCCGCCTCCTTGGGAAAGGGATCGGTCGTCATGATGGCGCGCGCCGCGAGCGGGCCGCCGTCGCGAGTGAGCGCCGCCGCCGCGCTCTCGATTCCGGCCGTGATCTTCTCGCGATTCAGGGTGACGCCGATGACGCCGGTCGACGCAATCAGCACGCTCGACCGATCCGCCGCGATCACTCGGGCGGCGGTGTCGGCCATCGCTTCAGCCGTCGCGTGGCCGTCGGGGCCGGTGCAGGCATTCGCGCAGCCGCTGTTGATGGCGATCACCCGCGCGTGGCCGCGCGAGGCGGCGAGCCGACTCTTCGACACCAGGACCGGCGCGGCCAGCGCTTTGTTCGTCGTGAACACTGCCGCCGCGGAGGCAGCGACGTCGCTGACAATCAACGCGAGGTCGAGCCCGCTGCTCTTGACGCCGCATGACACGCCGGCGGCGCGGAAGCCCTCGGGGGCCGCCACGCTGCCGCTGATCGGCGTGACCTGCAGTTCGGCGACGGTCATGCGGGGACGCGCTCCGCTTCGTCGCTGGCCACCGGCACGAGCCGCAAACGCTCGACGCTGGCGCGGGGTGGGGCCACGACGCGCGGTGCGGCGCCGACCCCTTCCGCGAGACGGCCGGCGACGCCCGCCCGCAGCGACAGTGACACCGCGTACTGCCCGCAGCGACGGAACAGGCTGCAGCCGGCGCAGTCGTGAGCGATCTTCTCGGGCAGCCACTGGTGCGGAACAATCGAGAATCCGAGCCGCACGAAATGCGACGGCTGATGCGTGAACGCGCACAGCGTCACGTAACCAAGCGAGCGGGCGCGCTCGGCGAGCGCGGTGAGCAGCGACATGCCGGTCCGTCGGCCGCGGCGTGCTTCATCGACGACGAGAGAGCGCACTTCCGCCACCGATTCACTGAGCGGCGCCAGCTCGGCACATCCAATGACGACCTGGTCGTCCACCGCCACGATGAAGCGATGCACGTGATCGTTCACATCCTCGAGCGAGCGCGGCAACAGGTGACCGGCGTTCAGGTTGGTGCTGATCAGGGCATGGATCGCGGGCGCGTCTCCGGCAACTCCCGTGCGCAGATGGATGTTCATGTACGCGGCGCCTCCAGCGCCTCGGCGATGGCCGCTTCGAGCAGCGGCAGCGCTTCGTCGATCTCCGCCTCGCTGATCACATATGGCGGCAGCAGCCGGACAACCGTGTCCGAGGTGCGATTGATCAGCAGTCGCTTCTCGAACGCTGCCTGCACGACCGACGCGGCAGGACGATCGAGCTCGAGGCCCCACATCAGCCCGGCCCCGCGGACCTCTTTTACGGCGGACTGGCGAGCGGCGATTGCGCGCAGCCCGCTTTCGAGGTGTGCACCCACTCTTGCGACCTGCTGCAACAGCCCGCGGTCGACCAGCTCGTCGAGGAACACCAGCGCAGCGCGGCAGGCGAGCAGGTTGCCGCCGTAGGTGCTGCCGTGATCCCCCGGCTTTGCCGCGCTGGCCACTTTCTCGGAAAAAAGCGCCGCCCCGATCGGAACGCCGGCGCCGAGCGCCTTGCCTAGCGCCATCAGGTCCGGCTGAAGTCCGAGTACCGGCGAGTAAAACGCTTGTCCGGTCCGGCCGAGGCCACACTGCACTTCATCGGCGATCAGGAGCGCCCCCGTCTCGCGGCACGCGTCCTCGATCGCGTCAGCCGTCAGTCGGGTGAGCGGGCGGACGCCACCTTCGCCTTGTATCGGCTCGACAATGACCGCGGCTGTAGATTTCGTGATCGCCCTGTGCACGGCGGTCGCATCGGCGGCGGCGACGAAGGTGACGCCAGGCACCAGCGGTCCGAACTGATCGCGATAATGCGAATCCCACGTCACCGAGACCGCCCCCATCGTCCGGCCATGGAACGAGTGATCGAGTGCCACGAAGCCGGTGCGCTCGGGTTGCCCTTGCGCGTGCCAGTAACGCCGGGCGAACTTGAGGCAGGTTTCAACCGCCTCAGCGCCGCTGTTACAGAAGAACGCCTTCGATAGCCCGGAGAGATCGGCCAGACGCGCTGCCAGCTCCGCCTGGAGCGGATGGTGAAACAGGTTCGACGTGTGCAGCAGCGTGGCTGACTGTTCGGCGATCGCCCGCGCCAGCACCGGATGCGCATGGCCGAGGGCGGCAACACCGACGCCGGAGATGAGATCGAGATACCGCTGGCCATCGCGCGTGAAGAGCGAACAGCCGCGTCCCGACTCGAACACCACCGGCGATCGCCGATAGACCTGCAGAACTCGCTGCTGGTCGAGCGCAATGGGATCAGACGAGGTCGTGAGCATGATGTTGAATCCGCGTTCCCTTTGCAGCGACGTAGTCCCCGCCCCTGCCGTCGACGATGCGGACGTCCTTGACGCCGCTGCCCAGCGCGTCGAGACAGGCTCTGAGCTTTGCGACCATGCCGTCCCGCGCCGTGCCCGCGTCCACCATCGCGGTGGCCCTGTCGATGTCGAGCACCGGACAGTTCCGCCCGCCAGCGTCGAACACGCCGGGCGTCGAGCCGGCAATGATCAAGCGATTCGCGCGGATCGTCCGTGCCACGTGCGCGGCGAGCACGTCCGCGTTGACGTTCAACAGTTCGCCGCTCTGGGTGACGCCAATGCTCGCGAGGACCGGCACGTAGTCGAGCGAAAGCAGGTCCTCCAGCAGGCGGCCGCCATCCTCTTCGGGCAACCCAACGAGACCGAGATCCACAGAGGCGCCGGAGGTTGCCTGCAGCGCCGGCGCGCGCCGGCACAGCGCCGTGCCGCCATCGGCGCCGGTCAGTCCAACCGCGCGGACCCCAGAGGCCGCAAGCGCGGCGACGAACGAAGTATTAATCCGCCCCGCGAGCACACCGACGACGGTTGCCAGCGTGTCCTCGTCGGTAACCCGCAGGCCGTCGACGAACTGCGGCGACTTGCCCCGCGCGCGCAGGTCCTGGTCGATCGCGCGCCCGCCGCCATGCACGACGACCACCGATCCGCTGGCGGCAAGCGTGGCAATCCCGCCGGCTGCCGCGATCATCGCGGCGCGGTCCTCGAGAAGCTCACCGCCCAGTTTCAGCACCGTGATCAATTCAGCCCGAGCCTTTCGTCGAAGCCGAACGCGACGTTGAAGTTCTGCACGGCCTGCCCGGCAGCTCCCTTGACCAGATTGTCGATGCAGGAGACCAGCACGAGCTGACGGGTGGGCTCGTTGACCCGCCAGCCGATGTCGCAGAAATTCGTGTGTGCGACATGCTTGATTTCCGGCAGCTCGCTTCCGGTCAGCCGTACAAACGGTGAATCGGCATACGCGGACTCGAGCGCGGCGGCAACGTCTCTTCCCGACGCGCCGCGCGGCAAGGTCACATAAATCGTTTCGAGAATCCCGCGATCGATCGGCACCAGGTGCGGCACGAACGTGACCGGCGCACCCAGCTCCTGCTCGATCTCCGCCGCATGACGGTGCGAGAAGACGCCGTACGCCGAGAGGCTGCCGTGGCACTCGCTGAAATGCGTGCGCTCGGTCGGCGTCTTGCCCGCGCCCGACACGCCCGACTTGGCGTCGATGATGATCGGGCCGTCGACCAGGCCCGCCTTGACCAGCGGCTGCAGCGGAAGGATTGCCGCGGTCGGATAACACCCGGCACACGCGATGAGTGTCGAATCCGCGAGGTCGGCCCGATACTGTTCGGTCAATCCATAGACCACGGGCGACGGAAGATCCGGCGTATGCGGATACCAACGCCGCCGCTGCTCCGCGTCGCGCAGGCGGAAAGCGCCGGAAAGGTCGAAGACACGTTTGCCGCGCGCGACGAGTGCCGGCGCAATTTCCGCGGAGGCGTGATCGGGCAGCGCAAGAAACACCGCGTCGGTGGGACCGCCAAGCGCATCGACGTCGAGCGCATCGACCGGGGCATCCCACAGCCGCGCGAGTGACGGCACCCGGCGGGCGGCTGAGCCGGGGGAACCCATCGCGGCGGAAATCTGCGCCCCCGGATGCCTGGCGAGGAAGCGGAGGAGTTCTACCCCCGCATACCCGGTGGCTCCGGCGACGCCGACCCGCACAGGATGGGCATAACTATTCATCGGAATCTTTAGATATACATGGATCGTGCCGGCAAGGTCAAGAAAAATAAGGGTGCAAGAGTATGCAGCGAGTGTATAATCAGTCGTTCGGCTGAATACTTATGAAGTCGTATAGGCAATCGCTCGTGCTCGAGCTGGTGGATCGCGAAGCCATCACCAGTCAGGAGCAATTAAGAGGGAGGTTGGACGGCCGCGGCATTCACGTTACCCAGGCCACGCTCTCCCGCGACATCCGGGACCTGGGTCTGGTGAAACGGTCCGGCGATGGGGCGTACCGGCGCCCGGGGGCGGCCGAGGCTGGAGTGCCGGGGGAACCGGAATCGGTCCTGCGACGGGCGGTATCAGAGTTCCTGCGCCGGTTCGAATCGGTCCAGCAACTGGTCGTCCTGCGTACCGACCCCGGGCAGGCGCAGCCGCTCGCGGTTGCGCTCGACCGCGTCCGCATGGCGGACGTCGTCGGGACGATCGGCGGTGACGACACGATTCTCGTCATCTGCCGTGGGGAGCGCGAGGCGCAGGCCTTCACGAAACAGATCGAACACTGGTTGCGGAGTTGAGTGGAGCGCACATGGAGCGGATCGTTCTCGCCTATTCGGGCGGTCTGGATACATCGGTCGCGATCCCGTGGCTGGCGGATACGCACGCCGCCGAGGTGATCGCCGTGACGCTCGACCTCGGGCAGGGCCGCGAGCTGATCGACATCCGCGAGCGTGCCCTGGCAGTTGGCGCGCTGCGCGCGCACGTGCTCGACGTGCGCGAGGAATTCGTGCGGGACTACATTCTGCCGGCGCTGCAGGCGGGCGCCGTGTACGAAGAGCGCTATCCGCTGGCGACCGCGCTGGGCCGTCCGTTGATTGCCAAAAAGCTCGTCGAGATCGCACGCATGGAGGGAGCCACCGCCATTGCGCACGGCTGCACCGGGAAGGACAACGACCAGGTCGGCCTCGATGTCTCCGCCCGCGCGCTCGATCCGTCGATCCGATTGATCACGCCGGCCCGGACCTGGGGCATGTCGCGTTCCGACGAGGTTGCCTATGCCAAGGCGCGGAACATCCCGATTCCCGCCGGTGTCGACAACGCCTACAGCACGGACTCGAACCTGTGGGGACGATCGATCGAATGCGGCGTGCTCGAGGATCCGTGGCAGGAGCCGCCCGACGACATTTATACGCTGACCCGTTCGCCGCACGACTGCCCGAACGAACCGGCTTACATCGAGATCGAGTTCGACAAGGGCGTGCCGGTGCGGGCGAACGGCATCGACATGTCGCTGCTCGAATTGATCGAGAGTCTCGAAACCATTGCGGGCGCGCACGGCGTCGGCCGCATCGACATGATGGAAAACCGGCTGGTCGGGATCAAGTCGCGGGAAATCTACGAGGCGCCGGCGGCCGTCGTGCTGCATCTGGCACACAAGGAGCTTCAGCGCCTGGTCGTCCCCCGGGATCTCGATCGCCTGACGCAGGAGATGGGACGTGTCTACGCGGACGCCGTCTACAACGGCCTCTGGTTCTCACCGACGCGGGAAGCCATCGACGCGTTTGTCGCGGCGATTCAACCGCGCGTCACCGGCACGGTGCGGTTGAAGCTGTTCAAAGGCGACTGCCGCGTGGTTGGACGCAAGTCCCCATTCGCCCTGTACGACCGCGGGCTCGCGACTTACGACTCCGGCGACGTCTTCGATCACAGTGCGGCCGAAGGGTTCATCAAGATCTGGGGTCTTCCGATCGAAACGCTGGCGCGCAAGCGTCAGAACGCTCGGGAGACGGTTGGATCGTGAAGATGGCGCATCTCTGGTCAGGACGGTTCGAAGGCGATCCCGACGCCGAGCTCTTCGCATTTGGCTCCTCGTTCCGCTTCGATCGTCGGCTGTTCGAAGACGATGTGCGCGGGAGCGCTGCCTGGGCCGCGGCGCTGGCACGCGCCGGCGTGCTGTCGCCGGCCGACGCCGCCGCAATCGATCGTGGCCTCCGTGAGGTGCTCGCAGCCGGCCTCGGCGACGGCGCCGGCGACGAGGACGTGCACGCGTACGTCGAGCGCGAGCTGGTGGCGCGAATCGGCGAGGCCGGTCGACGGCTTCACACCGGGCGATCGCGCAACGAACAGGTCGCCGTCGATCTGCGCTTGTACCTGAAGCGCCGCGTGCCGGTGATTCAAAAGGCGATTGCTGCCGCGGTTGCCGAACTGGTCGCGCTCGCGGAACGATCGGGCGACGCGTTGATGCCGTCGTACACGCACCTGCGCCGGGCGCAGCCCGTGCTCGTGGCGCACTTCCTGCTCTCGCACGTCTCCGCGCTTCGTCGAGACGCCGATCGGCTCACGGCGGTACTGACCGAAGCTGACGAACTGCCGCTCGGATCCGGAGCCATCGCCGGCACGAGCTACCCGATTGATGTCCGCGCGATCGCCACCGCGCTCGGATTCTCCAGGATTTCCCGAAACAGCATCGACGTCAGCGGCGATCGCGACTTCGTCGCGTCGTTCCTTCACGCTGCGGCGCTCGGCATGGTTCATCTCAGCCGGCTCGGCGAAGACTTCATCCTGTTCACTGCCGAGGAATTCGGCTTCTTCGATCTCGCGGATTCGGCGGCGACCGGCAGCAGCTTGATGCCGCAGAAGAAGAATCCCGATCCGCTGGAACTGGTGCGGGGAAAGAGCGGACGCGTGATCGGCCACCTCGCAGGGTGGCTCGCCTCGATGAAGGGGCTGCCGGCGGGCTACAGCAAGGATCTGCAGGAGGACAAGGAAGCCCTGTTCGACGCGGAAGATACCTGGCTCGCGTCGCTTTCGGCAGTCGCCGCGGTCGTGCGTGGTCTCCAGCCGAACCCGCGGGTCTCGACCCGGGCGGCGTCAGGATTGCTGCTGGCAACCGATGTTGCCGATTACCTCGTTGCGCTCGGTGTGCCGTTCCGCGATGCGCACGAAATCGTCGGCAGCGTTGTCCGGCGGCTTGTGAAGGAAGGACGATCGTTCGACGATTTGTCGCTGGCCCAATGGCGCGAGCACTCGGCGTTGTTCGGTGAAGACATTCGTGGGGCGATTACCGCGCGGGCGTCTGTCGAGAAGAAACGAACGCCGCAGTCGACCGCACCTGATGCGGTCGCCGCGGCGCTTCGTGAGGCGAAAGAGTGGCTCAGGGCTCAGGGGTTATAACTCATGCGACTCACGACTCAGGGTGGCTCATGATGACGATGACCCAGGGCCTGTTCTCATACGCGGCCGATACGCCATCAGTCGTGTAGCCTAAGCCGTCCCGAGCCGTGAGCCGCCCTGAGCCCTGAGCCATGAGACGTTTCTAGAATTTGAACGTCACTCCCGCCGAACCGCGCCAGAACTGAAAGTTGTCCAGCCCGAGGCCGGTCACGTTGTCGCTACTGCCCTGGAAGGAACGGAAGTACCGGAAGTCGCCGCGCAGGCCGATGTTCTGCGCGAAGAATCCCATCACTCCCGCGCCCACGTCGAACCCGAAATCGTTCTTGCTCGACACGTCGAACACTCCGGGGACGTCCGCGACTTTCGTCCGGATCAGACCGACGCCGCCGACCAGGTAAGGCCGGATCGAATCCGCCGTGTCCGCCAATCGGCGCACCAACGATCACATTTCCGGTCAGTGTGACGACGTTGCTGTCGTTCGTGAACTCAAACCCGTTGTTGTTCGGCGTCGTGGTCTCGAAGAAGTTCGGCGAGTAGCCGAAGTCAGCCTCGAACCCGACGATGCCGGCCCCCATTGCTGCCACGGAAACGCCGTAGTCGACCTTGTGCTCGAACTTGTTCTCGAAGCTCGTGCCACCGTTGCCGTTCACGTCGGCTGAGCCGTTGAAATTCCACCCCACGAAGGGCGTTACGAGCCAATCGGCCGAGGCGGACCGCGGAGCCGCAGCCAGCGCTACAGCGCATATCGCAACCGTCACGCACATTTTTCGCACAGACATGTGACCGGTCCTCCTCATGAAAATACCCGTGGAGCGAACTGCAAGCGGTATGCCCTTGCTAGGGCCGAGGTTCCACCTCCGCTGCAACCCGCTACGGAGCGCCGGCGAGCCCGGCCGCTTCATTCAAGAGAGCCCACGCGCGCGCGACGTGTTCTTCGGTTGTATGGAGATTGCCAATTGCGATGCGCAGCGCGAAGCGTCCGTCGAGCTTCGTGTGCGAGAGAAAGACTTCCCCCGACGCGTTGACGCGATCGAGGAGGCGCTGATGTTCCTCGTCACTCGCCTCGCTGCGCAGCCGGAAGCAGACCACGCTGAACGGGACGGGAGCGACGCGCTCGAACCGATCGCTCTCGTCGATCCAGGTCGCGAGCACCCGCGCCAGCCGCATGTGCTCCGCGAGGTGTGCCCGCAACCCTTCGCTGCCGAAATGGCGGAGGACCATCCACAGCTTCAACGCACGAAAGCGCCGGCCGAGTTGAATGCCGGTGTCCATCAGATTCCTGACGCCGGCTTCCCCCTCGCTGGTGCGCAGGTACTCAGGGGTCAGCGAGAACGCCAGCCGAATCACGTCCATCCTGCGGCAATACAGCACACTGAGATCGAATGGCGTGAACAGCCATTTGTGAGGATTCACCACGATCGAATCGGCGAGATCCGCGCCGCGCAGGATCCACTCACAACCAGGAACCATTGCCGCGACTCCCGCGTAAGCGGCGTCGACGTGCAGCCACACCCGCTGCCTGGCTGATATGCGGGCGATGGTCTCCACCGGATCCACGCTGGTGCTCGAGGTTGTGCCGACCGTCGCCACCACAGCGATGGGCCGCATCCCTGCCGCGCGATCCTCGACGATCGCAGCCTCGAGTGCGTCGGGCAGCATGGAGAAATCGCGGTCGGCTGGAATCCGGCGAAGCGCGTCGTGCCCCAGGCCGAGCAGGATGACGGCCTTGTCAACTGACGAATGCGCGTGCTCGGAGCAGTCACACGCGCAGTCGCGGCAGATCCGTCCGTCCGGCGAGGCCGGACTCACGAACCCCGGGGATGCCGACCTCGCGCGCGGCGGCCAGCGCATGCAGCGTCGAAACCGATGCGGTGTCGTAGATCACTCCGTCGAACTCCTCGGGGAGACCCAGGAGCTCGCGCAGCCACGACAGCGTCACCTCTTCGAGCTCCGTTGCCGCGGGCGACGTCCGCCACAGCATCGCCTGGACGTTCAAGGCAGCGGACAGGAATTCGGCGAGCACGCCTGGTTCGCTGCCGCTGATCGCGAAGTAGGCGAGAAAACCGGGATGATTCCAGTGCGTGATGCCGGGCAGGATGATGCGTTCGAAGTCCGCGAGGATCGCGTCGTACGATTCACCGTGTTCAGGTGCCGAACGCGGCAACTGATCGCGAATCTCGCCAGGCCGCACGCGCGAGAGGACGGGAAACCGCTCGGGATGTTCGAGGTAATCGGCGACCCAGTCGGCGAGCCGGTGAGCGGTCTGACGGAACGTGCCGATTCGATGATCAGGTGATTCGGTGATGTGGCGATTATGGCGACCAAATCACCAAATTCACCAAATCACCAAATGACCAATTCACCAGATTCTAGGACTCTCTCTTCTCGACCTGAATCGTTGCCGGCGCTGAGAGGTGAACGGTGACGATCGATCCGGCAGAGACCACCGCGGCGTTCCGGTCGCCGGCCATCGCCGCGGCCGTCCCTCCGGCCGCGCCGGTCGCTCCGCCGATGACTGCGCCCTTACCGCCGCCGAGAATGCCGCCAAGGATGGCACCCACCGCCGTAGCGCCGCCGATCTTCTTTGCGCTGTCGCCTGCCGGCGATTCCCCTTCGCGATAGAAGGGTTCGGTGTTCAGCGCGACTTCGCTGCCGTCGGCCAGAACCAGGGTATGGAAGCGAATCCCGAGGCGCGCGGCCCCTTTGACTTTGCCACCCCGATCGACGAGGGTCACCGAGCCAAACACCCGCGAGCCCGCCGGAATCGCGACGCGGCCGTTGACCAGCACGTCACGTGTGACCCGCGCGTCGACCCGATCTTCCAGCTGCGCACGCTCGGACGAAAGCGCCGTTTCAACCTGCAAGCCAATCACGGACGAGGCCGGCAGTACCGAGTTCTTCGAACTGCGGCGTACGCGGAAGCTCCGGCTGGGGCTCGAACGGTTTGGGTGGGTCCGGTTTCGCATCGGCAACGGTCGTGGCAGCGGCGACAGGAGGCGCGACGACAGGGGGCGTCGCAGGGGCTGTCTGCGTTGGCGTCGACTGTGGCGCCGATGCAGTCTGGTGCTGGGAAACGCTCCGCGGTGCCGCCGTGCGTGCCGACCGCGACCCGCTGAGCGGTGGCGGTTCGGCTGCGCGCGCTGGACGCCGCGGCGTGACCGGCGCCGGCGCCTCTTCTTTCTCCACCTTGACCGACGGCGTGGGGGCTGGCGTGACCGGGCTTACTGGCGCTTCCGTTTCCGCCACGGGCTGGGCTGCGGTCTCCGCGGGGGCCGATGAAGGCGTCGCCTGGGTGGTCAGGGCCGGCGGAACAGCAACGAGATCAGCGGTGTTATGCCGAGTAGCGACGTACGCGCCACCGGCCGCAGCCGTAATGCACCCGACGGCCAATAAAGCGAACGCCAACGGTTTGGAGAACATCGAAAACTCCCTGTGCAGTCCAGTTGAGCAAGGGGTGTGCCCTCGATGGACCCCGCAATTCTAGGGTCATTCCCTCCCCGCCGCTACGGCCTGGGGACAGTGCTGTCCTCGCAAATGGACCACCTGGCCCGCGCGTCTCGTGAGAAACCCTAAATTTTTGCCCCTATACCGAAGGCACCCGGGTTGCACTATATTTGACCAGACCGGGAGGTCCCCATGCGGCGTGTGCTCCTCGCGTTTGTGCTGATGGCCCCGCTCTTCGTCGGCCGCGCCGAGGCGATCACCGTCCGGGACGTGATCGAGTTGTCCAAGGCCGGACTGAGCGACGAGGTTTTGATCGCGCTGATCGAATCCGACCGAAGCGTCTTCACCCTGGATGCGGCCGCGATGAAGGCGTTGAAGGATGGTGGGGTCAGCGACAAGGTGATGCTGGCACTCATCCATAGCGGGCGGACTCCGTCAACTGCTCCCGCAGACACCGCGCCACAGCCGCAGCCGGCCGTCGCTCCGCAAGCGCAGGCCGATCCCGAACCGCGCGTCATCGTCATCGATCATCACGATTCAGAACCGCAGGCGCCCGCCGTCGTGCCGATGAACACTTACTATCCCTATGGGTTCGGCGTTCCAACGGCTGGCTTCGGCGTTGCCGGGGTCGGCTTCGGTGTCGGAGTGCCGGTTGGTGTTGCGGTCGGCTATCCTGGCGTTATCGGCGTGCCATCGAACCGGGTGACACGGAATGTGATCGTGCCGACTGCCGATGGGGGAGCGGTAAAGGCGAACGTGCCGCTTCCGGCCAACTGCGTGAACGCGCAACCGGTGTACTGGGGATTCGGCGGCAAGCTTCGCCCGGGATCCTGGGCCCCACCGCCTCAGATGCTCTGTCGGTAATCTGATTTGGTGATTTGGTGATCCGGTGATTTGGTGATCCGGTGAATTGGTGATGTGAGCCGACAATCACCAAATCACTGAATCACCAAATCACTGAATCACCAGCTCCCCTACGCACTCGTCTTCATCTCATCCCGGATCTTCTTGGCCACGACGACGGCCGTCGGGATGAGTGCTATCGTACCGATCAACAGCTCGCTCGGCTTTGGCTCGGGGTGCTCGACCGACGTGGGGCGGTCCAGATCGCAATTGACCGCGTCGGGCATTGGCTTGATCGGAATTTCGCCTCTTGCCCGTTTCTCTTCGTATAACCGCAGGGCGCGCGCGCCGATCGCCTTCTTCTCTCCTGGCACCCGCTCGCCCGGGTCCTTCCCATAAGGCGAGGAGTGCTCAATCTCGGTATTGAGCTCGGCTCCGATCAGCAGCGCAATGCTGGAGCAGTAGAACCACAGCATCAGGACCATCACGCCGCCGATTGTCCCGTAGGTGGCGTTGGCGTTCGGCACGAGCGTGTAATACAGCTTCAGGCCCAGCGACACGACGATCCACAGGAACGTTGCCACCACCGAGCCTGGAGTGATCCACACCCAGTCCTGTTCCGCGTCGGGAGCGAAGTAGTAGACGAGGCCAATCGCCGTGGCGACGAGCCCAAAAATCACCGGCCACTGCAGCACCCACCAGGCCCACTTGAAAACATCGCCAAGGCGTAGCGTGTTTGCCAGGTGCTCGGCAAAGGCGGGGCCGGCCAGAACCAGGAACATCGACGCGATGGTGAAGAACGCGATGCCGATGGTCAGACCGATCGCCACCATGCGGGTCTTCCACCACGGCCGCGATTCCGTGATGTCGTACGCGGTATTGAGTGTGGTGATGATCGCCACCATGGCGCCGGAGCTGCTCCAGATTGTGACCAGGAACGCGAACGTCAGCAGTCCGCCGCTGTTCTGCTCTGCCAGTTGCGTCATCTGCTGAGTGATGATGTCGATGACTTCCCTCGGCGCCACCCGAGCAAGCATTTGCACGACGTTGTCAATGAGCGACTGCAGCGGAAAGAAGCTGGCAATCGCGATCACGAACAGCAGCGCCGGAAACAGCGCGAAGAAGAAGTAGTAGGCCTGCTGTGCCGCAAGATTCAGGATGTCGTCCTCGAGGGCTTCCTTTCCCGTGCGCTTGAACAGCTCCGTCCAGCCGAGCGGTACTCTCAGGCGTGCCAACATGCCTCGAGTCGTTAGCAAACTCGTGGCCCGTTTTTGCCGGCCTCATCAATGGCGAAGCCGGCCAGGCTGTTGCGGTCGTGGTATAAATCGCCGTTTGTCGGTCGTTTTGGGAGGAGACATGTACGGGGTGAGATCTTTCGCGGGCGCCGTGTTGACGGTCAGCGTCCTGGTCGCGGCGGCCGGGATTCCGGAGGCGCAGGCAGGACAGTCGGCGCCAAGGCAGAAGCTCGACGCGGAGTACACGGCGAAGATCAAAGACTACCTTCAGGACCCTCGAATCACGACCGAGCTCGTCGACCACCTTCCGGCATCTGACACGGTCCCGACGCCGCTCAAATTCCTCGGCCACATGCCGGGGACACCCGGCGAGCTGACCCACGCGGCGGACATCCAGCGGTACTTCGAGGCGATCGACAAGGTCTCGGACCGCATCGCATTGTGGAAGATCGGCAAGACCGAGGAGGGGCGAGACATGGTGCTGCTCGCGGTGGCCGATGAAGCGACCATCAAATCGATCGACAAGTACAAGTCGATGATCGCCCAGCTCACCGATCCACGGATCACCAACGAGGCGCAGGCGCAGCAGCTGATCAAGAGCGCGAAACCGATTTACTGGTTCACCAGCGGCATGCATTCGCCGGAAAACGGCGGGCCCGAGATGCTGATGGAGCTGGCCTACCGGCTGGCCGTCGAAGAGACCCCGTTCATCCAGAACATCCGTAACAACGTCATCACGCTGATCACGCCGGTGGTTGAAGTCGACGGCCGCGAAAAGCAGGTCGACACCTACTATTTCAACAAGAAGCAGCCGGAAGGAGCCCCCCGGCTCGCGCTCATGTACTGGGGCAAATACGTGCAGCACGACAACAATCGTGACGGCATGGGGCAGTTCCTGGCGCTCACCCGCAACATCGAGAAGGCCAGCCTCGACTGGAAGCCGACCATCCTGCACGACCTGCACGAAGCCCAGACGTACCTGTACGCGTCGACTGGCACCGGGCCCTACAACGAAGCGATCGATCCAATCACGATCGATGAATGGTGGATGCTGGCGCAGAACGACGTCATGGAGATGACCAAGCGCGGTGTGCCCGGCGTGTGGACCTACGGGTTCTACGACGGCTGGGTGCCGAACTACATGTTTTTCATCGCGCACGGCCACAACGCGATCGGCCGGTTCTACGAGGTCCAGAGCTACGGTCCCGATCCGTACACCGTGACGCCGTCGGCAACGACCACCAGCCGCGAGTGGTTCCGGCCGAACCCGCCGCTTCCGTCGATCAAATGGGGACCGCGCAACAACACCAACATCCAGGAGTCCGCCGCGCTGCTGTCGCTGAGCCACGTTGCCAAGAACAGGGAGCTCTATCTCGAGAACTACTGGATCAAGAACAAGCGTGCCGTGGACAAGGGCAGAAACGGGCCGACATTCGGCTGGATGATTCCCGCAACGCAGTATCGGAAGGCGGACGCGGCACAGGCGGTCAATGATCTGCGCGCGCAGGGACTCGAAGTGCAGAAGGCGCTGGCGCCGTTCAAGGCCGGCAGCGTAGATGTGGCGGCCGGTGACTACGTCATCCGCGGCGATCAGCCCTATCGCACGCGTCGCCGACATGTATTTCTCGGTGCAGAACTACGCGCCCGCCAACCCGCGCCCGTACGACGACACCGGCTGGACCTTTCAGTACATGCGCAATCTCGTGATCCGGCCGCTTACCGACAAGGCGGTGCTCGATCAGAAGATGGCGCTTCTCACCGCGGACGCGAAGGCGCCAGGCGGTATCGAGGGGAACGGTCCGGTGCTGATCGTCGAGCACACGACCGACAACAACCTCATGACTTTCCGGTTCAAGAATGCGGACGTCAGGATGCGGGCGGCCGAGGAAGATTTCGCGTTGAGCGGCCACCGGTTCCGTGCCGGCGCATTCATCATTCCGGACGCCGATCGGGCGAAGCTCGAACCGATGATCAAGGATCTCGGGCTTTCCGCCTGGGCGGTCGCCAGCCTGCCGGAGGTTCGTGCGCACGATCTCGATGTGCCGCGAATCGGCTACGTGCACAGCTGGTCGCGGACGCAGGACGAAGGCTGGGTGCGCGCGGCGCTCGACACGTACTCGGTTCCCTACACCTACTTCGGCGACGTCAAGCTGCGCGAGGGAAACCTGCGGTCGAAGTACGACGTGATCATCTTTCCGCATGTTGGCGGGACCGCACAGTCGCAGGTCAACGGCATCCCGAAGAACGGAAACGCGCCGCTTCCTTACAAGAAGAGCGCGGAGTTCCCGAGCCTCGGGGTCAACGATCAGTCGGACGACATTCGTGGCGGTATGGGATACGAGGGGCTGCTCGAACTGGTGAAGTTCGTGGAGCAGGGTGGGACGCTGATTACCGAAGGGTCGACGTCGACGATCCTGCCCGATTACCACATCACGACCGGCGTCACGATCGAGAACCCATCGCAGTTGTTCGTCCGTGGGTCGATCCTGCGCGGCGTCTTCGCTGACAAGCGGAGCCCGCTCGCATACGGTTTCGAGGGAAGCCAGATCCCGGTCTATTTCAATCAGGATCCGGTCATCAGTGTCACGACAGGCAGCGTGCCCGCCGGCGGACGTGGTGGATTCGGCGCGACCGAGAGCACGATCCCTGGCGTGGGCATGAACGTGACGCCGATGGCGACCGCTTCGCAGCAGCGGATCTCGCCGTACGATCCCGTGGGGAAATCCGAGCCGGTTGAACCCTCGTCGAAGACGCAGCCGTCGCCGGAAGCCGGCCGTGAAGGCCAGGGCGGCAACGAGCGGCCTCCCGCCGATGGACCCGGCGGATCGAATAGCACCACGGCGTCGCCAGAAGCGCCGCGGGTGGTGTTGAGGTTCCCGTCGGATCCCGATGACATGCTGCTTTCCGGCACGCTGGCGGGCGGACAGGCGCTGGCCAACCGGGCACAACTGGTCGATGTGCCGCTGGGGAAGGGGCACCTCGTATCGTTCGCGATCCGGCCGTTCTGGCGCTGGCAGACGCAGGGCACCTATTTCCTGGCGTTCAACGCGATTCTGAACTGGAACGACCTGGATGCCGGGAGGACGGCTGGTCCGCGGCCAGTAACGACGAGCGCGCCACAGCGCTAAGTCCGCGGCCAGCTAGAGGTTGCGATTGTGCTTTGCATTACAAAGCACAAATACGTTACACTTGTTCGCGAGTACCTGATGGCAGTTTCTCCAGTCGAGGTCACACTCGAACTGACGCCCCGGGCGCGGTTCGACATCATCGATGTTCGCAGGCGCCTGCGGCAGACGCATGGCGATCTCCTCGACCCCTACCCGCGTCACCTCTATCATTCGTTTCATACGACGGCCGGCTATCTCGAGCAGAGTCTCGCGACGCGTCTGACCCGCGAGAAGGAGACGGTGGCGCCGTACGTGGAAGTGTTCCGCGCGATGTTTCCGGAAGGCGCCGGCTACGAGCACGATCAACTGCACCGGCGGGCGGATCTCACCTCAGAGGAACGCGCCGTTGAGCCGCGGAACGCCGATTCGCACCTCGCCTTCATGGCCGCGGGCCTGAGCACCTGCGTCAGTTACGTGAACCGGCCGGAGCAGCCGGTCTCTTTCGTCGATCTCGATGGGATCACCGACGGACGGCCACGGCGCCGGCTGACCAGCATTGTCGGCTTTCATCGCGAGCAGGACGTCGCGCGGCTGAGGATTGCCGTGCCGATGTCGGATCATCCAATCGACTCGATCAATCTCAAGCATCCGAAGCTGGGGATCTACGATCGAGCTCGTCGCGCTGGTGAAGATGCACGGCGTGTCGAGCGGGCGCGTGCGGCTGGAGCTCGCGCGCGGCGAGCGCCAGGCCGGACTCACCGTCAACGAGTACGAGACGCTGTTGATGCGCCGTGACCTTGCCGACGTGTTGCGCAACCCGTTCCGTTTTGCCGCGGAGCGTGGCCGTCACATGCTGACCCACCCGAGATCGATTCCCCAGAAGGCGCTCGACTATGCGAAGTACGACATGGTGCGGGCGCTGAACCAGGTTCTCGATATCACTGGACTCCGCGCCGGGATGCTCGAGCGTCTCTTCGCACGGGCGATTGCGGTTCCGGCGGGTCGCTTCCTGAGAATGAAGCGGTCGGTCAATCTGCGGATTCGCGAGAGCGATGGCAGAGGGGTCATCGCCGACGGGCGCTATCAGAGCCCGATTCTGGTCCAGTGGAACCGCGCGGATCACCACATCCGCACCCTCGACGTCACGCTGACGCGCTTCGAATAATTCCACTGATCATCGCCACAGAAAACGGCCACAGAGTAACGGCCACAGAAAACAGCCACAGAAAACACTGAAGAACACTGAGCGTACACACAGGAACACCGCACTCGGTCAGCGTTGCTGTGTACCGTTCGTGAAACGCCCCACTGAGAGACCTGGGAGGTGGCGGAGAAAGGCGGTCAGTTGTGAAGGCCACTTTTCTTCGGCCTCGCCGCGTACATGGCGCGCGGTGTTTCACCTCGTTCAATGTCTTTCCGTGCTCTTCTGTGTTTTCAGTGTTTGTCTGTGTTTGTCTGTGGCTTTCTGTGGCTTTCTGTGGTCGTCGCTTCTGTGGTTAAGATCGGCTTGTGACCGGTTCAGTGGTCGTGGTTGGCGCTGGGGTCATCGGCACCGCGGTGGCGCGGGAACTGACGGCGCGGGGTGTCGCGTGCACGGTAATCGACGATCGCGACCCGGGTGGCGGCGCGACGCAGGCGTCGGCCGGCATGCTGGCGCCGTATGTCGAGGGGCACGAGAGCGGACCGCTGCTCGACCTTGGCGTCCGCAGCCTCGCGCTCTACGACGACTGGATCCGGCGGCTCACGCGCGACACCGGGCTCGACGTGGAGTACCGCCGGGTCGGGACGCTCGAGATCGCCCTCGACGTCGATCATGCGGCGGAGCTGCGGGCGATCGGCGCCCGTGACGGCGATGTCACGCGGACCTGGCTCGAACCCGCGGACGCACGGCGGCATCATCCGGCGCTTGGAACGATTTCCGGCGCACTCTTCACCCCGACGCATGGATACGTGGCCCCGCGGCAACTGACGGCGGCCCAGGCCGCGGCTGCCGTCAAGCGAGGCGCCGTGTTTCACCGGGCGCGCGTCACGCGGGTTCAACGTGACGGAGCATCGCTCCGGGTAATCACCTCCACCGGCTCAATCACAGGGTCGACCGTCGTCCTTGCTGCCGGCGCGTGGGGCGCCGGCATCGATATCGCCGGCGCCGGCGGCCCGCCGCTGCGTCCCGTTCGCGGCCAGCTGCTTCATCTCGGCTGGCGCGGACATCCGATCGGCACGATTATCTGGGGACCCGAGTGCTACATCGTCCCGCGGACGGATGGATCGTTGCTCGTGGGAGCGACCGTCGAGGATGTTGGCTTCGACGAGCGGACAACCGCCGCCGGCGTGCGCGATCTGCTCGACGCGGCATGCGACTTGTTGCCTGGAGGATGGGGCGCGACGTTTCTAGGTGTGTACGTCGGTCTGCGGCCGGCGACGCCAGACGATCTGCCCGCGCTCGGACCGGATGACAGGGTGCCCGGACTCGTTCATGCGTCCGGGCACTATCGAAATGGCGTGCTGCTCGCGCCGGTGACGGCGCGCATGGTTGCCGACTGGATCGTCAACGGCAAACGCGACCAGGCGTTCGACGTCCTGAACCCCGGTCGCTTCTCCAGCGTCGCCTGATCCTATTGCCCGCCCGGCCCACCCGGTGCGGCAGCCGGCGCTGTCGTCGTCCCGGTCGCCGGCGTCGTGGCCGACGTCGATGTCCCGCTGATCGACGATACTCCGGTCGCTCCGGTGCTGATCGAACCGGATGCCGTCCCGGTTCCGACGTGCTGCGCCTGCTGATAACTGATCAGCGCGAGTTGATAATCGAGCTGAGCCTGCAGCTCGCTGTTCCGTGCGATTGCAAGATCCCGCTGCGCCTGGATGACGTTGAAGTTCGTCGACATCCCGACGTCGTAGCGCTTCTGCTCGGCATCGAGCCGTTGCTCCTGCAGCTCGCGCGCGACTCTCGTCGTTTCGATGCGCTGACGGTTCTGATCGAGCTGGAGCGCCGCCTGGCGGATTTCTCGAACCGCTTTGTATTCCGCGCTGCGCAGCCGCGCGACCGACTGCTCCCGTTCGAGCTGGGACCGTGCGAGCGTGGCCTGCTCGGTGCTGCGGCCGAGCGGATAACTCAGCGTGAACCCGAAGCTCCAGGTCGGGAAGTCCGCCGAGACGAGCTGCCGTAACACATCGCCGAACGCGGTGTTGCCCACGGGAACCGGGATTCCGGGGAACCCGCCCTGACGGAACAGTTCCGTGCCGCCAAGACCATTGGTCAAGTAGGTTGCCTGCGCCCGCAAGTCCGGCAATATTTCATTCTTCGCGAGCGCGACCGCCGTTTCGTTGATCTGAATTTCCTTACGTGCGCGCACGAGATCCGTGCGCTCCTGGAGCGCGACGCGAACGGCCGCGTCGACGTCCGGCGCCGGGCCGATCGGCGGCACGAGATCGACCGGCTCGATCCGCACGGCCCAGTAGTCCGGACGCTTGGGATCGACGATCAGAATCCGGAGCTGGTCCTCGGCCTGGCGGACGAGCGTCTGCGCGATGATCAGGTTCTCGCGACGCTGCGCCACCTCGGCTAGCGCCGACACGAGATCGAGCGGCGGCGACTGTCCGACATCTACACGTGCCTGGTTGTTGCGCTCGAGCTCCAAAGATAGATCCAGCGAACGCTGCTGCACCGATACCGCTGCCCTGGCCAGCACGAGCGCCCAGTAGGCCCGCTCGGCGTCTGCCGTCGTGAGCTCGGTGGTCTCGCGCAGCGAGACGTCGGCAAGCTCCTGACTCCGTTGTGCAATCGTGACCTGCGCTCTCAACGGATCGATCTTGAAACCACGCAGCAGCGGCTGGGAAACGAGTGCCTGCAACTGTGCGGTGACGGCCGGGTTGAAGTTCGAGAGGGTACTGGTGGCGTCCGTCCGATCGGACGTCCATGCGACGTTGTACGTGCCGCCTCCCCACGGAAGCTGCTGGCCCACGCCGATGTTGCCGGACCACACGTCCGTGCGCACGCCGTTGGTGCCGAAGAAGACGCTGGTTGGCGGCGCCTGCTGCACGTTGCGATTGACCGCCGATAGCAGCGTCGGCAGGAATGCCGCGCGAGCCTCCGCGACGCGTTCGGCGCCAATCCGAGGGTCGTAGCCGGCCGCCGCGAGATCCGGATTGTTCTCTCTGGCCATCTGCACGACCTCTTCGGCTGTCAGCTTCAGCACTTCACCCGTCGGTGGTTCCTGCGCCGGCGCAACCCCGGGGGTCGTCGCTTGCGCGCGAGCCGGCGTCGCGCCAAGCGTCAGCAGCAGCGCGGTGCCCGCGGCCGCGGCGGCAGCCGCGCGGCGCGCGCGCTTCCAGGAGAACAGCCTGATCTTCGAGAGATCATCGAACAGCGAGTAGGCAACCGGCGTCGCGACCAGCGAAAGGATCAGCACGAGCGACTGGCCGCCGATGATCACGAAGCCGAGCGCGCGGTTCGTTCCCGAGCCGATGCCGCTCGAGAGGACCAGCGGGATCATGCCCGCGACAAATGCGAAAGTGGTCATGAGAATGGGCCGCAGCCGATCGCGGCTTGCCTGAAGGATTGCAATGTCACGTTCCATGCCTCGCTCCCTGAGCTGGTTGGCGTGGTCAATCTGAAGAATGGAATTCTTCTTCACCACGCCGAACAGCACCAGCAGCCCGAGCGCGGAGAAGATGTTCAGCGACTGCCCCGAGACAATGATCGAGATCAGAGCGAAGGGCAGCGTTAACGGCAGCGAGAGCAGGATCGTGATCGGATGCAGCCACGACTCGAACTGCGCCGCCAGGATCAGGTACATGAATACGAGCGACAGAACGAATGCGATCACGAAGTTCTGTGCGGCCCGGCCAAGCTCGCGGGAGCGTCCCGCAAAGCGCGTACTGTAGCCGGGTCCCATGTTGAGCGCATCCGCCGCACGGCCCATGGCATCCATCGCGGGCGTTTGCGAAACCCCGGGCTGCAGGCCTGCGAACACGGTCACCTGCCGCTGACGGTTCAGGCGGTCGATGGCGCTCGGCGCGGTGCCGGCGGTGAGATCGGCGATGTTCTCCAACGGCACGCTGCCGATGCGGCTCGACGGCACCGTCAGTTGTCCGATGGTGCCGGCGGAGTCGCGTTCGGTCTGCAGGGCGCGAACGTGAACTTCGTACTGCTCGCCCCCCTCATTGTAAGTGGTGACCTCGTCGCCGCCGACCAGAAGTCGAAGCGCTTCCGCGGCATCAGCGACCTGTACCCCGAGGTCGGATGCCTTCAGGCGGTCGAGGTGCACGGACAATTCCGGCTTGCCCGTGTTCAACGACGTGTCGACGTCGACGACGCCAGGCTGCTTGCGGGCGGCGTCCGCGACGGCGCTCGCATAGCGCTCCAGCTTCCCGAGATCCGGCCCGTTCAACGTGAACTGGATGTCGGCGTTCTGGTTGCCTCCGCCGCCGATCGTGGCCACCGGCCGGACGCCGGTGCGCAGGTTGGCTGAGGCGAACTGCGGCAGCACCTTGGTCCGTACGTCGTCCATGACGGCGAACTGGTCGCGACGCCGTTTCTCCAGTGGCTTCAGCCGCACGTAGAGCGTTGCCGAGTTTTGCGTCTGCGCAGGATCATCGGCAGTCGTGACCAGCGTGTAATCGACCTCGGGCAGTTGCCGAACCTGTGCGGCAATACGGTTCGTGACCAGCTCGGTCGCATCGAGGCTGGTTCCCTCAGGAGCGCGCAGGCCGACTTCGAACTCGGATTGATCGTCGGTCGGCAGGAAATTCTTGTTCGCGATCTTGAACAGCGGTGCGCTGCTGAGCAGCACGAGAACCGCAATTCCCGCGACGATTGCCCGATGCGCCAGCGCCCACGAGAGCACTCGCGCATAGGCGTGATCCAGCGGCCGGAAGAACCGGCTCTCCTTGGAGCTTTCCTCGTGGATCTCGTTTCCGTCCGCGTCTTCACGACGTGGCCGCATCTTGATCCATCGTGCCGACAGCATCGGCGTCAGCGTGAAGCTCACCAGCAGCGACACCATGATCGCGAACGCCATCGTCAGGCCGAAACTCTTCATGAAGCGACCGACGATGCCGCCCATGAAGCCGACCGGAACGAAGATGGCGATCAGCGACAACGTCGTCGCGAGCACCGCCAGGCCGATCTCGCGGGTGGCCTCGACCGCGGCCTGGAACGGCGGGCGCCCCTTCTCTTCCACGAAGCGATAGATATTCTCGAGCACGACGATCGCGTCGTCGATGACGATACCGACCGCGAGCGTCAGCGCCAGCATGGTCATCGAGTTGAGCGTGAAGCCCTCGTACCAAATCAATCCGAAGGTCGCGATGATCGAGGTCGGAATGGCAATCGCGGCAATGACCGTCGAGCGCCAGTTCCACAGGAATACCAGCACCACCAGCGCTGCGAGCACCGAGCCCACGATGAGATGCTCTTCCACCGTGTCGATCGACGCCTTGATGAACTCGGACTGATCGCGCACGACACGGATGTCGTAGCCCGCCGGGGTGACGGCCTTCAGATCCGACAGCCGTTCCTTGACCGCATCGACGACCTGAACGGTGTTCGTGCCGGACTGCCGCCGGATGGTGAGGAGGACCGTCGGTGCCCCGCTCACGTTGGCCTTGGTCGTGGCCTCCGCCATGCCATCTTCGACGGTTGCGACGTCACGCAGGAGTATCGGGTGTCCATCGGTCTGCTTGACCACGATGTCGCCAAATTCCTGCACCGTCTCTACTCGACCGCGCGTGCGGAGGGTCATCGCCTGCGAGCCGGCTTCCACCCGGCCGCCGGGAATTTCGGCGTTCTGCGCCTGAAGCGCACGCGAGACGTCGGTCACGGTGAGGTTGTAGGCCTGCAGCCGAGCCGCGTCGAGCCACACGTTCACCTGACGCTGCCGTCCGCCGACGACCAGCACCTGTCCGACGCCGTTGACGCTTTCCAGCTGGCGGCGCAGTGTTTTGTCGGCGTACTCGGTGATATCGCGAATCGGCTTCGAGGCGGACACCGCCAGGGTGAGCACCGGTGCCGCATCTGGATCGAACTTCTCGACCGTCGGCTGATCGACCGTCTTCGGCAGGAGCGGGATCACGCGATTGACGCGGTCCCTGACTTCCTGGGCCGCGATGTCCGCATCCTTCTCGAGGAGGAACGAGATGACAACCGTCGAGACGCCTTCCGAAGAGGTCGACCGCAGCTCGTCGATGCCACTGATCGTGTTGACCGCCTCTTCAATCTGGTCGGATATCTCCGTTTCGACTTCCTCCGGCGCCGCGCCGGGCAACCGGGTCGTGACGACGACGGTGGGGAAGTCGACTTTGGGAAACCGATCGAGGCCGAGTCGCGTGAACGCAAAGGCGCCGATGACCGTCAGCGTCAAAATGAGGACGCTCGCGAAGACGGGACGCCGAACTGAAATAGACGCTAGCCACTGCATGGAGAATTCCTAAACACGGATGTACATGGACATCACACGAACCTCGCAGTTAATCAGGCGGATACAGCGATCACCTGGATCTGCGAGCGCCGCTCGGCCTGTATCACGGGGTGTCGGTGCGTTGTCTCTCGATCTGGATGCGGGCGCCGTCGGACAGCTTCCCGCGCGGATTCACCGCGACGGTTTCTCCGGCCGTGACTCCCGAGGCGATCTCGATCCGATCGCCAATGCGTTCGCCGGTGGTCACGATACGCTCTTCGGCTTTCTCGCCATTCACAACATAGACGCGGCTCGTCCCGGCAACCGTCTCGACAGCGGTCGAAGGCACGAGCAACGCCGGTGCGGACGCCGGCTTCTGCAGGTACGCGGTCGCGAACAATCCTGGCTTCAGCCGCCCGTCGGGATTTGGCGCGATGGCTTCCACCGTCAGCGCGCGCTGGTCGGTTTTCAGCGCGGGAGAGACGAACCGCACCTTCGCGGCGAACGTTTCTCCTGGATACGCATCCACCGTGAGCTTGACGGCCTGTCCTTCCCTGACCTGCGACAGGTACTGTTCCGGGACCGTGAGCTCCACGCGCAGCGGATCGATTCGCACGACGGTGGCCACCTTCGTGCCACGCGTCACGTAATCGCCGGTGCTGACCAGACGCTCGGCGACCTGGCCCGAAAACGGCGCTTTCACGACCGTGTCGCCTGCTGCCTTCCGAGCGAGATCGACTCGCGCGCGTGCCGCCTGGAGCGACCGGAACGACTGCTGCGCTGCGTTGAGGGCGGTCTTGTACTGCTGACGTGCGGCGAGCACTTGCGTCTGCTTCTGCTCGAACTCGCTCTGCGACACGACCTTCTGATCGAGCAGCGACTTGATTCGATTGAAATCCGCCTCAGCCCAGTCGAGCGATGCCTTCGCGTTCAGTACTTCCGGGACATAAGCCGGATCGAACGGTTGCCCTGACGTGAGCCCGAGACGCGCCTCGATCTGGGCGGCGTTGGCCTCCGCCTCGCGAAGCGAGGCGTTCGCTTCCTCGCCCGACAGGCGGATCAGGACCGCTCCCGCAGCGACGCGGGTTCCGCGCTCGACCGGCGTCGCAATCACACGGCCTCCGGTTTCCGCCGCGACTTCAGCCTGTTCGTCTGCCGCCAGCGATCCGGTAACTCGCAGGAAGCGATCGATGGGCTCGGACTTGACGGCCGATACCTGTACGGCGACCGGAACCGGTGCCGGGGCCTCGGCAGCGCTCGTCGACTCCGTCGAACACCCAGTCGATAAGAGCGCCGCCAGGCCAGCGGCTGGGATGAACGCCGATAAGAACAGCTTACGAATCATGACGGTCGGTCCTCGTTTGGGTATCAACACACTCGGAGAGATCACAGTGGACGGCGGATCCGGCGCGCAGGCCCTGAATTGCCGCATCGAACGTGGCGCGCGCCAACAGGTCGGCGTCCTCCCCCCGCTCCATTCGATCGCAGATGCGCAACGTGGCGGCGCCGTGCAGCGCCGTCAGCAGGATGCGGAACACCGCGTGGGGTGAGGTGCCCGCCGGAAATAGTCCGCTGTCGATCGCGCGCTCGATGCGCTCGTGAAGCTGCTGCTTCATCGCGGCGACGAACTCGAAGCCGTGCCAGTCGCGGGTGATGCGCGGCACCGTCCGGTCGATGAACATCAGCGCGAAGTACTCAGGGTGCGTCTTGCTGAAGACGTAGTAATGCCAGAACATCGACCGGATTTCGCCGACCGGATCGTCGCTGGCCGGGGGCTCGGTTGCGGTGGAGGCGATCAGCCGAAAACCTTCTTCGGCAAGAGCGAAGAAGATGTCGTCCTTGCTCGGAAAGTAGCTGTAGATCGCGGCCGGGCTGTATTCGATGCGCTCCGCAATCTTGCGAATCGACACGTTGTGGTAACCGTGGCTGACGAAGAGGTCCCGCGCCGCGTCCAGAATCCCCCGCGCCACCGCCTCTCGTTCACGTTCCTGTCGTTCCTTTACGCCCAACTGGTGTGTTTCCTATGACTTGGAAGACTTGAACTTGCCGTGCTGAACACTGTTCATTATTCTAACACCGTTAGACGACCCGGTCCAGTTCGGGGTTCCAACGGTGATGGTCACGGTTTCGGGGAGCCCAGCCGGACCCGAACTGCTCATCTCAGGGATCAGGTGTGAGTGGCCCGGTTTCTCGGTATGCTGACCGGATGGCGAAGCTAGATGCGGCAGAGGTCGAACGGCGGGTGGCCGAACTAAAGGGGTGGGGATTGCGCGGCAACGCCATCAGCCGCCAGTTCGAGTTTCCCTCGTTTCCCGACGCGATTGCGTTCATCACCCGCCTGGCGTTCGACGCCGAAGCGGCCGACCACCACCCGGACATTCTCGTCAGCTACAAGCGGGTGACGCTGACCTACAGCACTCACAGCGAGGGCGGGCTGACGACGAACGATTTCGAGGGCGCGCGGAAGGCGGACGCGCTGGCCTCCGAGATGGCGAAAGCTTCCGCCTGAACTCGGAGACGGCCGGGATTGTGATCAGCCGATAGGAAAGATCTTGTCGAGACCGTCGGCAGGACGGGCGATGACGTGCACGCCAACGAGTTCCCCGACCCGCCGCGCGGCCGCCGCCCCCGCATCGGTGGCAGCCTTCACCGACGCGACATCGCCACGCACGATCGCCGTCACCAGGCCGGCATCGACTTTCTGCCAGCCGACCAAGACCACGTTCGCGGTCTTCACCATTGCGTCCGCCGCTTCGATCATGCCGACGAGGCCGCGTGTTTCCACGAGGCCGAGCGCCTCACCGGGCAGGTCTCTCGCCATAAGCTCCGTATCTGCTGGTCGTTAGCTCAATCAGTGTTCTTCTGTGTTTTTCTGTGGCCGTGTCTTCTGTGGCCTGCTGTGGCGTGATTCTATGTGATCCGCCCACGCGCCGCTACCGGCAAACGATCGACGACCGTCCCACCATCGACCAGCCACACCGCATCGACCAGGTTCGAGACGACACAGGAGTGGTTGGGGATGATGCGAACGAGGTCCCCAATAGCTAGCCGCGACGAGCCAGTCGTATCACGAACCGTCGCATGCTCCTCGGACAGGCGTTCGACGACGAGCGTGTCGTCGGGCTCGGAACCCTGCACATCCGTCAACACTGCCCCGTGTCCCGCAGTGTTGCCTCTTCCCTTCACCAGGTCAGACGTCAACGTCTTGCTGCCGCTGTCAAAAATGATCCGATCGGCAGCCGGACGGCTGACGACGCGCGCCAGCACGGTGAGCGCGCAGTCGTCCCACTGGGCGGATCCCACCGCCACTTGCATCCGATCGTAGTACGCGTAGTTGCCTGGACGGAGTTCCGTGATTCCTTCCTGCCGGGCAGAAAACCGTGCCGTCGGTGTGGCCCCCACGCTCAGCTCCTCGCAGGCCACCTCGGATCGCGCCGCCAGTCCGCGGATACGCGCGCTTCCGCGCACGCGACGGCCTCCACCTCGGTATCGGAGTTCGCGGCATAGGCATGCCCGGCGTGACTGAGCAGACCCTTGAAGCGCAGACCCGGGAGCGCGGCCACCTCGCGGACGATTGACGCCGCCTCACTCGCGTCGGGGTCGATACCACAGCGATGGAAACCAACGTCGACCTTGATCAACACGTCCAGCCGCCGCCCCGCGCGCTGACCCACCTCCGACCAGCTGCGCGCCACGCCCACATCGTCCACGATGAACGAGAACGCGACGCGATCGGCGAGGGCGAGCACGCGATCGGCATTGACCGGATTCAATGGATAGGGAACACGGATATCTCTGATTCCGGCGTCGGCAAACACCTCCGCCTCGCCGAGCTTCGCGCAGCAGATTCCTCCCGCGCCGCGGGCGATCTGCATCCCGGCCACGACCGGCGACTTGTGGGTCTTCGCGTGCGGCCGGAGCTGTCGCTTCCCGGCGGTCGCGAGCGCCTGCATGCGGTCGAGGTTTCGCGTCAGGCGGGAAGATTCAATCAGGACGGCCGGCGTCTCCAGCTCAGTGATGCGCATCCCTTCTCACTCCGCCGCTCTCTTGCGGTTCGAGGATATCGTCAGCGGTCTCAGGATCGCGTGCCGCGGCTTTCTCTTCGACAATGATCTCGATGGCCTTGCGCTTGTCTTGGTTGAGGAAATCGTAGATGGCGCCAGAAGTGCCCGCTCCGACATTCAGCGAGCGTTGCCGTCCGCGTTTCCGGCGCGCTGAGGCGAAGACGATGATCAGGAAAATCATGACCACCGCGGCCCAGACAATCTGAGGTGCGGCTTCAGCGTCCATGACGAGCCGAGGACGTGCTTACACTATCACGCGAGGAACCCCAGCGGCTGTGAGGCAGTGAATCCGGGAAAGATCGCCGACGTGTCGGTCACGCCGAGGTGGCCGCGCACCACTTCGGCGAACACACTGCGGAAATCGGTGGTCACGGCAAGATCCCGTCGTTCGTAACGTTGTTCCGGCGCGAGCCCGGGCCACCGGCCATATACCTTTCCGCCCCGAACGTGCTGGCCGCTGATGATCATCATGGCGTTCCCGTGGCCATGATCGGTGCCGCGGTTGCCGTTCTCGGCGACCGCGCGACCGAACTCGCTCATCGTCAGGATGACGACATCCGCCATGCGCTCGCCGAGGTCGCGCACCAGCGCGGCGATGCCTCGACCGAAATCGTCGAGTCGTCCGGCGAGCTGGCCGGCAGACGAGCCCTGGTTGACGTGCGTATCCCAGCCTCCGGATTCGGCAAAGGCGATCTCGAGACCCACGTCCGCCTTGACGAGTTGCGCGATCTGCCGCAACGCCTGGCCGAATGCCGAACGAGGATATTCGGCGCCGTTCTCGGGGCGGTACTTCGAGGGGTCGGCTGATTTCAGGAGATGAACGGCATCGAACGCTTCGCTGCCGGTTCGGTTCAGGACCTTATCGGCGGCCGCGGCATACTCCGATTCGAACCAGGTCTGGATGTCGCCAACGGCTCCGCTCTGAATGCCGAATCGGCCGAGCTCACCGATCGCCAGGGCAGGCTCGGAACCTTGAAGAGCACGCGGAAGCTGACCGGTCAACGCGACCGCGCGGAACGGCGTGGCGTCCGCATGCTCGCGCGCGTGGAGGTATCGATTGAGCCAGCCGTCAGGGGTGCTCTTGACGCCGGGCGTCGCCGTCTCCATGTAATCCTGCGCGTCGAAGTGCGATCGCGTACCGTCCGGCGATCCGCACGCGTGTACGATGGCCAACTGTCGTGCCTGCCAGAGCGGCGCGAGCGGTGCCAGGTGCGGATGGAGGCCGAAGAAGCCGTCGAGATCGACGGCGCCTCCGTCGCCGTTGGGACGCGGAATCGCGATGCTCGGGCGCGCCGAGTAGTAGCCGGCTTCGCCGAACGGCACGATCATGCTGAGGCCGTCGACTGCGCCGCGCTGGAAGATCGTAATCAGCACCTTCTGACGTTTCGGTCCCGCCGCTTCGATCGTTCGCTCCAGAAACGATGGCGCGAACCCGACGCTCACCAGCGCCATGCCGCCGTGCCTGAGGAACACGCGCCGTGAGGGCATCTTCATCTCCGCTGGAATTCGGGTGATCCGATGGTGAGTGCCGCGGCTTGTCGCGGGTCACTCGCCTTGGCAATCGTAGCCGCCGTGGTCGCGGAGAGATCGTGCACCAGCGCCGTTTGAGCGACATCGATCTCCACCGATGGCTCGATTCCCCGCATCTTTCCTTCGGTCAGGGAGAGCGCCACGTTCATGCGATTCAGCAACGCGCCGCTGTTGACCCAGGCGTCGGCGAGATCGGAGTAGCCAGTCGGCGGCTGACACAGGTAAAGGGGCATGCCGAGCTGCCGCACCGCCTGCACGAGCGAGTCCGCGCTGGTGACCTCGCTCGCGGTCGCGCGAACCGTGGAGACGAGGAACTCGAAGGGCGTTTTTACCTTGGCGCGGTAGGCGTCGGCGGCGAAGAATTCGGGCGACGTGAGGATCGTTCGAAGCACCTCACGAATGTCCCCATGCGTGTCGCGAAACCGTTCGGCGGCGCGATCGACCAATGCCTTCGGCGGCGCGTCGGATACGAACCGCCGAACCAGTTTCATGGCAATGAACCGCGCGGTCGAAGGATGTGCGGCGAGAATGTCGAGAACCTGCTCGCCATCCGACTGTCCGCCGCCAGCCTTGATGCGATGGCCGAGCACGACCTTCTCTCCCTCGTCGTGCAGGCGCCGCTCGAATCGGAAACCTCCACCCTGCCGCGGAACCTGAATCGTCCACCCGGTGAAGCAGCGCGCAACCTCGACGACATCGTGCTGTGAGTAGCCACCGTCGACGCCGAGCGTGTGCAGCTCCAGCAGCTCGCGACCGTAGTTTTCGTTCAGGCCTCGCCTGGTTTGGCGAGCGTGCGCGTTCGGGTTGGCGCTCTGCCAGTTGTCGAGATAGAAGAGCATCGCCGGACTCGTTGCCGTCGCTCGAAGGAGATCGCGGAACTTCCCGAGCACGTGCGGCCGGATGACCTCCCGTTCGTACTCGACGAGGTAGATTCCCGTCGCTCCCTTGCCGGCGAACACATTGAAGTGGTTGAACCAGAAGTCGGTCATCACTTCTTCGAGCTGTCGATCGCTGAACGCCGCCCTGAGAAACTTCTGTTGCGAAAGCTCTTCGAGGGGGATGCGGCGTTGGCGCCGAATCCCGGCCTCTTCCGGCGTCGGCGCCCGATCGGCGCGGCTCTTCGCCTCCCGGTGTGCGCGCATTGCCGGGATGAAGTAATCGCTCGCAAGCTCCCGCGTGCTGAGCGCCAGGGTCGAGAACGACGCGAGCCGGCCAGCCATCTGTGTGTCAGCGATCCGCTCAGGGTGAAGTTGCTGATCGATGTAAGCTGCCAGGCCCATCGAGCGTACGCGTTCGATCTCCCCGGGGCGCGGTCCGAATCCAAGCCGATTCAGCACGTGCGCGATAGTCTTGTCGTCAGGTCGCGAAGGAACCGCGCTGTCCGCCCGGAGCCCAACGGCGAGGGGGACGAACAAAATGACCAGAAGGATGTGTCGAGCGGTCGTGCGTGCGCTGGGTCCCATTCAGCTGACCTTCCGGCTGATTCTCTCGTCCACTTAGACCTTCACGCCGGTGGATCCGTTTAAGCGGATACAATCCTGTGATCCGTCATGCAGATCGTTCCGGCTCGGGATGCCATCCTCGAGCACATCCTCGATGAAACCTGGCGCATCTGGTCCGATGGGCTCACGCGTGGGGCATACGCGCGCTACAACGAAGGCCAGATGAAGACGTCCTGGGGCCGTCAATTCCTCGATCGCGTCGCGCTGGTCGATGGAGGCCGCGTGCTGTCGACCGCCAAGCGGTACGCGCTCCGAGCGCGTCTCGACGGCCGGCCGATTCGTGTCCTCGGTATCGGTGCCGTCTTCACTCCGCCCGCGCTTCGCTCACGCGGAAGCGCCGCGGTGCTCATCGAGAAGATGCTCGACGAAGCGCGGAGAGAAGGTGTCGACTGCGCGCTGCTCTTCTCGGAGATCGGCGCGTCGTACTACGAGCGATTCGGATTCGTGCCGATCCCGCGTGAGGTGTCGTGGCTTCGGGTCAGCGAGAAACCGGGAGCGCCGGCGATTCTCGTTCGTGGCGGAGCCGAGCGCGACGTGGCCGCGGTCACGGATCTGCTTCGGGCGGCGGGCGCGACCGCGCGATTCGCGCTCGAGATCGACGCGGACGAAGTGCGCTACAGCGTGTCCAAGAAGCGCCTGCTCGCGGGGCTTTCGCCGGCTGGATGGCGTTCGGTCGAGTTCTACGTCGCGGAAGAGGGCGCCTCGGCCGTGGCATTCGTGCTGCTCACCGCGTCGCGCTCGGGCATGACGCTGGAGGCCTGCGCAGATCGCGATCCCGCCGGGGCTCGGGTCGGCGCGATGTTGCAGGTGCTCCGTGCACGCACGCCGCGGGAGCGCGCGCCGGACATTGCGGCCTGGCTGCCGCCCGGGTTCTGCCCGCCGCAGGTGACGATCGTCAAGCAGCGTCCGGCGTCGGAGCTGATGATGATCAAACCCCTGCGTGCCGATTTGCGAGTCGACGACCTCCGCGGCGAGGACGTCGTCTACTGGCACGGCGACGCGTTCTGAGTCCGAGGTCCGAATTCCGAGGTCCGAGGTCCGAGAGGCGAGAGGCGAGGGGCGAGGGGCGGGGGGCGACGGGCGAGAGGGCGAGGGCCGAGGGGCGAGAGGGCGAGGGGCGAAGTTCGGGCTATCGCTTTGCCCGGAGAATCGCGCGTGCGGCGTTCTGGCCCGAGCCCCCCGTCAACCCATAACCGGGATGGGTTCCCGAGCCGCAGAGATACAGGTTGTGGATCGGCGTGCTGTATTGCGCCCATCCCAGCGTCGGGCGCATGGTGAACAGTTGATCGAGGGCGAGCTCGCCGTGAAAAACGTGGCCCCGGGTCAGCCCGTAGGTCGATTCGAGATCCGCGGGAGTGATGACCTGTTCATGTTCCACGAGCGACGTCAGGCCGGGCGCGTACTCCTCGAGTGTTCGAAGCACGATGCCGGCGAGCCGGCTGCGCTGCTGCTCCCACGACCCGCCGTCGCCGAGCGTGAATGGGGCGTATTGCATGTACACCGACATGATGTGCTGTCCGGTCGGCGCCAGTGATGGATCCGCGATCGACGGCAGGGTGACGTCAAGATACGGCTCGGTCGAGATCTCGCCGTACTTCGAGGCGTCGAACGCGCGCTCGAGGTAGTCGATCCCGGGACCGACATGAATGCGGCCGCGCAGCATCGCGGACGGGTCGCCCGTGATCCCGCGAAACGCAGGCAGCCCGCGCAGGGCGACGTTCACCTTCGCGGTCGTGCCGGGCATCCGGTAATTCCTGATCCGGGTGAGGAATCCCGGCTCGAGATCCATGGGATCGACGAGGCGCAGGAACGTGCGCCGCGGATCCACGCTCGACACCACGGTTGGCGCGGAGAGCTCGGTGCCGTCCGCGAGCACGACGCCGGACACGGCATCCGCTTTGGTGATGATGTGGACCACCTCGGCTCCCGTCCGGATCTCGGCGCCCGCCTCGCGCGCGGCGTCCGCCATCGCGCGGGTGATTGCGCCGGGACCGCCGAGCGCGGTGACGCTGCTTCCGCCGGGCACCGGATCCGACGCCGCCGCAAGCAGGAGCACTGCGGTGGTCCCTGCCGACCAGGCCCCCATGGCGGTGCCGAAGATCCCCCGGGCGCCAATCACCGCCTGCAGAAGGTCTCCCTCGAACCACTCGTGCACGAAATCCGCGACCGCCATCGGTCCCCATCGCAGCAGCGCGAAGGCCTCCTTCTTTCCAAGGCCGCGGAACCGGCGTCCGGTCTTCAGGAGCTCCCACATCTCGCCTGCTGACGGCGCATCGATCGACGGCGGGGTCGTCTCGAGCAGCCCGTTCAGAAACGATCCGAGCCGCGCAAGTGTGGCGCAGAACTCCGGATATTGCGCGGCGTCCTTGGCCGAAAACGGCCGGATCGCTTCCTGACTCCGGCTGATGTCGGTCGAGAGCGCGATGGCAGGTCCGTCCGGAGACAACGCAATCAGCCGCGGATCCGGGCGGAGGAACTGCACGCCCCGCCGATCGAGCTGCATGTCGCGCACGATCGAGGGCCGCAGCGGCCCGAGTGCGTGCGCCAGCGTCGGCGCCCTGAAGCCCGGCGCGAACTCTTCGGTGATCGCGCACCCCCCAACGTTCGCCCGCCGCTCGAGCACGAGCGGTTTCAGTCCTGCCTTCGCGAGATAGAAGGCGGTCACGAGCGCGTTGTGGCCGGCGCCGATGATGATGATGTCATGCATGGCAGGAGCTGGGAGCTAGGAGCTGGGAGCCAGGAGCGTTCGACAGTACGCTCCGAACAACCGGGCCACTTCGTCGATATCCTTTGTTTCTCCGGCTCTTCCACTCAAGTATCCAAGGTCACGAGCCAGGATGAAGTAGTAGCGGAGTTCCTCGAGCGACGCTTGTGCAATATTCATGATGCGCGCCTTGTCGGATCGCCCGCGCTTCGAGAATCCCTCCGCGATATTGGCGGAAACGGACATTGCTGCGCGGCGCATCTGCGAAGCAAGCCCGTAGATTTCGTATTTGGGAAAGGCAATAGTGATCTTGTAGGTTCGTAATGTGAGGGCATGACTCTTTTGCCAGACGACCAGATCTTGAAAGGACTTTGCCGGTTCACGATCCATGTCTCCCCCTCGCTCTGGCTCCTAGCTCCTAACTCCTGGCTCCTGCACTGCGCGTCTCCTTCACAATCCTCATCGCCGCGTTCCGGCCCGGCGCACCCATGATGCCGCCGCCGGGATGCGTCGCCGAGCCGCACATGTACAGGTTGCGGACCGGCGTCTTGTACTGCGCCCATCCAGGCGCGGGACGCAGGAAGAACAGCTGTTCGAGCGTCAGCTCACCCTGGAAGATGTTGCCTTCGGTCAGACCCCACTCGCGTTCGATATCCAGCGGCGTGACCACCTGGCGGTGCAGGATGATGTCCTTGATGTTGGGCGCGTATTCCGCGATGCGTGTTCACGACCGTGTCGCCGAACGCCTCGCGCTGTTCGTCCCACGTGCCTTCCTTCAGGTGATACGGCGCGTACTGCACGAAGCACGACATGACGTGCTTGCCCGGCGGCGCCACCGACGGATCGGTCAGGCTCGGAATCACGATGTCGATGTAGGGGCGCCGCGAAAACCGTCCATACTTCGCATCGTCGTAGGCGCGCTCCATGTAGTCGACGCTCGGCGAGATCGAGACCGCGCCGCGAAGATGCGGGCCCGGCGCCGGGCAGGCACGTGAAGTCGGGCAGCGCGTCGAGCGCCATGTTCACCTTGCCGGACGATCCGCGGTACTTGTAGCGCTTGACGTCTTCGACGAACTCGGCCGGCAGGTGCTCTTCGCCGACCATTTTCGATGAAGGTCTGACGCGGATCGAGGCTCGAGGCGACGACGTTGGCGGTGAAGTAGTCGCCGTTCTCGAGCACGACGCCGGCGGCCGCGCCGTCCTTGACGAGGATCTTCGACACCGGCGTCTCGGTCCGGATCTCGACGCCCGCTTCGCGCGCCGCTCCCGCGATCGCGTTCGAGATCGCGCCGGTGCCGCCGCGCGACAGGCCCCACGAGCGAAACGCGCCGTCGATCTCGCCCATGTAGTGGTGCAGCAGCACGTAGGCGGTGCCCGGGCGAGCGCACGCCGAGGAACGTGCCGATGATCCCCGACGCCGACATCGTCGCCTTGAGCACGTCGGTCTCGAACCACTGGTCGAGGAAATCGACGGCGCTCATGGTCATCAGCTGGACCTGGTTGTACTTGTCCTGGTCGGAGAGCGCCTGGAAGCGGCGGCCGAGGAACAGCAGATCCATCAGGCCGCGCGGATCGAGCGAGGTCGGGATCGGGCGGCGTCATGTTGAGGATGGGCTTGACGAAGCGTCCCATCTCGACCATCGCCTTGCCGTATTCCTCGTAGGCCTCGGCGTCGACCTTCGAGTGGCGCGCGATCTCGCGCCGCGTCTTCGCGTGGTCGTTCACGCGCCAGAGGTAGTCGCCGTTGGGCATCGGCGTGAACGTGCCGTCGAGCGGCAGGATCTCCAGCCCGTGCCGCGGCAGATCCAGCTCGCGGATGATCTCGGGCCGCAGCAGCGACACGACGTAGGAGCAGACCGAATACTTGAAGCCGGGGATAGATCTCCTCGGTGACGGCCGCGCCGCCGAGCACGTGGCGCCGCTCGAGCACGAGCACCTTGCGGCCGGCGCGCGCCAGGTACGCCGCGCTCACCAGGCCGTTGTGGCCGCCGCCGATGACGATGACGTCGTAATTCATCTCGATGCCGCTGAGTGATACAGTCAATGCTGAAATCCCGATGACCGATGCTGAAACAGGAAAGCAGGAGAACTCGTGACGGAGCGCGAAGCTCCGCAGACTAGCGCGACAGAGCCCGGCGGAGCGGGTCTGGTTGCCCAGCAAGAAGCGCGTGCAGATGGGCGAGCGGACGCCGCATCGGAGTGAGGCGTCATTATAATGCAGCATGCCGATCGGAACCGCCGTTCCACGAACGCACCTTCGCGCTCTGCGAAAGCCTCAACTACCGCGAGTGGTCGGGCTATTACGCCGTCAGCGCCTACGAGAGCCATCACGAGCACGAATACAACGCGATCCGGAACGCCTCGGCGCTGATCGACGTGTCGCCGCTCTTCAAGTACCTGGTGACCGGCCCGGACGCGCGCGGCTGGTCGATCGGCTGATCACGCGCGACGTCTCGAAGATGGCGGTGGGCCAGGTCTTCTACACGCCGTGGTGCGACGAGCACGGCAAGGTGATCGACGACGGCACCGTCTCGCGGCTTGGCGAGACCAGACGTTCCGCTGGACGGCCGCGGATCCGAGCCTGCGCTGGTTCCGGCAGAACGCCGAGGGCATCGACGTCCAGATCGAGGACATCTCCGAAGCAGGTCGCCGCGCTTGCGCTGCAGGGACCGACCTCGGCGCGGCTGCTGCGCGCGGTCGCCAGCGCCGACATCGATCGCCTGAAGTACTTCCGCGTGACCAGCGGCACGATCGCCGGCGTTCCGGTCGACATCTCGCGAACCGGATACACCGGCGATCTCGGCTACGAGATCTGGATGCCGGCCGAGCGCGCGCCGTCGAGGTGTGGGACGCGCTGATGCGACGGCGGCCGGCCGTTCGACATCAAGCCGGCCGGCATGCTGGCGCTCGACGTCGCGCGGATCGAGGCGGGGCTGCTGCTGATCGAGGTCGACTTCTTCAGCAGCCGCAAGGCGATGATCGCCTCGCAGATGTACTCGCCGTACGAGATGGGCCTGGGCCGGCTCGTGAGCCTCGACAAGAAGGCGCGCTTCATCGGCCAGCAGCGCGCTGCGCGAGGAGCACGCCCGCGGTCCCGGCGCGGCAGATCGTCGGCCTGGCGA
Source organism: uncultured Acidobacteriota bacterium (assembly GCA_963755695.1). Classification (GTDB taxonomy): domain Bacteria; phylum Acidobacteriota; class Vicinamibacteria; order Vicinamibacterales; family 2-12-FULL-66-21; genus QHWT01. Next base: position 483,846 of record CAVWLB010000008.1, on the reverse strand, counting down.
TCGACTGGAACGAAGTCGAGAAGCTGTACGACGCAGCCGGACTGGCGCCAGCCGTCGCCGCGACCGCCTCACGCGTCGCGGTGCCGGTCTACCGCAACGGCCGGCAGGTGGGCAAGGCGACCTCGACCACGTGGTCGCCGGTGCTGAAGCGGATGATCGCGCTCGCCACGATCGAGCGTGCCGCACTACGCCGAAGGCACCGAGGTGCAGATCGAGATGACGGTCGAGGCGGTGCGCCACCGCGTCACGGCGACGGTCGTGAAGACGCCGTTCTTCAACCCGCCGCGCAAGACAGCCACGCCGCCTGCATGACGATCGGGCGGCCTGCGGTCCGCCTCTTTGCTTCTTCTTCTTGCCGCGCGCGGTGGACCTCTAAGAGAGAGACAGGGCTCACGCGGCGCCTCTGAGAGGCGCCCCTATATCCGTTCGTGAAAATCGACGATGAACCGATCGAACGCGTAGAGCAGATCCTCGCGGTTCGAGTACGGCCCGGGCACGTACGCCGGTGAGGCGATGCCGGCCTGCGACAGCTCGCAGACGTGCCAGTCCTGCTTGTTCGTCATGTCCCAGAACTCCACGCAGTCGGACGGGTCGAACCCGTCGCGCGCGAGCTCCGACGGCTGGAAGTGCCACTCGCAGACGTTGATCGTCCGGTCGGGCGCGATCGGCCAGAGCGTGTGCGTCAGCATGTAGTCGGGGTGCAGGCTGAGCATCATGTTCGGGAAGATGGCAGTAGTAGTAGACGCGCCGCCGATCCTCCGCCGAGAGCCCCGGCAGGATGGCGCGCGGGCACGTGCCGTCCATCGACAGCGTCTCGACGCCCGGACGCAGGTCCATGCGTCCGCCCATGTAGGTCGTGCGCAGCGGCTCGTTCTCGCCGCTCAGGTAGTGCGACAGCTTGTTCAGCGCCGGGTGCAGGTTCGGGCAGTGCAGGCACTCGTTGTAGTTCTGGATGATCAGCTTCCAGTTCGCCTTCACGTCGTAGACGATGCGGCGGCCGAGCCGCAGGTCCGGCATGCGCCAGTCGCGGAACTTTTCGACCAGCGGCCCGAGCTGCGCGTCGAGCGGCTCAGGGCTGCCCGCTCAGATTCAGGAAGACGTGGCCGTCCCACTCGGCGGCGTGGACGCTCATGCAGCGGGTAGTCCGCCTTGCGGAAGTGCGGCACCTCGTCCATGTGCGGCGCGCCGATCAGTCGTCCGTCGAGATCGTAGGTCCACGCGTGATAGGGACACTGGATGCTGCCGGCGAACTGGCCGGTCGCCTCCGTGCAGATGCGCGTGCCGCGATGCCGGCAGATGTTGTGGAACGCCCTGACCCGTCCGGTCGGGTTGCGCGTGACGACGATGTTGTGGCCGTTCAACTCGCGGACGAAGTACTGTCCCGGCGCGCTGACTTCCTCCGATCGGCCGGCGTAGAACCACATCGGCCGAACAGGCCGTCGAGCTCCGCCTTGAACAGCCCGGGTCGGTGTAATACCGCGCGGGCAGCGTACGTGCGCCCTCGGGCATGACGTCCCGCGGCTTGACGACAACCGACTGTTCTTCCTATCGTCACTCGAATTCGGACCGCGAACCCGCGCAGCGCGCCTCGCGTCTGGCCCCAGCGAATCATGATACAACCGAGCGACGTGACCGAGGTCGAGAGCCCAGCACAAGCCGCTTCGAGTGCCACCCTTCGCCGCGAGCTGGGGCGCTGGGATCTGACGGCGATCGGCATCAATCAGGTCATCGGCGGCGCCGTCTTCGCGATGCCCGCCTCGCTGGCCGCGTCTGGTCGGCGGCTGGAGCCCGCTCCTGATCGTCGTCATCGGCCTGGCATCGCTGATGATTGCGGTGACGTTCGCGGAAGTCGGCAGCCGCTTCGACGGGACCGGCGGCCCGTATCTCTATACGCGGGCGGCGTTCGGCCGATTCGCGGCGTTCGAAGTCGGCTGGATGCAGTGGTTCACGCGCGTCGCGAGCTGGGCGTCGGTCATCAACGTCCTGGTCGTGTCGCTCGGTTTCTACTGGCCGTCGGTGACGACCGGCGCGGCGCGCACGCTGCTGCTGACGGCGATCATCGCGGCGCTGGCAGTGATCAACGTGCTCGGCATCCGCCAGAGCGCGTGGGTCGTGAACGCGCTCACGATCGGCAAGCTGCTGCCGCTGGCTGCGTTCATCGTTTTCTGGTGCCCGCCGTCGACCGGTCGCTGCTGGTGCCGTCGACGAAGCCCGATCTCGCGATTCTCTCGAGAAGCGCGCTGCTGCTGATTTTTGCCTTCGGCGGATATGAAGTGATCCCGCTGCCGGCAGGGGAGTCGAGGAATCCGCGTCGCGAGGTGCCGTTCGCGCTGATCATGACGATCGTCATCGTCACGCTCATCTTGACGCTGGTGCAGATTGTCGCGCTCGGCACGCTGCCGTCCCTGACGGCATCGAAGACGCCGCTGGCCGACGCCTCGTTGCGCGTCATGGGAGGCGCCGGCGCCGCGCTGATCACGCTCGGCGCAGTGCTCTCGACGCTGGCAACAACATGGGCCAGGCTCTCTCGGGATCGCGCAGCCTGTTCGCGCTCGCCGAGCAGGGAGACCTGCCACCGATCTTCGCGCGCGTCAACGCCCGCTTCGGGACGCCGGTCAACGCAATTCTCTTCACCGCGGCCGCATCACTGCTGCTTGCGACGACCGGCACCTTCGTCACCATGGGGCTGGCGAGCGCCGTCAGCCGGTTGGTCGTTTACGCCGCCACGTGTGCGTCGGCGCTGCGGCTGCGAAGCCCCGTGTTCGACGGTCGCATTGCGCCGGCGACGCTGACGCTGCCTCTCGGGCCCGTCGTACCCTCGGTGGCGATCGCCATCGCGTTGGCCATTCTCGCGGGCGCAACCACCGAGCAGTTGATGGCCGGCGCGGCCGCCCTCGCTGCCGGGGCCGCACTGTTCGTCATCGCCGTACGTCCGTGGAGGGCCGCCGGATGAAACCCATGCCGGCGATCAGGATGAAGTACTGACCGGCCGCACGGATGGCAGACCGTTGATGTCGAGGTCGAGCAGGCGGAACTTCCAGACCGCCGCCGCGAACGCCATCGGCATCACCAATCCAAAGCCAAACAGGAGGGCGGCGGCAATCGTCACCCACGGTCCGCTGGGCGCGACGAAGTGAAGAAGCGGAATGATCAGGATCGCGAGAACGCCTCCCGCGAGCTGGCTGATGAGGATGCCCATCAATGGCCGCCCCACCTGCTCCAAGCCCGCGGCACGCGCCGCGAGAACGCTGTAGTAGATCGACAGCAAACCGGCGAATGGAAGCACGACGCCAACGATGAAAATCATCGGCAGGCCGATGAAGACCGTGAGTACCTGCATAGGCCGCTTCGATCTGCTCGGGCTGCGATGGCGCAAACCAGATCAAGCCGAGCACGATCGGCGGTCCGAGACCGTATCCTGTCAGCAGCAGCTCGAAGTAGCGGCGGATCCAGGGGCGCCGCCAGGGAAAGATCTGCGTGAAGTGGAACAAGGCCAGGCTCCCGAGCACCAGCGACACGGCCAGCACCGAGACCAGGGGTTTTGAAAACGCGCCGGGACGAAACCACGCATAGGCGGGAAGGAGATAGGGCGCCAGCCCGGTGACCGCGACCAGCAGGAATACGCCGGTCCGCGAGTCGCGCGGTGCACGCAGCAATGCCGCCAACGCTACCAGCAGGTAGACCGCCGCGGAGACCGCCGACGTGACCGCGTCGAACCGTGTCGCGGTCAGTGGCGGGAATATCGTGTCCATTTACTGTGATCATATCGGTGCTAGGTGCAAGGTGCGACAAGGGTGCTAGGTGCTAGGTGCTACGTGCTGCGTGCAGGGTGCGACAAGGGTGCTAGGTGCAGGGTGCTACGTGCTGGGTGCCGGGTGCGACAAGGGTGCTAGGTGCAGGGTGCTACGTGCTGGGTGCCGGGTGCAGGGTGCCGGGTGCAGGGTGCAGGGTGCAGGGTGCTGGGTGTTGGGTGGTAGGTGTTCGCTCCTCGCTCCTCGCCCGTCGCCCCTCGCCCTCGGCTATGTATCGAAACACACGGAGAAAGGTGATGAGTCATCGCGCAGGATCAATCGCTCTGCTCGTCGTCGTGAGTCTGGGTGCGCAAGAGGCACCGTCACCGGTTGCCACTACCGTCACCGTCCTGCGTCCGGCGCGCGTGTTCGACGGTAACGTGATGCACGATGGCTGGGCGGTTCGTGTTCGCGGCGAGCGCATCGAGGCCGTGGGGCCGGCCGCGTCCGTCGCCTCACCGGGCGCCACCTCCATCGACATGCCTGGAGCCACGCTTCTGCCGGGACTGATCGAAGGGCATTCGCATGTTCTTCTCCATCCCTACAACGAGACGACATGGAACGACCAGGTGCTGCACGAAGGTCTGGCGCTTCGCGTGGCGCGGGCAACGAATCATCTTCGTGCGACGCTGATGGCCGGCTTTACCACGATCCGCGACCTGGGCACCGAAGGGGCGGCATACGCGGACGCCGAATTGAAGCAGGCGGTCGAGCAGGGAATTGTTCCCGGGCCCCGCATGCTGGTGGCAACCCGGGCCATCGTCGCGACAGGAAGCTATGCCCCGAAGGGGTTTGCGCCCGAGTGGAGGGTTCCTCAAGGGGCCGAAGAGGCTGATGGCGACTCGTTGATCCGCGTCGTGCGCGATCAGATCGCTCATGGAGCGGACTGGATCAAAGTCTATGCAGACTACCGCTGGGGCGCTCACGGCGAAGCGGCCCCGACCTTCTCGGTCGACGAATTGAAGACCATCGTCGCTACGGCCCAGAGCAGCGGACGACCGGTTGTCGCCCACTCCACCACCGCCGAGGGGATGCGCCGCGCGGTTCTGGCGGGGGTGGAGACGATCGAACACGGCGATGCCGGAACGCCGGAAGTGTTCGCCCTGATGAAGGAACACAACGTCGCGCTCTGCCCGACGCTGGCCGCTGGCGACGCGATATCGCAGTACGCGGGGTGGAAGAAGGGAGAAGGCCCCGAACCGCCGTCTATTACTCGCAAGCGCACGACCTTCAAAGCGGCGCTCGATGCGGGGGTCACGATTCTGAGCGGCAGCGACGTCGGGGTCTTCACGCACGGCGACAACGCGCGCGAGATCGAACTGATGGTCGACTACGGTATGAAGCCCATCGATGCGCTGAAGAGCGCGACCGCGATCGCGGCTCGCGTGCTCCACATGGACGATCGCGTGGGCCTGGTGAAGGAAACCCTTCTCGCGGATCTCGTTGCCGTCGACGGAGACCCGACCGTCGATACTGGCGCGCTAAGGCGGGTACGATTCGTGATGAAAAGCGGGACGGTGTTCAGGCCCTACGAAACGTTGCGCCGGTAGACCACCTTCCCATCGAAGATCGTGATGTTGACCTCGGTGGAAGGGAGCGCGCGTTTTTTCGAATCGAAGATGTTAGCGGAAAGGACCACCAGGTCCGCGAGCATGCCCGGCTTGATTACTCCCTTCCGATGATCGTCGAATGACGCCCAGGCCGCGCCGGAGGTCCATGCGTTGATGGCCGACTTGAGCGGAAGCGACTCGTCGACAGACGCAGTGTCCTCGGCGCCGACACCCGCTGCCGTCCGGCGGGCAACCGCCAGCAGGCCGGCGAGCGGATCGAGCGGCATGTTAGGCCAGTCCGTGCCGAAGGTGAGATGCGCGCCTGCGGTTGCGAGCGACCGTGTCGGCCAGCCGAGGAGCGCGCGATCCGGCCCCACGCTTTTCGCCCAGTCCGAAATCCGGCTGCCGTCGATGTGCAGCGGCTGCAGCGCGGCGATCGTGCCCAGCCCCTTGAAGCGCGGGAGATCGTCCGGGTCGACTATTTCCGCCCGCTCGATGCGGTCCCTGCGCGGGGTTGGCGACGTTGCCCGCTGGGCCGCGGCTTCGAACGCGTCGAGGGCCATCCGCACACCCCGATCGCCCGCCGCATCGATTGCCACCTGCACGCCGTGCGCGTCGAGGGCCGCGACCAGCGTGTTGAGTTCGTCTGGTGTGAGCGCGGTCAGTCCCGCCCCGGCACCACGTGCATAAGGTTCCAGCATGGCGGCGGTCTGGGACGGTATCGATCCATCGAGTGAGATGCTCGCGGCACCGGCCTTGAACACCGGGTCGTCAGAGAAACGTTTCGTCGCGTCCTCGATGACGGCCAGGCCGCTCTGCTCGAGTTGCGGTGTTGCCGGGAGCGCCGCGTAGACGCGAACCGCCAGCTCCCCCGCACGGCGTGCCTCGTCGTACACCTCGAGATCGTCGATTGAATCGCCGAACGTCTGAACACTGGTGATGCCGCGCTTGTGCGCCTCGCCAATGGCCAGCCGCAAGGCGCGGGCGCGATTCTCGCGGGTTGCGACCGGCATCACCCGCGTGACCAGCGAAATCGCTGCGTCCTTCAACAATCCGGTCGGCTCGCCATGGACATCGTGCACGATGACGCCGTCCGGGGGGGCGGCAGTCTTCTTCGTGATGCCCGCGGCGGCAAGCGCCTTGGTGTTGACCCACGCAGCGTGGCCGTCCTGTGAAAGGAAGATCGCCGGACGCTCGCTCACCGCAGCGTCGAGTTGCGCGCGCCCGGGCAGCTCCGCGAACCGGTCGTACGTCCACCCACGTCCAACGATCCAGGGGATGAACGGATCCGCATCGCTGATCCGCTCCTGCATCGCGTCGAGTGTCTCGAGGCCGCTCAAGTCGATCGCCTCGCGCGCCAGGCCGCCGGCGATGAATTGAACGTGGGCGTCGTTGAATCCGGGGACGACCGCAGAACCCTTGGCGTCGATGACGGTTGTCTGCGGACGGCGATAGCGGAGGATCTCGCGGTTCGTGCCGACGTGCAGAATCTTGTTCCCGCGCACCGCAACCGCTTCGGCCATCGTTCCGAGGCCGTCGGCAGTGTAAAGCTTGGCGTTGTGGATGATCAGATCAACGGGACCGCTGTTGTCGTCGCGTTGTGCACCGACGATAAGGCCTGCGATAAGCGTGGCCGCCACGATGGCGACAACGACGTAGGTGGTGAGACGCGCGGCCATGCCCCCTCCGGGAGAGCCCGCCACCGCGCAGCGCCAGATGGTGGCAGACCGGGAATTCTAGCACGCGGACACCGCCAAGCTGTTTGTCGTGGAGACTTTGGGGGATAATGGCCGCTCGAATCGGCCCGGGGTCCCTTAATGGTGTGTCCTCACTGCGGCACCGATACACCGGCCCCCGCGATCGCGTGCAAGACCTGCCGCACGCCCTTCGGGGGATATCCGGCGATCGCCAGCCCAGACTCGGCGACCATCGCTGCGTCCATCGGCACGAACGGGGTGGTCCAGCCACCCTTGGGATTCGTCCCAGTGGGGACGGCCGGTCCCCTGGCTGCAGGTGCGCCCTTCGGATCCCGCTATCGAATTCTTCGCGAGCTCGGCTCAGGCGGCATGGGCGTCGTCTACCAAGCCTGGGACGCCGAGCTTGCCGTCGCTGTCGCCCTCAAGGTCATCCGTCCCGAAGTCAGCGCCGATCCCTTTGCCGCACGTGAGGTCGAGCGCCGCTTCAAACGCGAGCTGCTGCTGGCCCGTCAGGTCACCCACAAGCACGTTGTCCGGATCCACGATCTGGGAGAAGTCGACGGCATCAAGTACTTGACGATGCCGTTCATCGAGGGCCGCGATCTCGCGCACCTGTTGCACGAGCGCGGAAACCTGCCTGTGCCAGAAGTGGTCAGGCTGGCGAGGCAGATTGCGACCGGCCTTCAGGCTGCGCACGATGCGGGCGTCGTGCATCGCGATCTCAAGCCAGAGAACGTGATGATCGATGAGGACGGCCAGGCCCTCATCATGGACTTCGGGATTTCGCGATCTGTCTCGGCCGGTCCAGCGACGATGACGATGACCGGCGCGGTGATGGGCACGCTCGAATACATGGCGCCCGAGCAGGCGCGCGGCGGCACCGTCGATCATCGAGCCGACATCTACGCCTTCGGCCTGATGCTCTACGACATGCTTGCCGGCCGGCATCGAGTGTCGAGTTCGGAGAGAGCGCTGCTCGAAATGATGGGGCGTATGCACGAGTCGCCTCAGCCGCTGCGCTCCGTTCGTCCCGACGTGCCCGAAGGTCTCGAGCGTGTCATCACCAAGTGCCTGGAGCCCGACGCCGAAAAGCGCTATCTCACGACTGCCGCGCTGGTCGCCGATCTCGATGCGCTCGATGCGGACGGCCAGACGCACAAGGCGCCGTCGGTTGCCGCGACACCATCACGCGCCACGTGGATCACCACGGCCATCGCGCTGATTGCAATCGTCGCGGCGGCTGCATTCTGGTGGACGGGCCGCAGCCGTCCGGCCGGTCCGCCGCCGGTCCGCCCGACAGTCTCGGTGCTGATTGCCGACTTTCAAAACCCGACGGGTGAGACGGTTTTTCAGGGCTCGCTGGAGCAGGCGCTGGCCATTGCGCTCGAAGGCGCGCCGTTCGTATTCGCCTATCCTCGCGCCGACGCCCAGCGGACGATTGCGACCTTGCAACCGAACGGCAGGCTGGACGAGGCCGGCGCTCGTCTGGTCGCGGCGCGTGAAGGCATCAACGTCGTGCTGGCGGGCGGAATCTCGCGGAAAGGTGACGGCTACACGCTGGCGATCAAGGCGCTCGATCCGCGTGGCGATCGCACGTTGTTTTCACGTGAAGCGGCGGCCCGCGACAAAGGCGATGTCCTGCGGGCGGTTGGATCGGTCGCGTCGAGCATCCGCGAGGATCTCGGCGACACGCCGGACAGCCAGCACCGGGCATCAGATGCCGAAACGTTTACTGCCGGATCGATCGAGGCGATGCGCGCGTACGCTCGCGGGAAGGAGCTGGATCGAGCGGGTAAACCCAAGGAGGCGCTGGCCGCTCTCGAAGAGGCGGTCGCCCTCGACCGCAACTTCGGCATGGCCTACGCGCACATCGGCACCATCTATCGCAATCTGAAAATGGACGACAAGGCGAAGGCCAATTACGACCAGGCGTTCAAGCATCTCGATCGCATGACCGAGCGCGAGAAGTACCGCACGTACGGCGTGTATTACTTCGGTGTGGTGCGCAATTATCCGGAGGCCATCAAGACCTACGAGAAGCTGGTCGAGCTCTATCCGGCCGACAACACCGGGTACGCGAATCTGGCGCTCGCGCACTTGTACGACCGCAACATCCCGAAAGCGATGGCGATGGGTCGCAAGGCCATCGAGATTTATCCGCGCAACGTCCTGCAGCGGACCAATTACGCCACCTACGCGATGTATGCCGGCGACTTCAAGACCGCCCTGGCAGAGACCGGCCGCGTACTGGCGGACAACCCGTCGTACGTGTGGGCAAATCTGACCTTCGCGCTGTCGACGCTCGCGTCGGGCGACGAGGCTGGAGCGCGCGCCGCGTATGCGAAGCTTGCCGCGGTTGACCCGCTCGGCGCTTCACTTGCGAACCTGGGCGAGGCCGATCTCGAGATGTATTACGGGCGCGATCGTCGGGCCCTGGAAATTCTTGCCACCGGGATCGCGCAGGACGAAAAGGACAAGAACTCGGAGACCCTGGGTCTGAAGCTGGTGGCGGCCGCTGAAGCCTCTCTCGCGCTTGGCCGTGCCAGCAATGCCGCCGGATTCGCCGAGCGAGCCGTTCGCGCCAGTCAGCACGAAGCGGTGCTGGTGTCGGCCGCGCACGTGCTGCTCGAGACCGGGGCCACGAACCGCGCGCGCGAGATCGCTCGCCCGCTCGAGGACCAGATTCCGCCGCAGGTTCGATCCTACGCGCGCGTCATCAAAGCGGACGTCGCCCTGCACGAAGGGCATCTCCCGGCGGCCATCGACGAGCTGCACGCGGCCGAGCAGCTGCACGATTCGTGGGTGGTTCATCTCGTGCTCGGACAGGCCTATCTCGCCGCCCGGCAATTCCCCGCTGCCGCGGCTGAATTCGAAAAGTGCGTCAAGCGCCGCGGAGAAGCCACCGACGTGTTCTTCGCCGACACCTCTTCCCTTCGGTATCTGCCGCCGGTCTATTACTGGCTGGGACGTGCGCAGGAAGCGGTCGGCGCCGGCGACGCTGCCAAGGCCTCTTACCGTGAGTTTCTGAAGGTGCGCTCCAGCGAGGACGAAGCGGACCCGCTGGCGGCGGATGCCGCACAGCGGGTCGGTCGATAACTCCTACTGCGGGGTCTGAGGCGGAATCCGCCAAGCGAATGGATTCCCGAGGCGGCTCAACGGAATCATGCCCCCGGGGAACGGGTATCCCGTCTTCGGATCGATCAGCAGGCCGGCAAATGGGCTGAAGTCGCCCGCCCGTTCGGCAGCCGTCGGAACGTAGGCCTGCGTGTACAACTCCGGGCCCAGCTGCACGACACCACAGAATTTCTGATTCGGCTGACTGGGCAGCGGAAACAGCGAGAGCGTCGCAGGATACATCGAGCCGACGACAAGCCGATCGCCCGCGGCATTTGGCTGCGAGATGTACGAAATCGATTGGAACGGAACGACCGGGAAGGTGAACTGGAGGCAGGCCGGTGTCCCGATCTGGTACTCGACGATGAATCCCAGGTTGACCGAGACGCCCTGGAACGTCGCGTTGTTATCGATGTCGTTCCACTGGCTGGAGCCGAAGATCTCGACGTAGTCCTCGCCCGGAGTGAGGGAGTTGGGCTCGCCCGCGCTCCAGTTACTGAAGACGAACGGCTCCCCCGTCACCCACACAAACGTTCCTTCTCTCGCGGCATCGCTCAAACCAATCCAGGCCCGGAGATCACCGTCGCCTTTGAGGCCCGTGACGATCGCGTTCTCCGCGGCGCTGGTGATGGTCGCGAGATGTCCGGTGACACCCAGGAGGGTGCGAGCGGACGCGGCGGTGTTCGCCGCCGTCCACGTGCCCGGGGTTCTGACGTACTCGTAGACGTGTCCGTTGCCGCCCTCAGCAATCGACCACTCGGTCAACGTCGGCGGCAGCACCATGCGGCAGCCCGAGAACTCCGACGTGCCCGCCGCGGTGGTCGCGGTCGCGGTGATGAACGTGCCGTTAGGCAGCGCCGCCAGTTGCGCGCTCACCGGGGCAAACGCGTCGGTGTTGCTGGTGGTCGTGATCGCAGCCAGCCAGGTTGCTCCTTCGCCGTTACCCGACGGATCGCACTTCGGGCTGCTGTAGAAGTCGACGATGATCTCAGTGGCTGCCGTGGTGTCGACCCGGCCCCCAACCGTCGTGCCGTCTCCGCTCGTCGCAGTCCGGATGAACGGGAAGTTCTGGAAGTTGTTGGGTCCGGTATCCGCGTCTCCCGGATCGTTCTGCGTCACGCCGTCGTTCGCCAGGTCGATGCCGAGCCCCTGATTCGCGTCGATGCTGTTGCCGCGAATCACGTTGCCGACGGCGCCCGGATTGAAGACGATGACGCCGCGGCTGTTGTTGGAGATGCGGTTCCCTTCTCCTTGAGCCACTCCGCCAACGATGGTGCCAGGCGCGCCGTCGATGCTCACGCCGAAACCGTTGTTACCGAGCGGCGCGGCTCCGTCCGAGGCGATGCCGATGATGTTTCCGCGCACGATGTTGCCGGCAGCATCCGCAGGCTGGCCGGTACCCTCGCCGCCGCCGCAGAACGCGGCGTTGCCGCAGATGGCAATCCCGGCGAATCCGAGATTCCCCGACACCAGGTTGTCGAGAACCGAATTGTGTCCTGCGCGCCGGAGATAGACGCCGCTGGCCGAGTTGCCGACCGCGGAGGTGCCCGTAGCGTTCGTGCCGATGTAGTTGCCCGCGATGAGGTTCGACTGTCGCCGTCGGGCCATCGACGCGAATTCCCTCGCCGTGATTGCCGGATATCACGTTGCGCGTGAGGCCGGTGGTGCCGCCGATGCGGTTGCCGGCGGTGCCCAGGATTTCGATGCCGTTGCCGTTGTTTCCGGTGACGATGTTGCCTTCGATGAAGTTGCCGCCGTTGGTGTCGATGCGGATGCCGTCACCCGTGAAGCCGCTGATGATGAAGCCGCGGATCGTGCTGTTGCCGGCGGAGATGCGGAAGCCATTGCCGGCAGCCCCGGCCCCGACGCCGGTCAGCTGGACGAGCGGCGCACCCTGGAATCCCGGCTGCGTCGTCGCATCGAGAGAAATCGGACCGGTGATCGTCGGCAGCGGCGCCGACAGTGTAATGGTCGTTGGCCCGACGATGTTGAACAGGATCTGGTTGCCTTCCGGATTGAGATTCGCATTCAGGATCGCCTGCCTGAGCGAGCCGGCTCCGGCATCGTTGCCGTTCGTGACGATGGCGGTGGTGGGCGCCAAGGTCGAGGGGGCGTCGGCCGGGCTCGTGCCCTGTACGACGCCGTTCAGCACGTTGGTGGACGTGGCGGCCACCCGAACGACGACGTCGTTCGGATTGAAGATGGGCAAGCCGTCGGCGGCGATGTCGGCGAGCGGACGCAGCCGGATCGCGCGCAGCACGATCTTCACTTCATCGCGCAGGACCGTCGACACCGCGTCGTCGCTGGTGCTCCGGCACGTCGGCGCCCGCCGCGGGCGCGACGAAGAAGCTCGCCACCGCATCGGCGGGCTGCGTCGCCGAGATCTGCGGGTTCTGGATGGCAGAGATCTGCGGTGCGGAGACCTGTGGCACCTGCAGGTTGGCGATGACCTGCACCTTCGTTTCCGCGGCCGGCGTGCATCCGTTTGCCGTCTGCACGAAGCCAGGCGCGAGGCTCGGCCGGACGATCAGCAGTTGGAAGTTGTAGCTGCCGCTGTTGACGAGCGCATTGACGTTCGGGACGTTGAGAAACGCGTTGTAGGCGCTGTCGGTGTTGCCGCCGTTGGTGACCGTGTAGGTGACGTCGGTGCCGTTGGGCTCTTCGCCCGGCGCGACGGCGCTGACCTGCGGCGCCGACACTTGCGGCGCGGACACTTGCGGTGCCGAGACCTGCGGCGCCGAGACTTGCGGCGCTGACACCTGGGGAGCTGAGACTTGCGGCGCCGAGACCTGGGGCGCCGAGACTTGCGGCGTCGGGATCTTGAACGCCGACACCTGCGGTGCCGACACCTGCGGGTTGTGCAGCTCGGTCACGTTGATGCTGGTCGGTGTGTTCGGCGGCACGGTGACCTGCGGTGGGACTGGCGTCAGCGCATCGTTGTTTGGATCGGGATTCAACTTCAGCGTCGTGCGATAGCCGCCTGCCACCAGCTGGCCGCCGGCGTCAATCTCCTCGACGACGAGGCGGACCGTGCCCGTAGGCTTCGTCGGATTCGCCTGGACCCACACCGATCGGGTGTGGCTGGAGTTGGCGAAGATTTGTACGGTATCGGTGAGCTGCGATCCGAATTGATCGAACGACGCCAGGATGCCGGCCTGAGGCACGAGTGTCAGACGGAAGAACCGGTCCTCGGACGTCCGGTTCGCGACATAGGTCACGAACGCGCGCTGAATCGTCAGGCGCTTGAAGGTCTGGGGTGAGCCAGCCACGACGCCGGCGACCTCCGCAAAGTACGGGTTCGCGTTGCGCATCGCGACGAAGTTGCAGTCGAGCGGGCTCTTTCCCGTCAGGTCCTTCACCGGAGTGTATTTGGTCCAGTCTCCACTGGTAGTGCCTCCCGGAAACCGCACGTCGCGGTTGTCGGTCCAGATCGCGAGCGAGGAGTTCGGCTCGCTCGTCCATTGCCAGGTGGTGGTGAACTCGAAGGGCGTGCTGGGCGCGATCGTCGGATAGTCGCCAAAGAACGCGAGCCGTCCGCCGCCGTACATGGTGAGGTTGCCGTGGCTCGGCGCCGTCGCCGCAGGCTCTACCGGATCGTGGCTTTCAGCCTGGATGTTGTATTGGGACACCTGCGTCGATGGCGACAGGAGAGTCCCGGTGGCAGGATTAATGCGCGCGGCGCGGGCGTCGAATTCCCGGTCGATCCCGCTGACGAAGTTGGTCTGGAACGGCGCCTCCAGCTCGGCTCGCGCCTCGTAATAGAAAAGAAGCAGCTGAGGGTTGGTGGTGCCGCTGGCGCTCAAGACCGGCTGCAGCTGCGGTGCCGACGGCCGGGTGACATCGGGGCCGGACCCTGGCTGAAGCGCCGGTTCAGTGCCGTGGTCCCGCGTCAATCGCGCGGCGCGGCGTCCAGCTCCAGCCGCCATCGGATGACATCGTCAGCATGATTCGCGGACTGCCGCCCGCCAGCGGCCGGCCAAACGTCGGCGAGAACGGGCTGATATCGGCCCGTTCCTGCCACACCGCAAATAGCTTGGTCTTGCCGTTCACGACCACCGACGCGACATTCGGAAAAGCGAGCGCGCGAGCTGTGGCCGGGTCGCCCGGAATACTGGTGAACTGATCGAACGGCTGGAGCTTCGCCGCTTTCAATTGCGCGATGATCTGATCGAAGCTCTTCGCCGGCCACCAGTCCGACACCGGCGTCGCGGGGAAGAAGGTCCGGCCGCGATCGATCGACTTCGAGATCACCATCAGCGGCCAGTTCTGATAGAACAGCCGCCACGCGACGTAGACCACGCCATTCAATTGATCGATTGCGATGGTGGTGCCGTGGTTGCGCAGGAAGCCGAGGCTCAGGATCGGCATCGTTTTCTGCCAGGTCGCACCGTTGTTCGATGAGCGGGCGATCACCACCTTGCTGTGATCCTCGTCGGTGAACACCGTGTAGGCGACATAGATCGTCCCGTCCTTGTCGATCGCAATCGACGGCTTGTCGATGAAGGGCGACGGGAACTGAGTGGTCTTATACGCGGCGCCGAAATCGATTTGGGTGGTGAAGTCGTAGTTGAAGCAGCTGCCCCCTTCGAGGTTGTTGCGGTCGGTGTAGCTCGAGTAATACATCGTGCTGTTCGACACACGGCCATCGTCGAAGCGGAGGAAGCCGAGCACGACGAGATGGATGCGACCGCCAGGACCAGCGACCATCACCGGATCCGTCGTTTCCGCGTGGGCGCCGACCGGCGCCGAATTGCTCAACGCCTTTATTGGAGATCGCAGCGAGGCGGGGGAATTGTCGAGCGGACTTCCGGGAACCGCGCTGCCAAGCCATGTGGCGCCGCGATCGCAACTTCGATAAACGCCGGTCCACCCGCCTACTGCCGCGGCCGCGCGACCGGGGATTCCCTTGAATTCCGATCGCTTGAAGATCTTTGCGATCAGGCGGGTGAAGAAGTTTCCGACCCCGCTCTCCTCGCCGAAGAACGCATCGTCGGGGAAGTCGACGAAGCGATAGTCGTTCGCGGCAGCGAGCACGTGATCGCTGTTTCGAGTCGATGAAGCGACGACGGTTTCGTTCTGGCGCTGCAGCAGCAAATCGCTCTTCACGACCGCCGCAGGATCGTTCGGATTGACGATGCCGGCCGCGGCATTGACGTTGGGACCGGGCTGCGGTTTGACGTTTGCGCCGCCGTGCGGCGACTGCTGCGCGCCGATGACCGCGCACATCGACAAGATCAGAACGACGAGGAGCAGCGCCCGCCGGGCGAGTACATTTGCAACGAGGCCGCGGACTGCGCAGAGAAGCGGAGACATCGCACACCTCAATCTGGCATCGATCACACGTGCCGACCGACGGCACGTCACTGCAATAGCAGGGTGAAGAGGCGAATTATGGCGGGCGCGCGTTACGTTCCGCAAGACTTAATTGGGGTACTCGCGGAGAAACAGACATGATGAGCTCCAACAATCGGTTACGGTCGAGTTAGTCGACTGAGGGCCGATGTCCGTGGAGACGGCCACGCACGTGTTAATGTTCCGGGTCATTTCCTAATGAAATTTGCGATCCTTGGATCGGGCGCCGTCGGCGGTTACTACGGCGCCAGGCTCGCGCGTGCGGGAAACGACGTGACGTTTGTCGCGCGAGGCGCCCACCTGGCCGCGATGCGCGAACACGGACTGCAGATTCGCAGCCCGCTCGGCGACTTTGCGATTAAGGCTCAGGTAGCCGACGACACGGCGCGCGTCGGCCCAGTCGATGTCGTTCTGCTTTCGGTGAAGGCCTACGACAACCCAACCGCGATTCCCCTCATCGTACCGTTGCTCGGTCCGAGCACCTCGGTGCTGACGCTTCAAAACGGGGTCGACAGCGTTTCCGAGGTGGCGGCGATCGCCGGCGAAGCGCGAACGCTCGGCGGGACCACTTACATTGCGACGGCACTGGAGTCGCCTGGCGTGATCGTTCAGACCGGCACGCACCGGCGGATCGTGTTTGGCGAGGTGTTCGGCGATGTGTCCAGGGTGAGCGACCGGGTCTCGCGCATTCAGGCGGTCATGGCGAATGCCGACATCCAGGCGGAAGCCGTGCCGGACGCGCGCGTTCCGATCTGGGAGAAGTTCATTTTCCTGGCAACCTTGGCAGGGTTCACCGGCGCGGCGCGGCTGCCGATCGGTCCGGTCTGGGCCGACCCATTCACGCGGGCAAGGTTTCTCGAAGCGGCGCGTGAAATAGAAACGATCGCCCGGGCAGAAGGAATTGCCGTCGCGCCTGATGTGGTCGATCGAATTGCACCTTACGTCGAAGGGATCCCGGGATCGATGCGCTCGTCGTTACTGATCGATCTCTCACTGGGCAAGCGGATCGAAGTCGAGGCCCTGCAGGGATCGGTGGTGAGGCGCGGAACGAAGGTTGGAATACCAACGCCGATCATGTCGACGCTGTATGCGGTGCTGAAGCCGCACGCGAACGGGGGAAACTGGTAAGGCTTCAGACTTCAGGCTCCAGGCTCCAGGCTCCAGGTCCGGAGCCACCTGAAGCCTGAAGCCTGAAGCCCGAAGCCCCTTCACACTCTCATCGCCATCAGCGTCGCATCGTCCAGCGGCTCCGCCGAGCCGCGGAAAGCGTTGACGTCGCGTTCGATCCGCTCGAGCACCGCATCGATGCCGTGCCCGTGCTCTTCGGTCAGGATGGCTTCCACACGCTCCGATCCGAACTGGTCCCCCCGGGCGTTTTCCGCCTCGACGAGACCGTCCGTGTAGAAGAAGAGCAGATCGCCAGGCGCGAGCGAGACGCGACTTTCCTTGTAACCATGGCCTCCGAACAGGCCGATCGGAAGTCCCATCGAGGACATCCGCTCGACGCTTCCGTCGACGCGCAGCACGTACTGCGGGTTATGTCCGGCGTTCACATACCTCAGCTCGCGATTGTCCTCGAGGATTCCCAGAAACAGGGTAACGAACACGCCGCCGGGCGTCGAGTCGTCGAGCTCGCGATCGAGCATATCCGCCAGCGCGGCAAGATCTGGCTGGAGGGGCAGCCGAGCGCGCAGCGTGGCCTGCACGTTTGCCATCAGCAGGGCGGCGCTCACACCCTTGCCCGAGACGTCGCCCACGAGCAAGCCGAGCCGATGGTCCGGCAGCTCGAAATAATTGAAGAAGTCGCCGCCCACTTCGCGCGCCGGGATCGAGATGCCCTTGATTTCCGATGCGCCGAATCTGAGCGACGCCCTCGGCAGCATCTCGGTCTGGATTCGCCGCGAGAGCTCGAGCTCACGGTGCAGGCGTTCCTGTTCGATGACCAGGGCCTGGTTCCTCTCGAGATCCTGCGCCATCTGATTGAACGCCCGGGCGAGCTGGCCGAACTCGTCGGCGCCACCCGCCGGCACCCGCGCATGGAAGTCGCCGGCCGCGAGTTGTCGCACGCCGCCGGTCAGCGCGCGAAGCCGCTCGGTCATGCGGTGGGAGATCGGCACGATGCCGACGAGGGCCAGCCCGACGACCAGCAGACCCAGCGACAGGTTCCGCACCGACGCGCGTCGAATCTCGCGCAGCGATTCGCCGAGCGGTCGCGCGATCCCGAACGTCAGCCCGGATTGATCTTTCTTCGTGACGATCATCCAGTCGCCGACTCGCCGAGGCTGGTCATTGCCGGCGTTCTGCTTCACGCCGAGCGACTCGAGGGTCTCGCGTTGGTTCGCGTCAGGCGTATACAGGTCGCCGCGGCGGTCGATGGCAAACGGGATCTCGCCTTGATCGGAGCGCGCGAGCGTCAGGATGGCGCCGAGCGTGCGATCCATGTTGAGGTGCGCGCGCGCACGCCCGAGCTCGCGGCCGTGCCGCCACACCGGGACCGCGATCTCATGCCCCTCCATTTTCACGACGACAGGCGGGACACCGGCTGCCGACATCGCGGCAACGGCCGCCTTCACCGCTTCGGATTTCGCGATGGTCGCCTGCATCGAATCGCGAATGGCTTTATCCATCTCCTTCTTCATCTCGGCTTGCGCCTCTGGAGGGATCACGCCGGTAGCTTCGATGCTCTTTCTCGTCTGGTCGAGGATTGCTCCGACATCGACGACGATCGGTTGTTTGGACGACGGCGTAGGAGGTACAGGCGCAGAAGGTGGCGCCGGAGGAACGCGTGCCGTGCCCGCCGTTGACGCGGGCGGTGGCGGCGGCATCGGGTCGAACTCGACCCGTTCCACCAGCGCGGCCGTGTCACCGAGCATTGGCGCCAGGCGCGCCCGTACTTCCTCGGAGGTGGCAGGCGGTGCACCTTCCTCGTCCTGGGAAGCCTCGAACAGTTGATCCATCCGGCGCCCGAGATCGTCGGTCACCATCGCCATCCGGTGCCCGATATCCGACGCACTCTGTGCCGCCTCGCGCTCGACCGCGCGCTGAAACGCGCGGACCGACGTGCGGTACGAGAAGAGCGTGACCGCGCTGAGCGGCACGACCGACAGCAGCACGAACGCGAGAACCAGACGGGTGCGTAAAGACATCGGACGAGAGGTGACTCTAGCAGGTTTCGAGGCGGTGGCGCCGAATGTCGCTCGACGGCCGAGGTTCTGGTTAAACTGACGTGTGAGGACCGATCTCAGTCAGAACGAGGTGGCATTGCATGAGACGGAGACCCTTGGTGGTACGAATCGCAACCCTGACGGCACTAGCGGCTCTGACCGCCGCAATCGTGGGGGCACAAGGCAAGGAAGAAGATCGGTTACGCGCGTGCGCGACGGTCTTGAAAGAGATTCTGGATATCCCGGATGACATTCCAAAGGAACTGCTGGACAAGACCGAGTGTGTAATTGTGTTTCCCTCGGTGAAAAAGGTGGCTGTGGGCGTGGGCGGCAGCTACGGACGGGGAGCGATCTCCTGCCGGACGGGCGAAACGCATACCGGTCCGTGGAGCGCGCCGGCCATGTTCGCGCTCGAAGGCGGCAGCATCGGACCCCAGCTGGGCGGACAGGCAACCGACTTCGTGCTGCTCGTCACCAACGACCGCGGCGCCAACTCGGTGCTGGGAAGCAAGGTGAAGCTCGGAGCGGATGCGTCGGCAGCGGCGGGGCCGAAGGGCAGGACCGCCGGGGCTTCAACCGATATCGTCATGAACGCCGAGATCCTGACCTACTCGCGCGCGCGCGGCCTGTTCGCCGGGGTCTCGCTGGAAGGCTCAACGCTGCGCCAGGACAACGAAGCCAACCGGCTGGTCTACGGTCGGGAGCTTTCGGCGCGCGAAATCGTGAAGGGGAGTACCGAGATTCCTGCGGCAGCCAAGCCGTTGGTCGATCTGCTCAATCAGCGTTCCCCGAAGAATCTGTCGGAAGGCAAGTAGGAAGTCCGTCTTCGTAGCGCAGGCTCTCATGGGCCTGCTTGACGCCAGGCAACTCAAAAGGACTGCGCTACGATTCAGGCGGAAGCTTTTCCTATCCGCTTCAACAATGCGAGAAACACCGGGTGCTCGCGAAGCGCCGCGAAGCTGGGATCCACGTGCAGGAACACTCCCATCCCGGTCCGCTTCTCGACTGCTCGCTCGAGCATCGTCGCTGCTTCGTCGGATCGGCCGAGGCGCAGCAGCGAGAGCGATGTCTGAAGACTGCGAGCGGCCGAGGGGAGCTCCTCCACCTCGTTCAACAGTTCCAGCTTACGCTGCCAGTACGCTGCGGCACCGCCTTCGTCAAACGCTTGCTTCAGCGCTTTGCCGTCCAGCGGCAGACCCCAGCATCGCTGGCGCATCATGATTTCGGCCGCCTCGCCATGCCGTCCCAGAATGTCGAGGCAGATCATGCGCAAGTTGCCCGCTTCTTCGAAGCCCGGCGAGAGCTCCTCGACCCGCAGGGACTCACGGATGGCGTCTTGCGACCGGTTGGCGAAATGGAGCGCCCAGGCGGTCCCGATGTTGATGACCGGGGAGAGCGGCTCGAGCTCACGCGCGGTCCGCATCAGTCGAAGCGCTTCCTCGTGTTCGCCAGCCGCAGTGCAGTACAACGCGCAAAACAACTGCGCCCGCGCGAGCTTCGGATTGAGCGCGATGGCTTTCTTGAACGACGCCCTGGCGTCGTTCCAGTTCCAGTCGTGGAACATGTAGGTAATCCCCAGCGTGGCATGGGGATCGGCGAGGTCCGGATTGAGTCCGATCGCCTTGAGGGCGGCGGCCCGGGCTCGCGGGTAGGCATCGGAGGGGTTCGCGAGACCGTAGTAGGCCATCGCCCCGAACGTATCGCCCAGGCCTGCCCACGCTTCGGCGTACAGCGGGTCGTGGCCGATCGCACGCTCGAAATGCTCGAGCGCGCGCCGGAAACCGTCTGGCGTCCATGAATTCCAGTGGTAGCGCCCGCGCAGGTACTCCTGGTACGCCTCGGGTTCGACGGTCGTTCGTTTCTTGAGCTTCTTCTTCTGCGCCCCGCTCAACTTCAGTCGCAATGCCTCGGAGATCTGCCAGGCGATGGCTTCCTGCACGGCCATCAATCCGCTCGTGCTCTGCCGAAACTGCTCTCCCCACAGTTGCGACTCGGTCGTGGTGTCGACGAGCTCGACCTGGATGTTCAGCTCGTCCGCCTGCTGCAGCACGCGTCCGGTCAGGATGGTGCGAGCGTTGAGCGCGAGGCCGGCAGTCGTCGGATCGACCTGCGCCCCCTTGTAGCGGAACGAGACGCTGCGCGGCACGACCCGCAATCCAGGGAGCTGCGACAGGCTGTTGATGATGCTCTCGCTGATCCCGTCGGTGATGTATTCGATCTGCTGATCGGTGCCGGCGCTGGTGAACGGCAGTACCGCGAGCGACTTGCCACGCGAGCGCGACATGCCTCGTGCGACGTTGCTCCGGGCGGATCCGGTGAGCAGGCCACGGAGCGCCATCGCCAGGTCGCTTGCCGATTCGAAGCGCCGCGCGGGAGTCCGATCCACCGTGCGCACGACGATGGTCGAGAGCTGCGACGGCGCGAGCGGATCGATGACGCCCAGCTCGGGCCGGCTGTCACTCAGCACGTTGGCAATCAATTCCTGCGGCGTGGCACCGGTGAACAAACGTGTGCCGGTCAACATCTCGTACAGAACGCAGCCCAGCGCGAAGACATCGCTGCGGCCGTCCACCGCCTGCCCGAGCACCTGCTCCGGCGACATGTATCCGAACGTGCCCAGGACCACTCCCGGAGACGTCTGCAGGAAGGTCGGATCGGCGCTGCCGATCTTCATCGGCATCTTGTGCAGCGCGAGGCCGAAGTCCAGGATCTTCACGCCGCCACTCTTGGTGAGAAACAGGTTCTCCGGTTTCAGATCGCGATGGATGATGCCCTTGACGTGCGCCGCGGCGAGTCCTTCGGCCACCGAGGCGGCGATTTCCACCGCCTCGCGCCAGGGCATCCGGCCGTTCTCGAGCCGTGCGCGCAGCGATTCCCCTTCGAGCAGTTCCATGACGGCAAACGGCACGCCGTCGACGATCGCCAGCTCGAAAATCGACAGAATGGAGGGATGCGAGAGCGCCGCCACCGCCCGCGCTTCCGATTCGAATCGGGCACGCATCTCTGGGTCGGAGGCCACGTGCTTTGCCATGATCTTGATCGCGACGTCACGTTTGAGGTGTGAATCGTGGGCCCGATACACCTCGCCCATGCCGCCGGCGCCGAGCGGCGCCACCACTTCATATTGAGCCAGCTTCAATCCCTGAGTTAAAGGCACGGGTAGTCGACTGGTAAATACTCGAGGTCACCAGAAAACAGGCGACAAGGAGATCAGTGAGGTTCTCTCTTAATTGTAGCCCGCTGGACTCCAGCTGTCTGTCCAGCGCACGGCGGGTCTGACCAGCCTCCGCCAAGGCTACGGCGGTCCGCCGAAGCGCTTCGCGCGAAGGCAAAAGACCCGTCCTACAAATTGACGAGTGTCTAACCTGCGATAAGATCGCGTCTCCCGACCGTTTCGGCAATCGATGATACTGCCCTTACGACCTCGTCCGAACCTGCCCGCATGACCCTCTCGATCGTGTTGGCCGTCATTGCTGCCGGCGGAGTCGGCGGTTGTCTGGGATCGTTGCTCGGCCTCGGCGGCGGTGTCTTCCTCGTGCCATTTCTGAATGCGGGACTCGGCTTCGATTTCAGGGTTGCGGCCGCCGTCAGCCTGATGACGGTGATTGCGACCTCCAGCGCGGTGTCAGCCGGCACCGCGGGCCGTCAACTGATCAATCTGCGGCTCGGCATGCTGCTCGAGATCGCCTCGGCCATCGGTGGACTGACCCTCGGCGTGCTGGTCGAGCACATGTCGGATGCCTTGCTCAATCGGCTGTTTGCGATCGTCACCGCCGCCATTGCGGTGTTGATGCTGTCGCGGCTCGAGCGCCGCAACGTGCTGGCCGCCGACGCCGATCCCGGCACCCTCGGCGGCCGGTTCTATGAAGAGGAGAGCGGCCGCGAGGTCGTCTATCGCGTGCGGCGGCTGCCGCTCGCGCTGTGCGCGTCGCTGGTGGCTGGCGGCGTCTCAGGTTCGCTTGGAATCGGCGGCGGGATACTGAAGGTTCCGATTCTCAACGCGTGGTGCGGTGTCCCGATGCGGGCCGCCGCGGCGACGAGCGCGCTGATGATCGGGGTCACCGCGGTTTCGTCGGTGCCGATCCAGTACGCGCGCGGTTACGTCGTCCCGCAGGTTGCCGCCGCGGCGGTGCTCGGCGTGTTGCTGGGATCGCGCGCGGGGTTCTGGTTCGCTGGCCGAGCGCGTGCGAAATGGCTCAAGGTCCTGATGACCCTCGTGCTCGGCGCCGTGTCGGTGCTGTACTTTGTGAAAGCGGCGAGATGAGGGACGTCGACATCAGCCGGCTCGAAACTGTGCTGGGCCGGCTGCTCCTCGCCGGCGTCCTGTCTTCCGCCGTCTGCCTGGCGGCCGGTCTCATCGTCTCGTTCACCCACGCCTCGCCGTCCACGGCAAACCGTCTGCTGACGACAGGGCTGATGATCCTGATGGGAACGCCAGTCCTCCGCGTCGTGGTTTCGATCGTGGAGTACGTCCGCATGCGCGACTGGTTCTTCGTCGCGACGACGCTGACAGTGTTGATCGTGCTGTTCGTGACGCTTGCCGTGGCGTTCCATAACGCGAAGCGTCCGTCACTGCTCGGCGGAGACCACCATCCCCGAAACCCTCGGGGCTGGCCGGAATGCCAGCGCCAGCAACGGCCGCCTCGACCTCCTTCAAACGGTCGTGGGCGGCGATGCGCATCTTGTCGAGAAGTTCTGCGATTCGCTGAGCCTGTCGGACCACCGTGGCCAGGTCGCGCTGCAGGTTGGGATCGGGGTAGCCCCGCTCGAGTAGATCGCAGTGGCCGATGATCGTCTGGAGGGCGCTGTTGATCTCCGCCGAGATTCCCAGCGTGAGATCCGACATCGCCTCGACCGACCTGTGCCTGCCGAGCGCCATCTGCAGTTGCTGTGCGACGACGGCCACGGCGAACAACTCGGCAATCGGCAGGATCGTCTTCGCGTGCTCGGGCAGGAATGCGTCAGCCTGCCGCGCCACGAGATTCAACGTGCCGACCGCGCGGCCCTTGAGTCATGAGCGGCACCATCAGGACCGAGCTGAAGCCCGCGGTCTGCAGGACGTTGGCATCGAGGAAATCGGCGGCCGCCTCCGCGGTATCGGGCACGATGATCGGCTCGCGCGATCCGAACGACGTTGCCGAGGAGCGTGCGGTCGGTCTTGAAGACGACCTCAGGGCGTGGACGCGTTCGACGCTCTTGTTCGTGCACCCGTGCGGTGTAGGTCTGGAACTCCTGGCCGGTCTCGTCGAGCAGCGCCAGACCGACGCGGTCGCAGGCCACCAGCGCGCGCGATTCGTGACGCCAGCGCCTGAAAGGCGAGTGTGACGTCGACCGACTGCGCAATGATCTGCAGCATCGCGTTCTGAGTCTGCAGCTGCTCGATTTCGCTCATGGTCGCCTGGTGCGCGTGCTCGTGCTCGCGAATGCGATCGGCGAGCGACCCAATCCGCCGCGAGGCGAGCCACGCGAGCGTCAGCATGACCACCCAGGCCGTGAACACCTGCGCGAGTACGCCCGCCCGCCGCGGCACGCCGCCCGCAACCGTCCAGGCTACCGCTTGCACGAGCGCAAACGTCGCTATCAGGGACCAGATTACCCACGACGCGCGGTCTCGATCGCGAACCGTCATTGGCGGTCAGGATCGGGGGTTTCGGAAGGGTCGAGGCGGTAAGCTGCCGCGACCGGCCGAAGCGGCCGATCGAACCACATCGGACGGCGAAGGCCGCCCGGACCCGGTGCGGGACGCGTCCGCTCCATCCACTCTTTATACGCTTGGTGCGCCTTTTCCGTATCTACCTCAATGTCGCCATAACGGTCGTCGATCCCGGCCTTTTCCAGCCGCACCCGCTGGTGCCAGCAGTGCATGCCGCTGACCGGGTCGGGTTGCACCGGAAAGGTGAGGTTCTGGTGGACGCCGATCTCGTTCCACCAGATGCGCTGGCTGTCCGGATCGCTGCTCTCGAACGGTCTGGCGCCGTGCGCCTGGCGCATTCGGTAGCGTCCCGACGGGTCGCGGGCGATCGTGACGAGCGCGCTCGCATTGCGCGCGCCTCCACTCTCGTCCTGAAGCCGCCATCGTCCCAGATGATGCGACATGCCGAGCACGCCTGGCCGGATCCCTTCCGTGACCCACGCCCGCGTAACGAAATATCCGATGCCCGTCCGCACCTTCACCAGATCTCCAGTCTGGATACCATGACGCCGCGCGTCGGCGGTCGAGATCCAGAGCGGGTTCGAATGGGAGATCTCGTACAGCCACTTCACCGCGGAGCGGGTGTGGACGAGCGTCGGAAGGCGAAAATTCGGCAGGAGGTCGTACTCTCCCTCTTCCCGTTTGAGCTCACGCCAGTGGACGTGGCCGGGCGACGTAACCTGGGGATGGCGTGCTCGGGCCAGCCCCACGCGGCAAGTGTCGGCGAGTAGAACTCGAGCCGTCTCGACGGCGTGTTGAAACCGGCCCGGGCGACCCCGTCGACGACGATGCCTGCGACGCCGCCGTCGTGCTTCACCGTCTCTTCGTCAGGGGACGCGACCGTGCCGTCGAGCTCTCTTGGCTGTAAGCGGACGCTCGTGTGCCGCGGCTGTAGCTCTTGTCCGAGACCTGGAACACCCCGTACTTGCGCATGTAGTGCAAGCGGCGTCAGATCCTCACGCGCGGCTGCCTCCGGCAGTCCCGGCACGGAATGCTCGAACATCCAGCCGTAGTACTCGTCCATCGTGATCGGCTGGTCCGGGCGATACGGACTTTCGAAGAACCGGCGGATACCGAGCGATCCGTCGGGATCGATTTTCCAGCTCAAGGCCACCCAGAATTCCGACTCTTCCCACACCTCGCCCGGGTTCGCTTGATACGTCGTCTCGACGGCTTCGCCACGCTTCTCTCTGGCGACTCGCAGCACCGGCTGACGAAACCCGAGCCACTGGCCTGCGTGAGTCTCCTGGCTCATGGTGTCGTGGCGTTCCGTTCCAAGTCCCATCGGCAGGATGTAGTCGGCAAACCAGGCCGTCTCGCTCCAGGTAGGCGAGAGCGACACGTGCAGGCCGACCCGCTCGGCGTCCTGCAGCATCTCCATCCACGAGAATCCATCCGGGTTGGTCCACAGCGGGTTGTATACGCGAGTGAAGTACACGTCCAGCCTGCCTCGCCCCTCTTTCAGGAAGTGCGGAAGCAGGTAACTCATCTCGAAAAACGCCAGGGGAAACTCGCGGGGGAAGAGCAGCTCATTCCAATACTCGGGCGGTGGCGGCGGGTTGGGATGCTCCGGAACGAACTTGTTCGTGACGTGGAGGTTCACGCCGCCGACGCTGCCGATGCTCCCGGTGAGGACGACCAGCAGATAAAGACAGCGCGTGATTTGCCAGCCCCAGAGATTACCTGCAGCGGCAGCTCGCCAGCTATGCGTTGAAAAGCGGTTCCCGGCGCGGGCGATGGCCTGCGCCGCCTCGCGGATGCAATCGGCGGCCACGCCGGTTTCCGCGGCGGCGTATGCCGGCGTGAACTGCGCGTAGAGATCCTTCAACGCCGTGATGAAGTGGTCGAAGGTCAGCGGCAGATCCGGACGTTCGTTTCGGAGGTAGTCGCGCCAGTTCACCCAGTTTCGAACGAACTCACGGTCGTAGAGTTCCTCGTCGATCAGGATTCGCGCGATCGCCAGCAGCAGGGCGCCTTCGGTGCCAGGATACGGGGCCAGCCAGAGATTTGCCTTGGCGGCGGTATTCGACAGCCGCGGATCGATCGTGATGAGCGTCGCTCCTTCGGCCTGCGCTTCGACGATGCGCTGCGCGTGTGGGTTGAAATAGTGGCCGGTCTCGAGGTGCGAGGACAGAAGCAGGATCGTCTTCGCGTGCGCATAGTCCGGCGACGGCCGGTCGGCGCCGGTCCACAGGAAATGTCCAAGACGCGCCGATGAGGAACAGACGTTGGTGTGGCTGTTGTGACCGTCGACGCCCCATGCCTGGAGCACACGGTTGGCGTAGCCGTCTTCACCGGGACGGCCGACGTGATACATCAGCTCGTGACGGCGGCCTTCCTGGATCGCGCGTCGGATCCGCGTCCCGATGTCCTCGAGCGCCGCGTCCCAGGAGACCCGCTCCCACTTGCCCTCCCCACGCGCGCCCGTTCGCTTGAGTGGAAACAGGATGCGGTCGGGATCTTCCAGCTGGTTTGGCGTGACCACTCCCTTGGCACACGTCCGGCCGCGACTGCCAGGGTGGAGCGGATTTCCTTCGATCTTGCGGACCTCCATCTTCTCCTGGTCGACGTAGGCGAGAATGCCGCACGCCGATTCGCAGTTGAAGCAGATCGACGGGATGATCCAGTAGGTGCGCCGATCCTTCTTCGGCCAGCTGGTGGACTCGAAGTCGACGTAGCGATCCCACTCGGAGGGGTCTGGGTGACTCTTGAACATCATGTTCTCAGGCTTCAGGCTTCAGGCTTCAGGCCTCAGGCTTCGGGCTTCAAGCTTCGTCGAGCTCCCTGGAGCCTGGAGCCTGGAGCCTTCGTCAACTCAGCGGCACCGATTGTCCGGCCTCGACCCAAATGTATTCCCATGCTGCACTGCCGGCGAGCGCGAGCAGTGCGGCGGTGACGAGCCCGAACGCGCCGGTGCCCGCGCCGAGGACGATGGCCAGCGGCAGCACGCCGCCGGCGCAGATTGCCACGCCCCAGAACACGCGAGAGTACGCCCCGCGCCGGATCGTCTGCACGGCCAGCTCGTGGTGACGCGTCGGACTTGGCGTCAGCACGTTCTCGAACAGCAAAACAATGAGGTGCGCGGCTAGGGAGACGGCGAGAATCGAGGCGAGAATCGGCCGAGCGTCGGCTGCGGTCTGACCGATCGCCGTCGCGGCCAGGAGCAGCGCCGCGGCGCCCGCGGCGCCCGACTGGGCGATCAAGTCGATGGCGGCGTGCGGACCCTGCCAGAGATCCCGCGCCAGCCCCTGAGCGAACAGGAATCCCGTGTACGACGTCGCGAGCACGGCTGTCACGATCGTCGGCCAGGCCAGCAGATCGAGTCCGTTGTCCCAGCCGAACCACCCGGCGGCGAGCCACAACGTCCCGAGCACGCCGTGAGCGGTGAGGAACCATGCTCCCCAGACCATCCACGATCGCCAGTTCGATTTCGTCAGGATGTAGTGGAAGCGTTCCGGGCGTTCCAGGTCGAGCACCAGAACCGCGGCGGTCAAGGCAATCGACACAACCGAAATCGCCGGCGCTGCCACCGTCACGAGCGAGCTGTCGAATCCCATCAGCCACAACGCCGCGGCGAGGAGCAACGTCCCGGTGGACACGGCCTTCAGGAAAAGATAGAGGACCATGTCGGCTCCCCACGGTTGACGGTGCGGACTGTCGTAGTCGACCCGCGGGTCGCCGGGAGAGCCGGGGCTTTCAACCGGCGCGCCGATGGGTCGCAGATGAACCTGGCCTTCCTTGTAATAGAACGGCCGCGACGCGTTCTCCGGCCGAATCACGCTGTCCTCGGCGCCGAGATAGAACACCTTGGGCCCCGTCCCCTTTTCGGGCTTGCGCAGCATGAACGGCTCGCGCGCGACGATCCGAGCGACCTCGCTCAGCGGATCGTCGAGATCGCCGAAGATCCGGCACTCGGTCGGGCAGACGCTCACGCACGCCGGCAGCAACTGGTTCTCGACGCGGTTCGCGCAGAAGTTGCACTTCTCCGCGGTCCGGGTGTTCGGGTCGATGAACAGCTGGTCGTACGGACAGGCTTCCATGCAGGCGCGGCACCCGATGCAGCGATCGCCGTGCAGATCGACGATGCCATCGCGTCGGCGGTAGAGGGCGCGGGTAGGGCAGATGCGCACGCACGGCGCGTCTTCGCACTGATTGCAGAGCACCGGGAAGAAGAACCGGCGGGTATCGGGAAACGTGCCCCTTTCGACGGTTTTGACCCAGCAGCGGTTTACGCCGACTGGAATCTCGTGTTCCGCTTTGCAGGCTATCGTGCAGGCGTGACATCCGATGCACTTTCGGAGGTCAATGGCGAAGCCGTAGTTCGGCATGTAGCCGGAGGATCATATCAATGCTCATCGCTCAACGCGCAATCCTGAGGGCCTCGGAGCAGGCCTTGCGCACATCGACCGCGACGAGCGGGAACGTGCCGAGCACGTGTTCGAACTCGTCCTCCGACAAGCCGTACAGATATGCTGCGGCTGCCTGGAGCCGCGCGTAGGCAGCCATGTCCGTCGGACTCGCCGACAGGCGCCGCGCCAGCGAGGCGATCGTGCGCACCATCCGGTCGTCCTGAGCCGGCTTCGGAATCCGAAGCCCGTCCATCATCGCCGATGTCACATGCGTACCGCCTCGCAATCTCACCAGATAGTTGGCGACGAAGCTGTTGAACATTCCACAGAGAAACCATTGCACCTGCTCCTGCACGCGCTCCCTGAGGCAGAAGATGGTGTGCGTCGTGACGGTATCGGCCGGAATGATGGCGGCGATGAGGGTCAGTCGATTGGTGGAGGCGGCGACCTCGCGGTAACCGAGGCGCGGCCGGTTGCATGCGCAGCGCGCGCCGAGAATCATTCTCGCGACGTCAGGGTCGATGAACTGCCGGGCCCGATCGACGTGAACCCTGAAGGGCTCGATGAATTTGCCTTCGAGTACCGGAAGGCCAGACGCGCCGAAGTGGCGGCGATCATCGGTCGCGTTCACCTCGCGGCCGAAGTGAACATGCCAGCCGTCTTGTGATCCTAGCGCCGGCGCAACATCGACGATCCGGGCGAGGATTTCCCGATCGGCGACTCCGGTCAGTTCCGGGACCGCCAGTCCTCGGCCGCTGCAGGCTTTCAATAACGATGTAGGAACGATCACTCCACCCGGGATCGGTCCGCGGTCGGGCACTTCGTCCAGCCAGGCGGCGAACCGCATGCCAAAGCGCGTGCACAGATGATCGCCAGGCCGGTGCGCATCGGCGGTGAGCAGAACGAACCGGATGCCCCGATGGATGGGAAAGATCGCCTCGCGGTTGTCGAACCCGACAAGCGAGTCGACGCGGCACCGATCGATCAGTGCCTCCCGTAATCGCCGACACCCGTGATCGGCGGTCAACCCGGCCGGCATGAGGGCGCCCAGACGTCCGCCAGGCTTGACGAGTTGAAGCATTCGTTCGGCAAACAGTTGATACAGGTTTGGCGTGCCCCCTTCCCTGCAGCCAGTAGCAGCCCGACTCCCGGCTGAAGATCGTCAGCGTCCGTGCGGCCGAATCGCCGCGCAACGTGTCCCATGGCGGATTGCCCAGCACGGCGTCGAAGCCGCCAGTCGTGAGCGGGTCGCCGGCTTCATCGAAGAAGACCTCGGGGAACTCCAGCTCCCAATGGAAGAAACGCTCGCGCGCCGAAACCGCAGCGACGGTATCGAGCCAGTGGTTCTCGAGGGCTGCGGGTGCTCCTGAGGAGCGGTCTCGAACCGACGCGCCAAGCGCGCTCCACGCCGGCGCTGGTCCATCGGCCCAGAACCACGAGGCGCACCACGCATCCGCGAGACGGCGCCACACCGCGAGCGGCCCGGCCGGGCCATCGAGGGCGGCCAGTGTTCTCTCCTTGGCCCGGACATTGGCGGCCGTGTCGTCCGACTGCGAAGCAATCGCGACGCGTGAGACGAGCGTGGCGGCCAGACGGGCGTGCAGGTCGTCGGCATCGAACAGCGGAAGCGTCGTCGCTCGCGTGGATCTTCCGCGGTTTCGGCCGGGCGGCTGACGATAGATATCGCGCGGTGACGCGCCGGCCAGGCTGTTTCCGACGCGGAGATGATGGTCGAAGAACGTCAGCGGTCGATCTGCTGCCAGCGTGCAGAGCCAGAGAGACAGACGGGCAAGCTGCACGGCGGTGGGATTGAAGTCGACTCCGTACAGGCATCGTTGCGCAACGAGGCGACGGAAGCTGGCCCGGTCGGCGGGGCCGATGTCGCTGCTCGTGATGTTTCCTTCGCGGACGAGCGCCCGCTCGTAGGCATCAGCCAGATACCGGCACGCCGCTACCAGGAACGCGCCACTTCCCATCGCGGGATCGAGCACGCGCAAGGCGAGCACTTCCTCCGGCGTGCGGCCGGCGACGAGCGGCGCGAGCGTGCGCCGCACGAGATATTCCGTCATGGCGCGCGGCGTGTAGAACGTTCCGGTCGCCTTGCGCGTCCCCGACCGCGCGAGGACGAAGGTCGTGCCGCGACGCTCGGGCCTGAAATCCAGGACCCGCTCGTAGACAGCTCCCAATTGCTCGACCCCGAGATCGGCGTAGGTGATCCGCTCGCGGCGATCGCCGGACGGCCGCGTCGTGATCGCCACAAGCACATCGCGAATGACCCCATCGTCGAGCGCGCACGTGTGGGCCAGCGGCGCCGAGGCCGGCGCGAAAAGCCGCCCGTTGAACGGCGTGACCCGCAGCGTGCCGGCCCGGCAGCCGCGATGCGCGAGGCGAGTGATCGCCTGCATCGATTCCCACAAACCGGCCTCACGGCCCGCGTACGCCGAGGTTTTCCCCTTCGCGCGACGCGTTTGGTCTGACGGCGGTTGATTGGAGTCGGCATGCCACACGCCCGTGACCAGCGACTCGATCGTGTAACTGTTGCGATAAATCGGATGCCACTGAGGGACGAGCCCCCTGGCCTCGGCAAAGAGCAGGAAGAGGATCCGATGGATGAAGGTCAAGGCATCCGAGAATGCGGCGTCGAGTGCGGACTGCCGGCGACGTCCGGTCATGAAACCGGAGAGCAGCCGCGAAAGGGCTTCCTCGACGCCAGTTTGGAGCGAGCGGCCGACGGCACGACGGTGACGAATGCTCTCCTCGACCGCCTCGTCCAACGTCGGTAGTCCACCGCACGAGCCAGGCGTCAGAAGGCCTGCGAACGCCGTGATGGAGGGTTCGTCGATTCCCAGCCGCTCGACATCGACATCCACCAGCCGCCGCGCATGCACCCGAGTCAAGTCGACGATTCGTAGCCGTGGCCCGTTCAGTCCAATCCACCAGCGCAGACGCGAGCCGCGCAGCATGGTGGCGCTCGCCGCGCGAGCACGGACCAGATCCCCGCCCCATCCTGTGACCGCAAGGATCGCAGCATCCTGCTGATTTGCGGTGAGCGTCGCGACGATCTCCGCCCCCGCGTCGTGGGCGAAACGGACTCCGAAACCGAGGGCACCGAAAAGCTGGTGCCCGAGCAGATCGAAAACGCCCCGGGCGCTGGCTGCCGGCCCCAGACGTCCAAGGCCATCGTGCACCAGTCGGCAGAGATGGGATGTGCGCAGCTCCTGACCGGCACCGACCCGCGAAAGCACGTCGAGCGACACGAGCGTCCCTGAAAAGGCGTTCATGGGCTGCCGCGCGGCGTCACTCGAGTGGTGTCACTACGCGGACGCGACCACGAGCACAGTAGTGCGACGAGATCACAGCGCAAGGTGACCTCGCGCGATCGCAACAGACCGGCAATCCGATCGTCGTGTTCGGTGCGTCTCCGCTGCCGGAGGGCTAACGCTTCAGCCGCGTTCGTGATCGCGCGCCGATCGAAGAGACCGGGCTGGACGGTCGTGGGCTCGACGTGCCAGTCTCGCAGCTCCAGCTCGCGCGCGATTGCCTGGTCCACTCGTCCGGCGTGGACCAGACGAGCGTGAGCCAACCGCCTTGCCGCGATGGGCTCGGCAACCGCGAACGCCTGCTGTTCCAAGCGCCGGACTGCCGCAAGCGCAAGTTCGCGTGCATCGGCTCGACTCCGAGGGCGTTCGACCCGACCGACACGAACGTGGATCAGCGTGGGTTGCACGTCCACGATGCGCCCGTCACCATCGATCGCGGACCAGGCGAATACGAACACGAACCCTTCCGCGACCCTCGTTCCGCGGATGGAAGACACGCACATGCAGCCGTCGTGCGATCCGATGTCGTTGGATCCGTTCGAAAGGCGGCCCGCCTCGAGAACCGCCTCGTTCGTTATTGCGGATCCCATCGACACGCGGGGCAGCGGCGTGGTTTCGGAAGGCTCTTCGGGGGAGCGGCCGATCACCATTCCCGCCACCCGCGCATCCGTGAGAAAACCCGCGAGAGCATCGCGTTCGCCGAAAGTGGCGGCTACACGCGTGAGCCTGCGCACGAACTTCGCGATGACCAGATCCTCGGCGGTGTCGCGCGCGACGAGGGTGATGGCGTGGACACGGCGCGACTGGCCCAGGCGATCGACCCGGCCGATGCGTTGCTCGAGGCGCGCCGGATTCCAGGGGAGCTCGTAGCAGACGACCAGTCGGCAGCGGCGCTGCAGGTTGAGGCCCTCGGACGCCGCATCTGTCGCCAGCAGCACGCCCCCGTGCTCGTTGAAGCGTACCTGCACGCCGGCCCGCTCGGCCGGCGTCATGCCGCCGTGAAGGGTCAGACATCCGGGAAAGGACGCGGCAAGCTGGAGCAGCGTGTCGCGGTATTCAGTGAAGATGATTGCCGCCTCGCCCCGGAGACGCCGCAGCAGCCGCAGGAGGAAGCGTCGCTTCGAGTCCGTTGCGCCTCCAGCCGCGGCAATCAGTTGCGAGAGCCAGCGCTGCTCGCGATGTTCATCGGCCAGTCCGGGCGCGCCGAGCGCCGCCAGCGGCTCCTCGTCTTCACACCCGCTCTCCTCGTCGAACAGCGTGAGCTGGCGCGGAGCCGGCGATTGGAGCGCCAACAACTCGCGCCGCCGTTCGAGGGATCGCGCAACGGCGTGCGATGAAGACAACGCGCGCTTGCGCAGGACCGTCATCGCCAGCCGCGCTCCCTCGTTCGGCGCGGCGTTCCAGACTTCCTCGGTATAGCGCTCGAGAAGCCGCTGCAGCCGCCGCTCGGCGTTGCTGATCCGGATCGCCGCGAAGCGATGGCGCCGCGATCGCGGCGCGCCAATGTCTTCGCGGAAACGCCGGAACATCAATGGCGGCTCGGCTCTTGTCGAGCCGAGGCCAACCATCGAGGCGAATGCTGCGGGGTCTCCGGAAAACGGCGTGGCAGTAATCAGGATGACGACCCGCGCACGCGATGCGATCCGGCTCACAGCGGCGTAGCGTTCGGTCGGCGCCGCCGCGGTATGCGCTTCATCGACGATCAGCACGTCCCAGGTCTGCTGCTCGAGCGATCGAAGAACCTCTGCACGCTTCACGAAGTCGATCGACGTGACGTAGACGCCGGACAGCGACCAGGGGTCGACATCCGCCGGGAAGTCGGCGTAGGTTCGCCGCAGCCAAGCGGCATCCGCCGCGATTGCCTCAATCGCGAAGTGCGTGTCGAGCTCGGACTGCCACTGACGGCGAAGGCTCGCCGGAACCGCAACGAGGACGCGCGCGTCTTGCCGACGGTGAAGAATGTCGCTGATGATCCAGCCGGCCTGCACGGTCTTGCCGAGGCCGACTTCGTCTGCCAGCAGAACACGGCAACGGCCATTCGCCACCGCCAGCGCCGGCAGGAGCTGATAGGGCAGCACTCGCGCGGCCGCGGACCGCACGCACAAGCCATCGACGCGAGCCGCCGCGACGAGCCGGGCAACGTGCCGCCACCATTTCCGCAGGGTGACGGCGCGCAGCCGGCGAACCGGCCTCTGCGCCACCGGCCGGTCGAACGGCCACAGCAGCACCCGGCCGCGAGGTTCGGTTGCGCTCGTCAGGTAAAGCTCTGTGCAGTCCTCATGCGGAAGGATCCTCCGCACGATCCAGCGCCTGCCCCGCACCGACACTTCCGAGCCGGGCTCCACGCCTGGTGGCAGAGGCTGCGCCCGTGACGCCGGAGCCTCCTCGCAACTTTTGCCATCGGGGATCGTTTCGTTCGACATTGCCAGCGCTCGTGATCAGTGCGCGCAGGAAGGGCAATGGCCGTGCCGATTTGCTGGATGGGGGTTCGCGGTTGGCAGGTTGCGGTTGACGGCTGTGGCCTGCGGTTGGCGGTTTGCTCATTTTGCGCGGCTCGTGCCGCGAACCTCAAACCGCGAACCCCTAACTCCGAACCGCTAACTGGTTTGCCTGTCCGCCCGCCTCTCTTCTAGCGCCCGCTTCGAGAGGATCACCGGCCCGGGGGTTTCACCCTGTCGGCGTTCGCGGCCACCGAGCACCCGAACCCGCCGGATCTTGCATCCGCGCGCGTAGCTGACGCCGGCGACATTGAGTGGCACGGCCAGGCGCGACATCAAGTCGCGCAGCTCGTCGTTGACGCTTCGGTCCGGAGTGGCGTCGACCGCGGCACCACGTCTGGGATGCTTCTCGATCTCCGCGCGCGCCCACATCGCCAGCGGCATCAGCCGCAGCAGAGAGGACTGCGCCGCGCGTCGCGATCGCGAGCGCATCGGCGCCACCACCACCGGCTGTTCGATGTCCGGCTCGGCAAACACGTCGATCGCTTCGGTCTCTTCTCGGCCTTCAAGATCTTCGATGACGTCTAGCTCTCTGCTTTCGGCAACTGCGACGACTTCGACAACTTCGGGCTCTTCGACTTCGAAGACTTCGGGTTCTTCGACCGCTTCGACCAGATCGGGTTCTTCGACCGCTTCGACAGGTTCGGGTTGTTCGACCGCTTCGATACGTTCGGGTTCTTCGGCTTCGACCTCTTCTTGTTCTTCGAACGCTTCGACACCTTCGATTTCTTCGGCTTCTTCGAGCTCTTCGACGGGTCCAAGGACTTCGACCCCTTCGGGTGCTTCGACCCCTTCGCCGGACTGGAAGGCGGGCGTTGCCGAGTCGACCAGCGAAAGCGGCTGCGCTGGTGTGCTGGCGAAAGGCGCGGTATAGCCGACCAGCGACGGCGCGCCGTCCGCAACCGGATCGCGACGGTAGTAATCAACCGCCCACGGATCTGCAGCCGCCGGGGCCGTAACCGCCGGCTCCGGGCTGATGAGGCGCGGCGGGTGCGTGCTCTCTGGTTCAGGAGCGACGATCGGTTCAGGCCGGAGGACTGGCTCGTAGTGCTCGACCTCCGGTTCCGTGCTCTGGACCAGAAGTTGGCTCGCCACCACAGGCTCAGGATCGCGCAGTACGGACTCGTAGTGCTCGACCTCCTGTTCCGTGCTCTGGACGAGGGGTTGGCTCGCCACCACGGGTTCAGGATCGCGCAGGACGGACTCGTAGTGCTCGATCTCCTGTTCCGTGCTCTGGACGAGAGGTTGACTCGCGACCACGGACTCAGGATTGAGGATCAGGGACTGGTGACCTGCGATCGGAGCCTCGCTGCTCGCGACTACGGGCTCGGGAGGCGCGAATATCGGCTCTTGATCCTGCCCTGCGGGCTCCTCATGGACAGCCGGCGTGCTCTTGGCGGTCTTGCTTGACGATTTCGAGGACGGCCGCCATGCGAACGGGTCCGACCACGAGGACGCGAGCTCCGGCTCCGCCGTAGTTTCGTCCTCGGCGGGCGGAGCTGCCGCGGCCTGGGCGATCGATCCTGGTGTTTCGATCTCGATCCCTTGTTCGGCAAGCAGCCGTCGCTGTTCTTTCTTCTCGTGCGCGTGGTGAAGGTAGGTTCGAATCTCCTCCGCGAACAGGTCCGGATCGCAGCCCGAAGCCGCCGGCTCCGGATCCTTCTTGCGGCTGAACATGCCGAGGAGTCCGCGGCTGCGCCCGACCTCGCGATCCTCAGAGCTTCCCGCGAGTTGCGGAATCGTGTGCGTCTGGAGATGCTCGGCGCCATCGAGGAGACGCAGGTGCGCGATCAACTCGTCTTCGTCTCGTGGCGACAACAGCGCGCTGAGCAGCAGCACGTCCGGGATGCTCGTGCGAATCGCGTCGAGCGCGGCATCGCGCGAGTCGACAACGACGACGTCGGCGTGAATCTTGTCCCGGACGATCCGCTTGATGATGGCGGCCTGGCGCAGGTCGGGTTCGATCGCGAGAACAATCGGCATCAGCTTTTGAACATGAAGATCGTGAGCACCGTGCCCACAGTGGCGAATACCAGCAGCGGTGCATTCTCCAGGCTCTGGTGACGGGCGGCCATCAGCAGCGCGTCTCCCAGTTCGCCGAGGCGCTGGGTCCACGGCCCGACGTTGCTGCCGACGTTGCCCGAGCCGACGAGATCCGTCAGCCGCTCCTGTACGCGCGGGTCCACCGTGGTCAGCGCGAACAGCACGCCGCAGAACACGCCGAACGACAGGGCGCCTTCACGGATACCGAGTTTCCTCACCATGATTTTTCGTCCGATCACGATCGCGTGATCACCTCACTGCTGCGATCGCACATATTTCTGCGCTGTTTGCCGCCTTTACGACAGGACGCGCCCTCATTAATGGCAAGGGGTGTGCCGCCAGGTGTGCGGATCGTGCGAATTCATCGCAACCCGCACGGGGACAGGCATTAGAGCAGCGTTTGGGGTGTCGATCGCGCGCAGGGTGGCGTCCGAGCGCGTGCACCAGCCAACGAATTTCGGGTGAGCGGTTACGAAAGTGCAGCGTCAGGAGTCCGCGAAGGGCCCCTCCCGGGAACCGAAATACCCCGCTCACACCGCCTGTTTCGACGCGCAAATGACGTGACGTCGTGTCACTTGCGGGCATTCACCAGTTCCTACGGATGAGTCGTGGCACACCCGTTGCCTTTGGCGAGACCGTGACGCGGCAGTGGCCGCGGGCGTTAGACAACCGCGGCGAGTGCCGCAATTCGCACCGCATACGGGCGGTGCAAACCCGCTGGGGGAGGATCTCATGCAGCTTGTTAACTTCGTGAAGTCGTTCGTTCGCAACGATGAGGGCCAGGACCTGCTCGAGTACGCGCTGCTCGTGGCGTTGATCGCGCTCGTGGCGATCGCGGCCGTTGACAGCGGCGGGCGGCAGCGTCAAGACGATCTTCCAGAGCATCGCCGACCAGCTCAAGGCGAAGGCTCCGGCTGCGTAGGACGCTCTCGGTTGCGAGGCCGGGGGGCAACTCCCGGCCTCGGTTTGTCTTCAGGTGACGATGGTTTTCGGGGAGGAGCACGTGATGCAGTCGCCAAAGGCGGTCGAATCGTTGCTGCAGATGGCGAACGATCGGTTCCATCTCTCGGACGACGGACAGGACCTGCTCGAGTATGGACTGCTGGCGGCATTGATCGCGCTGGTGGCGATTGGCGCTGTCTCGACGGTCGGACAGACGATCTACACGGTGTTCTGGCAGACCATCGGCACCAATTTCTAATCGTGATGACGGTTTCGTCTTTCATCGTTCTCGTGGCCGGCCTGGCCGCCGCGGTCGTTACCGACGTGCGCAGCCGCCGGATTCCGAACTGGTTGACCGGTTCGATGATCGTTGTGGGACTCGGGTTTGGCTTCCTTGGGCTGAGCGCCGTCACGCCGGAGCAGGCGGCGCTCGGCATGTTGACCGGATTGGGGCTGATGCTGCCCGGTCACATCATCGGCGCGACCGGCGCCGGCGACGTGAAGCTGATGGCGGCGGTCGGCACATTCGTCGGACCAGCGCTCGCGCTGAATGCATTTCTCGGCACGGCGGTGGCGGGAGGAGTTTTCGCGGTGGCGGTCGCCGCGCGTCGCGGCCGGCTCATCGCGACGCTCGAGGGCACCAGCCACATCGTCACCGCGCCGTCGGCGGCGAAGATGGCCATCGAATCGACGGGGCACGCGAACCGGTTCGCATACGGACCGGCAATCGCGGTCGGCAGCCTGGTGGCGCTGCTGCTGACGGCGCAGTGGTAGGAAGCAGGGACTCCAGCAAGGAGCGGCGCGGGAACTAGGGACACGAACGGGAACTGGAAACCGGTGGCTGAATTGTCGACCGTCAACTGGTGACGCTTATGAAACGCCTCAAGAAGAACGAACGGGGAGCGGCACTGCTCGAAGCGGCGATCACGATCCCGATGATCCTGCTGGTCTCGGTCGGCATCTTCGAGTTCGGTCGCGCGTACCAGACGTGGCAGGTACTGACCAACGCGGCGCGCGAAGGCGCGCGGGTCGCCGTGATCGACGGCTCGACCGATGCGGCGGTCACCCAGCGGGTGCGCGATTACATGCAGGCAGGTTCGCTGCCGCAGTACGCGACCGCCACGGTGACGATCAACCGCGCCGTCGCGCTCACGGGAACCGACACGGCGTCACAGATCGACGTTGATTATCCGTTCGATTTCATGGTGCTGAACCCGGTGGTCAGGCTGATTGCGCCGGGCGATACGACGACAGGAGCGCCGATCACCATGAGATCGAGCGCGATCATGCGGAACGAGATGTAGGGGACCACCAATGCGTAACCGAATTTTTGCCGTCCTGGCGATTGCCATTCTGGCCGGCGGAGGTCTCGCGTACGGGACCTACAACATGATCAACAACCAGCCGGTCAAGACCGTGACCACGCCGACGCAGCCCGTCGTCGTCGCGGCTGCCGACCTGGCGCTCGGCACCGAGCTGAAGAAGGAAGACCTGACGGTCGTGAACTTCCCGGCGGGGCAGGCGCCCGGAGGGAGCGTTCGCGCGCGCCCAGGACATCGTCGGCCGCGGACTGATCAGTCCCGATCGTGAAGAACGAAGTGGTGCTTCCCGCCAAGCTCGCCTCGAAGGAAGCGGGCGCCGGGCTGCCGCCGGTCATTCCCGAGGGGATGCGCGCCTTGTCGGTGCGCGTGAACGAGGTGATCGGCGTCGCCGGCTACGTCCTGCCCGGCACCCGCGTCGACGTCGCTGGCCACGGCGAGCCCGAGCAACAGCCTGCCGGACGCCACCTCGAAGGTGATTCTCTCGAACGTGCAGGTCCTGACCGCCGGCACGCGCATCGAGCAGGACCAGGACAAGGGCAAGCCGATGCAGGTGACGGTCGTCACGCTGCTGGTGTATCCGGACCAGGCGGAGCGCCTTGCGCTGGCGAGCACCGAAGGCAAGATTCAGCTCGCGCTGCGCAACCCGCTGGATCTCAGGGCGCGCCCGAGACGCCGGGCATCCGGCCAGGCAATCTGATCGGCGCCGTGAAGGCGCCGACGGCAAAGACGGCCAGCAACACCGTGGCGCGCAAGGCGGCGGCGGGCCCGGTGACGCAGACAGCCGGTCGTGCGCTCGCGCTCCCGACGGTTGAAATCATCCGCGGCGACAAGCGCACCGCGGAAGTCATCAGTAGGAATCTGGAGGAATCATGAAACCCCGTCGTGCCGCGGCGTCAAAGATCGTCGCGCTGATCGTCTACATCATCGTGATCCTCGTCGCGACGCCGCAGGCGCAGCAGCCCGTGTCGTTCAGCGGCTCGCCCGGCGCGATCACCGCCGGCCCGGCGGCGACTGCCACGGACGCGACGGGCATCGACCTGCTGGTCGGCCGGTCGACGATCCTGAACGTCGGGTCCGCGATCACCCGCGTGTCGCTGACCGTGCCGGACGTCGCCGACGCGATGGTCACGGCGCCGCAGCAGCTGCTGATTCACGGCAAGACGCCAGGCGTCATCTCGCTGTTCGTGTGGGACCGCGCCGGCGGCATCAAGACCTACGAGGTCAACGTGCGCCGCGACCTCACGCAGCTCATCGAGCAGATGCGCAATCTGTTCCCCGGCGAGGCCGATCAGCGTCGTCGGCAGCGGCAAGGACGTCGTCATCTCCGGCACCGTCTCGAGCAAGTACGTCATCGACAAGGCGGCGGAAGTCGCCGGCGGCTACGTCGAGAAGAAGGAGAACGTCGTCAACCTGCTGAAGCAGCAGGAGGGCGTGGCCTCGAACCAGGTGCATGCTGCGCGTGCGCTTCGCGGAAGTGAGCCGCAGCGCGCTGCAGGAGCTGGGCGCGAACTTTCATCGCCAACGGCTACAAGAACGACTGGTTCGGCCGCACGACGACCCAGCAGTTCGCGCGCGCCGGACTTCGACAGCAGCGACAAGCCGGGCGGGCTGACGTTCAGCGACTTCCTGAACGTGTTCGTGTTCA
Source organism: uncultured Acidobacteriota bacterium (assembly GCA_963755695.1). Taxonomy (GTDB): domain Bacteria; phylum Acidobacteriota; class Vicinamibacteria; order Vicinamibacterales; family 2-12-FULL-66-21; genus QHWT01. Next base: position 443,367 of record CAVWLB010000008.1, on the reverse strand, counting down.
ACACCAAGCACAACATCGGCGCGGTGGTCCGCGCGCTCCAGAACAAGGGTCTGTTCCAGAGCCTGGCCGAGCCGAACCTGATCGCGCTCAACGGCAAGGAAGCCAGCTTCCTGGCCGGCGGCGAGTATCCGTATCCGGTGGTGCAGCCTGGCGGCGGCGGCAGCGTCGGTCACGATCATGTTCAAGGAATTCGGCGTCCGCCTGAACTTCACGCCGACCGTGCTCGGCGGCGACCTGATCAACCTGAAGGTCAAGCCGGAAGTCAGCTCGCTCGACTTCAGCAACGCCATCAGCTCTGAAGGCTTCCGCGTGCCGGCGCTGGCGACGCGCCGCACCGAGACCGAAGTGGAGCTGCAGGACGGCCAGACGTTCGCGATCGCCGGGCTGATGAACAACACGGTGAACAGCTACGATGCAGAAGATTCCCGGCATCGGCGACATCCCGGTCCTCGGCTACCTGTTCAAGAGCCGCGCGTATCAGAAGAACCAGACCGAGCTCGTCGTGATGATCACGCCGCAGATCGTGCGCAAGGGATCGATCGGGCGTGTCGCGAGGGCCTGCCGACGACTCGTCGAGCCGTATCCTCGGGGCGCCGAGCAAACCGTTGCCGCCGCCGGCGCCGTACGTCGGTTCGCCGCGCTACCCCGCGGGAGGCGCCGCACCGACCGCGCAGCCGCCTCGCAACGACAACCACAACGACGCGGCGGCCGTGACCCCGGCGCCTTCGCGGATGGCGCAGCCGGCCGCGGACCAGAAGGCGGCGACCGAGCGCAAGCCGGCGGACAAGAAGGCGGCGACGGCCGCTCCGATGCTGCATACCACGGCGGTGCCGAAGCCATCGAAGGCGGAAGCCAAGGCGCTCGAGAACCAGCGTCGCCAGGCCGAGGAAGCGGCGAAGGCCAGGGCCGAACAGGATCGCAAGGACGCCGAGGCGAAGGCGGCGCAGGATCGCAAGGACGCAGAAGAGCGGGTCGCGCAGGAGCGCAAGGACGCCGAAGTCAAGAAGGTGGCGGATCAGAAGGCGGCGGAAGAAAAGGCCCGCCAGGAAAAGCTCGATCAGGAGCGCGCGAAGCGCGAGGCGGAAGTTGCGCGTAAGAACTCCGGGGCCGATCACCAGAAGCAGGCCGAGGCGAAGAAGCGCGAGAAGTCACTTGCGGAAGCAGCCGAGCGGCTCCGTCAGGCCCAGGCTGCCTACCAGGCGGAGATCGACAAGGCGAAAGGTGGCAAAGGTGGCTCGCCTGAAAACTAAGGTCACGTGGGGAGGCTAACGGACTAACGGGGGCGGAGGGGCGGAGGATGGCCGGCAGCCGTGGGGCTCAGGCCCCACGCGCATTGAGAAGCGCCGACAGCGGCAAGCGATCGCCGGAGGCAAATCATGAAGCGCACTTGGCGGATAAAAGACGACCAACGCGGGTTCTCGATGGTGTTCGTCGGGCTCGGATTCATGGCGTTTCTCGGGGCCAGCATGCTGGCGATCGATGTCGGCATGATGATGACCGCACGCAGCCAGGCTCAGAACTCGGCCGATGCCGGCGCGCTCGCCGGGGCGACCGCGCTCGTCTTCAACAACTACGACGATCGCACGGCGACCGGACCGGCGGTCACCAATGCGCTGGCCGCCGCGCGCGGCAACCAGGTGATGCGCGAGAACGTGTCGGTCGAAGTCCCTGACGTGACCTTTCCGGTAGGTCCCACGGGACTCTCGAATCGCGTCAAGGTGAACGTGTTCCGCACCGAGGAACGCGGCAATCCGCTGTCGACCCTCATCGCGCGGTACTTCGGAATGCCGAATGCGACGTCGGGGCGACGGCGACGGCGGAGGCGTCGCCGGCGAACGCGAAACGTGCGTCAAGCCGTTCACGATTCCCGACCGCTGGACCGAAAAGCAGATCCAGGCGGTTGGGATCCGCTGGTCTCGACCTTCGACATGGGCGGTGGTGGTGGCGGAGGAAAGAAGGGCGGGCAGTCCGGTCCGGATGACGTCTATATCGGCCCGGACGACCCGGTCAACTACACGGGGTACAACGCGGAGCGGGACACGGGGAATGGAGGTCGTGCTGAAGGCCGACAACACCACGAAGGTCGCCCCCAGCTTCTACAACCCGTATGCGATCCCGGGCAGCAGCGGCGGGGCCGATTACCGCTGGAACATCGCCAACTGCAACACGACCATGCTGCACGTCGGCGACACCTTCGAGCCCGAGCCCGGCAACATGGTGGGCCCGACCAAGCAGGGCATGGAGGACTTGATCGCGAAGGATCCGGATGCGTACTGGGACGTGTCGAACAAGAAGGTCGTCAGCAGCATGCACCCGAGCCCGCGCGTCGTCGATCATCCCGCTCTTCGACCCGGTCTACTACGCAACAGGCAAGCAGACCGGCCGCAACGCATCACTGAAATTCGTGAACTATCTGGGTTTCTTCGTTGAAGAGATGCGGGGTAACGAAGTCTTCGGGCGGGTCACGCCGATCGGCGGTGTCATCGACAAGACTGCGGGTCCGGCCCCGCCGGCGGTGTTCCCGAAAGCCATCCGGCTGGTTCAATAATCAGCGAGTAGCTGACAACTGGTAATTCGTAAGAGCGGGTAACTGTCTATGGCCCAACTCAGTGCGCAGATCGTCAGCTACGACGAAGAATTCAAACGGCAAGTCGCGCAGCTGCTGCGCGCCTGCGGCGTGCCGGTCGGCATCGTCGAAGGGCGCAGCCTCGAGGGGGCTGCGCCCGACCTCGTCGTCGTCGACATCCGCGCTGACGCCTCGTCGGGCATGGCGGCCATCGAGCGGCTGCGGGCCTCGAGCGCGATCGCTGGCGATCTTTGCGATCGCCGCCGCGGCGGAGCCCGATCTGATTCTCCAGGCGATGCGCGCCGGCGCCAACGAGTTCTTCCCCTGGACGCGGCGGCGAGCCGACCCAGGCCTCGCGCGCGATGGAGGAGTCGTTCCACGGCGCGGTGCGCCGCACCGCGACGCGCCGCGAGGCGGCCACTGCCGGCGCCAAGCCGCCGTGCGTGACGCACGCGTTTCTCGGCGCCAAGGGCGGCGCCGGCACGACGACCGTGGCGGTGAACTGCGGCGTCGAGCTCGCGCGGCTGACCAAGCGCCCGACGATCGTCGTCGACCTGAAGGCGTGCCTCGGCGAGGTGGCGCTGTTTCTCGGCGTGCGGCCGCGCTTCACGGTGCTCGACGCGATCGAGAACCTCCACCGTCTCGACAAGGACTTCCTGAAGGAGCTGGTCGCGAAGCACAAGTCGGGCCTCGACATCCTGGCCGGCTCCGAGCAGTTCGATCGTCCCGAACGCGCAGGACGCCCGCGCGATCGAAGAGCTGCTGCGCGTGCTCACCCGCATCTACGACTACGTCGTCATCGACGCCGGCAACGTCGATCAACTCGTGCGTCGCGTCGGCGCTGTATGCGGCCGACACGATTTTCCTCGTCACCAATCCCGACGTGCCGTCGATCCGCAACGCCCAGCGCCTGGTCGATCGCGTGCGTCAGCTCGGCGCCGGCAGCGAGCGGATCAAGGTGCTGCTGAATCGCGTGTCGGACCAGCACCTGATCGCGCCCAAGCAGATCGAGACCGCGCTCGGCTACGGCATCCACCACACGTTCTCGAGCGACTACCGGACGGTGTCGACCGCGCTCAACTCCGGCGTGCCGCTGACGCTGACCAACAACTCGGAAATCGCGTCGCAGTTCGACAGCTTCACGCGTCAGCTCGTCGGGATGGCGGCCAGCGGAGCGGCGGCGAGGCGAAGCCGGAAGCCGAGCGCAAGCGCGTTTTCCTCGGCATCTTCTAAGGAACCGGTCAACCATGAGCGCTCCTGTTTCCATCGGTCAGTCGGGCGGCACCGGCGCCGCGCACGTCGCCGCGTCCCGAACGCGCCGCGGCCCAGTACCTCGAGCTGAAGGCCAACGTTCACCGCAAGCTGCTCAACCGGCTGAACCTCGAGGCGCTCGCCTCGGCCGAGCGCGCGCGCGCGGAAGCGGAAATCCGCACGCTGCTCTTCGACCTGATCGCCGAAGAGGGCATGCCGCTCAGCATGAGCGAGCGCGAAGCCATCCTCGGCGACGTCATCGACGAGGTCTTCGGCCTCGGGCCGCTCGAGCCGCTGCTGCGCGACCCGGCGATCAGCGACATCCTGGTCAACACCTACAAGCACGTCTACGTCGAGCGCAGCGGCAAGCTCGAACGGCTGCCGACCACGTTCCAGGACGACAAGCACCTGATGCGCGTCATCGACCGCATCGTCAGCGGCGTCGGCCGCCGCGTCGACGACAGCTCGCCGATGGTCGACGCGCGCCTGCCGGACGGCTCGCGTGTCAACGCGATCATTCCGCCGCTCGCGGTCGACGGCCCGCTGCTCTCGATCCGCCGTTTTCCGGCCGAGCGGCTGAAGGCGGAGGACCTCGTGACCATCCGTTCGCTGACGCGGCCGATGCTCGAGTTCCTCGAGCACTGCGTGCGCGCGCGGCTGAACATGCTGATCAGCGGCGGCACCGGCGCCGGCAAGACGACGCTGCTCAACGTGCTGTCGGCGTTCATCTCCGAGCGCGAGCGCATCGTCACGATCGAGGACGCGGCGGAACTTCAGCTGCACCAGGAGCACGTGGCGCGGCTCGAGACGCGGCCGCCGAACGTCGAAGGCAAGGGCGCGATCAAGCAGCGGCAGCTGCTGGTCAACGCCCTGCGTATGCGTCCCGACCGCATCGTCGTCGGCGAGACGCGAGGCGAGGAAGCGCTCGACATGCTCCAGGCGATGAACACCGGCCACGACGGATCGCTGACGACCGTCCACGCCAACACGCCGCGCGACGCGCTGTCGAGAATCGAGACGATGATCGCGATGGGCGCGACCAACCTGCCCGAGCGCGCGATGCGCCAGCAGATTGCCGCGGCGATCCAGATCGTCATCCAGCAGTCGCGCATGAGCGACGGCACGCGCAAGGTGACGAGCATCTCCGAGATCACCGGCATGGAAGGCGACGTCATCACCATGCAGGAGATCTTCCTGTTCGAGAAGCTCGGCGTGACGCAGGACGGCAAGGTCATCGGCCGCTTCCGCGCCACCGGCGTCCGGCCGAAGGCGTGCGAGCGGCTGAAGGCCTCCGGCGTCCACCTGCCGCCGGACATGTTCGAAGGCGTCACGGAGGTGCGGTAATGGCCGGCGTCATCCTGATCCTCTCGGTGTTCGTGCTCGGCGTCGGCGCTGCGTGCTCGGCGCCTACTTCGGCGTTCACGAAGCTGCCGGGCATGCTGGCTGCAGCGCAAGCTGGACGCGCGCCTGGAGGAAGTGTCGCGGCCGCTCGACGAGGAACCCGAGGAAGCGAGCGCGGCGCTCGTCAAGGACCAGCCACGCCGGCGCGCTGCCCGCGCTCGACCGGCTGCTGGCCGGGACCGACGCGCGGATCGGCGCTCGCGCACGTGGATCGAGCAGTCCGGGCGTGAAGACCAGCATCAGCGGCGCTGCTCGCTGATCGCGCTGGTGCTCGGCGCTCGTCTGTCGGCTTCATCGTCGCCGCGCTGCTGCGCATGAGCGTCGGCTGGATTGGTCGGCGGCGATGCGTCGGCTTCGCGATGCCGTTCCTGTTCCTCAAGATCAAGCGCACGCGGCGGCTGCGCGCGTTCGAAGAGCAGTTCCCCGAGGCGCTCGACCTGATCTCGCGCGCGCTCAAGGCCGGCCACGCGTTCGCGACCGGCCTGAAGATGGTCGCCGACGAGATGCCGGAGCCGGTCGGCCCCGAGTTCCGGAAGACGTTCGACGAGCAGAACTTCGGTCTGCCGCTGAAGGACGCGCTCGAGAACCTGACGTGCGCATCCCGCTGCTCGACGTCCGGTTCTTCTGCGACCGCCGTGCTGATCCAGCGCGAGACCGGCGGCAACCTGTCGGAGATCCTCGAGAACCTCGCGCACGTCGTCCGCGAGCGCTTCAAGATCCTGCGCCAGGTGCGCGTCTACACGGCGCACGGCCGCCTGACCGGCTACGTGCTGCTGGCGCTGCCGGCGGTTCTCGGCATCGCGCTGTCGTTCATCAACCCCGAACACATGAACCTGCTGTTCCGCGAGCGCATGGGCCAGATGATGCTGATGGCGCCGCTCGTGCATGCAGACCATCGGGTACTTCTGGATCAAGCAGGTCGTCAAGATCGAGGTGTAGCGTGACGATGATGCTGCCGCTCCTCGCGTTCGTGTTCGGGTCCGCGCTCGTCGCGGCCGCCGCGCTACGCGTTGATGCCGTCGCGCGCGGTCGCGATCGACCGCCGCCTCGAGGAGCTGACGCTCGGCCGCGAGCCGAACGAAGCAGAAGCCGCGGCTTCCAGGCGCTGGTCGGCCTGTTGAAGCGGCTCGGCGAGAAGGCGCCGCGATCGCCGAAGGAGCTGGGCTCGCTGCGGCTGCGCCTGGTGCAGGCGGGCTACCGCCGCGACGAAGCGCTGACGATCTTCTTCGGCATCCGCGTCGCTGTTCGCGCTCGCGCTGTTCGCGCTCTTCTCGACCTCGATCGTGGCGCGGCCGAACATGACGATGGCGCTCGGCGGCCTCGGCGCTCGGCTACGTGCTGCCGGGCATGGTGCTGGCGCGCCTGGCCAAGCGCCGCGCGCACCGCATCCGCCTGTCGCTCGCCGACATGCTCGACCTGCTCGTGGTCAGCGTCGAAGCGGGCCTCGGCCTCGACCAGGCGCTGTCGCGCGTCGGCAGCGAGCTGGCGTTCGCCTATCCGGAGCTGTCCGACGAGCTGCGGCTGATCAACCTCGAGCTGCGCGCCGGCAAGCCGCGCGCCGAAGCGCTGCGCAACCTCGCCGATCGCACCGGCGTCGACGACCTCAGCTCGCTGGTCACGATGCTGATCCAGACCGACAAGTTCGGCACCAGCGTCGCGCAGTCGCTGCGCGTCTACTCCGAGACGCTGCGCACCAAGCGCCGCCAGCGCGCCGAGGAAGCGGCGGCGAAGACCGGCGTCAAGATGGTGTTCCCGCTGGTCTTCTGCATCTTCCCGGCGATCTGGGTCGTGACCATCGGCCCGGCGGCGATCAGGTTCGTCACGGTGCTGTTCCCGATGATCGAGAACATGAAATGACCGCGGTCGACGACTGCATCGCGACGCAACACTGAACACCGGCGCGATCGTCGCCGACCAGCGTCGGCGTCGCGGCCACGCGCGCGACGCGCGCGGTCGGGCTGCTGTCGCGCGACGGGCTCGAGCCGGGCGAAGCGCTCTGGATCGTGCCGAGCCGCGGCGTGCACACCTGCGGGATGCGGTTTGCCATCGACGTGGTCGCGCTCGACGAGCGCGGCGTGGTCATCGATTGCGTCGTCGACCTGAAGCCGTGGCGGATCCGGCTGCCGCGCCGCGGCACCGCCGGCGTGCTCGAACTGCCGGCCGGCACGCTCGACCGCGTCCGGCACCGAGCTCGGCCATCGGATCGCATTCGAGCCGGCAGGACGGCGAGCCGCGATGACGAGTCGACGCGCAGATGAGCTGTCGACGGCGTCACCGACCGCGCACGCGCGGACCGGCAGCCCGACGCCGCCGCCGCCGCCGACGACCATCGAGGAGACCGGCCTGCATCCCGACACGCTCGCGCAGCTGATGCTGAAGACGCTGGTCGCCGGCGAGAGCAGCGGCACGCGGCTCGCCGAGAGCGCTGCGCCTGCCGTACTCGGTGCTCGACGCGCTGATCCAGCACGCGCGCGTCGAGAAGCTGGTCGAAGTGCGCGGCACCAGCGGCGCCGGCACCGCCGGGTATCGCTACGTCGCTGACCGACCTCGGGCGCGAGCGCGCGATGCAGTTCCTCGACATCTGCCGCTACGTCGGCCCGGCGCCGGTGCCGCTCGCGCAGTACAACGCCTACGTGCGCGCCTGCATGGCGGCGCGGCCGTACGTCGATCGCAAGACCGCCTCGCACGCGGCTTCGAGCACCTGATCGTCAGCAAGGGCGATGTTCGACCAGCTCGGGCCGGCGGTGAACTCCGGCAAGTCGCTGTTCCTCTACGGCGCGCCCGGCAACGGCAAGACCGTCGTCGCCGAAGGCATCGGCCGCGCGCTCGGCAGCGAGATGCACATGCCGCACGCGATCGACGTCGACGGCCAGATCATCACGATGTACGACCCGGTCAGCCACGTGTCGACCGCACGGCCCGGCGCGTCGGAGAGCGTCATCGCGACCGCGGCGCACGATCGCCGCTGGGAACAGATCCGGCGCCCGGTCGTCGTCGTCGGCGGCGAGCTGACGCTCGAGATGCTCGACCTGACGTTCAACCCGATCGCGAAGTTCTACGAAGCGCCGATCCAGATGAAGGCCAACGGCGGCGTGTTCGTCGTCGACGACTTCGGCCGCCAGCGGATTCCGCCGCGCGACCTGCTGAACCGCTGGATCGTGCCGCTCGAGAGCCGCGTCGACTTCCTGACGCTGCACACCGGCCGCAAGTTCGAGATCCCGTTCAACGTGTTCATCATCTTCGCGACCAACCTCAAGCCGGAGTCGCTCGCCGACGAAGCGTTCCTGCGCCGCATTCCCGTACAAGATCCTCGCGAAGAACCCGACGATCGACGAGTACTCGCCGGATCTTCGAGCTGAACTGCCGCAAGCGCGAGCTGGCGTTCGATCCGGTGATGGTCGAGTACCTGCAGCGCAAGTACTACCAGCCGCGCAAGCTCCAGATGCGCGCCTGCCATCCGCGCGACCTCGTCGAGCAGGTCGTCGACATGTGCCGCTACCAGCAGCGCGAGCCGGTCGATCACGCGCGAGCTGCTCGACGCGGCGTGCGGCAGCTACTTCCTCGAGGAGTCGGAGTCGCAGGGTAACGAAGTCAAGGTATAGGCCATGAAACGTCTCGCATTCGCTCTGCCCGTAGCGCTGACCCGCGGAGCAGCGTTCCGCACATTCGGGCTGGAGCGCCCGCGCCCGCCGGTGCGACGACGACGCGATCTGGGCCGAGCTGGCCGCAAAGGCGACGATCGTCGTCGCTGTTCTCGATGATGGCGATGCGGCTCGGCGCACGACTTCGCCGAGACCGGCCAGGTCACCGGGCTGCTGCTGCTCGTCAGCGAAGCGCTCGTCGTCGTGCTGACGGTGTCCGGCGACGCGCCGGCGGCGGTCGATCGCAGCCTGCGCGCGCGGCTGCTGACGCTGGTCTCGACGCTTCGGCCCGCTGCTGGTTCGACCCGGCGGACAGTCGCGCGCTGGCGCCGGAATCGACGACCGTGGCGCTGATCGGCGGTCGGCCTGATCGTCGTGATCGCCGGCAAGGTCACGCTCGGCCGCAGCTTCGGCCTGACGCCGGCCAACCGCGGCGTCGTCTCGCACGGGCCTCTATCGCTTCGTGCGGCACCCGATCTATCTCGGCTATCTGATCACGCACGTCGCGTTCGTCGTGCGCCAATCCGACTGGCCTGGAACGTATGCCGTGCTCGCGGCTGCCGACGTCGCGCTGATTCTGCGCGCCGGGTGCGAGGAGCAGACGCTGGCCAAGGACCGCACGTACCGCGAGTACATGACTCGCGTCCGGTGGCCGGCTCGTGCCGGGGGTGTTCTAGAGGCCCGCCGGCACGAGGCGCTCTCTCTCTAAAGAGGCGCCCTACACAGCACCGCTACCGTTGCGCCCAGGTGGGATTCGGGAGCGTCGTAGAACGTGACCACGAGCGGATGCTGCTCGAGCGCCGCCTGCACGATCCCGCGCTGCACGCCCTTTCCGCGGCCGTGAATCAGCCGCACCTCCGTGAGGCCCGCCTCGTGCGCGGCGTTGACGTATTCCTCGACAACCGACGGAATATCGCGCGGATGAAAGGTGTGCAGATCGCAGTTCGCTGCCGATGGGGACTCGGTGCGCTCGCCGTCGGCCTTCACCTGTCTTCTGATACGTTGCCGTGACCGCCGTCGTGATCCCGCCGCGCGCGGTGAAGTCGCCGACGACGGTCATGCGCCGCGGGGCTGCAGGCGGCGACCAGATCGTCGAGGATCTGGTTGGTCACCGCCTCGTAGAAGATGCCCTTGTTGCGGAACTCGACCATGTAGTACTTCAGCGCCTTCAGCTCGATGCAGCGCTCGTCGGGCACGTAGGTGATCCGGATCTCGCCGAAATCGGGCAATCCCGTCTTCGGACACACGGACGTGAACTCCGGGCAGCGGATCGCGATCTCGTAGTCGCGTCCGGGCTGCGGGTTGGGAAACGTCTCGAGGGCTGGCATGCGAAAAATTGTAGCATTCAGGCCGGAAATCGCGGTTTTTCAGGGGGCTGTGATTGACACCGCAAAAACAAGCGCGCTAGGATACCCCCTGCTTTTTTCCAGTATTCTCCGCTGCCGCCGCACGCGCGCGCGGCGGTCACGCGGGTTTTCAGATAGCGCGCCCAAGCAAGGGGAATAGCCGATGGCAGAGGCCCGCAGGATGGGCAAATCCGAACTCTTCTCGCACTTCGCGGATCGCTTCGAAGTGAAGCGGACGCAGGCGCGGGAGTTCTTCGACGAGCTGAACATGCTTGCCGAGAAGGAGCTCAAGCGCTCGGGCGAGTTCGTGCTGCCGGGGATGGTGAAGCTGGTGGTTCAGAAGCGCAAGGCGCGGATGGGCCGCAACCCGGCGACGGGCGAGGCGATCAAGATCCCCGCGAAGACGGTCGTCAAGGCGCGCATCGCGAAGCAGCTGAAAGACGCTGTTCTCCCCCGCAAGTAGGCCGGGTCGTCAGAAACCTGCGGTTCCCGCCGCAAGAGTCGGCGGGTCCCGTCTCAGACAGCCGTCCTTTGCGCAGCCCTCTCGATTGTCCAGGGCCGGATCACCATCCGGCCTTTCTTTACGCCGCCTCCGAGCTCCGTCCTGCCAGCGCCCGGCTGTAAACCGTCGCCGGCGCCAGCCGCATGACCTTCGCCGCCAGGCTGGTCATCGAGTCGTCGTCGAGGATGATGCGGTCTGCCGCATCCAGCACCACCTCGCAGCTGAAACGCCGTGTGCCGCGCGCGGTCTTGTGCTCGAAATAGTGCGCGACGTAGACGTGCCCGTCCACTTCGATTTCGGTCGTTCGATCAACTTCCGGAACATCACACCCTCCAGAACCCTTGAGAACCTGAGAACCCGAGAACCTGAGAACCTGAGAACCTGAGAACCCGTTCGGTCACCCGGCGACCAGCGCGATCGGGCGCGCCTCGGTGCGCGGAAAATCGATCACGAACGTCGTCCCCTTGCCGACCTCGCTGGCGACCGAGATCCTGCCGCCCAGCTGCTCGACGATCTTCTTGGAAATCGCCAGGCCGAGGCCGAGACCGCGGCGCTTGGTGGTGACGAAATCTTCGAAGATCGCGCTGAGCCGATCGGCGGGAATGCCGCATCCGGTGTCGTAGACGCGCACCTGCACGCGAGTCGCCGTGCGCCTCGGTCGCCGCCACGACCAGGCCGCCGGGCGCCGTCGCCTGAATCGCGTTCAGAATCAGGTTGCGATAGACGCGTCCGAGCGCGAACACGTCTCCCTCGATGTAGAGCGGCTCGGGCGCCAGCTCCGCCTGCAGCGTCAGCCCGGCGGTCTCGGCGTGCGGCTGCATCGCTTCGATTGCATCGCCGACCGACTGGTTCAGATCGACCGGGAACCGCTCGAGCGGGATCGGCCGCGCGATGTTCCGCAGATCGTCGAGGACGCGCTTGACGATGACCATCTCGCGCTCGACCGTCCGCCGGAACGTTTCGCGGTACTCCTGATCGTCGGACATCTTCAGAATCAGCTTGCAGCTGTTGCCGATGTTCTGAATCGGGTGCGACAGGTCGTGCACCAGCCCCGCGGCGATGCGGCCGAACATCGCCTGCCGTTCCTGCTTGCGGATGTCTTCCTGCAGCTCGACCAGCCGGTCGGCCATCGAGTTGAACGCGTCGCCCAGCTCGCGGATCTCGTCCTGCCCGTTGATCTCGACGCGCGTCTCCCACTTGCCCTCGGCAATCGACCGCGTGACCCGCGTGAGCGCGAAGATGCGCTGGATGAACGTGCGCCCCCAGAAGTAGCCGGCGATGACGGTGCCGAGAAGCGCGAGCGCGATGGCGGCCAGCAGCTGCCGTTCGAGGCGGCGCGTCGTGGCAAAGGCCTCCGCGGTCGGCTGCTCGACGACGACGGTCCACCCTGTTTGCCGGACCGGCGCCGCAACCGCGAGCATGTCCTCCCTCTCCTCGTTCGAGTACCTGGGTAGACGGAACCCCACCCGACCGGAAATCCGACACGAACCTCAACGCCGTATTCGTCGTCGGTTGTTCGCTACTGGCAATGCGACGCTTCTCGTCGGGATTCCCATGGGCGATGAGCCGCAGATCTTCACCGACGATCAATGCATGGCCCGAGGCCCCGACCCGGATGTTGTCGACCATGCGCCACAACTGCTCGAGGGCGATTTCCCCGACCACCCAGCCGGCGTTCTGCTGCAGCTTCGTGAGCTGCACGGCAATGGTTGTCGTCGGCAGGAAATCGTCGTCGACGCGAATCGGCGCAATGTAGATTCGCTTGGCGGCGTGGGCCGCGGCTTCCGGAAGCCCGATCCGGCTCTTACCCAAGGCGCTCGTCGCAAGTGGCGTGCCGGAAGCATCGAAGAAGGTAACCTCGCGAAACTCGGGGAAAGCGAGGACGTAGTCCTTCAACATCCGATCCTGCTGCCAGGTGGCCAGCGCGGTGGCGCTCAGCTCGGCGCCGACGGACTGAAGAACCCGGATGTTGTTCGTGACGTAGAGTTCGATCTGCTCGGCGACCTGGCCGGCGACCTTCAGGTTGCCCGCCCGCACCGATTCGTTGTTCGCGCGCCGCAACGAGGTCACGGACACCGCGCCGTATACCACCAGCGGGGCAATCGCCGCCGTGGCGATCAGCAGGACAAAGCGCGATGTGATCCGTCTCATCGCGATGCGTATTGCGGCGTTCCCACCGGGCGCCACTGCCAGAGATTGCTCAGGACGTCCCGATTGGGTTCGCGGAGCACGTCGAACTGTGCCGAGACCGCGCGTGACTGCATCTGCCACGCGAGAAACGCGGCGGGCGGATCCTCGTTGAAGACGCGCACCAGCTCGGCGACCCCGCTTCTGACGTCCTCGTCAGAAGTCGCGCGGCGAATGCGTTCCAACGCAGCGTCAGCCGAGGTGTATCCGGAATTGAGCAGTGCCTGTCCGCTCGGTGAATGCCAGAAGCGGTAGACCCAGCTCAATGACCGGCCCGCCATTTCAATCAGCAGCGCGTCGAACTCGCCGGAAAGCGCGCGCTGTTCGAATGCCGCTGCGCCCAGTGGTTCCAGGCGCATGTCGATGCCGATGTCGGCGAATTGTTTCTGCAGGACCAGCGCGAGCCGTTCGAACCGGCCATCCTCCGCCCAGACGAGACAGGTAAACGAGAACCGGCTCGGCATCTCGTCCTTCGTCGCCGGGCGAATCGGATAGCCCGCGGTGTCCAGCCGCAGCCTGGCGGCGTCGGGATTGAAGGCGACAGGCTGGCGCGACGCGATGTAGGCCCAGTGATCCGGCCAGATCGGGCCGTCGGCCGGCCGGCCGCGGCCTCTCAGGCCCTCCTGCACCAGCGCGCCCTTGTCGAGCGCTTCGTTGATCGCGCGGCGGACCTGTGCATTCTTCAAGACCTGATGCCGGACGTTGAAGACGAGAGGAATGTAATACACCCGAGGGAACGTATAGGTGTTCACTGCGGTCTCGGCTTCGACGAACTCCACCGCGTCGCGACTGACCTCGTACAGCATGTCGAGACCACCGCGCATCATCGCCGCCCAGGCCTTGCGCTGGGTCGGGTAGGCGTCGATTTCGACCGCGTCGATCAGCGGACGTCCGCCGTAGAACTGGTCGAAACGTCGGAGCAACGTCTGCTGGCCGCTGTGCGCTGAGAGCTTGAATGGTCCGGTGCCCACGTTGGATTTGCCTGGAATCGAGATCGACGCGAGAGCAAGGTCGGGAAGCAGAAACGAGTCCGGTTGCGTCAGCCTGAGCGTGACCGTGTCCTTGCCGGTTACCGACACCGACGCGACGCTGGCGAAACTGGACACCGCCTGGGCGCCGATTCTGGCGCGTAACGCTTGCGCGACAACCTCGGGGGTCAGCGGCGTGCCATCGTGAAAGAGGACGTTGGGACGGAGCTTCAATTGCAGCGACGTCCGCGATTCATCCCACGCCCACTGCTGTGCGAGTCGCTCGGCCTGCCGGCCGTCCATCTCGTTCGAGAGCAAGGGTTCCGTCGTCAGGAGCGGGATGAGAGTCCTCAGGCCTGCGTTCGTGGTCTGTTCCGCCGGAACTGCGACCCCGATTCGCAGCGTTGTCGCTTGCGGACCCGTCTGCGCCTCTCGTGCGCACCCCGCAATGCACACACCGACCGTCGTGACGAACAAACCTGCCGCCGCGCCGCGCCGACACTTACTGCGCACAGAGCCGTACTTCGGATTATCGGCAGTAGGCCGTGCCACTAGAGCATTCGCGACCTCAATTCGATTTCGCGACCCACGGCTCGTCGATGATCCACGGGCACGCCGCCATCGGCTTGACCTTCGCGTCGCCCTTCTTCACAACTGTAATCTTCACGGTCGTCTCCTTCAAATGACCTTGCTGGTGGGGCTCCGACCCCACTCGCACGCGCTTCAAATCAAGCAGTGATCCGGCTACTTGGTCTTGCCGACCCAGGGCTCGTCGATGATCCAGGGGCACGCCGCCATCGTTTTCACCTTGCCGTCGCTCTTCTTGATGATCGTGATCTTCATGACTCAACTCCTGCGGCGCAGCGCGCGCCAGATAGGATTAGTGAAGCTTGCGACCAGGGCTGGGACCCAACCTCCGACTTCGAACCTCGGACCTCGGGCCTCGGATCTCGGACCTCGGACCTCGAACCTCAAACCTCGGACCTCGGATCTCGGACCTCGGATCTCGGACCTCGAACCTCGGTCTTCTCATCTGAGGTTGTCGACGACCACGTCGACGAGCCAGGGGCGGAGCGTGCCGTTCTTCTTCTGGTCTTCCGTCTTCTTGGATTTCATGGTGTTCTCCTTTCGCGGCCGATTGACGGCCATGGTGGTTGGTGGCCTTGCCGATTCATGACTAGTTCGAGGCGGCGAGCTCGCGAGCCGCGTCGCGCGCGAGCGTCACCACGCCGGCTTCGAAACTCTTCTTGTGACAATTTGGCGCGTGCATGTCGCCGAGCTCGTTGTGTGCGGCGACCGTGCAACCGCCCGCGCACACCGGGATGAACGCGCAGTCGTTGCACTGGGTCCACGCCTGCAGCCGCTCGAAGTTGCGCAGCGCCTGCGTCCGGTACGGTTCCTCTCGGCCGTCGATGTGGCCGATCGACTGGAGCGCCTCGCCCGCGAACCCCGGGCACGCGAACAGCGAGCCGTCAGGGCCAACCGTGTGCGCGTGGTTCTTGTGGATCTCGCACGGACCCATGTGCACGCCGTCCACCGTCGGGAAGCCGTGCTTCTTGGTTTCGTCGCGGAGGAAGGCCATCTTCTCGTCGACGAAGTTGCACGAGTCGCAGACGCGGCTGACGCCGGTCCCGGCCGAAGTCATGCATGCGCCATTCAGCGGCTTGCCATCTGCGGCGACCGCCGCGAGCGGGATGAACCCCTTTGGCGACGCGGTCTTGTCGCGAATTACAGGTTTGAAGGTTACTTTTGTCAGCCGATCGGCGAACTCTTGTTCGCTCAGAAAATCCAGCAGCGCTGGATAGCTGTCGACGGTGTCCGCGTCGAAATTGCCGCCGACGGCGATCCTCGTCAGGTGAGCGACCTCGCGGACGTTCTTGATGATCTTGTCGAACGTCCCCTGCCCGCCGCGCAGCGGGCGCATCTGGTTGTGCGTGTCGCGGTCGCCGTCGAGCGTGATCTTCACCCCATTGAGCCCATGGGGATTGAGCCGGTCGACTACCTCGCGGGTGAGCAGAAGCCCGTTGGTGATGACGTTGATGAGCAGCTGCACGCCCCGCGCCTCGCACGATGCGTGGAGGCGGGAAGCCAAGTAGTACATCACCGGCAGGTTCAACAAAGGCTCGCCGCCAAAGAACGTGAGCACGAGGCGCGTCGGGGCGACGCGGTCCAGCCGCGACTCGGTCCATTCGGCCACCCGCGCGGCGGTCTCCATCGACATCCGTGCGGCCGTCTTGTTGTAGTCGCCGTGATCCCCCTGGATGCAGTAATCACAGGCAAAGTTGCACTGCAGGGTGGTGAGCACCGTGACCTTCAGCGTGTCGGTGCCTTCGCGGACTTCCCGGAAAAAAGCCTCGAGATCGCGGCGCTCCTGCGCACGATCGTTCACCACGAACCCGTGTGCGGCGAGTTGCTCGATGGTGGCCCGCTCGGTGTCGGCCTGCGCTGATTCGCCGGCCGCCAGTCGATCGAGCAGCTCGATCACATCGGGCGTGACCATCACCTGGGCGTCGGTGAAGGTGTTCATCAGGAACACCTCGTTCCGCTCCGCCAGCGGCACCTGAACGTTAAACATCGAAGGCAGCATTGCCCACTCCGATCACCGGCCAATGAATTGTCGGGTGCCGTCAGTCTCGGGGTCTGTTTGATTGCTGGATTGAGCAGATCATCAAGGCCGTTCGCCGCGACGAACCCGAAAAGTGCAACGCATGTTCCGACGGACGCAGAAATGTCGAAAGAGTCCTATTCCGGCGTCTCCGCGAATGGTTCCACCGGGAATTTCTGAGACGTCGACTGGACTCTTTGGATCAGGCATGGTGCGCGGCGTGCGCGCAGTCAACCGTCAGACCCGGTGGATGCGGTCAATTCGTTGGCCGGCAGGGCTAAGCTATTAGCCGATCTCAGCTGAGCAGGTACTGCCGGTTCTGTGCACACGCTACGCGGCCGTGTCGCTCCTACGCGCCTCGAAGTTTCTTGGCCAGGTCGCGCAGATCGAGCCGCGTCATCTTGTGTTTGAGAGTGCTGAGCGGGATCCCGAGGTAGCGGGCGGTGGCCGTCACGTTCCAATCGGACTTCTCGAGCGCTCGGAGGATGAAGTTGCGTTCGAAGGTGGCGCAGGCCTCTTCGAACCGCGTCTCGTTGGTCGTCGACGCCGCGTCCAGCTTGGCGAAGTGGTATTCCAGTGGCAGGTCCTCGTCGGTGATCCATTCCTTGTCGGTCATGGCCACCAGCCGTTCGATCAGGTTTTCGAGCTCGCGGATATTGCCTGGCCACCAGTACGACGCCAGGATCCTGAGCGCCGAATCCGCGATGCCCTTGACCGGCTTGCGGAACTTCCCCTTGTAGCGGTTGAGGAACAGGCGCGCGAGCTCAGGCAGATCGTCAATCCGATCCCGGAGCGGAGGCATCCGAATCGGAATGACATTGATGCGGTAATAGAGGTCCTCGCGGAAGCGCGATTCCCTGACCGCTTTGTCGAGGTCGACGTTGGTTGCGGCAATCAACCGGAAGTCGGTACGGATCGGCTTGGTCCCGCCGACGCGCTCGATTTCCCCCTCCTGAATCGCCCG
Organism: uncultured Acidobacteriota bacterium; assembly: GCA_963755695.1. Taxonomy (GTDB): domain Bacteria; phylum Acidobacteriota; class Vicinamibacteria; order Vicinamibacterales; family 2-12-FULL-66-21; genus QHWT01. Next base: position 425,936 of record CAVWLB010000008.1, on the reverse strand, counting down.
CAGCAGCTTGGCCTGCAGGTCGAACCGGAGATCCCCGATTTCGTCGAGGAACAACGTGCCGCCGGCCGCCAGTTCGAACTTCCCGAGCTGCTGCTTGTGCGCGCCGGTGAACGATCCCCGCTCGTGACCGAACAGCGTGCTCTCGACCAGTTCGTGGGGGATCGCCGACATGTTCACGGCGATGAATGGTGCGTCGCCGCGCCCTGACTCCTTGTGCAGCAGCCGCGCGAGAAGCTCCTTGCCGGTCCCACTCTCCCCGAGGATCAACACCGTTGCGGAGAGCTTGGCCACCCGCTGGACCAGATCGACGATGTCGCGGATCTGTTTGCTGGGCCCAATGAGGAACTCGCGCTCGCTCTGCTCGGCCACCTGGGCGCTGAGGGTGATCACCTGCCGATTGAGATCCTGCCGCTCGCAGGCGTTCCGCACCAGCGATCGCAACTCGTCGTAATCGAAGTTCTTGGTGATGTAGTGGTAGGCCCCGTGCTTCATCGCCTGCACGGCGGTCTCGACCTCGTTGATGGCCGAGATCATGATGCACTCGATGAGGCTGTAATTCTCCTTGACGATGCGCAGTACGTCGAACCCGCTGATGCCCGGCAGCCGGACATCGAGCAGGATCAGATCGATGTCCTCGTTCTTCAGCAGTGCGAGCGCCGCTTCACCGCTCGACACCGTCACCACGCGGTAATCGCGTTTCAGGATCGCGGTGAGCGTATCCCGCATGCCCTGATCGTCGTCGCAGATCAGAATCGTCTTGGTTGGCCGGCTCATAGGGGAACTCGCGGGCATTCTATCAGGCTCTGGAACTCGGGCTTCGGGCCAGCCAGAAGTCTGAAGCCCGAAGCCCGGAGCCTGTGATACCGTGAAACGGATATGCTCGCGTGGGGAATCGCAGGTGTGGCGGTGATCCTTGCCTGGGCGGCGTGGGCGCGGGCCGGCCGCGTCGGGCGGAAGCTCGAGGCGCTCAACCAGTCCTACTGGGAATTGCGCTACGACTTTACGCGTCTTAGATCACAGGTGGCGCGACTCGATCCCTCGGTGCCGGATGAAGAGGAACGCGCGCCGGCACCTCCCGCGACCCAGACCGTCGCGTTCGTGCCACTGTCATCCATTAAGAAAAAGGAGTAGGCGCGGCCGCCGGCCGCACATCGTTTCGGCGCCTGGCGCGTCTCGCGAATCGCGCATCGCGCCGCGCACCTCGCGCCTCGAACAGCTATGCCCAACGAATACGACGTGATTGTGATCGGATCTGGGACGGGTGGATACGTTGCCGCCATCCGTGCCGCGCAGCTCGGCCTCAAGACTGCCGTCGTCGAGCGCGCGCCGGTGCTCGGCGGCACCTGTCTCAACCGGGGATGCATTCCCACCAAGGCCCTGCTCGAGCATGCCCATGCGTTGAAGGTGGCTCAGGACTGGAAGGACTGGGGTCTCACGCTCGGCCAGGCGGCGATCGGCATCGACATGAACCAGGTGCACGCCCGCAAGGACAAGATCGTCAAGGGGCTCACCGGCGGGGTCGAGTTTCTCTTCAAGAAGAACAAGATCGACTGGATCAAGGGATCCGGTCGGCTCGCCGGGAAGCTCAACGTCGAGATCATCGAAGGGGACCGGCAGACGCTCGTTGCAAAGAAGGAGATCATCGTCGCCACCGGCTCCCAGCCGCGGAGCGTGCCGGGCATCGAAATCGATCGCAAGCGAATCATTACCAGCGACGAAGCGATCGGCCTTCGCGAGATTCCCAAGTCAATCGTGATCCTTGGCAGCGGCGCCGTGGGTGTCGAGTTCGGATCGATCTTCCGGCGCTTCGGGAGCGACGTCACGATCATCGAGCTGCTGCCGCGGCTGGTTCCGGTCGAGGACGAAGCGGTGTCGGCGGAACTCGAGAAATCCTTCAAGAAACAGGGCATCAAGGTACTCACCGGCACGAAGGTCACCGCGGCGAGGAACAGTGCAAAGGGTGTCGATCTCGAAGCCCAAACCCCGGACGGCAAGACGACGAAAATCAGTGCGGACATCCTGCTCGTCGCGACCGGCCGGGGCCCGGTCACCAACGGCCTGGGGGCTGAGGAAGCTGGTTTGAAGCTGGAACGCGGGTACATCCGCGTCGACGAGCAATACCGTACCGGCGTCCCGGGCATTTCCGCGATCGGCGACGTGATTACATTCGACAAGCCCGGGCACCCGCAGCTCGCGCATCTGTCGTCCGCCGAAGGGATCGCGCTCGCCGAGCGGATTGCCGGCCAGCCGTTCCGGCCGATCAACTACGGCCAGGTTCCCGGATGCACCTACTGCGATCCGGAAATCGGAAGCGTTGGCCTGACCGAAGCGGAAGCCAAACAGCGCGGCTACGACGTGCGTATCGGTACTTTCAAGTTCGGCGTACTCGGACGCGCCAGGATGGCCGGCGAGACCGAGGGCTTCGTGAAGATCGTGGCCGAGAAGAAGTACGACGAAGTACTCGGCGTCCACATGATCGGCCTGCGGTCGACGGAGCTGGTCGCCGAGGCCACACTGGCGCTGCGGCTGGAGTGCACCGTCGAAGAGCTCATTCGCACGATCCACGCGCATCCGACGATGTCGGAAGCGGTGGGTGAAGCGGCGCATGCGGCCCATGGCGCCCCCATTCACACATGACCGACAAATCGACCCTGAACGCCGACGAATGGAAGCTTGCCGATTCCGACCGGCCTTCAGACCGGCTCCGGCAAGAACAGCTTCTCGAGATGTATTACTTCGCGCGTCTCGCGCGCGAGGTTGAAGAGCGTCTCGTCATCCTCTTCCGTCAGAGCAAGGTGATTGGCGGCTTGTATCGCAGCCTCGGGCAGGAAGGGGAGTCGGTGGCAACCGCCTATGCGCTCGAGCGGCGCGATGCGGTCTTGCCGCTCATCCGCAACATGGGTGCGCTGATGACGATGGGGGTGCGTCCGATCGAGATCTTCCGTCAATACATGGCGAAGGGGACCTCGAACTCGCGCGGACGCGATCTCAACATCCACATCGTGCACATTCCAACCAGCCTGGCAGCGGAGCGGGGCCCCAGGGATTCCCGCGAAACGGGGGAGGGGATAGGGGCCCCTGGCCCTGATGCTGACGAGCCGGTGATAGTCGGACCGATCAGCATGCTTGGTGATTCGATTCCGGTCGCGGCGGGTATCGCCATGGGAGCGCGAATGCGCGGCCAGTCTCGCGTGGCCATGGCGTGGATCGGCGACGGCGCGACGAGCACCGGCGCGTTTCACGAAGGCATGAACTTCGCCGCCGTCCAGAAGATTCCTCTGGTCGTTGTCGCCGAGGACAACAAGTACGCCTACTCGACGCCGATTTCCAAGCAGATGGCGATCACCCGCATCGACGAACGGGCGGCCTCGTACGGCATCGCGCACGAGCTCGTGGACGGCAACGACATGCTGGCGGTGTACGACGTTGCCAAGCGCATGGTCGACAGCGCTCGCGCCGGCGGTGGGCCGCAATTGATCGGCGTCGACACCATGCGCATGCAAGGGCATGCGCAGCACGACGATGCGCGATATGTGCCGAAGGCGCTGCTCGACCAGTGGACCGCGAAGGACCCGCTGCGACGGTTCCGGCAGGTGCTGGTCGAGCGCAGCGTCGCCGGCGACCGCGATCTCGATGACATCGACAAGATGGCGAAGGACTATGCGGCGCGGGAGGCGGACCTGGCCGTCGACGAGCCCATGCCGGATCCCGCGTCCGTCACTCGCGGCGTGTACGCGGGGGACGACTACGCCGAGCCGCGCATCGAGTTCGTGGTGTCGCCGTTCGCCACACGCTCGGCGGGTCTAAAGACCCGCCCGACAACAGAAAAGCAGGGGTAGGCCGCCTCTTCAGAGGCGCCGCGTGAACCATCACTATGCCTGTCATCACCTACCTGGAAGCGATCCGCCAAGCATTGTTCGACGAAATGTCCGCCGACGAGCGGGTCTTCGTCATGGGCGAAGATGTGGGCGCCTATGGCGGCGCCTTCAAGGTCACCGAAGGGCTGCAGGACAAGTTCGGTGAAGCGCGGGTCATCGACACCCCGATCTCCGAGACTGCGATCGTTGGATCGGCGATCGGCGCGTCCTACATGGGCATGCGGCCGGTATGCGAGATCCAGTTCATCGACTTCATCGCCTGCTGTTTCGACATGCTGACGAACTTCGCCGCGACCAGCCGTTACCGCAACGGCGCCGGCGTGCCTATCGTCGTCCGTGGTCCATGCGGCGGCGGCGTCGGCGGCGGGCCGTTTCACTCGCTCAACCCCGAGTCGTTCTTCCTCAACACCCCGGGCCTGAAGATGGTCGAACCGTCGACGGCCTACGATGCGAAGGGGCTCCTCAAAGCCGCGATCCGCGACGACGACCCGGTGCTCTACTTCGAGCACAAATTTCTGTATCGCCGGATCAAGGACGAGGTGCCGGACGAGGACTACATCGTCCCGCTCGGGAAGGCTGCCGTGCGTCGGGAAGGAAGCGATCTGACGATCGTCACGTTCGGGGCGATGGTCCACACCGCGCTCGAGGCCGCGAAGCATCTCGAGGCGGAAGGCGTGCAGGCGGAGGTGCTGGATCTGCGCAGCCTCGCGCCGCTCGATCGCGAGGCGATTCTCGCGTCGGTGGCCAAGACCAGCCGCGCGCTGCTGCTCTACGAGGCGCGCCGGACCGGCGGTATCGGCGGAGAACTGGCCGCGATCATTGCCGAGGACGCGTTCGAATATCTCGATGCGCCGATCATGCGGATCGCGTCGGAGGATGCGCCGGTCCCGTATGCCCCGCCGCTCGAGGCCGCCTTCCTGCCGAGTGTGGAGAAGATGGTCGACGGGGCGAAGAGGTTGGTAAAGTACTGATATGGCGACAAACGTCGTGATGCCCCAGATGGGGGAGTCGATCGCGGAAGGCACCATTGTCCGATGGATCAAAAAGGTTGGCGACGCGGTCGATCGCGACGAGCCGCTGTTCGAGATTTCAACCGACAAGGTGGACGCCGAAATTCCTTCCCCCGGCGCGGGCGTGCTGACCGAGATCAAGGTCAAGGAAGGAGAGACGGTTCCGGTCAACTCGGTGGTGGCGGTGATCGGCGGCGCGGGCGAGAAGGCGGCTGAGAAGGCCGAGTCCACCGTCCGGCGTGACACTTCGGAGATGCCGCAAGCGGCGGTCGGTCAACCCGAGGCGGGGCCGGCAGTCGCGGCCGTGGCATCGGTTGAGGCTCCGGGTGAAACCGAAAGCCAGGAAGTTGACGGGAGGATGCCGAGCCGGGCCACCGGGTCGAAGGAAGAACTCCGCCGTCAGAAGTCATCCCCACTCGTCAGACGGATCGCGCGCGAGCACAACGTCGACATCCAACGGATTCAGGGCACTGGCATCAGCGGACGGGTGACGAAGCAGGACATCCTCGGGTTCATCGAATCGGGCGCCGCCGCCATCGCTCCGGCTCCGGTCGAGGCGCGGGCGCCGTCGCAAGCACCTGCGCCGGGTCCCGTGTTCAGGCCAGGCGAGCGTACGCAGGTCGTTCCCATGACGATCATGCGCAAGAAGATCGCCGAGCACATGGTGCTGAGCGCGCGCACCTCGCCGCACGTGTACTCGGTCTACGAGGTCAACTTCGGGCGGCTCGCGCAATTGCGCGAGAAGAAGAAGGGGGAGTACGAGCGCGCTGGCGGGAAGCTGACATTCACCGCGCTCATCGCCAAAGTGGTCGTCGACGCGCTGCGTGCGTTTCCGGTCGTCAATGCCTCGCTCGACGGCGACAACATCGTCTACAAGAAGGACATCAATCTCGGCATTGCGGTGGCGCTCGACCAGGGATTGATCGTGCCGGTGATCAGGAACGCGGACGAGAAGAACCTGCTGGGCCTGAGCCGCGCGATTGATGATCTCGCCGCGCGGGCGCGTTCGAAGAAGCTCAATCCGGAAGAAGTCCAGGCGGGCACGTTCACCATCACCAATCCCGGTGTGTTTGGCGCCGTCTACGGCCTGCCATTGATCAATCAACCGCAGGTCGCGATTCTCGGCGTCGGCGGCATCGAGAAGCGGGCGATCGTGATCGACGACGCGATTGCGATCAGGCCGACCTGTCACCTGTCGCTCGGGTACGATCACCGCTTGATCGACGGCGCAGACGCGGGACGGTTTCTCTCGTTCATCAAGGAACGGCTCGAGCGGTTCGACGAAGCATGGATGTAAGACGCCTCGGCGTCATCGGCTATCAGGACGCGCTCGAGCTCCAGCAGCATCTCGTCGAGGATCGGAAGGCTGGCCGTATCGCCGATCAGCTGCTGCTGCTCGAGCATCCGCCGGTGATCACGCTTGGTGTGCGGGCGCGCAACGATCGTTCGCACCTGCTCGAGACGCCCGAGTCGCTGGCGGCACGGGGCGTGGCGCTCTTCGAGACCGGGCGCGGCGGCGACGTGACCTATCACGGCCCCGGTCAGCTCGTCGGCTATCCAATCCTCGATCTCAAACCTGACCGCTGCGATGTGCATCGATACGTTCGCGATCTCGAAGAGGTCCTGATCCGAACGGTCGGGGTATTCGGCATTGAGGCGGGACGAGTTGCGGGACTGACGGGCATCTGGGTCGGATCCGAGAAGCTCGCGGCAATTGGTGTCCGCATCTCGCGCTGGGTGACGAGCCACGGCTTTGCGCTCAACGTGAACACCAACCTCGACCATTTTCGATTGATCGTTCCGTGCGGCATCGCCGACAAAGGGGTCACGTCGATGGAGCGATTGCTCGGCCGTAAAGTGCCAATGGTCGAGGTCGAAGAGCAGGCCGCGCGTCAGTTTGCCCTCGTATTCGATCGCGTAAGTCTCTCATCCGCCAGTTCTTAAAGATCTTTGCAAATCGCGGAATAAAGCCCACCTCCTGTGGTGTTTTGTCTGTCACGGAGGCCACAGAAATGCGTCAGCAAGTTTCAGAACGCGATCTGATCGGCCGCATGCGCGCCAAGGACGGCTCAGCCGTGACCGATCTGGCGTCCCTCTACGGTCCGAGGATTCAGCAGCTCGCGTTTCGGTACTTGAAAAACTGGGAAGATGCGGAGGAAGTCTCGCAGGACGTCCTGATGAAGGTGTATCGAAAGATTGACGCCTTCCGTGGGGACGCCGCGCTTTCTTCCTGGATATACCGGATTACGTTCAACACGGCCATGTCGCGGCTGCGCACCGCGCGGTTCAGCCGTCCGGCGGAGGTGCCGTCGCTTGATATCGAAACCGAGTCGACCGAACACGTGCGGCCGGAGCCGGCCGACTGGACGTCGCTTGCCGACGATCAGGTACTTCGAAGCGAGATGCGAGCGAAGCTCGTCGAGGCGTTGACCCACCTGCCAAACGTGTATCGGATTCCCGTCCTGTTGCGGGATATACAGGGGCTCTCGACCGAGGAAGCGAGCGCGGTGCTTCGGATCAAGCCGCAGACGCTGAAGTCGCGACTTCATCGCGGCCGGCTGATTCTTCGCAAGCACCTCGGCGATTTTGCAGAAGGACTGGATCTTCACGGGCGTGACGCTGTAAACTGACAATCTCAGTTCGCTCACGAGCGGGCTGGTATCAGCGCGGAGACGCGAAGCAGCGTTCGAGGTTTATCCTCTGTGTCGCTACTCCGCCGCTCCGTGCTGATCCCAGCCCGCTCGTTTTTTTGGGCGGGTCTCACGACTCGACCGGTTTATGGCTGATGACTCATGGCTCAAGCCGACTCACGGTTTTAAGCCGTCATGGCCAAAGCCGACATGAGTCCTGAGCCGTGGGTCCTGAGCCGTTCACTCATCACAGGCCCATTCTCAAACGCCGTACGCTCGTGACGGCTCCACTTTTTCGGCGCGTCTAAAGACGCGCCCTACCGCAATCCGTTTTCGAAGGCCGTACGCTCGTGACGGCTGAGCGCCGGCTCGATCACCTTCCCGATTCCACCTCTCACAATTTCGACCGGCACTGCTGCCACCAGGTTGCGTCCTGCGCCGGATACGTCGACTGCCGCGAAGCAGGTGTAGCGCCGGCGTGTTCCGACGGCGAGCGCCTCGGCGATGCGCGCGGCGGCGCTCGCGAGCGTATAGGCCGGCGGTGGCCACAACGCCGGCAACCGCGACGAGAGCGCGGCCATGTGGTGTGCCGCGAGCACGGCGGCAATGGGTTGATTGAACGCGGTTGCGGCGTCCCATCCGATCACGGCGTCCCGCGGCGGCACGCCGGCGATGCCGATGGAGAGATCGGTTGGACTTCCGTCGAGGAGTGCGGCGGTGAACGCGCGGACGGATGATTCGAGCGCCAGCGGCGCCGATCCAATCAGCCGCCGCGGCGAGAGGTGCAGTTCATCCAGCCCGCGGACCATCAGCTCGCGCTGGGCTCCGCCCGCGAAGAGGATCGGCGCACTCGTATCGAGCCTGGCAAGCTGCCGGAGCAACGCGAGCCCGGCCTCTCCGCCGATTTCTCCAGTAGCGACGAGGTCTGCCAGCACGATCGCGTCGGCCCCGGCCGCCGCCGGGATGCTGCCCGCGGCCGTCACGCGCGCGCTGAACTGCTCGATCGGTGATGATTGAAGGATATCGAGTGCCTTGCCGTCCGCGATGCGCCCCTCGGGATCGATGAGGCGCACTTCGCTGACGCGGCTGCGCCCGGCCAGCGTACGCGCGAGCGCGCCCCCCGTCGGGCCTGCGCCGATCACCGCGATCAGAGTCATCTCCGTGCACTATTCTAGTGGAGGGGGCAGAGGGTGCTACGTGCAAGAGTGCTACGTGCTACGTGCTAAGTGCGGTTGGTGCAAGGTGCTAAGGTGCTAGGGTGCGCACCCTTCGCCGTAGCATTAATGGAGGTTTGGCACATCCAGATGCACCGAGCACGAGGCACCCGCCGCACCTGGCACGCAACACGTAGCACTTTGCACTTAGCACCGACAAGGTCTACTTATGATCGCCATCATCACCGGTAGTTCCAAAGGCATCGGCTTCGCGATCGCGAAAGCCTTCGTCGCTCGAGGCATGCAGGTTGTGATCTCGGCACGGAAGGAAGATGAGCTGCAGAAGGCGGCTGGCGCGCTGGGGGCCGGCGACAAAGTGCTCGCGGTCGCTGCCGACGTTCGCAAGGTCGCTGACGCCGATCGACTGGTCAACCAGGCGGTGCAGCGGTTTGGCGGCGTCGACGTGCTCGTGAACAATGCCGGCATCGGCAGGTTCGCCAACGTCGCCGACCTGCCGCTCGAAGAGTGGCAGCAGGTTCTCGACACCAATCTGTCGGGGGTGTTCTATTGCTGTCGCGCGGCAATTCCGGAGATGAAGCGTCGCGGCGGTGGCTACATCCTCAACATCAGCAGCCTCGCCGGGAAGAATGCCTTTGCCGGCGGCGCAGCATATTGCGCGTCGAAGGCGGCGTTGAATGCCTTCAGCGAGGCGCTGATGCAGGAGGTCCGCTACGACAATATTCGGGTCAGCTACGTGATGCCGGGTTCGGTGTCGACGGGTTTCGGGGATCGCGGCTTCGGCGGTGAAGCCGACTGGAAGAGCGCGCCGGAGGAGGTCGCCGAGGTGGTCGTCGATCTCGTGACGTTGAATTCGCGGAGTCTGGCGAGCCGCGTGGAGCTGAGACCGTCGCGCCCTCCGCGCAAGGGATGAGATGTCGGAGACCACGATCGCGCATTACAACCTCCTGGAGCCAATCGGCCATGGCAGCCTTGGCGAGGTCTACCGCGCCCGCGACACCCGCGTCGGACGCACCGTCGCGCTGAAAATCCTGCCGTCCGCGGTCGTCGACTATCCCTCGCGGCTTTCCTCTGTGCTCGACGAAGCGCGGATTGCCGCGACGCTCTCGCACCCCAACATCGCCACGTTGTTCGACGTCGGTGAAGAGAACGGCCGGTACTATCTCGCCTACGAATTCGCTGCCGGGAGAGGCCTGCGCGAGGAGATGGGCGGCGCCGCGATGAATCCCCGGCGCGCGCTCGATCTCGCGATGCAGCTCGCCGACGCGCTTGCCGACGCGCACGCCCACGGGATCATCCACGGCGACATCCGGCCCGGCACCATCATGGTCACCGCCAAGGGCAGCGCGAAGATCCTCGACTTCGGCTTGACGCGATGGACCCGCGGCGGCCTGCTGCGCGCGCGGGCCGCGCTCGACCCGGACGTGCTTCCCACCGAGGCGGTGTCGGTGGTCGCCTATCTTTCGCCCGAGCAGGCGCTCGGCGGCGCAGTCGATGCGCGCACGGACGTCTTTTCGCTGGGCACGCTGACCTATGAATTGATTACCGGGCGCAATCCGTTCGCTGCGGCAACCCCCGGAGCGACGATCGTCAATGTGATCCAGGGCAAGGTGCTGCGCCCCTCGCAAGCCATTGCCGGCCTGCCGAAGGAAATTGACGACACGCTGATGCGCGCACTGACCCGCGACTTGTCAGAGCGCCAGCAAAGTGCCGCCTCGCTCTCCGCCGAGTTGCGCAACCTTGCAGCGCTGCTCGACGTACGCACCGGCGACGCCGGTTTGGTTCCCGAGCCCTCAGTCCTGCTGCCGCTGGACGAAGGTCCGGACAAGGCCGCGTCGCGCCTGCTCCTGACCGCACTAGGCGCCGCTGCCGGCGCGGCAGCGTTCGTCTGGTGGTTCCTGAGCCACAGGTAAATGGGTGAATTGGTGATTTGGTGATTTGGTGATTTGGTGATGTGAGCTTCAGACCAACGGGCTCTGCAGAATGTCGATGAGGTTCGCCGCGTCGATGTTGGCGCCGGTCAGAACGACCGCCACGCGTCTCCCGCTCAGATCCAGCTTTTCGCCTGTAACGGCGGCGACCCCTGCTGCTGCGGCTCCCTCGGCAATCAGGTGCTCCTGGGTAAGGATGCCGGCCAGCGCCCTGCGCAACCCGGGCTCCTCGACCACGACGAACTGATCGACGACTTGGCGGACGATGTCGAACGTGATCGTGTCGGGATCGAGATTGCCGGTGAGGCCGTCCGCAAGCGAAGGCCCGATCGCAATCTTGACCAGCCGGCCTGCTGCGAGGCTCCTGGTGAACGGACACGACGCGGCAACCTCCACGCCGACCACCCGCGTCGACGGCGACCGCGACTTTACGGCGATGCCGATACCGCTGATCAGCCCGCCGCCGCCGACCGGGACGACGATGACGTCGAGTCCCGGAAGGTCGTCCAGCAGTTCGAGCGCGATCGTGCCGGCGCCGGCGATGACGTCAGGGTGGGAGTACGGCGAAATGAACAAACCGTCGCCCCGCGCCGCGTGCGCCTTCGCCTGCCGCTCGGCCTCGTCGTAGTCGGCCGCCGGCCGAAGTTCGGCGCCGGCCGCGCGGATCGCGTCGACCTTGGCGTTTGGCGCGTTTGAGGCGATGAAGACCGTCAGCGGCAGGCCCAACTCGCGCGCCGCGAATGCGAGCGCCCGGCCGTGGTTGCCGGCAGATGCGGTCACGAGACGTAGACCCGGGACCTCCCGCGCCTTCAACTGCAGCGCTGCGTTGAACGCGCCGCGAACCTTGTACCGAGCTGGTCGGCTGGACGATCTCCAGTTTCAGGTGGACGTCTGCCCCGGCCATCTCCGAGAGCCAGGCGGAACGCCGGACCGGGCTCCTCGCGACGCGCCCTTGCAGCCGCGTCGCCGCCGATTCGATGTCCTGGACGGTGACGTCGCGGGTCATCCGCGGCTGAGGATCTGGGGGAGTCGGGCGGCGAACGCTGATCGCGGCATCACTTCGTCGGCACCTGCCCTGCGCGCCGCTGCAATCAAATCGGCATGAACGTGCGAGACGAAGCCGATTGTCGGCAGATCCTTGGTTGCCGCATCGCCCTTGAGTGCGGCGATGGTCGCAATCGGATCGGCCCTGGTGCTATTGAGATCGATGATCGCGAGAGCCGGCTTCAGCTCTCGCGCACTGGCGAGGATTTCGTCGGGGGTCTGCGCGAACTTGATGTCCACGCCGACATGCTTGGCCACGGCCCGGATCTTCGAGCGAAAGAGAAAGTCATCGACAGCCGCAAGTATCGTCACAAATCGATGATACATCGCGAGGGGCGAGGGGCGAGGGGCGAGGGGCGAGAGGCGACGGGCGAGGGGCGAGAGGCGAGGCCTGCAAGTTGTGGGGCACCTCTTCAGAGGTGCCGAAGGCATAGCGCGTTGATTCGAGGCCGCGGCAATGAGCCATTTTCCGCGCCGTGTGCGCCTTACAGGGCATGATGGCAAATCCTCCGTATCGGCAGGCCGTTCGGCTGCATACGAGCGCCTTGGCGGGCTCGGAAAGACGGCTCCTGGTATGGATGGCGGCGCGGCTTCCTGGCTGGATGAATTCGGATCACCTGACGACAGCCGCGACGCTGGCCATGGTTGGCGCCGGCGCGTGCTTCTGGATCGGCGGGCGCGCGCTGCCCCTGGTCATTTTCTTCCTGATCGTCAACTGGTTCGGCGACAGTCTGGACGGCACCCTCGCGAGGGTCCGCCGACGGGAACGTCCGCGATACGGTTATTACGTCGACCACGTGCTCGACGCCGTAGGGTTTGCGGCGGTGATGGGCGGTCTCGTGCTGGGCGGGCACATGACCCCGATCCTGGCGCTGGGTTTTCTCTGCGCCTATTACTTGCTGCTCGTTGAAATCGCGCTCGCCGCGCAGGCCCTCGGAACGTTCCGGCTCGCCTTCTGGCACATCGGGCCAACCGAGCTGCGCATCATCCTCTCCGTGGGCGTGCTTCAGTTGATACGCTCGCCAACAATTACCGTGTTCGGTCATCGCTGGCTGCTGTTCGACGCCGGATGCGCGGCCGGGATCGCCGGGTTGGTGATCACGTTTGTCGTCTCCGCGGTGCGGAACGGAGTGTCGCTTTACCAGGAAGAACGCCTCCCTTAGATGCAGATTGCCGGGTCTGCAGCACCGGCTTACCTGCCGTACTCTCGCCCCTCGCTCCTCGCCCCTCGCCCCTCGCCCCTCGCGTATGCTGTACCGATGATTCTCGAGAGGCGTGCCGTGGATCCGTTCTACAAGAACGGATTCGTCCTGGGATGTGAAGAAACCCGGGAAGGAGTGATCATCGATCCCGGCGACGAGGTGGAGCAGCTTCTCGCCGCCGTGACGGATCACCGCCTGACGATCGCAAACATCCTGCTCACGCACGCGCACCTGGACCATGTCACCGGCGTCGGACGCGCCAAGGGGACGCTAGGCGCGCGCGTGTGGCTGCATCGCGACGACAACTTTCTCTACGAGGGAGTGGTTCAGCAAGGGCAGATGTTTGGGCTCCGAGTGGACCCGCAGCCGAAAATCGACGCCTTCTACGATGGCGAGGGACCGATCCGATTCGGCCGTTACGAAGTCGATGTGCATCACACCCCGGGGCACTGTCCAGGAGGTGTCTGCCTCGCGGTGAATCGGGCAGGAGAATCGGAGAAAACGCTGTTCGTGGGAGATACGTTGTTCGCTGGGTCGATCGGCCGAACCGATCTTCCCGGCGGCAACACTGAAACGCTGCTTCGTTCGATCAGAAACGTGCTGTTTGCCTTCCCGGATTCCACGCCCGTGTACTCGGGCCATGGCGAAGCGACGACGATCGGTCGCGAAAAACGGACCAACCCCTTCCTGCAATGAGCGATTGACGGTTTGTCCGCCACCTGTGAAGGGAGGCCGCTTTCGGGGGACATGCGCGGTCGGCTGGCGGTAGGCGGAGGCACGGATGTTTCCGTTCTCCGTCAACCGCCTCCACCAGCCGTTCTCGGTGCAGCTACTTCTTCGGGCTCGGCTTCTTCGGATTCTTCGTGCTCGGTTCCTTGTTCGACGGCTTGATCTCGAGATCGTTCACCACATCCTTCACGCCTTCGACCGACCGCACCTTCTCGGTCACGCGATCCTTGATCGCCTGCGACGCGGCATCGCCGGTGATCGTCACGACGCCGGCCTTCGAGTGGAAGGTGAGATCGGTGGTGTCGCGATCCCATTCATCGTCTTCCTTGAACATGCTGTCGAGGTGCTTTTCGATGTCGTTGTCGGCCTGGTTGGTGTCGACGTCCTCGACCTTGACCTCGTTGACGACGCGGCCGCTGGTCCCGACGACTTCGCTGGCCAGGTACTCAGCGCGCTGCTTCTCTGCCTCGGCCTTTACTTTGCCCGACAGGTGAAGCGCCTTCTCGTCCTTCTGCCAGTTCGCATTCACATCGTCGAGCTTCGCGTCCTTCAGCCGGTCCTGGACGCGCGACTCGTAGTTCGGCGTGTTTGCTTTCTGTTCACATCCGGTAAGAACCGGACCGGTAGCGACGAGCGCAACAACGGGAAGTAACCGTAACAATGCCTTCACATCTTCCTCCCTTTAGGTGTCTCCTGGGAGAGAGGTAGCAAAGATCCGGCCGCTCTGAATCATTTGTTCAGGTGATCGGGTGCGTCCGAAATCATGAGCTCGACGCGGCCGACGCCGAGTCGATCGCCGCGCCTGAGCAGCGCGCGATCGACCCGTTCGCCATTGACGAACGTGCCGTTGGTACTTTCGAGGTCGATGACCTCGAGCTCCGCCGCCCCCGCGGTCAATCTGCAGTGAAGGCGCGACACCAGCGGTGCATCGACGATGAAGTCGGCCCCGGCGGCGCGTCCGACAGTCTTGATGTTGCCCGGGAGGATTCGGAACGTGAACGGGAATTCAGCGTTTTCAGCGGTTCTCAACACCCACATTGGTGAGCAGGTCCTTTATCCGGCCATGCACGACCTCTCCGCCGCGCGTGAGCAGCGTCTCGCGCGTGATTTCGTCGGACAGATCGAGTTCGAGCCCGGGCTTGCTGGCGCCGTCCTTTCCCAGGAGATGATTCAGGAACGTGACGATGTTCTTCGCGTACATCTGGCTGGCGTGATTCGGCACGAGCGCAGGCGGATTCGACGGGCCAACGATCGTCACGCCGTTGTGCACCACGATGTGGTCGGGCCGGGTGAGCGCGCAGTTGCCCCCCCGTTCGGCCGCGAGATCGACGACCACGGATCCCGGCGTCATGCCGTTGACCATCTCCTCGGTCACGAGCGTTGGCGCCTTCTTGCCCGGAATCAAGGCAGTGGTAATGACGACATCGCTCCCCGCGACCACGCGGAGCATCATCTCGCGCTGGCGCCGGTAGAACGATTCATCCTGCGCCTTCGCATATCCGCCCTTGTCTTCCGCGTCACCCGTGTCGAGTGGCATCTCGACGAAGCGGGCACCCAGGCTCTGCACCTGTTCCTTCACGGCCGGCCGCACGTCGTACGCCTCGACCTTCGCCCCCAGGCGGCGTGCGGTCGCGATCGCCTGCAGGCCGGCAACGCCTGCACCCACGATGAACACCTTCGCAGCCGTCAGGGTGCCGGCCGCCGTCATGAGCATGGGGAACATCCGCGGAAGGTGGTTGGCCGCGAGCAGCACGCCCTTGTAGCCGGCGATGGTGGCCATCGACGACAACGCATCCATGCTCTGCGCGCGCGTGATGCGCGGCATCAGCTCCATCGAGAATGCCGTCGCCCCGGTTCGCGCGATCGCGTCCACCGCGTCGGGTGTGCCGAGCGGATCGGCAAAGCCGATGACCGTCTGCGCGGCGCGCAGCAGCGAGAGTTCAGCCGGTGCGGCGCGTACCTGCAGAACGATGTCGGCGGTGGAGAACACCTTCGCGCGCGACGCGATCTCGGCGCCGGCGTCACGAAACGCGGCGTCGGTGAAGCCTGCGGCCGTCCCGGCGTTCTCTTCGACGATGACGGCGAGACCAGCCTTTTTGAGCGCTGCAACCGCCGAAGGTATCAGTGCGACCCGGGTCTCGCCCGGCCACGTCTCTCGCGGGATGCCGACCGTCATGGCGCTCAGTCTACCGTAGCGAAGGGCCGGTCAGCCTCATTTAGCCGGCCGGGTTACGGCAATTTCTTGATCCACTCGGCGATCGCCTGCGCGACGCGCGGGCTGACGGAGTGGTCCTTGAGCGACGGATACTCTGACGGGTCGCCGGTCGTTGCCGGCACGAGCAGGTGATTGATGCCGGGAATGTGCACCACTTCGACCGGCGGCGCCTTCTTACGCGCGCGCGCAAGCTCCGCGAGGCGGTCGGCTTGCTGAGGAGGCACCTGCGTATCGAGTTCTCCCTGGAGGACGAGCAGCGGCTGACGAACCTTGCCGAGCACCTGCGCCGGATCGTAGGTGAGCAGGCTGCGGAACCACGGCGTGTCTGCCTGTTGGCGCACGTCCTTCGGCAGATCGTCCAGTCCCTGGCCGGAAATGACCGCGTCCTGAATCTTCTTCTGCAGATCGATCTTCGCCTGCTTCTGTTCGGGCGAGAGCGACATCCGATCGAGGACGCGCCGCTGCTGCTCGAGGACCAGCTCGGCGCCCGTGGTTCCAGGCCCGGCGATCGAGACGACGCCGTCGATGTCTTTCTGCCGGCCCGCGGCAATCAGCGCCACCGCCGATCCCTCACCGTGTCCGGCGACCACCAGCCGCCGGTCGTCGACATCCTTGCGTTTGCGTAACCATCGCACCGCGGCAAGCGTGTCGTCTGCATAGTCGGCGAGTGTGGCGTTCTCGATCCGTCCGCCGCTCTGACCGATCCCGCGTTTGTCGTAGCGGAGCACGACGTGGCCGCTCTCGGCGAGCTGGCGCGCGAGCTCGGCGAAGGTGGGAATACCCGCGACGATCTCGTCACGGTCCGCCTCGCCCGACCCGGCGATGAGAATGATCCCGGGATAGCGAAGCCGCCCGGCGACGGTTGGCGGAACCGTCACCGTACCGGCGATGTTGAAGCCGTTGGCGGGGATGGTGACCGGACTGTCGGTCGGATTGTGGACCGATTCCCGTCGAACCGCGACGCTCGACGCGTCCTCGCGAATCACCTGCAGGCCGGCCGATGGCACGTCGACACGAACCAGGCGCGCGCGATTGTCGATGGTGATCGACCCGTCGACCGGGTTCGGGGCATAGCTGAAGGTGACGTCGAACCGGCGCACCGGAATCGAGCCGGTCGGACCCGAGAGCGTTTGCGCGGTGATCTCGCGGACCTTGACCTTGATTTCACCGCGCGGCACGAGGTAGAGCGGAAGCTCGCCGTTGACATCGGTAATCGACAGGCGCGCGGCCAGCGCTTCGTAGCCGGCAAAGAAGTTATCGGGCAGCACCGTCGTCCGCGCGCTGATCTGATCCTCCTTGGATCCGGTCACGCCGTTCTGCGTGACCTCGTTGATCGCGGTGGTCATCCCGAACGAGGAGGAGAGCGCGATCGGCGAATTGTGCAGCATGGCATCCAGCTTGAGCTCGAGCGGCTGCCAGTCGGGGGTGTATTTCAGCTCGAAGTGAGTGATCCGCAGGTCGATGGGCGGCCCGAGCGTTCCAGTCGACGTGATGATCCATCCTGAACTGCCGCGTGAAAGCGTCACCCGCTCGCGACCAACCGGCGTGCCGTGGACCGCAACCGTGAACTCGGTTTCGCCCGTCGCCGGTTCCGGCGTCGCCGGGGCCTGCGCAAACCTCGCGACGGCCGCTAGAAGCACCGCGGCGAGAGCGGTACAATGAAATCGCATTGGAACAGGATAACAGCACCGGCTACGCGGCGCTGCGACGCGGCGCCGGCCTCATCGATCGGTCTCGCTTCGGCCGCATCGGGCTCACCGGCGCGGATCGTCTCAGTTACCTGCAGGGACTGTTGACCAACGACGTTGCCGCGCTCTCGGCCGGGACCGGTTGCTACGCGGCGCTCCTCACGGCACAGGGACGGATGATTGCCGACATGCGCGTCCTCGAGCTCGGTGACGCCGTGTTGCTCGACGTGGCACCTCACGTCACCGAAACCGTTCGCGCACATCTCGAGCGCTTCGTCTTCAGCGAGGACGTCGAGGTGCGTGATGTGACCAGCGAGCGTGCGGAGATCGGGCTCTACGGTCCGGAAGCCTTGGCGCTGGTATCTCGCGTGACGCAGAGCGCTCCCGACCTGCCGCTGTTCGGCAGCGTGAAGGCCGCGTTCGACGGTTCACCGCTGCTCGTCGTTCGCAGCGACGAAGCCGGCGTTGATGGATACGACCTGTTCGTCGAGCCCGCCGTCGCCGATGCGCTGTGGAGTGCGCTGACTGGCGCCGGGGCGGTGCCGGCCGACGAAGCGTCCGCGGAGGCCGTCAGGATCGAAACCGGACGTCCGCGCTTCGGTCAGGACATGAACGAGGACACGATCCCGCTCGAAGCGGGCATCGAGGATCGTGCGATCTCGCGAACCAAGGGCTGCTATGTCGGCCAGGAAGTGATCATCCGCGTCATCGATCGAGGTCACGGGCGCGTCGCGCGACGACTCGTTGGTGTGACGTTCCCTCCCGACGCCCCGGTTGCCTCACCCGGCGCGCCGATTGTGTCGGGGGATCGTGGGGTCGGCCGCATTACCAGCGCGACGCGGTCGCCCGCGCTCGGCCGTCCGATCGCGCTCGGGTATGTGCATCGCGACTTTGTTGAGCCTGGTACCGAGGTGAAGGTCGGGGACACACCGGGCGTTGTGGCTGCCCTGCCATTCCCGGCCGTCAGCTAGCTCGCGCTGCCTGTCACGAAGAACCTCACGCAAAGGCGCCAAGGCGCAAAAGGGCAAAGGCAGTCGGTTCACTTCGTATTTCGCCGCCTGAACCGGTTAAGCGACGTTTGGCTCTGGTCGCCCTGCGGGCCCGGCGAAGCCGGGCCAAGGTGGAGGAACAGAACGCACCAGATCAAAGCGCCGCTTGATCCTCTGGCGTTTTGATCTGGTGCGTTCTGTTCCTCCACCCGCCGCTGCGCGGCGGCGCAGGGCGCAACGGTCTCACGAGGCATCCCTTCTGCGCCCTTCTGCGCCATTGCGTGAAACCGTTTTCGTCACACGCGTCGCTAACGCGTCGTCAGCAGCGCAATCAATTCATCGTCAGCTGGTGGGAACTGCAGCGAGGGCAATTCGTTCCGCGCGACCCAGCGCATGTCCTGCCCGAGCAGCGGCGTTGGTTCGCTCGTCAGGCGGCACTCGACGAAGTGGAGCTCGAGCTGCTCGTTCGGGGTACTCGTGCGTAACGGCGAGCAGTTCCTCGCCGATGGTGGCGTCGCACCCGAGCTCTTCGACCAGCTCGCGCCGGAGGCACGCGTCGAGCGGCTCACCGGGTTCGCACTTGCCACCAGGGAACTCCCAATAGCCCTCCAGGTGGACGCCTTGCTGGCGACGCGTGACCAGGTATCGGCCACGCTCTTCGATGACGGCCGCGGTGACGACGAGCCGCGTCATGCGCGTTCGTTGTCGGGATTGTAGGGATAGGCCGCGCAATCCGTGCGCATTGGACAGAGCAGGCATTTGGGCTTGCGCGCGGCGCACAGGGTGGCCCCGAAATCCATCAGCGCCTGGTTGAAGTCGAACACGCGGCGGTGTGGCAGGACCGTGCGCGAGATTTCCCAGAGCGCACGTTTCATCGCGTGCGACTTGGGATTTCCGCGCCCGACGAAGACACGAAACAACACGCGAGCGACGTTGGTGTCGAGGATGGCCGCGCGCTGGCCGAAGGCGAAGCTGAGCACCGCTCCCGCGGTGTATTCGCCGATGCCCTTGAACGATCGCAGGGTCGACTCGTCGGCAGGAAGCGACCCGCCGTAGCGCTCGACCGACTCCCGCGCAATCGCGTGCAGCCGGCGGGGGCGGATGTTGTAGCCGAGCGGCCGCCAGGTCTCGGTGACATCGTCCTCCGGTGCCGCCGCGAGCGCCGCGAACGTGGGGTACTTTCCCAGCCACTCCTCGTATTTCGGCAGCACGCGATCGACCTGCGTCTGCTGCAGCATCACCTCGGACACCAGGATGTGATAGGGATCGGTGGTCCGCCGCCAGGGAAGATCGCGCCCGTTCCGTTGATACCAATCGAGCAGCCGCCGCCGGAATTTCTGTCTTGCCGCGGGACTTGGTCGAACCTCGCAACCGCGGGCATTGGACCTCGAACCTCGGGTCCCGGACCTCGGACCTCGGATCTCGGACCTCGAACCTCGGGCCTCGGACCTCGGACCTCGGACCTCGGATCTCGGATCCAGGGCCTCGCCCCTCGAACCGCGGCCCCCGGCATTCTTCTTTATAATCGTCAACGAGTGAAAATTTACACCAGGACCGGCGATGGCGGTGAGACCGGATTGTTCGACGGTACGCGCGTGCCCAAGTCCGATCCTCGCGTGGCGACGTACGGCGAGATCGACGAGCTGAATGCGTGGCTTGGTCTCGCGCGCGCGTCGGCCGATGATGCGGAGCTGGTGGCGATGCTCGAGCGCATCCAGCGCGACCTGTTTGCCATTGGCGCGCGGCTGGCGGATCCCGGGCACCGCATTGCGGAACGCGTGACCAAGGCCGCCGTCTCCGCCGACGATATCGCGCGTCTCGAGCACTGGATAGACTCGCTCGAGGCGGCACTGCCGCCGCTCCGCCGCTTCATCCTGGCTGGCGGGTCGACGGCTGGGGCGACGCTCCACGTCGCGCGGACAATCTGCCGCCGCGCCGAGCGCGCAATGGTGGCGCTCGAACAATCCAGCGGCCGCGCGGCATTCGAGGCTGAGCTGCTGACCTACGTCAATCGCCTCTCGGATCTGTTGTTCGTGATGGCCCGCGCTGCGAACCACCGGGCGGGCATTGCAGATTCAGAGTGGTAAACGACGCGTACGCTTACTGCGAGCGCTTCGCCCGCGAGCATTACGAGAACTTTCCTGTCGCTTCCCGTCTCCTGCCGCGCCGGATGCGGCCGCACGTCGCAGCCATCTACGCCTTTGCCCGGATCGCCGACGACATGGCGGATGAGGGCCAGCGCCCGGCAACTGCGCGCCTCGAAGATCTTGACGCCTGGCGTCAGCGGCTCCACCGAGCGGCGCGCGGTGGGTCGACGGACGATTGTCCACACGCCGAGGTGTTCGTCGCCTTGCGCCAGACGATCGCAGAGTGCCGATTGCCGGTGTCGCTGCTCGACGACCTCCTCAGCGCGTTTGCACAGGACGTCACCGTCTCGCGCTACGCGACCTGGGCAAATGTGCTCGATTATTGCCGCCGCTCGGCAAATCCTGTTGGTCGCCTCGTGCTGCGGGTCGCCGGTCGCGAGAATCCCTCGATGGACGCCGCGTCGGACGCCGTGTGCACGGCGCTTCAGCTGACGAACTTCTGGCAGGATCTCGACGTGGATTGGCGGAAGGGACGCCTTTACGTGCCTGAGGATGTCTGGCGGACGGCGGGCGCGCGCGAAGCGGATCTCGAGGCCCGCCGCCTGACGCCGGAATGGCGCGCCGCGTTCGGCGAAGTCTCGCGCCGCACTCGCGCGCTGTTCGCTGAAGGCCGTTCGGTCTGCGATGGCGTGCGCGGTCGGCTCCGCTGGGAGCTCCGCGCGACCTGGCTGGGAGGCACGCGCATCCTCGACAAGCTCGAGTCATCGGGTTTCGACGTCTTCAACCAGCGGCCGACGCTGTCCACAGCGGACGCGCCGTGGTTCTTGTGGCGACTGCTGATGTGGCGCGCTGCCGCCGCCATCGACCCCCCGGCCATCGCCGCTTCGGGGCTTCCACCGTCGCAGCCTGCGTCCGGGGAGACAGGTCGACGCGGCGGGCGACGCCCCGAGGCCGATTGAAATGCCTCGCGACACCAATTTCTACTACTCGTTCCTGGTGCTTCCCCCACAGAAGCGTCGCGCGATCGTCGCGGTCTGGGACTTCTGTCGGGCGGTGGACGATGCGGTGGACGAGGCGGGGGAGGGTGATGCAGCGGGAGAGCTGGCGCGTTGGCGAACGGAACTGGCGCAATGCTTCGACGGATCGCCGCCGAAAACCGAGCAGGGTCGAGCGTTGCAGCCGTTCATTTCCGAGTTTCGGCTGCCGCGCTCGGCCTTCGATCAGCTGATCGAAGGCGTGGAAATGGATCTGCGCACCGACCGCTATGCAACGTTCGCGGACTTGTACGAATACTGCATCCGCGTCGCATCGGCTGTCGGCTTGATCTGCGTCGAGATTTTCGGGTACCGCAACCAGGCCACGCGGCAGTATGCGACAGATCTGGGCGTTGCACTCCAGCTGACCAACATTCTGCGCGACGTGCCGGAAGATCTCGCACGGGGCCGGGTCTACATCCCGCTCGAGGACTTCGCACGCTACGAATGCCGCGAGGAGGATCTCGA
The DNA here is from genome assembly GCA_963755695.1 of uncultured Acidobacteriota bacterium. Lineage (GTDB taxonomy): Bacteria > Acidobacteriota > Vicinamibacteria > Vicinamibacterales > 2-12-FULL-66-21 > QHWT01. The sequence goes on along the minus strand of CAVWLB010000008.1, from coordinate 403,859 downwards.
GGTCGAAGCGGGCCGCGCCGGCCGCGGCGTGCAGTCCGCGGCGGTCAAGCGCCTGCTGGCGTTTCAGGCGCAGCGGGCACGCGAGTACTACGCGCGTGCGAAGGCCGCGCTTCCGCGCGAAGACGCCCGGCGCCTCGTCGCCGCCGAGATCATGAGCGCCATCTACCGCGCGATCCTCGGCCGGATCGAGCGCACCGATTACGACGTGTTCACGAGGAGAGTCCGGGTGCCCCGTCCCGAGCGCGCGCTGATTGCCGCGCGCGAGTGGGTGAGAGCTGCCCTTTGATGAGAAGGAATCGATTGAACTGCAGTGACCCGCTCTCAATATGACATCGCGGTCGTCGGCGCCGGGGTTGCCGGGCTTGCCGCCGCGAGTGCGCTCGCCGAGGCGGGGTGGCGCGTGCTCGTGCTCGAGGCCCGCGGCGAGCTTGGCGGCCGAGCGACCGCATTCATCGATCGTGCGACGGGTGAGCTCGTGGACAACGGGCAGCACGTCCTGTTCGGGTGTTACCACGAGACGTTCGTCTTCTTCCGCCGCGTGGGTGCGGACGCGCACGTCCGCGTGCAGCCGACGCTCGAAGTCCCCTACCTCGATGCGGACGGGCGGCGATCGGTGCTCAAGTGTCCTGCGCTCCCTTCCCCGCTTCATCTGCTGGGGGCGATCCTGAACTGGGACGCGCTGCCGCTGCTCGACCGGTTCCGCGCACTGCGGCTTGCCGGGCCGCTCCTGCGGGCGCGCCGGAACGGTGTTCGGTCGCCGATCGCCGATGAGACGGTGTCGCAGTGGCTGACCCGTTACGGCCAGCACGGACGTCTCCGCGAGTGGTTGTGGGAGCCGCTGGCGGTTGCCGCCCTGAACCAGTCTCCAACCGAGGCCGCGGCGGCACCGTTCCTGCGCGTGCTCGCGCTGATGTTTGGTCCCGACCCCAGGGACGCGTCGCTGGTGCTCCCCACGGCGCCATTGCTCGAGATGTATGCCGTGCCGGCGCGGCGATACATCGAGGGTCGCGGCGGCGAGGTGAGGACTCATGCCCTCGCGCGAGTGCGCCTCGAGGGTCATCGCGTGGTGGCGATCGAAGTACGTGGTGAGGCGATCGATGTCAACCGAGTCGTCGCGGCGGTGCCCTGGTTCTCGCTCGGCCAGCTCTTCACCGGCTCGTCGTCGCTCATGGATGCGACGATTGCGGCGGCCGGACGCATGACGTCGAAGCCGATCGTGACGGTCAACCTGTGGTACGACCGTGCCGTGATGGAGGACGTGTTCGTCGGTTTGCCCGGCCGCGCCATGCAGTGGGTGTTCGACAAGCGCCAGGCGTTTGGCGAGCGCGCCTCGCATCTGTCGCTGGTGTCGAGCGGCGCCGACGGCCTCGTCGATCTCGATAACGAGGCGCTGGTCACGCTGGCCGCTCGTGAGGTGGCAGAATCGATTCCCGGCGCGCGCGATGCGTTGCTTCGGCGCGGCACCGTGATTCGCGAGAAACGCGCGACTTTCTCGCTCGCACCCGGTCAGCCGCAACGTCCTGGAGTGGAAACTCCGGTCGACGGACTCTTTCTCGCAGGCGATTGGATCGACACCGGTCTGCCAGGTACCATCGAAAGCGCGGCACTCGCGGGCCATCGGGCGGCGCAGGCAGCGCTCATCGGCCGATGAATGACGCGAGCCTGAAGCCTGAAGCCCGAAGCCCGAAGCCCGAAGCCCGAAGCCCGAAGCCTGAAGCCCGAAGCCCGAAGCCTGAAGCCATGAAGTCAGTCGTCGTCCACTACCAGGAAATCGCGCTGAAAGGGAAGAATCGCCCGTGGTTCATCGCGCGGCTGGTGCGGAACATCCGTCAAGCGGTGTCGGATCTCGACGTCCGTGAAGTGCGGGTGCTGATGGGGCGAATCGAGGTCGTGCTCGGCCCTTCGGCGACCTGGGAGTCGGTGCGCGAGCGGCTCGGTCTCGTTTTCGGCATCGGCAACTTCTCGCGGGCGGGGCGCGCGCGCCTCGACGTCGACGAGATCGCCGCGGAGATCCTGAAGGACCTCGGGCCCGACGATCCGGAAACGTTTCGCGTATCGGCGCGGCGGGCTGATAAGCGCTTTCCCTTGACATCCCCCCAGATCGAGCGCGAGGTTGGAGGACGGATCAAAGAGGCGCGCAATTGGCTGGTGAACCTGGATCGACCGGCGCTGACGATTCAGGTCGAAGCGCTGACCAGCGAAGCGTTCTACTCGTTCGGCAAGGAGCGCGGCGCTGGAGGACTGCCGGTTGGCGCGAGCGGCCGGGTCGCGTGCCTGCTGTCGGGCGGGATCGATTCACCGGTTGCCGCGTGGCGGATGATGCGCCGTGGCTGCCGTGTGCTGTTCGTGCACTTTCACAGCTATCCGATTCTCTCGCGCGCCTCCCAGGAGAAGGCGCGTGAGCTGGCGCGTCTGCTGACCCGATATCAGTTCGACTCACGGCTGTTCCTGGTTCCATTTGGCGACATCCAGCAGCGGGTCGTGCTGGCGGTCCAGCCTCCGCTCCGGGTGGTCATCTATCGGCGGTTGATGCTGAGGATCGCCGAGCGGATCGCCCGCGAGAATCGCGCGCAGGCGCTGGTCACCGGAGAGGTGGTCGGGCAGGTGGCCTCGCAGACGCTCGAAAATCTCTCGACCATCGGCAGTGTGGCCACGCTGCCGGTGTTGCGGCCGCTGATTGGCATGGACAAGGAAGAGATCATCGCGGAAGCGCAGCGGCTCGGGACCTATCCCATCTCGATCATCCCCGATCAGGACTGCTGCACGCTGTTCACACCGCGGCATCCGGCGACGAAGGCACGACGATCCGAGATCGAAGCCGCAGAGGCGGCGCTGCCGATCGACGAGATGATCGAACAGGCGATGACAGCGTCGGCGCAGGAGAGTTTTCGTTTTCCCGGAGAACAGCCTGACCTGGCGTGAAGGCCTGAGCGTGTAGGGCGCCTCTTTAGCGGCGGCCGCGTGCAGCAGAAAAAGTCTGTAGGGCACCTCTTCAGAGGTGCCGATCTCTCAGAGACGCCGCATGAAAGGCTCTCTAAAAGATCTGCGCGAAGGATGCGAAGTTATACAATTGAAGGCTGCAGACATCGAGGAGTTGAGAACGTGAAAATCACACCTGGCAAGCTGGCCGGCCTCAAGGCCGTTTCGGATTCGCGCGGCGTCATTGCGGCGGCGGCGATGGATCAGCGCGGATCGCTGAAGAAGGCGCTGGCCAAAGAGCGCGGCGCGGATGTCACCGACAAGGACCTGGAAGAGTTCAAGTCGCTCGTGACCGAAGTGCTCACGCCGCACGCGAGCGCGATTCTGCTCGATCCCGAGTGGGGTATCCCCGCCAGCAAGCGACGCGCAAAAAACGCCGGGCTGCTGATGGCCTACGAGAAGACCGGTTACGACGCGAACACGCCGGGACGGCTGCCCGATCTGCTGGACGACTGGTCGGTGCGGCGATTGAAAGAGGCGGGGGCCGACTGCATCAAGATCCTGCTCTACTACACGCCGGACGACCCCAAGGCGATCAACGACAAGAAGCATGCATGGGCCGAGCGAATCGGTGACGAGTGCCGGGCCAACGACATTCCCTACTTCCTCGAGCTGGTTGGCTACCAGGAAGGGATTGACGAAAAGGGCCCGGAGTTCGCGAAGAGGAAGCCGGAGATCGTCATCGGCAGCATGAAGGAGTTCGCCAAGGATCGCTACGGGGTGGACGTGCTGAAGGTCGAGGTCCCGATCAACATGAAATATGTCGAGGGCACGCGGGCGTTCGGCGGTACCAAGGTCTACACGTCCAAGGAAGCGATCGACGCATTCAAGCGCGCGGCGGACGTCGCGGCCAAGCCATTTATCTATCTGTCTGCCGGGGTGAGCAACGCCGAGTTCTCCGAGACGCTGGAGCTCGCGGGGAACGCCAAGGTTCCGTTCTCGGGCGTGCTATGCGGCCGCGCCACCTGGAAGGACGGCATTCCGGTCTATGCGAAGCAGGGCGCGGGGGCGTTCCGTCAGTGGCTCGAGGCGGAAGGCGTCAAGAACATCGAGAACGTCAACGAGCGGCTCAAGCCGGCGCGTCCATGGTTCGAGTTTTACGGCGTGAAGAACGCCGAAGATCTGGCGCTCGCACGGTAGCGAGTATCGACGAGCAGGCATCGTAGCGTAGACACGTCAGGAACGAGCAGGCCTGACGTGCTGGGCTACCAAATCAGGCCGTATCTATCTTCTCTTCAGGACTTCGACGCCGCTGACGGGAACCGCACAGACCGTGCCCGAATACGGCACCCGGATCGAGTCGACGCCGAGTTCCGCCGTCCCCGCCAGCGAGAAGGTGCATAACGGCTGATTCGCCGCGCTCCCGTTTCCGCTGGCGTTCCAGCTCACGGTCGCTCCGCTCAACGTTCCCTCCGCGGTCCCCGTCACCTTCAAGTCGTTCGCGCAGGTTGCGCTGAACGATCCTTTCGCGCTCGTGTTCGTGTGCTCCGTTGCGCTCCACTTGAAGTCCGTACAGGTCGATGGCGACGGGACGCCGCTCACCGATGCCCACGTTCCCATCAGGGCATTGACGCCTCCGTCAGTGGGTCCGGTCAGCGTGCTGTTGTGTTCGAAACCGAGACAGCCGGCAGCCAAGGCCGATGCTGCGAGAGCAAGTAAGAGAGAGGTCTTCTTCATGACAAATCCGGGGTGAGGCCCAGGGAGGGAGGCGGAATTAATGATTTGGTGATTTAGTGATTTGCTGATTTGGCGATTTGGTGATTTGGTGATTTGGTGATTTGACCGGGCCGGCGACGCCGGCATGGTCAAGGCAGGTTACCAACGAAACAACAATTCACCAAATCGTCCAATCCACCATTCACCCAATCATTAGGTTTCGCCGATTCTGACCCCTCTCAAGTAGTCGCGCAGAGCCTCGCTGGTGCTGCGGAACGCCAGTTCGTCCCATGGGATCTTATCGGCGTGAAACAGGCGCGCCTCCAGGCACTCATCGTCCCCACACAGTTCTCCGCCGAGGACCGTTGCGGCATACACGACGATGATCGGGGCGTTGCCGGCGTACGAGTAGATATTGATGAGGCCGTCGAGGGCGACGTCGAGGCCGGACTCCTCGCGGGCTTCGCGAATCGCTGCGGCGCCAAGCTCCTCGCCACGATCGACGTAGCCGCCGGGGAATACCCAGAGTCCGTAGCCCGGCTCGATTGCCCGACGCACCAGCACGAGCTGCGAGTCGGGCATTCGGATAATCGTGCCCACCGCGACCTTGGGATCGAGGTAGAACACGAAGTCGCACGCGGTGCACACCAGCCGCTCCGGATCGACCGGCCGCAGGCTCCGCTTCGCGAGCGAGCCCCCGCACCTCGGGCAGAAGCGGTAGTCCATCTCTCCTTTATATAATCGATGTCTTATGTCGATTCTCAAAGTCGCGCGAATGGGTCACCCGGTGCTGCGCGTGCGCGCGAAGGCCATCGATCCGGGCGACATCAAGTCGCCGCGTCTGCAACAACTGATCGACGACATGTTCGAGACGATGAGGGAGTACCAGGGGGTGGGGCTGGCAGCGCCGCAGGTGCACGTGTCGTTGCGGTTGTTCGTGGCCGGATTCTCGCCGGAACCTGGCCTCGAGCCCGACGAGGACGAGGACGATCGCGACCAGGAGCGCGTGCCGCTCATGGCGCTGATCAATCCGGAGATTACCCCCGTCGGGAGTGCGATCGACGAAGACTGGGAAGGCTGCCTGAGCATTCCGGATATCCGCGGGAGGGTGCCGCGCGCCCGCGAGATCCAGGTGAAGGCGTACGACCGGACCGGCCGCCGTGTCGAGATTCGCGCCCGCGGCTTCACCGCCCGCGTCATCCAGCACGAGACCGACCACCTCGACGGCGTGCTGTTCTTCGATCGGATGAAATCGTTCGACACTCTGACGTTCCTCGACGAGTTCGGCAGGTTCTGGAATGCGAGGCGGACCGTGCCAGAAGAGTAACAATCGAAGGTTCGAAGGAAGAGCGAAGGAATCGAAGGAGAACACATCTAATTTCGAAGGAGAACACATTTAAAGAGGCGAAGGAAAAAGGATTGGGCTTGGGCTCCTTCGATGTCTTCGTTTTCCCTTCGAGTCCTTCGATTGTCAGATTTACCGTGTCGACAAGAACAATTTAGTCTGGCTCCTTCGACTTCTTCGGGCTTCCTTCGAAGTTTCGATTGTCAAGTTCACCTTCCGCGCTTCTTCTCCAGCTCGCGCTCGGACTTCAACCGTTCGAGTTCCACCTCGGAGTGGTCGACGAATTTCATCGCCGCCGCGATCGCGTGGTGGCCCGCCCGCTCGGCGATCAGCTGGTGCATCCGCTGGCAGACGCGGCGGTAGGCGGGATGCCCTTGCGGGGCGGTGCGGAGCTCGATGAGGTGCATCGCCTCGCGCGCGTTCATGTCGAGATAGAACCGCACCCGGAACGCCATCGACACGGCGTATGGCGCGACGTCGTGCAGGCCTGAGGATGTCAGCTGGTCGTACAGCTCCGCGGACGCGTTCATCGTCCGGGTCCAGTCGTCGAGAAGTCCGGCGTCGCGGATGGCATCCGGTTCCGAGTAGCCGTGACGGGTCGAGAGCGGCTGCCATTCCAGGGTGAGCAGCCGGTGCCGCTGGAGATCGCGAAAAGCACCGTAGTCGGTCAACACATCGAAGCGATACGCGGTGCGTTCGAACGCACGTCCGGGGCGGTGTCGCCGATTGGTGCGCTCGCCGAGGTATGCCTGGAGGACCGAGCTTCGCTGATCTGCCGACATCCCGCGGGCGGCAGCCAGCAATTGATCGTCCGGTAGATCCGAGACTGGGTACAGAGCCGCAGCGACGACCTTGACCTCGCCGTCGGGGTCGAAGTCGGTCAGCGATACTTCGTCGCGCGTCTCGGCCTCGATGTCTTCGAGCAGGGTGTTCGCGACTCGCTGCGTGTCCTCGCGCGCGCTGCGGAAATACTCGCTCCAACGTTCACCGCGATCCGGCTGATCGACGCGGGTCAGGAACGAAGGGATGACCTTTCGGAGCTCGCGCAGCATGAGGACCGCGCACTCGCGCACTTCGACGAGCGGATGTGCGCGCATCCGCAGGAGCAGCGCTTCGAACGCCTGTCCCGTGCCATAGATACCGACGTTTGATTGCGTGGCGGCCGGCAGCATGCCGCGCAGCGTGTCCAGCGCCTTGGCGCGCGTGGCCGTGCGATGCACCGCGTCGGAATCCTGCTCGGCCTTCGGATACTTGGCGGCGAAGTAGCGCTGCATCGGATCGATCAGCCGCGCATACGTCTCGAACTGGTCATCCAGGGTCCGCATGTAGCGGGCGCGCAGGCTGCCGCGAAGTTCGGCCGGCAAGTGATACCGCCAGCGGCCGCGCAGCTGGTCGGTGTAGGGGACGTAGCGCGTGGACTGCTCGAGATACGCCATCAGGCGGCCCCACTCGAGCACCTTGGTCAGCACGTTCGAGACGTATTCGCAGGCGATGTGCGCGCCGCCGAGCTGGGCGACCGAATCGTCGCCGTACTCGTTGAAGACCTTCGCGTAAAGTTTTTCCGCTCGCGCAATACCCACGCTGCCCTGAACCGGGACCGGTGCGCTGGCCAGTTCGCCGGCGAACTCGTCGAGAAACAACCGGCGGAGAGACTTGGACGACCGCGAATAGCGCGCGAAAAGGGCGCCCTTCACGGTCTCGGGGAGATTGGTCAGCGCAAAAATATGCGAGTCGGTGTTGCTGAAATACGGTTGCAGGATCCGACGCTCTCGGTCGGTGAATTCTTCGGGAGAGGACACGTCGGCAATGCTAAAGGTTCGACATGAAATGTTCAAAGACTTTGTGCTCGCGCGGCCGGTAACTCACTGTGCTGAAGCACATCCAGGTCGATTCGCGCGACCGCAAGATCTGAAAGTACGGCTTGTCTCGTAAGACTCACGCCATGGCGCAAGGGCGCCAAAAAGACTGCGGAATGAGTCTTCGCCGCGCGAAGCGCGGCGGCGAAGGCAGCAGCGCAGCCACTTCATTTGGTTGTCACGCGGTAGACGTCCAGATCGTTGAGCACCGTTCCGCCTCTGGCATCTGGCCTTTTGCGCCCTTGCGCCCCTGCGTGAGACCGTCTTCGCCGCACGCTGCGCGGAGTGTGGCGAGGCCCGGCCATTGAGCTCCCGACGAAGCGGCTGGTGCTATCATCGGCCGGCAATTTCGGTCAGCGGATCGAAGCGGAGTCGCGGGGAAGAGTGACCGATGAGCGTGAGAACCGGGTGTTCTGGACTCGGCGTTGGATGCGTCATCGTCGCCGCCGCCGCCTTCCTGTCTGCCGGCGGGCAATCCCCATCGACTGAACTTCGGCTCACTGTCCCACCCGGCTTCGAGATCGAACGTGTCGCGGGGCCGCCGCTCGTCAACCGGCCAATCGTCGCCGACTTCGACGAAGAGGGTCGGCTCTACGTCGCCGATTCGTCCGGATCGAACGACAAGGTCGAGAAGCAGCTTGCCGACAAGCCTCACCGGATCGTGCGGCTCGAAGACACCGACGGCGACGGACGCTTCGACAAGTCGGTTGTGTTTGCCGACCGCATGATGTTTCCAGAAGGCACGATGTGGCACGACGGCTCACTCTATGTGGCTGCGCCGCCAAGCATCTGGAAATTGACCGACAAGGACGGCGACGGCGTCGCCGATCAACGCGAGGAATGGTTCCAGGGAAAGACGCTGACCAGTTGCGCCAACGATCTGCACGGACCGTACCTGGGTCCTGACGGCTGGATCTACTGGACGAAAGGGGCGTTTGCCGAGCAGACCTACGAACGCCCGGGACAGACCCCGTTCATCACGAGCGCCGCGCACATCTTCCGACGCCGACCGGACGACCGGCTCGTCGAACCGGTGATGACCGGGGGCATGGACAATCCGGTCGACGTCGCCTTCACACCCACCGGCGAACGGATCCTGACCGCGACATTCCTGGAGCATCCGCAGCTTGGCCGGCGCGACGCGTTGATTCACGCCGTGTACGGCGGCGTCTACGGCAAGCCTCACCGCGTCATCGACGGTCACAAGCGGACCGGCGATCTCATGCCGGCCCTGAGCCAGTTCGGTCCTGCTGCTCCGGCCGGCTTGACCCGCTATGCGTCCCGTGTGTTTGGCGACGAGTACCAGGACAACGTCTTCGCCGTGCTGTTCAACATGCACAAGGTGACCCGTCACGTGCTGGAGCCGAGCGGAGCCACCTTCAAGAGCATTGACTCGGATTTCGTCATCTCGAACAGCCAGGACTTTCATCCCACGGACGTTCTCGAAGATGCTGACGGGAGCCTGCTGGTTGTCGACACCGGCGGCTGGTACAAGCTCTGTTGTCCAACGTCGCAGCTCGCGAAGCCCGACGTGCTCGGAGCGATCTATCGCGTCCGTCGTCTCGGTGTCCCGGCTGTCGTCGATCCACGTGGGCTGAAGCTGGCCTGGAACACCATGAACCCGGCGGAGTTGGTCCGCCTGCTCGACGACCCGAGGCCCTTCGTGCGCAATCGAGCGATCGATCGGCTGGCGGCAATTGGAAGGTCCGCCGTTCCGGGACTTGCAGACGTCCTCGAGAGATCCTCATCGTCGGATGCACGCCTGAACGCCGTCTGGTCGCTGACGCGCATCGGCCCTGGACCAGCCACCGAGGCCGCCCGGCTCGCGCTCACCGATCGCGACGAGGCCGTGCAGCAGAGCGCAATTCACGGCGCCGGCCTTTGGCGCGATCGCGCGGCCGTGCCCGCCTTGATCAAGGCCTTGGAGTCCGGCGCTCCGGCGGTTCAGCGAGCGGCGGCGGAGGCGCTTGGACGCATTGGTGATTCGCGGGCGGTGCCCGTGTTGCTCGCGACCGCAGCCTCACCGCTCGATCGCGTGCTCGAGCATTCGGTGAGCTACGCGCTGATCGAGATTGGCGACTGGCGTGCGACCGCCACTGGACTGCAGTCCTCGTCTTCTCACGCAAAGCGTGTGGCGTTGATTGCGGTCGACCAGATGGACCACGGCGGACTGCAGCCGAAGCAAGTGATCTCTCTCCTCGAATCACCCGACCCGGTCCTGAAGGAGACTGCCTGGTGGATTGCCGACCATCATCCGGAGTGGGGCAGCGATCTTGCCGATTTCTTTCAGGAGCGCCTGAGCGCGCCGAATCTTGCTCCGCCCGAGCTCAACGACCTGCAACTCAAGCTCGCCCAGTTCAGTGAGAGTCCCGCGATCCAGAATCTGCTCGCGACGACAGCCAATCGCGCGATGTCCACCGAGTCGCGGGCCATCGTACTCGCGGCGATGGCGAAGGCCCGCGTCAAGACTCTTCCCGCTTCGTGGGTCGCGCCAATCAATCGCGCGTTGGAGAGTCCCGACGGCGAGCTGACGGAACACGCAATTGGCGTCCTGCGTGCGACCGCTGTGCCAGACGAGTCGACGTCACAGATATCCGCGGCACTGTTGCGCGTCGCGCACGATGCGTCTCGACCGGACGGACTCAGGCTGAGCGCTCTGAGCGTCATTCCCGGTGGCCTCACCTCGGTCGATCCGGCGCTCTTCGATCTTCTGCGGGCGAACCTGCAGCCGTCGAGCTCGGCGTCTCTTCGCGCGCTCGCCGCGGCCGTCGTCGAGAAGGCCAGGCTCGAGCGGAATCAACTGGTGGCACTGACGGAGGTTGTCAGGACCGCTGGCCCGTTGGAACTTCCGCGTCTCCTTCCGGCATTCGACAATGCCGGCGACGAAGCACTGGGACTGGCGCTGATCTCGGCGATGAAGGAGTCGAGCGGCAAATCCGCCGTACGCGCGGATATTCTCCGTCCGCGACTCGCGAAGTACCCGCTTTCCGTGCAGAGGCAGGGAGAGGTCCTTCTCGCGTCGCTTCGCGTGGATTCTGCTGCGCAGGCCCAGCGGCTCGAAGAGCTGCTCGCGACCGTTCAGGGAGGTGACGTGCGCCGCGGTCAGGCTGTTTTCAATAGCCCCAAGGTTGGTTGCATGTCCTGCCATACCGTTGGCTATGTGGGCGGGCGGGTCGGGCCGGATCTGACGCGCATTGGCCAGATTCGCAGCGAGCGGGACCTCCTCGAGGCCGTCGTCTTTCCAAGTGCGAGTTTCGCTCGCGGCTACGAGCCCGTCGTCGTGACCACCACGTCGGGGGAAGTTCGCGGCGGCGTGCTGCGCAGCGATCTGCTCGACGAGATGGTCCTCGTTTCGAGCACGGGTGAAGAAACCCGGATCCTGCGCAAGGACATCGCCGATGTGCAGCCTGGCACCGTCTCGCTGATGCCGCCTGGATTGGCGGAGCAGTTGACCCGGCAGGAAGTGGCAGATCTCCTGGCCTTCCTCAAAGACACCAGATCGGGAGCGCACTAGACGGGCTTCGGGCTCCAGGCTCTGGACTCCGGGGTCCAGGCTTTGGCCCTCGGCCCTCGGCCCTCGGGCTTTAGCATTCAGCTGCTGCCGCGCTAATCTGTCTCGACGGTCTAAGCCTTGAGCCATCAGCCATGAGCCATTTCGTCCACCGCCTTCAAGTCCGCTTTCGCGACTGCGACCCGATGGGACACGTGAACAACGCCGTGTATTTCACCTACCTGGAGCAGACGCGGCTGGCGCACTGGCAGACGTCCTGGGGGTTTGCGCCGCGCCCGGCGCAGTCCCGGCTTCGATCATCGGAGAGTTGGACCTCGACCGAGCCACCCGACCTGCTGGGCGTGATCATCGCGCATGCGGAGTGCGATTACCGCCGCGCGGCGCGATTCGGCGAGACCCTGGACATCCGCATGCGGGTGGCAAAGATCGGCCGCACCAGTTTCACCTACGACTACGAGATAGTCGACGCGCAAGGGCAGATCGTCGCAACCGCGCGCACGGTGCAGGTCATGTACGACTACGCAGAGGAAAAGCCTGTTCCTATCCCGGACAACATCCGCGCCCTGCTGTCTTAGCCGCCTGAAGCCCGAAGCCTGGAGGGCCGAAGCCTGACGCCCGGAGAGACGCCCAACGGGCGCCTGACTACACGCCTCACGTGCCACCGAAGCCGATCGTGACCTTGCCGTCCTCGACGATCACCGGCACCTGCCGCCTGCCGTTGCTGTAACGCAGCATTCGATCGAGGCCGTCGGCGTTCTTCTTGACGTTGACGTACTCGACCGCGAGGCCGCGGGCCTGGTAATCGTCCCGGGCTGCGTTGGTATACGGGCAGGAGTCTTTCCCGAAAATCGTGACCATGACTGAATTCTAGGACGGGACGGGCCCGCCCGGCGCGCTTGCTCGCTTGTGAAATGCTTCACATAATCGGAGTGCATGCGATCCCTCGCGAGTTCTCTGCTCTGGATGGCCGTCGCCTCCAGCTCGGTCGGCGTGTCTGCGGTCCCACCAAGCTTGACGGCTGAGCAGATCGCCCGCCGCGTCCAGGATCGCGATACCGGCCGCGATTCGCGAGCCGAGATGCGGATGAAGCTCTTCGACCGTCACGATCGCGCCCGCGAGCGGGCGCTGTCGATCGTGACGCTGCGCGGGCGCGACAACCCCGGCGCAGCACGGACGGCGCCCGACGGCGATCGACTGCTGATCCGCTTCACCTATCCGAACGACATCCGCGGCACCGGCTTCCTCGTCTGGGAGCATCCGAAGACCGAAGACGAGCGGTTCCTGTTTCTGCCCTCGCTCGGCCGGGTGCGGCGCATCGCCGGCTCGCGAGGCGCAGGAGAGCTTCGTCGGCAGCGACTTCACCTACGAAGACATCGGCGGCCGCGAGTTCGATGACTACTCCTACGCGCTCGATCGGACGAGAACGCGTCGTGGACGGCGCGCCGATGGCGTCGTCCGTCCCGCATGGCGGCTCGAGTCGCGGCGCAAGGATCGCCGGCGCGCAGTTTCCGCGCGTCGTGTCGCTCGTGCTGAAAGATAGTTTCGTCGTCGTCCACGCCGACATCTACAACCGGCGCAACGAGAAACAGAAGGTCTATACCGTGCGCCGTTTCAACAGGTGCAGGGCATCTGGACGGTGTTCGAGTCGTCGATGACCAACGCTCTCGACAAGACCCGCACCGAGCTCGTCGTGGAGAAGATCGACTACAACACGGGCTCAAGGAAGAGGCCTTCAGCCGCCGCGAGCTGGAGGCGCGGTCAATGACGCCGCCGGCTCGCCGACGTGCTCTGGCGCTGGCGCTTTCTGCTGTCGACGGCGATCGTGCTCGTGCGCGATTGCCTTCGCTCCGCGGGCGAACATCACGCGCTCGACAACGACATCACGCGCCTGGTTCTCGAAGGACGATCCGGTCTACCGGGACTACGAGCGGTTTCGTGACGAGTTCGGCGGCAGCCGCACGCTCATCGTCGCGCTCGAGGCCGACACCGCGGATCGGCTGTTCTCGCCGCGCGACGCTCGAATTCATCGAGCGGGTCACCGGCGACATCGAGCGGGTCGATACCGTTCAGCGCGTCGACAGTCTGGCGACCGCGACCACCGTCGAGGCGCTTCCGGACCCGGACGGAGGACTTGATGTACGGCCGCTCCTCGACGCCGAAGAGCCCGCAGACACCGGAAGAAGTGCGGCGCCGCGCGCTGAAGGACGACCTGCTGCGCGGCGACCTGGTCTCCGACGACGGACGCGTCACCGCGCTGGTCGTCAGCTTCGACGAGCAGCGCATCGACGCAGGTCCGCGCCGGCGTCATCCAGCACATCCACGACATCGTCGATCCGAAGCTGCCGCCGGGCGTGAAGGCGTACTACAACGGCAGCCTCGAGATCAGCGAGACCTACAACCGGATCACGCTCGACAACCAGCGGAAGTTCACGCCGCCGATCTTCGTGATCACGCTGCTTGCCGTCTACTTGACGTTCCGATCGTGGCGCAAGACGCTGCTGACGATTGTCGCCGTCGGCATCAGCGTGCTCTGGACGCTCGGTCTGTATTCGCTGATGGGCTTCAGCTACAACGTGCTCGCCAGCATGCTCGTCCCGCTGATCGTCGTGCTCGCGATTGCCGACGACGTGCACATCATGCAGCACTGGGACGAGGAGCGGCGCCACAAGTCGCCGGAGGAAGCGTTCAAGGCCACCGTCGCGCACCTGGCGACGCCGCTCCTTGGGCGCAAGCGCGCACGACGGCGCTCGGCATGCTGTCGCTGGCCACGAGCAACGTCGTGGCGGTCCGCTCGTTCGGCATCGGTTCGGCGGTCGGCATCATGGTCGACTTCGCGATTTCGCTGGTGTTCGTGCCGACGCTGCTGAGCCTGATGAAGCCGGAGACGGGAGAAACCCCGCACGAAAGGTATCTCGTCGAGCCGCTCCGCCGCGTATCGCGATGTTCTCGACACGACGTCCGCGGCAGGTCCTCGCGATTGCGTTCGTTCTGTCGGCGATCGCCGCGGTCGGTATTCTGCGGCTGCGCGTCGATACCAACCACATCAACTTCTTCAGCGCGCGCCATCCGCTCGGCCAGTCGGCGCGCGTCATCGACAGCGAGCTGTCCGGCGTCTACAGCTTCCAGATCATGCTCGAGGGGCCGCCGGACTCGCTGAGCACGCCTGACAACCTGCAGCGGATGGAGCGGCTCGAAGCACGCAGCTGCGAGCGTTTCCGAACGTGAAGAAGGTCACGTCCGTTGCCGACTACGTCAAGCGCATCAACAAGGAGCTGCACGACGGCGATCCCGCGGCGGACGTCGTGCCCTCCGATCCGCGCGACCATCGCGCAGGAGCTGTTCGTGTTCACGCTCGGCGGCGAAGGCCGCCACGAGCTCGAGCGTGTGGTCGGCCAGCGACTACTCGCGCGCGCAGATCTACGGTGAAGCTGCAGTCGATGAGCTCCGATCTGGTGCTCGAGCTCGTCGAGCAGGCGGAGCGGGTCGCCAAGGCTGCGTTCGCCGGCACGCCGATTCGCGTCACGACGACGGGATCCGGCCGGCTGTTCAGCACGCTCGATCACTACCTCGTGACGTCGCAGTTGAGCAGCTTCGGCACCGCCTTCTTCACGGTGTTCGGCGTCATCTTCGTGGTCTTCCGCTCGGTGCGCTTCGGCTTTCTCACGATCGCGCCGAACCTGCTGCCGGTGCTCGCGGTGCTCGGCGATCATGGGCTTCATCGGACATCTCGATGAACATCGCCACCGTGATGGTCGCCAGCGTCGCGCTCGGCGTGGTGGACGACGACACGATTCATTTCATCAACCGCTATCGCCGCGAGGTCGCGGCCGGGGCGACGACCGATCGAGGCCATCGAGCTGGCGACCGTGCACGAAGGCCGCGCGTCGCTGACGACCGCGATCATCAACAGCCTGGGGTTCGGCGTGCTGTTGCTGTCGGAATACAAGCCGACCGCGTGGTTCGGCGGGCTGCTCGGGCTGACGATGGCGGTGGCGTTCCTGGCGGAGGTGTTCATCCTGCCGGCGACGATCAAGCTGCTGCCGTCGATCTTCGGCGCCGAGGCGCTGCGTCGCACCCGCTCTCGCGCGGCGGCGGCATGACCAGGAGAAGACCAGGCTCCCTTTTTATCCGGATCCAGGCGCCGACCGTTCTGCTCTGCGGAGTCGTGTGGCTGATGCCGGCGCCGGTATCAGCGCAGTCGCCGACCGGCCATCTGTCAATCCTCTTCGACCATTTCCCGACGAATGACGCGACGGAATTGCGTGCGCGGGCCTTCGTCGAGGAGAAGGCCTCGCTGGGCCGAGTGCGGCTGACGGCCTCCGGATTCGTCGAGAGCCTGGCGGCAGATCGGGCGTGGGCAGGTGACCGACGCGATCGCGGAACCGCACGATCTGAGCGTCGACCTCCGAGCCGGAAGGGTTGATGTCACGGCTGGTTTCACGCGGGTCGTGTGGGGCCGCTTGGACGAACTTCAGCCGACCGATGTCGTCGACCCGCTCGATGCCTCGCGGTTTTTCTTTGAAGGGCGGAGCGAGGCGCGGCTTGCCGTGCCGCTGGTGCGGCTGCGCGTTCATGCCGGCGAGCGGCTATCGCTCGAAGGAGTGTATGTGCCGTTCTTTAGACCGCGGCCGCTTCGATCGGCTCGACGAACCCACATCACCGTTCAACCTCGCGCCGCCGGGCGTCGGGATCGATGAGCAGGTGCCGGCGCGCACGTTCGGGAATGCGCAGGGGGGCGCGCGCCTGAATGCAACCACCGGCCGCGTCGACTGGTCGGTTTCCTCCTACCGTGGCTTCCGTCCGTTCGGTGTCTACACGCTGGCTGCGATCGATCCGGTGGGCCTTCCATCTGCGCGGCGGCTGTTTCCGCGGTTCACGATGATTGGAGGCGACGTGGAAACCGTCACCGGCGCGTGGGGCTTTCGCGCCGAAACAGCGGTCTTCGTCGACGACTCGTTCCAGGTTCCGGATGGCATCGGGCTTCGCGAGGGGCGCTCGTTCGACACCGGCGCAGGCGTGGATCGCAAGGCGGGGGCCTACCGGGTCAGTGGATCCGTGCTGGTTCATCACGAGTCCTATGACGGCGGCGGTGCGAGAACGGATACGTCGCTGATCCTTTCTGCCGATCGGGCCTTTGCGCGCGAGAGATACCAAGGCCGGTTGTTTGGCGTTTACAATCCGTCGAGCCGCTCGACTTTCCTTCGCTGGATTACGACCGCGAAGCTGCAGGACAATCTCGCCCTCGAGGGATCGATTGGGTGGTTCAACGGGGAAGGCCTCGACACCATCGGCCGCTTTTCCGACAGCGATTTCGTATACGCTCGATTGAAGTACTACTTCTAGGCATGGCTGCGCTTTTGATCCCCGGACGCAATCCGTCCCAATGGACGGGTCCAACCGGGAACAATACCTGGCTGCTCCTCGGCTCGGAGGCGGGGCTGGTCGATGCGGGCGTGGGGCACCCCGATCATCTCGCGGATATCGAGCGCGCGCTTCAAGGCGCACCGCTCAGACGGGTGTTGATAACCCACGGTCACTCGGATCATGTGGATGGCCTCCCTGCACTGCGCGCGCGCTGGCCGGAGGTCGATGTCGTCCGCTCGGTTGGAACCTTTCCGGCAGGAGACACGACCCTGGAAGCGATTGCCACACCAGGCCACGCCCCCGATCATCTCTGCTTCTTCGACCGCGCCTCCCGCGATCTCTATTGCGGTGATCTGGCTCGCCTTGGCGGGTCCATTGTGATTCCGGCGAACAAGGGAGGCGACCTGCGCCAGTACCTGGATTCACTGAAGCGCGTGCGCGCGCTCGAGCCGCGACGACTGTTGCCCGGTCATGGCCCAATCGTCGAACAGCCGCTCGCACTGATCGATGAATACATCGCACACCGCGAGTACCGGGATCAGCAGATCCTGGCGGCGATCGCGGCCGGCGCGCGGACGCCGGAGGAAATCGTCGAGCGCGTCTACCCGAGTCTCGCCTCGTCGCTCAAGCGTGCCGCAGCCGCGACCGTGGAGGCGCACCTGCAGAAGCTCAGGGAGGAGGGAAGAGTATAAGGAGACAGCACTTTATCTGTAGGGCACCTCTTCAGAGGTGCCGAGGATACTCGTTTCTAGCGCGCCTCCTATGCGGGCTGGAAGCCGGGCGGCAGTTCCGGGGATCGTTCCAGCTTCTTGGCCGCCTTCGGCAGCGCATCGCGGACGACCTGCTCCAGTTCCTCGAGATAGGCGACAAAGCGTGCGCGGCCATCGGTGCTGAGGCGATACAAGGTCTGCGGCCGGCCGCCTTCGGTGCCGCGCCATGCCTCGACGAGACCGGCGTCCTGCAACACGTCGATGTGACGACTCAGGTTTCCATCGGTCAGCGCGCAGAGGCGTTTCAGCTCGGTGAAGAGCACACCTTCGGGTCGCGTGACCAGCGACGTCATGATCCCGAGCCGCGCCTTTTCGTGCAGCACGCGGTCCAACCCTTCGTAGGCGTAACGCCCGGGCTCGTCTTTGTGCGATGTTTTCCGAGCCATCAGTCTCGCTCCAGATTCCACCACAGCACAATCGCCGCCAGCAGCTGGCCGACGCCGAACGTGCCGCCAACCCACCATCCGTTCAACACCGCGGGACCGCGCGCGATCCACAGCAGCGTGAATCCCGCTGCGTAATAAAACAACGCGACGTAACCGCTGGCCCGCGGCAGATACGGCCGCGACGCGAACACGCCGATTCCGAAACAGATTGCCCAGAGACCGGGCAGAAGCGGCACCAGCCCGGTGCTCAGGTGAGCGAAACACACGGCAATGGCCGCACCGCCGGCGACGCTCGGCAGAAACTGGCCGAGGACCTTGCGCGTCCGCCTTCGGCCTGCCGCTTCGTCGCGGACCACGTAGTTGTGGATGATCTCGCTGGCGCCGACGAACCCGGCGAACACCGCGATCGAACCCCAGTAAATCACGAACCCGATCGGATCCGCGGGACCGAGGGCGGTCGGTTGCAGCCACGCCGCGACGAGACCGATCAGCCCCGATGCCGCCACCGGCACCGAGCGGTAGCCGCGGTAGACCTCGCCCTTGGCGATCTGGGCGTGGATTTCTGCGATCTGATCCAGGGCGCGGGTGACGTCCACGACACTACTTTGCGACAGAGAGTCTGGCGTGTCAACTCCGGAGGGCAGGGGCGTCGAGTTTGCGGTTCGCAGTCGAATCCCGAACGCGAACGCCGAACCGTGAACCCCGGGCCGCGAACCGCGAACGGCAAACCCCGAACCTCTTTTGGATCCCTCAACTGACTCAGGGTACGCTGAAGAAATGGACAAGGGCTTCGCGAACCCGCAGTTGTTGATGACCCCGCAGGAGCTGGCCGATGCGATCGACGCGCGCGTGAAGCAGCTCGTTCTCGACCTTCGTCCTGCCGAGGATTTCGCTGCCGGGCACATCCCGGGGGCGGTGCACGTCGATCTCTGGGGCGTGTCGCTCATCGACACCGATCCGGCGCCGCTGAAGGCGTTCATGTGGATGATCGAGCACGTGCTGGTGTTGCGCGGCGTGGACAAGGACACGCCGGTCATCGTGTATGACGAGCAGTCGGGCGTGCGCGCGGCGCGCGCGTTCTGGTTCCTCGAATACTTCGGCCATCCGCGGGTGCAGGTGCTCGACGGCGGGTTCAATGCGTGGGTCCGGGCCGGCCTTCGCGTTACCCGCGATGCACAGGTACCGACGGCCAGCACCTGGAGCGGCACTCCGCAGCCTTCGCGCATCGCATCGTGGCGCGACGTGAAGGAGCGGCTGATCAGCCGCGACGCCGTGATTCTCGACACCCGCAGCGACGAGGAGCATTACGGCACGCTGGTACGCGCGAAGCGTGGCGGCGCGATTCCGGGCGCGGTGCACGTCGAATGGACGCGCAATCTCACGACCCAGGGAGATTTCAAGCCCGCCTCCGAGCTGCGCGCGATCTACGAACGCGCGGGCGTTACGCCCGACAAGGAGATCGTGACCTATTGCCAGGGTGGCTATCGTGCCGCCCACGGCTATCTCGCGCTCCGTCTTCTCGGCTATCCACGGGTACGCAATTACACCGGATCCTGGAAGGAGTGGGGCGATCGAGAGGACCTGCCGATCGAAGTCCCGCGTCGAAGTGACGAAAAACAGTAGAATCGACCGGTTATGAACAACGTGATCGACTTCATCAACACGCATCGCGACCGCTACGTCGACGAGCTGAAGGAGTACCTCGCGATCCCGAGCATCAGCGCGTTGCCGCAGCACCAGGCAGACGTGCAGCGCACGGCTGAATGGTCGGCCGAAGAAATGCGGCGGATCGGGCTGCAGAACGTGCGGCTGATCGAGACGCCCGGGTTTCCCGTGGTCTACGGCGAGTGGCTGGGCGCGGAAGGCGCCCCGACGATTCTGTTCTACGGGCACTACGACGTTCAGCCGGTCGATCCGCTCGAGTTGTGGGAGTCGCCACCCTTCGAGGCCACGGTCCGCGACGGCGAGCTCTACGCGCGCGGCGCAGCCGACGACAAGGGGCAGGTGTTCATGCACTTCAAGGCCATCGAAGCGCACTTGAAGCAGAACGGCCGCCTGCCGGTGAACATGAAGATCATCCTCGAGGGAGAAGAAGAAGTCGGTTCGGCCAATCTCGACAACTTCGTCAAGGGTCATCGCGACGAGTTGAAGGCGGACGTAGTCGTCATCTCCGATTCGCCGATGTTCGACCGCGGCATACCCTCGATCTGCTACGGACTACGCGGCCTGGTCTACTTCCAGATCGATCTGCGCGGGACGAAGAGCGACCTCCACTCGGGGTCGTTCGGCGGTGCGGTCGCCAACCCGGCCTATGTGCTGGCCAACGTTCTCGCGCAGATGAAGGATCGCGGCGGACGCATCAAGATCCCCGGCTTCTACGACGATGTCCGCGATCTGCGCGAGGAGGAGCGGGACCAGTGGAAGCGGCTGCCGTTCAACGAGAAGCGCTATGCCAAGGAGCTCGGCGCGCCACGGTTGTTCGGTGAAACCGGCTACTCGACGCTCGAACGCGTGTGGGCGCGGCCCACGTTCGAGGTCAACGGCATCCTCTCGGGTTTCACCGGCGAAGGCGCGAAGACGGTGATCCCCGCGGTCGCGATGGCCAAGGTCAGCATGCGGCTCGTGCCGAACCAGGATCCCGACAAGATCGCGCAGCTCTTCGAGGACTACGTGAAGAAGGTCGCGCCGAAGACCGTCGACGTGAAGGTCACCCGGATGCACGGCGGGAAGCCCTGGATGACCGATTTCGACAACCGGTTCGTGCAGGCGGCGGGCCGGGCGATCGAGAAGGGGTTCGGCAAGACGCCGGTGTTCAACCGCGAAGGGGGATCGATTCCGGTCGTCGCGACCTTCCAGGAGATCCTCGGGCTACCCTCAGTGCTGTTCGGCGTCGGCCTGCCGGATGAAAACGCTCACGCTCCGAACGAGAAGCTGGATCTGGGAAATTTCCACGGCGGCATCATTGCGTCCGCATTCCTGTACGATGAGGTGGCGAAAAGCTGAGGGCGGGCTTCAGGCTTCAGGCTCCAGGCTTCAGGAAACAGCTTGAACCCGAAGCCTGAGCCCGAAGCCCGAAGCCGGAAGCCCGAAGCCTATTTCAGCCCCAGCGCCGTGCGGACGCCGCGGTCGTGGGTCAGGCCTTCCAGGCCCGGACGGTCCAGGGCCGGCGAACAGAGCGGGTAGCGCGCGCGGCACGCGACGAGTGTGTCGGCCGCAACCTTCGTCCGATTCAGCGCGCCGTTGACGATCACCACCGCCGTATACCAGTCTTCCCGCCGCTCCGTCTGCGCATTCAGCGTCGCCAGCACGTGATTCGCATCGCTCGTGCGTCCGAGACGAGCGTAGGCATATCCGAGATCGGTCAACAGGTAGGGCTCGTGCCCCGCGAGGCGCACCGCGGCTTGGAGCTCGCTCGCGGCATTCGGGTAATCGCGCAAATCCAGGTAGACCAGTCCGAGCTGACGGTGGCCCTCGGCGAACTCCGGGTAGAGCGACACCAGGAGCCGTAATTGTTCGCGCGCCTCCGGGAGCTTCCCCGCCATTCGATAAATGTTGCCGGCATCGGCGGCGACCGACTTCGACAGCGGATCGACCGTCCGCGCCCGATCGATTTCCGCGATCGCCTCGGTGTAGCGCCCCTGCCCGCTCAGCGACAACGCATACCACTGGCGCGCGGTCGCGTTGCTCGGATCGCGGTCGATTGCCGCGCGGAACTGCTTGAACGCCGCCGGAATGTCGTTGTCGGCCTCGTAGGTGATGTAGCCGAGGACGGCGTAGGGCATCGACAGTTGATCGTCGAGCCGCAGGGCCTCGAGCGCTGCCTGACGGGCACGCGAGTACCGACTCGCGATGCGGGATGATGGACAACGAGCCGAGCAGGACGTAGGCCTCTGCCAGCCCCGCGTGCGCCGGCGCATAGGTGGCGTCCCGCCCGATCGATCGATCGAACAGCGTGCGCGCGGCGTGCAGCCCGTCCGGCGTGCGCGTGTTCACCTGATACCGCCCTTGCAGGTACAGCTCGTAGGCGCGCGCGTCGGTTCCCCGCGCTCCCGGACGCCGCATCGACCGCGACAACGCGCCGATGACGGCGCGGGCGAGGCCGTCCTCCATCTCGCTGACCCGGGCCTCCTCGCGTTCGATCGTCCGCCGCCACATGTTCTGGTCGGTGCGCGGATCGATCAGCCGCGCGTCGAGCTTGATCAGCCCGTCGTGCCGCTGAACCGTGCCCTCGATGACCGCATCCACGTTCAACTCGCGGGCGATGTCGGCCAGCGGCTTCGGATGATCCTTGTAGTACATCGACGAGGTACGCGAGATCACCCGCAGCGACGAGACCTCCGACAGATCCTGGATCAACTCGTCGGCGAATCCGTCGGCGAGATAGCGGCCGCGCTCATCGCCGGCAAAATTCGCGAACGGCAGCACCGCAATCGACGACACGTTGAGGTGCGGCGTGGTCGGCCGCAGCACGCGCCAGCCGCCGGCGGCCGTGAGTGTCGCCAGCGACACGACGATTGCCGCGGTGACCAGACTCCGCCGCCCTCCTCGCTGCATCGTCAGCAAGGTTGCCGCTTCGTCCCTGAGCGCCGCTTCGAGCGCGCCGGCGGTTGGAAATCGCTCGTTCGGTTCCCGCTCTGTGGCACGATCGATGACGGCGACGAAGCTGTCCGGGAGGTCGGGCCGCAGGTCGCGAAGATGACGCCGTGGAAGGTGGCCCTTGCGCAGGTCGTCGAGGCGGTTTGCGACGACCGGATACGTGCCGCTGACCAGATAGAAGAGCAGCACGCCGATGCTGTAGACATCGGATCGAACCGTTGCCGGCTCTCCCGCGACCACTTCGGGCGCCATGTACATCGGCGTTCCGGCCATCGCTCCCGTCGGGCGGAGCGAGGCGGCCACACGATCCTCGCCGGCGCCGAGATCCATCAGGACGATCCGTCCGCCGACCTCGCGCATGACGTTCTGCGCCTTGATGTCGCGGTGGAGCAGTCCCGCCTTGTGGACGGCGGCAACCGATCGGCAGACGTCGATCCCGATGAGCGTCGCCTCCTGCGCGCCGAACGGACCCTGATCGCGGAAGATGCGCGCGAGCGTGCGTCCCTGGATGAATTCCATCCACAGTCCGACCCGCCCGTCGCGCCGTTCCACGCCGTACACCGAAACGAAGTTGGGATGGCGGACGCGCGCGAGCAATCGTCCTTCCTGGATCGCTTCCGCTTCGTCGGTGAGAAGCTTGAGCGCGACCTCGCGGTCGAGGCTCTCATCCCATCCGCGGAACACCTCGCCAAACGATCCGCGCCCGAGCGGTTCGAGAATTCGCAGGTGGCCCCAGCGTGATGGCTGGATCGTGACCGCATCAGGATCGGGAGCGTCGCCGGCCGACCCGTGCAGCACGGCGACTTCGTTCAGGACGCGAAGGCTCTGGATGGCCGATCGAAGGCCGTCGCTACCGGCCGAGGATTCTTCGACGGACCAGTCGATCGCACGGCCTTCGAGGACGAGCGCGGCGAGCTCTTCCAGCCGTTCGTGATCACTGGGCACGACTTGGCTTGAACTCCGTTGCGGGGTTGACGGCCGGCGCAGTCGAGGCGCTCATCACTTCGGCGAGCCGGGCGAGCGCACGCGCGACCGCCATGCGCGCGGCGTCGCGCGAGGGCTTGGCGAAAATCGCGGCGAGCTCGTCGTTCGTGTAGCCCATCTCGACGCGCGCAATGATCATCTCTCGGTCTTCGGCATCGAGCGAGGCCAGCCCCGCTTCGTACCGATCCGTCATCTCGCGCCCGATCGCTTGCTCGAGCGGCGACGGCCCGTCGTGGAGCTGATCGTCGGGAATCGAGAGCACCACCGGGCGCCGCGCGGCGCGCCGGAACTGGCTCCGCACGCGATTGAGGACCGCCTGCCTGAGGTACGCCTGCAGCGCGCCTTCGCGGCGGTGCTCGAATCCGTCCAGATGTCTCAGGGAATCGACGAGCGTGTCGTGGACCAGATCTTCGGTGTCGCCGGCGTCCCGCGCCCAACGCGGGATTCGGCCGCTGGCCCAGCGGCGCAGCCGTGGAAGGTGGCGAGCCACCAGCGCTTCGAGCGCCTGGACATCGCCCGCCCGCGCCCGCGCGAGCAGCGTAGCCGAACCGTGTTCGACGAACGACTGGTCCACTTTCCCTCCGCTCTCCCGTGTTCGACACGCGGAGGTTGCCCGCCATAGCGCGAACGGGACGAGGAGTGTCTCCCCGTCAGGCCGACGAGCACCGGCTGGCAAGCCCTGGGTCCGTAGGACTCAATTCTAACCTGTTCGCTTTTCCCCGAGCGAGCGTTTAAGGAAACAGGAGGACGTGCGTACCCGTGGTTACCATGCCCTACTTACAAAAACTCACTCCGCGCGAGCGTGAGATCGTGCGCGGCATTACCCGGGGCCATTCCAACCGTGAAATTGCCTCGGAACTCGGTATTTCCGAGCAAACGGTGAAAAACCAGCTCACGGTCGTGTTTCAAAAATTGCACATCAAGAACCGGTTGGAGCTGGCGGTTTACGCCATGCGCCACGGATTACATCATTGAAAAACTGAGGAAAATTTCGCCTCGGTACCGAAGTCCCTTCCCTCCCTACTGGTCCCCGGGTATAGTGGAACTTCCCCTTCAATCTGCCTGAAATTCCGTGGGCGGTCTGAGCCTGGCCGTGGAGCGCCGGTCGTCCGACCCCTGGCCGAACTCGTGCATTGTCCCCGCACGACGATAGTCCTGCACCCCGGTTGGTGACCCGGGGATGGTTACGCTCGTTTTCCTTCTCCAGTAGCGGCTTCGCCCCCGCCCCCAGCCGAGGGCCTTTTGCGGGGGATATCTATGTCCGGCCGACCTGTCGTTCCAATCGCCCTTGTGTCCGCTGCCACGCTGTTCTCTGCTCCATCTCCTGCGCGCGCGCAGGAGGTACGTCCGGCAAGCCGTTTCCATGCGGTCGATCTCGGACTGCCGGCTGCCAACGGCCTACAAGTCGTGGCTCTCAATCGTCGAGGACAAGTCGCGGTGTACACGACCACGAGCTCCAGCGAAGGCACCAGCTTCACGTGCTGGCTTTACGACAACGGAGTGTTGACGAACCTCGGAACCCTGGGCGGCAAGGTGTGCCAGCCAACGGCGATGAATGATTCGGGACAGATCGTCGGCCACTCGACGACAGCCGAGGGCTCCGAGCACCCATTCATCTATTCGAACGGCCGCATGACCGATATCGGTGTCCTCAGTGGTGCCAGCAGCCAGGATGATTCGGGCTTTGCGTGGGCGATCAACTCGTCCGGTGCAGTCGTCGGCCAGTCGCAAACAGCCGCCGGCCAGACGCACACGTTCCTGTACGAAAGCGGGCAGCTCCGCGACATCGATCCCGACGCGCTCTTCAGCGCCGGGCTCGCGATCAACGATGCGGGACAGATCACCGGAGTCCGGGCCGTGCCCGGAGGCAGTTCGACCGCGTATCGATATCAGAACGGCACGTTCGAAGACATCAACGCGCCCGGAGTGCAGTCGAGCATCGGTCGTCTCATCAATCGGGCGGGAGACATTGCCGGTTCGATCACCATGCAGGCCGAACAGCACGCGTTTCTGTTCTCTGGCGGTGCGCTCGGCGATATCGGCACGCTGGGTGGGCCAAATGCCTTTCCGTCTGCGATGAACGATCTCGCGCAGATTGCCGGCTTCGCGTTCACGTCGGGAGACATCTTCCACGCCATGGTCGCGCGCGACGGCGCGCTCGTCGATCTCGGGTCGCTGGCGTCTTCGCCCAACGACTTCAGCCGGGCGCGGTCGATCAACCGGTCGGGACACGTGGTCGGCTGGACCGCGACGCCGGATGGGACGACCTCCGCGTTCCTCAGCAATGGTGCCGGAATGCAGGATCTGCGGGCGCTCGTCACGTCTGACGCCCCAGAGATCAACGATGCTTTGTGCATCAACGACGCCGGACAGATCGCGGCGACGGGCATGGTTGGCGGACGGCCTCACGCGTTCCTGCTGACCCCCGCGTCGGCTGCGACCAGCCTCGTCGTTTCACCCGCGACCGTGCGGTACGGCGACCGCCCGCAGCTCATCGCAACGCTCACCTCATCGTCCAGGCCGGTTGCTCAGAAGGCCGTCACGTTCACGATTGACGGCGTGTCCGTGGGAACGGCAGCGACCGACGAGAATGGCGTCGCACGGTTGACGGCGACCGACACCACTTGGGCCGGCGCTCACACGCTGTCGGCAGCGTTCGCGACCGACGAGCTGTACGAGTCTTCGTCGAGCAGTGCGATGCTCGATGTGCTGAAAGCGCCGTTGACGATCGCCGCAAACAACGCGACGCGATTGATCGGTGCCGAGAATCCCGCATTCACGGCGTCGTACAGCGGACTTGTGCTCGGCGAGACGCCGGCGGTCCTGGCCGGAACACTGACCTTCGTGACCGATGCTTCGAGAACGAGTCCGGTTGGCGTCTACTCGATTACCCCTTCGGGGCTTTCATCGCCGAACTACGACATCACCTATCTCAATGGTTCGCTGAAGGTGACGTACGAGATCTGCGTCTGGTTCGATCAGTTCAAGTCGGGACGCGCCCACGGCAGGATTCCGATCGATCTCTGCAACGGGCACGGGATCGGCTGGTGGTCTCACCGCCACGGCAGCTTCGACCACCTGTTCGATCACAGGAAACAGGGGCCCGGCCAGGGCATGTGGGATCTTCTGTTCAGTGTCGACTACGAGGTTCCGTTCAAGGTGCGCTGAGTCCGAGGGGCGAGGGGCGAGGGGCGAGGGGCGAGGGGCGAGAAGCGAGGGGCGAGGAGCGAGGTCCGAGAAGCGAGAAGCGAGGGGCGAGGGGCGAGGAGCGAGGTCCGAGGTCCGAGATCCGACGTTTCAAGGTTCGGTGCGATTGCAGACCGTGTCGAGGCGTCCGGTCCGGGCCTCGAACCTCGAACCTCGAACGCGGGACTCGGTCGTCGAACCTCGGACCTCGGACCTCGAATCCGTATCACTTCCGCAACATTCCGCTTGACCCCCGCAACACTCATCCGTATCATCTCGTCACTCCCCTTTTAGCTTCCAAAGATGCGCACCCTGTTCGGCGTGGCCGTCGTGTGTACGGCTCTCTCTGTGTCTGCTTGCTCCGACCCTGAACGAGAACGGATCAGAGAAACGACGAAGCCGACCTACGACAAGACCACAGGCCGGCTCACGGAGCTCACCTACGATCACAACAAGAACGGCAAGATCGACACCTGGACCGACATGGATGGCACCAGGCCGCTTCGGTCGCGCATCGATCTGGACGAAGACGGCACGCTCGATCGCTGGGAGTATTACGGCGACAAGGGCGATCTGGTAAAGGTCGGCTTCTCGCGCAAGAAGGATGGAAGGCCCGACGCGTGGGCCTACTCCGGCGCGGACGGCAAGGTCGAGCGTGTAGAGATCTCTTCGACCGGCGACGATCAGAAGATCGATCGCTGGGAGCACTACGACGCGACCGGTCTCCTTCAGGCCGAGGAAGACACCACGCACGCCGGCCGGGTCGACAAGTGGGAAACCTACTCGGGCGGGGTGTTGAAGACCGCCGCATTCGACGAGAACGGCGACGGCAAACCCGATCGCCGTCTGACCTATTCCAGCGGGCAACTGGCGTTCATCGAGACAGAGCCGGACGCTTCGGGTGCCTACGCGCACAAGGTCGCCGTCAAGTGAGAACCTTCGGGCTCACGAGGACGGCTCAGGGCTCAGGACGGCTCACGGCTCGAGACGGCTCACGGCGTGAAGTCGTGAGTCATAAACCATAAGCCAGCTTGAGCCATGAGCCATAAGCCGACGCTTCGTCGCCCTTCGCCCCTCGCCTCTCGCGATTGAGATGATCCTCCTGCTCGCCCCCGACACGCCGGATCGGAGAGAGCTTGCCGCGTTTCTCACCGAACGCGCCCAGCTGTTCACCGCGATGGACCCCTACACGGCCGATCCGGGAAAGGTTGGCAGGAGCGGGATTGCCGCGATCGTGCTCGATCTCGGCGCGCCCGACGCGCTCAAGTTCCTGAAGAAATACGCCATCCAGCCGAACCGCGTGCCGGTCGTCTGCATCGCGGATCGACGCCGCGTTGCCTCTTCCGCCGAAGCCCTGCGCCTTGGCGCGATCGACATCGTCGCGCGGCCGTTTCGCGGGGAGGACGTGATTGCGGCGCTCGACAACGCGCGAGAGTTCAGCGCGGTGGCCGAGCAGAACGACGAGCCGTGCGACGGTCCGCCCGAAGTGACGCTCGACGGCGTGTTCGGGGCTTCGCCCGTCATGCGCGACGTCCTCAGCATCGTCCGGCGGGTGGGGCCGAGCCGTTGCGCAGTGCTGATTGTCGGCGAGCGCGGGACCGGCCGAGAGATGGTCGCGCGGACGATCCACGCGCACGGGAAGCGGCACCACCAACCGTTCATCAGGATCGCCTGCGACGACGGAACGAGCGACGCGGAGCTGGGTCCGCTCTTGAACGGATCGGCACGTCCGGGCGCGACAGTGTATCTCGACAACATCGGCGACCTGCCGATGGATCTCCAGGTCCGGCTCGAGGATCACATGCACGCCGCCGCGAACGGAGACGAGGGCATGCGGTTCGTGGCGGGAGCCCAGCCGCGTTTCTTCGAGCGGATCGACCGCGGCATGGTCCGCCGCGCCCTTGCCGAATCCCTTTCCGTCGTGCGGATCGATCTGCCGCCGCTCAGGCAGCGGCCGCAGGACGTGCCGCTGCTCGCGATGCACTTTCTCAAAGAGGCGTGCCGGAAGAACAACGAGCCGCTGAAGACCTTTTCGCGAAGCGCGTCAATGCTCCTGGCGGCGTTGCCGTGGGCGGGGAACGCCGCGGAGCTGCGATCGCTCTGCGAGCGGGTCGCCGTGCTCGTGCCGCGCGGCGTGGTGCTGCTCGAGGACGTCATCGCGCACGTGCGGTTCGACGGCGTCGAAGCGCTCGGCGGTCCAGCCGAGACGCTGCGCGAGGCGCGCGATCGCTTCGAGCGCGATTACGTCAGCGCGGTCCTGCAGCAGAACCGCGGCCGCATGGGCGCCGCCGCGCGCCAACTCGGGATCGAGCGGACGAATCTGTATCGAAAGATTAAGCAGTTGAATATTCGATGGATCGGTGGGGAGTAGAACGGGTTCTCGGGTTCTCGGGTTCTCGGGTTCTCGGGTTCTCAGGTTCTCAAAGGTTCGCGCGGGTTCATGGGGTTCACGAAGGTTGTCAGATTTGCGCAATGTGCGGACTCCGCGCGCTTGTATCGTTCGCAGTTCTGCGTGTTGCGTCGACGATACGGATTCCTACGCCCGCCACGCCTGCCGGGCGCCTCGCTGAAGCCCACGACCGGTCCAGCGTCGACTACTTCGACCACGTAGTTACCCGCCCAGCCCTGGTCTCGCATACGCACTGACGGGCATTCCCATGAACGCCATCCGCGATCACGAGCCCGAACGACAGATCCCTACGCATGACGCCTCTTTCCGCATCGCCGATCGAAGACCCGGCTTTACCCGGCACGCTGCGCTGCACGGTGTATATAAAAATGGTATAGTCTGTACATGTTGACCAACATCGACCTCGACGAAGCGACGGTCGAAACCGCCATGCGGCTGACCGGCGAGCGCACCAAGCGCGCTGTGGTCCACCGCGCGCTGGAAGAGCTGATCCGGATTGAGCGGCTGCGCCAGCTCCGTCGCGCGCGCGGGACGCTGCAGTGGCAGGGCAATCTCGCCGCGCTGCGGGAGGAGTCGGCCGCGAATGGGACCACTCGTCGACACAAGCGTGCTCGTTGATTACTTCCGCGGCGTGGTGAATCGCGAGACCGACCTGCTCGACGCGCTCTTCGCCGACGGTATCGCCCCGGCCACCGCTCCGGTGATCGTGCAGGAGTTCCTGAAAGGGTTCACCAAGACGCGCGATGTCGAAACTGCGACCGAGCACCTCTCGCTCTTCACGCGGCTGGAGCCGCCCGGCTACGATACACATGAGCGCGCCGCCGCCGCACATCGCGCGTTGAGGCGCCAGGGCTTCACGGCGCCGACGGTCGACGGGTTGATCGTGCAGATGGCGTACGATGCGAGCTGTGCGCTCCTGACCCGCGACGACTATCAGAAACGGCTGGCGCGCGCCATCGACGTCGACCTCGCCTGACCAGGGAGCGCATTCGAACGAAGGGCTGAATTTCCGATGACTGCATCGCCACGCGTCTTTGTCGCCGGCCACCGCGGCCTCGTGGGCTCTGCGCTTGTTCGTCGGCTGCAGCGCGACCGCGCCACCACGCTGCTGACCGCCACCCGCGAGCAGCTCGACCTCCGCGACCAGGCGGCGGTCACCTACTGGTTCAAGGCCAACCGCCCCGAGTACGTCTACCTGGTGGCGGGCACGGTCGGAGGGATTCTCGCCAACTCGACCCGGCCGGCGGAGTTCATCTACGACAACATGCTGATCCACGCGACGGTGGTGCACGCGGCGCACATCTATCGCGTCAAGAAGCTCCTGTATCTCGGCAGCTCCTGCATCTACCCGCGCGGGTGCGAGCAGCCGATGCGCGAGGAACACCTGCTCACCGGGATGCTCGAGCCGACCAACGAGGCCTACGCGATTGCCAAGATTGCCGGCATCAAGTTGTGCCAGGCCTACCGGACCCAGTACGGCGACGACTTCATCTCCGCGATGCCCACGAATCTCTACGGGCCCAACGACAACTTCGACCTGACCTCGTCGCACGTGCTGCCGGCGATGATGCGCAAGTTCCACGACGCCAAGATCGCCGGCGCCCGCGACGTGACGATCTGGGGGACCGGGACGCCGCGGCGCGAGTTCCTCCACGTCGACGACCTCGCCGACGCCTGCGTCTTCCTGATGGATCGCTACGACGGCACCGAACACATCAACGTCGGCACTGGCGAGGACCTCTCGATCCGCGAGCTCGCCGAGATGGTCCGCGACATCGTCTATCCCGACGCGAAGCTGGTGTTCGACACGTCGAAGCCGGACGGCACGCCGCGGAAGCTGCTCGACGTCTCACGCCTGCACGATCTCGGCTGGCGACACAGGATTGGATTGCGCGACGGGATCGCGTCGACGTACGAATGGTTCATCGCCAACCACGCACATCTGAGGGGCGCCGTCACCACCGCGGTGTAGAATGAAGTGGCGGGCGTGAAGACCGGCAGGCATGAAGCCGGCGCGTCTAAAGACGCGCCCTACATAAAATGGACCGGCGACCCGCCCGTGCGAGGCTGGTCTACAGATCGGGGCGTCTAAAGACGCGCCCTACACGTTCGTTGGCATCTCGGGACACGCCCCACACACGATGAAAAAAGCGTTAATCACCGGCATCACGGGACAGGATGGGTCGTACCTGTCCGAGTTCCTCCTCGGCAAGGGCTACGAGGTGCACGGCCTCATCCGGCGCGCCTCCTCCTTCAATACCGACCGGCTCGACGCGCTCTATCGGGACCCCCACACGGATCACACGCCGCTCTACCTGCACTACGGCGATCTCGCGGACGGCACGGTGCTGCGGCGCGTGCTCGAGAAGGTCCAGCCCGACGAGGTCTACAACCTCGGTGCGCAGTCGCACGTCAAGGTTTCGTTCGAAGAACCGGAATACACCGCCGACATCGTCGCGGTCGGCGCGTTGCGGCTGCTCGACTCGATTGCCGACTACATCGCGCGCACGGGAAAGCCGGTGCGCTTCTATCAGGCGGGATCGTCGGAGATGTTCGGCGCCACGCCGCCGCCGCAAGGTGAGAAGACGCCGTTCTATCCGCGCAGCCCGTATGCCGCGGCCAAGGTGGCGGCGCACTGGTTCACGGTCAACTACCGCGAGGCCTACGGCCTGTTCGCGTGCAACGGCATCCTCTTCAACCACGAATCGCCGCGCCGCGGCGAGACGTTCGTCACCCGCAAGATCACCCGCGCGGTGGGGCGGATCAAGGCAGGACTCCAGAAGAAGCTCGCGCTCGGCAACCTCGAAGCCAGGCGCGACTGGGGCTTCGCCGGCGACTACGTCGAAGCCATGTGGCTGATGCTGCAGCAGGATCGCCCCGACGACTTCGTCATCGCCACCGGCGAATCACATTCGGTCCAGGAGTTCGTCACGCTCGCCTTCCAGATTGCCGGCCTCGAGTCGATGAACTACGTCGAGGTCGATCCGAAGTACTTCCGGGCAACGGAAGTGGATTATCTGAAGGGCGATCCCTCGAAAGCGAAGGCGCAGCTCGGATGGAAACCGCGCGTCACCTTCACGGAGCTGGTTCGCATGATGGTCGAACACGACATCGAGCTCGCGCGCCAGGAACTGACCCTCCGCGACGCGGGACATGTCGTCGCGCTGCGAGGGGCCGCGGCTCTGTAATTGACAATCGAAGAAATCGAAGGGAAGCGAAGGAAGCGAAGGATCCTTCACTGGTTTTTCGAAGGAGCGCTCGATGTCTTCGAACGAGCTCGAGGAATCCAAGGAGTCACACTTTAGATATAGCGGCTTCTCTCCTCAGATATAGGCGTTCCTTCCTCCCTTCGGTCGTTCTCCGATTCTTCGATTGCGTTAGCCCGCTCCCACGCAATACCGCGGCCCCCGCTCCCATTTTTCAATGCGATAATAGGTCGCCTCATGCCCCTCAGGATCGGCTTCGATATGGACGGAGTCCTTGCGGACTTCGCCACCGCGTACCACGAGACTGAGGCACGTCTGCTCGGTCGCTCTGCGCAGACGACCCGCGCTGGCAATCCGGAGGAAGAGCCAGCTGAAGAGCCCCCTGTTAACAAGCGAAGTCTCGAAGGTGATCCAGGAACCGTCGATGCAAGAACGGTCGAAGAAGATCGAAGCACCGAAGTCGAAGGTGAGAGGGTCGAAGAAAGAGGGCGCAAGAATGAAGCGCGCCCCCCGGAGCTCCGGCGCCGCCGCGATCTCGTCTGGCAGGCGATCCACGAGACGCCGGATTTCTGGACGACCCTGAAGCCGCTGGATCCGACGGCGGTGCGCCGCATTCACGACATGATGGTGCGGCACCGGTGGGAAGTGTTCTTCATCACGCAGCGCCCGGCGACGGATGGAGACACGGTGCAGCGGCAGACGCAGCGATGGCTGGTCGAGCAGGGGTTCGATCTGCCGAGCGTGCTGGTGATTGCCGGCTCGCGCGGCGCCGCCGCGGGGGCGCTGCATCTGGACTATCACGTCGACGACAGCGCGAAGAACTGCATCGACGTCAAGTCGGAATCCGGGGCGAAGCCGCTGCTCATCGTCGATCCGACCGACAACACGACCACCATCAGCGCGCGCCGGCTCGGTATCGGCACCGCCCACACCATCGACGAGTGCCTGGAGATCCTGGAACAGGCAAGCCTCAATCGCACGCAGCCGACGCTCCTCAACCGATTGGCGAAGTTGGTTGGATGGCAGTGACAAGGGCTTCGGGCTTCAGGCTTTCGAGGGTCCGAGGTCCGAGGGCCGAGGTCGAGGCCGAGGTTCGAGGGCCGAGGTTCGAGGTTCGAGGTTCGAAGCCCCGGAAGCCCGAAGCCCGGAGCCTGAAGCCCCGGAAGCCCGGAGCCTGAAGCCGTCTCCCACCCCCGTTTCACCTCACTGAATAATTCCTCGCCACGATAGCTGCGACCGCGCCGTTGGCGGCGGCGACGAAGATCACTGCCGCGACGCGGTTCTTCTTCCACATCCGTTCCCCTGCAAGGATCACCCCTGCGGTCGCGGCCACCTTGACCGCGATGAACGCCGGAGGGCTGTTCACGATCGACCGCATCACCGGGTTCGCTTCGGTGTCTCT
The DNA here is from genome assembly GCA_963755695.1 of uncultured Acidobacteriota bacterium. Classification (GTDB taxonomy): domain Bacteria; phylum Acidobacteriota; class Vicinamibacteria; order Vicinamibacterales; family 2-12-FULL-66-21; genus QHWT01. Next base: position 370,208 of record CAVWLB010000008.1, on the reverse strand, counting down.
GCCGCTCTCGAGCGCACGCGTGGTCGACGTGTAGTCGAGCGCAAACGTCGGTTATGAAATGAAATTCGCAGGAGGTTCCGGTCGCGCGCGGTGCGGACGTGAGAAAGGCGCGCGCGTATATTGCCCAGTTCGGGCAAGCGGATGGCAACAACACTCACGCGCGCTGCGTACAAAAGAACGGGCCGACTCCTTGCGGCGTCGGCCCTGAGTCCCCTCCCGACTCGAACTTTACCACCCAACAGCGAGGCGGCGTTGGGACGAGTAGCAGGAAAAATGCCACAGCCAGACATGGGAGAAGTCATCAAATTTATTAGGCAAAACGCCAGATACGGATTTCGGTATACCGTCAGGATCCGAATTATTCAACCACTTGGATTGGCAATCCATACTGGCCTAGGACTAAGGTCCAATTGAGGTGTCCAGCTGACCAGCCACCGCGTTAGGTCGAGTGGCCAATGGCGAAGGCTGAGCCACGTCATAAAGCTCGAGACTCGCTTAGACAGTCGTCAGTCTTCGCGAGCCTCGAGCCATTCTCCTCAGCCGCCGATCAGAAGGTCACCTTCACTCCGAACCGGAGGATCCGCGGGCTCAGGTTCTGCACCAGCTGATTGAACGTCGTCGAGCCCGCGTTGCGGTTGCGAACCAGCTCGGTGTTGGCGTTCATCACGTTGAAGAGATCAGCGATCGCCTCGATGTTCATGCGATCGAGACGAAAGACCTTCGAGGCCCGCACGTCGAGATCCCACAGGTTTTCGAGACGGAACGTGTCGAGCTCCGGCGACACGAGCACGCGCCGCGTGCCGTCGACGCCGAGCGCCGCATTGCGGTAGACCGGGAACGGATAACCCTGGCGTCCGAACAGGTTGCCCGCGAGGTTGATGCCCCACGGCGCCTCATACAGGCCGTTCGCGTTGATCTGCCACTTCGAGTGGATGAAGATGTCGCCCGAGCCGGAGCCGCCGCTGCGCACCGTGAACGCACCGCCGTTGACCAGCGGCGTCGTATCGGTCCGCGTTGGGTTGCCCTGCTCGTTGACTGGTACGTCGTAGTGCTCGTTCGGCGCGTTCCACGCCCCGCCGACGCGCGCCATCCACTTGTTCGAGAGCCGCTTGGTCAACGTGAACTCGACGCCGTTGTAGTAGCTGGAGTACCCGGGATAGTTCGTCAGCACCGTGCCGAAGTTCACCGCGCTCACCTTGTCCTCGTCCGGAATGAACGTCGGGATGTCGTAGGCGCTCCCGTCCGGCAGCGTGCCGGTGAGGTGCGCTCCCGGCGCGTAGTCCGCCGGCGTCAGGCCGATCCACGGCGTGTAGTAGAGCGTGAAGTTGCCGTTCACGTCGGTCGTACGGGTGTAGGTGTACAACGCGGAGATCGCGAGGTTCGGCATCAGTTCGCGATCGATACCGGCCACGAATGCCGAAGTGTGCGGAGCCTTCAGGTTCGGATCGACCGTGTCGACGGAGATCACCGAGGTCGGGTTGGCGAGATCGAAGCCGCCGCCGACGGTGATGAAGTCGTTGAAGTCGACTTCGTCCGGTTGCGCGAGATGGTCGCCATTCAGGTCGTTCCACCCGTAGTCGGCGAAACCGGGGTTGCTGCTCAAATTCGAGTAGCCGACGATGCTCGAGTCGAGCTGGCCGGCGGTGCGATTGAAGCTCGCCCGCAGGATCGTCTTGCGCGCGTCGTCGAGGGCGTAGGTCGCACCAACTCGTGGCGAAACGTCGTTCCACGTGAACGGCGCCTTGTAGCCGGAGAACGTAACGCCGGGGACGAGGTTCGGGAACGCCGCATTGGCTTTCGTCTCGCTGGCCAGCGACTCTCCCCACTGACGGTCGTAGCGCATCCCGACGTCGAACGTCAGCCGGCCGTGCGAGATCGTGTCTCCGACATAGGTGCTGAAGTACTCGAGACGATCGGTGCCCAGCCCCTCACGATAGAGACGCGCCACGTTGTTGGTCGGCGAGTTGTTCAACGCGCGGATCATGTTCCCCGGCCACAGCGTTCCCGTCGTCACGTCGACACGGCGATAGCCGCCGCCGAACTTGAACTCGTGCGCGCCGCCCCAACCGCTGTGGAACGAGTTGCCGTCGATGTTGACGGTGTGCTGCGGGCGGATGTTGAGGCTCTGGCGGGTGGAACCGAACGAGGTCGCGAGCACCTGACTCTCGCCCGCCGACTCGTCGAGGCCGCCCTTCGGCACGAGGCCGAACCCGGTGTTGTAGTACGCGTATCGGCCGGAGAGGAACAGGTTCGAGCCGAACACGTGGTTGTCCTCGATCTTCGTCAACCCCTGCGGCCCACCCGAATATGCGCCACCTTGATCCCATGTCGCATCCGGTCCGTCGCTGGTGATTCCCGCTGTGCCGGGGGAACGCCCGAACTTTTCTTTCGCGCCGAGGTACCAGAGGACGTTGACCATGTCCTTGCTCGTGGCCTGCCAGGTGCCCTTCGCGTCGAACGTCTTGAGCACGGTGCGATCGATCAGGTTTCCGGCGCGGCGCACCAGGCGGATGTCCTGGTTCGCCCACGACCCGTAAAACCACGCCTTGTTCTGCACGATCGGTCCGCCGATCTCCGCGGTGTAGTCGGAGATCTGCTCGTTGTGATCTGCGGTCTCCGGCGTGACGCCGATGGCCTTCAGCTCATCGGGGACGTTGCTCGCTTCGAGCGAATCGTTGGTGAAGTAGCCGCGGAAGCCGCCGCGCAGCTGGTTGGTGCCGCGCTTGATGACCATGTTCAGCCCGACGCCGCCGGTCGGCTGCTTCAGATCCTGCCCGGAGGTCGAGACCTGCACTTCCTCGAAGTTGTCGTAATTGAAATAGGTCGGCGACGCGCCGATTGCCGCCATGTCGGTCACGACCACGCCGTCCATCGTCCAGACCGCATCCTGCGGACGCGTGCCCTTCGACTGGAAGTTGGACTGCTGTCCGGTCTCGTTGCCCGCGATGTTCACGCGGTCGACCATCACGCCGGGCACGGTGCGGAGCAGCGCCCACGGGTCGCGCGAGGTCGGAATCTTCTCGAGCTCGGTGCTGGTGAAATTCGTGGCGGTGCCCATCGCCTTAGCGTCGACGATCGGAGATTCGCCGGTCACGGTGAGGGTCTCCTGGACCGCCGCCACCTTCATGGTGACTGGAATGTCGACGTTCGATCCGACGATGACGGTGATCCCTTCGTGGACCATACGCGAGAACCCCTGCAGGTCCGACGTCAGCTTGTAGGTGCCAGGCGGCAGGTCGAGGAACCGGAAACGTCCGTCCGCCTCGGTGACGAACGTCGCCGAGCGATCGACGCCTGAGAGCGTCACGGTGACGCCGGGCAGCACCGCACCCTGCTCGTCATGGACGATGCCGGCGATGGTGCCGCTCTGCACCTGCGCGATGGCGGGGGCCGCCACGGCGAGGCACAGCGCGAGCAGTAACAGAATCTTTCGCATAGCTGGGATGCTCCTTCAGATGTAGGCGGGGTCTCGAGACCCGGCATTCGGGAAAGGCACCCAACATGCCAATGGACATTCCGCCAAAACAGGCGCAAAACGAACAGTGTGATGGACAGTGGGACGGGACCTTGAACTCGTCCACGAGACCCTCGTTGCATTGGATGTGGGTTGGTGGACGCCAGGCGTCCGCTCGTCACGCGCTGACGGTCGTCTGCAACTTTCCGTAGAGAAGGAACGAAAGATTCGATGGGTCGAAGTAGCGAAGAGGAGGGTCGAAGGGAAGAATCGAAGGATCGAGCGAACTGAACCCGCGCAGCACCTTAGAGTTGCTCGTCACACGACGTAGAAATCGTTCGTTATCGACCACCGTCCGCAATCGCGCAGCGCTCAGTTGAATCCGGCGACGCGGCGTCGAAGCGTCTTCACGTGTTCCCAGATCTGCGAGGACTCGGATGCCTCTTCCGATTCGCTCTCACCCGTGTGCTCATGTTCATCTGCCGGTGTGTCAGGCCGCGGCATTAGACGCAGGTAAGCTTCAAGGTCGCGCAGCGCCGCCGGAAAATCTTCCATGTGATAGGCGAGCAGGCCGCGATCGCGCAGCTCGGCGAGCGCCGACGGATCGACCGCGAGCAGGAGATCCGCGATGAAGCGAGCCTGCGGAAACGATCGCATGCGGACGTAGAGACGCTTCAGGTTCACCAGCATGCGGACGACGATCTGCTGTCTGGTGGCGGTGGCGAGAAGCGCGCGATCGAAGGCGGCCTCGTCGCCAAGGTGCTGGCGCAGCAGCTGACGGCAGTCCACCTCGGAGAGCAGCGCGCCGCCGTGAAACGGATCGACGATCAGATCGTCGTTGCCGGTCGTGGCGGGGATGCGCACGAGGAAATGACCGGGGAAGTTCACCCCTTCGATCCTCAGATCCGCGCGTCGTGCGACCTCGAGGTAGATCACCGCGAGGCTGATCGGAATGCCGGTCCGCCGATCGAGCACTTCGTTCAGGAAGCTGTTGCGCGGATCGTCGTAGTGCTCGCGGTTGCCGCTGAAGCCGAGCTCCTCGTACAGGTACGCGTTGAGCGTGGAGATCTGGAGAGCCTTGTCGCGTCGCCGGTCGTCCGTGTTGTGCCGCTGCAGTCGGCTCGCAGCCGCCTCTCCCATGCGCTCGATGCGCTGCAGGTAGGGATCGGAGTCCAGCGCGGGGTATTCGACGCGCGCGATCGCCAGGGCCGCGGGGGCAAGTCCCTCACCAGGTTCGTTCAGCGCGCGAAGCAGTGCGTCGGTGACGCCGGCGACGCGCGATTGCAGTGATTGCACGGGGGGAATTGTAACAGGCTCCGGGCTTCGGGCTTCGGGCTCGGGCTTCACGCTCCTGGAGTCTGAAGCCTGGAGCCTGGAGCCATCCCCTTGACCAACTCCGGCGTAATCTCCTCGAGCGTGTCGACGACGAGGTCAGCTTCAGTCGTCAGCTCGTTCCGCGGATAGGTGTGCGTGATCGCGATCGTGCGCAGGCCGGCGGTGCGCGCGGATTCGAGTCCCCAACGTGAATCCTCGATCGCGACACATGCCGAGGGAGGCACGCCGTGAAGTTCCGCGGCGCGGAGGTATGGATCCGGCGCCGGCTTGGTGCGGTCGGTTTCGCCGGCGGCCACGATGAACTTGAAGGTGTCGATAAGGCCGCTGCCGCGAAGCATCAGCTCGATCTCGTAGCGGACCGCGCCCGACGCGATGCTGATCGGCCAGACCGCCGCGAGCCCTCGCGCACACGCCGCCGCGCCGGGATAGAGCACGTTCTCGTTGGAGAGCAGCGCTTCCAGACGGCGCGTCTTCTCGGCCATCAGCAGCTCGATCTCTTCATCACCGAGGATCAACCCGAAGTCTTCGGCGATTTGCCGGAAGGCTCCCTCATCGTCAAATCCCAGATAGCGTTCGCTGTAGGTCTTTGCGTCGAGCTTTATTCCGTGCGGTTCGAAAATCTGCTGGTAGCTGCGCAAGTGCAAGGGCTCTGAATCGGCCAGCACTCCATCGAAATCGAACACGACGGCCTGCACCCCGTCGCTCGCCCCGCGCCCCTCGCCCCGCGCCCCTCGCCCCTCGGACGTCAGACCTCAATCCTTCGACTCCGAACCTCGGACCTCGGACCTCGGACTTCGAGCGTCCGCCCGTCGCCCCTCGCCGCTCGGATTTCGAACGTCCGCCCCTCGCCCCTCGCCGCTCGGACTTCGAACGTCCGCCCCTCGCCCCTCGCCCCTCGCCCCTCGCATTTCAGTCATCGGTTGGGTCTCGGCAGGCGCTCGCCCGCCCGAACCGGAACTTTCAGCCGGTTTTCCGACGGTGGATACGGACAATCGTAGCTGCTGTTGAAGAAGCAGTAGGGGTGGTAAGCGCGATTGAAGTCCAGGTCGTAAACACCGCTGGCCGTGCGATCGAGATCGATGTAGCGGCCTCCCGGGTAGGTCTCGGTGCCGTTGGTGAGATCGCCGAAGGGCACGAACAGCCGCCGCATGTCGTTCTCGTTCGCCTCGACGAATGCCCCAAGCGTCAGCGGCTGTCCCTTCAACGTGAACGACAGTGTCCCAACGCGCTGCATCTGGCGGACCTGTCCAGTCGACGTCGGCATCGGAACGATCGGGCCGGCCGGTGTGACCTCCAGCGCGGCGGGAACGCGGTAGGCCGGATCGACAGGAAAGTAACTGAGCGGCGGGAATGTCGCGCGCTTCTCCGCGGGAACCGGCGACTCCGCCGAGGTGCGCATGAACTGATCGTATTGAGCTCTGTGCGCGGCAATCTGCTCGGGATACGGAAGAGGCGCCTTGCCGCAAGCGGCAAGCAGGGGCGCTAGCACGAGAGTGATCCCAATCCGACAGGCGATCCGCATCGGTGTGATAGTTTCTATATCTTCTCTCATGAAAGCCCTCATCGTCCCGGGGATCCTTCTTCTGACGCTGACAGGCTGCGAGCGTGATCGCAACGTGCAGGCAGCCGAGCAGCAGACCGCCCGTCCGGTCGCCACCGAGTCCGCGCAGCCACGCGACGTCCGTCGCCAGGTCGATGTCGTCGGCACGCTGGCCGCGCGCGAGGAAGTGGTGGTCAGCGCAGAAGTCGCGGGACGCGTGGCGCGCCTGGTGCACGATCTCGGCGACCGCGTCGCAGCCGGGGCGCCGCTGGTCGAGCTCGACTCAGGAGAAGCTGCAGTATCGAGCCGAGGCGCAGCGCGCGGCGCTCGAACAGGCGCGCGCGCGCTACGGCGCGCTCCGGAATCGGAGAGCTGCCGCCGCTCGAACGCGTGCCCGAGGTCGTCAGCACTGCGGCGCAGCTGGCCGATGCGCAGCAGCAGCTCGATCGCGCGAAGAACCTTGCCGGCGCGCAACCTGCTTCCGCAAGTCGGATCTCGACGACGGCGCAGACGCGCGTCGACTACGGCACAGGCCGCGCACGAACAGGCACTCGCGTCCGCGCGGCAGCTGCGCGCCGACATCGAGGCGCAGGCGTCGTCGCTGCGCCTCGCCGAACGCGAAGTCTGCGCGATGCGGTCGATCCGCGCGCCGTTCGACGGCTACGTCGCCGAGCGGCTCGTGTCGCTCGGGCCAGTTCGTGCAGCCGCAGACGCCGGTCATGCGCATCGTCCGGCTGCACCCGCTCAAGCTCACCGCGGAAGTGCCCGAGAAGTTCGCGCCGTGGATCGAGACCGGCCGCGAGATCGCGCGTGCGCGTCGACGCGTTCCCCGGCAGCAGTTTCACGGGCGCGTGGTGCGGATCGAGTCCCGCCGTCAACCTGCAGTCGCGCGCGTTCGCGATCGAAGGGGAAGTGCCGAATCCCGACGGCCGCTTGAAGCCCGGCACCTTCGCGCGCGTCCAGATCACGACCGACCACGTCGATCGCGCGGTCACCATTCCCGTCGGCCGCCGTGCAGAGCCGCTACGGCACCAACCGGGTGTTCGTCGTCCAGGACGGCCAGCTCGCCGGCCGCGAGGTCGTGCTCGGCGACCGCCTCGGCGATCGCGTCGAGGTCACGCAGGGTCTCGACGCCGGCACGGCGATCGTCGCGACGGACGTCGAGCAGTTGACGGATGGGATGAAGGTGCAAGACGGCTCAGGGATCTGAGGGTGCTCAGGTTCAGCGCGGCTTCGGGGCTCGAGGTTCAGCGGTGCTCGAGGTTCGCAGTCGGTGCCTGAAGCCTCGACGAGCCGAACTCAGAACCTGAACCGACCTGAACCCGGAGCCTGAAGCCCGGAGCCTGAAGCCCGGAGCCTGAAGCCCAGAACCCTAGAACCGAGCACTGGCCATGTCATTAGCAGATTTTTGCGTCCGCCGCCCTGCCTTCACGACGATGCTCGTCATGCTGTTCGTCGTGACCGGGCATCGTTCTCGTTCCGAGACCTCAGCGTCGACCTGCTGCCGAAGGCGGATCCCGCCGACCGTCGCAGGTGCAGATCGACCTGCCCGGCGCCAGCCCCGAAGAACTGAACAGCGTCGGTCGTCGAACCGGTCGAGCAGTCGCTGAGCAGCATCGCCGGCATCGACGAGATGCAACGGCCGCATTCGCGAGGGCAACGCGCGCATCACGCTCAAGTTCGTCCTCGAGCGCGACATCAACGACGCGGCGCAGGACGTGCGCGAGAAGGTGGCGCAGGCGATCAAGGACCTGCCGCCCGAAGTCGAGCCGCCGGTCATCACCAAGGTCGATCCGGACGCGGATCCGGTGATCAGCTTCGCGCTCTCGGGCTCGCTCCGCATCCGCGCGCTGACCGAGATTGCCGACAAGCAGATTCGGCGCGGCGATCGAGACGGTCGACGGCGTCGGCGAGGTGACGATCTCCGGCGGCCAGGCCCGCGAGATCCACGTCGTCCTCGACATCGAGAAGCTGAACGCGCACGGGCTGACGGTCGATGCGCGTGCGCGACGCGATCGTCTCCGAGAACGTCGAGATCCCCGGCGGCCGCATCCAGCAGGGGGACGCCGAGCTGACGCTGCGCACGCTCGGCCGGCTCGAATCACCGGAGCAGTTCGCCAACATCGTCGTCGCGACCGCTGGCCGGCACGCCGATCCGGATGCGCGACGTGGCGGCGGTCGAGGACACGACTGAGGAAGCGCGCACGTCGGCGTTCTTCGACGGCGAGCGCACGGTGGTGATGGACGTGCGCCGCCAGTCGGGCCAGAACACCGTCCAGGTGGTCGAGGCGGTCCGCGCCAAGCTCGCGCAGCTCCGCCGCGCGCTGCCGCCGGAAGTGAAGGTCACCGTGACCCGCGACGACTCGCAGTTCATCCACGCGTCGATCGCGTCGCTCGAGGAGCACCTGCTCCTCGGCAGCCTGCTCGCGAGCCTGGTGATCATGGCGTTCATCCGGAACTTCCGCGTGGTGCTGGTCGCCTCGCTGGCGATTCCCGCGTCGATCATCGCCAGCTTCGCGCTGATCCGCGCCGCCGGCTTCACGCTCAACAGCATGACGCTGCTCGGCGCTCACGCTCGCCGTCGGCATCGTGATCGACGACGCGATCGTCGTGCTCGAGAACATCTTCCGTCACATGGAAGAGGAAGGCGCGCCGCCGTTCCAGGCGGCGATCGACGGGACGAAGGAAGTCACGCTCGCGGTCGTCGCGACGTCGGTGTCGCTGATCGTGATCTTCCTGCCGGTCGCGTTCATGACCGGCTACACCCAGCGCTTCATCTATCCGTTCGGCTTCACGATGGCGTTCGCGGTCATGGTGTCGCTGCTGGTCAGCCTGACGCTGACGCCGATGCTGAGCGCGCGCATGCTGCGCACCGACGGCCGCGTCCACCGGCACGGCGAAGGATTCTTCGGCAAGGTCGACGCGCGTCTACCGGCGCTCGCTCGAGTGGTCGCTCGATCACCGCGCGCGTGATCGTCGCGGTCAGCCTGCTGGTCTTCGCGTCGACTTTCGTGCTTGAGCCGCGATGGTCGGCCGATCGTTCCTGCCGAACGAGGACATGGGTGAGTTCCAGCTGGTCATCGACACGCCGGAAGGCACGTCGCTGCAGGGCATGGAGAAGATCGCTGCTCGAGCTGACGCCGAAGCTGCTGGCGCTCGCCGGGCGTCGCGCACGTCATGCCGACGATCTTCGAGCGCGTCAACCACTCGCACATCTTCATCCAGCTGCAAGCCGCTCGGCGAGCGGAAGCTCACGCAGGATCAGATCGCCGACGAGCGTCCGCACGCTGATGGCGCCGCATCCCGAGCTACAAGCCGACGATCGTCGATGCGGACGCCGATCGGCGGCGGCGAGTCGTCGTCTTATCCGATCCAGTTGAACCTGATGGGGCCGGACCTGCGGCAGCTCTCGGGCTACGCGCTGCAGCGTGCTCGCCGACGTGCAGCGCGATGCCGTTCATCAGCGACTCGAAGGCGGCGGTCAACCTGTGCAACCCCGAGCTGCGCGTCGCCGTCGATCGTCAGCGCGCCGCCGACCTCGGCGTGCGCGATCGGCGACCTGGCGCGCGCGCTGCGGCTGATGGTCAGCGGCGAGGACGAGATCTCCAGCTATCGCGAGAACGGGCGAGCGCTATCCGGTGAAGATCCGCGTGCGCGAGGATCAGCGCTCCGACATGCAGACGCGATCGGCGGCCTGATGGTGCCCTCGGCACGCGGCGAGCCGGTCCGCGTCGACAACGTCGCGCACGCTCGAACGCGGGTTCGGTCCCGACGGTCATCCAGCGCTTCAACCGCCAGTTCTCGGTCGCGGTCTTCGCCGACGTGAAGCCCGGGCAGCCGCTCGATCCGGCGCTGCGCGACGATCAGCGCATCGGCGCGCGGGCTGAATCTGCCGCCCGGCTACACGTTCAAGTTCAGCGGGCCAGTCGAAGCTGCTCGACGAGACGACCAACAACATGGTGCTCGCGCTGGCGCTCGCCAGCATCTTCATCTACATCGTGCTGGCGATGCAGTTCGAGAGCTTCGTCCAGCCGCTGGTGATCATGACGGTGCTGCCGCTGTCGGTGCCCTTCGCGCTGCTGACGCTCTGGATGACCGGCCGCGTGCTGAATCTGTGGAGCGCGCTCGGCGTGCTGCTGCTGCTCGGGATCGTGAAGAAGAACTCGATCCTGCAGGTGGACTACACCAACGTCCTGCGGCGGCAAGGAATGCCGCTGCGCGAGGCGCTGGTGCAGGCGTCGGAGACGCGGCTGCGGCCGATCCTCATGACCACCGCCGCGATCATCGCGGGCCTGATTCCCGACGGCGCTGGGCGTCGGCGCCGGGGCGACCCAGCGCGCCGACATCGCCGTCACCATCGTCGGCGGCCAGTCGCTGTGCCTGTTCCTCACGCTGCTGCTCGTGCCGGTCAGCTACTCGCTGGCCGAGGAAGGGCTCGAGCGCGCGAAACATCTCTGGCGTGCGCGCGTCCGCAAGGACGCGACCGCGGAAGCGTAGCCGCCTCTTCAGGGGCGCCATGGGACAGCGGGTCCAAGACCCGCCCTACGGCGCAAACCCCGGCGCGTCTAAAGACGCCCCCTACAAGATCAGAGAGCCAGTGCGCGCCAGGTCGTAGGGTGCCTGGTTGTAGGGCGCCTTTGCAGCAGGTTACTGAACAGGTCTGTAGGGCACCTCTTTATAGAGGGGTATTCGTTTGACGCACTCCAACTAACTGCCTTTCGAAGCCTGTGATGATGCCGCGGTCAACTCGACGCCGTCTGGTGTTTGGACTGAGTCTGCCAGAAGCGCCGCCTTGATCTCCAGTTTCTTGACCTTGTCGGGCGTCAATGCCGTCGGCCACCAGCCTTCTGCGGTCGCCTGCATTCCAAGCAGCGTGCGCGCGACGCCGGAAATCGTGACCGTTGCGCCAACGATCTGCTCCGGCGTCACACGAAGCGCGCTGCCTCGCGTGAACACCAGTACGCGGGCGCGATGACCGGAAATCGGGGACAGGTCGGTTTGGGAGTCGATGAGAAAGACGCTCGACTCGAATACGCCGACGACGCGGGCGTAGGGCACGCGAACCGTCTGTCCTGCGATGGTGTCGATGTGATAGGCGAGCATCTCCGGACGCACCGAAGGCGGCAGGCGTTCCGCTCGCACCGGCGGCGGCAACTGCTGGCGTTCCTGGCACGGCGACTGCGCGGGAAGCGGCCAGACGACGATGCGCGCTTCGTCGGGACGATCGCTGCACGGATCCTGTTGCGCGTGCCCGACGCTCGCCGGCATACCGATCAACAACAGCGCCACGATCGTCGGTGCCGGTGATCTCATATCGACCTCCTTCTTGGTCGCGCGTGGGGCCCACCCCTCGCCTCACACTCCGCAGGCGCTCGCCTGCTACGATGCTCGATCCGCTGTATGATGACTCTCTCGTCGCCGGCGCGAAAGGGATGTTGTCATGGCTCACGCCCGGCTCAGCTTCCCGCTTTGGTTCGTCACTCTGATCCTGCTTCCTGCAGCCGCGCGGGCTCAGGACTGGTCGCAGCCCTGGGCCGACCCGCAGGACCGCCCGCCCCACGTGGACGTCAGTGCCTCAGCAGGACTCCTGATGCCGACCGGATGGAGCAACCTCGTGCTCCTCGGCTCGGTCTCGTCGGCAACCGGCATCCTCGAGCAGGTCCTCACACGCGACCTCCGGGTCGAGCCGAAGACGCAGTACAACGGGGCGGCGACCTACTGGGTGAGCCGGTACGGCCTGCGGACGCATCTCGGGTATTCACGATCGTCGCTGACTATCGGCGGCACGCCGCTCGGCACGAGCCAGTCGCCGCTCGAAGGGTCGGCATCGGTCAGCATCGACACCTGGCTCTACGACATCGGCGCGTCAATCGGCTTCGTCGATTACCGGCCGGAAAAGCTCGTCTGGCCTTACGGGTTCTTCGGGTTCGGAGGCGTGACCTACAATCCAAAAACGCCGGTCAGTCCACCGCTCAACTTCATCGAGCGCAACCCGACACTTCCTCCCAACACGGTCATCGTGATCAGAGACAGCAGCCGTCAGTTTCTGCTGGCCGTCGATGAATTGGGCGTCGAGACGGAGTTCGCCTTCAACTTCGGCATCGGCACGGATTTCCGGCTGCCGATCGGTCCGGCAGGTCTCGGAATTCGCCTGGAAGCCTCGGATCACGTGGCGAACTCTCCCGTCGGATTGCGCGTTGCCGAACTCTCAACGACCGGCGGGCTGGGCCCTGACGATAGAGTGCAATTCGGTCTGGTTCATCACCTCAGTGCGACGATCGGGGTGGTCGTGCACCTTCGTCGGTGACGTTCTCACAATCGAAGTATCGAAGGAAGAGCGAAGGAATCGAAGGAGCCAATAAACGTATCGAAGGATCCATAGCAATTAACCTTGATCCTTCGTTAAGAATTGGTTTTTTGCTCCTTCGATTCCTCCCTCTTCCTTCGACCCTTCGATGGTCAAAAGACATAGGCCTTCCTATCAACGACAGCATCGGCGAGCTCGCGGCGGAGCGCGATGGTATTGATGGGCGTGACCTTCAGCACCCGGCGCAGCGCGGCGAGCAGCGTGCGCAAGGTGTCACCCTCGGCCATGCCCGCCAGGGCGGTTTTGGCCGACTGCTCGACGCGGCCGGCGGCGTCGTTGATGTAGGTTCGCGCGGCGGCGGCGTGCAGCGGGCCGCCGTCCTGCGCGGCTCTGAGGAGCGCGCTTTCGGCGCCGTAGACATCGATCATGATGTCGGCGACGGCAATCAGGATCTCCTGCTCGTCGGTGAGCTTCTCGCCGAAGGTCTGGAGCGCGGTGCCGAGCACCATCAGGCCGACCTTCTTCATCGCGGCGACGGCGCGGCGTTCGGCGTCGAGCGGCGCGTCGGACGGTGGCTCCAGTGAAGGCGGGGCGAGGATCTCGTCCATCAGTTTCTTTGCCGCCGGAATCAGCGGCAGCCCACCCTTCAGCGCCCGTCGCACCAGCATGCCGGGGATCAGCAAGCGGTTGATCTCGTTGGTTCCCTCGAAGATGCGATTGACGCGCGCGTCCCGATAGTGGCGCTCGGCCGGGTAATCGCGGACGAACCCGTTGCCGCCATGGATCTGCACGTTCTCGTCGAGGATGAAATCGAGCGTCTCGCTGCTGGCCACTTTCAGGATCGACGACTCGATCGCGAACTCCTCCAGCGTCGCGAGCACCTGGGATGGATCGTGCGGCGGGGGCAGCATCGCGTCGATGAGCCCCGACGTCCGATACAGCATCGCCTCCACGGCGTACTGACGCGCGGTCATCTCCCCGAGCTTCTGCTTGATCGCACCGAAGCTCGCAATCGGCTTTCCGAACTGCTTTCGCTCCGCCGCGTACTTCGCCGCCTCGCCGATGGCCATCCGCGCGCCACCGCTGCACATTGCACTGAGCTTCAGGCGTCCGTAGTTGAGCGTGTTGAAGGCAATCTTGTGCCCCTTGCCGATCTCGCCGAGCAGATTCTCGGCCGGGACCTTCGCGTCCTGCAGAATCAGCGGCGTCGTGGACGAACCGAGCAGTCCCAGCTTGTGCTCTTCCTTGCCGCTGCTGACTCCGGGAAAGGCACGCTCGACGATGAACGCCGAGAACTCCTCACCGTCAACTTTGGCAAAGACGATGAACACGTCGGCGAAGCCGCCGTTGGTGATCCACATCTTTTCGCCGTTGAGCACGAAGCCGCCGTCGGGCTGCCGATTCGCTCGTGCCTTCGCCCCGAGCGCGTCGGATCCGGATCCGGACTCGCTCAGTGCATAGGCGCCCGCGGTCTGCCCGCTCACGAGTCCCGGCAAATATTTCTGCTTCTGCTGTTCGGTGCCGAAGCAGATGATCGGGGTGATCGCGAGTCCCAGCTGTGCGCCCAGCGTGGTCGCGAACGATGCACAGCGGCCGACCACCTCGCCGACGACGACCGATGACACCTTGTCCAGGTCGATGCCGCCGTAGGTTTCGGGGACGTCGGTGGCGAGCAGCCCCAGCTCGCCGCAACGCCGGAGCAGCGCGCGCGCGGTGTTCCAGTCCTTCGACTCGAGCGGCTCGAGCGCGGGGGCGACTTCATTCTCGATGAACTCTTCGGCCGTCTGTCCGATCAGCCGCTGCTCGTCGTTCAACCGTTCGCGGGTGAACACGCTCTCCGTGGTCGCATCCTCGATCAGCCAGATGCCGCCTCTTGTGCTCGTCGCTACTGTTGTCATGGTCTTCACTCCGTCGCCTCGCTCGGGCCGCAGGCGCTTCTGCGTGCGCCATACGGCCCCACCCCCGGTTCGCTTAGAGCCGCTCGAAAATCCCTGCGGCTCCCATGCCCCCGCCCACACACATCGACACGAGCCCGTACCGCGCATTCCGCCGCTGCATTTCGTAGAGCAGTGTCGTCGTCAGCTTCGCGCCGGTGCAGCCAAGTGGATGGCCCAGCGCAATCGCGCCGCCGTTGACGTTCAATCGATCGGGATCGATGGGCAGCTCGCGCAGGCAGGCAAGCACCTGCGCGGCGAACGCCTCGTTCAATTCGACGAGATCGATTTGATCGAGCGTCAACCCGGTCTGCTTCAGCACCTTTCTGATCGCCGGCACCGGGCCGATGCCAAACCGTTCGGGCTCGACACCCGCGGTAGCGAAGCCGACAAAACGACCGAGCGGCGTGAGCCCCAGCACGCGCAGGCGCTCGCCGCTGAGGACGAGGACCGCCGACGCGCCGTCGCTGGTCTGGGAGGAGTTCCCCGCCGTCACCGTGCCGGCGACGTGAAACGCCGGCTTGAGCTTGGCAAGCGCCTCGATCGACGTATCGCGCCGCGGCCCCTCGTCGACCGCGAGAACGGGGTCTGACCCCAAAACTGCGCCCGCCGGTGCAAATTGGGGTCTGACCCCGGGGATCGGGACGGTTTCTGCCGCGAAGCGGCCCGCATCGATTGCGGCGAGCGCGCGTTGGTGGCTCCGCAGCGCAAACGCGTCCTGCTCGTCGCGCGAGATTCGCGATTCGCGCGCGTGATTCTCCGCCACCAGACCAGTCGTCAGGTACACATCCGGATAGCTGTCGACCAGCGCGGGGTTCGGTGCGATCTTGTTGCCGCCCATCGGCACGAGGCTCATCGACTCGGTGCCGCCGGCAATGACCGCGCTCGCGCCACCAGCGATGATCCGTTCCGCCCCGTACGCAATTGCCTGTAGACCGGACGAACAGAACCGATTCACCGTCACCGCGGAGGCCGTGACCGGAATGCCCGCGCGCAGACTGGCAATGCGCGCGACGTTGAGTCCCTGCTCCGCCTCCGGCATCGCGCACCCCAGGATGACGTCATCGATCTCCGCAGGATCGACACCTTGTGCCCGGGCCAGCGCTTCCTTGATCACAAGTGCGCCCATCTCGTCGGGACGGGTGTTGCGCAGCGAGCCGTTCGGCGCCTTGCCAACCGGTGTTCTGACGGCAGAAACGATGAATGCGTCTTTCATTTTTTGCGGTCCGAGGTCCGAGGTTCGACGAAATCGCCGAGCAGATCCTCGAGCGCTTCGCCGACTTCAGACGCGTGGCCATCGAACAAATGATCCGCGGCGTCGATGACCACCAGTTCCTTTGGCTCCGGCAGCAGGCCGTAGTACTTCCACATGTCCTGGATCGGACAGATATCGTCGGCCTCCCCCTGCACGAAGAACTTCGGCTTGGTACTCTTCAGCGTGTTCGTGAAGTCGTACCCGAGCTTCGTCCACGGCGGCGCGATGCCAATCAGGACCGTGACGCGATCGTCGGTCGCGCCGACTTCGAGCGCGACCGATGATCCAAACGAGAACCCGGCGGCCCACAACGGCAGTTCCGGATCCTTCGCGGCCATGTAGTCGAGCGCCGCACGGAAATCATCCTTTTCACCTTCTCCACCGGTGAAGCTGCCGTCGCTTCGCCCGACGCCCCGGAAGTTGAACCGAAGCACGGCGCACCCGGCGCGAACGAGGCCCTTGGCCCCCTGATACACCACCTTCGTGTGCATCGTCCCGCCATGGGTCGGAAGCGGATGGGCAAAGACGACGGCCGCCTTGGGCGGCGTCGACGGCTCGTCGAGCAGCGCCTCGAGAGGGCCGGCCGGCCCCCGCAGGTCATGAATGGCTGGCAAGGAACTCCTTCAGGATCGCGGCGAACCGATCGGGTTGCGTGAGCATCCCGAGATGACCCGTGCGATCCATAACTGCGTACTGTGCCCCTCGAATGAGTTGCAGATATTGCTTCGTCGATTCCACCGGGACGACGAGATCCAATGATTTGTCGCCGGTTACGACCAGTGTGGGAGCGATGATGCGCTGGCAGTCGGGTTGGAGCGGCGTTTGCTGCTGGAGCTGGACGCGGCGGGCCATCAGGCCTGGAAGCATGGGCGCCGTCACGACGTCGCCGACATATGCGAGCGTGAATCCAATCCTCGCCCGCCAGTCTGGAAGCGCGGCCCGGATTTCGCGGCCCAGGCGATCGAATGCGGTGAAGCAGAAGGCCGGCATCGACAACCACGGCTTCGCGACGTAGCGTGCCTGTCGGGGGTTCGGCTGCCACCCGGGGCCCGGCGTCGACGTCAGGATCAGAGCGGACACGCGTTCCGGCCGCACTGCCGCGTACCTCACTGCGATGAGTCCCCCGTAGGACACGCCGCAGATCGCCGCGCGCTCGACGCCCGCGGCATCCAGCACGTCGTCTATCTGTTTGACGAAGACATCAAAGCCGAGCGCCGGATCCATCTTGCAGCCCGAACCAAGGTCGCCGGGAAGCGTGAAGCTGATCACCCGTCGATCGCGCGCCAGCGCGCGCAAGGCCGGACGCATCCATTCCCACCGGCCCTGGATGCCGGGAATCACCACGAGCGGATTGCCGGAGCCTTGATCGAACACGGTCACTTACCCAGGTCCGAGTGCGAGATTCCATGCGCGACAGACATGAGCCCTGAGCCTTGCCCTAAACCTTGAGCCAGCATGAGCCATGAGCCGTGAGCCATAAGCCCTCAGTTTCTCAGCGGCTTTCCCGTCTTCAACGTGTGAGCAATCCGTTCGAGCGTCTTGCGCTCGCCGCAGAGACTCAGGAAGGCTTCACGTTCGAGATCGAGCAGTTGCTGTTCCGTCAACGTCCCGGCGGCTTTCATGTTGCCGCCCGAAAGAATCCACGCCAGATTGCGGCCGATGAGCGCGTCGTGATCGCTGATGCGGCCCGCGCGTGAGGCGAGGTGCACGCCCAGCTTCAGGGCGGCGTATACGCCTTCCCCCCCGACGCGAATCGCCTGACGCGGATGATCTGGTTTGTAGCCGGCGCGCGCGAGGCCGAGCGCGTGGGCCTTGGCGTCAGCCAGCAGGCGATCGCGGTTCATCGTGATCGCGTCGCCGTCGCGCAGGTACCCGATGCGCATCGCGTCCGGACCACTCGTCGAGACCTTTGCGAAGCCAATCGTTTCGAATACGCGCTGGACGTGCGGCAGGAGATCGGCGCCGGCCGGTAGATGTTCGACCGCGCGCGCGAGCACTTCCTTCGTGCCGCCGCCAGCGGGGATGAGTCCAACGCCGACCTCGACGAGTCCGATGTAGGTTTCGGCGGCCGCCTGCACCCGTGCGCCGTGGAGCGCGATTTCGCAGCCGCCGCCAAGCGTCATTCCTGCCGGAGCGACGACGACCGGGACGTCGGCGTATTTCAGCGACATCGTGGCGTTCTGGAAGCCGCGGACCATCATGTCCACCTCGTCCCAGTTGCCTTCCTGCGCTTCGAGCAGGAGCAGCATCACGTTGGCGCCGACCGAGAAGTTGGTGGCATCGTTGCCGACGACGAGCGCGGCAAAGTTTGCCGACGCTTCCTTGATGCCTGCATGGAGCATTTGGATGGTGTCGCCGCCGATGGCGTTCATCTTCGAGTGGAACTCCACCGCCAGCACGCCGTCGCCGAGGTCTTTGAGGCTTGCCCCGGCGTTCCTCTTGAGGACTCTCGCGCCGCGGAGCACCGAAACGGGGACACTCACAGTTCCGGGAAGCGTGAGTGTCACACTTTCCGGCACACCTTGCGGAGCCGTGACTGTCACCGGTTCCGCCCGGCCGAGCGCCCGGAGGGTAGCGAACGGGCCGAGCTCCCAGCCGAACCCCCAGCGCATCGCGTTGTCGATGTCCTCGGTCGAGTAGGCGATCTCGTGCGCGATGCGCGCGGCGTACTCCAGCGTGGGAACCAGCGTGTCGCGCAGAAACGCTCCGACCTTGTCCTTGCCGTTAACCAGCGCGGCGATGCGCTCAGGCGTGGACTCAATCGATCGCGCCGCGTCGAGCGACGGGAACTTCGCGGACCGCCGCTCGCGGTACTCGAGCGTCGACGGGTCGAGCGTGAGGATCTGCTCCCCCTCCTTCTTATAGAACCCGCGTCCGGCTTTCGCACCGGTCATGCCGCGCGCGACCATCTGCTCCACGAACCCGGGCAACACGAACGCCGCGCGTTCCGCCGGATCGCTCAACTGCGCCGCCAGATTGCGCGCCACGTGTGCCAGCACGTCGACGCCCGCAATATCCATCGTCCGGAAGGTCGCGCTCTTGGGACGTCCGATCGCAAGTCCCGTGATCGCATCGATCTCCTCGATGGTGAAGTCGCCGGACGCAAGCGCCCGGAAGATCTGCGTCACCCCGAAGAGCCCGATGCGGTTGCCGATGAAGTTCGGCGAGTCTTTCGCAATGACGATGCCCTTCCCGAGCCGGAGGTCGGCGAACTCGGCCACCGTCGCGAGCACGCGCGGATCGGTGTCGGCCGTCGGGATGAGCTCGAGAAGCCGGAGGTAGCGTGGTGGATTGAAGAAGTGCGTGCCGAGCCAATGACGACGAAATGCCTCGGACCGTCCCTCCGCCATGGACGCGATGGGAATTCCTGAAGTGTTGGAGCTGACGATCGCGTCGGCGCGCCGTTGCTGCTCGACGCGGGCGAGCAGCGCCTGCTTGATGTCGAGGCGTTCGACCACCGCTTCGAGGATCCAGTCGGCATCGCGAATGCCCGCGAGATCCTCATCGAACGAGCCGGTCTTGATCAATGTCGCGGCGTCGGGGCTGAAGAACGGGTCGGGTTTGAGAGCACGCGCGCGTTTCAAGCCGTCGGCGGCAGCCTCGCGCGTGACGTCGAGCAAGAGCACGGGAACTCCGGCATTCGCCAGGTGCGCTGCGATCTGTGCGCCCATGACGCCAGCCCCGAGTACGGCGCCTGACCGGATCTTCACGGGCGCCTCCGGCGTCGAGGCGCGAGGTCCGAGGTCCGAGGTGCGGTGGTTCTAGGGTTCCCCAGCCCGCCGACGAACAAATCGACAATGGCATCCACGTCCTTGACTGGCGCATACCGGCGGGTGCTGAGAATCCAGTTGGTGGCCATCTCGTCGAGGCCGCCGAAGAACAATTTGGCCGCCAGCGTCGGGTTGATTTCACGCCTGAACGCGCCCGTGGACTGCCCCTCCACGATCACCTCGCGGATCATGCCGAGGTACTCGCGGAGGGCGGTGGTCGAGAAGCGCTCCATGAACTTCGTGGACTGGCGCAGTTCGACCTGGAAGACGACCGCCAGGCTGCGGTCGCGGCCCATGCGATCGAGATGCACGCGCGCAATCGCGCGGAGCCGCTCGACCGGGTCCTTGATTGGCGCCACCGTCGCGCGTCCCTCTTCGATCCACTCGCGCATCGTGCGGTCGAAGATCGACACGAGCAGGTCGTCCTTGCTGCGGAAATACAGGTAGACGGTGCCGGCGGCCACCCCGGCGGCTCTGGCGACATCGGCGACCTGCGAGTTGAAGAACCCGCGGTTGGCAAAGACGTCGGTCGCGGCGCGCAGGATCGTTTCGCGCTTGTCGCCTTCGAGCAGGGGGCGGGCGGTAGCGGGGGTGGTGGTCACTGAATGAATCTTCATTCAGTGGGCGGGCGAATGTCAAGAGCCGAGGAGCGAGGGGTGAGGGGCGAGCGGCGAGTGGCGGTATGGAGACCGGAACCGGCTTACATGCCGGCGGATGCGGCTTCGCCCTCGCCTCTCGCCCCCGTGACGGCTAGCACTTTCGGCGTATGGCGGCCCCAAGCGCATCAGGGGTATAGTTCCCTACAGCCCCCCAAGCCATGAGCAGGTCCGTATGTTGGATGATTCGCAACAGCAGGCGATCGTCACCCGATTGAACCGGATTGAAGGGCAGGTGAGAGGGATTCGTCGCATGGTGCAGGAACCGCGCCTGTGCGTGGAAATCCTGCAGCAGTTATCGGCGGCGGAAGCGGCGCTCAACCGCATCAGCCTTGCGGTCTTCAAATTTCACGTCGAACGTTGCGTCCCGGAAGGCATCGGCAAGGGCGAACCGGAACGCGGCAAACAGCTCACCGAACTCGTCGACATCTTCGATCGATTCGCGAAGTAGGACTGACCGGATCCGGACAATTGAAGTGCGGACCCCGGGTTTTCTGGATTCGCCTCCAGCCCCCAGCCATATTGGTCCGAAAACGGCCGAAAACGCCATATATAGCGCTTGCAAAAAGGGCAGCGGTGCTTGCATAGTGTTCTGTCCGGTATCGTACACCGTCCGAAACGTCCGAAACCGCTATCCGCTTCGGGTCTTCTTCTGGGAGGATGGAGATGAGAGTTGGTATAGCCAGACTGATGGTGATCTGCGCCGCGATGATTGCATTCGGCGCAGCACCATCGATGGCGCAATTGGCAACGGGGCGCATTGATGCCGTTGTTGCCGACAGCACAGGCGCCGTGCTTCCGGGGGTCACCGTCGACATCAGCGGGTCCGCAGATTCAGACTGCGGTCACCGATGCGATGGGCGAAGTCCACTTCCTGAACCTTGCGCCCGGCACTTACACCGTCAACGCGAAGCTCTCCGGCTTCAGCGACTACCTCAACAAAAGCGTCAACGTCGCGTACCGGTGCGAGCGTGCCGCTCAAGGATTGCGTTGTCCGTTGCTGGCGTCGTCGACCCAGGTCAGGTCACCGGCGAAACGCCGGTGGTCGACACGAAGAAGATGGACGACGTCGACCAACGTCAGCGTCGAGGAGCTGCAGAACATTCCGTCCTCGCGCGATCCGTGGGTCGTCCTGCAGACCGTTCCCGGCGTCATCGTCGACCGCGTGAACGTCGGCGGCGCCGAGTCCGGGCAGCAGTCGAACTACCAGGCGAAGGGCGCCAGCGGCGGCGAGAACACGTGGAACATGGACGGCATCGCCATCACCGACATGGCGGCGCTCGGCTCGACGCCGACCTACTACGACTTCGACATGTTCCAGGAGATGCAGGTCACGACGGGCGGCGCCGACGTCGCAGAGCCCGACGCCGGGCGTGCAGCTGAACATGGTGCTCAAGAGCGGCACCAACACGCCGCACGGCAGCACGCGCATCTACTTCGAGAACGAAGACCTGCAGTCGAACAACATGCCCGACGGATCTGGCGGCCACGATCGGCGGCACGACCGGCAAGGGCAACCGCACGCACCAGTACAACGACTACGGCTTCGAGCTCGGCGGCCCGATCCTCAAGGACCGGCTGTGGGCCTGGGGCGCGATCGGCAAGACCCACGTGGACCTGATCACGCTCGACCGGCACGCACGATCGCACCGAGCTGCAGGACACGTCGTTCAAGGCCACCGGCCAGATCACCAACGGCATCCGCGCGAACTTCACCTTCTTCCGCGGCAACAAGGAGAAGTTCGGCCGCGGCGCCGGCGCCGACGCGTCGCCGACGAGACCACCTACAACCAGACGCGGCCCGACCACGCTGTACAAGGGCGAAGTCAACTTCGTCCTCGGCAACAACCTGTTCCTCGTCGGCGCAAGGGCGCGCACGTCGACGGCGGCTTCTAGCTCGCGGCCGCGCGGCGGCGCCGACGACGCAGACTGTACATCGGACGACGGCGGCGTGTGGCGCGGATCGGCCGACACCTACATGACCGATCGGCCGCAGAACAACGTTCGCGATCGACGGCAACACGTTCAAGCGGCCAGCACGAGCTGAAGTTCGGCTTCGGCTGGCGCAAGGCGACGGTCGACTCGAGCGACACCTACTCCGGCAACGGCGTCATCACGATCCACATCGGCTATCCGGACATGATCGCGAAGATCACCCGGCCGGGCCATGCCCTGACCGACGCGGTGTACACGAGCGCCTACGGCGGCGACACGTAGTCGTGGATCGGCTGACGCTGAATCTCGGCGTGCGGTGGGATCACGCGGCGGCGTCGCTCGGCGCCGCGTCGCGTGCCCGGCAGCTCCGGTGCTGCCGGACCTCTGCCGGCGCTGACGCGCCACGCCGGTCGACGACGCGATCGTGATGAACGCCATCACGCCGCGCATCGGCCTGACCTACGCGCTGGACGAGAACCGCAAGACGCATCGCCCGCGCCAGCTACGCGATGTTCGCGTCGCAGCTCAACGCGACGGCGGCCAGCATCGATCTCGCCGATCCAGTACTCCGCGCATCTACTACTACGCGGTCGACACCAACGGCGAACAAGATCGCGGACCCGAACGAGATCCTGTTCAATCTCGGCAACCATCGGCTACTACGGGTTCGATCCGACCGACCCGACCCGGCTGACGACCGTCAACCAGATCGGCAACTACAAGACGCCGAGGACGCACGAAGTGATGTTCGGGATGGATCACGAGCTGATGCCGAACTTCGGCATCAGCGGCACGTTCACCTACCGGTACTTCCAGCACTTCAACTGGAACAGCCTCATCGGCGTGAATTCGTCCGACTACACGCAGGCGGGCACGCTGACCGGCAACGCCCAGCCGGTCGGATCGTTCAGCGTGCCGTTCTACGCGTTCAATGCGGACGCGGTGCCGCCGGGCGGCGGCACGCAGCTACGAGGAGCACAAGGGCTATCACCAGCGCTACCTGGGATTCGAGGTCAGCGCGGTCAAGCGGATGTCGAACCACTGGATGGCGCGGTTCGGGTTCTCGACCAACGATCACCGCGAGTACTTCGAGCGGCGCCGAGTCGCTCGACGATCCGACGCCGATTCGCACGGGAACCGGACTCAGCATCAACAAAGACGGCGGCCTCGTCGTCACGCAGACCGGCGGCAGCGGCAAGAGCAACATCTACATGGTGCTGCCGAAGTACCAGTTCGTCGCGAACGGGATGTACCAGGCGCCGTGGGGCATCAACCTCGGCGCCAACTGGGTCTTGCGGCAGGGCTACGCGCACGCCCTACTTCCGCAGCCAGGTGGCCACCGGCGATCCGCTGTCGAACTCGCAAGAGCGTGCTCGTCGTCAACGACGTCGGCGACTTCCGGCTGCCGACGGTCAGCTCGTTCGACGCGCGCGTCGAGAAGGCGTTCAAGATTCCAGCGCGTCAACATCGCGCTCGACCTCGACGTCTTCAACGTGTTCAACAACGTCGACGGTCCTCGGCAGAGCAGTACGACCTTCGCCTCACCGCGGCGGACGACGGTTCTGGAGATCATGAACCCGCGCATCCTGCGTCTGGGCGCGCGGCTAACTTCTGAGCCAGCCTGACGCGAGCCGCACCATCGCGGTAATCTGGAACCCCGGGGCTTTCAACCAGCCCCGGGGTTTTTTTGTCCACGGATACACGCCACAGAAGAACGCCGCAGAAGAACGCCACAGAAAACGCCACAGAAAAACACAGAAGAACACTGAAGAACACGGATTCTTACGAATCACTCCATCACCACCAGGAATCATGCGATTCTAGACATGCCGGCGTCGTTGGAGATTCTCGTCATGGGGCGCACGAAGGCAGTCATCCTCTCGTCGTTGCTCGCGCTTCCGTCGCTGCCTGCGGCGGCAGCAGCAACGGCAACGGTGGACAGACGCCGCCACCCTCTGGAGGCGGTGGCACCGGATCCACGAATCCATGTTCCACGGCGCGCCGCGGAACAGGCCGAACTCGGGCCCGTCGGAATCGTCGCCGGGGGACAGAGCGGCACGCTCACCAACAAGAAAATCATCGTCGACAGCACCCAGCGTGGGCGTCCGCTCGAGGCATTGTGGCTGCACGACGCGGCGGAGAAGCAGCGGCGAGAGCGGACTGGCGGCACGAGCGCAGCGACGGAAGGTGCGGGGCAGGATGCCGCGGTCACCAGTCCGGCGCCGGTCGCTCGAAGACATCGGCGAGATCGCGGTCATGCAGGATCAGGGGGACCTCATCGCCGGTGCAAACCAGTTCGACATCGCGAACAACGGTTTCCGCTTCACGCGCAACGGAGCCGGCGGTTATTCCGTCAGCAAGATCGACGCGACGTTCCGAACCGCGCTCGGCACCCGCCTCACCCTCACCGACGACGACAGCGTGCAGGCGGACGTGCCGTTCTCCTTTCCGTTCTATGGCGGTACGCAGACCACCGCCTTCGTGAACTCCGACGGCAACATCACGTTCGGGGAGGCCGACAAGGCGAGCACGGATCGAAACGTGTCGCGCCTGCTCAGCGGACCGCCGCGGGTGTCGCCGTTTCTCGCCGATCTCGATCCGACGACCGCGAGCGGGCGGATCTTTCTGAATGCCGCCGCCGACCAGTACACCGTCACCTGGTGCGCCGTGCACGGGTTCGACTCGGGCCGCACCGTGACCGTGCAGGCGACGCTTCTCCCCGACGGCAGCATCGAGTTCAAGTACGCAAACGGTTTCAGTGCGCGACGCGGTCGTCGGGTCTCTCGCCCGGGCGGACCGATTCGTTCACGACCATGAACCTGAGCGGGCCGGATCCGGCCTCGGGGACCGGCGCGATTGGCGAGCGCTTCTCCGCAGAGTCCAGTCGATCGACACCATCGCGGTCGCCAGGAAGTTCTATCAGTCGCACCCGGACAACTTCGACCAGCTCCTGTTGTGGACCGACCAGCCGCCTTCTCGCGACGCCGTTCGCCTACGAGCTGACGGTCGCCAACGAAATTCGCGGGCATCGGCCAGGACATCTACGATCAGTCGCGCGACTACGGCAGCGCCGGCCGCCTGCGCTCGATGGTGGTCATGGACTTGCTCGGAAAGTTTCCCGACGATCCGAACGCAGAACTTCCTCGGCGAGAACAACACGCGTCAGCGTCCTGGGACAGGAGGTCGGCCATCGCTGGCTCGCCTACATGGACTTCCGCGATCACACCGGCGCCCGATCCGATGCGCTGCTCGGACGCGACCTGGCGCACTGGAGCTTCTTCTTCGATTCCGACGCGTCGGTGATGGAGGGAAACGATATCGAGGACCTCGGCGGCGGCCAGTTCCGCACGGTCGGCGCGGTCAGACGCTACAGCCGGCTCGATCAATACGCGATGGGGCTCGTGCCTCCGAGCTCGGTGCCGGCGTTCTTCTACGTCGAGAACCCGGTGTCGAACCACGTGCGCGAAGATGCCCCGGAGATCGGCGTCAGCTTCAGCGGCACACGTCGCGACGTGCTCATCGACGATGTGATCGCGATCCTGGGTCAGCGGAATCCAGCGTCAGCGCAATCGTCGAGAGTGCACCGCCAGGCGTTCATCCTGCTGGTCAGCGCGGGGCATTCGACCGACTCGGCGCAGGTGAACAAGTTGGACGTCATTCGCCAGGCGTGGGTGCCGTTCTTTCAACAGGCGACCGACGGACGGATGCGGGCGATTACGACGCTGCAGTGAAAAAGGCTTCAGGCTTCAGGCTCCAGGCTTCAGGCTCCGGGTTCGGGGCATCCGGGTATTAAGGTTGATGCGCGACTGGTGCAGGGGAACGAAATCCTGAAGCCTGGAGCCTGGAGCCTGAAGCCTGGCTCTACTTCCACGATAACGCGGTGAGCGCTTCGCGCGCCTGCGTGACGTAGGGTCCTCCGAGCTGCACGTATTTCTCGAAGCTGGCAATCGCGCGGCGACGGTCCTCGTCGCCGCCCACCCACTTCTGCGATTCGCGGACGTAGCGCTGCGATTTGGTCATCCGCATCTGCAGCGCGCGGCCCAGGTTGAAGTAGCCCAGCGCGTCGGCGGGAGCGATCGTCGTCGCGCGCTGGAACGACTCGACGGCGGCGTCGAGCGCGCCGCGGCGGACCTGGATCACGCCGATCGCGTTGGCGACCTCGGGGTCGGTGGCCCACCGCTTCTCGGCCTCCCGGAGCACGCCGATTGCCGTTCCTTCTTCGTGCTGCAGGAGGTAGGCATCGGCGAGATTGAAGTAAACCGGCTCGAACTCGGGAACGGCGGCTCGAACGCGCTCCCATGAATGCGCGGCGTCGCGATAGCGCTGCAGCGCCAGGTGCGAGAGTCCGAGTGCGTAGTAGACCCAGGGTTGCGCGTCGGGAGACTTGACGGCATCGACGAACTCGCGCGAGGCCGTCTCGACGTCGCCGCGCTGATAGGCGGCCCAACCTTTCGCGGCCGCGGTCGTGGCCTCGCCGTCGTCGCTGCCGCGGAGTTGCTGGACGATCCGGCCGGATTCGATCTTCGCCCGGATGGCGTTGGCCGCGGTGGTGGCGGCGTTGACCGCCGTCCCCGTCGCGGCCGCCGGCTCGGAAACAGGGACACTCACACTTTCACCCGGAAGTGTGACGGGGCCGCTTTCTGAAACCGGGACATTCACACTTCCGGGTGGTGAAACTGTGACTGTCTCCCTTTCGGGCCGCGGGATCAGCAGCTTGGCCGGGGCGACCGCCAGGTAGCCTCGGCGGGCGCGGACGTGGACGCCGGGGCGGTTTACCTTCACCGAGATGCTGCGGTACTTGCCGTCGAGCGTGTCGTTCGTCGGGCTGTACGCCAGGACGTAGTAGGTCGCGGCGTCACGCTGGATCGTGTCGAGCGCCCGGCCGAAATTGTTCTCGTTTCTGATCGCGAACCCGCCGGTGTCCACCGCGAGGCTGTTGGTTCCATCCTGCTGCATGTCGAACCGGGTCGCTGGTCCGCCGGCATCGTCCAGCACGCTCTGATCGATCAATTGCGAATTCGCGCCCTTGTTGAGCCCTCGTGCGTCGATGGTGTAGAAATGCGCGCCGGCACGGGCCGCCTGACCGGCTGCGGCGCGCAGCTCCGACTCCATGCTCTGGAGCACGAACCCGTCCGACAGGAACACGACGGTCTTGGCACCGGGAACCCGCGCCAGTCCGCGTGAGAGCGCCTCGACGACTCGTAGCGTCTCCAGAGTGGTGCCACGTTCGTCGGCAACCAGCCGCCTGGCTTTCTCTCGAATCTCGGCGTCAGGCGAAGCTCTCTTGCACGTGTCCGGATGCTCCGTGCACGCCCGCCGCGACCGCCGTGTCGAGTGCTTCCCTCTCGCCGTTGACGATCCTCAACGCCTCCAGCGCGTCACGAAGGCGCGGCCACTCCTGCATTTCCAATTGACGCGACCGTTGGCTCCCCACGACCTTGGCGTCCGCCGCCGCCTTCCGCAGTTCCTCGCGATCCGAGGTCAGACGGTTGTTCGCCATCTTCCCGTCGACCACGACGCCGCCGATGTCTCCCTGGTGGAACTTGTCGGCAATGAACGCGACGACCGCGTCGCGGGTTCGCTGTAAACCCCCGGCCGAGAGATGTCCCGTGTCGAACACGAACAGCCAGACTTGAGGAGGTGCGCTCGGCGCTTTGGGTGCGTTGGTTCCGCTGGCTGCGTTGGGTGCTTGCGTGGACAGGGCTGGGTCGGCGCCGATCAGGGTGACGTGAGCGATCTTCTGCGCGACGCCGTCCTCTTCGAGCGCGAAGTCATCGGCGGTCAGTCCGGTGACGAAATGACCGGCCTTATCGGCGACGCGGACATCGACTTCGACGACCTCGGTGGCCGTGCGGAACGTCTGCTGCGGCTCCTGCGCGGTACCAATCAGCGACGTGAGCGCCGCAGCTGCGAGCACCAGGACAATGCGCATCGTTCTGCCGCATCTGCAGGTCCGGCCTTCGATCGGGCCTACTGTGCCACCGGCACGACACAGAGCGCGTACTTGTTCTTTCCGGCGCGTTGCAGGTACGCGATCCTGGTGCCGTCAGGGGACCACGCCGGCAGCAGCACGGCCTTCGTGCTGGCCACCTCCTGCTTGTTGCCCGTCTGGTCCATGATCGCGAGATGCCCCTGCTCGTTGCCGTAGGCGATCATCCCGCCGCGCGGCGCCCAGCCGAACGTGTATCCGGGCAGGAACTGCTGGTTGATGAACTGGCCGACGACCTCGTTCTTGAGCCGCAGCGTGATGACCCGCTGCTTCTGCGTCTGTTGCGCGTGCATCACGGCATCGTCCACCGACGAACCGGCCGTCGCATCCGTGGTGCCGCCGCGGGCGAGCGCGCCACCCATCGGCGATGATGTTGCCGATTCCGTCTTTTGCTCCTGGACGATGTCGATCTGGAACGAGCCCACGCCCGGGGCCGACTTGTGCGCCTTCCATGCCCAGTACTCGGCGGCCCAGTCCGGCGCCGCTTTCAGCGATTCTGGCTTCCCGCCGGCAGCCGGCACCATGAAGTAGCGCGGCGACGTGATCATGCCGAGACGGTCGCGTTCGGAGGTCTGGAGAAAGAACGACGTGCCATCCGGCGACCACGCGAGCTGGGTCGGCTCACCCTTGATCTTGCCCGTGTCGATCTCCGCGACGGACGCGGGTGCCGTCAGCCGGAGCGCTTTGACGTCCTGATCGATGAAGACGAGGGGAACGATCGACAGCGCGAGCACGGCATGAACATGGACCCTCCCGAGCCAATGGAATTGTCTGCCAGCCAGGTTTACCGCTCACGCGAACTGTCTACCGCCTACTGCTTACCGTTTACTTGCGCGAGCTTTGCCTGTAGTTCCACCGAGTCGGGTAACGCCACCAGTCCTGCCCGGAGCGCCTGTACCGCGAGCGCCGGCTCCGACATCCGCAGATAGCCGTCTGCCAGCGCCAGGTGCGCGGGCACGATCTTCGGATCGATGGTCGCCGCCGCCCGCCACGCGCCGATCGCCTGGCGATGATCGCCGGCCCCTTCGTAGGCCCAGCCGAGGACGAACGCGACGGCCGCATTGGACTGGTCCAGTTTCATCGCCTCACTCAATTCCGTCGGCGGCACCGGCGTAGTCGCTCTTCGCGAACAGATCGAACCCCTTCAGGGCGCGAGCCGAGGCCGGCGTATTCGCGCCGCGCAGCGCCTGGTGCGCGCGGCTGACGAAATCGCCATCGAGAACATCCTGCGGGCGAAACGCGGCCGCGTCCGACGCGGCGACGTGCGGCGACGGCGCCGGCCCGCACATCGACTTCGCGCGTGAGGTCCGCCACCGGCTCGCTTCCCGCGGTCACGCGCACGCGCGCGAGATACGGCCCGGGCGCAATGTCCTTCAGCGGCAGCGCGAACGATGCCGCCGGCTGACGCCGCCGCCGGCAGGCTGCGTATCGGTGAGCGATCGCCTCGGTCGTCGCGGCCGGGTCGTTGCCGCCGGCCGGCACGAGCGACGCCGTGACGGCGAGCGCGCGCAGCTGATCCGGCGCGCGTCCGTAGGTTTCGACCATGCCCGACAGTCCGTCTTCGGCGAACGCGGCGGCGCGCACGGGCAGCGAGCCGGTCGCGGATCCCAGCACGAGATCGCTGACGGTGACGTCGGGCCCGGAGAACGCGCGGACTTCCATCCTGCGATCCGCGCTCCCGATCAGGCCGCCGGGCTCCCGCACGACCGTGCGCATGATGTAGGAACCGGGCGGCAGCTCGAACTGGACGTGGTACGTGCCCACGCCGCTCGACGCCGCTTTTGTCGGTGCAGCCGGGCAGCGGCATGGTATCCGTGCCGCTCGCCGCGACGCGGCCGTCCTGCGGAGTTGCGGACGACGAACACGACGTCCGCCGTCTGGTTGCGTCGCTTCTGACCGGCAGGTCCGCTTCGAGCGACAGAACGACGCGGGCGCGTCCGGTGGTGTCGGAGCGCAAGCGTATAGGTCGTGTAGTCGACGCGAAGCGCCTGCTGCACGAACGGCGCCGCCAGCGCGGAATCGATCGCGCGGCGGCGATCGAGCGGCGCCGAGGGCGGCGCCGCGTAACCGGTGCGGGCGCTGACCTTTGCCCCGGGACGCGTCACGCGCACCGTCACGCCGCCGATACTGACCGCGGTTGGCGAGCGCCGCATCGCTCGGCGTGAAGCCGACGAGGTAGTAGTCCTGCGACTGATCGGCGATGCGGTCGAGCGCCGCGTCGAGGTGCGACGTCGGCATCCGTGACCAGCACGCCGTCGGTTTCCACCGCGAGGCTGCCGAGCGGCTCCAGGCGCGCCTGGATCTCGGACGCCTCAGTGGTGATGCCAATCAGCGGGTCCTGCAGATTGTTGTTGCGGCGGTTCAAATCGAAGGCGTAGAACACGGCGTAGCTCTGCGCGGCCGCCGCGGCCACCTGCTCGAGCTCGCGCGTGACGTTCTGCTGGTGGAAGCCCTCGGAAAAGAACACGACGGTCTTCCGGCCCTCGATGGCGCGGTACTGCTCGATCAAATCGGCGATGCGCTGCAGCGACTGCCGCGTGTCGGCGTCCGCGTTGGCGACGAACGTTCGCGCGTTCTCCACGACCAGACGGCGGGTCACGCTGGCATCGTCGTTCGTCTGCGCGCGCGCAAGGCCGGTCTGGAGCGCGACGTCGGCGCTCCCCTCGGTCGACATCCGCGACAGCACGTTCACGGTGACGCGGTCGTTGCCGTTGGCAATTTCGTACGCTTCCTGCTGCGACAGACGTCCGAGCGCGGTGGTCATGTCTCGCTCGAGCCCGCCACGCACCTTCTGCAGCTCGGTGACGGCGCGAGTCCGGTCGGCGGTGAAACCGAGTTGCGGGCCCGGGCCGGGTATCCCGAACACGGCGATGCGATCCGACGGACGAACCCGGTTCGTGATGAAGGCTTCCGCCGCGCGCCGCGCGATCTGCTCGTTGCCCGGCGTGATGTGGTGCTGGTCGAAGAGCAGGATGTAGAGATGCCCGCGCGGCGCGCCCTGGTTGGTCGAGACTTCCGCCGACACCGCCCGCAGCGCCGCCTCGCGATAGACGCCGGCGGGTTCCTGCACGTGCTGGAACAGCAACACCGGCCGCGGCTTTCCGTCCTCGACGATCTCGATCTCGTCCGGCTTCAGATCGGTGATCGCCCGCCCGGACCCGTCCGTCACCCGCACGTCGAAGCGGACGACGTCGACACCCGACCGGAAGACTCCTTGAGCCTGCTCTCTGGCCAGCATCGAGACACTGCTCAGAGCGAGAGCGAGCAGCGTCAGAATGCTCCACTTGAAAGCGGAAGCCATACCTCGCGGCCCGCGCCCCGCACCCCGCCCTATGCGCATCGCACCACGCTCCTCCCGCCTCCGCCGCTAGCGGCTACGGCGGGCAAGCCCGCCTCCGCCTCCGTCGATCGCCGGGTCCAAAACCCGTGCGGCGCCTCTAAAGAGGCGCCCTACACTCGCCCCTTCCGCCTTCGCCGCCAAGCGGCTACGGCGGACAAGCGCCCTCAGACCTCGGACCTCGGACCTCGAGATTATTATCACTCCGACCCGCGTCGAATCGCAGCCGCCTTCTCCGGCTCTCCGAACATCGTCCAGAGCTGCACGGCGAGGCTCCTGCCCTCGCTGGTCGGCGAAACGCGCAGCAACTCGGCGATGGCGCGCTCGGATTCGGCGTCCCGTCCCATCGCGCGATATAGCATGGCCAGGCCGGCGCGGGCCCGCGTGTTGTGCGGGAATACCTTGATTTCCTCGAGCAGGTAGGGTTCGGCTTCGCCGTAGCGCTCGAGCCGGGCGAGCGAATCGCCGATGTAGTAGTTGAGATCGTTCATCTGCAGCGTGCGCCCCTCGCAGCTGCTGGTGGGCGCTGATCAGCGGAGCGAGCGCGTCGGCGTAGCGCCCCTCGTTGTAGGCGAGCAGCCCCTCGACGTAGAGCGGCATCGGCAGCGTCGGGTCGGCTTCCTGCGCCAGCTTCGCTTCGCGCATCGCGTTTTGACGATCGTGTCGCGCGAGCGCGACCTTTGCGAGCAGCTCGTGCGCCGCCGCCGGCGTCCACGCTCAAGGCGAGCTCGGCGTGCTTCTGCGCCTCGTCGATCTTTCCCAGACGGAGCAGCCCGCCCGCTGCACCGATCAGGCTGCCCGCGTCCTTTGGATTGCGCTTGATGACCTCCTGGTAGGCATGCACCGCGTCCGCGGTCATTCCCTGGCGGAGCAGCACCTGCGCCAGCTGCAGCCACACGTCGCTCATCTCCGGATCCTCGGCGAGCAGCTCGCGATAGAGGACCGTTGCCTCCGCGATACTTCAGACCGCCGGCGAGGTCCGCCGCGCGGCGGTACTTCTCGAGCACGTGGACCTTGTCCTTGGGATCGGGCAGACGAGTCGCCGGGGAGCGACAGCGAATCGGCGTTGCCGCTGCCGACGTATCCGAGCGCCGAGAGCCGCTGGCGATCTTCGTCGGAGACGGCCGACGGGGCGGTGATCGACGTGCTGGCGATCAGCGACTCGAGCGCGGTGCGCATGGCCTGCTGCACCTGCGGACGGTCAGCGGCGATCGAAGTGGTCTCTTTCGGGTCGCGCTCGAGATCGTAGAGCTCGTCGCGCGGTGCGCGGATCAGCCGATAGCGCGAGTCGGTCAGCGCGTACAGCTCGCTCCAGCCGAAGTGGTAGCGCGAGTAGAGCGCTTCGGAGTAGATGCCCGCGTCGGGCAACGTGCCGGTGCCGTCGAGCAGCGGGCGCAGCGATCGGCCGTGCAGCTCGCGACGCGCCGGCAGCGCCGACGAGGTCGAGGATAGTCGGCACGAGGTCGATGTGCTGCACCGGCGCCGCGACCCGGCGCGCCGGGTGACGGCCGGGCAGCTTCACCATCAGCGGGACGTGCGTCGTCTCGCGGTAGAGGAACATGCCGTGTTCCTGCTCGCCATGATCGCCGAGCCCTTCGCCGTGATCGGCGAGCAGGACGATCGTCGCGCGATCGTAGAGCTTTGCCGCACGCAGGCGATCGAACAGGCGGCCGACGAGCTCGTCGGCGTAGGCGATTTCGCCGTCGTACGGCTCGTACTGCGCAAAGCGGGCCGGCGGCGCGTAGGGCTTGTGCGGCTCGTAGAAGTGAAGGAAGAGGAAGAATGGCTTGGCGTCCCGGGCGCCAAGCCATTTCTCGGCTGCAGCGAGCGTCTGCGACGCCGTCGCGCTGCACCTGACCGATCGACAGCTCGCGGGAAGCCGGCGGCAGATCGCTGTCGAACGTGTCGAACCCCTGGTTGATGCCGGTGGCGCTGCGCAGCACGTAGGCGGAGACGAATCCGCCCGTCGGCCAGCCGCGCTCGTGCAGCGCGCGCTGGATGAACCACTGTCCGGGCTTGACGGTGAAGCCGATGTTGTCGCGTACGCCGTGATCGAATGGAAGCTGGCCCGAGAGAATGCTCGTGTGCGCCGGCAGCGTCTGCGGCGAGTGCGAGTATGCCTGCTCGAACACCGCCGCCTCCGACGCGAGCGCGTCGATGTTCGGCGTTCGCACGTGGGTGTAGCCGTAGGCCGGCAGATGGTCGGCGCGCAAGGTGTCGATGGATATCAGGATGATTGGGCCGTCGGCCGCTGACGGAGCAGCACCCCATCTGCCTCGAAGCACGGCCCATGCGCCAAGCGCGAGGACCGCGGCGACGGCGAGGATCATGAAGGGTCGCTTCATTGCGCCAGGATCCTCTTTACGCGTTCGATATCCGGGCCGTATTGCGCCGCGGGTGCTTCGCGCGCGAAGCGCTCGAGGTAGGGCCGCGCCTCGTCCCGCCGGCCAGCGCTCTCGAGTTCAGTCGCGAGGTTGTAGAGGGCGTCGAAGTCCTGCGGCGCAAGTTCCACGGCCCGTTTCCAGTGGTCGAACGCCGTGTCGGGCCGGTTCGACTTCATCGCCACCACGCCCAGCCCGTTCTGCGCGCGGGCCGATTTCGGATCGAGCGATGCCGCCTGCTCCAGCGCACGTTCGGCCGCCGCCAGATCGCCACGCTGCAGTTCGAGCGTGCCGATGTTCTCGAGTGCCTGCACGTTCTCGGGGTTTTCGTGGAGCGCTCGACGGAAGATTGCCGAGGACTTGTCCGCGCTTCCCGCCCTTGCGTAGGCAATGCCGAGCGCGTTCAAAGCATCGGGATCCGCCGGCGTCATCGTCGTGAGCGGCTCCAGCAGGGCGATGGCATCGGCCGGCCGCCCTGCCTCGGCCAGGTACGATCCGAGCTGGGTCGTCATTCCAGGTTCGACAGCGTCCGCCCGGAAGGCCCGCTCGAGCGTGCGAATCGCGCCTTGCGCATCGCCGCTCTGCCACTGCAGCAACGCAAGGTTCCGATAGCCGATGGCCATCGACGGCCGGCGTTCGATGATGCGCCGGTAGGTGCCGCAATGCCTCCGATGCGCGGCCGTGCTGCCAGGCCTCGATGCCCTGCTGGATCCACTGATCCAGCTCGATCAGATTCTTCGGATCGTCCTGCTCGGTGTACCGCGCCTTCCGTGGCGCGCTGCCGGAGGTGTACCCGAGCGACTGCAGCTGTCGCCGCGACCTCGGGCGATTCGGAGAAACGCTCTCCCGGTGGCGCCGCATGGAATTCGCGCAGCCGCGCATCGAGCGCGCGGCGGCGATCGGCGCGCCGCTCGATCGAGATTCGATCTGCTCCTGCGGATCCGCAGCCAGGTCGTACAGCTCCGGCATGTGGCAGCTCGATGTATTTCTCGCGTCCGCCGATCACTCCCTGCAGCGGCGCCCAGCCGCGATTCAGCATCGCCGACATCGCCTCGAAGTACGACGACACGTCGGCCGCGGCCGGTTGCGGCGCGATCCGGCAGGAGCGATCGACCGCTGGAGGCCGGCCGGCACCGGCACGTCCACGGCATCGAGCAGGGTCGGGATGACATCGATGTGACGCGCCGGCACGTGCGACACGGTGCCGCGCGACTTGCGGCCGGACAACTGCGCCAGGATCATCGGCACGCGCAGGGTCGATCTCGTACGCGAAGAGTCCGTGCGTGAGCTCGCCGTGATCGCCGAGGCCCTCGCCATGGTCGGAAGTGACGAGGACGAGCGTCGGACGCGCGGAGCCGCGGACCGTGTCAATCAGCGGCCGCAGCGCCTGATCCACGTAGGCCACTTCGCCGAGATAAGGCTTCTGCACGTATTCACGGTCGAACGGTGGGGGAGGCGCATACGGCGCGTGCGGATCGAACAGGTGTACCCACGCGAACCACCGTCCTGGTTGCGCGCGAATCCAGGTCAGCGCAGGCGCGATGACTTCGCCGGCCGGACGCTCGGCGAGCGAGAAGTCGGAGTTGTTCCCCGTCCTGCCGAATCGGTCGTCGTAGACGTCGAAGCCTTCCCCGAGGCCGAACTGCTTCGCGACCGGCACGCCGCCGACGAACGCACCGGTGGCGAATCCGGCATGCTTCAGCACCGTCGCGATCGTGGCCGTTCCAGCCTTCATTCGATACCCGCTGTGATCGCGGACGCCATGTTCGTACGGATACAGGCCGGTGAGGATGCTCGCGTGCGACGGCCGGGTCAGCACCGCATGAGCGTGCGCGAAGTCGAACCGGATCCCTTCGCGCTGCCAGCTGGTCGAGGTTCGGGGTGAGCGCTTGTCCTCCATAGGAACCAAGCGCATCCGCGCGCAGTGTGTCGATCGTGATGAGAAGGATGTTCTGATCGGCGCGATGCTCGATCGTCATCGAGCGGCTGGCGTAGTAAATCCACGCAGCCCCAACGAGCGCGACCAGTGCCGCGGCCGTTGCCATCGCCGCTACCCTGCCGCGTGGCTTCATGGTTACTGGCGCGCCAGCCGGTCGAGCGCCGCGCAGCGCCTTTCGATTGGCCGGATCGCTCTTCAAGACCGCCTGGTATTCCGCCGATGGCCGCCGCGACGTCCTGCTTGCGCTCGTACAGCAGACCGAGCTGCAGGTGGATCGTCGTCAGGGCCGGAAATTTCGTCGCAATCTCGCGATAGATCGCGATCGCCTCGTCGATGTTCCCGTCAGCCTCGCGCCCAGCGGCCTCGTCGAGCCGCTGCAGCAGCGCGCCCACATCAGCGGTGGCCATGGGACTATCGGGCGGCAGTTCAGGAGTCGGGTGCAGGACGACGTCGAGCGAGGGGTTGTTCCCGAGCAGCCGCACCGTCAACTTGGTTGTGGCCGGTTCGTAGCCGGGGACATCGACCGTGAACGTCCAATCGCCCTTGCCAAGCGACAGGAAGGAAAAATGTCCCTTCTTGTCGCTGGTCGCGGTGCGCGTCGGGGGAGCCGCCTCGGGATTGTCGCCGGTGATCGTGGCGCCCTTCAGCGGCTGGCCCTCCTGGTTTTTCACGGATCCAACGACCCGCCCTTGAGCGAACGCGCTCATCGACGAGAGCAGCACGCTTGCGACGAGACACAGCGTCCGGAACTGGGAAGATCGCATGTTGCTTGTGAAGGATCGCAGAGCGGAGGACCGAAACCTCGGCCTGCCCTCGACTGTCACCGACAATCGGTCAACCTCAAAAGTATAATTCAGGCCTGATGCGACCATTGGTGATTCGGGCGGTATTTCTCTGTGTTTTTGCCGGTTTTCTGGTTCCGGCCCTGGCCGCGCAGCGTGAAGCCGCGTCAGCCGGGCGCGCGCCCGCCACGGCCGGCCTCGACGCCAAGCGGCTCGACGACATTCCACCGCTCGTGGAGCAGGCCATCGCCGAGAAGAAGCTCCCCGGCGCCGTGGTGCTGGTCGGCCGCGGCGATCGCGTCGTCTATCAGAAGGCGATCGGCAACCGTTCGCTCGAGCCGGTCGAGGAACCGATGACGCTCGACACGATCTTCGATCTCGCGTCGCTGACCAAGGTGGTGGCGACGACGACGAGCGTGATGAAGCTGGTGGAGGACGGCGAGATCCGGCTGAACGATCGCGTGTCGACGTTCATTCCCGGGTTCGAGCGCTACGGCAAGGCGGACATCACCATCCGCCACCTGATGACGCACACCTCGGGGCTTCGGCCCGATCTCGATCTCGGCGAGCCGTGGACGGGCTCCGACGAGGCGATCGACCTGGCGATCGAGGAGGTGCCGACCGCACCGCCCGGCGAGCGCTTCGTCTACAGCGACATCAACTTACTTCCTGCTCGGCGACATCGTCCGCCGCGTGAGCGGCATGCCGCTCGACCAGTTCGCGCGGACCGAGATCTTCGAGCCGCTCGGGATGAAGGACACGATGTTCCTCCCGCCGGCATCGCTGCGCCCGCGGATCGCGCCGACGGAGAACTGCACGCCGTTCGGCTGGCCGTGCGACGGGCCCCGAGGTGCAGATGCTGCGCGGCGTCGTGCACGATCCGACCGCGCGGCGGATGGGCGGCGTCGCCGGCCACGCGGGGCTCTTCAGCACGGCCGCCGACCTGTCGATCTTCTGCCGCATGCTGCTCGACGGCGGCGGCATACAACGGCGCGCGCATCCTGTCGCCGCTGACGGTGGCGAAGATGACGACGCCGCGTGCTGGGACGGCGATCCGGCACGTGCGCGGGCCTCGGCTGGGACATCGACTCGGCCTTCTCGTCGAACCGCGGCGAGCTGCTGCCGATCGGCTCGTTCGGCCACACCGGCTTCACCGGCACGTCGATCTGGATCGATCCGGCCACCCGCGAGTTCGTCGTCTTCCTGTCGAACCGCGTCCATCCGGACGGCAAGGGGGACGTGACGCCGCTTCGCGCGCGGGTCGCGACCGTCGCCGCGTCGGCGTTGACCGAGCGTGTCGCGAGCCGTGCGTTCGCGCGCCGATGACCGGGACGCGACTTCGGCGCGTCCGGTGCCGCTGCCGGCGCCGTCGCGATCGCGCAGCCGGTGCAGATCGGGCTCGACGTGCTGCGCGCCCAGGGCTTCGCGCCGCTGCGAGGCAAGCGCGTCGGGCTCGTCACCAACCACACCGGCCGCGCCCGCGACGGCGCGACGACGATCGACTTGCTGTCATGCCGCCAAGGACGTGAAGCTGGTCGCGCTCTTCAGCCCCGAGCACGGCATCCGCGGCATCCTCGACGCGAACGTGCCGTCGAGCGTCGACGAGAAGACCGAAGCTGCCGATCCTGTCGCTCTACGGCGACACGCGACGGCCGACCGCGACGATGCTCGAGGGCCTCGACGCGATCGTCATCGATCTGCAGGACATCGGCGCGCGCTTCTACACCTACATGACGACGATGGCGTACGTGATGGAGGAGGCGGCGAAGCGCAAGCTGCCGGTGTTCGTGCTCGATCGGCCGAATCCGGTCAACGGCTGGCAGATCGAAGGGCCGGCGCTCGACAAGGAGCACGTCGGCGTTCACCGGCTATTTCCCGATGCCGATCCGCCACGGCATGACGCTCGGCGAGCTGGCGCAGCTGTTCAACGGCGAGAACAAGATCGGCGCCGATCTCACCGTCGTCGCGATGAAGAACTGGCGCCGCGACGACTGGTTCGACGACACGGCGCTGCCGTGGATCAACCCGTCGCCGAACATGCGCAACCTGAACGAGGCGACGCTCTATCCGGGCATCGGCGCGATCGAAGGCACGAACATCTCGGTCGGCCGCGGCACCGACACGCCGTTCGAGCAGATCGGCGCGCCGTGGATCGACGGCGTGCAGCTCGCCGACGCGCTGAACGCGCGCGCGCTCCCGGGCGTCCGCTTCTATCCCGGTGCGCTTCACGCCGACGTCGAGCAAGTACGCGAACGAGGAGTGCCAGGGCGTGTTCATCATCGTCACCGACCGCGCCGCGCTGCGGCCGGTCCGCGTCGGCCTCGAGATCGCCGCGGCGCTCACGCGACTCTATCCGTCGCAGTACCAGCTCGAGGCTGCAGCGACGGCTCTTCGGCTCGCGCGACACGCTCGCGCGCGTGACGATGCGGCGACGATCCCGCGGCGATTGCCGCGTCGTGGGCGGCCGCCGAAGCGCGCTGGCGACTGCTGCGGGCGAAGTACTTGCTGTATTAGGCTTCGGGCTCCGGGCTTCGGGCTTCAGGGAGCCGATGACCGAGGCCCGAAGCCGCCTGGAGCCTGAGTGATCTTGGTGG
The DNA here is from genome assembly GCA_963755695.1 of uncultured Acidobacteriota bacterium. Classification (GTDB taxonomy): domain Bacteria; phylum Acidobacteriota; class Vicinamibacteria; order Vicinamibacterales; family 2-12-FULL-66-21; genus QHWT01. The sequence continues at coordinate 331,000 of CAVWLB010000008.1, read as the reverse complement.
CTGGAGCCTGGAGCCTGGAGCCTGTGAAGCCCTGACTCATCGTCGCCGCTTCTTGTTCGCATACATCCGCTCGTCGGCCGCCTGGATGAGCGGCAGCATGTCTTCGACATCGGACGCGACTTCCACGCGCCGATGCTGAGCGCCGACGCCGGCCGGCAGTTCTTCGAGCTCCGGCGACGCCGCGAAGGCGCCTGCAGCTCGGTGGCCGCGCCGCAGCGCCTCCGCCTCGCCGCAGGTGATCAGCACCAGGAACTCGTCGCCGCCCCAGCGGAACACGTAGTCGGCCTCGCGGATGTGCCGCAGCAGGAAGGCGGCGACGTCCCGCAGCACGCGGTCGCCGGTCTCGTGCCCCAGCGTGTCGTTGATCGCCTTGAAGCGATCGATGTCGATGAAGACGATCGACAGCGGCGTGCCGTAGCGGCGGTGCCGCTGCAGCTCGCGGCCGATGATCTCGTCGAAGAAGCGGCGGTTGCGGCATGCCGGTCAGCGTGTCGGTGATCACCAGCTCCCGCAGGTTCGCCCTGCGCGGCTTCGAGGCGATGGTTGGTTCGCCGCAGCTCGTAGGTCATGTCCTCGAACGTCATGAGCTGCATGCCGAGCGCGGTCGACGAGGAATACGACCGACATCGTGAAGAAGCTGCCGCTCGTGCCCGGCACGTTCGGCCCGGGGAGCGCCGCCGCGATCCAGAGGTTCATCCCGGCAAGCACAACGAGCGTGACCCCGACAATCAACGCCCCGAGCAGCCGTACATCGCGCAGAAGCATCAGGTAGGCGATGGCCGCGGCGGTGAGCGCGCCGGCAATCAACACGTGGCCCGGCGCAAAGACGGACCCGATCGGGAGCGCCGCCGGGGCGAGACTGAACCAGATCGCCACCGGCAGCAGCGACAGCCCGTAAGCGCGCACCCACCTTGGCCGGTGACGATAGGCGTCTGCGGCGACGACGAATGCCAGCGAGCCGACCAGCGCCAGCAACTGCGAAATGCCGAACATCATGCGTTTGATCGGCACGTCCCCGAAGGCACGGGCCCGCAGGAACATGGACGAGGCGAGGAGAATCCATCCGGCGATCCAGCAGAGAATGAACGGCCGCCGCCGGTAGAAGTAAAGCAGCAGCAGCAGCGTCGCGACGACGGCCGCCGTCGTGCCGGTGAGCACGCGCGGGTTGATCAGCGCTGAATCGGGAGCGGATGGCGGCAGCTGCGCGGTCATTTTGCGGGGGAACGTCAGGCGCCCCGGCGGCTCTCAATCAGGTACCAGCCACTCGGCACGCCACTTCAAAGACGATCGATCTCTAGCTCGGGTGAATTACCTATTCGTCACAATTGGTAAAGCATCAAGTACACGATGACGCCGGTCACCGACACGTACAACCAGATCGGCAGCGTCACCCGTGCGATCGCGCGGTGACGATCGAACCGCGCGGACAGCGCACGGGACAAGGTCACGAGCACCAGCGGCACGATGACGGCGGCAAGCACCGTGTGGGTGAGGAGAATGGTGAAATAGATCGTTCGGATCGCCCCCTGCCCCGGGAAATGCTTGGAGCCGACGTTCGCGTGGTAGACCAGATACGAGATCAGAAAGAGGACCGAGGCGCCGAACGCCGCGAGCATCACCTTGCGGTGGGTTTCAACGCGTCCCTTGCGGATGAGCACGTAGCCAATCGAGAGAAGCACCGCGGCGGTTGCATTCAGCGTCGCGTTGACCGCCGGCAGGTCGGCGAGAGCCACGTCAGCCAGACCGGGGCTTTGCCCCGGACCCCGGCTCGGTCGCTCGCGGGGACCCCTGCGCCCCGCGCCGCTCGTCCCCGGATGGGACTCTGCCCCATACCCCGGCTCGGTCGCTCGCGGGGACCCCTGCGCCCCGCTCCGCTTCCTCGCGGGCGGGCACGCTGTGCGCGCTGTCGTTGTGCGGTGATCGGAGCGGGATTGTCGTCATACGCCGCATAACGGCCTACAGCTTGTTGGCGATCATCACAATCCAGAGGACGGGCAGATAGATGATCGATCCAAAGAACAACGTCCGCGCGTCAGCAACCGTCCGCGAACGCGCGAAGCGGAAAGCTAGATAGAGAAACGCCAGGCTGAGCAGGAGCGCACCGGTGAAATACAACCGGCCGGCCAGACCGATCAGCGTTGGCGCCAGGCTGAGCGGCACCAGCGCGGCGGCATACACGATCGACTGGCGTCCGGTGCTCAAGCCATCGGGCTCGATGACCGGCAGCATCGGAAAGCCCGCCCGCGCGTAGTCGTCGCGGAAGATCCACGCGATCGCGAGGAAGTGCGGCAGCTGCCACAGGAACATGATGCCGAACAACACCCACGCTTCGCTCGAGAGTGCCCCGCGGCTGGCAGCCCAGCCGATCACCGGCGGAAGCGCGCCGGGAATCGCCCCGATTACCGTCGCAAACGAAGAGCGCCGTTTCAGCGGCGTGTAAACCACGACGTAGCTAGATCAGCGTCGCAAGCGCGACGGCTGCGGCAAGCAGATTCGCCGACGCAGCGAGCATCAGCAGGCCGGTCAGGGAGATGGCGCCGCCGAATGCCAGGGCCTCCATTGCCAGCAGACGCTGATCGGGAAGCGGACGCATCCGCGTGCGCCGCATCAGGGCGTCGGCATCACGTTCGATCAACTGGTTGAGCGCGGACGCGCCGCCCGCGACCAGGCCGGTTCCCAGCAGCATGCCAATCACGCGAAGGGCGCCCAGGCTGTCTCCATCCGCCATCGCGTAGCCCGCGGCCGTCGAGGCGACGACGAGGAAGTTCAAACGTGGCTTGGCCAGCGCCACGAAATCGGCGGTCCGGGTCCGCGTCTGTGCCAGGGCAACTGCCTCGGATCTCACGGACGCACCTGATTCCTCAGCGCGCTCGCGGGCGCCGCTTCGCGGTGCTGTCCTCCGGCCGGTCGTGCGGATCCGGAGATAGCTCGGTGCCAAAGAGGTTCATTGACCATTCCGGCGTCCGAAGTCGTCGCCCGATAACTTCGCAAGGTGAGTACCAGCGACGTGCCGAGAACGAGTGCGCCGTTGACGACGTGCGTGGTGTTGATGAGAGGGTTCATCGCGGACAGGACGACCAGGGCGCCCAGGACGACCTGCGCGCAGGTCAACGAGAGCAGCAGGGTCGCCGGGGCCACCAGGCCCCGCCGATCGCGATGATGGTAGAAGACGTGACCCGCCGCCGCGAGAATGGCGACCGAAACGATCAGCGCGCCGACTCTGTGCGCGAAGTGAATGGCAATCTGCGGCGTCCACGCCGGCGGCACCAGGTGGCCGAAGGCGAGCGGGAATGTTGGAATCGCCATTCCGGCATCCGTATGCCTCATCGTCGCACCCAGGATAATCTGGATGTAAATGGCCGCGGTCGTGGCGGTCGTGAGCCGGCGCAGCATCGAATCGGCAACCGGGGTGATCGGCGCGCGCCAGCCGGGCGACGTCACCACGGCGAGCGTCAGCGTGAGGCAGAAGAAAATCTGGGCCAGTCCCGCATGGCCGATCGATACGGCGGGCGGGAGCCGGAGCAGCACGGTCAGGCCGCCAAGCAACCCCTGGAGAACCACCGCGCCGAGACCGAGGAAGCCGAGCGTGCGCACCCAGCGCCGCGGCTCGACCCGCCACGTCCAGAAGGCGAGGATGATGGTCAGAAAGCCGACTGTACTCGCGACCAGCCGGTGAGCTGTGCTCGTAACGAATCCCGCCGACCCATTTGCTCAGCGGAAAGGTGAACATGTTCCAGCCGTACGTCGTCGGCCAGTCCGGCACGGAGAGACCGGACCCCGTGCTCGTGACCATACCGCCGGCCGCGATCAGCAGGACGGTGAAGACGGTGACGAGTCTGGCGTAACGGTGAAGCCACATAAGTCCGAGGTCCGAGATCCGAGGTTTCGAGGTCCGAGTGCGACGTGCGCGACGCTCGATCTCCCGATGCGCCGGCTGCTCTTATTGCGTTGCTGTGGCCGCTTTGAACGTGAACGTGATTTCCTTGCTCTGTTTCTCGCCCAGGGTGACCGACTGCGTTTGCGTGCCCAGTTTTTCGTGCCACGCTTCGACCGTGTATGTCCCCGCAGGCACGGTTCGAAGATCGAACGTGCCACCGCTTCCGGTGACGGCGAAGTACGGATGATCCAGCACCCCGATGTACGAGTGCATCCACGAATGCACGTCGCACTTGAAGGGGATCATCACTTCCTTCGTGGTAAAGGTGACGGTGCTGGTCATTGGCACCGGCTGACTGAAATTGAATTCCTGATTCGCCTTCGGCAGGCCGTGGACGTTGTGCATCGTGCTGTCCGCGTTGACCACCTGAAGCGGTTGCCCTACGCGGATGCCGAGCACGTGCGGCACATAGTGGCACCCTTTCTGCTCGATCTTTACGGGGTCGGTCGGCGTGTCGAACAGATATTTGTTGCCGAGGCCATCCTTGATGTAGACGAACACGTTCTGCAGCCCGCCGTCTGAGGCGACGTAGGTTTCCTGCGCCGCGCCTCCCTTGTTTTGGGCCTCACACGCGGGATCCGACGACATCTGGATTGCGGCGTTCTGCGGCAGCGCGCCGTCGACGACCACCTTGCCGGTGATGCTGCCGGCTGTAGGCTGGTCGACTCTTTTCGCGTCAGGCGCGGCCGCGGGCGAGGCGGGCTGAGCCGACTTGTTCTGGCCCGATCCGCAAGCAATTGCCAGCGCCGCGACCGCCGGCGCCATCCACCTAATGACACGAGCCATAGCTGATCATGAATATCACACAAGGTCTCGAGACCGGGTGGCGCGTCTAAAGACGCGCCCTACAGACCACGGCGGGTCTGAAGACCCGCCAACCGCTGGCGGCGACTAGCTTCCGCTCGCTTCCTTGAGCTTTCGGATGATGCGGTCCTGGATCCAGTGCTGGTCCCACCATTCGACCGGATTCACCATTTGCCCGTTGACCAGCATGGTGAAGTGCAGGTGGTCGCCGCCGGCGAGGCCGGTCTGACCGCTGCGGCCAAGCTCCTGCTCCTTCGCCACTTCCTGTCCAGGCTGTACCCCAATCGATGACAGGTGCGCGTACAGCGACTGAACCCCCATCCCGTGATCGATGATGACGCAATTGCCGTAGATGCCGAGCGGCGCGGCGTAAACCACCTTGCCCTTGTTCGCCGAAACGATGGGGGAGTTGACGACCTTGGCGAGGTCGAACCCGAGATGCACCTGGCGATCGACTTCCTTGGCCTGGTAGACGTAGGTCCGCTGGTCGGCAAACGCCGCTTCCACGGCGCTGTTCGTGAACGGGTGGAAGACCACGCCGCCCCATAGCATGTCGGGCGAAGACTGCTTCGCGAAGCTCGCAATCTTCTCGGCGTTCTTGTGGCGAAGCTCGCCGTTGATCGCCAGGAATTTCTGCAGCGTGTCTCCGTCCGGCTTGATCTCCGTCGTGGTTTCCAGGATCGCGGGCACGACACGATTCAGGAAGTTGTCGGTCAACTCGATGCGGCTGCGCTTGAACGGCTTCGGAAAGGCCAGTTTGTCGAAGTCGGCACGCGCGCTGTTACCCGCCTCGTCCCGGGCATAGGCGAACATCGGCGTGTTCACGTCCTGGTCGAAGCGCAGCGCGAAGAACGCCACTTTCACCGCGGGATCGCTGATGTGCACCCCCTCGATCTTGGCGCCCGCGCCTGGATAGCCGGGATACGTCAGGTCGCCGACCTGAATGCCGGACTCGACGTCATTGGGCATCGCGCGATAGACCACCATCTCGGAGCCGCCAAGGTTCACGTAGTGTTTCGTCGAGAGGACGGCGATGGTGGGCTTCTCGAGCCTGACCTGCACGTCGCGCGTGGCGGTGGTCTGTGTCTTCCGGATGCCATGCATCACGGGACGCGTGGCGGTGACGGTGATGCGCGCCGGTCCGGTCTTCAGATCGGGCACGGTCTCGCGATCGATCGTGCGCGTGATCCGTACCTTGTCGGCGGACTCTTGCTTGATTTCGGCCGAACCGGGGGAACTCAGCGTGAAGAGCGGCGTCTGCTTGCCGTTCTGCTCGAAGACGATCGCGATCGTATCGATCTTCGCCGCCGGCGCCGACAGCGCGACCTCGACGGGGGCGGATTGTCCAACATATTTGGTTGGTTTTGCTATCTCGATCGCCGGGCCTGGCAGCCGGCCCGCGTAAATGAACACACCACCTGCAGCGAGAGCGACAATCAGCACGAGGCCGAGCAGATAACGCATATCCATTGATGATAACAGGCGTTAAGCGTGCGTGACGGTGCCACGTGCAAGGTGCGGCTGCGTGCTGGGTGCCTGACGGTGCTGGGTGCAAGGGTGCCGCGTGCTATGAGCAGGGTGCACCTGCCATCCTTTGAACGAAATCGTAGCACCTGGTGCTCTTGCACCAGCCCGCACGTAGCACCGAGCAGCACCTTGCACGCGGCACCGACGGCGGAGCCACGCTTGACCCGTTTCCAGTGGGCCGGGTACAATTGATGGTTCGTTGCCGCTATCGTCTAGGGGTCAGGACACGTGGTTCTCAGCCACGGGACCGGGGTTCGAATCCCCGTAGCGGTACCAACTCTCCAAGCTCTATACCGTCAGTGACTTCTGAGGTTTTCGTTAGCGGGGGCCTTCGCGTTCGGCGAATTGCTGTTCGGTGGGATTTTGAAAGACTCTTGAAACTCTGTCCGCGGCTTCCATCTGCGGGTCGAACGTCTTGCCTCCTCCAGCCGTTCGACGGCTGCCTGAAGTGCCTCCAGCCTCCGTTGTCGTACCGCTCGGTCGTGAGGATCGAGGCGTGCCCGAGCAGCTCCCGGACTTGAGCTAGCGGAACGCCGCGCTCGACGAGCCTTGAGGCGTACTCGTGCCTCAGGCCGTGCCCGTGCAGGTTAATCTCGCGGAATCGCTGCTGGCAGGCGCTGTCAGGGTCGGAGCCACTCGAGCACGGCGAGCAGCCGAGCGGTGCCGACGGCGACGACGCGGTGCGTGCCGGCTCTTCGTCGACGCACCCCTGAGGGTGATCATCCTCAGGGGTGCGTCGACGTCCGCGAACCGAAGCGCCAGCATCTCTCCTCGTCGCATGCCGGTGTCTAGGGCCGCGATGATCATCGACCGGAGGTGCGGTGACGCGACCGCTCGCGGCTCCGGAATCCCAGGACCGAGGCTGGGTGCGGGCGACCTCGATTGTAGTACGTGACGTAGTCCCTGAGCACGGGCGCGGTTCCACCTCGTTCATGATGATGACGTGATCGAGGCACTCACGTCGGATCGAGCGATGACGCGTTCCACGTAAGCGTTGGCGTAAGCCGCCCATTGCACCTCGTGATGCGCATTCCCACGTCTTCACGGTCACGCATCCGTTCCATCCACTGCACGGCCAGGCGTCTGAGTTGCTGCGTTCATTTGACAGGTGCATGCGGCGGCGCGATGATCCGCACCGTGCGTGCGGGCAATCCGCGCCGTGCCGGCGAGAGGGGTGGGGCCGTATAACGGCATTCTGTCACCTAAGGGCGCGCGAAGCCCCGTTAATGGTCTTATCGTCCTCGAGATCTCCCGACGAGGTCTCACGATGCAGCGATCACAGGTGGGGGAGCCGTTCGTGTGGGCGCTGTGGCATCCGCACCAGAAACTGTGGAACTGGCGGCTCGAGGCTGTCGCGCGCCGTGTTGGGCGCCGTGTTGGTCGGCCCCGATTGCTCGTCGATCCCTTAATCTTCGTCGATTCCGTCCTGCTCCTCGCGCGGGTCGTGTTGCGACGCGTTCGGCGATTCGGTTTGCGCGCGATGGTGCAGCTCACACCGCCCACCGACCGTCGCGTGTTGTACATCGACTGCGGCGTACACAAGCACGGAGAACAGGTGCGCTGCATGGCGAACTGGTTCGCGAGTCGATGCGACCTGCAACTCCTCGGTTTCGAAGCGAGCGAGGGACACCACCGGGACGCGCGGCGCAATCTCGCCGACCTGGAGCGCCTCGATCTGCGGCAGGTCGCGCTCGTCGGCCCGGACGCGACTGATGATCACGTCCGCCTCTACAAGGGCGACGGCGATGGCAAAGCCGACTCCCTCTTCAGCCCCGGTCCTCGCTACGAGCTCGCGCCCGCCGACCGGCTGTCCCACGTGCTGCAGCGCGACTACGCCACTTGGCTCGTCGACGCGCCGGTGCTCCTCCGCATGAACATCGAAGGTTCGGAGTACGACGTCATCGACGATCTCGTTCGCACTGGCATGAGCGCGCGCATCGACGGCTACTTCGGCATGTGGGACGACGTGTCGAAGCTCGACCCTGCGAAGGACCGCGAGTTCCGCCGGATGTTGAAGCGCGCGGGCATCACAACAGCCACGTTCAACGATCGCGACCTCGCGCACCCGATTCGCCGGTTTGCCACCCGGCTCGCGGTCGATTGTGCGCTCCGCACCGGGCTGCGAAATCGCCCTCATGTACGACAAAGCACCCCATTCACCTGACACGGGTCGGCTTCCCGCGGTCTTGCTCACACGATGGAGTTGCCCGCGGCCAGCTCGAGGTGGGGCTGGTAAGAGTCAGAATCGACGTGCATTGTTGTAATGCTCAGTAAAGATCTGGAGTACGCGCTCAAGATGCCGCCGGCTCAGAATCGGGAGCCAGTCGAGGCACTCTGAGCGAACGGTCCGCACAAAGCGCTCCGCAACCGCATTTGCCTGAGGCGCGCGAAAGGTGTGCGAATGATCTGGATTCTCAGGACAACGCCGACCTCGATTGTTCGTAGAGCGTGATGGCCTCAAGCTCACGCCTGAGGGGAGCGGTCAGGTTTACGCTGAAAGATTTAAGGGCTGGCGCGTCGTCGGGCACGGTGCTGGTTCTCCACGCAGTCGGATGACTGCCGAAGAGGACACCGTCTGCAGCCGTCTACCGGGAGGTGACGCTTTCGAGATCTACACTGTGGGCCTTGCGCGCCTCGGATTTCCCACAGCATCAGCCAGCGCGATAGCACGCCATCACGTCGGCTCGTGTTGTAATATTCCACAACGACGACGGGGCGGCCCCCCTCACGCAGCGACACCGCTGAACGTGAGGGACCAACCCTCCTCCTCACACCCGTGTAGCGGTACCAACGTTTACTTCAGCCCGCGATTCGCTGCCGATGAGTATCGCCCCCCCTGTCTTCGTCGTCGGCTGCATACGATCAGGAACGACCATCCTTCATGAGATGTTGAAGCGATACTTTCCCAGGGCCATCGACATCGACGATGTCGACTTCGAAGGTCGGGCGTTCTGGCAGGGTCGGGGTTTCAACATCGGAAGCCCCCGAACCGGGACCCGCTGCGATGCCTACGATGGCACGGCGGCAACCGAGGAGCAGAAGAGCGAGATGCGTGCGCACGTGCGGCAGCGGACGTCGGGGGACCGGCACATCGTCAACAAGAATCCGCACCTCTCCAACAAGATCGGCCTGGTGAACGCCGTGTTTCCCGAGGCGCGCATCGTGCATCTTATCCGCGACGATCTGGCGCTCGTGGCCAGCACGAAGCTGCGCCTGCTCGCCACGTACGAAGGGCAGAACTTCTACGGGACCCCCTTTATCCATTACTGGCCGGAGGGGGCGAATTTGCCTTGTTGGTCCTGCATCCCGAGCGGTCCGGCGAGGCTCGGTTGGCGGCCGCTCCACCGTGGGTTGCGACGCCTGCTCTTCAGGCCCCAGGCGCCGACCTTGCCCCATGAGGACCCGGTCGAATTTCGCCGCCGGCATCCTGATCCGACCCGCTACTACCCTGGGGTCGGCTTTAGTCGCATACCGGAGTACTGGTTGCGCGTCAACGCGAACATCGTCCGTCAGGTGGAGGCAGCCGGGATCCATCGTCACTACCTGCCGCTGAACTACGCGGAGCTGGTTGGGCGCACCCGCGAGACGCTGGCCAGGATAGCGGCCTTCGTCGGAGTCGAGCCCACGGCGAGTGATGACGTGCCCTCGTCCCTCGACAGTTCCCGCCAGGAAAAATGGCGGCAGGATCTCACCGAGGAAGAGCAGAAGTGCGTGGCGACCGTCACCGAGGAACTCGCTGCCGATGCGGGCTTGATCCGCGATCGCCTGCCAGGACCGCTCTTCACGAGACGATAGGCGGTTCCGCTCTCCGCTGGGCACGTCGATGACGCGATCAGCTCACGGCAGCCCTTCTCAGGACAACGCCGACACTCGATTGTTCGTAGACCGCGATGGCCTCAAGCTCCCGCCTGAGGGAGCGGTCAGGTTTACGCTGAAGGATTTAAGGGCGGCGCGTCGTCGGGGATGGTGCTGGTTCTCCACGCAGTCGGATGACTGCCGAAGAGGACACCGTCTGCAGCCATCTACCGGGAGGTGACGGTTTCGAGATCCACGCTGTGGGCCTTGCGCGCCCCGGATTGCCCCACAGCATCAGCCAACGCGATAGCACGCCATCACGCCAGCTCGTGTTGTAATATAACATCACGGCGACGGGGCGGCCGCCCCTCACGCAGCGACACCGCTGAACGTGAGGGACCAATCCTCCCCATACCCGTGTAGCGGTACCAACCCTTTTTTCACTTTTCTTCGGCGGACCTGACGCTCCGCCCCAAATGTGAGCCTCGCCCCGCGAGGCTCTTTGTCTATGGTCCGAAAACTGTTCGCGGGCCTCGCGCTCGGTGTCGGCTCGGCGGTCATCGTCCTGCTGCTGGCGCTCACCGGATGGCTCGATCTTGCCGAGCTCAAGTCGTACGACCGCCGGATGCTGTGGGCGGCGAAGCCGGAGTCGGTCAGCAAGGATATCGCGCTCGTCGAAGTGAACGACGCGAGCATTCGCGACCTCCAGCCGACGTTCGGACGCTATCCCTGGCCGCGGGTCGCGATGTCGTTTCTCATCGACTACCTGAAGCGCGGCCCGGCGAAGGTGATTGCCGTCGACATTTCGTATCCGGAACCGGACACGGTCGATCAGTACGACATCGCCGGGAACAAGCTGAAAGGGACGGAGAGCGACGCGGCGCTCTCCGACTCCGTCAAGCAGGCTGGCAACGTGATCATGCTCGCCGATTCGGTCGGCGAGGGACTGGTCAGCGGCGAGCGCGACCAGAAGGCCGCGAAATGGTCCGACCCGGGATATCGGCCCGGCGGGCTCGCAGAGAAGCGTCCGGTCGTTCTTCCCCCTTTTCAAGAGTTGACCGACGCCAGTGCCGGTCTGGCTCACAACTTCGTGATCCTGGACGACGACGGCCCGTTGCGGAGGATGGCGCCGTTCATCGAGAACGACGGCAAGTTCCTGCCCGCGCTCGGCCTTGCCGCGGCGATGAAGGCGAAGGGCATCCGGCCCGAAGAGGTGTCACCGGACGGCGTATTCATCAGGGTCGGTGACCGCCGCCTTCCCCTGGTTGCGGTCAGGAAGACCGACTCGTACACGAATTCAAGCCGTCAGCACTGGGCGCTTCTAATCAACTTTCTTGGTCCGGCGCTGCTGCCCGACTCGAAGCGGCCGTATCCCACCTACGAGTTCCGCCATCTGTTGTTGTCGGAAAAGCAACTGCTCGCCGGCCAGAAGCCGATGTTCGATCCATCGATCTTCAAAGACAAGATCGTTTTCGTCGGGCTTGCCTCGGCGTCTGGTTTGAACGACGTGTTCACCACGCCCGTTTCCGAGGACAAATCCGGGAAGATGGCCGGTATCCAGATGCACGCGAGCATCGCCGACAGCTTCCTGTCGAACCGGTTCATCACCCCGGCGCCGCGCGGGTCACGTATCGCGGCGGTGGTGATTACGGCCGTCGCGATCGGCCTGCTGTCCGCGTTTCTGCCCTTTGCTGCCGCCGCGGCCGCGGCCGCAATCATCGTCGGCGGCTGGACGTGGCTTGGCGGTCGCGGCATTCAAGAATGGCCTGTGGCTGAACATGGTGCAGCCGCAGATTGCCGGCGCGATCGCGCTCTTTGCCGGCACCGCGTACCAGTATTTCGTCGAGGGGCGTCGAGAAGCGGAAGATGAAACGGCTGTTCGGCCGTTACGTCTCGAGAGATGTCTACGAACAGCTGGTGGCGCACCCGGAGCTCGCGGAACTTGGCGGAAAGCGCCGCGAGATGACGGTGCTGTTCTCCGACATTCGCGGCTTCACCTCGGTGACCGAGCGAGGCGATCCCGAAGAGCTCGTCGCACAGTTGAACGAGTACTTCTCGCGGATGGTCGAGATCGTCTTCGAGCACAAGGGCACGGTGGACAAGTTCGTCGGCGACATGGTGATGGCGCTCTTCGGCGCCCCGCTCGACGACCCCGATCATGCCGAGCACGCGGTCCAGGCGGCCATTCGACATGGTCGATGAGCTCGGCGAGTTGAACAAGGGCTGGACGGAACGCGGGAATGGCCCCGCTCGACATCGGCATCGGCATCAACTCCGGCGAGATGATCGCCGGCAACATCGGCTCCTCGTCGATCATGAGCTACACCGTCATCGGCGACAACGTGAACCTCGGGTCCCGGCTCGAATCCCTGAACAAGGATTACAAGACCCGGATTATCATGTAGCAGACGCAACCCGAACCAGACTACGTCAGGCCTACGACACCCGTCCGCTCGGGGACGTGATCGTCAAAGGAAAGAGCAAGCGCTGTCGCAATTTTCGAAATCAAGGTTCCGGCTCCCCTCGTCCAAGAGGTACAGACCACATGAGAGCAGCAGTCTTCATCCTGGCGTCGGTGCTGACCGCGGCGCCGGCATACGCCCAGTTCGGCAGCATCCTGAACAAGGCGCAGAAAGCAAAGGACACCGCCGACAAGGTGGCGGATCTGAATATTACCGACGACGAGGAGCGGAGGCTCGGTGAAAACGTCAGCACGCAGCCTGCGCGACAAATACGGCGTCGTCCAGGACGCGGAGCTCACGAAATACGTCACGCTCGTTGGCAGCGCGCTCGCCCAGGTGAGCAGCCGTCCGGCCCTGGACTGGAAGTTCATCGTGCTCGATACCGACGGGGTGAACGCCTTTGCGGCGCCGGGTGGTCTGGTGCACATCACGAGGGGCCTGCTCGGGCTCATGAAGAATGAATCGGAGCTTGCCGGCGTTCTCGGCCACGAGATCACGCACGTGACGGCCAGACACACGGTCCGGCTCATTCAGAAGAGCAAGGGGATTTCGGTCGGCTCGGATCTGGCGGGCGGCGGCAGCAGTCGCGACTACATCATCGCGAAGATGTCGGAGAAGACGTTCCACCTGCTGCTCGACGGCGAGTTCAGCCGCGACGACGAGCGGGAGTCGGACAAGGTTGGCGTGCAGCTGGCGAACAAGCTGGGATATGCGCCCAACGGCCTGGCGGAAGCGTTGAAGAAAATCGAAGCCCGCAACAGCGAGCGCCAGGAACGGAACGGCTTGTTCGCTTCCCATCCGGCAATCAAGGAACGCATCGAATCGATCGAGAAGCAGGTCAAGGACGAGAAGCTCACGGGCACGGCCACCGTCGCGAGCTCGCTATACCGAGCACGTGAAGTTCGACGCCAAGCCGACCGGCGAAATCGCCATGGTCACCGACGGCGCCGCCGGCCTGGCGGGAGACGGGAAGGACACCAAGAAGGAAGACGAGAAGAAGGAGGAACCCAAGAAGAAAGGCGGCCTTCTCTCGAAGTTCACCACGTCCTCCAGCGAACAAAAGCAGGCCAGCCAGACGACGGCCTCGGCCGGGAGCTCGAGGGGGCGTGCCCGATCGCGACGCGAAGGGTGGTCCCAACAAGAGCGCGCTTGGGGTGAAGGTCACGCCAGAAGATATCGAGGCCTTCAAGAAGGGCATCGTGGCCTGACGCGTCCGGCTGCCAACCTTTCAACTTGGGACATTACCCTGAACATTTGATCGTGGGCGTTGCGGCGATGGCCGCAACGCTCGGGATCATCAGCCTCACCGTCAACCGGCTGGTCAAGCGCAAGCTCCGGCTGTCGGTGCTGCTGCTGGCGGTCTTCATCGGCATCAACCTGTTGCTGGTTGCCACGCCGGGCCGCTTCAGCGCGACGACCGAAGGGCAGCTGGGCGCGTTCGAAAAGCTCGCGCTCGCCGCGGCGCTCATCAACGCGCTGGTCATTTCCTTCATCAACCCGCTGCGCGCCGATCGCGTGCCGGATCGGTTCCCGGTCATCCTGCAGGACGCGGTCGTCATCGGCCTCGTGCTGCTGACCTCCACGTTCATCAGCAACGAGCTCATCACGACCTCGGCGGTGAGCGCCGTCGTCATCGGCTTTGCGCTGCAGGACACGCTGGGAAACGCGTTTGCGGGCCTTGCCATCCAGAGCGAAAAGCCATTCCACGTCGGCCACTGGGTGCGCGTCGGCGATCACGAGGGACGCGTCGCCGAAGTGACGTGGCGTGCCACCAAGCTGCGCACGAAATCCGGCAACTTCGTCATCGTCCCGAACAACGTGGTCTCCAAAGAAGCCATCATCAACTACTCGGAGCCGGCGGCGCCCACGAGGCTCGAGGTCGAGGTCGGCGCGTCGTACCTCGTGCCGCCAAACCAGGTGAAGGCGGCCATCCTGGAGGCGGTTCGGCACTGCTCGCGCGTGCTCGAAGCGCCGGCCCCCGACGTGGTGCTGCTGTCGTTCGACGCCTCGGCCATCAACTACAAGGCGCGATTCTGGGTCGAGGACTACGAACGGGACGAGGCGGCACGTGACCAGGTGCGGACCGCCATCTACTACACCTTCCAGCGCCACAACATCGACATCCCCTGGCCGATCCAGGTGCAATACGACCGGCCGTTGCCGGTCGACGATCCCGCCGCCAGGCTGGCGCTGGAGGAGCAGTTGTTGAGCGGCGTCGACCTGTTCGCGACGCTCACCACCGACATACGTCACCAGCTGGCGATGTCGGCGCCGATGGTGGTTTACGGTGGCGGTGAAGCGATCGTACGGCAGGGAGAGCCAGGACAATCGATGTTCATCGTCGCGCAAGGCACGGTGAGCGTCGTGCTGGAGCCCGACCGCCGGGAAGTGGCGCGGATAGAGAAGGGCGGCTACTTCGGGGAGATGTCGCTGCTGACGGGCGAACCACGCTCGGCAACGGTGCTGGCGGTCGGGGACGTGACGGTCATCGAAATCAACGCTGATCTGTTCCGCCGTCTGGCTGCCATCCACCCGCAGGCCATCGAACAAATAGGCGTTGCCGCAATGACGCGTCGCGCGGACCTCGAACGCTTCAAGACCACCGCGGCCGGTGCCGCGGTGGTCGAAACGAACAATCTACTCGCGCGTATGAAGAAGTTCCTGCGGCTCGGGTAGTAAGTCAGACCTTGAACGCTCAGAATCGGCGGTTGTCACGATACGCCCGCTGATAGCCTTCGACGAAGCCGCGTCGATATTCATCCTTGTAGGCTTCCTTCGATCCGTATCGTCCCTCGTAGTGACGATCGCCCGAGCGATACCACTTCTGGCGCGTGGGATCCGGATTCTTCCGGTCGCGGGCGTCGTCCATCCCTTTCTCGTAGCCGTCGTTGACGCCGTTCTGGAAGGCGATGTGCGCGACCCCGGTGCCGTAGTCGCCATAACGACCCTGAGGAGAGGTTCGTCCATCCTGCGGATAGACAGGGTAGTTCCCGGGATAGCCGTAGCCGCTGTCGCGTCGCGACGACCGCGGGTCGTAGTAGCCGCCGTTGTAGCCCGCGCGATCGTAGGCCGCCCGGTAGCCGTCACTGTAGCCGCTGCGGAAGCTATCGCGGTAGCGATCCTTGTCGCCATAGCTGCGGTTGTAACCGGCGTCGCCCTTGCGCCAGTCCTTCTCGCGTTGAACGTCGAACGGTCGTCCATGGCGCGCCGCGGACTCGCCGTCGCGGAGCCCTTCCCGATAGCCGTTGTCGTACGCGACCCGCCGTGCCTCGTAGTACCGACTGGCGGTTATCATCTGAATAGGCGGTCCGCTGGTTTAGCCAGCCGTTCACCTGTGCCTGCGCAGGGCCGCTCAGCAGAACGGCGGCAACGAAGCTGGCTCCGATCGAAAAGACTTGTTTACCCATGGTCCCCCCACGGCCACAGAAACACGTCACAGAAAACACGGCCACAAGAAACGGCCACAAGAAACGGCCACAGAAAAACACAGAAAAACACTGGAAAACATGAAGAACCCGTCTGTGTTCTTCAGTGTTCTTCTGTGGCTGTGGAGCAAGAAACCTACCCGTGCCAACTCGGAAAAATTGGCCGTTTTTCAGGGGTCTTCTGTGGCCGGTCTTCGGGGGTGGACAGCTACTGCGACCAGACGAGGACACGCTCGCCGCTGCGTCCCTTGTGGTCGACGATCAAGGTCGGACCGAACCGCTCGAGGTCCTCGACGGTCAGATGCAGTTCGTGCAGGTCAATCGAATCCTTACCGACGCTGAACCGGGTGCCTTGCATCTTCAGTCGAAGCAGCCAGAAGGGAATCTCCATCCTCACCACCTTCTCGTCGTCAGGATCGAAGGCCATGATGTTGAGCGATTCTGGACGACGGGTTCCCGCCGGACGATCGGTGTTGGCGCGGGTGAGGTGGCCGCGGTCGTCGAGCTCGATCAGAGGTTTCTGGCTGGAGAACTGTTTACGGATCCGGGCGAAGTCGTCGGAGACCGATTCTGTCGAGGCCGACCGGATATCGATGTGGCTCTTCGCGAACCACAGGCCCGCCGCCGCCACTGCGACGAGGCAGAGAATTCCACACACCACCACTCCGACGACGACCCAGACCCAGGTTTTGACTTTGCCGGCCATGCTTCTCTATCCGTCACTCGACGAGGGTCTTGGCCTCGTCCACGCATATCTGGTCCTGGTCCTTCGTGCACTCGTCGACCGCGAGGTGGGCCTCGCGTCGCGCGTCCTCGCGCCTGTTTTCCTGCACCGCCAGCCTGGCGAGTTCGACATGGGCACGGCCCCGCACCCAGCCGGCCGCGTCCGGCTGGATGGCAACGCGTAAATCTGCAAGCGCCTCGTCCCGGCGCTTCAGCACCACGCGCGCCTGGCCGCGCTTGTAGTGCCACAGATTCGCTTCTCCCGGGATACGTGGACGCGTGTCTCGCTCGAGCATGCCGATGCCCTCGGTCAGCAGCGCCTCAGCTTCGATGGGGCGTTTTCCCCGCGTAGCCGTCGCGCCCGCTTCGAGCAGCACCAGCCTGTTCCTCGGGTAGCGGCGCCTTAGCTCGTCGAGAATCCGCAGAGCGTCCGCATACCGCCGCTCGCGGTTATACAGCAATACGAGGGCGAACATCGCGTCGGTTCGGTCGTCCCCCCTGTCCGCTGCCGCCTGCTCGACGAGCGACAGGCCGCGCTCCTTCCCGCCGCCGAAGCCAGCCACATAGGCCATCCAGCGCATCGGGAACGATAGTGTCGAAACGAGGTACCGATAGGTTCCGATGATAAGTCCGGCATCGTGGCGGGACGGGTCGAGTGCCATCACCCGTTCCTGCTCGTCGTAGCTGTTGCGCGCTGCCTTGAACCCCGCGAGGAGCTTGCCTTCAACCGATGCAATGTACGACGCCCGCAGCCCCAAAGCGGTCCCGAGATCGTAGTGGGCCTGCACATCCTTTGGAGCGGCGGCGACCCGCTTCTCTGAGAGTTCGATGGCCTGCGCGACCGCGCTCTTGAACTCGGCGTCGAGATCCGGCGGTGGCTTCTTCAGCTCGACCCTGGAGCGGGAGAAGCTTCCCAGATAGTGATCGACGGTGACGGCGCCCCGGCGGAAAAGGATGTTCAGCCAGATGGCCGATGCGAGCGCCCGATAGTTGGCGGGATCGGCAGGATCCTTGGCGACAGCCTGCCGCAGAACGGATAACGCCTGCTCGTAATCCAGGTTGTAGTGAAGGTCCGACGCCTGCTGCCTCAGTTCCTTGCCCGACTGGGCCAGGACTATACGTGTGGACAGTAATGAAGCCACGACAACGCCAAGCGCCAGGTAGGCGGTTGGTGAGTGCAGTGTCATCAGACTATGATAGCGAGGCTTGAGGGTACAGAGTCCCGAAGCCTAGGGCCCCGAGCGTATAGACGACGGAGGATACGAATGCCGAGAGGCAGACCGCGAAAGAATCCTGAAGAAGTCTTGATCAAGAGCGCCGAAATGATTGGCTGGGCGATCGGGGGTCTCGAGCGCGAGATCATGCTGACCAAGGAGCGGCTGGCCGCGCTGACGTCGCAGGCCGCGCAGCTCCGCTCGAAGCTTCCGGTCATAACTCAGCGGCGCGGACCGGCGGCGGCCGCGTCATTCGAGGAGCCCGCCGCGGCGTCGGGCCAGAAGCGCCGCCGCAAGAAAATGTCGCTGGAGGCCCGCAAGCGGATTTCGGAGATGATGAAAAAGCGGTGGGCTGAACGACGAAAGAGATAGGCCGGCACGCCGGCCTACTCCTTTCCTTGATAGTTCGTGTGGCAGTCTCAGCTTGGTCAAAGTAAGGTGCGAGATTCAATACCTCCAGACGTTTGACCTTGAACCTTGATCAGGATTCTGGGACTCGCCACTCGTCAGAGTACGAAGCCTCTCCCTATCCCGCGCTCCGCAGCACGTTCCCACGCAAGGCGCGCGGCGGCCACGTCTTCGACGGCCATTCCGAGCGATTTGAAGATTGTGATCTCCTCCGCCGTCTGGCGACCCTGAATCCGTCCACCAGTAACTTCGCCGAGTTCCCCAACGATGTGTGACGAGGAGATGACCCCTTCTTTGATCGGGATTACGAGATCCCCGGCTTCGGCAAGCGCCCCGGTGCGGGAATCGACGAAGACACGGGCGTCGCGGACGAGAGGCGTATCCATCTCGCGCTGATCCGGGCGGCACGCGCCGACGGCGCAGATGTGCGTGCCCGGCGCGATCCACTCGCGTTTGACCACCGGCTCTCGCGCCGCGGTGACCAGTGCGACGATCTCGGCGTCGCGGACCGCATCGCGCACCGACTCCACGGCTACCAGTTTCGTCTCCACGCGCGGCAGCATCTCTTCGATCAGCGAAAACACCTTCGGGGAAGTCGGTCCCCACACCCGGATTTCCTCGAAGCGGCGGACACGAATCAGCGCCTCGATGTGGCTGCGCGCCTGCACGCCGGAGCCTATGACGGCGAGCACGCGCGCGTCGGCCCGCGCGAGATGTTTGGCCGATACCGCCGAGACGGCGGCAGTGCGCGCTTCCGTGATGTAGCGGCCGTCCAGCACTGCGAGCAGCTCACCCGTCTCGGGGTCGAACAGCAGGATCGTCGCAAGGTGGGTCGGCAGCCCCCGTTCGGCGTTCGATGCGTAGACCGTACACCAGCTTCGAGCCCAGCGCCGCCGGCTGCTGTATGAATGCGGGCATCACTCCATAGAAACTCTTGCCGCCGATGACGACAACGGTCCTGAGCGGCTGCTCGACCTGTCCCGAAGAGAACTGGGCGAGCGCCGTGTCCATCGTGTCGATGAGATCGTCCATCGACAACACGGCGCGAACGTCCTTTTCAGAGAGTAGAAGGGGCATACGGGCTCCGGGCTTCAGGCTCCGGGCTTCAGGCTCCGGGCTTCAGTCGGCTCATGCCGGCGGACCTGAAGGTCCGCCCTACAGCCGCACTGACAATGTAGGCCGGGTCTCCAGACCGGGCATCAGCCATGAGCCTTGGCATGAGCAGCCTACCAGCCCGCGGCCATGCCATCCTTGCGGGGATCCGAACCCGCCATCAGCACGTGCGTCTTTGGATCGATCAGGATGCCCTGGAATCCGCCGAAGACGCCGGGCGTTTCGGTCAGGTGATGACCCCTGGCGGCAAGGCCAAAGCGGGCGTCCGCCGTAATCGCCGATTCCAGCGCGATTCCGGCCGGCGAATGACGGAAGCGCGGCGCTTCGCCCGCCTCCTGGATGTTCATGCCGAAATCGATCAGGTTCAGCAGCACCTGCACGTGTCCCTGCGCCTGCATGTCTCCTCCCATCACGCCGAAGGAGAGCAACGGCTGGCCGTCCTTCAGCACCATCGCCGGAATCAGCGTGTGGAACGGCCGCTTGCCCGGGCGCGAGCTGATTGGGATGTCCCGGAGTCAAGCGAGAACAGGCTGCCGCGGTTCTGAAGGACGATGCCCGTGTCGCCCGCGACGATCCGGACCCGAAGATTTCGAAGAGGACTGGATCAGCGAGATCACGTTGCCCTGTGAGTCGGCGGCGGTGAGATAGATCGGTATCCCCCATGCCCTTGGGATGCTCGCCGCCGTCCGGCGACGACCGGCCGTCGAGCGTCATCGGTTTCTAGTCGTGTGCCGCGGCGTCCGCGTCGATCTCGCTTGCGCCGCTGGGCGGCGTAGTCCTTCGACAGCATTCGCTCGATCGCGGCCTTTGGTGTCGACCGCTGGATCGCCGATCCAGGCGTCACGATCGGCGAACGCAATGCGTTTCGCCTCGACGAGCAGATGGAGGTAAGCCGCGGTGTTGTGTCCCAGCGCGCGGACGTCGTATCCCTCGAGGATGTTGAGCATTTCCAAGGGAACGATGCCCTGGGTGTTGGGCGGCAGTTCCATCACCTGATATCCGCGATATGTGGTCGAGAGCGGATCCACCCAGTCCGCATGGTGGGCGGCGAGGTCCTCGGCGCGGATGAGGCCGCCGCGGCGCTGCATGTCGTCGGCAATCGCCTTGGCAATCGCGCCGCGGTAGAACACGTCGCGGCCGCCTTTGGCAATTTGCTCGAGCGAGGAAGCGAGGGCGGGATTCTTGAACACGTCGCCGGCGACCGGAACCTTGCCGTTCGGTAAGAAGATCGAGGCCGCCTTCGGATCGCGGGCGAGCACCTCTTCCACCTCTCGCCACTGCCAGGCGACGATTTCGCTCACCGCAAATCCTTCGCGCGCGTATCGGATCGCGGGCTCGAGCGCCTGCGCGAGCGTAATCGTGCCGTGCTTCGCGAGTAGCTCGCTCCAGCCGTCAACGACCCCGGGCACGCTGACCGAGAGCTCTCCGCGCAGCGGAATCTTGTCGAGTTTGCGCCGCTGAAATTCCTGCAAGGTGGCGGTGGCGGGCGCCCGTCCGCTGGAATTCAGGCCCTGGATCCGTTTGGTCTTTGCGTCGTAGAGGAGCGCGAAGAGATCGCCGCCGGCGCTGTTCATGGTCGGCTCAACCACCGCCAGCACGGCGGCGGCGGTCACGGCAGCGTCGATGGCATTGCCGCCGTTCTGGAGCACTCGCAGGCCCGCGGCGGTCGCCAGCGGTTGACTGGTCGCGATTGCGCCATTTCTGGCCATCACCACCGATCGTGTCGAATGCGGGTTGGGTGCAGGCCGATCGCCGGGAAGTTGGGGGGTCAGTGCGGCTGCAAACAACATCGCGGTGATACCAACGAGGCGCATGGTTTCCTCATTTGCCGAGGCCGGCGGTGAGAGGAACAAAATCTCATTCTATCGGTGCTGCGTGCAAGGCGCGAAGGGTGCTGGGTGCAAGGTGCTAGGTGCTAGGTGCTCCGGTGCTCCGCCCACCCAGCACCCTTAGCGCACGTAGCACCCGGCACCTAGCACCTTGCACGCAGCACCCTTAGCGCACGTAGCACCCAGCACCTAGCACCTTGCACCCAGCACCCTTCCGCCCAGCACTATACTGACCCCATCCCCGGCGGGTAATCCGTCAGGCCGATCCGGCCGATAACATATCGATGAGGTGTTGGTCCGCCTGGGGCGCGACCGAACATGACGGGGAAGGCGAACCAGGTGTCTACTGCCAAGGCGCTCCGAGAACAGATCGCGTCACTGGTTCGCCAGTACTATCGCGAGCAGTTCTCGAATCGAACCTTCAATCCCGAGGTCGACCTCGCCCACTACGCCGGCCGTGTGTTCGACGCCGAGGAGCTGTGCAATCTGGTCGATGCCAGCCTCGACTTCTTCCTGACCGCGAACCGCTACGCCGAAAAGTTCGAGGCGGACTTCGCGGACTACCTTGGCGTGAGCGACGCGCTTCTGGTGAACTCGGGATCGTCAGCGAACCTGGTCGCGCTCACCGCGCTGACCTCTCCAAAGCTGCGCGAACGACGGCTTCAACCGGGCGACGAAGTCGTCACCGTGGCGGCAGGGTTTCCGACCACGCTCGCGCCGATCCTCCAGAACAACCTGACTCCGGTCTTCGTCGACGTGAACCTGGGAGACTACACCGCCAATTCCGACCAGTTGCGCGAGGCCATCGGACCGAAGACCCGCGCGATCATGATGGCGCACACGCTCGGCGTTCCGTTCGATCTGGACACGGTGAGCGACCTCGCGAGGAAACACGATCTCTGGGTGATCGAGGACAACTGCGATGCGCTGGGATCACGATACCGCGGACGGCTGACCGGAACGTTCGGTCATCTGTCCACCTTCTCCTTCTATCCCGCACATCACATCACGATGGGCGAAGGCGGCGCGGTCGCGACCAATGACGGCCAGCTGGGACGCATCGCGCGATCGTTCCGCGACTGGGGTCGTGATTGCTATTGCGCAGGCGGGGAAAACAATACCTGCGGCACGAGGTTCAGCCAGCAGTTCGGAACCCTGCCGCACGGGTTCGACCACAAGTACGTCTACAGCCACATCGGCTACAACTTGAAGGTCACCGACATGCAGGCGGCGATCGGCTGCGCTCAGCTCGGCAAGCTCGAAGGGTTCATCGCGAGCCGCCGCGCCAATTTCGAGCGGCTGATGGACGTGCTCCGTCCGTTCGAGGACCGGCTGCTGCTGCCGGGAGCGTTGCCGCACTCGGACCCGTCGTGGTTCGGCTTCGTGATCACCGTGCGCGAGGATGCTGGCTTTACTCGTGCAGAGGTGGTCAGGTTCCTGGAAGCCAATCGCGTAGAGACCCGTAGCCTGTTTGCAGGGAATCTCCTGCGCCATCCAGCATTCCAGAATATCCCTCACCGGATCGTTCGCGATCTGGTGAATACCGATATTGTAATGAGGAACACATTTTTCGTCGGTGTGTATCCCGGGCTCGACCGGGCCCGGCTCGATCATATGGCCGGGGTCTTCGACCGATTCCTTCGTGGTGAACGCGCGGCCGGCGCGGCCGTGTAACCCGATGGCCGTCACCCAGAAGCTGGCATGCCAGGTCGAACGCGTCGTGTCGCACGGCGAGCGCGTGTATACCGTGCAGCTTCGCCCCGAGCGTCCGGTGCCGCGGTTCCGGGCTGGCCAGTTTCTCCACCTGGCGCTCGATCCGTACGATCCGAGTGGCTTCTGGCCCGAGTCCCGGGTGTTCTCGATTGCCAGTCCGCCGGCCGAGCGGGACGCGGTCAGGATTACTTACGCGGTCCACGGCCGTTTCACCGCCCGCATGGAGAGTGAAGCAGTCGAGGGAAAGCAGGTCTGGATCAAGATGCCGTACGGCGACTTCGTCGTCGACAGCGGCTCTGATGTCGTGCTGTTCGCGGGCGGCACGGGAATCACGGCGTTCACCGCGTTTCTGGAGGACGTGACACCGGCATCGCGCCAGTCCGTCACCCTGGCATACGGCGCCCGCACGAACAGCTTGTTGATTTATCGCGATGTCGTGGAGCGCTGCGCGGCGCGGCTGCCGTCACTCCACGTGTCCTATTTCATCGAGCAGGACGGCGGCAGTAGCGCCGACGGGGCCATTCCTGGCCGGGTGTCGGTCGAGGCCGTCTGGCCGAGGCTGTGCCGTCCGTTCGACCGGAGCTACTACATCTCCGGGCCGCCTCCGATGCTGCAGAGCATTGGCGACGATCTGCGGTCCCGGAACGTCCCACCGGAGTCGATTCACATTGACGCCTGGGAATAACCGAGCGGCGGCATCTTCGTCGTTCTGGCGGGACCGATCCGTCTTCGTCACGGGGGCGACCGGTCTCGTGGGCGGCTGGCTCGTGCGACAACTCATCGCATCCGGCGCGGACGTCGTGGCCCTCGTGCGCGACTGGGTTCCGCGCTCGGAGCTGATGGGCGGGGGCCTGATCGAACAGGTCCGGGTGGTTCGAGGTGACGTGCGGGATCAGGAGACTCTCGAGCGCGCCCTCGGCGAGTACGAAGTGTCGACCGTCATGCATTTGGCTGCTCAGACGACGGTGGGAGTCGCGAATCGGAATCCGGTCTCGACCCTGGATACAAATATCCGTGGCACCTGGGCGCTGCTCGAGGCGTGCCGGCGAAGTCCGACGGTCCACCAGGTCGTCATCGCTTCCTCGGACAAGGCGTATGGCGATCAGGAAGAGCTGCCGTACAGGGAAGACGCGCCGGTTTTCGGCCGTCATCCGTACGACGTCAGTAAATCGTGCGCTGACTTACTGGCGCAGATGTACGCGAAGACCTACCGGCTTCCCGTGTGCGTGACCCGCTGCGGGAATTTCTATGGCGGCGGGGATCTGAATTGGAACCGTCTGGTTCCTGGAACCATCCGTTCGATCATTCGCGGCGAGCGTCCGATCATTCGATCCGACGGCAAGTTCACGCGCGACTACTTGTATGTCGAGGACGGCGCACGCGCCTACGTCCTGCTGGCGGAACGCCTGGCCGCCAATCCCGGGCTCGCCGGTGAGGTCTTCAACTTCTCGTACGAGCAGCGAATGACGGTGCTCGAACTCGTCGACCGGATTCTGCGCGCGATGGATCTCGGATCTCGAGCCGGACGTGCGCAACGAGGCCTCGAACGAGATCCGAGACCAGTATCTCGACGCCGCGAAAGCAAAGAAGATGCTGGGATGGTCACCGGCCTTCACGCTCGATGCGAGCCTGCGTGCGACCATCGATTGGTACACGCGCTATTTTGCGACGGTCGACGGCGCTCCGCAGCCGGAGGTCAGGCGTGGCTGACCAGAGAATTCCGGTGGTCATTCTGTGCGGAGGATCGGGCACGCGACTGTCCGAGCACACCGACGTGCGTCCGAAGCCGCTGGTCGAGATTGGTGGACGTCCGATCCTGTGGCACATCATGAAGCACTACTCGAAGTATGGCTTCAATGAGTTCGTGCTGGCGCTGGGCTACAAGGGAGATCAGATCAAGCGCTACTTCCTCGACTACCACGCGATCGGCCGCGACATGACGATCTCGCTTCAGGACGGCCGCGTGGTGCCGCTCAGTAACGGTGCCGAGCCCTGGAAGGTCCATCTCGTCGATACCGGCGAAGCCACGCTGACCGGCGGGCGGATCAAGCAGCTCGAACCGTTGATCGGTCAGGGCACGTTCATGCTGACCTATGGCGACGGTGTGGGAAACGTGCGGCTGGACGAACTGCTCGGGTTCCACCGTTCGCGCGGAGCGCTGGTCACGCTGACCGCCGTCCGCCCGCCCGCTCGATTTGGCGCGCTGGAGTTCGAGGGCGATCGCATCCGTCATTTCAAGGAAAAGTCCACGCTGCACGAAGGCTGGATCAACGGCGGGTTCTCGATCGTCGAACCGGCGGCGCTGGAGTACATCGACTCCGACGTGATGTGGGAGCACGCGCCGATGGAGTCGCTCGCGGCCGACGGACAACTGGTCGCGTACCGCCACGAAGACTTCTGGCAGTGCATGGATACGCTGCGAGACTTGCGCTACCTCGAGTCGCTGTGGGACGCCGGCCGCGCGCCGTGGAAGACCTGGTAGGCCGAGGAGCGATGCACAACCCGCTGGCCCGCGACCTGGACCACGTGCTCGCCGAGACGCGAGGCTTGTGGGAGGAGTTGCGCGGAGCCCGCCTCTTCATCACCGGGGGCACTGGTTTCTTTGGCTGCTGGCTGCTCGAGACGTTGCTCTGGGCAAATGACCACCTGAACCTCGATGCATCGGCGGTGGTGCTGACACGGGATCGAAAGGCCTTCGAGAGAAAGGCGCCGCACCTGGCCTCACATCCGGCGCTGACAATCAGCGAGGGCGATGTGCGGACGTTCGAGTTCGGCGAAGGACCGTTTTCGCACGTGATCCATGCGGCGACGGACTCGGGCAAACCGTTGCTGGAGGCCGGCCGTCAGTCGATGTTCGACACCACTGTCGACGGCACGCGCCGCACGCTGGATTTCGCACGCCGCACCGGCGCGCGGCGATTCCTGCTGACGAGTTCCGGCGCCGTCTACGGACGTCAGCCAGCGGAACTCACCCACGTCCCAGAAGAGTACGCGGGCGCCCCGGATCCAACAGACGCTGGTCACGTCTACGGCGAGGGTAAACGCGCGGCAGAAATGCTGTGCGCGCTTCATGCGGGTCGGGAGTTGCAGCCGACGATCGCGCGATGCTTCGCCTTCGTTGGACCCTACCTGCCGCTCGATGTGCACTTCGCGGTCGGCAATTTCATCCGGGATGCCCTCCGGGGCGGTCCGATTCGCGTCGCCGGCGACGGCACGCCGTATCGTTCGTACTTGTATGCGGCGGACCTCGCGATCTGGTTGTGGACGATCCTGTTGCGTGGCCAGGCAATGCGTCCCTACAACGTCGGTTCCGAGAGGGCGATCTCGATCGCCGATCTCGCGCATCACGTCGCCCGAACGCTCACCTCCGGCGCCGCGGTTGAGATCGCCGGCACCCCTCGCCCGGGCCAACCCGCGCACCGGTACGTTCCAAGCGCGGAACGGATTCGGAAGGAACTTGGCGTCAGGGTCACGATCGATCTCGAAGATGCGTTGCTGCGCACGCGTGATTGGCACCGCCGCCTCCTGATACCTGCTCATGTCGAAAGCTAAACGCCCGGTCGTGATCTGGGACGTCGACGACGTGCTGAACGAACTCATGCGCGAGTGGTTCGATGAATGGTGGCGTCCCCGTCATCCGGAGTGCGTGCATCGCTACGCCGACATAGCGGCGAATCCGCCGCACCAGGTTCTCGGGATATCCGAAGCAACCTATCTGAGCTCTCTCGACGCATTTCGCGAGGAACGATTCGCGAAGCTGGTGCCCAGGCCGGAAGTCCTCGAATGGTTTGCCGAGCACGGACACCGTGGACACCACGTCGCGCTGAGCGCGCCGCCCGAGTCGTTCGCGCATCTGTCCGCGTCGTGGGTGATCAAACATTTCGGTCAGTGGATTCGAACCTTCGCGTTCGTGCCCGCCCGGCGGGGACGTCCGGATCTCGCAGAAGCCCGGATCGCAAAGGGGGACTATCTCGAATGGCTCGGTCACGGCGACGTGTTTCTCGACGATCGCGAAGCGAATGTCGACGGCGCCCGGGCGCTGGGCATGAAGGGCATCATCGTGCCGCAGCCCTGGAATACCTCGTCCTACGGTTCTTTTCAGGCCGCGTTGCTGGACCTGACGGCGCTGATCTAATCGGATTGACATGAAGCTCTCCGACTACGTCGCCCAGCGCGTTGCCGACAGCGGCATCACCCAGGTGTTCATGATGACCGGCGGCGGCGCCATGCACCTCAACGACTCGTTCGGGTACGAGCCCCGAATGACGTGCCTGTTCAACCATCACGAGCAGGCATGCGCGATTGCCGCGGAGGGCTACGCGCGGGTAACCGGAAAACCTGCGCTTTTGAACGTGACCACAGGTCCGGGCGGAGTTAACGCTCTGACCGGTGTGTACGGGGCGTGGACCGATTCGATTCCGATGCTGATCGTGTCGGGCCAGGTGAAGCGCGAAACGATGATGACGAGCTACGACCTTCCGGGTCTCAGGCAATTGGGAGATCAGGAAATCGACATCATCGGCATGGTCAAGGGCATCACCAAGTACTCCGAGGTCGTGATGGATCCCAAGTCGATCCGCCACTCCCTCGAGAAGGCGCTGTACCTCGCTACGCATGGACGTCAGGGCCCCTGCTGGCTGGACATCCCAATCGACGTTCAGGCAGCCCAGATCAATCCTGACGAGCTCGCCGGCTACGATCCCGGCGAAGATCCGCCAGGCTACGACCCTGACGACGTGCGCCACGCGTGTCGCGACCTTCTCCGCCGGTTTCGCGCTGCCGAGCGGCCAGTCATTCTGGTGGGGACCGGCGTGCGCCTCGCAGCCGCGCAGTCGATCTTCGACACGGTCGCCCACAAGCTGGGGGTGCCGGTGGCGCCCGCCTGGACGGCGATCGATCAGGTCGCGTCCGACGACGATCTGTATTGCGGAAGGACCGGGACCATCGGCGACCGGGCGGGAAATTTCGCCGTGCAGAATGCCGATGTGCTCCTGATAATCGGCAGTCGCCTGAACATCCGTCAAGTCAGCTACAACTGGCAGTCGTTTGCGCGTTGCGCGTTCAAGATTCAGGTGGACGTCGACGAGGCGGAGCTGACCAAGCCGATGGTCCGCCCCGACCTCCCCGTCCAATCGGACGCCAAGCTGTTTCTCGAGGAGTTGAACCGGCAGATCGATGCCTGCGGCTACGACAAGAACCGGCACGCCGAATGGGTGGCGTGGTGCAAGGCGCGGGTGGATCGGTATCCCGTCGTGGAGGCGAGGCATCGCGTAGTCAAGGGACGTCTCATCAACCCCTATCACTTCATCGAGCAGTTGTTCACCAGGCTGGGCTCCGACGATATCGTCGCCTGTGGAAACGCCACCGCGAGCGTGGTTACGTTTCAGGTGGCGCGCGTGGTCCCGGGCCTCCGCGTGTTTGCAAACTCGGGGTGTGCCGCGATGGGCTACGACCTGCCGGCCGCGATCGGCGCCGCGCTGGGTGCGGAAGGTCGTCGCGTGATCTGTCTTGCCGGCGATGGCAGCATTCAGTTGAACGTGCAGGAACTCCAGACGGTCGCGCAGCACAACCTGCCGCTGAAGATTTTCGTGCTCAACAATGGCGGTTATCTGTCGATGAGGATGAGCCAGGGGAGTTTCTTCCGGCGGCTCGTCGGCGAAGGGCCGCGGAGCGGTCTGTCGTTTCCGTCGATGGCGGCGGTGGCGGCCGCCTACAGACTGCGGAGCGGAATTGCCGAAGGGAAAGACTTCATGAGCGCCGTCGAGCAGGCGCTCGCAGGCGATGGCCCGTTCCTGTGTGAGGTCATGCTCGACCCGGACCAGCAGTTCGAGCCGAAACTGAGCTCGCGGCAGCTCCCCGACGGACGGATGGTGTCGTCCCCATTGGAAGATCTGCATCCATTCCTTCCCCGTCCCGAACTGCTCGAGAACCTTCGCATTCCTCCATTCGAGCCGCAATAGCCCGCCATGTCCGAACTCTTCTCAGACGGCGGCGCGGTTCGTGAGGCGGGTGCGGCGATCCTTTATGGCGCCGGGCAGGTCGGCCGCGATGTGTGCCGCATGCTCACGGAGGAGGGCATCCGCGTCATCTGTATGCTCGATCGCCGTGCGCGCGAGGGTGAGCGATACCTCGGCGCGCCGATCTACACGGCGGAGTCCTGCCCGCTTGATGCCGACCGCCGCAAGACCCTTCCGCTGGTTCTGAGCATCTTCAATCGCGATGTCGATGTATCGGATCTCGCGCGCACGCTGCGCTCAATGGGATTTGCGAACATCGTGTCCTTTCCGGGCTTGCATGCGCATTTCCCGAACGAGCTCGGCGACCGTTTCTGGCTGACCGATCGGAGCTTCGTCGAGTCGCATCGGGAAGACATCGCGGCCGCCGAACGCCTCTGGGCCGACGATGAAAGTCGTGCGCAGTATCGGGCCTTCATCGCCATGCGACAGAGCGGTGCGTTCGATTCCAGGGTGAACCCGAGGCAGGATGAGGCCCATTACTTTCCGTCGGACGTCCCGCGGTGGTTGCAGTCCGGTCCGCTTCGCCTCGTCGACTGTGGAGCGTTCGAAGGGGACACACTCGAACAGATGGTCGCGGCCTCTCTTCAGATCGAGGCATCCGCGCATTTCGAGCCCGATCTTCGAAATTTCGTCGGCCTCGCCCGGCGAGTGCGGGCCCTCCGGAAAGATCTCCGCGGACCGGTCATGCTGTGGCCGTGCGCAGTCGGCGCTCGCTCCGAGATCGTGAGTTTTCAGAGCGGCCTGGATGAAGCCAGCGGCGTGAGCGACGAGGGCAGGACCAACGTGATGGCGGTGGCTCTCGACGACGTGCTCGCCGGCTGGCGGCCGACGCTGATCAAGATGGATATCGAAGGCTCAGAGCTGGAAGCGCTGTCCGGCGCACGCCACCTGATCGCGGAGAGTCTCCCGAACCTCGCCATCAGCGTGTATCACCGGCCCGACCATCTGTGGCGCATCCCGCTACTGCTGGCGTCGTGGCCGGAGCTCGGTCGCTATCGATTCTATCTGCGTTCGCACGGGTTCAACGGGTTCGACACGGTTCTCTACGCCACTCCGGAGGACTCATCCGGGTCTCGTCCATTCTCAGAGGTGCGGTCTTGATAGAGCGTGACTTTTTCGAAGACTTGTTCGTGCTGGAGGTGGCCAACAACCATCTCGGGAGTGTGGAGCGCGGCCTCAAAATCATCTCGGCCTACACCCGCGTAGTTCGCTTCAACAACGTCCGGGCGGCGATCAAGCTTCAATTCCGGGATGTGGACAGCTTCATTCACAAGGACTTCCGCCACAGAACCGACATCCGCTACATCAGGAAGACGCTGGACACCCGGCTAGGTCACGACGAAATCGCGACCCTGGTGAATGCCATCCGACAGGGCGGCTGCATCCCGATGGCCACGGCCTTCGATGAAGCGTCGGTCGACCTGTGCGTCGAGCTGGGGATGCCGGTCCTGAAGGTCGCGAGCGCGGACCTCAACGACTGGTTCCTGATCGAAAAGATCGCCAAGGTGAAGCGGCCGGTCATCGTGTCGACCGGCGGCTGCTCGCTGAAAGACATGGACGACCTGGTCACGTTCTTCGACAACCGCAACATCCCGCTGGCCATCAATCACTGCGTCGCGATTTATCCGTCCGAGGATCACGAGCTCGAGCTGAACCAGATCGACTTCCTGCGGGCGCGATATCCCGCTCACACGATTGGCTTCTCGACCCACGAGTACCACGACTGGAACACGTCAATCGCGATCGCTTACGGCAAGGGGGCGCGAACCTTCGAGCGGCACGTCGACATCGACGACGGCACCGCGAAGGTGTCGCCGTACTGCTCGCTTCCGGAGCAGATCGACGAGTGGTTCAGGACGTGGAACAGGGTTCGGGCGATGTGCGGCGCCCCCGGGACGCAGCGCCGCATGATTCCGGAAAAGGAGATGCGGTATCTCGACTCGCTGATCAGAGGGGTCTACGCCAGGCGCGATCTGCCGGTCGGACACATTCTCGGAGACGATGACGTGTACATGGCGGTACCGCTCCAGAAACAGCAGTTGTCCTGTCGCGAGCTGATGCGGGGCCAGGTGATTATCAAGGCGTGCAAGGCCGACGCGCCGATTACAGTGGACAGCGTCGACACGCCCTATGCCTACAGCGAGGCGATGCGGGCCCGGATCAACGATCGCGGGCTCTGACGAATCGCGGGTAACGATGCAACAGGTGGCGCTTCTGCACAAGTCAATCGCAACCAGCCGTCCGTGTCCGGTGTGCGACTACCGGCGGGGCGAAGTGCTGCACGCGCAGGAATTCGTTCTGCCAGAGGACCAGACGCTGGCGTCAGGCTACACAGTCGTCGCCTGCGAAGCCTGCGGAGTGGCCTTCGCTGACACGCCGGTCACCCAGCGTCGCTACGACCAGCTGTACGCCGAGAAATCGCGATACGCGGCGGGGCCGGCCGCGCACGCCAACGACAGTGACAGGGACATCGCGCGATTCCGCGAGATGGCCGCGGAGATCGCTCGCCGGGTTCCTGACAAGTCCGCCCGCATCGTCGATGTCGGCTGCGCCAACGGCCAGATGCTGGCGGCCCTGGCCGCGCTGGGGTTTTCGAGCCTGTGTGGCGTCGACCCGTCTCCGGCCTGCGCCGAACAGTGTGCGGCGATCCGCGGAGTAACCGCCTTTGCCGGCTCCCTCACGGATATGCCGGAAGATGCCGGGCCGTACGACGTGGCGATCCTTTCTCACGTCCTGGAGCACGTCCGCGACATCAAGGACTCGCTGGCGTATCTCGAGCGATTTCTCAGCCCGAAGGCCATCGTCTACGTCGAAGTGCCCGATGCGTCGCGCTACGTGGATTTCGCGTGGTCCCCCTTCCAGGACTTCAACACCGAGCACATCAACCACTTTTCGCTGGTCTCGCTCGCCAACCTTCTCCGTCAATGCGGACTTCGGCCGCTGCACGGAGCAGCGAAGGAGATCCTGTCCGCTCCGGGCATGCCGTACCCTGCTATTTATGCCTTCGCGCAGGTGGATGAAAGCGTTCCGGCCACGCTGGAGAAGGACGTCGCACTGAAGGAACGGCTGGTCGCCTACGTGCGCGTTTCGACGGACCTCATGAGCCGTATCGACTCGGGACTGAGCGAAAACGTGCGCAATGGCGCGCCGGTCATCGTTTGGGGGACGGGTGAGCTCACGGCGAAGCTCCTCGCCGACACGGCGCTCCGCCACGCGAACATCGTGCGGTTCGTGGACAGCAATCCCATCAACCAGGGACGCGTCCTTCGCAGGATTCCCATCGTCGCTCCGTCCGAATTGCAATCTGGAGACGAGCTCATCGTGGTGGCATCGATTCTTCACCACGAGGCGATCGTCCGGGCGATTCGCGCGCTCGGGCTGCGTAACCCTGTTTTCTGCCTGACGAGCGGGGCGCTGGAGTCGCCGGTCTCATGACGCCTACTCGCGATCGTCGCGCCCGCTATCACATCAGCGTTCTGACCCCCTGCTACAACGAAGAGGGAAACGTCGAGTTGCTCTATGAGCGGATCCGAGCGGTGTTCGATCGGCTCCCGGAATACTCGTACGAGCACGTCTTCATCGACAACGCGTCGACCGACGAGACCGCTTCGATCCTGAGACAGCTGGCCGCGCGCGATCGGAACGTCAAGGTGATCATCAACACCCGCAACTTCGGGCACATCAGATCGCCCTATTACGCGCTGCTGCAGTGTCACGGCGATGCCGTGGTGGCGATGGCGTCCGACCTCCAGGATCCTCCGGAGCTAATCCCGTCGTTCCTGGAAAAATGGCGCGAGGGATACAAGGTCGTTCTCGGCGTGAAAGAAGCGACCGAGGAATCACCACTGATGTTTGCGATTCGCCGGATCGGCTACTGGGTCATCGACCGTCTCTCGGAGGTCAAGCAGGTTCGCAACAGCACCGGCTTTGGACTCTACGACCAGGCATTCGTGTCCGTGGTCAGGCGGCTGCCGGATCCATACCCGTATTTCAGGGGAATCGTGGCGGAGCTCGGATTTCGCTACGCGACGATTTCCTATACCCAGCCACGCCGCACCAGGGGCATCACCAAGAACAACGCGTATCTGCTCTACGACATCGGCGTGCAGGGGATCGTCAATCACTCCAAGATCCCTCTCCGGCTTGCGACGATGCTGGGGTTCGTCAGCTCGGTCATCACCTTTGCGGCGGCCCTCGTCTACTTCGTAATGAAGCTGCTGTTCTGGTACAACCTGCCGATCGGCGTGGCGCCAGTCATCATCGGCCTGTTCTGCGTGGCGTCGGTGCAGCTCTTCTTCCTCGGAATCCTCGGCGAGTACGTCGGGGCCATCTACACGCAGGTCCGCGATCGGCCGCTCATCGTCGAACAGGAGCGGATCAATTTCGACGAGGACGTAGCGGCGCGCGCCGGCGAAGGTACCCGCTCGACCGACACCCGCCGCGTCGTGGGCTGAACCCGGTGGATGCCACGCTGCGGCGCTCAATCGAGGTCCTCGAACGCGCCGTCGGGGATCCGCGGCGCGGCCTTCCAGAGGAAGTCTTTCGCTTCGTCAGCAGGATCACCCCGCTGATCAACGTCGATCTGCTCATTCAGGACGATCAGTCAGGAACGCTCCTCACGTGGCGCGAGGACGAGTTCTTCGGTTCGGGATGGCACGTACCGGGGGGAGTGATCCGCTACAAGGAGTCAGCGGCCGATCGCATCCGCGCCTGCGCGGCGGAGGAACTTGGCGCCGAGGTCTCCAGCGAGACGGCGCCCTTGCTGGTGGTGGAAGCCACCGCGCCGCATGAGACGCGCGGGCACCACGTCTCGCTCCTGTTCCGTTGCCGGCTGGTCGGGGTGCCCGATGAAACGAAACGCGCCGGCTCGGGCGCGATCTCGGCGGGACAGTGGCGCTGGCACCAGCGCTGTCCTCCGGACCTGCTGGCGGTGCAGCGCATGTACGCGCCGTTCTTCTGATGAAGCGGCGGGTCCTCTCCATCAGCATCGCGGCGGTGCTGGCTGCCGTGCTGCTGTACTACTCGCTTCGGGGGATCGACTGGAGCGAGGTCGGCCGGATCGTCGCAGGCGCCGATTGGGGGCGGCTGGTGGTGGCCGCGGCGATCGCGGTGGCGGCGCTCTTTCTCCGCGCCTGCCGCTGGCGCATTCTGTTGAACGCCGAGGGTCACGTCAGCGTGGCGAGCGCCTTCTGGGCGACCGCGGCCGGATTCTTCGGCAACAACTTCCTGCCCGCGCGCGCCGGCGAGCTCGTTCGCACGTTCATGATCGGATCGCGCAGCGCACTCGACAACGCGTACGTACTCGCCACGGCGCTCTCGGAGCGCGTCGCCGACGCGGCTGCACTGGTCGTCATAAGTGCGCTGGTGCTGCTGGTCATTCCCGCGCCACCGGGCTGGTTCGCGACCGCCGCCAGGCCATTTGCGATTGTTGGCCTCCTCGGCGCGGCTGGCATTGCCGTCCTTCCATTGCTGGGATCGGTCGGGCGGCGCGCGATCGAGCGCTCGCCGCTGCCTCACGCCCTGCGTCCCAGACTGGTGACGCTGATGGACCAAAGCCTTCGCGGCATGCGGGCCTTTCACGACGCGCGCCGCTTGACCGAATTCCTCGCGCTGACCGTGCTCATCTGGTCGGTCGACGCAGTGGGGGCGGTGATTACTGGCACCGCGCTCGGTCTGCAGCTTCCGTTGTCGGTTGCGTTCCTGTTGATCGCCGGATTGGGTGTTGCCAGCGCGCTGCCGTCGACGCCAGGATACGTCGGCATCTACCAGTTCGTCGCGGTGACGGTGCTGACACCGTTCGGATTCAGCCGCACGACGGCTATTGCTTACATCCTGGTTGCGCAGGCGCTGATGTACGTCGTGATCGGATTCTGGGGTTCTTTGGGCCTCTGGCATCATCGACGGACGCGGCCATCGACCTGGTGAGGTCACCACTATGAAGACTGTTTTGAAGCGCCTGGTTCCTCGTTCAGTTATTAGGGCGGTATTGCCGCGTGTGCTGAAGCGTCAGGCGAGCCGGAGTGGGCTGAAGCTTCACATAGGCCGAGATCACATTGACGTCGTGAAGCACACCAAGGTCATGAGATTGTCGGCGCAGCATGCGGTGTATCTCCCGGACTTGATCGCCTCATTCGATTACTATGCCGACGCCGTGTTGCCGTTCACAATGGGAGACCAGCAGCTGATTGATTTTTCGACGCCGAGATATCACGACGTCATCGGATTCGATCGGTATCCAATTTATTTTCCATCGCTAGCGGAACCAATAGTGACCGCGGGCCAGTACTTGGAATTCGCCAGGCTCTCCGATGGCATGACTGTCTTAGATCTGGGCGCGTATTCTGGATTGACCGCAATCTTGTTTTCCCTTGCTGTCGGAGCTGGAGGAACGGTCGTGGCAGTCGAGGCAGACGGCCGGAACATCGAGTGCATCAAGCGCAACTTCGCAAATTTCCACAAGTATGCGAACGGTACACTCCTGCTCTCCGAGGGAGCCGTTTGGGATCACGATCAAGGGCTGGCATTCTCTTCGGAAGGGAACATGGGTTCGAGCGCGTCGAACATCGTTGGACGAAACCGGGGCAGCGTCACCAACGTGCCGTCGTTCACATTGAGCAGCCTTTCACGGATGACCAATCTGACGCGAGTGGACTTCGTCAAATGCGATGTTGAGGGAGCCGAGCGCGTCATTTTTAAAGATCGGCAATTTTTTGCCAGGTTCTCGCCGAGGATCGTTATTGAACCTCACATTGTCGAGGGTGCGTCAACGGCCGCAGCCTGCATTAGCGAACTCCGGCGCCACGGATACACGTGCCAGGCCGTGGACCAACGTGGAGTGCATCTTCCTCTGATTGAGTGTATTCCCCCGGCGAGGTGATGGGAGCGCTCGCGTTCTTTGCTACGTGGGGAATCAGTACGTTCCTCCGACCAGCAGATGGCGAGGCCGTCGTAATCGCACGATTTGCGTCCGACTGCCGACATCCTCTCGTCGTCCAGACCTTGATGTACGTGGTGAGCGGATTTGGCGATCGCTGGGTCTCTGGCACTATCGCCGGTCGCGGCGGTCCATGTAGGCGGCTCCCACGAACCATCCCAGCAGCGTTGAAACTGCCAGCAGGCTAATCCACAACCCGCGCATGAACGCGGGTGCTTCGTACTCGAAGAGGACTTCGTGGTGGCCCTGCGGCAACTGAATGGCCCGCACCGACACGTTGGCGCGGTAGATCGGCGTCGGCCTGCCGTCCACCCGTGCGACCCAGCCAGGGAAGAACGTGTCGGCCAGCAGCAGGAAGCCGTCCCGCGGCGCCTCCGCGTCAATGACGATGTGACGTGAATCCTCGCTGATCACGTCGGCCCGGCCGGCGGTCGTGGCCGTTGCACCGCTGTGAGGCGCATCGACAATGGGACCCACCGAATCAGGCGCATCGTGCAGGAGGATCTCTTCGTCCGGTTTGAAACTGACATCGATCAACCGGGCGAAGGCGTCACGATCCGTCTTTACATGACGCGCCGCTGGTACGAACCGGACACGGGCGGCACTGTCGACCTGATAGATGTACGCGGCACCCTCATGTGCGATGAGTTGAAGCGACGCCCCCTGCTGTGGATATGGGCTCAGCACGTGAGTGACACCGTAGGTTGCGAGAACTCTCCCGAGAGATGGATGGGTGCGTAAGGTGCCGGTGTCGAAATCCGGTGATGACAGCCATCCAAGGAGCGACGCCTCGCGGCTGTGATCGCCCCACAGGTCCACATACCAGCGCGGCGCGATGCCGACATAACAGTCGGCGGACGGCGTTTCCCAGAAGCCGCCGCCGATGTTCGGCTGCAGGACGTCGCGCAGCTCGAAATAGGGTTCGACGTTCGACCAGCCGTGCGCACGGAAGAACGTATAGCGGTGCAGATCGCGATGGTGAGGCGTGAATGTGCGCGGCTTCGGACTGCCAGCGTGAATGACATTTACTGCCGGTGGCGGCGTCAGCCAGGCGTTGGCCTGAACCATCGGATTCTGCCGGGGCTGATGAATGAACAGATCCATCACGGTGGCGAAACAGACGGCGAGAGCGACGCCGCGAGCCATCCGCGCGGATATCTTCGCGCTCCGTTCGAGATCCGCTCGAAGGCGCATCAACCCGAATGCCGCCAGCAGGGCCAGGCCCAATTCCACGACGATCAGGAATCTCGTCGGAAAACGAAAGAGCTTCATGCCTGGCAACACCAGGTAGGCAACGAGAAACACCGGCGTCGCGTTACCCAGCACGAACAAGAACGCGAGCAGTGTCATCACCATCGTGAAGGTGACGACCGGACGCCGCCGCTCGCGAAAGGCTCCATATATCGCCAGCAGAAACGTCAGCACTCCGACGTACCCGTAGTCTTCCCAGAAGAAAGGCGGACCGATGTAAGTGTTATTGGAGATGTCTCCGTGGATGTACGGCAGCAGGAAGGTGAGTGCGTTCTTCGGCCAATACGCCAGGCGAGTGGACCAGTCCCAGCCAAGCGCCTCGGCCCTGTCGGAAACACTTCCCAGTTCGGACAACGGGAGGAGAACGACCGCACCGGCGGCGGCACCCAGTGCTGTGGCCAGGCCGACGCTACCCAGCGACATCAACCACGGACCAAAGGATCCTGCTCGCGGACGGTTGGCAAGTGCACGAAACAGCGTAAACGCGCCGTAGACCAGGCCGCAGATGTAGACCGATTGCGGAAAGCCGGACATCGCCTGCTGTGCGACGACCAGGCCGAACGTGGCCGTCAGCAGTGCGCGCCGCCCGGGCGTCAACCTGGGTTCAGCGTCATCACCAGCGAGCACCCGATCGAGGAGGCCGATCCCCACCGGCAGCCACACGACGGTGGAGACGATAGCGAGGTGCTTGAGTTGACACGCGATATAGCCTGAGCCGGCGAACGCAACCCCCGCGAGTACCGCTTCGATACGGTCCGCCCCAAAACGGCGGGCCAGGCCGTATGTTCCGTGCGCCGCGACCAGCAGCAGCAGGACTACAAGTAGATCGAGCGCCGCCGCCGGAGGCAGCAGCGTGAAGATCGCCAAGCCGATCGGATCCGCCGGCGATCCGGTGAGCGAAAGGCCCGAACAGAGCTGGTTCGTCCACACCGGCAACTGTCCCGCACGAATCAGACGGCCGATGATGACCCGACCAGGCAATTCGCCGTTGAAGATGTCGGATGCGAAGTAGTCGTCCGTGACGTAGACCACCCGGAAGGTGAGAAGACGCCAATACGGGAGAAGGGCGGCGAAAGTCAGGGAAACGCGCGCCAGCATGTTGGCGCGGGTCTGGGAGGAGGCGATATGTGTCAAGGATGTGAAATCTTGCCGGCCGCTAAACCGGCGAGGGGCTACCTCCGTCTAACTCTCTGAAAGGAGAAAACACATCATGTTTGAATGGAACTTCTCCAGCAATGCCGACAAGATCGTGGCATTTCTGTTGGCAGTCACGATTCTCGCATTCTTCGTGTAAGTCCGGCGGGCGTTCCATCCCGGGTCTGCAAGACCCGGCCTGCCCGCCGGCGGGTCCCAGACCCGCCCCGGCATCCGAGGGCCTTACATCCCCGATGGCGGCGTGCCTGAGGCAAGGTAACTCTTACGCGCCCGCGCACTCATGCCAGCTTTCTTCACGCGGACCTCGAGCTTGTGCACCTTGCCGTCCAATGTGTCGGGTGAGAACCCGAGCACGTACTGGCTGTGCAGCTCCTGCGCGACGCGGGTGAAGGTTTCGTTCAGATCCGCGGTTCGCTTGAGCTCGAAGTAGCCACCGCCCGTATCCTCGGCCAGCCGTTTCAGTCCTTTATCCGGCTGGCTCCTCACCCGCTGCTGGCCGTTGAAATACTCGTTCACCAGCCCGATCGCGTAGACCATCACGTCTTTCTCACGCGCGCGATCGTTGACTTTGCCGACTCCGACCTTGCTGGCGGTGTCGTCGCCGTCCGTGAACACCAGCACCACCTTGCGCTCAGACATGTTTTCGAGACGCGCGATGCTCTCGTCGACCGCATCGTACAGCCGCGTCGGATATCCGAAGTCGAGGTCTTTCAACAGTGACACGAGCCGATCGCGATCGCTCGTGAACTCGCTCTCGGGGTGAAACTCGATCTTGTCGTTGAACGCGCCAACCTGCCCTTGATCGGTGGGCAGCAGGCGAAGCAGGAACTGCTCCGCTCCGTCTTTCACCAGGTCCAACGCGGTGGTCATGCTGCCGCTGGTGTCGAGCATGACGATGGTCGTAATCGGTGTCGGCTTGTTCTCGAAGATGGTGACCTTCTGAGGCTTGTTGTTGTCGAGGACCTCGAAGTCGTCCTGCACCAGGTCCGGGACCAGTCGCTTCTCCGCATCGGTCACCGTCACGTAGATGGGGACGGACAGCGTCGACAGCTTGAACTTCTGGCCGGCGGCCGATGCTACCAGCAAGGCGACGGCCGCGACAGAAACCGCAATTGTACGAACTGAGCGCATAAAACTCCGCCCGGAAGGGGGGCAGATCCACTATAACCGGTTCCGGTAGAATCGCGGCCGTGCGCGCACTTTACGTCATCCTGCCGATCCTTGGCATCCTGGCGATTGCCTACCGCTACTACAGCGCGTTCATCGCGGCACGGATCCTCGTGCTCGATGATACGCGGCTCACCCCGGCCCACGTTCGGCCGGATCGCCAGAACTACCATGCAACCAGCCGGTGGGTGCTCTTTGGCCATCACTTCGCCGCGATTGCCGGCGCCGGGCCGCTCATTGGTCCCGTGCTCGCCGCGCAGTTCGGGTATGCGCCAGGGTTAATTTGGCTGGTCGGCGGCGTATGCCTTGCGGGCGCCGTCCACGACCTCGTCATCCTGTGGGCATCTACACGGTCCGGAGGACGGTCGCTCGCCGAGCTGGCGCGCACCGAGATCGGCCCGGTCGCGGGGGGGACAGCCGCCGTCGCCATCCTCTTCATCATCGTCATTGCGCTCGCCGGCCTCGGGCTGGCGGTTGTCAACGCACTCCAACAGAGCGCGTGGGGCACCTTTACCATCGGTGCGTCGATTCCCCTGGCGCTGTTCGTGGGCCTCTACATGTACCGCCTGCGGCCGGGGCGCATCACCGAGGCGACGATCATCGGCGTTGGCGGCATGCTGGCTGCTGTTCTCTTGGGGAAGCCGATTGCCGCTTCGTCAATCGGGCACCTGTTTCTGTTCAATCGGACGGCGCTGGTCGTGCTCCTCGCGGCCTATGGGTTCGTCGCATCGGTCCTGCCGGTGTGGCTGCTGCTCACACCGCGCGACTATCTCAGCTCCTACATGAAGATCGGCACGATTGCCGCGCTCGTGCTAGGGGTGATCATTGTCAATCCCGAGCTTCGGATGCCGGCCTTCACCGAGTTCACCTCGGGAGGCGGACCGATCGTCCCGGGCCCGCTCTTTCCTTTCGCGTTCATCACCATCGCCTGCGGCGCGATCTCTGGTTTTCATGCGCTCATCGCCTCCGGCACCACGCCGAAGATGATCAATCGCGAGTCGGACATTCGTGTAATCGGCTACGGCGCGATGCTGATGGAGGGGCTGGTCGGCATCATGTCGATGATTGCCGCCTCGGCGCTCTATCCCGGTGATTACTTCGCCATCAACACGCCGCCGCAGGTCTTCGCCAACCTGGGGATGACGGTCACGAATCTGCCGGCCCTCGAGGCGGCGGTC
Organism: uncultured Acidobacteriota bacterium; assembly: GCA_963755695.1. Lineage (GTDB taxonomy): Bacteria > Acidobacteriota > Vicinamibacteria > Vicinamibacterales > 2-12-FULL-66-21 > QHWT01. Next base: position 290,348 of record CAVWLB010000008.1, on the reverse strand, counting down.
GGCGAGACCGTTGCCGGCCGCACCGGCGGCGCCGTGTCGCTGGCGGTCGGCATGTCGCAGATTTTCAGCGGGCTCCCCGGGATGCGCGCGCTCGTCGACTACTGGTACCACTTCGCGATCATGTTCGAGGCGCTCTTCATCCTGACGACGATCGATGCGGGCACACGAGTGGCGCGCTTTCTGGTCGGGGAGTTCTTCGGCCGTGCCTACGAACCGTTCGGCCGCCCTGACTGGCTGCCAGGTGCCGTCGTCTCGTCGCTGCTGGTCGTCTCGGCGTGGGGCTATTTCATCCTGGCTGGGAGCATCTCGACGATCTGGCCGATGTTCGGGATTGCCAATCAGCTGCTTGCCTCGGTGGCGCTCGCGGTCGGGACGACGGTGATCATCAACGCGGGCCGGGCCCGCTACGCGTGGGTGACGCTCCTGCCGATGCTGTTCGTGTCAATCACGACGATCTCGGCCGGGGTTCTGAGCGTGCGCGACATCTTCTGGCCAATGGCGATCGGCTCGAACGCGGCGCTGCACTTCCAGGGGTACCTGAACACGATCCTGACGGTCGTGATGATGGTCTGCGTGCTGGTGATTCTGGCCAGCGCAGCGCTCCGGTGGGTCAGAGTCATCTTCGGCTCAGGGCTCATGACTCAGGGCTTAGGGCGGCTCAAGCCGTGAGCCCTGAGCCTTAAGCCTTGAGCCATTCCACGATTATCTTCTCGATCGCTTCGGCCATCTTCCGATATCCGGCAGCGTCGGGGTGGAGGCCGTCCGGTGAGCTGACCAGTCGATCGGGACTGCCGGGCGCGGCAACCGCCGCGCGTGTGTCGACGAACCGCACGTTCGCATCAACCGCGGGTTGCGCCCTGATCCAGCGGTTGATCGCGTGCATGCACGCGTTCTGATCCGGGGTTGCGGTGTTGTACGGAATGATGCTGCCGGCGACGACCTTGATTCCGGCCTCCTTCGCACGCGTGTACATTGCCGTCAATTCGGTCTTGAGGTGCTCGACGTCGCGTCCCTGATACACGTCGTTGACCCCGGCAATGATCACCACGAACGCCGGCTTCTTCGCGACGACATCGTCCTCGAATCGGGCCCGAATCTGATCGCTCCGCTGCGCGTTGATCCCCTGGTTGATGACTTGCCAGTCCGGATGCGCCTTCACCAGCCAGTAGGCGTATTGACTGGTTTCATCTCCCGCGCCATCGGGCGGCGCCTCGCGCGGCGATTTGAAGGCCGGCGTCCCTGCCGTCGTGGAGTCACCCATCGCCACGATACGAAGCGTCTTTTCGGATTGAGGGCTCATGGAGAAGAGCGTCGCGGTCAGAAGACCGATGATGCTGCAGCCTGCGGCTCTGCGAATCATTTCCGTCTTGCCGCCGTCGCGCGATCGAGCAAGGCGATGATCCTCGCGAAGTTCTTCTCGAACGGCGGTTTCACGTCCTCGAACCGCGGTTCCGCGTTACGTACCTGACTGGCTGATTCGGCGCACTGTCGCGGGGTCTTGCCGCTGTGCACGTCGTATCGGTCAGGTACTGCGCCAGCCTCCAGGAGCGCCTGAACCGCATCCGCGTTGCCGGCGCATGCGGCAAGGAACAGCGGCGACTGGTGCGACGGGTCGTCGGCGACCGCGCCCGCGCGCAACAGCACCCTCGTGAGCTCGGGCTCTTTCCAGATCGACATCTGGAGCGCGCCTACGCCATTGACGTTGGGCATTTGAACGTTGGCGCCGGCAGCAATCAGCACCCGTGCGACCGCTGCCGATCGCGCCATCATCAGAGGAGTCGTTCCCGAGGAATCGTCTCCATTGACGTTGACGCCCGCATCGATCAGGGCCGACACGACGTCGACTTCGTCATGGGTGAGCGCCTGTCGCAGAAGCTCGAGGCCCTCGTCGCCGCCGGCCCGCCAGCCGCCGCGCGACATCTCCTTCACGGTCGCGGCGTCGATGCGGATCCAGCGCTGCACGCCGGCGGCTTCGTCGATGTGCCGCTCCAGATCGCGCAGCGCTTTGGGTGCGCCGTGATAGTCCTCGACGGTTTTCGACCGATCGCCGAGAACGAGCGTCACGTAGGTCGTCGGCAGATCGGTGATGCGCTCGGTGTACTTGTCCTTCAGCGAGAAAAATTCGATCTGCTCGAACTCGTCGAGGAGTGCCTGCACCGCCGCCCGATCGATCCGTGCAACCTGCTTACCCGTGACGCGCACGAATCTGCGGCCTTCGTAGGCGACGTTCCCGTTGCCGTCGATGCCGACCGTGTAATCGGGGCACTCGCCGAAGCAGGTCGTCCGCCTCAACGTGATCTGAATTGGCGGTTCAGTCGCCTTCGCAGGCGGCTGGGCGGTCAACGCGAAGGCCAGCACCGTCCAGGGCAACACGGAACACCTCCAGAACGGGGACACTCACACCGTCTCTAAAGCACCCGTCCTATAATCCCGGCGCCTCTGAAGAGGGCGCCCTACACCCTCACTCGCCGTGTACGAAGGTCGCCACCGACGGTCCGCGCTCGGACTGGAGACGCTTCGATACCTTCTCCACCTCGCGAAATACCCGCAGCACGTTCTGGCCGGTGATCTTCTTGATGTCCCCGTCGCTGTAGCCGCGGCGCAAGAGCTCGGCGATCAGGTTCGGGTACTTCGACACATCGTCGAGATCCCGCACCTTCTGGGTGATGCCGTCGAAGTCGCTTCCGAGGCCGATGTGATCGATCCCTGCCACCTTGCGGATGTGATCGATGTGATCGGCGACCTCGGAGAGCACCGCATTCGGCGCCGGATTGGCCGCGGTCCACGCGTCCACGCCCGCCTTCACTGCCGCAGGGTCGTCGGGATGGAGCGCTTTCAAACGGTCCTGTTCCGCGGTCTGCAGCTTGTTCCAGGCGTTCACTTTCGGCGAAATGAAGCCGGGAACGAAGGTGACCATCACGACCCCGCCGTTCTTGGGAAGCATCTGGAGGATGTTGTCGGGGACGTTGCGGGGATGATCGTTGAGCGCGCGCGCGTCCGAGTGCGAGAAGATCACCGGCGCGGCGGTGACGTGCAGCGCGTCGTCCATCGTATCGGGCGAAACGTGGCTCAAGTCGACGAGCATGCCGAGCCAGTTCATCTCCTTCACCACTTCCTCGCCGAAGGGCGCCAGCCCGCCGAATTTCGGCGTGTCGGTCGCGGAGTCGGCCCATGGGGTGTTGCTCGAATGCGTGAGCGTCATGTAGCGGGCGCCGAGACGATAGAACATGCGCAGGTCGGCAAGGGAGTTGTCGATCGAGTGGCCTCCCTCCATTCCGATGAGCGAGGCGATCTTTCCCTGCTTGAAGATCCGTTCGATGTCGTCTGCCGTCTGCGCAAGCTCGAAGGTATCCGGATATCTGCGCATCATCCGGTGGACGGTGTCGATTTCTTCCATCGTGGCCGTCACCGCCGCCTGACCCTGCAAGTCGACGGGAACGTACACGGACCAGAACTGGCCGCCGACGCCTCCCGCCTTCAGGCGCGGAATGTCGGTCATGATCGCCGGCTGCGGCTCTCGGATGTCGAGCTTCGCCAGATCGCGCGAGGGATCGTGCTCGCGAAGCGCCCACGGATAATCGTTGTGGCCGTCAATCAGTGGCGAAGCCTTGAGAATCGCGCGGGCGTGCGCCTGAAGATCGCCCGGCGGCGCGGGACGCTGAACGGATACGAACGTGAACGAGAGGAGCGAGCAGACAATCGCGTAGCGAAGCATCGTGAAATTATCCCTGATCCGGCAGTACGACCCCGGTCATCGACGCGCGGACGTCGGTTCGGAAATCCCTCTCGCGGCAGACTTCGATAGGCGACTTGACCGGTCCGAATTCGGTTCGATATGCTTCTTGAATATCCGACCTTAATGGTCGGATACCACGACCATCATGCTCCAGGCATTCGTCATCACGCTTCGCGAAGGGCTGGAGGCGTTTCTGATCGTCGCGATCAGCCTCGCCTACCTGAAGAAGACCGGACGCCGCGCGCTGATACCAGCCGTCCGCTGGGGAATCGCGGCGTCAGTGGCGCTCAGCATTGGCGCGGGGGTGCTGCTGGCCCGCGCCCGCAATCAGGCCTTGTGGGAGGCGGTGCTTGCGATTACGGCGGCATTCCTCGTTGCCTCGCTGACCGTGCACATGTGGCGCGCCGGGCGCTACATGAAGAAGGACATCGAAGGCAGACTCGAACAATCCTCCGCGAAAGTCGGTGCCTCGGCCTGGTTCGGGGTGTTCGGCTTCACGCTTCTGATGATCACGCGCGAAGGCATGGAGACGGCCATGCTCATGGACGCACTGTTGTTCCAGTCGGGCGCCTGGACGATCACGTCAGGCGCGTTGATCGGGACGATGGTCGCTGCCTTTATCGCGTTTCTGTGGTCGCGATACGGGCACCGCGTCAACCTTGCGCGCTTCTTCCAGGTCACCGCCATCTTCCTTCTCATCTTCGTCGTGCAGCTGCTGATTTACGGCTTCCACGAACTGACGGAAGCCAACCTGTTCCCAGGCAGCGAACGACTGCACTGGGCAACCGAACCGTACGGACCCGATGGCATCTACGGCCACTACCTGACTTACATGCTCGTCGCGCTGCCGCTCGGCTGGCTCGCGCTCTCGACCATGTTCGGCCGCACCCAACGCTCACAGGCCGCGTAGGCCGGCTTCGGACCCGGCAAGACCGCCTACAATGGCCCGATGAAGGCGCCGACAACCTTGCAGCTCGTCTGGGAACGCGACCTGGTGTTCGGCGGACGCTCCGCTGCCGCCAACATGACGCTCGACAGCGCCGGCATTGCGGGCCCATCACCAGTGCAAGCGCTCGCCTTCGCGCTCGCCGGGTGCATGGGGATGGATGTCGTGCACATCCTGCAGAAAGGCCGGCACAATCTGCGTGGTCTCGGGATTTCGATGTCTGCCGAGCGCGCCCAGGAAACCCCGCATCGGGTCACCGCGGTCGACATGCGCTTCGAGGTCACCGGAGACGTGCCCGAAGCGCAGGTGCAGCGGGCGATTGATTTATCCCACGAGAAGTACTGCTCGGTGTGGCATTCGATGCGGCAGGACATCCCGCTGAAGACCTCCTTCACCGTAACCGCCCCGAGCCAATGACCAACGCCGTCGGGCGGCGGACTTATCTCGACGTGCTGCGCGGACTCGCCGTCCTCGTGATGATCGAGGCGCACGTCATCGACAGTTGGACACGTGTCGCAGATCGCGGGTCGTCGGCATTCGGCTGGTCGCTGATCCTCGGTGGTTTCGGCGCGCCACTGTTTCTGTTTTTGGCGGGTGTTGCGATCCCGCTTTCGGCAGGATCGAAGGCGCGAAAGAGCGGTGAGGTTCAGCGAGCCGCGCTCGCTGTCGAGAAACGCGGCCTCGAAATATTCCTGCTCGCATTCCTCTTTCGCATTCAGGCGTTCGTCCTGAGTGGCTCGTCTCCGAACGCGATCCTGAAGGTGGACATCCTCAACATCATGGGACCGTCGATTGTGGCGACCGCCTTCTTGTGGGGACTTGCCACCTCCGCTCGTTCCCGTGTCTTCCTCTTTGCGACGACGACCGCGGCAATTGCGCTCTCGACGCCGATCGTGCGCGCGCTCGGCTGGCTGGCGTGGCTGCCGGATCCGATAGAGGGCTACCTCCGGCCGGTCCCCGGCCTCACGAACTTTTCGATCTTCCCGTGGGCCGCGTTCGTGCCTGCTGGCGCTGTGACCGGCGTGTTGATCGATCGCGCCCGCACGCCAGCGGCGGAGGCGCGTCTCAATGCCGGCTTCGCAGTTGGCGGGGCGCTGCTCGCCGCAGGGGCATACGCCGCGTCGTTTCTGCCGACGCCGTACGCGAGATCGAATTTCTGGACCAGCTCGCCATCGTTCTTTTTCCTGCGGTACTGGCCTGATGACGCTGGCCATCGCGGTTGCTTATGCGTGGGAACGGCGCGCTCCGCGGGCAAGCGATGGAGTCCGCTGCGGCTTCTCGGACAGACGTCGCTCTTCATCTACTGGATTCACGTCGAAATGGTGTACGGCCTGATCTCCACGCCGCTGCACGCCTCGATGACGCTGAGGCAGGCGTGGGCGGCTCTGGGCGTGTTCTGTCTGTTCATGCTGTTGTGCGCGTTCCTCAAGGTCCGCGTGGCGAATTGGTGGAAGAGGGACGGCTGGGCTGTGGCATTACGAGGGCACTCTTCCCACGGAGCCCAGAAACAGGCGTAGGATAGGCGTTGCTGCTTGGACCGGTCCTTGCCTTGTAGGTGGGTAGAGCGCTTGGGCTGCAAGCAAGGGCCCGGGCAAGCTGAACAAGGAGGACTTGAACCATGAAACCGCGAACCCACGCGCTTCCAGCCTGGGTGGAAGACGAGCGGGTCTTGCTTCATTACCTGATGTCGCCGCACGAGGGGCACGCCTACCCAGAGGACGTGCTCGATGGCATCAGCCTCATTACGTCGTGGACTCTGGTGGCCGTATCGGTGATGGCGGTCGTTGGCGTACTGGTCGACGCGATGTTGTGACGCACACCTCCCGGAACGTGCTCCAATATCGGTCCATGAATTGAACCCCGCGCCGCGCGCTATCGGCGGCCCCTCTACAGAGGCGCCCTGCCCGGTCGCCTCTGACGTCCCGCGCACCTCACGGCGCGAATCCAAAACTTCAATAAAACAGGCTGAATTTCAGGGATCTGAGGGATCTTCCCCGTCGGCCGGGATGCCCTGAGTGGGCATCCCGTCCTGAGTCAATATAAGATTCGAAAACTTATGATCAGTGTTGCCGCGATCAGGATGCAGCAGTTCGGCGTACGGTTCTACCAGGCCTCGCTCTCAGCCAACGACATCGACAAGCTGGTTCGGTTCGAGGTGCTCAGCTACGGCGAGCAGGGTCAGCCCGTCCGCGGCGGCCGCAAGAAGTCGACAGCCCCGTCGAAGGTCAACTGGGACCTGCTCGAGCGCCGCATCGCCGCCAACGAGAAGGCCTATCAGCGGCAGATCATCCGCCGCAAGATTGACGAGCTCGTGCAGTACCTACGAGCAGTGCCGACAGGCTCGCGACCTGCCGTCGATTGCCGGCGCGGTCATCATCTCCTGCGACGAGACGCTGAAGTTCGAGCCCGTCGAGAACGGATCGGCCCTGGGGGTGTTGAAGGTACCCGAACGCGAAGGCATCCTGCGCGCGATCGACGGGCAGCACCGGTTGCTCGCGCTGCATGCCGACATCGATCGCTTTGGCGAGGAAGACTTCACTGTTCCTGCCGTCATCTTCGACCGTCTCCCCGAAGACCATGTCGTCCAGATGTTCGTCACGATCAACGCGAAGCACACGAGGCTGAACGCATCCCACCTGGTATCGCTTTCCGGCCGTCAGCTCTACAGCGATGAAAACCTCGCCGCCGCCCACGACGTGGTGCGCGCGCTCAACGATCGGGAGGACTCGCCGCTGCATGGCGAGATCAAGTTGCTAGGCGTCGGTGGCGGACGGGTGGCCCAGGCCCCGCTCGCCCAGGAACTGAAGAAGCTCTTTGCCAGCGAGGCGTTCGGCGCCGGCCGCAAGGGGGAGACGTTTCGCGAGGACGCGAAGAAGTTCTTCGTCAACTACCTCAAACAGGTCGCGCAGGTGTTCAACGCGGCCTGGAACGGCCGCAAATACAGCATCAAGAGCGCGACGGCGCTGCGCGCCTTCATCCGGGTGGCCCCTGATGTCGTCCGGCGGCTGGACCAGGAGCACGCGGATCGGAGCGATTTTCGCGCCATCGGCAGGGTGATTTCCCCATGGGGACGCCGCATCGGCGACCTGCGGTTCGAAACGGAAGGGGCCTGGAAGCGCGGCGGGACGACGGTGGACGTGCTGGCAAAGGAACTGCGGCTCGCGCTCCAGTATCCGGAAGGAGCCCAGGTCTAAGAGTGCGTGATTTGGGTGATTTGGTGATTTGGTGATTCGGCGATTTCGCATCGCACCCACGACCGTCGGTGCTTTCAAAGGGCGCTCGTCGTAGCCTAGCGCACGCCGTGAATGCCTTTTGACGCGCTGACGGTAGTCGGCGCAAGCCAATCACCAATTCACCAATTACCTAATCACCAAATAAAAAAGGGGCATCACTTTCGTGATGCCCCGGCGGTTGTGCGGGCGACCCGGCTCCCCAGCAACTCACGGCTCCCTGCCGTAAATATTCAGGCCGCTCGCGTCATCCTATTGAGCAAGGCGCGTACCGCTGTATTTCCACGTATTTTTGGGCAATTGGCGGGGTCCGCGCAGCGGAGACCGCCGCGCGGGATCACAGTTTTGTCGTCGACTAACGATTGTGAATCTCGGCGAGGATCGAGATGCGGGTGATTGCCGGTCTGTTGCTCGTGGCTGCGGCGTTGTCTCAACCGGCGCCGATGATGACGAGGGTCTCTGCGTGGGTAGAGGCGAATCAGAAGGCGGTCATCAGCGAGCTCCTGGAGACGCTCGCGGTCCCGAACGTGGCGGCGGACCGGGCGAACATCCGCCGGAACGCGGAGCACCTGCGGGGGCTGCTCGAACATCACGGGTTCAGGTCTGAGGTCCTCGAGACCAGCGGCAACCCCCTCGTATACGCCTCCCTGGACGTGGCGGGCGCTGCCCGCACCATCCTGTTCTACTGCCACTACGACGGCCAGCCGGTCGATCCGAAGGCCTGGAGCCAGCCGGACCCCTTCACGCCCGTCCTGCGGCGCGGGCGCATGGAGCAGCACCCCGAGCCGGTCGATCCGAGAACCGTGGAGCGGTTCGAAAGGGATTGGCGCCTGTACGCAAGGTCGGCCTCCGACGACAAGTCGCCGATTCTCGCGCTGGTCTGGGCGGTCGAGGCCTTGAAGGGCTCCGGGCTGATGCCGTCCTCGAACGTCCGGCTTGTACTGGACGGCGAGGAAGAGGCCGGCTCTCACAGCCTTGTACCGGCAATTTCGAAGTATCGCGACCGCTTTCGCGCCGATCTGATGGTCATCCTCGACGGGCCGGTCCACTCGAGCGGGCGGCCGACGGTCGCGCTCGGGGCTCGGGGAATCGTGACGCTGGACCTGACCGTCTTCGGCCCGAAGAGCGGGGTCCACAGCGGCAACTACGGCAACTGGATCCCCAATCCTGCCGCGCGGCTCGCCGCTCTCCTCGCCTCGATGAAAGAAGACGGAGGGCGGGTCCGGGTGGAAGGCTTCTACGACGGGATTGCGGCACCCTCGGCCGAGGAACGAGCGATGCTCGACGCGGTGCCGGAGGACCGGGCTGAGATGCTCCGGACATTCGGGGTGGCCGAGCCCGAGAGCGCGTTCCCGCGGCTGCAGGACGCGCTCCAGTATCCCACGCTGAACATCCGTGGCCTGTCGAGCGCGCACGTCGGTGCCGGGGCACGAACCATCGTTCCCGACCGCGCGACGGCGGCGCTCGACATCAGGCTCGTGAAAGAGACAAGGGCCGAGGATCTCGTCTCGAAGCTTCGCGCTCACATCGCTCAGCAGGGTTTTCACCTCGTCGACGGCGATCCGGACGAGGCGACACGCGCGAAGTACTCGAAGCTCGCACGCCTTGCGGCCGTCGATCCATATACGAGCGCATTCCGGACGTCTCCTTCGGATCCGCAGGCCCACGCGCTGATCGCAGCCATCACCAAGGCGTTCGGCGTTCCGCCCGTGCAGCTTCGAACGCTGGGCGGGACAGTGCCGATCGCGCCGTTCATCGACGCACTCGGCTTTCCAGCCGTCATCGTCCCGCTGGTCAACTTCGACAACAACCAGCATGAAGAGAACGAAAATCTTCGGCTCGGAGCGTTCTTTGACGGTATCGTCACCGTCGCGGCGGTGCTGAGAATGTAGAGTCGGTCAGGGGCTACGGGGCGCGGGATCCGCGGAAGGCCGCATTCTGTGAGGCCGGGCTTGCTCCGATGATTCGGAAACGCACCTCGCGGTCCCCGCCCCTCGCCCCTCGCCCCTCGAACGTAGAACCTCGGATCTCGGACCTCGGATCTCGAACCTCGGATCTCGAACCACGGACCTCCGACCTCCGACCTCGGACTTCGGACTTCGGACCTCGGATCTCGGACCTCGGATCTCGGACCTCGGACCTCGGACCTCGGACCTCGGATCTCGGACCTCGGACCTCGGATCTCGATTTCGGACCTCGAACGCATGCACATCGACATCAACTGCGACATGGGGGAATCGTTTGGCCCCTGGGTGATGGGGGCGGACGAGGAGGTCATGCCGAACATCACGTCGGCAAATATCGCGTGCGGCGCGCACGCCGGGGATCCGTCGGTGATGCGGAGAACGATCAGGCTCGCGCGTGAGGCCGGTGTGGCTATTGGAGCCCATCCGGGTTTTCCGGACCTGCAGGGATTCGGTCGACGCGAGATCAAAGTCGACCTTTCGGAAGTCGAGGACTCGATCCTGGCACAGATTGGTGCGCTTGCCGCCATCGCGCGGAGCGAGGGCATGACCCTGCAGCACGTGAAGGCGCACGGGGCGCTCTACAACATGGCGGCGCGCAGCCGTCCGCTCGCCGACGCCATCGCCCGCGCGATCAAGGGATTCGATGCGTCGCTGATGATGTTCGGGCTGCCGAACTCGCCAATGATGACCGCGGCGCGTGAAGCGGGTTTGCGGGTTGCCGCCGAAGGATTTGCCGATCGCGCATATCAGCTCGATGGATCGCTGACCCCGCGGACCGAACGCGGCGCCGTCATTCACGATCCGGCAACCGTCGTCGACCGCGCGCAGCGGATGGTGCGAGACGGAATCGTCCAGACCGCAGATGGACGAGAGGTGGCGTTGAGGATAGATACGATTTGCGTGCATGGCGACACGCCGGGAGCCGCGGACCTCGCGCGGCGGCTCCGCGCCGCGCTCACCGACTCTGGAGCGATCGTGCAGTCTGTCGCCGTATGGCGATGAGCTGGTGGCAGGCGGCGGGCGAAGACGCTCGGCGTGCGTTGGTCGCGGGCACGCTCGGCTGGGCGCTGGACGCATTCGACGTGATGTTGTTTGCGCTCGTGCTGCCGGCGGTCATTGCCGATCTTGGATTGACGACCGGGCAGGGCGGCCTCCTTGGGTCGGTGACGCTGGTGGCCGCGGCGGCGGGAGGCATCGGGTTCGGCTGGATCGCCGATCGCTTCGGGCGCACGCGGGCGATGATGCTGAGCGTGGCGCTCTATTCCGTGTTCACGGCGGCATGCGGGCTGGCCGGATCGTTCATCGCATTTGCCGTGTGCCGCATCCTTCTCGGGTTTGGCATGGGAGGGGAATGGGCCAGCGGCGCGGCGCTGGTCAGCGAGTGGTGGCCGGCGGAGCATCGCGGCAAGGCGCTCGGCCTGATGCAGAGCGGATGGGCGATCGGCTATGCGGTTGCGGCCCTGGTTGCCGGCGTCGTGCAACCGCGGTTCGGCTGGCGCGCCGTCTTCTTCGTCGGGATCGTGCCAGCGTTCTTCACGATCTGGATTCAACGCCGCGTCAAGGAACCGGAGATCTGGCGTACCCGCGGCACCTTGCCGCAGTCGAGCGGTCGGCTGACCGCGCTCTTCCACGGCAACCTCGCACTGCTGACGATCGTGCTGACGCTGATGAACGCCTGCACGCTGTTTGCGTGGTGGGGGTTCAACCTGTGGCTTCCGAGCTATCTCAAATCGTCACCGGCTCACGGCGGCCTCGGCCTGGAAGGCGGCGCCGCGTCGGCATTCGTGGTGATCATGCAGGTAGGCATGTGGCTGGGTTACATCACTTTTGGTTTCGTCTCCGATCGAGTTGGAAGGAAACGCACTTACGTGACCTACCTCGTGGCCGCCGCAGTGTTGCTCACGATCTACGTCACCGTACGGATACCCATCGTGCTGCTGGTCCTCGGACCCTTCGTCGCTTTCGCGGCAACCGGGTATTTTTCCGGGTTCGGCGCGGTCACCGCGGAGATCTATCCGACGGCAATCCGTGCGACCGCGCAAGGTTTCACCTACAACACCGGACGTCTCGTCAGCGCGCTTGCGCCCTACATCGTCGGCACGCTTGCCGCGACCCACGGTTTTGGAACGGCGCTCCTGGTGTGTTCCGGGGCGTTTCTGCTCGCGGCACTGTTCTGGATCTGGATCCCCGAGACGAAAGGACGCGCGCTCGTCTGATGGCTAGAATGACTGGCCAGATGCGCCGCATAGGTGTGCTGTCGATCGTGTTCGTCGCGGCTGCGGCGTGTTCCGGCTGTCTCGTCCTCTCCCTGCAACCGGCGTACGCCGATGAGTGGCTGGCGTGGGATCCGTCGCTGATTGGCATGTGGCGCGATGCGGAAGACAACGCGTTGCTGAAGATCGATGCGGCGGAGTGGCGATCGTATCGCCTGCATTACGAACATCCCAGCGAGAAGGGAGACGCTACCGGCTTTCTGACGATCGTCGGCGATGAGCACTATCTCGACGTGATGCCCGCACGCGGTGAAGACCGCGGCTCGTTCCTGCTGCCGGCTCACGCCGTGCTGCGCGTGGATCGAACCGGCGACGAACTGGTGTTGACGCCCCTCTCTTATGACTGGTTCGCCGATCGCCTGCGGGCGGGGCGCACACCGGGCGGCGAGCTAACAGCAATTTTCGACCAGAAGCAGAACGCCCTGATCGTTTCGGCAACCTCGCGTTTTCGAGCGTGGCTTCGCGCGCAGCCGAAGGACAGCCTGGCGTGGGGTGCCGCAGCGACGTTCACACGGGTGAGAACGGGGAATTGACCGGGAGTTTCTAGTTTGCAGTTTGCGGTTCCCAGTGGACGCGGACCTTCAATGTTTCTTCTGTGTTTTTCTGTGGCCACGGGCACCGTGAACCGTGAACCGTGAACCGTGAACCGTGAACCGTGAACCGTGAACCGGAACTGGGAACCGTGAACCGCTTACGCCTTTGTGATGTGCGTAACCACGCCGAGGACGTAGTGCAGTTCGACGCGGTCGCCGGGCTCGAGGCGGCGCGGGACCGATTCCTGTCCCACTCGTGCCAGGCGCACTTGACTCTGTGAATCGTCGGGATCCTGATAGTAGACGTCCAAGGATATCTGGCCGTGAATACTGACGGGTTGGACCTTGGTCACTACGGCCATCTTCGACCCCTTGAGCATGATGGCAGTATACCGACGCGCCGGGCCCTTGCGCGGCCGCGGGCTTCGGACCGGGCAGAAGCCGCCGGGTCCGGCCGTTTCCGGTGATACACTTGAACCATCCCGCCTGCTTCAGGAGTTCCTTTAATGTTCTTCTCGAATTCAAGGGACGGCCGTACTGTGCCCGTTCTGATTGTTGCGCTCGCGGCTCTATCGTCTGGCGCGACGCCCCTCTACGCCCAGGCGACCGCGGCGCCGTCGACGTCCGCGCCCAAGGCGGAGGCGGAGGCCGAGCTTCCACCAGCACGGTCGATCATCGATCGTCACATCAAGGCCATTGGCGGGCGCGAGGCCGTGCTCTCGCACACATCGCAGCACGCGACGGGCACCTTCTCCGTGCCTGCACAGGGCCTCGTCGGCACGGTCGAGATCTATGGCGCCGCCAATCCGAATCGCGCCGCGCTGAAAGTGAACGTGCCAGGGCTGGGCGAGATCGCGAGCGGCTTCGACGGATCGCACGGCTGGTCGCTGTCGCCGCTCCTCGGTCCGATGCTGCAGGTCGGCAAGGAACTGGAGCAGGCGAAGTTCGACGCCGACTTCTACGGTGACCTGCGCGATCCGAAGCGGTATCGAAGCATGAAGACCGTCGACAAGGCGCCGTTCGATAACCGGCCCTGCTACAAGGTGAGCATGGTGCGGGAAGACGGCTCGGAGGACTTCGATTTCTACGATGTCGCGACCGGGCTGCGTGCGGGCAGTTTGAATACCCGTGAAACGCCGATGGGTTCGGTGAAGACCACCAGCATCGAAGGGGACTACAAGAAGTTCGGCAATCTCCTGCTTGCGACCAGCGTCGTGCAGCAGATCATGGGCGTCGAGCAGAAGATCTCACTTGCCACCGTCGAGTTCGACAAGGTGCAGCCAACAGCATTCGATCTTCCCGACCAGATCAAGGCACTCATCAAGTGAAGCGCACGCTCGCCGGGCTGGTGGTGACGGCAGCGTCAGTCGTCGCGCTGTCAGCGCAGGCTCCGGAAGCTGCGGCGACGTTCGACAAAGTCTGGACGATTGTTCGGGATACCCACTTCGACCCGTCGTTCGATCGGACAACGTGGGATCGTGCCCGCGACGAACTGCGTCCTAAGGCTATCGCGGCGAAAACGCCCGGCGAGCTTCGCGCCGTTTTGCGGGACCTGCTCGGCCGCCTTGGACTCTCGCACTTTGCCGTTATCCCGGGTTCGCCAGACTCTCCTGTAGATCGGACCGATCTCAGTGCCCAGCCCGGTTTCGACGTCCGTTTGATCGACAAACAGCTCGTCGTGACCTCGGTCGATCCCGACGGCGCGGCTGCCTCGGCAGGCGTGCGGCCGGGCTGGATAGTCGATGCGATTGATGGCGTGTCCATGGCTCGAACGCTCGCGCCAATTGCCGACGGTACGTCTGAACGGATCGCGCAGCTCGAGGCGTGGCGGCTCTCGCTCGCCAAGCTGCGGGGACCGTCGGGTTCGGCGCTGGACGTGACGTTCGTCGATGGCGATGGAAAGTCGATCGCGAAATCGATCGCCCGCGCGGCCGAAAACGGAGAGCCGGTCCATGTCGGCAGTCTGCCGACGATGTACGTGCGCGTCCGATCGAGGCTGATGGATACGCCCGGCGGCGGAAAGGCCGGGGTCATCGGTTTCAACGTCTGGATGGCCGCCGTCGACGCCAGGTTTCAGCAGGCGATGGATCGCTTCCGCACGGCTGACGGCATCGTCATCGACTTGCGCGGCAACCCGGGCGGGCTCGCGGCAATGATCATGGGACTGTCGGGACACTTCCTTTCCGAGCGCGCCACGCTCGGCGTGATGAAGACGAAGGATTCGGAGTTGCGCTTCGTCGCCAACCCGCGTCTGGTCGATGCGGCAGGCACCCGCGTCGAGCCGTTCCGCGGGCCGGTCGCGATTCTCATCGACGGTTTGTCAGCGAGCGCGTCGGAATGTTTTGCCGGCGGACTGCAGTCGCTTGGACGCGCACGGGTGTTCGGTCAGCCGTCGATGGGACAGGCGCTGCCTGCGTTGTTCGACACACTCCCGAATGGTGATGTGCTCATTCACGCGTGGGGAGATTTCGTCACTGGAAGTGGCGTACGCCTCGAAGGCCGCGGTGTGGAACCGGACGAGGTGGTCCCGACGACCCGCGCCGATCTTCTGGCAGGACGCGATCGCCCGCTCGAATCCGCGCTGGCGTGGATCGGCCGGGGAATGTAGAAAAACCTTCACCCGGCAGACTATTGCTCAATTGTTGCGCTTGGGATGAGGCGTCTGCTAGACTTGGCTTACCTGCAACGCGATCTTTCCCAGCCCATCATCAGGACAATTCGGGGGAGTTAATGGAGCAGCGGCGGCTGCGTCTCGGTGACATATTGGACGACTATTGTCCGCGCGAACGCCGTGTGACGAATCACGCGGTGGTTGCGATGATCGATGAGGACGTCAAGCAGACGCGGTGTACCACTTGCGACTCCGAACACGTGTATAAGGGCGGAAAGGCTCCGCGCCGCCGCACAGTCAAGGCAACCGAGCCCACTGTTTCCAAACCCACCATGACCGCACACGAAGAACACAACAACGGCCAACCCGCTGACATCATCGACGAACCGATTGCCGCAGGCGCGATCATCGAGCCCGCCGCTCTCATCGCGGAGCCGGAGGTCGAGCCCGAGCCGGCCACTGCGGAAGACGGTCCCGTTCATCGCCCGCTTATCCGCGCAACGCTGCCGCGGCCCGAAGGCATCAAGACCGAGCGACCCGCGCCGGACTTCACCATTCGCCAGAACAACGGGCGTGGCAACGGCAATTTCCGCGGGCGCGGCATGCACGCACAGGGCGGCAACAGTGGACGGCCAGGCGGCGGACGCTTCGGCCGCGGACCGCAACAGGGCCAGGGCCGTGGGCAGTCGCGTGGCAACCAGGGCTTCGGACGCGCCCCGGGCGGGCAGCGACACGGCGGACCGAAGAAACGCTCGCGTTAGTCGGACAATCCTCGATTCCCGATCCGGACCCCCCAATCGTCAACCCGTAACCCGTAATCGAATCGGGATCGTAGAATCACGCGTCTGCTCGCGTCCGCCGTTTGAGCCCGATCGGGATTGACGCTGGAGGATTCAGGATCAACGATAAGGGATCCCGGATCAGCGATGAGGGATTGACGAGTGTCTGCTCTTTCCAACAAATCTGGTCTCATCGTCGGAGTCGCAAACAAGCGGTCGATCGCCTGGGCCATCGCGCAGGCGGCGTCGAACGCAGGCGCACGCCTGGCGCTGACCTATCAGGGTGAACGGCTGGAAGAGAACGTCCGCGAGCTTTCCGCTGGACTGACCGATCCGATCGTGCTGCCCTGTGATGTCACCGACGACGCGCAGATCGCGAGCCTGTTCGAGCAGCTCGAGCGATCGTTCGGCTGGCTCGACTTCGTCGTGCACGGCGCCGCATTCGCCGCGCGCGAAGATCTCAGCAATCCCTTCGTCCAGACGTCGAGAGACGGGTTCCGGCTGGCGCTCGACGTCAGCGCGTACTCACTGATTGCGCTCTCGAAGGGGGCGCTGCCGTTGATGGAGAAGCGCGGCGGCGGATCGATCCTCACGCTGACCTATCTCGGCAGCGAGCGTGTCTTCCAGAATTACAACGTGATGGGGGTCGCCAAGGCGGCGCTCGAATCAACCGTCCGCTACCTGGCCGCCGATCTCGGACCGAAGAACATTCGCGTCAACGCAATTTCCGCCGGGCCGATCAAGACGCTCGCCGCGTCGGGCATCTCGGGGTTCTCCAGCATCCTGCAGCATTACCGGGATCGCGCGCCGCTCAGGCGCACGGTCGACACATCCGAAGTGGCCGAGGCCGCGCTGTTTCTTCTGAGCGACGCGGGTCGCGCCGTCACTGCCGAAGTGCTGATGGTCGATGGCGGCTATCACGCAACCGGCATGTGATTTCCCCGTGCAGCCGGAAGCAGGTACCCTGCGATCATGAAAGCCGCTGCGGCTCTCCTCCTGCTGCTCACCTGCAGCCTGCCCCTTCTGTCTGCCTGTGCGAGTGATCAGGCCCTCAACCGCACCATCGACGATGCGACGATCACGACTCGGGTGAAGACGGCGCTCCTGAACGATCCGGTGATCGACGCGACCAAGATCGCCGTCGAGACCTCCGCCGGCGTGGTCACGCTCAACGGCGTGGTGAAGTCGAAGGAAGAAGAGACAAAGGCGGTCGATCTCACGCGGCGGGTCGCGGGCGTACGCGACGTGAAGTCGGGGCTGAAAATTCAGGTTGGTAGTGAACAGTAAACTGTTGGCAGTTGGCAGTTCATGGTTAACCGTTAACCGCGAACCTCCGTTCACCCCGAAGCGTTACCAGCAAACCTAATACTCTTCAGTCTTGATTCGCGACGCCGGTACGCCCAGGGCACGCAGAATCTCAGGCACCTCGAGGATCATCGACGGCGGTCCGCAGAGGAAGCAGAGCGTGTCCTCGTCGACCAGCGGTGCCAGCAGTTCGGTGCCGGCGCGTCCGCGCGAGTGACGCCACCTATCGGCGATGCCGGTCAGCGTCAGTGTGAGATTGACGGCACCCTGGCGTGCGAGCGTGCGGAGTTCTGGCAGGTATGCGAACTCCGCCGGCGTGCGCGCCGAGTAGAGGAGCGCCTTGCGGCCCGGAACGTTGGCGTCGATCGCGTGCCTCAGCATCGAGCGCAACGGGGCGATTCCTGTGCCCCCGGCGATGAAGAGAAAGCGCCGTTCATCCGGCGCGTCTGGAAAGACGAACTTGCCGACAGGCCCGTGCACGAGCACCGTCGAGCCTCGCTGCAACGTGTCGACGTGAGCGCCGAAGCGGTTGGATTGATCGGTTTTCACGAGGAATTCAAGCCAGCCCTCGCGAGAGGTCTCTTCCGGTGACGAGGCGATCGAGTATGGCGTCCGCTCGCGCTCCACGGCGACGCCCAGCCATGCCGCCTGTCCCGCGTGATAGTTGAATGTTTCGGTGCCTGTGGCCAGGCGCAGCAAGCGGCTCGTCGGCGTGGCGCGCCGGTTGGCCACGACTTTCAGGGGGAGCACGAAAGGATCTTACTGGCTTCAGGCTCCAGGCTTCAGGCTTCAGGGCTCGTGGGTTCAGGGGCTCCGGGCTGGCTTATTGTCCTGAAGCCCCTGAAGCCCCTGAAGCCTGAAGCCCGAAGCCCTGACTACAGAATTCCCGCAGCGGCCCTCTGGATGTCGATGTCGCTGAGATCCGGATGCGTCGCGAAGAGCGCGCCACCGTGAACCGCCCGATCGCGGGCCGTGAGGCGCTTACGGTCCGCCTTGTCCTGATACATCCGGCTGTCCGCCGTGGCGAGGAGCGCTTCGTACGACTCGCCGTCTTGCGGGAAGACCGCGCTCCCGATGCTGATCCCGAGCGGCAGCCGCTTACCCGGACGCGCCTCGAAATACACTTCGTCGATGCTCTGTTGAAGCTCCTGCCGCTTGTGTTCCGCTTCGTCGGCGCTGCAGCCGGAAAGCACGACGATGAATTCATCCCCCGCGTAGCGAACGCAGATGTCGTACGGCCGGATGGCCGCGCGCAGGACCCGCGCCACTTCGCAGAGCGCCCGGTCGCCCACGTGATGGCCGTGGTTGTCGTTGATCTCCTTGAAGCTGTCGAGATCCATGACCATCAGCGAAACCTCTGATTTGAGGCGTTCGGCGCGGGCGAGCTCGCGCGTCAGGTGCATGAACAGGAAGCGGGTGTTCGGAAGACCGGTCAGCGGATCGGTCAGCGAGTCCTCCCGCGTCTGCTCGAACATCATCGAGTTGTTGATCACGGCTGCGGCCTGCTCCGACACGCGATCGAGCAGCCGGCGGTGATCGTCGCGATAGAACGCCGCGTCGGTGTGATACACCGAGAGCGTGCCAATGAAACGGTCGGCGAACATCAACGGACACACCAGCGCCGACTGCAACGTCGTCGAGACGTCGGTGAGGCCGGCGGCTTCGAGATCCGCGCTCGGCCGGGCATTCACGAGCGGCCGACGATTGCGGGCGACCCAGCCGGTGAGTCCCTCGCCGCTGTGGACGTACACCTGCTGGATCACGTCCGCGTCGGTGCCGGTTGCAAATCGGCAGCGCAGCGTTTCGGTTTCCTCGTCGTAGAGGAACAGCGCCGCGCACGCAAACGGCACCAGGTTGCTCAACTTTGCCGAGATGAGCGCCATCGTGTCGGAGACGCCGAGGCTGGTGCCCATCGCCTGCGCGATTTCGTACAAGGCGTAGATCTCGCGGTGCGCGAGCGCGATGTCCTCGAAGACGTTCTTCTTCGCCGGCTCGGGTTGCAGCCCGGTCGCGGGGCGCCCGGTTTGCGGCGCGTCTTCCGCGGCCGGCCGCCGGACGGTTTGCTCGAGCCTCACCGCTTCCTCCTGCATTCCGGGAATCAGCTCGATGAACTTCGAGACGACTATCGGGTCGAGCCCCTTGCCTGCCTCCTGCTGCAGAAGGCCAATCGCGGCGTCGAAGCTCATGGCCTTGTGATACGGCCGTTCCGCCATCAGCGCGTCGAAGTAGTCGACCACTGACAGGATGCGAGCACCGAGCGGAATGTCCTCTCCCTTGAGTCCTGCCGGATAGCCCTTGCCGTCCCATCGTTCGTGGTGGCTGAGGATCAGCGGCGCGACCGGATACGGGAACGGCACCGAGCTCACGATGTCGGCGCCGACCTTCGGATGCGCGCGGATCTTCTGGAACTCTTCAGGCGTCAACGGACCTGGCTTCGAGAGGATGTGCTCGGGCACCGCCAGCTTGCCGATATCGTGCAGCAGCGCCGCGGTCTTCACGCCCTGGATGTCGTTCTCGTTCATCCCGAGCGCGCGCGCGACGGCAGCGGCATACAACTGCACGCGGCGGATGTGCGACTGCGACGTCTGATCCTTCGCATCGATCGCCAGCGCGAGCGCTTCGATGGTCGCAAGATGCAGATCCGCCATCTCGCGCACGTGACGCTGCTCGTCCTCGATGCGACCCAGGTAGACCTTATAAGTGCGATACGTCAGGTAGAGCGGCGCGGCCGCCAGCGGCGCCAGCCAGTGGCCCGAAATGCCGACGATCCAGGTAGCCGCTGCCGCGGCGCCGGCGCCGACGAAGTAGCTCGGGGCGCTCCAGAGGAAGTTCTCGTTCCAGACCTTGAGGATCGACTGGCGGGTCGACAGTGCGATCGCGGTCGCGATGGTCAGCGTATTGATCAGGAAGTAGGTCGTGGCCGCGCCCACGAGCGGCTTGGCGAGCGTCGAGACGTCCATCACGCCGGGCACGCCGCCCAGCCAGACGTACACGGCGCCGGCCGCCTGCACGGTGACGACCAGGCACGCCATGCTGAACAGGGTGCGATACAACGGATTGCGCTCCTTGATGCGGAACGTGCACTGGCTGAAGGCGCTGGCGGCGGCGACGATCATCGTCTCGTCGGCGCCAAGCAACAACAGCGCTGCGAAATCTACCGCGTAGGACACCGACATCGTCGAAGAGCGCCGCGCGAGCGGCAGGTTCACCTTGAAGACAGAGGTGATCGACGACAGCAGGAGCAGCAGGAGGAACAGCTCCACGCGGCCGGTGATATGCGTGGGAAAGAAGGCTGCGAGCAAGAGGCCGCCCACGCCGATGACCGCGCACACGAAGAGTGTCGCGGCAAGCGGGAGGGTTTTCATCAAGCGCCCCAGACAGCCTTGTGACGGATCATCACGGCGCTACCTCCGTTGCGTCGGCGCGGCAACGTGATTGCGCCGTCGAGTGGTCGTTCCCCAGACGATGTTGTCGAGGTCGGCGAGGTCGTTGGTACCCCAGTCGATGTTCCTGGTTTCGGCACCGAGCGAGCTTCCCCAGACAATGTTGTCGCGGCCGGTGGCGGTGCCCCACACGATGTTATCGGCGTCGACGCTCGTTCCCCACACCACGTTGGCGCAGTCGGCGCCGCCGCAGTCGGTGCCCCACACGATGTTTTCGGCGTCGTCGGCGCTTCCCCAGACGATCTTCCGGCCATCAAAGCGCGCGCCCCAGGTGATGCTCTCGCCGTCGAGCGCGGTTGCGCCGTTGACGGGGAGCTGCGCCGCAACGCCCCAGACGTAGGTGTCGCACTTCGATGGCGAGCACTCGGCGCCCCACGCGACGTTCCTGCCGTCAACTGTGCGCGGGCTGCCCCAGACCACATCGGTGCGCCACGCGCTGGCCGCAGGCAACAGTTGTCCGTGCGAGAGGCGGTGATTGCCCCAGACGATCGCACCGTTCCATTCCGACGGATCTCCCTGGCGCGATCGCGACAGGCTGCGGCCTGCGGCAAACGATCGCGACAACTCGACGGCGCCGCGCGCGTTGAGGAAGCCCGCACCCTGCGCGAGCGGCCTGAAATGCTTGTTCTCCGCGGTGTACTGGAGAATCGCCTTGACGAGATTCGGCGTGAGGCCGGGGTTGGCCTGCAGCATCAGCGCGATCGTGCCGCTGACGACCGGCGACGCCATGCTGGTGCCGCTCAATGCGAGATAGGGCTCGGTTGCCGTCGGAATGGTGCCCCAGAGACGCGCCGATGGTTTAGTGAGATACAGGGTGCTCGCCGCATCCGCCAGCGACTCGGTGCCAACGCCTGGCGCAATGAGATCAGGCTTCGCACTGAAGTCGATCGCTCCCGGCCCGCGGGAGCTGAAGCCCGCAACGATGTCGTCGCGGCGATCGACGGTACCCATGTGGCTCGAGGCACCGACGGTGATGACCCAGGGGGCGTTCCCCGGCGCGCCGATTCCGCCGTACTGCGTCCGGCCGGCCGCGTTTCGGCCGAGATTGCCCGCCGCGGTGACGACCACGATGCCCGCTTCGACCGCGCGCTTGGCCGCGAGCGTCAGCGGATCGGTCGTGTACGACTCATACACGCCTGCCGACACCGACAGGTTGATGATCCGGATGCGCAACGCGTCTTTGTTCGCGACCGCGTAGTCGATGGCCGCAATGACGTTGCTGATGTAGCCCTGTCCATTCGCGTCGAGCACCTTCTCGACGAGAAGCGACGCTCCCGGAGCAATCCCGCGGCGGCGTCCGTCCGAATCGAAACCGCTTCCCGCGAGAATGCCGGCGACATGGGTGCCGTGACCGTAGTCGTCGTAGGCGCCGGACTGGAAGTTGACGAAGTCGACGAACCGCGCGACACGGGTCGAGCCCAGGTCGTCGTGCCACGAGGTGACGCCGGAGTCGATGACCGCGATGCCGACGCCACTCCCGTCGTATCCGAGATTTTCGCGAACCCAGGTGGCGCCGATCGTGGCGCCGGTCCGCTCGAGCGTGCCCTGCACGCCGCGATCGAGGCTGATCCCGGCGACGCCCGGAAGCGCGGCAAGCGCTTCGAGTGCCGTGTCCGGAACCTCGGCGACCTGGCCGCCGACGAGCGCGAGACGACGGCCCAAGGTGCCGCGCAGGCGCTCGACCACAGCGTCCGCCCTGACCCCTGGCGCCAGTCGGAGGATGACGCGCGAGCGCCCGCGGGGCGCGTGAGCGCGATCGCGAAGCTCGGCGTCGAGTTTCGCGTCGGCCGGATGTGACCCGGCAAGCGCGTGCGTACCCGCGGCTGCGACTAGCGCGGCGGCGAGTATGAGTCGTCTCACCATTTGTTCGCAGGGGCAGCGTGCAGAACCGAACGGGCGCACGCGTGCAATCCGCTTGCCCTTCAAGTGGATCGGCGCGTCGCAACGTAAATGCCTTATTTGACGCTCGTTACGCGATTATTTGCGGTGAAATTTGTGCGACCGCCGCACAGTTCCACCGCAATTTTTGTTCTGTTTCGGCACAGCGGCGTTCAATCTTGACGCTAAGTCGTTGAACCGCCGTAGTATGCCGGGCGCGCTCGGTGTTCAGCAACGGAGCACACCGAAAGCATGACTAAAGTCGCGTTTTTCCCAGATTTTTTGCGAAGTTTTCGTCAGCTGCCGGAGAGCCGTGTCTTGTTCCGGGACGGCCGAGGATCCGCCTCGAGGCCGTACTCGACGATCTTCCGATACAGCGTGCCGCGGCTAATCTCGAGCACGGCGGCAGCCTGCTTCTTGTTCCAGTTCACGCTCTCGAGCACCCGGACGATGTGGGCGCGCTCGGCCTCGGCAAGCGACGGCATGCGTTCTCTCGCGGCCTCGACCGGGGTTTCCGTGGCGTGCAGGAATTCGATGTCCGTCGGACGGATGACCCGTCCCGGCGAGGAAAGGGCAGCCCGGGAGACCGTGCTTTCGAGCTCGCGGATGTTTCCCGGCCAGTGGTACTGCATCAATTGGTCGGAGGCTTCTTTGGCGAAGCTTTTCCCGTCGAGCGGGAGTCCGTTGGCCGCGCAGTACCGCGCCAGGAACCGCTGCGCAAGCACGGGAATGTCGCTGGCGCGCTCGCGCAGCGACGGCAGCCGGATCGCGAACGCGTTGACCCGGTAGTAGAGATCCTCGCGGAAGCGACTGTCGCGAACGAACTGATCGAGCGGACGGTTGGTCGCCGAGATCAAGCGGAAGTTCACCTCGATCGAGGTGTTCCCGCCGAGCCGCTCGAAGCGGCGATCCTCCAGCACCCGCAACAGCTTGGCCTGCGCCACGATCGACAAATCGCCGATTTCGTCGAGGAAGAGCGTGCCGTTATTGGCGAGCTCGAGGCGGCCAGGCTTGCGGTCGTGCGCACCGGTAAAGGCGCCCTTTTCGTAGCCGAAGATTTCCGACTCGAACAGCGTGTCCGGGAGGGCCGCGCAGTTGACCGCCTGGAACTTGTGCGTCGCGCGGCGGCTCAATTCATGGATCATCCGGGCGACGACTTCCTTGCCCGACCCGGTTGGTCCGAGAATCAGTACCGAGATGTCGGACTTGGCGGCGGTGCGGATCCACTCGAAGACGACGAGCATCTTCTCGTCGCGGCCAATCATCTCGCGGAACCGCTGCACTGCGGGGGAGCGATCCTCGTGGCTGACCGTCGCGCGGCGCTCGAGGAACTGATCCAGCAGGTCGCGGACGACATCGCTTTCCGGCTGCGTGTATCCGTATTTCGCCGGACCCGGCCCCGACATCTTGCGCGCGACGCCGAAGGCGGCCAGCTCGCGCACGCAGTTCTCGACGTCGAGCCGCATCCGCCCGAAGGTCGACATCAACGACTCCACGTCGAACGATTCCTCCGGTCGTGCGCAGAGGAACCGCAGGATCGCCGCGCGGAGTGGCGATTGCACCAGCGCCTGGAACCGAGTCTCGGTCTCGGTTGGTTCGACGCGCCGGCTCGCGACGGGGAGGTCGTTAAGGTTCGACATTCGTTTTTTGCCCTGCGGCCCGGCCAATGGTGACGCTCTACCGCCCCTTGCGGCGCTGATTCCAAAAGCTGGAACGCCGCGAACTGCCCACCGCGACCTCCCCGCCTACGGCTTGCTTTGCACCGGCGGCATGGGCCGCGCCTGTGGCGACGCGTAATATGCCGTTTGATACTGTTCGACCAGTTCTTTCAGCCGGATCGCGTCACGCTTGTGGTGCCCGTGGCAGAGAACCGGACTGGCGCCACCGGTCGACTCGATCATGACGTTCGAGAAGAACAGGTTCGTATCGATCCGCACCGACGCGACATGCGCCATGTGGATCGACTGCTCGTGACGGCCAAACCACTGCGGCGTATAGTGCACGACGCTCGTGGGCGTCACCGCGACCTGCGTCGGAAACCAGTGGTTTCCGCGGCTCCAGCGGCTCGCCCGAAATACGTGTTCTCCGGGGACGAGACGTCCTCGAAGTACGACCAGGTAGACGATGAGGGCGACTAGGGCACCCACGCCGGCGCCAACAGACCAAAGCACCAGCGAAGTCGCGTCGCTCATAGTCTCCGAGAGTAGCAGGGGGAGCAATACCTTCGCTCCGAGAGGCGCCTGCTGTCAAGTGTGACTTGTATATCGGCGGAAAATTGCTGCCGCCCCAGCCCCGCGACGGCTGGTTCGTTCGGGTCGATTGGGAGAAGCCGCTCTTCCGGCCTCACCGCCGTGCCATCCCGCCCGGGCGCCGGCAGTCGGGGGCAGTCGCCCCGTCTTTCAGCGTCCACGCGCAGCCCTGCGGCATCCCGCAACCGTCCTCGATTGTTACGTTTCTGCTATGCTCGCCGACATGCCGCATCGTGCGCCCGGATCGCCCGGTCAGGGCCCCGCTCAATACCTCAACGGCAAACAGATTCACTACTACCGACCGAAGGGAAGCGTCGACGTTCGACAGTTGATCGATGGCGGGTTCCAGGCATTCAACGCGGGACGCCTGTCGGAGGCCTGCCACATCTTCAGCGACAAGATGCTCGCGCCGGACAACGACACCACGATCGGCCTGACCGTCGCCGGGGCGCTGACGCCGGCGGGGCTTGGCGGATGCGTCATGGAGCTCATGGATCGAGGACTGATCGATTTCATGATCAGCACCGGCGCGAACCTCTATCACGACCTCCACTACGCGCTGAACTTCGCGCTCCACCGCGGCTCGCCGTTTCTCGACGACGTCGAGCTGTACGAGCAGGGAATCATCCGCATTTACGACGTGCTCTTCCCGGCCACCGTGCTGCTCGAGACCGACGCCTACATTCGCGACTTCCTGGTTCGCGCGAAACTCTCCGGACCGATGTCGACCTCGGAGTTTCATTACCGTCTCGGCAAGGACTTGATCGCCCGGCGTCCGGAGTGTGTGGAGCATTCAGTGGTCGCCAAGGCCGCGGAGTGCGGCGTCCCGATCTACACTTCGTCGCCCGGCGACAGCTCCATCGGCATGAACATCGCCTATCACGAGCTGATGAACGGCAGCACGTTCATGATCGATCCCAACAGGGACGTCAACGAGGTGTGCGCGATCATTCTCGCGGGCACGCACAACGGCTGCGTGATTCTCGGCGGCGGTTCGCCGAAGAACTTCTATCTGCAGGGGCAGCCGACCCTGTGGGAGGTCTACGGAATACCAAAAGGCGGCAACGACTTCTTCATCCAGATCACCACCGACCAGGTGGTCTGGGGCGGCCTCTCCGGCGCGACGCCGGCGGAAGCCGTCAGCTGGGGAAAGGTCAATCCCGGCGTGCTGCCCGACACGGTCGTGGCCTACTGCGATTCGACCATCGCATTTCCCTTGTTCTGCGAATACGCCGTCGGCTCGCCCAATGGCCGGCGTGCGCGCCGCGAGCTGGTCCTGAAGCGGGACGCGCTCGTCGCCGACCTGCTGCGCCGGGCGAAAGCGGCAAAAGAGGCGAAGCACGTGACCGACGAGCCCGCTGAGATCGATCGTCACCGATGAACCCGCGGAGTTAGAGCGCCAGTGGCCGCAAGCGAGCGGAGTTAAAGAGTGGGCACACTGTCTTCGGAGCTGGGGCCGCTCGTGGAAGGAACCAACGGTCGGCCGCGCGTGTACGCCGACGCCAACGTCCCGACGGGCGTCGTGGCGTTCATGCGCACCACCCTCGACTGGGATGTGCTGTTCGTGCTCGAGCACGACCAGCTGCGCCGCGCGCGCGACATCGAGCACTATCGCCTCGCGCGCCAACTCGGTCGCACCCTGATCACCCTCGATCACGACTATCTCGACGATCGCGGTTTCCCGCCAGACGAGGGCGCCGGGGTCATGGTCTTCTCCGCCCCCGACGAGCGATGGCTGCGGCGGCTGCTGCGGAAGATGGATCGGCAACTCTTTCGGGCGGAAGGCTCGCGTGCGCTTCCGCTTGAGCGACGCAAGCTCGAGTGGCACATCGGGAGCATGGACGCCGGGGATGGCGAATCCGCATGATTGTTCTGTCTGGCGCCGATCTCGTCCTGCCCGATCGCGTGCTCGCAGGAGGCAAACTGACGCTCGACGACGATCGCATCGTCGACGTGGCGCCAGGTTCGCCGTCGGACCGCAGTGACTCCGGTCCGCTACAATCGGTGCACTTCGATCTGTCAGGCCACTACATCATTCCCGGTTTCATCGACGTGCACGTCCACGGGATCGAAGGCAGCGACACTCTCGACGGGCCGGAAGCGATCGCCACGATTGCGGGACGCTTGACGAAGTACGGCGTCACGGCTTTCTGTCCGACGTCGCTCGCCTGTGCGCCAGACGTTTTGCGCACCATGCTGGAGGCCGTGCGCGCCGCGCGAACCAAACGCGCTCCCGGCGGCGCACGCGTACTGCCCGCGCATCTGGAGAGCAATTTCATCAACCCGGAATACAAGGGCGCGCAGCCAATCGAGTGTCTGCGGGTGCCGCGCCGTGGACAGTCGGATCGGAGTCAGACCCCGTGGGGTGGCGATGACATTCTTGCCGAAATCGCGAACGCGCGACCGGACGTCGGCATCGTGACCGTCGCGTCCGAACTCGACGGCGGGATCGAATTGATCGAGTCGCTCGCCGGTCACGGCCATCACGTATCGCTGGGACACTCCGCGGCATCGTATGCCCAGGCCCTCGACGGCATCCGCGCCGGCGCCCGACAGGCCACGCATCTGTTCAACCGCATGCCGCCGGTCGCCCATCGCGCACCCGGACTTGCCGGCGCTGTGCTCGAATCCGACGACGTGGTCGCGGAACTGATATGCGACGGCGTCCACGTGCATCCCGCGATGGTGCGTGTGGCATTGGGAGCGAAACGGCCCGAACGGATCATGGCGATTACGGACGGGACCGCGGGCTCCGGCCTTCCCGCTGGCTCGCGCACGCACATCGGCGACCGGCCGATTCACATTTCAGACGCCGCTTACCTCGACGATGGAACCTTTGCCGGCAGCATCCTGACGATGGACCGAGCCTTCGCGAAACTGACAGCCGAGGTAGGTCTCAGTCTGAGCGATGCGGCGACCATTTGTGCGACCACCCCGGCCCGCGCCCTGGGTCTGCAGGGATTTGGCGTGATCTCGCCGGGCGCGATTGCCGACTTCGTCGTGCTCGATCGCGACCTTCGCGTAGTCCAGACCTGGATTGCGGGAACGCTCGCCTGGGGCGCGCCGTCTATTCCGGTATGAAACTTGTCCTGTCGGCCGTCGTCTGCATTCTGGCCGGGACGCTTGCCAGCGCCTGCGTGGTGGTGGACTCGCAGGGGCACATCCTTCGCGAAGAAAAGCGTTTTACCGTCTCCGGCACCCCTTCACTTCGGCTGACGACATTCGATGGCGCGATCGAAATCCGCTCGGGCGATGGCCGCGATGTCGTGGTCGACATCGAGAAGCGCGGCCCGACCAAAGAAACCGTCGAGCAGCTTCAGGTGGAGGCAAGACAGGACGGCAACCGCGTCGAGGTCGAGGTGAAACGTCCGCCGGAAACCGGGGTCTTTGGTATCGGGCACAACATGTCGCCCACCGCGAAGTTGATCGTCACGATGCCGAAGGAAGGCAACGTCGACGCACGGAGCGGCGATGGAGCGATCCACATCGAGGGCGTCACCGGCCGCCTGGAGCTCCATACCGGCGACGGCAGCATCCGGGCACGCGAGATTGGCGGCGACATGTTGCTCGAAACGCACGACGGCTCGGTGGTGCTCGACGGAATCGCCGGCGATCTCGATCTCACCACCGGCGACGGCAGCGTGACCGTCTCGGGAAAGCCCGGCGCGCTGAAATTGAAGACGAGTGATGGATCGATCACGCTTCGGGCGGACACAGGGACGGTGATGAAGGACGACTGGTCGGTCTCGACGGGCGATGGCGGCATCACGTTGTATCTTCCGTCGGACTTTTCCGCCGAGATCGACGCGCACACGGGCGACGGGTCGATCAGCAGCGACCTGGATGTGAGCGGCGCGGAGACGGCTGGAAGCGAGCATCACACCCTGCGCGGGCGAATCGGCTCCGGCGGCAAGATGCTCAAGGTCCGTACCTCGGATGGTTCTATTCGCTTGAAGGAAAGCTAAGGAATTTGGTGATTTGGTGATTGGTGATTTGGTGATTTGGTGATTTGGGTCGACGTCAACGGACCGGGACCTGCTTGTAGTTCGTCGGATCGTTGACGGCCGCTTCGTAGAACGCGTCGCGGCGCTCGCGGCACTTGCTGCAGCGGCCGCAGTGCAGACCGTCGACCGGCTGCATACACGACAAGGTCAGCTCCAACGGTACTCCCAGCGCCACGCCCTTCCTGATCACATCCGACTTGTGCAACTTCGCGAACGGCGCTTCGATTAGAACTGGATGCGCCAGCCCCAGGGTCAGCGCGCGGCTCATCGCCTGGAAGAAGTCTGGCGTGGCGTCGGGAAACGGATTGCCGGCGAGTGGCGCCATGGACACGCGCGAGATGCCGGCGCGGGCCATGAACACCGCGGCCTTCGACAAGAGAATCACGTTGCGGCCGTCGATGAAGACGTCTTCGTCCGGCGTATCGAAGGCCGGCGCCTCTCCGCGCACCGCCCAGTGCGCCGAGGTGAACACGTCACGCATGTCGAAGTCCAGGTGCACCAGCGGCTCGACGTGCTGGACGATTGATGGCGACGCGAGAAAGCGAGACGCGATGGCGCGCTCTTCAGCCTCCCATGCGAAACCGACGCTCACGTAGAGAGGCTGAACGCGAGTCTGCCGTATCTCGTCGGCGATCAGGACGGCGCTGTCGAGGCCGCCGGAGAAGAGCACCGCGGTATACTTTTCCGACATGTATCTCGTGACGAAGCGGATTGAGTTCTGCTACGGGCATCGTCTGCTCGACTACGACGGCGTCTGCAAACACCCGCACGGCCACAATGCGTCGGTTGAAGTCGAGGTCCGCACCGACCGGCTCGACAACCGGAACATGGTGGCGGACTTCAGCGACATCAAGCGCGTCATCAAAGGGTGGATCGATCGTGAGCTGGATCACAAGATGATCCTGAGGCACGACGACCCCCTGGTCGAACCGCTGAAGAAGCTGGGTGAGCCGATGTATTTGCTCGAAAGCAATCCCACGGTCGAGCGGCTCGCGAAACTGATTTACGACAAGGGGCGCGAGCTGGGTGTCGACATCGTCGCCGTCAGGATCTGGGAGACGCCCACCTCGTTTGCGTCGTACTCTGAGAGTTAGCAGCCAGCGGTTCGCAGTCAGCCAGATTGCAGTCAGCGGTTCGCAGCCGCCAACCGCCTTCCCGCCTACTTCTTGAAGGGCAGCTCGTACGAGAAATACCCGAATACGCCCGCGCTCGTGGTTCCCTCGCTCCAGGTAATCGGCACTGCCGCGCCGATCACGATCTGCTTGTCTTCGGTCAGGTTCCACCCGCCGCGGACGCCGGGCGAGAGCGTGAAGCTGGCGTTTCGCTCTGTCTCCCGCGTCACGCCGGGCGCTGTCTCCGATTCGACGAGCACCAGCACGGATTCGAGCATGAGGTTCAGCATCGGCGCGACCCGATAGATCGCGCTCGCGGCGAAGCTGGGTGACAAGAGGCCCGGCCGAGCGTCACGATGCTGCCAGGTGAAGCCGGCGTTCCAGTGAAGATAGACGTCATGGTCTTGCTTGCTGAATGGCAGATTGACCTGAATCCCGCTCGAGGGGTCAACGTGTGCGGTCGGGACGATCACACTCAGCCGCGGCGAGAAGGCGGGCCGTCCGGGTCCTTCCTCCAGCACTTGCAGCCGGTAGTTCAGCAACGAGTCGCCCATACCATCGCCCTCGCGAAGCGCATCGAACGGCACGGTATAAGACAGCTGATGACGCTTCCCTGGAACCGGCCATTCCTGCGTGAACGACAGGAACCACTCGCCCTCCTGACGTGACCAGTTGACGATGTTCTGAAAGATTCGCGGCTCCTGGTTGAAAGCTTCTTCAACCAGGAAGGAATTGTCGGTGATCTGGAATGGGTCTGCGGACGACCCCGAGGGCGACTGCTGCGACTGCTGCGGCTGGGCGCCGGCCGTCATTGCGCTGAGCAGGAATACCAGCAACACGCCGACCGCCTGAACGAGCACCTTCGAGGCCGCACGCGCGCCGATCGTGATCTCGCGCTCGTCCCGGCCTCGCAACCGGACGCTATCGCCGGCATCGTCGCGTTCCTCGACGCTGACGGTCTGGCCAGGCTTCAGATCGTGCCGCTCGACGAAGCGCAGGAAGTCGCTGTCCTGATCGCTGACCCGCTTGATCGTGACCGGAGCGTGGAGGGGACAGGTCATCAGCGTGTCGTACTCCGGCCGGCTGACGGTGCCCTTCGAATCCGGAATCGGATCGCCGTGCGGATCGACGGAAGGGCGTCCGAGCATTTCGTCGATCCGTTCGATCAGACGATCCGATACCGCGTGCTCGAGATGCTCCGCTTCATCGTGGACTTCGGTCCAACTCATCCCCATCACCTTCACGAGGAACAACTCGATCAGCCGGTGACGCCTGAGGACGAGGGCGGCGAGCTTCTCGCCGGCGGCGGATAACCGCACACCCGCATAGGGCTCGTATCGCACAAGACCCGACTCGGCCAGCGCCTTCACCATCGTCGTGGCGGTGCCCGGGGTGACGCCCAGGGCGCTCGCAAGCTGGCCCATGGGGACCAGGGCGTCGGAGTCCGGCAACGCCGTTTGCGCCTGAAATATGGCCTTCAGATAGTTCTCTACAGTTTGGGACGGCAGCATGTTGACTTTTTTATTATTATAACTTAAGATTTTGAATAGTCAAAAATCAGCAGGGAAAGCCATGCGAGGAACCTTCGGTCTGACTCGTCGTTCGTGGCTCCGCTTGGCGAGCGCCGGTGCTGCCGCGGCGGCCGGTCTGGCTCGCACATCTACCAAGGCGCAGGGAACCTACAGCGCCACGGATCACGCGAGCCACACGATGGGACCGGTTGGGCGCGTGACGCTCCGACGCGCTCAATCCCACAGCATTCCTTCGCGCCTGGAACTTCTCCGATGAGCCGGCGGAGAAGCGTTCGCGTTATTACCGGGAGACGCCGCGGGCTGACGGCACGTTGCTTCGTGAATACCGTCTTGCCGCCGTCGATCGGGAGATCGAGATCGCGCCGGGTGTGTTCTTTCCCGCATGGACGTTCAACGGCCAGGTACCTGGGCCGACGCTTCGCGCGACCGAAGGCGATCGCGTGCGGGTCACGTTCGTGAACGAAGGATCGCACCCGCACACGATTCACTTTCACGGCTGGCATCCTCCGCAGATGGATGGCTCGCTGCCGGAACACCAGGTGCTTCCGGGGGCGCAGTTCGTCTACGAGTTCGACGCCGAGCCGTTCGGCCTGCATCTGTATCACTGTCACGCGATGCCCCTGAAGCGGCACATCCACAAGGGACTCTACGGTGCATTCATCGTGGACCCGAGGGATCCGCGGCCAGAGGCGGACGAACTCGTGATGGTCATGAACGGTTTCGACACGAACTTCGATGCCGACAACGAGGTCTACGCCGTCAACAGCATCGCCAGCCATTACATGCACGAGCCAATCAAGGTGGAAGTCGGCAGACTCGTCCGAATCTATCTCGTGAATGTGACCGAATTCGATCTCCTGAACAGCCTTCATCTTCACGGCATGTTCTTCGACGTGAATCGTACGGGCACCGGGCGTGCGGCGACGGAGACGACCGACACGATCATGCTGTGCCAGGGAGAACGCGCGATTCTGGAGACGCGGTTCCGCTATCCCGGCCAATTCATGTTTCACGCGCACCAGAGCGAATTTGCGGAACTCGGATGGATGGGAATGTTCGAAGCCGTGGGAGGGCGTCGTGATACCTGAGACCGCCGCGCTGCAATCGGCCTCCCGCTCCCGCTTCTGGATTGCGGCCTTCGCGCCGCTCGCGCTGCTGGCGCTCCTGGTGATCGTCATTCTCACGAGCGATCCGGCACGGCGCCTGCGCGGCACGGACGTCCCTCCGGTCGAGCGTCTCACGATCGATCGGGCCGTGCTCGATTCCAGCGGGATCGGACTTTCGGTTCTGAACGATGGTCCGGACCGCGTCACAATCGCGCAGGTCATCGTCGACGATGCGTATTGGACGTTCAGCGCGGATCGAGGCACGACCCTCGAGCATCTGGGCCGCACGAGACTGCACGTGCCTTATCCCTGGGTTCAGGGAGAAGCGCACGTGGTGAAAATCCTCACATCGACAGGCGCGACGTTCGAGCACGAAATCGCGGTCGCGGTTCCGACACCGAAGCTGGGCGCGGCGTCGCTGGCCACCTTCACGCTGATCGGACTCTACGTCGGCGTGATTCCCGTCGCCCTGGGGCTTCTGTGGCGGCCGCTGACCGCACGCATCGGACCGACCGGACTCGACGTCTTGCTCGCGTTGACGGTGGGCCTGCTCGCGTTTCTTCTGATCGATGCCGCGCACGAAGGACTGGAGGCCGCCGGCAAACTCCCGGGGTCGTACCAAGGTGTCGCCGTCTTCACGGCCGCCGCTGCTGGCGCATTCCTTGGACTGGAATCGATCGGCCGATGGCTGCGCGCGCGCCGCGCGCGTTCGGCGGGCTCGGCCAGCGTCGTGCTCGCGCTGCTGGTCGCGGTCGGCATCGGTCTGCACAACTTCGGCGAAGGGCTGGCCATCGGAGCGGCATTCACCCTGGGCGAGGCGGCACTCGGCACGCTGCTGATTGTCGGTTTCACGCTGCACAACACGACCGAGGGCCTGGCGATTGTGGCGCCGCTCGCGCGGGAGCGGCCTTCCATTCCCGCGCTGATTCGATTGGGCCTCATCGGCGGCGCGCCGACGATTGTGGGTGCGTGGCTTGGCGGGCTTTTCTATTCGCCGCTTCTGGCGGTGTTGTTTCTCGGCCTCGGCGCCGGAGCAATCGGGCAAGTCATGCTGCAGATCGCGTCACAGGTTGCGGGCAGCCACCCTCTCAGGGAGCGGTTCACTTCCGGGCCGATCCTCGGAGGATTGATCGCGGGATTTGCTGCGATGTACGCCACGGGCTTGCTCGTCGGATAACAGGATAACAAAGGAAACATGGTAGTGAAGACGTCGGTTCGCGTGGGGGTGATCGTAGGGGCGCTCCTCGCCGGCGCCGGGCTGCTGCCGATGCTGGGAGCGTCTCGCGAGTACGCTCGCGACCTTCGCCTGGTCATCATCGACAAGACGTTTTACGTCGAGGGGCAGCCGGCACCGAATCCAACACTCAAGCTCCGGGCGGGAGAACGCATCCGCCTTGTTCTTCGCAACGAGGACGAGGGCATGCGACACGATCTGAAGATCGGCGAATGGCACGTTGCCGTACCGGCGATTGACGGAAAGGGGGAGCGGGCGGTCACGTTTCGTGTTCCCGAGGGCCGCAGCTCGGTGTCCTACCGCTGCACCCCTCACTCGGCATCCATGCGGGGAGCGGTCGAGGTCGAATGATCGCGACCGGCCCGGCCCGGATCGGGAACGTCGCCGTCCAGGGACCCCGGACCAGAATTGAACGTGCCCGCCTGAAGACTAACGAATACGTATTATTGGTTACATTCTCGTGGTCGATCTGATGGCGCTGTCCCCCGAAGGCGCATCCTCACTCGGCTGACATCCGATCGCTCGGCCTTCGCCGTATTACCGCCACAGCGGCGTCCTCACCGGTCATTTGTTTCAACCTGTTACCATCCGCCGCGTGGAACTCGACACGAGCCGGTGGTCGGGTGACGGCGCATTTACGCGGCTGCTCATTGATGCACTGAGCGTCATCGCGCCGGTGCGCCGCGTGCGCGTCGAGGATGCGCCGGCCTCGCGGGCCGAGTCCGACTTCAGCTTCATCAGCAACGAAATCTACGTCACATTCCACCGCCACGGGCTGCTTCGGGGCCGCCGATTGCGGATGACGCTTTCTGGCTTGGAGTTGGCATTGGCAGCGCGCACCGAGATTGGCGAACCGGATTACGGCGATGCGGGCATGCTGCAGTACTTGCGGGCGGAACGCATCGTGCCTCCGTATCAGACACGCGGTTACAAACTCGTGGAAATGGTGCGCATTTACGCGACGCCACCCTGAGTTGCTCCGGTAAAGCGTGGCGGGGGGCGGTCCGACATTGGTGGTGGGATTACTAGCGTGAACCTGCTCGATTCATTGCTCGACGCGATCGTCCGCCTCGAAGGCGACGCATTGGTGATGCACGTCGGCGAGAAGCCGTACATCGTCACCGCCACGTCGGCAATGAGTGAATTCCGCGGTCCGCTGCTGTGGGGCCACGTCGACTTGTCGACACGAGTCCTCACCTCAGAAGCTTTGCTCGGCCTGCTCGGACAGATTCTGCCGGTCGACGAGCGACAGGCACTCACCGAGCTCGGCGCGATCGAATATCAAATCGACGCCCCGGAGAAGGGCGCGCGGTTCAGCGTGATCGCGGCGCGGGCCGGGGACGAGATCTGGGTGGAAGTGCGGCGGCGTCCGAAGGAAGCACCGGTTGTCGTCGAAACTCCTGCGCCGGACGAACCGCTGTCTCTGTCAGAACCGGCGGCCGAGCCGCAGGTCGCCGCAGCCGAACCGCAGGTCGCCGCGATCGAACCGCAGATCGAACCATCGACCGAAACGCCCGTGGCGGTGCCTGACGCGGAGCCGATCCACGAGCCAGTCGCGCCGCCGATCGAGCAGCCAGTCTACGTCGCAGACACGATTGAAGCGGTCGACCAGTTTGCCGTCATGGAATCGCCGGCCGCAGCAAGCGGCGACGATCTCACAGCGCCGATCCATTTCGAAGAGCCGGCGGCTGAAGCCCGTGTCGGGCGAGATGAAATGGCCGACGCGCCGTTCGAGATTGTCTACGACGTCGACCAGGACGCACCCACGGAAGCGGACGTCGACGCGCTGCTCGCCGACAGTGCTGCCAGCTTGTCGGATGCCGGCGGCGGCGACACATTGGAGGCCGCGCCCGCCGAGATTGATCATCATCGCTGGCCGGAACCCGAAACCGAGCCTGAACCAGTTTCATTCGAGCCCGCGCCGGAATCAATCGCACCCGAACCACTAGTGGTCAAGGCAGCGCCACCGGAGGATGTGCCGGCGCCGACGGCGCTTGCTTCCCAGGTGGATTCAATCGCGATTGCGCCGGAGCTGGAGCCGATCGCGAGTGCCTCGGAGCTCGAATACGCTCCGATGATCTCCACGGTCGAGCCTTTGATGCCGCTCGGGCAAGAGTCCAAACCGGAAACGTTTGCCGAGGAATTCAGACACGACGCCGAGCCGACCGAGCTGACGCCGACGGACTTCATCGCGCCTGGGGAAGAGGCCTCGTCAGAGCTCCTTGCAGCCGGCGTCGAGGGCCCGCCGGTTGCGTGCGTCGACGAGTACGCGCCGGACGAGCAGGAGCTCCTCGAGCCCGAACTTCCGGATTGCGTGCCGGAGCCCGTCGTCACGATTCCAGAACACCAGCTGGTGCTCGCCGGTATGGCGGCGGCATATCCGCCGGTCGTGCTCGCGGAAGGGTTCTATCTCGTTCCGCCATCCGCCGAAAGTTTTGCACTGGAACCGGTTGAGATCGAAGGAGAGCCGGAGCGCGTCGCGCTGACCGCAGACGAGCAGCCACAACTTTTTACGTTCACCGAAGACATTCCAGGTGATCAGGCTCTCGAGGAACCACGTGTGTTCGAGCGCATCGCCATTGCGTCGGACGGCTTGCCCGCGGTGGCGGGTGGCGGGCCGTCGTGGGAGCCGGCAGCGCTCGCAGAAGACTTCGACGTGGAGGAGGCGTTCCGTCTGCCTTCCCCGATGCTCGGGTCAGGGCCGTCGACGATGCTGGGGCAGGAACCCTCGTCACCGCCCGAGCCCGTTTCCTCTACAGTGCTCGAACCCGCTGTGAATCCGTCCGTGGCAGAACCGGAATTCGCAGGCGCGCCGGCCGTGGTCCCGGCAGAAGCACCGTCCGCTGCTGTCCAGAGCGAGACGCCGACCGTTCCCATTGTCCAACCCGAACCCGTGATGGCATCAGTACCGACCCCCGAGCCAACAGTCCAACCAGCGGTGGCGCCGCTGGTGCAGCAACCCGTCCGCAAGGAGTCGACGTCTTCAACGACGGCGGACGGTGCACCGGAATTCTCGATCGACGAGCTGCTTCGTGCGGCCGCAGCGCGCGGCGCATCGACGGTCTACCTCGTCGCGCGGTCCCGTCCGATGGTGCGCGCCGGCGGCGACATCAGCGCGCTCGAGATCGGCACCGGTACGCCGCTCCAGGAGAGCGACATCGCCCATTTGGCGCTGGAGCTCGCGCCGGAAACCGTGCGGGACGCATGGGAGCGCGGCACGTCCGCCGAGTGGATCGCCGACGTGCCCGAGGTGGGACGTGTCCGCTGCATGACGTTCCGGGATCATCGCGGACCCGGCCTCATCTTCCGGATGATCCCGCCGCAGGCGATCTCGGCGGACCACCTTGGCCTCAGCCCTGAAGTCCAGGCGCTCTGCGCGCAATCCGATGGCCTCGTGCTGGTGACCGGCCCGCGGCTGAACGGGAAGTCGACGCTGATGAGCGGCTTCGTCGACCTGATCAACCGCACGCGCAGCGATCATGTGATCACGATCGAATCGCAAATCGAGTTCGTGCACGAGAGTCAGCGCTCGTTCGTCAGCCAGCGCGAGGTCGACAGCGAGAACGGAGCCGTCGCCTCGGCGGTCCGCTCTGCCGTGCGCGAGGATGCTGACGTTCTCTTCATCGGCGAGCTCTCGTCTGCCGAGGTCGCGACCGCCGCGTTCGAGGCGGCAGAGTCCGGTCGTCTCGTGTTTGCGTCGCTTCCCGCCTCGTCCACGGTCGCGGCGGTGGAGCGCCTCCTCGAACTGCTGCCGTCGAACGGCTCGGATGCTCGAACAGCGATTGCCGAATCGCTGCGGGGGGTGGTGGCGGAGGTACTGGTTGGCCGTACCCGAGGCGGCCGCGTGGCCGCGCGGGAAGTGTTGTTGAATACGGCAGCGGTCGCCGGTCTCATCCAGGAGGCAAAAACCGATCAGCTTCCCGTTGCGATGGAAACTGGCCGGCGGCATGGCATGATGCCCTTGAACGACGTGCTCACGGCACTCGTGCGCGAGGGCACGGTGCACGTGGCGGAAGCGTACAGAAAAGCGTTCGACAAGGAATCCCTGCTCGCCGCGCTGCGGCAGGAAGGAGTCGACACGTCGTTCGCGGAGAAGCCCGCCTGATGGAAGTGTCGGACATCCGGCGCCGCCTGCGCGGCGCCATCGAGGAAGCCAAGCGCCGGTCGGCGGAGCGCCGTACGCGCATCGACCAGGCGTCGCACGAGTACGAACAGTTTCTTTCCGGCCTCGCCGTGCCCGCGATGCACACCATCGCGCAGGCGCTGATCGCGGAAGGGCACCGGTTCAAGGTGCTGACGCCTGGACAAGCGGTTCGTCTGGCTGCGGAATTCTCACCCGACGACTACCTCGAGATTGCACTCGACACGGACGGCGACGTCCCGGCCGTGATGGTGCACACCAGCCGCGGGCGCGGCCGCCGCAGCGTCGAGACCGAGCGGCCGCTGGGCAGGAACATCGGAGAGCTCACCGAGGAAAGGGTCGTGACGGTGTTGCTCGAGGAACTGATTCCGTTCATCCAGCGCTGATTTCGCCAATCGCGCGCGCGTCTGCCAGCGAGCGAATCTCGTCCTCCTTCAGTCCAACATCGTGGCGCAGGATCGACCGCGTGTGCTGACCAAGCGCCGGCGGCGCGCTCTTGATGGCCGGTGGCGTGTCGGACATTTTCACGGGACTCCCGAGTACCCGCACGGCGCCGATCGTGGCGTGCGCTAGATTCACGATCATGTTGCGCGCATGGAGCTGCGGATCGGCAAGCGCCTCGGGTACGCTCCGCACGGCGCCGGAAGGCACACCTGCAGCGGTCAATTGTCGCAGCAGATCTTCGCGCGACCACGTGGCGAAGAGGGTCTGAAGCGCTGAACGAAGCGCGTCGTAATTCGTGACGCGCGACGCGTTGGTTGCGAAGCGCGAATCGGTAGCCAGCTCCGGCCTCTTCAGCAACGCCGCGAGGCGCCTGAACTGCTCGTCGTTGCCGACCGACAGCACGAAATCTCCATCCGACACGCTGAAGATGTCGTAGGGCGCGATCGACGGATGCCGGTTGCCCATCCGCACCGGCGTGCTGCCGGTGGCGAATGCAATTGCCGCCTGGTAGGTCAGCAACGCCGCCACCGAATCGAGCATCGCCACGTCCACGTGCTGGCCGCGTCCGGTCCGCTCGCGCGCGTAAAGCGCTCCCAGGATCCCCTGCGCGGCGAAGAGGCCGGTCGCGATATCGGCAATGGCCACGCCGAGTCGAAACGGCGGGCCATCCGCAGCGCCGGTAATACTCATCAGCCCTCCCTCGGCCTGCATCATCGCGTCGTATCCAGGCTCGGCTCGCCGCGGACCGGTCTGACCGAAACCGGAGATCGAACAGTAGACGAGACGAGGATACCTGGCCATCACCGCCGAGGGTTCGAGGCCGAGACGAGCCATTGTTCCGGGGCGAAAATTCTCCACCAGGACGTCGGCACGCTCGAGTAGCCGGTGAACGATCCGCGATGCCGCCTCATGTTTCAAGTCGAGTGCGAGGCTTTCTTTGTTGCGATTGATGCTCAGGAAGTACGCGCTTTCACCCTGAAGGAAAGGCGGCCCCCACGCGCGCGTGTCATCACCACGGCCGGGCTGCTCGATCTTGATGACTCGTGCCCCCAGGTCCGCGAGCTGCATGGTACAGAACGGCCCGGACAGCACCCGGCTGAAGTCGATGACGGTCAATCCCTCGAGACAGGTCATGTCAATTGGTGATTTGGGGATTTGGAGAATTGGTGATTCAGGCAGATTGCTCGGACTGACGAACTGGACCTACAATCGCTCTCTAGGGGCGGCTCTTAAACTACCCATCCACCAATCAGCACATTTCGAGATGAAGATCATCGTCTACTCCGGCGCCCACTGACGCGCTTGCGACTTGGTGAAGGAGTTTCTTTCACGCGCAGGGCACACGTTCGAGACCAGGAATATCGAGGAGGACGATAAGGCGTACGACGAGCTGCTGGCGCTCGGGGCGCGGTCGGTGCCGGTGACGCTCGTTGGCGACCGCATGATCACCGGATTCGACCAGGCGCAGCTCCGATCCGCGCTCGCCGATGCCGCCGGCCCACCGTCACCAGATCGCTGAGCAGCGCGTACGCCGTCTGGGTCAAGCCGCTCTCGAGCTGCGTCATCGCGACGTCGCCGAGCAGATCGGTGTGCAGGATGAGCGCGTTGGCCACGCCGCGCAGACCCGCGAGCAAATCGCTCTCGGGTAACTCGATCGGGCGCACGGACGTCGCGACTCCGCCCGGCGTTCGCTTCGCCGACGCGACCAGCCGTATGCGTGCGCCGCGGCCCTTCGCGGCCATCGCCAGGCGCGCGGTAGTTTGTCCAATCCCTTCCCGCTCCACCGCCTGCGGCGTCATCCGCGCGCGCATCAGCACGTTTGCCAGTGCCGCCGTTTTCGCGGCCGCGTCCCAGCCGTCGACGTCCAGCGACGGGTCGGCCTCGGCGATCCCGTCGGCCTGCATTCGGGCGAGCGCGGCATCGAAGCTCTCGCCATCCTCGAGCGCGGTCAGGATGTGATTGGTCGTGCTGTTGATGACACCGCGGAAGCCGAGGATCTCGACCGCCGGCAGCGTCTCGCGCACGAGATTGAAGATCGGGACGCCGTCCATCACCGCCCCTTCGAACAGGAACGAGACGCCGCGGTCGGCCGCAAGCGCGCTGAGCTCCTCGTAGGCGAACGCGGCCGGCCCCTTGTTCGAGGTGACCACGTGGCATCCGGATTCGAGCGCCGCCCGCACGTGATCGATCGCCGGCTGCCCGGCCGCGATGTCCAGGGTCGTCGTTTCCACCACGATTTTCAGCGGGCTGTCGCTCGCGGCGAGCTGACGGATGACGTCGAAGCTATCGCTCGCCCGCGCTGCCTCAGGGTCGAGCGGCTGGTGGTTTTGCCTGCCCGCCGCCTCCACCGCATCGATCCCCTGGACGCGGAAGATGCAGCCGTGATGCGCGGTGGCGATGCCGATGACGCGGCAATCGAGCTCGTAATCCAGGGCAAGCCAGTCGCGCCGTTCCTCGAGTCAGCCTCGCAAATCTCCGGCCGACGTGGCCGAAGCCGACGAGCGCAAGATCAGCGCGCATGCGCTGTTACGGCGTCGAGAAACTTTCCGGCGAGATCGAGCGCGTGCGCGAGATAGGTTGGATCCGAGCCGAAGCCGATGCGCACGTACCCGTCCATGTCGAAATGGTCGCCCGGAACAATCAGTACGCCGGCCTCGTCGCGAAGGCGGGACGTGAGCTCGGTTGACGATATGGCGTGCGGATATCTGACGAACGCGATCGCGCCTGCCTCCGGCGGCATGTGGACCATACCGTCACGCTGCTCGATCCATCGCCTCAGCACCGGATAGTTGGTTCGGATGATGCCACGGGTACGCGCGAGCAGTGTCGCCCTGCGCTCCGGGGCCAGCGCCATCCGCGCGAGCCGATCGTTGATCGCGCCCGGCGCGATCGTCGTGTAGTCGTGAATCCCCCAGAGATCCGCAATCAATTCCGGCGGCGCCACGACCCAGCCGATTCGAAGACCGGGGAGGCCGTACGCCTTCGAGAGTCCACTGGTGACGATGGCGCGCTCGTAACGTCCCCATACCGATGGCGTATCGTCGGCCTCGCGTTCGGCGCCACGATAAATCTCGTCGCCGATGACCCACGCGCCCACGGCCGAGGCGATGCCGCACACCTCATCGAGTGTCGCCTCGTCGAGGCGCATGCCCGTTGGATTGTTGGGATTGCACAAGAGGATCGCGCGCGTCTTTGGGGTGACCAGCCGGCGAAGCTCATCGACGTCAGCCCTCCACTGTGGCGCAGAGTCGCCGCCGACTAGACGCAGCGGCCAGCCGGTGACCTCAGCTCCGAGCGCCCGCGCCAGGCCGTTTGCCTGCAGGTAGTTCGGCGTCATGAACACGCAGTGATCGCCCGGCCGAAGGAGGCGCAGGAGAACGACGCAGTTGGCTTCGGATCCTCCGTTCATGACCTCGACGTGCTCGGCCGTCGCGCCGGGATAGAGCGATGCGATGAGCGAGCGAAGCTCGAACGTGCCGTTGGTCTGCGGATAGCCGAGCTCTTGCTCGAGCATCTCGACCTGCAGTTCCGGCGTGTTCACCAGGTCGGTGACACGGAGCGGATGTACGCCGCTTTCCGCGAGGTTCCAGGCGACCCGGTTCTCCCAGATCGACTGGAATCGCTCCAGCGCAAACGTCTCCAGCTTCATGCCCGCCAGTGTAGTCGAAAACGTTCATGCGCTATCCTCTTGGGCGACATTGATGTCGAACGAGTTGCTGCCAGAGCTCGCTCTGATCCCGGCAGGCGAGTTCTTCATGGGGTCTGAAGATGCCGAGGAAGACGAGCGGCCGGTGCATCGGGTGCACGTCGACGATTTCCTCATTGGCGTCCAGCCGGTCACCAACGCGGACTACGCGCGCTTCGTCCGCGACACGGGTCATCGGGCGCCTGCCGTCTACGAATTGCCGCTGGTGGTAACCGCTGGCGGTGCCGAGCGCGAGCGGTCGTTCCGGCACACCGGCGCGGCGTACGTCTGGGAAAACGTCGATCCGCCGAACGGTCGCGAAGATCACCCGGTCACGCTCGTCCGCTTCGATGATGCGCTGGCGTATTGCGCGTGGCTGTCGGCAGCTACCGGGCGATTGTTCCGGCTTCCGACGGAGGCGGAATGGGAGAAGGCCGCGCGCGGGGGCGTGGAGTCTAAACGGTATCCGTGGGGGGATCGGCTCGACCACAACCTCGCGAACTTCCTCGTCGACCCCGCGTCGAAGGCCAGCCGTGGCACGACGCCGTGCCGTCAGTATCCGGCGAATGGATTCGGCCTGTTCGATATGGCCGGCAACGTCTGGGAGTGGGTCCAGGACTGGTACGACCCGAACTACTACGCTTCGTCTCCGGCGCGAAATCCCGCCGGGCCGCCGGCGGGACACATGCGGGTGTTGCGTGGCGGGGGATGGCTCGTTGCCGACGTCCGGATGCTGTCGTGCAGTCACCGCCACAAGGTTCCGCCCGATACCTACTCGTACGCGATTGGATTCAGAGTCGCGTGCCTGCCGTAATCCAGCGGGTTCTCTGCCGCGACCGGAAACGGCACACCGCAAACCGAGAACGGCAAACCGCGAACCGCGAACGTTTATTAATCGCAGGTGTCCCATGAGCAATGCCGCTTGCATCTTTGCTCTTCTGCTCGCAGGCGCCGTTCCGGCGGGCGCGCAGTCGACGACCCCCGAGACGCCGCAGCAGCCTGTTGTCGTCACCACCGGTGAAGGCGTTGTCAAACGCGCCCCGGACCGCGCCTGGGTGACAATCGCCGCCGAGAGCCGCGCGCGCACGCCGCAGGAGGCGCAGCGCGCCAACGCCGAGGCCATGAACGGCGTGATGGATCGGTTGAAGACGTCAGGGATCCCGGCCGACGCGATCCAGACCACGCTCTTCGACCTGCAGCCGGAATTCGATTACGCCAACGGGAAGCAGACGCTGCGCGATTATGTCGCGCGCAATCAGGTGCAGGTGAAGGTGGACAATCTCGCGAAGCTCGGTGAGACCATTGCGTCCACCGTCGGCGGCGGCGCGACGAACGTCAGCGGCGTACGGTTCGATCTCAAGGATCGGGACGCGTCGGAGCGCGAGGCGCTCAAGATCGCGGTCGCCGATGCCCGTGCGCGAGCCGATGCGGCGGCCGCTGGCGCGAGCATGAAAGTCGAGCGCGTCACCCGGATCGAGGAGCAGCGAGAGTTCTCACCGGGACCGCCACGGCCAGTTCCAATGGCGATGCGCGCCGGAATGGCCGAGCAGCAACCGGCAGTGCCGATCGAAGCAGGCGAGATCGAGATCCGCGTGAAGGTTTTGCTGACCGCCGCGATCAGGTGATTAAGGCTCAATTTAGGGCTTATGGCTCATGACTTAGGCCTCATGCTGGCTGATGCGTCGAGGCAGCCTAAGGTTAAGTCTCAAGCCTTGAGCCCTAAACCAGCCTCCTGAGCCTTCTCTTCACCATCGTCGAACAACCCTGTCAGCTCGGGCGCGCCGAGTGGCCGCGGGGTCTGATCTATCGTTTCGAGATCGGGCAGTTCGTCGGCCGCCGTAATGCCCTTGTCTTTCAGTCGTCGGGCCGTGACCAGGACGCGGCTTTCGAGGGTTCCGACCGCGCTGTTGTAGGCAGTAACCGATTTGGCCAGGCTTCGACCGACGGTCTCGAAATGCTCGGCCAGCTTTGCGATCCGCTCGTAGAGATGCCTGCCCAGCTCGCTGATCTCCATGGCGTTTCGCGCGATCTTCTCCTGCTGCCATCCGTACGTGATGGCGCGAAGGAGCGCGATGAGCGTCAGCGGACTTGCCAGCATCACTCCGCGTTTCATGCTGAATTCGAGCAGCGCCGTTGTCGAGTTGCAGCGCCGCGCTCAGCAACGCTTCACCAGGCACGAACATGACCACGATGTCGGGCGCTGGCTGGAAGTGCGTCCA
Organism: uncultured Acidobacteriota bacterium; assembly: GCA_963755695.1. Taxonomy (GTDB): domain Bacteria; phylum Acidobacteriota; class Vicinamibacteria; order Vicinamibacterales; family 2-12-FULL-66-21; genus QHWT01. The sequence goes on along the minus strand of CAVWLB010000008.1, from coordinate 245,921 downwards.
GTAGCCCTTGTTGGCCAGGCGAACGATGTGGTCTTTCACCTGGCGAGCGTGGTCCCTCAGCTTCGCGTCGCGTGCCGCATCGTCTTCGCAGTCGTGAGCGTCCAGAAATGCGCTCAGCGGCACCTTTGCGTCGACGACGACGTTTCGTCCCCCGGGCAGCCTGACGATGACGTCCGGTGTCAGCCGACCGTTGTCGCCGTTGACGGATTCCTTCAACTCGAAATGGCTGCCCTCGAGCATGCCTGCCGCTTCGAGCACGCGGCGAAGCTGCAGCTCTCCCCACTGGCCGCGGATGTTGGGGGAGCGCAGCGCGCGTGCGAGGCGGCCGGTTTCCAACTGGAGTGCGGATTGTGCCGCGGTGAGCGATCGAAGCTGTTCAGTGAGTCGCGCGTGGGAAGCGGCCCGGTCACGGTCGACCTCCTGCAACTTCGAGTCGACCTTACCGAGCGACTCCTTGAGCGGCAGGACGAGATCGTTGATGGCCTTCTGGCGTCCGGCGAGATCGCTGGTCGCCGTCTGCTGAAACTCTCCCAGCTTTTCCTTTGCCAGGTCGAGGAACCGCTGATTGTTCCTGGCAAGCGCGTCGGCGGAGAGCGCAGCGAAGGTGTCTTTCAAGCTTTCGCGCGCCCGCTCCACTTCGGCGAGCTTATCCGCGGCGGTCCGGCGTTCGGCTTCGAGCAAGGCCTGCAGGCGAGTCGCGCGACGCTCGGCGGTGAGCGCCCAGGTCGCCGCAGCGAGACATAACCCGGCCACGACTATAAAGGCGACGATCACAATGATCGAAGTTTAGGCGAAAGGCCGGCTAAGCTCAAGATAAATAAGGTTGTCCCTTCACGCCGGCGAGCTCATGCGTCGAAACCTTGCACGTGACGAACGGTAGGCGGTAAAATAGGACTCTTCTGGTCGTAGTTAATGGCCGGGTAACGCTCCGATGCTCCAAATCAGCGACAACGCCGCAAGGCTCATCAAAAAAATGACCGATCGAAACGGCGTGCCCGATGGAGGCCTTCGCATCGGGATCAAGGCCGGCGGCTGTTCAGGCCTGAGCTATACGTTTGCCTGGGAGGCTGCCCCTCGCGAGACCGACCACGTGTTCGACGGTCCGGAAGGCGCGAAGGTCTTCGTCGACCGAAAGAGTTACGAATTCATCAAGGGCACGACGCTCGACTACGACACGAGCCTGGTGAGCAAGGGCTTCATTTTCAACAACCCGAACGCGAAGTCATCGTGCGGGTGCGGAACGTCGTTCAGCGTGTAACGGTCCTCAGTCGCAGCCGGAACGAGCAGCACCCCGGCTGCGCTACGAACGATAAGTCATGAGTACATCAACCGAAACAATCGAACAGCTCGCCACTCGCGAGTACAAGTACGGGTTCATCACCGAGGTCGAGACGGAGACGATTCCCAAGGGCCTCAACGAGGACGTCGTCCGCCTGATTTCGCAAAAGAAGAATGAGCCGGCCTGGCTGCTCGAGTGGCGCCTCAAGGCGTATCGCCTGTGGCTCACGATGAAGGAGCCGACCTGGCAGAACGTCAAGTACGACCCAATCAACTACCAGGACATCGTCTATTACTCTGCGCCGAAGAAGAAGAAGGTGCTGAACAGTCTCGACGAAGTCGATCCCGAGGTGAAGCGCACCTTCGACAAGCTGGGGATTCCGCTCGAGGAACAGCGGCTCCTTGCGGGAGTTGCCGTGGACGCCGTGTTCGACAGCGTGTCGGTGGCGACGACCTTCCGCGACAAGCTGGCGAAGCTGGGCATCATCTTCATGTCGTTCTCCGAAGCGGTGCAGCACCATCCCGAACTGGTGCGCAAGTATCTGGGGTCGGTGGTGCCGCACACGGACAACTTCTTTGCGGCGCTCAACTCGGCGGTGTTCAGCGACGGCTCCTTCGTCTACGTGCCGAAGGGGGTGCGCTGCCCGATGGAGCTGTCGACCTACTTCAGGATCAACGCCAAGGACACCGGGCAGTTCGAGCGAACGCTGATCATCGCGGAGGAAGGGGCCTACGTCAGCTACCTCGAAGGATGCACGGCGCCGATGCGCGACGAGAACCAGTTGCATGCGGCGGTCGTCGAGCTGGTCGCGCACGACGATGCGACGATCAAGTACTCGACGATCCAGAACTGGTACCCGGGTGACAAGGACGGCAAGGGCGGCATCTACAACTTCGTGACGAAACGGGGACTCTGCTCTGGCCGCCGTTCGAAGATTACGTGGACGCAAGTCGAGACCGGCTCGGCGATCACCTGGAAGTACCCGGGCTGCATCCTGCAGGGAGACGGCTCGATCGGAGAGTTCTATTCCGTCGCCACGACCAACAACTGGCAGCAGGCGGACACCGGCACGAAGATGATCCACCTGGGCAAGAACACGCGCAGCACGATCGTCTCGAAGGGGATCTCGGCGGGCCACGGTCAGAACACCTACCGCGGCCTGGTGCGCGTCGGCAAGAACGCCAAGAACGCGCGCAACTATTCGCAGTGCGATTCGCTGCTCATCGGCGACAAGTGCGGCGCGCACACGTTCCCGTATCTGGAAATTCGCAACACGTCGGCGAGGGTGGAGCACGAGGCGTCGACATCGAAGATCGGCGAGGATCAGATCTTCTACTGCCGCCAGCGCGGCCTCCCGACCGAGGACGCCGTGAACATGATCGTCAGCGGCTTCTGCAAGCAAGTCTTTAGCGAGCTCCCGATGGAATTCGCCGTCGAAGCACAGAAGCTGCTGAGTGTCAGCCTCGAAGGGTCGGTTGGTTAAATGAGCATGCTTGAAATCAAGAATCTGCAGGTCAAGGTCGAAGGCAAGGAGATCCTGAAGGGGATTGATCTCGCGGTGAACGCCGGCGAAGTGCACGCCATCATGGGGCCGAATGGCTCCGGCAAGAGCACATTGGCGCGTGCGCTGTCCGGTCACCCCGAATACGAAGTATCCGGCGGCGGGGTCCTCTACGAAGGCAAGGACCTGCTCGACATGGATCCCGACGAGCGCGCGCGCGACGGGGTGTTCATGGCGTTTCAGTACCCGGTCGAGATCGCCGGCGTGAACAACGCGTACTTCCTCAAGGCCGCGTTGAACGCGAAGCGGAAGCACCTCGGGCAGCAGGAGCTCGACGCGATGGAGTTCATGCAGCTGGTGAAAGCAAAGGCGAAGCTGCTCGACATCGATCAATCGATGTTGAGCCGCGCGGTCAATGAAGGGTTCTCGGGGGGCGAGAAGAAGCGCAACGAGATCTTCCAGATGGCGCTGCTCGAGCCGAAGCTGGCGATTCTCGACGAGACGGACTCCGGCCTCGACATCGACGCGCTGAAGCTCGTCGCCAACGGCGTCAACGCCATGCGTGCGCCGGACCGCGCCTTCATCGTCGTCACCCACTACCAGCGGCTGCTGAATTACATCGTTCCCGATTTCGTCCACGTGCTCACCGGCGGACGGATCGTGAAGTCAGGCGGCAAGGAACTCGCCCTCGAGCTCGAACAGAAGGGCTATGGATGGATCGAGGCGGCATGAGCCAGGTCGCTGACAAACCCAGAACGATGCCATTTTCGTCCGCGTTCGAGCGACGGCCGCAGGGCGGGCCGCGCTGGCTGGAAGATCTGCGCGCGCGGGGCGCGGCACGGTTCACCGCGCTCGGGTTGCCGACTGTGCGCGACGAAGAGTGGCGCTTCACCAACGTGGCGCCGATTGGGGCGATCGACTTCGCGCCTGCCGAACCGGTGTCGGGCGTCGCGGACCAGCTCGCGGGCTTCGCCTACACCGACGCGCCGGTGCGCCTCGTCGTCGTCAACGGCCGATTCGATACCACGCTGTCGCGGACCAAGGGGTTGGCGGCGGCCGGTGTCCGCGTCGGCTCGCTGGCCTCGGCGATGACCGATCACGCCGACGTCGTGCAGCGCTACTTCGGGCAGCTCGCGGACTTCAGCAGCCGCAGCTTTGCGGCGCTCAACACCGCGTTCGTGCAGGACGGCGCGTACGTGTATCTGCCCGACAACGCCATCGTCGAGACGCCGATCCACATCGTGTTCGTCACGGGCGCCGAGGTGGCGAAGGTGATGGCGCATCCGCGGACGCTCATCGTGGCGGGCGCAGGCAGCCAGGCGCGGATCATCGAAAGCTACGTCGGGGCCGAGGGGCAGACCTATTTTTCGAACGCGGTGTCGGAAGTGTTCGTCGGGGAGAACGCGACGGTCGACCATTACAAGGTCCAGCAGGAATCGGTCGAAGCCTTCCACGTCGCCAGCCTGCACGCGCATACGGAGCGCAGCGCGACGTTCTCGTCGCAGTCGTTCTCGCTCGGCGGCAAGCTGGCGCGCAACGACGTCTTCGCGATCCTCGACGGCGAGGGTGGCGAGTGCACGCTGAACGGCCTCTACCTAGCGGACCGCGAACGGCTGATCGACAACCACACGACCATCGAGCACGCCAAGCCGCACTGCCCGAGCCACGAGGTCTACAAAGGCATCCTGGGCGGCACCGCGCGCGCGGTGTTCAACGGGAAGATCATCGTCCGGCAGGACGCGCAGAAGACCGACGCGAAGCAGACGAACAGGGCGCTGCTCCTGACCGACGGGGCGACCATCAACACCAAGCCGCAGCTCGAGATCTTCGCCGACGACGTGAAGTGCACCCACGGGGCGGCGATCGGGCAGCTCGATGACGACGCGATCTTTTATCTGCGCTCGCGCGGGTTCACGTTTGCCGAGGCGCGCGACATGCTGATCCACGCGTTCGCGGGGCAGATCCTCGACGGGGTGAAGATCGAGCCGCTGCGACAGGCGCTCGAGGCCGAGCTCTTCGAGCAGCTCGCCCGTGACCTCGCCGAAGTCGACGGTGCGAGGACGTGACGACAGGGGTTGCCGGCCCGCTGGCTCGCCAGACGGACCCTTCGGGCCCGCCAGCCTCCTTTGATGTCCAGCGCATCCGCGCAGACTTCCCGATTCTCGCGCGGACCGTCCGGGGAAAGCCGCTCGTCTACCTCGATAACGCGGCCACCACGCAGAAGCCGCAGGCCGTTCTCGATGCGATCACCGGGTACTACACCGGCCTGAACGCCAACGTGCACCGCGGCGTGCACGAGTTGAGCGAGCGCGCGACCGAGGCATTCGACGCCGCGCGCGAGCGCGTGCGGGCGTTCTTCAACGCCGGCCATTCGCGGGAAATCATCTTCACGCGGAACGCCACCGAGAGCATCAACCTGGTCGCGTATGCGTTCGCGAGGCCGAGGCTGAAATCGGGCGATGAGGTGCTCATTTCCGCAATGGAGCACCATTCCAACATCGTCCCGTGGCAGCTCGTGTGCGAGGCCGCTGGCGCCACGCTACGCGTCGCGCCGATTGACGACCGCGGCGAGCTGATTCTCGAGGAGTTCGAGCGATTGCTGGGGCCGCGGACGCGCATTGCCGCGATCACGCACATGTCGAACGCGCTCGGCACGGTCAACCCGGTGGCCGAGATCGTCCGGCTCGCGCACGGCCGAGGCGTGCCGGTGCTCCTCGATGGATCGCAGGCGGCGTACCACATGCGTGTCGACGTGCAGGCGCTCGGCTGCGACTTCTATGCGGCGACGGGGCACAAGCTGTATGGGCCCACCGGGATGGGCGTGCTCTATGGCCGGACCGAGCACCTCGAGTCCATGCCGCCGTTTCTCGGCGGCGGCGACATGATCAGCTCGGTGACCTTCGAGCGGAGTACCTGGAACGTGTTGCCGTTCAAGTTCGAAGCGGGCACGCCGCACATTGCCGGAGCAATCGGGCTGCACGCGGCGCTCGACTATCTGGACAGCCTCGACCGGGACGCGCTCGCCGAGCATGAACGCCAGTTGCTCGAGTACGGAACCGACGTGTTGTCGAGTGTGCCGGGCATCCGGCTGATCGGCACTGCGAGCCACAAGGCAAGCATTCTGTCGTTCGTGATGGAGGGGGTCCATCCGCACGATATCGGGACGATCGTGGATCGCGAGGGAGTGGCGATCCGCACCGGACACCACTGTGCGCAGCCGGTGATGCAGCGCTTCGGCGTCCCCGCGACGGCCCGGGCGTCGCTGGCGATGTACAACACCCGCGAGGAGATCGACGTGCTGGGCCGTGCGCTTCACCGGGTTCGCGAGGTGTTCAGCTCGTGACCGATCTGACCGACCTCTATCAAGAGGTCATCCTCGACCACAATCGCCGCCCGAGGAACTTCCATGCGATTGCCGATGCGACCCATCGGGCTGAGGGGTACAATCCGCTGTGTGGCGATCGGCTGACGCTGTATATGAAAGTCGACGGCGACGTCATCGCCGACGTGGCGTTCGAGGGGGCCGGATGTGCCATTTCCAAGGCGTCGGCCTCGATGATGACCGACGCCCTGAAGGGCCGCTCGCTTGGAGAGGCTCGCGCGCTGTTCGATCGTTTTCATCGCATGGTGACGGCCCCGCCGGAGGCAACCGTCGAAGATCTCGGCAAGCTGTCGTCGCTGGCCGGCGTACGGGAATTTCCGATCCGCATCAAATGCGCGAGCCTTGCCTGGCATACGTTCAAGGCGGCGCTCGAGCACGACCAGCGGACGAGCACGGAATGAAGCGCCTCCGGCGCGAGCGAGGCGACGGAGTGAACCGGTGGCTGGAAGCCGACAACTGTCAACCGGGTCAATGACAACGAAAACAGTTACCTAGATATGAAACAGGTCCCGATGATCCCGCAGGATCCACCGACGACGCCGGACGAGATGCACGAGACCGACGGGCTCGTGGCGGACCCGGCGAAGACGGGAGAGCTGCGCGAGCCGCTCGAGCAGGCGCTGAAGACGGTGTTCGACCCGGAAATCCCGGTCGATATCTGGGAGCTCGGCCTGATTTACGACCTGTTCGTCACGGCGGAGGGCGTCGCCGCGATCAAGATGACGCTGACCGCGCCGGCCTGTCCGGCCGCGCAGGTGCTGCCCGGCCAGGTGGCCGACGCGGCCCGTGGCGTCCCCGGTGTCACGGACGCGAAAGTGGACGTAGTGTGGGAACCGGCGTGGTCGAAGGATCGAATGTCGGACGTCGCGAAACTCCAACTCGGGATGTGGTGAATGCTCCGACTCTCTAAAAAAGCTGACTACGCGTTGATGGCGATGAAACACCTTGCCGTCAGGACGGATGCTGCGTCGGCGAGCGCCCGCGAGATCGCCGAGCAGTACGACATTCCGATCGAGCTGATGGCGAAAGTGCTGCAGCAGCTCGCGCGGCGCGGCCTTCTCACCTCGCACCAGGGCACGCGCGGCGGCTACCAGCTGTCCAAGCCAACCACGTCGATTTCGGTCGCGGACATCATCCAGGCGATCGATGGCCCGCTCACCGTCACCGCCTGTTCAACCGAGGACGAGCAGTGCGGGCAGTTTGCGAAATGCAACGTGCGCGATCCGTTGTGGCGGATCAAGGATCGGATCGTCGCCGCGCTCGCCACCTGCTCTCTCGCCGAGATCGCCTCCGATACGCCAATCGACGAGACCGTGATGCCGTTGTCGCTGACGCGCAGTACGACGCGCCCCGCTGCACGATGACCGGTCGTCCCCTTTACCTCGATTATCACGCGACGACTCCGGTCGATCCGCGAGTACTGGCCGACATGCTGCCGTACTTCACGGAGCGATTCGGCAATCCGGCCAGCCGCCAGCATGCGTGGGGCTGGGAGGCCGACAGGGCGGTGGATTTCGCCCGCGCTCAGGTCGCGTCGCTGATCAACGCGGCGCCGGCGGAGATCATCTTCACCAGCGGTGCCAGCGAATCCAACAACCTGGCGCTGAAGGGCTGCGCCGAGTCGCGGCGCGAACGCGGCCGTCACATCGTGACCGTGGCGACGGAGCACAAGTCGGTCCTCGACGCGTGTAAACGCCTGGGCTCCTGCGGCTGCGAGATCACGGTGCTCGGGGTCCGCCCGGATGGACTGATCGATCTCGACCAACTGCGCGCGGCGATGACGCCGCGGACGGTTCTCGTCTCGGTGATGGCCGCAAACAATGAAATCGGCACGCTGCAGCCGCTCGAGGCGATTGGTGCAATCGCCCACGAGCATGGCGCCCTTTTGCATACCGACGCGGCGCAGGCGGCCGGCAAGGTGCCGATCGACGTTCGGGCGATGAATATCGACCTGCTGTCGCTCACCGGCCACAAGCTGTATGGACCGAAGGGGGCAGGCGCGCTCTTCGTGGCGAAGACGAAACCGAAGCTGGCGCTCGCACCTCAGATCGACGGCGGCGGCCATGAACACGGATTTCGTTCCGGGACCTTGAACGTGCCGGGCATTGTCGGCCTTGGCCGCGCCACCGAGATCTGCCGCTCCGAAATGCCGGCCGAGAGCACGCGGCTCCGGCGTTTGCGCGACCGCCTTCTCGACGGCCTCAGGACGCGGCTCGATGACGTCACCGTCAACGGCACACTCGAGCGCCGGCTCCCCCACAACCTGCACGTCAGCTTCGCGGGCGTGGAAGGAGAAGCCCTGCTGATGGCAATTGGTGATTTGGCGGTGTCGACCGGCTCCGCATGCAGCTCCGGATCGCAGGCGCCGTCACACGTGCTTCAGGCGATCGGCGCCGTGCGCGACCAGGGGGGCGCATCGATCCGGTTCGGTCTCGGCCGGAACACCACCGCAGACGAAATCGACTATGCGATCGACCGTGTCGTGACCGTTGTTTCGTCGCTTCGCGGCGCGGTAGCCGGCTCCAAGTAACCACTACCGTATGTGAATTTCTCCAGAGCCGCAGGTGAGCAAATGCCGGCCGCGTCTGCCAGAATCTCGGTTCCCCACCGGTCCGCATCCCATGCCTTCACCGACCCGCGCATCAGCCGCATGCGATGCTGCTGTTCCGCCGCGCTCATGTCCAGCGCCCGGGCGAGCGCGTTGGCGGTCTGCTCGATATCGTACGGGTTGATCATCACGGCAGCGGTCAGTTCGTCTGCCGTGCCGGCAAAGGCGCTCAGGACCAGCGCTCCTCGCTCGTCGTCTCTTGCGCTCACGAACTCTTTCGCCACCAGGTTCATCCCGTCGTGCAGACTGCCGACGTAACAGACGTCTGCCGCTCGTAACAGCCGATACACCTCCCGCGGCTCGTGGTGCTCTTCGATGAGATGAATCGGTCGCCAGGTTGCGGTGGCGAATCGACGATTGACGCGTTCGGCCAGCGCCACCACCCGCTCGCGCAGTTCGCGATAGGGCGCCAGCCGCTTACGGCTCGGTTCCGCCACCTGCACGAAGACCAGCGAGTCGACGAATTCGGGGTACTGCGTCAGCAGTTCTTCGATACTCAGGATCTTCTCCTCGATGCCCTTGGTGTAGTCCATCCGATCGATGCCGACCACCACACGATCAGTGTCGCGCAGGCCGAAGCGCCGCCGGATGTCGCGTGCGCACACATCGACCGGGCCGATTTCCGACAGCCACGGGAGCGGCCACCGAACCGAAGCGGGATATGCACGAACGTGCGTGGTTCGACCGGCGTGCGTCACCGTGCGGCGGACGCGATCGATGGCGGCGCCGAGCAGGCGTTCCGCGCTGTCGAGGAAGTGGGTACAGTCTTCTCGTGTCTGGAATCCGGCGAGGCTGCTGCCAAGCATCCCTTCCACGAGATAGGCCGCCCACGGGCACATGTCGAGATGTGCCGCGTCGGGCCAGGGAATGTGCCAGAAGACGGCAATCGCGCTCTCGGGAAGCCTCTCCCGAATCATCAAGGGTGCCAGCGCGAAGTGATAATCCTGGACGAGAATCAGCGCGGGATCGTTCTGGACCTCGTCGCAGGCGGCGTCGGCGAACCGCGCATTGATCGTCCAGTAGGTATCGAAATCGCTCGAGCGGAAGATCGGCCGCACGTGCGCACGGTGGCAGAGAGGCCACAGCCCTTCGTTGGCGAAGCCGTAGTAGTACCCGTCTTCCTCCGCTGCATTGAGCCACACGCGCCGCAGCCGATATGCGGGATCTTCCGGCGGCACCATGACCCCATCCCACGAATCGACGACAAGGCGGTCAGCCGTGCCCGATCCATGGGCTATCCAGACGCCGGCAGATTGGCGGACGAGCGGTTCCGAGGCGGTGACCAAACCACCCGTGGACCGCTTCACCACGATCTCTCCGTCAGGGCCGTGCTCGTGCCTGAACGGCTCCCGGTTTGCCAGGACGATGACGCGCCCGGAGTCCGCCCAAGGCGGAGCCGCGTCGTAAGGCCGGTGTTCGTTCAGTTCCGCGATGCCGTCTGCTCTGAGCTCGTGCATGAAGTGTGTCCTCCAAGGACCGCTCGTCCTCCGTCAGTAAACCGCAGGGAACCCGTTACCGGAATCGGGCCGATGGGGGAGTTGGCGACCTTTTACCGGGGAGCCCATCCTTAATGCTGAGTGCCGAATGGCGGGGTCAAGGACCAAAAAGGCTGAGGTGGCCTGGCCTCACCCTCCCGTCTCCACCGGATGTCGGCTGGCTGGCACGGCGGTGTACTCTCTGCATATGAGGTTTCGAACCTGGCCGGTAGCCGCGTTGGGACTCGGCGGTCTGCTGCTGCTGGTGTTTCTCTCGGTGATGGCGACATCGCGACGAGCCCAGGAAATCTACACCCAGCTCGATCAGCTCGACACCCATCATCGAAACGTCGACGCCAAATTGCGCCGTTTGCGCGCCGACGTGCACCTGTCCGGCATCTTCGTGCGCGATTATCTGCTCGACACCGAACGCGAGCGCGCGCCGGAGTACCGCGAAAAGCTCGGCGAGTTTCGATCGAGCACTCTCGCGACCGCGTCGGAGCTCGCCGCGCTCGCCCGCGGAGACGGCGCGAATGACGATCAGTTCATCAGCCTGCAAAAGAAGCTGGAAGACTACTGGGAGGCCTTCGAGCCGCTGTTCGACTGGACGCCGGTGGAGAAGCAGAACCTGGCGTCGCCGTTCCTGCGCCGTCAGGTGCTGCCGCGCCGCGACGCCGTGCTGGTGATCGCGCAGCAGATCGAAGAGTTGAACAACGCGAACCTCGTCTCGCAGCGGGTCGAAGTGGATCGCCGCTACGAAGCGTTCCGCAACGATCTCCGGAAGCTGCTCTGGCAGACGATTCTGCTCGGACTTGCGGTGGCCGCGGTCGCGGTGTTTCGACTGCGCGTGCTCGAACGCCGGTCGGAAGCGCAGCGCGTGGTCGCCGAGGACGCCGAGCGTCTGATGCGACATTTGTCGCAGCAGCTGGTGGCGACGCAGGAGGACGAACGAAAGAAGCTCTCGCGGGAGCTGCACGACCACGTGGGACAGCTGCTGACGGCGCTGCGGATGGAGCTCGGTCGCATCGATCGGGTGCGGGCCACCGGCGACAAGGCGATCGCCGGGGCGGTCGGAGAATGCCGGCAGCTGGTCGACAATCTGGTGCACGTCGTCCGCGATCTCGCGCTGGGTCTCCGGCCGACGATGCTCGACGACTTCGGTCTGCAGCCAGCGCTCGAGTGGCTGGTGCGCGACGTCAGCCGCCGTTCGATGCTCGACATCGACCTGCACGTCAACGGACAGATCGACGAGCTCGAGGATCAACATCGGACCTGCGTCTACCGCGCCGTCCAGGAGGCGTTGACCAACTGCGTACGTCACTCGCAAGCTTCGCGGGTGCAGATTACGATCAGCGGAACACCTGATACGCTCGACGTCTCCATCATCGACGATGGAGCCGGCTTCGATCAGACCCGGCACCGCGGCGGCCTCGGGCTGCGCGGCATCGCCGAGCGCGTCAAAGAGCTGCACGGCACCGTGACGGTCCTCAGCGCGCCGGACGCCGGCACATCGGTTCGCCTGTCGCTGCCGCTTCGCGCCAGGCCGGTGGAGGATCGTCTTGCGCGTATTGCTGGCTGACGATCACGGGATCGTTCGCCGCGGTCTCAGGAGCCTGCTCGAAAGCGAGCCTGGCCTCAGCATCGTCGCCGAGGCAGCCGACGGCCTCGAAGCGCTCCGCCTGTGCGAGGAGCACACCCCCGACACGCTGATCGTCGACATTGCGATGCCGAAGATGAACGGGATCGAGGTGGCGGCGCGGGTTCAGAAGCTCGCCCACCCGCCACGGGTGATCATTCTCAGCATGCACGCCGACGAGTCCTACATCCTTCGCGCGCTGGCGGCCGGTGCGCGGGCCTATTTGTTGAAGGATGCCACCGACGAGGACCTGCTGCCCGCGGTTCGTTCGGTCGCGGCCGGCAAGCCATTTTTCAGCGGCGCGGTGACGGCGGTTCTCGTGGAGGATTACATGCGCCGTCTGCAGGCCCGCGGACTGACCGATTCGTACCACCTCCTCACCGATCGCGAGAAGGAAGTGCTGCAGCTGCTCGCGGAGGGACGATCGAACAAGGAGGTCGCCACCCTGCTGGATCTCGGATTGTCGACGGTGGAGACGCACCGCGCGAACATGATGGTGAAGCTCAACCTGCACAACACCGCGGAAATCGTCCTCTACGCCGTTCGTAAAGGGATCATCGTCTGACCCGTGCGATAAACTGCGGGGATGGCTTCATCCAGAATCACCGTCGCCCACAGTCCCGACTCCGACGATGCGTTCATGTTTTACGGTCTGGCGAGCGGCGCCGTCGATACCGGCGGCATCGAAGTCGACCAGGTTCTCTCAGACATCGAAACGCTGAACCGCGCCGCGTTCGAGGGCAAGTACGAAGTCACGGCGGTGTCGTTTCACGCCTACGCCCATCTCGTCGACAAGTACCAACTCCTGCCGCATGGCGCCAGCATGGGCGATCGCTACGGTCCGATCGTGGTTGCGAGTAAGGACGGTCCCTCCACAGTCAAAGGACGCAAGATTGCCATTCCCGGCACGTTGACCACTGCGTATCTGGCGCTGCGGCTGTACGAGCCTTCATTCGACTACGTGGTGGTTCCCTTCGACGAGATCCAGCAGTTCGTCCTCGCCGGCAAAGCCGATGCGGGGCTGCTGATTCACGAGGGACAGCTGACCTACGCCGATGAGGGCTTGAAGAAAATCGTCGATCTTGGCGAGTGGTGGGGGGATCGGACCGGCGGGCTGCCGCTCCCGTTGGGCGGCAACATCATCCGGCGTGACCTCGGCCCGGAGATGATCAGCAAGGTTTCGAAGCTGCTCCACGACAGCATTGCTTACGGGCTGTCGCATCGGAAGGAAGCGGTCGATTACGCACAGCAGTTCGGGCGAGGGCTGGACAAGGAACGCACCGACAGGTTCGTCGGCATGTACGTGAACGATCTCACCCTCGGTTATGGTGAGCGCGGCCGCAAGGGGGTCGAGCGCCTGATGTCGGAGGCGTTCGAGAAGGGGTTGATCCCGAAGCGTGTGCCGGTGGAGTTCGCGGCCTGACGCGGCTCCGCTGACTGCGCCTCTGGAGAGGCGCCCTCCAATCGTCGTCAGAGCATCACCGGAACGCCTCCGGGTGCAGCGCCTGGGCCATGAGGCGTGTCCCCTCGGCCACTCGCGGACCTGGAATGACGAGACGGTCGTCCACCAGGAAGGACACGCGGTTGGTGCGCACGGCCGGAACAGACGAAAGCGCGTTCCAGACACGAACTTCGGTCATCTGGTCGGCAGCCGGAAACGCACTGTCGGTCGCCCGGATCTCGAGGATGACCTCTGGCCGTCGCGCGATGATCTGCTCGGTACTCGCCTGCACCGACTGCTGCTTCACGTCGGCGAAGACGTTCCTGCCTCCAGCAATCGTCAGCATGTCGTCGAGAAACCCAACGCCGCCGCTGGCATAAATGCCGCGCAGCGCGCCGCGCTCGTGCCCGAATACCAGCAAGGTGCGCGGCTTCGATTCATTCGCAACCCGTGTACGGATCTCGGCGAGGCCGCGTTCGATGGAAGCGGCGACGTTTCTCGCATCTTCGGCATGCCCGGTGACATCGCCAAGCGCGCGAATGGTGGAGGTCACGTCAGCGAGGCCCGCATGCTGGTACTCGTAAGTGCGGATTCCGGCGCGTTGAAGCTGCTGCTTCAAATCCGCCTGGCTTGCATAGATCACCACCAGGTCCGGCGTCAGCGACAGAATGCGCTCGACGTCGGGGTCCAGCAGCGCCCCCACCTTCGGCAGCTTGTTCACTTCGGGAGGGAAGGTATCGAAGCTCCCCACTCCCACGACCTGCCTTCCCGCGCCAATCGCGAACAGGATCTCGGTCACGGCCGGGATCACGGTGATGATCCGATTTGGTGATTTGTGGATTTGAGGATTTGGGGATTGCGGGGCGGTGCCGCACAGCAGCCACGCCAGCAGCAGCACGACTAGCGATTTCTTGTCAGCAGCCATAAGAAAAACGGTCCACCAATGATGGCGGTGATGATCCCGACGGGAAGCTCCACCGGGGCGAGAAGGGTGCGGGCGAGCAGATCGCACGCGACGAGAAAGGCGGCGCCGAAGAGCGACGCGGCCGGCAACACCAACCGGTGATCTGGCCCGACGAGCAGTCGGACCAGGTGCGGAACGACGATGCCCACGAAGCCGATGGGTCCGCCGACCGAGACGGCCGCTCCCGTCGCGAGCGAGGCACTGAAGAAGGCGGTCCGCTGTGCGGCGGCCACGTTCAGCCCTCGAGACTCGGCGCTGTCAGGACCAAGCGACAGCAGGTTGAGCGGACGCGCGAGCCAGGCAAAGGCGCCGAAGGCGAGCACGCCCAGCGGAAGCGCCGCAATCAGCGGCTGGTAGCTGCTCACGTCGAGATCTCCCATCAGCCAGCGCAGCGTCCGATAGGTGTCGGCGAAATCCGCGAAGTATTGCACGAAGAGAATCAATGCCGAGAGAAACGCGTTGAGCGTCACCCCCGCGAGCAACAGCACGCTGGTCGACAGGCCGCGATGCCGCGCCTGGGCGAGCGCATAGACGATCGCCACGGCTGCAACCGATCCAGCGAACGCCGCCGCCGGCACCGCCGAGATACCAATTGCGGTCAGCGACCAGTCGAACGTGATCGCCAGCATCGCGCCGAGCGCAGCGCCAGCCGACACGCCGAGCGTGAACGGCGTTGCCAGAGGATTTCGCAGCAGACCCTGAAAGACCACGCCAGCGGCCGCGAGACACGCACCGACCCACGCGCCGGCAAGCGTCCGCGGCAACCGCGCGACAAAGAAGATCTGAGCATCGGCATTGTCGGCAAACGGAATCGAGAAATCGAACACCCGCCGAAGGCTGATCGGTGTCGATCCGACCAGCGGGGCGAGCAGCACGGTTGCCAGCGCGATCGCCCCGAATCCGGCAACCGTCCGTGCCAGGCGGGCGCCGAGCGTCATTGCCGATCTCCGGCTGCCAGCCGTCGGACCGGGACGACAATCCGGCGACCGGACGAATGGTCGATCACATCGGCTTCGACGCCATAGAGCCGCCGGACGTTCTCGCGCGTCAACACGTCGTCGGTCCGGCCGGCGGCGAGCACCGTCCCTTCGTGCAGCAGCACGAGGGTGTCGCACAACGTTCCTGCGAGGTTCAGGTCGTGCGTCGAAATGACAATCGCGACACCGCGCTCGTCGTGCAGACGGCGCAGCAGGGCCGCGACTTCGAGTTGGTAGCCGAGGTCGAGCGACGCCGTCGGTTCGTCCAGCAGCAGGATCCCCGCGGTCTCGGCGTGAACCTGGGCGAGCGCTCCGGCAATCACCACGCGCTGTTTTTCACCGCCGCTGAGCGTTGCGAACAGTCGCCCCTTCAGCCTGCGGGTGCCGGTGGCCTCGAGCGCCTCCTCCACGATCGAGAGATCCAACGGCCCTTCGATTTGGAATGGCCCGAGATGCGGATAGCGCCCCATCATCGCGACTTCGAGCACCGTGTAGTCGAAGGCGAGGTGAGTTTCCTGCGGCACGACTGCCATGCGGCGGGCCAGCGCGGCCCGCGACAATTGGGTCAGCGGCGTGCCGTCGAGGGTGATCGTCCCGCGCTTCGGCTGCCGTGTGCCGGCAAGCAGCCGCAACATCGTGGTTTTGCCCGATCCGTTAGGGCCGAGGATGCCGACGCAACCGTCGGAGGGGACGTCGATCGACACCCCGCGTAGCACCGGCGTCAGAGCGTCGTACGAAAACCACGCGTCAGCGGCTTGCAGCAACGCGCAAACCCGCCATTGCACCGCGCCCGAGCGCCGGGAACCCGAGCGCTTCCTCATATGTCCGGTCGAACAGGTTTTCGACCCGGCCGAACAGCTCGACGCTCTTGGTCAGTTTCCACGCGCCGCCGGCATGCCACACGGCGTAGCCAGCCGCGTCGAAGAGGCCGCCAAAGGCGCCGAGGGTCGGATCGACGTCGAGTACATTGCCCCGGCCCCCGCCGCGGATCCAACCGGTGGCGCGTCCCCCCGATGCGGTGAGATCGAGCGACCACTGATGGCGAGGACGGCGAAGTAGAGGATCTCCAATTTCGAACGGCGGCGGCGCGGCGGCACCGCGGTCTACGGCGAGAATATCGGTGTCGAGAAAGGTGTAGCCGACGCGAGCCTGGAGGTCGACCGATCCCGTCCGGGTTCGCAGCGTCGACGCGAGCTCGATTCCGCGCGCGCGCGCGTTCGAGATGTTGTCGGTCCGGAACTGGCTCGACTGCTGAGAGCGCCCCACTGCCACGATCAGATCGTCGAATGTGTTATGGAACACGGTCGCTTCGACCAGAGCGTGACCGGAGGCGAGCACCTGGTCAATCCCGACGTCGAAGCTGCGGCTCCGTTCCGGCTTCAACGAGGGATTGTCGGTGAACGCGATCTCGAATGCGTCGGGTGGACGAATGCCGGTTCCAATCGACGCGCGCAGCTTGGTGGATCGCTCCGCGCCGGGGCGGACATACCAGGCCGCAGCAATCCGCGGGTTGACCGAGACAACATGATCATCCGGAACCGGCCCCCCGTCAGGTGGCGGCGAAACTCCCGGCAGCGGATTGCGCCGGATGTCTTCGACGCGAAGGCCGCCAGTCAGGAAGACCCGTTCGCCAGCGTTCCACCGTGCCTCGCCGAAGTAGCCGGCAATCGAGCGTTTGACCGGAACCTCGGCAAACGAGGCGTCGGTAATGAACGTGCTGGTCGCGCGCTCATGCTGAAACTCGATCCCGGCAGATACATCGAATCCGCGACGCACGCTGATGTCGGACTGGGCACGCGCCGTCCACCGTTTCGATGTCGATTCCGAGTCGCCAAATGGACTGGCGAAATCGCTGTCGATGCTGTTCCACGTGGCCTGTGCCTGCGTGCGCACGCGCGCGCCGGAAGGGATGGTGCCGCCGATGGAACCGGTCCAGCGATCGTCCCGGCCACGCGAAATGCGATCGACACCTTCGAACGTATTGCCAGGGTCCGAGCCGAACGCACCCGGGAAGCCACGTTCGTCGCGCTCGAAACTGAGGTCGCCTCGGACCGACACGCCGTTGGCCTGCCGCCAGCCGCCGTTTAGTCCGGCGCTCGTTCGTTCGTAGTTGTCGTTGACCACCTCTTCGCCGGAGGCGAGAGACGTCCCGTTGAAGCCGTCGCTGACGAGCCGTTCAGCTCCGGCGCCCCACTCGAACCGGTCCCATGTGCCCGACGAAGATGCGGCGGCGCGGGCGGTAGCGAAGCTTCCGCCTTCAACCGTCGCATCCCCCCGAATCGGTCCGCCCGTCCTGGTGACGATGCGGACCACGGCGCCGATGGCGTTCGATCCGTAAAGCGCACTCTGCGGTCCGCGGACGATCTCGATCCGGTCGATGTTGTCGGTCGCGAGGTGGGCGAAATCGAAGCCGCCGCCGAACGAATTGGCCTGCACGCCGTCGATGAACACCAGCGTGTAATCCGACTCCCCGCCGCGCGGAAAGACGCTGGTCAGCGCGCCGGTGCCGCCGTTTCGCGCGACGGTCAGTCCCGGTACCTCGCGCAAGGCGTCCGCGACGGTCATCAACTGCCGCGCGCGCAGTTCGGAGGCGGTGATGACCGTCACCGAAGAAGATGCCTGTGAGAGCGGTACATCGACCTGGGCGGCAGACACGACCAGCGATTCCGAAACGGCGCTCAAATCGAGTCGCACGGTCCCGGCATCGCGTGGTGCGGAACCGGGTTCCAGGTCAAGCGAGAGCGGAGCCGCGGCGAATCCGTCGACAGCAATCCGCAGCTCGCACGCTCCGGAAACCTCCGACGTCTTGAATCGACCGTCCGAGTCAGTGGTGGCGTAGGCCGCGATCGACGATCCGCAGACGAGGACCACCTGCGCGCCAGCGACGGCGCGCGAATCGGGATCGACTACGCGGCCCTCGACGATCGCGGCGTCGGCTCGCGCAGCGAGGATCAGACTGAGGGTTGTGAAAACGACGGACGTGCGGAAACGCACCGGGCCTCCTTTCGGCGTGCTCTCGCGCCGACGGCTGAAGTGAACGGGCCCGGGTCGGTCAGGTATCCTGGCTTGCGGATCGTCGCGCGCATCCTCGCCTTCCCACGGTTGGCAAATGAGCGGCGCGTCCAAAGACCCGCCCTACACCTGCATGACCACAGTGGCTGCCGGTCTAACCGGCGCTTGAAGATGACGCTCCCCGCTTACAGTGGCGGCACCGCGTGGGCTTTGCACCCACTTCGCAAGACCGCCGGGCGTGCGGTGCACCGCGCAGAGGCTCGGTGCACCGGCAATCGCCAAGTATACTCTAGACAGCGTGCTGAACAGGGTTGAACGCGAGGGTCTCGGCGACATCGCCGCGAAATTGGATGCGGGCGTCCGCCTCTCGTTCGACGATGGCGTGCGCCTGTTCGCCTGTCCCGATACCCTCGCGCTCGGATGGCTGGCCAATCGCGACCGCGAGAAACGGCACGGCGCGCGCACCTACTACAACTTCAACATCCGCCTCGAGGCGACCAACGTCTGCGTCGCCAATTGCCTGTTCTGCTCGTTTGCGCGGTTACGTCCCGGCGATCCGGGTTTGTACACGATGTCGCTGGAGCAGGCGTGGGACAAGCTGCGGCAACGCAGCGGTCAACCACTCACCGAGATCCATGTCGTCAACGGACTGCACCCCGATCTCCCCTTTGACTATTACACCGAGCTTTTGCGCGGCTTCAAGCGCATCCGGCCGCAGATTCATATGAAGTGCTTCACCGCGGTGGAGATCGCGTTCTTTGCCGATCTCTACGGGAAGACCGACGAGCAGGTGCTTCGCGAGCTGCAGGAAGCGGGTCTCGATTCGCTGCCAGGCGGCGGCGCGGAGATCTTTGCAGAGCGGGTGCGGAAGAAGATCTGCGACGACAAGTGCGGGACCGATCGGTATCTCGCGATTCATCGGCTGGCGCACGGTCTCGGCATGCGCTCGAACGTGACGATGTTGTACGGGCACATCGAGACGGCGGAGGAACGCGTCGATCACATGCTCAGAACCCGGGCGCTCCAGGACGAGACCGGCGGCCTCCAGGCGTTCATCCCGCTCGCGTTCCATCCCGACAACAATCAGATGCGAAAGCTGCCGGCGCCGAGCGCGATTGACACGCTCCGCGTGCTCGCCGTATCGAGGCTGATGCTCGACAACGTTCCGCACATCAAGGCGTTCTGGATCGCGACGGGCGTCGAAACCGCCCAACTCGCGCTGTGGTTTGGTGCCGACGATCTCGACGGCACGGTACAGGAAGAACGCATCTATCACATGGCCGGTTCCCCCACCCCCGAAGCCATGACCACCCTCGAAATCCGCCGCCTCATCCGCGCTGCGGGGCGTGAACCAATCGAGCGCGACACGCTCTACAACGTCATCGGGACGGAAGCAGGGGTAGAGGGGTAGGGCCCGGTCTCAGGTTCTCAGGTTCTCAGGTTCACGGGTTCTCAAAGTTCTCTGGTTCTGAGTTCTGAGTTCTGTGGTTCTGAGTTCTTCTGAGGGTGTCGACAGAAAGAAGCTGAACCTTAGAACCTGAGAACCTGAGAACCCGAGAACCCGAGAACCTGAGAACCTGAGAACCCGCAGTAGTACAATTGTGGGCTGCGCATGGATATCCAACTGCTCACCCAGATAGAGAAGCAGAGCATTGGCGAGCGTCAGCCGCTGGCCGAGCGGTATCTCCGTCTGTCCGACGATGAAATGGATGAGCGGATTCGCTCCGCGAAGAGCACGCTGGGCGAGCGGCTGGTGATTCTGGGTCATCACTATCAGCGCGACGAAGTGATCAAGTTCGCCGATTTCACCGGCGACTCCCTGAAGCTGGCGCGCGCCGCTGCCAGCCGTGGCGCCGCGGAATTCATCGTGTTCTGCGGCGTGCACTTCATGGCCGAAAGCGCCGACATCCTGCGCGGGCCCGACCAGAAGGTCGTGTTGCCGGACCTTGCGGCGGGATGCTCGATGGCCGATATGGCGGAGGAGGATCAGCTCGACATCTGCTGGCGCGAGCTCGGCGACAGGGGCGTGGACGTGAACGGGGTGGTCCCCGTCACCTACATCAACTCGTCAGCGGCGATCAAAGCGTTCTGCGGGAAACATGGCGGCGTCGTTTGCACCTCCACCAACGCCGCGGGTGTGATGTCGTGGGCGTGGGAGCACGGAGAGCGCCTGGTGATGCTGCCCGACCAGCATCTCGGGCGGAACACCGGCTACAAGCTTGGCGTTCCCCTCGACCGCATGGCAGTCTGGGATCCGCACGAGCTTGATGGCGGGCTGACGGCGGATCAGGTGAAAGACGTGAAGCTGCTGCTGTGGAAGGGGCACTGCTCGGTTCACACGCGCTTCACGGTCCAACAGATCGAGGCGTTCCGAAACAAACACCCGGAGGGGAAGGTCATCGCCCATCCCGAGTGCACGTTCGACGTCGTGCAGGCAGCGGATCTGAGCGGCTCTACCGAGTTCATCATCGAAACGCTCCGCAAGAGTCCCAAGGGATCGGTGTGGGCGGTCGCGACCGAGATCCATCTCGTGAACCGCATGATGCACGAGCTCGCACCGGATCGCACGGTGGTCACGCTCGATCCTTTCGGTTGCCTCTGTTCGACGATGTTCCGGGTGTCGCCAAACCACTTGCTCTGGGTGCTCGAAGGCCTGCTGGAAGGAACGATTCACAATCAAATCATCGTGCCCGAGGAAACGAAGCGCTGGGCCCGGCTCGCGCTCGATCGGATGCTCGAGATTCGTTAAGGAGATTGCTATGGCCGATGTCAAGGAGAGCGTGAAGGCACATTCAGTTCCCCCTCTGCCGTACGACTACAACGCGCTGGAGCCGCACATCGACGAGCAGACGATGCGCATCCATCACGACAAGCACCATGCCGCGTACGTCAACAATTTGAACACTGCTCTCGAGAAGAACCCGGAGCTGCAGAACAAGAGCGTCGAGGAACTGATCAAGGGCATCAACAGCGTGCCGGAAGCGATCCGTACCGCCGTCCGGAACAACGGTGGCGGGCACGTGAACCACACGATGTTCTGGGAGATCATGGGTCCGGGCAAGGGCAGTCAGCCCACCGGCGCGATTGCCGACGCCATCAAGTCGTCATTTGGAAGCTTCGACACGTTCAAGACGCAGTTCGCCGATGCAGCGGTGAAGCGTTTTGGCAGCGGCTGGGCGTGGCTGATCGATGCAGGGGGCAAGCTGGTGATCGAGAGCACCGCGAACCAGGACAGCCCGCTCATGGAAGGGAAGAAGCCGCTGCTTGGCCTGGACGTCTGGGAACATGCGTACTATCTGAAGTACCAGAACCGCCGCCCCGACTACATCACGGCGTGGTGGAACGTGGTGAACTGGGACGCGGTGAACAAGAGATTCAAATAGGCTCAAGGCTCAGGGCATAGGGATCATGCTGGCTTAGGGGCTCCGGTTTACGGGACGTATGGCGGTGAGGGCATAAGGCCTTCTTCGGCCGTGAGCCACCATGACTCCTGCGCCCTGAGCCGATTTCTATCGCGCTGCGTAAGCCGTGTGATAGGCATGCGCGTAGTCGTCGATCATTCGATCCAGCGTGAATCGCGCTTCGACGATGGCGCGCCCGTTCGCGGCGAGGCCGGCGCGGCGCAGGTCGTCACGGGCGACCGCGAGCATCGCGCGCGCGAGCGCGTCCGCGTCTCTCGCTGGGACTAGGACGCCGCTCTCCCCGTCATTCACCACTTCAGGGGTTCCGCCGACGCGCGTGGCAATGACCGGGAGCTTCGCGGCCATAGCTTCGAGAATGGTCAGCGAAATGCCCTCGCTGACCGAGCTGTTCACGTACACGTCGCACGCCGGAAGCAGCGCGCGCACATCGGCACGATAGCCCGCGAACACCACCGACTCGCTCACGCGCTGGGCCCTCGCCCGGCGAACCAGCTCCTCGCGCTCGGGACCGTCCCCAAAGATCACCAGTCGCGCACTGCTCATCTTCCAACGAACCTTCGCGAAGGCATCGATCAACGTGCCGAGGTCCTTCACCGGATCCAGGCGGGCCGCCGTGCCGAAGACCGCGGCGTCCGGTGGAATCAACAACTCGGCGCGCGCGCCGCGCCGATCGGTCTCGCCGGGCGTGTTCCCGACCGCGATCCCGTTTGCGATGACGCCCACGCGCGAGGCGGGGAATCCTTCGGACAGCATGTGACGGCGAAGATCGTGCGACACGGCAAAGATCCCGTGCGGCAGCGGTGCCAGCAGCGGATTGATGGTCTTCCGTTTGAGCGAAGGCGGACCGTCGCCCAGACGCCCGTGCTCGGTATAGATCACGCGCAGCGAAGGGCGGAGAAGCCGCGCGAGCGAGCCGTAGACGTAAGGGGAATACTGCTGGCAGTGGAGCAGGTCGATGTCGTGCGCGCGCGTCAGCTCGGCAATCG
The DNA here is from genome assembly GCA_963755695.1 of uncultured Acidobacteriota bacterium. GTDB lineage: Bacteria > Acidobacteriota > Vicinamibacteria > Vicinamibacterales > 2-12-FULL-66-21 > QHWT01. Next base: position 223,238 of record CAVWLB010000008.1, on the reverse strand, counting down.
TCCGCGCGAGCGACGGCCGGAATCCCTGCTGTCGCCTGAGGGCAATCACATCGATGCCGCTGACGTTGAGCGTGTCGGCGAGCGCACCCGGTTCCTCGAGGCAGATGACGGTCATGCCGAACCGGTCGGCGAGCCGGCGCGAGAGCTCGATCGCGAGGCGCTCCGCTCCGCCGGGGCACAAGGTCAGTATCAGTTGCGCAACACGTGGGCGTTCTGCGCGCGACCTGACTGCGGCGGCCGGACCATCCTCGGGCGCGAGTTCGACACGAAGGGGCAGCATGTGCCCAGGCATCTCGCAAAGGGCCCGCCAGCCCGGCGAAACGGAACGCCCCGTGCACTTCACGCGACGCCGTCCGTTTTTCGGGCGCCAAGCGAACACGAAGTCGGCGGGCAGGTCGACTTTAGTCCACCTGAACGTAACACTTCTTTCTCTGAGATGGAGACAGCGTGATCGCGGCGGCCTGATGGGTGGCGCCACTTCTGGCGCGAGAGCGCCGTTACAGATCTGTGGGAGGTCGTGTTGGTCTCTTGCGGCTCGGCCCGTCGGGTGCCCGCGCGTCCGTCGATCCTGGCGATCACGAGCGAACTGCCATGGCCGCTGGATCGTGGTGGTCACCTGCGCAGCTTTCACCTGCTGCGAGGACTGGCGGCCGACTTCGACCTGCGCCTGATCGCGCCGATCGAGCCAGGCCAGGACGCGCACGTGCCGGTGCTGTCGGCCGAGGGAATTCGGGTGTGCCCGGTGCCGGTCGGACCCCGTCGCGCGCCGATCGAAACGCTTCGAGTGTTCCGCGCAGCATTGACCAGAGAGCCGTATGTGCTCTTCCGCCGGCATGATCGCGCAGCGGTTCGTTCCTCGGTGGCCACCCAGGTCGCGATCAACCGTCCCGATCTGCTGTATCTCGACCATCTCGATTCGGCGTTGTATGCCGACGCCTGCCGCGTGCCGGCAATCCTGGATGCGCACAACGTGTATTCGGCACTGGTGCGCCGGACGGCGGATGAGCAGCCGCACCCGATCGTGGGTCGCTACCTGCGCGGCGAGGCGCGCCTGCTCGAGCGCGCGGAGCGCCGCGCTGCAACCCGGGCAGCCCTCGTAACGGCGACGTCGGATGAAGACTGCGCCTATTACCAGGCATGTGGCGCCGGGCGCGTGGCAATGGTCGCCAACGGCGTCGACTGCGATGCCTACGCGAGGCTTCCGCTCATTCGCCATTCGAAGCCGCCGGTCATTCTCTACGTCGGCACCATGTCGTGGGGACCGAACGCAGCCGCGGCAAAGTTCCTCGCGGTCGAAGTGCTGCCACGGATTCAGCTTCGTCTGCCGGATGTGCGCCTGCGGATCATCGGGCGCGATCCGTCTGCCGAAATCCGGGCGCTCGCCGAGCGGCCGAACGTCGAAGTCACAGGCGCGGTGCCGGACATCGTGCCGCATCTTGCCGGCGCGAACGCGCTCGCGGTGCCGCTCGAATCCGGCGGCGGGACTCGGCTGAAGATTCTCGAAGCCTTCGCGGCGGGCCTGCCGGTGGTCAGCACGCCGGTCGGGTGCGAAGGCCTGCGGGCGGAGCACGGTGTGCACCTGCTCGTCGCGAACCGGGAGCGGATGGCGCAGGCGCTTCTCAATCTGCTGACCAATCGACTCCTCGCGTACGGGCTTGCCGAACGCGCACGCTCTCTCGTGCGCGAACACTACGACTGGCGATCGATCGGAATGGTCGCGCGCCGCGAGGCGCATGGCCTGTTGCGCCGGCGATCGGTGACCCGGGATTTCCACATACAGGACGCCGGATGATGCCGATTCGGGTGCTCGAATTACGCAGCGTCTTCGGGACCGGCGGCGGCCCGGAGAAAACGATCCTTTCCGGGGCGGCGCTGAGCGATCCGCGGGAATTCGAAATTACGGTCTGCTATCTGCGCGCGGTTGACGACGATCGCTCTGACATCGAGCGCCGCGCGAAGGAACTGGATCTGCGCTACGTCGAGCTGCTCGAACGCTCGTCGGTGGATCCGGCGACCTGGCCCCAGCTTCAGAACCTGGTGAGGCGCGACGGCATTCAGATCGTGCACGCCCACGACTACAAGACCGACCTCCTCGCGGTGTTGCTCGCGCGGGCGGAGGGCACGGTGGCGATGGCGACGGCACACGGCTGGACCGGACACAGCCCGCGCGAACGCTACCTTTATTACCCGGCCGACAAGCGGGTACTGCGGCGGTGCGACCGCGTGGTGGCCGTGTCGGAGGAGATCCGGTCCGAGCTGATTCGGCACGGCTGTCTTCCGGATCGCGTGGTGACGGTGCTCAACGGAATCGACGAGCGGCGGTTCACACGCAATCCCGCGGCCCGCGGCCCTGCGCGCGCGGCGTTGGGTCTCGGCGAATCCGACCTGGCGATTGGCGCAGTAGGGCGGCTCGAGCGGCAGAAACGGTTTGACTTGTTGATCCAGGCTTTCGCGGAAGCGCGACACGCAATTCCGAGCCTGCGCCTGTTGATTGCCGGCGACGGCTCGCTCCGCAACGACCTAGCGGCGCTCATCCGCAAGCTCGGTCTCGACGGGTCGTGCAAATTGCTCGGGCACACCCCGGATGTGATCGCCCTCCACCACGGCCTCGACCTGCTCGTGCAGTCCTCCGACTACGAGGGCACGCCAAACGCGGTGCTGGAAGCCATGGCGCTTGAAACGCCGGTGGTCGCAACGGCGGCTGGCGGCACCGCGGAGCTGATGAGCGACGGCGTCCACGGAACGGTTGTTCCGATTGCCGACGTGCCGGCGCTTCGCGATGCGATCGTGGCCGCGCTGTTGCGGCGCGAGGAGACACAGGCGCGAGCAGTGGCCGCGCGGCTGAGGATCGTGGGAGAGCTGTCGTTCGGCGCGCGCAACGCCAGGCTCGAAGAGATCTACCGGGAACTTGCGTCAGATAATCCGTCGGTTCGTCCGCCGGTCGCGGAGCTCAATTGTGCGTGACCGTCGCTTGAACATCCTGCTGCTCACGCATCGCCTGCCGTACGCGCCGAACCGCGGCGATCGGATCCGCGGCTATTACCTGCTCGAGGCCCTGGCGCGTCAGGCCAGCGTCGACCTGGTCTCTCTCGTGCACGATCGCGACGAGGCATCACAGGTGCACCTGCTGCAGGATCGCGTCCGCAGCGTCACCACGGCGCGGGTTGGCCGAATTCGTTCGTGGGCCCTGGCGGCAGCGGCACTCGGTACCGGTCGACCGCTCACGCACGCGCTTCTGGACGCGCCAGGATTCGCGGGCACGCTCGCGGACCTCACGTCGGCCTCTCCGCCGGACGTGGTCGTCGCGTTGTGCTCGAGCATGGCGCGCTTCGCGCTCAGCCCGCCACTCGACAGACTGCCGCTGATCCTGGACCTGATCGATGTCGATTCAGAGAAGTGGCGGCAGATGGGCGCATCCGGACACCGGCCACTCGGCTGGGTCTATCGCCGCGAAGCGCGTGTACTCGGGCGGTTCGAATCGCTTGCGGCCGATCGTGCGGCCGCGACGCTGGTGGTCAACGATCGCGAGCGAACGGTGCTCGAGGCGATTGCGCCGAATGCGCCGGTGCACGTCGTGCCGAATGGAATCGATGCGCTGCGGTTCACGCCGCCGGCATCGCCGTCGGCGGAACCTCGAGTCGTTTTCTGCGGGGTGATGGATTATGCCCCCAATGTCGAGGGAGTGCTCTGGTTCGTGAAGCAGGTGTGGCCACGCGTGCGCGATGCGAACTCCGGCGCGCGCCTGACGATCGTTGGTGCCCGACCCGCGCCAGCCATTCGCGGGCTCGCTTCGGATCCTTCGATCGAGGTCACGGGAACCGTGCCGGATGTTCGACCGTACCTGTGGGAGTCTGCCGTGTCGATAGCTCCATTGCTGATCGCACGCGGGATACAGAACAAAGTGCTGGAGGCGCTCGCCGCCGGCCTTCCCTGCGTGGTCAGCACGCCAGTGTTCGAAGGCGTGCCGGCCGCCGCCCGGGCGGGCTGCGTCGAAGGGAACACGCCGTCGGCATTTGCCGCTTCGGTGATCAGATTGCTCTCGATGCGGCCGGATCAACGTCGTCAGTTGGCGGGCCAAGTGGATCTGTCGGAACTGTCGTGGCGGGAAGCATTCGCCCCGCTGAGCAGCCTGCTCCACTCGGTGACCCGCCAGCGGGGACCCACCATTGCGAATGGAGGAGCGATGCTCCGTGAATGTAGCGCCTGACACCGACAGATGTCTCGTAGATGCCGTCCTCGACTACGAGGCCGATCGACCATCGTGCATCCAGGCAATGCGACTGGCCTTGCTCTGGAAACTCGATTGGCTCTTCCCGCCAGACCCAGGTGCTTACCTGGATCCATCATCACAGACTCAGCGCGCAAGCGACCTTGCAAACGGTAGGGCAGGACAGTACCTCGCCGAGATCGGCTCGCACGATGTCGACGTGCTGGATTTCGGATGCGGCTGGGGGGGCGAGACGCTGTGGCTCGCTGCGCGCGTCCGCTCGGTTGTCGGCGTGGACATCGACCGCGGGGCCATCCGGCAGGCGAACCGCGCCGCGGCTACCGACAGCGTCGCCAATTGCCGGTTCATCCAGACCCAATCGGACGGGCTTCCGTTTCCGGATCGCTCGTTCGATGCGGTCTTCTCGACCAACGTGTTCGAGCACGTGATGGATCTCGATGCTGCCTTCAGGGAATTGTTCCGTGTGCTTCGCCCGGGCGGCGTCCTCCTCTCGCGGTTCGGACCGCTGTTCTTCTCGCCGCAAGGCTACCATCTCTACTGGGCCTGCCAGGTACCTTACGCCCACCTGTTGTGCGGTCTCCATGCTGTGCTCGCGCTGCGCAATGCGCGATGCGACACACCGCGCGACGCCTCGTCCTGGCAGGAACTCGGGCTGAACGGTCTTCGGTATCCCGACTACCAGCGCAGTGCGGAAGCAGCGGGATTCAACCTCGATCGTTTCGAGCGAATCCCGGTACGGACGCTGCGCTGGCTCGCAGCAATGCCAGGAATCGGCGACCTCCTGACGTTTGGCATCGACTGCCGGCTTTGCCGGCGGCACTGATCCGTATCGATCCTGATCCGAAATCGGCTCAGCGGATCGGGATCGAAGATCGAGATCCAAGTTAGTGATTGCTAGCCTGTTGGGAGCAGGCCGAGCAGGCGCGTGAAGAGTGCCGTCCTGCGCGGCTTCAACCGCTCCAGCGCGCGGGCCTTTTGCGGGATGAACGCCGGCGGAGGGGCACCGAAGTCGTGCATGTCGCTGCGCGGCTCCGGCGCACGGTCGCCGGGATGCTCGAGGAAATACCCATACATGAATCCGTGCGACAGCAGCAGGACGACCGGGCGCGCGCAGCCCCGCGTCGGCATCCGCCTCAGTGCCGACGTCGAGTACCGAAGAAGAAACGGGCGCGGTCCAGAAACCTCTGACGCTCCGCCTCGGGAGCGTGACGGGATGCCAGCAGGAAGATTTCCGCCTTGCGCATGTCCTGCGCGGCCCACGTCTCGGTCGGGTATTCGAGGCTCTCGGGCTTCTCGAGGAACGGATACTCGTGGATCGCCATCCACCGCGCATATTTCAGCAGGCTGGCGCGCGCGTACGCATATGCTTCATCGAGCTCGTCGCGTTCGGCCTTGTAGTCGAGGTACTTCGCGAGCGCCTCGAGCAGCGCGGTATAGGACCAGCGCCGCTCTGCGTCGAGCAGATTGCGCCCTTCGACATCGTCTTCCGGGTGAATGCAGCGGTGAATCACCTCTTCGGCCTTCTCGAGGAACGCGTGGTCGCCTGACAGGCGATGTGCGTCGAGCAGGACGATGATCGAGTGACCAGCGCCACGGCCTGGTCCGTGATAGTCGGGCGTGCAGGTTGCGCTCGCCAGCCCGGTCGCTCCCGACGCCACCCAGGCAAATGGGGTCGTGGCTCCGTCGTCCATGGCAATGACCCAGCGCCCGAGGCCGATGGCCGCTTCCAGCATCTGTGCGTCGCCGGTGAGCAAATAGTGAAGACGCAGGCCGGACGCATAGTTGTGCTCGTTCGACGGCCCACCGCCGGACACGTTCTTCGCCGCGGGATAAGAGCGGTGGGTCGACAGACCGGCGGGAACGTAGTGATACGTGTGCCAGAACAGGCCGCCGTTGTAAGCGCTCTTATCGCGGGTCGTGTGATAGATGTCGATGTCCACGACGTGCGCGGCGAGCTCCTCCATCTGGGTGAACCATCGCACGTCGGCCGATCGCATGAACTGGCAGGCGAAACCGGCCACCGCGTCGTACTGATTGTTGTAATGCGACACGAACGGCTCGCCGCCGTTGTGGAACGACGCCTCGTGATCGGCGTAGATGTCCCCGAAATTCCGCCAGCCGTATTCGTCGATCACCTCTCGCTTGCGTTCGAAGGCGTCCGGGCCGGCAACGGCGCTGGCGACCAGCTCGTCGTAGGCTTTCATGCCGTCGAAATGGATCGGCCCGAGGTATGGAACCGCGTGCGAGGCGCAGTAGTAAGCCGCGGAACTGTGCGCGATCCGGGGCAGCCTGCCCCAGAGCACGGCGTCGGTGCTCATCAGATCGCGACCGAACGCCATCGTGAACCGGTGGGTCTTCTGCTCGCCGCCCTGAACCTCGTACAGATCAGAATGATGCCGGGGAAAGAGGCCGAGCACGATCCGGTCGTCGCACGCTTCCAGCGACTTTGGAAAGTTCTGCCAGAAGTGCTCCATGGCGATGGCGATGCGATCCTTGCCGCGCTCGAGTCTTGCGACCGGCGTGGCCCTCTCGCCAAGGGTGGAACCGAGGCCGGTGGTCATCCGATAGCCGCGGAACGTCGTCGTGATGATGCCATCGCGATTCCGGTGAGTCGGACTGTGCCACCGCTCACCGCCGCTCGAGTCCTGGTACAGTTCAAACGGCTGTGCGACCAATTCGAGTGAGTGCTCGAGCTCTGGCGAGCACCACGCATCCGCCGGCGGGCCATTCTCCGGCAACGCCATCTCGAGCTCGACCGACTTCAGGTAGACCGAGCCCCGATCGCCGAGCTGCCAGATGCCGTTCGGGTGCACGGCAGCCCGCGGGTTGTGCAGCGTCAGCAGGCATCGCACGGCAGCCGAGCCGGCAAAGAAATGCAGTCGCGCGTGGAGCATGAGGAGCGGCCGGGTCCAGCTCGCGATCGTGCCCTCAATCAGCACCGTGGCCCTGAGCGGTCCGTGTTCGTCGATCACCACGCGGCGAACCTGGACCCGGCACGCGCGCCCGGTCCCGTCCACCACCCGCAGTCCGCTGCGTTCCTGATCGATCACTTCCCGTGCGTCGATCGCCACGGATGCAAACGGGAAGGGCCGGTGGACCAGCATCGAGAAGCGCGCGGCGCCGGTGTCGACGAGCACGCCGCCGCTGGTCTGTGTGAGCTCGATGCCCTTCACGTCCGACATCCGCGGCCCGGGGCCGACGTTGAAGATCGTGGTTTCGTCCTGCGTCTGGAAATCGAGCAGCGCCCACTTCACCGAGCCGTCGTGCCATCGTTCGAGGGCACGCGCCTGCAACGGCAGCCGGCGGTCGTTCGCGTCGCGCAGGTTCAGCAGCGCGGCGTCAGTCAGGGCGCCCGGTGGAAAGGGGAGTCCGAGCGTGATCGGCTCGTAGGTTGCGTCCTCGATCGCGTCGCCAGCGCGACGGCGCGAAAGAACGATCGGGACGCGGGACCAGGCGCCAACATGGGTGGTCATGGAATGGACCGCACGACGTGGGGTCCTATGAAGCTGGCAACGGGCAGCGGCAGCCGCTTCCACAACCGGATGGCAGACTGCAGCCGCGGATTTTTCGTGCTCTGATCCGGGAGCGTGGCCGTGCCATTGAGGCAGTACTCCCACCAGAGTTGTTCGGGGCGCGCGCCCCACTGCACCTTGAACAGGTAAGGGCCTTCATCGGGAGTCGAGCGCCCGAAATCCAGCACCGTGTGGCCGGTCCGAATCGCCTCGCGGATGACCGTCCAGTACAGAAGGTTGTTGGGACACAGATCGCGCCGTTCCTTCAGTGACGAGGCCCATGGCATTTCCATCACCCTCCGATGGGTGTGGGTGATGCCTGCGGCGATGGTCTCCGATCCCAGGCGCACGACCACCACGCGGACGCGGGATTCGATGTGCGAGAAGATCGCGTCGAAGAATCGCGGACTGTAGACCGGCGTGCCGAGATCGCGCATGTTTCGCGCGAACACGCCGTAGAACTCCGGCAGGAGCGACCGGCCGCCAATCGCTGCGGTCAGCCCGCTCTTTTCCGCCTTGCGCACCTGGTTTCGGACTTTTCGGTCGAGTCCCTGCCAGCAGGCTTCCTCCGCCTCCGGCAAGTCGAGAAGCAGCGTGACCTTGTGTTCTTTTGCCGGCAGCGCCGGAAAGTGGCGGACCCGGTGCCGCAATTCGAGGTGCCGCGCCCCGCGTCGCGCGAGGACCGACTTGGCCTGTGCAACCAGCGCGTCGCCGGCCTCATCATCGTCGGCGAGCACGCCGCCGTAGTTCACGAAAGGCAGTGACACGGCAAACTTGCCGAAAAGGGCGGAGCGAAACAGGACCAGCGGCAGAACGCCGACCGGGCGTCGTTCCCGGCGTGCCACGAGATACACCGTCTCGTGGCCGAACGCCTGTTCGAACACGTCGCGCCATTCCCAGGCGTGATACCCGGTCGCCTCCGGGTGCACGTCGACGTACGCGTTCCATTCGCGCGCGGCGTCCGCGATCGATACCGTGGTCGCCGCTGCCGTTCTAAGTGTCATCACCATACGTATGGAAGGGCAAAAGCCAGCGCGTGAGGGGCGTCTGCAACCGCCCGGGGCAACATCACCTGTTCCATGGGCGCAAACTCGAAGTCGCAGAGCAGTTGCCTCAGACGGCTTTCGGTGTCGCCGAGATTGCGGTAATGCCGGAATCGGCCGAGCGCCGATGTCGGCAGTCTCGGTTGATCCGGATCGATCTCCCAGGGGTGCAGGTAGAACACCGCCGGACGCTGCTCCGTCCGGTTCAGGCGCTCGATGCCGCGCTTGGTCCACCAGTAAGGGAGAATGCGAAAATACCCGCCCCCGCCGAGGGGCATGTTGTAGCTGCCGACCCGGACCGTCGATCCCGGAACCTCGATGATCGTGCCGTGCTCGCGCTGAATTGGAAACGGATGCCGCGGCGAGATCGGGATGCCGTAGCGATCGTGATGAATCGGAAAGATGCTCGCGTCGTACTCGAACCCTTCTTCGATCAGAATGTCGAGGGCCCAGAGTGATTGCGGAGTAATCGAGTAGCTGGGTGCGCGGTAGCCCCGCACCGGACGCCCGGCCATCGACTCCAGCGCGTGCTTCGAGCGCCTGATGTCTTCTCTGAAGGTTCGAGGTGTGAGGTCGTAGACGAGCCGGTGGCCGTAGCCATGCGATGCGATTTCATGACCCGCGGCGGCGATCCGGTGCACCAGCGCCGGTTGACGCTCGGCGACCCAGCCCAGGACGAAGAACGTTCCTCTGATGCCCGCGTCATTGAACAGCGCCAGCAGGCGATCGGTATTCCGCTCGACCCGGCTCTCGAGCATCGCCCAATGGTGTCGAGGCACCACCCCGTCGAACACGCTGACGTGGAAGTAGTCCTCCACGTCGATCGTCATCGCGTTGACAATCTGCGGCGGGTGCAACATCACCGCCCCCGATGCAGGACGACCGTCTTGACCGTCTCGATGATGATGAACAGGTCGAGGCGTAGCGACAGGTTCTTGATGTAGAAGAGATCGTGCTGGAGTTTCTCCATGGTGTCTTCGACGGTCGCGGTGTAGGTGTAGCGCACCTGCGCCCAGCCGGTGAGACCAGGCTTCACCACGTGCCGCAGCTTGTACAACGGGATCTGCTTGGCGAGGTCCTGGACGAATTCCGGGCGTTCCGGCCGAGGCCCGACCAGGCTCATGTTACCGATCAAGATGTTCCAGAGCTGCGGCAGCTCGTCGAGCCGGGTGCGGCGGAGGACGTTGCCGATCCGGGTGATCCGCGGATCGCCAGGTTTCGACCACACCGCGCCACTCTCGCGTTCCGCGTCGTTTCGCATCGAGCGCAGCTTGTAGACGCGGAACACACGGCCGTTCTGTCCAACTCGCAACTGGCTGTAGACAGCCGGTCCAGGCGAGGTCAGCACGATCGCGGCCGCCAGCAGCAGCAGGATCGGCAGGCAGAGCACCAGCGCCACCGCGGCAATCACCACCTCGAGCGCGCGCTTGGCGATGAGCACCGCCGCGCTCTTCCGGAAGCCGCTGGAGAAAATCAGCCAGCTCGGACGGAGGTTTTCGATCGCGATCTTGCCGGTGCACTCCTCATAGACGGAGGCGAGGTCGGCGAAGGTCACCCCCTGGAGCTTCATTTCGAGCAGCTTGTCCATCGGCAGCTTGCCGCGCGCGTCGGCGAGGTTGACCACCACGCGATCGACGGCGTGGGCGCGCACGATGGCCGGGAGATCTTCGAACGCGCCGAGCGACCGGCGGTCGTGATTGTCGGTCGACTGAGCCTCGACGAAGCCGACGATCTCCACGCCGTGATGGCTGCGCTCGGCCAGCTCGCGTTCGAAATTGTCGGCAGTCGCGCTCCGTCCGATCAGCAGCAGCCGCTCGCGTGGGCCGACCTGGCTCGAGGCCCATCGAAACGCGGCGCGCCAACCAATCAGCGAGCCGCTCACGATCATCGCGGTCACCACGAACACGCCTCGAGCGACGATCAGATCCGGGTAGCGCGCGTAGAGCAGCGCCAGGATGATCGAGGTCGCGCCGAGTGCCTTCAGCATCCGCACCGCCATCTGCCGCAGATCGCGCAACAGCTGGGGGTCGTCGTAGAGGTCGCCGTAGTACAGGCAAATCTGGCACACGAACCCGATGAGCAGAACCTTCGGCAGTTCATGGCCGATTGCCGCCAGCGATCCGCTCGCGCCAAGCATCAGATAGGTGCTGACGGTCGCCGCCGCCATGATGAGCGCCGTCTCCGACAGGATCAGCGCGCTCGAACGCCACGTGACCGGCTGCATGAGCCCTTTCCCCATGGTCTACCTGCTCTTCCCGTAGCCGCTCTTGCCGTAGTAGCCGTAGTAATCGTCGCCGTAACCACGAAGGGATTCCGCGCCGTTGAACACGACGCCGACGATCCGCTCGCGTCCGAGGGTGTCGATTGCCTGCTTGATCAGGTCGTAGGGGCCGTGGCCGGCGCGCACGACGAGCAGGACGCCGTCCGCCATCGCGCCGATCAGTCCCGCGTCGGGCAGCAGGCCGATCGGCGGCGTGTCGATCAGCACCCAGTCGTACATCTCGCGTCCCGCCTTGACGATGCGATCCATCGTCTCGGAGGTGAGCGCACGGATTGGATCAGGGTCCGCCGCGCCCGCCGGCAGCAGAAACAGCCGCGGCGCGACCGGAACGATATCGAGCACGCTCGATCCCTTCGACTCCACGTACTCGTTCACCCCGCGCACCCGTTCCAGATTGAACATTCGATGCAGCGTCGGGCGCCGCAGATCCGCGTCCACCATCAGCACCCGCCGCTCGTACGATCGCGTCAGCGTCAGCGCCAGGTTGGTGGTGGTCAAACTCTTCCCCTCGCCGCTGATCGCGCTGGTCACGATGACGACGCGGAGACCGGTGTCGACCTGCGCGCGATGAAGGGTCGCGGCGAGGCGGCGATACTGCTCGGTCGCGATCGGAAGCATGCCCTCCACCGCGACCTTCCCCGTCAGCGACGGATCGAACGATTGGTCGAGGCTCGCGGCGTCCGCCATCGGATCGCACAAACCGAGCGTCACGGTCTCAGCCATCAGAACATCCGTTTCAAAAAGCCGAGGTGCCACGCGGCACCGACCGCCGCGGAAGCCACCAGAAGAAAGCCCGCGGTGACGGTGAGAGCTCGCCGGGCGACCCGACGCCGCTTCTCGCCAACCGACTCCATCAGGGGCAACACGGCGAGCACCGGGATGCGAAACGCCTCCTGAAGCTGCACCTCGGTACGAAGCGTCGTATCGCGGTACTCGAGCAGTGCGCCCAGCCCGATGCCGAGCGCGAGGCCGATACCGATCGCCATGAGGTTCAACTGCAATCGTTTGGGACTGAAGGGCCGCTCAGGCACACGCGCCGGATCCAGCACCTTGAACTGTTCGCCAACCTGCTGCCTTTCCAGATTGGCCGCGATGTTGGAGTCCTCTTTTTTGGCGAGCAGCGACTGATAGAGCTTCTGCAGCGTCTCGTAATCGCGCGTCAGCTCGGCCATCTCGGACTCGCGCGTCGGCACCGCCTCGACGCGCCGCTGGTAGTCGGCAATCGTGCCCTGCAGGCGGACCGTGTCGGCCTCCTTCGACGCGATCTGCCGATCGAGCTTGTCGATTTCCATCTCGGTCTCGCGCATGCGGCGAGCGACGAGGTTGTCAACGGGCGGTGCCGCAGGGGTGCCGCTCCCGGCCGCGACGCCGGCTTTGCGGTCTGCCTCGAGCTGCGCCAGGTGCCGCCTCGCGGCGATCACGTCCGGGTGCGTTGGCTTCAGGCGTTGCTCGAGCTTGGTCAGCTCCGTGCGTGCGGCGTCGACCGGATCTGGCGGTCGGTCGGCGGCGTCGGCGGTCGTCGAAAGCGCGATCGGATCGGCACGCTGATCCGCAAGTGCCTTCTCGAGCACCAGGCGGCGATCGCGGTCGCGGTTGAGCGACTCCGACAGCGATTGCAGCTGGGTCTGCGCCGCCTGAATCACCTGAAGATTCGACGGCAGCTGTGACGGCAGCTGGCCGATGTGCCGCCTGCGGTACTCCTCGAGTTTCTTTTCGTGCTCGATCGAGCCGCTGCCGTGCGTCCTCGAGCTGTGACTCGAGAAACACGTTCGTCCCGTCCGCGATGACTTGACGGTCGTGCACGTTGCCGTCAATGAACATCGACGCGAGCCGCGCCACGACCTTCTGAGCGACCACCGGATCGCCCGACACATAGCTGATCTTGAAGGTGTCGTCTTTGACCGGCGGATCGACATCGACGTCGGTTCGCATCCGCGCGACGACTTCTTCCATCGGCGCGCGCTTGCGCTGCTCGGGATACAGGTTGAAGTCGAGGATGATGCGCTCGAGCATCGATCGACTCAGGACCTGCTCTCTGATCGATCGCAGCCGGTCCTCGATGCGATTGGTCACCGTCGAACGGATGTAGCTTTCCGGCACCCGCTGCGGGACGACCAGGATCGTCGTCTCCGACTTATACAGGTTGGGCAGCGATCGGGTGATGAGGAACGCCGCCAGTCCGAGCACGACGACCGGGCAAATCATCAACCATTTGCGCCGGCGCACCGCCTCGAGCACGTCCTCGGGGGATACATGTCTGTCCGGGAATCATAATCGGCCCACGAGCGGCGCCCAGATGTCGAGGCCGAATCTGATGCTGTACTGCTCTCGCCGGAACGGCACATCGGAGGGCAGCGTGATGGCATCCGGGAACCGGTACCGGTAGGTACATGTGCTGCATGTACAACTGGAAGTGACGTCCGAGTGCCACGGCCGCGCGCCCTTCGGCGACATAGCTGTTGTAGGGCATCGACGAGCCGTCCAGATCGAAGTTGCCGAAGCTGTACCCGCCGCGCACGCCTACCGACAGGCGGCGGCCGAGGAAACCGTTCAACACGACACTGCTGTTGTTGGCGATGAAGGCCTCCGACACGAGCTCCGCGACCTGCAGCCCGCGGTCGAATCTGATCGAGGTCTGCCAGGCTCTGCTGAGCCGATGCGTCAGCGTCGCCGACCCCGACGGGACGAACCGGTTCCCGGTACCGGTGTCCATGATGGTGGCGCCGGTGTTGAAGGAGAAACTGGTCTGCCGCGACGACTCCAACGTGCGGTTCACGTCGATGCCCAGGATGATGTCCTGCGTGACGATCCGGTCGGTCGCGGCCGCCTGCAGCACCCGCACGCCATCACCGAATCGGAAGGCGATCCCTTTCGCGAATTCGTGCGCGTAGGCCACCGACGCACGATGACTGGTCGTGTCGCCGCTCCCCGACGTGAACTGCGTCACATGACCGTCGTAATCCGCGATCAGCAGGCCTCGTCGTCCCAACTGCCTGGTGATCGCGGTGGCAGCGCTGTAGGTCAGAGACGTGTCGGTTCCGAGCGACGCATCGCTGCCGACTGCGGTTCCGGGATCGATGTACGCGGGAACGCCGAGCACCTGGTGAAAGGGTGTATAGAAGACGCCGCCCGATGCACGCACCGTGGTATACCGGCTCGCCTGCAGGTCCATGCTGGCGAAACCCGAATGCTCGGTCGTCGTGACATCGCTCGATGGATACATCCGCAGCGTGTTGCCGGTGCCGACGGTGAACAACGCGTTGCGGGTCTTTTGTCGAAACGTGAGGCCAGACGACACGCCGGTATAGAACCCTTCCGCCTGGAGCACGGTCTGCTCGAGGGTGTCGCTGGGGGTCCGCCCGCGCGCCTCGAACGTGTTGACTCGCAGCTCGAGGACGGGATGAGATGTGAGCGCAATACTTGGATCCGGGCCGAACAGCCCTCGAAACAGCTGCGACGGCTGGTCGGCAGCCATGACCGCCGATCCATTGGCCGCTGCGACGATGAACGCGAGCGCCGCGAACGACTCTCTAGCGAACGTCTTCATCGCGACCGCCCTACGGAACGACGACCGTATCGCCGGGCTTGAGCTCGACGTTCTGATTCAGCTTCTTGCCGCGCACGACCGCGTTGTAATCGAATGGCAGCTGCACCTGCCGGCCCTCTTCCTTCCGCACGATGAGGATCGCGTCGCGCTTCGCGTACTCCTTGAAGCCGCCGGCGTTGGCGATGAGCTGCAACACCGACATCGGCCCGCTGAGCGGATAGACGCCGGGCTTCTCGACCTCACCCGCAATGAACACCTTGCGGCTGTTGATCTGCTTCACGACGACCGTCGCGTTTGGATCCTCGATGTAGTGCGCGGCTTCGTTGTTGATGCGCACCCGCAGCTCCTCCGGAGTGAGGCCTGCTGCCTGGATGTCGTTCAACAACGGTGTCGAGATCTTGCCGTCGGGCCGGACGGTGACGTCGCCCGACATGTCCTTGTCGCGCCAGAACAGGATGGTGAGGACATCCTCCGGCCCGATGACGTAGCCGGCCGGCGGAGTCGCGAGCGCTGATTCGGCGCCCCGCGGCCGCGCCTCCGGTGGCGCGACACTCGGCCTGCCCTGTTGAGCCATGCCTGCCGCCGTGAACAGGAACACGAATACCGTGACCGCGAATCGCTGCATGTCGGTCCTCGTCGTTTACCGGTACTGCTTGAACGGAAGCTGACAGTGATGCTTCCGCAGGAAGTTCAGGAAGCGCTTGTATTCGCCGGACTCCATGTTGAACATGCGCGCCAGCACCTTGTAGTTGCCTCGCGATTCTTCGAGCCCCTTGCGGATCACATCGCGCACCGTGCCGCGGGTGATCTCGCGATGGATGTAGAGCGGGTAGACCGTCGTCCAGAACGACTCCTTGTCGGTCATCAGTCGCGAGAACAGATCGTCAGCGACGCTCCGCCGCCGCTCGACGAACGGCCGCTGCGCGGTTGCCCGTGGGGCCCGCACTTCGGGTGGCAGCGACTCGAGCTCGATGAGGTCTGAATGACCGACCACGACCAGCCGCTCGAGAACGTTCTGAAGCTGTCGCACGTTGCCCGGCCACGAGTACGCCGTGAGCGCGGCCATTGCCTCGGGCGTCACGGTGGAGACGTGCGGACGGCCGTTGTGCGTGATCAGGCGCCCAAGGAAGAACTCGACCAGTCCGGGAATGTCCTCGGCGCGCTCGCGCAGCGGCGGCACCGTGAGGTGAATCACGTTCAGCCGGTAAAGCAGGTCTTCACGGAACTGCCCCTGGGCGATCAGCTGACGCAGGTCACGATTAGTCGCGGCGATGACCCTCACGTCGACGCGGGTCTCCGCCCCGTCGCCGCCCACCTTCTGGAGCTCGCCGGTCTCGAGGAATCGCAGCAGGAGACCCTGCATGCGCAGCGTCATCTCGCCGATTTCGTCGAGGAACACCGTGCCGGTATGCGCCAGTTCGAGCTTGCCCGGTTTGTCGCGATAGGCACCGGTGAAGCTTCCACGGACGTGTCCGAACAGCTCCGATTCGAGGAGCGTCTCAGGCAGTCCAGCGCAGTTCACCATGACGAAAGGACGATGGGCGCGCGGACTTCGCGAGAAGATCTCGGTCGCCACCACCTCCTTCCCTACGCCGCTCTCGCCGGTGATGAGGACCTTCACATCCGATCGCGAGATGCGATCGATTTCCTCCATCAGTCCGCGGATCACGCGGCTGGTGCCGATCATTCGAGCCGAAGCTGTTGTCCGTCGCATTGCGGTTAGAGCCATCACTTGACCTGTGACACCGATACCGAGAGTTAGGAGGCCCCGCCGGCGTTAGGACCGAGGGTGGCCCGCAAAGTGTTGTGAGGTGTCGTGTGACTTCGCCTAGTGCAAAGAAGTCGCCATCAACGGGGATATCCAATGGAACCGCGTAACCTTATGAATCAGCAGGATTCTCAGGCGGATACGGCGCGATTGAACGCCGACAGGGTAGAAAGGAATTCGCTGCCAGGAAGCCTCTCGGAAGATCAAAGATTACGTCGGCGCGAAACTAAAGTCTTCCTTTCGACGACATGCGACGCCGATGTATCCAGCGAGAGATCTCCGATTGCCGGCGACCTGGTGAGAATGCGCCGGCGGGGCCGACGCACCGCTCGAACCAGCGTGCTGCTGGTTCACCCGAATCCCCAGGCGCTCGTCGCACTCTCGGAAATGCTGCAGCGAGCCGGCTACCGGGTTCGCCGCGTGCCGTCGTTCGAGGAGGCGCGCATTGCGCTGGCCGCGCGCCCGGCATGCCTCGTGGCGGCGGTGCAACTCGGCATCTTCAACGGGCTGCACCTGGTGCTCGATGGACGGGCGAACGACGCGCATCTGGCGGCGGTGGTGCTCGACGTGCGCAAGGACATCGCCCTGCAGGCTGACGCGTACCGTCTGGGCGCGGCCTACGTCGTCGAACCGGTGGAAGAAGGCCGATTCCTCTCCCTGGTGGCCCAGTTGATGAACGGCGCCAGGCCTGGCGGCGGTCTGGACCTCTATCAGGATCGCCGTCGCAGCGACCGGCGCACGGTCGTTCTGCAGTTCGAGCCGGAGCGCCGAAGGGCAGACCGGCGGCGGGCGCTGCTCGCCCGCGGAGCGGGCGGATAAAGCGGTTTATCGAGGTGTTCTCGAATCAACCGGGGAATTAAGTTCCTGCCCAATCATCGACGCGTGCGTTGACCGCGCGCACGAGCGTCGATTCATTTACCGCAAAAAGCCGTTCGGACGATGAAACTGACGGCGGCCTGTATCGGCGGCGATACGGACAAGGCTGATTTCTCGCGCGGTATACAGCGTTAAAAGTCTGGCTGCGTGACTGTTGTTGTCGCGATGTGGGTCACCTTCGGGGCATCGGATTACAGAACTTGTTGGCGGCCGGCTGACATTTTCCGTAGGCAGGTGGGAAGTGTGCCGAATGATGTGCCCCAATACCGCACACTGGGACACACTTTCTTTCTCGAAGCGAACTTTTCGTGTTGACAAGAAAAAGCACAGCGGTAATGCTGCTTGCCTCTCGACATCAGATTGAATCCGTTCAGCGCGCGAAACGCCTCGCGGAAGCGTTTCTTCGTGGGACGGTCGTCAGTTGCGAGTCCATTTCGTGCTCCCAAGGCTTGTGGTTCCCGGAGGGATAGTTATGGACGTTACGCGCCACCTTGTAGGGATTAGTGACGCGACAAAAGCGCTGCAACAGGAACTGGAGGAAGCTGCACGATCCGACGCCAAGGTTCTCATAACCGGCGAGAGCGGTGTCGGCAAGGAAATCGCCGGTCAGACGATTCATCACCGAAGCCCCCGTCGGCACGGTCCACTGGTCACGATCAATTGCGCCGGAATGCCGGACTCACTCCTCGAGTCGGAGTTGTTCGGGCACGTGCGCGGCAGCTTCACCGATGCCTACCGGGACAAACGAGGGTGGCTCGAACAGGCTGACGGCGGCACAATCTTCATGGACGAAGTCGGCGAGATGAGCCTGCGGATGCAGGCCCTCCTGCTGCGGTTCCTGGAGACCGGCGAGATTCAGCGCATCGGCAGCGACCGCGCCTGCACGCGCGTCGACGTCCGCGTGGTGGCCGCAACCAACCGGCGGCTGCTCGATCGAATCGCCGCCAACGAATTCCGCGAGGATCTGTACTATCGCCTCGACGTGATTCACATCGTGGTGCCGCCGCTGCGCGATCGTCGCGAAGACATCCCGGTGCTGGTGAATCACTTCCTCGAGATGTACACGAAGAGCCACAACGTGCGCCCGATGCAGGCCGCGCCGGAAACGCTGGCATCGCTGCAGGCCTATCACTGGCCCGGCAACGTTCGCGAGCTGAAGAACGTAATCGAGCGGATTGTGGTCCGCGCGCGCAAGCCGGTCATCGCGCTCGACGATTTGCCGCCGGAGATCCTGCTCTGGTCGGGCAGCAAACCGGCCGCCGCGGCCCCTGCCGCTGCGCCCCAGCCCGATCGCGTGGCGATAATGTTCGATCGCATCGTCAAGGGGGGCGAGGACTTCTGGACGGCGATTCACGAGCCGTTCATGGCCCGCGACCTCACCCGCGAAGAGCTCCGCAGCATCGTCTGCACCGGGCTCACCCATACGAAAGGCAGCTACCGTCTGCTTGTCGACATGTTCAACATGCCGCAGTCGGACTACCGTCGCTTCCTGAATTTCCTCCGGAAGTACGATTGCAACATGCCGTTCCAGCGCTTCCGCATGTTGTCGACTCCGACGGCCGGCGCGCAGCGTTCCGCCGTCAGCGGCGGCCGCAGCCTCGACGTGGCATAGCTCAACGATTGGATTCCATGAAAAAGCCCGCCTCACGGCGGGCTTTTTTGTGTACCTCGAAAGGCGGAAGACGGAAGACAGATGGCCTTCCGCCGTCCGTCTTTCAGATCGCTATTGCCCCCGAACCTCGCAGATCGTCAGATTGAACCGATCCGTCGTCGGTGCGGTGTCGTTGATCGTGACCACCGTGCCGCTCGCCGCGATCAATCCGTTCTGGCGCTGCACCCAGAAAGTGTCGCCGTCGGTCGCCAGGAACTGGGACACGAGCGTCTGGTTCGGGCCCGAAGTCCGGTTGAGCGCCTGATCCCAGTCGCTGCCGACGCCGATCACGAGGGAGTTCGCGCGTGTGGTGGTGAGCGACGCCGTCGGCGCACCGGATAGCGCGTTGTTGCTGCCGGTCGCGCCAATTGCGCCAGCTCCATTCGTGCCGGTCGTGTCCACGTTCTTGAATCCCATCACGGTAATCGCTGCAGCCACGCTTTGCGAGATCGTTGCCCGCGCCGTCATATTCGTGCGCGGTGTCGTCACGAACGCTCGCCAGATCTCGGCCCCGCCACGTTGCGTGTTGGTCCGCCTCACCAGTGTCCATGTTAGGCCCGTCGTCGTGATGCCGGTGACAGTTGTGGCGTTTGCGTTCACGTTGTCGACCGCCACGAACGCCAGCAGCAGCTCGTTCGCGGCTGTCGTCGAGAACGATGGGCTGGTGATCGTCGTCGAACGAGTCGATCGTCCGACCGTGACCGTCGCGTCGACGGCGATCGGCGCGGTGTTCGTGACGCCCGTAAAGTTGACGCCTGTCACGCCGGCACCGTTGACCGTCACGCTCTGATTCGCCGGGGTGAAGACCGAACCGGCCTTCGTGGGCGTCACGGTGTAGGCGCCATTCGACAGGCCGCCGAACGAGTAGTTGCCCGACGCGTCCGCCGTGACCACCGCGCTCGCCGCCCCGCTCAACGTGACCGTCGCTCCGGCGCCGACCGATGCCGGTGTGATCGTTCCGGAGATCGCAAACGTTGGAATCGCCTGCGCAACGAAGCTCACGCCGGTCACGTTTGCCGTCGTGATCGTGACCGCCTGGTTGGGCGGTGTCATCGTAAACCCGCTTTTCACCGGCGTGATCGTGTAGGTGCCGGCAACCAGCCCGCTGAACGAGTAGTTGCCCGAGGCGTCAGCAGTCACGGTGCCCGTCGCGCCGCCGGTCATGTTGACGGTCGCGCCTCCGCCGCCGGTGATGGTGCCGGACAACGAGAAGGTTGGCGCCGCGCCTGTGAAGTTGACGCCGGTTACGCTGGCGCCGCTCACCGTCACCGCGCGACTCGTCGGCGCAAACGTGAAGCCGCCGCTCTTGGTCGGCGTCACCGTGTAGGCGCCATTGGCCACTCCACTGAACGTGTAGTTGCCTGACGCGTCCGCGGTGACGACGGCGCTGGCTGCGCCGCTGAGGGTGACGGTTGCCCCCGCGCCAATGGACACGGGCGTGATCGTGCCGCTGATGAGCACCGGCTGTGCCGTGAAGTTCACGCTGGTGACGTTGGCACTGACAATCGTGACCGCCCGGCTGGCCGGCGCGAACGTGAACCCGCTCTTCACGACAGTCACGGTGTAGGTCCCGTTTGCCAGCCCCGACACCGTGTAGTTGCCCGCGGCGTCAGCCGTGGTCGAGGCCGTGGCGGCCCCGGTCACGTTGACCGTCGCGTTGGCCCCACCGGTGATCGTCCCCGAGATACTGAAGGTCGGTGCCGCCTGCCCGGTGAAGTCGATTGCCGTGACGCTCGAACCAGTGACCGTAACCGCTTGGTTCGCCGGCGTAAACGTGAAGCCGTTCTTCGAGGGTGTCACGGTATACGAGCCGTTCGCGATCCCGCTGAAGGTGTAGACGCCGGAGGCATCTGCGCTGACCACGGCACTGGCCGCGCCACTGAGGGTCAGCGTGGCGCCGTTGCCAATCGACACCGGCGAGACCGTGCCGGTGATGACCACCGCCTGCGCGGTGAAGTTCGCGGTTCCATTCGCGCCGGAAATCGTAACGGTCGCGCTTGCCGGTGAGAACGTGAAGCCGCTCTTGGCGGGCGTTACCGTGTAGGTGCCGTCCAGGAGACCTGTAAACGTGTAATTGCCTGATGGGTCCGCAGTGGTTGTCGCCGATGAGGCACCGGACAACGTAAGCGTGGCGCCGCCGGCTCCCGGGATCGCACCCGAGATGCTGAACGTCGGGACCGCCGAGCCGGTGAAGTTCACGCCGGTCTGGCTCGCCCGGGCGATGGTGACGGCCCGATTCGCCGGAGTGAACACGAAGCCGGCCTTCGTTGGCGTCACCGTATAGGGTCCGTCGATTACGGCGTTGAAGGAGTAGTTCCCCGAGGCATCAGCGGTCACCGCCTGGCTGGAGGTGCCGCTCAGCGTAACGGTTGCGCCGCTGCCGATCGACACCGGAGAAATCGTCCCGCTGATCACGACCGCCTGCGCGGCGAAGTCGACGCCGCTCGCGCTGCTGCCGGCAATGGTCACCGCTTGGCTCGGCGGCACGAACGTGCAGCCGTTCTTCGATGCGGCCACTGAATACGAACCGTTGGAAAGGCCGCTGAGGACGTAATTGCCCGATCCATCAACCGATGTCGTGGCGCTTGCCGCGCCGCTCAGGGTTACGGTTGCCCCGGCGCAACCCGTCACGGACGTCACGCGCCCGGCGATCGTTGCCCCGGCGGTGGTGAAGCTGGCGGCTGGAGACGGCGCCGCCGGCTGCACGGCAGTGTTGGAGGCGGCATCGGCCGAGCTCACGCGATAGAAGTACGTCGTGTTCGCCGAAAGCGCCGTCAGTGTCAGGCTGTGCGAGGTGACCGCCGTGGCGTTGCTGACCACAGAGAGCAGCTGCGCCGGGTCGGTCCCGTAATTCACCTTCGAATCCGACACTTCATTGGTCGTCCAGGTGATCACCGACGTCGTGAGGCTCGGTGCGGCGCTGACATTCGAGATCGTCGGAGGCGTCGTGTCCGCTCCATACGTCACGGCGTAGGTCCCGGCTCCAGCCGGGAAGATCGCGTAAGCGACACCCTTGAGGGTCTGGGTCGTGAACGTGACCGGTGCGCCGTTGAGAGTGACGTTATTGATTGGCGAGCTGCCGGCACTGGCCGGCACCAGAGCCTGCAGGCCGGTCCCTCCGGCGCCTACCGCGACGTTGAACGACAGGACGTTGCCGCTCCAACTGATTGCCGAGAACGTCGAGGCGTTACGCCCGTCGAGCCAGTCGAGCATCTGCCTGGCCGAAATCACCGGCACGCCACGCGCCTTTGCCGAGGCGACGATGGCGGCCGAACCCGTAGCGCCTTCCGACGGGTTGAAGTCGGTGTGCATGTTCGCGGTGAACGCCCCGTAATAACCGAGCGGGCCGAGCGCGTTGTCGAGCAACGTGTTGATGGTGGTCGTGTAGGTCTGCGCAGACTCGTCAGTAATTTGCGTGGCCGCCTGATAGACGTCGATCATCTGACCGGTCGACGTGGCATACCGCATTGGCATTCCTGAGCCGGTGAAGTGTCCGGGACGATCCTGCACCCACGAACCCGGCCAGTAGTAGTAGTTGGTGTCGAACCGCATGCCGTTGTTCAACTCCACCTGCGGCTGGGTCGCGTAGTCGCTCCAGACGATGCAGTGCACACGGTTCGTGGCCGGCGCAGGCACGTGCGGATACGCGCCGGTGAACTGCGTGAGTTGCGTGTTGTAGAAGCTCGCCAGCGTGGCCGGTGTCCAGTCCCCGCAGTTCGTGTTGATGTGCACCGCCACTTCGAAGCCCTGCGCCACGTAGCTTGCGGCATCGGTGTCCGACAGCGGCGTGTTCGGGAAGATGTACGACGTGCCGCGGATGCACTCCCAGTTCGCGACCGAACAGCCTGCCGGACTGTTCGCCAGGTAGGTGTCGAAACGTCCGGCCGTCCCGCCGTTCGCATGATCGTCCCCGGTCATGATCACGACCGCCTTGAGCATCCGCGGGAAGTACCAGAATCGGGGCAGCGGCTTCTTCGTTCGCGTTCGCTTTCAGGATGATGTTCCAGAGCAGGCGCTGCTGTTCGTCAGCCTGCGGAATCGCGACTTTCGACAAGTCGACCCAGTCTGGCTGGACGTCGCCGACTTTGGCGCCGAAGAACAGATCGTCGCTGCGAATCGGCACCTGCCCGTCGCGTTCCTGGCCCGACCACGCAGGATTCCCCTGCCGGGTCAGCACGATCGACTGCGCCAGGTCGTAGGTGAATGCCACCGCGCTGCCGCTGCCGACCTGTCTCATCGTGACCGCCGGATTGCTCGTCGAGGCTGTCGCGGAGGAGTACAGCGTCGCCACGGACGTGGCGCCGTTGAGCGTGTACCGATCCGCCGTGCCATGGAACTGGATCGTCTGATTGACAATCCCCGCGCCAGGTGAAGTCGCGGTGTTCGACGAGCAGGTAACCGTTCGCGAGCGTGGCACCGGCATCGGTCAGACCGAGCAGGCCGGCGAGCTGCTTGTCAGGCCGCATCGCAATCAGGTTGCCGCCGGCCGTCACCCAGTTGGTGAACATCGAGACCTGGGTTGCGGTCAGCGCCGTTTCACCAAGCACGACGAGGTCGTAGCCGGCAAGCGTGGTGCTCGTCACCGTTGAGAGATCGGCAGTCGCGAAGGCGTTGAAACCCTTCGCCGCGCAGGATCTCCGCGTAGTAGGTGGTGAACGGGTTCGCGGAAGAGGTCACGACCAGGACCGGACCGCCGGGTCCCTGCGTGGGCGGCGGCGGTGGCGGTGCGGCCGTCGTGAACCTCCACGAATAGTCGCTCGGAGTGGCGTTGCCAGCCCCGTCCTTGACGCCGGCTTTGACCACCGCGGTATAGACAACGGAGTTGCCTAGCGCAGCCGAGGGCGTGAGGGTTGCCGTTCTCGATCCGGGATCGTAGGTCACCGTCGCCGGGACGGCGGTGCCGCTCGGATTCCGGAGCTGGAACGACGTTGTCGTAATCGTCGAGCTGTTGATCGGCTCGCTGAAGGTCGCGGTGACCTGGATGTTCGTCCGCACGCCCGAGGCATTTGCCGGCGGCGTCACCGTCACGATGGTCGGCGGCGTCGTGTCCGGCGCGGTCGTCGTGTTGAACACGACGTCGACGAAATATGACTCTCCGACAGATACGTACTGTTCGGGAACAGGCTGGTCGTACCGTAGGCGTAAACGCCGTTGCCGCCGTCGACGCCGTTGCGCAGCGCGTGCAGCGGCGGATTGTCGACGCCCGTGTTCGCGAAGTAGTTGTCCGGACCGGGATAGTGACCGTTCGGCGCGTGATACGAGATCACGTAGGTCGTGTTCGCCGCGATCGGGATCGGCGTCGGGAACGCCACCTGCTGCCAGCCCGATGCGGTCTCGTTGGCGAACGTCGCCGCGCCCAGCTGTGTGCCGGTGTTGCTCCACAGCGGCGCGGTGTGCGTGCCGGTGTTCAGCGTGCTCTTGTAGAACCGCGCGCCGGTGATGAAGCCGGCGACGTCCGAGCGGAACTTCGTGCCGATCTCGACCGAGTTCGGATCGCCATCGTCAGCCGGTGTGGGCACGGCGGTCGGCGCCCAGATGCTGCACGGGCACGACGACCGGCGGCGGCGGCGTCGCCGCGGTGGTGAACGTCCACGTCACCGTTGCGGCCATCGCGTTGCCGGCGACGTCCTTGACCCGCGGATCGGTGCTGCCTCCCTTGACCGTTGCGGCGTAGGTGCTCGACGAGCTGAAGCGTCGATATCGGAGTCAGGGTAGCGGTCTGCGTCGGTGGAGTCGTAGCTGACCGTCGCGCTGATCAAGACGCCAGAGTTATCCTGCAGCTCGAACGTGCCCGGCGCGGCCGACGCCCTCCTTGCCGGAGTTGCTCGACGAAATCGTCGCCGGATCCATCGGTTCGCTGAATGTCGCCGATGATCGAGCCAGCGGGATCGACGTTCGCCGCGCCGGCGACGGGAACCGTCGAGGTAATCGTCGGCGGCGTCGTGTCGACGGGCGGCGTGGTGTTGAACACGACGTCGACCCAGTAGTTCTCCGAATTGAACGTGCTGGTTCGGGAAGGCGGTCGCCGCGGTGTAGACGTAAACGGCCGTTGCGCCCCGTCGACGCCGTCGCGCAGCGCGTGCAGCGGCGGGTTGTCGACGCCCGCCGCGAAGCACCGAATCGCTTCCGGTGTAGTGGCCGTTCGGCGCGTGGTACGACACGATGTAGGTCGTGTTCGCGGTGATCGGAACGGCCGACGAGAAGTTCGCCTGCTGCCAGCCCGAAGCGGTTTCGCCGCTGAATGTCACGCTGGCGAGCAGCGTTCCGGTGGTCGTCCAGAGGTTGCCGACGTGGTTGCCGGTGTTCAGGCTGCCCTTGTAGAAGCGGACGCCGGTGATGAATCCGTTTGTGTCGGCGCGGAACTTCGTCCCGAGCTCGACCGACGACGGATCGCCGTCGTCGATCGGCGCCGGTGGTACGACCGTGGATGCCCAGACGCTGCACGGGCAGGTTCGCGTCGCGGTGACGTTGATGGCTACGCCGGCCGACGGCGTTTCCATGTTGCCGCTGTCGTCGTAGGCGCGGCTCCTGATCGTCACGGTACCGCTGCCTGACGACGACCCAGTTGAACGACCAGCTCGTCGTGCCGGTCGCCGGCGCCAGGTCGCGCCGCCGTCGAGTCGATACCTCGACGCCGGACACGATGCCGCCGCCGGAATCGATCGCGGTGCCGGTGATCGTGATCGGCGTGCCGGCGATGAACGTTCGTGCCATTGGCCGGCGCCGTGATCGTCGACGTGGGGGCGAGGGCGTCCGTCGATGCAGTCGCGCCGACCAGACCCGCCTGCAGCGTGGCGGGCTGAACGCCCATGTCGGCGAACAGATTGACCGTCGCCTGCTGCATGCGCACGTCGGCGGCGGTGCCCGCGCGATCGTGATTCGAGTCGAGCCCCCACGACCACTGCACCGTGCCGGCGCCGAAGACGAGCGCGCCGCTCGGGTGCCGATACAGCGTGAGCGTGTGCGTGACGGTGCCGGGCCCGAACGTCGAGCCGTAGTCGAGCAGCTTGCCGACGACGTTGCGCGTCGTCGTGCGACAGCGCGATCAGGCCGAGCGGCCGGAAGCCGTTGTCGACGATCCGCATCCCACTCGTAGCCGAGCGTGCCGCTCGGCAGCGTCGCCGTCGCGCCGGCGGCCAGCGTCGCGACCGTCGGTGTTGCGCCAGAACCGCGTCTTGCCGTCGCGCCGCGGGCACGGTGATCGCCGCCGTGTCGCCGTCGTTGACCATGAACAATGGTGCCGGTCAGCGCGTTCTCGGGGCGGCCGCCGTCGGCCGGCGGACTGAAGCGCGGGTCGCGCCAGGTGCCGGTCCAGATCGGCGGATCCGCGGGATCGATCACTCGGCGTTGGCGTGGGTTTCCTTGTAGCAGACCAGCGTGCGGTACGGCGTGTTCGATCCGTCGATGCTGTTTTCCCACCGCGTCTTCCAGAACACCTCGTTGCCGCTGAAGAACGCGAGGTGCACGCCGGCGGCGCGCGCCGCTTCGACGTTGGCGCGCTGCGGGCCCGACCAGTACTCGTCGTGGCCGACCGACAGGAAGACCTTGTGCTTGCAGGATCAGCGCGCCGCGGCGATCGGTGTCGACGCCGGTGGTGTAGCTGACGTCGTAGCCGTTCGCCTCGAGCCACCGCACCATCGGGTACTCGGCGTTGAAGACCGAAGTCCTCGGTCGCCGTGCCGCGCGGTCGTGATCGGCCGGTTGTAGCTGACCTTGTAGGCGCGGCCCGGCGTGGTTCCGGGTCCGCCGTGATACAGGCTGTTGCCGCCGTACTGTGTTGTAGGCCTGCCAGGTCGTGTCCGACGTCTGGAACAGCATGTCGGAATGTGCCGCGCGTCGTCTCGCGGACGACGAAGAAGATGTGGCTGGCGCCGCCGGTGTCGTTGCGTGTGAGCTTCGCGAAATAGATGCCCGAGACGGCGTCGACGGGCACCGGCCACGATGCGGAGACCGCCCAGTTGCCGCAGTCGATCAGTCCGGTGGCGGCGTTGGTCAGGCAGTTCGGCTGGTTCTGCGGCAACGTGGCGGACGGCGTGACCGTCGCGATCTTTCGCGCGCCGACGCCGCCGTAGTAACCCATGCGATAGATGTCGATCGAGTAGCCGCTGCGGTCGTGTCGATCTTGAAATGACTGGTCTGCCTCCAGGTGCGACGCTGATGTCGGTCGCGAATCCCTGGATGCTCGCATCGCCGGCGCCCGACACGTCCCACTGGCTCGCGGGATCGCCGGGGTTCTGGTTCTCGCAGGCGATCGGATTCACCGTCGGGCCGCAGGCGCTGGCGGCTGCGACGTGCGGTTGCCGAGAACCGCCCAATGCGACTGCTACGAGGCCTGCCGCGAGTGCCGCCCGCACGCCAATCTGCCGCCACGCTCCGACACGAATACGTTTCGCCATCACGCTCCTAGATCGCGCCAGCGGGAAGTCGCCGCACGATCGAACAACCGCAACCAGCGCACGAAAGCCCGCGCTTCCGCGATTTTTGTCTCCGCTTGGAAGGACTGCGGATCGGTCCGTTTCAGCCTGAGCAGTTCACCGAGCAGAGCGCGCGCGCGTCGCGAGCGCCGAGCCGAGCGTCATCAGACCCCCACCGAACATGAGCAACATCCCGGACTCCGGCGGCGCTGCTTCGGTACGCACATATAAGAAGAGAATTCCGGCCATCCAGAGGCACGCAGTGAACAGCAACGGCCAGCCGCGGTGGGTGGTCGCGGCCGACCGGTCTGCACGTGCGAACGACTCGACGGCGAGACTCTGGGTCGTCATTAGATCCTCCGATTCAGTTGTTCTGGGGTGCGCGTGTCACCACGTGCGCAGGGTGAGATAGCAACGGACGCGCCAGTGCCGGACGCGATCGGGCACTGACTTCACCCGAACCTAAAAGGCTTCTGGATCCGGAACTTTCTTCCGCGTCCCGGTAGACCAAATTGCGTCGGGAAAGCGGTCACGGTTCCGGGCAACTCCCGTTTCCCTTGAGGCTTAGAGCCACAGCGGTCGGCTGGAGAGCGCTTTGCTCAACTGCCGGGCACACCCGCTATGAAGACTGCTGTCAGCGCTCCGCAGGCCATGCCTGCGACAACGTCCGTGCTCGCCGACCTGCGCGAAATGGTCTGCGAGCAGTTCGAGTACCGCGAGGTCCTCCGCCAGATGACCCTGCGCGATCTCACGCTGCGCTACAAGCAGACGGTGATGGGATTTGGCTGGGCGGTGCTGATGCCGCTGGTGAACACCGTGGTCTTCTCGGTGATCTTCACCCGCGTGGCGCCGCTCGACGTCGGGATGCCGTACCCGCTGTATGCGTTCTGCGGCCTGCTCGCCTGGAACTTCTTTGCCTCGGCGCTGCGCTTCTCGGTGACCTCGCTCACCAGCAACCAGATCCTGGTGAGCAAGATCTACTTTCCACGGGAAATCTTTCCGATCGCTGCGGTGCTGGTCGCGCTGGTCGATTTCGCGGTCGCGATGGTGCCGCTCGCCGCACTGATGGCGTACTACCACGTGCCCATCGGCGCGTCGTTGGTGCTCCTGCCCGTCGTGATTGCGATCCACGTGATTTTCACTGCGGCGATCGCGACTCCTGCTGGCGATGGGCAATCTGTTCTATCGCGACGTGAAGTATCTGTTCGAGGTCGTCGATCACCATCTGGATGTTCGCGACCTCCGTGCTCTACCCGGTCGAGCGGGTAGGCGGACGGATCGGCCTGCTGCTCGGCCTCAACCCGATGACCGGAATCATCGACGCATATCGGTCGGTGCTGCTGCTGGGCACGTGGCCCTCGAGCACGCTGACGGTTGCGGCCATCGTGTCGGTCGTGCTCCTGGCGATCGCCTGGCTCGCGTTTCACCGGTCTGAATTTGCGTTTGCGGAGCATCTCTAAATGGCACCGTCAGCGGTCGTCGTCGAACACGTCTGGAAGAAGTTCCGTCGCGGCGAGCGGCACGACACCCTCCGGGATCTCGTGCCGTCGCTGGTTCGCCGCGCGTTCCGGCCGCAGCCGGCGGAACTTCGGGCCGAGGAGTTCTGGGCGTTGCGGGATCTGTCGTTCACCGTGAATCCAGGTGAAGCGCTCGGCATCATCGGTCCGAACGGGGCGGGCAAGTCGACGCTGTTGAAGATGCTCAGCCGGATCCTCAGACCGACCAGCGGCCGCTGCGTGCTGCGGGGACGCGTCGGTTCACTCATCGAAGTGGCGGCGGCGTTCCATCCGGATCTCACGGGACGCGAGAACGTGCTCCTGCAGGGCGCCATCATGGGCATGCGCCGCGCGGAGATCGCCCGGAAGTTCGACGACATCGTCGACTTCTCGGGGATCGGCGAGTTCATCGACACCCCGGTGAAGCGCTACTCGTCGGGCATGAACGCGCGGCTCGGGTTTTCGATTGCCGCGCACCTCGATCCCGACGTTCTGCTGGTCGACGAAGTGCTGAGCGTCGGCGACGCCGGATTTCAGCAGCAGTGCGTCGACCGGATGCGGCAATTGATTGCGCGGGGAACGCCGATCGTCTTCGTGTCGCACAACCTGCCGGCGGTTCTCCAGCTCTGCACCCGGGTGATGGTGGTGGATCACGGCACGGTGCTGTTCGACGGCGAGCCGAACACCGGCGTCGCGGAGTACCGCCGCGTGCCGTGGACCCGCACCGCGCCGGTCGCGGAACACGATGCCCGCGACATCAAGATCGGTCGCGTACAGCTGCTCGACCATCGCCAGAACGACGCCGCGGTGTTTGCCGCATCGTCGCGGCTGACGGTCCGGATCGGGTACGAGGCGCGTCGCCCGGTGCGGGGACACTTCGCTGTCGACATCTACAGCGCCGACGGCGTGTATTGCGCCGGGATCAATAGCCGCATGGATCGCCGCGACTTCGGAGTGCTGTCCGGAGCGGGCGCAGTGGACCTCGCGTTTCCGCGGCTGTCGCTGCTTCCCGGCTGTTACGTGATCTCGGTCGGGATTCTCGATGCGCAGGGACTGGGACCACTCGACGTACAGCACCGCGCGTATCCATTTTCAGTTGCCTCCGACGAGCGCGATCTCGGCCTGGTGCACCTCGAGCGCGCGTGGCGGCACGAATCCTATGAACCGGTTTCGGCGGGGGTGTCCGCCGGTGGAGGTCTCGAATGATTTCGGAAAGCGTGGTCCTGGGCGAAGGCGTCGCGATCCCGCAGCCCCAGCTGGTGAATCTCTACGGCTGCACGATTGGCGACAACACGAAGATCGGCGCGTTCGTCGAGATCCAGTCGGACGCGGTGATCGGCAAGAACTGCAAGATCTCGAGCCACTCGTTCATCTGCTCGGGGGTGACGATTGGCGACGGGGTCTTCGTCGGCCACGGCGTCATGTTCATCAACGACCTGTTTCCACAGGCGGTGAACGCCGACGACTCGATGCGCGGTCCCAGCGACTGGACCATGGTGCCGACGCTGGTGGAGTCGCGGGCGGCGATCGGCACCAACGCCACGATCCTTGGCGGCGTGCGGATCGGCGAGGGCGCGTTGATCGGCGCCGGCGCGGTGGTGGTCAGCGACGTGCCGCCCGGAGCCATTGTCGCGGGCGTTCCGGCCAGAGTGCTGCGCTACGCGACCAATTCGTTACCCAACCAGCAGTCCCCAGTCACCGGCTACCAGTTGCCAATGACTGGAAACCAGTAGCTGGAACTGGAGATCGAGCGGCGGAGGACGGTTGAGGGAGGCGGTTGGCGGAGGGTGGTTGACGGAGGGCGGAGTTGGGAAGCCGGGATGCTTCCGACCACTGCTTTCCGACAACCGTCCTCCGGCAACCGACCTGCCTCCGCTCGCGGAGCGCAAGTCGCGCGCGCTCCGGCGGGCAGGCAAGCAGGCTGATTGATAGGAGGGGATCGTGATTGGTGTCGGAGTCATCGGCTACGGCTATTGGGGACCGAATATCGCCCGGAACGTTCGTGAGCAACGCGACGGCGACCTGGTTGCGATCAGCGATCTGCGTCCCGAGCGGCTGGCGGGCGCGACGGCGCGCTATCCCGGCATCAAGACCACGACGCGCGTGAGCGAGGTGTTGACCAATCCGCGCGTCGACGCGGTGGTCATTGCCACGCCCGTCTCCACTCACTACGAGCTGGCGCTGCAAGCGCTGCGTGCCGGCAAGCACGTGCTCGTCGAGAAGCCGATGGCGATGAACAGTGCGCACGCGCTGCACCTCATGGAAGAGGCCGATCGGCGCAACCTGGTGCTCGTGGTCGACCACACCTTCGTCTATACCGGCGCAGTGCGAAAGATCCGCGAGCTGGTTGCCGGCGACGGCCTCGGCGACATCTATTACTACGATTCGGTGCGGGTGAATCTCGGGCTGTTCCAGCACGACGTCAACGTCGTGTGGGACCTCGCGGTGCACGATCTGTCGATCATCGATTACGTGCTGCCGTTGCGCCCGGTTGCGGTATCGGCGACCGGCCTCGGCCACGTCACCGGCCAGCCGGAGAACATCGCCTATCTGACCCTGTTCTTCGATGTGCCGCTGATCGCCCATGTGCACGTGAACTGGCTGGCGCCGGTGAAGGTGCGCCGCACGCTGATCGGCGGCAGCCGCAAGATGATCGTCTACGACGATCTCGAGCCCAGCGAGAAGATCAAGGTCTACGACAAGGGCATCACGGTCAACGGCGCCGGTCACGACGTCAATGCCGCAAGCACGCCCAATTACCAGATGCTGGTCGGCTATCGCGCCGGCGACATGTGGGCGCCGCAGCTCGACATGACGGAAGCACTCACCGTCGAGATGCGCCATTTCCTCGAATGTATCGACCAGGGCCGGCAGCCGATTGCGAATGCCGCGTCCGGACTTCGCGTCGTCCAGATCCTCGAAGCGGCCAGCCAGTCTCTGCGACAGCGCGGGCGCGCGATCGAACTCCACGCAGAAAGGCGTGTCGCATGATTCCCTATTGTGATCTCAAGGCCCAGTACCGATCGATCAAGCCGGAAATCGACCAGGCGGTCCTGCGGGTGCTCGAGTCGGCCGAGTTCGTCCTCGGCAGCGAGGTGGAGGCGTTCGAAGACGAGTTCGCCAAGTACGTCGGGGCGAACCATGCCGTCGCCACCAACTCGGGAACGAGCGCCCTGCATTTGGCGCTCCTGGCTGCCGGTGTCGGGCCTGGAACCGAAGTCATCACGGTGCCGTTCACGTTCGTCGCCACCACCGCGGCCATCGTCTACACCGGAGCAACGCCGGTCTTCGTCGACGTCACTCCGGATTCGCTCACGATGGATCCGGCGCAGGTGGAAGCGGCAATCACGCCGCGGACCCGAGCGATCCTGCCGGTGCACCTCTACGGGCAGCCGGCCGACCTCGATTCCCTTCTTGCCATCGCGCGCCGCCACGGCCTGAGAGTGATCGAGGACGCGTGCCAGGCGCACGGGTCGGAATACAAGGGCCGCAAGGTCGGGCCGATCGGCGATTCCGGCTGCTTCAGCTTCTATCCGGGGAAGAACCTCGGTGCCTATGGCGAGGGCGGCCTGGCCGTCACCAACGACGCCGAGCAGGCGCGCAAGATGCGGATGCTGCGCGACTGGGGGCAGGAGCAGCGATATCAGCACGTGCTGAAGGGATTCAATTACCGCATGGAGGGGCTCCAGGGCAGCATCCTCCGGGTCAAGCTGCGTCACCTCGAGCGCTGGACGGAGCTGCGTCGGACGCACGCGGCGGCGTATCAGGAAGTGCTCCGGGAGAGCGGGCTCTCACTGCCCGTCGAGAAGTCTTACTCGCGTCACGTCTATCACGTGTTCGCGATCCGCGTGCCGGAGCGCGAATCGCTGCAGCGTCAGCTCAAGGCGTACGGGGTTCAGAGCGGGATTCACTATCCCATTCCGGTGCACCTGCAGACTGCCTACGCCGATCTGGGGTACGTGCGCGGGCAGTTCCCCGAATCGGAGCGGGCGGCCAACGAGGTCCTGTCGCTCCCCATGTTCCCGGAAATGACCCGCACGCAGATCGATGAAGTCTGCGGCGTGCTGCAGGAGGCCTATGTCATCTGACACACGTGCGGCGCGCATCGTGGCGGCGGTCCACGGCAGGCAGCGTCCGACCAGCGCCGCGTGTGTGGAACCTCTGGTGGGTTGGCTGCGCACAGAGCTTGGCTACGACGGGCTGAATGAGCTCTATGGGCGCTTCGCACACGGCACTGACCGCGTCAGCGCTCTCATGCGTGAAGCCATCTGGCGCGCAGCGGCTCACCGGGCCGGCGAGGGGCTGAACATCGCTCCTGGAGCCGGTTTTCTTCACCTGAACACCTTCAGCTTCGGCTACGGGGTTCGGGTGTGCAGCGGCGCCTTTCTTCAGGGCCGCTTCGACGGCCGCTGCGAGATCGGCGACCACGTGTGGATCGGTCCCCAGGCGTATCTCGACGCGCGCGATCTCGTGCTCGAGGAGTACGTCGGCTGGGGACCGGGTGCCAGCATTCTCGGCTCGTCACACACCGGACTACCGCTCGAAGTGCCGATCATCCGCACCGACCTCGAGATCCGTCCGGTGCGGGTAGAAGCGTGGGCCGATATCGGCACGCGCGCGGTGCTGCTGCCGGGAGTGACCGTCGGTCGCGGTGCCATTGTCGGCGCCGGAGCGGTGGTCACCAAAGACGTCGAACCATTCGCGATCGTCGCCGGCGTGCCAGCACGCTTCGTGCGGTGGCGCACACCGGAAGAAACGCGGGAAAGCCAGCAGCTGATGGCTGGCGCTGAGCACGGGAGTCAACTGTGACATTTTACCGGGAACGCGCGCTGATCACCGGCGGCGCGGGACTGATTGGATCGCATATCGCCGACCTGCTGCTCGAGACGTATCCCGAGCTCGAGGTTGTCGTTCTCGACAACTTCGTCCGTGGAAAGCGCTCGAATCTCGACCAGGCGGCGGCGACGGGACGTCTGACGATCATCGACGGCGACATCCGCGACCGTGAGGCGGTCGAAGCGGCGATGCAGGGTGTGGGAGTCCTGTTCCATCAGGCGGCAATCCGCATCACGCTCTGCGCAGACGAGCCTCGCCTTGCCATGGACGTGCTCGCGACCGGCACGTTCAACGTTCTCGAAGCAGCCGTCAAGGCGCGCGTCCGCCGCGTGGTTGCCGCATCTTCGGCATCCGTCTACGGGATGGCAGACGCCTTTCCAACGACCGAAGCGCACCACCCATACAACAACCGGACGCTCTACGGCGCGGCGAAGGCCTTCAACGAAGGCATGCTGCGCAGCTTCCACGACATGTACGGGCTCGATTACATCGCGCTGCGCTACTTCAACGTGTACGGGCCTCGCATGGACATGACCGGCGCGTATACGGAAGTTCTCATCAGGTGGATGACGGCCATCGCCGCCGGTCAGGCGCCGGTCATCTTCGGCGACGGGATGCAAACGATGGACTTCGTGCACGTGAAGGACATCGCCCGCGCCAATCTGCTCGCGGCGATCGCGCCGACGACTGACCAGGTGTTCAACGTCGCGAGTGGGACCGAGACCAGCCTGAACATGCTTCTCGACATGCTGCTCCAGGTGATGGGATCGACGCTGGCACCCGAGCACGCGCCGGCTCGCAAGGTGAATCCCGTGCCGCGCCGGCTCGCGAGTACGAGCGCTGCAAGGGAGCAGCTTGGTTTCGAAGCCAGCATCACTCTCGAAGAAGGACTGCAGTCGCTGGTTGCCTGGTGGCAGGCCGAGCGCTGCCAGGAGATAGGCGCATGAGCGTCGTTCGGCAGGCAATTCCCGTGGCGCGGCCGGTCCTCGATCGGCGCGAGGCCGAAGCCGCCGGCCGTGCGGTGATGTCAGGATGGGTCACCCAGGGCCCGGAGGTGCAGGCGTTCGAGCGCAGCTTTGCTGCCGCAGTCGGCGCGCCCCACGCGTGTGCGGTGTCGAACTGCACGACGGCGCTCCATCTCGCCCTCCGGGCGGCCGGTGTGGGTCCCGGCGACGAGG
This sequence comes from uncultured Acidobacteriota bacterium, assembly GCA_963755695.1. Taxonomy (GTDB): domain Bacteria; phylum Acidobacteriota; class Vicinamibacteria; order Vicinamibacterales; family 2-12-FULL-66-21; genus QHWT01. Next base: position 188,408 of record CAVWLB010000008.1, on the reverse strand, counting down.
TGATCACCGTCAGCCATTCCTTCATCGCAAGCGCGAACGCGATTCGGTACTGCAGCGCGATTCCGGTCTTCGTCGACATCGCCGAGGGCACGTTCAATATCGACGCCTCGCGCGTGGAAGCGGCAATCGGCCCGCGCACGCGCGCGATCCTCGCGGTCCACCAGCTCGGAATGCCGTGCGATCTCGCGAAGCTGGTGGCAATCGCCAAGCGGCGCTACCTGCCGCTGGTCGAAGACGCCGCGTGCGCCGCGGGCAGTGAAGTCCTGTGGGAGGGTCGCTGGGAATCGATTGGCCGTCCGCACGGCGACGTCGCGTGCTTCTCGTTTCATCCGCGCAAGGTCATCACCACTGGCGACGGCGGAATGATCACCACCCGTCACGCCGAGTGGGATCGTCAGTTCCGGTTGTGGCGGCAGCATGGCATGAGCATTCCCGACACCGTGCGGCACCAGTCGACTGCCGTGTCGTTCGAGGAGTACCCGACGCTCGGCTACAACTACCGCATGACCGATATCCAGGCAGCCATCGGGCGCGAGCAGCTCGAACGTCTGCCGGAGATCATCGCGCGCCGGCGCGAACTCGCGGATCGCTACCGCGAACGAATCGCAGGGCGTGTGCCGCAGGTGGCCCTACCAGTCGAGCCGGTCTGGGCGCGATCGAACTGGCAAAGTTTCTGTGTCCGCCTTCCGCACAACGTCGATCAACGCGCGGTGATGCAGACGATGCTCGACCGCGGCGTGGCGACCCGACGCGGGGTCATGTGCGCGCACCAGGAATCCGCGTACGCGACCGAACCCTGGCACTGCGAGAAACGCGGACCGATGTCGTGCGTCTGCGGGCCGCAACGTTGCCGGGCGCTGGTGAACTCCGAGCGGGCGACACGGCACGGTCTGATTCTGCCGCTGTTTCCGCAGATGACCGACGTCGACCAGGACGAGGTCGTCGACGCGCTCGCGGCGGCGGTTGCTCTCTGTGCGGTCTGACAAGAAGGGGGAAGCTCACATGGTCGCGACAGCTGAACTCCAGGACATCGTGCTTGCGGCAATCACCGCCGCCAATTTGAACCGGCCGGATGACGCGCAGTTGGCGATTGGACCGCAGGCGCCGATCTTCGGCCCTGGAAGCCCGCTCGATTCTCTCGGCCTGGTCAGCCTGCTGATGGACATCGAGGATGGCCTGGCGGAGGTTGGGGTCAACCTGACGCTGAGCGACGCCCGGGCCATGTCGCGGAAGCGGAGTCCGTTTCGTGACGTGCCCGAGCTGGTCACGTTCATGACCGAGCTGCTGCGCGAGCCGGCATGACCAACGGCCAGGTGATTCTGATCTCGGGGTCGAGCAGCGGCATCGGGTTGCACCTGGCGAAGCATTACCTCGAGAAGGGCTGGACCGTGGCCGGTTGCGCGCGTCATGCGGCGCCGCTCACGCACGACCGATACGTGCACTTTTCGACCGACGTGGCCAACCCCACGGCAGTCGAGCAGATGTTCGGGGAAATTCGCACGCGGTTCGGCGCGTTGCACGCGATGGTGAACAACGCCGGGGTTGCCTCGATGAACGCGATCGCGCTGACGCCGGCAGCAACCGCGCGACAGGTGCTCGAGACGAACGTGCTCGGCACGTTCCTGCTCACGCACGCCGGGCTGCGGCTGCTGCGGCGGGCCAAGCACGGACGGATCGTCAACGTCACCACGATTGCGGTGCCGGCGCGGCTGGCGGGCGAGGCGATCTACGCGGCGTCGAAGAGCGCGGTTGAAACGTTTACCCGGATTGCTGCGAAGGAGCTCGGACCGTTCGGCATCACCTGCAACTCGGTCGGGCCGTCGCCGATTCGCACCAGGCTGACCAATGCGGTGCCGGTCACGACCCTGCAGACGCTCGTCGATCAGCAGGCGGTGCAGCGATGGGCGGAGCCGGAAGATGTGGCCAACGTGGTCGACTTCTTTCTCAGCGAGCGGAGCAGCCTGGTGACCGGGCAGGTGGTGTACCTCGGAGGGTACGGATGATCGACTTCCTGTTCGACGCAATGGTTTCGAGAGGCGAGGCGCTGGCGATCGCGGAGCCGCAGGGCACCTGCGATTACGCCGAGCTGCACGAGCGCGTCATTGCGTGGACCGAACGGTTCGCGTACGAAGGAATCGCCGGGGGTGCCGTGGTCAGCCTCGAAGGGGACTACGGAATCGAGACCGTCTCGGCGTTCCTGGCGCTGCTGCGCACAGGTACGGTGATCGTTCCGCTGTCACGCGATTCCGCCGCTCAGCGCGAGGCATTTCTCGAGCTGGGTCAGGTGGAGTGGCGCATCATGGCCGGCGACGTGACGTTGGTCACGAGCACCGGCCGGGACGCTACGCACCCGCACTACCAGACGCTGCGTTCCCGCGAGCATCCGGGCCTGGTCCTGTTCTCGTCGGGATCCACCGGACAGCCGAAGGCCGCGGTTCACGATCTCGCGCTGCTGCTGAAGAAATTTCAGACGCCGCGCCATGCGTATCGCACGCTGGTGTTCCTCCAGCTCGATCACATCGGCGGCGTGAACACGCTGCTGTACACCCTCGCCAACGGCGGCGCAGTCGTCGTCGCACCGGATCGGTCGCCGGCGGCGGTGTGTGCAGCAATCGATCGGTATCGTGTCGAGCTGCTCCCGACCTCGCCGACGTTTCTCAACCTGCTGCTGGTTTCGGAAGAACCCGCGCGTCACGATGTGTCATCGCTGAAGCTGATCACCTACGGCACCGAGCCGATGCCTCCGTACACGCTCGAACGGGCCAACGACTGCTTTCCCGGCGCCCGGTTCCTTCAGACCTATGGCATGACCGAGCTCGGCATCCTGCGATCGAAGTCGCGCGACGATCGGTCGTTGTGGGTCAAGGTCGGCGGCGAAGGCTACGAGACGAAGATTGTCGACGGCCGCCTCTGGATCCGCGCCGAGTCTGCGATGCTCGGTTACCTGAACGCGCCGAGTCCTTTCGACGCCGACGGCTATTTCGATACCGGCGACATGGTTGAGGTCGATGGCGACTGGGTGCGATTCCTCGGGCGGGACAGCGAAATCATCAACGTCGGCGGCAACAAGGTATATCCGGCGGAAGTGGAAGCGGTGCTTCTCTCGATGGACAACGTCGAGGATGCCGTCGTCCATGGTGAGCGAAACGCGATTAGCGGACAGACGGTGGTCGCGCACTTGAAACTGCGGCAAGAGGAGTCGCTGCCGGACGTCAAGGTCAGGTTGCGCCGATTCTGCCTCGAGCGCCTCGCTCCCTACAAAGTGCCGACCCGGGTGATCGTCTCGACCGAGCCACTCCACACCAGCCGATTCAAACGCAACCGCCGGACGGCGGTTCAGGCAGCGGGAGCCGGGGCCGTATGAGCCGATTGGCCGTGCTCCGCCGCACGCTCAAGGCGACCGTCGACGCGGTTGCGATTGCGCTGATGTCGCCGCTCAGCCTTTGCGCGGCACTCGAGCGCCGCCTCGCGCCACGCAGCGAGCGAGTCTTTAACACGTGCGCGCAGACGGTCGCGCTCCTTCCGGGGCTGCCGGGGATGATTCTGCGCCGGGCGTTCTATCGTGTGGCACTGGACAGCTGCGCGCGTGATTGTTTCATAGGGTTTGGCGCCATCTTCACCCATCGCGCCGTGATCGTCGAGCGCGAGGTTTACATCGGGCCTTACGCCCTCATTGCCTCCTCTCGGCTGAGGGAGGCCTGCCTGATCGGCAGTCGGGTCAGCATCCTCAGTGGTGGCGCGCTGCACTCGCTCGGCCCGTCGGGGCGATGGTTGCCGACGGACATGTCGAAGATGGTTCAGGTCGAGATTGGCGTGGGTGCCTGGATTGGCGAAGGCGCAATCATCATTGCGGACGTCGGTTCGGGCGCGATGGCCGCTGCCGGCAGCGTGGTCGCGACCGCGGTGCCGGCCCGGGTGGTGGTTGGCGGCAACCCTGCGCGAATGATTCGCAAACTCGAGCCGCCGCTGGCGCGCGTAGAAAGCGAGGCGCGCGATGCAGCGCTCGTACCCGTTCGTTGACTGGATGAAGGCGATCGGCTTGATGCTGATCGTCTACGGTCACCTGGCGCACAGGTCGGTGGTGTGGATGGCGCCGCCAATCTATCTGAAACAGTTCGGCGTCACGTTTTTTGTCTTTGCGAGCGGCTTCACCCTGGTGCGCGAAAGCCGCCCGGTCTGGCTGGTCGTCTATCAACGGCTCTTCGAGGTTTTTCTCTGGGGCCTCGTCTGTGCGTTGACGCTCACCGCGATCGGCGCTTTGACCGGCGGCGGCCTGCAACGCAGTAACTACCTCCCGTTCGCCTTCGGCACCAACGTGCTCATCAACGCGTTTCCGGCGAACCCGACGACCTGGTACATCGGCACCTATATTCACCTTCTGCTGCTCTGGGCGCTGGTGCTGCGCCGAACGACGGTGAGCCTGAATTTGCTGGCCGCAGCGCTCGGCGCGGAGATCCTGATCCGGGCGGTGCTGCTGGTCACGGCGGGACCGTACATCGCCTACATGGCGATCTCGAACTGGATCACGGTTCTGCTCCTCGGAATGTTCTGCGGTCAGAAGCACGAGACACGCGAGTCTCCGAACCTGCGCTTCACGATCGCGTTGGCCGCATGCATTGTCGTCTGGGCCGTGGTGATGCACCGGATCGCGCCGTTGCCGACGTTTCCGTTGATGTCCTTTCCACTTTCACCGGACGCCAACGCTCTTCTCGTATCCCTGAGCGTGTCGGTCGTTTACCTGGCGGTCACCTGGCTCACCTACGAGTCGCTGAACGGCGTAGCGGACAACCGCTTCATGCGTCTCGTCGCGCGCAATTCCGTGATCGTGTTCGTGGCTCACATGCCCCTGTACTACGCCACCGGGCCGTGGGTGCACAGCGTTGCCCCTTCGTACTGGCCGCGCGTCGCTCTGCGTTTGCTGATCTGTCTCGTTGGGCTGTTGTTGGTGTCCGAAGGTCTTCACCGGCTCGTTGCCGTCCGCAAGCTTCGCGATCGGATCGCCTCGATGGTCGTTGAACAGACCGCGCGCGTCCGGGTCTCACCCGGGCAGGTCAGGGAGGCGTAGATGATCAAACGGGCGGGTCTGCCAATCAGCACGGTGGATGCGATCATCCCGTGCCACAACTACGGGCATTTGCTGGCGGATGCGGTAAAGAGCGTCCTCGCGCAGGAAGAAATCGCGGTGCGGGTTCTGATCCTCGACGATGCGTCGACGGACAACACGCCGGCTGTCGCGGCGGAACTGGCGCGCGACCCACGCGTCGAATCGCGCCGCCACCAGGTCAACCGCGGCCACATCCGCACCTACAACGAGGGGCTCGAGTGGGTGCATGCGGAATACGTGCTCCTGCTGTCGGCTGACGATGTCCTCACGTCAGGATCGCTTGCGCGCGCCGTTCGCGTGATGCAGGCGCATCCAGATGTCGTCCTCACCTACGGACGCGACATTGCGTTCAGCGCTCCGCAGCCTCCCTGGCACGACGCTCGGATGCAGCCGGAGAGCTATCGCATCTACTCGTACCGCGAACTGCTCGACACGGCATGCCGCCTCGGTCACACCCCGATTCAGGCGCCGACCGTGCTGGTCAAGACCGATGCCCATCGGGCGGCAGGGGACTACCGGGTGGATCTGCCTCACAGCGGCGATACCGAAATCTGGCTGCGCATCGTGTCGCACGGCCGCGTGGCGGCCCTCGACGCCGTCCAGGCGTTCCGTCGGCTTCACGCCACCAACATGAGCCTCGGCTACACGCCGCTGCAGCGCCTGGAAGAGCAGCTGCGCGCGTTCGAAACCCACCTCGTGGAATCTCCGCTCGCGCCGGCGGAACGGGAGCGTTGCATGCGTCAGGTGCGCCAGACGACGGCGGAAGCGGCGTTCTGGAGCGCGGCCCGGCTCTTCGACGGCGGACACCGGGCCGACTGCGCGGAGGCCCTGGAGTTTGCGGTCTCGTGCGATTCGGCAATCACCGAGACGAAAGCATGGTCGCGGCTGCAGTGGAAGCGCCGGCTCGGGCCGTTTGCCGCCGGACTCCTGGACCGCATGTCTCGCCGGGTACGACAGCCCTCGACGGCTCGGCCATGACGCGCCCTCAATCAGCACCGTCGCCGGCCGAGGCCAACGATCAGCTCCACGTGCTCATGGAGCTGTCGTCTTCCGATCTCCGGATTGGCGCGGTAAATGACGCGATCGATCTGGCGGCGCTGGCGCGTCCGCACGGGGTTCATTTCACATTCGCGGGACCGATCGACGAGAAGTTCGCGGCGGCGGCCGCAAGAAATGGCGCCGCGGTGCTGCCGGCGGGGAGCCGGGTATTTTCGCGCAGCGGCCTGCCGCTCTACGCGCTCGACGTGGCGCGATGGCTGCAGCGTCTTGCCGTCATTCGTCCCGACATCGTGCATCTCAACTACAGCGGCTACGGTCCGTCGCTGGCGTGTGCCGCCCACCTGTGCGGGATCCCAATCGCGGGAAGGGCGAGCGGAGCGTTCATCGAGAACAATCCGTCGAACCGCTGGATCGCGACGCTGCTGGCAAACTGCGCCCCCCAGGCCGGTCAGCTTCTCGCATCGCCGCTCGCACCGCGGGTCGTGGTGACCGGCGATCTCTTCAGGCCGGCGCGCATCTCGGGCATCGATCGTCGCCGTATTGGCATGCGCGCGCCTCGCATCCTGTTCCTCGGGCAGCTCGTCGAGCGCAAGGGGCTGCACGTCCTCATTGAAGCCTTCGTTCGAATGGTCGTCGACGCCGAGCTGTGGCTCGTGGGTGGCGACTGGGAGGTTGGCGAATACTCGGCCCGGATCCGCGCGGCAATCGAATCGCTCGGCATCGGGAGCCGTGTGACGCTGCTCAATCACCGCGAGAACGTGGCGCCGCTGCTGCAGCAGGCCGACATCTTCGTGCTGCCGTCGTTGAGCGAAGCGCGCCCGCGGAGCATTCTCGAGGCAATGCTGGCGGAACTTCCGGTGGTGGCCTCCGACGTCGGCGGCATTCCCACCGTCGTCGAGCACGAGGCCACGGGGTTGCTGGTTCCACCTTCCGACGCGAGTGCGCTGGCGGATGCGCTCGATCGTCTGGCGGCGTCGGAGGCCACTCGGATCCGGTTCGGTAAGGCCGGGCGTCAGTACGTGGAGCAGGAATGTCAGCCGGAGCGGACGGCGGCCAAGTACGTGGACACGTATCGGGCGATGATCGCAAACGCGCGCCTGGCCCGGCAACTCTACGGCGCGGGTCCGCTCTCGCGCCTTCGGCTGACCAGGTGACGATCATGGGCGCTCACCCAATCGAACAGCTCTTTGCGGGAGTGACGGCGGATCCAGCGATCCAGGGCGCGCTGTCCGGTTCCGGCCTCTTGATGATGGATGGTGAATGGCATCCGCTGCGGCCGCTGACGCTGCAGGTGAACCTGCCGCGGCGCCGTGAGCCGATAATCGTGGGCATTCCGCTCCGGAGCGGCCGCGGCCGTTTTGCCGATCTTCTGTCGTGGGCGACGCTGCCGATGCGCGTGCGCAAGTGCGAGAAAGCGCTTGTCGCCAGCGGCTGTCAGGTCACACGCTACGCGGTCGAACCAAGTCTCGCAAATCCGTCGCTCATTTTCGAGCTGGGAAGTATCGCCGAAGAGTACGCGCGCACTCACCTTCTCGGCCACAGCCGCCGATGGGCGTTCGTCAGACGCGTGCTAGGTTGGTGGCTCGGCTGCGATCCGTCCGTGGGCGGCATCATTCTGATTGGCACCCGGCTATGATTCTCCGCGTCGCCGAGATCCTGCACGACGCGCTGCCTGGGCGATTCGATCCCAGGCGACTCTCAGTGGTGGCCCTGTCTGCGACGCATCCGAAGTTTCTCGTCTTCGACCGGGATCGCTCGCGGCCGGCGTGTGTGGTCGAGATGGGCACCGTGGCCCAGATGCGGCGCCATCACCAGGTGCTGCTTGGACTCCACGCCAGGATTCCAGGGGTCGTGCCCGAACCGCTCGCGTGTACGCAGTGGGATCTCGGTTCGGCCATCTGTATCCAGGGAGGGCTGCCGGGCCTGCCCTGGTTCGCGCTTCGCCGTGAGTATCGGAACGCGCGCCAGTGGCAGACACTGCTGCAACACGCGGTGCGCTCGCTGCGCCAGTTTCAAACGGCTGTGGACGGCGAGCCTGATTGGACCACCACCATCCATGCCGGCGAGGCGCTCCGGGCGCAGGTCCGCGCTTCGGTCGATGCCGGCTTGATGTTCGCCCCTGACGTCGTCTCGTTCGTGATGCGCCGGGCCGAGCGGCTCGACGATCTCGGCACCATCGAAAGCCACTGGCAGCATGGAGATTTTTCCCTGAACAACCTGCTGGTGTCGCCGCAGTCGGTGGGAATCATCGATTTCGACGAGTTCGGCGAGACGTGCATGCCGCTCCACGACGAGTTCGGCCTGGCCCTGTCGATGCGGTTGTCACAAGAGGGGGCGTGCGACCTGCCATGGTCGGCGTGCCTCGAGGTGTGCGTGCGCGACGCCGCCGAACGCGCCGGCTACGACAGGCTGACTGTCGAAGGGCTTCTGCTGCATCACCTGCTCTGGCGCGTGCGGCGCTCGTTCGCGTCACCGGCGAGAACGGCGCTGCGACAATCGCTGCTCACGATTCTCGACCGGTTCGCCCGAAACCCCGACGGCTGGCTCAAAAGCCAATGACCGGCGAGCTGACACTCCTGGTCTCCGGCGACAAAAGTCTTCTCGTCCGGCGACAAGACCACCGGGGGAGACCGGCGAGACGCGGTTTCTCCAAGTCCTGCACGGCGCCTCGAATGGCCAATCCTTTGCGGATGATTGGCGGCTGCCTATGAGCGATCTTGCTGCCCGAACGTTGTCACAGGGCCTTCAGGCACTGGTTCCTGTCGCGATCTGGATGACATGGTCGGCACGCCACCACGCCTCGCGCGAGCGCATGTGGACCCGGCTGGCGCTCGCGGCGGCGCTTCCGGCGTGTGTCCTGGCGACGGCGCTGTTCCGCCTGTCGACGCACCAGTCGCAGTGGGAAGCCGCATTGGCGGCAACGGCGCTCATCCCGGCCCTGTGGTTTCTGGCGCAGGTGACTGGCACGCGGTCTGAAACACCATTTCCGCTGCTCGGGTCCGGCGCGATTGTCTTGTTGATCGTGCGACAGGCAATGGAGATCGGTGCGGCTCTCGTGCCGGTAATCGACGCGCGTTCCGCTCAGGGGCTGACGTCGATTGGCGTCGGCGCAGCCACCGCACTGGCGGCGGCCATGGTTTGTTCCGCGTGCATCCGACGGCTGTCCGCGCGGCCGTTCCGGGCGGCAATGATTGCCTTTGCCACGCTGTTCATCGGGCAACTGGCTTTGTATGCCCTTCACGAATCCGCCGAGGCCGGATGGCTGCCGTCGAGCGAAGCCTTGCACGCGGCGACCGAGCCGTATGGGCCCGAAGGCCTTTACGGACGCTATATCAGCGATCTTCTTGTGATCCTGCCGCTCTGTGCAGCTTTTCTGTCGGTGGCCAGCGAGCGTCTCGGAACGATCTTTCCATCGGCGGAGAGAGCACGACTGTTCCGCCCGCACGCCGCGCTGCTGCTCGTGTTGATCAGCATGCCGGTCGTTGCCGAAGTCGGCGTCCGCTCGGTCTCGTCGCGGACCAACGCTCTGGCGGCAGCGCCCGCAGCGTTGACCGCATCCCTGCAATCGCCGCACGTGCTGTTCCGTCATACCGGAACCGATGCCGCCTACGGCGACCTCTCGGTGGCACCGCTCGATCGGCCGGATGGGTCGCCGGTAAACGCACCCATCGCCTGTGACCGCCTGGCCTACGCTGCCGGACAGGGCATCTGCCTGCAAGCCGATCGTGGTGTGTTCACCAGCTACAAGGCGCTCCTTCTCGATCGGGATCTGCAGCCGCACGCCGTCATTCCTCTCGACGGCAGCATCAGCCGGACGCGGATTTCGCCGGACGGGCGAGTCGGCGCGGTGACGGTCTTTGTCGCGGGCGATTCCTACACGAACACGTCGCTTTCGACCCGAACGATCCTGATCGATATGGCCGCAGGCGACGTCCTCGGCGAGCTCGAAGGGTTTACCACGTGGCGCGAGGGTGCGCGCTTCAAGGCCGCGGACTTCAATTTCTGGGGCGTCACGTTCACCCGCGACAGCAACGTCTTCTATGCGTCGCTGCAGACCGGCGGCAAAACCTACCTGGTTCGCGGCGAACTCGGACTGCGCAGGTTCACCGTCATTCGCGACAACGTGGAGTGCCCGTCGATCTCGCCCGATAACCGCATCGTCGCCTTCAAGAAACGCGTCGACGGCACGCCGATCCGCTGGCGGTTTGGGTTATTCGAACTTTCGAGCGGCCGGGAGTGGCTGCTCGATGCGGAGACGCGTTCAGTAGATGACCAGATCGAATGGCTCGACTCGACCCACGTCCTCTATGGAGTGCCACGTCCAGACTCGGCGGTGACCGATGTGTGGGTCGCTCCGATTGACGGGAGCGCTCCGGCCCGCGTGTTCATTCCCGCCGCGGAATCGCCTGCAGTAGTGCACTAGGCGAACCGTAACCATGGTTTGAGCAGGATCGCTGACGCGGATCAGGAATCGCGGATTTCTGATTCATCTGCTGTCTATCGCGGTGATGATTTCTTCCTGCGCCGGAAACTCCCTCTGCTGGTCCGCGATGAAGGAATAGCGGACGCGTCGATCGATCTCGATTAGGAAAACCGCAGGGCGGGCGATGTTCCAGGCATCGAGGCCGATCCGATGCCACACGCCATAGGCACGCAAGGTGTCTCGACGCTCGTCGATCAGGATGTCGAACGGGAGGCCGGTCTCTTCGATATAGGTGCGGACGGCGTTGGCGTTTTGAGATACGACTCCAACCACCTGGACCCCGCGGGCGGTGTAGGCAGCGATGTTGTCGGCAAGCTCACCGAACCGGCGGCGGCAGTTTGGTCACCAGGTGCCGCGATGAAAGGTCAGCAGCAGCCGGCCGCGCGCGAGGTAGCCGGCGAGCGCGTGCACACGCCCCTTTTGATCGGGCAGCGCGAAGCCTGGGGCCTCTGTCAATTCGGAGCGATGCATCAGAACAGCTTCACATCAACGATCTCGCCGGCCTCGACGATGTCGACCTGGGCCGGGATCTCGACGTAACCATCGGCGCGCGACATGCTCGTGATGTCGCCGGACGCCTTGAACGCGGGCGTCGCCGCGCCATCCGTGATCCTCACTGTGTAGAACTGATGACGTCCGGTAGTTGACACGATCCTCCGCGCCAGCGGAACGCGCACGATCTGCGGCCGGTGTTCCGGAAGCCGGGCCATGCGCCTCAGCATCGGGACCAACAGCATGTAGCCATTGGAGAGACATGACGTCGGGTAGCCTGGCATCCCCAGCACGGGCTTGCCGTCCACTCGCCCGAAGACCGTTGGCTTGCCTGGTTTGACGGCTACGCCATGAAACAACACCTCGCCTCGCTTCATCAGCACGTCGAGGATGAGGTCGCGCTCGCCGACGGAGCTGCCCCCCGAAAAGACGAGGACGTCTTCCGCCAGCGCAGCATCAATGGCGCGCGACAATGCGTCGAGATTGTCCTGGGCCGTCGGCTGAACGATCGGCTCGCCCCCGTGCGCCCTGATGATCGATGAAAGCGTGAACTGATTGATGTCGTAGATCTGCCCGGGTCCGAGCCGGGTGCCCGGCGGGACGATTTCGTTGCCGGTCGACAGGATCCCGATCCGTGGACGCGCATATACGTCGAGTTCCAGCGCTCCGATTGCCGCCAGCGCGCCAACGCGGCTCGGGTTCAGCACGTCACCCGGCTGCAGCACCTCCTGCCCGGCGGCGATATCGGCAGCCTGGCGTCCGACGTTCTGGCGTGGATAGACGGGCGTGAAAACCGAGATGTCGCTCGTACCCGTGACGCGTTCGGTCTCTTCCACCATCACTACCGCATCCGCCCCGTCAGGCATTGGCGCACCGGTCGCAATCTCGATGCACTCCCCTTCGCGAACCGTTCGCGTCGAAACCTGGCCGGTGTAGACCTTGTCGACGGAGCACAGGACGCGAGGTTCATATCGTCCCGCGCCGAACGTGTCTTCCGCTCGCACCGCATAACCGTCCATTGCCGCACGGTCGAAAGGCGGAACATCCATGGTCGCCAGGGGCGCGGAGGCGATCACCCGACCCGACGATTCGGCGAGCGGCACTCGCTCGACGCGGGTCAGCGGCGGCGCATGCTCCAGAATCAGCGCCAGCGCCTCTTCGAGCGGGATCGTCTCCCGGATCGGCTTCATCGTCTCTTTCATGGTTCAGCGTCTCAGTTCTCTGACGATGTGCCCCAGCTCGGGGACGATGAGTCGCGCCATCCCGAGCCGCACGGCATGTTCTGATCCCGGCAGCATGAAGACCGCGGTCGCGCGTGCGACGCCTGCCGCCGCCCGCGTGAGGATTGCGGCGCTGCCGATTTCCTGGTAGCTCAGCGCGCGAAACAATTCGCCGAAGCCGTCGAGCCGCTTCTCGAGTAATCCATGGATGGCTTCGTAGGTGCTGTCGCGCGAGGTGATGCCGGTACCCCCGGTCGTCACGATCACGTCGACCGTGCCGAGGTGCGCGGCAACAGCGTCGCGAACCTCGCGCGGTTCATCGCGCAGGATTGCGCGCTCGGTCACGAGGTGTCCGGCAGCGTCGAGCAGTTCCACGATTGCGCGTCCGCCGGTATCGGTGGCTTCCGTGCGCGTGTCACTGATCGTCAACACGAAACAGCGAACGCCGGTGGCCGCCGTCTTCCGGTGATCCGCTACCGACACGGTCCCATTATAGAGGCGGGCCAGGCGGCTTGATTCTCCTGCCTGGAGGACCTGCGGTTGGGAGTGAGCGCGAACCGATCTGGTATAATCGGAGTTTCGCCGCGCCCTTAGCTCAGTTGGATAGAGCGTCTGGCTACGAACCAGGAGGTCGCAAGTTCGAGTCTTGCAGGGCGCGCCAACCCTCCTAAGAAATCCGAAGCTACATCGCATTCGTCGAGACGCGTGTCGCCAGGCTGGCCAACGAGCGTGAACACCGCTTTCTCGGCCGCATTCCCTATCGCCGTCCCGGCGAGTAACATCAAGAAGTCGAGGCAGCTGATCGAATGACGTCGATGATCTCTACTTCCTGGTACGCCCGCGGCCTGATCTTCGAAAACTGCTCCTGCGCGCTCGTCTGTCCGGGGCACATGCACTTCAGCCAGAACTGCACCCATGAGCGCTGCAAGGGCTACTGGGCGCTGCGCTTCGACGAGGGAAGGTTCGGCGATGTCTCGCTGGCCGGCACCCGTGCGGTGATCGCGTTCGATACGCCGCAGCGGATGATCGACGGCGGCTGGATGCAGACGATCATCATCGACGAGAGTGCATCCGATGCGCAGCGGCGCGCTATCGAAATGATCTTGATGGGGCACGCCGGCGGGCCGTGGGCGAAGCTGGCGGCGTTTGTCGCCACCAGGCAGCCGACCGAGTTCCGCCCGATCGCGATCGAGGACGAAGGGCCGGTCAAGCGCGCCTCCATTGTCGATCGGCTGAAGACGGTCGTGACCCAGATTCGCGGCCGCGACAAGTCCAAGCCGGTGCTGTTCGAGAACATCTTCAATCAGATCCATGCGCCGACCCAGGTGATCGCACTCGGCGAATCGGAGTACGACGATGGCGTGGTGAGGTTCCGGACGAAAGAATCGCACGGCCTCTTCTCGCACTTCGAGTGGCGGGTCACCGATCCGGTCTCGGCGCCGGCCGCGATGTGATGATCGGGCACCCGCACGCTTCGTCGGAGGTTCTCCTTTGGCCGCTGGCGCTGACGTGGTTCGCCATGATGGCGGCGATGATGGCGCCGGCGGTCTGGCCCTGGGTGCGTGCCTTCCATCGCTGCAACGGCGGCGGACCCGATCCAGATGTTGGTGCGACGGTGCGGTTGGTGTCGGGCTATCTGGTCGCGTGGCTCGGCTACGCAATCGGCGCAGCATTCCTGCAGCGAGCACTCCAGCGCACCGCGCTGATGCCGCTGTCCAGCGACGCCGTTGTCCCACGGATCGGTGCGGTGATCCTCCTGATCGCCGGACTCTATCAGTTCGCATCGCTGAAGCGCTCCTGCCTGGCGCATTGTCGGACGCCGCTCGGGTACTTCCTGACACGCTGGCGCAACGGTCCGCTCGGCGCCTTCCGCATGGGCCTTCATCACGGCCTCTTCTGCGTGGGCTGCTGCTGGGCGCTCATGGCGACGGCGTTCGCGGTCGGGGTGATGAACACACTCTGGATGGTGATGCTGGGTGTGCTGGCGTTCGTCGAACAGACCGCGCCGTATGGACAGACGTTGCGGCGGCTGCTCGGGGTCGCACTGCTGGCTGGCGGTATCTGGCAGCTGGCGGTGCTTCCTTAGCGAGTCCGCACCGGCGAGATGGCAGTGCGAACCGACGACGTCTTCGTGAACACTCCGGGCGGAAGGCTCTTTGCTCGCATCTGGGGCGGCCAGGAGCAGTTACGCGCGATTCCCCCGATCATCCTGTTCCACGATTCGCTCGGGTCTGTCGAACTGTGGCGTGATTTCCCCGCCAGGCTGACGACCGCCACCGGCGGTCCAGTGATCGCATACGACCGGCTCGGTTTCGGAAAGTCGGACCCGCATCGCGATCGGTTGGAGATCGCGTTCGTTCGCAATGAGGCACGCTCCAGTATTCCTGCGCTTCGAGCGGAGCTCGCGATCGATCGGATGATCCTGTTCGGTCATAGCGTTGGCGGAGCGATGGCGGTGATCGCCGCCTCGCGGTTTGCCGAAGCCGCTGTCGCCGTCATCACGGAGTCGGCTCAAACCTTCGTAGAGGATCGCACCCTCGCCGCCATTCGAGACGCGAAGTCGGCTTTCGAGGCGCCCGGGCAGATCGAGCGGCTCAAGCGATATCACGGGGACAAAGCCGCCTGGGTGCTGAATGGCTGGACGGAGACCTGGCTTCACCCCGAATTCGCAACCCTGGCGCTCGATACCTACCTGCGCCGGCTGCGATGCCCGGTCCTCGCGATTCACGGGGACCGGGACGAGTACGGGAGCAGCGCGCATCCACAACGGATCGCGGAGATTGCGACAACGCCCACCGACATCGTGATCGTTGAAAACTGCGGACATGTGCCGCACCGCGAGAAGCCGGAGGTGGTGTTGCGCGCCGTGAGCACGTTTCTCGAGACGCGTCTGCCGAGATAGACGCTCTGTTGCCCGGAGCGTTGTCGTACTAGGACGGCGCCGGCGGATCCTGCTCGGCGTCGAGCGGTTCGGAAGACAGCCCCGAGCCAACCATCCAGCGCACGTCGGGTGTGATCCACCGCCCGATCCACGGCTCGGTCGTGCTGATCATGCCTCGAACGAACCGCCATCCGATCGTCGGCGTATCGAGATGAACGGCGAGCGCGGCAATGGGCTGGACGTAACGGGAAAGCGGCGGCGCGGATCCGGACCAGAAGACGAGTTCAGAAATGCCCTTCTGGATGAACGTCTCGATCAGATACGCGCGAAGAACCACGGAGAGCGAGGCGTCGCCGAACTGCTGATCGTTATTGAGCTGGAGAAACATCGTAGCGCAACCGTTGCCGAACCAGCCTGCCGATACGCTCAGCCACTGGCCGTCCGAATGCTTCAATCCGGCGATCCAGGCCTCGCTTGCTGACGTCACGGTGCGCACGGCTCGCTTAATCTCGCTGATGCTGCTCGACAGGTGGCAATGGGTTCTCAGTTCGCTCGCCGCGCGAGCAAACTCCTCGTGGGTGAGGCGTTCGAGATAGATGTGGCCGGCCGCTTCGAACTTCCGGCGGTAGTAGCGAAAGTTGCGGCGCGTCTTCTTGCCGAGCGACTCGAGGAAGGTCTCGTAGGATGCTGGCAGCACGAGCCGGCTGTGAAGCTCGGTCTGCGCCGCTGGCGAGTGCGTCAACTCGATCGGGGTTGTGGAGCCGATCCTTGCCAGTGCTCTCGCTTCGGCGCCGCCCGGGGCAATTGCCAGACGGACGCCGTGAACCCGAGACAGCGCGAGCCACGCCCGAGCCGCCGCGACCAGGATGCTTTCGCGATCTTGGGCCTTGGCGACCGCCAGCGTGCCGAGGCGGCCGTCGGCGTAGATGAGTCCGGTGGGGAAACCGGCAATCGTCCGTTCCTTCGCATAGACGACCCCGGCGATTACATTTCTGCAATGCACCACGGCAACGCGCGGCAGCCAGTTCTCCCCGAGCGAGGCGAGAAAAAAAGACGGGGTGAGCGTGACGTCCCGGTCGGGCATCAGCCAATCGACCGCCATGTCAAGTCGCCCGATTTCCGAGGGCGATGAGACAATAGTGGTCAGATAGTCTTGCGGGATGTTCCCGGGTGCAACACTCACTTCGCGATACATCATGGCGTCTCGAGGTTGCAGGCTGGTTTTGCCTACGGCATGGACCCCACGCGAGACCTGAGCGGCGTCAGTGGCTGCGGCCAACGGCGCCGTGCGCAGACAGACAGGCCCGGTGTGTGCCGACGTAACGGTTCGGGAACCTGACTCTTCTATTATAGAAACGGGCGTCGGTCAATGGATTTTACTGGTGAGGTCGGCGGCGTCCCAAGAGAGCATCGTTGAAGGTGGGAACCCAAGCGCAGTTAACCCAAGCGTGAGCACCAACACCGACGAACGGTTCATGCGTGCGGCGCTGCATGCCGCCCGGCAGGCCCACGGCCGAGGCGAAGTGCCGGTTGGCGCGGTGGTCGTCATCGACGGGGAGATCGCGGGGGCGGGTTGCAACCAGCCGATCGGGACCCACGACCCCACGGCCCACGCCGAGATCGTGGCCGTCCGGGACGCCGCGCAGCGCATTGGGAATTATCGGTTGACGGGGGCGACCTTGTACGTGACGATCGAACCCTGCCAGATGTGCGTGGGCGCAATGGTCCACGCCCGCATCGCGCGCCTTGTTTTTGGCGCGCTGGAGCCCAAAGCGGGGGCAATCGAATCGACGCAGCGCGCCCACGAGCACCCCGCCCTCAATCATCGACTCGAGGTGACGGGGCATGTGCTCGAAGACGAGTGCCGGGCCGTGATGCAGGCGTTTTTCAAGGAACGCCGTGACGACAGAAGCTAGCGCCGCGATGCAGTAAAAGGCGACCGCGAGCGCGCAGCGAGGCTGGGGACGTTGAGGGCCCCAGCCGAGCGAAGTGAATAACGGAGAGGTACCGAAGTGGTCGTAACGGGGGCGCCTCGAAAGCGTCTTGCCGGGTAACCGGCACGGGGGTTCGAATCCCTCCCTCTCCGCCAACCTTCGCTCGCGGCTTCGGTTGGCAGGCCGCGGCGCAGCGGCCACGCGAAGGTTGTCCGCCGTAGCGCGAAGCGCGAAGGTGGACCTCAGTCCATCCCTTGTTCAACAGTTCCTATTGACGATCTGTTTCAACATTTAAAGCGCATCAATCAACGCACCGGTTGCGGGAGAGATCCGGCGTAGTCGTTCGGACCGCGATGATCGTTTCGAACTTTGAAGCCGCTGATCTTGAGCAGCGCACCGACGTTGGTGGGGCGGTGCTGCAGGCTGACAAACAGGTTCTCGCCCGATGCATCGAAGATGATTCCGGTTGGCTCGGATGCCGTGTCGCGCAGTGACGCAATCCGAATGCATCCGTCGCTCTGCACGTCGTCGTCGTTGCCGTCAGGCAGGCACAGGAGGATATCGTTGCCGCGCAGTTCCGAGGTGCCGTCGGCTTTGACCACTTCGACCTCGCCGTCTTCCGTGAGCGCCACATTGCCGGTCTTCGGCTGGAACGCGACGTTGTCGAACATGGCGAACTGCGAGCTGCCGGCGATGTAGCGCCTCACGGTCGGCACCTTGCCGCTCACGGCCATAGCATCCGGCAGGTCGTGAAGGCAGACGATCTCACCGTAAATCGAGCCCGTTTCAACCACGCTGCCGCCGCCGTTCGTCATGCGGCCGGTGTCGGCCCAGCAGACCCTGACCTCGCCGGTCGAGTGGACCATCGGATCGATGTCCATATCTTCAGGGCGATAGTACCCCGTCAGCTTCAGCGCGGCTTGGGCCTGTCGCAATACGATGTTGCCGCTGGGATCGCGGAAGGCGGATGCGTCGATCTCTACCCAAACGCCCTGGCCAATCTCGGTTCCCTGGCCGTTGTCGCCATTAGAACCCACCTTCAATCCAAAGAGCTGTCCGGACGTGAATGGAGATTGCGCAGGATTCGTGATGACGAAGCTGCCGGTGAAAGGAAACTGCGGGACGAACTTATACATGCTCCCGCCAGGGTTCCCTCCTCCCGGCCTCAACTCGTCGCCGAAGATGATCGTGCCATCTGCCTGTACGGGATTACCTTCCCACGCGAGCTGACCGAGCGCCTGGCGCTTGACGACGCGCGGATCGCTAGTGGCGCCGGTCGCCCTGTTGGTGACGGCGATTGGCGTGGTGATGCTGAGCGGGTCCATGATCTCGTAGACACCGCCGTCAGTGGATTCTTCACCCGCGATGAGGCTACCCCACGGTGTGCGACGAATCGGATCGCACGACACGAGGCCGGTCAGAATCGTGGTGGCGTTCGCGTTCGCCGGTTGCGAGAGGTCCACCCGCTGCACCGCAGGGTCGCTGCTGCTCTCATCGCAGACGAACAGGAAGAGCGGGTGCGAATCGGTGGGCCAGAGCACGATCTGGTCGGTAGAGAAGTGCACCGCAGATGAAACCAGGGAAACGTGCAGGCCCTGAGCGACGGCGATCGCCTGGGTGCTGTCGGCCCCGGTGAAAGGCCCGAGAGCGCTCGTGCTCAAAGGCTTTCCGACGCCCAAGAGCGCTTCCGATCGATCGTTCAGCTGCCGTTGCACGAACAGACCAAAGTCCTGGGCTCTGTCCTCTTCTGCCCACAGCCGCGGACCGAGGTTCCATGCGGCCGTTGCCGTGATGACACAGGCAATCAAGAACGCGTTTCTCATTGTTTGCTGTCCCCTTTTTCCGAATCGGTGCGCTCCACTGCGGACGCTCCGGTATGCGCCGGCAACGTTAGAAGATTGGCGCGCCGCATCGGTGACGGGACGTTCAATTCGTCGTAAAAAGCGTGCAACGGCTGCGTGTCCGCCGAATTCGCGGTCGAGCTGAATCGACGCGGGATGTTCCGCTCAGTTTGGATTGGATAGGATGTGCAGCGCGTCCCTCGCGAGACGATTCTGTTGGAGGTAGCGATGGCTGATGTGCACGACGCCGGTTCCACGGTCGACAGTCACCCAACCGCCAAAGGACTTGCCGTTCAGTTGAAGGACATCAAGAAGCGTCTGCCGCTGCGCGTGCTCTCGCCTGCCGATTGGGAGCACTGGACCAGGTGGGGCTACGTGATCGTGAAGACGGCAGTTCCCACCGAGAACATCCGGCGTCTCGTCGACTTGCTGTGGGAGTTCAACGAGATGAGCCCGACTGACCCAGCCACGTGGTCGAGGAAGCAGCTCCGCGACCATCAAATGCTGGAGCTGAACAACAGCGGCATGGTGGAGATTTACAACCACCAGTTTCTGTGGGACAACCGGCAATCTCCTCGTGTCTACGATGCCTTTGTCGATATCTGGGATCGCACGGATCTCTGGGTGGCGATCGATCGTGCGAATCTCAACACACCGAATCGCGGTGGCCGCGCATTCACGGGGTTCATCCACTGGGATGTCGACACGTCTCTGACGCCGCTGCCAATCGGGGTCCAGGGAGTGTTGTCGCTCGTGGATACCGATGGCGAGATGGGCGGCTTTCAGTGCGTGCCGGAACTGTTCCGCACGCTCGAAGACTGGAGAACCACGCAGCCTGCCGGTCGCAATCCGTTGCGTCCGGATCTGACCGGGTTCGAGGTGGTCAATGTTCCAATGAAGGCCGGCGATCTGCTGATCTTCAACAGCCTGCTCGCGCACGGCATCCGCCCGAACGTATCTTCCGATCGGGTGCGGATCGCTCAGTACATTTCGATGTTTCCCGCCGACGAGCAGAACGTCGGTGAGCGCGATGCCCGCGTCCGAAGCTGGCGTGAGCGCGAGCCGCCAAGGCGCCCGGCCTTCCCCGGCGACCCGCGTGAGTGGGAACGAACCCGCTCTGAGACGGCCATGCTGAGCACACTGGGAGAAAAGCTCCTGGGGTCTCGGAGCTGGTACGCGTGATCATCTCGCGGCCGAGAGCCGCGCGCCGGAGCAGCAACCTAGGGTGTCATCAGCGACTCGAATCGAGCCGACACGTCTATTCCGCGCGGAGCGCGATCATCGGATCGACCCGGGTGGCGCGGCGGGCCGGAACCAGCGTCGCGAGGAGCGAGACGATCGTGATGAGCGTCACGACCACGCTGTAGGTGATCGGGTCGTGGGCCGTGACGCCGAAGAGGATGTTCTGAATTCCGGAACCGGCCAGCGTGGCGAGACCGAGCGCCAGGCCCAGGCCGATGAACAGGCCGAGCGCCAGCTGGATCGCACCCTGCGTCAGCACCATCCTGAGGATCCGCAGGTAGTGCGCGCCGAGCGCCATCCGCACGCCGAACTCCTGCCGGCGCTGGTTCACCGAGAATGACATCACGCCATACATCCCGACCGACGCGAGGACGATGGCGACCAGACCGAAGATCGTGAACATCGTGGCGATGATCCGGTTCTGCGCGACGAAGCCGTCGATCTGACTCTTCGGCGTTCCGACGAAGTAGAGCGGCAGGTTGGAATCTGCCTTGGTCATCCGCTGGCGTAACGCCACCGCCATCGTATCGGCACGTTGACCACCACGCGGTTTCGCCACGATCGTGGTGAACTGGTTCGCGAACGGCTCCTGCTGCACCGGACCCACCGGGTTCGAGAAGAACGGAACATAGAATCCGGTTTCGTCGACACCTGGCTGGTTGAACGGCCCGAGCATCCGCACCGTCGTGACCACGCCAACGACCGTTCGCCAGGGACCCGCCTGCTGCGGGTTGCCGTCGGCCCTCGCCGTCCGGAAGCGCCGCCCGAGTGCGCTCTCGTTTCCGAAATGCTTCTTGGCAAAGGCCGCATTGACGATGGCGACGGGTTGCCGGGCATCGAGGTCGTCGACGTTGAACGTCCGCCCCTCGAGGAGCTTCTGTCCCGTGACGGTGAAGAAGCCGGCGGTCGCCTGCTCGAAGTTGGCGGTCGGCCGATCACCGCGGTCGCGATACTGCCGCCCTCCAATCTCAATCGGGCTGTTCCCCGAGAAGACCATGCGGAAGCGATTGGTGAGCGCCACCGCCTCGAATTCCGGATCGCTCTCGAACTGCCGAAGCACCCGATCGTAGAAAACCTTCCGCGAGGCCTGTGTCGGGTAATCGCCGTCCATCAGCCCCATGCGAGCCGAGATCAGGCCTGCCGTGTCGTAGCCGTAGTCGATGGTTTGCTGCGCGGTGATCGAGCGCAGTTGCAGCAGTGATCCAACCAGCAGCACGCAGGTGACCACGATCTGGAAAACGACCAGGCCGCGCGACAACAGGCTGACGGTGTGACTGGTGTTGCCTCGTCCGCCGTCTCTCAACACCTCGACCGCGTTTGCGCGCGACGACATCACCGCCGGCAGCAGACCGGACAGCACCGCCGCTGCAACCGTCGAGAGAACCGTGATCATCAGGACGGTGGCGTCGACGTCGAAGGTGATCCACGAGGGCGGCGGATTTTCGAGGTTTCTCACCGTCGACGACAGCCAGTCGATCGACGCATAGGCGAGCGCAATGCCGACAGCAGCTCCGATCCCGGCGACGAGCAGGCTTTCCGTCAGCATCTGTCCGACCAGCCGGCTGCGCGACGCGCCCAGCGAGGATCGGACCGCGAGCTCCTTCGCGCGCAGCGTCGCTCTTGCGAACTGCATGTTCATCACGTTCACGCACGAGATCAGCAGCACCCCGACGCAAAAGCCGAGCATCGTCCACAGCGTGCCCCGCAGTGGACGCGGCGTATAGGCGTCCAGCAGCGGCTGGACCTGCCCGGTGTTGAACTGCTTGTTCGATTCGGGATATGCCGCGGCGAAACGCTTGGCAATCGTCGTTGCTTCGGCGTTGGCCTGATCGAGCGAGACCCCGGCCTTTAGAAGACCGAGGACCGCTGGGTTGTTGGCCGCAGGATCGTTCCGCGGCTTTGGTGGGAACTCGCTGTAAAGCGGAATCCAGATTTCTTCGTTGGTGGGGAACGCGAAGCCTCTGGGCATGACGCCGACGATCGTTGCCGCCTTGCCGTTGATCCGGACACCTTTGCCGAGGATGTCGGCGGCACCGCCGAAGTCGCGCTGCCACGTGCCGTAGCCGATGATCGCGACCTTTCCGGCTCCCGGCTGGTTATCGGAGGCGGTGAAATCCCGCCCCATCATCGGACTGACCCCAAGGCTCCGCAGGAAGTTCTCGGTAACGTAGGCTCCGGTGTACCGCTGGGGACGCCCGTTGACCGTGACGTTGACGGTCGATCCGTTCAGATACGCGGTGAGCGCCTCGAAGGACTTCTGCTGGGCCAGGAGCTCCTCGAAATCCATCGTGGAGATCTGGCCGTTCACCCCGAAGAAGGTCGCGCTCGTCGGGTCGATGAAGTTCAGGCTGATCAGCCGATCGCTGTTCGGAAACGAGAACCCGCGCAGCATCACCCCGTTGACCACGCTGAAGATCGTCGTCACGCCGGCGATTCCAAGCGCGAGGACGATGACGGCCAGGGTACAGAAACCTTTGTCTTTCATAAGGACGCGCAGGCCGATCTTGACGTCGCGGAACAGGGTGTGTGCAAGCATGGCGTTCCCTGTTTAGACGAGGCTGCCGTCCCTATGTTCATCCCGGAATTCCAGACCGAGGTCCGAGGTCCGAACTCCGAGGTCCGAGGTCCGAGGCTGCGTGTCTGACGGAGACTTCTAGTAACATCCCAATCATCTGGAGGCGGTAATGTCGAGGTCGATTCTGACGGTTGCCGCGGCTGTGCTCGTGGTGTTCGTGGGGGTTACCCGCGCCCTGCCCCGCTTGGAAAAGGCGCGGCCGATTCCGGCGCCGGAGGTGGACGAGCCAGCGGCTCAAGCGGGCTCGGAGGTCGCTGTCCTGGCCGGCGGATGCTTCTGGGGTGTCCAGGGCGTCTATCAGCGCGTCAAGGGGGTCGCCAGCGCGATCTCCGGGTATACAGGCGGAGAGAAGAGCACCGCCGAGTACGAGCGGGTCAGCACCGGCCTGACCGGGCACGCCGAATCTGTCAGGGTCACCTTCGATCCGCGCAGCATCACCTACGGACGCATCCTGCAGATCTACTTTTCGGTGGCCCACGATCCCACCGAGCTCAATCGCCAGGGACCCGACGTCGGAACGCAGTATCGGTCTGCCATCTTCCCGACGACGGAGTCGCAGGCGACCGTCGCCAAGGCGTACATCGCGCAATTGAACCAGGCCCGCGTCTTCAAAAACCGTGTCGTGACCACGATTGAGTTCGGACACACCTTCTTTCCAGCGGAGGGGTATCACCAGGATTTCCTGGACCGCAATCCAACGTACCCGTACATCGTCTACAACGACCTGCCGAAGATTGAGAACCTGAAACGACTGTTCCCCGACCTGTATCGGAACGATCCCGTGCTCGTGCGCGCCGGACGCTAGCAGCCGGTTCACGAGGAGGTGGAAGGTGACCAGATTGACCCTCGCCATAGTCGTCACGTGTGCGGTGGCGACGGCGTGCTCGCAGAGCAGCGCTCCGCCGTCAGGAGCGGCCGGAGAGAAGGCCGCGGCGCCTGCGGCAGCACCGGCCGCGAGCGAGCAAGCCGCTCAGCCGGCGCCGACCGCAACGACTTCGGCAGCCAAGACTGCGGAGACTGCTCTGGCGACCAGCGCACCACCGACGCCGGGCGGCGCCACACCACCTGCCGCTGCTCCTGCCGCCGCCGCGCCCGCTGCGGAGCCACCGCCGCCACCGGAGCCGGCGTTTCACGAAGTGACGATTCCGGCTGAAACGTTGCTCGCGGTCACTCTCGCCACGGCAATCGCGTCGGACACCAGCCACGTGGAGGATCCAATCAGCGGCACCTTGGCCAAATCGATCGTCGTGGACGGACGGACCGCGGTGCCTGCCGGCTCGAAGATCACGGGGTCGGTGCTCGAAGCGAACGGATTGAAACGCGTGAAAGGTCGCGCGTCCGTCGCGTTTCGCTTCGACCACGTCGTCGTGCGCGGTGAGCGCCACTCGATACAGACCGACCGTGTCGCGAGGGAGGCCGCGGCCGACACCAAAGGCGATGTCAAGAAGGGCGCCGTCGGCGCCGGAGCCGGGGCGGTCATCGGCGGCATCGCCGGAGGTGGAAAAGGAGCGGCGATTGGCGGTGTCGTAGGTGGTGCCGGAACTGTAATGGCTACGAAAGGCAAAGAAGTTCACCTGGCTGCCGGCGACACCGTCAGCACGAAGCTGCGGGAACCGCTGAGAGTCATGGTGCCGACGGGAAAAAAGTGAGACGCGGAGGTTAGCGGGCTTCAGGACGGAGCCCAGGCCCGTCCCGGGAGCCCGGCCTCGGGTCCGGGTCTCGGGGTCTCGGACTTCGGACCCGAGCCCGTGCGTTTTGATTTGCCCACTGGGGCGCAGCGGATTCATACAGCGTCATCCGCTCACCGCGACGCCGATCGCAGCTCCCGCCAGTCCACGCTCGCGAAGACCGCGTGATTGGCGAAGCCTCCGGGCGATCCTGAAATGAAATTTTCCGTTACGGTAGAGCTGGCGTCTTTATTGCTTTCCTGCGACTATGTCGCGTCCCGCGGGCCCCACCCACCCCAGGGATGCCAAACCGAGAATTTGAAAGCATTAAGGGCGCCGCTTCACGCATGTGGCGCTTCCCGTCGGGCACCGGTCCGCTGAAGGAGAACGTACCAATGGAGTTGCGTGAGACGTCGACGATGGTTCAACCCGCGGCTGGTGCTGGAGGCGCGTCCGGAACACCGCCGGCCGAATCCGATCAGTTCTCTCGTGCGTTGCTGTCGGCAATGCTCTCCTTCAAAGAAGGGGACTTCTCGGCGCGGATGCCGTCCGACCTGACTCGGCGTCAACGGCAAGATTGCCGACGCGTTCAACGATATCGCGCTGGTTTCAGCGAGCGTCGCGCGCGCGAGACCGCGCGCGTCACCCACGCGGTCGGCAAGGAAGGCAAGCTCAAACAGCGGATGAGCGTCGCCGGCGTCGACGGCGGCTGGGCCGACGAAGTCGACGCGATCAACACGCTGATCGACGACCTGGTGTGGCCGACCACCGAGGTGACGCGCGCGATCGGCGCGGTGGCCAAGGGCGATCTTGGCCAGTCCATGGCGCTCGAAGTCGACGGGCGGCCGCTCGAAGGCGAGTTCCTGCGGTCGGCGAAGCTGGTCAACAACATGATCGACCAGCTCTCGGTGTTCACCTCGGAAGTCACGCGCGTCGCGCGCGAGGTCGGCACCGAGGGCAAGCTCGGCGGCCAGGCGCAGGTCAAGGGCGTCTCCGGCGTGTGGAAGGAGCTCACCGAGTCGGTCAACCAGATGGCCGGCAACCTGACCGCGCAGGTCCGCAACATCGCCGACGTGACCATCGCCGTCGCCAACGGCGACCTCTCCAAGAAGATCACCGTCGACGTCCGCGGCGAAATCCTGCAGCTGAAGGAAGCCATCAACACGATGGTCGACCAGCTGCGCGGGTTCGCGCGCCGAAGTGACGCGCGTGGCGCGCGAAGTCGGCACCGAAGGCAAGCTCGGCGGCCAGGCGGTCGTGCCCGGCGTCGCCGGCACCTGGAAGGACCTCACCGACTCGGTCAACGCGATGGCGTCGAACCTGACCGCGCAGGTGCGCAACATCGCCGGCGTGACGACGGCGGTCGCGCGCGGCGACCTGTCGCGCAAGATCACGGTCGACGTGAAGGGCGAGATCCTCGAGCTGAAGGACACCATCAACACGATGGTCGATCAGCTCAACGCCTTCGCCTCGGAAGTCACCCGCGTCGCGCGCGAAGTCGGCACCGAAGGCAAGCTCGGCGGCCAGGCGGAAGTGCCGGACGTCGCCGGCACCTGGAAGGACCTGACCGACTCGGTCAACTCGATGGGCGCCAACCTGACGGCGCAGGTCCGCAACATCGCCGAGGTGACGACCGCGGTCGCCAGCGGCGACCTCTCGCGCAAGATCACGGTCGACGTGAAGGGCGAGATCCTCGAGCTGAAGGACACCATCAACACGATGGTCGACCAGCTGAACGGCTTTGCCTCGGAAGTCACGCGCGTGGCGCGCGAAGTCGGCACCGAAGGCAAGCTCGGCGGCCAGGCGGTCGTGCCCGGCGTCGCCGGCACCTGGAAGGACCTGACCGACTCCGTCAACTCGATGGCCTCGAACCTGACCGGTCAGGTCCGCAACATCGCCGACGTCGCCACCGCCATCGCCAAGCGGCGATCTCTCGCGGAAGATCACGGTCGACGTGAAGGGCGAGATTCTCGAGCTGAAGAACACCATCAACACGATGGTCGACCAGCTCAACGGCTTCGCTCGGAAGTGAGCCGCGTGGCGCGCGAGGTCGGCACCGAAGGCAAGCTCGGCGGCCAGGCCGCAGTGCCCGGCGTCGCCGGCACCTGGAAGGACCTCACCGACAACGTCAACTCGATGGCGTCGAACCTGACCGGCCAGGTCCGCAACATCGCCGACGTCGCGACCGCCGTCGCCAACGGCGACCTCTCGCGCAAGATCACGGTCGACGTGAAGGGCGAAATCCTCGAGCTGAAGAACACCATCAACACGATGGTCGATCAGCTCAACGCGTTCGCGTCGGAAGTGAGCCGCGTCGCGCGCGAAGTCGGCACCGAAGGCAAGCTCGGCGGCCAGGCGGAAGTGCCCGGACGTGGCCGGCACCTGGAAGGACCTCACCGACAACGTCAACTCGATGGCCTCGAACCTCACCGGCCAGGTCCGCAACATCGCCGACGTCGCCACGGCCGTTGCCAACGGCGACCTCTCGCGGAAGATCACGGTCGACGTGAAGGGCGAGATTCTCGAGCTGAAGAACACCATCAACACGATGGTCGACCAGCTCAACGCCTTCGCCTCGGAAGTGACGCGCGTGGCGCGCGAAGTCGGCACCGAAGGCAAGCTGGGCGGCCAGGCGGTCGTCACCGGCGTCGCCGGCACCTGGAAGGACCTGACCGACAACGTCAACTTCATGGCGTCGAACCTGACCGGGCAGGTCCGCAACATCGCCGAAGTCGCGACCGCCGTCGCCCGGGGCGACCTGTCGCGCAAGATCACCGTCGACGTGAAGGGCGAGATTCTCGAGCTGAAGAACACCATCAACACGATGGTCGACCAGCTCAACGCCTTCGCGTCGGAAGTCAGCCGCGTGGCGCGCGAGGTCGGCACCGACGGCAAGCTCGGCGGCCAGGCGGTCGTCACCGGCGTGGCCGGCACCTGGAAGGACCTCACCGACAACGTCAACTCAGATGGCCGGCAACCTCACCGCGCAGGTCCGCAACATCGCCGAAGTCACCATCGCGGTGGCCAACGGCGACCTGTCGAAGAAGATCACCGTCGACGTCCGCGGCGAGATTCTGCAGCTGAAGGACACCATCAACACGATGGTCGATCAGCTGCGCTCGTTCGCCGCGGAGGTGACCCGCGTGGCGCGCGAAGTCGGCACCGAAGGCAAGCTCGGCGGCCAGGCGGAAGTGCCTGGCGTCGCCGGCACGTGGAAGGATCTCACCGACAACGTCAACTCGATGGCCTCGAACCTCACCGGCCAGGTCCGCAACATCGCCGACGTGGCGACGGCGATCGCCCGCGGCGACCTGTCGCGCAAGATCACCGTCGACGTCAAGGGCGAGATCCTCGAGCTGAAGAACACCATCAACACGATGGTCGATCAGCTGAACGCCTTCGCCTCCGAAGTCAGCCGCGTGGCGCGCGAGGTCGGCACCGAAGGCAAGCTCGGCGGCCAGGCGCTCGTGCCCGGCGTGGCCGGCACCTGGAAGGACCTCACCGACAACGTCAACTCCATGGCGTCGAACCTGACCGGTCAGGTCCGCAACATCGCCGAAGTGACCATCGCCGTGGCCAACGGCGACCTCTCGAAGAAGATCACCGTCGACGTGCGCGGCGAGATTCTGCAGCTGAAGGAAACCATCAACACGATGGTCGAGCAGCTCCGCTCGTTCGCCTCGGAAGTCACGCGCGTGGCGCGCGAAGTCGGCACCGAAGGCCGGCTCGGCGTGCAGGCGGTCGTGCCGGGCGTCGCCGGCACCTGGAAGGACCTCACCGACTCGGTCAACGTCATGGGCGCGAACCTCACGGCGCAGGTCCGCAACATCGCCGAAGTGACCACCGCCGTCGCGCGCGGCGACCTGTCGCGCAAGATCACGGTCGACGTGAAGGGCGAGATTCTCGAGCTGAAGAACACCATCAACACGATGGTCGATCAGCTGCGCGCCTTCGCCGCCGAAGTCACGCGCGTGGCGCGCGAAGTCGGCACCGAAGGCAAGCTCGGCGGCCAGGCCGAAGTGCCCGGCGTCGCCGGCACCTGGAAGGACCTCACCGACTCGGTCAACGTCATGGCCGCCAACCTCACCGACCAGGTCCGCGGCATCGTGAAGGTCGTCACCGCGGTCGCCAACGGCAACCTCCGTCAGAAGCTGACCGTCGAGGCGAAGGGCGAAGTCGCTGCGCTCGCCGAAACCATCAACAACATGACCGACACGCTCGCGACGTTCGCCGAGCAGGTGACCAACGTCGCGCGCGAAGTCGGCGTCGAAGGCCGGCTCGGCGGCCAGGCCAACGTGCCCGGCGCGGCCGGCACGTGGAAGGACCTCACCGGCAACGTCAACCTGCTCGCCGCCAACCTGACCAACCAGGTGCGCGCGATCGCCGAAGTCGCCACCGCCGTGACCAAGGGCGACCTGACGCGATCGATTCAGGTCGAAGCCCGCGGCGAGGTGGCCGAGCTCAAAGACAACATCAACACGATGATCGACAACCTGCGCGGCGACCACCGATCGCAACCAGGAGCAGGACTGGCTGAAGACCAACCTCGCCAAGTTCACCCGCATGCTGCAGGGCCAGCGCGATCTGGTCACCGTCGGCAAGCTGCTGCTGTCCGAGCTCGCGCCGCTGGTGAACGCGCAGCAGGGCACGATCTACCAGATGCTCAGCGAGGTGGCCGACAGTTCACCGGCGCTCTCGCTGCTCGCCGGCTATGCGATCGGCGACGATCAGGCCGGAGCGCATCGAAGTCGGGCGCGGTCTGGTCGGCCAGTGCGCGCTCGAGAAGCAGCGCATCCTGCTGACCAAGGTGCCGCGGCAATACACCCGCGTCCATTCCAGCCTCGGCCGCGCGCTTCCCAAGAACATCGTCGTGCTGCCGGTGCTGTTCGAAGGCGAGACCAAGGCGGTGATCGAGCTCGTCGTCGCTGCAGCCGTTCACCGCGACCCACCTCGCGTTCCTCGAGCAGCTCACCCAGTCGATCGGCGTCGTGCTCAACACCATCGAAGCGACGATGCGCACCGAGAACCTGCTGCAGCAGTCGCAGCAGCTGACCATCGAGCTGCAGACGCGGCAGACCGAGCTGCAGCAGACCAACGAGGAGCTGGCGCTCGAAGGCACAGCAGCTGGCCGAGCAGAACGTCGAAGTCGAGCGGAAGAACAAGGAAGTCGAGCAGGCGCGCCGCGCGCTCGAAGAGAAGGCGGCGGAGCTCGCGCTGACCTCGAAGTACAAGTCCGAGTTCCTCGCCAACATGTCCCACGAGCTGCGCACGCCGCTCAACTCGATCCTGATTCTCGGCCAGCAGCTGGCCGACAATCCCAGCGGCAATCTGGTCGCCCAAGCAGGTCGAGTTCGCCAGGAACATCCATTCTGCCGGCACCGACCTGCTGACCCTGATCAACGACATTCTCGACCTGTCCAAGATCGAGTCCGGCACGGTCACCGTCGAAGCCGAGGAGATCACCTTCAAGTCGCTGCGCGACAGCGTCGAGCGCACCTTCCACCACGTGGCCGAAGCGAAGAATCTGGCTTTCCACGTCGACATCGACAACACGCTGCCGCGCACGTTCACCAGCGACTCGAAGCGCCTGCAGCAGATTCTGAAGAACCTGCTCTCCAACGCCTTCAAGTTCACCGCGCAGGGTCAGGTGAAGATGCGCGTGGAACAGGTCACCTCCGGCTGGTCGGTCGACCATCCGGTCCTTCGCTTCGCGCCAGCCGCCGTGGCGATCGAAGTCGGCGACACCGGCATCGGCATCGCGCCGGAAAAGCAGCGGCTGATCTTCGAGGCGTTCCAGCAGGCCGACGCCGGCACCAGCCGCAAGTACGGCGGCACCGGTCTCGGCCTCGCGATCAGCCGCGAGCTCGCGACGCTGCTCGGCGGCGAGATCAGGCTGGCCAGCATCCCGGGCCAGGGCAGCACGTTCACCCTGTATCTGCCGCTGACCTATACCGGTCCGGCCCGCGTGACGATCGGCTCGATCAGCGGCGAGACGACGGTGGTTCGACCGGCTCCGGCGCGCACTGCCGGTGCTGGCCGTGGCCGCCGCCGAGGACGTGGTCGCGGACGATCGCGACGAGCATCCAGGCGGACGACAACGTCCTGCTGATCGTCGACGACGATCCGCACTACGCCCGCGTGCTGCTCGGCCTCGCGCGCGACAAGGGCTTCAAGGGCATCGTCGCGACCCGTGGCCAGACGGCGCTGCTGCTCGCGAAGCAGTACCTGCCGACGGCGATCACGCTCGACGTGTTCCTGCCCGACATGCTCGGCTGGACGGTGCTCAACAACCTCAAGCTCGATCCCGCCACCCGGCACATTCCGGTGCAGATGCTGTCGGTCGAAGAAGAGCGGCAGCACGGCCTGTCGCACGGCGCCTTCTCGTATCTGGTCAAGCCGGCGACGACCGAGGACCTCGAGAACGCGTTCGATCGGATCAAGTCGTACGTGGTGCCCCGCAAGAAGCGCCTGCTGGTCGTCGAAGACAACGACATCGAGCGGCAGGGCATCGTCGAGCTGCTTGCTGCACGACGACATCGAGGTCGCGGCCGTCGGCACCGGATGCGGAAGCGCTGGACGTGCTTCGGAACCATCGCATCGAATGCTGCGTGCTCGACCTGAGGCTGCCCGACATGACCGGCTTCGACCTGCTCGAGCGAATGCAGGCGCGATGCCTGCTCTGCGCGACATACCGGTGGTGGTGTTCACCGGGCAAGGAACTGAGCGACGGCGGAGGAAACGAAGCTGCGGGCGGTCGCCAAGAGCGTCGTGCTGAAAGACGTGCAGTCGCCGGAGCGGCTGCTCGACGAGACTGCGCTGTTCCTGCACCGCGTGGTGACGGAACTGCCGGAGGCCAAGCGGAGAATGCTCGAACGGCTGCACGGCTCGAACGAGGTCTTCGCGGCCGCAGCGTGCTGGTGGTCGACGACGATGCGCGCAACATCTTCGCGCTGACCAGCGTCCTGGAGAACCAGGACATGCAGGTGCTGACTGCGACCAACGGCCGACAGGCGATCGAGTTGATCGAGAGCACGCCGGGCCTGAGCGTCGTGCTGATGGACATCATGATGCCGGAGATGGACGGATACGAAACGATGCGCGAGATTCGCAAGAATCCGGCGTTTCGCACGCTGCCGATTCTCGCGCTGACGGCGAAGGCGATGAAGGGCGACCGCGAGAAGTGCCTGAAGGCCGGCGCCTCCGACTACATCGCCAAGCCGGTGAACACGGATCAATTGCTCTCGCTTCTGCGGGTCTGGCTGCACCGTTAATCGGTAGGCTCCCATGGGCAATGACCAGGTCAAGATCCTGATCGTCGACGACGAGGCGCGCAACCTGGATGCGCTCGAGGTCATGCTGCAGCCAACCGGCTGCACGCCGATCCGCGCGCTCTCCGCCGACGAGGCCTTGCTCGCCATGCTGCGCCACGAATTTGCGGCGATGATCCTGGACATCAAGATGCCGGGAATGAGCGGCATCGAATTGGCCCATCTCGTCAAACAGCGTCGCCGGACCCAGGACGTTCCGATCCTGTTCCTCACCGCGCACCTCATCGAGGATGAGGATGTGTTGCGCGGGTACGGGGTAGGAGCCGTCGACTATCTGAGCAAGCCGATCAAGGCGGACATCCTGCGGTCGAAGATCGCGGTGTTCGTCGACCTGTATCGGAAGACCCGCGCACTCGAGGCGCTCAACCAACAGCTGAAGGCGGAGATCGCCGAACGTGAGCGGGCGCAAGCGGCGATCCAACAGATCAATCAGGAGCTCGAACTGCGTGTGGCCGAACGGAC
This sequence comes from uncultured Acidobacteriota bacterium, assembly GCA_963755695.1. Lineage (GTDB taxonomy): Bacteria > Acidobacteriota > Vicinamibacteria > Vicinamibacterales > 2-12-FULL-66-21 > QHWT01. The sequence continues at coordinate 156,180 of CAVWLB010000008.1, read as the reverse complement.
GGCGGCACTCAGCGCTGCCCACCGGGGAGTGAAGGAAAACGAAGAGCGTCTCAGGATGGCCATGGACGTTGCGCAAATCGCGGCGTGGGAATGGGACGTCAAGACCGACAAGATGACCTGGTCGATCGATCCCGAGGCGCTGTTTGGCTTCCCCAGTGGTTCGTTCGGTGACAACCTGCGGATCTTCACCGCACTGCACCCGGACGACAAAGAGCGTGTGGAAACGGCCATCGACACCGCGATTTCAACCGGCAGCATGTACGAGTGCGAGTATCGGGCAGTTCGGCCCGACGGCTTGATTGTGTGGATCACCGAAAGAGGCCGGGTGCTGCAGGGAGAAGACGGCACCGTCGACAAGCTGGTCGGTGTCAGCCGTGACGTCAGCGCGCAGCGCCGTGCCGAGCGCGAGCGCGAACGTCTGCTGATCAGCGAGCGTTCCGCCCGCGACGAGGCCGAGCGCCAGAGCCGTCTGAAAGATGAGTTCCTCGCCACGCTCAGCCACGAATTGCGGACTCCGATGAATGCCATTCTCGGCTGGCTCAGCATGCTGGCGAAAGGCGAGGGGGTCAAGAATCCCGAGCAGGCCATGGCGGCCATCCAGCGCAATGCGTCGGTTCAGGCGAAGCTGATTGAAGACCTGCTGGAGATGAACAAGCTCACATCGGGAACCGTGCGACTCGAGCTGGCGCTGACCGATCTCGGAAGCGCCGTGCATTCGGCGCTGCAGGCGGTGAAGCCGACCGCGGATACGAAGGGTGTCCACCTGGCGGTTGCGGTCGATCCTGCGGTTCCGCCGATCCAGGCCGACGAGCGAAGAGTCCAGCAGGTTCTGTGGAACCTCCTGCACAACGCGGTCAAATTCACACCGGCGTCGGGACGAGTCGATGTCAGCGTGGGGAGAGACGGCGCGACCGCGCACGTGCTGGTAAAGGACACGGGTCAAGGCATCCCCGCCGACTTCCTTCCGTTCGTGTTCGATCGCTTCAGGCAGGCTGATCCGTCCACGACCCGCGGCGCGTGGGGGTTGGGCATTGGCCTGTCGATCGCCAAACATCTCGTGGAGCTCCACGGCGGATCCATTGAAGCCGCCAGTGACGGCCCGGGGCTGGGGGCGACCTTTGTCGTGCACCTTCCAATCAGTGCTCCAACCGGGATCCTCGCACCTTCAGAATCTCAAACGTCGACCGCGGCACCGCTGTAAGACCCAGGCGATCGTCGGCGCGGCTCAACTTCTTGGTGCCGTCGGGCCCATCCATCGCGCCAGTCAACCCGTCCAGCGCGCTGTATGATGCGTACCTCCGAGGCACGGAACGGGGGGCACATGATTCGACAGGACCTGCGTCATGCCATTCGCATCCTGGCTGCACACCCGGGATTCACCTGCGTAGGCGTGCTCTCGCTGGCGCTTGGGATTGGTGCGAACACGGCCATCTTCAGCCTGCTGAACAGCGTGCTCATGAGCACGCTCCCAGTGCACAACCCGCACGAGCTCGTAATCCTGACCGACCCGATGGTGAGCGGGGTGTCGATTGGCATGGAAGACGGAAACCGTTCGCTCCTGACGTACGCGGAGTTCAGGCAGCTCCAGGATCACAACACCACCTTCGCGTCGATGATGGCGTCGAAGAGCAGCGTTCAACGCGCCGAGGCACGCGTCAGTGGCGGCGAGCCGGAGGAGATCAACATCCGGCTGGTATCCGCCTCCTATTTCGAGACCCTTGGCGTTCCGGCACTCATCGGGCACACCTTCGACCCCCGTCAGGAGCCCGCGGCGGGATCCGTGCCGGAGGCGGTCATCAGCCATGAGTACCTGGCAGCGCCGTTTCGGCGGGCGCTCCGATGCCGTTGGCCAGAGAATCGCTTTGCGTGCGGGTGCGTTCACGGTGATTGGCGTGGCTCCGCCATCGTTCTACGGTGAAACCGTCGGCGAGCGGCCCGACGCGTGGGTCCCGCTGGCGATGCAGGCGACAGTCCTGACCGGTCGGGACTGGCTCCACGATCAGCCCGGCAGCGTCGAGAAAATCATGTGGCTGCACGTGTTCGGGCGCCTTCGTCCCGGCGTGTCGATCGAACGCGCGGAGGCCAATGCCAACGTGATCTTTCAGCAGGGGCTCGCCGCCTACTACGGATCGCTCGCGGACGCCGAGATGCGGAAGCGCTTTCTCGATCAACGTCTGAAGCTGGCCGCGGCAGCGACCGGCGCGTCGCCACTACGTGACAGCTTCGCGGAGCCGTTGCTCGTACTGCTCGGAGCCGCGGGCCTCGTGCTGTTGATCGCCTGCTCGAATCTCGGGAATCTTTTGCTGGCGCGCACGACCGCGCGCACCCATGAGATGTCGGTGCGCCTGGCGCTCGGCGCGAGCCGAGGGCGGCTCGTCCGTCAATTGCTGACCGAGAGCTTGTGCCTCGCGACCGCCGGCGGCGTTGCCGGACTCGGCGCAGCCTACCTGCTGCGCAAGGGGCTGCTGCGCCTGGTTTCCAGTCCGATCGTGTTGCCGACGGCCCTGGATTTCCGCGTCATCGCGTTCGTATTCGGGGTGACCCTCGTTGCCGGCCTGGTGCTGGGGCTTCTGGCCGCGCTGCGGATCACGAAAACGCAGGCTGCCGCGGGACTGCGCGAGCAGGGCCGGGGCATTGCGGGGTCGGCGACCTGGCTCCGGGTCGGAAAGGCGGTCGTCATCGGCCAACTCGCACTTTCGCTTCCGCTGCTCGCCGGAGCCGGCCTGCTGGTGCGCACGCTGTTCAATCTGGAGCGGGTCGATCTCGGATATGCGAGGCAAGGCATCCTGACCGTGCGCGTGGACGCCGAGGCGGCAGGATACGGTGCTCTACGCCAGCAGGAGGCGTTCGAGCAGATGCTCGCGCGCATACGTACGGTCCCGGGCGTCCGCGCCGCCACCTATTCGAACAACGGCCTCTTCGGCGGATCGGACAACGGCGATCAGATCACGGTCGAGGGCTACACACGCCGCGGAGGCGGCGACAGCGGATCGCGCTACGACGCGGTCGGGCCCGCGTATTTCTCCACGCTCGGGATACCGGTGCTGCTGGGACGCGAAATCATGGAACAGGATCGTCCCGGCGGGCGGCAGGTGTGCGTGATCAACGAGACATTCGCGAAGCGGTTTTTCGAAGGACGGAACCCGCTGGGCATGCACATCACGCAGGAGTACGCCGAGCAGCGTCACACCTATGAGATTGTCGGGGTCGTCCGGGACTCGCGCCAGAACCGCCTTCGCGGAGAAATCGAGCACCGCTTCTACACGCCGGCGACACAGCCAGCCGCCGGCATCGGCGCCGTGACCTTCATCATCCGGCCGCAGAGCCCCGGGTCGGGTGTCCTGGCCGACGTTCGTGGCATTCTCCGACAGACGGAGCCGAACATGCCGATTGTGCGCGCCGAAACCCTCACGGAGGCGGTCAACGGGAGGGTTGTCCAGGATCGCCTGCTCGCCCAGCTCTCCATCGCCTTCGGGGTCGTCGCGGTGCTGCTCGCCGCGATAGGACTCTACGGCGTGCTGTCGTACGGCGTGGCACGACGCACCAACGAGATTGGCATCCGCAAGGCGCTCGGCGCGCAGCAACACGCGCTCATCGGCATGATCCTGCGCGAGACGGGGTGGCTGTTCGCGATCGGGCTGGTCGCCGGAAGTGCCGTGTCGGTCGCGGCGATCCGTCTGATCTCGAACCGCCTGTATGGGCTCTCGCCCGCCGATCCGCTGACCTTCGCGAGCGCGGTCGCCGGACTCGGCGTGGTTGCCACGTTCGCGACGTGGCTCCCCGCGTACCGCGCATCGCGCGTCGACCCGCTGGTCGCGCTGCGGCACGAATGAGCGTCACTCCTCTTGACAAACTAGAGAAGGCACGTATGCTCCATATCTAGGCAAACTAGAGGAGTGGGGTCATGGCCTGGCTCAACCGTCTCGTCGCCGGATTCAGGAGCCTGTCAAGACGGGCGCGCGCCGAGCAGGAGCTCGACGCCGAACTCCGCGACTTCCTCGATCGGGCGGTCGAAGAGCGGATGCGAAGCGGCATGACCCGGGAAGCCGCGACGCGCGCGGCGCGGGTGCAGCTCGGCATCACCGACGCGGTCAAGGATCGCGTCCGCGATGTCGGCTGGGAGTCGGTCGTCGAAAGCCTGTGGTTGGACGGGCGATACGCCGCGCGCAGCCTGCGGCGGTCCGCCGGTTTCACCGCGGCCTGCATCCTCACGCTGGCGCTCGGCATTGGCGCCACAACCGCGATCTTCAGCGTGCTCGATGCCGTGATGCTGAAGGCCCTGCCGGTCAGAAGTCCCGAGGAGCTGGTCCTCGTCAGCGGATCTCGGTACCCGGTGTTCCAGGCGTATCGACGGCATACAGACATCTTCGTGGACCTGTTTGCCACGAGCGGTCTGACGCCGCTCGACGTCGAGATCCAGGACGGCACCACGGAGAGGACCGCCGTGTCGCTGGTGTCGGGTTCGTATTTTTCAACCCTCGGCGTCCAGCCGGCAATCGGCCGGTTCTTTACCGCCGGCGACGACGATTCGGCCGGCCGGCATGCCGTAGCCGTCGCCAGCCACGGCTACTGGCAGCGCAGGTTCGGACGGGATGCGGCGGTGTTGAATCAGGAGGTTCGCATCAGCGGTTCCCCAGTCACCATCGTCGGCGTCGCTCCGTCCGGCTTTTTCGGAGAACAGCCAGGCGTCGCGCCGGATCTATGGGTTCCGCTTGCGATGTGGGGTCAGGTCGTGCCCGGGAGGAACCTGCTGCAAAGCCCCGGTACCGGCTGGCTGCAGATCATCGGCCGACTGCAGGCAGGCATCAACCGGTCAGCCGCGCAGGCTGAATTGACTGCGACCTTTCGGCACACCGTGACTGAGATCTTCGGACCGCGGGCGCCCGTCGATGTGCGCCGGGACATCGCCAATTCGTCGGTGACGATCGAGCCGGCCGGCAAGGGTCTGTCGGAGCTTCGCACGCAAACTGCGGGCCCGCTGCAGTTGCTGATGGGTGCCGTTCTGCTGGTGCTGTTGATCGCATGCGCCAACATCGCGAATCTGTTGCTCGCGCGCGCCACGGCTCGTCGTCGCGAGACCGACGTGCGGCTCGCGCTGGGAATGAGCCGTGTGCGGCTTATCCGTCAACTGCTCATCGAGAGCCTGATGCTGGCGGCGGCGGGCGCCGCATTCGGAATCGCGTTCGCGTGGTTCGGGCGAGAAGCACTGCTCCGATTGATCTCCGCAGATGGATCACGCCTGCCGGTTGCCGTCGCCGTCGACACACGGTTGCTCGCGTTCCTGCTGTTGATTTCTGGTGGGACCGCGATGCTCTTCGGCCTCGTGCCGGCGTTGCAGTCCGCGCGCCACTCCCTCAGCCCATCGCTGATCGTGAGAGGCGATGTCGTCAGTTCGCGCCTGCGCCTCAGATCAGTGCTGGTCGTCGCGCAGGTTGCGGTGTCTCTGGTGCTCATGGTGGGCGCAGGGTTGTTCCTGAGAACGATCGCGAATCTGCGCGACGTCGATCTCGGCTTCGCGCCGGAGCGCCTGCTGATACTCGATGTCGAGCCCGAGGCGGCCGGATATCGGGGCGACGGCGCGATTGAGCTCAGTCACCGGCTCCTGGGCAGGATCGGGACGCTGCCCGGCGTGTTGTCGGTGAGCCTGTCCGAAAACGGCGTGCTCATGGGACGGGACAGCACCACGAATCTTATGCATTCGGAAGGTTTGGTTGCGGGTCCGGAAGGCTATCCGCGAAGCCATTGGGACGTGGTCGGCCCGCAGTATTTCTCCACTATGGGCATCCGTTTGCTGTCGGGTCGCGATTTCAGCGAGCAGGACGATCTCCGCTCCCGCCACGTGGTGGCGATCAATGAAGAGATGGCGCGGCTTTTCTTTGGCGCCCGGAATCCAGTCGGTCGACGGCTTGTCTGGGGCGATGGGAACGCTCCCGCCGAGCTCGAGATCGTCGCGGTGACGGGCGACGTCAAACCGAGCGGGGCGCGAGGAGAGCCGCAATCGCGGTTCTATCTGCCGTACCTCCAGATGCGCGTGATTCGGCCGAACTGGACGGTCGCGAGTACCCGCTTCGTGGTGCGGGCGGCCGTGAACCCGGCCGCGCTGGCACCCGTGCTCCGCCAGTTGATTCGCTCGGAAGACCCGCGGCTATCCATCGCGAGCCTTGACGTCGGACCGGAGCTCGTCGACCGCACGCTCGTCCGGGAGCGTGCGGTCGCGACGCTGCTGGTGGTTTTCGGCGCGCTCGCGGCGGGCCTGGCATGTCTCGGTTTGTATGGGCTCATCGCATACCAGGTCGTTCAGCGCACGAGTGAGATTGGGATACGAATGGCGCTCGGGGCCAGACCGCGGCATGTTCTATGGACGATCGTGAATCTCGGGCTCGTGTGGACAGCGGCCGGCATTGTCATTGGCGTACCGTTGACGCTGGTGGCGTCGCGGCTCGCCCGAGGACTGCTGTTCGGATTGAGCGCGACGGATCCTGGCGTTTTGATCGGCGCAGCCGGCTCGATGGCGGCAATGGCCGTGGTGGCCGCCTATCTGCCTGCCCGCCGCGCATTGCGCGTCGATCCGCTCGTCGCCCTGCGGGCGGAATGAACGGAGTTTCCGGTTTGCGGTTGGCCGTTCGCGTAGCGCTCAGCAGGTGGGCACGGGGCGAATCGCGAACCGCTGACCGCAACCACGAACCCCCGAATCGCGAACCGCTGATTCCGAACAGCTGACAGCCAACCGCCTCCGCCCCAGCCGCCAACCGCAAACCAATTTCCGTTCTTCTTCACAATTCATTCATTACTCTTTGCGACACTTCTCATGACGGCGGTTTTCGAAGGAGGCATGTCATGGGAAATCGAGCTTGGTTCTGGATTGCGATGGCCGTGGTGGGCCTGGCGGCGATCGCCGGGGTCAGCACGTACAGCTACAATCTTGGTTTGGCTCAGGGGCTCGCCGACAACGGCCGGGCCATCGCGTTCGCGCCCCGGCCGTGGGGATTCGGGTTCGGTTTCTTCCCGTTCTTCCCCTTCTTTTTCATCCTGTTCTGGTTCGTCGTCCTCCGCGGGCTATTCTGGCGTGGACCGTGGGGCTATCGGCGCTGGTACTACGACGGCGTGCCGCCGGCATTTGACGAATGGCATCGCCGCGCCCACGCCCGTCAGGACAAGCCGGGTCCCGCGCCTGAAGCGGACGCCCACGCGTGAAGCACATCCTGGTCGTCGACGACGAGCCCCGGATCGCGGGAATCGTCAAAGACTATCTCGAGCGCGCCGGTTACCGCGTCGCACTCGCGACAAACGGTGCCGACGCGCTCTCCATCGCACGCGCGCGCCGGCCGGATCTGATCGTGCTCGACCTCGGACTGCCGAGGATGGACGGCCTCGATGTCACACGGGCGCTGCGCACGCAGTCGAACGTGCCAATCATCATGCTGACTGCGAGGGTTGAGGAGAGCGACAAGCTGATCGGTCTCGAGCTCGGAGCCGATGACTACATCACCAAGCCGTTCAGTCCGAAGGAGCTCGTGGCGCGGGTGCGAGCCGTGTTTCGACGCATCGATGCCGCACCCGAACGAGGGGACATCATCCGCGCGGGCGATGTCACCATTGACAAGGGCCGGATGCAGGCGACGGTCGCGAACCGCGCGATCGACTTGACACCGACCGAGTTCGAGCTGCTGGCGACGCTGGCGCGTCAACCGGGACGCGTGTTCACGCGGGCGCAGCTCCTCGACGCGATCCGCGGGGTCCAGGTCGAATCTTTCGATCGGGCGATCGATGCGCACGTCAAGAACGTCCGACGCAAACTCGAGCCCGATCCCCGGAATCCGCGATATCTGGTCACCGTTCACGGGGTCGGATACAAGTTCACCGAATGATGCGAAGGCGACATTTCGGACCGGGCCGGCCGCGGTGGTGGCCGGAGAACGAAGCCTGGCCGCCGATCGATCCGTCACATGGCTATCGGGTCGGTCGTGGCCGAATCTTCCGCAGGATCGTGCTCCTCGCCGTGGCCATGCTGACGCTGATCATGTTCAGTACGCTCACGCTCGCCTGGGCCGCGGCGACGAGGGCGGGCCTCGTGCCGGCGCACACCGCCGCGCCAGTGGTGCTGCTCGCCGGAATGTTCGGTGCTGTTGCCGCAGGTGTCGTGCTGGTGAGTGTGCTCCGACGCGTCGGGATGCCGCTCGACACGATCATGGCCGCGGCCGACCGGGTCGCCGGTGGTGACTATTCGGTGCGCGTCCGCGACTACGGCCCGCCGCCGGTGCGCGCGCTCGGCCGGGCATTCAACACCATGACCGCCCGGCTCGAAAGCCACGATCGCCAGCGGCGCAACCTGATGGCGGATGTGGCGCATGAACTGCGTACGCCCCTGACGGTCATCCAGGGAAGGCTCGAGGGTTTGCTCGACGGCGTCTATCCCCGCGACGATCGCCAGGTCGGCGATCTTCTCGAAGAGGTCCATGTCCTCTCGCGGCTGGTCGAAGACCTGCGCATGCTTGCACTGTCGGAGGCCGGTGCTCTGCAACTGCAGAAGGAGCCGACCGACATCTGCGCGCTGGCGCGCGACGTGGCTCGCACGTTTACCGCGGAGGCGACGTCGCGGGACATCACCCTGACCGTGCACGGTTCAGAGGACTCAGCGATCTCCATCGATCGGTTACGCATTCGCGAGGTCCTGACCAACCTGCTGTCCAACGCAATGCGTCACACGCCAGCGCACGGCTCGGTGGACGTGAACGTCGCCCGCTCGGCCGGTGGCGGCGTGACCGTCGACGTCCGCGATACCGGCAGCGGCATGACGGCCGAAGAGATCGAGCGTGCCTTTGATCGCTTTCACAAGGGGCCGGAATCGCGAGGCTCCGGACTGGGATTGACGATTGCGCGAAGCTTCGTCGTGGCTCACGGGGGAGAAATCCACGCCTCGAGCCAGCCGGGCAGCGGAACCACGATGTCGTTCACGCTGCCGCATGCATCGTAGGGAACGCGCCAGCTGACGTGCTGCCGGGTCGGGGCAGAGCGCAACCGCCACCGGTCGAGGCAACAACCGAAGCACCTTCACAGCACGAGTACGACACTCCAGCTTCGAATGATTCTCGTCGCCGCGTGTCAATGTCGAGCCGCGACGCTGTCCAAAGTTTGAACAGCTAGCGGGCCTTACGCATTTGAGGCCTTCAACTGATATGGCTCACCTTGCGTCCCGCTTCCGCCGCCGTTAACGTGAGTGTGCGCCCTGCGAGACCAGTTCTATGCCTGTGAGCGTAATTTGCCCGCACGTGACCGATGCGGCCCTGCGCTCTGAGTTGTTCAACTCGGTGCGCGACGTCATCAAACGCTGGCGCCCCGGATTCGAGAAGTGGCAGCTCACCCTCTTCCGTTCGCAGAATGGTGAAGGGTGGGATCTGGCGATCAGCGGGCCCAGGTTCCGAAAGGTCCTGACGCTTTACGGGCCGCTCAACGATCTCCCGGGACTCGTGTCCGCCTACGTCGACGCCGTTCTCGCCAACGCCTGACCCCAGTTGGTTGCTGGCACCAGCGAACTGCCAACCGCCAACTCCTGCCTGCCAACTGATAACTGGCAACCGGCCGTCATCCCCCGCATAATTCACGTCATGGGTTTAGACCAATGGATGCGCGTGTTCGACACCGTCGCGAACCTCGCGCAGCTGACGCGCGGCATCAAGCGCGCTCCGGCGGGCGAGCCGGCCGTGCCGCCGCCCACCGCGCTCGGCCAGATTGAAACCCGGCTGGCGGGCGTGGTCGTCGCCGCCCTCAAGGAGGCATTCGATCGGGATCGCGCGCGAATGGACCTGGAGCGCGCGCATCTCGATGCCGAACGGCAGCGCGCCGAGGAGGCGCTGCGGGCGGAGCTCCGGCGGCAGGCGGCGGAACGCGCCCTGGGGCAGGTCAGGCTGATTGCGATCATGGCAATTGGCGTCTGGATGCTGTCCGCGGCGCTCGCCGTGTGGATGCCCGGGATGCGCGCCGGGGGTGCCCGCGGCCTGCTCGCGGGCGGCTGGATCTTCGTGTTGGGCGCGCTCGGCTGCGCGTTCGCGGGCTGGCAGCGCATCTCCGCCTGGGGGGCGGCCGACGCCGGTCCAGGTCGTGCGGTGATCGACGGTCCGCACCTTGCAGAGGTCCTCGCGCCGTGGTTGCTGCTCGGCGCCCTGGCACTATGCGGCGCAAGCCTCCTTCTTGCGCTATAAAAGCGGTGCACGTCGAGCGTGCACCGTGAACCGCTGACCGTGAACCGCAACTGCTAACCGCTGACCGTCAATGATCATTGTCTACGGCGCCGACTGGTGCGAAGACACGCAACGTTCCATGCGTCATCTCAGGCGCCTGGCCGTCCCGTACCTGTATCTGAACATCGACGAGGATCTCGACGCGCTCGATCGCGCCAAAGCCCTGAACAGCGGCCGGCGGCGCACCCCGGTGATCGACTTGGGTAGTGGCGTCGTCGTGGAACCGACGAATGACGCGCTGACGACCGCGCTGGTCGAGCGGCAGTATCTCACCGTCGAGCAGGCGCAGGAACGCATGACGGTGCAGAACGTCGGCGACGTCGAGCGCGCATTGCGCGCGGGCGGTGGCATGTTCCTGGTTGCGCTGGCGGGTGTGACTCCGCCCGTGCTGCGATGGCCGCTGCGGCTGACCGGTGCGACGATTGCGCTCTCCGGGCTGGCAGGCTGGTGCCCGGCGTACTCGTTGACGCATCGCTCCTCGCTCGATGGACCGGGCGACCGTCCTGGCGAGGCGAGTCGATCCCGCTGGACGGCGAAGTTGATGACGCTCGGCGAGGCCGCGCGATGAGATCGGGGGCGGACAGCGCACTGGACGCGCTTGCCGGCGCGCGCTACGCCGATCCCTTCTCGATTCTCGGCCCCCACCGCATCGATCGCGACGGCATCGTCATTCGCGCCCTGCGCCCGTCTGCCGAAAGGATCGCCGTCGTCGGACACGGACCCGACGTGGAGATGACCCGTTCGCATCGGGGCGGCATCTTCGAGGCGAATTTTCCCAACGACACCCAGATCTTCGACTACCGCCTCCGCATCACCTATCCCAACGGCTACACGACGGAGATCGACGATCCGTATCGTTACGGGCGGATCATCAGCGACTACGATCTCTATCTCTTCGGCGAAGGCAAACACACCCGGATCTACGACAAGCTCGGCGCCCACGTGCTGCGCGTCGGGGACAGTGAGGGCGTGCACTTCGGCGTGTGGGCGCCCAATGCGGAACGCGTCAGCGTTGTCGGCGACTTCAACGGGTGGGACGGCCGTGTCCACGCGATGCGGTATCTTGGTTCGAGCGGCGTATGGGAGATTTTCATTCCCGGGGCGCACGAAGGGCAGCGCTACAAGTTCGAGATCCGTTCACGCGTGCACGGCGAACTGCTGCTCAAGGCGGATCCTTTCGGCCTTGCCTTCGAGCTGCCTCCACTCTCGGCATCGATCGTATCCCGGCCCGAATATCAGTGGGGGGACGCCGAGTGGTTTGCTGAACGTGCGGCGTGCCACACATGGCTCGACCGGCCCGTGTCGACCTACGAGGTGCACCTGGGCTCGTGGGCGCGCGTACCGGAGGACCACCACAGGTATCTCACCTATCGGGAACTCGCGGCACGGCTGATTCCGTACGTGAAGGAGATGGGCTACACGCACATCGAGCTTCTTCCGGTGATGGAGCATCCGTTCTCAGGATCCTGGGGGTATCAGGTCACCGGCTTTTTCGCGCCGACCAGCCGCTTCGGGCCGCCGCAGGACTTCAAGGCCTTTGTCGACGCCTGTCATCAGAACAAGCTCGGCGTGATCCTGGACTGGGTACCCGGTCACTTTCCGAAGGACGCTCACGGTCTGGCGCGATTCGACGGTACGGCGCTGTTCGAGCACGAGGATCCCCGTCAGGGAGAGCATCGCGACTGGGGCACGCTGATCTTCAACTACGGCCGCAACGAAGTCCGCAATTTCCTGCTGTCGAACGCGCTCTTCTGGCTCGACGAGTACCACATCGACGGTCTCCGGGTAGATGCCGTCGCGTCCATGCTCTATCTCGATTACTCGCGACGCGAAGGGGAGTGGGTGCCGAATCGCTTCGGCGGCCGCGAGAATCTCGAGGCGATCGAGTTTCTGCGCCAGCTCAACTCGCTCACCCATGGCCACCAGCCCGGCTCGATCACCGTGGCGGAGGAATCAACCGCGTTCCCGTCGGTCAGCCGGCCCACTTATCTCGGCGGTCTCGGCTTTTCCTACAAGTGGAACATGGGCTGGATGAACGACACGCTCGAGTACGTGCGGCAGGATCCGATCTTCCGCCGCTACCACCATCGGCTCCTGACCTTCTCGCTGTTGTACGCCTTCAGCGAGAATTTCATTCTGCCCTTCTCGCACGACGAGGTGGTTCACGGCAAGGGATCGATGTGGGGAAAAATTCCTGGAGACGACTGGCGGAAGGCCGCGACGCTTCGTGCGTTGTACGGCTACATGTACACTCACCCCGGCAAGAAGCTGATGTTCATGGGACTCGAGTTCGGCCAGCAGAGCGAGTGGAACTACGACCATAGTCTTGACTGGCACCTGCTCGATCGTCCGCTCCATGCGGGACTCCGCCGGCTGCTTCAGGATCTGAACTGGCACTACTGTGCCGAGCCGGCGCTCTATCAGCTCGACTTCGATCCGGCCGGCTTCCACTGGATCGATTGCAACGACGCCGACAACTCCGTGGTGTCGTTCATTCGCCGAGCGACGGATCCGGCGGATTTCGTCGTGAGCGTGCTGAACTTTACGCCCGTGCCGCGCCACGGCTACTTGATCGGCGTGCCGCGGGAAGGCAGTTACGTGGAGCTCGTGAACAGCGACGCCGGCATCTATGGCGGAGGGAACGTGGGCAATGGCGGCATCCTGTTCACCGAAGCGGTGCCGGCGCATGGCCACGAACAATCGCTTCGTCTGACGCTGCCACCGCTCGGATTCCTCTTGTTGAAGCCGGCAGGGTGAACCCGAATCGAGAGTTTGGCGCTTTCGCCGACCGTAAAAGCAGCGCGGCCTGCGCGGCCACTCTCGCGTCGCTTCGGACGGTGATCAACCGGTCCTCGCACTTCGAACTGATTTCGTTAGGGGGAGCGTGGTCCCACGAACGGTTCGACGGTCCCTTCTGGACCAGCGCGCCCGCAGCCCGGCCCTCAATCAGCATCGTCTTCGTGCAGTCGTACGACGGCAATACCGAGACCGACGATCCCTCGTCGATTGGTGCGGGTGAAACCGACACCCACCTGATCTACGAAGGGTTGTCTCGCATCGCGGTCGACGGCGTCGCAGTTGGGGCTTCGACGCTGCACGCGGACGCGTTTTTCGGTGTGTGGCGCCGCGAGCTCGTCGACGACCGCCTTGCCCGCGGGCTGCCGGCGCATCCTGCGCAGATCGTGCTCACGCGCAGCGGGCAGGTCGACGTCGCCGGCACGCGACTCTTCAACGTGCCCGGTGTTCCTGTCTTCGTGCTGACGTCCCGTGAGGGGCGCCAACGGCTGGTGCGAGCGCTGGACGAGCGACCGTGGGTGCACGCGATTGTTGCCGATGGTCCCGATGCCCTGGGGCGACAGGTCGTCGAGCTTTTCAGCAGAGGACAGAAGAGTATCTCGTGTGTCGGCGGGCGGCGAACGGCGTCGGCATTCGTCGATGCCGGCCTCGCGGACGATCTTTATCTGACGACCAGCCCGCGCGACGGCGGTGTGCCGCACACCCCGTGGTACGTTGGAAATCGTCCTCCCTCGCTCGAACGTGTGCTCGCGAAAAGCTGGGAGGAGCCGGCAGGCGTCGTGCGCTTCGAGCACTTCGTCTTTCGCCGAGGTGAGAGGCCGAGCCGCGAGGCGCCGAATCGCTGAGACGCGAGGTGCCGCCTATGTCGCCTGGCTCATCTCGACGATTGCGTCCCACTCCTCCGCGCTGACCGGCATCACCGACAATCGTGGCACCTTGGTCAGCACGAACGATGCAAAGCGCCTGTCAGCCTTGATCGCCGCCAGAGTGACCGGCGCTTTCAGCTTTTTGACTGGTTCGACGTCAACGGCAACGAGCTTGCCTGTCTTGTCTGCCGGATCGGGATATGCGTTCCCCGCGGCGCGGGAAATACCGACGACGGCCTTCTCGTTCCCGGTGTGATAGAAAAAGATCCGGTCACCTTTCTTGACGGTGCGGAGATGCTTCTGCGCGACCGGATTCCTGACCCCAGTCCACGACGTCTTGCCGTCTCGTGCGAGATCGTCGTAGCTGTAATGCGTCGGTTCTTCCTTGAATAGCCAATTCATAAGTGTGGCTCAGGGCTCGAGGCTCGAGCTGGCTCAGGGCCTCGACGAGCATAAGCCCGGAGGCATAAGCCATGAGCCAGCATAAGCCATGAGTCATCAGCCATGAGGCAGAAATTGGCTTGGGAGCACCTTCGGCTGAAGGATCGTATCGCGCCAGGCGTACGCGTGCTGCTCGTCGGAATCAACCCGGGTGTCAAGTCGGCACAGACCGGGCACCATTTTGCCGGCCCCTCCAACCGGTTCTGGAAGCTGCTGTTCGATTCGGGACTTGTCCCGGAGCGGATCTCGTACGCCGACGATGTGCGGCTGTCCGAGTGGGGCCTCGGCGTGACGAACCTGGTGGCGCGCCCCAGTCCGGGGATCGACGTTCTCCGGCCGGCTGAGTATCTCGAGGGCTGGCATGTTCTCGAGAAGAAGATCGATCGCTTCAGGCCGGAGATCGTCGCGTTTGTCGGGGTGACGATTTACCGGGCCCTGTTGAAGGTACTGGGCGCGAAGGGCGCGACGGTCATCGAGCCGGGCTTCCAGAACGCGACCGTGCACGACGCGCGGATATTCGTGCTGCCGAATCCGAGCGGGCGAAACGCGAATTTCTCGTACGGCGAGATGCTCGCAGCGTTTGCCGCGCTGCGGCAGGCCATCAATGAGCCGCGGCGGGCCCGTGAGCCGCGCGGGGCCGGCGCATTATCAGAATCAACGGCACCAGCACCAGAAAGATTCCGCCAAGCAGGCGAAACAGCAGGACGAACGAAACCATCGATGCCTGCTGCTGCACCATCCCGAAGAGCGCCGCGTAAGCGCGCTGGGTCGCGGTGACCATGTCGGCACCGGCAGCGAGGAACCCCGCACGCGCGGCTTCGAACGCGCTGGCGGTGGTCGGTGAATAGGCGTCGACGTTGGTTCCGAGCACGTTGACGTAGGCCTGCGTGGTCCGTGACAGCATCGTCCCGGTGAGGGCAATCCCGACGCTGCCGCCGACGTTGCGCATCAGGTTGAAGAGGCTGGTGGCATTGCCCATGTGCTCTCGCGGAATCGCGTCCATGCTGATGGTCGTGAGCGGCACGAACAAGGCGGCGAGGCCCAGGCCCTGACAGAACTGCGGCCAGAAAATGTCCCAGTAGCCGGCGTTCAGATTGAGCTGACCGAGCCAGATCAGCGTCAGGCCGCCGGCGACGAATCCGATGGCGACCAGTTTGCGCGCGTCGAACTTGCCAATCAGCATGCCGACGAGCGGCATCCCGATGAGCGATCCCATCCCGCGCGGCGCCATGGCAATGCCGGCCTGGAGAGATGGATAGCCGAGCAGGGTCTGCAGCATCAGCGGCAGCAACACGAGACTGCCATACAACACGAATCCGACAATGGTCATCATGAACACGCCGGTCGCGTACGTGCGGTTGCGGAAAACGTGCAGATCGATAATCGGCTCGGACGACCTCAGCTCTCGGATGATGAACGCGACGAGCGCGCTGGCGAAGATCACCATCAGGGCGGTGATGAAGTGGGAGGAGAACCAGTCGCGCTGTTGACCGAGATCCAGCGCGATCTGCAGGCAGCCCACCCACAGCGCCAGCAGTCCGATGCCCCAGTAGTCGATTTTCGCCGATTCCTGACGCAGATAGGCCGGGTCGAAGACGTAGAGCTGCGTCATCACCAGCGACACGATGCCGACTGGCAGATTGATGTAGAAGACCCAGCGCCAGCTGTAGGTATCGGTGAGCCAGCCTCCCAGCACCGGCCCGAGAATGGGGGCAACGACGATGCCGAGGCCCCAGAAGCCCATGGCCTTGCCGCGTTCGTGCGGCGGAAATGCTTCGAGCAGCACCGCCTGCGATAGCGGCTGCATCGCACCGCCGGTAGCGCCCTGGATCAATCGGAAGGTAACGAGCGAGCCAAGGTTCGGCGCGAGCCCGCAGAGAAAGGACGATGCGGTGAAGCCGGTCACCGACGCCATCAGCAGGCGCTTTCTCCCGAAGTTGCGCGCCAGCCATCCAGTCATCGGCAGGACGATCGCGTTGGCCACGAGGTAGGAAGTCAGTACCCAGGTCGACTCTTCGATGGTCGCGGACAGATTACCGGCGATATGCGGCAGCGACACGTTGACGACGGTGGTGTCGAGCACTTCCATGAACGTCGCGAACATCACCGCGATGGCGACGATCCAGGGGTTCACGTGCTTGTGTTCGGTCATACCGTTCGAGGTCCGAGGTCCGAGGTCCGAGGTCCGAGGTCCGAGGCCCTCGCTACCGCGTAGACACCGTTGGCGTCACCGACATGCCAGGACGGAGTCGATGGTCGGGATCCTGGCCCGGCTCGAGGACGATCTTCACGGGAATGCGCTGGACGACCTTGACGTAGTTGCCGGTTGCGTTCTCGGGCGGCAGCAGGCTGAATTTCGCGCCGGTCGCGGCAGCAATGCTGTCGATGTGCCCCTTGAACTCGCGTCCGCCGAGCGCGTCCACTTCGACGGTTGCCGCCTGTCCGGGGTGCATCGACTTCAATTGCGTTTCCTTGAAGTTGGCGGTCACCCACACGTCGAGGAGGTCGACGAGCGCCATCAGCGGCTGGCCTGACTGAATCACCTGTCCGACTTCGACGGTCTTGCGGCTGACCACGCCGTCGGTGGGAGCCTTGAGGCAGGCGTGCTGAAGATTGAGTTCCGCCTGCGCGAGCGCGGCCTGCGCCTGCTGCACGTGTGCCTCGGCGGCGGCGGCCTTCGCCTCGGTCACCTTCAGCTGTTGGGGAGCGGTTTGCGCGGAGGCCAGGTTGGCACGGGCCTGTGCCGCCGTGCCGCGCAGCTGACGGGTGCGCTGTTCGGCGACCGCGATCGCGGTCTGCGCCGCTGCGACGTCAGACTTGGCGGCGTCGGCGGCCGCACGCGCCGCGTCGGCCTGCGAGACCGCCGCGTCGAACTGCTGTTGGGAGATCTCGTCCTTCTGGGCGAGACCGCGAAAGCGCTCGACATCGCGCGCCGCCTTCGTGGCAGTCGCCTCCCGTTCGCGCAGACGGGCCTGAGCGGCGACGAGATTGGAGCGCGCGGCCTCGACCTGCTGCTCCGATCCGGCCACCGCCGCCTCCGCCTCCTGAACGCCACCGGATGCCGTGCTCACACCGGAACGGGTCTCCACCTGTGCGATCGGAACGCCGGTCCGCGCCGCGGCGGCGTTGGCCTGGGCGTCGGCCAGCTCCGCTTTCGCCTTCTGCACGGCGATCTCGTACTCGCGCTGATCGATCTGCACCAGGACGTCACCGGCCTTGACCGCCATGTTGTTGGTGACGCTCACCTTGATCACCGGTCCGCCAACCCGGGCCGAGATCTGCGTGATGTGCCCATCGATCTGCGCGTCGTCGGTCGACTCGCGTCCGCGCCCGCGCCACCAGACGATGCCGGCGACGAGGACGAGAACGACGACCGCGATGGCAATCACCCGCCAGCGGCCGCTCCGCGAGGACTCGACGGCCTTCTCTTCCGCCATTACTGAATGCCTCCGAGATAATTCATGACCGCCGACTCGGCGACGCCCATCGCACGCGCCAGCGAGGCTTTGGCCAGGTTGTGCGCGTAGAGCGCCGAGATGTAGGTTTCGGACGCCGCCGCGACCGACTCCTGTGCCTGGGTGACTTCGAGATTGCTGACCACGCCGGCGGCGAAGCGGTCGCGCGCCTGCTGTAGTTCGTCGGCCGCAAGCTGCACGCTGGTCTGCGCCGCCTGCATCTGCTGATCCGCGGCGCGCAGATCGAGGAATGCGGTTCGGACGTCGTATTCGACCCGGCTCTTGAAATCGGCCAGCTCCGCCTCACGCTGGCGCAGCGCGGTCAGCGTCTCGATGCGGCGCGCCTTGGTGCGGCCGCCATCGAACACGTTCATCTTGACGGTGGCGCCGACCGTGTAAGTGGGGTGTGCGGTTTCCACGGTCTGGCCGATGGTGCCGAAATCGGCATCGAGATGCAGCGTGGGAAGCCACTCGCTGGTCGCGGCTTGCTCCGAGGCCTGTGCCGCCTGGAAGCGGCTACGTGCAGCCAGATAATCCGCCCGCGACTCGAGCGCGCGCGCGATCGAGTCGTCGAGCGAGAGCGCCGGGCTCGGCGCATACGGAATCTTGTCGGTCAGAGTGAAGGGCTGCGCAACCGGCAGGCCGATCGCTCGCGCGAGCTGCAGCTTGGACTTCTCGTAATCGTTCTCGGCGGCAATCAGCCGCTGACGCTGTGTCTGGACCTGGACCTGCGCGCGCACCACGTCGATGCCGGCGACGAGGCCGGAGCTCTTGAGATCCTGCGCCTGCCTGAACAGCGCGTCGGCGGTGTCGAGCTGGGCCCGCGTCATGTCGACGCGGCTGGCGCCGGCGACGGTTTCGAGATACTGGTTCACTGCGACGAGCACGACCAGGTCCCGCGCGCTCTTGATGCCGAATTTTTCCGCTTGCTCGTTCAACTTCGCGGCCCGGAAGTCATTGAGCGCGCTGACGTCGATCAGAGCCTGGGAGAGCGTGACCCGCGCGTCGAAAACGTTGAACGGCCCGACGATCGGATCCGGCGAGGGGAAACCGAACGCTTCGAGGTTGAGGACCTGTCGACGTCCGTTCAGGCTGCCCGACACGTCGGGCAGGAGCTCGGCGAGCGCGCGCCAGCGGGCGCCGCCCGCCGCGCCGGCGGCTTCCTCCTGCAGCAGCAGGCCAAGGTTGTACTCGAGCGCGCGCTGCACCGCATCTTTGACCGACAGCGAAATTGGCTCGGAGGTGACCGACCCCTTGGGAGTGCTGCCGAAGAACGGACTCGAGGACGGGGCCTGCGAGGTCCCCTGTGTAATCTGCGCCCGGGCCGGGACTGCCAGCGACAGCAGCAGTACGCAGCCGGCGAGCCTTCCAACTTTCATCGCTTCAACGATCCTTTCGACGCCAGTCCCCTCCAGATGAGATCCACGATCGCGTCAACTTCTGTCACCGCGCGCTCGCGCCGCCGTCTCATCAATCGCCGGGTCACCACGCCGCGGGTGAGATCGACGATTGCGCCGGCCGCTTGGGTCGCGTCGACCCGGCGGATCTCGCCACGGGCGATCGCGGCGGTCACCGCGGTCTGCAGCCCTCGCAGCTGACGCTGATAGAGCGGCTTGAAATCCGCGTGCCCGAATGCCGGGCGGGCCGCCTGACCGCTGACTTCCTGCACGTAAATGCGAAAGAAGTCGCGCCGCTCGTCGAAATACTCGACCTTGGTGAGAATGAAGTCGCGAATCGCATCGTGCAGTGTGGAGGCCCGGCGCACCCGCTCGCGCGTGCGAGCATCCAGCTCGGCGATGCCTTCCTGCACCGCCGCCCAGTAGATGCTCCGCTTCGAACGGTAGTACAGGTAAACCGTCCCTTTCGCCACCCCGGCTTCGCGTGCGATTTGGTCGATCGTCGCCGCCTCGAATCCGGATCGTCCGAAGACGCGCCGGGCGGCCTCGAGCAGGGCAGATGTGCGGAACGCGGTCAGAACGTCGGAGCGGCGCGGACGGGGCATACCAAACTAGACCAGTCGTTCATCCGACTGACCATCCAGTCACTATATCAAACCGATGCCGGGAGACGAAACCGGTCAAGGTGACTTCACGCCAGAGGTCGACCGGCGGGTTTCGAGGGTCGAAATCAACCGGGTGTCGACGTGAAGGGGTGCGGCAGGGGCGCAGGTCTCGCCGAGCGCATCACGACGATCGCAGCCCGAGCTGATAGATGCCAGACAGAAGGTCGGCGGGATCCTGATACACCCGGTAGGCGCCGGCGCGGGTGAGCTCCTCTTCACCATAGCCGCCCGAGCGCAGTCCCACGCCGAGCATCCCGGCACGGCGCGCGGCGAGAAGATCCCACACTGCGTCGCCGACCACGTAGCACTCTTCCGGGCGCACCTTCAGCCGCGACTGGCACGCAAGAAAGAGATCCGGCTCCGGCTTGGCGCGCTCGACATCCGATCGATCGACGACCACGATGTCCTTGGGGACCTCGAGCGGGGTGAGTGACGCCTTGACATCTTCGCGCTTTCCCGACGTGGCGATGCCGTGCGCGATCCGGTTCTCGCGAAGATGCCGGAGCAGCTGCACCGCTCCCGGCAGCGCCCGTCGCACCGGCAGCAGTTCATGGTAGATGGCGCCATGACGCTTCTGGAGCGCCTCGACCTCCGCGTCGGGCAGGTCGCGGCCGATCTCTCGCCCCGCCGCTTTGGTGAGCAGTCCTCCGCTCATCCCGATCAAGCGGTGAATCTTCCAGCCGTCGATGTGGATATCGGCTTCCGCGAGCGTGCGCTGCCAGGCCAGCACGTGCGCATACACGGAGTCGACCAGGGTGCCGTCGAGATCGAAGATGACTGCGCGCATCGAGATACCTTACCGGAGATTCAACCGATCGGGGTCATAATCCACCGATGCAACCTGTCGTCACGTTGTTCGATGTCGACAACACGCTCCTCGACAACGATCGCGTGGTCGCGCATCTCATGCGGCACATGGATCGCGAGCTGGGGCACGAGCGCCAGCAGGAGTACTGGCAGATCTTCGAGGCGCTCCGCAAGGAGCTTGGCTACGCGGACTATCTTGGTGCGTTGCAGCGCTACCGCGTGCAGCACCCGCGTGAACCGCACGCGCTGATCGTCTCGTCGTTTCTCGTGAACTACCCGTTCGCCAATCGGCTGTTTCCGGAGTCGCTCGACGTGGTCGAACAGGCGCGACGGTGGGGGCCGGCAGTAATCCTCTCCGACGGCGACGTCGTGTTCCAGCCGCGCAAAGTCGAACGATCGGGCTTGTTCGACGCCGTCGATCGGAACGTCCTCATCTACGTGCACAAGGAAGAAGAGCTCGACGACGTGGAAGCGCGGTATCCTGCCGAGCGCTACATCGCGGTCGACGATAAACTCTGGCTGCTGGACGCGATGAAGCGCCACTGGGGCGGTCGCGTCACGACGGTCTGGCCGAAGCAGGGCCACTACATCACCGATGAAAGAGTGCGGACGTTGCCGCCGCCGGATGTGACGGTCGGCCGCATTGGCGAGCTGCTGGCCTGGACGCTGGACGGTCTCTTGCAAGCAGGACGAGGATGAGACAGGTCACGCTCGGACGAACCGATATCCCGATTTCTACGGTTGGCCTCGGGTGCATGGGCATGTCGGACTTCTACGGTCCTCGCGACGAGGCGGAAGCGATCGCCACCATCCATCGCGCCATCGACCTGGGGATCAACTTCCTCGATACCGCAGACATTTACGGGCCGTTCACCAACGAGATGCTGGTTGGCCGGGCGATTGCCGATCGTCGCGGCCGAGTGGTGCTCGCGACCAAGTTCGGCAACGTGCGCAAGGAAGACGGCACGTTCGTCGGTGTCAATGGACGGCCCGAGTACGTCCGCCAGGCGTGTGACGCGTCGCTGCGGCGGCTGGGCGTCGAGCAAATCGATCTCTACTACCAACACCGGGTCGATCCGGCAACGCCGATCGAGGAAACGGTCGGCGCGATGGCGGAGTTGCTGAAGGCGGGGAAGGTGCGTGCGCTGGGTTTGTCCGAAGCCGGACCGAACACCATCCGCCGCGCACAGACAGTGCACCCGATCGCCGCGCTCCAGACGGAATATTCGCTGTGGTCGCGCGATCCCGAAGGAGACATCCTGTCGACCTGCCGTGAACTGGGCGTGACGTTCGTGGCCTACAGTCCGCTGGGCCGCGGCTTCCTCACCGGACGATTCAAGTCACCGGATGATTTCGCGCCGGATGACTGGCGGCGCAACAATCCGCGGTTCCAGGGGGAAAACTTTGCCAAGAACCTGGAGCTGGTCGCGCGCATCGAGCGGATGGCGAAAGAGAAGCACTGCACGCCCGCACAGCTCGCGCTCGCCTGGCTCCTGGCGCAAGGCAGCGACATCGTCCCGATTCCGGGATCACGTCAGCGCGATCGTGTCGAGGAAAATGCCGGCGCCGCCGAGATCACGCTGACGCGGGCCGACCTGGACGCGCTGAACGCGATCGCGCCGCGCGGCGTGGCCGCGGGCTCGCGTTATCCCGAGGCGGCGATGCGGCTGCTGAACGGCTAGCTTCCGCGGCACCCCATCGCTCGGCCCATTTGCCAATCTCGGCCAGGGCCCGTTCGAGGGCTCGTCCTTTGTCCGTCAGTTCGTATTCAACCCGTACAGGGCTGTCGGGAATGACGAGGCGGGCGACTATCCCTTCACTCTCGAGCTCGCGCAAACGTTCCGACAGCATCCGATCGCTGATATCGGGGATGGCATCACGTAATTCGGCATATCTCATGCGTCCGTTGAGCAGGAGCTGGATGACCGCGCCGGTCCAGCGGCGCCCGACGAGCTCCACCGCCGCGTGAAATCGCGCGCAGAGCGCACGGTGCAAGGCCATGGGCAGATTCTACCAAACCGGCCTACTTGACACAACTTACTTACTAAAGTATAGTCACATAGGATTGATTAGCTAAGCACAGCAGTGCAGGAGGATCCGCACCATGGCAACAGCAGCTCAGACCGCAACCGGCGTGACGATTTGGAAGATCGATCCGGCGCACACGCAGGTGGAGTTCGCGGTCAAACACATGATGATCACGACGGTGAAAGGACGCTTCAGCGAGGTCACCGGCGAGATTCAGCTCGACGAGGGTAACCTGACCAATTCCAAGGTGAACATCGACATCAACGTGGCGAGCATCGACACTCGCGAAGCGCAGCGCGACGCGCACCTCCGCTCCGCCGATTTCTTCGACGTCGAGAAGTTTCCGAAGATGACGTTCCGGAACACCGCCATCGCGGGCGCGCACGACGAGTTCAAGCTGACCGGCGATCTCACGATTCACGGCGTGACGCGTCCGGTAACGCTCGATGTCACGCACGAAGGCCGCGGCAAGGATCCGTGGGGCGGCGAGCGCATCGGCTTTGCCGCGACCGGCAAGATCAAGCGCGGCGATTTCGGGTTGACTTGGAACGCGGCGCTCGAGACCGGCGGGTTCCTCGTCGGCGACGAAGTCAAGATCTCGCTGGATGTCGAAGCGGTGAAAGCGTGATTCGAAGAAGGCAGGAGGCAGGAGGCAGGAGGCAGAAAGCCTTCCTTCCTCCCGTCTTCAGTCTTCCGCCTTTCTTAGCTCATTTATCCGGATAGTCGGCGCTGATGGCGTCGGCATCGATCCACACCGGTCCCGACTGTACCGCCTTGCACTCCGCAGGTGGCGCCCAGTGCCAGCGCGCATCGAGAAGTGCCACTTCGGCCATTCCTCCGTCGCGCCGTATCTCATTGACCGGCGTCCCCGGTAGGATCGTATCGCCGGCGCCACACGCTTCTCGCGACTTCCTTGGATCCAGATAGACGCGCGTATCCGGCTTCACCACCACCGGGCGGTAGAACGTGGTGTCGGCCGCGATGGCATCGAAAAAGGCGTCGAGGTATCGACGGGCGAGATCGCGCCCGTGCGGATCGAGATGGGCCTTGGCGACGGCATCGTACAAGGCCGGCTTGCGCTCGAGGAAGTGGCGTCGCGCCTGGTCGAGCTCTGCCCTCGGGAACAGCGAACGGGTGTGTTGCACCTGGCTGAGGACTTCGACCTCGATCGACGACCGCGACGGAACGAAGCCGATGTTATACACCTGGTCGAACCAGTTGTGCTGCCCGACCACCATGCCGGCCAGATCGAAGTCGGAGATGACCGGTATCGCGGCGCGATCCTGGCGCGTGACCGCCATGATGTTCCAGAGCGGCTGCCGCGAGTTGCAGCGATACATGTCGTCGGGATGGAAGCGCAGGCACCAGTCGAAGTTGCCAATCATGGCCTGCGCGAACGCCACCGCGGCGCTGTCCCTCGGCGAGAATCTATCCCGCGCATTCGTGAACTGCTCCTCTTTGATCTCACCGGTTCCCTCCAGCCGCTTGATCAGATCATCGTCATCCTCGAGCAGCACGGCGTTGCGGACGACCGGTGAGCCTTGCGCTGTCTTGTCGATGTAGGTCATACGCGCGGGACGCGCTTTCAGGGTCGGCACGCCGACCACCTCGAGCAGCCGGTAGACCAGCACCTCGCGCAGCGGCGATTTTTCGTTGGCGAGCCGGCCGAACTTTGGCGTGCGCTCCTCGCCGGGATTTTCACCGCAGTGGGTCCCGATGCGGAGGCCGTCCAGGCCGGCGAAGATGGATTGCGACCGGTCGGACTTGGCGAACTTGATCTTCAGTTTTGGAAAGGAGCACTCGGCTTCGCGCCGGCTCGAGTGACCGCGCACGGAGACTTCGACGTCCTCTGCGACTCCCTCGTTTCCCCCTGCGGCATCGCGGTACGAGAGCGAGCCCTTAACGCTGTAGTCGCCGTCGCTGACCCCTTTGTCGAAAAGCTGCTTCAGCGGTGCCTCCAGCGTCACCTCGATAGGGGCGTCCGAGGAAAAAAGCCGCGCCACCGGGGGAGCGACAAGCGAGGCCGCGAGGAGCAACGCACCGACGCAACTCGAGAATGTCACGTCGGTGTAACGATGCCAGAGCGTTGCCAGCTTCTAGATTTTGTTCCTTCCCAATCGGCGGGCTGGCTGGCTACTCTGCGCCGAGGCCGAGATAGGTCCGCAGCTTCTCGTCGTCGAAACGCATTCCGCTTCCGGTTCGCGAGTGAGAAGCGAGGCGATCACTCCGCACAGAAAGCTGACCGGCATCGAGACGATCGCGGGATTGCGCAGCGGGAAGATCGCAGTGGGGTTGTGCAGCAGGTCCACCCAGACCGTCGGGCTCAGCACGATCAGCGTGACGGAGAGCAGCGCGCCGGACACGATCGAGCACACCGCGCCCGCGGTGTTGAACCGGCGCCACACGATCGACAGCAGCAGCGGCGGGAAATTGGCGCTGCACGCCACCGCGAACGCCAGGCCGACCATGAACGCGACGTTCTGCCCCTTGAACAGGATGCCCAGCGACACGGCGACGACGCCGAACACCACGGTCGCGATCGCGCGCGACGCGGACCTGCTCGTGCTCGGTCGCCTGCCCCTTCGCGGATGGCGTGCGTGAAGATGTCGTGCGACAGCGCGCTCGCGCCGGCAAGCGTCAGGCCCGGCGACGACGGCGAGGATCGTCGCGAACGCGACGGCGGCGATGAAGCCGAGAAACGGCGTGCCGCCGAGCAGCTCCGCGACGAGCGGCGCCGCCATGTTGCCGCCGGCATCGATCGATCGAATCAGCGTCGCGGCCGACCAGCGCCGAGGCGCCGAAACCCGACGATCGGAATGATCAGATAGAAGTAGCCGATGAATCCGGTCGCGTAGAGCACCGATCGCGCGCGCCGCGCGCGCGTCGGGCACGGTGTAGAAGCGCATCAGGATGTGCGGCAGGCCGAGCAGGCCGAGCATCAGCGCCAGGCCGAGCGAGATCGCGTCGATCGGATCGCTGACCAGGCCGCCGGGCTCGAGCGCCGCCTGGCCGTAGCGGGCAGCCACCGCCGCATAGAGCGCGCCAGGCGAGAAGTGGAACTGCGCCAGAGCACCAGCACCGTCAGCAGCGTCACGCCGAACAGCAGCAGGATGGCCTTGATGATCTGCACCCACGTCGTCGCGATCATCCCGCCGAAGAGCACGTAGGCAAGCATCACGACGCCGACGCTCACCACCGCCCACTCGTACGGCATGCCGAACATCAGCCGAATCAGGTTGCCGGCGCCGACCATCTGCGCGAGCACGTAGAAGAGCAGCGTCAGGATCGCCGCCGAATGCCGACGCGATGCGCACCGGCACCTGCCGCAGGCGGAACGCGACGACGTCGGCGAAGGTGAACTTGCCGAGATTGCGCAGCGGCTCGGCGATCAGGAACATCAGCGCCGGCCAGCCGACCAGCCAGCCGGTGGCGTAGATCATCCCGTCGTAGCCGCGCAGCGCGACGAGGCCGGCGATGCCGAGGAACGACGCGGCGCTCATGTAGTCGCCGGCCAGCGCGAGGCCGTTCTGCAGCGGACTGATCGAGCGGCCCGCGGCGTAGAACTCGCGCGTCGATCGCGTCCGCCGCGCCGCCCAGTAGGTGACGGCCAGCGTCAGCGCGACGATGACGAGGAAGAAGATGACGGCCGAGGCCGTCGGCGTGCCGAGCGTCGTCTGCATGCGTCGGTTACTGGGGGCCGGCTTGTCGGCGAAGGCGGGCAGCCTCTCCGTCGTAGTGCCGATTCGCCCACACGACGTAGGCCGCGGTCAGCACCCACGCGCCGACGATCACCGCGGCGCCGAGTGGAATGCCGAGCGTCGTCACCTCGCCGATCCGCCGTGAGACGCAGCGCACGGTTGGCTGCGATCAGCATGATGTAGCCGTAATAGAGAACGAACAGCAGCCCGGTCAATACGAGCGACACCCGCCAGCGGCTCGCGACCAGATGCTTGAACTCTCTGGAATCCAGCAGGGCCCGCCGTTTCGCCTCCGACAATCCGGGCGCGTCGGGCGGGCCTTCAGGACCGGGTTTGGCGATTGGCTGACTCGATGTCGTCATCCTGCTGGATCCAGTCGATGTCGATCCTGGTGATCCCCGGTCAGAACTTGCGCGTCCAGGCTTTTGGCCACCGCTCCACCACGACCTTCTGCTGCGTGAAGAACTCGAAGGCGTCGCGGCCCTGACCGTGCAGATCCCCGAAGAAACTCTCCCGCGCCCCGCTGAACGGGAAGAACGCCATCGGCGCGGCCACGCCGACGTTGATGCCGACGTTGCCCACTTCCGCTTCGTAGCGGAACTTGCGTGCGTTCGAGCCGCTGCTGGTGAAGAGCGACGCCTGGTTGCCGTACCGTCCGGTATTGACGACGGCGATCGCTTCGTCGATATCGTTCGCGCGGTGAATCGACAGCACTGGACCGAAAATCTCGGTTGCCGCCACGTCGCTCCCGAATGGCAGGTCCTCGAGAATCGTCGGCGCGAGGAAGTTGCCCTTCTTGTATTTGGTGTCCGGGTTCCGGCCGTCGACAGTGGCACGCGCTCCCTCGCGTACGGCTTTGTCGATGAGTTGCTCGACTCGAGCCCGGCTTTCCGGCGTAATCACCGGCCCCATCTGCACGCCTTCGTCGAGGCCATAGCCGGTCACGCGTGCTCTCGCCCGCGCCTGCATGGCTTCGGCGAACGGCTTGACCGCCTCGCCCACGGCGATGGCGAACGACGAGGCCAGGCAGCGCTGACCCGCGCATCCGAACGCACTGTCGGCGACGATCTCGGTCGCGGCCGTGAGATCGGCGTCCGGCAGAATCACGACCGGGTTCTTCGCGCCCCCCTGACACTGGACGCGCTTGCCGTGCGCGGCCCCGCGCGAGTAGACGTGAAGCGCCGTCGCAGTCGATCCCACGAAACTGACCGTCCTGATCAGCGGATGATCGAGGATTGCGTCGACGGCTTCACGGCCGCCGTTGACGAGATTCACCACTCCTGGCGGCAGCTTGAGCGCGTCCAGCAGTCCGAATACTTTCTGCATCGTCAGCGGCACGCGCTCCGACGGCTTGATTAACAGGGTGTTGCCGGCGGCAATGGCGTAGGGAAAGAACCAGAACGGGATCATGCCCGGAAAGTTGAACGGCGCAATGACCGCGCAGACGCCGATCGGCTGCCGGATCATGATTTCGTCGATACCGGCGGCGATGTCTTCGGAGTTGTAGCCCTGGATCATGATCGGCGCGCCGCAGGCCACCTCCACGTTCTCGACCGCGCGGCGCATCTCGCCACGGGATTCGGCCAGGGTCTTCCCGGCTTCCATCGTGATCGTCCTGGCGAGGTCGTCGAAGTGTTCTTCAAGGAGCATCTTCAACTTGAAGAGGTACTGCACGCGATCGGTGACAGGAATCCGGCGCCAGGCCGGAAATGCGCGTGCGGCCGCCTGGGCGGCCGCGTCGATATCGGCGGCGGGTGAGAGTGGTACGCGATCGAGTTCGTCACCGGTCGCCGGGTTCATGACGGGGAGTGTCTGGGTTGCGGTTGAGGGGCGCCAGCCGCCCTCGACATAGTTCTGCACGGCTTGCCTCGATTTCGAAATGTGCCTGCCGGGTATGCAGGGCGGGCCTTTAGACCAGCCGGAGCCTCCACATCCGGGATGCAGGGCGGGTGTTTAGGAAACCCAGCGTGGCGCGGCGCCTCTCAAGAGCCGCCCTACACACTCACTTTTCAACCTGTCAGACCCGCCGGAGATTTGCAATCTCGCGACGGCAGTGTATACCCTTGGCGCGTTCCATGATCCACGAGACTGGAGGCTCCATGGCGACCGCAGCCGGTTACAAAGGCCGTCTTCACGAGATGACGCAGACGACGCCCACTGCGCTGTGGAACGATTCTGCATCCATTCAGGAGCTGACGTGGTCGATCGGCCAGGGGGCGGTCGGCGCCACCTGCAATCCGGTGATCGTGGTCGAGGTCCTCAAAAAGGAGATGCACCTCTGGAAGGACCGCATCCTCAGTCTCATTCGCTCCCTGCCGACTGCCACCGAGGAGCAAATCGCGTGGCAGCTCGTCGAAGAGATGACGGTGAAGGCGGCAGCGCTGCTGAAGCCCATCTTTGATGCGCACGGCGGCCGCAACGGCCGATTGTCGGTCCAGACCGACCCACGTCTCTTTCGCAACGCCGAGGCGATCGTTCGACAGGCGGAGCGGTTCGCGGGCCTTGCGCCGAACATCATCGTCAAGATCCCGGTGACCTCGGCGGGGATCGAAGCCATCGAGGAGGCCACGTATCGCGGGATTACGATCAACGCTACCGTCTGCTTTTCGTTGCCGCAGTCGGTCGCCGTTGCCGAGGCGGTGGAGCGTGGCTTTCAGAGGCGCGAGCGAGAGGGCAAGGATGTCGCGTCGATGGGATCGGTCTGCACGATCATGGTGGGGCGGCTCGACGACTGGCTGAAGGTTTCCGCGGAGCAGCTGGGCATCAGCGTGGATCCCGGCGTCCTCGAATGGGCCGGCATTGCGGTGTTCAAGAAGACCTACAGTCTGTTCAAGGAGCGCGGCTACCGGTTGCGGCTGCTGTCGGCAGCGTTCCGCAATCACATGCATTGGAGTGCGCTGATCGGCGGCGAGGTGGTGATTTCGCCTCCCTACAAATGGCAGATGCGGTTCAACTCGAGCGACGTCGACGTCGTGTCGCGCATCGACCAGCCGGTCGATCCTGCGGTGCTGTCATCGCTGATGAAATTTCCGGATTTCGTGCGTGCCTACAACGAGGACGGCTTGTCGCGTGACGATTTCGATGCGTTTCCACCCACCCGGCGGACGCTGCGGCAGTTCATTGCCGCGTGCCACGAGCTCGATGGACAGATTCGTGACCTGATGATTCCCAACCCGGACGAGGCCAAATCCTGAGTCAATCAGAGAGGACAACCGAGTGGCTGCATTCGTGAAAACGCGCCTCGGCGCGATGATGTTCATCGAGTACGTAGTCTGGGGTTCGTGGTACGTCACCATCACCACCTATCTGACCAGCACGCTGCACTTTTCCGGTACCCAGGCGGGAGCCGTCTTCGGCACGGCCTCGGTGGCCTCGCTGGTTTCGCCGTTCTTCGTCGGCCTGGTTGCGGATCGGTTCTTCGCGACCGAGCGCGTGATGGCGGTCCTCTACCTGCTCGGCGCCCTGTGCATGTTCGCCCTCACCAAGGTTACGACGTTTGGCGCCGTCTACGCGCTGGTGCTCGCGTTCTGCCTCTGCTACTTCCCGACGATCGCGCTCACCAACTCGATCACCATGCAGCAGGTCACCAATCCTGGTCGCGACTTTCCGCCGATCCGGGTACTGGGAACGATCGGCTGGATTGTCATCAACCTGATCGTCGGGTTCATGCGGGTCGAGGCGACGACCACGCCGTTCATGCTCGCTGCCGCGAGCTCGATCGTCATGGCGATCTACAGCCTGGCCGCCCTGCCGCATACGCCGCCTCGCGCCAAGGGAGAGGCGATTACCGCCCGGAGCATCATCGGGCTCGACGCGCTGGTGATGATGAAGCAGCGCGATTTCGCCGTGTTCGTCATCGCCTCGATTCTCGCCTGCATCCCGCTGACGTTCTACTACTCGTTCACCAACGCGTATCTCAACGACGTCGGCGTCGTGAATGCCGCCGGCAAGATGACCCTCGGGCAGATGTCCGAGATAGCGATGATGCTTCTGATGCCGGTCGTCTTTCGAATTACCACGGTGCGCGGGATCCTGCTGATGGGGCTCGGCGCATGGGCCGTGCGCTACGGCCTGCTCGCCTATGGCGACGCCGGCGCCAAGATGTGGATGTTCTACCTGGCGATCCTTCTTCATGGCGTGTGTTACGACTTCTTCTTCGTCGCAGGGCAGCTGTACACCGACCAGGTGGCGCCGCCGCACTTCCGCAGCACCGCGCAGGGATTCATCTCCTTCGTCACCTACGGCGTCGGCATGCTGATCGGATCGCTGCTGTCGGGCACCGCGCTCGACTACTTCACCACGAGGGCTGCCGACGGCACCCTGACCAGGAACTGGACGTCCTTCTGGTTGAGTTCGTCGACGATGTCGTTCGCCATCATGTTGCTCGTGCTGCTGTTCTTCCGGTCGCGCGTCCGGATCGGTGCGGGCCAGCCGCAGGAAGCACAGGCGGCGTAGGCAACGTGCGATTCATTCATGTCGACGACGTTTCGCCGGCGACGAGATGTGGAGCAAAGGAGCTGATATGGCAAAGTTTCTCATCACGGCCTCGTACACCTCAGAGGGAACCCAAGGCTTGTTGGCGGAAGGCGGCTCGGGCCGTAAGGCAGTGCTTCAGAAGGCAGTCCAGGGACTTGGCGGAACAATCGAAGCGATGTACTTCGCGTACGGCGACGACGATGTCCTGTTGATCGTTGACGTGCCGAACCTGGCGGGCGGACTGGCGTTGAGTCTCGCGGCGAATGCCTCGGGTACCGTCCGAGTCAAAACGACTCCCCTCATCACCATCGAAGAGATGGATGCCGCGTGCAAGACGTCAGTGGCATACCGCGGGGCCGGAGCAGCCGGCGTGTGAGACTGTAACAATCGAAGATTCGAAGGAAGACGAAGTGTCGAAGGAACGCCGGATATCTTCGAAGGAACTTCGAAGGTGTCTGGCGCTCCTTCGAGCGTATCTGGCGCTCCTTCGACCCTTCGGCTTCCTTCGGAGCTTCGATTGTTAGGACTTCCTTTCAAAAGCCCACTCTCGTCGAAACCCCGAACGACCGCGGCGGATTCGTCAGGAAGCCGATGCGCGCGCGAGTACCGCGCTCCTGGTCGAACGCGAGCAACGCCCGTTCATCGGTGACGTTGTTCAGGTACACCGCGAGATCCCATTTGGCACGACGGACGCCCGCGCGCAGGTTCAGCAAGTCGTAGCCTGGTAGCTCCGGATTGTAGGTGAAGGTGGTGGCGGTCAGCGGGCCACCGATCGTGTTCGGCGCGAACGAGAGCAGGTTGAGCGTACCGAGATCCTGGTCGCCGACCTGCGTGAAGCGCGATCCGATGTGCTGGTAGGTGCCAGTGATGTACGCGATCGATCCCGGTCGCACTTCCCACTGATAGTTTGCCGCCGCGGCGAGCTGGAACTTCGGAACCGTCGGCAGCCGGCGCCCCTTCTCGATCCCCGAGACGATGCTGACGTTCCCGTTGGCGTCGGTCGAGGTCAGCGTCGAGCGCAGTTCGGAGTCGTTGGCGCTCATGGAAATCGCGAAATCGAGGTTGCGGCTTGCCGCGGCTTCGAACTCCATTTCGATTCCCTGGCTTCGCGCTTTCGGCACGTTGAAGATCACCCGCGAAGAGCATGATCCGGCGGTCACCGTTGCCTGCAGATCGCTGAGGTCCATGTAGAAGGCGGCGACGTTCAACGCCCCGTTGCCGTTGAACAGCCGGGTCTTCACTCCGGCCTCGTAATTCCAGACCTTCTCGTCGGTCCAGGTCTCACGGCCGCCGAACGTCGTCAGATCCTGCGGCGTACACAGCGGCACGTTGAGCGGATCGTTGATGCCGCCGAGACGGAATCCGCGCGAGACCTGCGCGTTCAGGTTCGTGTTCGGCGACACCTTGTAGGTGGCGATGAAGCGCGGGACGGCGCCGTTGGCGTCGGTGGAACCCGGCTGAGAGACCAGGGCAGTCCCGGTATTGTCCTGCGCGAAAATCCCGTCGAAGATCTGTTCCTTGTCCTCGCTGAAATGGTAGAAGCGCAGGCCTCCCGTCACGCTGAACTGATCGGTCAAGGTGGCCGTGGTTTCGCCAAAGAGCGCGAACTGATTCAGCTTGTAGCCGAGATCCGAGAAGAACAGCGTGTCCTTCGGCGCCCGCAAGCCCTGCGTCGGAATGCCGGTGAGCTCCTCGAAGCCCGCCACCGGCAGGTTCTGGCCGTACTTGCGGTCCGTATGGCTGAAGAACCCGCCCGCGACCCAGGGAAAGTTGCTCCTGCTCCCCGACAGCCGCACCTCCTCCGTCCACACCTTTGCCGTGGTGGCGTCGAAGAGCGGCGCGTTGAGCGTGTAGACGTCTTCCGGCAGGCCGATGCTGCCGCCGGTGATACTCGCGGTCAACGCGGTCGCGTCGCGCGTGACCAGAACGTCGCGGTAGGTATACGAGGTGATCGACGTCAGGGCGATGTCGCCCAGGTTGTAATTGATGTCGACGTCGCCGAGCACGAAGTCGTCGGTGTACTCCTCTTCCAGCTGGGTGAACTGCTGGCGCGGGCCGGGGCTGACCGGCGACCGGGTGGTGGTAAACGGATTGGCCAGAATGTTGTAATCGTCGATTCGGTTCCAGCCGTTCATCTTGACCCGTTGATAGACGATCCTCGGCGTGATGGTCAGGCGATCGCTCGACTCGAACCTGACCGATCCGCGCACGCCGCTGCGCAGGCCGTCGTTGACGTTCTTCTTGACGCTGAGATCCGGCTGTATCGCGTCCATGTATCCGGCAAGGCGATCGAAGTAGGTCGCGATGCGCAGCGCCGCCCTGTCGCCAATCGGCTGGTTGAACCCGACCTTGACGTCACCGCCCATGTTCCCGCCGTTGACCGTGCTGGCCTCGAACTCCGCGAACCCCTTCCTGAGGCCGATTTCAGGCTGGTTCGTGATGTAGCGGACGGTTCCCGACAACGAGCCGGATCCGAACAAGGTCCCCTGCGGACCGCGCAGCACTTCCACACGATTGGTGTCGAAGAGATCGAGATCCGGCGTGAAGAGCGACAGCGAGATCACCGACTCGTCGAGATACACGCCGACCTGCTCCTTCACACCAGGCTGATCGCGCACGATCTGACCCGCGGACACGCCGCGCATGGCGACCTGGCTCTGCCCGGGTCCGAGGTTCTGGACGGTGAAGCCGCCGACGTTCGCGGCCACCCCTTCGATGTCGTCGACGCCCCGCGAGCGCAGCATCTCCTCGGTAGGCGCCGCCACCGAGAACGGAACGTTCAGAATCGTTTCGTCGCGTTTCATTGCCGTGACGGTGATCTCCTCGCTCAGTGTCGCTTCGAGCACGAAGTCCGCCTGCTTGGAGCCGCCGGGCCCGACTTCGACGACTTGCGCGACCCTGCGGAAGCCCGAGAGCGTGGCCACCACGCTGTATGCTCCCGGCGCCACCGACAGAACGTAGCTGCCGTCGGCGCCGGTGACGGCATTGTCCGACTGCTTCGTTGTCTGATTCGTCGCGGTGATGGTGGTGCCCGGAAGTACAGCGCCGCTTCCGTCGCGTGCGAACCCGGTGATCCTCGCTTGCGGAGCCTGGGCCCATGCTGCTGCGGCAGCAGACATCGCGACCAGTCCGACGGCTATGACCAGCGCCCGTGTCCGAACAATCATGGAAGGCCTCCTTGGGTGTTGCTTGATACGGCGGTCCGGTAGGCTTGTCAAGTACGGGGAAGGAGTATCCCCCGGGTCAGCGGTGTCGAATGGACCCTGTCAGAAAGGACAGTGGATAAATGCGTGGATCTCTGGTCAGGTGGAGAGTCGGCCCCCCTTTCAATTGCAAGAAGGACGGAATGACTCATCACATGACCATCGGAACCGCGTGCCTCGCGCTGATCGTCGCTGCTGGCCTGGCTCGGGCGCAGACACCGTCAGACACCCCGAACCAGACAGCCACATCGACCGAGGCAGCCGCCACGGCAGCCAAGGACAGCCCGGAACTGGTGGGTCAGCTCTCCAACGAACTGGAAGCCACGCCCGAGCAGGCGGCCGGCGCAGCTGGAGCGTTGTTCAGCCTGGCGAAGTCTCGCCTCAAGCCGGAGGAGTTCTCACAGATCGCGTCCGCGGTTCCGGGAATGGACTCGCTGTTGAAGGCTGCTCCGAGCACCGCTGGTGCGGTTGGCACGACGGGTGCGCTGGCGGACGCGGCAGGGGCCGAGGGCGGTCTTGCCGCCGCGACCAGCGCGTTCAGCCAGCTCGGACTGAAGCCGGACATGGTCAGCAAGGCCGTGCCCGTGCTGACCGACTTTGTGTCGAAATCCGGCAACGCCCAGGCGGCCAGCCTGCTCACCGACGCGCTGAAATGAACGATCGTACATACTGACCGAACTTGGCTCTCGGATCGTTCAGACGCGAAGTGAGGTCGGTATGCGCGCGACACTGATCGTGCTTCTCTTGAGTGCGGCGTTGACTGCGCCGCAGATTGGCAGCGAGGCCGCGAAATTCGGCGACTTCGACGGTCATGACGACGTCGGTTCACCGAAGATTGCGGGCTCGGCTGCCTACAATCCGGTATCACAGGAGTATTCGCTTGCCGCCGCCGGCGCGAACATGTGGGCTCAGCACGACGAGTTCCACTTCGTCTGGAAGCGGATGACGGGCGACTTCATTCTTCAGGCTCGCGTCCAGTTGCTCGGGAAGGGGGTCGAGGCGCATCGCAAGGTCGGGCTGATCGCGCGCGCCAGCCGGGACGCGGACGCACCCTACGTTGACGCGATCGTCCATGGTGACGGCCTGACGTCTCTCCAATTCAGGCGGACGAAGGGGGTGAGCAACGGAAGAGCGCCAGTCGACGATCAAGGGCGCAGACGTCATCCAGCTCGAACGCCGGGGCAACACCTACATCATGTCGGCCGCCAGCTTCGGCGAGCCGTTCACGAACACCGAGATCGCGGACCTCAATCTCGGCGACGATCTCTTCGTCGGCCTGGCCCTCTGTGCACACAACCCGGACGTCACCGAGCGCGCGGCGCTCAGCAACGTGCGCCTCGTCAAGCCTGCGAAAGAGGGTTTCGTTCCGTATCGGGACTACATCGGCAGTCTGCTCGAGGTGCTCGATGTCGAGAGCGGACGCCGCCAGGTGGTTCATCGAGCCGACCAGCCGTTCGAGGCGCCGAACTGGACGAGGGACGGCCGCGCGCTGATCTACAACACCAGCGGCCGCGGCGAAGGCCGCGGCCGCCTCGTTCGATTCGACCTCGCCACCCGACAGGGGACGCCAATCGACACCGGGTCGTCGAATCGCAACAACAACGATCACGTCCTGTCGTTCGACGGATCCATGCTCGGGATCAGCGATCAGAGCGGCGGCCAGTCGGCAGTGTTCACGGTGCCGGCGGGTGGCGGGCACGCCCAAGCGAGTCACACCGCTCACGCCATCCTATCTGCACGGCTGGTCGCCCGACGGAAAGACGCTCGTCTATACCGGAGGCCGAGCCGACGAGTTCGACATCTACAGCATTGACGCTGATGGCAGCGGCGCCGAAGTCAAATTGACGGATTTCAAGGGGCTGGACGACGGTCCTGAATACTCGCCGGACGGCAAGTACATCTACTTCAATTCCGTGCGGAGCGGGTCGATGCAGATCTGGCGGATGAAGCCGGATGGCACGAGCCCGCAGCAGCTGACCGACGACGGCTGGAACAACTGGTTCCCGCACGTCTCGCCCGACGGCCAGTCGGTCGTGTTCATCAGCTTTCCAAAGGAGGTCGATCCGTCCGATCACCCGTACTACAAGCGCGTGCTGCTCCGGTTGATGCCGGCTGACGGCGGCGCCTCACGGGTTATCGCGTACGTCTACGGCGGTCAGGGAACGATCAACGTTCCGTCGTGGTCGCCCGACGGAAAGATGCTGGCGTTTGTCAGCAACAGCGGCCCGTACTGATTTTCCCGTCAGCAAGCGCCACGGCCGAATGAACGGCTTCCGTAGACGACGTAAGGGTCGACCTCGGCGATCGAGCGCGCACGAGCGACTGCTATCGAACCGATGTCGCCGCTACCATGCCCGAAGTCTGAGCACCGTTCAGATCGCCCCATGCCGTCGTGTCCGGGCTGATGCCTCCCGTGCTGCCCCAGACAACGACGTCACCTTCGGTCGTGCCGATGGAGTCGCTGCCCCAGACGACCACGTTCGCCCAGGACTGCGGATCGGTCCACACGACGTTGCTGCCCCACACGACCACGTTGCCAAACGTGGTGTTATCGCTCCCCCACACGACGACCGTGCCCCACGCCTGCTGGTTGATCTCGACGGTGCTGCCCCACACAACCACCGAGCCCCACACGACGACCTGCTTCCAGGTGATGGTGCTGCCACCGATGTTGGTCCACGGCGCCGGCGTGGTGGTGAGCCAGTGCGTGCCCCTCGGCGCGGAGGTGTCGGCAGCCTTGGCGAGATCGATTGCCCCCTTGCCGTTAATCCCCCCGGCGCCCTCTTCGAGCGGGTTGTACTCCAGTCCCGCGGAGTTGTAGACGGGGAACGCCGAGTACTGCAGCATCGCCTTGACGGCGTTCGGCGTGAGCGAGGGATGGTTCGGATAGTTGTTGGCGTAGCGGTTCGCTTCCAGCATCAGCGCAACCACGCCGCTGGTGACCGCGGTGGCCATGCTGGTGCCGCTCAAGCGCATGTAGTCGCCGTCGGCCGCCTTCAACTGCGGGTAGGTCTTGAGCAGCGTGCCCTGCTTGGCCGCCACCGCGACGATGTTGTGCCCGGGCGCGACGAAGTCCGGCTTCGCGAACGCGTCGTACCAGGTCGGTCCCCGCGAGCTGTAGTCGGGGATCGAATCGTCGCCGCGCGAGACCGTGTCTTCGGTGCGAAGCGCACCGACCGTGATCGCCGACGGCGCATTGCCGGGCGACGTGATGCCGGCGTATCCCGGACTTCTCCGGTCGTCGGGATTCTTGCCGTAGTTGCCGGCGGCGGCGACCACGATCACTCCCGCACGTGAGGCGCGCTCGACGGCCTGAACCAGCGGATCAGTCGCCGCCGGCTCGTAAATCGGATGGCCGAGCGACAGATTGATGACGTCGATCCCCAGCGCCTGGCGGTTCGCTACCGCGAAATCGATGGCGCGGATCACGTCGCTCGTGTAGCCGGCGCCGTTCTTGTCGAGCACCTTCAGAATCGTGAACTTCACCCTCGGCGCGAGGCCGCGGTAGTCGTTGTCGTGCGACAGCGCGCCAGACCCGCCGATCGTGCCGGCGATGTGCGTGCCGTGACCGTAGTCGTCGTAGGGCGTGGTGCGAATGCCTCCGCGGGTGAAGTCATAGAAGGCGGTCACTCGATTCTGGAACTCTGCGGACATCTCCAGGCCGGAGTCGATGACCGCCACGCCGATCCCTCGGCCCGTCCATGTGGAACCGATACCGAGCGTGTCACGGAGGACCTGCGGCGGCACCGCCGGTCCCGATGTGTCTGCACCATTGGGAAGCAGCACGGATCCGACAACGTTCACCAGCGTGCCGACGAGCCTGAGGGCGGTGCCAAGCAGCCCGCCGAGCAACTTGGCTTGAACCACTGCGTCGCTCGAGACAGAGAGGACCTGTTGCTGCTCTGACAGCGTCTCGAGGTCGCCGGGGTGAACCACCGCGGTGATCGCGTCGAGCGAATCGTGTTCGACGACGATGGAGTCGCCGTGATTCGCCAACAGTTGCCGGAGCGACGCGCGTTCCCCGGGACGCACTCGGATGATCACCCGCTGTGCGTCGTCGGCACCGGCATCGAGCGCCGCGCGAAGATGGAGATCGAGCTTCTCGCGATGGCTGGCGCGTGGGCCGTGCCCCGCCACGCCTTGCACGTTGCCGCATGTGAAGCATGCGATGGCGAGTGCGGTCGAGAATCCTGCGGCTTTCCGAAGCGTGATCTTCATCGTTGGGACCGTTCCAGGACCGAAGGGTTATGGGTTGAAGTGGTGCCCGAAAGCCGACTTTCGAGCAAGGGTGAGGCCAGTTTTGTGGGTCGGATGTGAGGACGAGGGCCGTGCGATTCAGGCCTACTCCGTCAGTTCACGACGTCACTTTCAGAATCGTCAGTTGGCGACTGAAGGAACCACTGCGCAGGAATGGAACATCATCGGGCGTCGCGATCGGTGCAAGAGGCGGGCAGGGAAGGCGATACGACAGAGAGTGCTGGTTCGGCACATCGTTGTGCCGTTCCGAGACGTGATCGAGGCTGGAATCGGCTGAAACCTGCACGCTGCGCGAGCACCGGCAGCTCGCGCACGAGTTCACGATTCAGCCTAGTTGTTGTCGTCGCGGTCGAGGATCCCGGCCGCGAACCACGGCTGCGTTCCGTTCACGGTCCGGATCAAAAGGACCGGGCTGGCACAGACTGCCGGTGGCGGTGGACTGAGCATGTCGTCGATTCGAAAATCACCGTCCGGGTCCAGTGGAACGCCTGCGGTCGCCGTGCTGAACTGGGGTGGGGTCGGCTGGGCCGGCGTCACCGGGTCACAAATCAGCGTGGCAAAGACGCTCTGGTTGGCGTTTGTTCCGATGTTGTTGCCGCCGCCCAGGAGGAGCCCTCGCCCGCGGACTTCGATGTGTCCGTTGCTTTCAATCTCGGCCCTGAGCGCTTCGATAACCCAGATTTGTCCCGGAGGAGGAACGCCGCGCACCGCATTCGGACTGACGGTCACGGCTCCTGTCGTGGGGTTCACGGTGACATTCGAAACGGGGATCACGCCGATCCCGCCATCGAATTTCAGAAATTCATCGTCTTTCGCACCGAGCGGAGCAGCGAGCCCCACACATAACACACACACCAGCGCCAACGTGGTCTTCAGCATCGCGCCTTCCTTTCTGTAACAACGAACAGTCGCCTCTGTAACAACGAACAGTCGCCCATGAGAGATGGTGCGAAGCCGTTGCGGCGCGCCATTCTGTTTCCAGTTGTCCGCGATGTCAAACGAGCGGGCAGCGCGAGATGAGTAGGGGTATGGTCAGTGCTGAAGCAGCGCAACTTTCAGCGTCCACGCCTGAAGCCGCGCGAGGTCCATCAGATGAGGAGCGTGGAAGCCTTCCGGAAAAATCGGCCAATCCCACAGCTTGGGGGAGTCTTCGGCGACATACCGGTCGGCGGTGTAGTGTCCGGTGCGGTGTTCCACTTTCGCAGGCAGCTCACCTGACATGATCACCTGCTCGATCGCACCACCGAGCGTGGCGAGGTAGTCGGCTGGCGAGATGCTTTCCACACCAATCCAGACTTCGTCCGGGACTCGGTGTTGTGTCCGGCAGTAGGCGGCAGCGTCGCGAACCGCAATCGCGAAGGCGGGCCACGCGAAAGATGACGAGCGAGTGACTCCCATTGCAGGACTGAACGCCCGCACCGGGCCGTCGAGCACCGCGAGTTTGGTAGCTGCCGGCAAAGTCTTCTGTTCGACCAGCGCTGCTCCTGCCTCGGTCAGCAAGGCGAATTGATCCGCTGGCGACAGCGCATAGGCACCGAACGACTCGAACGTGATCTCCTTCTGCACCGAGCGCGCGAGATGGAGGATGTCGTCTCTGGCGAAGCTCCGGTTCAGCGCGCGGTCGGCATAGAGCGACGCAAGATCGCTTGCCGTCACGAACTGCACACCTTCCTGCGCCTTGATGAAGCCAACGAACTGCTCGAAATCGGCGAACGCCTTCTCGGTTTCCGATGACGGCCGGATGCCGGGTCGCTTCCATTCACCGGGTGGCGGGTTGGCCCCATGGCTGAAGTTCACGGCATCCCAGAATTCGGTCTGAACCCACTCGTTCGGGTGGTAGTAGATGCTGATGGTTCCGCCGCCTCGCGCTACGAGCCCTGCACGAGCCTTACTGAATGCAGCCTGGCCTTCTTGAAGGCTCTGTCCTCCTGCGAGCTGCATGCGCACGAGATTCGACCGCATCTTGAAGATGTTGAGCATGCCGCCGAAGTAGAACGGCTGGTCGTCGATCCCCACGTGGTCGGCTTCGTCCAGGTAGACCTTGATGCCCATGTCGCGCAGCGCAGGATAGGTCTGCGGCGCCCAGGCGCTCCCCGGCTGACCGTAGGCCACGGGCGTGACACCGAAGATCCGCTGGATGTCCTTGACGCCCGGCTCCTCCCGCCGCCTGAATTCGTCCCGGCCATCCTGCCAGCCGGCGTTCTGGAGATACACCGCGACCGTGGGCTGCTGGCTGTGCGTGTTCGAGTGGTAGCCGATATCGTGGCGCTTGAGCGCGGCTATCACGTCGGTTCGACCGCGCCGCTCGAGGACACGCGCCTTCTCCCCGACGATCTTGAACGTCGCGCGGATGCCGAGACGCGACAGCAGTTCCGCGAGCCGCTTCGTCACGTCATCGTCTTCGGTCAGGATGTAATCTTCGGTGTCGAACCAGAGCACGACGTAGATCGGGGCAGCCGCGCTCTGAACCAATCGCAAACTGGCGCAGAGCGCGACGATGAGCAACGCCAGGAGCGCCGGTTTCCGCATGCGTCTCAGCTCTTGGCCTTTTGACCCTTCAGATGCTTGTCGAACCATTCGAGGGTCCGGCGGATCGAGTCGATCTGGTTCTCGCGCTTCTCGAAACCGTGTCCTTCGTTTGGGTAGTAGTGCACGTCGACGACCTTGCCGGCGCGCTTCAGCAGGTCGACCACCTGGTCTGCCTCCTCCTTCGGCACGCGAGGGTCGTTCTCCCCTTGCAGCACGAGCAAGGGGGCGGTGACGTTGCCGATGTATTTGATCGGTGACGCCGCTTCGTACGCGGCGCGGTCCTTTACCGGATCT
The DNA here is from genome assembly GCA_963755695.1 of uncultured Acidobacteriota bacterium. Classification (GTDB taxonomy): domain Bacteria; phylum Acidobacteriota; class Vicinamibacteria; order Vicinamibacterales; family 2-12-FULL-66-21; genus QHWT01. The sequence goes on along the minus strand of CAVWLB010000008.1, from coordinate 115,030 downwards.
CCAAGCAGCGCCCTTTCGTACTGCTGCAGCATCGGATCGGAATGTTGCAGCATCGTCATCCAGTCGATGATGCCGAAGAGTTCGACCCCCGCCGCCCAGATGGTCGGCGTCCGGCCGATGGCCATCAGCGTCATGAAACCGCCATACGAGCCACCGGTGATGCCAATCTTTTTCGCATCCACATAGCCTGTCGCCACCAGGAACTTCGATGCGAAGACTTCGTCCTGGAGATCGCCGCCGCCCAGATCCTGGTAGTTGGCTTTCTGGAACTCCATACCGTAGCCGGTCGAGCCGCGCACGTTCGGCGCAATGCAGATGTAGCCGCGAGAAACAAACGCGGCGATTCGAGGGCTCCAGAAGTCCGCCGATTGACCTGTCGGCCCACCGTGGGGGAGCACGAGCGCGGGGTTGGATCCATCGCGCTTCAAGTTGAACGGCAACCACATCAACGCACTGATGGTCTTGCCGTCGAACGACTTGTAGCTGACGACCTGCGAAGACGGCCGCGGAGCATTGGTGAGGCTTGCGATCGCCGAATAGGTGAGTTGCGTGGGCTTCGCTCCGGCCACCTCGTACACCCAGTAGTCGGCGGGATCCACGGAGCTCTCGTGCGAAACGAGCAGGCGATCGCCCGATGGCGAGAACGAATTGGGATAGGCGGCAAATCCGTTCACACCAGGGTTGATGGTCAGACGTTGTCCCTGGGTAGTCGCGGGGTCTGCCAGAAAGAGATCGGTTCGGCCATCGGCGTTGATGGAATAGGTGAACCACTTGCCATCCGGCGAGAAGTCGCCGGACAAGGCTTCCCATTGCGTATCCGTGACCCACTTGAGCGGCTCGCCGGAGAGACTCAGCAGCGCGACGTTCTGGTAGCCACCCTTCGCATTCGAAGTGACGAGCAGCGTTTTGCCGTCAGGAGACAACGAGGAGGCCAGATACAACACCTGCCCCTGGTGGGCCGTGAGATTCTTCGCGTTGCCGGTGGCCGTCTCAATCGCGTAGACATCGGAATCCTGAAAGCTGACCTCGAGGCGATTGGCGTACAACGTCCGTCCATCGGAGCTCCACGCAATCGATTGCCAGATGTGATTCGGCGTGCTTTCGTGGGTGAGGAGCTTGAGGTTGCGAGTGGCCGAATCGAGCAACGCGATGTCGTAGACCGTCGCGTCCTTGGGCTTGCGATTGACCGCGAGGGTCTTTCCATCGGGCGACCAGCGGGGCCCTTCTTCGCGAACGTCGGACGTGCCGGTCAAATTGATCGCCTCCCCGCCGTCGCGCGGAATCGTGAAGATGTCCCAGAGCTCGTTTCCGGCGGTGTCCTGCTGGAAGGCGATCAACTTGCCATCCGGAGACCAACTGGCGTTGTACTGCCGCTCGTCGGACTGCGTGAGCTGGAGCGGCCATCCCCCTGCGGCGTTGACTTTCCAAAGGTTCTGCCGGCCCGAGATGTCCGTGGTGAAGACGATCTCTTTGCCATCCGGCGACCAGGCTGCGCCGGCGACCGATCGAGTGAAATACAGGTCGTCGATGGAAATCGGTCGGGCCGCGGCATTGGATTCCGAGCTGAGACTTCGAGGATCGGTGATCTGTCGGCCGTCCGGCCCAGACGACTGAGCGACGAGCGTCACGCCAGTCAGGAGGACACCACCTGCGACGGTAGCGGTACATCGAGCAATCATTACGAGCCTCGCTCCAGAAGGTCCTTCCCGGCGTCAAGCTGTCGGGGCCGAGTGCGGCCAGTTGTATACCACGACCGGGGACACCGCGCTGTCACGTACGATTCGTCACCGAGCTCGCGGAGCAGCAGAGCCACTCTCGTAGAGCAGGCGGCACATTACGACCGGAATCATTCATCATTTTGGAATTCGGGCCGATCGGGAGGAGCCTTCACGACAACGACACGCCCTCTATGACGTTCGTGTCACCGCGCCCTTGCTACTCATACCGCAACGCAATCACCGGGTTGATCCGGGTCGCCCGGCGCGCCGGCAGGTACCCGGCGGCGATCGTGACCGCGAGCAGGAGCAGAATCGCGATGGCGACCGCCAGCGGATCGCCGGGCGACACGCCGAACAGCTGGTGCCTGACGTACCCCCCAGCGGCGAGTGACGCCAGCGTGCCGAGTGTGGCGCCCACGACGACCAGGCCCAACGTTTCGCCCACCACCATCCACATCACCGATCGCTCGTCGGCGCCAATCGCGACGCGAATGCCAATCTCCCGTGTGCGGCGGACGACCCCATACGCCATGATTCCGTACAGACCGATACAGGCGAGCGTCAGCGCCAGGCCGGCAAAGAACGTGGCGAGCATGGACAGGAGCCGCTCGCGAACCAGGGATTGCTGTAATCGCTCTTCGACAGTACCCTATCTTGGAGACGAATCCGCCGGGAAGATCTTCGGCGGCGAGCGTGCGGATCGGCCCCACCATGCTCATCGGGTCGCCACTAGCCTGGATGGAAACCAGCGCCCCCGATATCGGATCCAAGGATTGTTCAATCGGCACGTATCCCATGCGCTCGTCCGGCGTTCGCAGATTGCGATACCTCGTGTCGCCGACGACCCCAATGATTTCGTACTCGTCTTCGACGCGCTGTCCGGGGAAGCTGACCTTTCTACCGATTGGATTTTCGCCGGGGAAATACGTCCGCGCCGCCGTTTCGTTGAGAATCGCGACGCGCAGCGATCCCGCGCGATCGGCTCGGGTAAAGGTTCGCCCTGAGAGAAGGCGGATCCCAAGAGTGTCGAAGTAGTCGGCCGTGACTTGATTGACGTGAATGGCGCGTTCCGATTCCGTCAGCGTTCGACCGCTGACCGCAATGACCACGCCGCGATCGTGTCCGGTCAGCGGGCTCATCGTCGCGGCCGCTGCTCGGGTCACGCCCGGCAGCGCGCCGACGCGACCGATGAAGTCTTCCCACATCAGGCCTAGCCGAGCATGTTCCTGTCTGCTTTCCGCGGGAGTTGGCCTGACCCGCTCGACAGTGCCGCGCCTTGTTTCGCGCGCCGTCGACTCCACGAAAACGGTCAGCACACCCTGCCGGTTGAAGCCGGCGTCGACGGCCTCGAGATTGTGGAGGGTCCGCAGAAACAGGGCTGCCCCGCAGAGGAGTACCACCGACAGCATCACTTGAATGACCACCAGCGACTGCCCCAGGCGCACGCGGGACCTGGAGGATGACATTCCGGCGCCGGCGGGTTTTGCCGCGTCAGTTCGTGTCGCGTGCAGGGCCGGCGCAAGACTGAACAGCAGTGCCGTCAGCACGGCAACCAGACCGGTGAAGCCGAGTACCCGCAAATCGAACTGAGGTTTCAAGTGGAGACTTTCCGCAGGTCCCGCCAGAATTTTGACGAGAAAGGACACGCCCCACCGGGCAAACAGGAGCCCCAGCAGCGCTCCGAGCGAGACCAGCACTGCTCCTTCGGTGATCAGCTGCCGCACGAGCCTGGAGCGGCTGGCGCCAATGGCCAGCCTTACGGCCATCTCGTTCTGTCGGGCGCTGGCCCGTGCCAGGAGCAGGTTTGCGGCATTGGCGCAGCCAATCAGCAGCACGACCGCGACGATGGCCATGATGATCAGCAGCGGCTCGGAGTAATCGCGGCGCAACCCGTTCAAGCCTCGAGCGGCCGGCACCAGCTCGATGCCGCTGAAGTACTCGCGTTTCTCGCGACGAAAGCCGATTTCGTCCATGTAGGCGTCGAACAGTCCATTGAGATCGTCGCGGGCGTTGGCAACCGACGCGTCGGCCTTGATGCGTCCGACGACACTCATCCACCAGCTTTGCTTCATCCTCACATTGTCCGAGGAGAGCATCATCGGAACCGTGATCTCGATGGGCGAGCCGACCTGGAGTCCGAAGAAGTCGGGCGGGGTCACGCCGACGATCGTCACCCAGTCGGTGCCGACCTGAATGCGCTTGCCCAGGACCGCAGGGTCTCTCCCGAATCGCCGCACCCAGAAGCCGTGACTGATGACGGCGACGGCGCCGTCCGGACCGCCGCGACCGATGATCGAGTCGTCGGCCGGCGTGAGCACGCGACCGTAGATGGCGCTGACGCCAAGGACATCGAAGTAACTGCCGGACGCAACCTGCCCGAACACCTGCTCCGGCCGGCCCTCGATGGTGACCTTGAATTGCCCTTCGCTGAACGCCGCGATGCCCGACAGGAAGCGGTTGTGATCGCGCATCCGTTCGTAACATGGATACGGCGGTCCACTGCTGCCGCCCGACTTTCCGCCCGAGTTGTCGATGAAGAAGAGGCGCTGAGGCTCCTCGACCGGCAGAAACTTCACGAGCACCGTATCGATCAGGTTGAAGATCGCGGTGTTCGCGCCGATGCCCAGTCCGAGCGACAGCAGGGCGATCAGGCTGAAGGTGGGAGACTGGCGCAGGAGCCGGATCGCGAACCTGACGTCTCCGCGGAGCTCGTCGAGAAGCCGGAGGCCTACGGCCTCGCGGCACTCGTCGCGTCGCGCGGCGATGCTGCCGAATTCCGCGCGAGCCTGCCGGTGTGCTTCGGCCGCGGGAATGCCGCGCCGGCGTAAATCGGCCTCGTACATTTCCACGTGCGTTTCCATCTCGTCGCGCATGCCGCGCTCGAAGTCGGCGGAGTGGAGACTGGCGCGGAGCCACGACCGAAGCCTGGCAAAGCGCGTCATAGATCCTCCGGCACCGCCTTCAGCGCACAGCCGATGGCCTCGGAGAACCGCTGCCAGTACGCCGTCTCCTCCTTGAAGCGCCGCCGCCCTGCGGCGGTGAGACGGTAGTACTTCGCCTTGCGCCGGTTCTCCGATTCTCCCCATTCGGCGGCAATCAGCCCCTGATGTTCGAGTCGATAGAGGGCAGGGTAGAGCGAGCCCTGCTGGATCTGCAGGCGATCGCGCGAGATCTGCCCGATCCGAAGCAGCACCCCGTAGCCGTGCAGCGGACCGAGCGACAGCGCCTTCAGAATCAGCAGGTCGAGGGTCCCCTGCAGCAGTTCAGTCGGTTCGCTCACCTGGCTCTCCTAGTCATTCGAGGAGAGTAAGTGCGCTCTCCTAGGATGTCAAGGAGAACCGCGGCGGTTGAGGCGCGGAGTTCGCGCCATCCCTTTTGGTCCGGTGCGACCTGCCGTTCCACGATATAGTGCTGCTTCCCGACGCCGCATGACGACGCCCCGGACCCCCACCACGACTCCACCCCACGATCGAAGTTTTCTGAATGGCGGCGGCGAACTGGGGGCCCGCATTCGCGCCTACGACTGGACGCAAACCCCGCTCGGTCCTCCCGAGCGGTGGCCGGTCGGACTGAAGACCGCGATCCGGATCATGCTGACCTCTCGTCAGGCGATGTGGATCGGATGGGGCCCGGAGCTCACCTACGTGTACAACGACGCCTACAAGGCGATCATCGGTGGCAAGCATCCGGAGGCGCTGGGCCAGCCCGCTTCGGTGGTGTGGCGGGAGATCTGGGAAGACATCGCGCCAATGCTCGCCACGGCGATGGGCGGCGATCAGGGCACCTACGTCGAGGCGCAGCTCCTGATCATGGAGCGCAACGGGTATCCCGAAGAGACCTACTACACCTTTTCCTACAGCCCGATTCCGGATGACGAGGGGAGCGCCGGCGGGATCATCTGCGCCAACACCGACGACACGGAACGGGTCGTGCGGGAGCGGCAACTGAAGCTGCTCCGCCAGCTTGCCGCATCGACCGCCGACGCGCGCACCGTGGTGGAGGCGTGCGAGCTGTCCGGGCAAGCCCTTCGTACCAATCCGCAGGACGTGCCGTTCGCGTTGATCTATCGCCTCGATCCGGCAGCCCGTCAGCTCTCGCTGGCGGCGGCCGCGGGCATCGAACCGGGCCATCCGGCCGCACCGCTCGCGGTCGGCGCGGGCGAGCGAGCGCCGTGGCCGTTCGCCGACGTCTTACAGCATCGCGGCCTTCGCATCGTCAACGATCTGGAGGCCCGCATCGGCGTCGTTCCACCGGGACCATGGGACCGTGGTCCACAACAGGCGGCGGTGCTGCCGCTCGCTGCCCGTGGGCAGCACACCGATGCCGGGCTCGTGGTGCTTGCGCTCAATCCATACCGCCGGCTCGATGACGCGTATCGTGGGTTCGTCGATCTGGTGACCGGCCAGATCTCGACCAGCCTCGCCAACGCGACCGCCTACGAAGACGAACGGCGCCGGGCCGACATGCTCGCCGAGCTCGATCGCACGAAAACCGCGTTCTTCTCGAACGTGAGCCACGAGTTCCGCACCCCGCTGACGTTGATGCTCGGTCCGATCGAGGACCTGCTCGCGCGGCCGGAGAGCGAGCTCGCGGCCGAACAACGCGAGGTGCTGACCGTGGTCCATCGGAACGGGCTGCGGCTGGCGAAGCTGGTGAACAATCTGCTGGATTTTTCCCGGATTGAAGCGGGCCGGGTGCGAGCCAACTACGAGTCGACTGACCTTGCCGCCCTCACCACCGATCTTGCCAGCGTGTTCCGATCGGCGATTGAAAGGGCCGGTGTGCGACTGGTCGTCGATTGCCCCGCGCTCCCGGATCACGTCTACGTCGATCGCGAGATGTGGGAAAAGGTGGTGATGAATCTCGTCTCGAACGCCTTGAAGTTCACGTTCGAAGGGGAGATCGTCGTGCGGCTCCGGTGGCACGGAGATCATGTCACGCTGGCGGTGAGTGACACCGGGACCGGAATCGCGCCCGCGGAGTTGGCGCACGTCTTCGAGCGTTTTCATCGCGTGCATGGGGCACGTGCACGCACCCACGAAGGCACAGGGATTGGTCTCGCGCTGGTCCAGGAACTGGTGCGGCTGCACGGCGGGAGCATCGGGGTCGAGAGCGTCGTGGATCGAGGCACCACCTTCACCGTCTCGATCTCGACCGGAAGCGCGCATCTTCCGGCAGAGTGGGTGAGCGGCCCGCGATTGACCTCGTCGAGGTCGGTCAGCGCCCAGGCTTATGTCAATGAGGCGGTGGGCTGGGTCTCCGACAGAGCGTCTCAGGCGGACGTTGCCCGGTCGGCGGTGCCTGACACCGGCCTGCCGCGCATTCTTCTCGCCGATGACAACGCGGACATGCGTGAGTACGTGAGCCGCCTCCTCAGCGAGCGCTGGCAGGTCGAATCGGTTCCCGACGGCAAGGCGGCACTCGAAGCGGTGCGGGAACGCCCGCCGCACCTGGTGCTTGCGGACGTGATGATGCCTGGTCTCGACGGCTTCGAGCTGCTCGAGGTGTTGCGGGCCGATCCGTCGACCAGTCATATTCCGGTGGTCCTGCTCTCGGCTCGCGCGGGAGAAGGGGCGACACTCGAAGGCATCGCGGCAGGGGCCGACGACTATCTCGTGAAGCCGTTCACCGCGCGGGACCTGCTGGCGCGCGTCGAGGCCCAGCTGAATCGGGCGCGAGAAGGCGAGGCGCTGCGGGATCGGAGCGCGCAAATCGAGGCGCTCATCAACAATGCGCCGGTTGGCGTCTATCTGGTCGACCAGGACTTCCGGATTGTGCAAGTCAATCCGATCGCGGCGCCGGTCTTCGGCGACATTCCGGATCTGATCGGGCGCGACTTCGGCGAGGTCGTTCACCGGCTCTGGGCCAAGGATTACGCCGACGAACTGGTGGCGTTGTTCCGGCAGACGCTGGCGACCGGCGAACCGTACGCCACCGATGAGCGGGCCGAATTCCGGATCGACCGCGGCATCACCGAGTACTACGAGTGGCGGATCGATCGCATCTCGCTTCCCGACCGGCGGCATGGTGTGGTCTGTTACTTCCGCGACATCTCCGCACAGGTTCTCACGCGACAGGCAATCGCAGAATCGGAGGCCCGGTTCCGCCACCTCGCCGAGAACCTCGAGGAGGCGAACCGCATGAAGGACGAATTCCTCGCCACCCTGTCCCATGAACTGCGGACCCCGCTCAACGCCGTGCTCGGGTGGGCGCACATGTTGCGTGTTGGGGCGATGGCGCCGGCCGTGAAGCAGCGCGCGCTGGAGTCGCTCGAGCGCAATGCCAGAGTGCAGGCCCAGCTCGTCGAAGATCTGCTCGACGTGTCACGGATCATCTCCGGCAAGCTGTCGATCAGAGCCGACGTCGTCGATCTCGGCGTGGTGATCGCCGGCGCGATGGACGCGGTCAGGCCCGGTGCCATTGCCAAGGGCGTCGGCTTGCATCTGGAGATAGATCCGGATTGGCAGGTTCTGGTGACCGGAGATTCCGATCGGCTGCAGCAGATCATCTGGAACCTGCTTTCGAATGCGGTGAAGTTTTCATCCAGCGGCGGGCGCGTCGACATTGACCTCAATCACCGTGACGATCTGGCCGAGATCGTCGTGACGGATCGCGGAGAAGGCATCGATCCCGCGTTCCTGCCGCATGTGTTCGAGCGTTTCCGCCAGGCGGACAGCACGCCCGGAAGAAAACACGGCGGCCTGGGCCTCGGGCTCGCGATCACCCGCTACCTGTCGGAGGCGCATGGCGGGACGGTGTCGGCTGAAAGCGAGGGACGCGGTCAGGGCGCGACGTTCAGAGTGCAACTGCCAATTCGTGAAAAGCCACGGCGGATCCCTGCAGCCAATCGAGGGCCGGCAGTTTCGGAATGTATTTTCACCGGCGCGCGTGCGTTGATTGTCGACGATGAAGCGGACGCGCGCGAGTTGCTTCGCTTCATTCTGGAGGCGCAGGGCGCCGAGGTGACGACCGCGAGGTCGGCTGGCGAAGCCCTGTATCTGTTCGGCCGGAGTCGCTACGACATCCTGATTGCGGACATCGGCATGCCCGAACAGGATGGCAACTCGCTGATTCGCGCGATCCGGAGCCTTCCGGAATCAGAAGGCGGCCGCATACCCGCGATCGCGGTCACCGCCTATGCCAGCCTGCGGGAGCGCGATCAAGCCCTGGAAGCGGGATACGGCTGGCACCTGTCGAAACCGGTCGAACCCGAACAACTGATTGCCGCGGTCAACAGCGCGGTTCGCCGCGACTGATCGTCTGCCGCTTCCAGGCGCGTCAGTATGATAGCGCATGCACAAACGACGCTTCGCCTGCGCGATCTTCATATCCTGCCTGATCGGCAGCTCGGCCGCATCGACATCCATCGCGGGGCGTGCGACCGGATCCCTGATTGACCGCGGCGATCTCGGTCCGTCCCAATCCTGCGCGCAGTTGGCTGCGCTCAGGCTTCCGGACGTGAGAATCACCGAGGCGGTCGCCGTGGCCGCGGCCACCAACGGTCCGATCCACGCAGCGCACTGTCGCGTCACCGGCGTGATCGGTGCCGAGATTCAGTTCCGGCTGCTCCTGCCGGATACCTGGAACGGCAAGTTCCTGATGGGCGGTGGCGGAGGGTTCGTCGGGTCGATTGACAACCAGGCGCAACGAACGCTCGACGCGGGATACGCCACGGTGGGGACCGATACCGGACACCGGGCCGACGGCACCGACGCGAGCTGGGCGCTCGACAATCTCGAGCGGCAGATCAACTTTGGTCACGTCGCGGTTCACCGGACCGCCGAAGTCGCGAAGGCGATCGTTCGCGCACACTTCGGGAGCGACGCGACGCGCAATTACTTCTTCGGGTGCTCCAACGGCGGCCGCCAGGCACTGATGGAAGCACAGCGTTATCCCGACGACTTCGACGGCATCGTGGTCGGCGCGCCGGCGCTTGATTTCGTGGCCCTGGGCGCACAGTTCATCAAGGACTCGCAGGCGGCCTTTCCCGACCCGCAGCATGCGGCGCCGTTGTTCAGCGCCGAGACGCTGAAATCAATCGAACAGCAGATCGTGGAGAAGTGCGACACCCTCGACGGCGTCAAGGACGGCGTCATGGAGGATCCACGACGCTGTCAGGTCGACCTCGAGTCCCTCACCGGCCTCAGCGGCGTCCAGCACGCGACGCTCGAGAAGCTGTATGCGGAAACCAGGGGCAGCGACGGACTGATCTATCCGGCGCAGCCATTTGGCGGAGAAGGGGCGCCCGGCGGCTGGGGGACCTGGATCGCCGGCGCCGTTTCGCCGCAGTCGTCGCGGGCGAACAGCCTGCGGCGCATTTTCGGAACCGAGTTCTTCAAGTATTTCGTCTTTGGCGATCCTTCGTGGGACTACACGAAGTACGACGTGTCGAACGCACCAAGGGACGCGAGACTGGCGGGAACGTTCTTGAACGCGACGAACCCGGATCTCGACGCGTTCAAGGCGAAGGGCCACAAGCTGGTGATGTGGCATGGTTGGTCGGATCCTGCGCTCAGCGCGCTGGCATCGATCGACTACTACGAGCGGGTTCAGACGCGCGATGCGACCATCCGCGATTATCTCCGTCTGTTCATGATGCCTGGCGTGCTGCACTGCGCCGGCGGGCCGGGTCCGGACACGGTCGACTGGCCGGCCGTGATTGCCGACTGGGTTGAAAACGGCAAGGCGCCGGACCGCATCGCCGCGCGAAAGCTCGGGGCCGAGGGCACCGTCATCCGCTCCCGGCCCTTGTGCCCGTACCCGCAACACGCCGAGTACCAGGGCAGCGGCAGCATGGACGCCGCGGAGAGTTTCGCCTGTCGGTGACAGCGCGTCAGTTCATCCGCGGCTAAGAGTGATGCGGAGGTCGTGCTCCTCGACGGCCAGCGCCTGCGCTGGAGCCGTCGCTGTTGCCGCGGTTTGCGAATGGATTTCCAGTGACGCCGGGCGGCTTGCCAGGGTCCTGAGGGAACATGAAATACCTCGTCCTGTTACGCGGGCTGAATGTTGGCGGCAAGAACGTCCTGCGAATGGCCGACCTCAAGCGATGTCTCGAACAGAACGGCTTCAGCCACCTGTCCACCTACATTCAGAGTGGCAACGTCATCTTCGATTCTGAGGCGAAAGATGTTGCCCAGCTGACCAGGAAGGTTCAGAAGGCGCTATCGAAGACGTGTGGTTACGATTCGGCGATTGTTCTGAAGTCTCGGGATCAGTTGGAGGCGGTCGTGGCGCGGGCTCCAAGAGAATGGAAGACAGGCGCCGATTTGCGTCGCTATGTGGCATTTCTCCGATCGCCGCTCACGGCCACGCGCGCTCTCGGCGAACTCGAGCCCAGGCCCGGCGTCGATTCCGTCAAAGCAGGTGAGGGCGTGTTGTACATGTCGACGTTGATGAGCCGGTTGAAACAAAGCGGGTTCACCAAGGTGATCGGGAAGGAGATCTATCAGCAGCTGACTATCCGAAACTACAGCACGTGTCAGAAGATTCTGGATCTGATGCAGTCGAAGTAGATTAGCAGCCATCCGGAGGTCGTATGTATTCCGCAATGAAAGCGACATTCATCGGCGGCCTGCTCCTGACCTGCGCGGTCGGCGCCGCACCGCAAAGGGTTGACCTTGCGCAAAAGTTGGCCGCCGGGAAGCTCAGGGCAGTCAATCGTGACGTGGCGAAACTCCAGGATCGCGACGGCGTGCACCTGAGTGAAGCCGCGGGCAATGGCGTCGTGTGGATTGAAGACAGTGATTTCGCGGAGGGAACAATCGAAGTCGATATTCGCGGTCGCGACGTGCCTCAGAGGAGCTTCGTGGGCATTGCTTTCCATCGGAAAGACGACAACACCTACGACGGGGTCTACCTACGACCCTTCAACTTCCGAACCGACGATCCGGCTCGCCGGCAGCACGCGGTGCAATACATCGCGGTTCCGGACTACGATTGGCCGCGGCTTCGGAAGGAATTCCCGGAGGAATTCGAGAATCCGGTAGGCCCATCGATCGTCCCCACCGACTGGGTGCCGCTCCGAGTAGTCGTCAAGGGCCGCCAAATTCAGATCTACGTCGGCTCCGTCACCTCGCCCACGCTGGAGGTCCGAAAACTCGGAGCGGCCGATCGAGGCATGATCGGCTTGTGGGCGGGCAACAACAGCGACGGCGATTTTGCGAACCTCCGCATCACTCCGATGAAATAGCGGTATCTGTCATCGATCCGCAGTTGCCGAACTCTGCTCCGGCGGGGCATCGGTTCGCTCAGGGCCTTACCTGCCGGGGATCAACTGCTTCCAGTCCGAGCTCCCCCATTGGCCTCTTGCTCGTGCTATGACTGAAGGTGAGCTGCCTGCCCGGAATGAAGGAGTGGTGCGGATGAAACGGTTCCTCATGTGCGTGGCACTGGTTGCCAGTGTCACTGGCGCCATCGGCGCGGGCGGGCAGCAGCCCCCAACCTTTCGCGGCGGAAGTGACACCGTTCGCGTCTTCGTGACCGTGACCGATCGAGACGGCAAGCTCGTCACGACCCTGGCACAGAGCAACTTCGAGGTGCGCGACGAAGGAAAGCCGCAGCCGATCACGCAGTTCGACAACAGGCCCCAGCCGGTTCGGCTGATCGTGATGCTCGACGTCTCCGGAAGCATGGACGGCAACCTGCCGTTGCTGCGAGGCGCCGGCGCTCAGCTCTTCGCGCGGCTTCTCAAGGACGACGTGGCCCGGGTTGGATCGTTTGGCCACGAGGTGGCGATCAGCCCGTCATTCACCCACGATCCCGTCGAGCTCGGAGACGCGCTGCCGAAGGAGATCGCGCCCGACGCCCCCACGCCGCTCTGGCGCGGCATCGATCAGGCGCTTGGATCATTTGGCGATGGAGATGACAAGCGCAATGTGATCCTGGTGCTGAGCGACGGAAAGGACAGCGGCCCGTTGAGCTTTCGCCAACGCAACGTCAGCCAGGCTGACGTCATCGATCGCGCACGCCGCGAGGACGTGATGATCTACGCGGTCGGCATGCGCAGCCGCAGCGCCCGATCGTCGATGCCGCCTGGAATTGGTCCCGGTGGTCTTCAAGCGGCGTTGTTGGCGGACCTGCCCGATCCGGGGCTCGCGCGGGTCGCGGAGGAGAGCGGCGGAGGCTACACCGAAATTCGCTACGGCGAGGATCTCGGCGCCGCGTTTGCCGCAGTCGCCGACGAGTTGCACACCCAATACCTTCTCGGCTTCGCGCCGCCGAAACGCGACGGCAAGGTGCACGACATCAACGTCAAGATCACTGAAGGCGGGCTCAAGCCGCGGGCGCGGAAGAGTTACGTCGCGCCAAAGGGGTGAGGGTGCGAGTCGGCCTGGCCTTGTTCTTCAGCCTGCTGCTGTGGGCTCCACCGGCAGTCGATCATCAAGGTGCGCCGGCATCTGCACAATTGCCGGCGCGGCAGCCTGACATCTTTTTCGTTCCAACCACGGATGCTGTCGCGGACGAAATGCTCAAGCTGGCGCGGGTCACGGCCGACGACGTGGTCTACGACCTCGGCTCGGGCGACGGGCGCATCGTCATTCTCGCCGCACAGAAGTACGGCGCCAAGGGCGTTGGGATCGAGCTCGATCCGCGGCTCGTCGAAACCTCGCGGCAGGTGGCCCGCGAAGCCGAAATCGCCGACCGGGTGAAGTTCGTCGTTGGCGATCTGTTCGAAGCCGACATCTCCGAGGCGACGGTGGTCACGTTGTATCTGTCGTACAGCGTGAATCACCGACTGAAGCCGAAGCTGTTGAGCGAACTTCGGCCGGGCACGCGGATTGTCTCGCATCAGTTCACGATGGGGACCTGGACTCCTGAGAAAAGAATTCCTGCCGAAGACTACACCGATCTGATGTTGTGGACGGTTCCGCCCCGCTGAGGGCTCAGTCCGTCGTTCCGGCGGTTGGGAAGCCGGAACAGGGATTGAGGATCAGCGATTCCTACTCCTGGCGCAGCGACTGCGCCGGATCGATGGTCAGTACTCGACGGGCGGGCACATAGCACGCGGTCATCGCCACGACCCCAAGGGCGAGTGCGACGGCGAAGAGCGTCGCCGGGTCCGACGGCGACACACCGACCAGTACGCCCCGAACCAGCCGGCCCGCGAAGTAGACGCCAGGCACGCCGATCAACAGCCCCACGCCAACCAGCGCGGCACCTTCGTTCAGCACCAGGCGAAGGACGCGGCGGTGATCGGCCCCCACCGCAAGGCGCACGGCAAGCTCGTGCCGGCGTCGAGTCACAGAACCGGCGACGACTCCGAACAGCGATATCGGTACCGGCCAGCCAGCCGCGCTTCAAATCGAACATCGGTCCGTAGTCGCGCCACACGAAATACAGGTCGTCTGGATCGCGGTACGGCATCGGCTCGATGAGGACCTTGTGGACGACCGTGTAGACCACGGCGAACATGCCGAGACCGACCGTCAGCGTGCCGGCGACGGCCAGAACCAGCGCCGGCGCGCGCATCAGGCGCCGAGTGGCCAACTCCACGTCTCGTCCCCAGTTGCCGCCGCGGCGCCACGAAACGGCGGGTCGGGCCCGCTCGCCCGGACCGCTGTGGAGCGAGTCGGCAAACGCCGCGAACCATACGCGGACCAGACCAACGATCCCGGTGCGGCCGAGGGCCTCGCGCGCCCGATCGCGATACGCCTCGGCGAGCGCGTCCCCCATTTCGTCGCGGAAGTCGGCCGGATAGAGCCACAGCAGGAGCCTGAACCAGCCCTCCGACAGATCGATCAGGCGCTCCCGCCTCATTTGGCCTCCTTACGCAGCAGGCCGCCGAGCCTCGCCGCCCGCGTGAGCATTTCGAGGCGCCGCGCCTCGGCCCTTGCGATCGACAGTCCGGCAGGTGTGATGCGGTAGTAATTGCGGCGCTCGTCCGCTGCATCCGGCGCTGGCCGCCGCGCTGCGGCTTCGATCAGCCGGTTCTCCACCAGTCGCGCCAGCGCACGGTACATGGTGCCGACATCAGGGACGGCGGTATCGTCCCGCTCTTGAATGTCGCGAATGATCCCGTAACCATGCCGCTCGCCTGCGGCGAGGCTGAGCAGGATGTGAAACTCCACCGGTCGAAGCGGCTGCTGCGAATCGAGCGGGTTGCGGTTCCGATCTCCCATGCTTGAGCCCTGAAGAATCGTCGGCGGCGAATATGTCTCGCACATATATGCACCACGCATGCAATTGCCGTCAAGCCCTGACTCGCTCGAAGTATGATTCCGCTTCATGTGCGACCTCGAACATCCCCACGCTGCCATCCCGTTCGGGTACCTCGTTGACACTCCTGAGATTCGCGCGCTCATAGCCGAGACGAGGCGGCTGACCGCCGCGATCGCTGACCCGGCTGCGCGAGTGGACGCGCTCAAGCCGGCGTTCGCGAGGCTGCTGGCCGCTGACGGCTGGTTGCCCCTCGAGTACGCCTCACCCGACTTCAACAGCGGGATGGGAAACGGTATCGGACAATACGCGATCTATCGCGCGGAGGACGGATCGCTGACGCTGTTTTCACTCGTCATCCCGGCCGCCGGCGAAACGCCGGTGCACGACCATCTGGCGTGGGGCCTGATTGGCGTGTATCGCGGCCGCCAGCTCGAGACGGTTTACCGACGGCTCGACGATGGGCAGGACGAGACGAAGGCGGTGCTCGAAGTATCGCGCACCCACACCATGGATACCGGAGAGTTCTACACGCTTCTTCCTCCGACCGACGACATCCACTACGTGAAGACCGTATCGACCGAGCCGTCTGTATCGATTCACTTGCTGGCGAACGATACGGCATGCGTGTGGCGGCACCGGTTCGAACCGTCCACCGGAGAGGTGAAGGCGTTCAGATCGGGATACAGCAATGCGCCCTGCCCGTCCGCCGGCGCTTCTCCAGGAGGGCCTGCCCCGGTTCCGTCGACGGGACCGCCAGAAAAAATTACCACCCGCTAGGCCATCAGGCAGTCGCGCGTGAACTGCAGGATTTCCGTGATGATGCGTCGACACGTCTCATCGCCGCAATACAGGTCGAAGGCGTGCGGTCCGTTCGGGTAATTCGACAGCGTGAGCGGGAGGTTGAGCGCCAGAGCGTTCCGCACGAAGCCATCGATGGTGTCGTTCAGGGCCGGTTCGTCCTTTCCTGCTCTCGCGATGAATATTGGAAGATCGCGAGACAGATCCTCGGCCGATTTCCCGGCGCCCGGGTTGGCAAACCCGAATCGTTTCGCGGCATCCGAGACGGTGCTGCTCGCATCGAGATCGAGCATGTAGCCGTAACAGAGGACCGCGCACTTCACGCCGTCGGGTCGTTCCATCAGGAGGGACAACGCGTTCGGCACGTTCCCCGAGCAGGACCAGACAGCGAGTCTTTTCGCGTCGATGCCCAGGTCCGTCGCGTGGTCCTTGATGTGCTGAAGGACTCTCTTCGCGTCCGTCGCCGGTTCGTGGTTCTCGTAAGTAACGCCGATCACGCCGGAGGCTGCCATCAGTTGTGCCCACGAAATGTACGACCCCATTTCCCTGAACTTGCAGCCGAGCATTGCCTGCAGCCCGGCATCACGGAAGCCGGTGACGAAAACGGCGGCGGGCGCCGACGGTCCTCCATCGCAACCTGGCGGGTAATACAAATCCATCAGGAGCGGCGCCTGATCCGAACGGGCGTATTCGTGATCGCGACGAACGGTCACATCCGACTGCCCAGGAAAAGTGTAGGTGACCCGCCTTTTGGAGATGGGCTCTTGTCCGGTATCTGCAGCCATGTCCGTTCTCCTGGTTACGCCCGCGCCGCCCTATGGCTGGTTTCCCCCGTCAGTATCCGCGAAAATCATGCGATGTGCCCGGTCCTCTGTCGATCCAGCCGGTTGCCGTTCGTATAGACCATGAAGAGCCGATAGAGAGCTCGCAAGCTGGAGTAGAGGAGTCGAAGATGAGCAAACTCATGGTGGTCGAAAATCTGTCTCTCAATGTCGTGATGCAGGTACCGAGTCGAGCGGACGAGGCGAGTGCAACCGCGCAGGAGCAGACGTCATGAAACAGTACCTGCTCAACATCTATCAGCCCGACGGCGAACTCCCGCCTCCCGACGCCCTCGAGAAGGTGATGCGCGGGGTCAACGCGCTGATCGAGGAAACGAAGGCCGCCGGAGTCTGGGTGTTCAACGGCGGCCTGCATCCGCCGACCACCGCCACGGTCGTACGAGTTCAACGGGGCGACGTGCTCATCACCGACGGGCCGTTCGCGGAAGGGAAGGAGCACATCGGCGGTTTCCTGATTATCAAGGTGCCGGATCTGGATGCCGCTCTCGAATGGGCCGGCAAGGCTGCTCGCACGCTGACCCTCCCGGGACGCTCCGATGGCCTCGCGATCGAGGTTCGGCCGTTCCAGTGAACTTGGAGAGCTGACGCGTCTGTGGGGACCCTGAGCACTTCGGACATCGAACGCGTGTTTCGCGACGAGTACGGCCGCGCCGTAGCCGTCCTGGTGCGCTACGTCGGTGACATCGACCTCGCCGAGGAGGCCGTCCAGGACGCGTTTACGGTCGCGGTCGAACGATGGCCTTCCACGGGCCTACCGCCCGCGCCCGCCGGATGGATCATTACGACGGCTCGCAACCGCGCCATCGATCGTCTCCGCCGCGAGGCATCACGCCAGGACCGTCACACCCAGGCTGCTCTGATGCACGTAAACCATGAGTCGCCCGACGACCAGAACGACGAGAGCACCGTGCGCGATGACAGACTCCGGCTGATTTTCACCTGCTGTCATCCGGCGATTGCCCCCGCCGCTCAAGTCGCGCTGACCCTTCGGCTTCTTGGCGGACTCTCGACCGCGGAGATTGCCCGCGCGTTCCTGGTTCCCGAGTCGACGATGGCTCAGCGGCTGGTTCGGGCGAAAACCAAGATCCGTGCAGCCCGAATCCCATATCGGGTTCCGGACGAGAAGGACCTGCCCGGCCGTCTTCACGCGGTGCTCGCGGTCATCTATCTGATTTTCAACGAAGGCTACGCCGCGAGCTCCGGCGATCGCCTCGTGCGCGAGGACCTGTGTGCGGAGGCGATCCGCCTTGGCCGGCTCGCCACGGAACTCATGCCGGATGAACCGGAGGTCCAGGGGCTGCTGGCACTGATGCTGCTGATCGAGTCGCGCCGGACGGCTCGCACCACTCTCGACGGTGACCTGGTTCGGCTCACGGAACAGAATCGCAAACTCTGGAACCAGGATCTCATTTCAGAAGGGCAGGCGATCGTCCGGCGCTGTCTGGCCCGGAACCAGCCGGGTCCATATCAGATTCAGGCGGCGATCAACGCTGTCCACAGCGACGCGCCGGCCGCGTCGGCAACCGACTGGAGACAGATTCTGCAACTGTACGATCAGCTGGTGTCGATGACTCCGAGTCCGGTGGTCAGCCTCAACCGCGCGGTGGCGCTCGCGGAGGTAGACGGGCCTGGCGCAGCCCTCGCGGCAGTCGACGCGCTCGAGCTCGTCGACCAGCACCTGTTCCACGCGATTCGCGCCGATCTGCTCCGGCGCCTGGGCCGCACGGACGAAGCGGCGCTAGCCTATGAAGCAGCGATCGCCCGCGCCGACAACGCCAGCGAGCGCGACTTCCTGCGACGGCGCCGTCGGGCTCTCATTGAGACGTAACGATTCCCCCTCTGCCGCGTTCCCACCATTTCAGCACGCGCAACGCTCGGAGCGTGTTCCAGCGGCTCGGCATCCCCCGGGTTTCCAGCTCGAAGTAGGTCTTCCCCCTGTACGAGTGCTGCAGCGGCCAACGACCGCCGGAGCCTCGACCGCTGCGGACGATGTCGATCGCCTCGGTCAGTCGTCGATCACGAGGCGCGTCAACCGACTGGAAGTAGTCGAGCGCGCGAAGAATGTCGTAGTGCCACCGCGGAGGAAAGGCGAAGCGTACGAAATCTTTCTTGATGATTTCACCCGTGCGGTGAGAGCGAAACAGCCGATGCACGAGAAGGAACTCGCGACCGCGCTGCTGAGCGCGCCGGATGCCCCGAAGTTTACGTCCCCGGTGCAGTTCGTAATTCCGGAGGCCTTCCAGGGCGCTGATCGTGGTGTGGACCGAACTGTGGGTCGCCCCGCCGGCGCGCGCGCAATTCCAGCCACCGTCCGCCATCTGTTGCTCGAGCAGGTACCGGGCAATCGTGTCGAGGCGGTCATCGTGGAATTCGAAGTAGGAAAGGATGGAGAGCACCATGCCGGTGATGCAGGTCTCACTCCGACGGATCCACCTGGCCCAGGTCCCATAATTGATCCCGCCGTCGGGCTGAAGTCCCTCATCGAGAAGGAGAGCACAGGCTTTCCGCGCCTGGCGATTGGTCGACGGCAGACCGAAATCACGAAGCAACAGCAACGTGTAGGTGGTCGAAGTCCACTTGGGGGAGTACAGCCCTCCCGCCCAGGTGCCGCGAGCGTCCTGCCTGGCAAGCAGGCGACGGCCCCAGCCCTCACGTGCGATCGTCCTTCGCTGTCGCTCTACCCGGCCTGCCGGTGCTCCGACCAGGTCTCGCAGTGCCTGCCAGCGAATAGCGGGATCCCCGGCGAGCAGCCATTCCACAGTGGAATCGAACATTGGCTTCCGGTTAGGGAGTTGAAGGTTTGATCAGGCGTTCATTCGATCGCGAGGAAGGTCTGCGCCGCTCGAGGGTCGGCTTTCACTGTGCGCGGGTGAACCGAACGTTACCGTCGGATCGGTCGATCGTCACGAGCTCGTACGGCATCGTGATCACTTGGGTCACGATGTCCGAGTTTCCCGGTTGTCTCTCCCGATAGGTGACGACGAGATCGGAGCCTTCGCGATCGACGCGGGTGATCTCGACGCTGTGGCCGCCGGTCGGACGCGACCCGAGAAACACCCCGACAACCATCGAACGGGTGAAATCGACGGCCGGCCGCTGCTGATCGGGCGCGTGCTGCTTCCACAACGCCGCCCACTCGGCGGCAGTGCGCACAACCACTTCGCGCGCCTCTTCGATGAAGCTTTGCTGACCGCGATCGAGTTTCTTGAACGGAACCGACTCGGCTGGCGTGGCCGCGCAACATATCGCTGATAACAGCGCGACGATGGACCAGCGACTCAACACGGATTCGTCCTTTCCGGCGTCTGCCCTCCGCATTTCGCGCCGCCGGTACTCCGCCCGGCATCCGCGACCCATCACATTATTATTACCGCGTCCCGGACCACTTCAGCAGCCGGTTGGCGGTGCCTGACGGTATTCCGCTGAGGTGGTTCAGATTGGCGAAGCTGACGATCGCGTTTCTAACCGTCGCCGGCGATGCCGTCCGGTTGTTTTGCAGGTACCGCGCCGCGACCCCCGTCACATGCGGTGTGGCCATCGACGTGCCGCTGATGGTGGTGGTGGCCGTGTCGGACGTCGCCCAGGCGGACGTGATGGCGGAACCCGGTGCGAAAATATCCACGACGCTGCCGAAATTCGAGAAGGAGGATCGCGCGTCGGTCATCGTGCTCGAGCCCACGGTGATGGCCTCGCTGACGTGCGCGGGCGAAAAGCCGCTCGCATTCATGTTCGAGTTTCCCGCCGCAATCGCATACGTGACCCCAGAGGCGATTGAGTTCCTGACCGCCGTGTCGAGCGCCGTCGAGACGCCGCCGCCGAGGCTCATGTTGGCCACTGCCGGACTGGCGTGGTTGGCCGTCACCCAGTCCACGCCCGCAATCACCCCTGACGTCGTTCCCAATCCGGAGCAGTTGAGCACGCGCACCGCAAAGAGGTGAACCGACTTCGCGACGCCGTAGGTCGACCCACCGACGGTTCCAGATACATGAGTGCCGTGGCCATTGCAGTCGCTGCCGTTCTGTCCATCGCCAACCGCGTCGAACGCCACCGACGCCCGACCGCCGAACTGGGTGTGCGTGGTACGAATACCGGTGTCGATGATGTAGGCATTTACGCCGCTGCCGCTGGCCGTGTAGGTGTAGGTGCCGCTCACGGGAAGCGCACTCTCGTCGATCCGATCCAGTCCCCAGGGCGGGTTGGCCTGCGTGGTGAGGATCTCCACGATCGAGTCCTCTTCCACGAAGCGGACACGCGGGTCGTTACTGAGGGCAATCGCGTCGGCTTCAGTCATCTCGGCGGAGAAGCCGCGGAGCGCGTTTGCGTAAACCTGCTTCACTCGCCCCGATGACGTCGTCAGAATCACCTGATCCGCATCCGCCGCCGCGAGACCCGCGTCGGCGGCCGCGCCGGCAGCATCCTGATCGAGTACGACGATGTACTGGCTCGGAATCCTCTTCTCCCGGTGACGCTGAAAACGCGAAGTGTCCTCACCGCTTCCGCGATCCTGCCGCACGGCGTCTGCCCGCGCCAGGCTGTTGTCTTGTTGCGCGCGTACCGGCACGAATATGGCGGCTGCCACCGCGCAGACGGCAAACAGACCCTGGGTACCTGGATAGACTTTCATCCGTCCTCCTTGCTGTCGACCGATTCCACAGGGCGCTGGGGGTACGCCGGCAGGGGGCTGCCGGCGTCCGAGCCTAACATGCTCAGCGGTAAACGAATCACTCGTTCGGACAAAAAATTTGCAGAATCCCGCCCAAAGTCTGCGTTTGTGGGAATTCTTTTCTCGTCCGGCTTGGCTTTCGACCGTGCTTCAGTTGGTAAGGTAGGCCTCGTACCGCGCGTTGCGCCGGTTGTAGCCGTAGCCCCCGACGTGCAGGCCGTCAGCGGAGACCGCATTCGCGTATGTCAGGTACGACCCGCTTCCAATCGACCCCGAATAGAGCGTGCTCAGGCTCTGCATCCGATTTGCGGGGGTCCAACGAAAGGCGCGTGTCATCCCGCTCGCGTCCGACGAATCGCCGACGACGACCGAACCATCGGCAGACACGTCGTACGCGGCGCTGTCCACGCCGCCCAGGGTGCCGAGATCCTGCATGCCTCCAGCGGCCGTCCATCGGAAGGCGTGCCGACCGCTGGCAGCGGTGTCCGATCGTCCGACGACGACCGAGCCATCTGCCGACACACCAAACCCCTCGCTCTCGAAGCCGCCAAGAGTCCCGATGAAACGCATGCCCGTCGCCGCGGTCCATCGAAACGCGTGACGCTGACCGCCAGGAGCGTCTGCCGCTCCGACGACGACCGATCCGTCGGCCGAAACCGCGTACGCTCCGCTTTCGAATCCTCCGAACGTACCGAGATCCTGCATCCCCGACGCGGCAGTCCAGCGAAACGCGTGGTTGTTGCTGTTGATGTCATAGGCCTGTCCGACGATCACCAGGCCGTTTGCGGACACGTCCGCCGATACGGCATACACGCCGCCTAAAGTACCAAGGTCCTGGAGACCGCCGGCAGCCGTCCAGCGAAAAGCACGCTGCTCGAAACGGGCGTTCCAGGCTTCGCCGACAACGACAGACCCGTCCCCCGAGGTGCCATATGCGGCGGCAAACGCGTAGCCGAAATCACCGAGGTCTTTCATTCCACCGGTAGCCGTCCATCGAAATGCCCGGGTACTGGCCGCTGGTGTTCGAGGCGTACCCCACCACCACCGAACCGTTCGAAGACACCTCATACGACTGGCTCGAGCCGCCGCCCAAGGTTCCGATCCATTTCACGCCAGACGTGGAGGTGGCGGTGCCGCCGCCGCTGCCGCCGCTGGCAGTAAGCGGAGAGCTGAACATGGCGTCGCCAATGGCGAGCGCGATGAGGAATGCCAGGCAGGGCAAAATCTTCCGAGTCACGGTGACCTCCTCGCTCTCTGGGAGCGGGTATGACACCTACCGGAAGGGTGTCTTGCTGATGGGCGCCGGTCTGCAACAAGCGTGCACAAGATGTTGATGAGCCGCGATAGTCAGCCGTCGTCAAAAGAACGTTAGCTTCTGCACCACGAAGGCGCTCGAGAACCCGCGCCGGTGTGCTGGAGTGTTTCCATTTTGACCGCCAGGGATCGGCTCAACGCTACAGCCCATGTGTGCGTGATCGCACGGACCGGTCGCCTCCTGTCGCCTCAACGATATTGTTGCCTCCAGCTGTACCGAAAGGCATCATGTCGCGCATGCCCACTCGAGGAATCGTCCTCCTCATCGCGCTTGCGTTCGTGGCTCCGGCCAGTTCTGCGCAGTCGCTGGTCATCACCAACGCAGTCGTTCTCGACGGCACAGGCGCGCCGGCCCGGCGAGCCGACGTGCGGATTGTGGATGGCAAGATCGCTGCGATCGGCTCAGGATTGCGAGATTCTGCGGACCGTGTCATCGACGCGCGCGGCCTCACCCTCGCGCCCGGATTCATCGATACCCATAGCCATCACGACCGCGGAATCTTCGAGCATCGCGACGCGCTCGCCGCCGTGAGTCAAGGAGTGACCACGATTGTCGTCGGACAGGACGGTGGATCGTCGTTGCCGCTCGCGTCGTTCTTCGCGCGCGTCGATTCCGAGCCGCCGGCGGTCAACATCGCGTCGTACATCGGTCACGGCACGCTGAGGCGGCACGTGATGGGCGACGACTACAAGCGCATCGCGTCGGACAGCGAACTTGCCCGGATGAAGAATCTGTTGCGCGAGGAACTGGCCTCCGGTGCTCTTGGGCTTTCCACCGGCCTCGAGTACGACCCGGGGATCTTCTCCGCGCCGGCCGAGGTGCTGGAGCTCGCGCAGGTCGCGGCGGCCGCCGGGGGACGATACATCAGCCACATTCGCAGCGAGGATCGGCAGTTCTGGCCGGCACTCGACGAACTGATCACCATCGGCCGCGCGGCGACGATGCCGGTGCAGGTCTCCCACATGAAGCTCGCCATGCGTGGACTCTGGGGTCAGGGAGACAAGCTGATTGCCAGGCTCGACGGAGCACGACAGGACGGAATCGGCGTCACCGCCGACGTCTACCCCTGGACGATGTGGCAGTCCACACTCACGGTGCTCTACCCCAAGCGAAACTTCACCGACCGCAAGGAGACGGAGTTCATTCTGAAAGAGGTCGCTTCCCCTGACGACCTGCTTCTGGGTTCGTTCTCACCCGATTTGTCGTACGCGGGAAAGACCGTCCGGCAGATTGCGCAGCTTCGCGGCACCGATCCGGCCACAACGCTCATGGCGCTCATCGCCGAGACGCAAGGTCCCGGTCGAAGCGAAAGCGTCGTCGCGACCGGGATGGACGAGCGGGACATCGAGCGGCTGCTCGGCTGGCCGTTGACGAATATCTGCAGCGACGGTGAACTGGACGGGGCACATCCCCGAGGCTATGGCTCGTTCACGCGCGTCCTCGGTCATTACGTGCGGGAACGACACGTCCTGACACTCGAGGATGCGATCAGAAAGATGACCAGTCTCTCGGCCGCCAATGTCGGGATTACCGATCGAGGCACGATCCGTCCGGGGCTCTCGGCCGATCTGGTGCTTTTCGATCCGTCAACCGTAGCCGAGCGCGCGACGATCGCCGAGCCGCATGCAACCTCCATCGGGATCCAGACGGTATGGGTCAACGGCGAGATTGTGTATGACAACGGTAGGCCGACGGGCAAGTACCCGGGACATGCGTTGCGTCACACGGAGTCGATGCTGCAGGACGCGCCCGCAACCCCGACGGCTGAACAGCGCATCGACGCGTTCGTCCGCGACGAAATGCAGCGCCAGCGCATCCCAGGCATCGCGATTGGCATCGTCAACAAGGGAGAGGTATCGGCGCGCGGCTACGGATACGCCAATCTCGAGCACTTCGTGCCGGTTACGGACGAAACGATTTTTCAGTCCGGCTCGCTCGGCAAGATGTTCACCGCGGCGGCGGTGATGCTGTTGGTGGAAGACGGCAAGCTCGCCCTGACCGATCCGATCACCAAATTCTTCCCGGACGCACCCGTCACCTGGAAGGCGATCACGGTACGGCATCTGCTGACCCATACGTCCGGAATTCCCGACTATACGACCAGCAGTTTCGATTACCGCAAGGACTACACGGAAGATCAGCTTGCGAAGCTGGCGTTCGAACAGAAGCTCGAGTTTCCGCCAGGAACGCGATGGAACTACAGCAACACCGGTTACGCGCTGCTCGGGTTCATCGTCCACCGCGTGTCGGGGCAGTTCTATGGCGACGTGCTTGCCGAACGCATCTTCAAGCCGCTCGGGATGTCGACCGCGCGCGTCATCAGCGAAGAGGATGTGATTGCAAATCGCGCCGCCGGGTACCGGCTGGTGAAGGGAGACATCAAGAACCAGGAGTGGGTCGCGCCGCAACTGAACACCACGGCCGATGGCTCGCTCTACTGGTCGATTGACGACCTCGTCAAATGGGATGCGGCGGTGAAGCGCCGGGCAATTCTCAAGCCGGAGAGCTGGGAACAGATCCTGACGCCGGTGCGCCTTTCGAGCGGAAAGCCGTATCCGTATGGTTTTGGCTGGGGCCTCGAAGAGCGCGACCACCACCCCCTGCAGGAGCACGGAGGCGCCTGGCAAGGATTCAGGACGCAGCTCTCTCGCTTTGTCGGCGACGATCTCTCGATCGTCGTTCTCGCCAACCTCGCGCAGGCCGATCCTTCGCGGTTCGTCGATGGGATTGCGGCGATCGTCAATCCCAGACTGGCGGTGCCGCCGCCTGCTCCGATTGACGACCACGAACCGCAAGTGGCCGACGAGCTCCGTCGTCTGCTCGATGCGGCGCGCGCGGGAACCCTGACGCCGGCGGAATTCGCATACGTACGCGCCGGTTTTTTCCCGGACACCGCCAACGTCTACAAAGAGGACCTGGGGAAGCTTGGCCAGCCGTCTCGCATTCAGCTCTTGGAGCGGCGCGAGTTGGGCGACGACCGCGTCTATCTGTATGAGATCACGTTTGCCGGCGGAACGCGTTACGCGCGGCTGGGACTTGCGCCCGATGGCCGGGTCTCGGCGTTCTCGCTCCGCGCCGATCCCTGAGCGGACTCGACCAGTCGATAGACCCCGCGCGCCAGCATCGTCGCAGACCCCTCGGCGACGAGCGCACGGTTGCCGCGTCCGGCGTCTGGCCGCGGCAGCCCGCTGACGCGCGCCAGTTCACCAGGAATCGTCATGCCGGCGCCGGCCAGGAAGCAACGGGCGATCTCGCGTAGCGCGGTTTCGCGGCCGACACGTCTGGTCAGTTCCCCCGGAAACCGCCCGACAGCCAGCGTCCAGATATAGGTGAACGTCGGTTGATGGTAGACCGCGCCGGGTACGATGATCATCGCGGCCTGAAGTTCGTTCACGCCTCTGGTGAACGCCTGTCGATCCTTCACGCCGGATTCGTTGCGCAGATCTGCCGTGCCCATCTCCCATTCGCCTCGGAGCACTTTGAGGATCGCCCGGGCGGCTTTGCTCAGCCGTCGCTGTTCTTCCGACCGACGCACGCCCCAGATCGCGTGAAAGTACGGGATCATGCGCGGGGCGAGGAACATCGATCGGCCGCCTGCCAGTTTGGCGAAATAGATTCGACCGCGGGTCACGAGTTCTTCCTTCAACGACCGGGTGAGCGTGGCTTCGGGATCCTTTCTCGCATTGCGAGGCATGACCGTGTCGCGACGGCCGCACACCGCCACATAGAGCGATGGTCCAGGGCGCCGCGAATCCGTTCGGTACGCGGCGAAGCCGGTCTGCTCGATGAAGTGTTCGGCATCGAGGGCGGTCTCGACCTGTCGCGTCGCATCACGCCGCCAGCGCTGGTCTCGGTACTCTTCAATCTCGTCAGGAATCTGTGATGTCACGGCGCTGCCCGCGGGAGTATACGCGGTGCTCGACGGCGAAGGGTGTAGTCTCTACCGATGAGGACCGGACTTCTTCTGGGGGCCATCGTATCTGTGTGCGCGCGACTGTCGCATGCAGGTTTCGCAGTGGCTGCTGAGAGCATCGACGTCATCTTTCGCGATGCGCGAGGCGTCGTTCGTCAGCCGTAGGTCGGCACGTGGAACGCGAGTTCATCGCCTGGCTCGTACGATTCGGTGCACCGTTGCTCTTCTTTGCGCAGGTGTTCGGCATATTCGGTCTGCCGATCCCGGACGAATTATTGCTGACGATCGCCGGAGCTCTGGTTGCGAGCGGCCGTCTGAATCCGTTCAGCACGGCGGCCGCTGCCGTCAGCGGATGTCTCACGGGCATCACCTTGAGCTATGCGGTCGGCCGGTGGGTTGGTCTGCATGTCGTGCGAGCACGGTTCACCCGTCATCACGACGCCATCGAACGCGCGCAAGGCTTGTTTCGACGATTTGGCGGCTGGCTGTTGGCGTTCGGCTACTTCATTCCCGGCGTTCGGCACGTGACGGCCATCATGGCCGGATCTGGTTGCCTCGACTACCGAACGTTCGTCGCGTATGCATATCCCGGCGGCACCCTGTGGTGCGCGGTGTTTCTGGGCCTCGGCTACGTCGCGGGTGACCGTTGGCCCGAGGTCGTCCACGCCGCGCGCTCCCAGTTTGCGCGTGCCGCGCTGGTTGCCGTCGCGTTGATTGCGGGGTACGCCGTCATCCGGGTGGTGTCAGAGTGGCGGCGCACGTAGCCCGTCCTGCCGTGCGCGACAACAATCAATAATGAATGGGATCGATCAAACGGGCGACTTCGGGTTGCTATTGATGAGCTACCACAGTAGGGATTTCGGTGTCCGCTCCCTGATCTGCATGTGGGCAAATGGCGTCGAGCTTGCAAACGGCTAAGCTCGCGGTGTCCCGGCCGACGACGATCTACGAACCTCCTGCACTGCGGCGCGTCAGTGTGCTCGCCGCCTTCCGGCAGCTGCGTCAGTTCGCCGACCTGTTCGTGACCCTCAGCCTTCATCGCGTTCGCGTGCGATACAAGCAGTCTCGCCTGGGCATCCTGTGGGCGGTGATCCAGCCGTTGGCGATGATGCTGGTGTTCACGCTGATGGCGGCCTTTCTGCGCACCGCACCCGGCGGACATGTGCCGTATCCGCTGTTCGCTTACTCGGCCCTCATTCCCTGGACCATGTTCTCGAGCGGGTTGACGAACGCGTCGGGGGCCCTGACCTCGAACGCGGCCCTTCTTACGAAGGTGGCGTTTCCTCGCGAAATTCTGCCGCTCACTTACATCGTGGCGGCGCTCGTCGACATGTGCATTGCATCGGTGGTGCTCGCAGTGCTGATGATGTGGTTTGGCGTGCCGCTGACGGCGACGTCGGTGTGGTCGCTGGCCGCCATTGCGGTGCTGACTGGATTCCTGGTGGGCCTCGGACTGTTCTTGTCGGCGCTGCAGGTGCGGCATCGCGATATCGGGTTGGCGATGCCGGTGCTGCTGCAGGTGTGGCTCTTTGCGACGCCGGTGCTCTATCCGCTCAGTGCGGTCAAGTCAGCGCTCGCGCCACCACTCTACGCCCTCTACACGATCAATCCGCTGGCCGGCGTGATCGACACGTTCCGGCGTGCGGTCGTGCTCAACCAAGCGCCCGACTTCCAGGCGCTGGCGACGTCGGCATTGATCGTCGCGGTGCTCGTGCCCGCCGCCTACGTCTACTTCAAGTACGTCGAGCTGACCATGGCGGACGCGGTATGAGCGGCGAGCCGGTCGACCTCGCCGTCGAGCACGTGTGGAAGCAATATCGGCTGAACACGCGTCGCCGCGCGGAGACGTTCTGGGCCTTGCAGGACGTGGATCTCGAGGTCCTTCGCGGCGCATCGTTGGGGATCATCGGAAGAAACGGCGCCGGCAAGAGCACGTTGATGAAGCTGCTGGCCGGCATCACGGCGCCGAGCCGGGGCCGGATCGTGATTCACGGGCGCGTCGCCGCGCTGGTTGAAGTCGGCTCCGGTTTCCACCCCGAGCTCACCGGCCGCGAAAACGTCTTCCTCAGTGGTTCGATTCTCGGCATGCGGCGACGAGAGATCGCCGCAAATCTCGAACGGATCGTGGAGTTCGCCGGTGTCCGGCCGTTCATCGATACGCCGGTGAAGTGGTACTCCTCCGGAATGTACGTCCGGCTCGGGTTTGCGATTGCCGCGCACATGCAACCCGACATCCTGCTGGTGGACGAAGTACTCGCGGTAGGCGATGCCGAATTCCAGGTGAAATGCCTCCAGCGCATTCAGGATCTGAAGCACCAGGGCACGACCAGCCTGTTCATCTCGCACGACCTCACGGCGGTCGAGCGATTGTGCGACCATGCCATCCTGCTCGAGCGCGGATCGATTGCCGCGGCCGGCCGGCCGACTGAAGTGGTTGCCAGCTATCACCGTCGACTCGCCCTGTGGGATCCAGACTCCGGCGCGACCTCCATCGATTCTCCGAGAAGCGGCGTGGCGCTGACCAATCTCACGCTTCGGGATCCGCTCGATTCACAGGCTGTGTCGTTCCGGACCGGAGCGCCGCTGACGATCACCGTGCGATTCGCGGTGGCCAGGCCGGTGCCGAACGCAGAGGTCGAGGTTCGGGTACTACTCGGCCGACGGTCGAACCCGTCTCGCGGCGCCGCGCACCGGCGAACATGGCGAATCGCTCCACCTGCAGCCGCCGGGCGGGGTCGTCGAGTTCACGTGCGCGGCACTCCCGCTGAAAGCCGGCAGTTATTCGATCGGCGCCGTGGTGCGAGACCTGTCGACCTCGACAGTCCTCGCGTGGTGGGACGGCGATACGCGGTTATACGTTCAATCAGGTCCGAGCAGTGACGCGCAGTTCTACTTCCCGCACACCTGGCGAGTCACCGACCCGGAGCACACTGACTCCGCAGAATCGCCAACCTCTGACGACGTCGGGGGGCGAGCGCGCCATTCATAATCGGGCGGCTCGGTGTGCGGCCGCGCGCGCGACCCGCAGCAGGCCGGCAGGGTAGTACCGCAACAGATCGAGCAGCCCTCGAAGCGCTCTTTGTCGCCGGCCCGGCGTTCGAAAATCACTCCTCACCTGGTGCACCAGGCGGCGGCCGAAATCCGACCGGACGAAGGCCATTCCTTCGCGCCACGCCTGTTCGGCCGTTGAATCCCCGCGTACATATCGACGCTCGAATCGCCGTACCGTCACGGCGGATTGCAGCATGTAGCCAATGTCGGTGCTCATGTTCGCGCCGTGCCGCCGATATTCGAGAACCACCTGATGGTGACAGCCGAACGCGAAGCTGCGCGCGATCCGGATGTTCAGTTCGTAGTCTGCCGATCCTCTCGCCCAGGTGCTGAAGGCCCCTATCGTCTCCAAGACCGAGCGGCGGTACATCACCGCTCCGGGCGCCCAAACGTGATTCGCCCGAAGGAGCTCGACGTAGCTGCTGCCAGTACCGTGATCCTGCGGCGGCGTGCCAATCACGGATCCATCGATGTCGATCAGCCGCGCGTGTCCCGTCACGAACGCCCAGTCGCCATGCATCGAAAGGTATTCGAGCCCGGTTGCCACCGCATCCGGCAGCAACCGGTCGTCGGCATCGAGAAACACGACGAAGTCGGCGCGGCTTTGGCGCAATCCACTGGTGCGAGCGACCGCAGCGCCCTGGTTGCGCTGCTGGATCAGCACCACGCCGGCGTAGTTCTTGACCACCGCCAACGTGTTGTCCGTCGATCCGTCGTCTACGACGATCGCCTCGGAGCGGTGCGTCTGTCCGAGGACGCTGTCGATTGCATCGGCAAGGAATCTTCCCTGATTGAAACAGGGAATGACCACCGACACGACCGGCTGATCAGAAGAGGACATGGCCAACGGCAGCTCTTGGTTGAAAGCCGGCTTGACCGGTCAGCTCCACCGGGCGCGCAAGCGGCGTCGCAGCGTACGCGGCACGGTGCGGCGTATGGCTGCTCCCGCCATGCGTCTCAAATACGATTCGTAGCGTGAGGTGTACCGTCTGAGCCGCCAGAGCCGCGGATAACGATAGCGACGCAACGCACTCCGCAGCGCCCGCTGAAGATCGGGATCGGCGACGTGCTTGTTCTCGAGATACGTGCGAAGCCACTGCAGGTAGCGGAGCGTCTCGGCATTGGTTTCGCCGGCGCGTTCGACGATCCGGCAGGATGAATCCTCGTGCTGTCGGTACCTGTCCCAGCAGGCGTCGGCGATGACGATCGGAAACGTCAGGCACATCTTGGCGTGGAACACCTGATCGGTGCAGAAATGACGAAAGGACTCCTCCCAGCCGCCGACCTGCTCGATGGCTTCACGCCGCGCGAGCACGCTGCCCATACACGGCACCGTGCTCCTGCGACGAAGAAAAGTCGTCAACATTTGCGGCGGTTGGACGATGGCCTTCGGTTCCGCTCCGTAATTGCGCCACGTCCAATCACGGGCCGCATCTTCAGGCCGGCCGCTCCAGCTGGACCAGTATTCGGTTGCCGCATAGGTCATTCCAACACTCGGATGAGCGTCGAGCAGCGGGACCTGCGCCTCCAGTTTCCCCGGCAAATAGATATCGTCGGCATCGAGAAACGCGATGTACTCGCCGGCCGCGTGACGGATGCCCAGGTTCCTCGAGGCACTTGCCCCACGATTCTGCCGACCGTCATGTGACAGGTATTTGATTTTCTGCGGATGCGCGGCCGCGTATCGAAGAGCAATGGTGGCGCTCGCGTCGGTCGAGCCGTCGTCGACGAGCAGCAATTCCCACTGCTCGTAGGTCTGGGCGAGAACGCTTTCGATGC
Organism: uncultured Acidobacteriota bacterium; assembly: GCA_963755695.1. Taxonomy (GTDB): domain Bacteria; phylum Acidobacteriota; class Vicinamibacteria; order Vicinamibacterales; family 2-12-FULL-66-21; genus QHWT01. The sequence goes on along the minus strand of CAVWLB010000008.1, from coordinate 83,793 downwards.
TCTCCTCGATGTAGCGTTCCGCATTGAGGAATGGTGTGACGATCGACACGCGAACGGTGTTCATGCGCATGCCGCCTGTAACGCGCGCTCGAAGGCTGGCCCGTCGCAGTCGGAAACCGCCAGCCGGGGCAGCGCATACCGATCGTAATCGTGTACAGGCACCGGCCGCGCCTCGGTCGAGCACGCCCAACGGAAGCCGCACGCCCGCACCGCGGCCCGTGACTCGGAATCGAGCGCACCGTGCGGGTAGGCAAATCCGGCAATGGCCCGGTTGACGATCTGCTCGCAGGCGAGTCGCCCGTGCAGGATCTCGTCTGCCTGTTCGCTCGGTGGGAGCGTCGGGAGCGCAGGATGCGTGACCGTATGGCCGCCGATGTCGAACAGCCCGTCGGCTGCGAGGTCTGCGACTTCGCTCGAGGTCATCGGCAGGTCGTTCGCATCCGGCGGCGATGGGTCGATCAGGTCGCGCAGGAGATTCATGGCGGTATCGCGCTGGCGCGCCGGCGTGTCCCGGAGACGGCGCCACACTGCGAGATATGCGGCCTCCCTCGCGCCCGGCGGCGGTTCCCAGGCCCGCCAGGCGCTGACGGTGCGGTCGCCATTTGAAAACGCCAGGTGATACCGATCCGCTCCGATGAGCAGCTCGCGATCCAAGGGTCCGCGATGGAGAAGAATCGCTCGTGCGAGCTCGTCCCACCAGTACTCGGTCCCCTGACCAACTGCGCCGGTGGTCACGAACAGCGTCGCTGGCATGCCAGCCGCAGCCAGTCGTGGTTTCGCTTCACGCAAATTGTCGACGTACCCATCGTCGAAGGTGATCGCCACGGCGTTGCCTGGAAGCGTACGGCGCTCGAGCCGGTCTACGAACTCCGACATCGAAAGTACCGTGCGCGAGCGCAGCACCCGAAGATGCTGCTCGAAATGCTCGGGTCGCACCGCAAGTCCCCATGGGTCGACAGCCGGAGCCGCGATCCGGTGGTACATCAGGATCAGCGGTTGCCGCGCACCCGCTCGAAGCCGCCGAATATTTTCGAACAAGGTTCGCACGTCAGCGGATCGTCTTGCGCGCGCGCAGCGCGGTGATAACCGGGTACGCGTCGTCGAGGGGTTCGAGATCCCTGGTATCGAGCTCTGCAACCGCGAGGCCCTGCAGAAATGCGGTCGCGGCGAACACGTTGCCGTATCGCTCGATCAGGATGGCGTCCGAACCGAATTTGTCGGCAAACAGCCGTTCGAGCGCGGCGGGCGTGAACGACCAGAACCACGTCTTGCCCCACTCGTCGCGGGAGATCTGGCTGATCCCCGGGGCCGTGACTAAGACGACACCGCCCGGCTTCAGCGCGCGATGAATCCTTTCGATCGCGAGGGGAACGTCGTAAATGAGCTGCAGCGTCTGCGTCAGAATGATGCAGTTGAACGCGTTTTCTGGCAGCACGTCGGGGTTCGCGATGTCTCCGACCAGAGTCGCGCGAGGATTGCCCTCGTTCACATGCAGCACGTCGCTTCGCGACACCCGCGAGCCGCCGAAGCGCCTGGTGTAGCTGTCGTCGCCTATCTCCAGAACACGGCCAACGATCTCGGAGTAGTGGCGAGCCAGAAAGCGCTCGATGTAGTAGCGATCCACTGGCAGGCCGCGATCGAACCCGAAAGACTGGCTGATCGGCGTTACCCGACGAAGATCGCCGAAGCGGACGCGCCCGACTCTCGGCACACGCTCCCGACCCTTGAGCAGCCGTTCGCGTAGTCGATGGGGCAGCAGTGGCGCCACGCGGCGCCGGATGCCTCCCAGCGCTGCGCCGAGCGCCACTCGGGGCGCGGCGGCCACGATTTCCGCCAGCACGGGCAGCCATGAGGCGGGCGATTCGCCGGTTTTGCCTTTGCGATAACGCGCGAGGGCCATCTCCTCGGCGTAATTGCGTCGCCACCGACGCCTTCCCGCGAACCAGGCCTGTCGTGCCGTCGTCCCGTCTGCCGCGGATGGTTCGTAGCGAGCCAGCACCTGGAGAGCGCTGCGAAGCATCTCTCGATGATTCGCCGACATGTTGTTGCCGTGGAGGCGGTACGAAGCCACCAGGTCGGGATAACCGGTGACCTGGTAACGGCGTGCGAGCCGCAGATACAGGTCGTAGTCCTCACAGCGGGGCAGCTTTTCGTCGAAGGCGCCGACGGCGAGCAGGCAGTCCCGCCGATACATCACCGTGCCGTGCATGGCGATGAAGTTGCCGCGAAGGAGCTGAAGATACGGCTCCTCGCGCGGCGGCTCGAACCGCCCGCCGAGCTCCTGGCCGTCTGCGTCGATGTAGAGATGGCCGCCATAGACGAACCCGCTCTCCGGGACACGCGCGAAACAGGCGAGTCCCGCTTCAATCGCGTTGGGCTCCAGGCGGTCGTCGGCATCGAGGAACACGACGAACGAGGTGTCGAGAGCGGCGAGCCCGGCATTACGCGCGGCCGCCAGCCCGCGATTTGGCTGGGTGATCAACCGCACGTTCGGGAACCCAGCGACGACTGCCGCAGGATTGTCGGTGGATCCGTCGTCGATGACCACCAATCGGTCGCATGGCCGCTTCTGCGCACGTACACTTTCCAGCGCCTGCGAGAGGTAGTGGGCCTGGTTGTAGGTGACGATCACGATACCAACAGTGGCGGCCGCCTCAGGCGTCACCTCGAGATCCTTCGACGCCAATGTGCTGGGCGCCGCCTGCTGGTTCTTCGCCGCGTTCTCCGCAAGGGGCGTGCTCAACGCGCCACCCTCCGTCCGCGCGATCCGAGAAGTTGCCCCAGCGTGCGATTCGTCTTCTGTCCGATATGTCGGAAGACCACGGCGGGACAGTGCCTCACGAGTGTGATGGCGGACTGGATCTGAACGCGGCCGCGTCGACCCTGGCGCCAGTCCGCCCGCAGCCGGTGGACGATCTGCTCGCCGTACCAGTCGCACCACTGCTGGCGCCCTCGACGAATGTGAGGACGAGCGGTCGCCGGAGCCTCGAGGCGTTCCCGGCGCAATACCTCGAGAGTGGCGCGCAACATCAACGCAGGATCGCCGGACATGTTCGCGTCATGCTGTCGATATCGCACCAGTTCTTTCGGGATCGGTCGGATGCGGCCGCTGCGTGCGAGGCGCAGGTAAACGGCATAGTCGGCGGCCGGCCCGAGGCCTGCCGGAAATCCACCAATCTCCGCGAGCGCGCGCTTTCGAAACATTGCCGCGCCCGGCGTCCACACGAAATTGTTGGACAGCCACTCGTTGTAGAGATTCGACGGATCGATCGACCGGTGCGTCGCGGGCAGACGCTGACCGCTGCCGTCGATCGGCTGACAACGGCCGACCACTGCCGCAGCCGCCGGGTCGGATACGAGCACTCGTACGCCTTCCGCCACCGCGCCCGGCAGGAGTTCGTCGTCGGCATCGAGAAACACGACGAGCTCGCCCTGCGATGCAGCGAGGCCGGTGTTACGGGCCTCCGACACACCGAGATTCGTCTGTTCAATCAGCCGGACACCGAGGCTCGATACGACGGCCGCAGTGTCATCGGTCGAACCGTCGTTCACGACCGTGCACTCGTGACATCTGTAGGACTGGCCGAGCACGCTCGCGACCGCCGAGGGCAGAAAACGCGCCTGATTGAAGCACGGAATCACAACGCTCACCGTCGGCCGACCGGGCGCATCCGTCATGGGCGTCGAAAATCCGCTGTACGGCAGACTCCGCGAGAAAGTAAGGCGAACTCGTGGACGAACGTCACTCCGTCCGGGTCAGCGACGAGTCGATCGTGCACAGCTCACGAATCTCGCCGTGCAACTCGTATTCCCGCTCAGCATTGTAGGGCGGGCTCCACGAATCACAACGAGCGGAGCCGCCTGTATAGATTTGAGACGCAAGACGAGCCGGAGATGGAGCGGCCTCGCGCGGGTCAGCCGAGGGTCCGGATTTTCACGTTGCGAAACCAGAACACGCTGCCATGGTCCTGGATGGCGATGCGTCCGGTCTTCGCCTTACCGTAGTCGGGCGCATCCTTCCATTTGCCGGCGTCCCGCAGCGCGTTCCACTCCGGCGTCCAGCGCTCGAATTCAACGATCTTCTTTCCGTTCAGCCAATGCTCGACGTGCGCGTCTTTCACGACAATGCGCGTGGTGTTCCATTCGCCGATTGGTCGCAGCACCTTCTGTTTCGCGTCGGGTGCATGCATGGAGTAGTTCGCGCCGGCCTGGCGATTTGGCTCCAGTGGCGTGGGGAACCCGACATCGTCGGTCAGTTGGTACTCCGGGCCGGTCATCCATGCGGCCTCGTACTTCGGGTCTTCGACGACACCGTACATGATGCCGCTGTTGCCGCCTTTGGTGGCCTTCCAATCGAGACTGAGTTCGAAGTTCGTATATTCGGCGTCAGTGACCAGGTCCGGTCGCAGATCGCTGCCGTAATTTGTTTCGGTGCCTGTCGTTTTCAGCGCGCAGTCTTCGACGATCCAGGCCTGCGTGTCCCGCTTGTTGTAGCCGTGCCAGCCGCCTTTGCTGGCGCCGTCGAAGAGCAGCGTCCAGCCGGCGGCCTTCTCCTCCGGGGTCAGCAGGTTGACGCCCGCGCAATTGCCGTCTGCCGATGACGTGCTCCGCTGAGGCGCCTGCGCATTTGCGAGCGGCGTGAGCATCGCGCCCGTCATGAGAAGGGCCAGCATCCTGATCGTCATGATTGCTTCTCCAGGAGACTCGGATTGCCGATCGGTATTCGATCGGATCCTATCTCGTTCTCAACCGTCCCGATGATGCGTCGCGCCAGCCTCGAGACCGAGAAAAATCCGCAGGCGGGTCAGCTCCTCCTCGAGCGATCGGTGGAACGCGCGATCTCGCGGTGGATGCGACGTGATGTAGCCGAAGCTCGACGCCAGCTTCCCACCTTTCAGCGCCACGTTTGCCCAGCCAATGACCCGGTCGCGCCACAGTAATGGAAGCGCATAGTATCCAAGCTTGCGTCTGGCCAAAGGGGTATACGCCTCGAAACGATACCCCCAGCCCCAAAGGATCTCGAACCGCTGGCGATCCCAGACGACCGGATCGAAGGGTGCGAGCAATCGCACCGAATCGTCAGGCCCGTTTCCGGGGAGCGCTTCCCCGGCCGGCCAGTACCAGTCCACGCCGTCAACCCGGGCATGGGCGAGGCGCCGCTTGGCGCGCTCCAGCGCGCGGCCCAGCTCGCCCGTCCACTGCGGAACCGCGTAACGCAGGCGTCTTATGAGGGTCGACAGACTCCGCGACGGAAGCGGCGCATAAGTCTTGACGATGACGTCAGCGAGGGCGTCGAGACGGCTGCGGCGGGAGGCGGCATCGCGCGGCGCGGTCCCGTGGTCGTGCACCGCGTAGAGCCTGATCCCGGCCTCGCGGCCCACCACGCGCAGCAGCCCACGGTAATGCATCTTCTCGAGCAGGTGAGTCGTCGCGCTCGAGGAACCGCCCCAGTAGTTGGTCACCGTTCCGTGCGAGAAGTGCCGGTCGACCTCACGCGGATGAACGGTGCCGCGTGAGCGGACGAAATCCATCAACGCGCGCACGTGCCGGCCGCTCGCGGCATTCCACCACGCTGCGCCCGCCCGGGGATGCATCAATGACTGCACGGCGCCGGTGACGAAGCCGTAATTCACGAAGAAGTCCTCGTAAACGTCGAGGCTGGCGTATCGCCGTTCGAGATCGCCGGCGCGGTACCCCTTAACGCGATGACGGAGCGTGAGGTCTTGTGCGCGCGCGGGCGCACGAATGGGATCGGCCTGAACGAAGCCGAGTCTGTCGAGCGCGCGTTGCAGCGTCGTTGGCGTAAAGAGGCTGCGTGCGACGGCGAGGCGCCTAAGGTGGTCGAGCTGCATCAGGTGATTACTGAGACCACAGCAGGTATTACGGCTATTATTCCGAAGATTGCAAGTGTCCTGCACTCACATGGAGAGCTGTGTATGGATCGTCGGACCTTTTTGACGACTGCCGGAGCGGCGATGGTAGCCGCGACGTCTCCCAAGGCCCTCGCCTTGACCGGGATCGGGCCACTCGTCCGGCAGCCGCCTGCAGGAAGCGCAGCAAAAGCCCGCTTTCGCACCGGCCTCGTCGCCTATTCGTACCGACAGGCGCTCGAGGCAAAGAAGATGACGTATGAGGATCTGATACGCATCGCCGTGGAGACGGGCACGGACGGCATCGACATGACGGTGTACTGGCTGCCCGCCACGACCGACGACTACCTGCTGCCGCTTCGTCGTCTCGCGTACAGGAATCGCGTCGAGATCTACAGCATTGGAACCCGCGTGCGACTGGCGCAACCCACTGCTGAACTGCGGGATCAACAGCTTGCCGAGCTGCGCAAGTGGCTCGACGTCGCGCAGAAGGTCGGCGCGACGCATGTGCGCGTGTTCGGCGGGGATACGCCCAACGGAGCGACTCTGGATCAGGCGGTCGGGTTTGCCGTCGAAACACTGAAGCGAGGCGCCGAATTGGCTGGCGCGCGCGGATTGATCCTGGGTCTGGAGGACGATGGGGGGATCACCGATTTCGCAAAGGAGACGATTGAAATCGTCAAGCGCGCGGACTCGCCGTGGGCAGGCATGAACCTCGATATCGGCAACTTCCGGCCGCCGGCCGTCTACGATCAGATCGAAATGTCGATCCCGTATGCGGTCAGCACCCACGTGAAGACCGAGGTGGCTCTCGACGATGGAAAGTCGCACGCGCCGTTTGACTGGGATCGCGTGTTCAAGATGTTCGCGGCTCACGGCTTTCGCGGTTACATGGGTCTCGAGTACGAGGCCTCAGCCGATCCGGCAGCCGAAGTCCCCAAACATCTGCGCCGGCTGAAGGAATTGGCCGTCAAGTATTCCGGTTGATCGGCAACCTCCTGGCGCTGCTGGCTCTCAACAACCGTCGGCTTATCGGATGTAGGGCACCTCCTCAGAGATGCCGACGGGGCGCGATCTCATCCTTCGCGCAGCGCCGCCAGCGCCGACTGGCGGATCGCGCGCAAGGCAGGGAGCAGCGTTGCCACCACGGAAACGGCCAGCGCGAGACTGGCAACCGACGCGAGCGACAGCGGATCGGTCGGGCCGACGCCAAACAGGAGCTGGGTCATCATATGGGCGAGCACCGTAGCGAGACCAATCCCCGCGGCGACTCCAGCGGCGGCTGACTGCAACGATCTTCGCAGCAGCATCCGGATGATCCGCGATTCGGTGGCGCCAAGTGCCAGCCGAATGCCGATCTCCCGGCGTCGCTGCCTGACGTCGCCGACAAACACTCCACAAACGCCAATGGCTGCGAGGAACAGCGCGGAAATCGCAAACGCGATCAAGACGTACATCGTGAACCGCTCCGAAGCGAGCGTGGTGTCCACGAGGTCCGGCAGCGTGGTAACAGCGTAGAGCGGCAGAGAAGAGTCGAGGGCGGCGACGGCCGAGCGTAGCAGCGGAATCGCCGACTCCGGAGACGCATCCATTCGAACAACCAGATCGCGAATCGGGCTGGTGAATCGCGCGGCCGACAGGTAGACGGCCGGTCGAACAGGCGTCCGAGGATCCATGAGGTGGACGTCGTCCACGACGCCGATGACCTCGGCGGTCAACGTTCCATACATCGCCAGCGTCAACTTTTCGCCGACTGCATCCCGGCCCGGCCAGAACGCTCGCGCAAGGCTGCGGCTGATGAGTGCTTGCGCCGGGTCAGCAAGGTTGGTGTCGTCGAACAGCCGGCCCGAGACGAGCGGCACACGGAGCGCGTGAAACATCGCCGCGTCGGCGATCCGCACGTCCGCCACCGGGGAAGGAACTCCAGCGGCTGGCGGCTGATTCGGATCCGTAACCGTCGTTGCTGGCGCCAGGCCGGCGAGCGGACGTGTGCTGACGACACCGGCGGCGATGACTCCAGGGATCGAGCGAACGCGGTCGAGCAGCCGCTCGAAAAATATTCGCTGACTGGCTGCGGAGGCGTACCGTTCCTCGGGCAGCGCGAGTCGCGCGAGAGCGACACCGCCCGGATTGAATCCGAGGTCGACGCTTCGCAGGCCCGCGACCGTTCGAACCATGAGAAGCGCCATCACGCCCAACGTGACCGCCAGCGCCATTTCTACCGCCGTCAATGCACCGCCGCCGTTGCGAGCGGTAGTCCGCTGGTCGCCAGCAGTCTCGGCCACCAGCGACACGACCGCACCCTTGCGTCCCTGGACCGCCGCGACGGTGCCAAACATCAGCGTCGCCAGCATTGCGGCCGCCGCCGTGATGGCAAGTACCGGCCCGTCGACGTGAATCGATGTGACGCGAGGCACATCAGGAGGGAGGATCGACAGCAGGATTCCAACCCCCATCGGTGTGACGGCAAGTCCGGCGGCGGTACCAAGAGCTCCGAGCACCAGGCTCTGCACGAACAATTGGCGGAACAGCCGTCCATCGGTGGCGCCAATGGCACGGCGAATGGCCAGTTCGTGTCCGCGCCGCCGCATCGCCGACAGCGTCAACATTCCCACGTTGGTCACCGCTATTGCGAGCAGCAGCGCGACCGCCCCGAGCAGCACGAGCAGCGTCGTACGCACGTCGCCGGTCATCTCCGTCACGAGCGGCAGCACTGATGCGGACCATCCTCTGTCGGATGGATTCTCCCTCTCGAGTTGAGTGGCAATTGCGCGGAGCTCCGTGCGCGCCTGCTCCACCGTGAGGCCGTCGCGCAGCCGGCCGACGACCAGTAGAAAGCGCCCCCACCCTCGACGTTCCGGCGACGTCACCATCGGGAACCAGAGCGCCTGCCCGCCAAGCCATCCAAACCGTGGCGGCTCGAACCTGGCTGGCATCACACCGACGATCGTGCAGGGCTTGCCGGAGATCGTAATCACTCGCCCGACAACCGCCGGATCGCCGCCGAAACGCCGTTTCCACACGGCGTCGCCGAGAATCGTCACGAGGGCACCGGCTGAATCTGCCTCGACGAAATCACGGCCCAGCGCGGGAAACACTCCGAGCAACCGGAAGTATCCTGGCGACACCTCCGCACCGACCAACCGCTCCGCCTCGCCAGCTTCGTTGAGCGTCACCGAGGTCGGCATCAGCGCCGCGCTCTCGGTGAAGCTCGCGGCCCGGTTCCGCCAGGCCTCGAAATTTTCCAGCGACACGACGTTGCGATCGACATTGTGGGTCGTATCGTGTTCCCAGAGCGTCATCAGCCGCTCGGGTCGAACGTACGGCAGCGGCCGGAGCAACACGCCATACACGACGCTGAAGATTGCGGTAGCGACGCCGACGCCAAGGCCGAACGTGAGAACCGAAGCAATCGTGAACCCGGGATGGTGGCGCAGCACCCGGACGGCGTAACCGAGATCCGCCGCGATGTCCTCGACTGCGCGGATCCCGCGAGCGTCGCGCACCTCTTCTTTGATCTGCTCGATCCCGCCGAACGCGACCAGGGCCTGCTTTCGCGCGACGTCGGCCGGGACGCCGCGCCGAATCAACTGGTCGATTTCGCAGTCGATGTGATGCCGGATTTCCGCCGTCAGCGTACGCTCCACCCTGCTGCGGCGAAAGAGCATCTTGATCCGTCTCACAAGGCGGCCGAGTAGTTCCATCGCCGCTCCTTCAGCTGGTGCCGAGCACGTGATTCATGGCGGCGGAGAAGGCGCGCCAGTTGTCGATCTGCTCGGCGAGCTGCCTCCGGCCGAGCGGGGTGATGCGGTACACCTTGATCCGCCGGCCTTCGGCCGACTCTCCCTCGAGGCCGGCAATCCAGCCGCGATCCTCGAGGCGGTACAGCGCGGGATACAGGGAGCCCTGCGTGGCGCTGAGAACATCGCGCGAGAGCTGGTTGATGCGCTTGGAGATCGCCCAGCCGTGGAGCGGACCGGCGGAGAGAGCCTTGAGGATCAGGAGATCGAGGGTGCCCTGCAGCAGATCGGCCTTTGATGTGCCCATACTTTGTCGTCCGACAATACCCTAGTGCGGGCGATTGTCGAATGTCAAGGTATGCCGGGTCGGGAGGTCTGCCGGATCAATCTTCGGGGACGCTCTGCGCGGCGCGGAGATACATCAGGTATGGATTGCCCGGATCCCGTGCCAGCGCCCGCTCGAGCAGCAGGTGGGCGAGATCGGGACGATTGCTGGCGTACGCCTCGTGGTTCTTCCACATCAACGTGATCACCTCGCGTGCCGTCTCCAGCGCGGCCGGATCGGCTGCCGCCACAAGATACTTCTCGACTGGCTCACGGCCCTTCGTCACCTGCTCGTACGACATCCGTACCGTCGGATACAGGTTGAAGTACTCGATACGTGGACGATCGTCGGTGATCATCGGCACCTCGCCGACCAGCGCCGCCAACGCGCCATCGGCCGCCACGAAGGTCGCGGCCAGGTCTTCCGGTGACCGGAAGCCGATCGCCGCCAGATCGCTTCGCAATGGGGCCGCGCTCATGCGCTGGCGCCACCCGTCGAGATCGACTCGCAGCGGCTCCATCGATCCAATCACCACTCCTTCCATACGGCTCGGAATCCAGAGCGAGACATGCGGAAACTCCGCCATCATCGTCCGGATCATCATTCGAGGGAGCGCCTCTCGCGAGAGGTCCAGCGGCACCCACTGCGCCAGCTTTCCGCCGCGCTCGAGCCGACGCTTCGCGAGGCGATAGAACTCCCGGGTGTAGAGATTGACGATGCCGGCATCCTGTGGCGGGGGAGGTTCGAACGTGATGATGTCGAACCGGCGGTCGCCCGTGAGCAGATAGTGTCGCGCGTCCGCGACAATGGTCTCGACCTGCGGCTGCCGCTCGAAACGATGGTTGAGCGGCTCGAACAGGGGCGCGAAGTCGAAGACCGCCTGCGACAGGTCAACTCCCTTAATACGGTCGAGCGAGGGGTGAACCGTCAGCGCGCCGATGGTTGTACCCGTTCCAATGCAGGCCACGAGCGCCGAGTGCGGGTTGGGATGCAGCAACGCGGGAAGATGGCCGAGGATGGCCATGTAGCGGCGGCCCGGTGGGGCGTTGTTGGCGTAGCTGCGGCCGTTGACCAGCAGCTGTTGGTACGCGCCTGCCTCGGCGGACTCATAGCCGGTCACGACGACGGTCGCATCGCGGGCCTCTCGAAACGCAAGCACCTGGGCCCCGTCGAACCGTGTTTGTGCTGCGGCCAGGTATCGAGGCCCCAAGAACCAGATGCCGACGATGAAGAAGAGGATTCCTTCCATCCCGAGACGCACGAGCCGGCGGTCCCGGCGCAGGACGGGCTGAGACAGAACGGTGGCGACGAACAACAGCAGATTCAGCGCGACGATCAGAGTCAGGCTGGCCTGGGTGCCCAGGTGGGGAAGCAGCAGAAAGCCGGCGGTCAATGAGCCGACCGTGCCTCCGATCGTATTGAACGCATATAAGCGCCCGAGGCGATGTCCGAGCGCCGACAGGCGATGAATCGTCAACTCGCTTGCCAGCGGAAACCCAATCCCAATCAACGTCGTCGGCAGCAGGAAGATGACCAGGGAAAGAAAGATGATTTCCATCGTGCTGGCCAGCGGATCGAGCACGCGGGAAGGGAGACCCATCCAGGCCGGAAACGGCGTGATGAATGTGAGGATGTTTCGCGAGCGGCCGAGCAGTGCGACCGTCAGCAGTCCTGCTGCGGCAATCAGCACCTGCAGCCGTGCGAAGTTGACGAGCAGACGATCCTTCCGCGGCGCCACGAACCTGGCGCAGATGAAGGCGCCAAGGACGAGACCCAGCAGGTAGGTCGAGAGCATCGCGGAAAAGGCATAGACCGTATGGAGGCTGAAGTTCGCGAGCACGCGGAACCACAGCACCTCGTAGGCGATCGACACGAAGCCGCTGATCGCAAAGATGATCACCAGTGCGGTGATCTCTCGCGATGAGCCGGTCGCCGGCTCCCAGGTGTCTCCCGCAGAGGCTTCCCCGCCGTCTTCGGCGGAACCGGGAGTCACGGCACCTGCGCTCTGCGCCTTTCGGTGTGCGCTGAACATCAGCGCGCCGGCCGTGAGCGCAATCGTGAAATAGACCGACGAGCCCACGACTGCGGAACGCCACACACCAAGGGTCCCCAGAAGAATCAGGCCCGCAATCGCGCAACCGATTGCGGCGCCCAGCGTGTTGATCCCGTAGAGGAAACCGATCCGTCGCGCCAACGCCTGCTGCTCGCGGATGATGTACTTGGCAAGCAGCGGCAGCGTTGCCCCCATCAACATTGTCGGAAGCGCCAGCGTCGAGAGCGACACGAGCAGCGTAAGCGCGGCGCTCAGAAGCGATCCCTGGCCGAGAAACGGCGTCAGGAACGGCGTCCATACCGCCCATTTCGACAGGAACAGCGTGATTGCCAGGGATACCGCGCCGACCAAGAGCTCCAGCACTGCGTACGCACGCAATGGACGGCGAACCCGATCGGCCATTCGGCCGCCCCACCAACTGCCGAGCGACAGTCCGAAGAAGAAGCTCGCGACGGTCACGCTGACCGCGAACGTGGAGCTCCCCAGCACGAACTGCAGCTGCTTGAACCAGATGATCTGGTAGATCAGCGCTGCCGCGCCCGATGCCAGGAACATCAAGTGGATTGCGAGCATGAAAAAGGTGGTTTGCCCGGTCCCTGTTCGAGCGGGCGGGAGCTGTCTCGAGCAATCCCACTGCCAGCCGAAACGTTGCACGAGAGGTGTGGCCGGAGCGGCTTTGCGCTCATTTCCACCAGCCGAAACCGCTCGCAGCACTTACAGATTTGTGATGACACTGACGAGAGCGGACTTCGCCAATCGGGGTGCGAGCGGACCGCCCGGCATCGAGATCAGCCATGTCGTGCCGCGGCCGCTCGGATGCCGTAACGGTTGGTCACTGGTCTCTCAAGGCCACCATCGGATCGACTCGTGTTGCCCTGCGTGCCGGCAGGTAGCTGGCCAACAGCGCCACCGACATCAGCAGCAGCGCCACCGCAACGAGTGTCAACGGGTCGGTCGCCTTCAGTCCGAAGAGCAGCGATGCCATCGTGCGGGTCATGGCCAGTGAAGCAGCAAATCCGAGCGCGACCCCGAAGGCGGCCGTCAACAGGCCTTGCCCGAGGACCAGGCCGAGAATGGCCGTCCGGCTCGCGCCGAGCGCCATGCGGACGCCGATTTCATTGGTGCGCCGGGTCACCGAATAAGCCATGACCCCGTACATGCCGGCGATCGCAAGCACCAGTGCCGTTCCCGCGAAGACGCCCACAAAGAGCAGATTGAAACGGCGAGCCTGAAGCGATCCCGACACGACCTCCGCGAGAGTGGCAAACTTTGGAGGCACCGTTGGATCGAGATCGCGAACGACTTGCCGCACCGCCGAAGTGACGGCAGCGGGATCCATGCTGGTTCGAAATACCACGTTGAAGGCGGAAGTCGCCTGAGGCCGCTGACGGCAGTGCACATAGATCGTTGGAAAGGCCGGCCGTTCGAGCGTATCTGCCCGCACGTCGCCCACGACGCCGATGACGGTGAGCGGGCGCAAGTCGCCGTCCATGTTGCCGAATTCGATCTGGCGTCCTAGGGGATCCTGGCCGGGCCACTTCTCCCGGGCCACCGCTTCGCTGATGACGGCCACATGAGGCGCATTCATCGCATCGGCCGCGTTGAACAGCCGTCCGCGCTTGAGCGGGATGCCCAGCACCTGGAAGTAGCCGGCGCCGACGGTCGCGTATTCCGCGTCGCCAGTACGGGTGCGGTCGTGGAACATGCGCTCCAGCTGTTGCATGTTGCCGGGAACGCCATCTCCCGGATTCATCAGAATGTAGGTGCCATCCGGATGAAAGCCGGTCAGCGGAAGGTTGCTGCTGCCGCCCACGTCTTCGACACCCGGAACGGCCCGAATCCGGTCGAACAGCTCGTCCAGAAACCGCACTCGACGCGAGGTCGTCTCGTCATCGGCGGTGGAGGAGAGCGCCAGGTTCATGGTGATGACGTGCTCGGTTCTGAACCCCGGGTTCACCGAGAGCACGTTCAATAGACTGCGGCCCAAGAGCGCGGCGCCGGCCAGTAGCGTGAGAGTAATGGCCAGTTGTAGCGCGACGATCACGCGGCTCGCGCGGTGCGACACGAATGCGGCAGATGAACGGCCGCCGGCAGCGAGCGCATGCTGCAGGCCGGAGCTCGACCGCAATCCGCCGAAAACGCCCAGCGCCACGGCTACCAGGACGCAGAGGCTCACCGAAAACGCAAGAACCGGAATGCTCAGCGAGACCTCTCCCATTCTGGGCAGCGCGTCAGGCGATAACGCCAGCAACGCCCGTAGTCCCCAGAACGCCGCCAGCACCCCGAGAGCGCCGCCGCCGAGCGCGAGCAACAGCGTTTCGGCCAGCAACTGTCTGACCACACGGCTCCGGGTTCCACCAAGAGCAAAGCGGATGGCGATTTCGTGGCGGCGCGCTGCCGTCTGCACCAGCAGCAGGTTGGCGACATTCGCGCAGGCGATCAGAAGAAGGAGTCCGACCGCTCCCAGCAGAATCCAGAGAGCCTCACGCACATCGCCAGTCATGGCTTCGCGGAGCGGCGTAATCGCGACGGCCGTCATCATCGTGTCCTGCCCGTACTGCAGCTTGAGCCTGCTCGCAATCGTCTGCAGTTCGGCCCGCGCCTCGGGCAGCGACACACCGTTCCGCAAGCGGCCAATCAGGTTCCAGTTGTGTGCGGTACGACTCGGGTACCGCTCGTAGATCTCGCGCGGAACCCAGATTTCAGCGGCAGGTGGAAAGCTGAATTGCGGCGGCAGCACGCCGACGATCGAAACCACGCGATCGGCAATGGTCAGTGTTGTAGAAGAAGGATCGGTACTGCCTCCGAGAAACTGCTTCCAGTAGCCGTACCCGACCAGTGCCACCGGCGCTGCGCCGAAACGGTGGTCGTCGGTGCCGAACCCGCGGCCCCAAACAGGCTTGACGTGCAGAACCGGAAAGAAATCACGCGAGACCGCAGCGACCTGGGTACGAGTCGGCTCCGCGCCTCCTGAAACCGCCTCGACGCCCTCGGTGAACTCGGCTACGCCGTCGAGGGAGCGAGCCTGCGAGCGCACATCCTCGAAATTCGGGTCGGCGAACTGCATCTGATGCCCCTCGGCGCTGACCTCGTGCAGTTGGACGATGCGGTCCGGCCGCTCGTACCGGAGTGGACGGAGCAGCACGCCGTACACGACGCTGAAAATTGCCGTCGTCATCCCGATGCCAAGCGCCAGCGTGACCACCGCGATCGCGGTGAATCCGGGAGACTTCAGCACCCGCCGCAGTGCGTAGCGAACTTCTCGAGAGAAGGCACCCATCACTCACACCTCAGTGCATTGGTAAATTGGTCATCCGGCACGTCAAACATCGTGAGGCCTGCCACCGAGCGCGGCAATCATGCGCGGATTCGCTCGAGCGTTCTCATCGCTGAGCCACCCTGGTTCCACTGGCGCGCCTGCCGCGACCAGGAGCGCGACGACGTCGTAGTAGCCCGCGTCCGCCGCATCGGTGGACGTCTCGCTCCATCCGTGGAAGGCCCATCCGAGCGGCGTCGCGCCAAATCGGTGATCCTTCACATCGACTGGCGCGTGGCGCTTCAACAATGCCTCCACCGTATCCAGATGTCCGCCGTGAGCGGCCCAGTGCAGGCCGGTCTGACCGTGTGGACGAGGGAGAAGTTCACCCACGTCGATGCCGCAATCGAGAAGGTACTCGACGACCTCGGTGCGGCCGTATTCGCAGGCCCAGGAAAAACCGTCCTTCATCTGCGCGGTGGTTGCGGTGTCCTTCAAGCTGCCGTCAGGGTTGAAGAACGATCTGACGATATCGAGCCGCCCAACTCCCGCAGCCCCTTCGAGGTCGAGGGGCGCGCCGCGACCGGCGAGAAATTCTGCCGCGTCGTCGCGTCCGTTGGCCAGACAGCCATTGACGAGAAGGTGGGAATGACCGGCGCCCTGGGCGTCGACCCGAGCGCCACGTGCGAGGAAGACGTCGATCAAAGGGTGGAGCACACCAGCGTGCTTTGGATGGATGCTGGTCGCGATCAGCCCGAGCGTCGTCGAGCCGCCGCCGTACATGTCCGCGACGGCGTCGATCTCGGCTCCAGCGTCGAGCAGTATCTGCGCGATCTGGACGGCATTGGATGGCGTCCGCTGCCGAAAGCCTTCGACACCATTGGCACCCACGTAGTGCAGCAGGGTCGAGTGGTGTCTGCGCGAGGATCGCATCCGAATGAGCTCCGGGCTCTGATCGAGCAATCGCTCGAGCAAGACCGCCTCGCCGGTCACGATGGCATCCACCGCCCGTTCGAATCGCGCGACGCTCGATGCGGGATCCTTCAATGCGCCGGCATACGACACGAATTGATCCCAATTCTCGAAGTGGTGATTGCTCACGATGATGGTTCGAGCCTCGCCGGCCGAATAGTCCGGAGTCAGACCACCCAACCACGACGACCGGGGCTGCTGCTCGCGAGGAAGCCGCGGGTGTTCGCGCAGGAGACGTTCGAGCGTTGGTAGATCGCCCGTCACGACGGCGTTCTCTGCCGACTGCCAGACAGCGCCGAAAACATCCTGACGGTTCGAGATCGCGATCTGCCGTAGGAATTTCGGCCAACTGTCAAAGCCGTGCTCGCGCGCGACTACGAACTGCGCGTCGGCAAGCGTGAGAGTACAGCCCGCGGCGAATCCGGTTTCACCTTTCCCGATCGGTGGTATTCCTGCATCCGCCGCAGGGCGTCCGGATCACCAGCCTTGGAATTCTTGAGCAGCTCTTTGGCCTGTTTCTTGTACTGCTCTAGGTTTGGACGCGCAGGTAGATCGCGGGCGGGCATACGAAGCTCCTTTCACCGCGCCTGGAGTCCGCCCAAATCAGGCTGAAAGAAGGTTCGTCGCGTCGTTCGTTGGGTGGGTGGGCACGGCCCTTTCCGCGGACTGGAGGCGCCCCTCGCGCTCGGCGTCAGCGTAGACCCTTCGTACGCCGAACGCAAACGGCTGATCGACGTAGCTCGTCCGTGGCGGTCACACAAACGCAACTTTAAGTTGCGTTAGTTTGGCGTTACCATGGTTCGTTGTTGGTACCGCCGATGACGTTCCGTACTTCCTCAATCAGCAAAGCAACCAAGCAGCGAACCGCGCGGCGTCCTCGAGCCGGAGGGCGCAGCGCGCGCGTGGTCTCGACCGTGCTCCGCACCACGCTGGAGATGCTCGGGAAACAGGGCTATGCCGGCCTTCGCATTGAAGACATCGCGGATCGGGCAGGGGTCAACAAGACCACGATCTATCGACGGTGGCCGACCCGAGCCCACCTGGTGATCGCGGCACTCACGAATCTCGCGACGCCACCCGTGGCGGTCGAGACCGGACAGCTCGCGTGCGATCTGCGGGCCACGTTCATGACCGCCACGACGCTGCGGGCGACCGCGGTGGGACTCGGCGTGGTCAGGGCGCTGATTGCGGAACGCGGCGATCCCGAAGTCGATCGCGTGCTCGACGAACTGCGCGAGCGTCACCGCGCGCCAGCCCGCCAGGTTCTGGAACACGCACGCCGGCGCGGCGACCTGCCGAAGAGAGTCGATATCGAGCTGTTGCTCGACGTCCTTACCGGCACCATCAACGCACGTTTGCGCGAACGCCGCGGCCCGCTCGATTCGAACTGGGTCGGCCGGGTCGTACGGCTGGTTCTCTCTGGCGCAATTGCTCCTGGCCGGGCCAGGGAAATGGCTTCCTGAACATGACGACGAAACTTCTGATGTTCTTGCTGACGGCGACGGCCCTGGCCAGTGCAACCGCATGCCGCACCGACGACGCGGCGGCAGCAGCCAAAGCTCCGCCGCCCGGCGTCGCGTTCGTGTCGGTCAGCCCCGAATCCGTGGCAATCACCAGCGAATGGATCGCGACGCTCGATGGCACCGTCAACGCGCAGATTCGCCCGCAGGTGTCCGGATACCTCGTCCAGCGGAGGTATCGCGAAGGGGCCTTCGTCCGCAAAGGTGACGCGCTGTTTGAAATCGATCGGCGTCCGTTCGAAACCGCGCTCAACCAGGCCACCGCGCGGTTGGCCGAGAGTCAGGCGCAGATGGCCAAGGCGGAACGCGATCTCGCGCGCGACACGCCGTTGGCCGAACAGCGCGCGATTGCTCAGAGCCAACTGGACAACGACGTCAGCGCCCGTGACGCGGCGCAGGCGTCGGTCTCCTCCAGTAAGGCGGCCGTCGAGGCGGCCAGATTGAATCTCGGATTTACCCGGGTGACCTCGCTCATCGACGGCGTGGCGGCCATTGCCTCCGCGCAGATTGGAGATCTCGTCGGGCCGAGCACGCTTCTCACGACGGTGTCGCAGGTCAATCCGATCAAGGTGAATTTCCCGATCAGCGAGCAGGAATACCTCGCCATCGCCCCCGAAGTCGGCACGCCAGCGGCGGCCGCAAAGCTGTGGCAGGCGGGCGGCGGTCTCACGCTGCTGTTGGCTGACGGCACCACCCACCAGCATCACGGATCCGTGCTTGCCGTGGATCGCGACGTCGATCCAAAGATGGGCACCATCCGGGTCAGCGCGGTGTTTCCAAATCCCGGCAACATTCTCCGCCCGGGTCAGTACGGCCGCGTTCGCGCGCGAACCGCCGTTCGCCAGAACGCGCTGCTGGTTCCGCAGCGGGCCGTCTCAGAGCTCCAGAACGGATTTCAACTGCGGGTGTTGACGCCAGACAACAAGGTGACGGTTCGAAGCGTCACGCTTGGCTCCCGTGTCGGCAGTCGCTGGATCGTCGAGAAAGGACTCCAGCCAAACGATCGCGTCGTGGTCGATGCCCCTTCCTTGAAGGACGGCACCGTCGTTTCACCGCATCCCGCAGCCGCAACGACCGAGGCTCCGTAATGTCCCGCTTTTTCATTCGCCGGCCCATCGTTGCCATCGTCATCGCCATTGTCACGGTCCTCGGCGGCCTGGTCGCCATGGAGGGACTGCCGATCTCGCAGTTCCCGCAGATTGTTCCTCCGCAGATTCTGATCACCGCTCAATATCCCGGCGCCGATGCGCTGACCATCGAGCAGGCGGTTGCGACGCCGCTGGAGCAGCAAATGAACGGCGTCGACGACATGCTCTACATGCAGTCGAGCAACGCCAACGACGGCACGATGACGCTGAGCGTCACCTTCGACGTCGACACCCAGCCGAACATCGACCAGGTCAACGTCCAGAACCGCATCGCGCAGGCACAGCCGAATCTGCCACCCGAGGTCAGCCAGTTCGGGTTGACGATGCGAAAGCAGACGGGTCTGCCGATGCTGATCGTCTCGCTGTACTCGCCCAAGCAGACCTACAACGCCCTGTTTCTCGCCAACTACGCCAACATCAACATTCTCGACGCGCTCTACCGCGTGCCGGGGGTCGGCGAGGCGCGCATCTTCGGCGCGGGTGACTACGCGATGCGCATCTGGGTGAAGCCGGATCGGCTCGCGCAACTCGGCTTGACCGTGCCGGATCTCAGCCGCGCGATTCAGCAACAGAGCACCGTCAATCCGTCCGGCCAGGTGGGCGCGAATCCTGCCCCGTCAGGCCAGGAGATGACCTACACCGTCCGATCGCAGGGGCGGCTTCAGACGGAACAGGAGTTTGGAAACATTGCGGTCCGCTCGAACCCCGACGGCTCCGTCGTCCGATTGCGCGACGTCGCCAGGATCGAGCTTGGAGCGCTCAACTATCAGCAGATCGGTCGCGTGAACGGACAATCCGGGTGCGCGATTGCGATATTCCAGGCACCCGGATCGAATGCCCTCGCCGTCGCCGAGGGGGTGCGCGCGCAAATGGAGTTGCTGCGCGGCCGGTTCCCGCAGGACCTCGAGTTCGCCTACACGCTCGAGACCACCCGGGCGGTCTCCGAAGGCATCCGAGAGATTGCCATTACGCTGAGCGAAGCGATGCTGCTGGTGATTCTGGTTGTGTTCCTGTTCCTCCAGAACTGGCGCGCGACGCTGATTCCAGCAGTGGCCGTGCCCGTGTCGCTCATCGGCACCTTCATGGTCTTCCCCGCGCTCGGCTTTTCGCTCAACACCTTGTCGCTCTTCGGCCTGGTGCTGGCCATTGGTCTGGTCGTCGACGATGCAATCGTGGTGGTCGAGGCGGTGGAGCACCACATCGAGGAAGGGATGTCTCCGCGTGACGCCACGGTGAGAGCGATGGAGGAGGTGTCGGGGCCGGTGGTCAGCATCGCGCTGATTCTGGCGTCGGTCTTCATTCCGGTCGCGTTCATGGGCGGCATTCAGGGCAGCCTGAACAAACAATTCGCCATCACCATCGCCATCTCGGTTTTGATTTCGGCATTCAACGCGTTGACCTTGTCGCCTGCGCTCGCGGCGATGTGGCTTCGTCCGCGCAAAGAGGGCCGGCTGCTCGGCGGCTTCTTCCGCGCCTTCAATCGTGCGTTCGGCAAGGCGTCCAACGGATACATGTCGGTCAGCCGCGCGCTCATTCGCAAAGCGGCCGTCGGTTTCGCGATCCTGGCTGGGTTTGCGGTCCTGGCGGGCCTTCTCGGGCGCCGGTTGCCGACCAGCTTCGTGCCTGAAGAGGACTACGGGTATTTCCTCCTGAACGTCCAGCTCCCTCCCGCGGCATCGCTGCAGCGCACCGATG
This sequence comes from uncultured Acidobacteriota bacterium, assembly GCA_963755695.1. Classification (GTDB taxonomy): domain Bacteria; phylum Acidobacteriota; class Vicinamibacteria; order Vicinamibacterales; family 2-12-FULL-66-21; genus QHWT01. The sequence goes on along the minus strand of CAVWLB010000008.1, from coordinate 63,214 downwards.
AAGTCTGCCGCAAGATCGAGGGCATTCTCGCGGATACCGATGGCCTCGGCGCCTACAACGCGATCGTCGGCTTCAGCCTTCTGACGCGTGTCACGGCGCCGAACAACGGGTTCTACTTCGTCGGTTTGAAGCCGTGGGACCAGCGAAAGCACGGCAAGCTCGACGCGCGATCGATTGTCGATCGCCTGAACGCAACCTTCAGGAAGGAGATTCCCGAAGCGGTCGCCGTCGCGATCATGCCACCGTCCATACCGGGCCTCGGCTCGCAGGGTGGCTTCACGTTCTGGCTTCAGGATCGATCCGGAGGAACCGTCGAGCATCTCGATCAGGCACTGCAGAAGTTTCTGACCGAGGCCCGGAAACGCCCGGAGCTGTCAGGCGTCACCTCGCCATTCAATGCGGCCACGCCGCAGGTCTACGTGGACGTGGACCGCGACAAGGTGCTCAAGGAAGGGCATCGCGCTCACGGACGTGTATCAGACGATGCAGACGTTCCTGGGCGGGTTGTATATCAACCAGTTCAACCGCTTCGGTCGGCAATGGCGCGTGTTCATGCAGGCGGAAGGTCAGGAGCGGACGAGCCCCGAGAACATCGGCCAGTTCTACGTCCGAAACAATGACGGCAACATGGTGCCGATGTCGTCGCTGCAAAGAGTGAGACAGATCTTCGGCCCGCAGTACACCAACCGCTTCAACGTGTATCGCGCCGCCCAGGTCACGGGCACGGCGGCTCCCGGCTACAGCTCTGGACAGGCGCTCGACGCGCTCGAGCAGGTCGCGAAAGCCGCCCTCCCCGCCGATATCAGCTACGACTGGTCGGACCTGGCCTACCAGGAACGGAAGGCTGCCGGCAACGCCTCTCGCCTGTTCGCCTTGTCGTTGATCTTCGTGTTCTTGATTCTTGCCGCACTCTACGAGAGCTGGTCGTTGCCGTTCTCGGTCCTGCTCTCGGTTCCGGTTGCGATCGTTGGCGCCTTTACCGGCCTGCTGATGCGCCGGTTCGACTTCGACGTCTACGCGCAGGTCGGCGTCATCATGCTGATCGGCCTTGCGGCCAAGAACGCCATCCTGATCGTCGAGTTTGCAAAGGCGCGCAGCGAAGAGGGGAAGGACCTGATCACGGCCGCCCTTGAAGGTGCGCAGCTCAGGCTGCGTCCGATCCTGATGACCTCCTTTGCGTTCATTCTCGGCTGCGTGCCGCTGTGGGTCGCCGCCGGGTCTGGCGCGGCCTCGCGGCGCATCCTTGGCACGGTCGTGGTCAGCGGAATGCTCGCCGCGACGCTGATTGGCATCTTCCTGATTCCAATGCTCTACGTGCAGATCGAACAGCTTGCGACCCGGCGTTCGCGGGCGCGCGCGGCGGCGTTGACGCCGTCGCCAAAACCAAGCGCATCATGACCAGGCGAATTACTCGGCTCGGTATGGCAATCGTCGGCCTCCTCGTCTCTGGCTGCACCGTCGGACCAAATTACGTGAAGCCGACGCTTCCGACGCCGGACACGATCAGGGGCAGTCAAGCGCCCTCGGCAAGCGTCGCGCTCGGCGAGGCGAAATGGTGGGAGGTGTTTCAGGATTCCCAGCTGCAGGCGCTGGTTCGCACGGCACTCATCCAGAACGAGGACCTTCGGATTGCCGCCGCTCGTATTCTCCAAGCGGAGGCGCAGCTTGGGATCACGCGAGCGGATCAGTATCCGACGGTGACGGTGGAGGCGGCAGCCGGCGCCGCTCGCAGTGCCTCGAGCAATTCGACTCCTGCGACAACCGCCGGGGCCGTGCGGGCGGGCGGTACCGTCGACTGGGCTCTGGATTTCTGGGGCCGGTACCGCCGGGCCACCGAATCGGCTCGCGCTCAGCTGCTGTCGACCGAGTGGGGGCAGCGCGCTGTTCTCACCACGGTCATCAGCGATGTTGCCAACGCGTACTTCGAACTGCGTGCGCTCGATCTGCAGCTCGAGATTGCCCAGCGTACGTTGGCATCCCGCAAGCAGTCCTTGCAGCTCACTCAGGTTCGCGAGGCCGGCGGCGTCACCTCGCTGCTTGACGTGCGCGAGGCCGAGCAACTGGTCTTCGGCGCCGGCGCGACCATCGTCGATCTCCAGCGTCGCATAACGCAGGAGGAAAATTTCATCAATGTCCTGCTGGGAAATTTCCCGTCGCCCGTGACACGCGGTCGCGAGCTGGTGGACCAGCAGCACCCCCCAGAGGTGCCCTCCGGGCTACCCTCATCGCTGCTCGAGCGCCGGCCGGACATTCAGGCGGCCGAACAACAAGTCATCGCCGCCAATGCGCAAATCGGCGTGGCTCGTGCGGCGTATTTCCCGTCGATTTCGCTGACCGGCAACGGCGGCGTCCAGAGCTCGGCGCTTGGCGCGCTCTTCGGCATTGGCGCAGGCTCCTGGTCGGCAGTCGTGACCGCCGCTCAACCGGTGTTCACGGCCGGACGCACGCGTTCGCAGGTCGCATTCGCGGAGGCGCGTACCCAGGAGGCGACGGCGGCCTACTCACAGACGGTGAAACAGGCGTTTCGCGAAGCGTCCGATTCGCTCGTCGGCTATACCAAGGCCCGCGAATTCCGCGTGCAACAAGAAGCCTTGACCACCGCCGCTCAGGACGGGCGGCGGCTCGCTGACGTCAGATACCAGGGCGGTGCGACGAGCTATCTCGAGGTGCTCGACGCCGACACGCGTCTGTTCGACGCGGAGCTGTCGCTCGCACAAGCGCGGCAGGCGGAATTGTCGGCGTTCGTGGAGGTGTATCGCGCGCTTGGCGGCGGCTGGCAGCAGGAAGGCCGGCCTTCGAACTAACTTCTCCCGCCAGGTGTTCTTGCCACTTGACGAAACGGTGAAACGAGGATTCAGATCGAGGTGCCGGCGGGAATCCGATGGGCGCTTCAGTCGATCTGTACAACACCTCGTACGGGAACTACGGCACCGACGTCTACCGCGACGTTCGCATCGCAACCTATGGAGAGGACTTCGGTCAGACCAGCTGGGTCACGACCGAGGAATCGCACGAGATCCCGCCCCTTCTCAATCTGACCGAGACGAGCGTCGTGATTGAGATCGGCAGCGGTTCAGGAAGGTATGCGCTCCACCTGGCCGAAACCATCAGGTGCCGGGTGATCGGCCTGGACGTGAATGCCGAAGGCGTCCGTAACGCCAACGCGCTGGCCGCCGAACGTCATCTGACCTCCTGCGCCGAGTTCCGCCAGGCCGACGTGTCAGAGCCGCTTCCATTCGCCGCCGCCAGCATCGACGCGGTCTTCTCCAACGACGCGTTTTGCCACGTACCGGCGCGACTGGCGCTCTTGCACGAGTGCGCACGCGTGCTGAAGCCGGCCGGGCGACTGCTCTTCAGTGACGCGCTGATAGTGGGCGGCATCCTGTCGAACGACGAAGTCGCCATCCGCACGTCCATTGGACGCTACTTCCTGGTTCCCCCGGGCGAGAACGAAAGGTTGATTGACGCCGCAGGATTACGACTGATCGAAGCGCGGGACACGACCGAGCAGGCGGCGGCCCTGGCGCTCCGCTGGTACGATGCCAGAAACGCGCGTCGAGACGCCTTGATTGCGGTCGAGGGACAGGCCAATTTCGACGGATTGCAGAAATTCCTGATCTCGGTCCACACGCTGACTCGCGAGAAACGGCTGCGTCGGGCGGTCTACCTCGCGGGCAAGTGAAAAGCCGCTGTCTCGTCCATCGCGGCACGGCGTTGGAACGCAACGACCGCGGACGAGACGACGGGCGGATCGAGTGCCTACTTCAGTGCGTTGTACTTCCGCAGGGCGCTGAGCAATCGATCGTGCGGTAACCCGTAAACGCGCAATCCCGCTCCGGTCATGGTGTCGGCCGCGAGGAGCGCGTTGAGAATCGACTCTTCAGTCGCCTGCACCGTCGCGTCGAAAAACGCGTTCATTTTCGCGTTCGCCATCAACTCGACACGCGCACGATCGGGCGCGTCGGCGGTCTTGGGATTGGCGGTCGAGAACGCGACGAAGATGTCGCCCGAGGAATTGGCGCCGACTCCGCCCGTCCGGCCGATCCCCAGCGAGACACGCTTGGCGAGCCGCCTCAATTGATGCGGCATCAGCGGGGCGTCGGTCGCAACCACCACGATGATCGAGCCTTGCTCGGGATCGGCATCACCGCCGGCGCCCGGGTTGTCGCATGACCGGGTCACGCCGCGATCGTTTGGCGCGTCGCCGAGCCGGCAGGGAAGCAGGTCGGCGATTTCGCGTCCGACCGGCACGCCGGCTACGCGGAAACTCGGACGCCCGCCGTAGTTGCATTGCACGAGCACACCAACCGTGAAGCCGCCGGCATCGGCGTCGAGCTGCCGCGAGGCCGTACCGATGCCGCCCTTGAACTGGTGACAGATCATCCCCGTTCCGCCGCCAACGTTGCCTTCCGCGACCGGTCCGCCCCGCGCGCCATCGAGGGCCTGCAGCACGTGCTCATCCCGCACGTGAAAGCCATTGATGTCGTTCAAGCCGCCATCGTACGTTTCGGCGACCACCGGCAATCCCCAGGGCTGCAATCCCGGCCGCGAGACCTGCCATTTCAGAATCGCGTCGCGGACGACCCCGACGCTGTGGGTGTTGGTGATTGCCACCGGTCCCTCGAGGAACCCGCTTTCATCGATCCACGTCGTCCCGGTCATTTCACCGTTGCCGTTGAGCGTGAACCACGAGGCGAACACGGGATCGGCACTCTGACGGCCGCGAGGATGCACGATCGTCACACCCGTTCGCACCGGGCCCTTGCCGACGACGAGCGGGCCGTCGCCAGATATCAGCGTGGTGTGGCCAACCTCGATGCCTGCGATGTCCGTGATCGCGTCGAGCGGACCAGGCGTTCCACCGATCAGCGCACTGACACCGAGCTCACGCGCGCGTGGCTCGGCGGCCGGACCGGACTGCGCCACGAGGGCAGTGCCGGTCGCGAGACCGAGAACGACGAGCAACGAAAGGCTTCTCATGCGCCGGAATAATACGCCGATGCGCACGTAAGCTACCGGCTTTCTGATCTTGTAGGCGCGTCTTTAGACGCGCCCTACAAACGAATACCCCTGCCCTCTGGAGAGGTGCCCTACAGAGCCTTCAGCAACCTTGGACCGGGTTTCTCGTCATGACCGATTGCGCCTCTTCAGCAGATCGAGAATCTGTTCCGGGGTCAGCTTCTCGGCGTGCGTCGCCTGACCGTCCAGCGAGAACCGGTCGCCCGCGTTGTGCACGACGAGCTTTCCCTGCGCCATGCCGGCGGCGGTTCGCAAATCACCGGCGCGGCGAAGCGCTGGAATGTACAAGCGATCGAGAAATGCGGCGTCGCTGGAAGGGTCGAACCGGCCGACATCGAGGATCGCGCGCTGTACCGGTACGATGGCCGCCGCCAGCAGACCGGCGAGGCCGGCATTGCCATCGGCAATCAGAATCGCATTTGGCTCCTTGGACAGTGCGGCGACGAGGTCGGCGACACGCTGGCTCGCCGGTGTCCGATTGTAGGTCTCGAATTGTGAAATCTCCGCCGCCGCCTTCTCGTCGAACGGCGTGAACGTCACGCGCTTGACCGCGAAGCCGGCGCGCGACACCGTCTTGTCGACGTTCGGGTCGTCGGTGGCCAGGACGATTACCGGCTTCGCGGAGGTTGATACGCCGCCGGGCTCCTGGTGGTCGAACCCCAGCGCGTGAAGCAGCGCGCGGCGGTTTGCTTCGACGTTCGCGCCGCCAAGCTGGCGCTTCGCCGCCGAAATCCAGTTCTCTGTCAGTTCGGCCGTGCTCACCACACCATCGGGACGCGGGCGGTTCGCGAAGACCATCAGTTCGGGCAGAGGATCCGGGCGGAAGTCTTTCTCCTCGACCTTGACGTCTGCGGGCGCACCGTTGAGCCAGCGGGCCATCCAGGCGTACATCGCTTCGCGGCTCTCACGGTTGTAGTTGTGCGGGGCATTCAGACGGATCGCTTTCACATGATCCTTGGCTCCGAACAGAACATAGAAGCGCTGCATCTCCGGATATTCGAGTTCCAGCGTTTCGTTGGTCCAATCACCAGTTGCCGAGATCATCAGCATCGGTCGCGGTGCAAACAAAGCGGCGAGCTCGACGTTGTTGGTGTCGAGCCGGAGCCCCGGCATGTTCTCGCAGAGGCAGCCGCCCTGCATATGGAGCGAGATCATGTTCACCGGCGCGGCCGCCGCGATCCGGTCATCGACCGCCGACAGCAGGAACGTCTGCGTTCCACCACCCGAAGCGCCGGTCGCGCCAATACGATCCCGGGCGACCATGGGAAGCGACTGCAGAAAGTCGACCGACCGGATGCTGTTCCAGAGTTGAAGGCCGGCGAGCGTCAGCCCCCACAAGTTCTCGCGCCGGCCGCCGAATTCACGGTCGTGAAACGTGTGACCGGGCGTATGCGGGTACCAGCGGCTGTCGTTGTACCCAATCATGTCGTAGGTGAAGACGACGAACCCCTGGCGGGCGAGGTTGATGGCCCGACCGGGCACCGACGCGGCCGCGCTGTTCTCGAACCGGCCGTAATCCCAATGGCCGTGCGGCGACACAATCGCGGGGAATGGTCCGCTCCCAACCGGCTTGTAGAGGTTGCCGGTGACCAGAAACCCGGGAAGGCTTTCGAAGTAGACCTTCGAGACGCTGTAGTCGTCGTGCGCTCGCTCGCCAAACACGACCGCATTCAGCGGGTTGCGCTCCGGCGTGGGCAGCAGGCCCGCCGACGCGAGAATGTGTTCGCGGAGCCAGGACGCGCGCGGCCGCCAGTCCTCGAGCGACTTCGGGTGGCGTACAACGAAGCGATCGTCGAGCGTGCGATACCTCTGGGGCGTGGCCGTTGTGTTCTGCGGCGGCGTGTGGATTGACTGCGCGCCGAGGGACACCAGTGCGAAGGTGAATGCAACCGACACGACCAGGATGCGCATCCGGATCACCTCACGAGAAGGCTTCACGTCGATTCCGTCCAATCAGGGCGATTGGCGGCCGTCTTTCGTCGACCAGCCATTGGCCCATGAAGCACGTCAACGGGGACGCGTTGGGGTCGGGGGCGGCCCTCCGGGAGAGCGCTCTGGGTCGGTTGCGGACGACTCTCGTGCGCGCACCGTGTCGCGGCCCAGGCGCCAGAGCCACCATACGCCGCCGCTACCCAGCGCAGCCAGCAGCCACGGCCAGCGGCGCGGCGCGTCCGGCGTTTTCAGCACCCGCTCCATGTGCCGGCGCGTGCTGTCGGTGCTGGGATCGCCGTCGAAGTACACGTAATCGTTCATAGTCGCATCCATATTCTGGCAGAGTCGTCGCGCTTTCCGCTTGCTGGCCTTCCTGTACGACCTAGGTCTAACTTGTGATACAACGGACCCCCCAAATAGTGTCTGCCCTGTCGCTCGGTTGAGGCGTCCCTGGAAATAAAACGCGAGGCGACTCGCCAGAAGGAGGAACCATGCGCAAATCGCTTGCCTGTGCCGGGTCGCTCATGTTGGGCGGCCTGTTGCTGACGCCGCTGCTCGCGGCCACGCAGACTCCGGCTACGCAGACTCCGCCGGCGCAGGCCCCGCCGGCGCAGGCCCCGCCGGAACGCAGCCCAACGCAGGGCCTCAAGGAGACCGACCGCTTCGTCAAGGCTGGCGGCCAAACCACCGAGGCGGTCACCAACGCGAAGATGCAGATGCAGAAGACCCTGGATACGTACAACGCTCTCGTGACGCAGCCGTCAAAGAACATGAAAGGCGACTACAAGAAACTGATGAAGTCGCTGGATTCGATGAACGATCGGGTGGCGGAGGCGCGCAAGAAGGTCGACGAGATGCAGGCGGCCGGTGACACCTACTTTAACGGACGTGCCGACACCATCAAGAACATCCAGGATCCGCAACTGCAGGACCGCGCGAAGCAGCGCCTGGCCGACAGTCAGAAGCACTTTGGCGAGGTGCTGAAGTCACTCAAGGAATCAGCCGACGCCCTGGAGCCGTTCCGCAAGGAGCTGGCCGATCAGATTACCTACCTCGGCAGCGATCTCACGCCGTCTGCGATGGCTTCGCTGAAACCGAATGCGGAGAAGCTCAATACGCACGGCACGGAGCTTTTTGGCAAGACCGACAAAGCCATCTCGACCGCGAACGCATACTTCCAGGGCCTGAAGGCCGCCGAGTCCTGAGACCTGAGAACGCTTTCAATCGCCTCCGCAGCGACGCCTCGACGAGTGCGCGTGGCTTTCTGACGCGCACTCGTTCTGCTTCCGGCAGCTTGCGGCCAAATCTCCATCAGAGTAGTGTGAGCCCGGACGGACGGGGCGTACGGCTCCGCCTGTTTACTGTCAGTTGACAGGCCCGGTCGAAGACCTGGTCTGAACGAAGCTCGCCTGGAAGGGCGAGCGAGTCTGGAGGAGAGCCGATGAAGGTCCGCTCATCCCGTCGTCAGTTCCTTCAGGCAGGCGCCGGCGTGGTCGGCGCGGCCCTCACAGTAAAGCGTATTCCGCTCGAGGCTGAGCCGATACTTTCATCCCGGCGGCAAGTTCCCCCAAGCGACCGTGTGCGCTTCGGAATGATCGGCGTCGGCATGCAGGGGTCCGGCCTGCTCGGGAGATCTGTTGCCCTTCCCGGCGTCGAGTGCGCCGCTGCCAGCGACCTCTATGACGGACGGCACGCGCGTGCGCGCGAAATCGCAGGCGCGAACCTGCGAACGACGCGCCGCTACCAGGAATTGCTCGACGATAAGAGCATCGATTGCATTGTCGCGGCTGTTCCGGATCACTGGCATCGAAAGGTCGTGGTCGATGCCGTGAGCGCCGGGAAGGATATCTACTGCGAGAAGCCGATGTCGCACAGCGTCGAGGACGGCCGGGCGATGGTCGCTGCGGCGAAGAAGAGCGGGCGGATTGTGCAGATCGGCTCGCAGCGGACCAGCTCCGTTCTCTGCGCGAAGGCGCGTGAGCTCGTCGCCAAGGGCATGCTCGGCGACATTCAACTCGTCGAGGGTTCGCTCGGTCGCAACGATCCCACCGGCGCGTGGGTCTATCCACCGCCGCCCGACCTTTCCCCGGCGACGCTGGACTGGGATACCTGGCAAGGAGATGTGCCGAAGCGTCCGTTCGATCCCAAAATCTTCGCGCGCTGGCGGTGCTGGAAGGAGTACGGCACCGGAGTGGCCGGCGATCTCATGGTGCACCTGCTGAGCGGCATGCTGTTCACGTGGGGAATCAACGAAGCGCCCACGCGAGTGACGTCCATGGGCGGCATCCGCCGCTTCAAGGATGGACGCAATATGCCCGACGTCCACTTGTCGCTGTTCGAGTATGGCGAAGTGCCGGTCTATATCCGCCTGAACCTCGGATCCGAGACCCCAGAGGTGCTGCGCTTTCTCGGCTCGAAGGGCATCCTGGAGCTCACCGAGACAAGCTTCACCTTTACGTCGCAGGCAGGCATCGACACAGGACCGAGTTACTACGCGGCGAGCTTCCCGCCGGCGCTGCGCAACGAGTACTTCGAGAAGTGGCACGCCGAAAACGATCCCAAGCCGGGCGAGGAACCGCTCAACGACAGCGTCAGCTATCAGGGCGATTCATACGATGACACCCGGCCGCACCTGTGGAAGTTTTTCCAGGCGGTCAAGACGCGGCAGCCCGTCGTACAGGACGTCGTTTTTGGCCATCATGCGGCAATCGCCTGTCATATGGCGAACGAGTCGTACTTCCAGAAGAAGACCATGACGTTCGATCCGTCGACGGATACCTTGAAGAGTTGACCGCTCGATCCCAACCGGGGCAACCTTCGCGCGGTTGAACAAAGGATCACTCATGAGCAGGCTGGTCCTGGTTCTCGCATGCTCGCTATCCGTTGCCGTACTCGGCGGGCAGACGCCGAGCTCAATCAAGAGCCCTGCACCAGACGAGCGGTTCAAGACCGACATCCTGCTGGTCGTCGCGCACCCGGACGACGATACGCTGGTTGCCAGCTATCTGGCGAGAGCCGTATTCGACGAGCACAAGCGAGTGTCGGTCCTGTACGGAACGCACGGCGATGCGGGACCGAACAATGTTGGAAACGAGCAGGCCGGCGCGTTGGGCGCCGTACGTGAGATCGAGGCGAGACGAGCGCTGGGCACCCTGGACATCCTCAACGTCTGGTTTCTCGAGGGCCGCGACACAGCCGGTCAAGACGTGCTGCAGTCGCTCGAGCACTGGGGCCACGGTCGTGCGCTGGAGCAGGCCGTTCGAGTCGTGCGTCTGACGCGTCCGGAGGTCGTCCTCACGTGGTTGCCGCGTGTGGTCGCGGGAGAGAACCACGGCGACCATCAAGCCGCCGGCGTGATTGCCACAGAGGCTTTCGACCTGGCCGCGGATCCCACCGTCTTTGCCGAACAGGTCGCCGCGCCTCGCAATCGCACCTCGATCAACAACCTCACGGAAGGCCTGCAGCCGTGGCAGCCGAAGAAGCTCTATTACTTCTCGGACGCCTACGACACGAAATTCATGGAGACCTTCGGTCCTCGTTATGCGCTGACCGACGTTTCGCCAGCCAAGCGCGTCCCGTACACGGTTCTCGCCGTGCGTGAAGCGGCTCACTATTCGAGTCAGCTCGGTTACCCGCAATTGCGGGAGGCGCTCGCCCAAGGCGACGAGAAGACGGTGGTCGCCCTGCTGACTGGCGGCGACGAACCGCTGATGCCGAGCCCGCTTCGTTTCGTGCTCGGCAAGTCGCAGGTTCAAGCCGGCGCGACGGCTGACATCTTCGAAGGAATCGGCGCAGCCCGGGTCAACGCTGTTGACCGCTCGCGCCAGGTTCCCGCGTCGAGCCAAGGCGTGTCGCTGAGGCTCGGTGATCCGTGGGCGTTCTATGAACGGTTCTGGCAGCGGCACGATATCGAGCACCTCGCGCGGTTTGGTCCGCCCACCATTGCCATCAATCCAGGAGCCGTGCTCCGTCTCCCGATGCTTCTGCACAACGGCACTCCGCAGTCGAAGGAGGTTCGGGTGCAATCGGCGAACATGCCTCAAGGATGGTCCGAGCGCAGCGGGTCTGGGGCTTACCTGGTCGATGCCGGCGCCACGATTGCGGTCGATGTCCTGATTCAGAGTCCCGCAGAACAGGGCCGCGAGCCGACAGCGATTTCCTATGCGGCCGATTCCGATGGCCAGCCGGCAGGGACGGTCACGCTCCGCGTTCAACTGCACCGCGGAGGGTTGCCCCAGTAGCCGAATCTTCACGGCCACCGCATCATGGCCTGCAGTTCCGGGCACTTGCCCCGGCGAGGCACGGCGGCGGTGCTGCGATCCAGTGTGATACCCTCCGCTCGTCCGTAACTGCCATGCGTGGCAATGCCATCGGTCCGTACCAAATTCTCGAGAAGCTCGGCGCCGGTGGAATGGGTGAAGTGTACCTCGCTCACGACCCCCGGCTCGGTCGTCGTGTCGCGCTGAAAACCGTCTCCAGTTCCACTATCGGAACCACCGACGCTCGCGTCAGCCTGTTGCGTGAAGCCAGCGCGGCCGCGAAGCTCAATCATCCGAACATCGCCGCGGTGTATGACGTCCTCGACGACGCCGAGGGCCTGCACATCGTGATGGAGTATGTAGAGGGAGAGAGCGCGGCGTCTCTCCTCCGCAGGGGACGGCTTCCGGTCGACAAGATTGTCGATATCGGCATTCAGCTGATGGACGCGCTCGAGGATGCCCACGCGCACGGTGTCCTCCACCGCGACATCAAGCCCGGGAACATGATGATCACGCCGCAGGGGCGAGTAAAGGTGCATCGACTTCGGGCTGGCAAAGATCTCGAATCCGTTAGCGCCGGTCCGGCCGCGCGCCGAGTCGGGCGAGTCGCACATGATTGTCGGCACGCTCGGCTACATGGCCCCCGAACGCCTGCTTCGTCGCGACGCCGATCAACGGGCGGATCTCTACGCAGCGGGAGCGCTGCTGTTCGAGATGCTGACCGGACGTCTTCCGTACGAAGAGTCCAACTATCCTGCGCTCGCGGTAGTCGCGATGACCGAGGCACCGCCTATCCCCTCCACACTGAATCCCCAGATTCCCGAGCCTTTGAGCAACATCGTGCTGCGCGCGCTGGCCCGCGAACCGGCCGAGCGGTACGGCTCGGCCGCCGAGTTCAAGCGCGATCTGGTCCACGTTGCGGAGGGCCTCAGCGAAGCCGTCACCGGGCCGATCGAATGGGAAACGTTGCCATCCGTCAGGCCGCCGGCGGGCCGGCCAAGTCGCAGCTGGCGAGGAATCACGAGCGTCGTCGCGGCCGTGATTGTCGCCATCGTCGCATGGATCCTCTGGACGCTGGCATCGCGGCAGACGCCTGCACAGGCGTTCGGGGAGCGCGATTGGGTACTGATCGCGGATTTCGACAACAACACCGCGGAACCGCTGTTCGAGCACACGCTTCGCGCGACACTCGAAACAGCGCTCCAGCAGTCCAGATACGTGAATGTGTTTCCACGTGCCCAGGTCTTCGCTGCCTTACGTCGAATGCGGGTGTCGGACACCTCACGGATTGACGAAGCCCGTGCCGTAGAGCTCGGCAAGCGCGAAAACATCAAAGTGGTTCTCGGCGGTAGCGCGCTCGCGTCAGGTAACACGTTTCAGATTTCGATGCGGGCCGTGGCAACGGCCTCCGGCGACCTTCTGTTCGCCGAGACCCGCCGTTTCACGCGGAAGGAACAGCTCTTCGATCAGGTCGATTCGCTCGCCCTTGCGGTGCGCGAGAAGCTCGGCGAAGCGGTCTCGCGAACCGGGAAAGAGACCCATCGCCTCGCACAAGTGACGACCAGTTCTCTCGAGGCGCTGGAGCTCTATTCACGCGCGGCCGACGAGTTGGCGCTCGGCGGCCTGGAGAAGAGTCGCGACCTGCTGGAAGCGGCGCTCGCCCGCGATCCGGATTTCGCGATGGCACACGTTCGTCTCGGCGATACCTACACCGCCCTCGGCCAGTTCGAGAAGACCCGTCAACACTACCAGCGCGCCTACCAGTTGCGCGACCGGGTCACGGATCGGGAGTCGTACTCGATACAAAGCGAGTACTTCGAAGTCAACGACGAATACGACAAGGCGCGCGACAGCTGGCGGGTGCTCACCCAGCTCTATCCGGATGATGCAAGCGCACGGATCCAGCTCGGACTTGCGCTCCAAGAACTCGGCGAGTTCGAAGCCGCCATTCCCGAACTGCGATACGCGCTGAAACTGAACCCGTTCCACGGCTCCGCTCACGCGACGCTCGTTCTGCTGCTGGCCCGGCTCGGACGCCCCGACGAAGCGATCGCCGCGTACGAGCAGGCGGTCGCCAGGGGCATCGACAATCCATACTTGCTCTGGGGTAGCGGCCTGGCTCGGACGGCGCGCGGCGAAGGCGACATGGCTCGTGATACGTTCACCCGCCTCGCAGCTGCCGGCGGCGCCTACCGCAGTCTTGGGGACCTGTACCTCGCGCAGTTGGACAGCTATGAGGGAAAGCTCTCGGCGGCACGCGACCGTTTCAACGCGGGGCTTGCCCTGGACGTCAATCTGGCGAATCTGGCGAATGAGCTCCTCCGGCACTTTCTGCTCGGCCGCGTATTGCTGCTTCAAGGAGATCGCGCTTCTGCCGCACAGCAGGCACGTGCGATCCTGGCGGCAGGACAGGAATCACTGATCCCGCAGAACCTGTATCAGGCTGGAACGCTGCTGGTCCGCGCAGGCAGCCTCGGCCCGGCACGCGACGTGTCGCATCGCCTCGAACGCATACAGAGAGAGAAGCCCAGCCCGTTTCATCGAACGCTCCTGGAAGTTCTCAAGGGGGAGATCGCGCTCGCTGGGGGACAGTTGAAGGACGCGGAGGCGGCATTCAGGCTCGCGGCAAGTGGCTATCCTGGATCGGAGGCGCACGAGGGGCTCGCGCGGGTCCTGACTCGTCGCAAGGAATGGAGTCCCGCCCTGGAGGAGTGGAACCGGGTGCTCGCGTTACGCGGCGACATCCTCCAGGTTGGGTTTGCGGCCGACTGGCCGCTCGCGCATCTCGGACTGGCGCGCGCGTGCCGCGATGCCGGCGATCGCGGCTGCGCGACACGCCACTACGAAGCGTTCATCACTCTCTGGCAGCGGGGAGACTCTTCGATCCGCCGGGACGCAGAAGAAGAACTGCGTCAGTTGGCGCGCTGACACTGCTCAGCGTAGGTCCCGTCCACCAGCCGTTCGCAGGCGACTAACTGGGCGGAGGACACGGTGGTTTTCGGCAGAAATAGACCGTTCCTTTGATTGGCCCGGGTTTCTTTTGCTTGGGACTTGTGACGGTATACTCGACGCGGTTGTCCGGCTTGTTGAACAGATCATCCGATGCCTGAGGTACCTGCAACACGAAGCGCTTCCGATCTGTTGAACCAACCGACACCGAATTTGGCAAGTCTTTGAACAGGCGGGCGCCACTTTGGATCGTTACGTCGGCCGGGCTGTTGCAGCCGTTTTCCACGTTGATGACCAGCTGGTCCGAAGGGTAAACACCCGACTCTTCCGGACTGACCGAATAGAGCTGACAGTCGTTTCCATCGGGAGCCAAGGTCACCTTGATACTGTGCTGGGTCGGAACGTTCGTTCCTTCCGTTTGCGTTTGCTGCGCCCGCATGTCGATGCCTGACATCGACGTCAGGACGATCCCCGCAAAGATTGCCAGACCCAGGACGACGACGACGCGATTAAAGGCCATCATCCCTCCTGCTCACAGCGGTGGGTGGTAATGAAGCGGCGTAAGACTACTCGGCCCGGGCAGAACGGTCAACTGCGGCGCCGTAGGGCGGATCCAAAGATCAGAGTGTAGGGGCGGGCCTTTAGACCCGCCATACGCGCGCTTCTAAGGTGAGGCGCCCTACATGCGACTCTTGCGCTGCTCGATGATTTTCCACGGATCGTCCGGCTTCTGACGCCAATCCACGTATCTGGTCAGGTCGCGCAGAGCGATCACCTTGAAGTGTTCGTCGTGGAGATACTTCATGTACTCCTCGAACCGTTCGCGCGGCGTGTTGACCCACGGGTGCTCGACGTCCGGCGCTCCATGGAACTGGAGAATCGCGATCTTCCCGTCAGTCGCCTGACTGGTTGCCCGCTTCAGGTTGTCGATCGTCCAGAACGGCCGCGCGTCCCCGGCCGAGGGAAGCAGCAGCGGATGATCGCGGCCAGGCTCGTAGGCGAATCCGTTCCCCTCCTCGTAGGGATACTCGGGCGCGCCGCCCCGGCGGGCGAAGTGGAATCCCAGACCCGCCAACATCTTGATCGCGTCGGGATCGATGGTGTTGCCAGGATAGGCAAATGATGTTGGCGTCGGAATGCCGTGTGCCGCGCACTGTCCGTTGATGGCGTCGACCTGTTCCTTCAACCGCGGGAGATTGGCCTTCTCCAGGCTCATGTGATCGCGGGTGTGGTTGCCAATCTCGAAACCATCCCGGCTCAACTCCGCGATCTGCTCCCAGGTGAGGTAGTCCTCTTTGTTGGTCTTGAAGGTGAACCCTTCGGTGATGAAAAACGTTGCGCCGAATCCGTACTTCTTCAAGAGAGGCCGGACGACCGTGTAGTGGCTTGCCTTCGAATCATCAAAGGTCAACACCACCACCCTGTTCGGGATTGGTTCGCGGCCGCCGACGGCAGCAGCCATCGAGAGGAAGACAATCGTCGTGCAAGCGCACAGTGCAGCTTTGTTGTGCATGCGTTCCCTCAGTGTCCGTTGGCATGAGAAGCCAGTAGCGAGTCCGCGACCGTCAATCGAAGTCGGTCGAAAGCGCCGGATTCCGCGCGTGTTCGAACATGCGGGCAATCTGGCGGCGTAACACCCGCCCGAGTGAGAGATCGTCTGGCAGCTCGTCCTCCGCAAACCATCCAACCTCCGACGTTTCCAGCCCGGTAATCGCCTCGCCGGCCACGACGTCGCAGATGAAGAAGAACTTGCAACAGGAAAATACCGCAGGCGGATGCCCCTGACGCGTTCGATCCCACACGGCTGCGAGCTTGCGCACACGCACGTCGAACCCGGCTTCCTCCCGCACTTCCTTCACGACACTTTCCCCAACGGTCAGGTTGACGTCTGCCCACCCGCCGGGGAGCGTCCAGCGTCCCTCGTCCTCTACCTCGCGCACCATCAGCACACGACCACGATCGTCGAATGCGGCGCCGCGGACATCCACCTTCGGTGTGGCGTAGCCACGCTCACGAGCGAACAGATCCTCGATCCGCTCGAGGGGGGATCCCGTGTGCCCTGCCATGATCCTGGATGCCAGCGACCGCAGCATCTCATAGCGCTCTCGATCGTAGGGATCGCGGCTGAAGGCGAGCCCGGTCTGCGCAATCGCCTGGAGTTCACGCGTCCACGTCAGCCAATCCGGTTCAGTCATCGCGGACAAGATACCCGGTATCGCGGGCGGAGTCTTGTGACGCAGGGCGGTTTCGATGGTGACGATAAAACGCAGATCGATGGGTGTCGTCTACGAGCGGGGCTGAACGGCCGTCTGAGCCATCAGCACTGACGAAGCGCCGCCATGGGATCGAGTCGCGACGCGCGCTGCGCAGGCAAGTACGCGGCCACGACCGACACGAATAACAACAGACCCGTTGCCAAGACCAGCGTCAGCGGATCGTGCGGATGCACGCCGTACAGCCGGCTGTCGATCAAGCGCGAAGCGGAGTAGGCGAGGGCCCCGCCTACCGCCAGCCCGAGGCCGACGACTGTCATGGTTTCGCGGAGGATCATCGCCACCACCCGTCTTCTTTGAGCTCCAAGCGCGAGACGGATGGCGATTTCACTCGTCCGCCGTGCGACGCCATACGAAAGGACGCCGTACAGGCCGATGGCGGCGAGCGCCAGCGCGACACATCCAAAGACGACGGCGAGTCGTGCGGTCGAACGATCCTGCGCGGTCAAAGGCGCCATCTGTGCTTCGATTGAGGTGGCGGAGACGATCGGCAGGGCGGGATCCACGTGTCTGGATCGCTCTCCGCACGGCGGTGATCACCGGGCCGGTCTGTGCGGTCGTGCGAATCAACAGTGTCGGACTGCTCGAGGCTGGCGGGAGTTGCGCGGCAGCAACAAAGAAGCGCGGCTCGACGTTGCCCCTGAGGACCTGAGTGCGGGCATTTCCGGCGACACCGACGATCCGGCATGACGGCGGCGCACCATGCTCGGTGGGCGTGATCCGCATGCCGATGGGATTGCGCTGCTCGAAGAACTTTCTGGCGAATGCGTCATTGATCACACAGACCGCCGGGGCGCCTGCGCGATCGCTGTCGAGGATGTCGCGTCCGAGTGCCAGCGGGACACCGAGGGCGGTGAAGTAATTGGGACCGACGGCGTCCAACGCCGAGTCGTGATCGTCGTTCGTCTTGCGCGTGTAACCTTCCACCGCGATCGTGGCGGAGGACTCTCCGCCGCTGAACACGCCGAGCTGCGAAAAACTGGTCGCTCGCACGCCAGGGATTCGGTGGATTTCGTCGACCAGCTCGCGAAGGTGAGTCGCCCGTCGCGCCGGCTCGTAGCCCGTTTCGCGGAGATCGACTCGCACCAGGAACAGATCCTCGGTACGAAAGCCGAGGTCGGCGCGCTGCAGGTTGTAAACGGTCCGGGCCAGCAGGCCCGCACCAACGAGTAGAGGCAGTGACAGCGCCAGTTGCAGGCTCACCAGAAATCGTCCGGAACCGAGCTGGCCGAACCTGCCGAGGATTCCGCGGCTGTGTTCCCTGAGGCGCGCTCCAACCTCGGTCCGGGTGACTTGCCAGGCAGGAAACAGGCCGAACAGCACGGTCGCTGCGCATGTGACGATCCCGATGAACGCCAGCATCGGAGGATCGAGCGCGAACGTCATCTGAAAATCGGAATCAGTTTCCGCCACCATCCGCACCAGCGCGCGGTGCAGAACGAACGCGACGCAGACGGCGGCCACCGCGCCAATTGCCGCGAGGGTCAGACTTTCTGTCACGAGTTGGCGGATGAGACGTCCGCGACTTGCACCCAGCGAGAGCCGTACGGCGATTTCGGGTTCGCGCGCGGTGCCGCGGGCGAGCAGGAGGTTCGCGAGATTCGCGCATGTGATGAGCAGGACCAGGCCAACTGCGGCCAGCAGCGCCGTCAGCGACTGGGAGAATTCAGAGCGTGCCGCTGACGCTCCTCGCCCCGCCGGCCTGACTTGCAGGCTCTGGTTCAGGATCTCGCGCCGCCGCTCGCCCGTGGCCGCGGCGCCATAGAACGACTCCAGACCGGCCTGAAAGATGGCGTTGGCGCGAGCCTCGGCCTGGGCCGCCGTCACGCCCGGCTTCAGTCGTCCGAATACGTGAAGCCACATCGATTTCTCCGGAGGCGTGTCGTGCAGTCGATCGCGGCCGGGGAGGACCATGGGCTGCATGCGCAGCGGAAGCCAGACATCGGGCTGCTGCCCGCTGGTTTCACCGATGAAGCCACGCGATGCCACGCCAATGATGGTGAACGGCGTCTTGCGCACCGTCAGCGTTCTGCCGACCGCATCGGAACGGCCGCCGAACCGGCGCTGCCAGTAGCTGTAACTGATGACGGCGTCTGGCGCCGCCGCGCGATCCTCGTCGGTCGTGAATACCCGGCCGATCGCCGACCCAACGCCCAGAACCTCGAAGAACCCGCCCGATACCAGCCGTCCGCCGGCCTCTTCCCACGGGCCATCGTCGACGCGCACCTGCCAGTTACTGAGGCTGCTTTGGGAGGCCATCACGCTCGAGAATCCCTCGGCGTGATCCCTCATCTGCTCGAATTCTTCATAGGTCAGCCAGTTGCGAACGCCGTCTACCCGGCCGGTCCAGCTTCCGGACTGGTCCGGATTGGAGAGCATCACCAGTTGTTCGGCTTTCTCGACACCGGGCAGGGACGCGTGGAGTACTCCATTCCACAGACCGAAGATCGCGCTGTTGGCTCCGATCCCGAGCGCCAACGAGAGAATCGCGACCGCCGCGAATCCTGGCCTCGCCGCCATCACGCGCACTGCATAGCGCAAGTCCTGCCAGAGATCGCCGAGTATGTGTCCGGAGGAAGCCCCGGCGGTCATTGAGGAAGGAGGATGCGCCTGCCGCAGCGGTGCCATGTACCGCGCCAGGCGATCCGCGTCGCTGAAGTCGTCGAGCGTCAGTTTCGTCGCCTGTTCAGGAGAGGCACCCCCGGCGATCAATTCGCGCCAGCGGTCGTCGAGATGCTGCGAGAGCTCGTCGACGATCTCCGTCTCGCGTGCCGGGGAGAGACGGAGCGGCGACAACCGCTTCCGCACCTCTTCGGTCCAGTCAGGCATCTCGCCCTCCTCAGGATCTCGCGCGCCTCCAGATAACTGTCATGGACAGATATTATGTGGACAGACATCGAACGTCAAACGCGAATACCGGTGTCGACTCAGGAACGAACTGAACAAGGATGCGCAAGCCGTCCTGGCATCCTTGCTGAATGAACGGATGGATCCGGTCGGTCTATTCCTGCCTGAGGGCAATCATCGGATCGACGGATGCCGCCCGCCGCGCGGGCACGAGACACGCAAGGACGGACGAGGTCAGCAGCGTGACGACCACAACGCTGAAAGCCAGCGGATCCATCGCGCCAACACCGTAGACCAGCCCCTGCATCGCGCGTCCGACCAGGTAGGCGCCGATGGATCCCACGACAATCCCGAGGAGGGCAGTGGCGAGGCCCTCTCTCAAGACCTGCCAGAGCACGCGGCCGCGTCCGGCACCCAACGCCATCCGCAAGCCAATCTCATGTCGCTGCTGCGCGACCACGAACGACATCACCCCATAGATACCAACCGCCGCCAGAAGCAGCGCCACCGCGGCAAACGTTCCGAAGAGTGTCGTGCCAAATCGATCCCCGGCCATGGACTCGTGCACGACCTGCTCCATGGTCTTGACGTCCGCCATCGGCAGATCGGGGTCCACGGATCTGATCACCGCGGCAAGGCTCTGTTGCACGCTGATCGGATCGCCGGCTGTCCGCACGGCCAGCGCTGCACCGGGCCAGGGACTCTGCCAGAACGGCACGTCAATCTCCGGAAACCCATCGTCCTTCGGGCCGCCGTTCCGCACGCTGTTGTAGACGCCGACGATTTGCCATTCGAGTGGCGGACCGAGCTTGGTGACACCCGGGATCAACTGCTCAATCACCAGTCGCTGCGAGAGCGGATCGACACCCGAGAGATATCGCTTGACGAAAATGTCGTTGACGATGGCCACCGGCATGCCGCCCGCCTTGTCTTGACTGGAAAAGGTGCGGCCACGCGCCATCCGAATGCCAAACGTCCGGTAGTAGTCGGGGGTCACCATATTGAACCCGGCGCCTGGACGCTTCGACGGATCGTTGACGGGCTTTCCGGCAATGTAGAAGGGCATGCCGAAGTTGGTGCCATAAACCGGCATGCCAGTCGACGCGGACACCGAGGTGACGCCCGGCACGGCGGCGAGTCGCTCGATCAGTTGCTGATAGAACACGTTGACGGCGTCGTTCCCTGAGAGCCGCCCTTCCGGCACTGGCAGATAAAACGTCAGCAGGTGATCGGTGCGGAACCCGAGATCGACGTTTGCCAGCTTGAGCAGGCTGTGAATCGCGAGCCCACCGCCGGCGAGAAGCGTGAGCGCGAGCGCGAATTCGACCACGACGAGCGCGCGACGGACGACGTGCCGTCCGCCGCCGCCGGTGCGCCCGCCTTCCTTCAACGTTTCATTCACGTTGGCGCGAGTCGCCTGCCAGGCCGGCGCACACCCAAACAGCACGCCGCACACCATCGAAATGGCCAGCGTGAACAACATGACTGGCACGTTCAACCGGACGTCGGCCTCGGATGGCAACGTGAACGGCGGCATCATCGCGACGATCACTTTGAGCAGTCCCCAGGACAGCGCTACCCCGAGCGCTCCGCCGATTAACGCGAGGATGAGGCTTTCCGTGAGAAGTTGACCGAACAAGTGACGTGGTGAGGCACCGATTGACGCGCGCAGTGCGATTTCCTTTTGACGCGCCGTGCCTCGCGCCAGCAGCAGGTTCGCAACATTGGCGCAGGCAATCAGCAGGACGAACGCAACCGCACCGAGCATCAGCCAGAGGCCGCGGATCGTTTCCTTGCTGAGGAAGTTGTTCTGCAGCGGTTCAACGCTCGCACCCCATCCCTGGTTCGATTTCGGGTTCTCCTCCGCGACGCGACGGGTGACCCGGTCCATGTCCCCATTCGCCTGCGTCAGTGAGACGCCTCGTTTCAGACGTCCAAGAACGAGCAGGTAATGGAAGTCGTGATTGATCTGATCCGGCTTGAAGGCCAGCGGCACATACAGCTTGTTCTGGACGCGGTCGCCAGGACCGGGCCCAATCACGCCGACGACCGTGTACGGCTTTCCATCGAGCCGAATCGGGCGGCCGACAATCTCGCGATCGCCACCGAAGCGGTCCTTCCACAACTGGTAGGTGAGGATGACCACCTGATCCCTGCCGGGAATACCTTCTTCGGCCGTGAAATCGCGCCCGAGCAGCATCGTGTATCCGATCGTGCTCACCCAGCCCGGAGTCGTGCTCGAAGCCTGCACCTGCTCGGGACGGTCGGAGGTCGCAAGATTCACGGAACGGCCGGTCCAGGCGCTGAGGCTCTGGAAGACGGTGCTCTCGCGCTTCCAGTCGAGGTAGTCGGCGGTCGCCGTGGAATTCCGGTTGCCCTGGATCCTCGACCACACCATCACCAGTCGATCCGGTTCCGCGTACGGGAGAGGAGCCAGCAGCGTGGCATAGACCACGCTGAAAATCGCGGTGTTGGCGCCGATCCCGACGGCCAGTGCGAGGATGGCAATCGCCGTGAATCCCGGATTTCTGCGGAGCAGCCGCAGCCCATACCGAACATCACGCATCAATGTGGCCAAGGGTGCCTCCAAAGCGAGACCGGCCGGCAAGGATTGGACGGAATTCACCCGCGATGAGTTGGCTCCTGAGTCGTCCTTGCCACAATCTGCACTGCCACGGCTGCCGTGCAGCCTGACACGGATGGCCGCCCCGGCAGTGGCCGCCCACGGAAGTCGGGTCAGGTTCGCGTGCGGGCGGACCTGTCGGCCGATTCCAGCAGGTACTCGAGCGTGCAGCCCTGACACTCGCCGCGATGCGTGGACTTCCACGACAATTTGTACAGCGGGTCCTCCTGCCGATCGATGATCGACTTCAGCTTGTCCGAGACCGGTTCGAACAACCCGGCGAACTGAAGGCGGTGCGGGATGTCGGCGCTGTATCGATGCCGGCCGTCCCAGACGGTCCGCGACAGCCGGTCCTTCCGGATCACCTCCGCGAGCAAGTAGTGGAACCAGAAATAGGGGCGCAGGCCAAGACCCTTCGACACGAGCGGTGAGAACCAGAGGCGCGTCAGGAACACCTTCCGGCTCAGCACCCGCCGCAGGTGCCTAGCGGCCTTTGATTTCTCAGCGGTCTGCTCGACGGCGAAGCGATGATCCGCCCAATACGCATTGACGGCATCGCGGTACTTCAAGGTCAGATGACAGCCTGGCTCTGAGGCCAGAAACCAGCTCGCCAGGAGCCGGTCGGGCCCCGGGTACTCGAACGCGAAAAATCCGGCGCCCATGCAGTCGTCGATCCACGTATCGAGGGGACGGCAGCAAAAGCAGGTCGCATCCACCCACACGCCTCCGTGTTCCGCCAGCAGGTTGATTCTGACGATGTCCGACAGCGCCTGCGGCGTCACGTCCGGCCGGCCGATGTCGATGATGGCCGGGAGGTTCAGCGATGTCCCCAGGCTGGCCTGGTCCAACTCCACCACGTTCCATGCCGGGTGG
The DNA here is from genome assembly GCA_963755695.1 of uncultured Acidobacteriota bacterium. Classification (GTDB taxonomy): domain Bacteria; phylum Acidobacteriota; class Vicinamibacteria; order Vicinamibacterales; family 2-12-FULL-66-21; genus QHWT01. Next base: position 40,439 of record CAVWLB010000008.1, on the reverse strand, counting down.
TGCCTCTTCCAGGACTCCAGGCACTTCTGCACCAGCGGCGGCGCGGCCGCGAAGCCTTGCAGCCACAGGATCCAGATCGTCCTGGGCAGCCCACCGGGTTCCAACGCGTTCTTCATACGGCTCTCCATGAGCGGCGCCGTCTCAAGTTTTCGGCCAGATCGCCAGGCGCGCAACCAGCTCGACTGCAGTAACAGACGCACCTTGCCTGTAGCGTGCGTTCGGCGAGGCGCAGTACAGTCTCACGATGCGCGGCGAGTAGGTTGGCATTGTTTGATCGAGCTGGCCGAGGTGCTTCTCGATCAATCGCAATTCTTCCAGTGTCAGCTTCAGCAGCCGACGATACATGGGATGCAGCGTCAGGGCGCCGCGAATTCCTGACAATGGCGCCGACGCGAGGTGGAGATCATCATGCGCGACATGACACTCCGACGCACCCTGGGGACGACAGCTCGTGTGTGCACGGCCATTCTTGCTGCCGGTATCGGGTGTTACGCGGCGTACGTTGCGACGACCTGGCTCCATTACGGTTACAGACGATCGTCGTCGGCCGGCGACGAGACGGAGACCCTGTTGGATGGGTTCATGCCAGTCTACGAGGTGGTCGAACGACACCAGACCGCCGTGGCTGCTCCCGCCGAGATCACGCTGTCCGCAGCGTGCGACATGGACCTTGAAACCTCGACTATCGCGAATGCGATCTTCAAGGGCCGCGAGCTCCTGCTTCGCAGCACGCCCGAGCACGAGACGAGGCCGCGGGGCCTTCTCGCGCTGGCCAAGTCTCTCGGCTGGGAGGTTCTCGCAGAGACACCGGGTCGGGAGATCGTGATCGGGGCGGTGACGCGTCCGTGGCAGGCCGACGTCGTCTTCCGTCCAATCGCGCCGGCGCAGTTCGCCGCATTCAGCGAACCCGACTACGTCAAGATCGCGTGGACGCTCAGCGTCGACCCGGTCAGCGATCAGGTGTCGATCTTCCGCACGGAAACGCGAGCCGTCGCCACTGACGCGAGCGCGCGGCGGAAGTTCCGGCGGTACTGGGCATTCCTGTCGCCGGGGATCATCCTGATCCGCCGCGCCGCGCTCGGTCAGCTCAGGGCGGATGCCGAGCGACGGGCCCGCGCGGCTCGCGTCCAACCGCGCGTGGTCGGGTGATGTCACGCCAGGCTGCAATATTCGTCGGAGAGGTCGGCGCAATGCTGATTCATGAACTTACGACCGCGCAGTGCCGCGACGTGTTGTCCCGCTCGAGCATTGGTCGTCTCGCGTGTGCACGCGGCGCGCAGCCATATGTCGTGCCGGTTTCCTACACATACGACGCGGACTCCGACTGCCTGTTCTGTTTCTCGGCGGTCGGCAAGAAGGTGAGCTGGATGCGCGAGAATCCGAATGTCTGTGTCGAGGTCGAGGCTGTCGACGACCGATTCCACTGGACCACCGTCGTGCTCTTCGGCCGTTACGATGAAATCGGTGATTCGTCGGAGCAGAAGGACATCCGGCATCGCGCGCTGCACCTGTTCCAGCAGCGTTCGGAGTGGTGGCTGCCGGGTGGCGCGACAACCGGGCACCGCCAACCTCACGCCATGGTGATGTACCGCATTCACATCGATAGCCTGACGGGTCGCCGTGCCTCTCGGGACACGAACTGACTCATTCCCGATTGATTCGAGCCGCCGCCATCATTCTGGTTGGAACGGTGTGAAAGGGCAGCGGGCCAGCTGTGTGAGTCTTCCGTAATCGGGCTCGGCAGACCTCCTGGCGGCTACGGCCCCATCGTAGCCAGGGAAACGCATCCGTAAGGCCGGGACCCACGCGGCACCGAGAACGAGGAGCGCCGTGGAGAGCGCATCGCATTCGAGCGACGCGGGACCCGATACGACAGCCGACGCGGCGCACTCGGTAGGCTGCCCAGTCCGCGGATCCATTACATGGCCGTACTCACGGCCGTCAGCAGTAAATGCCTTTCCGTGGACGGCGGACACCGACAACGCGCCGTTGCGCAGGGCGAAGACGGGCGGCCCGGCTTCAGTGGAGCGCCATGCCACCCGCCAGACCGCCGCATCTCGCGGCGGACCGACGACGTGGACCGAGCTCGTTCCGCCGTGAAGAAACGCGCCGGTGATGCCGCGGGCGCGCAAGATTCCGATCGCTTCGTCGATCGCGTATCCTTTGGCCGCCGACCCGAGATCGATGCTCATGCCCTCGCGGGCGAACCGCACCGTCGACGAAACAGGATCGAGCATCAGGTGTGCATACCCAACGGACTGGCGTGCCTGCGCCAGCATCGCGCTCGTCGGAACGGCGCCGGTATCGTCAACGAATCGCCACGCGCGCATGAGCGGACCGATCGTGATGTCGAACGCTCCCTCGGTGGCTGCGCTCAGCTCCTGACACCGATGCAGGAGCCGAAACAGCTCGGGCTCGACCTTGACGGACCGGCGCCCCGCATGAGCGTTGATCCAGGTGACGTCGCTATCGGCCCGGTAAAAGCTCATGTGGGTTTCGAGGCGCGCGATCTCGGCCAGCGCCTCTTCTCCGGCTGCGCGCACGTCGACATCGCCGCACACGTTGAGCACCAGTTCGAAGCGGGTGCCCATCGCCTCCAGGGCGAGACAGACATCCTCCGACATGTGTTCGGCCACGCCCGCGGACCTCACACCAGAATCTCGCGGGTGCGCTCGTCGAATCGTACCTGCCGCTGCTTGCGGTACGCGAGCTCCGCCATCGACACTATCGTCTGCACTCGAATCGCGAGGTCCTCGTTGCAATTCGGCGGCACGTTCTTCCGGATGCTCTCCAGGAAATTGCGCATGTGCTTGACGTGGCTTTCGCCGGCATCGGCCGGAGTCTCGTCGCGGGCATCCACCTCGTCGACATAAGGACGCTCGGGCGCGACCTGCAGACGATTGCCGCCCATCACGAGATTCGACTTCGTTCCCCGGATCACGTCCTCGAAGCCCCGCTCGTTGACCGTCGAGCCTGCGAGCACGATGGCCGCGCCGCTCGGAAAATCGACCATCATCAGCGTCGTGTCTGCGACGTCGCGGGTCTCGCCAAACGGCTTCCCGTCGGGCGCAGGATGACGGTCGGCGCCACACAGATCGCCACCGATGCAGCTGACGGATCTTCGGAAACTCGTTCAGGTTCAGTGCGAGCATCAGCGGATGCAGGCGGTGCGGCCACAAGTCGCCGATGATCCCCGTGCCGTAATCCCAATATTTTCTCCACCGGAAGAATCGCTCCGCACTCCAGGCGCGTTTGGGTGCCGGTCCGAGCCAGGTCTTCCAGTCGACGGTCTGCTCGGTGGCTTCCGGTTCCAGCGTATAGTTCCACTCGCCATTGGGATTGTTCCGGCAGTAGCTGCCCTGCGCCCACAGCAGGCGGCCAACCGTCCCGGCGGTGACGAGGTCTCGGGCACGGTGATACTTCGGGTCGCTGCAGCCGTGCGATCCGACCTGCACCAGCAGTTTCGTGCGCTTCGCCGCATCGTAGATGTCGAACGCTTCGCCGAGATGTCGGGTCATCGGCTTCTCGATGTAGAGGTGCTTACCGGCCAGCAGCGCGTCGGTGCCGATCCGGCCGTGCCAGTGGTCCGGCGTCGCCACGACGACCGCGTCGATATCCTTGTTCTCCAGAAGCCGCCGGTAGTCGGCATAGACGGTGTGGTCGGGCAACTTTGCGGTCAGCTGTGCGCGCTGGCGCGCCGTCTCCCAGACGTCGCACACTGCAATCACCTGCTGATTGTCGTTGACCATCTCGGGGCCGACGAGATTGCGAAGATGCCCGCCTCCCATGCCCTTCACGCCGACGATCCCGATCCGGATGCGATCGTTGGCGCCGATCACCCGGGGATTGATTGCCGGAGCTGCCGCGAGAGTGCCGCTCCCGCTGGTGTTGAGAAGGGTTGTCGCGGCGACTACCCCCGAGGCGGTGGTCTTGATGAAGTCGCGCCGGGAAAGGCTGTTGGTGGTCGTGTCGTCACTCATGATCGTTCTCCACGCTTACAGTGCGTAATCGCTTGCCTCGATGTCGATGCGCTTCGACGCCAGCGCCGCTTCGTTGGCTTTGAGCGCTGCCGCCGTCGCGGCAAACGCGTCCGCCGCACCGCAGACCGTCGGCGTGCCGGTGTGGATGCTCCGAATGAAACTTTCCAGCGCGACGACGAGCGCCGGTTTCTCGGGTTCCAGCGGACCGTCTTTCCCGGGTTCCTTGCCCGCCTGGAGCAGCTTCGTCGCGTCCGCCACCAGCGCGATGCCGGTCTCATCGTGAACGGACTCTTTGCGGGCGTAGACCTCCCACCCGAGAAGCGGCGAATCCGCCTCCTTGATCAACCAGCCGTGGTTCTCCTTCAACAGCAGGCTGCTGTTGCTGCCCTGGAAAATGGTGTAGGCGCCGCCGAAGGAGCTCGCCAGCGACGCCCGGAAGTTCGCGCGCACGGCCGGGAACTCGATCAGACACGACACGGTGTCGGGCGTTTCCCGGCCGTCGCGCCAGGCAACGGTGGCGCCACTTCCCACAATCGATGAGGGTCTGGTCCCAAGATATGTCGCCATCAGATCCAGTTGATGGATCCCGAGTTCTCCCATCACTCCAGGCGACCCTTTCGCCAGGCGCCAGTTGACGGAGCGTTCGCGCTCGGGTGTGGGTGCAGCCCGGCGCCAGCTGTCCTTGCGATTCCATTGCGCATTGACCAGCGCGACGTCGCCCAGGACGCCGCTCTTCACGAACTGCAGCACGTGGTGGTAGAGCGGGTTGGCGCGTCCCTGCAGTCCACCCTGGAACACGAGCCCGGAGGCATTCGCCGCCGCCGCAATCGCGCGCGCATCGTCGAGCGTTGCCGCGAGAGGCGCCTCGCAGTACACGTGCTTGCGCGCCTGTAAGGCAGCAATCGCGATCTCGCGGTGATCATTTGTGGGCGTGGCGATGACGACCGAGCTGATGCGCGGGGATTCAACGACGCGGCGCCAGTCGGCCGCTTTCTCCGCGGCGGGCGCACTCACAGCCGCGCGTTTGAGAAACGGCTCATAGATGTCGCAAATGGTCTCGACGTGCGCAGAAGGAATCCGTCCCAGGGCTGCGAGGATCTCGCGACCCCAGGCTCCAAGACCGATCACGCCGAACCCTACGGGCGGGCCTTCAGAATCGTCGGCGGGTGGCGCGGCCTGTGCGGAAGTCAGGCCATGACGGCTGAGGAGCAGAGCCAGTGTACCGGCGGCGGTCTTGAGAAATTCACGACGGTCGGAAGGAGACTGCATGTGCTGTGGCACCGATTTCATGGCACACAAGACAGCGGGCCGGGGTTCCCCACCGGCCCGCCGACCGTCTGCCGCCGGAGCAGCTCTCGACTTCCGCGCCGGCGCTGAGACGGATTCAAGAATCGTTTCGTGAGCAACCGCGGACTAAAAGAGCAACGCGTGTGCCAACGGGATCGATCGATCGGGTTGTCAGACGCGTCACCTCGCAGCCGCCACTTGCCCGCGCGGGCAACGAGATCACTGCGGTCTTTGTTGGTCCGCGTCTTGAAGTGCTGGCTGGCACCGACCCACTTCCACGCGCAATCCCGGGAAGGTGGGCCTGTCACATTCCGGAGCGACATCATGGGACCCGAAATATTTCGCGATGTAGTGGAAGAATCCCCACGGCTGCGGGTGCTGATCGTCGATGACGAGCCGTTGATCAGGTGGTCGATGTCGGAAACCCTGACCGAGACCGGACACGCCGTCACCGAAGCCTGCGACGCCAGGGAAGCGCTCCAGCGGCTCGGCGACAATCCCGCTCCGGACGTCATCCTGCTCGATTATCGACTTCCGGACTCCGACGATTTGCGGCTCCTCGAGGCGATCCGGAAGGTGGCTCCCGGCAGCCGCGTGGTCTTGATGACCGCCTTCAGTACGCCGGCCGTCCAGGCGGGCGCGCTGAAGCTCGGGGCCTTTCGCGTGGTCAGCAAACCTTTCGAAATGCGCGATCTGACCCCTCTCGTTCAGCAGGCCTATGCATCAAGCGACTGGGAAGCTGGCTGTTCGTCGATGGGCGGGTCGAGATCGACGAAGTGGATCTGAACCTGCTCGCAGACCGGTGCTGGTGGTGGTGGATCCGAATTGGCCTTGATCGCGATGACGTTCGTGACATCGCATCTACAAAGGCAGCCTGACGGTGACGACGGTTCCACCTGAGGCCGGACACTCCACGTCGAGCGTGCCTCGATGACGTTCGATCACCCGCCGTGCCGTCGGCAGACCCAGCCCGGTGCCGCGGTGCTTGGTCGTGAAGAACGGCTCAAAAATCCGATCGCGGATCTCGGGCGGAACGCCCGGCCCCGAGTCGGTAATCGCGACCGTCGCGGCGAGCGCATCCGACGTAATCGACACCGTAACATGACCCGCTGATCCAGTTGCCTGCGCCGCATTGAGCAGAAGATTTTGAAAGGCTGTTTTCAGCTGCTCGGGGTCCGCTTGAATCACCGGGCTCTCTCCGGTGATTGCGAATTCGATCCCGGCCAGGGCTGGATCCCGACGAAGAAACGCTACGGTGCTTTCGAGGAGCACCGAGAGCGGCACCCGGCCGATCTGCGGCTCGCGAGGCCGTGCGAACACCAGCAGGTCCTGGACGATGTCGTTCAACGAGTCGAGACGCGTGACCACCTCGCCGATGATCTCCTTGTCGCGACTCGTCTCGGGCATGCGGCCGCCAATCACTTGCAGTACGCCGCGGATCCCGGCGAGTGGATTCTTGACCTCGTGCGCGACCACCGCCGCCATCTCGCCAAGTCGCGCGAGCGCCGCCTGTTCGCGTAGGAGCGCCTCCGATCGCTTGCGCTCGGTAATGTCGTAGCGGATGGCCATGTACTGATATGGGCGGCCGCGATCGTCCAGAAACGGGATGATCGTGGTATCGACCCAATAGAACGAGCCGTCCTTTGCCCGATTCCGAATCTCACCGCGCCAGATTCGTCCGTTGGCGATCGTGTGCCAGAGGTCGCGGATGAATTCCTTCGAGTGAAGGCCGGAATTGATGATGCGGTGATCCTGCCCGAGCAGCTCTTCGCGAGGATACTTGGAGATCTCCACGAATCTGTCGTTCGCGTAAGTGATGCGGCCCTTGACGTCGGTGACCGCCAGGATCGCCGCCTGGTCGAGGGCGAAATTGGTGTCCGTGAGATCTTTGAGCGACCGGTCGAGCGCGCGTCCCACGCTGGCGTGCCGGGACACGAGCCAGGCGGTCACCCAGATGCCCACGAGCGTCAGCGCACGGTTGACGGCAGCATAGGCGACCACGCCGTGGTGGGGTGAGATCCCGGCGGCAATCGCCGTCAGCAGGGTGGCGGCTCCTGCTGCCCAGAGACTGTAGGAAGGAAAGCGTACGTAGAACCCGAGCAGTACCACGATCCCATACATCGCGCAGATCGCGATCCCGAATGGAAGGGTCGCGTCGAGGACGAAGATGCCTGCGCTCAGGGCTCCTGCAATCGTCACGAGCCTGCCATCGTTCCAAACTTTCGGAGGAGCAGGTGTCGACGTCAAACTCTTCATATAATTAAGCCCCGTATGGAATCGACCATCCTCGTTGTCGACGATGAGGCTCTGATTCGCTGGTCGCTCGTCCAGCGTCTCACCGCCGAGGGATACTTCGTCATCGAGGCCGGCACCGCGAAGGAGGCCCTCCAGAAATTCCGGAACAACACCGATCTCGTTCTTCTCGATTACAAGCTGCCCGACGGCGATGGCCTGCAGGTGCTGAAGGCGATGAAGGCCGCCGAACCGGAAATCCTGGTCATCCTGCTGACCGCGTTCTCCACGATTGAAACGGCGGTCGAGGCGATGAAACAGGGGGCGTACCACTACGCCAACAAGCCGTTCAACCTTGACGAGATCGCCCTCGTCGTCGCCAAGGCGCTCGAGACGACACGCCTGCGCCGCGAAGTGAAGGCGCTGCGCGCCTCGCGCTCCGAACCTTACGCGATCGCCCACATTATCGGGGAGTCCCCCGCGATGATGAAGTTGAAGGCGCTGCTGCAGAAGGTCGCGGCGAGCCCTGCGTCGACGGTCCTCCTGACCGGCGAAAGCGGCACCGGCAAGGATCTCGCGGCGAAGACGATTCATTACAACAGCGACCGGGCCGCGAAGCCGTTCATGAACATTACCTGCTCGGCGCTCCCGAGGCGCTGCTCGAGAGCGAGCTGTTCGGACACGAGCGCGGCGCCTTCACCGACGCGCGTCAACAGAAGCTGGGCCTGCTCGAATCGGCCGAAGGAGGCACAGTCTTTCTCGACGAGATCGGCGAGATGGTGCCGGCACTCCAGGCCAAGCTGCTGCGCTTCCTGGAAGAGAAAGCGTTCAAGCGGGTCGGCGGCGCCGGCGACGTGCGCGTCGACGCCCGGGTAATTGCCGCAACCAACCTTGATCTGGACGAGGCGGTGAAACAGGGACGCTTTCGAGAGGACCTGTACTACCGGTTGAACGTGATGCAGATTGCGCTGCCGCCGTTGCGCTCGCATGTCGCGGACGTGCCGCTGCTCGCTCAACTACTACATCGACCTCTTCAACCGCGAATTCCGGAAGAAGGTCCGCGGTGCAACCGCCGAAGCGATGACCGTGCTGAAGGCATACCGTTGGCCCGGCAACATTCGTGAGCTGCGCAACGCCGTCGAGCGCGCGATGCTGCTTGCCGAATCCGATTGGCTCGCGGCGGAAGACTTTCCGGTCAGCGGCGATCGAGGCGCGACGGCACGGACGCTGAACCTGCCTGAAGAGGGCCTGAGCCTCGACGCCCTCGAACGCGAGCTGGTCGTGCAGGCGCTGCAGCGCACCGGCGGGAACCAGACGAGAGCAGCGTCGCTGCTCGGGCTCAATCGCGATCAGATTCGATACCGCATCGAAAAATTCGGTCTCGATAAACCCGCAAGTTAGGGCCCGCGCACGCGGAATCGCCAAACGCGATCCCAATCGCCACCTTCGCAAACCGGCGCGCTGCGGAGAATTCCGCAGGCACTGCGCGGAATTCCCCGCTTCCCTTTCAGCAACCGCCGTGCCCGTCAAGAAAGGGCCTTTCTTTCGAATGATTCTGCAGATTTGCGGTGGCACCCCGGTTGCTCTGACGGATTTCCGTCAAGGAGTTGGCGATGATTTCACGCGAACGGGTTGAATCGGTCCTCAATCGCATCCGCCCGCTGATGCAGGCCGACGGCGGCGATATCGAGCTCGTGGAAGTGCACGGCAACAGCGCCCGCGTCCGTCTGACCGGTATGTGTTCGGGGTGTCCGAGCGCGCACCTGACGCTTTACGTGGGCGTAGAAACGGCGCTGAAGGACGAGATCCGCGAATTCGAACAGCTCCTGGTCGTGTGAGCGCGACAGGAACGCTGAACCGGCTGCGCAGGCCCGGAGTCCGCCGCTCCAGACATATAGGCCGAAAGAGCACCGCCATGCGTCCATCAGATCAGTTCTCACTCGAGGATGTCGTCGTTGGTCAGAGCGCCCGGATGCGCGCGATCTTCGATTTCATGAAAGTCATCAGCCGAAGCGACAGCAGCGTCATCATTCAGGGCGAGACCGGCACCGGCAAGGAAGTGATCGCCAACGTGCTGCACCACTCCAGCCCGCGCCGGCACCAGCCCTTCGTGGCCGTAAGCTGTGCGCTCTTTGCCGAGAACCTGATCGAAACCGAGCTCTTCGGTCACGAGCGGGGCGCGTTCACCGGGGCCATCAAGGACAAACCAGGGCGCTTCGAGCTCGCGCATGGAGGCACGCTGTTTCTCGACGACATCGACGACGTGCCGCTGTCGATGCAGGTCAAGCTCCTCCGGGCCATCCAGACTCGGACGGTCGAGCGTGTGGGCGGCACGCGTCCGATCCAGGTTAACGTGCGGATCATCACCGGCACCAAACGCGACCTGCGGCAGATGGTGGCCGAAGGGAAGTTCCGGCAGGATTTGTACTACCGCCTGAACGTGCTGCCCATCTTGCTGCCGCCGCTGCGAGAGCGCCGCGAGGACATCCCCCTCCTGATGGATCATTTCCTTACGCGTTTTGCCAGGACGCGTGGCGTGGAGGTCCCGCAGCTGACCCCAACCGTCCGCTACGCCTGCTCCCGCTACGGCTGGCCGGGCAACGTTCGTGAGTTGGAGAATGCGTGCGAGCGCATGGTCCAGACCTGCTCGTGCGGCACCGTCCGCGTCGGGTGCATGGCGGCCAGCGTGCTCCTGGGCGCGGCAGATGGCGCGCCGATCACGACAATCCAGACGTCGCCGTCACTTCCCATATCGCTCGACGATCGGCTGCGCGAAGTGGAATCCAACCTCATTGGCTGGGCGTTGAAGGTCAGCGAGGGAAACAAGTCGCGCGCGGCCGAGCTGCTCAACATCAAACGTTCCACGCTGGGGGATCGAATCGCGCGCTGTGGTGTCCTGGACTCCGCCGAGGCCTCTGACCCGCCCGACGTCGCGGTTGCATGATGCAGCACTCCCGTCAGCACACTAGCTGGCTGCGATCTCATGCCGCGAGAGAAATGGTTCCCGCCGAAGATGATGGGCGATATCAGCGGCGACACGGGGCGCTGCCTCGATACAGGAGTTGATCGCCACGCCGCGGTAGGAGCTGCCGGCCAGAAACAGACCCGGGTGACGCTGAAGGATTGTATCGAGCCGCGCCAGCCGGCCGCCATGACCAATGGTGTATTGCGGAATGCCGCGCCGATGGCGAATCACGTGAGCGAACTCCGGTACGTTCCCAAGCCGCATCGTCTGCCGCAGGTCTGCGCGGACCAGATCGATGAGCCGCTGGTCGTCGAAATCCATCGCGCCCGGATCGGTCGCGCCGCCAATCATGACGCGAAGCAGCACCTTGCCGACGGGCGCCCGCCCGGAGTAAATGCTCGTTTCCCATAACGCGCCCAGGATTCGCGGGCCCGCTTCGCGGGGGACGAGGAACCCGGATCCATTGAGCGCGACACCCTCGGCCGCGAGCGCACGTCGGTCGTAACCGAGACACACCACGGCCAGCGGCGCGGTTGGAATCGATGACATCACGCTGGCAAGCGCCGGATCGAATGGGCGCACCAAATCTGCCGAGTCCGAAGACGGTCCAGCCAGGACGACGGCATCCGCCTCGATGGGCCAATCGTTTGCGACCACCGTGAAGCTGCGGGCACCAACCGGGCGCAGGCCGGATCCGTGCCGGCCGCGTTCCCAAAGAGCGGTCGCCGAGGTATTGGTTCTCACCCGATCGCCGAGGGTGGTGACGAGCGCTCGCACCAGATCTTCCATGCCGCCGGTGAACGAGGTCAGGGTTCCGACCGGAGAGCCGATTGCGGACGTGCGCCGTCGGTGGTTCCGCTTGGCCCATAGCGCTCGGAAAAGGCTGCGGTATTCCGTCTCCATCTCCCACATCGCTGGGAAACAGGCGCGCAAGGAAAGCCCGTGCGCGTCGCCGGCGAAGACGCCCGACACCAGGGAGCCGATCATGACCTCCGCGGCCTCGTGCCCGATTCGGCGCGCGGCGAAGTCATAGATGCTCTCGTCGCGTTCGGGCCGCGATCGCGCGAGCGGTTCGGCCATCACTCGAAGCTTGCCCATGGCCGAGAGCAGGCCAGAATTGACGAATGTCCGCGCCGACGTCGGCACTTCGTGCAGCCGGCCGCGATGGAAGATGAACCGGCGACGGGCTTTGTCGCTGCTCCTGAGCAGCCGATCCGAGAGGCCAATCTGGTTCACGAGCGCGAGCGTCTCCGGCGCGCTGTCGAGAAATCCGGTCGGGCCGTTCTCGCAGAGATAGCCCTCGATGATCTCGGAGCGAATGTTGCCGCCAGGCCGGGCGCGAGCCTCGAGGACCACGATATCCGTCTGTGGCGACTCACGGCGAAGCGCGTGCGCCACGGCCAGTCCGGCCACGCCCGCGCCGACGATTACGACCCGGGTCATGCGAGCACTCCGGTGGGTGTGCCGCGAACGGCTGTATCGTTCGATCTCGCCTCCGCGCCAGGCTCATCGGCCGCAAGGTGCCCGCTCGATCAGCCCCGCGAGGGCATGAATGAACAACGGTTCGGTGTTCAGGGCCGGTGGACGGTAGTAGCCGGTAATACCTGCCTTGCGTGCGGCGTCGGCGAACAGCAGGTCGACCTCGTACAGCGTCTCGATGTGATCCGAGACGAACGACAGCGGCACGACGAGAACGTCTCTGACTCCATCACGCCCCAGCTCCACGAGGGTTTCCTCCGTGCCTGGTCCGAGCCACTTCACCGGGCCTGTGCGCGACTGGTAGGCGAGCACCTGCCGGTTGTCGATCTGCAGGCGTTCCAGAATTCCCCACCGCGTCATGTCGATGTGAGCCACATAGGGGTCGCCTTCGTCGCTGAATTTCTGTGGAAGCCCATGTGCGCTGAAGACGATCACTGCGCGCTTCCGGCGATCGACCGGGATGGACGTCCACGCGCCGGCGATCGTGTGTGCCATCGCGTCGAGATAGCCAGGGTGATCCGGATATCGATCGATGTGCGTAACCTCGAAGCCGAAATCCCGCCACTTCGGGCTCGAGATCGCCCGATCGAATTCGTGGCGCGACGACCCGGTGGTCGCTCTGGAATAGTGGGGAAAGAGCGTCAGGGTCACGACGCGGTGGATACCTGCGGCAGCGATTGCCTCGAGCGCGTCATCTGCCGAAGGGCGGGTATACCGCATCGCGATGAACACCCGAAACGAGCCTGCGGCGTTCGGGCCGCCGTTGAGCCGCTCGTCGAGCGCGGCGGCCTGCGCGCGTGTGATTCGGAGCTGCGGGGAGCCACCGCCGATCGACTCGTAGTTCCGCCGCACCGAAGGTCCACGCACGCGGGCGATGAAGCGTGCCATCAACGGCTGGATTCTCGCGCCCAGCGGCAGCTCGATAATCTCGCGGTCTGAGAACAGGTTGACCAGGAACGGCTCGACCGCGGCGAGGTCGTCGGGGCCGCCGAGATTGAACAGGACGATTGCGGTCTGGCCAGGTCGGTTGCTGGTACTCATTGCCGGTTGTCCCCTTAGACCGTTCGTGAAAATACCGGGCGGTCGCCGTGCGACGGCAGATAGGAATCGAACGCCATACAGATATTTCGGATGAACAGACGCCCGCTCGGTCGTTGCCGTCAGCCCGTCATCGTCGATCGTGAGGAAGCCATCGGTGATCGGCCCGCCGGGCTTCTGCAGAAGCTGGAGCTCCGAGGCAAAGTACGAGTCGAAATCGAGCCCGAATCGTTCGCGCACCGACGCGCGGCTCACATGGCCGTTGCACATCAGCTCGGTAATGACGTGCCGCCTGACCGCATCATTGGCGCTCAGCACGTACCCGCGTTCTATCGGGAGGCGTCCGCCATCAATCGCCGCGTAGTAGCGGGAGAGCTTCTTTTCGTTCTGCGCGAACGCTCCTCGCACGTCGCCGATGGCCGAGACACCCACGCCGACCATGTCGGGTGCCATTCGCGTGGTGTAACCCATGAAGTTTCGATGAAGCCGGCGCTGGCGGGCGGCCACGGCGAGCTCGTCGTCTGGCAGGGCGAAGTGATCCATCCCGATCTGCTCGTACCCGGCGCCCAGAAAACATTCGATGGCCGCGCCGAGCAGCTCGAATTTCAGGTCGCGGTCCGGCAGGTCCGCGGCGTTGATGGCCTTCTGGTGGGGGCGCAGCCACGGCACGTGCGCATACGAATACACGGCGACGCGGTCGGGCCGCATGTCGACGACGGCGCGAAGCGATTGTTCGAAGGTTGATCGCTGCTGTCGGGGCAGGCCGTAGATGAGATCGATGTTGATCGACTCGAACCCGGCCGCACGCGCGTGGTCGTAAAGGTCTCGCGTCTCAGCTTCCGCCTGCCGGCGGTTGATCGCTGCCTGGACCTCCGGAGTGAAGTCCTGCACGCCCATCGAGAGCCGATTGAACCCGAGCCGTCGCAAGAGATCGAGTTGCGACCGCGACGTCACGCGCGGGTCGATCTCGATGGCCTGTTCCGCGTTCACCTCGACGTCGAAGTGACGGGTGACGGCCCGGTGCAGCCGCTCGATCTGTTCGAGCGAAAGATAGGTCGGCGTGCCACCGCCCCAGTGGTGCTGGACGAGGCGGCGGCGATTGCCGAGCGACGCGGCCAGCATCTCCAGTTCGCGTTCGAGGTAGTCGATGTAGCGGGCCGCGACCTCGCGCTTGTGGGTGATGATGACCGAGCAGCCGCAGTAAATGCAGCGCTGTTCGCAGAACGGCAGGTGGACATAGAGGGAAAGCGGCTCGCCGGCGTTGGCAGACGCTGCGGCCAGATGCTGGCGATACTCCGGGTCGCCAAACGAGGCGTTGAATTCGACCGCCGTCGGATAAGAGGTGTATCGGGGTCCGGGGCGGTCGTAGCGCCGCAACAGCCCGCTGAGTGAGACCGGAGATGCTGAAGTCATCGGCGTCGACCTTCACAAACGCCGTGCCGCTGCAGGCCATCCCGCAAGTCGTTGGAAACGCGCCCAAAACTCCCGGTGATCTCCAACCGGCCCGAGAGCCTTCGGGGCGACTGCCGGAAATCCGGCAGTTCATCCGGGGCCCGAACAGCCAGACAGTCGGCGCGACACGAATTTCGTGAAGTAAACGCCCCGCGCCGCGGATGGCACCGTCCTTGCGACGCTGGGCTTCGTGCTCGACCGAGAGGACCCCGCACGCGTATCGTCCGCCGCGTCATACTCTGGACCGTTCTCGATGGATTCGATCATCGTCGGCGAGAGTCCGCGGATGCGCGCGGTCTTCGAGTTCGTGCGAGTGATCGCGGAGAGCGAGAGCAACGTGCTCGTGCTCGGTGAGACCGGCACCGGCAAGGAAATGATCGCCCGCCTGATTCACCACACCAGCCGTCGACGTCACCGCCCGTTCGTTGCCGTGAGTTGCGCGATTCTTGCCGAATCACTGATCGAATCGGAGCTCTTCGGCCACGAGCGCGGTGCGTTCACCGGAGCGATGAAGGATCGTCGCGGCCGGTTCGAAGCCGCCGATGGAGGCACGATCTTTCTGGACGACATCGACGATGTGCCGACGGGCGTGCAAGTCAAGCTTCTGAGAGTGCTGCAGACTCGAACCGTCGAGCGCGTCGGCGGGACCCGGACGATTCCGATCGATGCGCGCGTGATCACCGGATCCAAGCGGGGCTTACGGCAACTGGTCAGGGAAGGAAAATTTCGGGAGGATCTTTTCTACCGCCTGCACGTCGTCCCGATCTCGCTGCCGCCACTTCGCGAGCGGCGTGAAGACATCCCTCTATTGACCGACCATTTCATCCGCCGTTTCTTTCATCGCCGCGGCGAGGCGGTTCCGACCGTCTCGTCGACTGTCCGCGAGGCATTTCAGCGTCATTCCTGGCCCGGTAACGTCCGGGAGCTCGAGAACGCCTGCGAACGGATCGCGGAGACGTGCACGTGCGACACCGTTCGCGTCGGCTGCATGCCGGCCGCCCTGGTATTCCAGAACCGGGCGGGACGGGCTGCGCCTCAGCCAGTCGCTGAACCGACTCGAGCCGGTGCCACTTCACTGGACGACCGACTGCGGGAAGTCGAGACGCACTTGATCGCCGCGGCGCTCGAGCAGAGCGGCGGGAACAAGTCGAAGGCAGCCGAGCAGCTGCGAATCAAGCGCTCGACGCTCGGCGATCGGATCCGGAAGCTCGGTCTCGAGTTGAGATACGACGACTAGTGGTCCGAATCGGGATTTCCCGATCGGACCACGAGGTACTACCGCTCGACGCGACCCCGACTAACGTTGCGGCGGATATTCAGACAGAAACAGGTAGGCCGCGGCGACTTCTTCATCGCGAAGGTAGTCGAACACGGGCATCCGGCCGCGATAATGCAGCAGCGGCTCTCCCATCGTGACCGGAGCGCCACTTCGAACCTTCTTCAGGAAATCCACCACCGGCTGGTCCGTCAGGATTGTCGTCAACGGGGGAATCGTGCCTTCGAGCAGTGCGCGCCCCGATGGCCGTGGTCCCGACGCGTCATGGCAGATGTGGCACGTCGCCTTCACCAGCTGTTCACCGACACGCACCGGTGTCACCTTGATCGTGCCCTTCGGAGCCGTCGTGGCGCCAGCGAGTTCCGTGAGATAGCCGTAGAGGAGATCGATCTCCCGGTCTGACAGATGGGCGATGGGCGGCATGCGCTCGCCGCCACTGTGAATGCGCCGAGTGAGATCGGCGCGCCGCTTGGCCGTCTCCTGACGGAGCGTCGCCTCGTCTTTGGCTCGTCCCGGCAGCTGCATCTGCTTGCGCATCAGCTCCAGCGATGATCCCTGCACCGCCGGAATGACGGATCGGATTTCCGGAGGTGCTCCCGTGCCGGCGGCTCCGTGACAGGCCTGACAGTTCAAACGAAAAATATCTCCGCCGGTGAGAGACATCGGCTCGCGTATCGACGGGAGCGTCCTTGCCTCGGGGCGTGGGGTGTCCGCGTTCGGCGCGTAACGGCCGGACCCTCGACCCATGCTCGTATCGCCGTACTTGATTTTCAGGTGATTCAGCCAACTCGGTCCGGCGACCGGCGTGAGATCAGGTTCTGCCTTGCGTTGAGTGAAGGACGATCCGGTGGGGCAGGCTCCAAAGATCGCGACGGCACCGACGAGGGCTATTGTCCGTCGGATGAAGGGACTCGATTGCATGTGCCGCCTCCACTGCGCATCATACTCAATCGCGCGCCGGGGAACCTCAGTTGTCGGGCGCGTCTTTAGACGCGCCCTAGTCTCTGCAACTGGCGGCTCCAACTAATACCTTCGGCACCTCTGAAGAGGTGCCCTGCAGACTGTTCCGGCTTCACGTGGCGCCTCTAAAGAGGCGCCCGACACCTTCACTGGCAGCGTTCTCCGCGAGGTCGTGGCGGCGAGCTTCAAGGGCGCGTACTCGGCACCGTCGTGACGGGCGCACGCTCACCGAGCCATGGCATCGCCCTGGGCGTCCGCAGGCGGAAGTGTTCGATCGCGTGAGTCTCGAGATGGCGAATCGCGTCTTCGACGCTGTCGGTCAAGAAGAGCAACTCTAGTTCGCCTTCCGCGATAGCGCCCTCCTCGACCATCCGTTCGAGAAATTCCGTAAGCGGCCGCCAGTAGGAGGCGCCAAGCAGGATGATGGGAAACGGCGCAATCTTCCCCGATTGAATCAGCGTGAACGCTTCGAACAGCTCGTCGAGCGTGCCGACGCCGCCAGGGAGCGCGACAAAGCCATAGGAATATTTGAACAGCAGCACTTTGCGGACGAAGAAGTGATGGCAGGTCACCCATCGATCCAGATAGGCGTTGGGTTTCTGTTCGACCGGCAGCTGGATATTACAGCCGACCGATCGGCCGCCGGCTTCTCTCGCGCCTCGATTGACAGCCTCCATCAGGCCCGGGCCGCCGCCGGTCATCACGGTGAAACCAATATCGGCAAGCCGGTGCCCGAGATGTCTTCCGAGCTTGTAGTACGGATGCCCTTCGGTAAACCGCGCGGAACCGAACACGGTCACGCACGGGCCGACGAAATGAAGCGTGCGAAAGCCGCGAAGAAAGTCCACGACCGCGCGAAGCACCAGCAGGAGCTCGCGTAGCCGCGAGTGAGGTCCCTGGAGCAGAACCTGATCGGCCGACGTCGCTCTGTCTGCTGCCTGGACTTCGAGGGTCATGTGCCACCGGTGACTGCCAGCGACTGAGGATTCACGGCCGCGATCCGTCGGCTGTCGGCCGCAACTCTGATTCGTGCGTCGACGACCCGACAGCCGGCGCCGGGGGCGAGCGCAATCAGAGGATTGAGATCCAGCTCTGAAACCTCCGGGACGGCTTCGGCAAGGGACGAAATCCGAAGCAGCACGTCACGCACGGCGTCGAGATCCGCCGGCGGACGGCCCCGGAATCCGGTCAGCAGCGACACGCCTCGAATCTCGCGAACCAGGCTGTCGGCGTCGCGATCGGTCAGCGGGGCGACACGAAACCGCACGTCACCCAGCGCTTCGACCGTGACCCCTCCAAGGCCGAAGCCAACCAGTGCACCAAACACCGGATCGTGGGTGATGCCAACGATGGTCTCGACGCCGCCGGCGATCATCGGCTGGACGAGCACACCGTCGACTGCCGCGGCGCCGGCCGTCTGCTCGGCACGTGCAACGATCTCGCGGAACGCCTCTTTGACTTCCTCCTCCGTCGCGAGGTTCAGCCGGACGGCTGCGAGCTCGGTCTTGTGGGTGAGCCTGGTCGACGCCAGTTTTGCGACGACCGGAAAGCCAATGGAAGATGCGAACGCTGCAGCTTCGTCGGCGGTGCGCGTGAGCTTCTGCGCAGGAACCGGAAGCCCGAACGCGTCGAGAACAGCCCACGTATCCGCGCCACTCAACCACGTGTCGCCACGATCCAGCGCATTCCGGCAAATCGCGCGCGCTGCCTCCACGCGCACATCGTCAAACGTCCAGAACGATCCTGACGGCTGCGATCGCCAGGCGGCATACGCGGCGATCTTGCCGAGCGCCCGAACCGCATTCTCAGGAAAGGCGTATGTCGGAATGGTCTCGCCCGAGGCGCGAAACGGACGCCAATCGGTGGAATCCGTCAGCGGACAGGCGAGCACGGGCTTGTGCACGATGCCAGCCGCGCGGGCGGCCGCAATCCCCGCCTGAATTCCCGAGAGCACGATCGCCGGATCACCGTCGTCAGCCTGGGTGTAGACGACGAGCAACGCGTCGATGTTGTCAGCGGCGAGGACCGTTTCAATGACCTGACGGTAATCGTCGGCCCCTGCCGAGGCGACCATGTCTACCGGATTGGTCGCGCTCGCGGTCGTGGGCAGAAAGGTGCGAAGCCGACGTTGTGTTTGCGGCAGAAGCTCGGGGACCTGCAGGCCGGCCGCATCGCAGGCGTCCACGGCGAGTATCCCGGGCCCGCCCGCATTGGTGACGATCGCGACCCGAGATCCCGCCGGCAGCGGTTGCGCGTCGAGGCAGGAGGCGATGTCGAACAGTTCGTCGATCGTTTCGGCGCGGATGACGCCGGTTTGCCGAAAGAGGGCCTCGACCGCCGCGTCGCGCGCGGCCAACGCCGCCGTATGACTGCCAGCCGCCCGCGAACCGGCAGAAGTCCGCCCCGCCTTCAGTGCAACGATCGGCTTGTGACGGCCGATGCGCCGGGCAATCCGTGCGAACCGCCTCGGATTGCCGAACGACTCCAGATACAGCAGGATGACGCGGGTCCGCGGATCTCCTTCCCGGTCCTCGAGCAGATCGTTGCTGGAAACGTCAGCCTTGTTGCCGACGCTGACGAATGCGGAGAGTCCGATCTGGCGATCCGCTGCCAGCCGCAGAATCGCGATCCCGAGTGCGCCGCTCTGGGAGGAGAGCGCGATGCTGCCGGGAGGCGCCACGACCGGCGAAAACGACGCATTCAGCCGCAGACGCGGATCCAGGTTGAGCAGGCCCATGCAGTTGGGACCGATCATCCGCATCCCGTGGCTGCGGACGCGCTCTGTGAGCGCCTCCTGTCTTGCGCGGCCTTCCTCTCCGACCTCGGCAAATCCTGCGGTGATCACGACAAGCGAGCGCACCGCAGCCGCGGCGCAGTCCTCGACGGCGGTGAGGACGCATTCGGAGGGAACCGTGATGATGGCGAGATCGACGCCTCTTGGAAGATCCCGCGCCGACGACAATGCCCGCAGCCCACCGATCTCGGCCGCATTTGGATTGACCGGATAGATTGGTCCGGTATACCCGGCTGACTGCAAGGCGCGGAGGACGCGCGCGCCGATCTTATGTGGATCGCGCGACGCGCCAATGACGGCGACTGTCTCGGGGGCGAGGAGCGGCCGCATCGATTCCGCGGTCGCCCGCTGACGCCGTCGCTCCGCTATCTCGACGCCTTCGGCCGAGGGAGTAACGGAGAGCTGTAGTTCGATGATTCCGGAATTCAGCGACGATTTGAGCGCGAAGCCCGAATCCCGAAAGACCTGGCGCATCTCGGTGTTGTCGGCCAGCATGCCCGCTTGAAACGTCTGAAACCCGTGCTGCTCGGCGTGAACCGCCAGACGCTCGAGGAGTAGAGTACTGAGGCCCTTCCGGTGAAAGCGATCGTCGACCGCGAATGCGATTTCAGCCGTGCCGTCTGTCAACCCAAAGTAGGACGCCACCGCGATCACGCGGTCCGCGGCATCGACCCGCCGCAGCGCAATGAGCGTGAGTTGCCTCCGCGGGTCGCTGGAATCGAGAAAGCGCTCGATCAGCGCATTACTGGGGCATCCCGCCGAGAAGAATCGGTATCTTTGTGATTCCGGAGACAGCCGGCGAAAGAAGCGGCGAATCGCGTCTCGATCGGCGGCATTCGAAGACCGCACCGTCGCGAGGGTACCGTCGCGCAGTATGAGCCGGGCAGTCTCGACATCATCTGCCGCTGGCGGAACGGGCGGGGCGTGGCGCTTGTGGACCTGGGAATCGTGCGATGTCAGCATTGATACGGGATCGAGCAGGAGCCGTGCCATGGGGAACAGGATCCGTCAGCGTGGCCTCCGCCGATCGGTGCTGATTTTCCGCACAAAAGCGGGTGCGTCCGGGCCTGAATCTCTGCGGCCGTTCAAAACGTCGGGACTATTCCGCAGTCATTGCGGAATAGTCCGCAGCCGATCCATGTCATCGACATTGCAACCAATCCACTCGCCGACTTCGTGCCGCGCAATCTCCGAGATGACGCGGTCATGACCGTGGCTCGAGACGCACTTGCCCGCAAGCCCGAACCGTGGACAATGTGCACAGGAGGTTGATTTTGGGAGACACCGCGAGGACCGCCTCGGCACGGAGCGGTATGAGACACGGCTGCACAGCGCTGCTGTGCGTCTGGGCGTTGGTCGTGGCGCCCCGCTTCGCGTACGCGGAGCAGAATGCCCCACCTCCAGTTGTCGAAGTCTGGGGTGCCGCCAGCGGCGTCATCACCGGACCTTCGGTGGCCGTGACCACTTCGTACTCGCCCCCCCTCCTGTTCGGTAGCGACTTCACCAGCCGGGGAGGTCAGACGCTCGCGGCGAATGCGCAATCGACGCTCGGCCTGTCGGGAGGCGTCAACATTTTTCCGGTCAGTCGATTGGGATTGCAGGTTCTCGTCGAGCGCGCCAGCTATGACCTGTCAGGGGCGAATACGCCATACCTCATCGCGCTTCAATACATCAGCCGTCCTCCGCCGAGCGGTGAAGCGCAGCAGACCACGCTCAATCAATCGAACGCGTGGCCGGACACGTCAGGCTCCCTGACCGAATGGGCCGTCGCCTTCAACGCCGCAACGCGGGTCGGCCACCCCGATCGCGTCGGCCTGATTCTTTCGGCAGGCCCGACTTTCTACCGCCTGAGCGGCGAGGTGCAGCCGCTGGGTTTTACGACGTTTCGGCTCGGTGGCCACTCGGTGCTGTTCCAGGACGACTATCGACTGGCGGCGTCATTTGAACCTTCAACTGGCCTCGGGTTCGATGCCGGGATCGAACTGACTGCGGCGCTCGGTCCGCACGCGGCGTTCGTTACCGGTTATCGCTACTTCGGCGGACCAGCATTGGATGCCCGAGTGCAGCCTACCGACATCTTGAACACCCACGAGTTGATACAGCCGGAGTCCATCTCCAGCATCGTCGCGCGACTCGGACCGCCCGCGGCGCGGGTCAGCATGGACAGTTCTCGTCTGTTCGTCGGCATCAAATTTCGACGGTGACGCGAAGTCGGCGCTTTCGCTGTTCGCCTTGACGGATTTCCGGCGGTACCTCGCGCGACGGATGGATTCGCCGGCGCGCTGAGCCGGTATCCTGGCACATGGCGTGCGTCGATCGAGGGCAGGCCCACCCCATTTCCGAGCGGGCGAACTGACGGAGGCTGATCATGATTGCCCTAGAAAACATCCTGGTTGCAACGGACTTCGGGGCCGCCTCAGAAACGGCGGTCGCGTACGGGCGTGCTCTGGCCGAACGCTTCGGCGCGAAGCTGCACCTTCTTCACGTGACCGCCAACGTCTACCTGGCGGCCTCGATGGGATACGGATACGAAGTCATGCCGCTGTCGCTGCAGGAAGAAAACGAACGGAACGCGAGACAGCAACTCGACGCGTTGCTGAGCGATGAGGACCGCGAGGTGCTTCGCGCGACGAGTGTGGTCGTCACCAACAACACGCCTGCGTTGGCCATCGTGGAGTACGCGAAGAACCACAGGGTGAATCTCATTGTGATGGGGACGCACGGACGGGGCGCGCTCGCGCACCTGTTTCTCGGAAGTGTGGCGGAGCGGGTAGTTCGGATTGCTCCGTGCCCGGTGCTCACCGTGAGGCATCCCGAGCATGAATTCGTGCTGCCGGACGCGCTGGTTGCGGTCTCGCGCGCGTAGCACCAAGGCCTTTCGAGATCAGCGACTGTGACGCGGGTTGAATTGTTGCCTTGCCGGCGCGAACGGGCAGGCAGCTTCGTGTATCGACTGCCATCCGACGCGCCGGCTTCACGTTGAAGAGGACGCGCGGCTCACCGCGGCGCGATCGGCGTTGCGTCGCCCGACGGACTCACCTCGATGCCCATCACCTGGATCGGAGCTGCAGAACGGACCCGCACGATCGATCCCGGCACGTAGGACATGCCAAACAGTTCTGAGATCTCTCTGACCGCGAAGCGGCTCGGGCCGACGCTCGTCATCCTGGTGGCAAGGAGACGCCCGTCCGCGGCGAGCAGGTCGACCGCCGTCCGGACAGTAGTTGTCCCAATGTTCTGCAAAGCCAACGCGGTGGACACCGTGGTGATCCGGACTCGTGCCTGCGTCGCCATCCTCAGCGGGAACAGCGGTACAACGTTCTGAAAGGCCGGAAACGCGCTGGTGCCCTGACGGCGAGTGCGCTGATACGAGAAGTAGGTTGTCTTCCGACCATCAGGATTTTCAGCTCTGATTCGCATGCCGTGCATCCTGGCCGCCGATGCCAGCACGACCTGAAGGTGGGTTGAATCCACGTATCGCACGGACGAGAGTATGGTCTCGCTGAACCGCACTTTGGTAGCGGGCACGAATCCGTGGCCGACGATGGTCACGACGCTGCCCGCGGGCAAGTCGGCGCTGCCGGGCGTGACGTTGTCGATCGAGATGCCGCGCGCGACAGTTACGGACCCGTCGTCCACTTCGTATGGATAGACGGCGCCTCTGGGCCCGAACATCGCGATGCCATCGCTGCCGAGCGAAACGGGGATCACGGTCCCGAGCGGCGTTGAAGCGGGAACACGGGCCGCAACCGTGAGGATCGGGTAATCGAGATTGGTTCCGAAGCTGGACGTCGTGGAGAGAACGCTGAAACGGATCTCCGAGTTACGGAGTTGCGCCACGCCGAACGTGTCATTGGCCGGACTCATGGCAGCAATGCCGGCGATTCTGTCGAGCCGGCCGAAGCTGAGCGCCATTCGACCGGTCGAGATCGGCTTCGGTTCGGTCACGGTCACTTTGATCTGCGCGATACCGCCAGGCGGCGCGCTCTCGTGACTCACCTTGAGCGACACTCCAGCCACTTGCGGCGCGGCGTTTGGCGCGAGGGGCGCCAGGACCAGCAGCGATCCGACCGCGAGGAGAGAATATTTGGCGTGTTTGATAGTCATGACGATTCAGTTCTTATGTGAGTTGTCCGACAGTAGTATCCGGAACCGCTCCGTGCCCGATTCGGCAATCACGGCATTGGCTGCGTTGCGTGCGCGGATTTCCCACAGGATCGTCTTGCCGGGGACGAGCTGGCGGACGATTGCGGACGGGAGGTCGATGCGCGGAGCGGATGAGGTTGCCCGCCACAGCGGTGTGCGGTCGACCTCGAGAATCTCTACATCGTAACCGACCGCGTCGGGCGCTGCCACCCATTCGAGCGCCTGAGGGGCGGTGCGCAGATCCCCGGTCGGTTGGACGATCTGGATCTGTCCGTTTCGGTAGGTTTCAGTGACATTGGTCCGTTCTCGTACGGCTGGCTCCCTATCCCACGCGAGGTAGCCGACCGTGGCGATCATGGCGATGGACGCCACGCCAACCGCCCATCGGCGAACCGCAGGGGCAAACCACCCCAGGGGCCACCGGGTGGCCGGCCGAGCCACCGGTGAGTTGCGGCGCGCGAGTTCGGCCACAATCCATTGGACTCCGGCGCCTTCCGCTGGCAAGGGTTCCGCCTGCTCGAACTCGTGCCACAACCGCAGTTCGGTCTGGCACCGGCTGCACCGCTCGACGTGTTCACGTTCACGATCGGTGAGTGGTTCGGCGAACCGGTCGGGTGCGAGGCAGTCTTGGGTCGCGCCGAGCGACTGTTTCAGGTTTCCTCTGTGCTTCACAACATCTCTCCTCGCGCTCGCAGCCGGTTGGCCGCCTTAGCGAGTTTCCGTCTGGCGCTGACGATGTACGCCTTGGCGCCGCTGGTGTTTTCCAGCCGAAGCAGTCGGGTAATCGTGTCGAGCGACATATCGTCCCCGTAATGCAGCACGAACACGACACGCTCGAGGCGGTCGAGAGTTGCCGTCAGAAATTCGCGTACCTGCTGACCGCGCTGGCTGCGGTTCGCGAGTTCCTCCGGGCTTGCCTCGAGCGTGGCGATGTCCGCGAGCACCTCTTCCGAATCCGTTTGCGGCGACGAGCGCTGGAGCCGATTGAACGACTCGTTGCGCGCGATGGTGTACAACCACGTCGAGAAGCGGGAGGCACCCTTGAACGAGTCGAGGTGACGGTGCGCTTTCAAGAACACTTCCTGGGCAAGGTCCGCCGCGCTCTCGCGTTCGCCGGTAAAACGCAGACACCATCGGGCGACGCGCTCGTAATGCCGGCCGAACAGCTCGTTGACGAGCGCCTCGCGCCGCGGGCCGGTTTCCCGACGGGCCTCGGCGAGCAGCTCCTCGTCGGAAAGTTCGGCGTAACCCATCCCCCGGATTATATCGACCGCCCAACGAGCACTTTGTCCACATGCAATCATTGAGACCGGTGCGCGGCATGCACTGGAACAGACTTTTTGCGATGCGTCTGAGTGGTACGCTCGGTGAGGTGCGGATACGGCTGGCTGCTGTTATCGGGCTGGTGAGTCTGGGTTTATGCGCGACAGGTTCGGCCCAGACCGGTGACGCGCAGAGCGCGCTGGTGGAAGCGCAACGACTCGAGGGTGCCGGAAATCCGGCAGCGGCGCTCGAGTCGTACCGCTGGGCGCTCGATGCGTCCCGGCCGGAATCCCCAGAGCGTGCCACCGCCCTTCTCGGCATGGCGACCGTCGAAACCGCGCAAGGCAACTACCCCGACGCGCGGCGGCACGCCGCCGATGCATCACGGCTGTTTGACCGTTTGCGGGACCCGGTCCGGGCATCGCTGTCGCTGAATCGTCAGGGACTTGCCGCATTGAACGCCGGCGACTACGACGAGGCGGGAGAGATGTTCGCCGCCGCACTCGAGCGATCCACGAAGGCGGCCTTTCTCGAGGGGCAGACCGAGCAGCTCGGTAATCTTGCCAACGTGCAGTTTTATCTGGGCCGCTATGCGGACGCGGGCCATCTCTATGAGCAGGCGATTGCCCTCACTCAGTCCGCCCGGTCGTCGGAGCCGTGGGTCGCAAGACGCCGATGGGTCCTCCTTGCCAATCAGGCGACGCTCTTTCAACGGCTGGGCCGAGACCAGGAAGCGCTGGCGGTCTACCACGAGCTCGGAACCAGCAACGAATTGCGGCCGCGCGAGCGAGCGCAGATGCTCGTCAACCTTGGCGTGCTGTACCGACATCTGGGCGATCCGGTCAAGGCCCTGAACACCTACGACGAGGCGGGAAAACTATTTGCCCGCGACCACGACGTCGATGGCGAGCTGAATACGGTGAAGAACCGCGGCATCGTGTTGGCACTCGATCTCGGCCGGCTCGATGAAGCCGAACGCAGCTTCACTTCGGCGCTCGAGACCGCCACCCGCCTTGGAAATCGGCGCGAGTTGCTGCACGACCGGCTCTATCGCGGAGAAACGCTGCTCCGGACCGGAAATCAGGAACCAGCGCGCGAAGACTTCGCGGCGGCGCTGGATTCTGGCACGAGAGCTGCGCACTCCGGAAGAGGAGTGGAAGGCCCTGTACGGGCTGGGTCGGGTGGCTGTCGATCGCCGCGCGCGCGCATTGCCCACTTCGAGGAGGCGGTCACCACGATCGAGAAGGTTCGCGAGATCGATTCGCGTGCCATCGCTGCGTGCCGAATTCCTGAACGACAAGCGCGAGGTGTACGACGCGTTGATTGCCACGACGCCTCCGATCAGCGCCGGCAGATACGCTGTTCGCACTCCTCGAACGCAGCCACTCGCGCGTCTGGCGGGAACGGCTTCAGCTCGACAAGCCAATCGACGCTCGCCCAGGTCCAGCGCGCGCTGCCAGACGAAACGCTGCTGCTCGACTACTGGAACAGCTCGAAAGGGTCGGCGGTGATCGCCGTCTCGCGTCAACGCGCCGGTGTCTTCCCGATCGTGGTTGATGAAGCGCAAATCCGTACGCTTCATTCAGACACTGGCCGCGGGGCGATCGGCCACCTGGCGTGAACAGAGCGCGGCAATTGGCGCGCGGCTGCCGCCCCCTGACGACTGGCTGACGGCGTCGAGCCGCATCGTCGTCGTTCCCGATGGCATCGATCGCGCTGGTGCCATTCGACGTCGTTGCCGTCAGGGTAATCAGCTGATAGTCGAGCGGGCTGCGGTTACCTACTCCCCGACGGCGGCAACGCTCTTGCGCAGCGCGGCGGCGCCGCGGTGGCTGCCACCCTGGCGCCTGCAATTCCGTGCGTTTGCCGATCCGGTCGCCGGCTCGAACGATCTCGAAGGATCGGCCGGCAGTCGGCTGCCCGCATCCGCGGAGGAGGCGCGTGTCGTCGCGAGCGAGCTCGGGCGGACGCGCGGTGCTGCACCTCGGTCGCCGACAATCGCAAGGCCTACCTGTCGTCACCAGCCGAGCGGGCGCCGCTGCTCCATCTGGCGACGCACGCGGTCGCGGACACGACCGCGATGGAACGATCTCACATCCTGTTCTCGCCGTCGGATCGCTCCGGGTCGAACGCGGACTACCTTTTCTTGAAAGAGGTGTACGCGTTGAACCTGAAAGGAGTCGAGCTCGCGGTGCTGAGCGCCTGCGACACCGAAAGCGGCCGGCTCGTCCGCGGCGAAGGCGTCGAGAGCTTCAGTCGCGCGTTCCTGGCCGCCGGCGCGCGCAGGACGGTGACCACGATGTGGCGCGTCGCCGACGACCCGACCGCAGACTTCATGGAGGTCTTCTATCATTTTCTCGGACGTGGCGAACCACGCGATCAGGCGCTGAGACATGCCAAGCTTCGGTTCCTCGAGAACCGGCTCGGATCTGTCCGATCCGCACTACTGGGCCGCGTTCCTGTTGACCGGTGATGGCTTCGACCGGTGCCCCGCGCCATCACCTGGCAGATGGTGGCCGGAGGCGTACTCGATCGTCGATGCTCGATCGCCTGGGCGTGTTCGCCATCCGGATATATCGCCGCAAAAAATCTGTTCCGGATTGAGCGGTCCGTCGGTCCTAACCCACAAAGGACCGCATGGACACGTATTCAGCACACGCCACGTACTGCGCGACCCCGCGGGCGGCACGAGAGCAGCCGCTCCTCGGCTGGCCC
This sequence comes from uncultured Acidobacteriota bacterium, assembly GCA_963755695.1. Taxonomy (GTDB): domain Bacteria; phylum Acidobacteriota; class Vicinamibacteria; order Vicinamibacterales; family 2-12-FULL-66-21; genus QHWT01. The sequence goes on along the minus strand of CAVWLB010000008.1, from coordinate 12,852 downwards.
GACCCGAAGATCCTGATCTACTCACACGATACGTTTGGCCTCGGCAACATCCGTCGCTCGCTGCTGCTTGGCGAACTGCTCGGGTCCGCGTATCCGCAGTCGGCGATTCTGCTGATGACCGGCTCTCCGATGGTCCATGCATTCCGTATCCCGCAGCGCATGGACTACGTGAAGCTGCCATGCGTCACCCGCGTCAACGCCGATGAGTACGAGCCGCGGTTCCTGACCGACTGCACCGACGAGATCCGCCGCACCCGCAGCGAGATCCTCGAGCGGACCTCGGTCGCGTTTCAGCCCGACCTCCTCATCGTCGACAAGCGCGCCGGTGGCATCGACGGCGAGCTACTGCCGGCGCTGGCCGCGTTACGGGCATTGCCACGGCCGCCCCGGGTGGTTCTCGGCATCCGCGACATTCTCGACGCGCCCGAGAAGACACGACAGTCGCTCACGACGAATGGTAGCTTCGAGACGATCGAACGCTTCTACGACGAGGTCTGGATCTATGGCTCGCCGGAGGTGTTCGATGCGGTCCACGAGTACGCGTTTCCACCGCAGGTGGCCAGACGAACCAGGTATTGCGGGTACCTGCGCCGCCGCTCAGTGCGCAAGCTCCCGCACGCCGGTGCGCCACGAGTGCTCGTCACCCCCGGGGGCGGCGACGACGGTGACCGTTTGGTCAGCAGCTACCTGACCGGTCTCGCCGACGTGCCGCCCGGCGAATTTCAGAGCGTCGTCGTATTGGGCCCGCAGCTGGCTGAGCACGCGGCGGAGCCGCTGCGCCGGCTGGCCGAGCGGCCAGACGTCGAGTGCATCGACTTCGAGCCGGATTTGACACGGCGTTACGAAGAAGCCGACGTCGTGCTGTCGATGGCCGGCTTCAACACCGTGTGCGAGCTGCTGACCGGACGACTGCGGGCCGTGCTTGTTCCCCGTGCTGAGCCGGTCCAGGAACAACTGATCCGCGCCAGACGACTGGCTGCGCGCGGGTACTTCCGGATGATCGAACCGGCGGAACTGTCGCCGGCGCGCCTGATTGCCGAAACCCGCCTGGCACTCGAGGCGCCAATCCCGGACATCTCGCCGATCGACATGGAAGGCCTTGCGCGGATCCGCACACGCGTGGCGCGTCTCCTCGAAGGTCGGATGTGATGACGCATCAACAGATCGCAGTCGTCGTCAGCGGGTTTCCACGTCGGTCGGAGACATTCGCGCTGAACGAACTCGGCGCACTCGCGGACCGCGGCATGCTTGCCGGCATCTACGCCACGAAGCCGGGCGACGGGGCTCAGGTGCAGCCCGGATGCGGGCGGTTGCTGCCCTTCGTCGAGATCTTGCCCGGCAAGAACGACGACGAGCAGGGGGCCGCACTCGCACGTCGCCTTGCCGCTCGCAACGTGGATGCCATTCATGCCTATTTCGCCCACGCACCGGCCGCGGTCGCCGAGTCTGCCTCGGCGCGTCTTTCGTTGCGGTTCGGATTCAGTGTGCATGCCCGTGACGCGCGCAAGGTCGACCAGTCGACGCTCGCCGCACGCGCGCGCCGCGCGTCGTGCGTCGTCGCATGCAACCGCGATGTCGCGAAAGATCTGCACGACTCAGGTGCTTGCGCTCACCTGGTGCCCCACGGCGTCGATCTCGAGCGCTTCTCGCCGACACCTGCGTCGACCTCTCATCGCCTTCGCGTGCTCGCGGTCGGGCGCCTCGTCCCGAAGAAGGGCTTCGATGTTCTGATCGATGCTGTTGCGCTCACCGGCGGTGACATCACGCTTCGTATCGTCGGCGACGGACCGCAACGAGACGCGCTTCTCGCCCGCATCATCGCGCACGGGTTGGCCGGCCGAGTCACGCTCGTCCGCAGCTGCACGCACACGGCGTTGCCGGCCGAGTATTCGGCCGCCGACGTCGTGGTCGTGCCGTCGGTGATCGACGGCTCGGGCGATCGCGACGGGCTTCCCAACGTGGTACTCGAAGCCATGGCCAGCGGCCGCCCGGTGATCGGCACGGATGTCGGCGCCATTGGCGCCGCCGTCACCGACGGCGTCACCGGCATGCTGATCCCTTCCGAATCGCCGACTGCGATTGCCCGATCGCTGGAAGTTCTCGCCGCGAACGTACACCTCCGGATGGAGCTGGGCTGCCTCGCACGCGCGGAGGCGGTACGGCGCTACGACCTGGCGTCGTGTGTCGATCGCTTCGCGCGCCTGTTGGAGGCGGCCTATGCATGACGCTGCCGGGTCCATCGCTTACGTGCTCAAGTCGTTTCCGCGTCTGTCGGAGACATTCATCGCCAGCGAGATTTACCGGCTCGAGCGCCGGCGGGTGCCGCTTCGGCTTTTCGTCATCAAGCGTTCGCACGAGCCATTCGCGCATTCGATCGTCGACGCGATCCGCGCGCCGCGCGTCCATCTGCCGGACGCCGCACCGATCTCCTCGGTGGCTCTCGTCCGATGGCTTGCGGTCCACGCCCTGCGGTTTATCGGTCCACTCGGCCGGCAGATGCGGCGTCATCCGATCCGGACCGCACGCGCCGCGGCGACCGCATTCGGCCACGCCGTCCGGGCCCGCAAAGGGCGCTGGGCGTTTCCACGGACATCGACGCTCAAGGAGTTTCTCCAGGCTGCTGCGCTGGCCGATGCGATCGTCACCGCCGGTGACGTGCGGCACGTCCACGCGCATTTCTGTCACAGCGCGACGACCGTCGCATGGCTGGCGGCGATGATGACCGGTCTGCCGCTCTCGTTCACCGCACATGCCAAGGACGTCTACTGCCAGGAGCTGAACCCGGCGGGGCTGCTCGTGCGCAAGCTCGCCGCCGCGCGCTTCGTCGTGACCTGCACGGAAGCCAACCGCAAGGTACTTGCAGTCGCTGACGGCGACGCCAGTCCACTGCGTCTATCACGGACTTGACGTCGAGTTTGCCCGACTGTGTGATCTGCGGTCACCGGCACGTGGATCCGAGCCGCGAGTACGCGCGCTTGCGGTCGGTCGCCTCGTCGCCAAAAAGGGATTCGACGTCCTGATCGAGGCCTGCGCGATTCTACGCGGCCGAGGCATTCAGATCGATGCCGCCATCGTAGGCGAAGGCGGCGAACAGGAAGAATCGCTGCGCGTGCTGACCAGGGCGCGCGGCCTCGCCGATGCGGTGACGTTCACCGGACCGATGACGCAAGAGGAGCTCTTCGAGCAGTACGCGCGAGCAACCGTGTTCTGCCTGCCGTGCCGGGTCGTGGCGAACGGAGATCGCGACGGTATTCCGAATGTCATGGCCGAGGCCATGGCCGCCGGAGTTCCGGTCATCTCCACTGCGGTCTCTGGCATTCCGGAGCTCCTGGTGCACCGGGTCAACGGTCTGCTGGTTGCCTCCAACAGTCCCTCCGAGGTCGCTGATGCCATCGAGGCCCTCCATCGAAACCCCTCGCTGGCGGAGCGGCTGTCGCGAAATGCACGGCTGCAGATTCGGCGGCGATTCAACGGGGAAACGTCGGCGCAGTTGCTTGCGAAGCTGCTGATGGCAGGTGCCGGATGAGCGCCGGCCGGCCTGGCGTCTTGCGACAGCTGGTACGAGCGTTCTGGCCCGACCTCAGACGATACGGCCGCCTGGTCACAGTCTCGTACGTGTTCCGGGCGGTGGCGGTTACCGGAGGCGTTCTTGCGCCGTGGCCACTGAAGCTGCTCATCGATCACGTGATCGTCGATCCGTCGCCGGTCACGATTGCCACGCTGCGGATCGAGGGACAACCGGGGACGCTGCTCGTGACGCTGACGCTGCTGTTCATTGCCGGGTCACTGATTGCGGCGCTGGCGAACGCTCTGGAGAAGAATCTGAGCGCGACGATCCGTGAGCGGCTGACGCTGGATCTGCGCGATCGCGTACTCGCCCATCTGCTGACGCTCTCGCCGACGCTGCGTACGACGCATCGCAGTGGCGAAATCGTCCTGCGAATCGTCGATGACACCGATCTCTTCGTTCGGGTGCTGACCAAGTCGCTGCCGCAGATCTTCCAGCACGCGCTGACCCTTGGCATCACCTGCGCCGCCATGATCTGGCTCCAGCCGGGGGTCGCCCTGGCGGGAGCCCTCTGTCTCCTACCGGCGGCCATGTTCCTGAGACGTGACGGCCACCGACTGTGGAAGGCATCACGCGAGAAGCGTGCATGCGAAGGCAACGTGAGCGGATTTGCTCAGGAGATCGTCCGGGGCATGGCCGTGATCCAGGCGTCGGGCGACGAATCGGCGACGCGCAGCGCGTTCCGTGCGGTCAATCGCGGGCGCTTGACCGCCGGTCGGCGCGAGACGGCGGTCGCCGTGTCGCTCGAACGCAAACTCCAGATCCTGCAGGGGCTGTCGATGGCGGTCGTGACCGCTGCCGGGACGTGGCTGGTGCTGCGCAAGCAGATGACGGTCGGCGACCTGACGCTGCTGACCGCGTACGTCAGTCAACTGCTCAAGCCCGTCGAGAAGTTGAACGATCTTGCCGAAACCACCGGCCGCGGCATCGCCGGCGGCGATCGGCTGCTGCGTCTGCTCGACACCCGCCCGGCCGTGCGCGATCGAATCGATGCGATCAACGTCGAGAGATCGCGCGGGATTCTCGAGCTTCGCGACGTGTGGTTCGCCTACGCCAACAGGCAACGTTCGGTCCTGCGAGGTGTCAGCGTGCGCCTGCAGCCGGGTGAGTTGACCGCGCTCGTCGGCGCGAGCGGGGCGGGGAAGACCACGCTCATGAGCCTGATCGTCCGGCTGTTCGAGCCGACGCGCGGGGACATCCTGCTCGACGGCCGGCCGATCCGATCGATACGGCTCGCGTCGCTCCGCGAACAGTTCGCGATCCTGTCGCAGGACACGCATCTCTTCGCCGGTACCGTCAGGAAAGTCCTGCAACCGCCCGGTGGCGACCTGGACGAGGCGGCTTTGTGGCGCGCGCTGAAACTCGTATCGCTCGACAGCTTCGTCCGACAGAGTCCCGACCAGCTCGATACGGTGCTCGGGGAGGACGGCGTCAACCTCTCCGGCGGACAGCGCCGCCGGCTCGCCCTCGCGCGCGCGTTCCTGCTGGACCGGCCGATCCTTCTGCTGGACGAGCCGCTGGCGAACGTGGACCCCGAGTCCACAACGGTCATTCTCGATGCCATCGAAGAACTGCGTGGCATCCGCACTTGCTTTGCTGTGACCCACGATCAGGCCCTCGTCGACCGGGCCGATCGCGTGTGCCGGCTCGTCGACGGACAGCTCGTCGAGCGGTGGCAGCAGTCCGTTCCGCGTTTACAGGCGGTCACGCGATGATGACTACCGCCACCCGAACCGTCCGGCCGATCTACTGCGTGATCGATCACTTGTATCAGGATCTCGATCGGGCACGCGACGTCTGCGCCGGCCGCTTCGAGGTCGGCGGCGTGACGCTTACCACCGGTGATGCGCCGAACTGGTGTGACGTCGCCGTCGATCCCGACCGCGAACGCTGGATCGAATGGAGCAAGTTCTACTATGGCCTCGATCTCGCCAGCGCCTTCGCGCGCACCGGCGACGCTGTCTTCCTGCACACCTGGGAACGCCTCGTTCGATCCTGGCTGGCGCAGGTTCCGATCGGGTTCGGTCCGACCGATGCGCTCGGCCGCCGTCTCCAGAACTGGATCTACGCATGGAACAGGTTCGCCGACGTGACGGCGTTCGCCGGCTTCAGTGCCGGTTTCGAGGAGCTGCTGACGGCTCGAATCGCGCAGGAAGCCGACTACCTTCAGGCCAATCTCACTGGTGAACGCAATCACCGCACTCTCGAACTCTACGCGCTGATGGTCGTGGCACTGGCGCTGCCATCAAATCATCAGCAGGACGCGCGGCTGCGGTTTGCCTGGCGCGAGCTGCAGCAGAACTTCGTCGATGATTTCCGGCCGGATGGCGTGCACCGGGAGCACTCGACCCACTACCACATGATCGTTTTGCGTTCGTTCCTGGGCGCACGCGAGAACGCGAGGCGTGCTGGCCTCGAGATCCCGGATGCTTACGATGACGCCCTGCGGCGCGCATTCGCGTTCGCGATGTACTGTCACCGTCCTGATGGCTCGATGCCGGCGCTCTCGGACAGCGACGTCGGCTCGTATCGAGATCTCCTGCAGACGGCGGGCGAGATCCTCGGTCAGCCCTCTCTGCTGTATGTCGCAACCAACGGCGGCCGCGGGATACCGCCGCCTCGCCGGTGCGCCGACTTCATCGAGGCCGGATACTTCGTCCAGTGCAGCGCGTTCGACCGGCTGTCCCACGAGCCGGACGCGCACCGATCGCTGATTTTCGACTGCGGTCCCGTCGGTGACGGCGGGCACGGGCACTACGACGCACTCAGTATCGACGTGTGGTGCGGGCGCCACCTCCTGATCGATCCCGGACGATACAGCTATGACGCGTCCAGCCGATGGCGGCAATGGTTCAAGGGTACGGCCGCGCACAACACCGTGTGCATCGATGGCCTCGATCAGACGGGATACCGCCCGGGCAAGCCGCGGCGGCCGGCCCGGACACGACTTCTCACGCGGTACTCGTCGACGCTGCTCGATGCGGTCGGCGGTGAGGTCGTCAGCTCGGAGTACGACGCGCTCCATCGCCGCCACGTGTTCTTCATCGCCGGCGAGTACTGGATCGTGCTCGACGAGCTCGAAGCGGTCGAGCCGCACGACTACGACCTTCGATTTCACCTCGCATCCGACGCTTCGGAGGCAATCGATTTCGCGGCCGACCAACTGACGGTTCCAGGGCTCCGGCTGCTGTTCGACGGGCCTGGTGAGGTTGCCATCGAGGACGGCTGGATGTCCCCGCAATACGGGTTGAAGCTGCCGGCGCCCGTAGTCTCGAAGCGCGCGGCACAACACTGCTCGGCGCGATTCATCACCGTCATCGTGCCGCTCGATGCCTCGAACAGCAGCACGCGCTTCACGCTGGCCGCATCGCCAGCTGCCGATGTGATTGGGACCGTGGTGGTCGGCGTTCGCGGCCCTCACGACGAACACGTCGATCGGCTCAGGTGGCGGACCGGCGAATCGGGTAGCTGCCACGCCGCGCTCGAACGGAGGAACAGATGACCATCGACATGCTTCTCCCTCCCGATCCAGCGGTTCCGCACCGCGACTGTCTGCTGGACGCACGCGACATGCGTCCGCACCTTCAGCGCAGCTTCGACGTGCCGGAGGAAAGGTCGATCGCGCCGCTGAGAATCAAGTACCGCCCATTTGAAAGCCTTCGCGTCGTGTACCGGATCGGACGCGAGCAGCCGGCAATCGTAACCGCGCGGACGTTTCCCCCTGCGCAGGCGAGAGCACGTCTGGCTGCCTCGGGTGCGGATTTCACCGTGCCCGAACTCGGCGCCGCGTTCTGGGCGTTTCCGCACGACCGCCGGCTCCGGAACATCGAGCCACTCCTGCATCCCGACCACGAGCTGCGAGCCCGCCTCCCCGAGTGGGTCTCCAGCCGGCTGGCGGGATACGCACCGGAAAAGTGCGCCGTGCTCGCCTGTCTCGATCGAGCGGGTCGCACGGTGGCATTTGCGAAGGTGTTCTCCGATCACGAAGCGTTCGCGCGCGTGCGGGCTCTGCATGAGGCGATCGCCTCAGGTCTCGATCCGAACGACGAGCTTGCAATCCCGCCCGTCCTTGCTGACCTCCCGGCCCTTCACACGGTGTTCGTTGCCCCGGCGCGCGGCAAAAGCATCGCCGACCTGACGCGGAATCTGCTGCCGCGAGCTCTGCACCGTCTGGGACGCGCCGTCGCCCGGCTGCACCAATCGGGAATTCCGACGGGTACACGGTGCTGGAATCGAACGACGCCGACGGCGCTGCGGGACGCCGCCCTGCTCGTCGGCCGTGTCCGGCCGTCCCTGAAGCACGCGGCGTTGCTCGTCGCGAGCGACCTCATGGCGACTTGCCACGACAACGAAGATGCGGTGCTCCTGCACGGCGACCTCCATCTGAAGAACGCTTTCCTGCACCGACAGCGGGTGTCGTTGATTGATCTCGACCAGGCAGCATCCGGGCCTGCCGCAGCGGACATCGGCAGCCTGCTGGCGGCTCTGCACAATCGGGGCGGGGCTCCGAATCACGATGTTCTGGAAGGCTACGCGGCAATCAGGCCGTTGCCCTCTCTTGAGTCAATCGCCTGGCACACTGCTGCCGCGCTGCTGACCGAGCGGGCGGTGCGCGCCATCACTCGAGTGCGATTACAGGCGCTTTACGACCTTCAGCACGTGATCGACGCGGCCCGCATCCTGGCCGCGGCAGCGAGGACACGGCAATGACGCGGCCCGCCTTGCTGTTCTATTGCCAGCACTCGGTCGGCATGGGGCATCTGATGCGCTCGCTCGCGCTGACGCGGGCGCTGGCGGCGCGGTTCGACGTAACCCTCGTCGTCGGCGGCCGGCTGCCCAAAATGGCTGCCGCCGACCGGCACCGGGTCGTCGAGTTGCCGCCTGTAGGACTTGACGAGAACGGAGCGCTGGCCAGCCGCGATCGCCGCCGCAGGCTCGATCGTGCGCAGGATCTCCGCCGCCGCATCCTTCTCGATACCTTCCGCGAGATCCGGCCGCAGGCCGTGGTGGTCGAACTGTTTCCATTCGGCCGGCACAAGTTCACGTCAGAGCTCGAACCAATGCTGGCGGAAGCGCGGGCGGCGAGGCCGAGGCCGATCGTGTGCTGCAGCTTGCGCGACCTTCTCGTCAGCCGTCTCGCCAAGCAGAACGATCACGATGCGCGCGCCGTCCGGATGCTGACGTCGTATTTCGATGCCGTGCTGGTCCACAGCGATCCCGCGTTTGCGACGATCGAAGAATCGCTCGCAGCCGGAGTGCGCGTTCCGGTCGAAGTGCACCACACGGGATTCGTGCACGACTCCACGGCAGTCGAGGGCAGCCGTCCACGGATTCGGCGCCCTTCCGTGATCGTGTCGGCGGGCGGAGGCCTCGTCGGTGAGCCGCTCCTTCAGACTGCGCTCGAGGCACAGTCGCTGATCCTCGCGAAGCTGCGCCGACCGATGACCATTGTCGCGGGACCATTCCTGCCCGAGGATGCGTGGCGGCGGCTCCGTCAGGTCGCGGGCGGTACGCCAGAAACGGCGATACGTCGGTCGGTTCCAAATCTCGCGCTCGAGATGCGGTCGGCGCTCGGGTCCATCAGCCAGTGCGGCTACAACACCGCGATGGATCTCATCGACAGCGGGGTGCCGGCTCTCGTGGTGCCCTTCGGCGACGGAGCAGAGGACGAGCAGCTCAAGCGCGCGCGGCGTCTCGAGGCGTCGGGCGTGTTGCGGGTGCTGCTCCCTTCGGAGCTGAGTCCGACCCGGCTTGCCGACGAGATGACGACGCTGACTTCCTTCGTGCCTGCCGCCGCGAAACTGAACCTGCACGGCGCGCGGAACACCGCCGACATCCTCGCGGCGATGGTCCACCACCGCGCTGGCGGGGCGACATCCATGAGGCGGACCGCATGAGCGCCTGGCTTGCGCCGCTGGCCGCCGGGCCCGTAGGAATCATGTTGCATCACGCCGTGATGGAACGCGGCGAGCGCGACGCGTGCGGGCAGGTGGTGCAAACGCTGGCGGCGCATCCCATGGTGCGCGTCGTGCCGATGAAAGATGTGATGACGTCATGAAACGCGCATGCTTCGTCGTCCTGTCGCTGGTTCTTCTCGCGCGGGCCGTTCACGGGCAGTCGAACGATGCCGACGCGGATCGTGGCCGCTGGCACGGCACGCTGTCGATGGTCAACGTCTTTGACGGGAACATCAATCACGAGATCGATCCGGTGCGCTCGTACGGCATCGTGCCGGCTGGCGAGATCGTGTTCGAAAGCTCCAGCGAACCGGCGTTCGTGTGGGGCTACGAGATTGCGGCGAACCGCTTCACCGGCACCGATGAGTGGGACCGGATCAGCCACAGCATGTACTCCGAATGGAGTCACCGGATCGGTAGCCGGCTCCGGCTCGATACCGAAGGCGTGGCGAGCTGGAAAGGATCGTCGGACGATCGGGAACTTGCCAACGAGTTCGGCGTGTCCCAGCGCCTGGCGTTCAAAGTCCTTCAGTCCACGCGTCTGGTGGTGACCGGCAGCTATCACTACAAACAGTATCCAGACGATCCGGGAACGAGCGGTCCCAGCCCGTATGTCGCGGCGAAACTCGATCACCGCTTCTCCGAGAACCGCCGGCTCACCATCGGCTACAAGTTCCAGCGCCGTCTGTCGGTGTCCGAGCGTGACCGATATCGCCGCTGGGCGTATTCGGCTGCCTACTCGATGCCCCTCTTCGCATCGGCGGATCGATTGTCGTTCGAAGCCGAGTACCGCCCTCAACGCTACGAACGGCTGATCAAGGTGCCGGAAGGCGGGCGCGAGTGGCGCTTCGATCGACGGTTCATCGCCGGCGCAACCTACGAGCGCCCGATCAACAAGGCAACCATCGCCCGCTGGACGGCTGGCATCGAGACTCGTGATTCCAACGACCCCGACAAGCGGTTCTTCGCGCCAAGTTTCGGCGTCACGATTTCGTATCGCATCCGGTAAGGCGAGACCGAGTATCAGCCCGGAAAGCAGGTGCGCTGACAAAGACCTCCGGCGCGCAGACTGACCCGTGGATACAGTTTTGTCGTCAAGCATGTCGCGTCGTGGAACATCGACCCCACCGACACCGGCGTCCGTCGGCGCAAAGTCACGATAGACCTGCACTTATACAAACATGGAGATTGGTGTTCTCCTTGCTTCTCCGCCCACTCTATGGATCGGCGCGTCGAACTCACCGCGGCCGCCTGAATGCCAACCTTTCCTTCCCGATCCACCGTCGCGGTGCTCGCGTGCGCCTTCGCCGGCGCGATGCTCGTCCCGCGCTTCATCGGCGCGGTGCCGGCCGATCGCATCCTGGTATGGCTGGGACTCGTTCTGGGAGCGATGCTGATCTCCCGCCTGAGAGTGCAGGAGCCGGCCACGACCGATCGGGCGATCATGCCGCCGCGTTCGCTGTTTCAAGCCTGGGCGCGATCCTGTCGAGCACGCGTAACCCATTAACCAAATTGGGTTTGTTTCGCAAAAATGATATAAAGTAATTATATAATTAATTTTGCACGACCAGGAGTAGAGCCGTGGCGGCTTATACCGCGCGGCTCGTATAATTGATGAAGCACAGAGCCTGAGTGTGAACGAAAGGCCTCCCGAAGTCCCGACAGGCAAGAAGCCAAATACTTTTCGTCGCCGGGGTTTTAAGCCAACGCATTTTCCAGCAGCCTTTTCTTGGAATGCGATATCGCCGGACGGCGGCAGAGCGCATAAGTCCGAGATCGGCTGCGGATACCGGGCGCGGCAGGTAATACACCGTGCTGCGCGCGCAATACTGCGCTCCGGCCTGTTTCGTGACGCTGATTGAAATCATATTCGGACAGCCACACAGGGTGTAACCGACAAAATTGCTTGCATCACTCTGCTTCTGCGGATCGACGGGGATTATGTCTTTCATCGCTTCGGCAATCTCCTTCGCGTCCAGTGCCTTCGGCATCGGGAACGCCTCAAGGAGAACGTTGAGGAAAATATACACTGTTATAAAGGTTGAAGTGCTCGATGTTCTGCATCGGCGCGTGTTACCACGCCATCCTCAAAATGACCATATAAGTGAGAGAGCGCATTTTTATGCTCGTATTTGGGAACTATGCACTTGATTATCTGGCAGTCCATAGTCCATCTCAAGCAAGCCGGTTCCGCACTTGTAGTCTCAAGAACTTCTCTGGACATCAGCTGATGACACGCTGCATCATTGACAGCTCGGTGATCCCCCTTTTTGTTTTTCTTTTGTAAGATTAGTTAGAATCTGCGACTTGATTGCGTCGCTGCAAACTGCCATTGATCAGCCAACGTCAAAAAAAGCGCGGAGGTTTTCGAGATGCCCCGTGTTTATTATTCGGTTCTCCTATTGTTTTTTTTTGTCTGCTTGTGCAACCAAAGACATGCAGCCGAACACCTTTGCCCGACAAATCAGCGACACTTTGCCTGGAAAAAGCATTGTCGCTTGCACTGGTCTTCCCGTGGGCGGTGAAAAATCTAGTCTTGACTTCCGAAACGTAACGACAGTGCCGCCGCCGGTTTAACAAAGGCTGCCCCCTATAAGGCCGCTCCCTTCGCAGCTTTTACGCGAGAAAACTCGCAATACCAAAAGGACAGAATAATTCTCGGCAACCCAGCTTTATGTCGGGATTAAAGATAAAGCGGCCGTTGCAACCTCCCCAAAGCGCGATCGATGTTGAGTCCCCGCAAGGGGTCAAAACTCACCGTCAATTGGGCGTGCCCTGGTTTTTGTAGGCGCGCCGCAAGCTTCGGTCCGGGAACTTCCGCTGCCCAGGTACAGCGTTGTGGTACCCTGAAACCGCGCCCGAGATTGCAATCGACCCCACGCGGTCGAAATGAAATAGATATTTCTTATACCCGGCCAAAGCACTCCAGAACCAAAACGCAAGAGGCCGAGAGCTGCCTCTCGCTTGTGGGCCGCCACGTCTCTTCTTTGGGGTCAAGCGGGAATCTGTAGCCTCGCCGTCGAGCCGGGCGAAGTCTTGGGGCTTCCCAGTGCCGTTTCCCCTATGGTTATTTACTTGCACCACGAGGTTAACGTCGTTCAGGTCGGTGCGAGCGATTCATCAGCCGAGACCTCAGCCTTGAGCCTTTCGGGATTGAGATTTCTTCCGCACGAGCGAAACCTCACAGGCAAAGAATACCTGTTCAGGCGAAAAATACCACGTTGCGCCACCGGAACGCATCCAAGGGAATCACTGTTCGGCGGGCGCACCGTGACTTTCCGATCCTTGCGCACAGAGCAATACGTAATCTGAACCAGTGGCTACACA
>CAVWLB010000007.1:0-23266 GCA_963755695.1 uncultured Acidobacteriota bacterium | reverse complement strand
GTGGCACTCCACGGCATCGGTTGGCAGGTCGGAGTCTCGATGCTGGGCGGCATGTACGGCTGGCCCAGTCGGGCCGGGGCGCAGGAGTCGAACCTAACAACCGATGGGCTACATCGGCCTGCCGGTTTTGAAGACCGCGGAGATCTGGCTTCGCTGAGCTGAATTCATCGCACATGCGCCACCCAGCGCGCCACCCGGCATCCGACGGGCAGTTCGTCGGATGCCTCGAGACACCGTGTCGAACCGCTTGACCAGTGGAGGCGTGATGGCAGCACCGTCAGGTCCCTGCTGACGTCTCAGTACGAATACGATCCTACATGGCACGTCGATGCTCGGGTGACCACCACTGGTCGGGTTGGAATGACCTGGCTTTCCACCGCGTGTCCGTCGATTCGCCTCAGTAAGGCGTCGACGCCACGCGCCGCCATCTCGGCAAGTGGCATGCGCACCGTCGTTAGAGGTGGCTGGAGGTACTCCGCCAGAGGGGCGTCGTGGAAGGCCACAACGGAGACATCTTGGGGGACGCGGAGCCCCTGCGCCGCGAGTCCGGCGAGGACGCCGATGGCTGCGGCTACGCTCCACACCGTGATGGCGGTCGGTGGCTTGCGCCACCGCCGGAGCAGTTCCAGGCACGCTTCGTACCCGCTTGCCTCGTCGAACGACGATGCGACGACGCGACCGACCGCAGGCTTCACCCCGCCGTCCCGCAATGCGCCCAGATACCCATCGAGCCGGCGTCGAGCCGTGTCGGCGTCCGCAGGCCCGGAGACGTAGCCGACTCTGCGGTGTCCGAGGTCAAGTAGGTGCTCGACCGCAAGTCGCATCCCGAGCGCATCGTCCACCGTGATGCTCGGCGCCACGCTCCCGGCGCGACGGTTCACCAGGATCAGCGGCAAATCGGTCTTGACGATGTCACGCAGGAACGGTTCGGAGGTTGTCGCGCTGGCGAGGAGGAGTCCGTCGACGCGGCGTTCCAGCAAGAGTCGGCGATAGGCCTGGCCAGCCTGCAGGAACTCTTCGGCATCTGCGATCAGCAGGACATACCCTGCGTCCGAGGTGGCGCGCTCCGCTCCACGGATGATCTCGGAGTTCACGGGGTAAGCCAGGTTCGGAATCACCAGCCCTATGGTGGTTGTTCGTTGGAGCTTCAGCCCTCGGGCGGCGGCGTTGGGGCTGTAGTTCAAGTCCTTCGCGGCCGCGATGATCCGGGCACGCGTCTCGGGCCGGACACCGACTGTGGCGTCGTTGTTCAGCACTCGTGATGCAATCGAGGTACCCACCCCGGCCAAGGCAGCCACATCCGCCAGGCGAGCAACTCCGCGCAGCGCGCCACCCGTGCTTGGCTCGGGGGGCTTCGGCGTCATCCCGTGTCGACGAGCGCAGAGGTCAGGACCTGCTCCAGCTGTCTCACACCGGAGGCCAGAGAGCTGATGTCGATCCTCTCGTGAAGCGTGTGCATGTCCTGCCCGCGGGAGACGCCGAGGCTCAGCGCAGGAATTCCGAGACCGACGGCCGCGTTCGCGTCCGTGGATCCCGATTCCAGCACGTCGTCGAGTCCGAGTTCCTGCCGAACCGCTCGGACGGTCTCGAGCAGTGGATCGTCCCGAGCAAGGGTTCCTGCGGGCCGCTCGCCCAGCATCTCGACCTCCAGCTCCAGCGGTGGTTGAGTTCGCAGCTCGTTCAGCAACGACACGAATGACGCCAACTCTGCCGGGTCGCTGGAGCGCTTCTCGACCAGAAGCTCGGCGTGCTCGGCGATCCCGTTGATCGAGAGCCCACCCGTGATGAGTCCGATGTTCACGGGAGCGTCGACCTTGCCGTGAGCGATTAGCGCGGAGCCAAGCTGCACTAACTCATGGACTGCGCTTGGGCGAGCGCGGTCGGTCCAGGCGTGACCACCTGGCCCGTCGATTGTCAGCCGCGCCCGGACACTGCCGTGGGCATCGCACACGATCACGTCGAGTCCGTGCCCTTCGACTGCGATCACCGCCTCAGGCTCGAGGTCGGAGCAGGCCTGCCTCGCGCCCCGAAGGTTCCCAAGGCCCTCCTCGCACACGGTGAACGCAACTGCCGCTGCGCGCAGATTCCGTGTGTGAAGGAGGTGCTCAACCACGCGCACGGTGACCGCGATCGCCGCCGCGTTGTCACCCACTCCAGGCCCGACGAGCCAGTCGCCGTTGCGCTCGACGGAGAGCGGTGTTGTCGTCGGGAACACGGTGTCGACGTGCGCGGTGACCAGCAGACGTGGACGTTCACTCCCCCACGACCAGATCAGATTCCCGACCGCGTCTCGATGGCACTCGCCGGGGGCGTCTCGCAGCCGCTCGACCAGCCACTCCAACCGTGGCTCCTCAGCAAACGTCGGGCTGGGGATCAGCGCGATCCTCGAGATCTCGGCAAGCAGCGCCTCAGAATCTCGATCAGTCATTTCCGTCGCGGACGTCGCCGTGGAAGAGTCGATTGGCAGCCCGGACGATCTGGTCGGGATCGACCAAGACCTCCGATTGGAGAGACGGGGCGGCCGGCACGCGGATGTCCGGAGCTCCGACCCGGACGACCGGAGCGTCGAGCGACCAAAAGCCATCGCTTGCAGCGCGCGCCGCAACCTCGGCACCGAAACCTGCGGTCAGGTTGGCCTCGTGCACGACCATCAGTCGAGTTGTTCGTTCGAGCGACGCGAGCACCGCATCGAAGTCCAGTGGGTTGATCCAGCGAAGGTCGATCAGATCGACCGATACCCCCTCTCGGGCCAGCGCTTCGGCGGCGCTCAGGCAGTGATGCACGGCCTGGCCCCACGTGACCATCGTGAGGTCGGTTCCGCTGCGCAGCAGGCGGGATCCGCCGAGGGCTTCCAGCGGGGAGTCGAGCTCGACGGCGCCCGTTCGCGCGTACAGAGCCCGCGACTCCAGGATCACCACCGGGTCATCACACGCGATGCCTGAGCGAAGCATTTGAAACGCGTCTCCCGGGAAGGCTGGGAGGCCAACTCGGATTCCCGGGATGTGCGCGAGGATTGCCTCGATGCACTGTGAGTGCTGCGCGCACGAACCTATGGTCGCACCCTGCTGAGAGCGGATCGTAACCGGGCATCTCTGGTTTCCGTTTGAGACGTAGCGCACGTTGCTGGCTTGGTTGATCACCTGGTCAAACGCAACGAAAAAGAAGTCTGCGAACATGATCTCGACGATCGGGCGCATGCCGCAGATAGCCGATCCGATGGCGGCGCCGAGAATCGCCGACTCGGAGATCGGCGTATCGAACACGCGATCGCCGAACGCCGCATGGAGATCGCGGCTGGCGCCGTACGGCCCTCCGGGGAGACCGACGTCTTCTCCGAAGACGAGGGACTCCGGATACTCGTCCAGCGCCCATCGCAGCGCTTCGTTGACAGCGCGGATGTAGGAAAGCGTCTCGGTGCCTGGAGTGGTGCTAGGCATAGACGTGCCTTTGAGCCGTGTCGACGGCGGGGAGCGGCATACCCTTCGCCTGATCGATCGCACGGTCGATCTCCTCGGAGACCTCAGTCCTGATCGCGTTCACGACATCGGAGGGCAGCACGCTCGAGAGTCGGGCGAGCGGTTCGTTGAGCATCGCGTTCTCAAGCTCGTCAGCGGGTCGATAGCTCTGCGGATCCAGATCGTAATGTCCCGACAGGCGGTGGGTGCGAGCTTCGATCAGATAAGGCCCACCTCCGGTGCGGACCGCTTCCACCGCCTCTTGCATAACGGCGCCGATCGCGTCGATGTCGTTGCCGTCGACGACCTGCCACGGAATGTCATACGCTTCGGCCCGCTTCGCCAGTGGCGTGACAGAGAACATTGCGTCTGTCGGCGTGAGCTCCGCATATCCGTTGTTCTCCACGATTACGACCAATGGCAAGGTGAGCACCGCCGCGAAGTTGAGCGCCTCATGGACTGCCCCCTGGTTGAGCGCGCCGTCACCGATCACCGCGACGGTCACAGCGTCGTCCGGGAGCCGCGCCGATCGCAAGGCCGATCCGACCGCGATCGGCAGGCCGCCGCCGACGATCGAGTTCTCTCCGAGCAGTCCATAGGCCGGCGCTGAAAGATAGGCCGAGCCTCCCCTACCGCCGCACAGCTTGGAGTCCCGGCCCATGAGTTCACCGAAGAAGTCGGCGAGCGGCACGCCTTGGGCGATGACCCAGCCGTGGCCGCGGTAGGTGCAGACAACGCGATCTTGCTCGCGGAGCTGGTTGCACGTGGCGACCGGGATGGCCTCCTGCCCACTGCAGAGATGAAGCGATCCCTGGACGAGCCCGCTGGCCTTCAGCTCCGGCAGCCGGTCCTCGACAGTGCGGATTCTCAGGCAGCGCCTGAAGGCCTCTGCGTGATCCAAGGAGTCGCCCCTTTCGGTGGTTTGGCCGGGCTTCCTGAGCGGCTCAAACGCTCGCGACCGGTGAGTTTTCGCGCCGGTTGCACCCTCGCTTGACTTTGCTGATCGCGTAGAGCATAATCGCTGAAAAATCGTTTTTCAAGGAGCAATATGGCGTCCCAAAGACACGCCGGAAAGGTCGTCTTGGTGACCGGGGGCGGCAGTGGCATTGGCCGTGCGTCGGCCCTCCGATATGCAGCATGAGGGTGCCGCGGCGGTATACGTGGTCGACCACTTCGCCGACCGGGCGTCCAAGGTCGCCGCGGAGCTTCGCGAGTCCGGCGTGCGATCGGAAGGGATCGTCGCGGAGCTGGCGGAACTGGTGGGCTGTCACAACGCGATCGACCATGTGGTCGCCGCGGAAGGGCACATCGACGTTTTGATCTCCAATGCCGCGGCCTGGACGGAGGAGCCCTTCCTGGACATGGCGGACGAGTCATGGCTCAAGGTCATCGCGGTCAACCTGACCGCGTACTTCCGGGTCGCGCAACGCGCCGCTCGCGCGATGGTGGAGACAGGCAACGGCGGTGTGATCCTGTTCACGGCTTCCGTCTCGTCGCTGGGAGCCAGTCCGGAGTTCGCGCACTACTCGGCCGCGAAGGCGGGGGTCGCCAACCTGGCGCAGACCATGGCGATCGAGCTCGCTCCCCATCGGATCCGCGTGAACGCCGTCAGCCCGGGACCCGCGGACACACAGCAGTCCGTCGACCTCGTCGGCGAGGAACTCATGGACAAGTGGCGCGCAGAGGGCTTCCCGGTAGTGCCACTGAAACGGCTCGCATCCGCCGACGACATCGCCGCAGCATTCGCATACCTCGGATCCGATGACGCGGCATACGTCACGGGCATCAACCTCGTCGTTGACGGCGGTCTCACGGCCCACGCCTATTCGGTGCCGGAGAGCTGAGATGAAACTCACCGAGGACGTGTATCTCGTCGGAGGTGGCGACTACGGGTTCAATCTCTCTCACCGACTCGACTGCCATGTGTATGTGATCGACGCCGGCGACGAACTCATAATGGTCGATTCCGGGTTCGGACCGGGCACCGACCAGATACTCGAGTCGATGAAACAGGACGGCCTCGACCCGGCCCGGGTGTCGCGAGTCGTCGATCACCCACTACCACGCCGATCACGCGGGAGGCTGCGCAGCCATGATCGGGGCGACAGGCGCCGAGCTGTGGGCGCCAGCCGAGGCTGCGCAGGCCATCCGCACCGCAGACGCGGACCAGATCGGCCTCACGTGGGCGCAGTCCTTCGGATTCTACCCGGCCGACTACGTGTGGGAGCCGTGTGACGTCACCACCGAGTTCTCTGACGGAGACCAGATCCCAGCCGGTCCCCTCGAGCTCACGGCGGTCTCGACTCCTGGTCACTGCGCAGGTCACTATGTCCTGCTGCTCCAAGGACGCGCCCGACGGTATCTATTCGCGTCTGATCTGGTCTTCTGGGGGGGTGCCATCATCCTGCAAAACGTGCCGGACAGCAATCTCCAGGAGTACGCCGCGTCGATGAACCGCGTCCT
The DNA here is from genome assembly GCA_963755695.1 of uncultured Acidobacteriota bacterium. GTDB lineage: Bacteria > Acidobacteriota > Vicinamibacteria > Vicinamibacterales > 2-12-FULL-66-21 > QHWT01. Next base: position 17,348 of record CAVWLB010000007.1, on the reverse strand, counting down.
CGATCTGGAGTTCGACGCGTTGCTTCCCGGCCACCACGTGATCTCGCTCCGGAACGGCCACCGGCACGTTGAGGCCGCCGCCAGGGACTTCAATCGGATCGGGCTGCCACGCGACCTCCTTCGATGAAAGGAAGGGAGACCCTCATGTCCACCTACGCACAGCCGCACGCAGAGACCACGATCTCCTCGACGCGAGCTGCGACTCGTGGCCGCTCCCCGCCGAGTGGGTGATCTCAGGAGACCCGACGCCCGGCGGCGCGGTAATCAGCCGATCGGACGACTCTCGGATCGTTCGTGGGGTCTGGCAATGCACCCCAGGGACGTTCAAATGGGTGTTCAGCTACGACGAGACCCTGGTCGTTGTCGCGGGGCGTGCCACCGTGGAGCTCGACACCGGTGACACGGTCGAGCTCGAGCCGGGCGTTCTTGCCTTCTTCGGCCGCGGGCACGAGGCCACATGGACTGTGCACGAAACGCTGCGTAAGGCATTTCACGCCGACTCCCCTGATCCGCTGCCTTTCTAGCGGCCCAATCCACGACTCAGAGAGGAAGCCACGATGAGGGATCTTGATCGCACGATCGACGACCTGATCGACCAATACTCCCGACGTCAGATTTCGCGACGGGATTTCTTTCGGCGCGCCGGGCAGATAGGCATCGGCGCCACCGGCGCAGCGTGGCTGCTTGCGGCGTGCGGCGGATCGAGCTCATCTAGCTCATCGAGCAGCGCGGCAACATCCGGCACCCCGGTGAAGGGCGGGAACGCTCCGCGAGGGGTACAACCGCGACGTGTCGCCGATCGATCCAGTGGGCACCACCTGGTGGGACGCCGGTCTGTTCCCGGTCACCCACGAGACGCTGGTCACCGCCGACGCCGATGGCAAATTCATCCCTCTGATGGCCGACAGCTGGGAGACTTCAGCGGATGGCCTCACGTGGACGTTCCACCTACGCCCAGGGCTCAAGTTCCACAGCGGTGCCGCCTGCGACGCCAACGCCGTCGCCCAGGCGCTCACGATTATCTCAAAGCAGGGAGTCAACGCTGGGTTCTGGGTGCCGGCCAAGTCCATCACCGCCCCGACTCGACGACGGTCATCATCACCCTTCAGCACCCATACGCAGACCTACCGTTCGTGCTGAACACCGGCTACTCGGCGATCTTCAACCCTGCCGAGCGCAAGAAGCTCGGAGTCGGCGTACGGCACCAAGGGCGAGCGACGGCAGCGGGCCGTTCACAGCTCGTGGAGCTCGTTCCGGGAAGCCACTCGACCTACAAGAAGTGGCCCGACTACCCGGGCGCGGGCAAGCGCGACTTCTTCTCCAACAAGGGCCCGGCGTACCTCGACGGGATCCAGTTCGTGGTCCTCGCCGAACCCGCCAGTCGGGCGCAGGAGTTGCTCTCCAAGAACGTCGACGCTCTGCTCGGCCTGCCGCCGCAGGACTTCTCGACGCTCCAGCAGAACGCAGACATCGCGACGGTCGAGTTCCAGGAGTGGGGTATGTATCAGCTCGGCCTCAACTTCAACGAACACAGGCGCAGGGTTTCGATAAGCCGGAGGTCGGCAAGCGATTTCGATGGCGATCGACCGCGACGCGATCTGCAAGACGATCTTCTTCGGCAAGGCAGTCCCCGCCTACACGCTCGTTCCTCCGGCGTTCCCCTGGTATGTAGGACCGGTCAAGGACGCCGCATCCGTACGACCCCGAGAAGGCCAAGAGCATGCTGAAGGCCGCCGGGCACCCGAACATCACCTTCACGTCGATCATGGAGACGGAGAAGACGGAGCAGACGATCGCTCAGTCGATGCAAGCGATGCTTGCGGACGTCGGCGTGACCATGAAGCTGCACCGTTCACGGCGCCGACTACTATGAGGTGGTCGGCGAAGTCCGACGCGTACATCGTCCACGACCTCTGGCCGTATCTCTTTGACGCCTCGCTGCTTTGGTCGGGCTCGGCGTTCGTTCCTCCGAGCTGCTGCAACTTCACGTACATCAACATCCCGGAACTCGACGCCGCGTACAATGCGTGGCAGTCGGCGAAGGACGAAGACGCCCTGGCTGCAGCCTCGCAGCAGGCGCAGACGGTATTCGCGGATCAGCTCCCGTTCATCCCGATCGTGACGCCGTCGAATCTCTGGGCGCACTACAAGACGGTGCACGGCTGGCTGCCGACTCAGCCTAACCTGTATCCATTCTACCAAGACGTGTACATCGCCAACAGCTGACATCAACCAAAGCCTGAGGCGTATATGGGCACGTACATCATCCGACGAGCGATGTACACGCTGGTCGTGCTGTTTGTCGCCTCGATCGTGATCTTCCTAGCGCTTCGCGTGTCGCCTGGCACGCCGGAGGACGCGCTTTTCAACCCGCTCGCGTCCCCGGAGGCGAAGAACGCGCTGATCAACCAGTTTCACCTGCACGATCCGATTCCACTCCAGTACTGGTACTTCATCCGCGATCTGTTCGAGGGTAACTTTGGCCAATCCATCAAGACCGGCCAGTCGATCCCAGAGATCGTGCGTGAGTACGGACTGAACAGCCTCAAGCTGATCCTCGCTGCGACAATCTTGACGTACGGGATCTCGATTCCACTAGGCGTCTACATCGCTGCGCACCGCGACTCGTGGCTGGACAACACCGCCTTGGGGTTCGCGAACCTTGGGATGGGAGTGCCGAACTTCGTCCTGGCCCTGATCCTGACCCGGATCTTTGCGGTCGAGCTCGGCTGGCTACCCCTGTCGGGCGACACCCAGCCGACTAGCATCATCTTGCCAGCGATCGCGCTTTCGGCTGAAGGCATCAGTGTGGCACTACGACTCGTACGCTCAACGGTGATCGACCAGCTCTCACAGGACTACGTGCGTACCTTGCGGGCATCCGGTATTCCCGAGCGATCGGTGCTATGGCGCCATGCTCTCCGCAACGCGTTGATCCCGATCATAACGCTCTCTGCTCTGCAGATCGGCTCGCTCGTGGGCTACACAGCCATCGTCGAGCTGGTGTTTCGCTGGCCCGGTCTCGGGCAACAGCTTGTCGACCTCAGTGCTCAATCGCGACTACCCGGTCGCCCTCTATCTGTCACTCCTTCTCACTACCTGTGTCGTGATTGCAAACTTCGCAGCGAACGTCGGCTATGCCCTCGCGGATCCGCGCGTTCGCGCAAGTGTCAGGAGTGGGGGATGAGCTCCCAAGCCCTCTCGAAGCCGCTTCCGGATGTTGCGGCGCCTCCCACCGACCGGTTTTGGGCGCGGGCCCGGCGAAGCCGGCTGTTCATCATCGGCGCAGCGATCACATCGGCATACGTGATACTTGGCGTCGTTGGCCTGATCATATTGCTCGTGCCGTCGCTCCATCATCTCTACCTCGATCAGAACCTCTCCGCGGCGTTGTCGGCTCCGGGCAGCAACGGCGCCCTGGGAACCGATGAGCTCGGTCGCAGCATGCTCTGGCGCCTGATCGCCGGTTGCGCGGTCTCGCTGGGTGTTAGCGTCTCGGTGACCGCATTTTCGATCCTTGTCGGCGGGACGATCGGGCTATCAGCCGGCTACTTCGGAGGCAAGTACGACCAGTTCGCGTCGGCGGTGGTCGACGTCACCTGGGGCTTCCCCGTGATCCTGCTCGCGGTGGTTCTCGCCGGAGTGTTCGCTCCGGGGATCTGGATCGTCGTGCTTGCGATCGCATGCATCAACTGGGCAGGCTTCGCCCGAATCCTGCGGGGCGAGGCGATCACGCTCAGAGAGCGTGATTTCGTCAAGGCGTCCCGAGCTCTGGGCGTCCCACCGCGGCGGATCATTCGTCGACACTTGATCCCGAACGTCCTCGCTCCGACGATCGTGCTCACCAGCTACTATCTCGCGATTGCAGTCATCGCCGAGGCAGGCCTGTCCTTCATCGGGGTGGGTATCCAACTCCCCACCCCGAGCCTTGGCGCCATGATTGCCGACGGTCAAACCTATTGGACGATCTCCAGCTGGGTCGTCCTGCTGCCCGCCGCGGTGCTCGCGACGCTCGTTGTCGGCCTGAACGCACTCGGCGACGGCCTTCGCGACATACTCGATCCTCGAATGCGAGGTCGGCTTTGACCCCCGCTCTCCTCGAGGTGTCCGACCTGAGCGTCGAGCTTCCCAGCCCGGGCGGCACTCTCCGCGCCATCGAGAAGCGTGTCCTTCGACGTACCGCAAAACGAGGTCGTTGGCGTGGTCGGAGAGAGCGGCTGCGGCAAGACGATGACCGCTCTCGCCCTGCTCCAGCTGACACCACCAGGAGCGGTCATCAGCGGCGCCGCGTTGCTCGCCGGCGACGACATCCTGACCCTGAAAGGCCGGCCGCTCCGCGAGCTGCGCGGAGGGCGTGTGGCGATGGTGTTCCAGGAGCCGATGACCAGTTCGACCCGTGTTCACCGTCGGCTCCCAGCTGGTAGCAGGCATCCGCGCGCACCAACACCTCTCGAAATCCGACGCCGCCGACCTGGCGACCGACCTGCTCGACCAGGTCGGCATTCCCGAGCCACGCCGGCGCCTGGACTCCCACCCACACGAGCTCTCCGGCGGCATGCGCCAGCGAGTCATGATCGCGCTCGCACTCGCCAACTCCCCCCGGCTACTGATCGCCGACGAGCCGACCACCGCTCTGGACGTGACCGTCCAAGCCCAAGTGCTGGAGCTGATCGACCGGCTGCGGAGCGAACGGGAGATGAGCGTCCTCCTGATCTCACACGATCTCGAGGTGATCGGCGATATCGCGAATCAGGTAGCCGTCATGTACGCCGGAGAGATTGTCGAATCAGCGCCGGTCGACGAACTGTTCGACAACCCCCTGCATCCCTACACGCAGGGCCTCCTTCGCAGCCGACCCGGCAGCGCCACGCGCGGAGGCCTCTACGTCATCCCGGGGCGCGTCCCCGGCCTGCACGAGATGCCGTCCGGCTGCCGATTTGCCGACCGCTGCCCCAATGTCCTTCAGGTCTGCCGCGACCAGCACCCACCCCTGACCGAGGATCGTGAGCACCGTCTCCGCTGCTTCAATCCCACTCCGCTCTGAGCCCGGCCACGCCGCTTCTCACCGCCCGAGGCCTGACCAAGCGGTTCCCCCTTGGAGCAGACCTGTTCGGCCGCCCCCGGGCGTGGCTTACGGCGGTGGACGACGTCGACCTGGACATCCCACGCGGTGGAACGCTGGGACTGGTCGGCGAAACTGGCAGCGGCAAGAGCACGCTCGGCCAGCTGCTGGTACGGCTGATCGAGCCCACCGAAGGCAGCATTGCCTTCGACGGCCAGGACCTGCTCGCTGCTCGCGGACAAACACTCCATCGGCTCCGACGGCGCGTGCAGATCGTATTCCAGGATCCATATTCCTCACTCAACCCGCGGATGCGGATTGGGGCGATCGTGGCGGAAGGCTTGGGCGACAGCGACCGATCCCAGCGCAAGCAACGCACCGGAGAGCTCCTCGACATGGTCGGCCTCGGGCACGCGACGACCGATCGCTATCCGCACATGTTGAGTGGCGGTCAGCGCCAGCGCGTGGCGCTTGCCCGAGCGCTCGCCGCGAACCCTGAGCTGATCGTCTTGGACGAGCCGGTGTCTGCACTCGACGTCTCGGTCCAGAGCCAGATTCTGAACCTCCTGACCCATCTCTCCGACCAGCTCGGTCTGACATATCTGTTCATCACACACGACCTGTCGGTCGTCCGCCACATCGCCGACCAGATCGCCGTCATGTATCTGGGAAGGATCGTTGAACTCGCCGATACCGGATCGATCTTCAAGCATCCTCGTCACCCCTACACGGTCGCCCTACTCTCGGCCATGCCGGGTTGGCGCCGGGGAAACCGCGCCCGGCGCATCGTGCTCCAGGGCGACATCCCGAGCCCGATCAACCCTCCCCCAGGCTGCCATTTCTCCTCGAGATGCCCGAACGTGTTGGACCGCTGCCGGGCGGAAGCGCCGGCGCTCGCTCCGACATCGACCGACCCCACACACTCCGCCGCATGCTTCAACCCGTTCCCGGATGGGCAGCCGGAGTGACTGCGCGCACACCGATCGAGATCCGCGTCGACGGCCTGGTGCTGCGCGGCGAACACTGCGCCGGGACGGCACTGTTTGCCGTGCTCGTGCACGACCAGGGCGAGGATCTCGATGGTTGGCGCGACGTACCAGAGCAACTCTCCGCGCACGGGGCAAGTGTGATTGCGTTCGACCTTCGAGGTCACGGCGGGTCCGAAGGTCTGCCGGCGCCGGGCGACGCAGTTCCTGACATCGAGGCCGCCATCGCAGTCGCCCGCGAGGCTGGCGCACAAGCCGTGGTCGTCGTCGCTTCCGGAGCCTCGGCGAGTGCGGCGCTGAACCGGTCGACCGCTGACGCCGTCATCGCCATCACCCCAACGCCGACGGCCGAAGCCCCGTCACCCGATCGGCCGCATGCTCGGCTGGTGGTGGCGACAGCCGATCCGGCTTCCGCGGCCGCCGTCAAGGCGCTTCAGGCCGAGCACGGGCGCCGCACCCTGGTAGCCCGAATCCCGGTCGACCAACCCGGGCTAGCCATTCTGGAAGGCCCGTGGGGCACGAACGTCGCGTCGTACGTCGTCGCCTTCGTTCGCCGCATCGGGCTCGAGCTCGCAGCTCGGCGCCATGCCGAGGTTGTCCAGACACTTCGAGAGGACTCGTGAAATGGACGTAGACGTGATCGTGGTCGGGGGTGGGCACAACGGGCTTACCTGCGCCGGCTACCTGGCCCGTGCAGGCCTATCGGTCGCGGTGCTCGAGCGCCGGGAGATCATCGGCGGATGTGCCACAACCGAGGAGTTGGTCGTGTCAGCTCCCGGATTTCGCTTCAACGGCGGTGCCACCGAGCTGCTCGGCTTCACCGACCAGCCTGTCTACCGGGACCTCGAACTCGCGCGGCATGGCCTCGAGGTGATCGAGTCCGACCCGCTTTACGTCATGCCGTTCCCCAACGGGAAACACATCTTCATCTATCGAAGCGTCGAGAAGACCGTCGAGAGCATCGCACGCGTCTCTCCGAAGGACGCCGATGCCTATCGCCGCTATCACCGGCTGTGGGGCGGGCTTGACGAGGTACTGGCTGAGAGCTACACGAGGCCCGGCATCCTCCCGGGGCGACGGCCTCGCCCGAAGGGTGCCACTGCCAGACCGCGGCGCACGCTCCGGCGCAGCCTCAGCGAGACCCCATCGCATACCGCACGCACGATCCGCTCGTTGGTAGCAGCCCGCAAGTTCCTGACGTCGGCGGATGCCGCGGAAATGACACGAATCGCCCTCATGCCGGCAAGGCGGTATATCGACGAAGCGTTCTACTCGCCCGAAATGCGCTCCCTGATGGCGTTCTTCGCGATGCAAACGAAGACCAGCCTGGATGAGCCAGGGTCGGCACTGGGAATGGTCGAACTCCCGTGGAGCCATGCCGGCGGAGTAACCCGACCACGCGGCGGCATGAGCGCCGTCACCGAGTCGATGGCTCGGGCCGTCGAACACTACGGCGGCACGATCGTCTACCAGCAGCACGTCGAGGAGATCCTCGTCCACGGGCGTCGGGCGGTCGGCGTTCGGAGTTCGACCGGAGCAACGATCTACGCCCGAAAGGCGGTCGTTGCAGCCATCTCCCCCGTACGCGTCTTCGGCCGGCTGGTATCGCCAGATTCGCTCGATCCGGAATTCCGGCGACGGGTCCAGGCAATTCAGGTGGACAACACCGGCGTGATCAAGGTCTTCTACGCCCTTTCGGAGGCGCCTGTGTTCTCCAACTCTGGTGACGACGGAACCTCTCGTGGGTTCCGAACCGCGGCCGGAATGATGTGTCCAAGCGTCGACCACGCGGACGCGATGTGGGCATCGATCCGCCGCTGCGAACTCCCCGAATCGATCGGCTGGAGCTGGTGCACCCACACCAGCACCCTCGACCCGACCATGGCGCCGCCCGGCAAGCACACGCTCGGCCTGCACGTATGGGCACCCGTCGAGCTCGCCAACGGCGCCGAATGGGACGAGGCTGCGAAAGAGACGATGGCGACGCGACTGTTGGACGAGTACGCCAGATCAGCTCCGAACGTCAAGGACGCGGTGATCGGTTGGGCGGCCAGGACTCCCGTTGATTACGAGACGGTCACCGACAACCCCAACGGGAACATGTTCCACGTCGATTTCGTGCCCCACCAGATGTTCGGCCTGCGACCCCTGCCCGAGCTATCCGACTACCGCACGCCGATCTCCGGCCTCTACCTGACCGGCGCCGGCATGCACCCCGGCCCTGCCGTCACCGGCTTGCCCGGGCACAACACCGCACATGTGATTCTCGACGACCTGAGGGAGGCATAGCGTGGCACTTGTACAGGGAGTTGACGTTGTCGCTGTGACCGTGAGTGACATGAACCGCGCGCGAGACTTTTATTGCGAGCTCTTGGGCATGACCCCAGTCGAGGTGAAGGGCGCCGGCTCGTCTTGGAGCGACTCGGAGCAGCGTCGCTGGCATGCCTACCACGAACAGTGTGTCGGCCTTCCCGGCGCCGAGATCCAAGCCCTCTTTCTCGAGGCCCCGGACGGAAGCCACCTCGAGCTGATCGAGTACCAGAAGCCCGACCTCCCACCGCCTCCCCGCCGCTCGCCGGCCGAGCCCGGCTCCGCGGTGATCCCATTCGCAATCAAGGACAGCGACGCGGTCGTCACGAGGCTCCGCGACGCCGGCATCGAGATTCTCGGTGGCCCGGTGCCCTACCTGCTCGACGGCGTCTCGACCAAGACCACCTACCTCTACGACCCGGATGGGAACATCCTGTGCCTGTTCGAGGTCGTCAGCGGGGAGTACACGATCGGCGGTAAGGACGGAACCTCATGACCGACGCGCTGAAGGTGGCCGTCGCTGGTACCGGCAACGCGGGATTTGAACATCTGCGCGAGTTCGACGCCCTTCCCGGAGCTCGCGTCGTGGCGATCGTCGATTCGGACACCCCGCGAGCAGAAGCGGCGCGCACAGAACTCGGCCTCGACTGCGCGATCCGCTCGAGCCTGGAGGGTGCCCTCGCTGACGACCGGCCGGACGCAGTGGTCATCGCCACACCAAATCCGCTTCATCCCAGGATGACCGAGATGGTCGCGGCCGCGGGTGCACACATCCTGCTGGAGAAGCCGGTCGGCCTCGACAACCAGGCAATCGACGCGATGCTCAGCGCGGTGCGACAGGCCGGCGTCCTCTGCCAGGTCAACATGATCCTGCGGTGGCACCCGATGATCGAAAGCATCGTCCGACTCCGCGACGAGGGCGCACTCGGCCACGTGCACACTGTCGAGGCGGACTTCATCTTCGGCGAGCTGGAAGGCAAGGAGCCTGACTGGGCGCGGACCGCGGCGGGCGGCGGAAGCCTCCACCTTTACGCCGGCTGCCACGCCTACGACCAGCTGGAATGGCTGATGGGCGACCGTGTCGCCGAGGTGTCTGCCGTCTCCAGCAGACAGTCCGGCCAGTGGGAGTACGACGTCACCGCGTGCGCCGTCATGCGGTTCGCGAACGGAGGGCTCGGACGGGCGACGGTCACGCTTGAGGCGGCAGCTCCCTACCGGTTCGGGATCCGCGTGTTCGGCACGCACGGGACGATCCTAAACAACACCGTCTGCATCCCCGCGGAGCACGGCGGCGAGTACATCGAGCACTGCACTCAGCAGGTCGACGTGACGTACCTGCCGTTCGACCGAGTCGCCACCGACTTCGTCCAGAACGTGGCCACCGGGGCCGACTCACACGCTGCCCTCGAGCACACGGCCGACCTGTTTCGCCTCGCGATCGACACTGACACCGCCGCTCGCGAGCATCGAGTCGTCCGACGAAACGCCCGAACGGAGGTCAGCGCGTGACCCCGCGTGGACCAGCCTTGATCACCGGGGCATCCGGCGACATCGGCGCGGCGACGGCTCGAAGGCTCGCGGCTGACGGGCTGGATGTCGCCCTGCACGCCCACTCGAACGCCGACCGAGCCGCGTCCCTCGCGCGCGAGCTCGAGGCGCAAGCGGGCGTTCGGGCCGCGGTTATCGTCGCCGATCTGTTCGATCGAGGCCAGGCACGAGAGCTGGTGCCCCAGGTGATCGACGCACTCGGTGACATAGGCGTCCTCGTCAACAACGCTGGGATCGACGTACGACGTCCGACCTACATCGGCGACTACGACGAGGAGCTGTGGGACCACATGCTCGCCATCCATCTGACTGCGCCGTACCTTGCGGCGCGCGCTGCGCTCCCCACATTCCTCAACCGGGGCGGCGGGGTGATCGTGACGGTGGCATCCATCGCCGGCGTCGTAGCGTGGCCGGGAAACTGTGGGTACAACGCCGCCAAGGCTGGCGCCATCAACCTGACACGCACCATCGCGACCGAGTTCGCCGACCGCGGAATCCGAGCCAACTGCGTCTGCCCAGGCATCATCGACACGCAGCTCAGCCGCGTCTACATCAATGCCGCCGAGGATCCGGCTGCCGCGGAGAGCGAAGCGAACGCAGCGCAGCCAATGAAGCGCATGGGTACACCCGAGGAGATCGCCGAGGTGATCGCGTTTCTTGCCTCGCCAGCGGCGTCCTTCGTGACTGGCACGGCCGTCGAGGCTGACGGTGGCTTCCTCGCACTCTGAACGAGTCCGTCTCTGGTGGTGGGGCGAGGACGAAGCGCCCGGACTCGCCTCTTGGGTCGCTCGAGCAGCGCAAGAACACGAGGTCGTCGCCGGTGTGACGGTCGAGACCCGCCTCTTACGCCACGATCAGGTGATCCCCTCGCTACCCGCAGCCGCGGCGAGCGGCGACACCCCGGACCTCCACTTCCTCTGGAACGGCATCTACCACATCGAACATGCCTGGAACGGCCTGCTCCTGCCGCTCGAAGACTTCTTCCCGCCAGAGCAGGTCGCCGAGATGACGGGCGGATCACAGAGCCGATTCCGCGGTGGAACCTACCGCGCCGCCTGGTATCTGATCCCGGTCATGTGGGTGGTAAACCGTGAACTGCTCGCCCGAGCCGGTATCGACGCCCCGCCGACGCTCTGGGACGAGCTGATCGAGGCGTGCGAACGCCTGCAGGCTGCCAAGATCAGCCCGATCGTCGCCGGAGACGGAGAAGGAGATCTTAGCGTCTGGTGGCTGACCCACCTACTCACCCAGACGTTCGACCTTGGGACGGACGTGGCGGAACTGGCCCTGGGAAAGCGCTCGTGGAGCGAACCACGATACGACCGTGCGTGGAGGGAGCTGCACCGCTTCACTCAGGCGGGCTGGATCGACCACTCGTACCTTCCTCTCACCCTGTGGGAAGCATTCGCTCGATTCTGCCAGGGAGAAGGAGCGTTCACCCTCGCCTCGGGCCCGATGTTCGTGGAATGCCGCCGACGGTTAGGTGATCGGGTGGAGATGATCACGGCCCCACGGATAGACACCGGTAGCCTCGCGGGCAGGCCGATCGTCGACTCCCAGGGGCTCGGAATCCCCGCCCACGCATCCGCACCCAGCGCCGGAGCAGGCCTCCTCGTCGCCTTGGCCTCGCCTGACGCCGGCAGGTCGCTTCACGACGAGGTTGGACTGCAAACCGCCGACGCCGCGCCGGAGCCGACGGCCCCGTACGTCCCGAATCTGCTGCCGCTCCCCCTGCACTTCGACGTCTGCGCGCAGGTGGGTCAGCGGATCATTGCGGGGAAGCTGGCACCGTCAGCTGCGGGGGCGGAGGCAGATCGCGGATGCGGCCAGTGGCGTTCCCGGAAACGCGGACCAAGTCCCGGTCTACGAAGAGTGGATCGGCGACGTGCGAACCTTCGAGCCGGAGGAAAGCGGCCGTTGACTAGCGCCGATGTTGAGCGGTTCTTGCGGGCATTCTGGGCCTCGCAGTGGGACGTGTGCGAATCAATGCTCGCAGCTGACGCGGTGTACGAGGATCCGCTGCTCGAGGAGCCAGTCCGCGGCCGTGCCCCGATTCTCGAGGTATTTCGCTACTGCCACCAGTGGGCAGCGCTCGATCCGCAGCTTCTGAGTCTCTTCGGAGATGGGGAGCGGTTCTGCGCGGAGCTGCGGGTGGTTGGGACGATCATCGCTGCCGTGGAGGGAATCCCAGCCTCTGCCGTGGGTCGGCACTTCGACTTCGCCGAGGCTGATGTCTTCCACGTAAACGGCGGTCACATCAGCCGGATGAGCATCTATGCCGACGTGGTCGGCTTTCAAGAGCAGATCCATTGACGCCCGAGGCACCCGTTCGAGCGAGGGTGGGTGTACGACCAGCTGGCGCGCCGGTTCCCCCGGTTGCCGCCCACAATCGAGTCACCCGCCAAGTGTCGATCGCGCAAAACGCCGAGCCCGGTATCGGAGCGTGCCGAGATTGCAACTCGGTCAAGCAGCTCCGCTTTTCGCCCGCTTGCTTCGGTCAACGAGTCATGAACCTGTGCGCCCAACAAGACTCCCGGTCGGACCACCGCAGCATCCTCAGCACGCGACGAGAACTCGAGGGATCTTCCTGATGCCATTGGATCGGCTCGGACCTATCGTGCGCTCATGCGACGGCGAACCTGGTGTCCGGCTCTTGCGGTATCGCTCTCTCTGCTCGCGCTCTGCGGTTGCAGGACAGCAGAGAGCAGTCTTGGGGAGACAGCCCACCAAGGCCCGGAAGGTTGCGGCACGATCCACCTGCACGGAGCGCCCGCCCAGAGCATCGCGTTCCACATCGGGTACGTGGCTAAGCCCGGACTCCTGACGGTGCCGGACATCCTGCGCTGGTACCCGTGTGTGGCGCGACCCGACGGACAGGTCGTGGCGCTCGCTGATGGCGGTTTCGATGACGTCGATTACTTCTCGTGGTCTCCCGCCGGCGACTCCGTCGTCTTCGCCGCTGCCCGGCCCGACTGGCAGATCTACCGATCGCTGGTGAACGGCGGCCCGCCCACCAGCCTGACACCGGCCGGTCATTCCCAGTCTTCACCAGCGGTTTCGCCCGATGGGACACTCATCGCCTACACGGAGTCGGCGACGCGCGACTCGGTGTGGATGATGGAGAACGACGGAAGCGACCGTCGGCAACTGACAAGCCTGGCAGACGGGTCACGCACCCCGGTCTGGTCGCCAGATGGCAGGGAAAATCTCGCGTTCATCCGCGGGCACCAGCTGTGGCTGCTCGATGTCGGCAATGGCCGTCGGCGAGAGTCGACGGGCAGGTCGCCTGGGCAGTCGACCTGCCTGGTCGCCCGACGGACGCTGGATCGCCTACGCCGGCGCCGCCTCCGATCTGCGCATCGTCTCACCTCGCGATGGCCGCATCCGCCGGCTGGGGCCCGATCACCCGCGAACTGTCTACGACGATGCGTGGTGGATCCCCCGCCGGCTTCCTACAGCCGTCTGATCGCCTACGACACCGCGACCAACATCACCATGGCGGCGCCGCGCGGCCGGCACCAGCAGTCCCGGGGACAGGGATGGTTCAGCCCATCCTGGTCGGACGCAGGGCTATCACACTGGCCGCCGACGGCGGCTCGCCATCGACGACCACGTGCTGATCGGCCCTCTGGCAGACACGACCATCGGCGGAAGCCGTAGCACCTTCGAGTTGAGCAAGCCGCGGGACGCCCGAGGGCCTGAAGCTGGTCACCCTCGATCAGGAGGCGACGCTGGCGGGGCCGCCTCTGGAAATCTGAATGCTTCCGCCACCTCCTTCGGCGTTGGAGGACTCTCCCGATGCCCCGCCCATGTTCGCTCGATTCTCAACTGAAGTCGGCTGGTGAACTCGCCGCTGCACTGGTCGGGCCAGATCGACTGGTCACGGGCGGTGGTGGACGTCACGCGCCGCGTGTGGCCGACGTCGGTGTTGCGCTCTACGTGACCTCTGACCGACGCTGTTCACTACCGCGTTGGCCAGCTTGGCGCCGTCCACGAACACGTTGCCGTGCTTGCCGCTCAGGTTGGCCGGCGGATGCTGTAGAGCAGCTGCTCCTGCACGGTCCGATGCTCCTGCTCGTAGCTGCGGAGCATGTAGAAATCGACCTGCACCAGGCGGTTGTCGATCTGCAGGTAGGTCGTCGTGAGCACCAGCCCGCCAGGTGTCTCCGCCCGCACCGTCCAACCGTCGCCGGCAGGGGTTTCGGCTGGCGCAGGCTGGCTTACCGAGGCGATACCCGAGGAGCGCTTCAGCTCGCTCTGGGCGGTTGTCGCAGCCTGCTTGGCGGCACCGGCATTGACGTCGTCCGGGTAGCCGTACAACACTGCGACGGCGGAGCGATCGCGGCCCGGCTCGACGACGGCGAAGCTCGCATTGCCTAGGTAGGAGCGAAGGATGCTCTGGTTCGCACGTGCGCTTTCCGGATGCGCGGCCTTGAAGCTGGCGAAGCTCGCCGGGAATCCGGGCTTCGACAGATCGACGCGCGTCCAGTCCTCGGGGACGGCAAGCGCAAAGCCTCTGTCGGCATCCCGCTCGACCCGCCAGCCCGCCGGGACCGGCACCGGCGAGGAGCCGGCGTCGGCTGTTGCGGCTGGAAACGGCGCCGCCGACTGCGACGGCCGGTCGTCCCCGGTAGTCAGCGCTGCGGCAAGCACCGCCACCACGATTATCACGATCAGCAGGATCCACCCGGCGCGCGACCAGTTGCGCTGGCGCCGGTCGAACGCCTCTGCGTCTCCTTGCCTGTAGGCCTCCCAGGCCCACTCGTTGCCCTTGACGCCCGCGTAGATCGACACGGGCAATCCGACGAGCGGGACGAACCCGCAGATGAACGACACTACTGCGAGCCACCAGATCCGATGGCACAGGGCCCAGATCGGGGTCAGTCCGAACGCGGCCCAGTTCCAGCGGCCGACGACCTCTGGCCGGCCAGCTGACAGCGCTGGAGCAGCCGGACTCGTCGCCACGGGCAGTGGGGGTGGGAGCGGCTCCCATCCGTTGGGTCGAGTGGTCATCGCCGACCTTCCGCGCCCGCGACGCTCGAAGCGCTCCTGGTGACAGCACGATCGCTCACTCCCTAATTCTCGGCTGCGCGACCACCCTTGCCAAGTCCCCAATCTGCAGCGAGTTGATCGCCGGCGTCCTCAACTTGGCGGACAGTCGACTCAACTAGGCGGACATTCGAATCGCGCCGGCCGTGGCAGGCCTTCGCGGCCGCTGTGTGTGCGGCCGACTGCTCTGGCTGCGCCAGCCGTACGAGAACTTTGCGGGCGGGCTGGTCAGTGACCTGGGTGAGGGCCATCGGGACGTGCGATCCACTGCCATTGTGACACCCGGCACGTTGTTGTAAGGTCGTCCGAAACCTGTCGATGGGAGCGCGGTGTCAGCTCGGTCTCACCCCGGCGCAGTCTCCGACCTCGAGCGGCTGCGGCTCGAACTGGACGAGGCCGTCGATCAGCAGATCGCGACCAGCCAGGTGCTCGAAGTGATCGGTCAGCCTTCGTGCGAACTCGGCGCCGTCTTCGACACGGTGGTCCATCACGCTGTGCGGCTGTGTAGGGCCGATTCGGGAATGATCTGGAAGCGTGAAGGAGATGTGTACCGGCTTGCATGTGCTCTTGGTGGTCCGTCTGAGTACCGAGAGCTGCTGGCTTCGAAGACGATCGCCTGCGCAACCGGAGCGACCCCTGCTGATGAGATCGGCATGGTCGGGCTGGTAGGGATGGAGCGAACGACGGTCGCGATCGCCGACGCCCGCAACGATCCCAGATATGAATGGCCGGAGGCTCTGGAGGTCGGTGGCCAACGCTCGATGCTGGGGGTCCCGATGCTCGTGCGTGACCAGGCGCTCGGGGTGATCGTGCTCAACCGCCACCTGGTTGAGCCGTTCGAGGAGCGAACGGTCGACCTGGTCACCACTTTCGCGACTCAGGGTGCGATCGCCTTGCAGAACGTGCAGTTACGAGCCGACCTCGAACTGCGAGGATCCGAGCTCGCCCGCTCGGTCGAAGAGCAACGCGTGCTTGGTGAGATCAGTCAGGCCGTCAGCTCCAGCCTCGACGTGGTCGAGGTGCTGGAGACGATCGTCCACCGAGCTGTTGAGTTGGCCGATGCCGACGGCGGTTCCATCTTCGAATACGACCCCGCCTCACAGTCCTTCGAGGTTCGAGCCTTCTACGGAACCGATCAGCAGTTGATCGACAGAATCCGCCAGTGTCGGGTCGGTTTGGAAGGAACGTTCATCGGTCAAACGGCGGCGAGTGGCACGCCCCAGCAGGCGGCCGACCTGCGCGCGGTGCCACGTGATCCACACATCGAGGAGCTGGAACGGGCCGGGTGGCGCTCGCTGCTGGTCGTCCCGTTGCTTCGAGAGAGCGAGATCGTCGGCGTGCTGGCCGTGCGGCGGAAGGCTCTGGGAGCGTTCAGCCAGCAGACCGCCGAGTTGCTGGAGACGCTTGCCAATCAGTCGGTTGTTGCCATCCACAACGCCCGTGTGTATCGCACGTTGGAGCGTTACCACGCCATGAACCAAGCTCAGGCCGAAGAACTGGCAGCCTGGAACCGGCAGCTCGAGCGGCGGGTCGACGATCAGCTGACCGAGCTCGAGCGCCTCGCTCGACTGAAGCGATTCCTTCCACCACAGCTAGTCGACCTCGTCGTCTCCTCGGGCGACGAATCGTTCCTCGAGAGCCATCGGCGCGAGATCACCGTGGTCTTCTGCGACCTGCGAGGGTTCACGGCGTTCGCGGAAACGGTCGAGCCGGAAGACGTGATGAGCGTGCTCGGTCAGTTCCATGGTGTGCTCGGTCGCCTTGTCCATGAGTTCGAGGGCACGCTCGACCGCTATGCCGGAGACGGCATGATGGCCTTCTTCAACGATCCCATCCCATGCGACGATGGCCCGGCCCGCGCGACAAGGATGGCCGTCGCAATGCGTGTCAGCATCAACCAGTTGATCCAGGAGTGGAGCCGGATGGGCCACAACCTCAACCTCGGCATTGGCGTCGCCCAAGGCCACGCCACGCTTGGGCGCATCGGCTACGAGGGTCGGTTCGACTACACAGCCATCGGCAGTGTCACGAACCTGGCGGCTCGGCTCTGCGACGCTGCCGCTCCAGGGCAGATCCTCGTCAGCCAACGCGTCCACGCAGCAGCCGAGGGCGTCATCACCGACGAGCCCGTCGGCGAACTGTCCCTGAAGGGATTTTCCCGGCCGATGTCCGCGTACAACGTCGTCGGACTCGCGGGGGATCCTGCGTAGCCGGTTTACGCGATCCGCCGCCGGCGGCGGCACCTCAACTCGGCTCTGTTGGGATAAGCCGGAGGCACCGACGGCGTCGGGAGCGTCCACGTGCACGGTTGTTGGAGCATCATCGCTCACGGAGCTCGACCTCCAGCTGGCCAGGCATGTCGGAGGCTACGACCCGCTCCCTCTTGAGGAAGG
>CAVWLB010000006.1:0-132790 GCA_963755695.1 uncultured Acidobacteriota bacterium | reverse complement strand
GGCGTCGAACGTGTTGTCGCCGGCCACACGTCAGGCGCGTTGGATCGCGTGTGCGAGCGGAACCTCGACGCGGCCGACTTCGCCTTCGACGGTCACTTCGGTAGGTCTTGAGCAGATCCATGGCCGGGCCCCGCAACACCGCGCCCGTCCACACGTTGAATTGCGCGCCGTGCAATGGGCACGTCACCGTCGTGCCGTCGAGCGAGCCTTCAGACAACGGACCCCGCTTGTGCGTGCACATCGCCTGGGTGGCGCAGAAACCTCCCTCGATGTTGAACACCGCGCAATCCACCGACCAGCAGCACCGATCCAGGCGGCCCTTCGTCGATACGGAATTCGTTCTCCTTGAGCTGTGATCGCCCGGTTCTCACGCGGCGGCTGCAGGCTGGACGTTCGAATTCGGAATCGGGCGTGCGGTGCGACCGAGCCAGTCGTCGAACAGGATCTCGCCGAGCTCCGCTTCGTCGCCGGGGAGGAGCGAGCGTTCCTTGAGTTCAGTGCCGAAGTAGCGTGCGTATGCGTCGGCGATCACTTCGCGTGGATCGTTGTGCGCGCCGAGCACGCGTTGGAGGAGTCCGTCGAGGTAGACGGTTCGGGCCCGCCGATTTCAATGGTGCCATTCAAGGGAGAGCCTGTCGCGATCTTGGCGACCGCGCGTGCGACATCGTCAGCCGCAATCGGCTGGAATGCACTGGCGGCACGCGAACGGCGGTGCCGTGGGTAGCGGCGTCAGCGATGTTCGTCAAGAATTCGAAGAACTGCGTAGCCTGGACGATCGAAACGGGATCGACGATTCTTTGATCAGCGTCTCCTGCGCAAGCTTCGCCCGAAGGTAGCCGCTTTCGAGCAGACGTCCGGTACCGACAACCACACCGCAACGTGATGCTGGACGCGGGCGGAGACTTCCGCAGTGAGGAGGTTGTGCGTTGAGGTCTTGAAGAACTTCATCACCGCGGCGTCTTCGAAGGAGGGCGAGTTCGAGACATCGATGACCACTGAGGCACTCTCAGGCCTTCAGCCAGACCCTCGCCGGTGACGGCGTCGAATCCAGATCGACGTGAAGCCGCCACGACCTCATGGCCGTCACGCGTGAGCGTCGCGACAAGCTTGGACCCGATGAGCCCGCTGCCACCAACAACGACGATTTTCATTCTGCACCTCCACGGTCGCCCGCGGGTCTGACGAGAGATCGCTTATGCGAATCGCTTGACGAACTCGAGCGCCTTCTCGGCGACCTCCCGCCAGCCGGCGTCGATCGTCAGCGCGTGCCCGCGGCCCGTCATCTTGACGATCTCGGTCACGCCCTTATTGCGCTTCTGCTTTTTGTAGGCCGCGTTCGCGATCGCCCTGGGGACCGTATGGTCCGAGTCGGCCGAGACGATCAGCATCGCACCCCGCTTCGGGTTTGTCGAGTCGACTTTCGCCTCTGACCACGGATTGATGTTCGCGGACGCCGCCTGGAAAAGCGGCTCGCCGGCGCCTGGGACTGAGTAGCCGATGTACACCTCCTTCGCCTCGTCCTCGCCGACCGCGTTCGCGGAAGCTGTAGTGGAACTGTTCGTAGGTGAGCGGGACCGCCCGGTTCCAGTTCGCCGGGTTGCGCAGGGCGACGCTGGCCGTGCGCAGCGCCGAGAACGGCAACGGGACCACGCCGCGGAACGCGAGCAGGACTGATCGCGACCGACGCGGCGGCGAGCCCGCGACCCGCGAGAATCATGGTCAGCAGGCCCCCGAATGAGTGGCCGATGATCACGGGCTTCCGATCCAGGCGGCGGATGATCGCCTCCTCGCCGCGATCCCGGTATTCCCTTGCCCGCGAACGCCTCAGGGTCTCTTTGGCCTGGGCGACGGTGTCGGGATCGTCAGGCCATCCCGGTGTCACACCGAATGCGCTGTGCCGCGCTGCAGCGGTTCATGAGACGCCGTTTGTCGGTATTACTACCGAGTGAAGGATCGCAACGCAGCCGTATCGCAATGCGCTACCCTGTGCGATACGCAACGGCGTGAAACGCACGGAGGGCGCGGGACCATGTCGAAAAAGGCCGCACGCGAGTCGCCCGCTGAGGAAGTCACGCGACTGAAGGAGGCACTGCGCGAGAGCGAGCGCACTTCGTACCTGGTCGTGGACAACATTCCAGGTCTGGTCGCCCTTTTGACCACCGACGGTGACGTCCAATTCGTCAATCGCCAGATCCTCGAATACACCGGACAGACGCTGGAGGAGTTGAAACACTGGGGGACGAACGGCACCGTTCACCCCGAGGACCTTCCTCACGTCATCCAGGTCTTCACACAATCGATCGCCTCAGGCAGTCCATACGAGATCGTGCAGCGGCTCCGGCGGTCGGACAGCGTCTATCGTTGGTTCCAGAACAACGGCTTTCCGCTTCGCGAGGCAAGCGGCCGTATCGTGAGCTGGTGCGTGCTGTTGACGGACATCGACGAACGCAAACGCGCCGAGGAGGCTCTCGCGCGAGCGAGCGTAATCTCAAGCTGATCATCGACACGATCCCGGCGCTGGCCTGGTCGGCCCGTCCCGATGGAAGCGCCGAGTTCTTCAACCAGCACTACCTGGACTTCATCGGCCTTTCGGCGGAACAGGCGAGCGGTTGGGGCTGGACGGCTGCCGTCCACCCTGAGGATTTGAACGGTCTGGCGGCGACGTGGCAGCGCATCATGGCTTGCGAAGCACCGGGAGACGCCGAAGCGCGACTTCGGCGCTCTGACGGTGAATATCGGTGGTTCCTGTTCCGGGCGAACCCGCTGCGCGACGAGAACGGCAACATCGTCAAGTGGTACGGGATAAACACAGACATCGAAGATCGAAAGCGGCGAAGACGCGCTTCGTCAGAGCGAGCGTCAGTTTCGCCTACTGGTCGAGACGATCCCGGCGCTGGTCTGGTGCGGTACCCCTGAGGGCGAGCTCGACTACCTGAATCAGAGGGCTGTCGAATATCTCGGCCACACCGCCGAGAGCCTGGCAGGTGGGCGGTGGCTCGAACTCGTCCATCCCGATCAGCGGGACGTCGACCGTGCGACGGTGGCTGCATTCGGCCACAACCGGCGCGTCTTACGACGATGTCTACCAGCTCCGGCGCGCGGACGGTCAGTATCGATGGATTCAGTCCGTTGGCGAGCCTTTCCATGACGCGGACGGGCGGATCGTGTATTGGTACGGCCAGATCGTCGACATCGACGATCAAAAGCGGGCCGAGGCGGAGCTCAGGCGGGCTTACGACAGTCTCGCCGACGCCCAGCGACTGAGCAAAACGGGCAGCTTCATTACGGATCTGGTGGCGGACGAGCACGATTGGTCCGAGGAAGCCTTCCGCATCTTCGAGTTCGATCCTGCGACGAAAGTTACGCTGCAGAGGATTCGAGACATCATCCACCCCGACGACCTGCCCGTGTTCGAATCCGTGTTCACACGCGCCATGAGGGCCGGACGTGAATTTTGGCTTCCGAATCGTGACCGCGAGGGGAACGTGAAGCATGTGCGCGGTGTTGCCCATGTCATCGAAAAAGTGGAAGGTCGCCCGTGTTTATCGGCGCCCTTCAGGACGTGACGGAGCGTAAGGTCGCCGAGGAGGCCCTGAACAGGGCGCGCTCCGAGCTCGCCCATGTGGCGCGGGTCACGACCCTGAGCGCGTTGACCGCCTCGATCGCTCATGAGGTCAACCAGCCGCTCTCGGGCATCATCACCAACGCCGGCACCTGCCTGCGAATGCTGGACGCCAATCCTCCAGACATCGACGGCGCGCGCGAAACCGCGAGGCGAACGATTCGCGATGGCAACCGCGCCTCGGATGTGATCACGCGGTTACGTGCGCTGTTCAGCAAAAAGGAGTTCACGCTGGAGTCGCTGGATCTGAACGAGGCCACGCGAGAGGTCATCGCGCTGTCGTTGAGCGACCTTCAGAGAAACCGCGTGATTCTTCAGTCGGAGCTCGCCGACGACCTCCCGAACGTCACTGGCGATCGCGTCCAGCTCCAGCAGGTCATTCTGAACCTGCTCCGCAACGCCTCTGACGCGATGGTCGGCGTGGACGATCGCCCGCGGCAGTTGCTGATCAGAACCGAGCGGGAGAACGGCGATCGTGTGCGCGTGACCGTGCGGGATGCTGGCGTCGGCGTTGACCGCCAGAGCATGGACAAGCTGTTTGATGCCTTCTACACGACGAAGAGCGGCGGCATGGGTATCGGGCTGTCCGTCAGCCGCTCGATCGTCGAGAGGCATCATGGCCGCCTCTGGGCGGAGCCGAACGATGGGCCAGGTGCCACCTTCTCGTTTTCCATTCCCTGCGGCCAGACAGCGTCAGGATCACGGATCCGTAATGAAGCATTCATGAACGGGCAGGAGCTCATCGAGTGCGCCAGGGCAATACCAAAGTCTGATGGACGGTTGCCGGTTGAGTGGCGCATCCTTCAACGACGCACCGCTGACTGACGGGTGAGTGCGTTCATCTGGGCCGCACCTAAGGACGGACCTGATGCTGGCTGCCCCGCGGTCCAGAGCGTCGTGGACCCGGCACACGTGATGAGGGACTCCTGATGGCGAGCGTTCACTGGTGTCGATCGTCGACGACGACGAGTCGGTGCGTGAGTCGCTGCCGGATTTGCTGCGGCAGTTCGGTTTTGCCGCCAGAGGCCTTCTCATCGGCCGAAGCGTTCCTCGCGTCCGATTTCGTCAGCGAGACGCGCTGTCTGCTCCTCGACATCGCGATGCCTGGCATGTCGGGCCCCGAACTGCAACAGGAACTGATACGCCGGCGGCAGAAGATCCCGATTGTGTTCATCACCGCGCGCGGCGATGAGTCGGTCCGTCCGCGCCTGCTCGCGGAAGGAGCCGTCGAGTGCCTGTTCAAGCCGTTCAGCGAGACGGCCCTGCTCGACGCGCTCAACGCCGCACTTCGGATGAGGTAGGCATGACAACGATGAGCACAGGAAACGTCGCTCGCGGGCCATATACTGTGCGCTTGGCGATCCGCCTCTCGTTCGATCGAGGTCCGTCACCATGCCGGACGTCACGTCCGATTGTCTTCGTCGTCGACGACGATGTCTCGGTGCGCGAATCGCTGGAGCTGTTGCTGCGAACCGCGGGCTGGCAGCCCGAAACGTTCGCGTCGGCACAGGAATTTCTGTCTCGTCCCCACCCCACCGTTCCCTGTTGCCTGGTGCTCGACGTGACGCTTCCGGGACTCAGCGGCCTTGACCTGCAGAAGCAGCTCGCCGAGCGGACGGACATGCCCATCATCTTCATCACCGGTCACGGTGACGTGCCCATGACGCGTGCAAGCGATGAAGGCGGGAGCCGCCGAGTTCCTGACGAAGCCGTTCAAGGACGACGTGCTGTTGGACGCGATCCGCAGTGCCATCGAGCGCAGTCGCGCCGCACTCCGTCTCGACGCGGAGATGCGCGCCATCAGGAACTGCTATGAGTCGCTGACGCCGCGCGAACGCGAGGTGATGGCATTGGTCGTCTCCGGGCTGCTGAACAAACAAGTCGGTGGCGAACTCGGGATCAGCGAGATCACCGTGAAGGCGCACCGAGGTCAGGTGATGCGCAAGATGAAGGCCGACTCGCTTCCTGACCTGGTGACAATGGCCGCGCGCCTCGGATTGCGCCCTGCCGAACACTGACACCAGCCGCCGTCCCTCCACCAGCCTCGTACCGCCGTCGATTCCTGCAGCTCTGCTTCAAGCGCCCTCGAACCGACCCCCAGACCTTGGTAATCGATCGACACGATCGTCTAATAGACCCGCGTTCGCGCGAATGTTTCAATCAAGGCGTTCCAGCGTTGTGAAGCCGGAACGCAACCACGCGAGCAGGAGGAGCGATGAGCCGAACTACCCTCCGCGTGAACAACACGACCCACGAACTTTCGGTGGACCCGCGCCTCACGCTGCTGGACGCGCTCCGTGATGTGCTCGGCCTGACCGGCACGAAGAAGGGGTGTGATCAGGGCGCGGGCGGCGCCTGCACGGTCATCATCGGCGGCCAGCGTGTCTTGTCCTGTCTGACGCTGGCGGCGGCCTGCGACGGACAGCAGGTCGTGACGATTGAAGGCCCTGCCACAGGCGACGAGCTGCACCCGATGCAAGCCGTGACGCCTCATCCAACGTCAGCCCGGACCGCGCAACAATTCCACGAAGCGTTTCCCGTGGGATCAGCCGCCGCGCTATCTCAGTCACGACCGAGATCTCGCGTTTCAGGCCCTGTCGGCGACGGCCAAGGCCATGGGCATTGAGGAGGTGCGACCACCGCGGTCGCCGTGGCAGAACGCCTACGTTGAGCGGTTCATCGGCTCGGTGCGCCGCGAGTGCCTCGATCACGTCATCGTGCTGACCGCCGGTGAGCTCCGCACGAACTTGAAATCCTACGTCGCGTACTACACGAACTCACGGACGCCTCTCTCGCTCGGCAAGGACTCAACTCAGCCACTGCCGGTCAGCCCACAAGTCGGGCGAGTCACCGCCATTTCTCAAGTCGGCGGCCTCCATCACCGCTACGACCGTCACGCGGCGTAGAGCTGTCCTTCACGTCGCCGACCAGGGCTGTGGCGCAAACCCTTCGTCGACACGCCTTCGGCGCGGCGAGTCGTCTGCAAGCGACCGCGCGTGAACCGCGCTGCGTCTGAAGCATGCTGCCGTCCGGCACACAAGGCACGTAATCGCCACGGCGGAAACTCTGGCGGCAGGCTGCGACCGGGCCAACCTTGAAGCAGGCCGATGGAGTTCTTAATAGGGACAGGAGGAGTGACGCATGGGCCACCCAGTCAATGACACCGCATTAGACACTCTATTTCGTGAAGCCCGCACGTACACGAAATGGCAGCCGAAGCCCGTCACGGATCAGACGGTAAGGGATCTCTATGACCTGCTGAAGTGGGCGCCGACCAGCGCGAACGCCGCTCCGGCGCGGTTCGCCTTTCTCCGCCTCATCCGCATCTTCTCCGCGGAATGTCCGCCAGCATACGGCGACTGTTTCTCCGTGCACAGTCTGAACGCGCCAGACCGCGCCGGACTGAGCGCCGACGTCCGCAGACTTCTGTAAGTCCTTGATTCACCATCCACACCTGACCGACGACTGCCTGACTCCGCTCGCGGCCTCGTCGGCACCCTGATTGCCTTATAGTCACCGGCGATGGAGAGGAGTTGGGCTGGTCCATTGCTGGTGTCGGCGCTGATGGCGTTGGCGTCGGCATGCGCCGCGCCATTTCAACGGGCGACGGCTCCGCCACCGGCAGCAGCTGCCAGCCGCCCCGGCCCGCCGGTGAAGTCCGTCGCGCGACCAACGATCGGTGTGGCGTTCGGTGGAGGAAGCGCGCGCGGCATCGCGCATGTCGGGGTCATTCGCTGGCTCGAGGAGCACCGCATCCCGATCGATATGGCTGCCGGTACCAGCATGGGGGGATTGATCGGCGGCGCATTCGCCAGCGGCATGGACGCACAAGAGCTCGAGACGTTCATTGCGTCCGTCGACTGGGATCACCTTTTCGGCGCCTCGTCGTTCGAGCACAAGAACATTCGTCGCAAGGCAGACGCCCGCGCATATCCGTCGCGCCTCGAATTCGGGTTGCGAGGTGGCATCGTGCCGCCGACCGCTTTGAACGACGGCGAATACGTCGAGTTGCTCCTGGCGCGCATCGCGGCGCCGTACTATCGACATCGAGACCTTCGACGACCTGCCAACGCCCTTCCGGACCGTTGCGGTCGACCTGCTGAAGGCGCAGCCCGTGGTGATGCGCGCCGGGTCGCTCGCGGATGCCATGCGCGCGACGATGTCGCTGCCGCTGATCTTTCCGCCGGTCGAACTGGATGGCCAGATGTTGATCGACGGCGGGACCATGAATAACGTTCCGGCCGACATCGTGAAGTCCATGGGAGCGGATCGGGTGATTGCGATCAACGTCGGGGATTTATCCGATCGTGAAGGCGTGAGCTACACGATGTTCGGCGTTGCGGACAATACGCTCGACGCCATGATGCGAGCATCAAGCAGGCGGGCGCTCGCGGCAGCCGACGTCATCGTCAATGTTCCTCTCGCCAAATACGGATCCCTCGACTGGCGTCGCGCCGCCGACCTGATCGATGAGGGCTATCGGGCTGCCGAGAGCATGCGCGATCGCCTGCTGCCGTTCGCCGTTAGTGATCCCCAGTTCGAGGCATGGCGCCTCGCGCGTCACGAACGGCGGCGGACGGAGCTTCCCGCGCCGGCGTTCATCGAGCTCGACGGGTTCGCGAAGGGCGATGAGCAGCGTCTGAACGCGTTGCTCGCGCGACACGTCGGCGCGCCGCTGGATATCGGCGCCGTGGAGCGGGATATCATTATCGTCGCTGGACTGGATCGCTATCAGACGGTCACGTGGCGTCCGGTCCACGACCGGACGCGCGGATTCGGGTTACGCGTGCGCGGGCGCGTAAAGGCCTACGCGCCACCCTTCATGATGCTCGGGCTGAATGTCGAGAACACCACGTCGAGCGACTTCCGGATCACGGCGACGGCGCGATATCTCACCTTCGACACCGTTGGATCCGGATCAGAGCTGAGGCTCGATGGCACGATTGGCTCCGACCCGAGCGCGGCCATCGAGCTGTATCGCCCGCTCGGTCCGACGCCGCTGTTCGTCGCGCCGTATGCCGGCGTCGAACGGCTGACGCTCAATCTGATCGATCGAGATGCAATCGTTGCGCGGTACAAACGGACGATCGCCCGGGTGGGTCTGCAAGTGGGGATCAATCTGGGCGCGCGAAGCGATGTGCGCGTCGGAGCATATGTCGGACGATCGACGGCCTCTATCGAGGTCGGCGACCCGGGATTCCCCGAGTTGCACGGCAAGGAAACGGGAGCAGACCTCGTCTGGAGGATCGATACGCAGGACAGCCCGATCGTGCCGTCGCGCGGGCTGGTGGCACAGGCCGGCGTTTCACACGTGTTCACAGGGCCCGACGTCGTGATTGGCGGCCAGAAGTTAGATTTCGATTCGTCGTTCACGCAGCTGTCGGGCACGGCGAATCACTTCTGGAGCGCCGGCCCTCGCAATCGCCTGTTCGTCTATGGCGGCGCCGGCACGTCATTCGATGCGACACCGCTGCCAACCAATCAATTCGCCCTGGGCACGCCGTTCAGACTCGGCGCTTACAGAGCCGGCGAACTGAGAGGCGCGCACTACTACATCGCAACCGGCGGGTACCTGCGGCGGGTCGCACGATTGCCGGACTTCATGGGCGGTGCGGTGTTCGCGGGCGGATGGCTCGAGAACGGCGATGCCTTCGATCGCTGGCAACATGCCGGCTGGAAATCGAACGGCGGCGCCGGACTCGTCATGGACACCATCGTCGGACCGGTCATCCTCGCCGGATCCTGGAGCTTCGACGGCCGCTGGCGCACCTACTTCGGCGTTGGCCGGGTATTCCGCTGACTGACCCCGCAAGTGACGAGCATCAACCGAGCGTGAACGAGAACGGCTCGAGGCCGGCATCGAGGAACTCGATTTCGAACTGCCGGACGATCGGCGTCGTTTGCCGGATCAGCTGATACAGGCGTCGTTCCATCACCGTCCCATGCCAGCGGCGTCTGCGTCTACACGGTGAGCCGCGCCTGGGGGCTGCCCGTCGAGCGAGACGCGAAAACGCACCGGGACGCGGCGTCCTGCGGCGCCCATGATGAGATGCAGGTCGCGCGCCTGGAAGTGGTAGTGCAGCCGTCCGTTCGGGGCATGCAGCCCAACGAGGCCGCGGGTGACGGTCCACTCCCCGACAAGAGCCCATTGATTGAGCGTCAATCGCGCCAGCGACGCGTACACGTGCGGCCGATCCAGCTGCGCGCCGCCGGGCGACACGAAGCCCTCTGGGCCGCGAAGCCGAGGTAGGTCTGGCAAGATAGCGCCGGCGATCTTGGTCGATGTCCTTGAGTTGCCGCTCCAGGCCGTCACCGCTCTCACGGAGATGAAAGCAGACGCGCGGCCCCCGGTCCATCAGAAAAAGGTGTCAACGGCACGCAATGGACGGATTGACGCTCGACGTGCTCCTGGCCCGGCCGGCTTCTCATCGGAGCGTCAAGGACGCCACGATCAGACACGCGGTCAGCACGGCTGAAAACAGCGCTGGTACGGGAAAGAGGAAGACCCACGCGATGATTCCGCCAAGAGCGGATGCGATCCCGAACGAGACCACGACCGGTCGGACGGCCCGCGGTTGTATCCTGGCGATTGAGGCGAACTGCCACAGCAGGATAGCTTGCAGCAGCAGAGACACGCTCAGGCTGTAGCCGAAGCCGCGATAGAAATCCAGGAAACTTCGGCTCACGCCCTCGACCTCGAAATGCACGGTCCGCATCGAGACCAGCACCTCGTTCTCGCCAACGGGCGACCACGCGGTCCGCCCGCCTAGGGTGTGTCCAGCCGCGAACAGCAGCGACACGAGCGATGAGATTCTCAACCACAGCACCCCGTTGATCACGGTGTCCTCCACGGCAGCAGCGGGCGGCGATTTCCGCAGCCGGCTTCCGCCGTTTCAGCCGGACACGATGCGGCGGATAGGGTGCGGCTGGGTACGCTGAAGGAGATTGCCGCGAACGGAAGGGTTACGCCTGCGCAGCTCCTGCTCGGATCGGCGCTTGCGCACCCTCCCCGGAACGCCCCGATCCCCAGCACCACCAAGCAGTCGCGATTGCACGAGAACATCCAAGCGGACCATCAGCGGCCATCACGGGAGAGGTCTTCGGACATCACACGATCGACTCGTCGTCCAATTCAAGCAAGCGCTCACGGAGGCGATCTCGCAGCAGGTTGCGAATCTCGGCCTCCGACGCCCCACGACGGATACCGACAACGATGCGGCGAGGTTCATCTGCTCGGTTGTGCACCGTGAGAATGAGCTCCGTATAGTCGACCGCCCCTTCGGGATTCGTCGTCGCAAACACCTCGAACGACGAATCGACCTCACGGGCGACTTCAGCGGCCACGCGCCGGATCTCCGGCAAACTGAGCGACATATCTGATCTCTCTCGTTGGCCGAGGCACAATACAAGTGCTCGATCTCACGTGTCTATCACAGTCGTGTGACATGTTGCTGCCGCGGCCGCTGACCCGGTTGCCCCGAAAGAGCTCGAGCGTGTCGGCCGGTCGGCGGACCCCGTCGGCGTTCTGCGCAGCCTTTGTTGGCTGTAGTCCGCAAATATTACATCCGGGCTTCTCCGTACTCTCCTTCGGTTGGTCCTTGACGTTAGCGTGTTCGGCCGGCTGAACCTGCGGTCGCGTGCGCACCTAGCGGCCGAGAACCTATTCCTGCGCAAACAGCTGGCGCTCTATCAGGAGCGACGCACGAAACCGCGGCGCCCCGATCCGGCGACACGCGTCGCCCTCGTCCTGCTGTCTCGATGGTTGGACTGGCGCTCGATGCTCACGGTGGTCAAGCCAGACACGTTGATCCGGTGGCACCGCCAGGGCTGGCGGCTGTTCTGGCGGTGGAAATCTCGGCCCGGCCGGCCGCCGATTCCAGTCGAGTTGCAGCGACTCATCGTCACGATGGCCCACGCGAACCCGACCTGGGGTGAGGAGCGGATTGCGAACGAACTGCTCCTGAAGCTGGGTCTGACCGTGTCGCCGCGCACCGTGGGTCGGTATCTCCGGAACCTTGCGATCGCCGGCGCGGCGGTCGCCCCTCGCAACGGTGGGCGACGTTTGTGCGGAATCACGCGCACGCGGTCCTCGCCTGTGATTTCTTCACCGTCGGTGACCGCTCGCTTCCGCCTCCTCTATGTCTTCGTGGTCCTCGAGGTCGGCACGCGTCGGATCCTCCACTGGAACGTGACCGAGCATCCGACGGCGGCCTGGACGATCCAGCAGTTCCGCGCGGTCCTCACCGGCGAGACCTCTCATCGGTTCCTCCTCCATGACCGCGACGCGATTTACGCGCCCAGCGTCGATGGCGCGATCGCGGCGATGGGCCGGCGCGTGCTGAAGACGCCGGTGCGGACACCGCAGGCCAACGCGTTCTGTGAGCGTGTGATCGGGACGATGCGGCGAGAGTGTCTGGACTGGCTCATCCCGCTCAACGAGCGTCACCTTCGATGGATCCTTCGCGTGTGGGTGACCCACTACAACCGCGGGCGTCCGCATGCCAGCTTGGGACCTGGCATTCCGGATCGCGTCACCGGCGCCGATTCGGCCGGTACCCGCGGGCCATCGCCTCCCCGCTCGATCTCACGTGGTCGCGACGCCGATCCTCAACGGACTGCACCACGAATATCGCCTGGTCCGCGGGGCGGCATGACGCCGAAAGTTCAACGCGTATTGTTTTTGCGGAGCACAGTGGCCTCGGACCCGCCGCACGCGGCGAGCACAAGTCCCAGTAGAAGAAGAGGAATGCACCTGACGATGGGACGCTTCAGGAACATGAGCTACCATCACCGATCTCATCTTGGGATGTCAAAAACGCTCCCCGTTCGTCGCCGCGATGACGTTGAACATACCGGCGCTCGCCGCTGCGGCTGCCCTGACGCTCGGGTCGGTCGTGCTGTTTGGCATCCTCCCGGCGGTCGCCGGTTCGCGCCAGTCGCCCGTCGCGGCGATGCGCGAAGGATCCGCCGGCACCGGGGCTGGGACCGCGACGGTTCGCCTTCGTGACGCGCTCGTTGTCGCCGAGATGGCAATGGCGGTCGTGCTGATGGTGTGCGCCGGCTTGCTGATCCGCAGCTTCACGAAGATCGTGAATCGCGATCCCGGCGTTGCCGTCGACCGCGTGGTCGCTGCGCGCGTGTCGCTGCCGGAGGCGCGCTACCCGAAGGACGACGATGCGGCTCGGTTCTTCGAGAGGCTCACGCGGGAGCTCGCCGCGCAGCCCGGAATCGCCTCCGCGTCCGCCACATCGTACCTGCCTGCGGGCGGGGGCGGCTTCGGCCTCGGCCGCGTGTTCCTGAAGGAAGGACAGCCCGAGCCCCCGGCCACCACGGACTACGAAGCCAACTGGAACCTCGTCACCCCCGATTACTTTCGGACACTCGGCATTCCGCTGGTGCGCGGCCGCACGTTCACCGATCGCGACACGGCGTCGAGCCCGCCGGTGATTGTCGTCAACGAAACGTTCGCACGCCGAATGTTCCCCGCCGGCGATGCCATCGGCCACCGCATCCGCTCGTGGCGCGACGAGAACTTGCTGCGCGAGATTGTGGGAGTCGTCGCCGATGTCCGCTACTACGGTCTGGGCGACGCCGACCGCGCGCTCGTGTACGTGCCGCATCGGCAGAACGCCTGGGGGTTATGGTGGTCGCGACGCGAACGACGGGCAATCCCGCGGACTTCGCGCGTGCGATGCGCGAGGCGGTGGCGCGAATTGATCCGAACCTGGCCGTGGGCCGGCTGGGCACGCTTGCGGAGTTCGCACGAGCGTCGGTCGCGCGGGAGCGATTCAGCGCGGCGCTGCTTGGCGCATTCGCCGCACTGTCCATCCTCCTCGCGTCGGTGGGGATTTACGGCGTCATGGTGTACGTCGTCGCGCGGCGAAGCCGCGAGCTCGGACTGCGGGCCGCACTGGGCGCCAGCCCGCGGGCGCTCTTTGCGCAAGTCGCGGGGCGCGGTCTCGTGCTCACGGCGATCGGTGGCACGACCGGCCTGGCGGGCGCGCTGGCCGCCGGCCGGCTCCTCTCGGGTCTCCTCTTCGACACTGCTGCCGCCGATCCGCTGACCATCGGCGCGGTCGCGGTGCTGCTACCGGCGATTACACTCGCCGCGTGCGCCGTGCCCGCTCGTCGTGCCGCGCGCGTCGATCCTAGCGCGACGCTCCGCGCCGAGTGATGGCGGCCGCCAGTGGCTGCCGCGTGTGTGTTGGGTTCGCGACCGCAAGTGCAGTGAGACCGGCGATCGACTCGTGGAGGAGCTACGGACACGATTCGATTCCCGCCTTTGCGGTGGGTTTCGTGCCCGTGTTGTCGGGAACCTTGTTGGCCGCGGAACTCCTGAAAACCACTTCGCGGAACCGAGCGCCCCTCAACGAAAGTCGCAACCGCGCAGTTTTCCAGTTCCAGAATCCGTCGGCGACCACGAATCGTGCGCACTTGTACTCACGAGACGCGAGATGCTCGGCCTGCTCGGACCAGAATGTCGGGGCGCAAGTTTGGCGACGCTGTCACGAACAATTCATGAGAGACAGAGCTGCACACGTCCGTTGATCGCTGTGGAAGTTCGGTAGCGCGAATTGGCTTGT
The DNA here is from genome assembly GCA_963755695.1 of uncultured Acidobacteriota bacterium. Classification (GTDB taxonomy): domain Bacteria; phylum Acidobacteriota; class Vicinamibacteria; order Vicinamibacterales; family 2-12-FULL-66-21; genus QHWT01. The sequence continues at coordinate 118,585 of CAVWLB010000006.1, read as the reverse complement.
CGCTAACATCTTGCGAAACAGCTACTTACGAGGTGGCTCCTCAGGTAGGACTCGAACCTACAACCCTCCGGTTACCAGGCGGAACAAGAACCGTTAGCCGCCCTTTGCGGCTCGTTGCCCACGATTGCCGGATCGTGGATTCCGAGGACTCAAAGTCCGCTGATTTCTGCTTTCGCCCTGCGTCGCGGTTTTCGGGCCTTTGCCGGCCTTGTTGCGTTCAAAGGGCAAGAAAAGGGGCAACGTCCCTGGTGACAGTGGTTGAGATGGTAGCAGGTTCAGACGTTCTTCAGCGAAGCGCAAAACCCGGGCGCGTCATCTCCACGGCGCAGTTCGTGTCGAGGCCGACGAGCGTTCCGCGATCAATGAACTGTTGCTCGAGGTGGTCGAGACACTCCGGATGCGAAAGGCCGAAGAGATCGTGTCCTCCGGAGCGCACGAGCACCTGCGCGCTGTTGGGGAGCGTGCGGCGGATCTCCTGCGCGAACGACGGGGGCGTCACGGGATCGAGGCCGCCGCTGATGAACAGCACCGGCAGGTTCGCGGTGACTGGCGTGTTGCGCCATGCCGGCATCGCGCCCCGCGGCCACGCCTCGCAGCCGGTGCGCTGCTGGCGGACGCGGTATCCGCCGAGATACGTCGGGTCATCGTCTTCCGCGGCCGTCGCGGCGACGAACGGCACGTCCTCGGTGCAAGTGATCGCAAGGTACAGCCCGTCGAACGTCCCGTCGTTGCGCCGCCGCCACATATCCTGCGCGATCGCGCTGAAGTCTCCTTGTGCCGCCCGATGGAGCACCAGGGGAATCCGCGATGCCTGACCGGACGAATATGTCATGTAGCGAATGATTTCGGCGACGTTGTCCCGCGACAGTGTGACCGTCACCCTGCCCCCGTCGAGCGTCGTCGTCGTCTGCACAGGCCCCTGCTTGAGCCGCTCGAACACCACCCGCGCCTCCTGCTGAATTGACGGGAATGCGGCGCGGCACGCCGGTGTCGACTCGCACTCGGCGAGCACGCCGTCCAGCGCCCGCTGCGCCATTGCGCCGAATGCGTGGGGCATCGGTTCCGACGGCGGAACCGCGCCATAAAGCACGACCGATCGGACGCGCGGCTCGTGCGCGCGGACGTATTCCATCGCCAGACGCGTCCCGTACGAAATGCCAATCAGGTTCAGCCGCTCGTAGCCCAGCGCGGCGCGCACCTGCTCGAGATCTTCGACGGCGTTCGAGGTCGTGTACTGCGTGAGGTCGGCATCCCGCGACAACTCGGCCGCGCACGCGCGCGCCTGGTCAGGCGGAATGAACGGGCCGAAGTAGTCCTGCACGTTCGACGGCGGCCCGTAGAACTGGCAGCGGAGATCGTGCGATCGCCCCGTCCCGCGCTGATCGACGAGGACGATGTCCCTATGGGTACGAAGCGGATGATTGATGACGAAGTTCTCCGACACCATATGCGTCGCGGCCTCGCCGGGGCCGCCGGCGAGGAAGGTGATCGCATCGCCGGCGCGCGGCTGCTGCTTCGCGGGGACCACGACGATCCCGAGCGGGATGGTGCGTCCGCTGCGCGCTGCGCGATTCTCGTAGACGGTCAGCGACGAACAGCGCGCGTCCGACACGTCGACGTTCCGGCAGCGCTGCCGCGCGAGCGTGCCCGCCGCCCGCGCGCGTCCGCATGCGGACGCGGCCGCCAACGCCAGCAACAGCGGGACTGAGATGTTTCTCGCCCGCATCAATCGAGAGGCATACTCGAAGGCGCCAGCCATGCTCCAACCGCTCCATGCTACCAGCGCGACCGTCAGGGTGTACAGCCACGACCGACTGGATTAGGCGTCTTCACCAGGAAGATTTCAACGCGACTCCGACGACTCGCGGGTAGCTTACCCGGTTTGGGAACGGTTGACCGTCATCGCGTGGCTCTGTTTTTCAAGGTCGAAAGATGAAACCGGATCACAAGATTGAAAGCCGCGACGACCCTCGCGCGCCGTCGGATGTGCGCACGCCGACGCGCAAGCGCGGAAGCACCGCCCATCCCGAGTGATCTCGCTATAGATTCGGTGTCCGTAACGCAAAACCTGTCAGTGGCGCACTTGTTGCTCAGATAGATCCGCGATCACCGCTCCCCGGCAGTGCTCACGACCCTTTGGCGAACCCGGATCGTGACATGTACCGACCGAGCTTCGTACGGACAGCGCTGCGGCTGTCCCTTGCGGCCTTTCTCGTTTGCCAGGCGCAGACCGCGCTTGCGCAAACGGTTTCTGACCCGGGAGTTGCGGAGTTCGATCCCTCCAGTGACCACTCCAAGGTCACCAGCGACGGCACTCCGCTGGTCCGCGAGTATCTGCTGTCCTTGTATGTAGCAGGGCAATCCTCTCCGTTCACCACGGTGAGTCTCGGCAAGCCGTCCCCGGAGTCCGACGGGAAGATCAGGGTGCATTTTCTTCCCTTGATATCCCCCCTGACATCCGGCGTTCTCTACGAGGCACGGGTTGCGGCTACGGGCCCAGGCGGCACAAGCACAAGCCTCGTCTCGAACCAGTTTCAGTTCTCAGCGGCCTGCACAACGGGCCTCTCGGCGAATACGCAGTCTGTTGCGTCCGGCGCAGGCACCGGCAGCGTCAACGTGACGAGTCCGGAGGGGTGCACATGGAGCGCATCGAGTCAGGCGTCCTGGCTCACAATCACCACTGGTACGAGTTACAGCGGCTCCGCGTCCGTAGGCTTCAGCATCGCGGCGAACACCACTCAGTCCGCCCGCACCGGGACCATGACGATCGCGGGTGGGACGTTTACGGTAACCCAGGCCGCTCTCTCCTGCGAGACCGCCCTCTCCGCGAACACGCAGTCCGCGGGGTCCGGTAGAGGCGGCGGCAGCGTCAACGTGAGGACCGCGGCAGGGTGCACGTGGAGCGCCTCGAGTCAGGCGTCCTGGCTCACAATCACCAGCGGTGCGAGTTACAGTGGGCCCGCGTCGGTAGCCTTCAGCATCGCGGCAAACACCACTCAGTCCACCCGCACCGGGACGATGACAATCGCCGGGCGAACGTTCACGGTGACGCAGGCCGGGCTCTCGTGCTCGTATGCACTTTCAGCGAACGGTCAGGCGCTGGCGTCAGCCGGCGGGACCGGGTCCGTCACGATGACGGCGACCAACGGCTGCGCGTGGACGGCCTGGAGCAGCGCATCGTGGCTGACCGTGACGTCGGGCGCGAGCGCGACCGGCACGGGCACCGTGGCGTTCCGCGCGTCGGGCAATACGAGCACCACGGCGCGAACAGCCACGCTGACGATTGCCGGACAGACTTACACAGTGCACCAGTCTGGAATAAGTTGTTCTTACACGATGTCGCCGAACCACCAGCCGCTGACCCCGGCTGGCGGAGCCGGATCGGTGAGCGTGACGGCTCCGACCGGTTGTGCGTGGGTGGCACGCAGCAGCGCAACGTGGCTGACCATCACGTCCGGTGAGAGCGGGAGCGGCAACGGGACGGTGGCTTACCGTGCCGCGGTCAACACTGGCAGCAGCGCACGGACCGCGACCGTGTCGGTTGGCGGGCAGACGGTGACCGTGACCCAGAGCGGGACCGGGAGCTGCCGCACGACGTTGAACTCGACGAGCCGCTCGGTCAGTTCGAAGTCGTCGACCGGTACGATCACGGTGACGACCGGCACGGGTTGCTCGTGGACGGCGACGTCCTCGGTGCGTTGGATCACCGTGACTGTCGTGTCCATGATCAATAAAACGGTCAGCTACGCCGTAAGCGCGAACGACAGCGGCGCGCTCCGCACCGGGACGATGGTCATCGGTGGCGTGACGTTCACGGTGACGCAGCGGGCGGATTCAGTGCCCAACCCGCCATCGGGGCTTCGGGTCATCTCGAAGGGCAACTAGAACGACGTTTAAGGGATTGCGGCGGATCCGGTTCAGCTCCGCCGCCTTGCTAACCATCTTCGTGTGTGCAGCTCGAGGTGGGTGTGTGCTCCGCAACAATTCAGCGTCGCATCCACTCGGCGGTCGGATGTTCTGTGACATTCAAATACACGATGCGACTGGTGCCGGTCGCCGCGTGAATTCTTACGGATTACGGTGGAGCGCAGCCTGTCGCACACTCGTGGAGTCGCAGAATGTCCGGCATCGGTACGCCGGCGAGCATCCGGTGTGATTCTCCGCCGGATGAAATCCACCAATGAATTCGGTGCCCGAAAAGGGCAACGCGAAGCATGAGCGACTGAACGATCGCGCTAAGTTGTTGAGGGATTGGCTCGCCGCACTGGACGATTTCCGCAACTGTTGATCCGAGAAGCGGCGTAAATCGCGACGTTTCGCCACTATTTCGCTCTCTTGCATCGATCCGAAGACCTCCGAACCATCAGTCCCGAGGGCGTCTCCACCCCCGCGTGCATCGATGGACGCGTGTCGCTCACGGACGAACGCGGATGATCGTCTTCTCCTTGCGTCGCTGGGTCCGGTTGAAGGCGGCGACGGCATCATCGAGGGTGGAGACGTTGCCGATGTTCGTCCGCAGTCGTCCAACCCGCACCCGCTGGACGATCGCACTCAGTTGGGCACGATCGGACTCGACAACGAAGTCGACCGCCAGGCCGTCGGCGGGCCGCGCCTCGGGCGGCCCGACGATGGACACCAGTGTTCCTCCGGCTCGAATCAGGCCTGCGGACCGCTTCCCGATGTCGCCGCCGATGGGCCGGCGCCTACGTCATCGGCACCGGACGCGCCGCCGACCGTCAGACGGTGCTCGACTTCGGCGCGAAGGAGTTCGTCGACCTCGAGAACGAGGTCCTCGAAGACGTCGGGCGAGGCGATCTGGTGTTCGATGCAGCGGGTCGCTAAACGCCGATCAGCCTCTCGGCCATCGCGCACCTCAATGCCGGCCGCTCATGAGGCGCCGCCTGCGATCTCGATGCGACGCCTGCTTTGCGCGATTCCCACAGATGGCCATACTGCACCACCGTCGCGCATGGCCACGAGTGCGATCGACAAAGAGCAGCGTGCAGGGGGAACGCTCGCATGCCTTCACCTGCGTGAAATCCTCCCCACAGATCAAGTCCGCCATGGCGGTCGCAATTGGGAGCAGCAGGGTGTCGGGAGAGCGCCAGCGCCTCTCGAATTGCCACCTGAATTGCGACAGCGCCCGCCGATGGCCACGATCGATCGCGACGATCTGACCGAACGCCTCGTCACGCGCGAGCACACGGTTCAAGGGCTCGATGTCCTTCACTGCGCCCTGTCGCAGAGGGTGGCCTCTGTGTTTCTGGACGAAAGAGCGAAACCATTCGCGCAGCGCCCTCGCCTGCGCCGCCACAGCGTCGAGTTCTCCTGGGACGGCGCTCTTCTGAAAGCCTGCACGCACGGAGGGAGATAGCAGGCCGGCGGCGGCGAGCCACGACAACAGATCCTGGCCGGATGCAATCCACTCCAGCGGAGTGTCGAGCGGTGTCGCGACAGAATTCAGAAAATCCAGCGCGCGCGCGTCCGCAATGAGAAACGGTGCGGGCCGCTTCTCGCTCGTCAACTCGAATCTCTTGCTGCTCTTGCCGTCCGCCATGCTTCAGTCTACACGAGCCAGTGATAACCGGTAACGATGGCAATAGACGGTGGTGTGATCTTTCAGAGTGGCGGTGCCCAGCGTGCGACCCACGCGATTCCGCGCGGAGAGTCCGCGGTTCAGCCAGAGGAGTCGAGCCTTGTCGTTGCCTTCCGGAGCCGAGTGCGAGAAGTCGTCTTTCCTGATGAGCTGCTTGTCTGTGGGGCGCTTGTGTAACCCCTTACAAACTGTTATACAGGTTACTGTGGCGCGCAGGTTGATGCGCGTTGTCGCTAGAGGGCCTTCGCGTGTGCCGCACGGAGCACAAGAATGAGAGTTGAGCTCTTTCCACCTGAGTCTGTCACAGAGCCGCGTCTCTGGGTGCGGCACGACCAGGCTTTCGCGATGATGCTGGGGACGGGCTCAATTGAATGGGGCTCACGGCGCTCTGCGATGCAGCAGTTTGACTACCTAGCAGGCGATTTGGCGTTGTGCGACCGTCATCACGGAGAGTGGGTTGGACTCATGAACACCCCGCATCTGCAGATCAGTATTTCCGACACGGCACTGCTGACCGCGGCTGACGGAGTTGATAGCGAGGTAGAACTGCGTCCTCAACGCAAGTTTGCGGACCCCCGCCTGGGTGCGCTGGTTGCGGCCGTTCATACGGAGATGGTGGCCGGCTTTCCGAGCGGGCAACTCTTTGTCGATTCTGTCGAGCAGGCGATGGCCGTCGCGTTGGTCAAGGGGCACGCAGTAACGAACCGTCCCATGCAGATCTACCGGGGCGGGCTAGGCCCGGCGCGATTGCGAAGGATTAGGGAGTTGGTCGATGCGAAGATTGGAGACGACTTGGGTCTCGACGAGATGGCCCAATCGATAGACTTGAGCGCAGCCCATTTCGCCCGGATGTTTCGCAAGTCAACAGGCGAGACCCCGCATCAATTTGTACTGCGCCACAGGATCGAGCGCGCTGCGGCGATGTTGCGTGCTCCGGATGCGCGTGTCTTGGACGTGGCCGTGGCCTGTGGCTTCAAAACTCAACAGCACTTCGCGCAGGTCTTTCGTGATGTCTGTGGAGTCAGTCCAACGCAGTATCGCCAGGATGTTCTCGGCTCCGAAATGATTCCCGCGTCGGCCACCCATTCAGAAGATATGGTGCTCCCGTGATTTGGGGTCCGCAGCCATATCTTGTTGCTCTGGCGGTCGCCCTGTAGTTCGTCGTTAGATCCCGGACCGGTCCCGCATTTTGTAACCGATCGCTCCTTGCACCAGCCTCAGCGCTGTCCTGTCCATCACCACGTCTGACTGGTCCCCGCCGCCTATTCGAACTCTCGCCGTGAGCTCTCAAGACAGCCTGACAAAGCCTCCACACTCGCTGGACTTCTGCGTCTATCTGCATGAATGCAGCACGATTCCGACCATCCCAGCAGAAACCCGCACAACTCCGAATGCGACGTGCAGTCTACTCAAAGTTGCAAGGAGCTTGAGAGAGGAAGAACTCATGACCCCAGTGAAACTAGAGGATGCCCGCCGCGTCATCAGCGCGGCGGAACAGAAGGCCAGCGAAATTGGCCAACCCATGAACATCGCAGTGGCTGACCAGGGCGGAAACATCGTCGCGCACGTTCGCATGGACAACGCGTGGATTGGCAGCATCGATATCGCGTTGAAGAAGGCTTACACGTCGCAGCGCCTTTGAAATTGAGACGAAGGAATTGGCAAAGCATGCTCAATCGGGAGGCGAGTTCTTCGGCGTTCATGTTTCAAACGACGGCAAAATCATGATTTTTGCTGGCGGCATCCCGCTGAAGCGGGATGGCAAGGTCGTGGGGGCGATCGGCGTCAGCGGTGGCTCCGGCGATCAGGATCACGCCGTCGCTGCGGTCGGTGCCGCCGCGTTCTAATCTCGCCGGACAGAGCGGACCCGCAGGAAGAGGACTGATCCATGTCGCATCATTATTCTGGCCCTGACTTCAGCTTTCCCCATGGGGATGCCCGACTGGACTTCACCGATCTGTATGCCTTTCCGAAACCGGGAGACGCCGGGAAGTCCATCCTGATCATGAACGTGCATCCGTCTGCCGGCGAAAACCCTCCTGGGCCTACGACGACCGAGCCTTTCGCACCCGAAGCACTGTACGAGCTCAAGATTGACACCGATGGTGATGCGGTTGCCGATATCGCGTATCGGGTGCGCTTCTCAGCTTTCGAGCGCGGCGCACAAACCGCGATTCTCTACCGCGTTGTGGGCCCCGAAGCCGCCGGTACCGGCGATGGCGGGCGGGTGATCGTTGATGGGGCGCCGGTTTCCACTAGGGCGCGAGGCGAGCGTTACAGAGGCTGGCGATACCCGCTTCTTTGCCGGCTGGCGCAGCGACCCTTTCTTCTGCGACGTGGAAGGCGCGAAGAACAACTTGCAGTTCACGGGCGACGATTTCTTCGCTGACAAAGATGTGTGCAGCATCGTCCTTGAAGTACCTAACTCTGCTCTGGGCGCAAAAGAGGTTCGCCTGTGGGCGCGCACGCTTACGCCAGGTGATGGCGGCGGCTGGATCCAAGTGGAGCGCGGAGCGAAGCCTGCCCAGGCTGTCTTGCTTGTCGAAGAAAGAGATGCCTACCTCGGAGGTGAACCGGCGCACGATGAGCGTTTCCTTGCTGGCTTCGCGCACGCATCTGGAGCACACAGGTGGATATACGCCGGCTGAGGCGAAGCGCGTCGCGGGGACATTGCTCCCGGATGTTCTGCCTTATGACCCTACGCGCCCGGCGTCTTTTCCCGATAACGGTCGGACACTCACCGACGATGGGTTCGATTGTGTTCATGCGGGTTCTCACAAATGGAAAGGTCACGGGGGACAACGTAGGGCCACACGGCGATCTGTTACTCGAGTTTCCCTATGTGGGGCCACCTCACCAAAACCGCGGACGAAAGCGCAAGATAAGGGAAGACAACATGCATGAAAGATCAGAATTACGCAGCAACGAAGACCGCCGAGATTCGTCTGGCCGCGCCGCTCGCCCGAGTATTGGCGAGTCACGGTTGACCACCCTCCGCTCAACCTCTTCGGCCCGGAGATGCTTTCGCAAGTAAACGAGATCATCACGGCACTCGAAACTGACCAGCAGGTCAAGGTCGTGGTGTTTGACAGTGCGGTCGAAGGGTTCTTTCTGATTCATTTGGATTTTCTTGCCAACCTTGACGGTTTGACGCGTCTCCCTCCTGGGCCCACAGGCCTGCATCCATGGCCCGAGATGCTGGGACGCCTGAGCCGTGCACCTGTCGTGTCGATGGCGTTGATTCGCGGGCGGGCGACTGGTATGGGAAGCGAGCTTGCCCTTGCCTGCGACATGCGTTTCGCCAGTCGCGAAAAAGCCATCTTGTCGCAGTTTGAGCTCGGCGCCGGTCTGGTGCCTGGCGGTGCCCCGATGGCGCGGCTGTCGCGCCTCATGGGAAGAGGACGCGCCCTGGAAGTGATTTTGAGCGCGAACGACATCCCAGGCGACTTGGCCGAGCGCTACGGCTATGTGAATCGGTCGTTGCCCGATGCTGACCTTGACGGATTTGTCGATGCACTTGCCACCAGAATCGCCTCCTTCGACAAGGAGGCAATCAGGGATACCAAGCGCCTTGTCGACGTCGCTACTTTGCCGCCCGATATCGAAATCGAATCCGGGTGGCACGCGTGCCTTGCTTCCATGGCTCGACCGGCCACGCAGGAGCGGATCAAGGAGTTGATTCGGCGAGGCTTTAGCAAACCCGGCGATGCAGAAAATCGCTTGGGGGATTTCATGGGACAGCGTGGGCGCTAGCCGCTGGAGCGAGATCATGAACACGGGATCGACACACGAAGTCTTAAGGGAGAACTCAAGTGGTGATGGCTCTCGTGTTGCCACTGCCGAACAACGGTTAAGACAACTTGGCATCACGCTTCCAGCGCCGCCTGAGCCGTTCGGCATCTACGCGGAAGCGGTGCAGACGGGCAACCTGCTCTTTCTCAGCGGAATGCTGCCTGTCAAGGATGGGAAGCTTCAATTCGTCGGGCGGCTAGGCAAAGAGCTCGACGAATCTGCTGGGCGGAATGCCTTGCGAACCGCGACTCTGAACGCTCTTTCCGCTGCGAAGGCGCACGTCGGGTCGCTGGACAGCGTGACGAGGGTTGTCAGCGTGAAGGTCTACGTGGCAACACACGGAGACTTTTACAACCAGCCGGTCGTCGCCGACGCGGCATCAGAGCTTCTCCGCGATGTATTTGGAGAGGACAAGATGTCCGTGCGGTCCGTATTGGGAGTGGCTGCTTTGCCTCTCGGCGCACCGGTCATGCTCGAGGTAATGCTCGAAGTCGACAACTAAGAAGGCGGGGAGTTCACATGTTCGGGTATGTCGCCACCATGCTTGTCGGGATCTTGCTCTCAGCGCCCCTCGTCGCGGGAATCACGCCGTTTCCGGCCAGCTTTCACGCGCAAATGGTTCCGACGAACGGCACCAGCCTCTACGTCCGAGTCGGCGGCAAGGGTCCGGCCGTAGTGCTGTTGCATGGCTTCGGTGATACGGGTGATATGTGGGCCCCCCTGGCAATTGTTCTGGCCAAGGACCATACCGTGATCGTCCCCGACCTGCGCGGCATGGGGATGTCCGATCACCCGGATACCGGCTACACCAAAAAGAACCAGGCGGTCGACATTGCCGGCGTCATGGATGCACTCAAGGTTCAGAAGGCAGACCTGGTCACACATGACATCGGCAATATGGTCGGCTATGCGTTGGCGGCTCAATATCCGGTCCGGGTCACGCACTGGGTCGTGATCGATGCACCGCTGCCCGGAATAGGCGATTGGGACAACATCACTCGCAACCCGATGCTGTGGCACTTCAATTTCCGGGGTCCTGACGAGGAGCGTCTGGTGCAGGGCCGGGAGCGCATCTACCTCGATCGCTTCTGGAACGAGTTGTCCGGAGACCCCAAGGGGATCGATGAAGAGACGCGGCAGCACTATGCCGCCCTGTACGCACGGCCGCATGCGATGCACGATGCCTTCGAGCAGTTTGGAGCATTCAGCCAGGACGCCGCCGACAACGAGGCGTTGCTCGCCAAGGGCGGCAAGATCACCATGCCGGTGTTCGCCATCGGTGCCGAGAAGTTTTTCGGCAAGGGTATGGCCGATGAGATGCGGTTCGCCGCCAGCGACGTCACAGGCGGCATCGTGCCCAACTCCGGGCACTGGATCATGGAGGAGAACCCACAGGCCACCATCAAGTTGGTCACAGATTTCCTCGCCAAGTAGGCAGAGCGCAGCCCGCCGTGAACCCGCAAGTATCTAGTAACGGACAACAGAGAATGGCAATGTCAAATATCACCGACAAGGTCGTCGTCATCACCGGAGCCAGCAGCGGCATTGGGGAAAGCGCCGCGAGGCTTCTCGCAGAACGAGGAGCAAAGGTTGTACTAGGAGCGCGGCGCTCGAACCGGATCGACGCAGTGGTCCAAGAGATCTCGGCCACGGGCGGCAAAGCCATCGGATGTGCCACCGATGTGACCAAACGCGCAGAAGTGGAAGCGCTCATCCAAGGGGCCATCGACGGTTTCGGCCGTGTCGATGTGCTCCTCAATAACGCCGGCATCATGCCCATCGCACCGATCGAGGCCCTCAAGGTAGATGAATGGGACCGGCAGATTGACGTCAATATCAAAGGACTTCTATATGGGGTCGCCGCTGCCCTGCCGCATATGCTGAAGCAGAAGAGCGGTCACATCATCAACATCGCTTCTGTGTTCGGGATCAAAGTGTTCGCCCCCGGTGGAACGGTGTATTGCGCGACCAAGGCGGCGGGACGCGCGTTGACTGAAGGGCTCCGGATGGAACTGCATTCCAAAAATATCCGCTGCACGATGATCTCCCCGGGTGCTGTTGCCACGGAGCTGCCGGAAAGTAGCTCGGACGAGGCAACCCGGACGAATTTGCGCGAGTTTTACAAAATGGCGATGCCCGCCACCGCGATCGCGCGCGCCATCGCCTATGCCATCGAGCAACCAGACGAGGTGGAAATCGACGAAGTCGTCATCCGGCCCACGGCGCAGGACTTCTAGCGCGGACGCAAACCATGCACCCTTTGCACTCGTCCCGTTGGTGCCGATCCTGGCGGATGTCTCGAATGGTGCTGGTGGTTTCGATGATGGTCGCAGCATTTCAACCGACTCTCGCCAAGGGAGAGGAACGTTCCGTGAAACACCTGACTTTTTACCGCTCGATACAGGTAGATGGACTGTCCATCTTTTACAGAGAGGCCGGGCCGAAAGACGCGCCAACGCTCTTGCTGCTGCACGGGCTTCCTTCCTCATCCCGGATGTTCGAGCCCTTGTTCTCTCGGCTCTCCGATCGCTATCACCTGGTAGCGCCCGACTATCCGGGCTTTGGCCACAGTGACTGGCCTGACCCGAAAGCATTCGCATATACGTTCGACCACTTCGCCGACATCATGAGTCATTTCACCGAAGCGCTCGGGCTCTCCCGCAGTACGGTCTACATGCAGGACTACGGTGGACCCGTGGGTTTTCGCATGGCCTTGGCCCATCCCGATCGAATCGAGGGTCTCATCGTCCAGGATGCCGTGGCGCACAACGAAGGCTTGGGCGCGGCCTGGAAGACGCGTCGAGCTTTTTGGGCCGACCGCTCCGCGAACGAAAGCGCGCTTCGCACCAACCTCCTGTCGCTGCAGACGACGCGGACGCGCCATGTAGGGAGCGATCCCGACGTCGAACGCTATGACCCGGATCTCTGGACCGATGAATTCGCATTTCTCAGCCAGCCCGGCCAGTTGGATATTCAAAGCGACCTCTTCTATGACTACCGCACGACGTCGACTCCTACCCCAAGTGGCAGGCATCGATGCGACAAAGGCAACCGCGGCTGCTGGTGATCTGGGGTAAGTACGACCTCTCATTCGACCTGTCAGAGCCAGAAGCCTATCGCCGTGACGTACCGAACGCTGAGGTTCACGTTCTCGACGCAGGACACTTCGCTCTTGATACCAAAGCAGATGAGATTGCTGATCTTGTCGATCAGTTCATGAAGACGCAGAGATGAGTACTACCAGTTGCGAGGCCTGCGCCCCGACGTGCGGAGACTCGCATTGAAACGTCGACAAGGCCGAATCAAGTTACAGGGCAGGGAGAGAGACAATGCCACTCGTCACAGTCGGGACAGAACATTCAGGCAACATCGAGCTTTACTACGAAGATCACGGTTCGGGCCATCCGGTCGTGTTGATCCATGGATATCCACTGAGCGGCGCCTCATGGGAGAAGCAGGTGCCGGTGCTGCTGGATGCGGGCTATCGGGTCATCACCTACGATCGCAGGGGCTTCGGGCGATCGAGCCAGCCGACCGAGGGCTACAACTACGACACGTTCGCAGAAGACCTTCACAAGCTCGTTGCGCATCTCAAGCTGAATGACTTCACGCTGGTCGGATTCTCGATGGGCGGCGGCGAAATTGCGCGCTACTTCGGGAAATATGGCTCCAATGGCGCCCGCAAGGCTGTGTTCATTGGGGCAATACCGCCGTTCCTGCTCAAGACCAACGACAATCCTAAGGGCTTGGACGCGGCCGTATTCGAGGAGATTCAGAAAGCTGTGGCCGCGGACCGATTTGCATATTTCACGGAGTTCTTCAAGAACTTCTACAACACCGATGTGCTCCTTGGTACGCGCGTCAGCGAGGAAGTGGTGCGTGCCAGTTGGAACGTCGCTGCTGCTGCGTCGGCGACGGCCAGCCGGGCCTGCGTTCCGACGTGGCACGAGGACTTCCGACACGATGTTGGTCGTATTGACGTGCCAACCCTTGTCATTCACGGCGATGCTGATCGCATTGTCCCGCTCGAGGTCGCGGGAGAGCGCAGCGCCAACCTTATCAGGGGTGCCCGGCTGGTGGTGGTGAACGGGGGGCCGCACTGCATTACGTGGACGCATGCAGACGAGGTGAATGCAGAGCTGTTGCACTTCCTGGGCGATAAGGCGGTTCGAGCGAAGCGCGAGGTCGCGTAAAGCATGCCGCGATTCGAGTCGGTGCCTCGGTCGTAGACTTGACCTGAGGATTCAGAATGTCGTCCCTAACCTTAGGCGTTGTGTTGTTGGGCGCGCTCGCCGTGATCGTCGGCGCGCTCATTCCCGTTCAGGCTGCTACGAACGCTGCGATGAGTCGCGTGGTCGGCAGTGTTGCCATCACGTCGATCGCCCTCTTTGCAATCGGCTTCGTCGTCGTCGCAGCCTGGGCGATCGTCATACGCGTGCCGCTTCCGCCACTGGAGACGCTGCGGCAGGTGCCAGCCTATGGCTACTGTGGTGGACTCATTGTTGCGAGCTACGTGATATCCATCACGTTTCTCGCGCCGCGACTCGGCGTCGGGAACGCGATCTGTCTCGTCGTGACCGGGCAGATCGTCGCCGCCGTCATCATCGATCACGTCGGCGCGTTCGGCGCGGTCGTCCAACAACTCACGATGGGTCGTGCGCTTGGCGTCGTCTTGATGATCATCGGAGTCATTCTTGCCAGGCGCTAGCCTGTCTCTACTGAAAAGGCCTTTTGTGTGTTGCAGTCGTTGCGCTTACCGCGAGCGAAGACTAGGCTCTTCGGTGATGCGCTCTGTGCTGATTTCGGCCTTCCTGACCTTCCGAGGGCTGATCCGATCGCGGATTGCGCTGCACCTCGAAGTGCTGGCGCTACACCACCAACCGCAGGTGCTGCAGCGATCACACTCGCACCGCCTCGCTCTCGGAAAGGTTGACCGATGCCTCTGGATCTGGCTGTCGCGCGTCTGGGCGAACTGGCGCACGGCGCTTGTCATCGTTCAACCGGAGACGGTCATCGCGTGGCATCGCCGAGGCTTTCGCTTGTTCTGGGCGTGGAAAAGTCGGCGACGCATCGGGCGACCACCTGTTCCCTCGGATGTCAGGGACCTGATTCAGACGATGTCACAGGACAATCCGTTGTGGGGCGCGCCACGCATTCACGGCGAGCTGCTGAAGTTGGGAGTGGCGGTTTCTCAGGCTACGGTCGCAGAGTACATGGCGCGCTCGAGCCCGTCGCCGTCGCAGTCGTGGCGCACCTTCCTCGCCAACCACGTTCAGCCAAATCGCCGCCGCCGATTTCTTTGTCGTCCCGACTGCCACTTGCCGACTGTTGTTTGCCCTGGTGATCCTCGAGCACGAGCGCCGTCGAATCATGCACGTCGCCGTCACGCCCATCCGACAGCGGCCTGGACGGCGCAGCAATTCCGCGAGGCCTTCCCGTGGAACGAAACGCCGTGCGATCTCGTCCGGGATCGGGATTCCGCCTTTCACGGGTGGGCCACCACGGTGACAGCGATGGAGATTCACGAAGTCGTCACCGCGCCGCGCTCACCGTGGCAGAACGCGTACGCGGAGCGGCTGATCGGATCGATTCGCCGCGAATGCCTCGACCAGGTCATCGTCTGGAACGCGCGCGGCCTGCGACGCGTCTTGAACGCTTACGTCGCCTACTACCACCGTTCGCGAACGCATCTCTCGCTCGACAGGGATTCGCCGGTGCCGCGCGAGACTGCGGCGCCCAGCGCGGGACGGGTGGTCGCCATTCCGCAAGTCGGTGGTCTTCACCATCGATACGAACGCCGAGCAGCGTAACCCACGCACACTCCCGCGCCGAGTCTGACGACAGCGAAGGCAATCCGCAGTGGCAGCATTTCACGGTGCTCGTTGAGGGCGTGTTTGCACTCCAGCCGATGTCAACGGTGTATCGCGACCATTTGAGAATTACGTCTGGGCGACCAACGGGCTGCAGATCGGGTTTTCAGCAAGGACAGCCGGGCAAGGTCATCGCACAGTTGATGGGCCACACCAAGGTCGACACGACGCTGAACGTGTACACGCAGGTGATCGATGGCGCGGCTGCGCACAGCGGCCGATCGACAGTCGGATCCGAATTGTTCACGATTGTTCACAATCCGGAAGGGGCGAGCGAGCTAACTCGTTGAAAAGATTGGCTCCTCAGGTAGGACTCGAACCTACAACCCTCCGGTTAACAGGCGGAAAAAGAAGCGTTAGCCCCCCTTTGCGGCTCGTTGCACGCCATTGCCGGATCGTGCATTCCGAGTAATAGAAGTCGGCTGATTTCTGCTTTCGCCTTGTGCCGCAGCTTGCGGGTCTTTGCCGCCGTTTGTTGCGTCCAAAGGGCAAGAAAAGGGCAACGTCCCGTCACATCACAAGATTGAGCAAACAACAGCTCTGGAGTACGGTCTTCCAGTGGTCGAGAAGCGACGTCGATTTGGGACGCGGGACGCGTCGCTCGCGCGTTGGCGCGTCCCGTCCAACTGATACGGCCTAGGCAGGCCGGAGCGTGCGGTACGCAAGCAGCAGCAGAACCGCACCTACGACTGACATGATGAGGCCTGCTGCGTCACCGGGTCCTTAGAGACCCGCCAGCTGACCGATATAGCCGGCAACCAGCGCGCCGGCAATTCCAAGAAGCATCGTCACGACGACACCTCCGGAGTCCTTTCCGGGCATCACGAGTTTTGCGAGTGCCTCCGCAATCAGTCCGAAGAACATCCATCCCAGGACGCCACCCATATCGGACTCCTTTTAACCAGTCTTGTTGCCGCCTCGCGATCGAGTTGCTCGAGCATGCGCTCTCCGTGTGATCGACCGCGTGCACGCGTCGGTCTCGGCGCAGAGCGGCAACGCTTCGATGATTCAGGCTCGCAGTACGTCCGACGCTACGGCTGCTGCAAGCCTGTCCCAGCCAGCCACCGTCGATCGCTGGCATCGCGAAGGATTACGTCGATGCTGTCGCCGCCGCTCGCGGCGCCCTGACGACCACGGATCGATTCAACATGTCGAGATCTGATTCGGCGCATGGTCGCGGAGAATTGCCTGTGGGGTGCTCAGCGCATTCACGGCAAATTACTCGAGCTCGGAATCACCGTCTCGGAACGCACCGTCACGCGGTATCTGCGCGACCGTCCCACCATACGGTCACACGCCTGGCGTGCATTTCTCACGAATCACCTCGGGCAATTCACCTTCATCTTGCCGGAGACGTCACCGCGCGCGTCAAGCGCTGATGACTTCATTGGCTGTCCATGCTGAAAACGTCGTACCCGTTGAGGCCATTGAAGTTGTTGACGAGGGCCGGTAGGCTCTGTCCGCAATGACGTCCGTACTGATTTCCGTTTTGGCGACGCTCCGAGGAGTGATGCGATCACGCGCCGCTCTCCACGTTGAACTCCTCGCTCTACGCCATCAACTGCGGGTCCTCGAACGATCCCGACCGCGACGGCTACGTCTGTCGAAAGGCGATCGGTGGCTCTGGGCGTGGCTGTCACGCGCGTGGAGCGGCTGGCGAAGGGCACTGGTCATCGTGAAGCCCGAGACGGTCGTCGCCTGGCATCGCCAAGGCTTCCGCTTGTTCTGGACGTGGAAGAGTCGCCGACGCATCGGGCGACCACCTGTCCCCTCGGATGTCAGGGACCTGATTCAGACGATGTCACAGGACAATCCGTTGTGGGGCGCGCCACGCATTCACGGCGAGCTGCTGAAGTTGGGAGTGGCGGTTTCTCAGGCTACGGTCGCAGAGTACATGGCGCGCTCGAGCCCGTCGCCGTCGCAGTCGTGGCGCACCTTCCTCGCCAACCACGTTCAGCAAATCGCCGCCGCCGATTTCTTTGTCGTCCCGACTGCCACTTGCCGACTGTTGTTTGTCCTGGTGATCCTCGAGCACGAGCGCCGTCGAATCATGCACGTCGCCGTCACGCCTCATCCGACAGCGGCCTGGACGGCGCAACAATTCCGCGAAGCCTTCCGTGGCATGAGGCGCCGCGTTATCTCATTCACGACCGCGATCTGGCCTTTCATGACGACGACGGGTTCAGGAAGACGTCCTATTTGCGCCTAACGGCCAGCGTTCACCAGCGGCCGCCCGCCATCACACCAACGGCCGACTGGTGCAACGCCTGTTAGACGGCTTGGGTGTGCTTCGCTCGCACGACGTAACCACTGGCGCCAACACGCATCCGACCATCCTCTTTCGCGATCAGAACCGTAGTGACACGGAAACGCCTTTACGCCGGCTGACCCACATTGGCAAGAACGTCAGGTCCCTGCGCATCGAGGGCTGTGACCTGGAATAGACCAATCGCCTGCCCTTGATTAGAGCATCGACGGCGAATCCGACACCAGCGCCAACTCCCGCGGCCTCGACGATCAATGCGACCGACTCGCCGACACCGATGTCCTCACGCCCGTACTCCTTCACAAGGCCTCGATTAAGCCCGGCCCCCAGCACGCCACCGATTCCGAGCCCCCACAAGGTTCCGTTCCATCGAGAGTCCCGCCGGCTGACTGTGTCGAGGGCCTCTTCTGCAAAGTCAGTTGGGACTCCGCCCACGAGCAGCCGGAGAGAAGATGAGGAAAGCTCGGCGACGCTTCCCTGCGTCTCGCGGCCCTGTAGATCAGTGACGATGACCTTGTCCCCGACTCCCACAAGTTGACGCAACTGGTCAAGCGAGTGTGCTACTTCTTGGGCCTCAGTGGTCGGAATGGCCACCGCGAGAACTAGCACAATCGTCGTGCAAGTGAGCCAGTGGTGATCACCGAACATTACGCAGGTTCTTCCAGCAAGCCGTAGCCATAAGTTCAGCCGTCTAACTTCTCTTGGAGTAGACCGCTCGTTCCCCTCGCGTCCATCCGCGATGGTCGGCCGGGCCAAACTCCAATCGGATGTCTCTGTGCGCGGGGATGTTAGCACGGACGCTCACGGCAGGGACGGTGAACGTGGATGGCCGCGAAGGCCGCGTTGGACGCGAGCG
The DNA here is from genome assembly GCA_963755695.1 of uncultured Acidobacteriota bacterium. Taxonomy (GTDB): domain Bacteria; phylum Acidobacteriota; class Vicinamibacteria; order Vicinamibacterales; family 2-12-FULL-66-21; genus QHWT01. The sequence continues at coordinate 100,205 of CAVWLB010000006.1, read as the reverse complement.
CTCGCGGCCAAACGCGCATTTCAAGTCGCGACCGCGCAACGGTCAACCCACTGAATATCTACGATGCTCACGTTCTAACGAACGCGCGCGGGCGCGCTTGGCCGCCAATTCTTGCTGCCAACGGAACTGGCCGACGCCTCAGAGACGGTCGACGGGGCTGCGGACACCAAGCGGGCCGCGATTGAGGACGTGCGTGTACACCATCGTCGAGCTGACGTCAGCGTGGCCCAGCAGCTCCTGCACCGTTCGAATGTCGTAGCCGTCCTCGAGCAGGTGTATTGCGAATGAATGCCGGAACATGTGCGGACCCACGCGCTTCGTGATGCCGCCTGGCGCGTGGCCTGAACGACGGCCTTTTTGCACAACGGATTCGTGGAGGTGAAAGCGAGTCGGTGGCCCCCATCTCGCATCCGTCCAGACGCGAGAGCCGGGGAACACGAACTGCCACCTGTGGGTCGCCAATATCGGTCCAGGCAAAAACCATTGACGTTGGCGTCGCCGCTCGGCACTCTACCGGCGATGCGCGGCGGCCTGAGGACGGTGCTGCGGTCCCGAGCAGCCGAGGCGACGCGTACAGACCTCCTGCTCGAGACTCTTGCCCTACGCCACCAACTCGGCGTCCTCGCTCGCTCAAATCGGCGCTTGCGGCCAACTGACCGGCTGCTGTGGCTGTCCTTGCGATGGTTCTGGGCCCGATGGCGGGAGGCGCTCGTGTTAATCCAGCCAGCCACCGTCGGTCGCTGGCATCGCGAAGGATTACGTCGATGCTGGCGCTCGCGGCGCCCTGGACGACCACGGATCGATTCAACATGTCGAGATCTGATTCGGCGGATGGCCGCGGAGATTTGCCTGTGGGGTGCGCCGCGGATTCACGGCGAATTACTCAAGCTCGGAATCACCGTTTCGGAACGCACCGTCTCACGGTATCTGCGCGACCGTCCCCCCATACGGTCACAGACCTGGCGTCCGTTCCTCACGAATCACCTCGGGCAATTCACCTTCATCTTGCCGGAGACGTCACCGCACGCGTCAAGCGCTGATGACTTCATCAGCCCGACGTGTCGCCCAACCTTGTTGTCGCGCCGTCCTGGGCGTCCCTCATGAACGCGCGGTCGTCGATTGGCGTGCGTCACTTAACCGGACGTCACCGAGCAAGCATATCGTTCAACATGACGTTCGCGACCGCACAGCCATTCAACACCGCGGCGGCCGTGGCCCGCCGGCGCATAGAGGGCTGCGACAGACCACCGTGTATGCCCGGAGAGTCGATTGGCGCCCCAGCATCGGATCTTTGCGACGAACGACGGATCGAACGATTAGTCGCGGACCAACGCTCGCCGTCGTTGTCACCGTCGTCGGAAGACAAGGCGTCTTCGTACAGGTACGTCGTCTGCGTGCTGGTTCTGACGGCGGTGGGATTATTGGCGAGGCACAACAACATCGCAGCGCGGTAACGAGTGTGAGACTCGCTCCGAACGCGCAATCCTGGATATCAGATTCTCTGGTTCAACGAGGGAGGCCGACACGGCGCACAAGGTCCTCAAAGCGCGGGTCCGAGCGGAGAGGATCGAAGCCTGGTCGGATCAGAACGCCCGGGTTGAACCGCTCTTCGTAGCCTTTTTCGAGCCAACTCATGGCTTGATCCGTATCCCCGAGAGATGCATAGATAACGGCAATCTCCGAAGCATAGCGACTGGCCAGGATGTGAGCGCTTCTTCAGATCGCTCAGCAACTTTACCGCTTCGCTCCTCTTGCCGGATGCGGCGTAGGCGCGAGCAAGATTAGCGATGCAGGTCGGGCTGCCACCCGAAAGCTTGACGGCTTCCTGCAGTTCTGCGACCGCCTCATCGTTCATGTGTTTCTGGAGGTATGCCTGGCCGAGGTGATTATGCGCGAGACCAAAATTGGGATCCATTTCGATCGTCTTGCGGCTCTGTCGTATCGATTCGTCATAAGAATGCGCAAGGGCCAGTAGCTCTGCCAGATCGGCGTTAATGATAAGAGATAGCGGGTCCAGGTTTTCCGCTTTTCTCATTTCCACGATCGCTTCGTCATACCGGCGCAATAGAGCCAGATGCCACGCATACCAATGGTGAGCGGTCGCGTAGCCTGGGTTCAGTTCAATGGCCCGCCGGAATTCCTTCCCGGCAGAGTCAAAGTCCCAGTCGAAGCCATCCAGGCAGAATGCAAGCGAGTTGTGGGCTTCGCCAAGCGCGCTGTCCAATTCCAGGGCCTTGATCGCCGCGGCCTTTGCTTTTGGGAGTGCCTCCTTGGGAGTCATCACCGCATACTGCCAGTCGCCCAACAACGCATACGTGTCGGCTAAGCCAGAGTACGCCTGGGCGTATTTCGAGTCCTCGTCGATGGCCTCGTTGAAATACGCCAGGGCCACTTTCAAGCCATCCGCCGTTCGCTTGTTCCAGAAGTAGCGCCCCTTGAGATAAGACTCGTAAGCGACCGGATTCACAACCGTGACGTTTCTCAGCGCGGCCTGTTCCTGAGGATTCACATTGATCCGAATCTGATCGGCAATGGCTCTCGCCACATTGTTCTGGAGCGCCAGGGTATCGCGCAATTCACCCTGATAGCTCTGGGACCAGACGTGCCTGTCCGCAGCACCTTCGATCAACTGCGCCGTGATGCGGACCTGGTCTCCGGAACGGAGGACGGTGCCTTCCACCACGGCGTCCACGTTCAGCTCACGAGCGATCTGCGGCAGAGACTTGCGCGTGTGTTTGTAAGCCATCACTGATGTACGCGAGATCACGCGCAACGCGCTGATCTGGCCGAGGTCCGAAATCAACTCGTCGGTCATCCCATCGGCGAAGTAATCCTGAGACGCATCGCTCGAGAGGCTTTCCAACGGAAGGACAGCCAGGGAGCGAATGACCGGCGACGGATGGTTGCCGGAATGAAGCTTCCAGGCGGCGAAAGAGGCCAGCAGTGCGAGCAGCACGAACGTCGATATCTTCCACGCACGTGGCGGCAGAAGATGTGTGAGGATCGCGAGTGTCCCGCCGGGATCCTGGCGATCACGAGCGTCTGCCGCGGGATGAGGCTGAGGTGCGGGTTCCGGGCTGCGAACAGGGGCTGCATCGGCAACTCTGACGTCAGCGAGGAAGCGGTAGCCGCGGCGAGCGACAGTTTCGACGAAGCGGGGACTCTCGGCGGAGTCGCCGAGGGCCTCACGGATTTTGTTGATCGCCTTGTTGAGCCCGTGGTCGAAATCCACGAACGTGTCCGCGGGCCAGAGTTTCTTCTGAAGTTCCTCGCGACCGACGACCTGGCCGGCGTGCTCGAGCAGCATCGCCAGGACCTGGAAGGGCTGTTGCTGAAGCCGGACTCGCAGGCCGCGCTTGCGCAATTCGCCAGCACGAAGATCCACCTCGAAAACCCCAAAACAGAGCCGCCCGCCAACCTGATCGTCCGGCTTCCATGAAGAGGTGAACCTGAGGTGAAAGGGTACCACACGTCTACTGGACCGCTGCAAGGGGACAGCGTCCTGTAAGTCTTCTGTTGAGTAACGGTTACCAGGGGACCCGCGTTCCAGCGGAGAGGAACCGTCCGTCCATTGTCTGGATCTCGAGTGCAAACCATATTGACGGCATCCACCCCGTGCCAGCTGGTGGCATGCGGAGAGTGGATGAAGAGAAGTAGGAAACCAGGAGGCCGAGTATGTCTGAGAAGAAAACAGATGAACTGTTGCACGATCACAACGATGACGGAGTTGACCGGCGGGGATTCTTGAAATGCATGGCGTGGGCAGGAACCGGAGCGTTCTTTGTCATGCAGGGCGGCGTCCTGAAGTCGTACAGCCTGAGCAAGATGCCGAAGTTGGGACCCAGGTCGGCGGGTGAGCTGAGCTTCGTGCAAATCAGCGACAGCCATATGGGATTCAACAAGCCGGCGAATCCGGATGTGGTCGGGACACTGAAGGCGGCCGTCGACAAAATCAATGGTCTGGCGACGCCACCCGAATTCATGTTGCATACGGGCGACATCAGCCACCTCTCGAAACCCGAAGAATTCGACACCGTGGACCAAATCCTGAAGAGCGCGAGTGCGAAGAACGTGTTCTTCGTGCCGGGCGAACACGACGTGCTCGACGATGACGGCAAACAGTATCTGGAACGCTACGGAAAGGGCGCCAAGGGAGCCGGGTGGTACAGCTTCGACAAGAAAGGCGTGCACTTCATCGGGCTGGTGAACGTGCTGAACCTGAAGGCCGGAGGACTCGGCACGCTGGGCGGCGAGCAGCTCGAATGGATGGAAGATGACGTCAAGCATTTGAAGCACAGCACGCCGATCGTGGTGTTCGCGCACATTCCACTGTGGAGCGTGTACCCGCAGTGGGGCTGGGGAACGGAAGACAGTGCGCAGGCACTGGCCTACCTCAAGAAATTCGGCTCGGTCACGGTGCTGAACGGGCACATTCACCAGACGATGCAAAAGGTCGAAGGAAACGTGACGTTTCATACGGCGGCCTCGACAGCATTTCCCCAACCGCGGCCAGGCACCGCCGATTCACCGGGGCCGATGAAAGTGCCGGCGGAGCAGCTGAAGAGCATCCTGGGCATCACGGATGTGACCTACGTACGAGGGAAGCACGCGCTGGCGGTCGTGGATTCTTCGCTCGCGTGAGAGTCAACAAAACACAAACAACAGGTCAACAAATCAGTGCAGACAAAGAAAGGAATCAATATGAGGAGAAGTATGTCTACTGGAGTGTTCTTGGCGGCGTTGGGGCTGGGAATCGCGGGGCTGGGCGCCAGAGCGGGAAATGTCACGGCCAGCGCACAGCCGAAGCCCGCAACGATGGAGGTCAAGATCGACAACTTTACTTTCGGACCGCCGGAGCTGACGGTGATGGCGGGCACCACCATCACGTGGACGAATCGCGACGATATTCCACACACGGTGGTGAGTACGGACAAGGCGTTCAAGTCAAAGGTGCTGGATACCGACGAAAAGTTTTCCTTTACCTTCAGCACGCCGGGAACTTTTACCTACTTCTGTTCAATTCACCCGAAGATGACCGGCAAGGTCGTGGTGCAGTGAGGGGACGATGCGTGTGAATCCCTTCGACATCAGAACTGTGGTTCTCGCGAAGCACGCCCAGCATGTCGTGCTGATTCACTTCCCGATTGCGTTGTTTATCACGGCCGTGGCGTTCGACTATCTCGCGCAGTGGACGAAGAACCGGACACTGGCCGCGGCGGCCTCTTTCAATCTGCTGCTTGCTGCAGTCTCGACCGTGCCAGCCGTGGCGACCGGCTTTGCAGCGTGGCAATGGGCGCTCGAGGGGCAAATGCTGAAAGGGATTCTGTTGATGCACCTGGTGCTGGGTTGCATATCGAGTGTGGTGATCTGGCTGGCGTGTTGGATCCACTGGCGTGTGCGGCACCATCCGGCGGCATCCTTGCCAACATACCGCCTGCCATTCGAAGCAGTCGCGGTACTACTCGTAGGGTTGACGGGGCATCTCGGCGGGTTTCTCACTGGCGTGAACGGGCCCGGCTAGACTCGCCGGAGACGATGTTGTGAAGTGAAGGCATGGGAACCGTGGCTCCTCCATACGCCAACTTGATTCTGCTCCTTGAGATTGCCATGGGAGTGGGGCTGCTCATCGGCGCTCTCCTCGCGCGCATGCGCAGGTTTCGGGCCCACGCGTGGTGCCAGTCGGCGATCGTGCTTCTCAACCTTGCCGTGATTGTGCTCGTGATGATTCCTTCTTTTCGTGCTCATGTAAGTCCGAAGATACCGCTCAAACTTGGCAAGCCTTACTACGCACTGGCGACGGCACACGCGGCGCTCGGAATGATCACCGAAATCGCGGGATTGTACATTCTACTGGCCGCGGGCACGAGCGTTTTGCCGGAGAAATTCCGCATCACCAAGTACAAGCGCTGGATGCGAACGGTACTAGCGCTCTGGTGGGTCGTGCTCTTGTCGGGAGTGGCAACCTACGCCCGCTGGTACGTCCCGCATGTGTTTCGAGAATGAATTGGAACGACGTCTCCACAAACGTTATTGCTTCAGACCGATGACGTCGCGTTGGTCGAGCGGACGACGAGCAACGCGCCGGATCGTTTTCATCAACTGCTCGTGCTCCGCGGGCTCGAGGGTTTGCCCCACCGAGAACTGGCAGACGTCGTGGGGACCGTGATGTCGAGACTATCGCGCGCGCGTGAGGCGCTCTGCGGTGCGCTAGCTCGCAAGAACGTGCCGAACTCGTTGTGTACATCGACGCGTCCGCTTGCCGAGAGTGTCAGCCATCGGCTCACCTCGATGTCGTCCTGGGCGAATGCGCCGGGAACGTTGTAACCGTAGGAGAATTGCGGCTGGTCTCGCGGATCGAGCGTTGAACGTTCGAACGCGATGCCCCCCACCCATGTCTGCCGTGGCGCGGTACCGCGCATTGCCATCTCTGCGAAGACAGTGTCCTGAATATCGTGCTCCGACACGTCGCCACGTCGATGTTCCTCGTCCTTGCGCGTCGCAGAGAAGCGCGCTGTCATCACGTAGCGCCTGTGTCTACTGAAAAGGCCTTTTGTGTTGCAGTCGTTGCGCTTACCGCGAGCGAAGATTAGGCTCTTCGGTGATGCGCTCTGTGCTGATTTCGGCCTTCCTGACCTTCCGAGGGCTGATCCGATCGCGGATTGCGCTGCACCTCGAAGTGCTGGCGCTACACCACCAACTGCAGGTGCTGCAGCGATCACACTCGCACCGCCTCGCTCTCGGAAAGGTTGACCGATGCCTCTGGATCTGGCTGTCGCGCGTCTGGGCGAACTGGCGCACGGCGCTTGTCATCGTTCAACCGGAGACGGTCATCGCGTGGCATCGCCGAGGCTTTCGCTTGTTCTGGGCGTGGAAAAGTCGGCGACGCATCGGCAGACCCACCGTGTCGGCTGAGGTACGGGCGCTGATTCGGACGATGTCGCAGGCCAATCCATTGTGGGGCGCGCCACGGATTCACGGCGAGTTGCGCAAGCTGGGCCTGAACGTGAGCCAGGCGACGGTTGCGAAGTACAAGGCCCGCCCAAGACGGCCGCCGTCACCGACGTGGCACACGTTCCTGGCGAATCACCTTGGCCAGATCGCCGCCGCGGATTTCTTCGTCGTGCCGACGGCGACGTGCCGCCTGCTGTTCGTCCTGGTGATCCTCGCCCACGAGCGCCGACGCATCGTGCATGTGGCCATCACCGACCATCCGACCGCGACGTGGACGGCGCAGCAACTCCGCGAGGCCTTCCCGTGGAACGAAACGCCGTGCGATCTCGTCCGGGATCGGGATTCCGCCTTTCACGGGTGGGCCACCACGGCGACAGCGATGGAGATTCACGAAGTCGTCACCGCGCCGCGCTCACCGTGGCAGAACGCGTACGCGGAGCGGCTGATCGGATCGATTCGCCGCGAATGCCTCGACCACGTCATCGTCTGGAACGCGCGCGGCCTGCGACGCGTCTTGAACGCTTACGTCGCCTACTACCACCGTTCGCGAACGCATCTCTCGCTCGACAAGGATTCGCCGGTGCCGCGCGAGACTGCGGCGCCCAGCGCGGGACGGGTGGTCGCCATTCCGCAAGTCGGTGGTCTTCACCATCGATACGAACGCCGAGCAGCGTAACCCACGCACACTCCCGCGCCGAGTCTGACGACAGCGAAGGCAATCCGCGGTGGCAGCATTTCACGGTGCTCGTTGAGGGCGTGTTTGGACTCCAGCCGATGTCAACGGTGTATCGCGACCATTTGAGAATTACGTCTGGGCGACCAACGGGCTGCAGATCGGGTTTTCACCAACGACAACCCCTTGCTGGCCGGCGAGCCGTACCAAGGGACGGTGATCAATCGCAAGAAGACAGGCGAACTGGTACTGGGCGAACCAGACCCTCACCCCGATCAAGGACCCTCAAGGAACCGTCACGCACTTTGTGGCCGTCATCAAGGATGTGACCGAAGCGCGCAAGTACAACGAACAAGAAGTGCAGCTTCGTCTCGCGCGCGCAGTGCAGCAGCGATTCTATCCCTTGTCGCCTCGTCTCCCCGGCTTCGATATTGCCGCAGCCAGTTATCCGTCGGACGAGACCGGTGGCGACTATTTCGACTTCATCGAAGCACCGAACGGCATCCTGTACGTAGCGATCGGCGACGTTAGCGGCCATGGCTTTGATGCCGCCCTGATCATGGCACTGACGCGCGCGTACATGCGCTCCTTTGCCACATTGGGAATGGATGTCGGAGAAGTTCTCAGACGCGCGAACCAGGCGATCGTCGGAGATCTCGAAGAGAATCGCTACGTCACAATGCTACTCGTACGCCTCGACGTGCAGGCCGGGAGCATGGCGTACGCGAGCGCCGGACACATTCCCGGCGTGCTTCTAAATGGTTCAGGGGTAATCGACTGCATCATGGAGAGCACCGGAGTCCCACTCGGCCTGTTTGCCGACGCTACGTTTGCGACCCGTCAATGCCAGTTCAGGGCCGAACAGATTCTGGTGCTCGGCACGGACGGCGCAACCGAGACCTCAGATTCGAACGGCATGGAGTTCGGCCGCGATGCAGTGATCCAGTATGTCCGGACACACGCGAGTAATACCGCGCACGAAATCGCGGCGGGCATCTATAGTGCCGCGCGATCGTTTAGTGCCTCGGAGCCACAACACGATGACATTACCTCGGTCATCGTAAAGGTCACAAACGTAGCTCTCGGCGTCGAGCAGACAGCGCTGCCTGTTGAGATGGTGGGTGCGTGATTGCCCTCCACCTAGTGGTGCAATCGGGACGCTCGCAGGTACAGGCGGTGTCAACATTTGCTTGTCGTTCTTTGGGTAGCGGCCCGCCGTCGTCGGCATCACTGCGTCCGAGGGTTCCACTCTTCCCACATCGCGAAGTGCGTGGAGGCAGCGAGCGCGGAGGTCGGAACGGTGGCGGCTTCTTCAAACGTGAGGTTGGCCGGCTTTAGCGCGAGCCTGTCTTGCCAGACGCGCGCATATTCCGCGCAGGCGCCATCGCATGCGCCGAACACATCGTCGCCAGCTCGGAATTGCGGCACGTCGGCACCTACCTCCCCGTTCACGATCACGCCATGAATGGGCTTCGGTGCGCGTTCGGTGTGGACGTGTGATGCCGACGTTCCTCGCATGGCACAACCGCTGCATCGACTTCCTCCGGGGGCCGCGAAGACGCAGAGGCAGCCGTGGCGGGTCCCGACTTCGTCCCGGCAGTCGATCCCGCCGGAGACGCTCGGCAAGGCCGTCGAGCGCCTCGTCCACGTTCGTGCACGATGGCCTCCAGATCCGACATTTACACTGACCGGACCGCACGACGGTAGTCGAGCGGCGTGCTGCCCGTCCACCGTCGGAAGAATCTGTGAAACGCCGATGGCTCGGAGTAGCCGAGCAGGAAGGCGATCTCGCCGATCCCGATCCCCGGCTGCGGCAGAAGGCTCTTCGCGAGCTCGCCGCGGGTCGCGTCGAGGATGTCTGCGAACGAGGTGTTCTCGGCCCGGAGACGCCGATGGAGCGTTCGTTCGCTCAGGCTCAGGCCTCGGGCGATTGGGGCGGCAGTCAGCTTCCCGCCAGCCAGGTTATCAATCAACACGCGCCGGACCTGCGTTCCGATCGAGTCCTGCCGGGGAATCTGCTTCAGCATCTTGTCCAAACGGCGGCGCACGATCCTCGAGAGTGCCGGATCGGCGCTTCGCAGCGGAAGCGCCAGGTCCGTTCGAGAGAACAGGAGGTGATTCGAAGACTCGCCGAATCGAACTGGCGAACGGAAGAACGTGCGATGCTCGAGCCGGCTCTCCGGGGGCCGGTGCGCGAAGTGGACCTCCCGGGGGGCGAGGGATATGCCCGTGGCCTCACGGGCCATGCGGACAATCAGGGCGAACGCGAACTCGACCCGATGTGGCTGCGCGGGCTTGACCCAGGTGAATGCCAGCGCATCGCCAACGATGGCGAGTTCGGCGGCGGCGCGATCGATGACCGCCCGAACGTAGCGGGCAAGTTGGTCCAGGCCGGAACCGACGGTCGGGCTCGAACGGAATGCGTACTCGAAGATGTCCAAGGCGCCGGCAGGAATCGACTGTGCCATGTGAAGGCCAATCGCGTCGTCTCCTGTGATCTGTTCGGCCAGATGCCACGCCTCGGCGGCCGAAGAGTCGGCGATGCGCACGTCAGGGTCGTCGAGGTCCCGTCCCGCGAGCCCCGGGAGTCGCCGCAGTGGGGTCGCGTCGTAACCGCACTCTGCCACGTGCGCGAGCAGGTGTGGCAGGATCCACGCAAGAACGGTAGAGGTCTGGCGAGACCGTGGGGTACCGGTCGGACCACGCTTCGTACTGTTCACGGCAATTTGTGGCACTCACTATCAACGGATTGGCGCGACACGTCAATGGCGCGTCGTCGGTGTGGTGTTCTCATGGAATGGATGACGTGGCAAATAGCCCGGAGTGCAAGCGTGTGGGAGGCGGATCCGGCTCAGCCATTGCAGTCGTCACAGCCGTTCGCCTCATTTGATGCCTTCTGGTCGACTCCCGCGGCAAGATACGTTCTTGAACTGGGCCTTGTTTTCGCGGCCTATCTGCTCGGCGGCAGGATCGGTCTGACTGTCCCGTTCACGAGCGGCAACGTCTCGCCCGTGTGGCCCGCCGCTGGGATCGCGATGGCTGCTTTGCTACTCGCGGGCTATCGCGTGTGGCCGGCGATCGCGACCGCGGCATTCCTCGTGAATCTCTTCACGCCCATTCCTGCGCTGGCCGCCCTCGGCATCGCGGTCGGCAACACGGCAGGCCCGCTCGCCGGCGCCTGGTTGACGCGGCAGATCTCCGGTCTCACGCCTTCGCCCACCCGTCTGAAGGACGTGTTCGCCATCATCATTGCGGCCCCGACCGCGGCGGCAATCAGCGCCTGCGTTGGAGTCACGGTTCTCTTCGGCACGGGCGGCGCTCCCTGGGTCACGTTCGGCCGCGCGTGGGCGGTATGGTGGCTCGGCGATGCGATGGGCGTGCTGATTCTGACCCCCCTGGCGCTGACGCTTTTCGACAGGAGGATCAATTCCCGCCAGGCCGCGGAACTCGGCGCACTGCTCGCAAGCGTGGCAGTTACATCGCTGCTCATGTTCCACCATGCGAGTGGAATCGAGCAGAGCGGGATAGTGCTGGCGGCCGCCATGACTCCCTTCGTGTTGTGGGGAGCCATCCGGTTCGAGACATGCGGCGCGACCGCCGTGGTCTTTCTGGTGGCCTACGTCGTCGTGTGGGAGACGGGCCTCGGGCGGGGGCCGTTTTCGGGAAGCACCCCTGCGCACAACGCCGCGCTGCTCCAGGCGTTCCTTGCGGTGATCTCTGTTTCAGGGCTGACGCTCGCGGCCGCCATCGCGGAGAGGTCACACTTCATACGCAAGCACGCACGCCTTGAAGGTGTGGCGGACAGCGACCGGAGGTACCGCCGGATCGTCGAAACGGCGAACGACGGCATCTGGATGCTCGACTCCCAATTCGTGACCATCTTTGCGAACCAGCGGCTCGCCTCGCTCCTGGGCTACACGGTCCCGGAGATGCTCGGCCGGAGCCTGTTCGACTTCGTCTTCGAAGAGGACTGGCGGCCAAAACCCGCTGACCTGCGGCACCCTTGTGAGCCCGTCAATGAGCAGCTCCAGGAACGCTATCGCAGGAAGGATGGATCGGAGCTGTGGACGCTCGTCTCACGCACCCCCACCTTCGACGAAGTCGGCGCGTTCACCGGCGTTCTGAAGATGGTCAGCGACATCACGGACCACAAACGCGCCGAATACGAACGCCGGCGCGAGCATGAAACCGTCCTGCTCCTGTCAGAAGCCGTGGAGCAGACTGCCGACAGCGTCATCGTAACCGACAGCAGCGGACGCATCGAGTACGTGAATAAGGCGTTCGAGACGACCACCGGGTATACGCGCGAGGAGGCCATCGGCCGCACGCCACGCCTCGTCAAGTCGGGACAGCATGACGACGCCCATTACGACGAGATGTGGAATGCGCTGCTCCGCGGAGAGCCGTTTCGCGGGACTCTCGTCAATTCCCGGAAGAACGGCGAGCACTATTGGGCGGAACAGACCATTACGCCCATGAAGGATTCCCGCGGAAGCATCACGCACTTCGTGTCCGTGCTCAAAGACGTTACCGAGACGCGCCGGCACCAGGAGCAGCAGACTCAGCTACGGCTTGCCCGCGAAGTACAGCAGCGCTTCTACACCGCGACGGTTCGCGTGCCCGGCTTCGACATCGCGGCATCCACCTATCCATCGGATGAGACGGGCGGGGACTACATCGATATGATCCAGGCCGCGGACGGCTCTTGCTACATTGCGATCGGCGACATCAGCGGACATGGTCTGGACGCCGCGCTCGTCATGGCCATGACGCGCGCCTACGTGCGATCATTCGCGGCGCTCGGGTTGGACGTCGGCGAGATTCTCGCTCGCGCGAACCAGGTTCTTGTCGCCGACCTGCCGGAGAACCGGTTCGTCACGTTGCTGCTGTCGCGCCTCGACCCGCGTCGCAAGACGCTGGAGTGCGCGAGCGCCGGCCACCCGCCGGGTTTCCTGCTGAACTGCACGGGCGAGACCGAAGCGGTGATCCCCAGCACGGGAGTGCCGCTTGGCATGTTCAGTGAAGCCGTGTTTTCAACCCGCACGTTCCTGCTCGAACGTGGACACACGCTCGTCCTGTGCACCGACGGCGCGAGCGAGACTTCGACGGCCGACGATGAGGAATTCGGATACGACCGGGTACTCAATCATGTGCGGGCGCATCTGCACGAGGGAGCGCGAGAAATCGCTGAAGGCATCTACCACGCGGCGCGGACGTTTGCCGCCGGAGAGGCCCAGCGCGACGACATCGCCTCAGTCATCATGAAAGTGACTGAAGCCACGTAGCCGCAGACCGCAAGACTGTACCTAGAGTCAGACCAATTAGCGACCCGGCGCGCCACCGGTGGTCTTTAGCATGAGGCCATTTCGGCTCGAGCAGACGGAAACGCTCGACGCATGTCTGAAGGACGTGTTTTCAGATCCGCCGAAGACAAACAGGCCACGACCGAGTGCGGCGAGATCGCCACGCTGCAGCGCATCCCTCGATCATTCCGGTGAATCCGCGCAAAACTGCCCCTCGGTGTCCGTGGTATCGATTCCCATTTCTCCGCCGTAGTCCTCGGGACCGCACCGCCAGAGTGTCCTCGATTGCACAGGGAGCGGCCGCTGACGTGAATGTTCTGTTTCGCACAGCGGCGATACCGACCAGGTGTTACTATCGGGAAACGTGTGTCTGGCGTCCACGGACAGGCATCAATGCTGCGCGCGACGGGCCAACATCCACCTCGAACTGTGCGCGCGCTCGATTCGGGCAGCGGCGGCGCGGTGGCCAGCGCCGGTTCCTACTGAAAGGACCCAATCGTAGTGAAAACAACGACCGGCGACGGCACATACCGCCTGCGCCTGTACCTCGCAGGACAGACGCCACGGTCTATTAGCGCCTTTACGAACGTGAAGCAGATCTGCGACGAGCACCTCAAAGGTCGCTACGAGCTCGACATCATCGATCTGCTGCAGACGCCTCAGCTTGCCCGCGGAGACCAGATCCTCGCGATCCCCACGCTCGTACGCCGGCGGCCGGCACCCGTCAGGAAGATCATTGGCGACCTCTCCAACACCGAACGCGTCCTGGTCGGATTGGATTTGCGTCCGGGGCGACGAGAAGGTGATGAACCTTGGCGCTGATCAAAAGGCTCCGGCTGCCACTGCGCTGGATCAGCAGCGACAGGTCGCGGCGCGCTGGCGTGCTTCGGGGCCTCGATTGCACTCGCCAGGAGCGGGATGGAGGCGAATGTGGTCCACAACAGCAGGCGTCACGAACGTAGAGAGGCGCATCACGAACGACGAGGTACGCTGCTCGCGCGCCTCGCCGAGGCTGAGGAGACGCTGCTGGCGCTGCGTGAAGGTGAGGTCGACGCGCTGGTCATCCGGGGCACCGAAGGCGACCAGGTCTACACGTTGCACGGCGCCGAGGAGCCGTACCGCAATCTCGTGGAGCAGTTGCGCGAAGGTGCCGTCGTCCTTGCGCACGCCGGTGACATTCTGTACTGCAACGCACGGTTCGCGGCTCTCGTCGGCGAGCCGCCGGAATCGGTGCTCGGCGGCCACATCGGCCGCTTCGTCGTGGCCGCCGATCGAGGCGATATCAGTGCGCTCCTGAGTTCCGGCACCGGCGGCCGTCGAAGCCGATTGGTCTCGTCGGATGGCACGACCATTGACGTCTATCTCTCGCTGACGACGACCGCGTCGTCCAGGGGCATCAGCCACCTGACTCTGATCGTGACGGATCTCAGAGAACTCCTCGAAGCGCGTAACGAACGCGACCGCGCCGAGCGAGACAACCACACGAAAAACGAGTTTCTGACGATGCTGGCCCACGAGTTCCGCAATCCGCTCGGCGCGATTCGCAGCGCCGTCAGCGTGCTCGCGGGCGCGGACCCGACGAACGGGCCTGCCGCGCGCGCGCGCGAGGTGATTGGCCGGCAGATCGGCCACCTCTCGCACCTCATCGACGACCTGCTCGACGTCGAGCGCGTCGCCTCGGGCAAGATCGTCCTGGATCGACATCCCATCGAGATGGCCGACGCTGTACGGCAGGCGGTCGCCACGTTTAGCGGCACCGCCGGACTGGATCGACACATCGAAGTGGACACCGAGCCAGTATGGGTCGATGGAGACGCTGTGCGGCTCGAACAGGTTTTTGCCAATATCGTGGCGAATGCGATCAAGTACACGCCGCCCGGCGGCGCGATTCGAGTGTCGGTGCGGGGCGACGGAACCGACGCGGTCCTTTGCGTCGAGGACACGGGCTACGGCATCGTGTCGGAACTGCTTCCATCGATCTTCGACATGTTCGTGCAAGGCGAGCGCACGCTGGACCGCGCCCAGGGTGGCCTCGGCATCGGGCTCACACTGGTGCGGCGCCTCGTCGAACTTCATGGCGGGACGGTCGTCGCAGTGAGCGAAGGGGCGGGGCATGGCAGTACCTTCACCGTGCGGCTGCCACAAATTCCGGCGGCCCAAACAACCGCCTCCGAGCGGTCAGCGATCGACGCGGCAACGCCCAGACGTGTACTCCTCATCGAGGACAGCCGCGACGCACGCGAGATGTTCCGGCTGATCCTCGAGAACGCAGGCCACGAAGTCTACGAGGCGGAAAGCGGCAACCGTGGGCTCGAATTACTGGACGCCGAGAACCCGGACGTCGCCATCATCGACATCGGTCTTCCTGATCTCGATGGGTACGAGGTCGCCAAACGAATCCGTGAGCGCCCGAACGGCCGTGCGATGCTGCTTCTCGCCCTTACCGGATATGGTTTTCCGGATGACTACGAGCGCTCGACCGAAGCAGGATTCGATCATCACCTCGTCAAGCCTGTTGACCCCAGCACTGTCGCGAGGCTTCTCAGCGGACCCGCGCCCAGAAGCGCCGAGACGCAGGTGTGATGGGCAGTTCGCCGGCGGCAGTCAGCGGACGTTGTCGTTCCTGAGTTGAGTTCGAGCGTTGCTCTTCGGCTTCGATAAAGGACGGATCCTAAGTTAGTGAATACCTGAAGTCACTGGACGCACATCAGAACATGCCACCACCCATGGCGCCGGCCGACATCGGCGGGTGCTGATGCTTGTCGGGAATCTGTGCGATGACGGCTTCAGTGGTGAGCAGGAGCGACGCGATGGACGCCGCGTTCTGCAGCGCGGAGCGAACCACTTTGGTCGGGTCGATCACGCCTGCCTGCACCAGGTTCTCGTACTGCTCCGTTTGTGCATTGAAGCCTTCGTCGCCCTTCATCTCTTTCACGCGCCCGACCACGGTCGAGCCCTCGTGACCCGCGTTCGTCGCGATCCAGCGCAGAGGCTCCTCGATCGCACGCATGATGATGGTGACGCCGATCTGCTCGTCGACGGGAGCGTCAGGCCCTTGAGCACCGTCGACGCACGCAGCAGCGCCACCCCGCGCCTGGAATGATGCCCTCTTCGACGGCCGCCTTGGTCGCGTGTATCGCGTCCTCGACGCGCGCCTTCTTCTCCTTCATCTCGGTCTCGGTGGCGGCCCCGACCTTGATGATCGCGACTCCACCCACCATCCGGGCGAGGCGCTCCTGCAGCGTCTCGCGATCGTACTCGGATATCGTCTCCTCGACCTGCGTGCGCAGGTGCTTGACGCGGCCGGCGATCGACTCGGCGCTGCCGGCGCTTTCCAGAATCGTCGTGGTGTCCCTGTCGATGGTGACCTTCTTGGCCTGACCGAGGTCTTCCATCCGGATGTTCTCGAGCTTCAGCCCGAGGTCCTCGGTGATCGTTGCCGTCGGTCAAGACCGCCATGTCTTCGAGCATCGCCTTGGGTCGGTCCCCATACCGCGGCCACCTGCAACGTCCCCCTGAGCTTGTTGACCACGACCGTCGCCAGCGGAGTCGAACTGCGCCAGTCACTTTAGTGAGCTCGCTACACGCCGGGACGTTCTCAGACGTCGTTGGCTTCGCCGCCAATCCGTTCTCTCACGACGAGGTTCGTGGCCGCGCACCAGGGCGGCTCGTGCTCGTCGACGCGTCGGAACTGGCCTGGCAACGGGCGAAGTACCGCGGCAATCAGCACCTTCTGCTCCCCACCGATCCTGTGCTGGTCGGCGCCGGCGGGCATCGCCGGGTGTTGATGCTTGTCGGGAAATCTGCGCGATGAACCGGCGGAGAATTTCACAGGTGGCGCTCGTGTCGAGGTGCTGTTCGAGGCGCTCGACCCGTCGGCCCCGAGTGGCGGGGCTGACACGTTCGACGCCAGTGCGCGACCGGCGTGGCACTCGCATGCTGGAGGCGCGCGCGGGCGCGGGCGCACGTCGAAGATCTGCGCCACATCGCGAAGGACGACCGGTCGGACCTAGCGCGTATGGCGAGCGATGCGGGCTAACAATCGTAACGGGGCGTGACAAACCAATCGGATACGACTCGACGATTGCACGAGTCATTGACGGAAGAGCGATCGTGCGCCCCGTGGGGTGAGGGCGCCCGCGCTAGAGACTGGCGCACTGCCGCACGGTCGCCAGGACCGTGTCGAGTGTCGCGGGCTTCTGCAACACGGCGGCGAACAGTGTGTCAGCACTGCGATCGAACGTGATCTTCCCCGTGTAGGCAATCACCTTGGCGTCTCGAGTGGCCTGTGTGGCCTTGATTAGCCGGGTCGCTCGTACGCCGTCGAGCACCGGAATGCTCACATCCATGACGATGACGGCGGGCCGCATCTCATACGCCGCAATCAACGCCTCGAGTCCATTCGTGGCAGTGCGCACGACGAACCCGGCCGCCTGCAGCTCGCGCGCGAGGAGTTCGCGCACTTCCTCCTGATCGTCCACGACCAGCACAGCGTGGCGGACTTTCCGCCGCTCAGTGCAGGGCGCCGCAACGGTGTTGTCGTCGAGCCGCGTGAGCAATTGACGCGTCGCATCGTGTTGCTCGCGGGCGCGCACAGACAACTGCCTCGCGGCGTCAAGCGCCGCCATGTGGCGGTGCAAATACGGCTCGAGCAATGCCCTGCGTGGGTCCTCTGGAACGTGTCGTGTTCGGGACAACGCCGCCTCGGCGTGTCTCACATCACTGATCGCCACCGCGGCGAGTGCCTCCATGTCGACCTGATGCTCGCGCGCGCGTTCAACCATTCGCTCTACGTTGTTGCGGATATCGGCGAACCGCTCGGCAGACAACTGAACGGACATCGTCAGCTCCTTCGCTACGCACACGGCGGTAGAGGGCTCGGAGGCTGAGGCGACGTCACGCGATTGGCGCGGCACCAGTCTAGCGGGCAAATGTATGTTAACGCACATTTCGATTCGCGTGCGATCGAAAAGGGTCGACTTGGCCCTAACTCCAACCACGGCTGCGCGTCGCGCCCTTCAGGGGACCCACGGACGTGGTGCCTCGAAGTGCCGAAACCGGCGGTCGGCTGAGGTTCGATCCGCATGGCCCCCAGCCGGCGCTGTACCTGTCACGGCCCGCACAGTCTCGGATTGCACCGAGCGGATCACCGAACGACGCAGCGTTGCCGTTGGTGTGGTGTGCTGTGCTGTTCAGCACAGCGGACGTGATCAGCTCTGACATACGCTCCCTCAGGCGGAGGTGTGGATGTCACCAACTGCTGCCCCGTCGGGCCGTCGATCGGCCGGCCCTCGAACCAGTCGGACGGGGCCCGTCGGCAATTCATTGGCGGTCGTTCACAACGCCTCGCGAAGGCTGAGCGCGAGCTGCGCATCCAGTTCACCCGAATCGCGCAACTGCAGGCCCGGCTCGACGTGATAGTGGGAAGCGCTTCGACCTCAGCTGCCTGGAGCGGTCGTGCAACACTGGTTCGGGCCGGTGTGATCAATGGTGAGCTCGGTGCTCGAACAGCCGACTCTGGGTCGCGATCAGACCGAGATCGTGCTCGTGTGGGCTTACGTCCGCTAAGAACTGCGGGACGTCAGTTACGCAGCACCCGCACTCAGAAGGGAGTTGTTCACGTTCAACGCGCAACGACGTAGAGGTCGGCGGTACCGTTCACACGACACAAGCACATCGCCTTCGCGAATCGGTCCGTCCACACGTTCTCCTTACTCTGGTGAACCTGAGGTCCCACGCACCGTGACCATTCCCTGCGACCACTTCGGGTCGCAGCCACCGCACAGGAGCGCACTGAACCTGCCGCTTTCGACTGTCGGGTTCCTCAAGTGCAAGTGTCGGCGAGGTCGCCATTGCGAGGGCTGCCGCGGCACTGACAACTGCAGCCTTGAAGCGGATTCGAATACTCAAACGTGCAGATGCCGCTGCCGATCCCGTTAAGGTCGGCTGATACCGTGCCCGCTTGCGGCTTAGCCGTTGCTGCCAGGAGGTAGAAGTGGAACCAATTGAGATTCAGGCGCAGGCGGCGATCGCTGCCGCGCTGATTATGAGGCACGCAATAGAAATTCCGACAATACCGACGACCGGAGACTGCTCCCCAGGATACGGATTCTGCTAAACATCAGTCGTACCTGCGAGGAGCCTACAGACCGGCAACGTGTTGAACCGTTGCGAGCACGGCACCCGGAGTTGCCGGCTTGGTCAGTACCGCAGCGAACAACGTCCGCGTGGGGCTGTCATTGAACGAAGGATTGCCCGTGTATGCAATGACCCGTGCATCGCGCGTCGCTTCGCCCGCCTTGATCAACCGGGTCGCTTCGATCCCATCGAGCACCGGCATGGAGACGTCCATGACGATCACGCCTGGCCGCATCTCGTAGGCGGCAATCAGGGCCTCAAGCCCGTTGGCGGCAGTTCTGACAACGAACCCGGCGTCCTCTAGCACGCGCGCCAACACATCACGGACGTCGCCGTAGTCATCCACCACGAGCACCGCGTTCGGGCACTGTCCGCCGGCGCTCCGATCGCCGTCCAAGTGCGCCAGCAACCGACGCGCCGCGGCATTCTGCTGGTGGGCGCCGGCAAGGACGCGCTTGGCAGCTGCAGCCCGCACCGCGCTTCGTCCGAGCTGTGCGGAGAGCAGGTGCCGGACCTCATCCACGTCTGGGTCGTCCGCTGCGTGTGAGACGGCCGCCTCCGCATGCCGCATATCCCGCTCGGCTGCGGCTACGAAAGCCTCGAGCTGACCTTCTTGTTCGGCCGCTCGTTCAGTTAACAGCCGTGCGTCGTGGCGAAGGTCGGCAAGTTGTTCGGAAGCGAACTGGAGAGACATTCGTCACGCTCCTGCACGGTAGCGATTCGCTGCCGGAAGCTCGGAGGCTGAGGCGACGTCACCCGAAGGCGTGGCACCAGTCTGGCGGGCAAATGTAGTGTATCGCACATTCTGATCGTCGCCCGCGTGATACTGTTAAAAACCTACTTGCTTTTCTGAGCTGTGCCCGCAGCCCGGCGCGCTGCGCCCCTCCAGTCTCATCGAAGCGCCTGAGATCCTTCAGGCTCGCTCAGAGGGAGACGCTATGGGCAGCTCAACCGTACATTCGACTCGGCTTCTTCCTGACGGAACGCCACTACACAATCGTCTTCTCGCGGCGCTTCCGGCTGCTGACTACGCACGTATTCAGAAGCATCTGCACATGAACACTGGTGTGACCGGCCGTACGCTTCAGGAGCACGGCACGCCCGTCACCGACGTGTACTTCCCGAATGGGGGCGTGTTCTCCGTCACGAATCAAATGCGTGATGGGGCGCTCGTCGAAGTCGCAACCGTGGGCATTGAGGGCATGCTCGGGATCGGTGTGTTCCTCGGCGATCGCTCGGGTGCGGGCCGCACGTTCCAGCAAGTGCCGGATGGTCCTTTCCCGTCGATGACCGTACGTCGTTTTGTCAAAGAGAGCGCGACGCCGGGACCGTTTCACGATGTCCTGGCGCTGTACGCGCAGGCCAACCTGCTGCAGATCATGCAAGGCACGGCGTGCAATGCGCTGCACGATGTGAAGCAGCGGTGTTGCCGGTGGTTGCTCCAGACGCAGGATCGCCTCGGCTCACGGGAGTTTCTATTGAAGCAGGAGTTTCTCGCCATCATGCTCGGTGTGCAGCGTCCCACGGTCACGCTGGTCATGGGAACATTGCAGGATGGCGGGCTCATAACGACGCGGTACGGACGAATTCGGGTGCTGAAGAGGAAGAAGCTCGAACACGCCGCATGCGAGTGCTACGAGGTCATTCGCGCGCACTTTGAGCGGCTCGGGTTGTGACGAGCGTTGCGATAACCCAGCGGCTCGTTGCGTCGTACGGCCTGCCGTTCAGTCGCAACACCACACTCAGACGCGAGGAGTGAACCTTCAAGCCGCCGTTGTCCTCGATGAATCCGAGCTTCCGAAATTTGTTCATGAAGAAGTTCACGCGCGAGCGGGTCGTGCCGACCATCTCGGCTAAGGTTTCCTGAGCACTCTCGGAAGGGTCCGATGAGACGCTTCGGGCTCACGGAAATGCGCCAGCAGCAACATCGATCCCGGTCAGTAAACAGAAGACCCAGATGGTTGACCTTCGCGCGCTGCGCCATCGCGTCAGATCTCGGCTGGGTCACCGAACAGTGGCTCGCGGAACACCGTGCCAATCACGTGGCCAACTCCACGTAAAGCCTCCCCCGCGCGTGAAACGCGTTGGTCCCTCCAGACTCATGGATCGAACTGCGCACTACGTACAGTTTGAGCAGGTGCTCCTCATCGCTCACGGCGAAGGTGATCGATTTCGGCCGTGAGATCGAATTCGAGAAATGGACTCGCCATAGGCAGTGCGTGCGGACGACGGTGAGCTGATTCTTGTCGCGCAGCATTGGACATCATCAAACCTCCGCGGCGGCCATGACGAGAGACTGGGTTGACGGAGAAGCTTTGGCCGAGTCACGATTCGCGCTGCTGACGTACATCCGCGGCGCGCCGCCTTCGCTCTCCCACCGATAGACGTCAATCCGGTCAGGATCCAACGGTGACCGATCGCGCGGGTCGGTGACGATTCTCGGACGTTTGCGTGATCCCGCGATCACGCCGATACGATGCTGACTCATAACGATGAGGACTGGCGTTGCCAGAGTGACCAGGAGGAACATGAGCAGCCAGGCGCCCCCAACCACACCCAATGCGGTCAAGCCAAACAGTCCAAGTGTGGTAAACCAAACGAAAGAAGGAGACCTAGATGTATAGGGCATAGAAGAATCCTCCATCACCACTCTACGCGGATGCCACGAACAGCGATGTTCAGAACGGTACACGCCGACGGTCGGTTCATGAGCT
This sequence comes from uncultured Acidobacteriota bacterium, assembly GCA_963755695.1. Taxonomy (GTDB): domain Bacteria; phylum Acidobacteriota; class Vicinamibacteria; order Vicinamibacterales; family 2-12-FULL-66-21; genus QHWT01. Next base: position 78,426 of record CAVWLB010000006.1, on the reverse strand, counting down.
GGGAGTGGCGGCTGTTTGTTTCCCTGCAGAAACAACCCGCATCTCGAGAGGCAACGCGGCTCGGTATCCTCGTGGCCAACGCGCGCTCGGCAGCAGCCTCTCGCGAATCTTGCCGATGTGGTAGGGCACGTCCGGCGCCGCAATGCTCGTCTGGGGCGGTACCGGATGTCGGCCTGGCGCGAGAACTGCTCGCGGGAGTGATAGGGGACCACGAGTCGGTCGCGGCTACTTTTGCCTTCGGATCTCGTTGAACCGCACCGGCTGCTGGCCGTAGTGCTCGAGCACCAGGTTGTTCTTCTTGTCGATGAAGATCTTCGTGCCCGCGAGGATCTTTCCGACGCCCTTGTCGTTGCCGTCCAGCTGCATCTCGACAATCGTGAACGGATAATCCATCGAGCGCCCGCTGTTGCGCGCTTCCACGAAGCCAATGGGGCGGTCGGTCGCGAGCACGATGCGACGTCCCCCTTCATCGAGCCCGCTCTGACGGGCGTACCGCAGGTCCCAGGCCAGCGTGTTGGCGGTGCGGATATAGCCGACCTTCGGCATTTTCTGCAGCGCCTTCAGCAGCTTCTCGTTCGCCCTGTAACTGTCCTTCTCCTCCTGCAGAATGGCGAGCAGCTGCTCGCGCTCGGCGTCCGTCGACCAGCGCTCGATCGTGAAGTCCACGACTGCGGTCTTCGCCCCTCCATTCAAGTTGATGGCAAAGCCAGTGAAGCTCTCCTTCGCGTTCTGCGCGGACAGAGGCGGGACCGCGAACAAGGCGGCCGCGGCAACGGACGCGGCCAACAGAAGTCTCGGAAATAGCAACGCCGTAGTCTTCATATTGAATCTCCCTGACAGGACCCGGCGACCCGCACGAAGCTCGCGCGTTTTCCAATGGCCGGCGACGGTCGGGCGAGCGCACGAGGACGCCCGATCAGAACAACACGCCGAGGAACGTCTTCAGCAGCTGCTGCCGACTGCACGCTCGCCAATGACCCCGAATCCTTCTTGGTCGACTTGGTCGACAGAGCCATCAGTCTGTGCCAGTAAGCGGATGTGCGCTGTCCCATTCAGCACCATTCGTGCGAACAGCGAATGCTGGCGGCTGTGCCTACCAGAAACGTTGTAAGCGGTGCGTTGATTGAAGTCGCGCTCGACGTCGAATAGGCTCGACTTGTGACCTGCGTCGTCGTTTCGCTGGTCTTCGCGCTTCGGTCAGCCGCTCGATCGCGCGCGGCTCTGCACCTTGAGATCCTCGCGCTCCCGTATCAGTTGGCGGTCCTGAATCGCTCGCGCCCTCGCGACTTCGTCTGACTGCGGCGGATCGGGTGCTCTGGGCGTGGCTGTCGCAGGCGTGGAGCGGTTGGCGGCCGGCGCTCGTCCTCATCAAGCCGGACACCGTACTCGCCTGGCACCGACGCAGGTTCCGCCTGTTCTGGACGTGGAAGCGTCGGTCCCGTACGGGTCGTCCAGCCGCGGCAGTCGGCGCGTACGCACTGCTGGCGCTGATGGTCGCCGCGGTCGGCCTGTACGGGCTGCTCAGCCATATGGTAGGGACGCGCCAACGCGAGATCGGCATCCGCCTCGTGCTCAGCGCCCAGATCCGCAGTGTACGCTCGCTGGTGGTGCGTGAAGGCGCCGTGCTCGCCGTGGCCGGCGTGATCGTCGGACTCGGGGCCGCGCTCGCCGCGACTCGCGCGGCTGTCGACGCTGCTCTACGGCGTGAGCGCGCACGATCCGTTCCTTCGGTCTCGCGGCTGCGGCGCTGCTCGCGATTGCGTTGACCGCCAGCTGGTTGCCCGCCCGCACCGCAACGAAGATCGATCCGATGCATGCGCTACGGGCGACGCGTAGTCGCTCGGGCGCCGCCAATTGTTCTCGCCAATCAACACGTCGATCGACTGGCGCCGAGTCGCTCATCGGACACCATCATTACGCTTGATTCGCGTACAAAAGACGGGCGGCACGAGGCCGCCCGTCTGTGAAGCGAATGCACTCTACCTAGCCAGCGCTCTCCAGATCCTCCCGTGCCGCCGCATGCGCGCGCGTCACTTCGGCCCTCGCGTCCAGATCGGGCTTGAATTCGTGAATCGCCTGCGCGAGCGACTGGCCCTGGTTGAGCACGCGATCCTTCAGCACCATGAACGGCACCTGGGTGTTGCGCGCCGCGTGCGCCACCGTCATGAACTGCTCGGCGCTGGCAAAGTTCGCGGCCGCGATCTCGGGCTTTGCGCCAGGATTGAGGACTGCCTTCACGCGATCGCGGAACTCCGGCTCCCACATCGAGACGGCAATCGTCTCGATCGTGTTCGACTCCTTCTTTACCGCGGCCACGTCATGCGTGCGTGGCGTGTTCGACTCCTTCTTTACCGCCTTTACCGCGGCCACGTCATGCGTGCGTGGCGACGACGAACGCACGCGGCGCGCGGGCCGAGCCATCGCGGGAGGTGGCGCGCTCGGTTCGACCGCCCGAGTAACCGGCGCATGCCTCCTCGACCAGTTCTTCTGAATCGTCGGACCGGTCGCGACGCCGAGTGCGACCACCCCGACAAGGCCCGCCGTGATCAGACCGGCTTTACCAACCGTCATTGCACGTCCTCCTTATCAGAGCAGCGGCGCCATGCCGCCTGCCTCTCATCCGACCCTTGCTGTACCCGCGTCGTCGTGGAGAGTGCAACACGCGCAGCACTTTCGGCGCTTTGTTCGCTCTTCGCAGACAACTCGAGCGCGAACAGGAGTTTGAGCGAACCACATCCATAGTGAAGGCTGAGCTTGCCGAATCGGGAGATACGCAAGATCTACACACCAAGCTCTGCGCTACGCTCAGTGAAGATGTTTTGCTCCGGCGCCGCGCCTTCTTTGCATAACCGCGGCACGAGCGGTTGGTCGCAGACCTTCGAGGTCGTGTAGGAACTTGCCGATGAGGTTCGATCTCGCGATAGTTACGTTTCTCACAAAAGCCGGAGGAGATGTTGGATTGGTGTACGGTTGGAAGGCGCCGACTATGAGCGCCTGGATCAAACGCAGCGCCGCGAAACCCTCCACCGACTCGAGGCCGCTCTTCGCCAGCTCGATGCCTCCTGCCGTGTTTACCAGTACCTGTGCAAGCGCCGAATCGATCCGATTGCCGCTGCAACCTGCGTCCACCCGGTGGCGGGTGAGGCGATTCAGCGGCGCGTCGATTATCTGAATGCTCGACAAAGCCAGCTGTACCAGCCAGACCGTGGACGTACGCGCGTCCGGTGGGACGTCCACCGATAAGTCGTCAGATTCGAGACCTGGTGTTGCGCCTCGCGCAGGAGAACCCGCGATGGGGCTATCCGCCGATAGTCGGCGAACTGAAGGGGCTGGGCATCGCCGTGTCAGCTACGACCGTGCGCGCATGGCTCCGGGCAACTGGTCTCGGACCGGCGGGTAAGCGCCGCGAGACGACCTGGCGCGAGTTCGTTCGGGCACACCGCCAGTCCCTGTTGGCCGTGGATTTCTTCACGGTCGAGACGATCTCGCTGCAACACCTCTACGTCCTCTTCTTCATCGAGTTAGGCAGCCGCCGTGTGCATGTAGCCGGCTGCACGGCGAATCCGAGTGCATCGTGGGTCGTTCAGCAAGCTCGGCAACTGTCGTGGACCTTGGCGGAGCGCTCGAAACCGATGCGATTTCTGATTCGTGATCGGGATCAGAAATTCACCGATGGTTTTGACGCCGTGTTCCGAAGCGACGGCATCGAGGTCATTCGTACGCCGTTTCGCGCGCCACAAGCCAACGCGGTTGCCGAGCGGTTCGTGCGCACCGTCCGTTCAGAATGTCTCGATTGGCTGCTGATTCTGAACCAACGGCACCTCCAGCGGATTCTTGAGATCTTCGTGGATCACTACAACAGCCACCGGCCCCATAGAGCGCTGTCGCTCGCGCCACCTGAGGCGCGGCGCCCTGTCGCGTCGCGGTTAGCGTTGAGCAACGCGCGTATTTTCCGCCGAGATCGCCTCGGCGGTGTCGTTCATGAGTACCTGGTCGCAGCGTGATCAGGTTTTTCGCACCCTACACGCGACGCAACGTTGCCCAATCCAGGATTCAGCGAGAGAATCTGAAATTCGAGACGCACAGGCGGACATCGATGGCGAATGCGGCGATCGTGTGAGGCCTGCCCGTTCTGGGTCGGCGTGGCGCTTGCGCGCGATACCGATCAGAACGCTGTTCGTGGTTGATTCAGAGGTGTTGATCGAGGCGCTGAGCGCGCCGACCTGCGAGAAGGCCTTGCGGGTGGCATTTGTTTGTGGTCCCACTGATGGGACATGTTTTGTTCGGGGCTAACGACCCGCGAGCTAACAAGGCCGCCCGCAAGAGCAGCGAGAGGATAGCACACAACAGGCATCTCGGCGCAAGCAAATCCTGGTGAATGCAGACTGTTCCATTGTGAACACGCACCCGGTGTTCCCCGACGTATAGTTCACTGATAGCGTTTCGAGAATTGAGCCGGCCAGCGTTCGAGTAGTGCCCCGTCCTTAACGGGTGCGCGCCGACGGCCCACTTCGGCCATCGATCGGAGCGCACCGTGAAACCTCCCTCGAACTTCCGTCTCCATCGACTCGCCGCGATCGGCACTCGCGGCAGCAACTTTCGGCGTGTGTCGCTGTTCAGAGGCGTCTCTGGTTGGCGAGCGCTCGGTCGCGTTCAATACCAGGCCCTTCTCGAGCCACCGACCGGTCGGGAAAGAATTCCAAGTGGGTGGAAATCGTGTTGAAGGATACGTCTCGCAATCACGACAACATCAGCTTCGTGGCTCCGAGACCACTCGGTTTCTCGACGCTACTGCGCCGGTTCACGCCAGTCTGGAGTCGAAATTCATGAACTTCAGACCGCTGCACGACCGCATCATTGTTCAACGCCTCGAGGAAGGCGAACAGCACATCGGCGGAATCATCCTCCCCGACACGGCCAACGAGAAGCCGCAGCAGGGCACGGTCATCGCCGCCGGCAACGGGAAGACGAAAGACGACGGCAAGCGCGTCCCCCTCGACGTCAAAGCGGGCGACCGGATCCTGTTCGGCAAGTACGCTGGCCAGGAGATCAAGCTCGCCGGCGAGGACTACCTCATCGTGAGAGAGGATGAAGTGCTGGCGGTCATCGAAGGCAAGACCAAAGGAAGAAGTAACCGCGTGGGGCAGCGGAGCAGTACAGGAGATAAACGTCATGGCAAAGCAGATTGTGTATGGCGAGCAGGCGCGCGGGGCCGTCTTGCGCGGTATCAATCAGTTGGCCGACGCAGTCAAAGTTACCCTTGGCCCCAAGGGCCGCAACGTCGTCCTCGACAAGAAGTTCGGATCGCCGACGATTACCAAGGACGGCGTGACCGTCGCCAAGGAGATCGATCTGAAAGACCCGCTCGAAAACATGGGTGCGCAGATGGCGCGGGAAGTCGCGAGCAAGACGTCTGATATCGCCGGGGATGGCACGACGACCGCCACCGTGCTCGCCCAGGCCATCTATCGCGAGGGCGCGAAAAACGTGGTCGCCGGCGCGAACCCGATGGAGATCAAGCGCGGCATCGAGCGGGCGGTTGAGGTGATCACCGCCGAACTCAAGAAGATGTCGAAGCCGGTCAGCGGCAACATGGTCGCCCAGGTCGGCACCATTTCCGCGAACAACGACGCGACCATCGGCACGATCATCGCCGACGCCATGGACAAGGTCGGCAAGGACGGCGTGATTACGGTCGAAGAGGCGAAGACGATTGAAACGTCGCTCGAGGTCGTCGAAGGGATGCAGTTCGATCGCGGGTATCTATCACCGTATTTCGTGACCGATCCGGAGCGGATGGAAGTCGTGCTCGAGGATCCGCACATTCTCATCCACGAAAAGAAGATCTCGAGCCTGAAGGACTTCCTGCCGCTGCTCGAGCGCGTCGCGCAGAGCGGTAAGCCGTTGCTCGTAGTTGCCGAGGACCTGGAGGGCGAGGCGCTTGCGACGCTCGTCGTCAACAAGCTGCGCGGGACGCTGAAGGTCGCGGCCGTCAAGGCGCCAGGTTACGGTGACCGGCGGAAGGCGATGCTCGAGGACATGGCGATCCTTACCAACGGCCGGGCAATCACCGAGGACCTCGGCCTCAAGCTCGAGAACCTGAAGCTCGAAGACCTCGGCACGGCGAAGAAGGTCACGATCGACAAGGACAATACGACGATCATCGAAGGCGCGGGCACGAAGAACGCGATCGAGGGCCGCGTCAAGCAGATCCGGGCGCAGATCGAGGACACGACGTCCGAGTATGATCGCGAGAAATTGCAGGAGCGGCTCGCGAAGCTCGTCGGCGGCGTGGCCGTGATCAAAGTGGGCGCGGCCACCGAGACCGAGATGAAGGAGAAGAAGGCGCGCGTAGAGGACGCCATGCACGCCACGAAGGCGGCCGTCGAAGAGGGCATCGTCCCGGGCGGGGGCGTCGCGCTGCTCCGCGCCGCCGAAGGCGCTCAGAGGGCTCAAGCTCAGCGGCGATCAGCAGATTGGCGTCAATATCGTCGCTCGCGCCATCGAGGAGCCGCTGCGCTGGATCGCCACCAACGCCGGCGAGGAAGGCTCCATCGTCGTCTCGAAGGTCAAGGAGATGGGACCCGAGGAAGGCTTCAACGCGCTGAACGACAAGTACGAGAACCTGGTCATCGCCGGCGTCATCGACCCGACCAAGGTGGTGCGGACCGCGCTTCAGAACTCGGCGTCGATCGCATCGCTCCTGCTCACGACCGAGGCGCTCGTGGCGGAGATTCCCGAGAAGAAGGAGGCACCAGCGCCCGGTGGAGGAATGGGCGGGATGTACTGACCCGACACGCGTGTGCTCGCGGGCGTTGCTCTCGCGGTCATGTTGACCGTCGGTGTGAAACTGTGGAATGTCGATGGAGCACGACAACGTTGGACGCATACACTCGCGGCGTCCAACCCAAAGGATCTGATTCGGATGGATAGGGACAAGGGATGCCCCGTCGCCATGACTTGCCGAAGGTGCCAGCACCATGCCTTATGAGGATTTCGAGGGCGTCCTGTCGACGATCCAAACGATCGAGAAGTTCGCCGGCCGACTTCCCGAGGGCGATGTCGAAGGACATATACGACGCTCGGCGCACGAACTGACTTTGGCTGGTGAACAACGCTGCGGTGTCGAGGCCGCCTGCGAGCGCCTGATACAAGCTGTGCGCCAGTTGGATGAGCACAACACAACAGGCCGCCTCCGTCGGGATTTCGAGAACGAGGCACCTGCAGTAACGCGTCTGCTCGAGGCGATTCAGGAACAGTTGGTGCCGGCGCTGAAGCGCGCCGGCTATCAGGTCTGAAGACTCGACACGATGATATAGCCCCTACTGAAAAGGCCTTTTGTGTTGCAGTCGTTGCGCTTACCGCGAGCGAAGATTAGGCTCTTCGGTGATGCGCTCTGTGCTGATTTCGGCCTTCCTGACCTTCCGAGGGCTGATCCGATCGCGGATTGCGCTGCACCTCGAAGTGCTGGCGCTACACCACCAACTGCAGGTGCTGCAGCGATCACACTCGCACCGCCTCGCTCTCGGAAAGGTTGACCGATGCCTCTGGATCTGGCTGTCGCGCGTCTGGGCGAACTGGCGCACGGCGCTTGTCATCGTTCAACCGGAGACGGTCATCGCGTGGCATCGCCGAGGCTTTCGCTTGTTCTGGGCGTGGAAAAGTCGGCGACGCATCGGCAGACCCACCGTGTCGGCTGAGGTACGGGCGCTGATTCGGACGATGTCGCAGGCCAATCCATTGTGGGGCGCGCCACGGATTCACGGCGAGTTGCGCAAGCTGGGCCTGAACGTGAGCCAGGCGACGGTTGCGAAGTACAAGGCCCGCCCAAGACGGCCGCCGTCACCGACGTGGCACACGTTCCTGGCGAATCACCTTGGCCAGATCGCCGCCGCGGACTTCTTCGTCGTGCCGACGGCGACGTGCCGCCTGCTGTTCGTCCTGGTGATCCTCGCCCACGAGCGCCGACGCATCGTGCATGTGGCCATCACCGACCATCCGACCGCAACGTGGACGGCGCAGCAACTCCGCGAGGCCTTCCCGTGGAACGAAACGCCGTGCGATCTCGTCCGGGATCGGGATTCCGCCTTTCACGGGTGGGCCACCACGGCGACAGCGATGGAGATTCACGAAGTCGTCACCGCGCCGCGCTCACCGTGGCAGAACGCGTACGCGGAGCGGCTGATCGGATCGATTCGCCGCGAATGCCTCGACCACGTCATCGTCTGGAACGCGCGCGGCCTGCGACGCGTCTTGAACGCTTACGTCGCCTACTACCACCGTTCGCGAACGCATCTCTCGCTCGACAGGGATTCGCCGGTGCCGCGCGAGACTGCGGCGCCCAGCGCGGGACGGGTGGTCGCCATTCCGCAAGTCGGTGGTCTTCACCATCGATACGAACGCCGAGCAGCGTAACCCACGCACACTCCCGCGCCGAGTCTGACGACAGCGAAGGCAATCCGCGGTGGCAGCATTTCACGGTGCTCGTTGAGGGCGTGTTTGGACTCCAGCCGATGTCAACGGTGTATCGCGACCATTTGAGAATTACGTCTGGGCGACCAACGGGCTGCAGATCGGGTTTTCAGCAAGGACAGCCGGAAGCCAATGGGATTGCGGAACGGTTCGTCCGAACGGCCCGGACCGAGTGTCTCGACTGGCTGCTCACGCTCGGTCCTCGGCATCTCGAACGAACGTTGACCGTATTTGTGGATCATTACAACGGCCATCGCCCTCACCGCAGCTTGGATCTCGTGCCCCCGAATGGTCGAGCGGCGACTAACAAGTGGACCGGCTCGCAGTCGCTGGCGATCAGGCGTCGCGACCGTCTCGGCGGGCTGTTGCACGAGTATGAGCGCGCGGCCTGACGCGGATCGAGTTTACGCACCGTACAAAACACCGTATCGCGATCGTGCACGAGATACTCGGGCGGGTCGTGTTCCGGAAAGGCGCGGAGCTGCTGTGCGGTCCAGGCCGCGTGGGATGTTCGGTGACCGGCATATGAACGATCCGTCGACGGTCGTGCGCGAGGATGATCAGGACGAACAGCAGCCGGAACGTGACCGTCGGCACGACGAACAGATCGGCGGCCATAATCTGGCTCGCGTGGTTGGTGAGGAACGTCCGCCAGCTTTGTGACGGCGGGCGGGGATGCCGCCGCATGTACTTGGCAACGGTGGACTGGCTGACCGAGATCCCGAGCTTCGGAAGCTTGCCATGAAGCCGCGGCGCACCCCAGAGCGGATTCGCGGTCGACAGCTCGCGGATCAGGGTGCGCACGTCTGCTGGCCCAGCCGGCCGCCAGTACGATCTCGACGCTTCCAGGTCCAGAACACGCGAAAGCCGCGGCGGTGCCATGCGATGACGGTCTCCGGCTTGACAATGTGGACGGCCGTGCGCCAGCCGCGCCATGCCTGCGCCAGCCGCGCCCACAGCAGACGGTCGGCAGGGCTGAGCCGCAGGCTTTGCGGCCGCGATCGGTTGACGACAGCCAGCTGATGTCGGAGCGCGATAATTTCCAGGTGCAGCGAGGGCGCGGGACCGAATCACCAATCGAAGCGAGTAGGCCAGAGAGACGACGACACAGACCACGAAGTGAGCCTATTCGAGATTGGCGGTAACCTCAATCCAGACAACGCGTGCCGCGTTTCTGATACGCACAGCACGTAACGTTGGCTGACGATTCCGACATTGGTCGGACGATCTCGAACGTCTTCTGACAATCGCGGCAAGCGAACTCATAGACTGGCATGGTCCACCTCCTGTGCCACCGAAATACTTGGCCTGACGGTAAACGGGCCCCGCGACCGACATGGTCATGCCGCGACGGGCATATCCGCCGTCTCGGGCGTGTGGGGGCGCTAGACGTCGACACGCTGCAGTCCGAGGTCACGCGCGATGCGCTGTGCCTCGCGAAAACTCCGCTGAGGTCACCCTCCGATTGATTTCGGAGTACGCTGATGCCCGCATCCTGCCGGCGGGAGAGTACTGATCCATCAGAAGGTGCGGCGGGTAAGCGCCTGACGGGTCAGTCAGCACGTCACACATGCAGGACCGCGTTCGTGCTGAAACTGGGTGTCGACGTGAGTCAGGCCTCCGTCGCCAAGTACATGGTGCGTCGTGGTGACAAACCACCATCCCAGACCTGGCGCACGTTCCTGACCAACCACGTCCAGCAACTCGCCGCCGACTTCTTCGTCGTCCCGACGGCCACCTGCCGCCTCCTGTTCGTGCTGGTGATCCTGGCGCACGAACGCAGGCCTGTCGTGCACGTTGCGGTCACCGACCATCCGACGGCCCCCGTGGACCTCGCAACAACTTCGCGAAGCGTTTCCGCGGAACGGGGCTCGCCGATATCTGGTCCGCGATCGTGATTCGACGTTCCACTCTTGGACGACGACGGCGGACGCGCTGGGCATCGAGGAAATCCTCACCGCCCCACGCTCACCGTGGCAGAACGCCTATGCGGAGCGGTTGATCGGCTCGATTCGGCGCGACTGCCTGGACCACGTCATCATCGCCAATGACCGCGGGCCGCGCCGCGTGTTGGAGGCGTACATTGAGTACCATTTGACGTCTCGAACCCACTTGGCGCTGGGCAAAGACGCGCCTGTCTCGCGATCGGTGGCATTGCCGGCCGACGGTGAGATCGTGGCGATTCCGCACGTCGGTGGGCTGCACCACCGATACGAACGCCGCGCGGCGTAGCACACGCCGCTCAGTCCATCTCAAACGTGTCGGAAACCGCCCTCAACGAGGACGCTGGTCGTGTGTCCGGTGAGGTCGCGCCTTGCTTTCCTGAATGGGTTGAACGTGAGTCAGTGCCCACGCCCAGGTTCACCGGAAGCCGACGTCCAGCTGTCTACGGCCGCAGAAATCCGCGTCTCTTGCGCTTTCAGTAATGACAGGGCGCACCATGGCGATCGCAGACGGTACACTCAAGCGATCAGTCGTGCAGCACGACACCTGGCAAACAGTGATTTGATATTCGATCCGCCGTTATCCTGACGAACCGTCAGGTCGGCACGTTTCAAGCACGTGGCACGGACGTCTTGACGTATGCGGAGGCAGCACCGTCGAACAGCCAGACCCGCTGCTCGAGCAACCGGTCACGGTACGCACGACCGAGCGCGGTGTCCTGGCCAACGGTCGTCGACACGCCGCATAGCGACAATTCTCCTACCTTGCCGGATACAACGGTGCCAACGACGTAGACGTCGGAGGTGCCGTTCACACGACACACAATCACATCGCCCCCGCGAATGGTTCCGTCCAAGGTTCTCCTCACCTCAGCGCGCCGAACGGCTCTTGCTCGGAGCCTTGATGGAAAGCCGCACAGCCAACCGCACGTTCAGCTCTGGTCGGCAGCTTGCGAGCACGAATCGGCCACCATGGCCAGCGACTTGACCCGAAACGTCCCGCTCGTGAGTTTGTCGCCTCGCGCGATCTCCTCTGTAGGCGCGGGCTTGTCCATCGCCGCGAGGCTCGTCGTACGCCCGTGGCTTAAGGTACACACCCGTAACGGATACGCGATGACCAACGTGCTTGCTGACCTTAACGTCAGTGCTCGAGAGTAGAACTGACGTGGGCACGAGCCCATCCTTGGCGTTCGTCTGCTCGTCCTTGGTGATGTTCGTCAGGATGTAGGTGCCGGCGGCTACCCCTTGCGCCACACAGCCCGTGAGCGTTGCGCTCGTAGACTTTGAGCGCGCCTCCCTCTGCAGTTCAGGAATTCTGTCCTGGCTCATGCCCGCCGCGGCTGCACTTAAGCCCAAGATCATGGCTCCGAGCGCTATCGCCGAATAACCTGTCCGCATCGGTTGTCCTTCCGTTTAGGCTACTGACCGAGCTCACACGGATCTCACCTTGTGTTCGAGCGTAGCGACCCGTTCGAGTGCGCTGACCTTCAGCGCCGCAGCCTCGCGTGCAATGCTCGCCTCACCAGCGTCGTGCATCTGCGGCAGTCGGCGGTCCAGCGCTGCGATCAATTCGTGCAGTATCCGGATGTTGTCGGAGTCCTTCATAGGTTCTCGCTGGATGTCGTTGGCCACCGTGTAGGCGCAGGATTGTGCGCGCCGCGTCATCACTCTCGTCAGCCGGCGTCGCTGCCCATGCGCGCCAAATCCGATGCGTCGTCCTTCGCAATCTGGACTCCATCGTCCATTCGTGGGACTGGGGAAAGGCGGCGCGACGCGTGCCACCGCCTCGCCAGCGAAGACACAATGAGACCGATCGCGCCAATTGCCACCAGCACGACCACGGATCGGAGCGCGACCGGTACGCCGATTCCCGCGACAGCCAGGACGACCACCGAGAGCGGAACGACGACGGTGCGACCGACGGTGATCATCCTCATATTGACGAGGCTGGTTGCGACGCCTGGAAAGCGGCGATCCATTGCGGGCTCATCGATCCGAGATTCGCCGCACCGAACCGCCCTCGACGAAACCCGAGCTTGATGAACAGCACGGCGGTCAACATGACGCCCAATACGAAAACCAGCATGGGTGCTGTCCTTTCGTTCAGAACGCGCCCAGCGCGAGTCGCACGAGCCAGAGCAGGAACGCGATTGCGAGCGCGACCGGTGTCCCGACGACCAGCACGGCAACCGGAAGACTCCAGACGACCCCGAGCAACCTGACGCCGTCCATGAGCGTGTTCCACGACCACCGCGACACACTGAGGTCGAGGTCGTCGCGGCCGATGGCGCGAACACCTCCACTCAGCGTGACGGCGCGCGTGCGGTTGCTGACCGCGTCATCGCTGCGCACTCCGCCTTGATCGATGGCGACGCGGTTCCATGCGGCCGGATGCGTGCCGAGGTGAATCGGGTCTGAGGCGATCGCGGTCATTCGCCGAATCCTTCCGATGTGCACCGTTCGAAGGCGGAACGAGGCTGGAGCGGAAGCGGAGTCGAACGGCGCCAGTCACTTTAGTGAGCTCGGCGGCTGGTGTCGGCCGGGGAACTTCAAGAAAGGAATTCAAGTTTATCCGAACGAGGGGCGCCGCACTGTGCAATTGCGCACACAGCGAGGAACACGCGCGCGCATATACTTCCCACAGGTTTTCCGATCTGAGCCAGTCAGCGAATAGAGGATCGGCGTCTGAAGGGTCCGCGCCGACGGCCCAACGCTGGCCGCTCGTCGGAGCGTGCATGATTCTTCACCTTCTTCCACGTCATCATCGAAATCGAGCGGTGGTTCCTCGTTCGCGGCGCGTTCGAATTCGCCCCCGCACTCACGCCAGTGTAGAGTTCACCGTCATGAATGTCAGACCTCTGCACGATCGCATCATCGTTCAGCGCCTCGAGGAGCCGGCGCCGCTGCCCGGCGCGATCATCACCGTGAATGAGTGCGCGATTCCAGCCGCGTGTATTGACGAGGAAAGCTTCAAAGGGAGTGCGCGTGTCTGATCAGTGTCCCGAATTTAGCGCAACCTTGGCGGGCGGCCACCATGAACCGCTGGTCGTGTTGGTGGTCGTCTTGATCCTCACCGCGATCGCGTTTTAGCTCTAAGAGATTCCGCCCCGTTGAAAGAGCTGCGGGAGGATAGGCAGACTCCACTTCAGTCGAGAGCACGTGTGGATCCCGAGCGTGGCCGGTCGTCGGGATCATTTCAAAAGGAGAACACGCACGACGGCAGATTTGATTCACACGTCAGGGAAAAACCGCGCGGCAAGGTTCTCGCGGCAGGTCTCGGCATCACCAGGTAGAACGGCGAGCGGATTCCGCTAGACGTCCAGGCCGGAGATACCACGATTGAAGCGATGCAGGACACCTGCTGCAACCGTGATCGTCGGCTTTGGGAAGGTGAACGGTGATGACGACGCCAGGCTCGCATCCGTCCGCCGTGACGTCGGAGTATCGGTCTCTGCATAAATACCTGTACGATCGGTACGCGGACAGCGTCGTCCTGACGTTTGCCGAAATCGAAGACCTTCTCGGCTTCACGCTGCCGGACGCCGCGCGCCTCGAGCCAGGATGGTGGGCGAGCGCAGATCCGGACAGTACTCCATCCCCCCAGTCGCTGTCCTGGACGCAGGCCAACAGGACTGCCACGCCGAGGCTACTGGCACAAGTTGTCGTATTCCAGCGCACATCAGCCTGACGCCAGACTATCGTGTGTGCCTGCCTTGCAGGGCAGAACACGTCGCGTGTGCGATCGGGTACAGGCGTCGGCGGTACACGTGACCTAGGATCGTGACCGCGGCCCGTTCCGGAGCGGACCTCAGAGTTATCAACCGAGAAAGAAGTATCAGATGAGAAACTCGTCATCACCACAGCGATGCGCCGTGTGGTGTTGCTGGCAGCGCTGTCGTCAGCCGACGCATCGATTGTTGAAATGAGATGAGTGTGATGATCAAGAAAACAATCTGGATTCTGGTGGCCGTGACGATGCTCGCGTTCGTGCTGAGGACCACTGTTCGGGCGGACGAACGGAACAAGCACTCAGGGCAGTTGGCGGAAGCGTCGAAGGTCGTCGTGCCGGCGATTGCGATCGACGCCATGAGTCTCAGCCTCACCGATCTGGAGACGGTGCCAATCGTGGCCGTGACGCCCGACGAGCAAGACGCAATCCCTGCCGTCATCAAGAGCCGGTCTCTGCCCAATATCGCGACGCGTGTGTCGGCCGTGGCTCCGGCTGGCGTCGTCCACCCTGTGCAGTAGGTGAGCCACGCCAGACACCTGCCGCAGACCGCCAGCGCCCTGCCGCTGATCGGGTTGCTCAGTGCCTTGTCCATCGGCGTGGCCTTCGGCCTGATGGTGTTCGACAAACGCCGCCCGGCATCCACCGCGTAGTCAACCTCGGCTGTCGCGCCGCCGGATCGTACGTCCGGCGGGCCCCGAGGAAGTGCTGTGTGATTCCTCTGCTCCCCGCTCGCGTGTGCCTCATGGCAGATCTGCTTGGGCTCGGTTGCGCCGCGTACATCGCCACCGATCCTCAGGCCTATCAAGCGATCGAGTATCGGCGGCTGGAGAGGGCGAGATCGGATCCATCGTCGTCAAGACCTGCAATCGCGGATGGCGGAGTGATCGGCGAGATTGAGATCCCGCGCCTGGGGCTGCACGCGATTGTCGCGCAGGGCGATTCTGCTGCTGTTCTGCAACGTGCAGTCGGGCACCTCGCGCTCACGGCACTACCCCGGCGAGCCTGGCAATGTGGTGCTCGCGGGCCATCGCGACACCTTCTTCCGGCCGTTGAAACGATCTCGCGCGGGTGACGCGATCACGTTGAAAACCGGCGCCGGCGACTTCGAGTACCTCGTCGAATGGACGGCAGTGGTGCGACCGACGGACCTCGAAGCGATTCAGGCGACGCACGAACGCTCGCTGACGCTCGTCACGTGCGTTCCCTTCTCCTTTGTTGGTCCCGCGCCGGATCGCGTCGTTGTGCGCGCTCGCGAACTCGAAGGATCGCGCCGTCTTGGCGCACGGATGAGGTCCGTAAGTGAATCGCAGTGTCTCATTGTGGACATCGCCCCGTGCGGACGTATGACACCCTGAGGCGCTATGTCTAATCTCTTGAAAGGTGCGTTCAGCCACGCGCCGATCGGCATGGCACTCGTGGACATGTCCGGCCGGATGTTGCTTGTGAATGAGGCCCTGTGCCGGCTCACCGGGTATACGTATGCGCAGATCCGCGTCCGCACGTTCCGTGACCTGTCGGATCCGCACGACGCCGATATCGATGCGTCCGAGATTCGGGATCTGCTCGAGGGGCGCGTCCCGGCCTATCACATCGAGAAGCGCTACCAACACGCCTGGGGCCATTCAGTCTGGGTGTTAT
This sequence comes from uncultured Acidobacteriota bacterium, assembly GCA_963755695.1. GTDB lineage: Bacteria > Acidobacteriota > Vicinamibacteria > Vicinamibacterales > 2-12-FULL-66-21 > QHWT01. Next base: position 62,643 of record CAVWLB010000006.1, on the reverse strand, counting down.
TGAGCGTCTCGCTCGTTCGCGACGACGTGGGCAGTCCGCTACACCTCATCGCGCAGGTGCAGGACATTTCAGCGCGCAAGAGACGCGAAACGCGTCTGGAGCACCTCGTCGATCATGATTGTCTGACTATGTTGTACAACGGCCGGCGCTTCGAGCAGGCGCTGGTGCAGGAGCTCAAATGCTCCGCCCGTTATGGTGACGGCGGCGGGGCAGTGCTGCTGCTCGACGTCGATCATTTCAAGGCGGTCAATGACCGGTTCGGCCACAAAGCCGGGGACGACCTGCTCAAGGCTGTTGCCACAACACTGCGGGGCCGGATGCGCGAGACTGATGTCCTCGCACGGCTGGGCGGTGACGAGTTCGGGATCATTCTGCCCAGAGTCGACGGCGCCAAGGCGGAGAAGGTCGCGGATGGTATCGTGAAGGCACTCCGCCGCCAGACAGCGATGCCGGCCGAACACCACGTTCCCGTCACCGCCAGTGTCGGCGTCGCGCTCTTCGACGGCCTCACCAACATGGAGATCATGGCGGCAGCCGATCTCGCCATGTACGAGGCGAAGTCACTCGGTCGCGATCGGTTCGCGGTCTACCAGCAGCCGTACCTCGCGGCGCAGGAAGTGGCGTCGCCGCGCGCAGGCGCCGAGATGTTGCACACTCGCATGGTCGCCGCGGTGAGCGAAACGGGACGGCTCGGTCCACAGATAATGAATGGGCATCGCCAGTCTCCGCGTCGCGCTCGAGGCGCAGTACGAGTGCCTCGGCCACCGGCAGCAGGGCGAGTGGGATCTCCTGGCGGGGGCCCGCAGGCGGCGGCAGACAGTTCGCACGGCACCGGCGGATAACGCCACGGCACAGTCGCGCCGGCACCTACCCTGCCGGACCGTTATGAAATGCCTGGTGCCCGAGACGAAGTTCGCGGTCAGGACGGCTTACGGGCGGGCCGTGGACACGGGGGGTGCGGCGGCCTTGACAGGATCGCGCGGCTCAGTTTCCGTGTCGTAGAGGAGGTGCGCGACGGATTGGGTCGAGCGCCCTGCAGTGAGCGTCATCAGAGAAACCCCGCCCAATCCGAATCCCACCGCCACGATCGCGCCGAATGTGGCGCCAGACATCCACCCAGGGACCAGGACCGCCCATCCCACGAGTGCGGCCGCCAGGTAAATTGTCAGAGCCAACGAATAGAGTCGATTTGCGCCCATGTGACTGTTCCCTTCAATCCCGCGTCGCGTTGACTGTCGGTCGATGCGTCTCTATCTCTCTCGCGTTTGCCGCCGGGCCCTCCGCCATTTGCTGCGTCATGGCGACACGCGAGCGCAGGCCGTCGAACGCACACCATCGGCCGAGCCGCTGCGACAAGCCCCAGACGATCCGCCGTCTTGCGGGCGGTTGATCATGACTACGATGAATCGGCGCCGCCGTAATGGGTTGCTTGCGTTCACTCCACTATATGTGGCGGACGGATTGCGTACTGTGCAATCCAGGACAGGTGAGTCCATGCTTCTGACCGGGGGGAGCTCTTTCGTGACGCTCGCGCGCGTCACCCTGCGACGATCGGCACTCTCACAACGACGCCCGTCCTGCTGAGTGGGAGCTATTTCCTCCGGGCGTTCAGCGCGTCCAGCGTTCGCTTCAGATGTTCGAGCTTCTGCCCCGCCTCTCCGAGCTTTCCTTCCGCCGTCAGACGCTGGTAGTCTGCGAGATCCTTCGCAGCTTCCGCAATCAACGCGTTGAGGTCAGCTGACGGAGGCGCGCTGGGAGCAGGCGTTCCGGTGACGGCCAGGCCAGGGCGCGTGCCCGCAGCTGCCGATGACGCTGTGCCAAAGAGTTCCCCGAGGGCTCCCTCGAACGTCGGCGCGTAGGCCAGACGATCCTGCATCGCGAGGACGACGAGACGCAGCTCCGGCATCGGGCTGCGCTCCGCCTGCAGGTAAATGGCCTCGGCGTACAGCAGCGCGCGTCCAATCGGTATCACCAACAGCGACCCGCGGCGCACGCGGGAGCCCTGCTGGTTCCACAGCGACAGCTGTCCGGACAATTGCGCGTTCTGGTCGATTCGGGCCTCGACCTGAAGGGGACCGTCCACCAGCCGTGTCTTCGGGAAGTCGTACACGACGACCTCGCCGTAGCGTGTGCCGTCGCTGCGGCCCGCCATCCACCCAATCAGATTGTTCCGGTTCGAGGGGGTGAACGGGAGCACCTCCACGAACTCCGTGCTCGTCTCTCCGGGAAGCTTCATCAGGACGAAGTTCGGCTCCATCGGCTGCGCGGCTTTCTCGGGCTGATTGCTCGCGGCGGTCTCGCTGGCCACCGTCCACAGGTCCTCGCGGTTGTAGAACACCTCGGGATTCGTCATGTGATACAGACCGAACACCTCGGCCTGCAGCGCGAGCAGCATCTCCGGATACCGGATGTGCTTTCGCAGGTCCGCCGGCATCCGAGCGACGTCCGTGAACAGCGTCGGAAACATCCGGCGGTAGACGGCAAGAACCGGGTCCGCGGTGTCGAAGACGTAGAACGTCGTCGTGCCGTTGTAGGCGTCGATCACCACCTTGACGCTGTTGCGGACGTAATTGACGCGGTGCCCTTCGAGCTGATAGGCACGCGAATAGGGATACCGGTCGGAGACGGTGAACGCGTCGAGGATCCACGACAGCCGCCCGTCCTCGCCCAAAACGATGTACGGGTCGTCGTCGACGACGAGGAACGGCGCCAGCGCTGCGACCAGCTCTCGTACGTTGCGCCGCATCAACAGGCGGCTCTCGGCCGTCACGTCGTCGCTGAACGGGAGCTTGCCGAGATCTCCGCGATCGAATGCGATGAGCAGGCGTCGCGCGAGCCCGGCGATGGCGATCCCGCCGGTTCCCTCGTAGGACGTGAGGTTGTTCGTCTGCCCCTGGGGATAGTTGAACTCCTGCTGTCGCGTCTTGACGTAGACGTCGGTGTTGGTCATCTCGCCGAAATACACTTCCGGACGCGTGACCCTCAGCTCCGGCACCGTTGACTGGATCGGCATGTCCCGGAGAATCAGCGCAGGCAGTCCCTCAGGCGTGAAGCCGTTGGCCAGGTTCATGGTGAGGCCGTAGCCGTGGGTGTAGATCAGCTTCTCGTTGATCCAGTTCCGGCTGCTCACCGGCAGCTTCTCGACACTGATCTCGCGTGTCGCGAGCATCACCTGGCGCAGCGCGCCGTCGAGCACGTAGCGGTCGATGTCGATGTCCGGAAAGTCGTAGTAGGTGCGGATCTCCTGGAGCTGGCGCAGCGTGTCCTGCAGCGCGCGCCAGTCCCACAGGCGGATGTTCTGGAGCGTGTCCTGGTTGGCGGCCGGATCTGCCGCCTCGGCGCCCGAATCCGCCGGGAACGCGCGCTGCGAGATGCGGTCGAGTCCGTACGCCTGTCGCGTGAGCGCGATGTTGTGCGCGATGTACGGCGCCTCGCGCACGAGCTCGTTCGGCTTGACGATGAAGCCGTTGACGTACCCGGCGACGAGGCCGAATCCGAGATACAGCGCGGCCGCTGGCAGCGCCGATCCCACGAGCCACCGCGGCCTCGGCGACACGAACGCACTGACGATCGCGAGGCCCGCGCCAGCGAGCAGCGCAATGGACACGCACAACGCCCCGAGGAGCGCGACGTGCGCGTCAGTGTAGGTAACGCCCGCAAAGATCGTGTGGTCGTCCACCAGGCGTTCGAAGCGGCCGAGATACCCCTCGATCGCGAGCATCACCAGCAAAAACGCCCACGCCAGGGCGAGGCCGCGCGCGCCGGTGCGGGCCCGTTCGACGCGGCTCCGTCTCGCGGCCATCTGTCCGGCGCCTGACGTGAGGCGAAAGAAGAGCGCCATCCCGAAGGCGATCACGGCGAGCGTCGTCAACCATCCCGCGAGCAGTTGCCAGGCGGGCAGCGTGAATAGATAGAACGGGATCGGGCGCCCGAAGATGGGATCGGCGGCTTGCGGAGCGGCCGAGAGCGGCGCGCCACGCGCGTACCGCCAGAGCGCGAACGTCGACCAGTTCGACATCATGCCCGCGCCCGTGACCACGGCGATGATGAACGACACCACGATGGCAATGGCCCGCAGCACGGGTCCGACCGGCACCGTAACGGGGCGCCCGTTGATGACAATGACGCCGCCGGAGCCCAACTCGCCGAACGTTGTCGGCTTCAGGGCCAGGAACGCGCCATACAACACGGCGAACGTGGCGCCGGTGAACCCGGCGAACAGCGCGGCCTGGAGATTCAGCGTCGTCCAGAACACCTCGCCATACCCGAGCGATCCGAACCAGAGCGCCTCGACGTAGTACGACGCGGCAGTGCCGGCCCCCAACAAGAGGGCGACGATCAGTAGCACGAGGACCACCGCGCCGCGGCGCCGCCGCGCGCCCGGACCTGGGTACTCGATGGCCTCGACAGGTCGGTCATCTATCACGGTGGGCCCAACACTCCTGGTAGGCGTCCTCATAGGCGATCCCGTGAAGGCGTAGCGGTCAACGGGTCAGCGAGCTTCTCCTCGACTGTGATGGCTCTCCAACGGTCAGCTCCAAATGGACGTCCCCCACACCAACACGCCGTACTACGTTCGGTGTTCCGCGATACGCACGACATGCGTGTGGTCGCAGGTGAACCAGCCATCCACCGCCAGTTCACGCGCGAGCTGGCGACCCGTCTCCATCCCATCCTCGTAACAGACGGTGCTAACGCGAACCACGCCGGGCACCACACTGATGTCATAGATATCGGCCCGAGCGGTCGGCCGCGAGACAAGCACATCGCCCGACTTCATCAGGGGTGGGCGGGTCGGCGTCCAAGATGGGCCGCTGATGGTCCCGACGCGGAGTAGGACGCTCGACATGCGGGAGCTGTCGCGAATGACTGCAGGTGTAAGTGGCATCGACAGGGGGGATCCTTCAGCATCGCATGCAGTGTCGAGAGAGACGTCCGGCACGGGGCCCCGCCGATTGAGCGATGCGGATTAACGTCATGCTAACGCGCACAGCACCGCCGGCACTGTTCCTTAGTGCACACGGAAATCCTGGCCAGCCGCCGATCCAACCTTCCCAGCTCATGAAACGGCCTGTACCGTTCTGGACATCGCGGTCGGTCGCATCCGCGTAGAGTGGTGATGGAGCATGCTTCTATGCCTTATACATATGAGTCACCTTCCTTCGTTTGGCTTACCACCCTCGGAGTGTTTGGCTTGACCGCATTGGGTGTGGTCGGGGGCGCCTGGCTGCTCATGTTCCTTCTGGTCACCCTGGCAACTCCAATCCTCATCGTCATGAGTCAGGATCGGTTCGGCGTGATCGCGAGATCACGCAAGCACCCGAGGATTGTCTCCGACTCGCGCGATCAGTCACGGTTGGATCCTGACCGGATCGACGTCTATCGGTGGGAGAGCGAAGGCGGCGCGCCGCGGATGTACGGCAGCAGCGCTATTCGTGACCCGGCCAAAGCTACGCCGCCACCCCAGTCTCTGGTCTTGATCGCCGCGGAGGCTTGCTGATGTCCAATGCTGCTCGACAAGAATCAGCTCATCGTCGTCCGCATGCGCCGCCTATGGCGAGTCCGTTTCTCGAATTCGATCTCACCGCCGAAATCGATCATCTTCGCCGTGAGACGACGTGGAGCACGGGTCGGAACGCGAGAACGCTCATGAAATATGACGACCTCCGCGTCGTTCTGACCGCACTCCAGGCGAACATGCGCATTCCGGAACACAAGACCGACGGGCGAATCTCGGTTCACGTTCTGTCGGGCCATATCCGCCTCAATGCATCCGGACGTACGTTCAATCTGCGTCCCGGCAGTCTCGTCGCACTCGATCAGGGAAGCGCTCATGACATCGAGGCATTGGAAGAGAGTGCCTTTCTGCTGACGATCGCCTGGCCCGGTAGGACTGCGACGCACGTTGGAAAGGTGTAACGAGGAGAGGTGGTGCAAGAGCTCGATCCGAATCAGTCTGAAGCGACGAACGTTCCACGCGAGGGGAGCTTACTTGGAGTCGGCCACCTGATTGGCACGGTACTCCGCGAGCCACCGTTCCGTGACCCAGCCGAGATCTGACGCGATGGCAGCGCGCCGGCCGCGGCAGCTATCGCGAGCACCGCAATTCCCGGCATCACGACGATCCACATGTATCGCCCTCGTCGATCATTCCTTATTCCCATCGCCCTGCGGTATAGGAGTTGCCGACGATTTCACCGGATCACCAACGCGAATCCTTGCTGTTCGCGATGGCTGGTGAATGGTCGACGCGGGGCGGAGCAGCCCGGGTTGCGTTGAGCCGTGCCGCCGCTTCCAGAACGTGCTCGACGGAGCTTGTTGGCTGACCGGCTCGTTCCATCAGGCGCTTCAGCGCAAAGAGAATCACCATTCCGGCGATGACCCATCCGAGCGTCGATGCCGGGGTCAATGCCTGAGCGAGCGGGGTCCACAGCGCGCGAAGGTCAAACATCGGGGTCTTCTTTCTGTTCGATCGCGGGATCGAAGCCTTACTCACTACAGTGTCGCTGGTTTGACGGATCCAGGCTGTGCAATCGGAGACAGCGCTGCGAGCGACTCCACTCTACGCTGATCGAGAGCTGCGAACGATCGACGGACGACGAGGAACGTCGTGCGCGCAGCGATGAATGAACAGATGAGAGGCGATCATGATGGATGCACGAACGTTCGCGACCGGCGCCCTGGGGATCGTCCTTCTGACGTACGGCGTCGAAGGGCAAGGTGTCGCGCAGTATCGGAACTTCGCGCTGGGATCCAATGTTGCCGCTGTCGCCAACCTGACAGACGTCACCGCGTCGGAGGCGAAGACGATCCATCAGCGCCCGGCGCTGTTGCAGGATCTCGAATGGAGACCATCGCGCTGGATTGGCAAATCGATGGCGACGTCAACCGATCCGGTCGACCATATCGTCTTCAGTTTCTACAATGATCAATTGTTCCGCGTCGTCGTCGACTACTCACAAGAGCGGACGGCAGGAATGACCGACGCCGACATAATTGAGGCCATCTCCACCGTCTACGGCCCGCCCGCCACGCGCCCTTCGCGAGCGGTCCGAGTCGTACCACGGGTCGAGACGGAGCGCGGGTCTTCGCTCGCCCGGTGGGGAGATGCAGTGTGCGCCGTTGTGCTTTACCGAAGCTTGTCGTACGGGGAGGGATTCAGCCTGATCGTGACCGAGTCCGCACTCGATGACCTGGCCCGGAAGGCCGCGATTCAGGGCGCGCGGCTCGACGAGCAGGAAGCGCCGCGCCTCGAGGCCGCCAGGCAGAAGCAGCAACGAGACGACCGTCGCGCCGCATCGGACAAGGCGCGCGTCACCAACAAAGCGGTCTTTCGCCCCTGAGACGACGGGCATCGACGCGCTCACGCGCGAGCAGCCACGGACCCCGATCAAGTGCTTTCCATTCTCCAATGTCGGCCCGGCGCACGATCGCCTCATCGTCCATGCGCGCGACATCACAGCACCGCGATGACCCGCGTCCCGCCGGGTTTCAGAGCAGCCACCGGACCATATCCGGTGATCGGTGGAGGAGAGGACATTGAGGCATGAAGGATCTGAGGATCTCCGTCAAGCACGTGGCGTCACAGCGCCACCAGCTGTGCGCCGTGTGTAACGCTCTCTTCATTCCGGCAGAGGACTCCGGCTCCCGTGTGCTGTCGATCAAGGCTCCGGAAGGGGCTGTGTTCGGCGCCTTGTTGTGCGGGGGCTGCTATTCGAAGTGGTCGCACGGCTCGAAAGGACGGTGGCCAGGCTGTAGACGTCGCGCGTACCGTTGACATGAGAGACGACCACCTCGCCCGATTGAATTATTCCATCCATCGAGTGGCGCTTGGCGTCCGTCATTATCTCTCCTGCCGGAAGTGGTTTGGATCGGCGTTGCACACCCACCCTCTGTGGTCCATTGCCGGATCCGGTAGATCCATGGGACGGCGCGCCACAGCGATCTCCGCGTAGTTTGTCGCTCCGTCGGCCGAACTGCATCGTGCCGGGGCAGTCGGCAATCGTGCACGGTTTGGTATCACCTCGAGAGGCGGTCATGTCGAACCCTTTCAGGCGCGAAGGCGATCGCAGCCTCCTGATCTTTCTAGCACTCTGACCGGTATCGCCATGGCCGTCTGTGCACCTTTGCACAGGCGCCCACCGATCGAAGAGGCTGTAGCAGATGAGAGCCTGCCTCGATGTCGAGAGCCGCCCGGGCGATGGCGTGTGACTGTGCCGTGCGGCGCTCGTCGCAGGTCCTGCGGACAAGCGCGTTTACACGCGACCGATGCGTGGGTACCAGTCCCGTGCACAGCCGCTGATGTCCTCCGTCGAATCGAGCAAGGGGCTTGAGAGTGTGAGGAACTTGTGTCCTCCCTTGCGTCCCCACTTCAACCCTGCTGCCGTCGAACCGATGCGGCGGACCAGCGGCCGTAGCCACGAACAGGCCAAGCGTTTGCACTCTCCTGAGCGGAGCCCTTCGTGATTTGCGAACACTGGGCGTTCGTGCCACTCTGAACAAAGCAGTGTCACATTCGGCGATGAAGTCTGCACAGTAGGGGGCCTGGTCCGCAGGGGCGGCGACGTGCAATGAGATCCAAGAACGCACCGACGCTCAAACCCGCCGACGAACTCGATTGGACGGGCGTGCGACTACAGCGCATCGAGTACGAACCCGCCGCGAGGATCTTTGCGCAGGGCGATTCAGCCACGAACGTCATGTATGTCGAGAAAGGTGTCGTAAGCCTCTCGGTCTTGTCGCACGCGGGAAAAGAGGCGGTGGTCGCCCTGCTCGATGTCGGCCATTTTTTCGGCGAGGGCTGCCTTGCCGGGCAGTCGTACCGGATGGCCACGGCGACCGCCATGGCCCCCTCCACGATCCTGGCTGTTGAGAAGCCGGAAATGGTGCGGCAGCTCCACGCCTCGCCCGGATTCGCGGATCGTTTCCTGACTCACATGCTGACAAGGCACATCCGAATCGAAGAAGATCTCGTCGACCAGCTCTTCAACTCCACCGAGAAGCGGCTCGCCCGTACGCTCTTGCTATTGGCGCGGTACGGTGAACCCGAGGCGTCTCATCGCGCCCTTCCGAAAGTGTCTCAAGAGGTCCTGGCCGAGATGGTCGGCACCACGCGGTCGCGGGTCAACTTCTTCATGAACAGGTTTCGGAAGCTCGGGTTCATCGACTACAACGGCGCCTTGAAAGTAAACAACTCACTCCTGGGTGTCGTGTTGCGGGACTGACGTACGGCGACGGGCCACCGTGCGATGTCGGCGCGCCAGCGGATGCTAGTCACAGCGACTTCAGATGCTCAACGAGATCTCGCTGCTGCTCCGTGGCAAGACTGAGACGACGAACCCGGTTGTAATGCGCCACGACGTCGGCGAGCGTCACAGCGCCGCCGTGTCATGGAAGTACGGCGCGTGTTGCCACAGCGCACGCAGAGGCGTTTTGCTTGATCAGAATAGATGAAGTGGCCGGCCTCGGACGGTCCGCGATACTGGACCACGAGGAGGCGACCATGGACCACATCGGCATCGACCTGGGAAGTAAGGATAGTCAAGTTTGTGTGCGGAATGTTGATGGGCAGATTGTCGGCGAATGGCGATGGCAAACCGGCAAGCTGATTGCCTTCTTGGAGAATCGTCCCCGTGCCCGGGTGATCGTGGAGACCTGCACTGAAGCTTTCCGCGTGGCCGCGATCGCGCAACGCGCCGGCCACGATGTGCGCGTCGTCGCGGCTACGCTGGTGCGGTTCCTGGGCGTGGGCCAACGCGGGCTGAAGAACGATGTCCGGGATGCGCGCGTGTTGAGCGAAGCATCGTGTCGCATGGACCTACCCTCGGTACACATTCCCACTGCGATCAGCCAAGAGGTCAAGGCCATCTGCGTGTCGCGTGAAGCCCTGATCAAGACGCGTACTCAGTTGATCGGGCGTGTTCGCGGATATGTCCGGGCCCGTCTGGGGCGAGTGCTTCGGGCGACACCGGAAACCCTGCCCAAGCGAGTGAGGAAGGTCTTGCTCGACGATCCTGAGGGACTGCCTGCGCACCTCGAGCGAGTGCTGGTGACGCTGGAAACCGTCAGCGAGCAGATTGCCGAGGCCGACACGGAGTTGCGAACGCTCGCGAATGCGGACGAGCGGATGTCACGCTTGATGACGGTGCCCGGGGTAGGCCCCGTCACGTCAGCACGGTTCGTAGCGGCGATTGACGAGGTCGGTCGATTCCCAACTGCCGCGAGCGTCGCGTCGTATCTCGGACTCGTGCCCGGTGAAAACACGACGGGGTTTCGCACCAAGCGCACCCGTTGACACGGGCCGGCGCGCCCCAAGTCCGATGGGCGCTTGGGCAAGCCGCCTGGTCACTATATATCCGGCGCAAAACGGATCCGATGGCGCAATGGGCCGCAGATCGCCGCCCGGCGCGGAGCCCAGGTCGCAATCATGGCCTTGGCGAGAAAACTGGCGCATGTGCTGTACGGCATGTGGAAGCACGAGACTACCTACGATCCTTCCCGTGCGGCCAGCGCCATCGCCGCATAGACCGACGTGGTCGAGCTCTGGAGCTTGACGGCTGTCCACAGGCGATGACCGCGCACCAAATCGTCGGACGCCCAACGATGTGTTGGGTGATTGCGTTGATCTGAATGCGGCTCGCTGACGGATCCCCTTATGCGGCCACGACCGCGAATAGTCGAATGGGACAGCCCGGTGATCATGGAGAGTCTCTGGCAACCAGAGAAATGCAGAGAAAGAAGACCGAGCTATACCCGGCCGGCCACTTCATAGTCGATTCGGTGGACAGGTTAACTACGTCGAGTCGACGCGCAGTCATTCGCGTCCGCCCTCGATCACAGGCGCTCGACGGCGGTGATGTGAGCGTCCGCTGGCGGCACGTGGCTGCCGTCGAGCGCCCCACCGCGATCTAGGCTGCGGCGGCGCGACGTTCAAACGCCGCCGGAACTGATCTGGCCAAGGGTCGAATGACGCAGTCGCTGGTTATAGAACACCTCAATGTAATCGAACAACTGCATCTTGGCTTCGACCGCAGCTCTCGAAGTGCTCGGCGAGCTCGAACTTCACCGTCGAGAAGAAGCTTTCCATCACCGCGTTGTCATAGCAGGGCTGATCAGGAGCCAGCACGTGTGCCACATGGTCTTGACGCAGAGGGATCCGCGAAGACTGCTGGTGATGCTGCGCGATCGTGCGCCTCAGCGCTCGATTCCATAGTATTCCTTGACCTTCGCCACGATCTGCGGATCGGTGAGCTTGTCCGTGCTTTCGACCGCAACGATGCTCTCTGATAACACCTTGGTGCGCCCGAGACGTTCCCTGAGTTGCAGCTTAGCCTCACCTGGCCCGAACAGCAGAAGAGCGTCGGGCTGGCCAAGCTGACTGATAACTTTGTCGTAGGTACTGGTCGAGATGCAGACTGTAGCGTTCCTGTACTTCTTCTCCCCGCCACCGTCCTGGGAGCCTGAGTAACGCCCGTGCGGTCCGACGCCAGATTCCAGCGTCGTCGTGGTCATTTGACCCCTCGAGGCGGATACGATGATGGCCTTCTTGTGGTCGATCCAAACGCCGACTTCGTGACCCATGACACCCCACTCAGCACAGTCTTCGTCGACGGGAGTGATTCCCCTCGAGAGCGGCAGCCCAAAAGAGTTGACGAAACGTCACGGAATTCGCTGTCTCCTTTTGCACACGTCGTGGACGCTGTGAAGCCGTGGCCTGCTGTCCCAATGACGAGACCGCGATCGCAGAGGATGCGATTGGTGCAAAGAAGACGGATCCCAGGGATGACTGCCAATGACACTCCGCGAATTATCTGCTCGGTGCCGCACTCGCCGAAGCCGAGCTTCCTGAACTTGTTCAAAAGGGGTTCACGCGTCAGCTTGTCGATGGTGTACTGAATGGCACACTCGCCCCATCCCGCACGAGGTTTTCGATGTCCGCTTAGGGACATCGCTCCTGCGACCGCTCTGGTACGCTGCAGAGAAGGTCGAAATGGCAAACGAACGCATTCCCCCTGACCCGCAGTCGCAGCTGCACGACGCCACATCGAAGGCCGACAACGCCGGTGAGGAGGCCGCCGCCGACCGCCCGCACGCGGAAGCGCAGGTCGTCTTCGCGGAGGCCGCCAGGAACGAGGCGGAGCAGTTAAGACGACTTGCTGAGGAAATACGCGAGGTCCGCGACCAGCATCGCGAGACGGCTGAACTGTTCCGCCAAGGGCAAGAAAAGCTACGAGAGGCTGCGGAGACGGCGCGAGGGGCCAGCGAAGAGGCGCGGGGCGCGGCCGAGGACGCCCGTCATGCCATCGTGGATTCGGTGCGCACGACCGCCGAGAGTCTGAAGACGACGCACAAACAGATGACAGTGGTCGAGGAAATGCGCCGGACCCTCCGTGAGATACGCGACACGTACAAGCTCGAATCCCACTAGCCGCAGAGTCACTGGATCATCGCGCGTACTCGGCCATGACCGAAAACTCGATTCCGCTACGCCACCTCCTCCTGCTCATCACCGCGATCTCGGCAGCGTTCGTTGCGATGACCTGCTGGGTCGTGGTGAGAATGCTGCCGGGAGCGATTCACCGGACTGAGCTACGCGGTGTATCAGTACAGTGTTAAGCGGCTGTGTGTCTTATTCGATCGAGGCGAACGCTGCGAGTGCCGCTTCCTCCGGAAGTGTTCGGGCGGCGGCGCGGACGCTCGACGGAACGCCGCTCGGACAAGAGCGGGCCACAACCGTCGATGGACAAACGTGATCTTGCCCTGGATCAGCCGACACACGAGGACATCGTCGCTGTCGCGGACCGCTCGCGTCACCCCGAAGATCTCATTACTCTTCACATGAGACCACCAGGTACCTCCAACCGGCGCTCCAGCTACCACCTCCGCAAGTGACGGGACGGGGCCGCGCGCGGACTCAAGGACGATACCGTGCTTGCGAATAAAATCGAGGGCCTGACGTGAAGTCATCGCCACCCTTCGTTTTCGTCGGCCCAACTATGAGTGAACGGACCACTCGTTCCATGCGCTGTACTGTCAGTGTCTCGATCGCGCGCCACCTGCCATCGACGTGCACAACGACCGCACACGTAATACCGCACCATGGACGTGAGAAGACTCGGCGTGCCGCAGGGCTCACTGCAGCTTGGACACTCGTCCACCCGGCTTTGTGCCGGTAGCGGGTCACGCTCGAGCATGTCGGAACCCTGTCGGCAAACGAACGGCTGGCACCGTATCGGCGGACTGCCTGGGCTCGGTGGTCTCGCGAGCCGCATACTCCGACGCGGCCCCGAACCAATCGTCATCAGCATGTCCGTTCGCTCGCCGGCGCCATTGAAGATCTCGTGGCCCGTCGCGCAATGCACTCCTCGTCGGTCTGACGCTCGAGGACGCCGGTTTCCGCAGTGCCGGGTCGTCCGGCGTGTAGGTCGGCACCTGCGCAGTCCGCGGCATCATGTGTTCGCCCATGGCCTCTCCCAATTGGCGTCAGCCCGCGCCAACAGCCGGCATCCATACTCACTATAGGAAACAGCCGCATTCCGCGCTGTTTCGGATTGCACAGCGCGGGCTCCTTTCAACAGACCTGGCGGTACCGCTAAGGCGGAAGCTGAGGTCGGAATGTTCTGCGGCCTCGGGGCTTCGATGTGTCGAGCGCATACCGATCCTCCAGCGCAAGCGGAACGACAATGGGCTAGGACATTCCGGTCGACTCGATCGCTGACGCCGATCGAAGCGCGCAACCTTCGCTTCGTGGCTGTTTCCATTAGACATCGGCGGTACGAGCGGTAGAACCTCGATGTCGTACTCGTACTCTCCGCTCGATCGTTCGTGCATACCCATTGCATCCTCCCTGCGTGAGTCCAACAATCTCTGCGAGTGCTTCAGTTTGAAACCGTGATCCTTACCATCGGGGTTCCTGGCTCGTAATACTCGGTCACTCCACAGCTTGGGCAGGTCACACGCCAGCCTCTCGCCGAATGTTTACCAGACTTCGAGGCATCATTTGATGGCTCGATGGCGAACGGCGCGCCGCACTTCCTACACACGAAGCCCACCCACGATTCCGACCGCTGTTCTGTCGCCATTTCTCTCGCTCACCCCGCCACTTCAGGCCTGTCCAAGAGGTCGACGATTCTCTTGATGCTCGATGAGGTGATCCGCCGACTTCGCTTCCATCGCTGGCGTCACGCGGAGCGTCTGACGCCGCGCGCGAGGCTGCATTACACGAAGTATAGGGCCACCGTCGCGCCGTGATTCTCCAAGGTCTTCGAGAATGCGTCGGTTAGGCGGGTAAATCGCCGCATGCACATCCGCATCGTGACCGGCAACGTCGCTTGCCCATGACATAATGTCGTGCTACGGTCGAGCGCTTCACTTACGCTTAACGGGGCGGGTGAGGTCTGGAGCCCAAAACGATGGGCGCTGGCATGGGGAAGCGAGATGAGACTGTGAGGCATCGGGACCTGGCCGCGGAGGCCATGGTCGTCGATCGCGGGAGACTGCGAAGAAGGTGATCATGGATCTCGTGAAGTCTGTGGTCATCAAGGGTGAGTTGAGCGCCTCCGAGGACCTCACCCTCGATGGCCAGATGGAAGGCAGTGTCACGCTGCCCAATCACACACTCACCATTGGTCCCGGCGCCAACATCAAGGCGTCGGTCTCCGCAAAGGCCGTGGTGATCATGGGCGCAGTCACCGGCAACGTGACGGCTGGCGAGAAAGTCGAGATTCGAGCCACGGGCTCGGTCACTGGCGATCTCGCGGCGCCGCGCCTCGTGGTCGCCGAAGGAGGTCACCTTCGAGGCAAAGTCGAGATGCTGCTGACCGGTTCCCCAGTCAGCTCTCTGACCTGATGCACCGGTCCGACAAATTCCTGAAACCGTTCTTACGCCGCCAGATCATGGAGCACTATCGGATCACACTCGACGAGCGAGTCGCATGAGCCGGCAGAAGACCGCGGCCTGGGTCACTGGTGACCCGTTTCACACCGAGGTTCGACGCCAGGTCGCGCTCTACTTTCAACAGGAAGGCACCGATAGCAAAGGCGGCGCACGAGTCTGGCGGAAAGCGACACTCCTGCTCGCCTGGCTGGCGGCCTCGTGGGCGACCTTTGTGTTTACCGCCACCGGGCTGGCAGCGACCATGATAATAGCCGCTTCTGCCGGACTCGCGATGGCTGGAATCGGTTTCAATATTCAGCACGACGGCAGCCATCGCTCGCTCTCGCGTCGACGCTGGATGAACAGAATCGCAGCCGCCTCACTGGATCTCCTGGGCGGCAGTTCCTACATATGGCACTGGAAACATAACGTCCTGCATCACTCGAATCCGAATGTGTCAGGCGTGGACGAGGATATTGACCTGGGCGGCCTTGGTCGTCTGAGCCCTCTGCAGGAATGGCGACCCGTGTACCGATATCAGCACGTATATCTGTGGTTCGCGTATGGCTTCTTGCCGTTCAAGTGGCACTGGTACGACGATTTCGCGGCGTTCCTGCGCGGACGCATCGGGTCCCAGAACATCCCGCGGTCCAGAGGCGCAGTCGTCGGACTCGTCATCGGCAAGAGCGTGTTCGTCACGTGGGCGCTGCTCCTGCCTTTGCTGTTTCAACCCACTGAACGGGTTCTTCTCTTCTACGTGACGTGCTGCTGCGTGCTGGGATTCACGCTCAGTTCCGTGTTTCAGCTGGCGCACTGTGCGCCTGAGTGCTTTGACTCGCCTGTGAACGACGCTCAGCGACCTTGCTGGGCCGCACACCAGGTTGCCTCCACGGTCAACTTTGCTGGTGCCAATCGCCTGCTCGGATGGTATGTGGGAGGACTGAATTTTCAGATCGAGCACCATTTGTTTCCCGGCGTCAGCCACGTGCACTACCAGAAGCTGGCGCCTCTGGTTGCCTCGGTGTGTCGTAAGTACGGTGTGCGATATACGTCGCGCGCGACTTTATGGCAGGCGATCCAGGCACATCACCGCTGGCTACGGCATCTTGGCCAACCAGAATCTGCGCCTCTGTTACAAGTCAATCGCGCGGACCCGGCGCCATCGACCCTACTAAAAGCGTCGTCGCGCACTGCTGAAGCTCAGGCGTGTCGTTTGGATGAAAGCGAGGCGCCTCAGCGGGGAATCGCAAGACAGAGGAAAGAACCCGACGCTGCCCGCGTGTGACAGCACAAGGGCGCGATCCAACAAAGCGGCTTTCAGACCGTACGGGCAATCCCGAGGCGAACACGTGCCGCTTGGCGGATGAACCGGCGTCTGCACGTGGCGCCAACCACTGCGTGTCGAGAGCGCCGATCTTGAACCTTCGAGACCATAATCAACGTTGAGCGCGCTTCGGTCCGGCATGTTATTTCTCCTCCACCCCAATCGCGTCAGCAGTTGGGAAATGTAGGACTCGGTCACCTGGGCCGCCGCCGCCAAGTCCCTTTGCTCGGGTCCCCAGTTCTTTGAGCCTGTGGGGTGCGCCAATTCGGTCCGCGTAGAATAACGGCGCCTTTCTTGTTAGGAGGCGTCGTGCTTCTGTCGGTTTACTAACGTCTCCGTTCGACGCATTCTGCAGTTTGGCTCCCTCCTGTTCCGGTCGACGGAGTTCAAGGAACTGGAGATCGTCGAGCTGCGCCACGAGCTGGCCGTCTTGCGCCGTCAGATCCGGCGACCAGTGTTTAGGCCGCCTGACCGATTGTTCTTCGCGGCGACGAGCCGGCTGCTGCCGCGCGTCAGGTGGTCGTCGTTTCTCGTCAGGCCCGCGACGCTGCTGCGTTGGCACAAGCGCCTAGTGGCGAACCACTGGACCTACGCGCGACGCCCAGGCCGACCGCCGACGGGTCATGACGTTCGAGCCTTAATCGTGCGGTTGGCACGCGAGAATCCGCGATGGGGTTATCAGCGCATCGTGGGCGAACTGAAAGGCCTGGGCGTCGTCGTGTCGGCGACCACCGTTAAGAAGATCCTGCGCGAAGAACAGCTCGGGCCAGCGGGCAAGCGGCGAGGTCCGTCGTGGCGGGAGTTCCTTCGCACGCAAGCGAAGAGTGTGATTGCGGTGGATTTCTTCACCGCCGACACGGTCTGGCTCCAGCGGTTGTATGTGTTGTTCTTCATCGAACTCGCGAGCCCGCCGCGTGCACTTTGCTGGCTGCACGGCCCATCCCGACGAGGAGTCTGTGACGCAGCACGCGCGACAGGTCGCGTGGATGTTGGCCGAGCGCGCGAACCCGGTTCGTTTTCTCATCCGCGATCACGATCGCAAGTTCACCGACAGCTTGGACGCCGTGTTCGAAACCCAAGGGACGCGAATCGTTCGCACGCCGATTCAGGTACCCGAGGCCAATGGGATCGCGCAACGGTTTGTTCGGACTGTCCGGTCCGAATGCCTGGACTGATTGCTCATCGTGAACACGCATCATCTCGAGCGTGTGCTAACCGTGTTCATGGATCGCTACAACAGCTATCGACCTCACCGCAGCTTGGACCTCGCGCCGCCCAACGGCCGGCGGGCGCTTGAATACTGCGCCGGTGCGCGAACGATGGCGGTGAAACGCCGCGACCGTCTCGGTGGGCTCCTCCACGAGTATGAGCGCGCGGCGTGAGCCAGACCGAATTTGTGCACCCAACACGCTGTTGCGTTTGAGTTGTTCTTTGATCCGAGCGCTGGCCGGACGCGTCCAACCGCAGTGCGATTCTAGGTGATCAGTCGCGCAGCACGACACTGAGCAGCGAGTTGTTGATCTTCAACCCGCCGTTGTACTCGATGAACCCGAGCTTCCGAAACTTGTTCATGAAGAAGTTCACACGCGAGCGCGTGGTCCCAACCATCTCGGCCAATGTTTCCTGTGACACTTTCGGCAACGCGCGGTGAGTCGCCTCGGGTTCACCGTAACGCGCCAGCAGCAAGAGCGTGCGCGCGAGCCGCTTCTCGCTGGAGTTGAAGAGCTGGTCGATGAGATCTTCTTCGATACGGATGTTCCTCGTCAGCATGTGGGTAAGGAACTGTTCCGCGAAGGCGGCGTGAGTCTGGAGCTGCCGCACCATGTCCTGCTTCTCGACGATGATGATCGCGCACGCAGCCATGGCTTCAGCTGTGGCCATTCGGTATGGCTGTCCGACAAGGCAGCCCTCCCCGATGAAATGCCCACGCTCCAGCACAGCAATGACGGCCTCTTTCCCCGCGTGCGACAACACTGACAGCCGCACCGTGCCGTCCTCGATGTACATGACACTCGCCGCCGCGTCACCCTGAGCAAAGATCGTCGTCCCTGGTCCTGTACTCGACGCGCTGAGTCTTGGCACCGGTCCAATCGACGACGCCGGCGGCTTTGATCGCTGCTGCGTCCTTCGCCTTACTCATCGTTCTTCGCCCTGCGACCCGGGCGCCTCGCTGCCGAGGGTGTACGACCGAACACACGGCGCTACGTGCGTTCAGCGTGACACGAATACCGGATTGTCGCAAATCGCTCAGAGCGACAACCTTCTTCTCATGGTGTGCGGATGCCCGGCGCAAAGAGAGGCGGGGGATCTCTCGACCCCCGCCGCAACAGACGAGACTGACGCAGCGACCTGGACCTTTGATCTGCTGAGGCTTGGCTGCCTCGCGCAGCGGCAGCAGGCCCTTCAGCACGCCGCCCGTTGGTACTCGGTGCTGACCTTGCGGGTGTCGACCGTTGGCCGCAGTGCGAACCTCCGCGTGAACGAAGCAAAACTCGCTCGATGCGATGAAACTGCTCCTTCGCGACTTCGGTGTCGAACTTCCACACGCCACGCAGGGTGAGCGTGTCGTCTTCGATCGTCAGTTCGCTGTCCTCCTCAAATACGTCACGGCCGCCTGTCGTGCGAGGTGCCAGCCGCCGTCATCATCCATCCGCATCAACTCCGCCCTGCCCGCGGAAGCGAATCCACGAACTCACGGCGAGGCCGAATGGTCCGACGGAGTGATGACGGACGACTGCGCACCGCTCAGGAAAGGCGAATGAGGAGAAATCACTGGTAGGGGAGGACATCATTCACCTGTTGGCAGCCGGCCACTTTCTCGTTGCGTGCGAATGGTTCCCTAGTCGGGTACGATGGTTTGCCAGTGCCGATTGTCGTCCCTGCCGAGGGGAGTATTCTCGAGCGCATTCTTGACACCGCACATTCCATCTCACCCGAAGGCCTGAGCCGCCCCGCATACGCCAAGTTTTACGCCGCGCAGATGAAGACCGTGTGGGGGCGCCGTCACCAGCGACGACTTGCGCTCGTCGAGGGTGACCATGTCCTTGCTAGCGCCACACATTACGATCTGGCGGCGGTGCTCGGTCAAAGGCCGGTGCGCGTCCGCGGAATCGGCTCGGTCCTCAGCGAGCGTGGGGACTGCGACAGCCGGCATGCGCAGGCGCTCATCTCGCGGATCGTGGAACAAGCCACGCGAGACGGAGCGGCATTGGCGTTTCTGTTTTTGGACGGGGGCGCTCAATTGGGCCAGCCGAACGGCTTTGAGGCCGTCACAACAACTGAGGTGGAACTCGCCGTCGCGGAATCGATCCGTCACGGAGCGCCGATGACGCTGATCCGTGGCGGCGAGGAACGCGATTTGGCTGCGGTCGTCGCCATGGGCCAAGTCCGGGCCAGTTCATTCCGTTTCCACCTCGATCGAGACGTCGACTTCGTGCAGTACGCAATCACAAAGAAGCGACTGCTTGCAGGCCTTGGGGCGGCCAGCGCGCGCCAACTCCATTTTTTCATCGCTGAAGAAGGTATCACCGCCGCCGCCTACGTCGTCGTCAGCATCGTCGGACGTACGTGGATGATTGAGGAGTGCGGAGACCGCGACCCCTCGGGCGCGCGCGTTGGGGCGATTCTGCAGGCGCTTATCGCGCGTGAGCCCGTGGAATGCCGTCCGACGATCCGCGGCCGTCTGCCCGCCAGCTTCGTGCCTCCGCAGGTCACGATCGTGTCGGCGAAGCCGTCGGTACCGGTGATGATGGTCCGAACTCTCGGAACCACGGTCCTACAGCCCAGCCTATCTAGCGGCGACGTCCTGTACTGGCAGAGCGATATTTTCTGACGCGACTCGCGCTTCTCGCGGTCGGCGTTAGAACATACCGCCCTCCATGCCGCCCATCGGCGCTGCCGCGTTCTGATGTCGTTCCGGGATCAGCGAGATGACCGCTTCGGTCGTGAGCAGGAGCGACGCGATGGACGCGGCGTTCTGCAGGGCCGAGCGGACGACCTTGGTCGGGTCGATCACGCCCGCCGCGACGAGGTTCTCGTACCGCTCTGTTTGCGCATTGAAGCCTTCTGTCGTCCTTCATTTCTCTGACGCGCTGCACCACAATCGACCCTTCGTGACCGGCGTTCGCCGCGATCCATCGCATCGGTTCCTCGATCGCGCGAGCAATGATCTTGACGCCGATTTGCTCGTCGCCAACGACCTCGAGATGGTCGAGCGCCTTCGACGCCCGAAGCAGCGCGACACCGCCGCCGGGGACGATGCCCTCTTCGACGGCCGCCTTGGTCGCATGCATCGCGTCCTCGACGCGCGCCTTCTTTTCCTTCAGCTCGGTCTCCGTCGCCGCACCGACTTTGATGATCGCGACGCCTCCGACCAGCTTGGCCAGCCGCTCCTGGAGCTTCTCGCGGTCGTAATCGGACGTGGTGTCTTCGACCTGCGTCCGCAGTTGCTTGACGCGGCCCGCAATCGATGCCGCGCTGCCGGCGCCCTCCACGATCGTGGTGTTGTCCTTGTCGATGGTGACCTTCTTGGCTTGGCCGAGGTCTTCGACCTTCATGCTCTCGAGTTTCACGCCGAGGTCCTCGGTGACCGCCTTGCCCCCGGTCAGGACCGCGAGATCTTCGAGCATGGCCTTCCGGCGATCCCCATAGCCCGGTGCCTTCACCGCCGCGACCTGAAGCGTGCCGCGCAGTTTGTTGACGACGATCGTCGCCAGCGCCTCGCCCGTCGATGTCTTCCGCGATGATCAGCAACGGACGGCTGGCTCGCGCGACCAGCTCCAGCAGCGGCAGAAGGTCTTTCATCGCGCTGATCCGCTTCTCGTGGATGAGAATGACGGGATTCTCCAGCACGACCTCCATCCGTTCCGGATCGGTGACGAAGTACGGCGACAGATAGCCGCGATCGAACTGCATCCCTTCGACGACGTCGAGCGAGGTGTCCATGCTCCTGGCTTCTTCGACGGTGATGACGCCGTCCTTGCCGACCTTCTCCATGGCTTCGGCGATGATTCGTCCGATCGTCTCGTCGTGGTTCGCGGAGATGGTTCCAACCTGGGCGATCATCGAGCCGGTCACCGGCTTGGACATCTTCTGGAGCTCCGTCGTGATCGCGGCGACGGCCTTATCGATCCCGCGCTTGACGGCCATGGGGCTGGCGCCAGCGGTGACGTTCTTCGCGCCTTCGCGATAGATCGCCTGCGCCAGCACCGTAGCCGTCGTGGTGCCGTCTCCGGCGACGTCCGACGTCTTGCTCGCCACTTCCTTCACCATCTGCGCGCCCATGTTCTCGAGCGCGTCCTTCAGCTCGATTTCCTTCGCCACCGTGACGCCGTCCTTGGTGATGGTGGGCGACCCGAACTTCCTGTCGAGGATGACGTTCCGCCCTCGCGGTCCGAGTGTGACCTTGACCGCGTTGGCCAGGCTGTTGACCCCGCGAAGAATCCCCTGCCGTGAGGCATCGCCGTACACAATCTGTTTTGCCATGAGTTGGTCTCGTTTTCCTCAGCCTGTTTCGATGACCGCCAGCACTTCGTCCTCTCGCATGATGAGGTACTCCTCACCATCGAGCTTGATTTCCTGGCTCGTATACTTGCCGAACAGGATCACATCGCCCGCCTTGACATCGAGCGGGACGCGCGCGCCGCCATCTTTGACCGTGCCGCTGCCGGCGGCGATCACCGTGCCTCGTTGCGGCTTCTCTTTCGCGGTGTCCGGGATGATGATTCCGCCGCTGTTCTGCTCACCTTCTTCGTCACGGCGAACGATGATTCGATCGTGGAGCGGTCTGACGTCCATAAAGTTCACCCTCATTCCAAGTCGCGGTCGCGCATGCGTATCAGAGCCATCCTCGGACCCACAACAACAGTCGCACGCACAGCGCGATCGGCGTTCCGATGGCCAAGATCACGAAGGGGATGCAGAGCACGATGGCCACTGCGCCAAGCACGTCGCCGACAACAACAGCGGCACGCCGGAACGGGCCGGGATCGACGAGCGGCCGGGCCTGAGTCGAACGCTCTGGCGAGGCCGGCCCTCCCGAGCGTTGCTTCTTCAAGGCCGCTCGTGGCAAACGTCACCGTCTGCCGCCCGGCCGTTCGACAGCCGCATCACCGTACATCCCCGCGAAGTGATCGCCTTCCGTACCTCGCCTGCCTACTCGGCCGCGATCGGCGGCCCACACGGCGTACGCGGCGACTGTCGCCAACCGTGTGGCGTCCCAGAACTGCCCGCATCTGACGCATCGCCACTCGCCGCCGGCCTCGATCGCGCTCTGCGTCAGAGTGGTGGATGTGTGGCACATCGGACACACTACGGATCGGAGGATGTCTTGTTCGTCGTCTTGCAGCACAGCTGTCGCGAGCCCGTCCGGCGCGAGGCCACCAGTGATAACGAGCGAAAGCGTACTGTTCATGCCAGACTCCGGATGTTTGCCGGATGTAGGGTGACACGCGCGGTGGTTGCTTGTCTGTGCCGCAATGCACACCGTCAGTGCCGGAGGATCATCCCGCCGCGAGCGCGGGCGATCGCATATTTTTTCGGTGAGGACGTTACACTGGACAGCGGCGCTGGCGAGGAAGGACGATCGTCCGGTTCACGGACGATCCGACGGGCGGGAACCGTTAGGCCGGCGGTCGCGCCACCTGCCAGCCTCCGTCGTCGTCCATGCGAACGAGATCCAGCGCGGCGGCGGCGGCGCTCCGATTCGGCTCTTCGAGCATCCGCGCACAAATGCCGCCCGCCATTACGATCCCCTCACTCGCCTGATCCCGGTGTCCCGATGGAGGGACGCGAGCGAGCGAGCGGGACGCACGCAAGGAAGGAATCGCACCCGACGTCAAAAAGGTGATCGCTGTGATGCCCAGCGCCGCGACAACGAATACTATGGTCGCTGGCATCAGCAATAGCATGGCGCCTGCCGGTGCGGTGAGAGCGACGGCGAAGAGCGCAATCGCCGACAGTGGAATCGCCAGTCTACGATGGACCAGGAGGCCCATCTCACACCTCCCTTGAGCAATTTCTTGACGACAGCACGACTTGATCTACCGTGCAGGCGACGCGCGGTGCTCAGCAAGCCATTGCTGGCTCATCCAGCCGAGATTGGCGGAGTTCACGCCACCTGACACCCGCATCCGCGGAATGCTGACAACCGCGATCAACGCGGTGACAAGGCCGACGATAAACAACATATAGCTTTGGGCGTCGCGTGTCTTCTCGCCTAACAACCATGCTGCCACGCGGCACGGAGACTGTCTGTGCGCTTATACACAGGAGCTCGCAGCTGGCATTCGACCGCCGGCTGTGCTGGAACGTCAGCTTGGGCATCGCGTTGGCTTATCAGTGCATTTGGGAACAGCGCGGTTCGAGGGCGGAGCCTACACTGGCAATATGCAACTTGTATCAATCAAAGCGGTCATTGCGATGCTCTGGGTGGTGGCTGTAACCGTCGCAGGGATCGCAGGGAACGTGAACCCATTCTTGCTCTGGACCGTTCTCGCGGGCGTCGCCCTCCTCCCTCCGGTCGTCATGATGCGGTGGTGGAATGATCGTCGCCAGAGCATGTCGCAGAGCATCCAGGAGGCACTCCGATGACGAACCTCGTTGCGACCATTGCGGAGTCCGACGCAGACATCCGCTGGCGGACCTGGCAGGCGCGAGGTGCTGAGAGTGACCGCCGAACGGCCACGAGAATGCGCAAGTTGATGCTTCTCATCATTGCGGCTCTCGTTATTTCGTTCTTCGTTCAACTCACATAAACAGTGAGCACCACGCACGCGGAACTCTAGCCGCGCCCGCGGTGCCGCGAGGTCTTGACCATCGTTTTCGCCGCGCGCATCTTGGCCGCCTGACTGTCCGCACGCTTCGCGCCCGGATCGTTTGCCATCGCCGGACGGTGAACTCCCGAGCCTGGCGCAAATCCGCGGCGTCACGTCGGCGGTTCATGCCATCCGGGCATCTGCGCAGGCACACACCTTAGACTTGGACTACAACTCCATCCTTGGGTTGCAGTACATCGATCGTCATCGCTTAAAGTCGGCTCATAAGAGTGTTGACGCAGCGCGCGATCTGATCGGCGGCAACGACGTGGCCCACAGCACCCGTCCTGATGGCCGCCGATGGCATCTCGGGATACGCACACGTTGCGGGATCTTGAACGATCACGGTTCCTGCAGTTGGTGGTGTAGCGCCAGCACTTCGAGGTGCAGCGCAAATCCGCGATCGGATCAGCCCTCGGAAGGTCAGGAAGGCCGAAATCAGCACAGAGCGCATCACCGAAGAGCCTAATCTTCGCTCGCGGTAAGCGCAACGACTGCAACACAAAAGGCCTTTTCAGTAGACACAGGATCGCTCGAGCACAGCTCCGACTTCCTTTCCCCGACATGCGCGCGCTCAAGACTGACGCGACTCGCACGTGTCCCCAAACGCACAGACAGGCTTTGACGATTGGCGCCATGCTCGACTCCGTAGGAGCTGTGTTGATCGCCTGACTGCTGGGAATTGTCGGGACGTCTACGATCGGTCCGATCATTCATGTGCTGTTGGTCGTGGCTCTCAAGGCGAGCGCACATCGCGAAGCGCACGGAAGGCGTGCATCGCGTCGTGAACCGGTTGACGATCGGATAGATCCGAAAGGATCGACGGCAGGAGGCGTTGAGACGGCACGAGCCGGGTCAGCAGGATGAGTCTTGGTAAGAACCACGAAACGATCGCGTATACCTGAGTGCCAAGTCGGCAGACGTGCCCTTCTTCTGTGCGGCGCCGTCACGGCGGTGATCACGGCATCCGCGAGCGCCGCAGGTCCGCCGCAGGCTCGGATTGGTGTCTCGTACGCGCCGGGGCTCGACGCGGGCTTTCACCTGCTGTACCAACTCAAGCCTGCTGAAGCTCGCACGCAGTTTGGCGAGTGGCAACAGGCCCATCCGGGAGACCCGCTCGGGAGCGCGTCGGAAGCGGCGAGCTATCTCTTTGAGGAGTGCTACCGGCAGGGTGTGCTCACTTCTGAGTTCTTTCTGGACGACAAGCGGCTGCTGGGTGAGGTTCCGGTCGAACCGGACCCGGCGGGCCGCGCGGCGTTTTTCGCCGCGGCGCGACGGGCGCACGATCTGTCGCGGCTGCGGTTGACGACGAACGCGGATGATGCCAACGCTCTCTTTGCCTTGACCCTGGCCCTCGGGATGCAAGCCGACTATGCCGCGCTGATCGAGAAGCAGCAACTGGACGGCCTGCGCATGATCCGCAACGCCGGCGATCACGCCAACCACCTCTTGCGGGTCGCGCCGGACGCCGTCGACGCCTATCTGGTCTTGGGCGCGGCGAATTACGTGATCGGGAGCCAGGCGCCGCACAAGCGGCTCTTCCTCCGCTCCGCCGGAATCCGCGGCGACAAACGCGAAGGGATTCAGCAACTCGAGATCGTCGCGGCGCGCGGTCGTTACCTCCGGCCGTTCGCGAAAATTCTGCTGGCGCTGGCCGCCCTGCGTGAGAAGCAGACAGCACTCGCCAGAGCGCAACTGACAGAGCTCGTCGCGGAGTTTCCGCAAAACCCGCTGTTTGTCGGCGAACTGGCCAAACTCATGACGACAAGTCAGCCGTGAGCGCGGCGCGTTCGAGAACCGTGTGTTCAATCCACTAAAACGCGTCCTCCTCGGCACCCTACTTCCCTCCTCGCAAGCGCCGCACGAGCGGCTTACCAAGGCGACGGGGCTGGCCGTGCTGTCGTCCGACGCGCTGTCGTCGGTCGCCTATGCCACCGATGCAATGCTCGCAGGTACTGGTTCCCGCCGGACTGCTGGCTGTCGGCGCGACGCGACCCCTAGCCTTCCTGATTGCGGCGTTGCTCGTGATCGTGACCTTCTCCTACCGCCAGACCATCCACGCGTATCCGCACGGAGGTGGCGCGTACATCGTCGCCAAGGACAACTTGGGGATCGTGCCGGGGCTCGTCGCGGCAACGGCCTTGCTGATCGACTACGTGCTCACCGTGTCGGTGAGCGTCGCCGCCGGGGTCGCGGCTGTCGTTTCCGCGGCTCCCGAAGTCAGCGGTTACCGGGTCCCACTCGCAGTGATCTTCATCGCGCTGATCGCATGGGGCAATCTGCGAGGGGTGCGCGAGTCAGGACGCATGTTCGCCGTTCCGACCTATGTCTTCATCGTCAGCGTCGCTGTCCTGCTGGTCGTCGCCGCAGGACGAGCGGCGATCGGCCATTTTCCGGTCGCGTCGGCGCCGCTTCAAACGGGGTTGGTGGCCGGGGTCGGTCTGTTCGTGTTGCTCCACGCCTTCGCGAACGGTTGCACCGCGATGACCGGCGTCGAAGCGATCTCGAACGGTATACCGGCCTTTGAACCGCCGGAAGCGGACAACGCGGCGAAGACCTTGGTCATCATGGCCTCGATTCTGCTGACGATGTTCCTCGGCATCAGCCTGCTCGGCGCGGCACTGCACGTCGTGCCGCATGAGCAGGAAACGGTGCTCTCGCAGATCGCCCGTGCGGTGTTTGGCGGTCGCAACGTCGCCTACTTCATCCTCCAGATCGCCACCATGCTCATTCTCGTGCTGGCCGCCAACACGAGCTACGCCGACTTCCCGCGGCTGGCCTCGATTCTGGCGAGCGATGGGTTCGCGCCGACGCAGTTCACGCATCGCGGTGACCGGCTCGCGTTCTCGAACGGCATCATCGTGTTGACGCTGTTCGCCATCGCACTCGTGGTGATCTTCCGCGGCAGTGTCTTTCGCCTGATTCCGCTGTATGCCGTCGGCGTCTTTCTGTCGTTTACGCTCTCACAGGCCGGCATGGTGATGCACTGGAGACGGCATCGTGAACCAGGCTGGCACCTGCGTGCGCTCATCAACGCCCTGGGCGCGATCGCCACAGCGGTCGTGCTTGTCGTCTTCGTAACGACGAAGTTCCGAGAAGGGGCGTGGGTCGTGCTGGTGACGATCCCGTTGGGCGTCTGGCTGTTCTTGACGATTGCGCGTCACTATGAGGAGGCCGACCGGGAACTTTCGCTCGGCGGCTTTGCGCCAACGCCGGACCGTCCCGATGTGATGGTCGTGATCGTGACGTCGATGAGTCGTGTGACGATCGAAGCGGTGCGATACGCAGTGAAGCGGTGTCAGGACGTCCGGGCGGTGCACGTCGACCTCAACGCCGGTTGTGCGGCCGATGTCAGGCGCGACTGGAACCAATGCGGGGGCGGCGCGACACTCGAGGTCCTGGAGTCCCCGTACCGGTCGTTTGTCGAACCGATCCTGCAGTATGTGCAGAAGGTCGAAGCCGAGAAGCCCAACCGGCTGATGACCGTCGTGCTGCCGGAGGTGATCCCGCACCGATGGTGGCAGACACTGCTGCACAACCGATGGAGCGTGCACCTGCGGGCGGCGTTGATCCACCGCCCGCGAGTGACCGTCCTCACGACCGTTGCTTGGCCGCTGACCGAGTGAGCGAACCCCACGCCGGACGGCATCGGGTGCTGCTGCGACTGCTCCTGACTCAACGCGACACTCTGCGTCTCCGGGCGTACTCCGCTCTCTTACCGTTGGACTTCGAAGTCCTTCGTGGCAGCGGTGGAATCGTTCAGGAAGGCCTCGAGCTTGTACTTACCGGTCGGCCATCCATCCGGCTTCGAGATGTGGAACTCGGTTCTGGAATTCCGGTCGGCGCGATCGTCTGAGTGGATTCGTTGACGGCCTGTCCATCCTGGTAGGTCCAACGGGCCTTCAGCGTCGCCGTCGCGGCGGTGCCTTCGGTCAGGATCGACGCGTAGATGGTATCGGTTGGCTTGAACGAATCGTGAAGGGTGCAGAAACTCCGATCCAGCCATTCAGACTGTTCCACCCCAACGAATCGACCGGGCTTGTGCGTAGAATTGGGCCCTTTAGCCCGGCTACGTAGGAGGTTGCGTGCGCGGGGCCAGATCCCTCTGCTCTGACTTCAATTCTTTTAGCCGCTGTCGGATAAAGACCGGGAAATCCACGCCTTTGCTCCCGTGAATTAACTCTTTCATTTAACTAGCGTGTCCACGTTGCAATTATTTGACGGTATGACTTGACAAGGACAAGTGAATTTACCTATTATGGTTAATGTGATTGCGGCCAGACACCTCAATCTTCAGGTTATCTGAACTAAGTCGGGTTATCTGACGCCCACCTTCAGCACGTCTACCAGGGAGATTGACATGTTTGCTCGCAGTGTTTCCTTCCATCTCAAACCCGGTCGATCAGCGGAATTCACTCAACTCTTCGACAAGGAGATCGTTCCGCTGCTTCGGAAGCAGACCGGCTTCCAGGACGAAATTGCGCTCGTTGCCCCGGATGGAGCGGACGTCGTCGCCATCAGTATGTGGGATCTGAAAGAGAGCGCCCAGAAGTACGGCCGCGACACATACCCCGAGGTTTTCAAGGCGCTCACCCCCGTGATCGAGGGTACGCCGCGGATCCAGACCTATGACGTCTCGAACTCGACGTTCCACAAGATCGTCAGTCCCGTGACTGTTTGAAAGCCGGCGGCTCGACGTCCCGGTCCCATTCGATGGGCCCGGGACAAACCTCCGGCCGCGAGACCGAGAATTTCAGGTACAGGAGAAACATCATGACTATGGTTCGTTGGGATTCATTGCGCGACATGGCCGCGTACCGAGAGTGGATGAGCCGCGCGCTCGAGGGGCCCTACAGCCGCTCTCAGGAAGAACTTGCCCCCGGCTCGTGGGTGCCGGCGGTCGACATTTATAGCAACGGCCAGCGCGAGTTGGTGCTCAAGGCCGAGCTCTCTGACATAAGGGAGGAAGACATCGAACTAACGATTGAAAACAACACCCTCACCCTCCGTGGCGAGCGGAAGTTCGACACTGAAGTCGCGAAAGAACAGTTTCATCGCATCGAGCGAAGTTTTGGTTCGTTCGCGCGGACGTTCGCGCTGCCGCCAACAGTCGACGCCGGCCAGGTCAGCGCTGAGTACAAGGGCGGCCTGCTGACGGTCTTGCTGCCGTTGCGCGAGGAAGCCAAGCCCAAGCAGATCAAGGTCCAGATCGCGGCGTAAGTTTGCGCGCTGAGGCGGGGTCGAGAATCCCCGCCTCTTGGCGACGGGTCATCCGGAAAAGACGGATCAGCTGGGTTGAGTTCAGCGCGCCTGCCATGACGTATCGGATGCGAGTCATTCTCCGTCCGCGACACCTGCCATCGATACCCACAGTCACCGCACGCGGCCGCCTGTCGTGCGACGTACCGGGAACTGCAGAACCTGCGCGACCCGCTTCATTTCCGCCGCGCGTCGAGATGCCCCACCGCACGTCGAAGCAAGGACGGGGAGACGTGCTCGTTTCGCATCCCACCAACGATGTGCGCGCGCCTCGTAATATTCGCATGACGCGGTTTCCAGCTTTCGCCTTTTCAAAACCCGAATCCGTCCATACCTGCTCGCGATGAGTCCGCCGTCCTGCAGTGTTCCCATCACCAGTATGACCGTAGGGCGGTGCACGCCGAGCATGATGGCGAGGAATTCCTGCTTCAGGAGATACCGTGCTTACGAATGAAATCGAGGGCTTGGCAATGAAGTCATTGCCACCTTCTGTTTTGGGCGGTCCAACTACGAGTGAATGGGACCAGTGGTTCCACGCGATGTAGCATCGTTGTCTGGATCGCGCGCCACCTGCCATCGACGTGCACAACGACCGCACACGTAATACCGCACCATGGACGTGAGGAGACTCGGCGTGCCGCAGGGCTCACTACAGCTTGGACAATTGTCCACCTGGCTTTGTGCCGGCAGCGGATCACGCGCGACCATGTCGGAGCCGTCTCGGGAAACGGGCGGCTAGTACCGTATACCCGGACTGCCCTGGGCTGGGTGGTCTCGCGAGCCGCATACTCCGACGTGGCCCCGAACCAATCGTCATCGGCATATCCGTCCGCTCGCCGGCGCGATTGATAGATCCCGGAGCCCGTCGGGCAATGCACTCCTCGCCGATCTGACGCTCGAGGATGCTCGTTTCCGCAGTGGCTGGTCGCCCGGCGTGTACCTCGGCACCTGCGCAATCCGCAGCATCATTCGGTTTGTTCATGGCCTCTCCCAACTGGCGTCGGCCCGCGCCAACAGCCGGTATCCATGTATCAGTATGGGAAACCGCCGGATTCCGCGCTGTTCCCGATTGCACAGCGCGGCCTCCTTTCAACAGACCAGGCCTGACGGAGAGATGTCCGAGTGCGCATCTTTCGAACATGCGGACGATGCGAGTGGCGTGCACGACCTCGGCTGCCGACCGCGCCACTACATTTTTGGACGAAGTCTTGGGATCATCACCGCGCGAACTCGCGGACCGCTTTGACGAACCGCTGGCGCTCGTGAAGCTGCGGGTAGTCATCGGCATTGGCCGTTGCGCCGAGCATCTCGTTGAATTGCGTCTGCTTGTGTAGGCCATCGGTGAGGAGTGACGTATCGAGGCCGAGAGCCACGAGCGTCAATACCGCGATTCCATCACACTTCAATTCGACCTCCTGTCGGCCTCGGCTGTCACCCAGTTGGAGCGTCCGCTCGAAGTCGGGCCAGAGGTACTCGTGACCGATCTCATGCGCGACTAATGCCTGGAGCTCGGCACTGGATAGGAGTCGCAGCGCCGAACGGGAGATCATCAAAACGGCCCGCTGGTGCAGCGCCACGACTGCCTGCGGCACGTCGATCACATATGCCAGCGCCGCCGCCCACCCGAAGCACTGGCCTCGGTAGACGTGGCCGCAGGTGCGACGGCCGATGTCCATCCAACCGGCGTCAACCGTGAACTTCGAGAGAAAGATCATTACCCTCCACGATCGCCGCTGAATATCGCCGAAATCACTCCAGCGCGCTGTGTAGTTACGCACATTCGGCATCACTCCGTGCGGTTCCAGGCGGTAAAGGTCAGCGACGCTGCACGATCGGACCGGTCCGCTGACCTGATGTTCGCTTGTGCACACGTGAGCAGGGCCGCGTCATGCCATGCTCGATCGATTGGACCTCGATTGACGAATTACAAACTGTCCAATGCCGCAGCAGAGGCGGCCGTACGTCAACGTGCGGACGCTGGAGCACCGGTGTGATGAACGCGCGAGAGCCAACCGAGACGCCAGACTCAATTCAGCAGCGCCAGGCTTCGCCGGACGCGTGGGCCAACCCTGGCGTTGGTCGGACCCTTGGCGGCGGCAGCGTGACGACGCCGTCGTCCCATGTTTGGGTCATCCTGCAGGTGCTGCTCATCATTGTCGCCGTCGCACTGGCTTTATGGGCTCTGCACCGACTCGGCGCCGTTCTGCTCATGTTGATCATGGCGGCGCTGTTCGCGTACGTGATCGCACCGCTGGTGCAGGTCGCCGAGCACCCGATTCGTATCGCGGGCCGCCCGCGTCGTTTGTCACGAGGCCCTGCCATCGCGCTCGTCTACCTGTTCATCATCGGCGGCGTATTCGCGGGCGCCGAGCTCCTGCTCCCCAGCGCCGTCGCACAGTTCAACGACGCGATCGCGCGCGCGCCGGCCTATACACAGTCGGTCGTCGCGTGGGAGCACGGGTGGTCGCGCAATTACGAGCGCTTGCGCATTCCGCTCGAACTTCGGCGCACGATTGATGAATCAGTGCTGGCGGTCGGCAAGGCTACCATCAGTTCGATCCGCGGATCGTTGCTGGCGTTCGTCGGTGCTCTCTCATACGTGCCGTGGCTCGTCTTGATTCCGATATTGGCGTTCTTCCTGCTGAAGGATGCGGCGACCTTCCGTCGCACGATCGTCAAAGCGCTGCCTCGCCACGAGCGGTTATACGGTCATAGACTATTCCAGGAACTGAACGCGACCGTCGCTGCCTATATTCGTGCGCAGCTGCTGGCGTGCGTCCTGGTTGGCAGCCTCTGTGGCGTGGGGTTCGCCTTGCTGGGGGTTCCGTATCCGGCCCTGCTCGGCGTGCTGGCGGGTGCGCTGGAATTCATCCCGCTCGTCGGTCCACTTCTCCTGGCAATCATCGCCGCAATCGTAGCCGCTCTCCACGCTCCGATGCTGGCGCTCTGGGCGGTCGTGTTTCTCGGCGTCCTCCGGCTGGTCGAAGACTATCTGATTTACCCACGTCTCGTTCGACGTGCCATCCACCTACATCCGTTGGCGATCATCCTCGGGGTGCTGGCTGGCGCCGAGTTGGATGGCGTGGCGGGAATGTTCTTGGCCGTGCCAACTGTGGCGATTGCATCCGTGGTCTATCGGCACTGGCTGGAGTGGCGTGGGGGCGACGGTATGATCGGTGAGGCGGAGCGTGTGGCATCGCCCCACAGTGCGGTTGACGTCGTCGGCGCCGATTCCCGGTGCCTTGAGACCACTGGCAGTCCGTAAGATCCGCGAGCCTTCCAGCAAGGGTTCGCTCCTAATGGACGCTGCCTACATCAACACGAGGTGCTACGTTCGGTGTTTCGCGATACGCACGACATGAGTGTGGTCGCAGGTGAACCAGCCGTCCACGGCCAGTTCACGCGCGAGATCGCGACCTGTGTCCAGCCGATCCTCGTAACAGACGTTTTGATGTCGTGCGCCTGACACGTTCCCTGGATCGAAGCAATCCCAGGCCACGGGACTGCGCGCAAGGAAGCGCACACTGAAGGACTACGGTTTCAGATCGAGCGACGCTCGGCCACTGTTCACATCGAACGGTACAGAGCTGTGCGCATGCGTGACCATCCACTTACGATCGAGCTTGCGAAAGCACACCGTCGCACGCCACCACATGTCGAGCGTCGTACCGTCTGTGCTCGTCCCGTTGACGTGGTGCAGGCCGTGGCAGAAACCCACGTCCTCGTCCGCAGCGATGGTCAGGTCGCGGATCTCGTAGTCGACAGGGCCCTGGAAAAACGAGAACCACTCCTTCATGCGTCGTGTGGCGGCATCCAACCCGTCATATTGCAGCGGGTTGCCGACATCGAACAACACGACGTCCGGTGCGTGGAGGGAGATTAGCCGGTTGACGTCCTTGGCGCACGCTGCCGTGACCCACTCAGCCATCATGTCGCGGATCTGCGCTTGACCGACCGCAGTGGCGTTCGCAACTAGCATCTTTGTCTCCCGCGACTCATACGGCTCACCTAACGCACCGGTGCTAAGACGGAGGAAACGTGAACGACTGCCCGCACCGCGCACAGCGGAAGTGCTGCAGTCCGCTGGCGCTCTTCAGCAGCGTTGTGTCATGGACGCCGCAGGCCGGACACTGGCGCGTCGTGGACGGATCGATCACGTGACCGTTGAGGCAGCGATAGGCGGCCCTCGCCTCGTCGCCCAAGGGCCAGGCATTTTGAGTCCACACCAGCTCTGCGCCGCAGTCAGGACAGAGCGCCGACCGAAGGAGGGTGTTTTCCATCTGTCGTCCAACCAGCCTCAGCGCTCCGTGCTGCCGTCCAGCCAGTACGAAAAGGAGGAACGCTACCTCAAACTCTGTTCGATCGGAGCGGCGTCCGCTGTTCCGTTGTGGACACACGACTGCCGCAGTCCAACAGCAGGTGCGGTCGCTGCTCTCGACGACAGGTGGGTCATCCAGACAACCGGACGCTGCGTAGCGCAGGGACCATGCGCGATCCCATTTCGGGGTGTTGCAAGTAGATGACGCATTGAGCGGCTTGCCGTCGCGCCACGACCGAAACCGATTCACACACGAGAGGACACCATGTCTGTGACCCTCGTCACAGAAATCACTGCCTCATCCTCGAAGAGATTTGACGACACCCTTCGTGAGGATCTGGCTCGCGCGAACAAGATACTCGAGAACGTCACCGGCGCGTGGATCGAGGATCAGAGGCTCGGAACTGCAATCCGCGGAATCTCCAGGATCGGCCCGGTACGTTGGGGTTTCCCTTAGCTAAGCTAATCTCGACGATGATTGGCAAATCGTCCCAGCGCTCGCGCGGGCACACATGGAAGGAAGTCGCCGTAGTGAGCGGCGTGTCAGTACCGGATGGTGCGGCGCATCGCCGCGGAAACCGCGGTCACGACAACGCCCGCACGCAGGTGGGGCCCATCGAGGGCCGACGAGTATCGGGATATCTCCTGCACGGCTTGACCGAGGAGCACGACGTTGCGGTCGGCGGAATGGCTCCACTACCGCTCGCGGGTGACGACTAAACCGTCGCGAGACTAGGAGCCGGGATCCGCGGCAGGTCGACAGTGAACACGCATCCCTTCTCAGGCAGGTTGCGCGCATAGATCCGGCCATTGCTCGCTTCGACGCCCCATCGGCTGAAGGCGAGACCCAGCCCCAACCCGGTTCGATCCACGCCGCGCTGCTCGAACGGGCGGAACAGTTCGTTGAGATTTCCGCTCGGAAGACCGCCGCATTCGTCGTGGATCTCGACGAGGACGCGGTCGGCGCTTGCGCCGACCCTGAGCGTGACCGCCGTATGAGGTCGGGTGAACTTGAATGCATTCTGCAGGAGGTTCATCACGACCGCCGCGAGGACCTGCCGGTCAGCCTCAATGACCACTCCATCTTCAACCGGCATCACGTGTAATTCGATGCCGCGGGATTGTCCCTCCATTGTTGCGGGCAGCGCGAGTTCGTCGATGAATCCGGCAACAAGAAATTGCTCGGGATGGACGCCCTGAGTGATCCTGACCTCGGCAAGCGACCGCCCAGCCAGAGCGCGTGCTCCCATGAGGTTCCGATGCAGCACGGTCCCCGTGCTGCCTGCGACGCCAACATTTCCCGTCTTCAGAACTTCGAACGCCACGATCGCGGTGTTAAGCAAGTTCCGCATTTCATGAGCCAGGAATCCTGCGCGCTCATTCCCGCGCGCCGTCTCCTCATCGAGCGTGGACTGATTCTGTTCGTGGCCGAACTGGGTGACAGCGCCCGCGATGGCGTCGTCGAGGCACTGGTTCAGCAGGCGGAAATCCTCTGTGCTGATGGGTGCGTTCATTTCCACCGCCATCTCAGTGATGGCCTGACAGACGTCGCCATAGTCGTGCACGACCTGTGACACGGTGAACCCTTGAAGCCGCAGCTCATGGCCGTGCTGACCCGCAGTCCTCGCGATGTCCGGACTCGAGATCAGGTGGCGGCGTAGCGCGTCCGCGAGTTGATCCAGAAACACCGGGACGCCGTGATCGATCTCCGCTTGAGTGGGCGATGGAATCGACCGTCTGGCGACCTGCGCCCTGCACCGTCGGATGATCTCCTCGCGGTTCGTGGCAATGAATTCGTGGAGCATAGAACACGTCTTATCGCGCGGATCATATGCTCGAGCTGCGCGGCGGCAATGTTCAAAACGGCACAGCTCGTGGCCTTCCATTCTGGAAACACCAAGGCAGGAGGCGGACGGACCTGAATCCGCCTTTCCATCAAGAGGTTAGCGCCACTCGAGCCCTTCGAAGCATGCCTCGAAGCGTGTAGTGACAAAGAGTCGGGATCACGGCGGAGGCCAAGATTGCCCTGTCCGCTAAGGAACAGCGCCGGCGCTGCCGTCCACGCTACCGTGACGTTGCCGCCTCGGTCAGTTGGCGGACCCAGTTCCGGACGCCCCCGTACACCCAGGCGAAAACTGAACGGATCCACATGCCTACCTCACTTACACATCCGTCAGTCGTGACAGCCCCCTCACGTCAAGCGTTGGGCGGCCATCTGGAGCTGACCCCGCTGGAGGAGCCATGACAGTCAGGGACAAGCTAGAGATTGGGCTGAAGGAAGACGCGCCCTATCGGAACGACAACCTGCCTGACGCTCAGGTTCGAGGTCTGGAGATCCAGCCGCGTGCCATGGAATATGACCGCTTGCTGGAGAAATCGGAATCGCGCTATCGCCGCTTGTTTGAAGCGGCACGAGACGGCATCCTCATCCTCAACGCCGAAACGGGAAAGATCGAAGACGCGAATCCGTTCATGAGCGAGCTGCTCGGATACGCCCACGACCAACTCGTAGGTAAAGAGCTGTGGGAGATCGGCGTCTTCGAAGACATCGAAAAGAGCCAGGTCGCGTTCCATCAACTCCAGCAGAACGGCGTCATCAGGTATGAGAACTTGCCGCTGAAAACCACGAAGGGGGTACGGCGGGAGGTCGAGTTCGTCAGCAACATCTACCAAGAGGACGGCCGTGATGTGATTCAGTGCAACATCCGCGACATCACGGACCGTAAGCGTCTGGAGCGTCAGCTGGAGGAACAGGCAAAGAACATCGGCGAGGCCAACCGCCTGAAGAGCGACTTCCTCGCCATTCTGTCCCACGAGCTCCGCAATCCGGTGGCAGCGATCCGTTACGCGCTCCCGCAGCTCGAAAAGGCACCGCTAGACCAGCCAGCAAGAACCGCCCTCGCGGTCGTCAGCCGTCAGTTAACTCAACTCGTACGCCTTGTCGACGACCTGCTGGACGTCGCGCGGATTACGACCGGGAAAATAGCCTTGAAGCGCGAGCGTGTGACCCTCGACGTGGTCATCAATGCCGCGGTCGAGTCCGTCTCCCCTGTCATCAACGCTGGGCGGCACGCGTTCGAGATCGTCATGCCCGACGAACCACTCTCGATGGAGGTGGATTCAGGCCGTGTATCGCAGGTGGTTATCAACTTACTGACGAACGCGGCCAAGTACACGCCCCGTGGGGGCAAGATCACACTGGACGTGAGCCGAGCCATCGACCAGGCAGTCATTCGGGTGAGAGACAATGGCATGGGCATCGCCGAGGATCAGTTGCCCCGGCTGTTCGAGATGTTCGCGCAAATGAACCCTCCGGAACAGTCACAAGGCGGGCTGGGTATCGGGTTGACGATCGCGAAACGTCTCGTGCAATTGCACGGCGGCTCGATTGAAGCGCACTCGGGTGGGCCGGGACGCGGCTCGGAGTTCGTCGTTCGGCTGCCGCTCGCCCTGACACCGATGGCAACTCAGACCGAACAGCGCCAGCTGTCGTCACTTGTGGCGGGAATGCGACTGAAAGTGCTCATGGTCGACGACAATATCGACTTGGTCGAGATGCTGAAATTGGCGGTCGAGGGGATGGGGCACGAGGTACGAACAGCCCTCGATGGGCAGAGCGCGATTTCGACGGCGCTGTCGTACCGGCCCGATGTCGTCCTCCTCGACCTCGGCCTGCCGATAGTCAGTGGCCTGGATGTGGCCCGCGAACTGCGGCGGCATCGCGAGATCGCCGACATGCGACTGGTCGCGCTGACG
Organism: uncultured Acidobacteriota bacterium; assembly: GCA_963755695.1. Lineage (GTDB taxonomy): Bacteria > Acidobacteriota > Vicinamibacteria > Vicinamibacterales > 2-12-FULL-66-21 > QHWT01. The sequence continues at coordinate 25,297 of CAVWLB010000006.1, read as the reverse complement.
GGTTGGGGACAGGAGGTGGACCGTCGCCAGACATCGGAGGCGGGCTTCGACAACCACCTGACGAAGCCGACTGCGCCGGAGGAGTTGGAGAGGCTCCTGGCGCAATTCGCGGCGGAGCGCGCGTAGAGACGATCGCTGCGGACGAGGACGTAGCCTTCTGCCACGGCCTGCACCACGTCAACGGGAGGCGGACAGACGGTACGGTGCTCGACATGTGGTGACGTGCGACCGTGTGCGCTTCGCAAGCTCGATCGCAAGCGGATGGTCGCGCATGCGCACGGCTCTCTGCCCTTCGACGTGAAGAGTGGCAGAGCGTCGCTCTCAAAACCGTAGTAGGCCAGAGTGCCTGTTGTTGTGCGCTCTGCGAACTCACGTGGCCCTTGCACTTGCGCGGGCGAGTGGACATGCCCCTCGATCCGCTTTCATGCCCTGCGGTCACACGCTCGACGCGCGCGTAGGAACGTGTACAGCCGCACGGAAGCGCCGGCGTTGTTATTGAACAACGTGAGGACGTCCACTTCGTCTTGCGCCGCTCTTGCAGAATTCTTCTTCTGACGGGCCAACGCGCCGTGGAGCACGTCTTGTACGCCTCGTTGCGCGTCATCAACCGGTCCTGACGGACACTCCCCCGATGGAAGCTGAGACCGCGAACGGAGGGCGACGACCGGCGGGACTCTGGCTGGTGACCGTCGCGCTGCTGACCAGCCCGGCCTTTCATCTGTTGGCGTTGTCTCTCGACACGCGTTGGCTCAACTTCGGCAGCCACCAGCCCTGGGATGCATTCGTCTACTTCGTCATTGCGCCGGTGGTCGGCGCGTGGATGCTCCGCCGCCACGAGCGGGCGCGATTCTCGGTCTACGTTTTTCTGTCCTGTGAGATCTTGCGTGCGATCCGAATCCACTCGGGGCCTCTGGGTCTCTTGGCTGTGAATCGCGACGCACCGCAACGGAATCTCAGGACAATCAGATGATTGTCCCGTGTCCGCAAACGACCTCGACTCGCACTGGATTCAGGGCGAAAGTCTTGACAATAGGCAGACGGGTTGTCCCACTACCGGCGCGCTACGTTGAGAACCTGGGTCGCAATGTCGTCCCGGTGTGGCGCACCGCGAAGCGAGCCGGCCCTATCGCTTGCTCCCGCCTGAAAAGGAAGTGTGTAACGGCGTGTGGAGCCCTGTGCATGGACAGGCCCCACACGATCAGAACACCCGGGGCCTAGTTGTCGTCGTCCTCGTCGTCCACGACTCTTATCCACGCATACATGCCGTCGATGAAGTGGCCGCGCACGTTGCAGATGACGAGGTACTTCCCCGGAAGCGAGAAGCCGAACGAGTCGGTGCGATTCATGACGCCAGAGGGGTTGATGTTGGCGTCGGCGAATGTCGGCGGAGTGCCAGGATTGACCCCTTTCGCAAACACGTTAACGTCGTAATTCACGAAGGTGCCGGCCGCGGGAATGTTTGCTTTGACCTCGGCCAAGCCCACTCCCGAGTTGTACACCCACGGCCAATGAAAGCCGGACACGATGAAGTTTACTGTCGCAGGGACGAACACGACCGTCCCGTCCAGTTTCTTGGCCTTCGTGATGCGAACTTTGAACTCCTGCGGGATGATGTGATGATTCGGCGTGTTGCCAGGCTGCGCGGTGTTCAAACCGGCGCCAAATGCCACCGTGATGCTTCCGGGAACCTTGTCTTTGGCCTTCACAGTCGGACCAGAGAGACCAAGCGCCAGGACCGAAATCACGATTGCAGATGTTCTCATACTTTTCATCTACCAGCTCCTTTCGTCTGTTTCCCAGGTGAGCGAACCGCGCATCGTGGCAGGCTGGTGTCTGTTCCCTTCTGAACAGGGCAATACAGGCTCGCCAGCTTCGCTCACGCCATCGAAATCACCAGAGCTCCAAGGCTACTTGTGGTGCATTACGGCTGGCCGTCAACGTCTTGAACCTACTTGTCCGGCGTGCGATGGGAAGCGATCTTCATGACGTGCGTCTGGTCCTCAGTCAGCCAGGCATCGACGCCCAGGGCGTCTGCCTCCGCACGTCCGTCACTGACCGCGACGTCGTGCGTGGGTGATGTTGCGTGAGGCGCGTTGGGGACGATGCTGATCTCGTGCTCGCGCACTGCGGTGGGATGAGAGACGAGCACGTCTCCCGACTGCACGCTCGCTAATGACGCCGGATCTTTCTTGCTCGACATGGCCGTCAGTGTGGGGCGCCCAGCCGATCCGCGCTGTCCCCTTCAGCACATTCGTCTCAGCACATTCGTCCGCGCGGCGCGCTGCGCTATGGCTGTGGTGTACCGAACGGAACAGCTCGGCAAGACGGTCTCTGCATATTCTCCTTGTCATGAGATCCGCGCCTCCTACCACTCAGACGGCCTGTCGGTACTGTGGCCTGCGCTCGGAGCCGTATGGCCACGCAAGCGTCGCCGAGTGCGTTGGCGCGCTGGAATGCGAAGTCACTCTGCTCCGAAACCACTTGAGCCGGCGCGGAAGGAGGCCCCCGGTCATTTCTGCACGTACCTCGATCGGCACATTCCGGGACCGCCGGCTTTCCTTGGTTCCGTGTCGGTAGCGCTTTGGTGTCCGGGTGACTGACAAAAGCCTGAAAACCTAGCTCGTCCCAGTTCGAGTTTCTCCGAGTGGACGAGCGATAAACCGCGTCATCGAAATAGGTGGTGCCACCTCATTCAGGTAGAGCCCAGAACGCGGAAAGTGACGCGCCCGTCGGCTTCAATCTGTGGTGACACCGGCGTCGGTCCGCCGCGACCGCCACTCCGCCTTGGCTGGCGTCATGGTGAGACCGTAGCTCTCGACCGGGTGGCCGCCTGTTCAATCCAAGACAGCCTCGCGAGCACGGATCGACTACTCTCGAGGTTCCAGTGCCACCCCTCCATCAGCCTCCCTCGACGCTCCCTGAACCCGGTGATGTCCTCGTCGCGACTTGGCGGCGACGACGGAGTTCGACGTCAGTATCGTGCCCGGTCCGATGGTCATCTGCAGGACTCATCAGGTTGCGACATCGAAGGGGACGCAATCTGGCGCACGAGCTACGCGTGCACGCGTGAGTCATGGAGGATCGGACACATTCCTGCGCCCCGGATCTCATCGCGAGAGACGGGACGCTGGCCTCCGAACAGAACCTGCAGCTGATGGCGCAGCGCATTGGTATCGATCAACGCCTCGACGCTTTTCAGGGAACTCGCATCATGGACACCGATCGCAAGCTGGGAGAAATCGCGGCAAACCTCGACGACATGTCCCACACACTCGCGGCACTCAAGGACGCGGTGGAAACGGGAGGCAGACCGAGCGAAGCAGCCATCGATGAACTGCAACGAGACGTGGAGGAAGCCTCGGACGCCATCGACGATGTTGTGGACCCAGAGCGGCCGGCGTAAATCCTGAATCCGCACACATCTTCGCTACTAACCCTGGTGGGGTTGCACCGTTGCATGCCGGCGGGTAAGTTGCTGTGTGACCGAGCGAGAATGCGACGACATCGCCGCGCTGATCGCCAAGCTGGAACAAGAGCGGCACGAGATTGACGACCTTCTGAAGCGCGCTCGCGCTGCCCTCGCCGGACACCAACGGCCGGTGAAGTCAAGCGCTCAGGTCCCAGTTGAGGACACCCGCATCGGCGACCAGATCTACCGCACAACGATAATGCCGTGCGCCATGTTCATGCCGCACGCAAAAGCGATATCTGAAATGCGCGAGGTGCGAAGGCGGGTCGTGCCCTAAGCAGGATCGGAGGCCGGGTTCGAATGGTGATCGCGAGAGCTACGTCGAGGGCGGCGACATCCGCCGCTGTCACGCGGCGGGTCGGTGGTAGGTACTTCAACAAGCCACCGAGCCGCTCACGAGACAGAATGGGGCCGTCGCCGATGGTCTGGGCCTCCACAGGGACGATCAACTGATTGAGCAAGCCCTGATGATTGCGTTCGCCATGATAGTGCTCGATGAACTCGTCGACCGCTCGCCTGAGCGATGCTTCACCGACGAGAATCATCCGATCCAGGCAGGATTCCTTAATCGTCCGTACAGAAGCGCTCCGCGTACGCGTTGAGATTCGGGGACTCTGTGTCGATGGCGCGAAGCCACGGTGCACGGTGCCGATTTTCATTCTGCCGATGCCCATCAGCCGATCACGGTGTACGCAGCTCGCCATGAATTCGAGGCGCTCCCCACAACGGATTCGCCGTGGCTATCTCACGGACGATGTGGCGGATCTCGCCGGTGACGGGTGGACGGCCGATCGCTCGGGGTGTCGACCGTCGGGTTCACCGGCGGCGAGCCAGTCGCGATGCCATCGCACGACGGTGTCTGGTCGCACGAGGACCACCGCCGAGCGCCAGTTCTTCCAGATGCGCTGTAACGCGCTCCAAAACAGCCGGTCGCGGCCCTGGAGGTGGCGGCGCCTGGTTGCTCGTGTCATCGCCATCAGCTGCTGCCGCAGGGCCAGGTTCTCCAGTACCAGTTCTCGATCTCCGCGGAGCCCCAGCGCCAGCGCACGACCGATGACAATAAACAGCTCCAGCATGTCGCGATCGTGGCTGGCGCGGGCGTTGAGATCAACTCGGGCGAGTTCTGGCGAGGGTCAGGGTCTGTTCACACTTGAACAGCGTGGGTTTGAAACGGCGCACAGTTGCGGCGACTCGAGGGAACCGGCGTCCGGAGGACCCGGAGGTTGGATGTGATGCGCTCGCCGGTGATCCTGACAATATTCGGGACCGCACTCAGGGCCTGGTGGGATGACGATGCACCTCGCCTCGGCGCGTCCCTTGCTTACTACACGCTGTTTGCGATCTGCCGCTGAAGATGGAAGTCGGCGGCCTGACCGAGACGGTTCAGGTCACCGGCGCGTCGCCGATCGTCGACACCGCGATCGACGACGACCGGCGCGGTGCTCGACGAGCGAGATGCTCAAGCGCGTCCCGGTCGGCCGCCGCTTCAGCGACACGCTGTATCTCGCGCCCGGCGTCAGCAGCCGGCGGCAGCGTCGGCACGGCGAACCCGTCGATCTCCGGCGGCAGCGGCCTCGAGAACCAGTACGTCGTCGACGGCGTGAACGTCACCAACCAGGGCTACGGCGCGCTCGGCTCCTACTCGATCGTGTTCGGCTCGCTCGGCAACGCCACGCCGTTCGACTTCATGCAAGGAAGTCCAGGTCAAGACCGGCGGCTACGAGGCCGAGTTCGGCCAGGCGACCGGCGGCGTGGTGAACGTCGTCACCAAGAGCGGCATCGAACGAGCTGCGCGGGTCGGTGTTCGGCTACGCGCGGCCGTCGAGCTCGAAGGCGACTGGAAGCAGTACCAGATCGCCGAACGGCACCGTCAACACCGTCGGCACGCAGCGTCAGCGACGTCGGCGTCGAGGCTGGCGGCCCGATCGTCAAGGACCGGCTGTTCTTCTTCGGCGCGATCGACCCGTCGTGGGAGACGCGGACGTTCGCTCGCGCCCGCCGGACTTCCCGCTGCGAGCCTTCGGACGACGTCGATCGCGAGCGCCGGACGACGTCCTACGCGGCGAAGGGCACGTGGCAGCTCGACAGCGCGCATCGCGTTCGACGCGTCGTTCTTCGGCGATCCGTCGAAGGGCGACAACGGGCCGCAGCGCGCAGCGCGCTGCTCGGCAACGACACGTCGGCTTCAGCTCGCTCGACTACGGCGGCCACAATCAGACCGTCCGCTACGACGGCGTCCTGTCCAGCAACTTCCTGCTCGAGGCGTCCTTCGCGCGCGCGCTGAACGAGATCAGCGAGATGCCGTCGGTCAACGCCTGGCGACGTCACCGATCAGACCGGTGACGCCGAACGTCATCACCGGCGGCATCGGGTTCTACGAGCCGGGCAACCGCAGCCTGAACAACCAGTACTCGGTCAAGGCGACGAACATCTTCGGCGGCCATCAGGTGAGGTACGGCGTCCAGTACGACGACGTCGACTACAGCAACATCAACCAGCGCACCGGCCCGACGTTCACCGCGCCGGACGGCCGGCAGACGGCGACCGGCGCGCAGATCGACGATCATCGCCGACCCGACCTTCGGCAAGATCTACCGCGTGACCCGCGCCAACTTCAACAGTCGCGCGGACGACGACGCAGAACTACGTCAACTTCTTCGTCGCAGGACACGTGGAAGGTCGGCAATCGCCTGACGATCAAGCCCGGGCATCCGCTACGAGCAGGAGAAGCTGGCCGGGCACGATCATCGACGGACTTCCAGCTGAAGAACAACTGGGCGCCGCGCATCGGCGCGACCTACGACCTCACCGGCGACGGCAAGACGAAGCTGTTCGGCAACTTCGGCCGCTTCTACGCGCGCATCCCGAACGACCTGGCGGCGCGCGCGCTGTCGGCCGACGACGGCATCAGCCGCGCCGACTACTTCGACGCCGAACCTGACGCAGCCGATTCCCGAACGGCACGCGTCGACGCAGGCGGCGACCGCGGCCGATCACCAACCACTTCATCCTGGCCGGCGTCGGCGCCGACATGATCGATCCGAACGCGAAGCTGTCGTACATCGACGAGTTCGTGGTCGGCGTCGAGCGCGAGGTGATGCCGAACACGACGGTCGGCGTGCGCTACATCCACCGCAACATCGCCGCGCGTGCTCGAGGACGTCGCGAACTGCCCGATGGTGGCGTACGAGTTCTCGGCGGCGACGTCGGCCGTGTGCGGCAGCGTCGACTACATCCTGACGAACCCGAGCAGCGCGACGCCGATCAACCCGGCGCTGCTCGCGATCGCGCCGCAGTTCAACAGCGTGCAAGTTCGACGACCCGGTCCACAAGTACGACGCGGTCGAGTTCACGCTGAACCGCGCGGTCGCGAACAACTGGTCGGCGCTGGCCTCGTACCGGTGGTCGCGCCTGCGCGGCAACTTCGAGGGCTTCTACCGCGACGACAACGGCCAGTCGGATCCGGGCATCTCGTCGCTCTACGACTTCCCGACCAACGATCCGACCTACACGCCGATCGACGGCGGCAGTTCGGCTACCGGCGACATCCGCTTCCTCGGCGACGCGAACGGCATCCTGCCGCTCGATCGGCCGCACCAGGTCAAGCTGTTCGGCAACTACGCTGTTCCAGTTGGGGCTGAACCTCGGCGTCGGCCTGAACATCGTCGTCGGGCAAGCCGCTGACGCCGCTGGCGGCGAACCCGAACTACGCCAACGGCGGCGAAATCCCGGTGGCGCGCGCGCGGCGCCGGCATCCAGACCGTCGACGGCTTCAAGACGCGACGCCGTTCCAGAGCCAGCTCGACTTCCAGGCGGCCTACGACTTCAAGTTCGGAGGCGTCGCGCAAGGTCTCGCTGATGGCCGACATCTTCAACCTGTTCAACCAGCAGACGGTCCTCGACTACGACAACTTCACCGAGCTGACGTTCGGCGCTGGCGCCGAATCCGAACTTCGGCCTGGCCACGTCGAGCGTGTTCGCGGGCAATCCGCCGCAGTTCCAGACGCCGCGGCAGGCGCGCGTCGGCGTGAGGCTGTCGTTCTGATCGGGCAGCCACTCGCAAGGCTACGGTGTCGGCCGTAGCTTTTAGCGAAGGCCGAGGCTGCGCATTCCGTTTTTCGTCTTGCAGTTCAGCTGGACTGCGCTACTATCTGGGGGCCACATTCGTGGCCCCCTTTTTTTTGCAGTCCGGGCCAGCCGCCGAAGCTCGATGACGGCGACGCACGAGCTACGTCTGGAGGATGCCGATGATCCGCCGCGCAGCCGTAGTCGTGTCGTCGTTAGCCTTCACTACGCTCGTCAACGCCGGAATCGCCGGCGCCGGCCCCCAGCTCGCGACTGAACGGAATCGCCGGGAAGCGCTCCAGGTCTATCGCATCGGCATGGAGCTGATGTCGCGCGAGGAGTTCGAGAAGGCGGCGGCAGCAGTTCTCCCGGGCCATTGCCAAAGATCCCCTGTTGACGCGGGCGCACTACGGCGCGGGGCAGGCGTACATGGCGTTGCGGCGATACGCGAGCGCGGTCAAGTCGTACAGCGAGTGCCTCGAGGCATTCCGGGCGCTGCATGGCCTTCAGGTGACGCATCGGTTCGAGGTCGAACAGCAGCGCGACGACGAGATGCGCGAGCTGCGCGAGACGATTCGCGGCCTCACCCAGTCGGGCCAGGGCTCTCCGCGCGGTTCAGGCCGAAGGACGCCTCCGCGACCTCGAACGTCAGAAAACGACGCTCGAAGGTCCCTATCAACCGCCCGCGGCCGTCCTGCTGGCGCTCGGCAGCGCGCTGTTTCGCGGTGGGAACACCGAAGGGGCGACCGAGCAGTGGCAGGCGGCGGTAACCGCCGACCCGAAGCTGGGCGAGGCGCACAACAATCTCGCGGTGGTCTATCTGCAGGCGGGTCGCCTCGACGACGCCGACCGCGAAATGAAGCTCGCCGAGAAGAGCGGACTCCGCGTGAATCCTCAGTTCAAAGAGGACCTCAAGAAAGCATCATCGAGACGCTGACCCCTCCCACCCCCGGCCGCGGGCTATGATGGGGGGCTGGAGGCGTCGACGGATGGTCAGTTGGATCGGAAAGCGCGCCGCGCTCGTGCTGGCGCTGGTGCTGTGCGGCGGGGTCCCGCGGGCGTCGGGCCAGATCTTTCTCGGCCGGATCGACGTCATCGTGAAGGATACGACGGGCCGCGCCTTGCCCGGCGTGAAGGTCACGATCAGCGCGCCTTACGATGCGGTGCGAGACTCTGACGACGGAGGCGAGGCGCACTTCTTCAATCTGCCCCCTCCAGTCGTATGTGATCACCGCAACGCTGACCGGATTCGCGACGACGACGACTGCCGACGTCCCGGTGGTGGCCGGCGCGGCGACGACCGTTGCCGTGACGATGCGGCCGCCCGCCAATCCCCAGGAAGCGACGCCGCCGGCGGCATCCGTCATGGTCGACGCCGGGCGTGCGACGATCACGACGAGGCTGAAGCCGCAGCAGTTCCAGGACATTCCCCATTCGCGCGACCTCTGGACCTGGCTGCCGACCGTGGCGACCGTCTTCACGGATCGCGTCAACGTCGGCTCGGCGGAGTCCGGGCACCAGTCGCTGTTCATCGCGAAGGGTGCACCGCCCAGCGACAACGCGTGGTCGCTCGACGGCGTACCGGTGACGGACATGGGCAGCCCCCGGCACGTCGCCGTTCTTCTACGACGTCGACAGTCCCGCCGAATTTGCCGTGACGACCGGCGGCGCGGATGTCCGGAACGCGACCCCCGGCGTGCAGGCGCAGGTCGTGCTCAAGAGCGGCGGCACCCAGCCGCACGGCGGCGGCCGCTTCTACTTCGAGAACGACCACCTCCAGACCGTCAATATCTCCGACGAGCTCGCGCTGGCGCTCGGCTCGCCGACCGGCAATTCCAACCGCATCGACAGTTACATGGACTACGGATTCGATCTGGGCGGGCCGCTCCTCGAGAACCACGTCTGGGTGTGGGGGACGGTCAACAAGACCAACGTGACCGCGCTCACGTTCAACGATCTGACCGACGAATGCAGGCGCACAACTATGCGCTGAAGGCCGACGGCATCCTGACGGACACGATTCGTGGCAACTTCACGTTCTTCGAGGACGCCCGCACGGAAAACGGGCGCGGCGCCGGGCTGTTGCGCACCGCGGAGTCGGCGTGGAATGTTGCGGATCCTGCCCGGTACTACAAAGGCGAAGGGCGTTCATCTTCGGTCCCAGGTGGGTCGCGACGGCGCGCGGTGCGTATATCACCGACGCCTTCACGATGACGCCGGCGGGCGGCCTGACGACGGACTACTTCATCGACGACACCGGCGCCGCGCACAACTCGTTCTACGAGTTCCAGACCAAGCGCCCGCAGCGGTACTTCGCGGGCGATACGACAGCGATTGCGGGGCGCAACGCCCTCGAAGGCCGGCTTCTCGTATCGAGAGACCCCGATCGACAACCTGACGACCTATCCGGCCAGTCACATCGTCACGATCTGGAACGGACACCCCAACGTCATCGCGCAGGTGTCGCGCGACGTGCAGCAGAACACCAACGCCCGCTACATCAGCGGCTTCGCCAGAGATACGTTCTCGTTCGATCGGCTGACCGTCACCGGCGGCATCCGCCTGGATCGCCAGTCGTCGTCGCTGAAGGCGGCGACGGTGCCGGCGGTTGCCGGCTTCGACGACGCTGCTGCCGGCGGTGACCGCCGCGGCGCGGAACGACGTCTTCGTCTGGACCAACCTCACGCCGCGAGCCGCGGTCGCCTACGCGTTCGGCAGCACGTATCACGTGACGGCGCGCGGCAGCTATTCGCTGTTCGCCTCGCAGCTTCCAGGCGCGCAGGCCGCCTTTGCGTCGCCGATTCAACCGGCATTCGTCGCCTATAACGCGGTCGATCCCAACGACGACGGCGTCGCGCAGGCGAGCGAGCTGGCGCTCTCGAGCGGGATCCAGAGCAGCGCCGGCTTCGACGCCAGGAACCCGTCGAGCACGACGCCGGTGAACCGCGTGGGCGACACGCACGCGCCCCTGACGCACGAGTTGATCGCGGGCTTCGACGACGAACTCACGGCATCTCTCTGTGACCGCCACGCTCACGTATCGAAAGATGATCGACCAGCTCTGGTCGCCGCTGATTGGCGTCCGCGCCCCGCAGTACACTCCGGCAGGCACGCTGACCGGCACGCTGCCGAAATCGGCTCCTTCAGCGTGCCGCTGTTTGCGCTCCGGCCGCGTTCGTGCCGGTCGGCGGCGGACTCGAATCGGTGAACCGGACGGGTTACCACCAGCGATACGTGGGCTTCGAGCTCAGCGCGACCAAGCGGATGTCCAATCGCTGGATGGCGCACGCCGGGTTCTCGGCGAACAGTGGCGCGAGTACTTCGACGATCCCCTGGCGTCGATTGTCGATCCGACGAGCGCGCCGGCGCCGTCAGCGCGCGGCCGTTCGCCGGCCCGCAGGTCGACGGCGGCGCCGTCGTGCAGCTCGCCGATGGCACGGGAAGAGCAGCATCTTCATGGTCGCGCCGAAGTATCAGTTCGATCGACGGCATCTCAACCTGCCCTTCGGATTCGACGTCGGCCGGCAACCTGCTTACGCGCCAGGGCTACGCCGAGCCGTTCTTTCACAGCAACGTGGACACCGGCGATCCGCTGGGCCACAAGACGGTGCTCCTGACGCCGGCCGCCGAACTTCCGCCTGCCGCGGGTCGCGCTGCTCAACGCCCGCCTCGAAAAGAAGTTCATCTTCGGCAGCGCGAAGCTCGCGATCGACTTCGACGTCTTCAACGCGCTGAATTCGGACACGGTGCTGGGCAAGCAGTACGACGCGCGGATGACAGGCGTGACCGTTCGGTCAGGTGCTGGAGATCATGAATCCCCGCATCGCCCGCCTCGGCGTCGGTTGGTGTTCTAGGCGGAGTTCAACGCAGAGACAGTGATTGCTAGAATTCGTTGCAGCAAAGGGATTCTGCGTGCTGTGAGCTTCGAAGTACTCGGCGAAGACGCGCCGGCCTTCGGCGCGGACTGCCTCCGCCTGCTTCCGATCGCCGAAGGTCGTGAGCAGCCGTGCGGCCAGCGCATAGCCGTCAGGCGTCGGGATCGCGCGAATCATGTCGCTGACGGCGCCGGGCCTCGTCGGACCGGCCGCCGGCGTGATAGAGCATGGCCAGCCCGCCGCGCGCGCGTAGGTTCTGCGGAAACGCCCGCAGCTCTTCGAGGAGCTCGGCTTCCGCTTCGGCCTCCGCTCCAGGCGGATCAGCATGTCCCCCAGTATAGAAGTGCAGCTCGGCGATCGGCGGCGCCCGGGCTTCTCCAGCGCTGCGGCTGCCCGCTCGAACAGCGTCAGGGCCTCGTCGTACTTGCCCTGGTCGTAGAGCAGGCGCGCATCCACGTAGTGCGGCATCGGGAACGCGGGATCGGCCTTCAGCGCCAGCGCCGCCTCCTCGCGCGCGGTCTCGGCGTCGTGCCTTGCCAGGGCGAGTCGCGCGAGCATTTCGTGCGCGGCCGCGCGCGGCCGCCGGTCCTTTTCGGACGCGACCTCAGCGCCACCGCCGCCTGTTCGCGTGCCTCGTCCAGCTCGCTTCAACTTGACCAGCGCGGCGGCGGCGGCGAGATAGGCGTTGGGATCCTCGGGCTTCAGTCCGATCCAGTGCCAGGACGCGTTGAGCGACATCGTCGTAGCGGTCGATCCGCGCCGCCACGTCCGAGCAGGCGCCAGACGTCGGCCATCTCCGCGTCTTGGCGGAGGATCGCCTGCAGAATCGGGATCGCCTGTCGCCATCGCCTATCAGCGGCGAGGGCGACGGCGCGGCGGTAGCTGTTGAGGATCTCGCTTTTTTCGCCGCGTCCTCGATGCGGCTCCGCGAGCGACCGGCGCCGGCGTGCGGTCGCTGGTCAGCGCCGTCAGCTCGCTCCAGCCGAAGTGCGCGCGCGTACAGCGCCTCCGAGTACACCGACACCGGCGCCGGCCGGCCGGTGCCTTCGAGCAGCGGCTTGAGCGATCGGCCGCGCAGTCCCCACGGCATCGGCGCCTTGACCAGATCGAGGATCGTCGGCACCAGGTCGATGTGCTGCACCAGGTCGGCGACGCGGCGGCCGGCGCCGGCGTTGCTCTCCTGCTTGATGATCAGCGGCACGTGAATCGCTTCGTCGTAGACGAACAGGCCGTGCTCCTGCTCGCCGTGATCGCCGAGCCCTTCGCCGTGATCCGACAGCAGCACGATCGTCGATCGGTCGTAGAGCTGATGCGACTTCAGGTAGCTGCACCAGCCGGCCGACGATCTCGTCGGTGTAGGCGATCTCGCCGTCGTACGGCGCGTACTCGGCGAAGCGCTCCGGCGGCGCGTACGGCTTGTGCGGCTCGTAGAGGTGCAGGAACAGGAAGGCGCGCGACGATGCCGATCGATTCGAGCCAGCGCTCGGCGATCGCCTCCGACTCGGCGCCGTCGCGCTGCACCTGGCCGATCGACAGCTCGGGCGAGCTGGGCGGCATCTCGCCGTCGAAGAAGTCGAAGCCCTGGCCGATGCCGGTGTCCTTGCGCAGCACGTACGCCGAGACGACGCCGCCGGTCGCGTAGCCGCGGTCGCGCAGCATCTGCGGCAGCAGCCGCTCGCCGGTCTTGACGGCGAAGCCGACGTTGTCGCGGACGCCGGTCTCGAACGGCAGCCGTCCCGACAGCATCGCCGCGTGCGCCGGCAGCGTCTGCGGCGCGTGCGAGTAGGCGCGCTCGAACACGACGCCGTCGGCGGCGAGCGCGTCGATCGCCGGCGTCTTGCACCTTCGTGTAGCCGTACGCCGGCAGGTGATCGGCCCGCAGCGTGTCGATCGAGATGACGATGATCGGTCCGCTGACCGGCGCCGACGCGCGCGCGTAGCGCCAGCCGCCGACCGCGGCCAGCGCGGTCCCGAGCGCGGCGAGAAAGAGGATGAAGGTGAAGCGGAAGGGACGGGACACTGAGGGTGCTAGGCTAGGGATGCAGGGATCAGGGAGCAGGGGCTAGTCCGGGCGCCTGCGCAGCCTAATCCCTGATCCCAGCCCTACTCCCTCTACTTCTTCAGCTGCTCGATGACTGCCTTGGCCTGCGCCGCTTCGGGCGACGTCGGATCGACGGCGATCACTTTTTCCATCATCTTGATCGTGCCGTCCTTGTCGCCCTTGTTCAGCGCGACGAGCGCCAGCTTGAAGAGCGGCTTGCCCCACGTCGGCGTCGGCGTCGACCGCCTTCTGGTACCACTTCGCGGCCTCGTCGGTCTGCCCCTTGGCGAACTTCACCTCGCCGAGGTTGTAGAACACCTCGCGCGTCGGCTTCGGCCCTTCGGCGGCCTTGGTCAGCGTCTCTTCGGCGGCCTTGAGGTCGCCCTTCTCGAGGTTGGTCATGCCGATGCCGACCATCGCCTTGTCGTTGTTCGGGTCGGCCTTCAGCAGCTCGTTGTACGCGGCGATCGCGTTGTCGTATTCCTTCTTGTTGCGGTAGGCGGCGGCGATCTGCAGGTTGATGACGCTGAGCGCCGGCGCCTTGGCCATGATCGCGCGGTACGCGGCGATCGCCTCGTCCCACTTCTGCGCGTTGTAGAGCGGCATCGGCGGCGGCGAGGTCGGCCTGCAGATCCTTGGCGGCGACGCCGCCGAGCGCGCCGCGCCGGCGCGGCGCCGCCGCCCTTCTTCAGCGTGAAGGTGAGCGGCGGATTCGGCGCGCCGATGGTCTGCGACGTTCAGCTTGCCCGACTTCGGGCGCGAAGCCCGGCGCCTGCGCGGTGAACGTCCAGTGGCCGGTCCTCAGGCCGATGATCGAGAACCGGCCCTTGTCGTCGGTCGTCGCGGTGAAGCTGCTCGGCGACGCGCTCGGATTCTCGGCGGTGACCGTCGCGCCCTTGATCGGCTGGCCGGCCTCGTCCTTGACGATGCCGCCGACGCGGCCGGTTTGGGCGGCGGCGCTGCCGGCCAGCGCCGCCACGAACAGCGCGGCAACCAGCACGCGCTCGGAATGATGATCGAAGACCGCTGACGCATGCTCGAAACCCGCGCTAAAGTAATGACAGCACTCAGTATATATTGAATCGCGTGAAACGCACGCCTCGCCGCCGCGCTGCGTCGCTGCGCTCTAGCGGTCGTGCCGTCCTGGCCGGCGCAGGCGCCGGCGCCGGCGACCGTCGAGTCGACCGCGCGGATTCGCGCCGATCGCGCCGCTCGTCGAGGCCGCCATCGCCCGCCACGAGCTGCCCGGCGCGGTCGTCCTGGTCGGCCGCGGCGACGCCGATCGTGTATCACCGCGCGTTCGGCCAGCGCGCCGTCGCGCCGGCGCCGAGCCGATGACCGAAGACACCATCTTCGACCTCGCCTCGCTGACCAAAGTCGTCGCGACGACGACGAGCGTGATGAAGCTGGTCGAGGAGGGGCGCATCCGGCTGAACGATCCGGTGGCGCAGTTCATCCCGGAGTTCGGACGGTACGGAAAGGCCGGCATCACGATCCGCCATCTGCTGACGCACACGTCCGGGCTGCGGCCCGATCTCGAGCTCGAGGTCGAGTTCACCGGCGCCGACGAAGCGATCCGGCGCGCGGTCGAGGAAGTGCCGACCGTCGCCGCCCGGCGAACGGTTCATCTACAGCGACATCAACTTCTTCCTGCTCGGCGACATCGTCCGCCGCGTCAGCGGCGAGCGGCTCGATCGCGTACGTCGAAGACGCAGATCTTCGATCCGCTCGGCATGAAGGACACGGCGTTCCTGCCGCCGGAGCCGCTGCGCGCGCGGATCGCGCCGACCGAACGGTGCCGGACGCTCGCCTGGCCGTGCGGTCCCTCGACGTCGCCGGGACCGCCCTGAGCGGCACGGCGGAGCGTCGAAGGGCGGCGTCCGAGGTGCCGTTCCTGCGCGGCGTCGTCCACGATCCGACGGCGCGGCGGATGGACGGCGTCGCCGGACACGCCGGGCTTGTTCAGCACCGCCGCCGACCTGTCGCGCTTCTGCCGCATGCTGCTCGGCGGCGGGCGGCTCGGCGGCGTGCGCGATGCTGTCGGCCGCGACGGTCGCGCGGATGATCGCGCCGTCCACGCCGGCCGGCATGCGCGATGTGCGCGGGCTGGGCTGGGACATCGACTCGTCGTATTTCGTCGAATCGCGGCGAGCTGTTTCCCATCGGATCGTTCGGACACACCGGCTTCACCGGCACGTCGCTGTGGCTCGATCCGGCGACGCAGCAGCTACGTCGTGTTCCTGTCGAACCGCGTCCATCCGGACGGCAAAGGCGACGTGAACGCGCTGCGCGGCAGGGTGGCGACCGTTGCGGCGGCCGCGCTGCTGACGCCTGACGACGTCCGCGCTGGCGTAGCGCGGGGCTTTTCCGCCTCCGCTCGCGATCAATCTCAGCGAGCTACGGCGGACGCGCCGAAGCGCGCAGAGCGCGAAGGCGGGCAGCCCCGCGCACCGGTCCTCGCCGGCATCGACGTCCTCGAGGCCGACGGCTTTGCCTCGCTGCGCGGCAGGCGCGTCGGGCTGCTGACGAACCAGACCGGGCGGTCGCGGCAGGGCGTCAGCACGATCGATCTGCTCATGAAGGCGAAGGACGTCACGCTGGTGTCGCTCTTCAGCCCCGAGCACGGCATCCGCGGCCAGGTGGACGAGCGGGTATTTTTTTTTTTTTAAAAAAAAAAAAAAAAAAAAAAAAAAAAAAAAAAAAAAAAAAAAAAAAAAAAAAAAAAAAAAAAAAAAAAAAAAAAAAAAAAAAAAAAAAAAAAAAAAAAAAAAAAAAAAAAAAAAAAAAAAAAAAAAAAAACAAGCGCAAAACGGCGAAACAAGCACGTCAAACTTGATCGCCGCGCAAAACGCTACCCTCGCTGTTCAGCCCCGAGCACGGCATTCGCGGCCAGCTCGACGAACGTGTCGCTTCGTCGACGCGACGAGACGACGGGGTTGACGATTCACTCGCTCTACGACGCGACCCGCCGGCCGACCGACGCGATGCTCGACCGGCATCGACACGCTCGTCGTCGACCTGCAGGACATCGGCGCGCGTTTCTACACGTATCCCGCGACGACCGCCTACGTGCTCGAAGAGGCCGCCAAGCGCACGCATCCGCGTCGTCGTGCTCGACCGGCCGAATCCGATCGACGGCTTCGATATCGAGGGTCCGATGCAGGATGCCTCGGCCATCGGATTCAATCGGCTACGTGCCGATGCCGATTCGGCACGGCCTGACGCTCGGCGAGCTGGCGCGGCTGTTCAACGGCGAGAAGTCAGATCGGCGCGGACCTCACGGTCGTGCCGATGAAGAACTGGCGCCGCGACGACTGGTTCGACGCCACCGGCCTGGCGTGGGCCAACCCGTCGCCGAACATGCGGAACATGGTGGCGGCGACCGTCTATCCGGGCATTGGCGCGATCGAAGGGACGAACGTTTCGGTCGGGCGCGGCACCGACACGCCGTTCGAGCAGCTCGGGGCGCCGTGGATCGACGGCCCTGCGCTGGCGGCCGCGCTCAACGCGCGGCGATCTGCCCGGCATTCGCTTCTATCCGGTCACGTTCACGCCGTCGGCCGGCGCGAAGCTCGGCGGCCAGGCGTGCCACGGCGTCTTCGTGATCGTCACCGACCGCGATCGGCTGAAGCCGGTCCGCGTCGGCCTCGAGATCGCGGCGGCGCTGTCGCGGCGCCACGGCGCGCAGTTCAAGCTGGAGGATGCCGCGTACCTGTTCGGGTCGAAGGCGACGCTCGAGAAGGATCCGCGCCGGCGTCGATCCCGCCACGATCGCCGCGTCGTGGGCGGCAGACGAAGCGAAGTGGCGCCTCACACGAGCGAACTATCTGCTGTACTGAGCGTTTCCTCTGACGAGGACAATCGGCGATGAGTGAAGAAGGACCCACTTCATCCGCGCAAAACCCGAAATTGCTGCTTGGGACGGCTGTGATCACGGCGGTGACGACGATCTGTGTCCTTCATTGGCATTGTCCCGCAGCTCCGCAGCGGTGATAAGCAGGAATTGGCGCAGCTCAGGAAAGACTTCGAAGGTTTCAAGGAAAGGGCCGGCGCCGTCGAACCAGCGGTTCCGATGAACCCAGACTCGACACGAAGAAGACGCTGATCATCAGTGGAACTGTCAGAAGCGACGACGGGGCCCGGTTACTGACGTTATTCGACGTCTACCTGCTGGCGGAGGGCAACAACCTGCTGGCAGCCACGACCGATGATGCTGGCAAGTTTACGTTTCAGGGCGTCCCGTCCGGTGTCTACTCCATCGTCGTCCGGGATTCGTCAAACGGCAGGAGTGGGAAGGGACTGCTTGATGATCCCGGCGGCGAGGTGCAAGTGATCGGCGCCAAGGTGAAATACCGCATTCTGCACTAGCTCTAGACGGGCTCAGGATGTAGGGGAACGGCAATGAAAGATTTGTTGCGACTAACCGTTCCGATAGCGTTGATCGCGGCCGTGTCCCCCGGACTGGCGGACGCGCAACCGGTCACCCGCACGTTCGTCAAGGGAACGGTCACATCGGCGGGGAAGCCCGCCCGGTCCGTCTGGGTCATCATCAGCCTGAATGGCCGAGAGAAGGGTCGATCGCTGACCGGAGACGACGGAAAATACTACATCGCGAACCTGGATCCCGGAACCTATGACTTTGTGGTGGAGAGACGCGAGCAACTCTACCAGGGACGTGCGACGCTGCCCATCATGAACGGCACGTTCAACATCAGCTTCTGAGCCAGTTTGCCTGCCGCCTGGGCGGATCGCGCGTTTCGGATCGCGCGTGCCTCACCGGCCTAGAACTTTGTCGCCTCGATTCGCTTGTAGGCTTTCGCGGAGTACCAGCCGAGCCCCCACTTGAAGGGGCCGATCAGGAAGTACATCGGTCCCGCGATGGCGGCCGCCGCCCACCGGCCCGCCGACGCGTGCGCGACGAGGACCGACGCGACGCCGATGAGCGCGATGCCCGCATTGTCGATGATGGCGAGTCGTGCCTCGAGCTGCTGCCGGGCGTCCAGCCCGAGCCGCTCGCGCTGTCGGAACGCGTTGGTGTACATCAGCGCGAACATCGAGAAGACCGCAACGACGCCGCCGCTGTAGATCTGCATCAGACGCGGCGTATCGGCAGTGCGGATCACCGGCACGCCGGTCCCATCGTGTGAAGGCGGGACGCCGATGATCTGGTTCACGACCAGCGTGAAGACGAACTTCAGCGGGTAGACGTAGAACAGCACCACGAACAGCAGGATGCCGGTCAGGACGATCGTCGGCACGTCCTCCAGCCCGTAGCGGCGGAAGAAATTGAAGTGGCGCCACCAGACCTGGAAGAGCAGTGCGAAGCAGATCGCGAACGCGAAGAACTGCCGCATCGCCGCCCACAGCTCGGTGAAGGTGTGCGGAACCTCCAGCGACACGACGAGAAGGGTGACCGCGAACGCGAACACCGCGTCGCTGAAGCCCTCGATGCGGGAGACCTCGCGGCGATGGGACACGCGGGGATTCTAGAGGATCCAGGTCGGCTGATACAGCAGCACGTAGACCAGCACGCCGGTCACCGACACGTACATCCACACCGGAAACGTCCAGCGCGCAATTCGACGATGCTGGGGATATCGCGCCTTGAGACCGCGCGACAGCGTGACGAGCGCCAGCGGCACGACGGTCGCCGCGAGGGTGACGTGCGTGATCAGGATCGTGAAGTACAGCGGCCGGACGAATCCCTGACGGGTAAACGGCACGGACCCGACCTGCGCGTGATAAACGAGATAACACACCAGGAACAGCGACGAGGTCGCGAACGCCGCGATCATGAACCGGCGATGCTGCTGGATGCGGCGGGCGCGGATGTGCACGTACGCGATCAGGAGCAGGATGCCGGAGACGGCATTCAGCGTCGCGTTGACAGCGGGAAGATCGGTGACGGACATCAGAAACGTTGAACCTCAGCTGAGAGCTCGAAAGCTGAACTGAGTTACTGTTTGTCCGAGAATCATCACGGTCCACAGCAGCGGCAGATAGGTGATCGATCCGACGAACAGCGCGCGTGCCGAGCGCGTCGCTGCGCGCCATCGCAAACCGTAGAGCGAGGGCGAACTGAGCCAGGCCGAGCGCAAGGATCACCGCAAACGACACGGCCGACGTGCTCGCGCCGAGAGTGATCGGGACGAGCATCGCGGCGAACAGCGCCGCCTGATGTCCGGCCCGCACGCCGCTCGGATCGATGACCGACAGCATCGGGAAGCCAGCCTTGCGGTAGTCGTCGCGATACAGCCAGGCGATCGCCATGAAATGCGGGATCTGCCAGAGGAACACGATGGCGAACAGCGTCAGGCCGCCCGCTCCGACGCTGCCGTGCGACGCGGTCCAGCCGATGAGCGCCGGCAGCGCGCCGGGCACGGCGCCGACGAGCGTCGACGGCGGGCGTGCGCAGCTTCATCGGCGTGTAAATGATCAGGTAGATGAAGAGCGTCGCGAAGGCGAGCACTGCCGCCAGCAGGTTGGCGCGCGCGGCCAGCAGCAACAGGCCGGCAATCGTCAGTCCGAGCCCGAAGACGCGCGCATCGGCCGGGCGACACGCGGCCGTCCGGCAGCGGTCGAAGCCGCGTTCGCCGCATCAACGCGTCGGTGTCGCGCTCGTAGAGCTGATTCAGCACCGCCGCGCCGCCCGCCACCAGCGCCGTCCCCGCCACCGCCTGCGCCATCAGCGCCAGGTCGGTCGATGGTGGTCCGCCGAGGTAATACCCCGCCGCGCTGGTCGCCACGACCAGCAGGTTCAGCCGCGGCTTGGCGAGCTGGACGTAGTCCGCCACCGGGCTGCCGGAACGGCGTTCGATCGCCAGCGGGGCCGAGGCGACGTCCTTCACGCGCGCGCCTCGCCACGTTTCGGACCGCGGAGCGCGCGGAGGCCGCGGAGGCGAATGCTGTTCGTCGCTGCGCGTGACTCCGCGAGCCTGCAGTTCCCGTCCAGTCGAGCGGCGAATCGCACGCGCCAGCGATCGCAGCGTCAGCAGCAGCGACGTCGTCAACACCAGCGCGCCGACCGACCACGTGCAGGCTGTTGACCAGCGGGTCGCGGCGGCTGATCACCGTCAGCGCCCCGAGCGTCACCTGGACGATGACGAGAAACATGATGAGCGTCGCCGGCCGCGCCAGCTCGGGTCGGTCCTGGTGCCGCCGCCAGACGTACAGCGACGTCGCCGAATACCATCAGCGATGACGATCAGCGCGCCGACGCGGTGCGCGAAGTGGACCGCGATCGCGGCGCTCCAGTGATCCGGGATGACGTGGCCGAACATCCAGCGGGAAGTCAGGAATCGCCAGGCCGGCGCCGGTGTGCCGCATCGTCGGCGCCGACGAGAATCTGCGTGTAGATGACGACGGTCGTCGTCGTGGCGGCGCGCGCGGAGCGTGCGCGATCCTCCACACCGCGCGTCGCCGTAGCCCTCGATCCAGCCGGGCGACGTGAAGAGCGCGATCGCCACGGTCATGCAGAAGAAGATCTCGGCCAGCCCGGCGTGCGCGGTCGATACCGCGCGCGGGCAGGAAGAAGATGCACCGTCAGTCCGCCGAGGATCCCCTGCGCCACGACCGACACCGAGCGCGCCGACGCCGAACCAGCGCAGCCATCGCCGCGAGTCCGCGAACCAGATCCACGCGGCAAGGATGATCGTCAGAAAGCCGACCGTGCTGGCGATGAGCCGGTGGCCGTGCTCGTAGAAGATGCCGCCGACCCACTTCGAGGGCGGGAACGTGAACATGTTCCAGCCGTACGTGGTCGGCCAGTCGGGGACGGACAGGCCCGAATCGGTGCTGGTGACGAAGCTGCCGGCGAGGATCAGCAGGACGGTGCAGGCGGCGACGAACGTGGCGAACCGGTGCAGCATCTGGCAGCATGGCTGATGGGCCGGATGGCCAGGTAGGCTAGGCGGGATGGTCGCGGTGGCGACCTACGCCGTCCGACCTGACCCACCCGACTCAGCCGACGCTCGGCTGTCTAGTTCGTGGCGGCCGCCGGCGCCTTGAACGTGAAGTTGACGTCCTTGGTTTCCTTCGCGCCGAGCGTGACGCTGGCGGTCTGCGTGCCGAGCTTCTCGTGCCACGCTTCGATCGTGTAGGTGCCGGGCGGCAGGTCTTTCAGCTCGAACTTGCCGTCCTTGTCCGTCGACCGCGAAGTACGGGTGATCCAGCACGCCGACGTAGGCGTTCATCCAGCCGTGCACGTCGCACTTGAAGGGCACCATGACTTCCTTCGCGGTGAAGGTGTGCGTCATCTTCATGCCCTGGATCGGCTGGCCGTTGTTGAACTCGGCGTTGCCCTTCGGCATCGCGTGGATGTTGTGGAGCGTCGGATCGCTGTTGACGATCTCGAGCGGCTGGCTGACGCGCATGCCGAACACGTGCGGATGATAGCGGCAGTCCTTCTGGTCGATCTTTGCCGGATCGGTCGGCGTGTCGAAGACGTAGTTGCCGAGGCCGTCCTTCACGTAGACGAACACGTTGCCGAGCGTCTTGCCGTCGTCGCCGACCATGTAGGTTTCCTGGAACTGCGGATCCTTGTTCTGCTTCACGCAGACCGGATCGGCGTTCATCTTGATCGCCTCGTTCTTCGGCGCGGTGCCGTCGAACGTTCACGACGCCCTTGACGTCGCCGGCGGTCGGCGGTGTCGACCTTCTGGCCGGCCGGCGTCGCCGACGGCGACGACGGCTCGGCCGACTTGCTCGACGTTTCCTGACTTCCGCCGCACGCGACACGTCGCCGCGAGCGCGACCCGAGCAGCACGACCCAGGCATTTCGTAGACGCATTGAGATCTCTCCTGAACAAAGATATCAGCATCAACAATCGGCTCCGACCTTCATCATCAGGCTGACAGCCGAGTGCTAGGCCGAGCGCGGTTACCGCTCATCTACCGCTTCCTGAGCTTCCGCTCGACCCGGTCCGTCAATCCAGTGCGAGTCCCACCATTCGACCGGATTGACCATGCGCCCGCCGACCAGCATCGTGAAATGCAGGTGATCGCCGCCGGCGAGGCCGGTCGAGTCGCTGCGGCCGATCGTCTGCCCGCGCGTCACCTGTGTCGCCGACCTTGACGTCGAACGACATCAGGTGGCCGTACAGCGACTGCACGCCCATGCCGTGGTCGATGATCGACGCAGTTGCCGTAGATGCCGAGCCAGCTCGCGTTGCAGCACGGTGCCGGCGTTGGCGGCGACGACCGGCACGTGCGCGGTGACCGCGAGGTCGAAGCCGAGGTGGACCTGCTGGTCGACCTCCTTGCCCTTGTAGAAGTAGGTGCGGTGGTCGGCAAAGCTCGCCTCGACCTGCGAGTTGCCGAGCTGGACGAACGGGCCCTCCCACAGCCGCGTCGGCGACGTCTTTGGCGCGAGCGCGGCGATCTGATCGGCGTTGATCTGCCGCAGCTCGCCGTTGATCCTCAGGAACGCCGGCAGCATGTCGGCTGCCTTCGGCCGGCGGCGTCATCTTCAGCTCGGGCGAGTGCTCGAGGATCTCCGGCACGACGCGATTGATGAACTTGTCGTCGATCTCGATGCGGCTCTTCTTGAACGGCTTCTCGAACACGTTGTCGACGAAGGTCGCCTTCGCCTCGTTGCCGGCTTCGTCGCGCGCGAACGCCACGATCGGCGTGTTGAGATCCTGATCGTAGAGCAGCGCGAAGAACGCGACCTTGAGCGCGGATCCGCGCCGCACGCCGGCGCCGATGCCGGGAAGCCCGGATACTCGACGTCGCCGACGCGCACGCCCGACGCGACGTCCGGCGGCGTCGCGCGGTAGACGACCATCTCGGAGCCGCCGTGGTTGACGTAGTGATGCGTCGACAGCACGGCGATGCGCGGCGGCTCGAGGCGCACCTGAAAGTCCTTCGTCGCCGTGCTCGTCAGCGTGCGCAGATTCAGGAACGACGGCCGCGTCGCGGTGACGACGATGCGCGCGGCGCCGGACTGCAGTTCGGGGACGCTCTGCTTGCCGAGCGGCCGCGAGATGCGAAGCTGATTGCGATCGACTGCGGTGACGCTCGCGTCCGTGCGGCGGTCGCGCTGGCTGCGCGGCGGCGTCGAGCGTGAAGAGCGGAACGTCTTGCCGTTCTGCTCGAGCGTGATCGTCAGCGCCGTGAACTTGGCGTTCGGCGCCTCGGCGGTGACCTCGAGCGTGCCGGTCTGGCCGACGACGCGATCCGGTTTGTCGATGGTGAGACTGCGGCGGCGCGCCGCGGCCGGCGACGACGTACGCGACGCCGGCCGCAAGCGCGAGCGACGAGGAGCAGACCGAGGAGCCAGCGGAACATGGACTCAATGATACAAGTTTGGTAAAATTCGAGGTTCGTAACGGCGAGTGGCGGTATCGTCTAACGGTTAGGACGGATGGTTCTCAACCATCAAATCGGGGTTCGATTCCCCGTACCGCTACCATTCGACTCGCTGCGTCCCGCCTTCGGCGAGCCGCAGTCGCTCATGGCGGGCCACGTCACGTCGAATGCCCTGAGCGAGCTCACCTTCACGCGAGTCGAAGGGCCATCCTTCGCCCGGTCTCAGATCAATTCGGTCACGAACAGGTCAGCGGCACCAGGCTGACGGGGAAAAGCATCTCACGTTTCTCGCGCACGGGTTGGGCTTCGCCACGCGCTTTTCAGCGCTTCGTCAGCACCATCACGTCCCGGGTCGAGAGCAACATGCTGCCCACGCGATCTTCTGATCGGCGGGCGTCTGTAAAGCAGTTGTTCTGCAGGCCCATGGGTGATTTCAGCGCGCAGTACTGAATGAACCGGCAAACGGGATCCGAAATCGAGGAGCTATGGACGTGGCGGGAGCGTCAGTCGGCGCGGAACCGTTAATCGCCAGATAGGTGAAGTTCGGCAGGGCCTCACCATCGCAGGGCCGTCGATCGTAAATCCAGCGAAGTCACCGGCAACGCCCAACCCGAAACCGACCGACCCGGCGAACGGTGGCGGGTTGTTCGTTCGGAGCGTCGCTATGAACATCGACCGAGGGTGTGCCGACTGGGGCGTGATGGTCGCCGGATAGCTGCGAGTCAGAAACCCGTCCGGCAGGCCTCCGCACGCGGCCGCGCCGTCATGGGACGTCGCACGATCGGTCGTGACCGAATCGTGTAATCGCCCGGCTCGATCTGAAGCGACGTGCCGAGCGGTTCCATGATTATTGTGACGAGGTTGCCGTCGCCGGCGATCGCCATGACGCGCTCTGCGTGTTGTCGCGAAACTGTCCTTCGTGGCACGGAGCGTAACCGCGCCGGTCAACGTGCCCGGATTTCGAAGATCCCGGCCGTGGTCGTGGCGGATGCGCCGGCCTGCGGTCCGTCCACGATTTCCACCTTGACGTCGGTCAGCGGGCGAAACGCCGAATCTTGGACGACGCCTCGAATGTGCGTAGCGACAACCGACACCTGCACCGGCGTGGGAGTGGCGGAAACGACGCTGCGGGACTCGGTGATCCACTCACGGCGAATGCGATGCCGAGCCCGAATCGAACGGCATGGCACGACATCTGACCGCTCCTTCCCGAAGGAGGAATCCGAAGGAAACGATCGCGACCGGACGGATGTCAATTGTATGCCGGGCACCGGCTGCACTCCCGAGGTGCTACCTCAGCGTTTGTTGATGGTGACAATGACCTGAATGGCGTCTACACTTCCGCGCCATGCGGAAACGCCGTCAACCCACGGAACGACGACGATCCAGTGCCTCAGACAACGTGCCCTCTCCTCCGACCCGGTGGCGCTGCTCGCCGTTTACTGTCCCCTCTGACAGTCACCACGTATCAGGCGCGTGGCTCGCCTGACTGATGGTCGTTGCTGGTGTGACGAATGCAGCATGGAGTTCACCCTTCAT
>CAVWLB010000005.1:0-11598 GCA_963755695.1 uncultured Acidobacteriota bacterium | reverse complement strand
CGCGAAGTGGCAGAAACGGCCTCAGGCGCACGAACGAGGACGTCCGCTGCTTGATCCAGACCGAGCTTTCCTGGCGCGCCCTCAGAGGGGCAGGAAGTGCACTTGCCTCTCCCATTCGCCCTCGAAGCTGCATTCGGCCATGAGAATCAAATCGTCGCTCCTGCGGAATCAGCTCTACGCCGGCATCGTGGATGTCCCCGAGTATGGTGTTCGCCGAAAGCGCGGCGACTTCGAACCCCTGATCTCCGAGGACCTGTTCTACCGTGTGCAAACGGTCTTGTCGGCGAGTTCCGAGCACTACGCCACCGCAGCGGACGCAGCCGGACTTCCCATTGCGCGCCTTCGTGCGCTGCGAGTCCTGTGGTCGAGGCCTCACCGGCAGCTGGTCGAAGGGCCTACGCGAGTCTACGCGTCCTACCACTGCCGCCCTGGCTGCCGCGCGGTCAACGTGACGAAGGCGAAACTCGAGACTGTTCGCAGACGAACTTGCCCACTGCAGCCAACGCCAGGCTACATGCGGCTACTCAAGGAATCAGTTCTGCAGATCTGCAAGGCGCGGAAGGCAGCCGCGCGCGAAGAACTCGCGAGCGCTCAGCGTGCGGCAAAGCGTTCGCCGAACGCGTTCTGCCACGCGCGTCAGACCTCTGGGTCCAAGCCTCGCTCGAACAACGCCAGGGGTTCCAACAACCGTTCTTTCCAGACGGAATCGTGTTCGACGAAAAGGCGTTGTTGGAACCCGCGTAACCGCACCGGCCTTCAGCTACTTGCGGACAATCCGGGATGGAAATGAAAGAGTGGTGGACCAGAACAACGCCACTTGGAACCGTCTGATCGGGTGGCTGCGTTGCGTCGATCGTCTGCAACCCTCGTGAGCTGTTGGTCGATCATTTCTCCCGATTCGCGCTTTACGGTTTCGTCAATCCATTTCTGAATCGCGCGAGTGTCAAGGCGATTGTTGTTGTTATGGCGGCGGCAGTCCTGACCTCCATCGCTCACGTTGGCTACGAGTCGCTCAACTGTGCGACCGGACCGCGCATTCAGGAAAATGCCACCGCCTGAATCCCCAGAACACACGTGGCTCGGTATCGACCAGAGTCCCCAGGTTTCATCGACGATCCTCCGCACGGCCGAGGTCCTGATGCGCCGCTTACCGTCCCATGGCCATGCGTCCACTGCGACAGGCAACGCTCGCCCGGGTGACGTGAGGCCATATCCGACGATCGTCGTGCGAGCGCCCTCCGATCTCTCGAGTGTGCCCGGCGCGGCAAGTACTGCTGGTTTAATGTTGGCCGGCGCACGTTCGAGGAACACGAGTCCGACGTCGGCGATGCCCGGTTCGAGTGGAGCGACCAGGATGTCGTCGGTCGGATCGCATTGCGGCGGCGGCGGGCAGTGTGGCATCGATGGGTGCGTGGCCGCAGCGATCACCGGAATCCATGTGCGAGGATCCCGAGCATCCGTTGGATTGAAGCTGGCGAATATGCGAAGGGTAGGTGGTATCTCACCCAGTGCCTTCACTGGGGCGGTGAAGTGACCGGCCGTGATCATTACGCGCGGGCGAACCAGTGTGCCGCTTGCGAACCCCCTGAGCTCGACGGGCTTTCCGGAATCATCGACGCGCCAAACCATGATCGCGCCAACATTCGCGTAGCTGTTTTCGGTGTCGACCGTGGCCTGAGCCGACGCCGCTACCGATCCGAGCAGAACTGCAAGCGCGCCTGCCATGACCGAAGGAACTGATCTGACTGTGCTGTTCATGGGATGTGCTCAAAGAAATGGTATCGCCGAAGGGTTCCATAGCCGTCAGCCGGACGCACTTTAGTAGATGCGAGTCGAGGCGGCTCGCAACCTACACCCTATCCGCGTATCTCGTTGAACTGAGGGTATCGGAACAACAGGAGAAGAGGGGGTTATGGACCAAACCTGCGCCAGTTGGAACCGCGTCGTGCTGTGGATGCGGCAACTCGAAAGCCTGAGTCGAGTGTCATAGGCCATGGCTTCGCTCAAGGGTTCGTGCGCGTTCCAGAGAGCCGCGTAAGGCGGCTAAACGCCGATCAGTATTTCGGCCATCGCCGTTTTTCTTCGCAAATCCTCGCTCTTCAATCACTCCCTCGATCGAGCGATCTGGCTGCTGTTGGCTCCGGAAGCCCTGTCTGGGGAGCTGGCATGGACAATTTCGGGGACTGCTCGGTCGTCGCACGTGGTGCGTCTATTTCAAAGATCGAGAGTCTCCGCTATCGCGTCTCGCTCGCGACGCGAGGGCTGACTCACATGAATTGTCTCGCTCACGCCAAGAGCTCGAACCTCTCGTGAACGAAAGGGTTGCGAGGGGTCTCCACCAAACCGCCAGCGAAGCCATGCGTGAGGCACTCCGGCTCTTGACAGAACGGGACCAGTCACGGGACAGGTTCGCGCCGCTGTGCAGGCGGGCTTGGCCAGTTGGCTCGGAGTGGGGCCGCGCATACAAGTCGGCAACTCGCCGAACGCATCAGGTCTCGTGCTCGTGCGCCTCGCACCAGCGTCGTCAGGGTGCGGCCTGTTTGAGGATCGCCTCGGCCTCTCGATTTCTTGAACGGCGCCCTGGACTGGGCGGGGTGCTATCCTCAGAGGGCGATCCTCAACATGGCCTCAGTCGTTCCAGGGTCCGGGAAGATCAAGACCTTTTTCACTGAAGCGGCATTCGAATCCTGGATGCGCAAGAACCATGCACGTGAGCGTGAAGTGTGGCTGCGCATCTACAAGAAGGGCTCCTCCGTGCCGTCGATCACGATTGCGGAAGCGCTCGACGTCGTGCTGTGTTGGGGATGGATCGATGGCATCCGCAAGGCATTCGATGAACGCTCCTATCTGCAGCGATACACGCCGCGCCGGGCGAAGAGCATCTGGAGTCAGATCAACCGCGAGCACGTCGCGCGGTTGACGAAGGCCGGGCGCATGACGCCGCACGGACAGCGGCAAGTGGACGCGGCGAAGGCCGATGGCCGTTGGAACCGGGCGTACGCGCCGATGCGCGGCGCGTTAGACGCCAATTTCCCCGCCGATCTGCGAAAAGCGATCGACGCCAGCCCGCGCGCACGGAAGACGTTTCAGTCGCTGGGGCGGCAGAACCTTTATGCACTCGCGTTTCGCACCACCAACATGAAGACACCGGCTGGACGTGCGAGGAAAATCGCCGCACTGGTCGATATGTTGGAACGCGGTGAAACGCCTCACCCCGAGCGTCGCTGAGTTCGCTTGTCTCGCGAAGATGGCGACCCTTCTGCGCCAGCGCGGACTTCAGAATCCCGAAGCGCCTTTGGCCCATGCCGTGTAGCGCGCGCAATTCCGCCTCCGAACGCCGCGTGAGTTGAGCCATGCAGCCAATGTCGGCATGCGCCAGTGCGCGAAGCGCAGGCCCCGGAGAGATGGTTTGTCCGACAATCCTCGGATCCGCCCCGAACCGTGCGCGCCACAGAAAGTCGCTGAGGACTGCTACGGGCGACGCTTCATCGGCAGGCGCAATCGGTCGGCCGATTGCAGCTTGGACCCCGAGCGTCGAGAAGTACGCGCCGTCGACCGCTTCGGCGGCAACAAGTTCAGTCGTTGACGACAATGCGAGCGCGCGGAGTGAACAGCGCTGATGCGGAGAGTTGACTGAACGAGAATTGCGCGGCGCGCAGGTCTTCGAAGTCCGGTTTTGAGACCGAACCGCTCAGCAAGCGTCCCTCGTTGCCGGTGTCACGACGAAGGCGATGCGATCGGGATCGGCGATGCCAGGATCGCTAAGGAGGATCGAGTCCGCGACGGGGTACACGGTCGTGGTGACGGCGACACCGACCGCCAGTGAGAGCACGGCGAAAATCGTGAAGAGCGGAGTGGCGAGCAGACGCCTCACGGCAAGCTTCAGATCGCCCAGAACCCCTGCGCCAGTCGATGGCACGCGTTCATTGGTCGAGCTTATACCCATAGGGGGGGCTTGTGGCTTCGAGTGAGGGCGTGGGCAATCTGAAACCGTCTTGAGCCGGGAAGAAGGGGTTATGGACCAGACTTATGCGGGTTCGAACCCATTGTTCAGCTGGTTGCAGCAGATTGATGCGCTGCGGGGTGCTTCCTGATTTGATGGATGCTGGCGAGCCGCGAAGCAATCAAACTGCGGGTTCGTCACCACAAACTCGTATAGTGCCAGAGCCTGGAATACGCGGTTCGTCAGCGCCAACCCGAATCAGGCGGTTTGTCGTTCGTTGAGCGCCAGCGCAATCACGGCAACCTGGCGTATTCCGCACGTGCTTCGCTGACGACCGGGATCTCGGCGTCGGCGTCCTTCCACAGCCGCAGCAGTTCCTCGTACGCTGCCTTCGCCTTGCCGACATCACCGGCCATCGTCCAGGCTCTCGCGAGTTGCAGCCGCGCGAGGGCGCCCATCGGATCCTCGAGCACGACGCCCGGATGTTCGAGAATCTTCTGGAATTCCGCGGCCGCCTCGGCAGCTTTGCGCAGCGCGAGATACGACAAGCCGCGAACGTAGGTCGGATACATCGCGCCGAACGCCACTCCGCCAGCACCGTAAAAGCTGATCCCCGGCTGGGCGAACTCATACGTGGCAGCAGGTCGCAACAGTTCGATCGCGCGAGAGGGATCATTGCTCCTCAACGCGGCGAGCGCGCGGAGCGTCGGCAGGTAGCTGAACCGGACCGACGTGTCCTCGGGAAAGCGCTCGTCGAGATCGTCGGCGATCGTCTGCGCCCGGGCGGTGTCGCCGGCGATCGCCAGGGCCAATGCGCCAGCGTACGTGACGTGGCGTCCCCTCTCGACATCGAGGACGTGCATTGCACTTCGCTTCGCCGCGGCGGTGTTGCCGTACCACGCCTCCCAGACGGCCATCGCGGTTTCGTACGCGGCGGCCCGCTCGAGATTTCCGGCCGCCGACGCGAGCTCGATCGCATGGCGCGCCGACTCTCTCGCGCCCTCGAGGCGGCCCGAGCGCGCGAGCGTCAAGGCCTGAAGGTTGGACAGCCGGTCCTCGCGGTCCGGCTTGCCCTTGGCGAGTTCGATCTGGCGTTGCATTCCGAGAGCATCGGCTTTCAGAAAGGCGATGTGGAACGCAGCCGGTCAACGCGTCCGGTTGGTCCGCCGCGCGTCATCGCCTGCCGAAGCGGCTGTTCGGCGTCCGCCGGACGACCGAGGCTGATATAGCCCCACGCCACGCTGTAGTACGCCGGATGACCTGCCCGGCGTCGTGGCCGATGGCAATCGCCTTTCTGGCTTGCTCGATCATCAACTCATATTGTCCGGTGCCTGCGGCGAAGAACCCCGCCATGAGCCCGGGCGCGACCGGATCGCGCGGATAGGTCTGCGCCCACAGGCGGAGCGTCTCGCCTTCCTTTTCGAGGTTGCCGGTCACCTGCCGGTCATAAATCGCCATGATGAAGAAGCGATCGCGGTCGGTCGCGTGATCGCGCAGCTCGTAGGCTTTGCGGGTGCTCTCTTCGCCGAGCACGGTTTCGCCGCGGCCGCTGTACAGAAGGCCCAGTTGCGAATGCGCGATCGCGAAACCCGGATCAATCTCGACGGCGCGTTTGAGCAGCGGGATCGCCGTTGGCGTGCCGATCGCGCGATACGCAGCGCTGTACGCCTTCAGCGCGTCGAGCGAGGCGGTGCTGGACTCTTCGAGCGGTGTCGATGCTGCCGCACGGTGGCCGGCGATTCGCCGACGCGTGTCCTGAATTGCGTCGCGAGCTGGCCGAGGACGTTCAGCACGTCTTCTTTCCGCGCTGCCTGGAGTTGTTCCTGGTCGAGCACATCGCCGGTCGCGCAGTTCTGCGCGCGCAGGCCGAGGACGTACTGCGTGCCGAGGCTCGCAATCGATCCTCCGACGACCGCGGTGCTGCCGGTGCGCACGCAGATGTCGCGCGCCACGTCGTCGGTCAACGGCGCCGTTGGCGGCTGGCCCATCAGCTGCAGCGCCCGGCGGATGCGATCGTCGGGAACGATGCTGAGAAATGGCGACTGCCCGAGTTGCACGGCGAGTCCTTGTCGAAGCGTCTCGATCGAACACCGGGTCGCCGGTCCTGTTGATGAAGTCGGCCAGAACGATCGTGTCCTTGTCGGTCAGCGTTGGCGGACGCCGAAGATAGAACCACGCCGCGACTGCGGACGCGATGACGATGACGGCTGCCGACAGCCGAAGTGTCGAGCGGCGGCGCGGAGCGCGAGACCGGCTCGCGTGTCAGCCTGTGGCGACGACGGCAGCCGCCCCGACTCGCGATCGCGCTTCAGCCGCTGCAGGTCGGCGCGAATCTCCGACGCGTGCTGGTAGCGAAGGTCGCGATCCTTCTCCAGGCACTTGCCGACGATCTGCTCGAGTTCCGCGGGCACCTCGGGATTCAGTTGCGCAGCGGACGCGGGCGTGCGATTCAGAATGCCGTCGAAGATCAATCCCGGGCTGTCACCCGGAAACGGCAGCGTGCCCGGTCGCCATCTCGTACAGCACGACGCCGAACGAGAACAGATCGGTCCGGGCATCGAGGTCCTGCGCCCGCACCTGCTCGGGCGACATGTACGCGATCGTTCCGAGCGGACTCCCCGGACTGGTCAACGCCGCCGGCCGCAGTCATGGTCGGCGCCGGTCTCATCGCCGCCGCCGCCGGACGGACCTTGGCCAGCCCGAAATCGAGAATCTTCGCGTGGCCGCGGCTGGTGACGAACAGATTCGCCGGCTTGATGTCGCGGTGGACGATGCCGGCGGCGTGCGCCGCCTCGAGCGCGTCGGCCATCTCGATCGCGAGCGCCAGCAGCTGATCGATCTCGAGCGCGCGCCCGGAGATGCGATGCTTCAGCGTCATCCCCTCGAGGAACTCCATCACGAGGAACGCGCGGCCGTCCTGTTCGCCGACATCGTAGACGGTGCAGATGTTGGCGTGATTCAACGCCGATGCGGCGCGTGCCTCGCGGCGGAATCGAGCCAGGGCCTCGGGATCCTCGGCGAGATCGGGCGACAGGAACTTCAGCGCCACGAAGCGCTGCAGCCGCGCATCCTCGGCTTTGTAGACCACGCCCATCCCGCCGCCGCCCAGCTTCTCGACGATGCGGTAGTGGGAGAGCGTCTGACCGATCAGCGGATCGTCGCCGGCCCCGAGATCCTCGACGCCGTCGTCGCCGCTCCGCCGTCCGGCGAGCTCGCGCGCGGCCAGATCGATCGCCGGAGCGGCGAGAAAGCTGTCGGCGCGGTCGTGTGCGGCGAGCAGCGAGCGGACTTCCTGCTCCAGCTGCTCGTCGCCGCCGCAGGCGCGCCGCAGAAAGACGTCGCGCTCCGCCGCCGGACGATCGAGCGCGGACTGCAGCAGCTTATCGACGTGGTTCCAGCGTTCGTTGTCCATTCGCGGTCGGGCCGGCCAGCTCGCGATACAGCCAGGCTTTGGCGCTCTTCCACTCGCGCATGACGGTGATCGGCGACACGTGCAGAACTTCGGCGGTCTCGTCGACGCTCAGGCCGCCGAAGAAGCGCAGCTCGACCACCTTGGCTTTGCGCGGTGCCCGCTCCGCCAGCGCGGTCAGGGCATCGTCCAGGGACACGAAGTCATCGGAGCGATCGGTGCAGAGGACGGCTGCGGCATCGAGCGAGACATGCTCGACGTCCGCGCCGCGCTTCGACGTTGCGGCGCCGCGCATGGTCGACGAGAATGCGGCGCATCGCCTGAGCGGACACGGCAAGGAAATGGGCGCGGTTCTGCCAGCGCATGCGCTTGTAGTCGACCAGGCGCATATAGGCTTCGTTGACCAGCGCCGTGGTCTGCAGGCTGTGGCCGGCGCGCTCGCGCTTCATGTAGTAGTGCGCCAGACGGTGGAGCTCGTCGTACACGATCGGCGTCAGCTGGGCGAGCGCGCGCTGGTCCCCGTCGGTCCACGCACGGAGCAGCGCACTGACGTCGTCCGGAACCGGTTCACCCGTCCTCACGCTCCGAGGCATTGTGCGTCGTCGCGGAATTATACGCGATCTTCTCCATTTCTTCGCCTGATAGCTCCGTCGCGGCTTCTGCGCCTATTTCAGTAGAACGCGCGCCTGGCGCAACGAGGGATTAGACGGCCGATCTCCTTTGGACCACCAGTGTACGGCGAGCCATCGAGTTGGTCAGACGGCGGGACTGCGCACCCCCGTGACGTTGATGCGTGTTGTCACGTCGCTCGCCGACCTCGAGCGTGCCGATTCTGCAGAGCCAGGAGTGGGGACATGAGTCGCGAAAACACCGTTCGTTTCAACACACAAACTGGAGGAAAAGATGAAGACGAGAACCATCACCGGCACGCTGTTCCTCATAGCACTGATGCTCAACCTCGGCGTGGCAAGCGTCTACGCACAACAGGAGCCGGTAAAGATGACGTTTTCCGGAAACGGTGCGCCGAGCACGATCAATCTCCAATATCCCGGCACAATCACCGCCGAAGAGAACGTCGCCGGGAACGGCACCCTGGGCTGGTTCACCTTTCGAAATGTCACCGCCACGATGGCTGCTCCGTCTCCGCAGCCGCCCATCACTTGCTCGGGCCCAACTAAGTTCTATTTTCCAAGGATGGCCGGCGCCGGAATATTTCGCTTCGAGGATGGAAGTCTATTGACGGTTGAACTCACGCAGGGAAGCGATTGCATCGATCTCGTGGCTCAGGAGGGCCGCTGTACTTTGACGTTCAACATTACAGGTGGAACGGGCCGTTTCAACAATACATCCGGCACTCTTACATATATTGAGACGGCGAAGCCGGTCTTGGCCGACGCCTTTCACAACCCCGTGTATTTCACGGAAACGGGGAAGATTACGGGAACGGTCTTCAGAGTAGCCATGCAGGGAGACGAGGGAGACGAGCGGCGATAGGAAGACGCCACGAATTCGATAGCGGCTGACGACCGGCCAGGCCAACGGGGCGGATCGCAGAATAGAAATTGAGCATGCCAAGGCGAGGCTTCATTCGCAGAGATCGCCTTGGCAGCTCAAGTCACTTGCCGCGCGATGGCTTCATCGTGGCATTCTGACGGAAAGTGGGGGTCCCGCACCTACTGCGAAGAGCCTTGCCGCGTCCCCGAAAGATGATGATTGCGGTTATGTCGAAACTCGATGAGAGACAGTTCGAGCTGTGAAGGGAAAGACTTTCGACGAAAACATTTGAGGAGTGGAATCTGAAGACAGGTGGCAAAGGCTCCCCGAACATGAACATAGAGGCGTCGCGTATAGCATGTCGCGGATATCCCGTCGCTGCCTTGACGTCGTTGGTGGAATTCCGGCTGCGCAGACTTCCATCGGCTCGTTTCAACTTTAGCCAGCAGGTCCAGCAACTGTTAGCACATCTGGCCCAATAGCCAATGGCCGCGAATACGCTCGCAACTGTGAAAAGCACCGCGGAAGGATTCCGGTTGGAATTGAAAAGGTTGGTGGCCCAGATTTTCCCCAGATGGAACCCACTGACCAGCTGGATGCGCCAAGTCGAAGACTTCCAGAAAGCGGCGTAAGGCGGTTTGCTCCTATGAGGCGGGCGGTTGTCAAGCCCCCGGTGTTTATGTGCGATCAAAGAGACACCTCCATCGAGGCCGTCGGAGTGGGTCCTTCATAAGCCAAGGGCCCACGTAGGCGGCCGAGCCTGGTTGCCGCGTGTCACGTGCGTGAGGTCTCAGCGCGCGTCCGTTTCGCTGGCGGCTTCCGGGCGTGGAAGCGGTGGCTCCCACGCTGCTCCTATCCGTGCCGGTGCGAGTCGCACCGACGACCAGAGACTTCGTTCGTGAAGCCTGGACGCGAGCCCCGCCTTCTAAACGTCGATCCACGGTGTCCGTGAACCCGCAAGCCTACGGGGGCTCGCCCCAGCTCGCGCGCGCCTGGGGTCGACCGCTGTCGACTTACGCGAGCGTCACTTTGAGCCGCGCTCCCTCAGGCACGATACCTTGATCCACGTAGCGCCACAGGGCGATCAGAAGTTTCCGCGCCAACGCGACGATCCCAATGCGCCGCTGCCGCGATCCGCCGGTGGCAAAGCGGCGCTGATACCACTGCGCCAGCGCACTGTCGGATTGCCACCGCAGCCAGCCCCACGCCAGTTGCACCATCATGCGCCGCACGTGCGCATTGCCCGCCCGCGTAATCCCGCGATCGCGCTGCGTCGCCCCGCTTTGATACAGCGCCGGCGCCAACCCGACGAGCGCGCCGAGCTGCCGCCCATTCCGGATCTCGCGCCACCCAAAAATCTCCGTCGCCAAGACCCACGCGCCCCCCGCCCCGATCGCCCGCACCCCTTGGAGCGCCTGCACCGCACGGCCGGTCGCGGTGGCGGGATCGATCCGGAGGCGGGCGCGCGCGGCTTTCACCGCCGCCAACTGCTCCTCGATGCTTTGCAACTGCGCCCAATCGTGCGCCAGCCGCTCGCGCGCCCCCGACGGGATTTCACTCCCATCCCAGACGCGCGTGGCCGCCACGTGCTCGAGAAAGTCGGCCGTGATCGCCAGCCGTACGCCGTGGGTGGCCAACACCGCTTTCAACCGATTGATCACGCGCGTCCGATCCCCTTGCAGCGTTTCCCACGTCCGGTGCAGCTGGCGCGCGTCTTCGTCCGCCACACTCGGGACCCGCACCACCCGCCAGCAGCGCCGATCGCCGGCCACATACCGCGCCAGCAGCGCCAATAACCCTCGCAGATCCACCGCATCCGTCTTCGTCCGCCGGGCCCGCCGATCGACTTCGATGCTCGCCGAATCCACCACGTAATTGGTATCGCCGCGCCCCGTCAGATACCGGTGCAGCCAGAACCCATCCCGACCGGCTTCGTAGCAACTGATCACCCGCGCATCCGCCGCCAGCCCAAACATCTTCTTGGCGTCGGCGATGGCCTCGGCCACCGGCTCGAGCGCGCCCGCGGCGATCCGGCGCGTGCGCACCCGGTGCCCCATCCCCGTCGTAAAGCCGACCTTCCACCAGCGTTGACTCAACTCGAACGCCACCAACAAATAGCCCGGTCGCTG
This sequence comes from uncultured Acidobacteriota bacterium, assembly GCA_963755695.1. Taxonomy (GTDB): domain Bacteria; phylum Acidobacteriota; class Vicinamibacteria; order Vicinamibacterales; family 2-12-FULL-66-21; genus QHWT01. Next base: position 623 of record CAVWLB010000005.1, on the reverse strand, counting down.
CGCTAGACTCGTTCCCGCGGGTCATGGTCTGCATCATCACGCCTCCTCGCTGAGTGATGTCTGCGGGGAGCGTAGCAACCATGCCCCGCACTGGTCGCGACCTACATAGTGTCTAAACGGAAATCCGCCTCTCGGACATCTTCGATTTTCCTCGCAAATCCTTCCGTCTCTTTCACTTCTCCGACAAGGCGATTTGGCTGCTGTTGGCTCTGGAGGCCCTGTTTTGGGAGCTTACAGGGACAATTCAAGGGACAACTTCTCGCGCATTCTGGAGCAAGGCCCGCTCGCCGATCCACTGGTCGTTGACGGCGATCCGCTTTCAAACATCGAGCTGATCGAGAATCCTGGCAAGGCTCTCGTCGCGATCGTGAAGGACGGCAAGGTGTAGAACAACATCACCGCATGGGCCATCGCTTACCGCGTGAGGTCCGAAGATCGCGCGTCAGCACGTTGGTCTGATTCCGAATTCGTCCTCGAACACGTTTCCCGACCCTCGCGGCCCCAGTATTTTCCAGCGACGTCGCCAGTGCTCCAACGATTCTCGACCGGCCGGTGGCGCAGGTTGTGACCGCGGTTTATCTACGTGTACATAGCCTCATACACGTGCGCATGCGGTGTCGCTC
>CAVWLB010000004.1:0-3975 GCA_963755695.1 uncultured Acidobacteriota bacterium | reverse complement strand
CCCGCAGATTGTCTCAATGATTCAGTCGAACATCGCGCATACTCGCGCACGCGCTTTTTCGCTGAAGCCATTTGACACCCTATCTGACCCCCTGAGCGTTAGCGATCAGCCCGAGCACCACGTCCATGACCGCCGCCGCCTTCGCGGCCGTCTGCTTCTGCAGGTGGCTATACAAGTCGGCGTCACGCGCAGCTCGGAGTGTCCCAAGAGCTGCGACACTTCAACGAGTTCGACGCCGGAGGCGATGAGCAGGCTGGCGGCGCTATGGCGAAGATCGTGGAAGCGCACGCGAAGGAGTTTCGCGTCGTCAAGGAGCCAATGTAGAACGCGCAGAACGTTCCGTGGATGCAGACCAGCGCCGACCTGCAGATGCTATCCCTTCCCTTCCTTGTACCCGTCGATCGCGCGCCTATAGGACTGCCTCGTGCTCGGCCGCCAGGCATCCATGTTCGTGGCGTACCAGTCTTCCAAGTAAACTGCGACGGTCGGCGTGCTCGTGGTCAGCAGCTGCCCTTCCACCGCACGTCCTCCAAGACGGCGCAACAGATCGACGGCTTCGCGATGGGTGATGCTACCTTCGCCGCGTCCGCGTGTCTTCGCATCATCCGAGGCTCCCTCCTTGGCGCCGCCGGCAGGCGGCGTGAAGTCGTTGGCGCGGTACTCGCGCATGTATTCGCGCGACTGACACCGCGACGAGCAATACTGTTTCTGTGTGACCTTGACAAACGCTCGACGGACGATCCCATGATCGGACTCTCGTCGAACCGGCCCGCCGGGCCTTGGTCGGGGCAGCGCAATCATGGTCCTGACGCGCGCGTTCGGCCGCCGGTTGACTCAAGGTCCGACTTCTGAGTGATAGCGGATCATTGCTGACGCGGCACGTATAATCCGTCCGATCTACCAACGGCCCTGCAGCCGGGGACTCGGCTCGGCGCCTACGACATCCTCGGCTTTGTTGGAGCCGGGGGCATGGGCGAGGTCGACGGACCCTGAAGCCGATGGTGTGCCGTCATCGGACACGGCTCCAGGGCCGATTGCTACATCCCTCGGTTGAATCCGCCAGGCTCAGGGCTTGAGCAGCCGAAGCGGGCCGTTCGCGTTCCCGAACTGATTCGTCGCCAGGGCCTGGATGCCGGCGTGGTGCTCGCCGTTGAACGGCGTGACCGTATTCGGGCATCCCGCTGCCAGCGCCTCAGCCGGCGAATTGAACCACAGGCCGACGTGGAACGTGTGGACGGGCGCGGTCTGCGGGTTTGCGGCCGCATCCGTGTTGTGGACCACCGGCGCCACACCAGTCCCGGGCGCGACGATGAAGGTCTCTTCGTTGAATCGGCCGATGAAGGTTCCCTGCGCGCGCCCCTGGGAATCAGTCTGCATGTCCCCCTGGTACCACGACAGACCGAATGGCGCGTTCGGAAGTTGAATCACGAACAAGTCGAAGCCCGTGTTGGGCGGAAGACCGCTCGCGCTGACGCTCATGATCTCGATTTCACCGAGCGACTTGACCGTGACCCGGGACGCCGCATGAGGCAGACAGCCGGCGGCGGTCACTGTGGCCGATCGCTTCATATCGAACCGGATCAGGTTGTCGGAGGTCTGCGTCTGAGCGCCTGCGTTGTGGGCGCTGGTCATCGCCAGCGCGAGCATGATCGGAGAGACGAATTGCTTCACCATCTTTGCACCTCTTCATCGTCAAACCAGGACGGCTGCTCCGCGGGAATCGCGGGCGCTTCCACCATCCGGTGCGAGACCCTTTCGCTTCGTTCACGTGGTTCAGATTCCTACGCTGCGTCTGCCTCCTGTTCTCGCAGATGCGCCCTCGCTGAAATGCGGGACGGTTTCAGCTCGCTGTTCACCGCAGCCCGCAGCGCACCGCGGGCGCGCGACAGCTTCGACATCACGGTCCTTATCGGGATGTCCATGACGTAAGCCAGCTCTCGGTACGACAGACCCTCGAGCTCGCGGAGCACGAGCAGCTGATGAACACGAGGCGGCAAGGTGGCATGGCGCGCGCGATCAACGTGACGTTGTCGCCCTCAGCGTCACGGGCGATCGACGGACCGGATGTGGCGGCACATGAAACACCCAGTCGGCGGCTGTTTCACCCTGCCACTGGCCCGATTCGCGCAGATCACCCATGACGGGAACCGCTCCGGCACGACGCAGGCACTGCGCCGCCTCGACGGAGCCGGCCAGGCCAAATACACGGTGACCGCGGTGCACGAGGAGCCTGACCAGCGTTCTGCCGATGAGTCCGTCGGCCCCGGTTATAAACGTGGTGACCGCCGCGTCACGTACCATGCGCCAGTGTGCAATCCCGGCGAACCGTGAGCCACCCACAGCAGTCGCACAGAACTCGTACACCGCCCGTACGCCCCCGCCGCGGCGCGTATAATCCGTCCCGATTTAGCAATGGCCCTGCAACCGGGGACTCGGCTCGGCGCCTACGACATCCTCGGCTTGGTTGGCGCTGGGGGCATGGGCGAGGTCTACCGCGCCCGCGATCCCCGGCTCGGGCGCGAGGTGGCGATTAAGGTGTTGCCCGCGGATCGCGTCGCCGACGAGGGCCGTCGCCGCCGGTTCGTGCAGGAGGCGCAGGCGGCCTCCGCGCTCAATCATCCGCACATCATCACGATTTACGAGATCAATACGGCCGAAGCCCACGATTTCATCGTGATGGAGTACGTGCGCGGCAAGAGTCTCGACGCCCTGATTCCGCGGCAGGGGATGCGCCTCAGCGATTCGCTCCGCATCGCCATCCCGGTGGCCGACGCGCTGGCCGCCGCCCATGCGCGCGGCATCATCCATCGTGATCTCAAACCCGCCAACGTGATCGTGGGCACGGACGGCGCGGTGAAGGTGCTCGACTTCGGCCTGGCGAAATTGGTTGGAGCCGACGAGACCTCGGACGGTGAAGCGCCTACGGTCACTACGCCTGCCGCGCTCAGCACGCCGGGGACGGTCGCCGGCACTGCCGCCTACATGTCGCCCGAGCAAGCGACGGGCGGACCAGTCGATGCCCGGAGCGACATCTTCGGCTTCGGCGCGATGCTCTACGAGATGGTGACCGGGACGCGGGCGTTTGCGGGCGCGTCCACCGCCGACACCCTGAGTGCGGTGATTCGCGCGCAACCCAAGGCGCCCAGCGCGATCATCCCGGCGGTTCCCAGCGACCTCGAGAAGCTGATCCTGCGCTGTTTACGCAAAGACCCGGAGCGCCGCTTTCAGCACATGGACGACGTGAAGGTCGCCCTACAGGAGATCAAAGAGGAATCAGAATCCGGCACAACAGCCGCCGCTCCTCGTCGTCGGCGCAAAGGTCGCGCGACACTGGTTGCGATTGTGGCTTCTGTGACGCTGCTGGCTGGCACCGCAACATGGCTGCTCCGGCCGCCTCACGCTGCGCGGCCGGCACGTCTTATCCCTCTGACGACACTGGCCGGCCAAGAATTTTCACCGACTTTTTCCCCGGACGGCGATCAGATCGCGTTTGCGTGGAGCGGCGAGACGAACGACAACGACGATATCTATGTGAAGATGATCGGCGCTCCGGATGTTCGGCGGCTCACGACCGCCGCCGAGCAGGACGGTGGGGCCAGCTGGTCACCCGACGGCCGACGCATCGCGTTCGTCCGAGGCTTCCCGCATGCAGTGGCTACCGACGCGCTTGAGGCAGGCGTCGGTCCGGATATTGGCGAGATTCACGTCGTCTCACCGCTGGGTGGGTCCGAATTGAAGCTGAGCGATCTTCCCGTCGTGGCGCCGTTGGCATGGTCAACCGATGGCCGATATATCGCCGCAAGGCATATACCCACGACGAAGGGTCGAGACGCGAAGCGTCCTGGCATCTACCTCATTCCGACGAATGGTGGTGAGCCTCGCGCCATTACTCAGCCCAAACCATCTGCCACAGATCAAGCCCCTGCGTTCTCGCCCGACGGCAGTCAGCTGGCGTATAGCTCGTGCGAGGGCTTT
>CAVWLB010000003.1:0-349068 GCA_963755695.1 uncultured Acidobacteriota bacterium | reverse complement strand
CACCTTGACCAACCCAGGCCCAACCGCGACAGCAGGCCGGGTTGCCGGAAGCCTTCGAGGATCCACAGGTTAGATTTGTTGACGGCCGTGGCGTAAGTAATGCCCTTGCCATCCGGCGTGAGGCTGAAACGGATACCGGGACCGTAATCAGAACTCGGCGCCAGGTCCTTGTCTAGCTCGTGAATATCGGTCGCTTTGAGGGTTGCGATATCGACCGAGAAGAGCGTCGTTTTGTCATGCTCCTCGCGAATCCCATAGAGAAGCTTGCCGTCTTTGGCGAAAGCCAAGTAGCTGGTCGCGATTTTACCCAGCGGTTTCACTGTCTTTCCATCCGGAGAGATCAGGTTCCATCCAGTCTTGTCTTCGAACGTCAACCACGTGCCGGTCGAGGACCAATCCGGCAGGGAGTCGTAGACGTGGTCGCGAAGAATGACCGGCTTCTCGCGGCTACCGACTTTGATGACGACCAGCGACATGCTAGAGCCAGAAACCGCCAGTTCGGCAAAACGGCGGCCATCGGGCGACCACGTGCCGCCGAATTCAGTGTCATTCGCAGACTCGTTCAAACGTTCCGGCGCGGCGCCGGACAAAGACATGATCCACGTCCTACTCTGGCCCTCGTCCGAGGCTCTTGTGAAGATCACTCGTTTCCCGTCTGGCGAGAGTCCAGGGTTCATCAAAAAGCGGGTAGGACTGCCGGGAAAATCCCTTTGTGTGACCAGCGGACGATCGGAGCCGTCGCCAGATCGCATCCAGATTTCCATCGGTCCATTGCGGTCCGTCACATAAACAAGTCTGTCGGTATTCGAGGACCACGCTGCCATTCGTTCCAATAGATCTGTTGCAATCTCCTTTTTGGATGTGCCCTCAAGAAGAGAGACGGTGGTGATATCCAAATCATGCTTCTCTTCCGAGTAGATGACGTGTCTACCATCGGGGGAGACAGCAACGGTATGTTGAGTCCCGATGCCGCCGGTGATCTGGTACGAATCCTCGGACTCAGTGTCTGCAATCCAGAGATGAGAATCCTGCAACGGTCCCGTCTCCGCTATCGACATGATCACGTGTCTGTTGTCGGGCATCCAGCAGAAATCATATGTCAGTTTTTGGGCGGGAAAATGCGTGAGGACGCGGTGGGGAGTTGCCTTGCCTGGGGGATAGAGCAGGAGCCAGGCCTCTTCAATGCCCGAATCACCGGTACGGATGAGAAGTAATTTTTGGCCGTTCGGAGCGAACCTTAAATGGACCCCATTGTAGAAATTTTGACCTGCGAAGGGTCCAGGCTCGTATGGCCGGTATGGTGAACCGATCGGCGATGAAATGAATACCGTGGCCTTTTTATCTTTCGGTTGCCCGGCGAAGGCCACAGTCTGATTGTCGGGAGAGATGTCTCCCGAAATCATGTTATCCTCCACAGGCGCGAGCAAGTCGGTTCGCCACCAACTACGGCTGTCGAATAGACTGCTGTTGTCGGCTTCGCATCCGTGGAGTCGGGTCCGGGCGCCAAGAACAATATGCGCCTGCTGTCAGCAGACCAACGTATCGGATAGGCGTATTCAGGATTTGCCGTTAACTGCAACGAGTCTGGCGAGTTCAGACTTCTCACAAAGATTTGTGAATGTCCGTTGACCACACCTGAGTAGGCAATGGATTTGCCGTCGGGAGACCAAGAGGGTGAGTCTTGCCCTTCGAGATTCATCGCGAACGGCGTATAGCGATAGCGTGACGTCTCGTGGTTGACATCGCGCGTCAGCAGGAGCGCGATGGCGGCGGCGAGGAGGATGCAGGCCGGAATGGCTATCCACTTCCAGAATGGACTTCGTGCCGACGCCGCCGTGACCGGCTCGATACTCACGCTGGTGTAGGCTTCGGAGAGGTGGTCGCGGAGGTCCCGAAGATCGTGATAGAGGTCGCGCGTAGATTCATATCGGTGCGCCGGTTCCTTGGCCAGGCACCGGTCAATTATCCAGCGTAGCGGGGGCGGCAGCTTGGTTTCGAGAGGGGGCGGCTCTTCGCTGATAATCGCGGCGAGCGTGTGGACGGAAGTCTCTCGTTCGAAAGCATGGTTCCCCGACACCAGCTCTACAGGATCAGGCCGAACGAGAATTGGTCTGAATGATAATTCACCGGCAACCCACGGGCCTGCTCTGGACTCATGTAGTTCACCGTGCCCATAACGGTTCCGGGTTGGGTGTCGTGAGCCGTAACGGTGCCCTGCTCAGACCAAGCGGCAGCCATTTCGCTTCCGGCTTGGCGGGCTAAGCCAAAATCCAAAATTTTGACACGTTCATCACTCGCAACCATGACGTTCTCAGGTTTCAGGTCACGGTGGGTGATGCCGGCGGTATGTGCGGCGGCCATCCCGTCGGCCATCTGAACGGCGATATCAAGGGTTTTGCGAAGTGGGACCGATCCCCGACGCAACAGGGCGCGCAAGGACTCGCCCGGGACCAGTTCGCTGACGGTGTAGAGGATGTCGCCCTCGGTTCCGAGGTCAAAAAGGCTAACGATATTGGGGTGATTCAGTGCCCCAACCGCACGGGCTTCTCTTTCGAAACGTGCCCGCCGATCTTGGTCTTGAGCCAGACCTTCGCCGAGTACCTTGATGGCAACATCACGATTCAAGCGTGTGTCGCGCGCACGATACACTTCGCCCATACCGCCAGCGCCGATCAAGGAGAGGATCTCGTAGGGCCCCAATAGGGTAGAGGGTAGAAGGGGCATGACTGGCCTTGGCCGATCTGGATGTCACCGTGCCACTGACCCCTCGGTGAACACTGGCCACCACGGGCGTGGCGTCCGAGACGAATCAGGTTAATCTCATTCCTTCTCTGGTCGCAAGCCGGTCCGCATCTTGGTTTGTTAGCTGCGCGTTCCGCACTTGAGCACGTGCGGATGGTGCAGCAGGCGATCGAGTAGCGCAGTCACCGCGGCGTGTCACCCAGGAGCTTGCCCCAATGATCGACGGGGCGTGCCACCACGATCAACAGGGGAATCGTCGCCCAAGCGATCGCGAGACAGGCGCGTCTTTGCCCAGCGCCAAGTCGGTTGAGACTTAAAAGGTACTCAATGTAAGCGTCCAACACGCGGCGCAGCTTGCGGTCATTGGCGATGATGACGTGGTCCAGGCGTCGCGCCGAATCGAGCCGATCAACCGTTCCGCGTAAGCGTTCTGCCACGGTGCGCGTGGGGCGGTGAACATTTCTTCGATGCCGAGCACGTCCGTCGTCGTCGTCCAAGAGTGGAACGTCGAATCACGATCGTGGACCAGATATCGGGGGGCCTCGTTCCTGGGGAAACGCTGCGCGGAGTTGTTGCGCCGTCCAGGCGACCGTCGGATGGTCGGTGATCTATCCCGAGGCCACTCGCTGTTAGCAGAACTCGCCGACGCCACGTCGCCGGCACGGTGTGCGCGAGCTTCTGCGTGCCGAGGTCGTCGATGATCAGGAGCGGCACGAACGCGAGTTCAGCCAAATACGTCTTTCGGGCGCCGCCGAGGATCCCCTCGACGAGCTGATCATGGGGCGCTACGAGCGTGCCTCCACGCTGCTGACATCGAACCATTTCGGGTACCCTGGTATCGCTTCCGGGTAGATCCGCTTCGAGATCTGCTCAGCCCTCTCATGCGGGTCCTGACACCTGAGACCTGTTCAGCAGGACGATTGCCTTTGACACGCTGGCAAGACTAGGACGCCCGCGTTTCCGCTGTGGCGGGAGACAGTTTGACATCCATGAAGAGTCCGTTCGGAATAAACTTCGAGAGATCGGCGTGCTGTTGGTTCCTCTCCGCGGCCGTTGAGAGCCTGTAACAAAACCCCTAATTGGCACCCATCGGTGGGTGCCTTCGTTCAATTGTTAAGCACTGCGGGACTACCGAGGAGTAATCCTCGACGCGGATCGCCAAAGAAGGGCCGTGCGGCCACGACAGCCCGCCCCCTGACCAGATCGGGGCTTCCGGCCTGCCCGCTTGATCCACGACTGGGCCTCGGCTTGGTTTTGTTGGACGCCGGACTATACAGCTCGGCTTCCAAGCGCCAACCCTCTGGCGGCAGCATCGGCGCTATCGTCCGGCCGTGTATTGAAGGCAATCGCCGCGCCTGGGGCAACCTTACGAATCGCGTTGATGACCACTTCGAATAATGCAAGATTGCGGGGCGGCAGGCGCACGCCGCCTCCGATGACCACACAGTCGTAGTTCGTCGAACGTAATTGACGCTCCACTGTCGGTCCGGCGGTTTCATCCGGGCGGATGTAACCAACGTCGGACTCCCATCCGCGATCAGTGAACTGCTTCAGCGCAACCGCGATGCCAGCGTGCACCTTTTCAGCGGTCATACCTGGCGGCAATGCAGGGTCAGAATAATCCACAGTCTCGGGAACAAGGCCTAGCAGCAGAATCCGCGACATGAGTCCTCCATAGTTGTTCGTGCGTTTGGCGGCACCCTTCGCATCCAACTTCGCGAAGTCCGCGCGGAGCATCGGTGCCTTAAGCGAGGAATCCACAGTCCGAGATGGCTCAGGAAACGTGGAGCGACTATACACCGTTGACCGGGGCCGTAACAGGACGATTCCTCGAAAACGCCGTTCTGGCTAGCTATTCGCTGGGCGTGGTGAACAGACGTGTCATCTGTCGGCGTTTTGATACAGCCTCTTTTAGGTCGAACGTAGCAAGGGTCCTCGCGCCTGCCCCGAAACCAGGCGCAATTTTTCTGCGGCCAAGTATTGCCACGGTGGGGTCCGCCCGCGCGCGGGGGTGGTGGGTGGCCCCTAGCTACCCCCGTCCCTTCGGGACGCCCAACTTGGCACGGCATCAGCAATCACCCGCATAGCTACCCGATGACTTCGCCCTCTCGCTAATCACGCCCGCACTCTCCCCATTCGCCCCGCTTTGCCTTTGAAGCGGGGACGAAATGGGGAGTAGCGACTCCCTCGGCAGCCCCGCCACGAGGAGTCCCATGACCACCGCCGAAGTAGCTACCCTCAAGCGCACCGAGCTGCAGGCCGCAGCGGTGCAGAAGTTCGGCAAGGCCGCCGCGGCGTGGACGCCGAAGGCCACGAACGAGGACCTGCGGGATGCGCTGATCTCCGGAGAGGTCCCGGCGAAGTTCGCCAGCAATGGCACAGACGGATCTCGCCGCCGCGATCGCCGCCGCCATCAACCCGCTCCTGCAGACGCAGCTCGATGAGGCCCGCGTCGCGGAGATCATCGAGGAGCGGTTCGCCGCTCTCGCCGCCACCCTCGCCCCGAGGGCGACCGAGCTGCACGTCAAACTACCTATCGGCACCACTCACGTCCTGAAAGGACGCCAGCACAAACACTTCGACCTGTTCCTCCACTACACCGCAGCGGGCGACAACGTGGCGCTCGTTGGACCGGCAGGCAGCGGGAAAACGACCGCCTGCAAGGCTGTGGCAGACGCCCTCGGGTTGAAGTTCTTTCCGAAGAGCGTGGGGCCCTCGACCGACGAGTTCCAGATGAACGGGTTCCTGGGGGCGACGGGCGAATACGTGGCGGGGTTGATCCGCGAGCCGTTCGAGAACGGCGGTGTGTTGCTGCTCGATGAGATGGACAAGGCGCATCCGGCAGTGCTGACGGTGCTCAACACGATCCTCGACAACGGCTGGTTCCTCTTTCCGGATGGCGCTTTCATCGAGCGACACGCCCAGTTCCGCTGCGTCGCAGGGATGAACACCTACGGGACCGGAGCGAATGCGGTGTATGTCGGCAGCAATCAGCTCGATGGGGCGACGATCAATCGCTTCACCTTCATTGATTGGCCCTTTGATGCGGAAGCTCGAAGAGCGGATATCACGCTGGACACCTACGGTGACACGGCAATCAATCGTCGCTGGATTGCCAGAGTGCAGGAGGCCCGGCGCATCGCAGATAGCTACGGCATTCGCTGCATCTTCTCGCCGAGGCAGACGCTGAAAGGCGCGAAGCACCTCTCGGCGGGCCGCCCGTGGGAGGAAGTCGAGCGGATCATCCTCTGGGGCGGCGTGAGCGCCGACAACCGTTCACAGATCGAACGCAACATGAGCCGGGCAGCGGCGTAGGAGGGGACATGCAGGATCACAGCAAATCGTTCGCATCGCTTCGCGAGATGGTGCAGGCCGCCGACCACATCGCCCGGTTCCGACAATCGAGCCGGAAGGAAGGCGATAGCTACTGGAGCGGCACCGCCACCTTCGGTGAGGCGAAGGATCTCGCCCTGCGAGGATGGGCGGAAGGGGTTGCGAAAGTGCGGCCCCTCGCAGAGGCGATCTTCGCTCACGTTGCCGACAAGGTGTTCGTGAGGCAGCCGGACTACAGCTACGCCGGAGGGGCGGTGAACGTCGGGCGGATTCGTGGCGGGCCATCCGAAGGCATTCAACACCTGGACGAACGAACCGCGGACGGCAGACGGATCAAAGATCATCCGCATCGTCTACAACACCGGCGCATCAGCGCGGGTCGATGCGGCGACCATGTTCAATCGGGGTGCCGCGGCGATCGCCCTGGTGGATGCCCTGGAGCGGCAGCGGACGGCGGGTGCAGGTAGAGGTTGTCAGCCGCGTCCGGAACACGTCGGGAACGCACACGATGACGATTTGGGGGCGGCTGAAAGAGGCAGGCGACCCACTGAACCTGAACGTGCTGGCGTTCGCGTTGTGCAACGCCGCGATGCACCGCAGGATCATCTTTGGCATTCGCGAGGCGTTCCCGTTCGCGGCGCGGCAGGGCATCGTGCCTGGGAACTACGGATCCTCGATGGATGTAGCTACTGATGCGGCAATCTATTTCGGGATCGGCAGCCAGCCGCAGTGGCACTCGGAGGAGAGCGCGAAGGCGTGGGTGTTGGGTGAGTTAGGGCGGCTCGGGGCACTTGAAGGCGCGGCGTGACGACGATCTCGGACTCGCCTAGCAGGCGTAGCCGGCCACCACAACCGTCTCGACCGCGGCCTGGCCACTTTAGTCAACCTCCAAGGATCTTCAGGATCGCCTGGATCTGCGGCGCTGCACCCGCGCACCGCGCGACCAGATAAAGCCAGAAACGATCGCGTAGAGTGGTCACGCCACTCATTGCGGTCAGCTCCAGACACGCTGAAGCGCGTCGTCCTCGCGAATTAACTCGCGCAATGCGGGCATCGGAATGCTCGCATTGTCCCGTGCCAGTCGATATCCGCTGCACACGGGACAGACTGGAAGTCTGTTCACTCCGTTGTAGCTACGGTATGCTGGTTCGTGGCGAAGAAGCGCAGACCGGACGGCCCAAGCACACAGATGATCCGCCCGTCGTGCTCGCCACCACTGTCCCCACGAGCGTGCGCCAGGCACTCGATCGCGCGCAGAAAGCGGCCGTCCCTGCTCAGAGCTTCTCGCGGAGGCCATTCGCGCCTACACAAGCAGAATAAGTTCTAGAACTTATTCTTGACAAGGCGACCATGCTGCGCGATACTGAGTGAGAAGCGGGGCGACGCCTCGCGGCGCAGAGTCGCCGCCCCTAAGCACGTTCACCAGACGGACCTGGCGAACGGCCTGCCTTGATCTTACCGCTCAAGCCCGCAGACCGTCCGCCCAAGCCCTTCAAGGGGGACGTATGCCCGTGTTTGTTAGAACAGTGGATCGATGGTGATTTCACGCTCGTGTTCGCGACCGATCTGGAGGACGCGGTGCGGATCTTCGAGCAAACCGCGTGCGTCAATCCTGGAGGACATCCTGGAATTAGATGCCGGCGATCTGACGTCACGTTCACTCTCGCGCAGAATGGCGACTTGCTCTGCACGGAGTTCACGCCTCGGTTAAAGAGGCGCGAAGCGTGTGTTATCCGAAACTCGTCGCCGCCCTGAAGGGAATCTGCCCGGACACGTCACCGATCCCGCACATCGCAAGCTCGTGGAATCGAGCGGTCGCTGGACGAGACGAAGATGCGGAAGGTGGCCAAGCTCTCTCAGCGGCTGCGGGCCGAACGGCGGAAGTAGCGGTATGGCACGGCGGTTGCCGCGCGCGCCCCGCGTACGCGAAGTCATCACACGCGCGCGCACCTGCCCCTGGTTAGTCCTTCGATCTGTGAAGGACATAACCAGGAGGCAGGATATGACCACCACCACGAGACTTCCCTTGGGCCGCATCGTCGCGACGCCCGGCGCTCTCCGTGCTCTCGAACGAGCGCAGCGAGCCCCGCCACTTTGCTAAGCGCCACCAGCACGGAGACGACGGGGACCTGCACCCCGATGACAAGGACTGGCGAACCTGCGTGCGCTGCGGTGCGGGATGCGGGTGCTGAGCGCCTACGTTCTCCCGACCGGCGAGCGGATCTGGATCATCACCGAGGCAGACCGATCGGGTCACGACCCTCTTGACGCCGGAGGAATACTGATGCGCGACGAACTCGCGCCGATTCAGGTTCGCTGGTGGAGATCACCCGCGCCATCGACAACGCAGGAATCCCCAGGGACGACTCTGACGATTGCGGCGCTCGTGATCGGCGGACACATGCTGGAAGCCCGCTACATCGGTGTCCTGCGCGAGCGGCGGCGTCCGATCGGATTCACCCCACCCACCAGGAAGGACTGAAACGATGCCGAGAGTGATTTGTCGCGACTGCAAGCACCCGAAGGAGGTGCATGACGTGGACGGCCGCGGGACCTGTGCCTGCGGCTGTGTGCGGCTGACGCCGATTGACTTCGCCGCGAGGGAGGCGCGGCAGCGGACCTGGCTGGCCGATGTGTCGTTCTTCGTCCGCAACCGCTGGATCGCCGCGCCGCAGCAGCGCGTGAAGGCGGGGGGGCACGGAGGCGCGGCGATGAAGGCGATCCGCGCCGCGAAGGCCGCCGTGCTGCGCCTCGCCAGCGCGTCGAGCAGGTCAAGGTGACGATTACGCCCGTGAAGGGCAGCGGGAGAAAGTAGCTATGCGAGCCGCACTGTATTTGCGGGTTTCAACGACGCTCGGCCAAACCGTGGAAAACCGACGGCTGGATTTGCTGCGCTACGTCGAAGCTCGGGGATGGACCTTGTTCCGTGAGTATGCGGACGAGGGCGTCAGCGGAGCGAAGGAACGCACGGCCGCAGCTCGATGCGTTGCTTGCGGACGCACGCCGACGAAAGTTCGATGTTGTGGTGGCTGGCGGCTCGATCGAGTCGGGAGGAACCTGCGACATCTCATCGTGCTGCTGGACGACCTCCAATCGATCGGGGTCGGTTTCGTCAGTCTGAATGAAGGAATCGACCTGAGCATACCGGCCGGGACGGCTACAGCTTCACATTCTCGCGGCGCTGGCGGAATTCGAACGGAGCCGGACCCAGGAACGCATCAGGGCGGGCCTTCAGCGCGTCCGGGCACAGGGGAAGCGCCTGGGGCGTCCTCGGTTGCGAGTTCTGAAAACAGCGGTCGATGGTGTGGCGGGTTTGTCGAGTCGGGAAGCGGCTAAATTTCTAGGAGTTTCTCGTTCAACGGTCCAGCGACGGTTGAGAGAGGGGCAACTCTAACGCGCCCCTCCTCTTGACCCTTCCGCGCTTCTGCCTGGATCATTTCGCGCTGGTGCTCGACGGGTGTGGTCTGATCGATGACGTGCCAAATCTCGGACCGCACGATTTTGCGAGCGGCTTCCGTCTGAGTGAATATGGTCTCGGGCTGTGTCTGGGGATGCGCTTTCTTCACGAGCCCGTCCCAATCGGTTTTGGTCGGGTCGGGCCAACCACGGAAAGTTGTCACCGTCGCCACGACGGGACCGTTCGATTCATCTCCCGGCATCGCCTGGTCGATCACGGCCCAAGACAGGATGCTCCCGTCCTTCACACGCATCTCGTGCATCGGTTTCCAAGTCTCCCGCTCCAACTTCACCCAATCGCTTTCCTTCCCTGCGCCACCTTCATAAACTCCACTATCATAAACGTGGGCTGATTTGCAGCGGCAGGTGCCGGGTTGGACTGTCCTCCCTGGGTCGCAACCGGCACCATGAGGGCTCCCAAACAACACGACACCACAACCGCCGCGATCATCTGGCGAACGGAAAAAGTCATCCAGTCCTCCTATGTAGGGACCGGAGCGTATCCCCGACACCTCCCGTTCGCAAGTCCCGTTGTGCTCGCAGGGCGCTCCGCCCGCCTGCTGACCCAAAAACCTAACTGCCGAAGAACGACTTTCGCCCATAATTGGCCGAACTTCACGAGCCGCTATCCAGTGGCGCAAAATGAGATGTTTTTTCGATTCGATAGTCCCTCCCTGAGCTTATTTGCGGCCGCGCACCGACGATGCGCCGACAAGGCGAGCCTCGGCCGGTCTCAGCCATCAGGTATAGACTGATTGGACCGTGACGTTTTACTTGAAGACGTTTCTGATCGCGGGGGCCAGCCTCGGTGCTTTGGCTCACATGGTTACACGAGAACCGATGCCGTGGTGGCCAGACACTGTAATCATGGGCGTAACGTTTGGGACGGCGGCGACCCTAATCGCGATCAAAGCTCGAATGGATCGCCGCGCCAGGCATGATTTGTGGAACGCGCTAAAGTCCGCGATCCACCGCTAAAAGACCGACTCATACACAGTTGAACTCATTGGTCTCGGCCGCGGCGGAATTGCCGGTTTTGACCTGTCCACAAATTGCGGGTTTTCAACTGTCCATTGAGGTCATCGTATGCGCAAATTGTCTTCGCAACCCTATAGAGAGATTGGGATCGTTGAGTATCCGAGACGTGATCAGACTCTCCCACGATGTTTCGCAGGATCGCGTTTAAGTGCACCCGCGAGGGCCGTGGCGGAGTCCGGTGGACCCGGTCGGGGCTGCGTTGCGCCTCGATTGTCTCATCGGCCCGCCCTGATAGATCTCATCCTGAGCATCGCCTTCATTGCGCATTGGATGCAGAGGATCATGTAGCTACTTCTTTACTCATTCGTCATCCTCGTCATCGGTCCACAGGTGATCCGTGGGAGGAGATGGATAAAATCCCTCCCAGTAATCTTCATCGGGATCGGCACCCCGCTCTCGTCGAAGTGATACACAAGCGCGCACACAAAAACAACCACACAAAACCAGAAAAACATGTCATCTGTCAGCCTTCGGGTAATTGGCGACGCGACGGAGAAAGAGGTGCTGGAGGTTCGGTTCGCCTGAATCGGTGCGATCCGTGCTTTGTGCTCGACGAGTTCGCGGATGTCACGACGGCGAATATCCATCACGCGCCGATGCCGCCAGACTGGCAGCACTTCGCGCTCCATGATGCGCCGGACCTCGGACCAGCTCCGAAGGCTCTTTTCCTTGTGGCTGCGATAGAGCTCGTAGAGCACTTGCACCGTGTTCTCGTCCTGTGCGTGCTCCGTCTGCTTCTCGCCGGCAGGATCGGCCCCGTCAAAGATACGCCCGCGGTGCTGCGTCGCGATCTTCCGCGCCTTTTCCAGGAGGACGTCCGGATACCGCCCGAGTCCGACCCGTCGCATCCGGCCGCGGTGACGGTAGTACAACGTGAATGTTTTGCGGCCCGAGGCCGACACGCGGATCGCCAATCCAGGCACCAGCGCGTCGAATACTTCGAATCGCTTTCCGTGCGACTTGAGTTGATTGAGATAGCGAGCGGTCAGGGTGACAGTGGCCATGGCGTACGGCTGCCTCCGTTTTTCTTGCGCAGGCAGTCGCTCGTGGGTGACATATGGGTGACACGACGACAGCGCTTCAGCGCGACGTCGGACGACCGCCCGCACGCGCAACCGTAACATCCACAGTCGGTTACGAGTCAAATCGGAGATTGCAGAAAATCGCCGGAAATTGCGATTTTGACGGCTTGGGCGCAGGGGGTCGCTGGACATCGCAGGAAGCCGTAAGGCGTCGCGGGAGGATCTCGATAGCCCAACGTTGAAACGTGGCTTCTGCGTCCCTTGGAGCCGCTGTTTGGCGCGCAGGGGGTCTCCCGAAATCTGTAGGTCAGCCGGTACCCGGTGCGGAGGAACGAAGGCCGACAGCTTATTGAGTGCGGTGGCTGATTCGCTTGGTCAATCTGCTCGACATCAACGCAATTGTTCCGAGCCGCGTTCGTGAAGGGCCGCGTATAGAATGCTGACGGCTCGTCGGGCGTCCCAGGTGGGCAGTGCCATCGACGCTTGTGCGCCCTTAACTGCGCTCGGACATCGCGCACGTCCGTTGGAGCAACCACCTATGAGGTTCCTGTCACGCGCGAGTGCCGTGGTGTTCTTTGTGGCGGTGGCGTCGACGCCGCTCCTCCAGGCCATCGACGTGTGGACCGTCGGCATCAACAACACCCGCCAGGGGTGGAACAGGTTCGAAACCGTGTTGACGCCTGCGAACGTTTCCGCGCTGAAGAAGATTCGCGAATTCAACGTCGACGAGAAAATCGACGTCACGCCGCTGGTCGTCGGCAACAAGCTCTATGTGTTCACGATGACGAACACCGGCTTCGTCTTCGACGTCAACACTGGCGCGCAGCTCGCCACGCGCCAGCTGGCCGCGCCCTTCGACCCGGCCGACATTGCCAACCCACCGGGACAGGGCATGGATCTCCATAACATCTACCGCAACTGGGGGATCACGGCGACGCCGGTGATCGACACCGCCACCAACACGCTGTACGTGACGACGTTCGGGAAGCCGAACGCCAACAGCCCGAACACCGAACGCAATAACATGCTCTGGATCCTGGACACCGGAACGCTCGCGGACAAGCAGCCGCCGGTGCTCATCGCCGGCGACGCCGAGAACGGCGGTGGCGGCCCCTCGAATGGCTTCACGATGCCGTATCAGAAGATGCGCGCGGGTCTGGGCTTGTTGACCGACGGTGGCAACAAAGCGGTCATCGTCTGCTTCTCGATCAACGGCGAGAACCCGGAGGGTCCGGGCCACGGCTTCGTCGTGGCGTTCGACGTGCGCGGTCTGAATCGGGATGCCGGATTCACGCCGACGCCGGCTGTCTGGAACGTCACGCCGGGCGGCGGCGCCGGCGGAGTGTGGATGTCGGGGTCGGGCCCGGCGATCGACGGCAGCGACATTTATTTCACCACGGGCAACGGGATGGATCCCGGCACGAGGGCCGGGAACTTCGGCGAGAGCTTCGTGAAGCTGCGCTATACGCCGGGCGTGGCTGGTGTCGACAACGGCAAGCCGAAGCTGACGGTCTTCGACTACTGGGGCGCGTTCAGCGACTTCGGACGTGCCGATCAAGATCAAGATCTCGGCGCCGCCGGAGTATTCATCATTCCGGAGCGAGGGAATCTCATCGGCGGCGGCAAAGACGGGATCATCTACAACTTGAACAAGGACAATCTCGGGAAGACCACCTGGGATCCGCAGTTCAACCTGCCGTTCGTCGCCACCTATCTGCCGAACCAGCCGAACGCACCGCGGGTCTGCCGACGTCAACCATGGCCGATCCGAACTGGCCGATCGTCAAGCTCGATCGCAACGTCTTCACGCAGACACCGGCGGGGAAGAGCTATCACATTCACGGCACTCCGGTGTACATGGCGCGCGCGACCGGCGGCATCATCTACGTGTGGGGTGAAAACGAGCGCCTGAAAGCGTACAACTACAACTTCACCACCAAGCGCATCGTGTCGTTCCGCGGCGAAGGGGCGCAGTTCGCCTCGGGCAACACGCCTCCGCCGGGCGGCATGCCTGGCGGACGGCTCGTGGTGTCCTCGAACGGCACAACGGCTGGCACCGCTGTGGTCTGGGGCACGTATCCGGTGCAGGGCAACGCGAACGCCGCCGTTGTCCACGGCGCGCTCGTGGCCTACGACGCCGTCGCGGTCACCAATGGCAAACTGAAACAGCTGTTTCACAGCGACGCGAATCCCGCCAACTCTCTGGGGAACTTCGCCAAATACTCGACGCCGATCGTCGCGAACGGAAGAGTGTACGTCGGTACGTTCAGCAACAAGGTCGTCCAGTACGGCCTCTAAGGGACTGGCCTCACCCGGATGTGTCGGGCAAGTCACGAAAGAGACACGGCCATGAAGAACGTTATGGTAGCCGTCGCCGTCGCGATGTCGGCTTCTCTATCCATCGGGCTGAACAGAGCCGCCGGCACCCAGCCG
This sequence comes from uncultured Acidobacteriota bacterium, assembly GCA_963755695.1. Taxonomy (GTDB): domain Bacteria; phylum Acidobacteriota; class Vicinamibacteria; order Vicinamibacterales; family 2-12-FULL-66-21; genus QHWT01. The sequence continues at coordinate 335,044 of CAVWLB010000003.1, read as the reverse complement.
CCGCCAACGCCGCAGGAACAAATCACTCCTGCCGAGCGCGGCGCGCCTGGGGCGGCAGGTTTGAGCGATCTCGATGCCGTGACGTTCGGCTGTCCGAAAGCTGCGTTGAACGCAGCAGCCCGCGAGGCGGCAAAGGTGAGGTCGCAGGGCACCTATCAGTTCTCCTACTTCAAGATCATCAATGACTCGCATCACTCGTCTTACGAGATTCATTTCAAGAGCAACTACGAGGGAGAACCTGATCTGAAGGTACTGCGTCGCCATGTACTGCCAGGAGGGATGGGATCCAACAACGACGAAGGCAGAGGTCATCCTGATGGGCAACACGCGTCAATCTGCCCGCATGCCGGCCCATGGAGCCGACTGCCGCGAGAAGCCGGCCGCGATCAGGCGCGGCGTAAAGCGCTGACCCGCGGCATGGTCGCCTGGGACAGCACACTTCGTGCAATCGGCAAAGCGACCGGTGGTACGCGAGCGGGCTCGTGTCCACTACATGTCAATTCGGTAAACCGGGCCGCGGATGAGCCACACCGTTCGACGGTGGCGCGCGCCCATGGCTCGGTCGTGGGCTAAGCCAGCTTCCGCGATTCTCGGTTGTATGCCAGAGCACGCTATTCGGCGTTCGACTGGAGCAGCGACAGCTGCACCTCGATCGCGAACTTGGCCAGATCGGTCGGCGTGGTCCACAAGCCTGCAGCGGCCTGCTCCGGATAGATGTGCCACGGGTCGCCCATGCGCGCGCCCGTGCGATTGTGCGCTCGCGCAGCCTGTTTCTCGCGACGTCGGCGCGCAATGGCTGCTCGATAGGTGCTGTTCGTCATGCCGATCGGATCCAGCACCCATTCGCGACGCGACCTCGCGCAAACGGCTTCCCGACGGACCGTCCATCAAGGCAAGCTGCTGAATGATCACCGCGCCGCCCGAATATTTGAAGCCGGTCAGCGGCGCGCGCTCCAGGCGAACGGCCCTTAGATTCGATGGCGGCTGCACGCCGTCGAGGATCTGCGGGATCGACGGCAGCATCGCCTGTGGAGCGTAACCAGGGAATCCGAATCCATCTCCTGTCCCCGACGTGTGGCTCATCAGGCTCCGTGGGGTGACGCGACGCTCCTTCGTGAACGGCCCGTCCGGCAGCTTCCATGACTTCAAGATGGTGTTGACGTCCTGGTCCAGCGAGAACCGTCCGTGCTGCACCGCCTTCAGCGACACCATCGCGGCCACTGGCTTGCTGATTGACGCCGCCTGAAACATCGTCTCCGTCGTCACCGGCGTCTGGGTTGTAGCTGACCCGAGCGCGAGGAGAATCAGGCAGCTAATCAGGAACGTCCGTCTCATGAGCACCTCCGAAACCGTGCCGTTGCGACCGAAGCAACGACGTTCTTTAACAGGATAGTGACCGAACACTCGATCCCGTCCGCCAACGGTCGGCCACGGATGGGTAACGAGTAGAAAGCTCACCGCGAGGCATCTGGGCACTGTGCCGTTTTCATGAGCGATCAGGCACTCTGCTGTGTCGTAGCCATCCGGCCCGACACTCTGCTCAACATCGGAAAGGACTATGGCTACAATATGGTCCATGGAGGATCGTTTCGCCTCGTTCAGAAATGCGACTGCTGCGGCTCTCCTGCAGGGCTCCGGAGCGACGCCTAACAACCTTCGAGAAGCGATTGCCAGCGGCAGCGCTCCACCAGAGCTCGTAGCCTTGGTGGAAAAAATCCGTTCGCGCCCCTATGCCGTGACGGATCAGGATCTCGATGCGCTCAGAATCTGCTACACCGAGGATCAACTGTTCGAGATCATCGTCGCGGCGGCATTCGGGGCGGCGAACGACCAGATCGCGGCCGCACACCGAGCGCTGGAGGACGCATGAGACTCAGTAACGTCGCGCGCGGAGATCGGCTCTCATCTCGACTGCTCTATGCGTTTGTGCGCGCTGTCTCTGGCTTCCGTGCACCTGATGTGGTACGAACACTGCGGTACCGGCCGCATCTCTTCGGACGACCGCATTCAGCGCACACCCATGCGGTCATGCGGGGGCCTTCCGAATGGTCAGTGGGCGAGCGCGAGCTGTTCGCCGCATTCGTGTCGCGGATGAATCAGTGCCACTTTTGAACGAATGCTCACGCCGCGGTCGCGGCGTCAGCCCTCGACAGCAGTCTCCTTGTAGAGCAGGTGCTGAATGAGTACGCAAGAGCGCCGATTAGCGAGAAGCTTCGCGCAACGCTGGGCCTGCTCAAGAAGATGACACTCGACCATGGCCGCCTCGGACCCGAGGAGGTGCGGGCGGTGATGCGTGCGGGCGTTTCGAAGCAGGCAATTCAGGACGCCATGGAAGTCGCGTTCTTGTTCAATATCTATGACCGGCTCGCTGATGCGATGGGATGGGATGTGCCGGCTGTGGCTGGCGGGTATTACCAAGTTGCAGCAAGAAGACTGCTCAAACACGGATACGTGTGATGGCACGATCGGTTGATCGATGCGTGACCAGCACCCGGAGGCCAGCGACGGTCTGCGGTAGTCTCATTTCGTCGAAGTGCCCCTTGAGCCACCTTGGTAGACGCCTCGTAGACGCGCTCGACGTAATGAATGAACTCGACGTAAGCCTTTAACGGCTCGCGCAATGAGCGAGCAGTATTGTCGGACGGGCAGCACGGGTGCACGCGAGATGCCCACGGAGCCTTTCCCGCGTGCGCCGGCGATCCGCTTACTTCACCACCAGCTCTCCCTTCATTCCCACCATGTAATGGCCTGGGAATGAACACAGATACGTGTAGGTGCCGGGCTTCATCGGCGCTGTGAACGTGACGTCAACCGTCTCGCCCGGACCGACGAGACCCTTGGCGGCGATCACCTTGTCCTGCATGGCGGGCGGGATGAAATCGGTCGCGCGCGCGTCCATCGCGGCGTTGACGAAGTCCTCCGGCTTGACGCCCGGCTTCAGCAGGACGAAGTTGTGAGCCATCACCACCTTCGGCGCCGCCCCGACCGAGCGCAGCACGATGTGCAGGCGCTCTCCCGGACGTGCGTGGATCGAGGCCACGTCGTATTTCATCGTGTCGCCGCCGGTGAGCTCGACGGTGCGCACGGCCGCCGCCGAGCGCACTGAATGTCCCGGTGCGCTGGCGACAGCTTTCGACGATGTCTGAGCGGCGCTGGCGGCCAACGGCGCCGCCGCGAGGAGGACGAGAGGCAGGAACACCTTCATATGAATAGTCCTTCTGAATTGAAAACGACCGATCGTGCGTCTGTGGCTATAAGGCTCCACGGAGAGTTGGTCGAGCCGTTCGCGCCGAAGATGTTTGTTAACTGAGGGAACGACAACACGCTAGCAGGCCACGCAGCTCTGCGAAATGGCCCGTTGGTGGTGTGAAAAAACCGAACAGGGAAATTAGTGCCACGTTTCGGAAATCAGTGGATTCACCACCGCGTCGCCACTCCCGGCGGAAGGCTGTGCTTCCGCTTCTTGATTTGCAGGAAGAAGTGGCACATGCCTATCGCTGGAATGCCGGGCCGGCGACATCGCTCGTCTCACGGAGTTTCCGATCCCAGCCTTCGTTATGAAACAGAAAATCCGTTGACCGTCAGGATTTGACCGGCCTCGCATGGATTCCACGATGCTGACCGCGCCAGTGGCGATCCGATTGTCAATCCTTCTGCTAATCTGACGTGCCATGCACGATCGATTCATCAGCCGTCGCGAGGCGCTCACGCTCGCTCTGGCTGCCGCCGGAACGCTGGTGCGACCGCATGCGTGCCGCTGAACTCGTGGCTGCCTCGGGACAGTCGGGCGGCCGGGCCGGCCGCGGGCGCATCGCGGCTGGTCATCCGCAACGCTCGGCCGCTCGACGCGGAGTCGCCGATCGAAGCGCTGAGGACGTTCGAGACGAGAAACGATCTGTTCTTCGTCCGAAGCCATCTTGCGCTGCCGGCGGACGTCTCCACGCCGTGGACGCTGACGATCGACGGCGAGGTGGCGCGCCCCGTCACGCTCCGTCTCGAGGACATTCGCCGCATGCGCGCCGAGCATCGCAGCGCGACGATCGAGTGCGCCGGCAACGGCCGCGGCCGTCTCGAGCTGCCAGCGACGTCCGGCGTGCAGTGGGGCCTCGGCGCGGTGAGCACCGCGACATGGACCGGCGTGCCGCTCGCCGCTTTGCTCGAACGCGCCGGCGTCCAGGCTTCGGCGCTGCACTTCTGGATGGAGGCGGCCGATCGCAGTCCGCTGCCCGCGACCCCCACGTTCCTCCGCAGCATTCCGCGCGAGACCGCGCTCGGCGAGGCGTTGGTGGCCTACGAGATGAACGGCCAGCCGCTGCCGCTCCTGCATGGCGGCCCGCTGCGCCTCGTCGTGCCGCGATGGTACGGCATGGCGTCGACGAAGTGGCTCACGCATGTGCACGCCCGCGCCACCGAGTCGGACAATCACTTCATGGCGCGCGGCTACCGATACGCGGACGGAAGCCCCGTGGATCTGATGCGCGTGAAGTCGCTCATCACCGCGCCGCTCGACGGCGAGCGGGTGAACGTCGGGACCACGCGCGTGACCGGCGTCGCCTGGACGGGCACGGGGACGGTCGCGCAGGTCGAGATCTCGAGCGACGGCGGTCGGACCTGGCAGCAGGCACGCTTCACGAGCGAGCCGCGGCCAGGCACGTGGCGCCTGTGGGAAGCCGACGTGGCCATCCGATCGGCCGGCGAGCAGCGCGTGCGCGCTCGCGCGACCGACACGGCCGGGCACACGCAGCCCGAGCACGCCGCTCCGAACCCGGGCGGCTATGGAAACAACTCGATCCACGAGGTGCGCTTCAATGCGCGCTGACGCTCCAGCGCGGATGCGCCGCGTCGTCGCCCCGATCGTGATCGCATCGGCGCTTCTCGCCGCGGCGCTCTCCGCAGGCTGTCGAACCGCCAGCGTCGGCGGGAAGGTCGATCCCGATCCGGCCTTGAAGGCGGTCGTCGGCTCCGCGGAAGCCGCCGAGATCGCCGCGCTGCCCGACGGTCCCGGGCAAGGCGCTGGTCACCGAGCGATGCCTGCTGTGCCACGGCGCCGCGCTGATCGCGCAGCAGCGGAAGGACGCCGCGGCCTGGGGACGAACGGTGACGCAGATGCGGACGTGGGGCACACCCATCCAGGACGAGGATCAGACCGCGCTCGTCGCGTATCTCGCCGAGCACTTCGGTCCACGGAGCGCAGGACGATGACGGCGCGCCGCCACGTCGCTCGGTGCATCTACGCGGCGCTGGCGGCATCGCTCACCGTTACGGGCTACTCGCCCAGCACGGCCACGGCTCCGAAGGTGTCGGCACGGCACACATGGAGACGTCCTGCGCTCCAGCCGTGCAAGCCAGCGTTCGATCGCGCCCTGGCTCTGCTCCATAACTTCTGGTACGCGCGGGCCCTCACGCAGTTTCAGGAGATCCAGAAAGCGGATCCCGAATGTGCCATGGCCTACTGGGGCGCGGCCATGACCTACAACCACCCGTTCTGGGATGCGCCGTCGCCGGAGGACGAAGCGGCGGCGTGGGCGTACGTGCAGAAGGGGCTCAAGGCCAGGTCGCAGAACGATCGCGAGCACATGTACCTCGCTGGCCGTCGCCGCGCTCTACAAGGATGCCGGCGCGGGGACGAAGCAGTCACGTGACGAGGCCTACCGCGAGCAGATGGCCGCCACGCACGCGAAGTATCCGGACGATGAGACCACGTTGTTCTATGGCCTGTCGATCCTCGGCACCATCAGCGAAGGGACGAAGGGATTCGAGATGCAGGGCCGGGCGGTCGCCCTCTTCGAATCGGTCTACGCGCACGACACGCAGCATCCGGGAGTGCTGCACTACCTCATTCACGCCTACGACGATCCCGTTCATGCCGAAGCGGGTCTGGCTGCGGCGCGTGCCTACGCCAAGACGGCCGCCGCGGTGCCGCACGCCTATCACATGCCCTCGCACATCTTCACGCGCCTGGGATATTGGGACGAAGCGGCGACGACCAACGAGAACGCGTGGCAGATTTCAAACGACGATGTGAAGGAGGCGGGAGAGCCGGGAGAGCTGCGCGACTTCCATTCACTCAACTACCTCTCCTACAACTACCTTCAGCTCGGCCGCTACAAGGATGCGAAGAAGGCCGTCGATCTGTTCGCGGCACAGTACGCGGCGACCGCGAACCGCAAGACGGCTCCCGATTCGCAGGACCTTCAGGCCCGCCACGTGCGTGGCCGGACGATCTTCGCGCTGCCCGATCGCGTGCTCTACGGCTACTTCGACACCCTCGCCCGCTTCATCGTCGAATCGGAATCGTGGAGCGACGTGCCGACGCTGCCGCTCATCGCGCCATCGAGCGATTTCGTGGTGATGAAGCTGCATCTCGAGGCGATGGCCGCGGCGCAGGCGGAAGGACGCCGCGACGGCGAAGACCAAAGCGGCGGAGATGATGGAGCGAGCGCGCGTGCCCGGCCAGCATCCGTTCGTGCAGCAGATTCTGACCATGCAGGCGAGAGAAGCGGCGGCGTGCGCCGCGCAGGCGGCCGGCGACGCGGCGGGTGCGGTGACGGAGATGGACGCCGCCGTGGCGATCGAAGATTCCATCGACAGCCTGTCGCAGCCGCCGTATCCGATCATTCCCGCGCACGAGCTCTATGGATCGATGCTGATGGACATGGGCAGGCCGGCGGAGGCGCGCAAGCACTTCGAGGAGACGCTGCGGCGCACGCCCGGCCGGCCCAAGGCGATCGCCGGCATCGCGCAGGCTGCCGAGGCGATGGGAGATACAGCCACGGCCAAGGCCCAATACACGCGGCTGATTGAAATGTGGAAGGGCGCCGATCCCGATCGCCCCGAGCTCCAGTCGGCGCGGCGGTTCTTGCAGTCCCTCGCCCGATAGTCCGCGTCCGCCACGCCGGCATCTGGTTGAGTATGCGCAACGCGTGATGACAGGTCGTATCCGTCGCGCTCCGGTTGGTCTGATTCACCACCAACCGTCACCAGTGCGAGGCGGTGATCCGACGTGTCCACAGGACCGGCCGGGGGAACAGTCGGTGACGTTTCCTGTCCCGAGATAGGGGCGACGCCAAGAAGCACACCAATCAGGCCGCGGCCAAGTCGTTGTGCGAGCAATTCATAGTGCGCGGACATCGAGACGTCTCCCATGCAGGCCGGCGTGAAACGGGTGAGGAAATCCTAGATCGACTTGATACGGTGCGCAGGACTGAGATCGCTAGCAGTCCGTATATGGTGAAAGCGGTGTCACACCCTGGCCGGAAAATGGGCCGACTTCAAACGGCCGACGGTTCCGCCAACGAGTCCCATTACCGCCCCGATGACGGACGCCACGCCAATTTTGAAAGGCGCCCCTTTGAGATACTCCAGGTTGACGAACACACGCAGGCTGTCGAATTCGCTGGCTCGAAAGCGCTGCATCACGTTTTGCCAGTCGGTCCGCCCAGTCAGTTCGGCGAGAAACAGGTTCACCCGTAACAGATTAAGGACGTAGAAGACGCAAAACGTTCCGAACGCTACGACGAAGCCGGTGGTAACACCTTTCGACAGGCGCCCGCTGTGCCGTACTGAGCGAAACGACACAAACGCCCATGAAAAGAACATCGGCCCGTAGAACCTGAGCAAAGCTGGGATGCTGTCGTCTGACAACGGCGCCACCCAGGTGAATAGTAAGTCTACGACCCCGAAAACCAGCCCGAGGACGAATCCCAGGAGCAGCGGTCGATCCGGCAGTCGCAGTGTGCCATAGGTTTCTCGGAGGTCCACAGTTACTCGCCGCCGCTTTCTCGATGGCTGCTAGGAGAGCCATCGGCGGCGACGACCGGACCACTGGCCGTGGGTCCGGTAAACCAGACTCCGGGATGACTCAGCACCGACAACATCTTGATCTTGCTCATCTGACACAAACACGCAGCTGCACTCGTCTAATGACCCATGCTGATGCAGGATATCCGTTACGCCGGCCGCAGTTTGTGGAAAAGCAGGGGGTTTACCACGGTGGCCATCCTCTGTCTCGGATTCGGCATCGGACTGAATACGACAATCTTCAGCATCGTGGACGGCGTGCTTCTGCAGCCGTACCCGTATCCCGATCCCGACCGTATCCTGGTGCTCGGCGAACAGAACCGCAAGGCGGACGACCGGTCGGGGCTGTCGTTTCAGGACCTGCGCGATTGGAAAGACGCCACTTCCACGTTCAGCACGATCAGCGCGACCCTGGGCAGACCCTTTACAGTCTCTGACGGGGTGGCCGAACCGGAGCGTCATCTCGGCGCTGCCATTTCCTGGGACCTCTTTCCGCTTCTTGGCGTTTCTCCTCTCATCGGTCGCGGCTTTACCGCCGCGGACGATCAGCCGAACGCCGCCGGCGTCGTCATCTTGAGCTACCACCTCTGGACGATCCGGTATCGATCCGATTCCGGCGTCCTCGGGCGCAGCATCCAGATCGACCGTAAGCCGTACACGATCGTCGGTGTCATGCCGCCGCGATTCGAATTTCCAGAGAACCAGCGACTGTGGATTCCGCTCGCGCCTCTTGCTTCGACCCAGGCCCGTGATGAGCGCGATCTGTTTGCCTTCGGTCGCCTGCAAGCCGGTGTGACCCAGGCACATGCGACGGAAGATCTCATCGGCATCGCAAGCCGATTGGAAAAGGATACCCGACAACCAACACCGGTTGGACGCCGCACGTTCGCACTTTGCGTCAAGCGTTCATCCCGAGCGAGGTGACGCTCGTGCTGTACCTGATGATGGCCGGCGTGATGCTGGTGCTGTTTATCGCATGCTCGAACGTCGCGAATCTGTTGCTGGTGCGAGCGGCAACACGACGTCGCGAGCTCGCTGTTCGCGCAGCGATCGGTGCGGGCCGCGGCCGCATCATCCGGCAGCTGCTGACGGAGAGTGTCGTGCTCGGGCTGGCCAGCGTGCCGCTCGGCATTCTGCTTGCGGAAGTCGGGACGCGCTTGATCGCGGCTGCGATACCGACTGACCAGGTGCCGTACTACGTGCAGTGGCGGGTCGATTCACGGACGCTTCTCTACGCCATCGGTCTGGCAGTCTCGACCGCGCTGCTGTTTGGCTTGTTCCCGGCGCTCCAGGTATCCGGCGGCCAGCTACAGGACGGATTGAAGGAGGGAGGCCGGGGCAACAGCGCGTCGCGGTCCCTGCTGCGGAGCTCGCTCGTCGTCGTGCAGGTGTCGCTCGCGCTCGTCGCGCTCGTCGGCGCGCTGCTATTCATTCGCACGTTCCTGAACCTGGATACGTTCAGCTCGGGCTTCGACACCAACCCTCTCATGAGCATGCGGTACTACATGACGGGAGAACCCTACAGCGCTGCCGGAGCCAAAGCGCGCCGCGTCGAAGACATCATCCGCCGTGTCGAGGCTTTGCCCGGCGTCGAAGCCGCGTTTTCATCCAACCTGATCCCGATCTCCGGCGGCGGAGGAGGCGGCGAGGTCGAGATTGAAGGGCGGACGGTTGGCAAAGAGGAGAGGGCGCGCATCGCGTTCACCGGCGTCACGCCACACTTTCATCAAACGTTGGGTATACATATGGTGCGTGGCCGCGACTTCACTGACGCTGAGGGGTGGTCGCGCACGCCGGTTGCCGTCATCAACCAGACGATGGCGAAACGGTACTGGCCGGATGGAGATCCAATCGACCACCGGTTCAAGATGAAGAATGGTGAGGTGTCGGGTGTGTGGTTCACCGTCATCGGCGTGGCCCCGAACCTGCTCTTGTTCGGCGTCGATCCGAGCAACAGCGAGCCAACCGCGTCCGCATTCGTCCCCTATCCATTCCAGGAGACCCTGAGTACCGGGCTGACCATTCGCGTCCACGGCGATCCCACGACGATTACCTCGGCGGCGCGCGGACAGATACGCGCCTCGGATCCGAATCTGGCGGTCTACTGGATTCGGACGATCAACGAGGTCCGCAAGGCAGAGTACTGGGAGTTTGGTCTCTACGGATGGATCTTCGGAACGATTGGAGTGGTCGGCCTGCTGCTGGCGTCGGTCGGCGTGTACGGCGTGCTTTCGTATTCCGTCACGCAGCGGGCGCAGGAGATCGGCGTTCGCGTGGCGCTCGGCGCCAGTCGTCGCGATGTGCTGAAGCTGATCGTAGGGCAGGGTCTCGCGCTGGCGACCATCGGCGTCGTGATCGGACTCGCGCTCGCGGCGACTGGAACGCCGTTCGCCAAGAGTCTGCTCTACAACGTGAGCCCGTTCGATCCACTCAGCTTCGGGTCGGTCGCTGCGTTTCTCGTATTGGTTGCCGTGGTCGCCAGCTACCTGCCTGCGCTCAGAGCTACCCGGGTCGATCCGATCGTGGCGCTTCGAGGAGAGTAACGCGCGCGTCCTCCCGGAGCTCTTTGTTGAAGAAATCAACCGTGCGCTGCCAGGCGGGCGTCAGCTTTTCTTCGACGTGACCGTATGCACGGTGCTCCAGATCCGCTCGACCTTCGTGCTCCCGCAGTGACTGCACGTAACGTTGGCTGACGATTCCGACATCGGTCGGACGATCTGGAACGTCTTCTGACAATCGCGGCAAGCGAACTCATAGACTGGCATGGTCCGCCTCCTGCGCGCACGTCGGATCAGTCAGCACGTCACATGCAGGACCGCGTTCGTTGGCGGGCGGAGGCTCCTTTTCGCTCGCGTAGGCGGCAATGGGGCCGGGAGGGAGCTTTCCCGAGCCACGCGGATGCTACACCCATGGCAAGCTCGGAGACCAGCCGCGTTCAGTGAATCACGTGCGTCCTGAGTTTGCATGGGCACCTCTTCGTGGGGCGTCCAACGTCCGGTCGGCGGTAGGATCCAGCCATTAGACGCTGATCCCGGAGGTGAAATACACAGGCTCTGGAGGACGCAGTGATGAAAGCGGCGACGACACCAGTAGCGCTCAATCGATATGTTCAGGCTGTTTCCATTCTGTTTGCGGCTGCTCCATTCGTGTTCGCTGCGATTCGCGCCGTAACGACCGGTAACGACTTTCGGTATGTGTGGGTTGCGCTCGCGGCGTTTTGTGGCGCGGCCGCGGTGATGGCGCTCGCACGAGCACGCGTCTGCAGGCCGAACGCAGCTGTCGCAGCATCCGCAGCGGTGTTCGCCTGCGCGACAACGCTCGCGGTGATCGTGGCGCTGTTACTCGGGACGAGGCTCGGTCCGGGAATCCTCGTGGTCGCTGCTGCGTTCGGGGGATGCCTGGCTATGGCGTGCCTGCTCAGCCTCGTAACGCGCTAAGATGCGGCGGCAAACGCGGCGGTGCGCGCACTGCTGAATCGGAGTACCGCATGTTCATCCGGCCCATCATCGACAGCCCGATGATCGTCGGCGTCGCATGCCGCGGGGTTCGACGGGTGCGAGATCGCGCGAGGGCCGAGTTCTCTGGGCGCCACGAGGTCCGGATCCGCGGCAACGAGGCAGGCGATGCTGTTCGCTGACGACTCAGAGGACGGTCTGCAGCATATGGGTGTCGAGACGAACGAGTAAGTGCGCGCGGAAAGGACCCGTATGCGCCCGACGGTCACGGCCGCCACTCCGCATCATCCGCTTGACGCGATCGTCGTCGATCGTCCGCGCACGGACGCGGCCCGCGCGCTCGGCGGTGCATGGCTCGCCTACACAGTGGGCGTGGCGGCGGGAGGCGGGATTCAGGACGCCGGCTCCTTTGCCGGTGCTGCGGTGGCAGGCGCGGTCGTCGTCATGGTCGGGTTTGCGGCCGGATCGCGCGCGCGCATGTTGGCCTCAGGCTCGCATCGAGGACGCGTTGCACTCTTGACGCTGGCCGCTGGAACGAGCCTGGGCCTCTTCAATCTCGCCGCGAATGGGGCGATCGCGCATGTGGACCCGATGCTGCGGGCATTGCTGGTAGAGCGCTTCGCCCGGATCACCGCGCTCGATGCCCTCGTGGCCTCGCCGCTGCTGGAGGAGGTCACCGTCCGCCTGTTGCTCATGAGCGCGATCGCGTGGGTGGTGCTCCGGCTGACCGGCCGCGCGACCCTCGCATTCGCGGTCGCGCTCATCGCCTCCGCGCTCTTCTTCGCGTCGCTGCATCTGTTCCGTCCACTGCCGCTCGAGCCGGCGCTGGCGAATTACTATCGGGCCGCGCTCATGGCCAAGTACACGCTGGCCGGCGTCGTGCTCGGTTGGGTGTTCTGGCGCTGGGGTCTCCCATACGCGATCGCGTGTCACGTCGTCGTCAATGCCACGCATATTCTCTTGGAACGGTTCGTGTTTCAGTGATGGCGCGCGATCAACCCGGAGCGACAAACGCCCCGCACGACTTCGAGCGAACTCGCCGCTGACGCTAACTGGTTGCGTTGCGAGACGTCCTGAGGCCACGCGGCTGGAACAGGAATTGCGCGCTGCCGTCAGACGAGGCGCAGTGGACCTCGAGAGCATGTTTCAGGCGGAGATCGCCATGTCGGTCAAGTCATGTGCGCGAGCGCAGGAATCAGGACTGACGTTTGTCGCCGCGCCGGTGGACGCAACCGCCTCTAGAGAGCGGATCATATTCACAGAGTTGACTTTTTGTGCACATTGTGCACAAAATTGTGAGGCATGAGCACCGCATACGTGTCCGGCCGCGTGCCTGCGCGGTATGAGCGACTGGTAACCAAACAGGCACGTGCGGCCCGGACCTCAAAGAGCGATCTCGTCGCGAGATACGTGATCGAAAAAAGCCTCGAGACGGAGTTCCCTGGAATCTCGTTTCGCAACTCACTTTCAGGGCGCGAGGCGTACCTGACCGGCCATCGCGTCGCTGTGTGGGAAGTCCTCGCGGTGCACGAGGAAACCAAAACGGTAGAGAAGACGGCGGGTCACTTCCGGTGGCCGCGCGTACTCGTCAAGCGAGCGCTAACATACGCCAAGGCTTTCCCCGACGAAATCCGCACCGCGCGTGGCGAAGAGACCAGCACAGCCTCGGCTGCTCGCTGACGAGAATACGTCGAACCGATTCGTCTCGGCCTGCACCCGTTTGCTCCGAGATTTTCCGATCGTTCACATCGCACGGTGGCAGGACGGGTCCTGGCTGGGTCTGGACGATTCCACCTTATTGATGTCCTGCGCCGAAGCCGGTTTGGTGCTGGTCGCCTTCGACCGCGCAACGCTACCGTGGCACGCGGGCCAGGTGCTGCGGGCGGGGGAAAATCACGGCGGCCTTATCCTGTTCCGCTGCACCGTTCGGAGTACCAACTACGGCGAGCAAGCGCGCCTGATGACCGCGTTCTGGTTCGATGAAGGCCGCGCCTGGGATTGGATGAACCGAATCGTCTACTTGCCGAAATCGCCGTGATCGCGTCGACGTCGTTCGGGAGAGACGCAGCGCGCGCGCGGATGGTTCATGTCGAAGCGTGAGATGCCGTCGGGGCTGTTACCCCGCGGTTAACCCGGCGCTTGAGGCCTGGTGCGATTTGAGTTCACTACGCCACGAACAAGCCGTGTTCGGCGGCAGGCCGGGCGCTTGGTTGATGCGTCGGTCATAAAAGTGTTCCTCGCAGGAAATGGTTTAGTCCCCACCCTGTGCCGACCTTGTTCAAGTTGGAACGTTGAACGACCAATGCCGTCTTGCACAGTCAAGAATCTACCTGCCAAAGCCGCCCAGGACGGCTACCATACCGTGTATCCCCCGTCGATGACGTAGGCGGCGCCAGTCACGTACTGAGACGCGGGGCTCGCGAGATACACGGCAAGCGGGCCGATCTCGTCGGGCTCGCCCGGGCGGCCCATGGGAATGTGCTTGACGAACTCCGCAATCACGTCAGGACGCTTCTCGTTCCATTCCCTGTTGATGTCGGTCATGAACAGGCCGGGACAGATGGCGTTGACCGTGATTCCGTAGGGTGCCCAGTCGGCCGCCGCGCAGCGCGTGAAATGCAGCACGGCCGCCTTCCCGGTCTCGTAGTCGCGCCCGCCGATGCCGCGGTTGACGATCAGCGCGCTGATCGAGGCGATGTTGATGATGCGGCCGCCTCGTACCGCGAGCGCGCATGGCCCCGCCGACGATCTTCGTGCCCAGGAAGCAGCTCGTGAGGTTGAGATCCATCTGCCGTTGCCACGTCTCGAGCGGCTCGGCCTCGATCGACACGCTCACCTCGCGGTTGCCCACGTTGTTGATGAGGATGTCGATCGGTCCCATCTCGTCGACGACCCGCTCGCACGCCTGCTGGCAGTCAGCGGGCACCGCCATATCGGCTTTGAAAGTCCACGCCTGCCGGCCACGCGCCCGAACCTCCCCAGCCGTCTTGTCGAGCGTGTCCTGTGTTCGACCGGTGATGACGATGTCGGCGCCGGCATCAGCCAGCGCGAGAGCCATCGATCGTCCCAGGCCGCGGCTCGCGCCGGTGACGAGCGCACGCTTGCCGTCGAGACGAAAGAGATCGAGCGTTCCCATGTTCAGCCTCCGAGCACTTCGGCGATGGTGACCGGCCGCCGCTCGGCGAGCGACGTCAACGTGGCGGCAATCATCGCCGTCACCATGACGCCATCGCGGCCCCCCGCCTCCGGCATCACATCGTCCGCCACGCAGTCGACGAAGTAGCGAATCGATTCGTACTGGTAGCCCCATACCTTGCCGTAGCGTGTGACGGACGTGGACGAGAACGGCGTATGGAAGCGGTCGGTGAACGCCCAGAGCGATGGCTCGTTCTTGAGCTCGAGGCCCCCGGTTTCACCATAGATCGACAGCCGGTTGTCGACGACGTTGCTGTAGGAGTTCGGAAGGATCCAGGAGGTTTCGAACGTGCAGAAGGCCCGGCCTTCGAACTCGATCATGGTCTGGATGGCGTCCCAGCACTCGATGCCCCTGGACTCGAGGACGCCGCGATAGCCTTTGGCGTAGACCTCGACCGGGTTGCGGCCGAAGAGCCACCGCACGACGTCCATGGTGTGCGGGAAGAGGAACCATTCGGGACCGGAGTGGCCGCTCCAGTTCAGCATCTCGGTCGGCACGTGGATCGTATCGCTCAGCCGCGCGTAGGCCATCACCGGCGCGCCGAGCTCGCCCCGCTCCACGTATCCCTTCGCGCTCATGAAGAGCGGATGCCACCGGGCGTGGAAGTCGACCATCAGCTTCAAGCCCGACGCTTCGGCGGCCTCGGTCATCGCGAGGGCTTCGCTGACGCTCGTCGCGAGCGGCTTCTCGACGAGGACATGCTTGCCCGCGCGCAACATCGCCAGCGTCGGCTCTGCGTGCAGATGGTCGGGCGTCGCGATTGTGACCGCATCGACGTCGCTCGACGCGAGCTGGTCGAGGCTCGTCGTCCAGGCACACCCGAATCGCTCTGCGAGCGTGCGCGCGCGGCCTTCGTCGCGGTCGCAGATCGAGCAGGACGGTGCTGCGGGGATAGGTCGTGAGCGCGAGGGCGTGGTTGGTACCCCACAGGCCCGCGCCGATGATGCCCATCTTGACAGTCTCGTGAGTCATACGTCTGGTCGATCGCTCGCTTCCGCGTGGGTGCCGCCAGCTCCACGGCGGACCAGCACCATATCACTGGCCGAGATGGCCGTCCGAGATGAGGCCACGGCGATCTGACGGCTATGGCGGTAGAAGCGGGAGTGGACGAGGCGGTCGGTCGCGGACTCGCGCTTCGACGCGCAGGCATCCCGTGGTCTGCCTGGCCATCAGGGCAGACGACCCCACCCAGAGCGAGGCGCTCGCGAGAAACGCAACGAGCGCTGGTCGAAGTCAACGACGCGCCATGGCAGGGGATCCTGCCACGTCACTGGAACAGTCGATCGCTCAACATGGTCAACGTACGGGTCGCACGTTGCAGGATGTCGCGAACTTGCTCCTCCTTGAACTCGCGCTCCGTGGCGATGCGGTCGAGATGCTGGTTCAAGTCGGCGAGCAGGCGCTTCACCTCGGGGTCGCTCGATTGCGCGGCCCGTTCTCGTGCCAACCGGATCTTCTCGAAGTCGACGATTCCCTCGCGCAGCTTCTCGAAGCGAATGCTGCTCTGGGCGCCTGGATACAGGAGGAACGTATCGCCGGCCGGCCACAGCACGTGCCGCGCATCTCTCACGGGGTCGGCGGGCCAGGCGTCGTAGGCCCATCGCAGAAAGCCGTCGTAGCCGTACGCCATGGCATACCATCCGAGCCAGCGGCCTTCGGCGGGCGGTGAGAACACGAACGTATTGGGCATGGGGGGCGTGCAGCAGACGTAGTAGGTGGATGAGAATCCCTTCGCGGCCCGCGCCTTCACGACGTCCATCGTCGGCTCCTTGCCGTGCACGAACGAGTAATCATCCAGCACTCCGTCGAGCTCGGCGTGCCAGTCGCCGGCGTAAGTGATTCGCCACGTCGGGGAATGCTCCTTGATCACCTTGATGGCGGTCAGCGTGCTGGACAGCTCGTTCTCGTTGATGCCGAGGTATGTCTTGTCCAGCCATCCCTTCTGCTGGAGGTGCCGGCGAAGGTCGTCGAGAAAGACATGCCAGACGCGACGGAACATGTCTGACTCGGGCGCCCAGCTTTCCTGGACATAATTGCCGCTCGGTTCGTCCAGGTAGCGGAACCGGTTTGCCCAGGGAAGCGGCGTGTAGATGGTGATCGCTTTGTCGATCCCCGCGGCCATGGCAAGGGCGACGTACTCATCGAAGATGCGGTAGTCGAATCTCCACGAGCCGGTCTTCTCCTTGATCCATTCGATCATGCCTCCTTCGATCATGTAGGAGTTGTCCTGCCAGGGGGAGTGAACCGCATACGTGGTGATGTACTTGCCGCCGGCGTCGGCATAGAGCTTCAGATGCTGCTTCAGGAGCAGCTTGTGCTCGTCGGACCACGGCGCCACGTGATAGTACCAGGCGATGACCCACGGGTTCTGCCAGAGGTCGAGCCTGAACACCCAATCGTGTGGCGGCGGCACCACGGCGTGCTGCACGGCGATCTTCAGCCGCAGCGTCGCGCTGTCGTTGCCGGCGGTGACGCGCAGCGTCCCCTCGTAGCGACCGGGCGCTGCGGTGGCCGGAATGTCCAGCGACAGCCACACCGGCCTCACAGTGTGGGCTGGAAGATCGAAGCGGTCGTAGGGCTCCAGCCGATCAGGAAGCAACCACGCCTCGGCAGGACCGGCGTCACAGGTGGCATTCCGGGCTCCGGCCGGATAGTTCGACAGGACATAACGAACCAGCTGAAGGCGAACGTCCCCCAGCTTGTGTCCGTTCGCGTCCGTGAGATCCGACGCCTCGACGCGAACCTGCTCCAGCGCAGCAGCCGACCAGACGAGCAGCACGGCGTTCAGCCGCTCGCCTCGCCACACCCCCGCGTCGAGCGCTCGCGCGTCCTCGGCTACGGCGGGTACTTCGCTCCTGAAGTAGATCGCATCGGTGGTGCCGAACCCGACGTGCAGACCGGGTGTTACCCGTGCCCATCGCTCGACGTCGATCGGAACGTCGTACGCGTACTCGGGTTCGAAGTGCGGAGACAGCGTGGGCGTGCGCTGCGGATCGATCCGACCGGGCAGTGGCTGAGCGAATACTGCTCCAGCAAGGCAGAGGTAGACGGCACTCCACACGACCAGTCGTCGCATGTCCATGTCGTTATACTGCTGGCGCACGATGCCAACAACCTTTCTTCTCGTGCTCGCGATTGGGGCGTTGGCAATCTCGAGCGTCGGCTCGAACGGCCCAGGCGCACCCGAGATCACGCAGCATGAGGAGTATCGGCTGACCCACGAGCTGGTGGCGTGTGGCCCGGTGCCGACAGCCCAGGATCCAAACGGCGTCTATCCGTACGTCAGCTACTGCGAGACCTCCAGTCGGCCCGTCCCGAAGAGATACGGGTGGCTCGTTCTCGAAAATGACCGCATGACCGTCACCATCGCTCCCGATCTCGGAGGCAAGGTGATGTCTATCGTCCACAAAGGATCTGGCAAGGAAGTGCTGTACGTGCCGGAGGTGATTCGCCACACGCGGATCCTGCCGCGGTTCTATTTCGTCGCGGGCGGCATCGAGGTCAGCTTTCCCATCTCGCACTCGCCGTCGCAGAGCGAGCGGGTCGTCTGCCGTACCGATAATGCCGCAGACAGGGCGTACGTGACATGCGGCGAGCGTGAGCTGCGATTCGGCATGCAATGGTCGGTCGAGTACTCCCTCGGTCCAGGCGATTCGTTTCTCACCGAGCGAGTCGTGATGCACAATCCCGGCACGAAGCCGCATCCGTGGATGTCGTGGTCGAATGCCGCGCTGCCATCGGCCCCTGATACGCAATATGACTTCCCCAACGGCGCCGTGCTGTCGCATTCCTCGCGAATCACCACCATCGACTGGAAGACCCAGGGGCCGAAGCACGAGTCCGACATCAGGGAGATGACCGGGTACTTCTGGAAATCGAAGGACGCGAACGCCTTCGGCGCGTTCACGCCGTCGATTGGCAGCGGCCTCTATCACATCGCGGACGAGCGCGTCGCGCCAGGCATGAAGCTGTGGAGCTATGGCGTCGGCGCCGATCGTGCCTGGGCCATGCTGAGCACTGCCGCACGCCAGCCGTACATCGAGATCCAGGGCGGGCCGATCGCGGATCAATCGATCAAGCTCGAGCTCCAGCCGTCCGAGACGCGATCGCACACGGAATACTGGATGCCGACGGACAAGCCCCTCGACATTCACTCGCTCGAGGTGCCGCGTCCGGCGCTGCGCCCGGTCGAAGACGTGCCGAAATTCGGATGGGCGAGAAGCGACGACGTCGCCGACTGGCAGGCGTTGTCGAAGTCGTTCGAGGCGAAGACCTCGCTTCCCGACCCGCCTCCGGTCGAACGGCATCACTGGGCCCCTTCGGGCATGGACGATCTCGCACCTGCCTTCGAGTGGGCGTCCAAGAACACCGAACCGGACAAGGCGGCGCTGTGGCGCTTTTATTACGGCGCCTGGCTCGCCGGTCGTGGCGACACCGAGGCGGCGGTCCGCGTGTTGTCCACCTCCGACGTGGGCGTGGCGAAGGCGCTCCTCGCCCGGCTGCTCGCGTCGACCGACGACTGGGCCGGCGCGGCGCGCGCCTTCGGCGAGATTCGCGAGCGCTGGCTGCAGCTGCATCCGCAGATCGTCGTCGAGCGCGACATCGTGCTGCGGCATCTGGGTCCACGGACGCTGCAGGAGCGAGAGCGGTGGCTGAACAGCGTCAACGCGCTGCCCGACGAATGGCTGGCCGAACGGCAGGTGCAGCTGCTGATCGACAAAGGTGAAATCCAGCCGGCAAAGAAACTGCTCCTGTCCACGCGCTTTCAGAAAGTGCACCAGACCTACACGCGCACCGCTTTGTGGATGGAGATCTGCAAGAACCTGAAGGAGCCGTGCCGCCCGGTTCCACGATCGCTAGGCGAAGACCGCCTGGCGTCTTTCGGCGCGTACCGGGAATTCAAACAGTAGGTGCGCGATTCTTCGAGAACGACGAGCGGAGCCCACTCCGCGCTACCGCGAAGCCATCAGGCCTCACCCCCGAGCCGGCTTGCGCAGTACGCGTGAATTGCTACGCAGACTGCGTGGGTGCGCAGCCGACGTCCTCTCGTGCCCGATCGCCGGCACGTCGGAGGGCCCGAGGCTGGAACTCGTACACGTTCTGACGTTGGGTGCGCTTCGCTGGCGCTGTGGTCGGCGCGGGCTTGACGTCCACGATCCCAGACAGCACCTCAATCCATTTTTCGAGCGCCACGCGCTTCTCCTTGTTGGACCATCGGCCGTCGGCGTTCTCCGCACGTGCTCGTCGATCCAGGATTTCAAGGACCATCGAGGTGAGCGGGACCCGGTGCGGGTCGTGGTTCTTCGAGACGTCGCCGGGAATCAACCACCAGCCAGTGTCCAGGTCGACCTCCCGCCACTGCATTTGGCACACCTCCCCGCAGCGCTGTGCCGTCAGCAGCATCACGAGGAAGACATCGTTCAGTGCCTGCGAGAGCCGCGGCTTCGCGTGTACCGTCAGCGTTCTTCGCCTCTGTCTCATGGAGCGCGGGCCAGAGCTCGCGCAGCTCGTCGCGGGTGAGCACGCGATCGCGACTGCGTTCATGTCCCGGTTTCTTGATCCGCCACGCCGGATTCGCTTCGATCCAATCCTGATCCACGGCAAACGTGAACAGCGCGGAGATGCGATCCAGCACGCGGTTGCCCTGGATCGGGGCCGTCTGTGCCTTCTGCTCCACGAGTTCGCGCACGTCACGGCGCCGGATATCCGCGACCCGCCGATGCCGCCAGGCCGGCAGGACTTCCTTCTCCAGGATGCGGCGGACTTCGGACCAGCTGCGCAGGACCTTCTCCTTGCGACTGCGATACAGCTCGTAAAGTGCCTGCACCGTGTTG
Organism: uncultured Acidobacteriota bacterium; assembly: GCA_963755695.1. GTDB lineage: Bacteria > Acidobacteriota > Vicinamibacteria > Vicinamibacterales > 2-12-FULL-66-21 > QHWT01. The sequence goes on along the minus strand of CAVWLB010000003.1, from coordinate 314,759 downwards.
TCGTCCTGCGCGTGCTCCGTCTGCTTCTCGCTTGCGGGATCGGCCCCGTCAAAGATGCGCCCGCGGTGCTGCGTCGCGATCTTCCGCGCCTTTTCCAGGAGAACGTCCGGATAGCGCCCGAGTCCGACCCGCCGCATCCGGCCGCGGTGGCGGTAGTACAACGTGAACGTTTTGCGGCCCGCAGCCGACATGCGGATCGCCAGTCCCGGCACGATCGCATCGAACACCTCGTACCGTTTCCCGTGCGACTTCAGTTGATCGAGATACCGAGCGGTCAGTGTGACGGTGGCCATGGCGTTCTGCCTTCCCCATGTGTTCGCGGGCAGGAGGTCGCGGTTCGGAGAGCTGAGCACATCTCGCTTTCCAGGGGCCTTGGGTTACTTGGGGGTAACGGGTCCCACTCGCATGGCAAGGATCCGCGATTGCGGTCGCCTAAACGCTGCTTTGATGGGGTGCTGACCGTCCCTGCATTAGCGCTGATCCAGCTCACTGATGCGTGGTATACGCCCCTGCGCATACGCCTGAGACACACGCACGAGATCCGTTCGAGTCTCGCCGACGAAAGGCCCGTGCGTCACGATTGGCACATTCTGCCGCTCGCCGGCATACAGAGCCACTCGGGCCCCACTGCCCCCAGCGATGAGACGTAGGCGGACGGAACGCTACCGATGGGTTCAAACCATCCGATTTGCCCGACCGCGAGTTGATATGGCGTCGTGCCCTCGACGAGAAGCTCACCCTCGAGCGGATACAATGGCCGGCTTATCGCGGTCGCAGCGACATTCGAGGGTCCAAGGCAGGAGTGGCCTCAACTCTCCGAGATTTGCTCTGAAATGTGCTCAGCGCGTGCACGCTGGCGCCTCCACGTGAGACGGGAGGGACACGGGGTGTCAGCCCGTGTCAGACGTCGGCGAGGCTAAAGGATCCTTGAGAGCGTTAAAGTCTGGGCTGACGCTCTCACGCTCGCCGCGTAGCGACTCGGCGGCTGGCCGACGTGGCGGCTGAACGCGGTGCTGAAGGTACTCGCAGAGCCGTAGCCCACGCGTTCCGCCACGTCGGCCAGCCCGAGATCTTGCCGGCGGAGCAGATCCTTCGCGACCGCCATTCTCCAGGCGAGCAGGTATTCCATCGGCGTCAAGCCGATGGTGCGTGTGAAGCGTTCAAAGAACGCCGAGCGCGAAAGCGCGGCCGTCTTCGCGAGTTGGACGCTCGTCCACGAACGCGCGATATTGCCATGCATCTGACGGATCGCTGGCGCGAGGGACGCATCGGCCAACCCGCGCAGCAATCCTGAGGGCGCGTCCTCGCCTGGCGCCGCCCGCAGCGCTTCAATCAGCAGGACCTCAACAAGCCGCGTGAGCACGAGGTCACGGCCTGCCCTCCGTTCGCTCGCTTCCTCGCCGACGAGGCGGACGAGCACGGAGAGCCGTTCGACGCCCCGCACGTGCACGAGCGACGGCAGCAGCGACACCAGCAAGGCAGTATCGGGCGAGTCGAAGACGAACCAGCCACCGAGCAACCGCACGTCGGGTCGCCCACCGCGCGTGCCGTGGCGGACTTCACCCAACACCTTTGACGTCACCTTTGGATCGAAACGCTCCAACTTCACAGACTCGAAGCCAGACATGGTGAAACCCGGCGTAGCCGGCAGGAGCACGAAATCGCCGGCCTCGAGTGTCAAAGGCAGGTGGCCATCCACCGCCAAACGACATGAGCCCTCGAGTACCGCGCAGAAGCTCGGCGCACCGAAGGCCGAGTAGCGGACACCCCAGCGGCCGGCGCCGCTGATGAGCCTCGAGAAGACGGCACGCGGCTGAAGCAGAGTGATGACTTCCGAGAGCGGGTCGTTCACGTCTGGACGGCTGCCAATGAAATACGGACTCTGCGTTGTAGCGAGTCCGGTTTGTCACCGTCATAGTAGTCGGTGAAAGGATTTTCGGTCCACCGACAGGTGAACCCGAAAGGAGTCCGAGATGAACACCGTACTCATTACCGGGTGCTCTTCCGGCTACGGTCTCGAGACTGCGCGCCACTTTCACGCGCAGGGCTGGAACGTCATCGCCACCATGCGAACGCCGCGGGAAGACAATCTGCCACGATCGAATCGACTGCGCGTCTTGGCGCTCGACGTGACGAAGCCCGAGAGCATCGCCGCCACGATCGAGGCGTGCGGGCCCGTCGACGCCCTCGTCAACAACGCGGGCATCGGCGTCGTCGGCGTCTTCGAAGTCACACCGATGGCGACGGTGCGCGAGGTGTTCGAGACCAACACCTTCGGCGTGATGGCCATGACGCAGGCGGTGCTGCCGCAATTTCGCGCGCGGAGGTCGGGTGTCGTGGTGAACGTGACTTCGAGCGCAACGCTGACCCCGATGCCGCTGGCGGCCGCATACACCGCGAGCAAGATGGCGATCGAAGGGTTCACCGGATCACTCGCGCACGAGCTTGCGCCGTTCAACGTGCGGGTCAAACTCGTAGAGCCGGGCTACGGCCCGACCACGCGCTTCACGAGCAACGGGGGATCGCGGATGGAAGGGCTGTTTCCCGAGGCCTACGCAGCGTTCACAAAGCCCATCCTCGCGTCATTTGCGGAGGTGAGGACGGTGACGACGGAGTCCGACGTGGCCGAGGCGGTGTACCGTGCCGCGAACGATGCGTCTGGGCAGCTCCGGTTTCCAGCGGGAGCGGACGCCGTGGCCCTGGCTCAGTCGACGTAGGCGGCGCGGCATCACGCGCTCCGTGTTGCGACTGTTTCGGCGCTAACCTTGACTTTTGTGCACATTGTGCACACACTTGAGGACATGAGATCGGCATACGTGTCCGGCCGCGTGCCTTCGCGTTACGAGCGGTTGGTGACCAAACAGGCACGTGCCGCCCGGACCTCAAAGAGCGATCTCGTCGCGCGATACGTCATCGAAAAGAGTCTCGAAACCGAGTTTCCTGGAATTTCCTTTCGCGATTCGCTTTCAGGCCGCGAAGCGTACCTGACCGGCCATCGCGTCGCCGTGTGGGAAGTCCTCGCGGTGCACGAGGAAACCAAGTCGGTAGAGAAGACGGCGAGCCACTTCCGGTGGCCGCGCGTGCTCGTCAAGCGAGCGTTGGCATACGCCAGGGCCTTCCCCGAAGAAATCCACACCGCGCGTGACGAAGAGACCGGCACAGCCTCGGCTGCTCGCTGACGAGAATACGTCGCATCGATTCGTCTCGGCCTGCACGCGTTTGCGCCGGGATTTTCCGATCCTTCACATCGCACGGTGGCAAGACGGATCCTGGCTTGGCCTGGACGATACGGCCCTGTTGATCTCTTGCGCCGAAGCCGGTTTGGTGCTCGTCGCCTTTGATCGTGCAACGCTCCCATGGCACGCGGGCCAGGTGCTGCGCGCGGGGGAGAGTCACGGCGGCCTCATCCTGTTCCGCCGCAGCGTTCGGAGTACCAACTACGGCGAGCAAGCGCGCCTGCTGACCGCGTTCTGGTTCAATGAAGGTCGCGCCTGGGATTGGACGAACCGAATCGTCTACCTGCCGAAATCGCCGTGACCACTTGGATGTCGTTCGGGACAGGCCCAGACCTCGCGCCCTGGTCGGCATTCACCTCCGCTCCCGCAAGACTGGATCGTCCACATCGAGGCGCAAGATGGCGTCTGCGCTGTTACCCCGCTGTTCCCCGGCGCTTGAGCTGGTGGGATTTGAATTTCGCGAGACGGCGACCAGGCGGCGTCTGTCAACGGACCTCGTCAAGTTTCTGATTCAGAACAACTTGACGCAGGCAATCGCGTGACATTATGGCGAGCACATCGCTCGGCGGAACCCCGCTGGAACCCCAACAGAGACCACTTTCGCGCCGATTCGTGCGGCACGACCCCCTGTTTCAAGGCCCGAATCGGTGCGGTCGGGTCGGCTAGCGCCAAGAAGTGGCTGGATCCCCTTCTTCTTGGCGAGAGGATCGAGATGCTCGAAGACTTCGCCATACGCACCCGAGCGTGTGAAGAACTGCGTGATCTCAGGATGGCGTTTGCAATACGGGCGAGACCCGAGCAGCGTGTCGAAGTTCCGTCAGGTTTGACCTACTCGTCGCCACCCCGCGGGCCGATCGGAAGCAAGCGAACTCGCACCCGAGCTGGCTCGAACGTTACGATGCTGCCGTTCTCCAAGGCATCCGCGGACACGACGATTCGATGCTCGGCGGCAGCGCGCTCGAAGATCACTTCGTCGTCGGCGTGCTGCAATCCCAATTCGCGAACATGGATTGCATCATGACCGGCCTGTTGCAGGAGAGCAGCGAGCGCTGGCGAAAGCGCGTTGTCGATCAGGAACCTCATTCGCCGGCGGCGAGGGGCAACGCTCGTTCGCGGACGGCTTCGGCCGCAAAGAGCAGCGCCTCGCGGACGTCGTCAGCCTCGAGGTCGGGGTACAGCGCGAGGATACCCTCTGTGGTTTGCCCTTCAGCCACGAGGGCAACGACAGTCGCAACGGGAATCCGAAGACCGCGAAGACACGGAACTCCCCCCATCTGGCGGGGATTGGTCGTGATCCTCTTGAACTCCATATTGACAGTGTAGCCCGGAGGCCGCTGATCTGTGAAAGACCGCGCTCCGGCAGCCGTGTTCGTCAAGCCACAATGCGAGGTCCCGAGCGTCTACCAGACCGTAAGCGATGTCATTCACTGCCTCGCCGTACGAATTTGAGAGGCTCGACCCGTGCTGCTGACTGGCGACGCCGCGCAAGCGCCCTCAGAATCGCATCGAGCACAGCATCCAGGTCCTTGCCTACGTCCTCGGCAAGAAAGCGCAGCACGAAGTAGCCGTTCTCCTGCAGCAACTGGTCCTTCCGTCTATCGCGACGATACGCGACTGGATCCGCGAGGTGCTGTCCGCCATCGAGTTCGATGGCAACGCGCGCGTCGGCGCACAGCAGGTCGACTTCAAGGCTTCCGAAGCCGTCGAACGGGATCGGCAGCGCCACGTTGAGACGGAAGCGTCCACTGGTCTCCGTCAGCGTGTCCAGTCGCCGGTAGAGGAACGCCTCGGTTGCACTTCTTGCCCGCGCTGCACCGTCGGCGTCTTCCGGCATCGCCCGGGCGGCGTGCACGAACAGGCTCGCCAGCGGCGTGTCGACACCGTCTCTAATGAGCCTTCGCACGCTACCGGAGTAATCGCGCTTCCAGACCGGATCGGACGGAAGAACGACATCGGCAGGCCACCCTGGAATGGCGCTGGCCGGAAGAAGGATCGTGTAGCCGATAGCCTCATACCCGCGACATCGCCGATCAAACATTCGCGCCAGCATCGGCACGTTGAGATCGGCGTAGTCGTAGATGCGCACCTCGCGCTTCCCATCGTAGAGACGATGCAGCCGGCCGGCGTACTGCGCGACCGTTCCCCGCCACGAGACAGGAAGCGTCAGGAACAACGTGTCCAAACGTGGGTCGTCGAATCCCTCGCCAATGTACTTGCCGGTCGCGAGGATGATTCGCCCTTCATGCCGCGGGATGGCTGCGAGACGGTCATTGACCGCCTGGCGCTGCTTCTTGCCCATGCCGGCGCGCAAGACCACAACGTGATCAACGCGCGACGCCAGCTCGTGTTCGAAGCGGTCGAGGTGCTCATTGCGCTCCGTCAAAATTAACGGCGAGCGCCCATTGCGAACCGAATCGACAACGTCCTCACAGATTCGTCGAGTACGCGTCTGGTCGCCGACCAACTCCTGGTACAGCGTCTGAAATTCGACGCGCTTGTCCGGATCAGGGCTTCTGTTCGGCTGGAACGACGTCGGCTGAACCAGCACGAAGTGCTCGAACGGGCGGGATGCCGCCTGTGCGCGAGCGTTTACCTGATGTCGAACCGGACCGCACTGCATGAAGATGATCGGATGGTGGCCGTCCTTGCGTGCGACGGTTGCCGACAAGCCCACCACGAATCGGGCTTTGGCTTGGCGTACCACCTGCTCGAAACTGTGCGCCGACAGGTGATGGCACTCATCGACGATCACATGGCCGTACTCAGCGACGCGGTCATCCACGACGCCTTTTCGGACGAGACTCTGAATGATGCCGACATCAATCTGTCCAGTCGGGCGATTTCGTCCTCCGCCGATTCGTCCGATCGATTTCGCCGGGACATCGAGGAACGTCGAGAGACGCTCAATCCATTGGTCGAGCAGCTGCCGGCGATGAACTAGCACGAGCGTGTTCACGCCGCGCCGGGCGATGAGCCACGCGGCGACGACGGTCTTGCCGAACGCTGTTGTGGCTGCCAATACGCCAGTCTCATGACGCAGCATCGCGTCCGCTGCTGCCTTCTGCTGCTGCCGAAGCTCGCCTTGAAACTTCACCTCCAAACGACTGCCGTCGCGACGTTCGTCGCGAATGGCCGTGCGAACACCAAGATCCGTGAGGGTCTTGCGAACGTCATCGAGGCAGCCGCGCGGCAGTCCGATGTGATGCGGGAGATCCTCGGCGCACGCGATGACGCGTGGCTTGCTGTACGTCGAAAGCCGCATCGCCTGCGCTTTGTAGAACTCGGGATTCTGAAACGCAGCGAGCCGAAGCAATCGGTTTCGAAGTCCCGGATGCAGCCCTTGCTTGGGGATGTAGATCTGATTGCCAAGGACGAGTTCCAACGTCGCTGGCAAATCACCGACGATCGGGGCCTCTCTTCGATGCGTGACGGAGGTGCAGTCCAAGGCTCTGTTTCTCCATCGTCCTGCGGTGGCAACCGTACGCCGAGAATGCGGCCTCGTCGTTCAGCGTCCTCGACGATCTCTTCAATCTGGGGCCGTCCCATCTTGCGAACGCTCGCGAGAAATGCCCACTGGTCGGCCCACGGAACAAAGGCGCTATCAAGAAAGACCGTGTTGTCCTGTTTGCGCGCTGCCCTCTGGAGCGGCAGAGCGATCAGGTTTCCGAATCCTCCTTGCGGCATCGTGTCTTGATTGGGAAACAGCCGGTCGTACGAATCGAGCCCGATGTCCGGACGTCTCTCCATTGTCTCGGTGAGGACATGCGATCCCAGTCTTCGGGCAAGCGCCGCCGGAATCGCCTCATCGAAGAAGAACCAGACATGCGCACCTCGCCCGGAGCGTGATCGTTCGAGCGCGGCTGGGAGATTGAGGTGGCGACAAGTTTCAAGAAACGCCGCGGCATCGTCGCGCCAGCCGGCCTTGTCGAAATCGACGGCGAGGAAGAAGCAGGTCTCGTCCTGAAGCAACGGGTAGACGCCAGCGACGAAGGGCTGTCCCTCGGGGTCGCAACCTGACAGGTGCCAGCGAATGACGTCGTCAGTGACCGGAAGGAACCGACGGTTGGGACATTCGGCGCATTTGATGCGCGGCTTCTCGCACACGCCTCGGACCCACTCGTTGGCACAGGCGGGCGCGTACCCAGACCTGCCTGTTTTGCGGCTCTCGAATCGCCGCGGGTACACGTCGTCGCGGCCTCGGAAGAGCGACCGGAACAGGGCGATCTTCGCCTGCGGCGACGATGTCTGATCGACCGACCCCGAGATCAGGTCCATGAGGTTGATTTCGGTCTTCTCAGCGACGGGAAGCCGCCAGTCTTCTCCTCATTACCTGCATACGCGCGAGCTCTTTCGTGGTGCAGGTCACGAGTACCGCCACGCCTTCGGGCTTGGCCGGTGATGAGGACATTATTAGGCGCGGACAGGCTTACCCATGACTCCTCAAGCGTGACGCAACTTTGAAGCCGAACGTGGGTGGTAGAGGACCTGAGACGCCGCTAAGGAGAGGCACGACATGGCGCCGTCTGTGGAACCCCGCTGGAACCCCGGACCCCTTGAAAAGTGGTCGGGGCGACTGGGTTCGAACCAGCGACCCCTGCCCCCAAGCCCGACCATGGGGCAGTCATGGTGTGCCAGGAAGTCATTTTTGCCCTCAACCCTTTGATTCCGTTCAGTTTGGCCGCGCCGGACTTCTCAAAACAGCTGTGACCTACAGATCCCCGGAGCCCCTGTTCCGTCCAGCGGGGGCCTGCTCGGGCAAGGCGGAATCGGGGCGAGTTCACAACCGCGGGTAACACCCGGGTTGTGGGTTGGCCGTCGGTACCCTAGCGTTTCGGAGTTTCAGGACGTGCAGAAAGCTCTCATCCGACGGAGGATAGCGATCCGCTCGGTGTTGACGAGCGGGATAACACAGGGGTATCGCAACGTACCTGCTTGACGGGGACTCCGCTGCTTCGGGCGCTGAAGGCCCACCGACCCACAGAGCCAGATCTGCAATTGTCGTCGTGTTGGAGTCGGCACCCCTCGTCGTTGACATCCCCCTACTATCTCACCGGGCCGTGACAACTCAGATCACTCCGCGTCTGAACGGCGACGGTTGACGTCGGCTGTATACTGTCAACCACATCGAGAGCGACTCGCCCGGACGCGGCGAGTCCGGCAACCGGCGACGTCTCACTCCTGTGAGGACGCGCAAGGTGCCAGCGCGCCAGGCGGCGCGGATGCGGCCCCGACCAGGAGGCAAGAACATGTCCCAGCGGATATTCCCTCTCCAGGGCATTCACATCTCGACGAAGGTGGACGGCGTCGAGGTGCTCGGCAAGATCGTCGCCCTGTATCCTAACGACATGACGGTGGTGCTCAGCGCGCCCGGTGGCTGCAGGAGCTGCGGCCTGCACGCGCCGTACTTCGCGATGGGACATTCCCAGCTCGCGACGTCGACCGCACTCACCCCCTACGGACGCGACAGGGCCGAGTGGCTGCTGAAGCAGGCGTACAACCATTTCCGCGGAGTGACCGTGACCTGGCCGGTCGACGTCGCGTGAGCTCCGTTTGAACCGGTGCCGTCGGGTCGCATTATCTCGGTCTAGGGACGGCGCAGACCATGAGACTCCTCGAGCGCGGTGACGTCGAGTCCCAGCGGCATCCGGCGACGTCCCAGAACGTTCGGTCCGCAGGCAAGGTTGACCCGCCCTGTCACGCTCGCCAGGTAGCCTGAATGCATGCAACGGCCATTTGCGGCGCCTCAGTTGGCAGGGAATGGATCGCGGGGGCAGACACTGGCACGGCGAAAGCATGGCCGCGATCGACACCACGCTAGATATATGGTGCCCGGGGTCCTGCCTGTCTTCGAGCGACGCGCGTTCGGACGCAACAAGTTCCACGATTTGATCGTCCGCAAGGCGGCGGCGGGTGACGAGCCGCTACCGGTAACAACCGTGTCGAAGCAATACGTGCTCGTGCAGCACGCTGACGCGGTCCGCGCGGTCGGCGTCGAAATCATGAAGGCCGGCATCGACCCGGCCGCGGTACCGGCGCGCCTCCTGATCTCCGAATACGGCACCCGCGTCGCGCTGCGCGCGACGCTGCCGCGCAAGTACGCGGTGAAGCCAGACGACGGACACGAGATGGCGCTGACGTTCGAGTGCTTCAACTCGGTCGACAAAACGGTGCCGCTCTTCGCGGTGGTCGGTTGGTTCCGCTTCGTCTGCAGCAACGGGCTCCTCGTCGGGACGCCGTCCGCGAGGGTGCGGCAGCGGCATGTGCCCCCGCTCGACATTGAGGACATCTCTACGGTGCTGGCCGAGGGCGTGGCGTCCGCCGTCCAGGATCCGGAGTCGTTCGGACTGTGGAGCAAGAAGAAGATCGACGGCCGGACGCTGGTGGAATGGATCGACGGGCCGGTCGCTGAAGCATGGGGGCCGCTGGCAGCCGCGAGGGTCCACGCGATCGCGACCACTGGGTTCGACGGAACGCCCGTTCGCCGAACAAGAAATGCTGTGCCGCACGAGTGGACCCTGAAAGATGGTGTGCCGGTGCCGGGGGCGGACGCTCCGTGCCAGGACGGATATGCCGTCGCGCAGGTGCTGGCGTGGATCGCCGCGCGGCGTAACGACATGGCGCAGCGGCTGCAGTGGCGCGCGCAGATTCGGACCCTCATGACACACCTGATCCCCGCGCGAGCGGGGTAGGAGGCTGCCTGCCTTCGCCCACTGCATCGCGCTCGTCGTCACGCGTCGCGTTGCCGGGCATTAGCCGGGTAAGGATATTTGACAGTGAAACGTGTCACTGTTATAATGCCGAAATTGACGGACCTCGACATTAACACGCTGTGCGAACAAGCGAGAGTGACCCCGCGGACGGTGCATTTCTACATCCAGCAGGGCCTCCTCCCGCCGGCGGGCGCGCCCGGACCGGGCACACGCTACGGCGAGGGCCATGTCTCGAGGCTGAAGCTCATTCGTCTGCTCCAGAAACAACATCTGCCACTGGCGGAGATTGCAAAGCGGATCAAGGGTCTCACTGACGAGCAGGTAGACGTCCTCATCGCCGAGACGAAGCGGCGGCAGGCCGAGAACCGCGGTTCGGCCCTGGACTACATCCGTGGCGTCCTGGCGGAGCCCGGCCCGCAAGTGGCTATAGCGCGGATCAGCAAGCCGCTTGCAGCGCGTGCGGAGACGGGGAAGTCGTTCGCGGCTTCTCTCACGGTTCCGGAACGTTCGCAGTGGGAGCGTTTCACGCTTGCGGATGGCATGGAACTCCACGTCCGCCGGCCGCTGTCGCGAATCGAGCAACGGCAGCTCGAACAGCTGATGGCCGCAGCGCGGCGGATTTTCTCGGATGCAGAAGGAGAGGAGCAATCATGAATTTCACCGTACAGGTCGATCGCAGGCTCATTCGCGCCGAGGGCCACAGCGCCCGCTACGTGCTCCTCTCGTTCGCGGCTCCGGAGTCGGCGCACGCCACGGCGCGCGAGCCCGTCAACATCGCGCTCGTTCTCGACCGATCCGGTTCGATGGGCGGGTCCAAGATCGATCTGGCGCGCCAGGCCGTGGTGCAGGCGCTCAGAATGCTCAAGTCGTCCGATCGATTCGCGCTCGTCGCCTACGATCACGAAATCGATGTGATGGTCCCATCGACGCTCGCCACCGATGAGGCCGTGCGCAATGCGATCGGTCTGGCGGAGAGCCTGCTGGCGCGCGGCAACACCGATCTCGCCGGTGGCTGGCTCAAGGGCTGCGAGGAAATAGCCCAGCATCTTCGCGCCGGACAGGTAGCGTGCTGCCTGTTGCTGAGCGATGGCCTGGCCAACCACGGCATCAGGGATCCCGAGCTGCTGGCGCGCCACGCCGAAGAACTTCGGGCGCGCGGAATCACGACATCGACGATCGGCGTCGGCAACGATTTCGACGAACGCCTGCTCGCGGGGATGGCGCGAGCTGGCGCAGGTCACTTCTATTTCGTCGAGGCCGCCGCCAACATCCCCGACATCCTGACTAGCGAGCTTGGCGAGACGCTCGAAGTCACAGCCCGCGACGTCGCCGTCACCGCGCGAGTGGATCGTGGAATCGGCGTGACGACGCTGAACGGGTTTCCGGTGCGCCAGGACGGTGAAGGGGTCTTCTCGGTCCGGCTGGGCGACCTGGTGTCACGCCAGGATGTCGAGGTCGTGCTGCGGCTGAAATTCCCGCACGGCGCAGCAGGGCAGACCGCGAGGGCACTCTTCGGTGTCACCGATGCGCCCGGCGCAATTCGCGAGCCGGACACCGACGCCATCTGGACGTATGCCGATCATCGCGCCAATGACACGCAGCCACGCAACGTTTCCGTCGATCGCGCCGTCGCCAAGCTCTATGCGGCGCAGGCTGCCGCAGAGGCGCTGGAGTTGAATCGCGCCGGCCGCTTCGCGGATGCGGCCGCCCGACTCCAGGCTACCGCGGAGCGCATCACGCAGTACCGCTGGCTCGGATCCGGAGCTGCGCGCAATCATCGAATCGCTCCTCGAGCGACACGAACGGTACTCGCAGCCGATGATGGCGTCAGCACACAAGATGGAGCATTTCGCGAGTCACAACCTCGCGATGAGCCGAAAGCCTGACGGCAAGTCGCGCCGCCGTCCTTAGGCCCTGATTACGAGTACGGGTTTCCGCGATGGCACCCTGACACCTGATTTCAAGTGGGCGTCAGCTGTCGGCCACTTTGTACTCGGCCACCGCGAGTACGTGCCTCGCCCTGGACGCCGCCACGTAGAGGTGCTGCTCCGACGAGTGCAGGTCCCCCTTGCGCGTCTCGCACAGGACGATCGCATCCGCCTCCAGGCCTTTGAATCCCTGTAACGTGGCGAATTGAACCTGGCCCGGAGCAGGAGCCGCGGGATATTGGACGAGGCGCAGATTGCCGAAGGTCTGCGTCCGCCAGACGGCGCTCGTCCTGACGCTTCGCGGCGAGAGCACCACCACACGGTCGGGCGATAGCCGCCCCTCGACCACGATTCGGTGAAGGGCCCGGCGGACCGCATCGAGCATCTCGCGCTCACCCTCGCACTGCTCGATCGACACTTCTACTCCCTCGGGCGTGCCTGGACGAAGCTTCGGCTCTGCGTGCACCAGGCCGTACGAGTAACGAGCGATCCGCTGCGTGTTCCGGCAGTTGTAGGACAAGCGGCGCCGTGCGCAAACCGAGCGCCTCCCATGCCGAGCCGCCGTAGATGTTCTGTTGCGGATCGAAGAAGACCCACAGCACATCGTCGTTCGGACGGCGGAGCAGTCGTTCAACGGCGATCCACCAGTACCTCGTGGAAGTCCTGCGCCTCGTCGACGATGACGGCGTCGAAGCGCTCGTCGGGGAGCCGATCCAGCGCCTGAAGAAGGAAGGCCGGCGCCTCGTCACGCCAGAATGCCTGCGCGTCAGGACCAGTCGGTACCGATGGCCACGGCAGCCCAGCGGATTTAGCCAACGAATCGCAAAGCGAATGGAATGTCGAAACGGTGAAGCCGTGGGCGAGCGTTTTGAGGTACGCCGCCAGGCCGCGGTTGTAGCAGAGCAGCAGGACGCGACGGCCCTCCGCCGCGAGCCGGCGCGCACGCTCCATCGCGACGAGCGTCTTCCCGGTGCCTGCGCCACCCGAGACACCCACTCGCGGAAAGCTCGCGAGCAGCTCGAGGATGTTGAACTGCTCCTCGGTGAGCCGCACCAGCGCTGCTCCGTCCTCGGTGACTGTTGCGGAAATTGAAGGGGCCAACGACACGCGTGGTGCGAGAAGCCGTATCAGTTGCGTCACCGCGACCGCCGGAAGGGGAGTGCCGGCGCCCAGGGCCGCTTCGAAGACGGCGTTCACCGCCTTGTCGGCCCACTGAAGGGAACTCCCATCGATCACGAGACGCCGTGGCAGTTCCGGTCCAAGCGCCTCCGGTGACTCCGCATCCGGGAATACCACGCCCCATCCGAATGACGGAACTACTACGCCGCGCGTTCGCAAGTACTCCTGCAGCGTGTGCATCGCACGTTGCGCCTGGACGCCCGGCGACTTGATGCGATGGCGAGGATTGCTGCCGGAATACCAGCCCTCCTCATCGCGGCCGATCTCGACGCCGCCCTTCACCTCGAGGCCGAGAATGCCCCTGGAAGGATCGATGACGAGAAAGTCGAGCTCGCATTCGGCACCAGATGTGGCGGCGTGGCGTGGCAGGACGATGCGCCGCGAGTGGAACACGATCCAGTCGCGCGGCAGGTGCCGCTCGAGGGCGGCGAAGACCTTCCGCTCTGAATCAGGCGTATCGGCGTCAGGCCGGGACGGAAGCATCCGGGGCACGCATGCTTTATACCGCGATATCGAGACGCCACCCCGGTCCAGACAGCGATCGAATGGATAGAGGTGTTCTTCCGACTTCTTCCCGTTCGTCGTCAGTGGGCCGCGCGGCCGCCGACTTTTCTAACTCGGTTCACGAGGCACGAGTTACGATACAGCCGCTCCAGGAACCGATGGACTGCTGCGTCCTACTTGTGGGCGGCGCGGTCATGAAGGCGCTCGCCCGGGTTCAAGCGCACGAGCGATCCGTGGTCGGGCAGCACGGACGAGTTCTCCGCCGGCAACGGATCGATCAGACGCCTGGCGCCCGTGCCGCTCTTCTTCGCCAGCGATCCCCGAAGCAATCGCGCGCGGCGCAGACAGCTCGCGGACGACGCACGGCGCGGCGGAAGCGGTCGACGGCTGCCGCTGCCTGGCCGCGCTCATCGTCGGCGCACTGTCGTATTTGGCTATGGTGACAGCGCCATTCAATTCTAGAAGAATGGCTACGGTCGCCTTGCATCGCTTACCACCTTCACAACAGAGTGAAGGGCGCCATCGGCCGTTATTACAAGGACCATCCAAACCATTCGCTGCGCGACTGCCTATTTGAGTCATGAGTCTGCGGATCAAGATGACAGTGCGCAGATGCACAGCTGACAGCCGGGGCCGCGTCCGGGTACTGGCACGGCGAGGCGCGGCTCATTCCGGAACAACTCGTCTTGCGCCGATGGAAGGAGCGCTCGAACCAGGTTGCGGCGAAGACGAAAGGGGTTCGCTTTGACGGCTGTCGATTACCTCCAGGTACCTGGAGCCTCCTCGACGCATGGTTGGCGGGCGGATTAAATCTACAGGAAGTCACCGACGCTACCATATTGCAGCAATACATCGCGAAGAGTCGGGCCGCGGGTGTGAAGCTGCGAACTCCGGAAGCGAAAAAGTTCGCAATGATGCTGTCATGGCTCAGAGAGCGCGGGGTGTTGAGCAAGCTTCTCAACCGGCAGCGTCGAGCTGATGCGCCGGGAATCCCCGATCTGTTCCTCTGGCGCGTGGATCGCACGGGGCGTGTTCACGATGGCCGCTTTGTGGAGGTGAAGCGCTGGGATAGGCGCGCCAGGAGACGGGAGCACATTTCCGGGGCGCAGAAAGAGGAGTTGGCCTTCCTCCGGGGGCTCGGTCTATCGGCGTGCGTCGTGTATCTCCTCGAGTAATTGCCGTTCACGTTTCCGATAGACGCGGCCGGCCATCGTGAACAGCTCCGTCGTGACGGATTCAACCAAGCCTCAGCGTAGCGGGCGAGCGTTCTGAGGAACCCAGTTGCTGCTTCATGCGGAGTGTAATGATGCGGCGGTCCACGACCGAGGTGCTCAGGGGTACTGTGGGAGGGCCAACAGACGCACCTTCTCAACAAACAACCGCCGTGCCGCTGACAGCCACCATGAGCATCCCGTTGTTCTGGCCGAGGACCTCGTAGTCGAGGTCAATTGCAATGACGGCGTTGGCGCCCAACTCAGAAGCGCGTTGCTCCATCTCCGACATCGCGACCTTGCGCGCTTCGTCGAGCCCCCGTTCATAGGTCGCGGACCGTCCGCCGACGACGTCTCGGACAACCGCGAACATGTCGCGGAATATGTTCGCGCCGATGATCGCTTCCCCGGTCACGACACCGAGGTAACGGGTGACAGGATGCCCTTCGATGACCGACGTCGTGCTCATGATCATGTCTATTCCTCTCATCAGGGAAGCTGGCGGATCAAAGCTGATTCAGCGCCTCTCGATAGCGTCTCACCACGGCGCATCGCGTCGCACCCGCCGATAGCGACACAGCCGCAGTCGGCGCGCGACCTGCGGAACCAAGTCAGCTCGGCGGGCCGTGCGTGATGACGGACAAGATGGCGGCATTAGGATGTCACGTTTGCCCGGTCGATGCTTCTGGGCGAGTGGACGCGAAGAGGTGAGCAGGCGGCGGTCTGCGCGCCTGGGCGACTCTTCGCGTTGAATGGCCACCGCTTGCGACATTGCAAAGGCGTTGACACGCCAGGCATCCGCAAAAATGGGCGAACACGGTGAGACTTCCGACATCCATCGATCGGACTCCAAGGGGTCTGGGTGCGAGCGACTCGTTTTGTCAACTCGCAACTTTCCGCCGCGTGAGGGGCCGCATTCTCCAGATGCGAGATTGCTCAAGCATCTGGACGTGAAGGAGAGTTCGATGAGCCGAGTCCTCGAACGTCCTCGGGACCACTGGCGGCAAGGTTGCGCTCGAAACTATTCGAGCGGCTGCGGCGCGAAAGGCCACCGCGACAAAGGGTCTGCAGAGGCGGCATGACGCCGCCGTCAAAGCGGCCCACACCCCCAAACTCACGGCCGCTTCGTCAGAAGCGTCGCGACCTGAGGCTTTGGGCGACGATGCCGCGGCCTTGGAAGTTGAAGCGATGGCTCAGAGACGAGGGGGGCCGCATATACGGGCGCTTTCGGAGGGCACGCAGTATCGCCGCCGGGACGAGACGCAACCTGCCGATAACCTAAGCCTCGTCGGGCTTGGTTCATTCGGGCGTGCGAGGAGCGGCCGCCGGGCCGCCTGCGGTGAGTACCCTACTTCTTCCGCTTCGCAACGTTGAAGGCGACAGCGGTGCGAATCAGCTCTTTGAACGCCATTTCCTCAATCGCATCGTCTTTGTGAATGTCGATGGCCCGTCGTGTATTTCCCTCGAGACTCGAATTAAAGAGACGAGCAGGGTCCTTCAGCGAGGCTCCCTGAAAGAAGGTTAGCTTCACGACTTCTTTGTAGGATTCGCCCGTACAGATGCCCCCGCTGTGGGACCAAACAGGAGTTCCCGGGGAAGACTCTTTCGCCCACTTCCATTCCTCGACGACCTCGGGGGCCGCCTCGTGGATGAGCGCGCGCATCCGTTTCAACACTGAACCTCGCCAATCACCAAGCTCACGAATGCGCTGGTCAATCATCTGCGAGGCGGAGTCGGGCGTGCTGGAGCTATCTTTTCGCGGCACGAGTCGTTCCTTCGTGGGCTTGCGGGCTGATGGTTTGGCGACCGCGTTGCGCGGTCTGGCCGCCTTTGCAGCGACCCTTTTGGCTGCCCTCTGTGCGACCTTCACCGACTTCGTGGACGTCTTGCCGGCCATCGTGTTCACTCCAGGACTGCGTTGACTTGCGAGGATCCCTGCCGGCGCTACGGGACCCAGCCGGGCAGGGCGGCCGCCTGCCGGATCCACGTCGCCATCTGCGCCTCGTCGAGCTGGTCGTCCTCGCGGATGTCGAGGTAGCGCACTTCCTTGTGCTTGGACTCGCCAGGGGGGACAGGACGCAGCGACGTGCCGCGGAAGAAAGCCACCTTGACGTAGTTCGTGAAGGTATGGAAGTTGAGGAACCAGCCCTGGCCCTCGACTCCGTAGAAGGGCGAGTTCCATTTGACCGCCTTGCGCACGCCGGGGACGGTGCGCACGATGAGCGCGTCGAGGCGGCGCCCGACGTCGCGTTTCCAGCCCGGCATGGCCGCGATGTAGGCCTGCACGGGGGCGTCGCCGTCGGCCTTCGCGATCTGAGGGTTGCCGCCCGAGAGGAGGGCCGGCTTCGCAGCGACGCGCTTGGTGGCGGGCTTCTTTACGACCTTCGCCGACTTCGCGGTCTTCTTCTTCGCCGCGGCCTTCTTCGTCGTCTTGACAGCCACTGTGTTCACTCCGCTCACCGCGCGCTCAGGCGCTCGCCGGCATCGCCTCCAGGCGGCGCCAGAAGAAGTACGAGAGCCCCCAGAGCACGCCGGTGCCCGCCGCAAAGCCCCACGCCTCCGGGCCATCGCCGACCGAGAGGTGGGCGATGAGCGCAGAGCCGAGGGTGATGGCGAAGCCGGCGTAGGCCCACTCCTTGAGCCGCGCCGGCACCGGCGCAAGCAGCAGCACCACGCCGAGGAGCTTGGCCCACGTGAGCTCCACCCGGAAGTAGTCGGGGAAGCCGAGGTGGGTGAACGCCTCCGCCACCTGCGGCAGGCGCAGTTGCGCATAGGCGGTGAAGCCGATCTGCAGGCAGAAGAGCGCGGTGACGGTCCAGAAGCCGATGACGATTCCTTTGGAGCGGGGCATGCTCAGGTCCATGGGCGAGAGGGCGCCGCTACCTTCTACTGTCACATTCATGTCGTCCTCCTTGTCACCATGACGGATCCCGCAGCGTGAATGTGACCAGGCCCACGCCTGAGGTACTCGCTGAGCAATCCGGGGAACACCGCGCTCATTTGCGCGGTGGCCCGATCCGGAGCGTCTCAGCCGGCTCGATCTGTCGGCCATTGAAAGCTGAGCACTCCGGAATGCGTGAATGTCCGCTTACCAGCGCTTCAGCTGCGTGACCTGAATGAGATTGCCGCAGGTGTCGTTCAGCATGGCGATCTTGGAGCCGGTCACGTCCGTTGGTGGCATGGTGAACTCGGCGCCGCGCGCTTTCATCCGCTCGTAATCGGCCTGCACGTCGTCGGTGAAGAACATGGCCGCGGGCTGGCTTTGCTGGAACATCGCCTGCTGGTAGGCTTTGGCCGCCGGGTTGCCGTTGAGCGCCAGCTGCAGCTCCGTGCCGTCCGGGTCCTCTGGTGAGGCCACCGTGAGCCAGCGATACGGCCCCTGGCTGAAGTCGGCCTTCTTCACGAAGCCCAGGACTTCGGTATAGAAGCGCAGGGCCTTCTCCTGGTCGTCGACGTGCACGCTGGTCAGTTTGATCTTCATCGGTTTCCTCCTATGTCACATTCGCGGCCGCTGCTTCTCCGCGTCACATTGTTTACCGTTCGTCCGTCAGTGTTATGACGGAACGCGACGAGGAAGTGTGACCGATGAACGAACGCGATTATCTGGCCGAGCGATTCGAAGAGCACCGAACCCACCTGCGCGCCGTGGCGTACCGGATGCTCGGCTCGGTCGAGCGAGGTGGACGACGCCGTTCAGGAAGCGTGGCTGCGACTCAGCCGCGCCGATGCCACGGGCATCGACAACCTTGGCGGATGGCTGACCACGGTCGTCGCGCGCGTGTGCCTCGACATGCTGCGGTCGCGCCAATCGCGGCGCGAGGAGCCGTTCACCCCGGACGCGCCGGAGCCGGTCGCGACCGGCACGCGCGGGAGCAGCCCCGAGCAGGAAGCGCTCCTCGCGGATTCGGTCGGGCTCGCGCTGCTCGTCGTGCTCGACCGGCTGACGCCGGCGGAACGCCTCGCCTTCGTGCTGCACGACATGTTCGCCGTGCCGTTCGAGGAGATCGCGCCGATCGTCGGCCGTTCCGCAGAGGCGGCGCGGCAGCTCGCGAGCCGCGCGCGGCGCCGCGTGCGCGGCGGCGGGGCGCCCGACCCCGATCTCGTTCGGCAGCGTGAGGTCGTCGAGGCCTTCATTTCCGCGTTACGCGCCGGCGACTTCGAAGGCCTTCTCGCCGTCCTCGATCCGGATCTCGTGGTTCGCGCGGACATGGCGGCCGGCGCGCCGACCGAGATCCGCGGCGCGGCAGTCTGGGCGAAGGGGGCGGTCGCCTACGGGCACCTCGCGCGGCTCACGCGGCCCGCGCTCGTGGATGGCGCCATCGGCGTCGTCGTGGCGCCGCAGGGACGATTGGTGAGAGCGCTCCGCTTCACGATCGCGAACGGCAAGATCACCGAGATCGAGGTCATCGGCAATCCGGCGCGGCTCGGCGAGCTCGACGTGTCGATCGTCGACTGAGATATGCCGATCGACGTGCTCCGTCATCTCGCCTTGGGAGTGGCTTTGCGGGAGACGATGAGCAAAGCAGAGCAGACGCGATGGATGCCACGTCAGCGGCCGTGGTCAACGCCAGAACGCCTTCGGGCGTGATCAGGAGCGATGGCTCGTTGAAGTATTCGGCCACGGCCTTCGGATCCAGCGATTGAAATGCCTGTGTATAGTGACGGGAAGGCAACGGTCGCGTTGCTGGGCTTTTCAGCGATCGGTGAGTCATCGCGGCGCCTTCGTCATCGGCACAGACCAATTAAACGCGCTCGCGCTCTCGCGATCGGCGCGACGTTGCATCGGGTATTCGAGCTGCATCGTGACGAAGTCGGTTGTCGGCGCGCCATAGCGGGCGCGAATCCCGTGAAGGGCTTCGTCCAACGCCCTGGCAGGTTGTCGACCGATCGCGGGGAGCCGTGTCGCTGCGGGCCAGCTCGACGTCACGCGATCGGGAACAATCTTGACGCCGTTGCGACTCTAGCGCGTCGCCACGGTCGGCGCAAAGGTCACTGCCCGTGATCGGTACGTTCGTGACCAAGCATCGGCGACCAGGGCAAGCGACACTTCGTCGACGCCGGCTGACAACTCGATGCCAAACTCTTCTCGGTTCCAGAAGGCGAGGCTATTGCGGATGGCCGTCGCCGCAAACGGACGCGTGAACCGGAAGGCGCCGCTGTCGTGACCCGCATCCCAGTCCGTCACGCCGATGTCGCGGCCGATGGCCTCTGCTTTCTCACGACCGGCAATGGCCTCGACGAGGGTCAGCGCTATCGGCATGGACGCGCTGATCCCCGTCGTCGTCGCCACGCCATCGTCAACCACAATCCGTCGGTCGGCGACATATCGGATAGCGGGATGCTTCGTTAACAATTCCTTGAGGTAGTACCAGTGCGTGGTCGCTCGCTTGCCGTCCAGCAACTCGGCCTCGCCGACGACCTTGGCGCCGGCGCAGACCCCGACGATCAGGGCACCTCTGTCTGCCTGGCTCTGAAGCCATTTCAGAACCAGCGAGTCGTCGTCGCGGCTCATGGCGGGAACAAGCACATAGTCCGCCCCGTCCGGATATCGCTCATCGAAGTCTGTGATTGTTGCCTGCGGCTCGACGGTGAGCGCGGGAAAGAGGGTCACTGGCCCTGGCTGTGTCGCGAGCAGCACGACGTCGGCGACGTCGGCGCGTCGAAGGATCCCGTACGGCATGAGATAGTCGGTGGTTTCCGTTGCGTCGTTGATGCCGATGACGGCAATGACGGGCCGTTGACGCTTCGGCGGCTTCAACGCCGCGAGCAGCGCCTCGGCTTCCGACTTTCCGATCGGCCGCGGCGATGTAGGGGTGGCCGCCGGAGGCAGCGACAGCATCCACGCGCCGCCGATCGCTCCCAAAGCGCCGACAACGCCGACGCCGCTCCACAGTAATCGTCGTGATCTCATTCGACGTGTTCCCCTGTGTTGACTGCAGTTCGTATCCAGAGTCGTTCGAAGGCCTGTCCAGTGCCTTCGCGCCGTCCGCCGCCGTCGCATGGCGCCACGCAATGAACCCGTGGGCGCCGAATCAGCACCGCGCCGTCGGCCCCCACACCAAACGCCGCCGCAAACGATCCGCCACGTCCTTGAGATCGCTGCCGCCGCCGATGAGAACGGACGTGGTGACTTCCATGTTACGATCGCCGATTGATTTAGTGGTATCAACTATCAGGGCGATCCGTCAAACTCATTGGTTCGCGAACCGCATGGGCTCGAATGTGACACATGACGAAGTCGGCTACTGAGGCACTGGCGCGGCGGGTTTGGCAGATGCTGTTCGATTTGCTCGTCCGTTCAGCACCTGTCAGAACGGCGAGCCTGGCGCGACGGGGATTGACGCCCAACGATTCGCGCGCCCTGTTCAGCCTCGACCCGCGAACCGGGCGGTCGATGCGATCGTTGGCTGACGAGTGGCAGTGCGACCCATCGAACGCCACGTTCATCGTCGATCGCCTCGAAGAATTGGGCGTTGCGCGCCGACAGCCGCTAGTGCACGACAAACGTGTCAAGCTGGTCGTGCTGACCCGCAAGGGCGAAAAGACGCGGACGGATCTGCTCCAAGAGTTCCATCAGCCGCCGCCGGAATTCGAGCGTCTCGAGCGCGCAGACCTCGAAGCGCTCGAGCGCATGCTGGCCAAATTGACATTCGCTCCCTCGGCGGGCGTCGCATCACGCCGCCGCTAGTGCAGAAGTGCCAGCCGAGTGAGTTCAGTGGCGGCCCTCGCCGATCTCGCCATCGACGCCGAACGGCTGAGATAATTGAATGATCTAAACTACCGTAAATGTGGCGTTGTGTGATCTCGTTCGCCACATGAGCAATCCAACACGGCCTCGAAAGCCGCAGGTCACTGTCCTCGCCATCGATTCCTAGCAGTTTCCTCGACAGGAATGGCATCTGTTCCGCCAGCGCTCGCGTCGAGCTCGCTCGAGCTCGGCTAGTCGAAGGACATCTCGGATCGCCGCTTGCTTGGATTCTTACAATGCGCTCCCGCACCGCTCCGTCGCGATGGGGCGAATCTCGCGAGAGCGCTCAACCAAGGAGAGACCACGATGCTCAGCGATAAGGATGCCGTTGCGACCGTTGCGGTCAAGAGTCTCGAAAGTGCGAGGAAGTTCTACGAGCAGACGCTCGGGTTGACGAAGATCATGGAGAACGAGGAAGTGCTCGCTTTCAAGAGTGGAGGGTCCACGTTGTTCGTCTACCGTTCGCAATACGCCGGTACGAACAAGGCGACAGCGGTGACCTGGGTGGCCGACGAGGTGGAAGATATCGTGAAGACTCTGAAGGGCCGCGGAGTCAGCTTCGAGCATTACGATTTGCCGAACATGACCCGGCAGGGCGACCTTCACGTGGCCGGGACGATGAAGGCCGCGTGGTTCAAGGACCCGGACGGCAATATCTTCAGCCTCGTCACGCCGCCGAACACAGCCACCAGGCAAACCGCTGGGGCGTCCGCCCGGTCGACGGCGTAGAAACGGACGGTCCATCGCGCGTGCGGCCGCTCAGCAGCGTGAATCGCCACTAAGCTGTCGCGCGACGCCATCACACGCGAACGAGCTCGCTGTAGAGGGGCTCTGCGACCGCGTCAGCCAGCTTCATCAGGTCGGCTTGTGGCACATTACCGGCGAAGAAGACCATGTGACTCGACGCACGAAAGGAGACGACGGCAATGTCGTCGATTCGTCCCGCTGACGTCACGTGGGGGAGCGCATCGCCCGGAAGCTTCAGTTGCAGACTTCGCTCGGCGGCGGTCACGAGCAACGACACGCGCTGGCCCCGAAATTCGAACACGATGTGCGCGAATCGCCGCCCTCCATACACGCATGCATGGCGCTCGAGAACGCGCGCCGGACCAACCGCCGTCATCACGTCCTCGGGCGGCAGGTTCTCGAGGACGCGATACGCGGGGCCATAGCGAATTGCGGCGTCTTCGAGCGAGATTGGCCTTTCTGCCAACCGGAAGTGCAGCGCGCAATTGAGATGATCGCCGACGGCGGCGCGCGCGAGCGCCCCGGTCGCTGCAATCCATTCGCGGCCTCGATACGCAAGACCGACCGTTACCGCCAGCAGCACCGTCGCCGCGAGCGCCCACCATCCTTGCAATCGGATGCCGCGACGAGCCCGCGCCTGATAGGCGGTGTCCTGGAGCGTGGTTCGCAACCCCGCGATGAATTCAGGGCGCGGATCGAGGTCGGCTGCATTGTGAAAGGCCCGTCGCACCCCGTCGCGCAACGCGCGGCGCGCGTCGAGATCGGCGCGGCACACCGGACACGTCTCCAGGTGACGCAGGATCTCGTGATTCGTCTCGGTGAGGAGCTCTTCACCGAGAAACGAATCGGCCAGCTCACGTACGTCGCGGCATTCCATGGGTTGCCTCAGGTTTCGGCCCTCCGACCGCCGAACGCGCGTGTCGACGCGCCGAGCTCGGCGCGAAGCAGCGCTCGGCCACGGTGGAGTCGTGACATCACGGTTCCGATCGGAATCTCCAGCGCGTCGGCAATTTCCTTATACGTCAATTCCTCCACGTCGCACAGGACGATCACTTCCTGAAACGGAGCCGGAATCCGCCGCAGCGCGCCGAGCAGATCCTCGTCTGTCAACTGCTGCGGCACCGGCGGCACGAATGGAGTCGCCAGTCCAATCCGGTCCTCTGGATCGTCGACGAGCGGTGACCGACCGCGCGCACGGCGCCGATTGCTGCGCACGTGCTGAAGAATCGTCGTCAGCCAGGCACGACAGTTCGTTCCCGGCTGGAAGCGATGAAATGATTGAAGCGCCTGCATCATCGTCTCCTGCACCAGATCCTCGGCCTCGGACCGATTGCCTTCGAGCCACATGGCCAGGCGGAACAGGCGATCGACATGAGGTAGAGCCTCCGCCTCGAAGGCAGCCCACGTCTGGTCAGCGGCGATTTGCGCTGGCATCCGTGCCATCAACGTCCCGCCAGGGTCGCATCGATCGAGATCATGCGATCGATACGACGATCTATTTCCGACTGCGGATCCAGCCTTTCAACTCAACCGGGTAGCTTCGCCGCAACGACGTCGACCCGCTCAATCGTGGGGCTTACCTGGACCTAGATACCCGCTAGAGCCAGAAATATTCCGAGGTTCGGTGTGCGGCCAGGGCTCGCCTGATGGCATTCGAAGCCCTCGGGAATATTTGGAGGCGGAACGGCTATCTACACTTCGAAGGTTGCGGCTCGATCGACGGGAAGTGCGACCGTAAACGAATTCATATGTGAAAGGACGAGAGCGATATGTCTAAGCGGGTTGCTTTGTGCAGTGCGGCAGTTGTGCTGGCATGTGCCGCCGGCGCTTCCGCCGTTGGCGCCGAACATCATGGCCGAACGCTGGCGGTCACGATGACCAACGATCCAATTGAAAACCGGATCGACGTTTACGACGCCGACACGCACGCGTTACTCCAGACCCTGTCGACGCACGGCAAGGGCGGCGCGGGCGGTAACGCGCGGGGCGTCAAACAGTTCGGCGGCGAGCTGATTGCGGCCGTCAATAACGGCTCGAATACCGTCGCCGTGTTCAGACGCGACGGCGACATCCTGAAGTTCGACAAAGTGGTCTCCACCACCAGCGCACCAGTGAGTGTGGATTTCGGAAACGATCACATGTACGTCGCCGGCGCGGCCACTGTCGACTCGTTCGCGCTGCATCAGAACACAGTGGCGTGGCTCGACGGCACGACCGGACTGGAGCTGGTCGGAGGAGGCGAGCCGCCCAACGGCAGCACGGCGCAAGTGGGCGTGATCGACCGCCATCAAGTGCTGGTCACCTTGAAGACCGATCCGGAGCCGGGCACCGTCGACGTCGTACGGCTCCATGATGGGGCGGTCAGCGGCGCGCCCCCGGTCGCGGTGTCAGCGCCCGCGGGCACGCTGACTCCGTTTGGCTTTTCGGTGTATCCAGACGGTACCGCCGTCATCACCCTCGCGCACTCCAACCAGGACGGACTGTTCCGCGACGGCGCGTTTACATCGGTCGTGGGCGCCGGCCAGGCGGCTGATTGCTGGGCGACCCGGGTGGGGAAGTACGTGTTCACCGCCAACACCGGCAGCCAGACCATCAGCCGGTTGGTTGGCACAGGGAACAATGTGTTCGTGGACAGCCCAGTGGCTGCAAGCATCGCTACCGGAGGCGCACCGGCCGACATCGATGCGGACGCGGGCGTCCTTGGTGTGATTGACCATGGCGCCGGCCAATCCCACTTGTCGTTTTTCCGATACAACACCTTTGGCGAGCTCACCGCGGTCGGGACGCCGATCACGCTTGGTGTTCCCAATGCCAACGGCGTCGCCATCGTTCCGGCTGGCGATCGGGATCGCAACTGAACGCAGGTACGTGACGGGGAGTCGAATCTGATTCCCCGCCCGACATCGCTGGTTATGCTCGATCCGTCGAGAGACGGCAGCGCTGTTGGGACGTGACCTCGCCTATGATCTCGGGCACGGTCGAATATCATGCTTATTCACGTCGTAGATGCGGAGGGACAGATGTTTCGTGCGGGCGAGTTCGCCGCCGGCGACGTTCGCGACACAGCGGACGGAGAGGCACCTCGAGTGGTTATCCGGCGCTTCGACGCGGATCGTGACGCACGGGCGCTGCGGGAGTGCGTCATCGACCAGCAGAACTTTCACCGCAGCCTCGAGCCGTCGTGGCCGGACGGCGACACGGTCGTCACAGACTACATGACGTACCTGGAAACGGAGTGTGCCGTCCACAACGGGTGCATCATCATGGCGCACTGCGCCGACCAGGCCGCCGGGTTCGTCTGCGTCGTGGCCACGACGCGCGGCGAGTCGCCCGAGGATCCGGCTCCGTTCGCATGGATCCACGAACTCTACGTGAAACCGGAGCACCGCCGCCGCGGCGTGGCGAGCATGCTGATGGCTGAAGCGGAACGCTTCGCTCGCAGCGAAGGGGCGCACGTGATGCGCCTGGGAGTACTGGACAAGAACAAAGGCGCCCGCAGGTTCTACACGAGGCAGGGATTCGGCGAGCACGCGCACGTATTGACTAAGCCTCTCGAGTAGCCGGCGCCCGTTATAGCCCGCGCTCCATCGAGAGACCTGCGCCGAATCGTGTCGCGACGACTCCCGTAGCGCGGAAGCCGCACGCGGCATAGAAGCCCTCCGCGTGAGGGTTGCCGACGACGTGCAGGATGCGCGACGCACGGCAGCGAGCGACCTCGGCGCAGCGGTCGACCAACAGTCGCCCGACCCCTTGTTTCCAGAGACTCGGCTCGACGAACAGCGCATCGAGTTCGGCGTCTCCATCCGGCCGCGGCAGGACCGCGGCGAAGCCGACTATCACGCCGTCGCGGTCTGCCACGAACACGTGACCATCCGGATTTGCTGGACCGGCAGCGCGATCGCGTCCGGATTCGCGAGTAGAGCGTCACGATCGCCTCGGTTGGCGAGTGACGCGCGCCACTGCAGCGCCTCCAGTGTCGAACGCTCGGCGTGCAGCGCCGGACGGATCGCGACGGCGGACATCTAGCCATTCTACCGTCCGGCGTCCCGTCGCCGATTCCGCTCCACCAAGAACAGTGGCAGCGCCACGACGGGTCCTCGACTATCGAGGAAGTGATCCTCACGGAAAGCGCACAGCGTGGACCTCGCCCGCACCTTGCGTTGCGTGTCCGCTATCGGAGGTGACTCTCTCGCCTCCGGCATACGGCCTCGCTCTGTCGAAGTGGTTCGCGCGTCATCGCTCGACGAAATCACGAGATGACACGGTTATATCATTAGGTTCCAGCGACGAGTTGACAGTTGCCCCCGAGCTCGTCGAGGTGACCACCGATGTTTGACATCAAGCGTCAGAGACTCACGCCTCTACTCGCAGCTGCGCTGACGTTGGCAGGTGTGGCGTGCGGGCAACGATCGTCCGCGGGAAGCGGTGCACCCTCTGCGGCTTCGGAAGTATATGCGCCTGGCCTCGGCGAGCTGATGGCACTCCAGCAGATGCGTCATACGAAGCTGTGGCTGGCCGGACAGGCTGGAAATTGGGAACTGGCAGCATACGAGCTGGACGAACTCAGTGAAGGCTTCGATGATGTCGTCAAGTGGCATCCGACGCACAAGGATTCACCGGTCGCTCCGAAGGACGCGATCCCCCACATGATCACGCAGCCGCTTGCCGATCTGCGAGCCGCCGTCAACCGGAAGGACACTGGCGCGTTTGCGCGAACGTACGACGCGTTGACCGCTGCATGTAACAACTGCCACCAGGCAACCAACTTCGGGTTCAATCGCGTGCAGCGTCCAGAGACGAATCCCTATCCCAACCAAGTCTTCGCGCCGCCAAAGGGCTAGTCAGTTCAGCGATTGCTCATTCGCTCCATCGCCTCGGGATACCGAGCGCCCTGGACCCTGATCTGTGATACGGCGCTCTCGATGTCGGCGAGGTCGTTCGCGGTGAGCTCCACGTCTCCAGCGTCGATGTTCTCTTCCAGCCGATGCAGTTTCGTCGTCCCAGGAATCGGAACAATCCACGGTCTCTGCGCCAGGAGCCAGGCCAGCGCAATCTGACCGGGCGTGGCGTGCTTGCGTTGCGCGATCGCCTGCAGCCGGTCGATCAGTGCGTGATTAGCCTTGCGATTCTCCGCGTTAAAGCGTGGAACGGTGGTTCGGAAATCAGAGCTATCGAAGCTCGTGGTTTCGTCGATCTTGCCGGTGAGGAACCCCTTCCCGAGGGGACTGAACGGCACGAAGCCGATGCCGAGCTCCTCGAGAGTCGGTAGTACTTCTCTCTCAGGCTCGCGATACCAGAGCGAGTACTCGCTCTGCACTGCGGTCACCGGCTGCACTGCGTGGGCGCGACGAATCGTCTTCGCGGCGGCCTCAGAGAGCCCGAAGTGCTTCACCTTGCCTTGCTGGACCAGATCCTTCACGGCCCCCGCGACCTCCTCGATGGGGACGTCCGGGTCGACGCGGTGCTGGTAGTACAGGTCAATCGCATCGACCCTCAATCGTGCGAGTGAGCCCTCGACAACTCGTTTGATATGTTCGGGCCGGCTGTCGAGACGACTCCATCGTGTCTCGTCTTCCGCGCCGGGTGCCCATCCGAACTTCGTCGCGATCACTACCTTCCCGCGGAACGGTGTAAGGGCTTCGCCGACGAGCTCTTCGTTCGCGCCGGGACCGTAGACTTCCGCCGTGTCGAAGAACGTCACTCCGCGATCGACGGCTGCCCGAAGCAGGGACAGCATTTGGTTCCTGTCAGGAATCGGGCTGTAGGACCAACTCATGCCCATGCAGCCGAGCCCAATCGCTGACACGTCAAGACCGCTCTTCCCGAGCGTGCGCTTCTTCATCGTGGTGCCTCGTGTGAGATCTCTCGTCAGTACCGTTCCCACGCCACCCGCCAGTGTTCGTTGGTGCTGGACGGCTTGACGATCAATTGATTCCCCGAAAACTCGTACAGACGCTTCAGTTCCTTTCCGACCAGACTGCGAACAAGTGCCCCTTCGACGTGGAACGCCCACGTATGCGTGCGTTCGTCGACGTCATATCGGCCATACGAGGCTTCGTATCCGCCCTGCGCGTACTGAATCGATCCTGCGTCGCCGCCGCCGGGTTTTCGGTACATCACCTGCACCGACGCGTGCCCGTCGCGAGTGAAGACGAAGAGGCCCGTGCAGTCGGCCCTGTGGATCTTGCCGTCTGCGCTCGGTTCTTCGAGCCATGCGAGTCGCCACGCGCCGACGAATCGATCGCGATCCTCCTGCGAGGCCTGAGTGTCCTGCCTGCCAGACAAGCCCGCAGCGGTTGTCGTCGCGAGAGCGACGCAGCAAAGGGCGATCACGAGTGTCAGCGACCTTTTCATGACGTAACTCTCCTCCGTGTGTCGACGGTTGACGATGACATCGGCCATGGCTCGTTCCCGATCTCACTCACAGTAAGGCGTTGCCGTTGACTTGAGTAGCCGGGAGAATCGACTAGGCCCATGGGCAAAATTCAGAAGTGGCCTTTCACCACGGATCGCAAAGACAGGCGACAGCGATGTGCCTCGCGTCCATCTCAACGCTCTACGTGGGCGGGCTCATCAACTGGCACGAAGCTGTGCCAGCGCTCACTTAGGGCGACCGACGATCGTGAACACGATCTCGACCTCGTCCTTCACCTTGACCGTACCGGCCCCCGCAGTTACGGGACGGATGCCGAAGTCGGTCTGACGCACCGTGACGCGCCCCGTGGCGGTGAGTCCCTTCGAGGTGAGCGTCACATCAACAGGTGCGCTCAACGGGCGCGTGACCCCGTGCAGCGTGAGCTCCCCGTCGACCCGAAGCGTCAATCGCTCGGATCGCTGCGTCACCGAGATCTTGCCAGATCGAAACGTAATCTTTGGGTACTTCTCAACGTCGAGAATGCGGTCACTGAGCATCACTCGCTGGACTTCAGGTACGTCGTCGGCTGGTTCTCCTTTGCCGATGACCTTCAATGCGGTCGCGTCGAACACCGCGATGATGGTGGATCGGCTCAGGTCGGTGCGGTCCAGCGAGATCAGCCCGTCGACGATTGGGGCGGCAATCTCATGATCGTGGCCGGCGAAGCCAAAGACACCACTGCGACTGACGTGGACGACGAGGCTCGAGGACGCCGGGTCGAACACCAGCCGTTCCGGATTTTGTGCCGCAAGCGCGACTGGAACCGCAGCCGACGCTATCATCAGCCATCGAATCCAGTGCGGGCCGCTCGGGATGCTTGAAGGTTGCGTGTGCGAGGGCGACGAGCTCCCGTCTTCTCGACCGGACACTTTCCGTCCCCTGGTGGGCTGGTATCCGGGCATCGATTCCTCCCTCAATTCTGATTCGCCAGTCGCCAGACGACCGGGCCATGCTGACTATGTTCCGCGCTCGGTTGACCGTCACAGCCCATCGGCTTGAATGCGCGCACGAGCGCGGGCAAGCGCAGCGCGTTGATTCCAGGCGGCGCGCTCCGGTAATCTCTTACCGGAGCTCGTCACGTGACGCGCGGCCCATCACGTAGCCAGAGCAGGGGAGACGCGCGATGAAAAGTGTTCGACAGTACTACCAGGAATGCTTCGCCGCCGAGAAACCGAAATTCGTTCGGGTCTTGAAGGCTGTCCCAGCCGACAATGCCGACTACCGGCCTCATCCGCGGTCGACGTCGGCGGGCGACCTCGTCTGGCTGCTTGCGAGCGAGCTCCGCGACGCGTGTGAGCTCGTCGACCGGGGACAGGTGGACTTCGTGCCGCGCCCAGCGCCCTCGATTCCGGAATCCATCGCGGCATACGAGCGCAACGCCGAGGATCTCGAGCAGCGGCTGGCGACGAAAGTCGACGATGCCAAGTGGAACGGAAACGCCCGATTCCTGGTCGACGGTAACGTCGCGTGGGAGGCAACGCTCGGCGACATGCTGTTTGGCTTCCTGTTCGACGCGATCCATCACCGCGGGCAGCTCTCAACCTATCTCCGCCCGATGGGGTCCAAGGTACCCGCGATCTACGGGCCGTCGGCAGACGATCCCGGCATGTGACACTGGCACGAGCTGGACCGCAACCCACCGTCCGGGCAATGTAACCGGAGGGCTTCGCCCCGCCGGGCCCCCTGCAGGCTCTCTCGCGGGGCGTGCGCCCCACTCTGTTCGGGTGGCCGACTCGCTGCCGATCGTTCGCTTCTGTTTCGCCGCCGTTCGGCCTTCCCGCCGTCACCTTCAGCTGCAAGAAATCCCGGCTCGATCGTTCTCCTCTCAGAGGGGCACGACCGATGGTCGATCCGCGCGCTGTATCAGATTGCGGCGCTTGCGTCCCTGCTCGTCTACGGGATGGGGTGGCTCGACTTCGACATCACCGTCGCGCGAGCCTTCCTGGTCCTGCTCACGGCCGTCGCCACACAAGCGGCTTGCGATCGGCTGACGCGCCGCCCCGTCGAACATCCGCAGCGCGCTCATCTCCGGCCTCTCGCTCTGCCTGCTGCTGCGGACCAATCGCGCCGAGCTGGCCGTTGCTGGCCGCCGTCGTGACCATCGCCGGCAAGTTCGTGATCCGCGTCCGCGGCAAGCACGTCTTCAATCCGACCAACGGCGGCATCGTCGCATGCTGCTGCTGACCAACCAGGTCTGGGTGTCGCCCGGCGCAGTGGGGATCGGTGGCGTTCTTCGCGTTCCTGATGGCGTGCGTCGGCGGCCTCGTCGTCAACCGCGCGGCGCGCAGCGACGTGACCTACGCGTTCATCGCCTTCTACTGCGCGCTGCTCGTTCGGCCGCTCGCTCTACCTCGGCGAGCCGCTGACGATCCCGCTCCACCGGCTCGCAGAGCGGCGCGCTGCTGCTGTTCACCTTCTTCATGATTTCCGATCCGAAGACGACGCCCGACTCGCGAGCCGGCCGCGTGCTGTTCGCCGCGCTGGTCGCGTTCGGCGCGCTGGTACGTGCAGTTCCGGCTGTTCCGAACCAACGGGCTGCTCTGGTCGCTGGCGGCGTGCTCGCTCGCCGTGCCGCTCATCGACCGCCTGCTGCCCGGCGCGCGCTACGCGTGGACGATCATCACGAAGGAGCAACCTCATGACGAGAGCGAGTCGTGTTCATGCGACGGTCGCTCGCGTCGGTTGTTGGCCTGGTCGGCGGCACGCCGCTCCTCGGCTTCTGCGGCTTCTACGTCGCCAAGGCGGACACGAAGCTGTTCAACAAGGCCTCGCAGGTCGTGCTGGTCCGCGACGGCGATCGCACCGTGATGACGATGGCGAACGACTTCAAGGGCGAGCCTGAAGGAGTTCGCGGTCGTGATCCCGGTGCCGACGTTCCTGAAGCGCGAGCAGATCCACGTCGGCGACAAGGCGCTGGTCGATCACCTCGACGCCTACTCGGCGCCGCGCCTCGTCGAGTACTTCGACCCGAACCCGTGCCGATCGCTGTGGCGATCGCGAGTGATCGCCGATGGCCGCGCGCGGCCGCGGCGCCGTGCCGCGACGCCAGGCAGGACGCGCGAAGAGCCTCGGGCGTACGATCGAGGCGCAGTACACCGTCGGCGAGTACGACATCCTGATTCTGTCGGCGCAGCAGAGCACGGGCCTCGAGACCTGGCTGCGCGAGAACGGCTACCGGATTCCGGCCGGCGCCTCGGCGGTGCTCGGCGAGCTACCTCAAACAGAACATGCGGTTCTTCGTCGCGAAGGTGAACCTGACGGAGCAGGCGAAGCTCGGGTTCTCGTACCTGCGGCCGCTGCAGGTCGCCTACGAGTCGCCGAAGTTCATGCTGCCGATCCGGCTCGGCATGGTGAACGCGAACGGGCCGCAGGAGCTGTTCGTCTACGCGCTGACGCGCAACGGGCCGCGTCGAGACGACGAACTACCGCACCGTGAAGCTGCCGTCCGACATGGACCTGCCGGTCTACCTCAAGGAACCGGACGAGTTCGGCGAAGTTCTACAAGGCGATGTTCACGCGCCAGGTCGAGCAGGCAGGACGGCGCGCGCGGTGTTCCTCGAGTACGCGTGGGACATGCGCTGGTGCGATCCGTGCGCCGCCGATCCGCTGTCGAACGACGAGCTGCGGCGGCTCGGCGTCTTCTGGGCCGACGGCGGCGCGGCGCAGCGCCGAACGTGTTCCTCACGCGGCTGCACGTCCGCTACGACAGCGCGCACTTCCCCGAAGATCTCGTGTTCCAGGAAACGGCGGATCGCGACAACTTCCAGGGCCGCTACGTGCTGCGGCACGCGTGGACGGGCGACGATTCGTGCAGCGCGGCGGCCGCCTATCGGCGAACCGTGCGCGGACGGCAGGAACAGGAAGCGGTGCGGCTCGCGTCGCTGACCGGCTGGAATGTGGCCGACGTCCGCAAGCACATGGGCTCGGCGCGGAGCGCGTCGAGATCCGGCGGCGCCGTGGTGGGAGCGGCTGTGGAAGAATTGACGTCGACGTCATGCGGCCTGATTCGACGTGGACGCGTCCCGACGCGGCCGATCTCGATCTCGCAAGCCGATGTGCGGCCGGTGAACCGACCGCGTGGGAGCGCTTCGTCCTCGAGTACCGGCCGGTGCTGTATCGCGCGGCCGACGCGCTCGACCCGAACGGCGGCGCCCGCGAGCTCGCCGATTCGCTGTATGCCGAGCTGTACGGCATCAAGGGGGAGGACGGGGCGCGCGCCGTCGCTGCTTCCGCTACTTCAAGGGGCGCAGCAGCCTCGCGACCTGGCTGCGCGCGGTGCTGGCGCAGCGCTACGTCGATCGCCTGCGCGCGCAGCGCCGGCTCGAGCCGCTGCCCGACGAGGATCGCGCCGACGCGGGTGAACCCGTGGATCCTGAACGCGAGCGTTACCTGTCACTCGTTCAGGAGGCGTTGGGTCGTGCACTGGCCCGGCTGGACGGCAAGGACAGGTTGCGGCTCGCGTATTACTACCTGCACCAGCTCACGCTGGCCCAGATCGGGCGACTCTTGAAAGAACACGAAGCGACGGTGTCGCGGCAGCTGAGGCGCACGCGGCAGACGGTTCGCGGCGCCGTCGAACGCGAGCTGCGCGAGCGACATGGGCTGACTCACGCACAGATTGCCGAGTGCCTCGCGTCGGTGACGGCCGATCCGGGCCCGCTCGATGTCAGCCCGATGCTCGGCGTCTCGGCACGCAATCCCGCGTCACCGGAGCGCTCAATATGACGAATCCGATCGATCGCCTGCTCCGGGACGCGCTCGGCCGCCGCGCAGCCGGCCATCCACTTACGCCATGTCCTGACGCGGACATCGTCGCCGCGTTCGTCGATGACACGTTGACGCGTGACGAGCGGTCACGTGTCGAAGCACACGTGGTCCAGTGTGTCCGCTGCCAGGGGTGGCTCTCGGCGCTCGAGAAGACGAGGCCGCCTGCGCCGGCGCACCCGTGGTGGCGCCGCCGTGCGGTGGCGTGGCTCGTCCCGGTGGCAGCCGCCGCGACCGCGGTCGCGATCTGGACCAACGCCTCGCGCGACGCCGGCGTCGCGCGGAGCGTCGTCCTGCCCAAAACGGCGGCCAACGACGCACAACCGCTCGAGCCTACTGATAAGCGCGAGCAGCAGCATGCGGTCGCCGACGAGCGACGAATCCGCAACAGTCGCAGCAGCGCCGACAGCGTCGCGGGGCGCGGCTGCCACCCGCAAATCTGAGCCTCCCGGCTCGAGGAGCGAATCGGATCAACCCGCCGGTGCACGCCCGCTCGCAGACAGCGCATCGGCCGCGCGGGCCCCACTGCCGTCCGCAGAGACAGCCGCGCAAGCGTCGGCCGGCACGCCGCTGCCGTCGAAGCCGGCCGCGCCGATGATCGCGCCGCAACCATTCGCAGGTCCGACCACGGCGCAGCGATCGGGCGCTGCGGCGGGGGCGGCGCAAAGCCAGAACGCCGCGCCTGCAGCGAGCCCGCCGCCTCTTGCGGAATCGCTGGAGTCCAAGGCTGGAACCGCGGACCAAGTGCTCGCGCGTCAACGGGCGCTCGCCGCCGACAGCATGATCGCCTCTGCGGACGCGTCTCGCCGCTGGCGCATCGGCGCCAATGGTCTAGCGCAGCACTCGAGTGATGGCGGCGTGACGTGGCAGTCGATGTCACCGGGTGTGAACGTCAGGATGACGGCGGTCGCGTCGCCGTCGCCGCCGGTGTGCTGGCTGGTCGGTCCGGGCGGCACGGTTGTGCTGTCGACGGACGAGGGACGAACCTGGCAGCGCCTCGCGTTTCCTGAATCGGTGGATCTGGTCGCCGTTCGGGCGAGGGATGGCGCCCAGGCTGAGATCGTCACGGCCGACGGCCGCACGTTCCGGACTTCCGATCGCGGCCGGACGTGGAGCCGGTAAAATCCGCCTCGATCGCGAAATGCTTCAGGCCGGCGAGCGAGGGTGGGCGGATATCGGCTTGAAGTCGATACGTCCTGTGCCTGCCGGAACGAGCGCCATGCTGCTGAAGCGTGCAGTGCCCCGAGCGATGGACTGACGTGGATATCAGAGGGCCGGACGAATCGGCGTCAGCGGAGGCTGGACGCGGCGTAGGTGCCGTGCGCCAGATAGCCGGCGAGATGCTCGATCACGTCCCGCGCATCGTCTTCGATGCCGTTGATGAACGTCGACTTGCGACGCCGCAGCACCGGCAGACCCAGCGCATACAGCCCCGGGCTCTCGACGACGCCGCCGTCGTGACGCAGGTGACCTTTCTCGTCGACCACCGGCACGTGCAGCCAGCGGTAGTCGGGATGGAATCCCGTCGCCCACACGATCGATCGCATCTCGCCGCTGCGCAGATCGATCTGCAGCCGTGACGAGGACGGCGCGCGCGTCGGCTCGAACCGTTCGCGCTCGGCCGCGTCGGCCTCAAGGCCGCTCTCGCGTGCCCAATCGTCGAACGTGTCGAGCAGGCGCTCCATCTTGAGATCGGCCAGCGCAAAGAGGTTGCGCAGCCCGCCGGAGAAGAGGGCGCGACCGTCGCGCACGGCCGACAGGCGGCCGACGAGCTCGACGCCGATGCCGCTCAAGGCATTGAGATCGAGTGTCAGCCGCTCGGGCGTTCCGACCAGCTGTGGCGACGGCAGGCGGCGCGCGCGCGTCAGGTCGTCGATCGCGTCGTAGCGCTGGTTCCACACGCCCGCCGCGTCCATCCACCACAGCACGTCGCGGCCGCGATACATCCGCGGCAGCCGTACGTGCTCGCCGACCGCCAGCGTCACGCGGCGGCCGGAGCGATGAAGCTCGTCAGCGAGCTGCACGCCGGTGGCCGATGCACCGACGACGAGGACACCGCCGTCCGGCAATTGCGAGGGGTTCTGGTAGTCGAACGGCGTGAACTGCTGGATCGGCGCGGGGACCGCGGATCGAACCATGGGCACGCTGGCGAGATTGCACGCGCCGCTCGCGATCACGACGCAGCGGGATGCCAGCTCGCCGCTACTCGTGACGAGGCGGTACCCATCCTCGGTGCGCGTCACCGACATGACGGCCGTGTTGGTCCGTACGGGCGCGCGCGTCAGGCTGGCGAAACGCGAGATGAAGGCGATCACCTCGCGCATCGTCATGTAGCCGTCCGGATCGGTGCCGTCGTAGCGATACCCGGGCAGACGGCTCTGCCAGTTGGGTGTCAGCAGGCGCAGCGAGTTCCAGCGCTCGCGGCGCCACGAGTTCGCCACCTCGCCGCGTTCGAGCACGATGTGATCGATCGACCGCTCGGTGAGCAGCCGGCTCGCGGCAAGGCCGGCGTGGCCGGCCCCGATGACGACAGTGGTGACGCGCTCGATGGGTCCGGTCTCCGCAACAGAAAATGGGGACAGTCCCGGTTATTTGCGAAAGATGGAGGCTGTTCCCCTTGCGTGGCTGCCGCCGGCAGGCTCAGGCCACCTCCACGGTGACGTTCACCGGGTTGGTGATGATGTCGTAGACGGCGGAGCGCTTCTGCGACTGCGCCACCAGCGCCTCGAGCTCCTTCTTCGACGCGTCGCCGTCGATCTTGAAGGTCACCTTGACCTCGTCATAGCCGTTCCGCACGTCGCTGTCGACGCCGAGAATGCCGCGAATGTCCATCTTGCCTTCAATCTGCGATTCGACCGAGCGCAGCTGGATACCGCGATTCTGCGCGACGGCGGCCACCCCGGCGGTCAGGCAGCTCGCGAGCCCGACGAGGATGTACTCGACCGGGGTGATGCACTTATCCTCGGACGCGAAGATCTCGGGATGATCGGCGTCGAATTTCGCAGTGGTCTTGTGCTGCTGGTCCTGCCCCAGGCCGAAGAAGCTTTGGACAGTGGTCCGGCTGTGCGTGCCGCTCTGCCAGTGGCACGACGCCTTCCACGTGAATTTCGCCGCGTCCGGCGCGCCTTTCAACGCTTCGCGCGCATCCAGCAGCGCCTGAACGTTGACTCCGTTGTTGACCGTCGCCATTGCCATCGTGAACCCCTTTCGCTTGTCGGGAGAAGACGTCCGTCGGGAGCCCTGAATCATACAACGGCCGGCCACCAGTTTGGTCGATTCAGGCGATATGATCGGCCAATGGCCCGGACGTCCCCCAACAGCGCCGCGGGCTCGGTTGGCACCATCGAAACCGAGTTCCTGGATTTGCCGAAGCCGCTTCGGCTCGACTGCGGACGCGAGCTGCATCCGATCCGTATTGCCTACGAAACCTACGGTACGATCTCCGCCGCGCGGGACAACGTCATCCTGGTCTGCCACGCGCTGAGCGGCGACGCCCACGCGGCGGGTTTCGCGCGCCGTCCGCCGGCGGAAAGCACGCGAGACGGATTCGGCGCCGACGATCGCGACGGCACCGCGGGCAAGGGGCTCGGGTGGTGGGACGGGATGATCGGGCCGGGCAAGGCGTTCGACACCGACCGTTACTACGTCGTGTCCACGAACCTCCTGGGGGGATGCCGGGGCACGACCGGACCCTGGTCCATAAATCCGGCGACGGGGAAGCCCTACGGCTCGGATTTCCCTGTGATCACCGTCGCCGACCTGGTGCGCGCGGAACGCGCGTTTCTCGATGAACTCGGGATCGAGCGTCTGGCGGCGGTCGCGGGAGGATCGCTGGGCGGCATGCAGGCCTTCGAGTGGGCGATCCTGTATCCCGATCGAGTGGACGCGATCGTCGCGATCGCGAGCACGCCAGCGCTGCAGCCGCAGGGCGTCGCATGGAATGCGATCGCGCGCAACGCGATCATCGCGGATCCCGCCTGGCAGGGCGGCCACTACTACGGCACGGGGCGCAAGCCCGATGCGGGGATGGGCGTCGCGCGGATGGTGGGCCATATCACCTACCTGTCGGCGAAATCGCTCGGCGACAAGTTCGGGCGGCGTCTGCAGTTCTCCGATGACGTCCGCTATACGCTGACGGATCCGGAGTTCGAGGTCGAGAACTATCTCCGCTATCAGGCGGATGCGTTCGTCAAACGCTTCGACGCGAACACCTACCTTTACACGTCACGCGCGCTGACGTACTTCGATCTGGCGCGGCAGTACGGCCACGGGAAACTGATCGATGCACTTCGCGACGTCCGCGCCCGCACGCTGCTGATTGCGTTCAGTTCCGACTGGCTGTACCCGCCGTCCTGCTCGGAGCAATTGACCGACGCGCTGCGCACGCTCGGAAAGGACGTCGAGTACCACGTCATCGAGGCGCCATACGGCCACGATTGCTTCTTGTTGGAGGAGGCGCGCCAGACACCGATTATTCAGCAGTTTCTCGCGCGCCAAGGCGCGCAGAGCGCGCCTGCGAAGGAGTTGAGCGGGGCGTAGGGGTCCCGCGAGCGACTGAGCCGGGTTCGGGGCGGAGCCCCGGCTAAGAAAGAAGAAGGCCGTCAGGCGCCAATTATTCAGAATTTCCTCGCACGTCAGCCGGTTTAGGAGTTCGCTCGATGGAAGATGCTCGCCGCACCGAACAACCCCGCGCGTTCGGGTTCGACACGCGCCAAGTGCACGCCGGACAGCGGCCGGACCCGAACACCGGCGCGCGCGCGGTGCCGATCTACCAGACGACCAGCTACGTGTTCGAGGACCCGGAATCGGCGGCCGCGTACTTCAACCTGCAGGAGTACGGGAACACCTACTCGCGCATCATGAATCCCACAGTGGCGGTGTTCGAGGAACGCATGGCGAACCTCGAAGGGGGCTGTGGGGCGGTGGCGTTCGCAAGCGGCATCGCAGCGCAGGCCGCGGCACTGTTCACGCTGCTCCAGCCTGGCGACCACGTGGTCTCGTCCGCGGCGCTCTACGGCGGGTCGGTGAATCAGTTCAAACACCTGCTGCGCAAGATGAACGTCGAGCTGACGTGGGTCGATCCCGACGACCTCGACGCGTGGAAGGCCGCGGTGCGTGACAACACCAAGGTTTTCTACGGCGAGACGATCGGCAACCCTGCCGGCAACGTGCTCGACATGGAGCGGGTCGCCGCGATCGCGCACGAGCATCAGCTGCCGCTGATCGTCGACAACACGTTCGCGACGCCTTACCTGTGCCGGCCGATCGAATGGGGCGCCGACATCGTCATTCACTCGGCGACCAAATTCATCGGCGGCCACGGCACGAGCATCGGTGGCATCGTGATCGACTCGGGGCAGTTCAACTGGTCGAACGGGCGATTTTCCGTCATTGCCGAGCCCTCGCCCGCGTATCACGGCCTGCAGTTCCACGAGACGTTCGGCATGTACGGCTACTGCATGAAACTGCGTGCCGAGACGCTGCGCGATCTGGGGGCTGCGATGAGCCCGTTCAACGCGTTTCTATTCCTGCAGGGGCTCGAAACCTTGTCGCTCCGCATGGCGCGCCACGTCGAGAACGCGATGGCGGTGGCGAAGTATCTCGATGCGCACGAGCTCGTGTCCAACGTGACCTACCCGGGATTGCCGAAGAGCCGCTACCGTGGCCTCGTCGACAAGTACTTGCCGCAAGGGGCCGGCGCGGTGTTCTCGTTCGACTGCCGCGGCGGACGCGCGGCGGGGCAGGACTTCATTCGCGGCGTAACCTTGTGGTCGCACCTCGCGAACGTCGGCGATTCGAAGAGCCTGATCATCCATCCCGCCAGCACGACTCATCGTCAGTTGAACGACGATGAACTGCGCGCGGCCGGTGTCGGCCCCGGAACGATCCGGCTGTCGGTCGGCACCGAATCGGTCGATGATTTGATCTGGGACCTGGAAGAGGGGTTCGCGCGGGTCGCCGCGTCGGCCGCGAGCGGAGTCGCAACCGTATGATGCCTACCGTCAATACCCCGTCATTCGATCTCGCGCGTTACCAGGATCCGCTGACGATCCAACGCGTGCTCTACAACGCGAAGGCTATCGCGGTCGTCGGCCTGTCGCCCAATGAGCTGCGCGCGAGCTATTTCGTCGGCTATTACCTGAAGCGGCACGGCTACACGATTTTCCCGGTGAACCCGCGGGAGCCGCAGATTCTCGGCGAGCAGAGCTACAAGAGCCTGCTCGACCTGCCGGCGCCCGTGGACATCGTCAACGTGTTCCGCGCGCCGGATGCCCTGCCCGGTATCGCCGAAGAGGCGGTGAAGATCCACGCAGGGACGCTGTGGTGCCAGTTTGGCGTCATCAACGCCGAAGGCGCACGCATCGGGGAAGCCGGCGGCCTCACGGTGATCATGGACCGGTGCCTCAAGGTGGAGCACGCGCGCTACATCGGGCGGATGCACTGGCTCGGCTTCAACACCCAGCGCATCACGTCGGTTCGCGGGGGACTGCAGTAGTGTCAGCTGCCCGTACGCGACAGCCGGAACGCAGCCATCTCGTGATCGTTGCGAACCAGCAGCACATCGCGGACCACGACCGGATGGTTCCAGGTCTTACCCTCCAGCGCCGCGGGAAACCGCGCCACCTCGGTGAACTGATCCGGGGTCGCCTTCACCAGCGCGAGTTCACCGTCCTCCGATAGCACCAGCAGCAGGTCCTGATCGGCCAGCAGCAGCAACTGGCCATTGCCGTAACGTCCTCCCTTCCACTTGCGCTGACCGTCCTGCAGGTCGATGCACGAGAGGATGCTCCCGTCGAAACCGAACGCATACCCGTTGTGCACGACGAAGTCGTTGAAGTATGGCTTCAGACCGGTCGACGTCCATCGCTCCGCGACAGACCATTGTCCGGCGCTGTGCGTGACCGCGAGCCGCCGGATACCGACGCCTCCATTCATGGAGATGGTATTGATAAGGATGCCGCCGTCACTGGTGAGAGCAGGCTGCACGATAGCGCCGCCGGGCCACGCGTGCTGCCAGAGGATCTTTCCAGTCGCGGGCGCGACGCTCGTCGTGCCCTCCCCGCTCATGAACAGGACCTGCGCGACGCCGTCGATGGTTGCAAGGTGCGGCGAGCTATAGCTCAACCCACTCCCGGGGCCGGACCAGCGCCGATTGCCGCTGACGGCGTCGTAACCCGCGAGCTTTCCGCCGAGCGCAACGATCACCACGTCGTCGACGACGAGCGGCGAACTCGAGAAGCCCCACATCGGGGTCTTGGCGTTGAGGTCTGATGCCGCGTTGCGCGACCACACTACGGCACCGGTGCCAGCGTCGAGAACGTTCAGGATGCCTGTGGCCCCGAGTGTGTAGACGCGTCCGTTGATGAGCGTCGGCGTGCCGCGCGGACCGGCGCCGGCATTCGATTCCCAGAACCGGCTCGTGTCGCGATGCCGCCATACCGCCTCGCCAGTGCTTACCCTGTAGCAGGACACCACTTCGTCGGGACCGCGTTGCTCCTGCGTGTAAAAGAGATCTCCGCTGACCGCGAAGGACGACCAGGCAGGCCCGATCGGGCGGCGCCACAACTCCACCGGCGGCGATGTCGACCAGTCCGTCGCGATCTGCATGCCATGAATGACATCGTCTCGATCAGGTCCGCGAAAACCAGGCCACTCCGCGCGTTTCGTTGTTTTGGCAGCCGCCGGTTCGTGCCTTGGTGACGATGGGACTGCCGGCGATGTGTCAGGCTTCTCCCGGCCGGGGATCGTCCGGTCCGCCGGCCCAACGACGTCCCGGGTGCGCACATCGACGGGTTTGTCCGCGGAGGCGACGGGCGCCGGCGTGGGAATATCGACTGCAGCGGAGGCCGGCGGTACCGGCTTCGGTTCGTCGAGGGCCTGCGCCAGCAACCGTTCTTCGGGAGTCTTCGACCATCGCCAGTGGAAGTCCGAATGGCCGCTGGCGTCGATGCCGCCGGTCCGAATGAGCATCCACGGCAGGCACCCAAGCGCGAGCGCGAGGATCGCCGCGGCGCTGCGAGGTCCTGCCGCAAGCCGGCGGCTCGCGGCGGCCCAGCCGACGAGCGCCACGCTCAACGTCGGGATCGCGAGAACGTAGCTCAAATTGCCCATTGCGCCGCCGGCAATCGACGGGTGGACCATGTACTTTTGTGCGACCAGCGTGGCGATCATCAGAACGATGGCCCCCACGCGTTCGAACCAGCGCGCCCGGCTGAAGAGTAGCCACCATAGTAGGACGATGAGCGCGCAGCCGACTGCCCCGATCATTCCAAACACGGCGTACTGGGGCATGAAGATCGGGGTCACATAACCGGCGAGCACGAGCAGCGCCGCGGCAGCAACGCCAGGCCACAGCCGGAGAGGTTTAGGGGCAGTCGGAGCGTCGATCTGTGCTGTGGACATGACACCGGTCCTATTCCGATCGGAGTGCCTGTAAGACATCCACCCGCGATGCCCTCGCCGCGGGTACCAGTGAGGCGATGGCCGCGGCGGTGACGAGGATGGCCGACGCGCCAACGATTGGCCATGCACCCGGCAGTTGCACGTCTTCGAAAAATCTCGCCGCCATGCGCGCGAGGCCGAAGCCGACCGCGGCGCCCGCCGCGATCCCCACGGCGGCA
The DNA here is from genome assembly GCA_963755695.1 of uncultured Acidobacteriota bacterium. Classification (GTDB taxonomy): domain Bacteria; phylum Acidobacteriota; class Vicinamibacteria; order Vicinamibacterales; family 2-12-FULL-66-21; genus QHWT01. The sequence goes on along the minus strand of CAVWLB010000003.1, from coordinate 272,696 downwards.
ATCAGCACGCCCTCGGACAGCACGCGGGCCAGCAGCAGCCGCGGCGCGGACCCGACGGCCAGGCGGATGCCGAACTCGCGCGTACGGGCACTCACCGAGAAGGCGAGCACGCCCGCGACACCGACGACGGCGATGAGCAAGGCGATGCCGGCGAATCCGGTAAACACGAACGCATTCAGCCGCTCTGGTGACAGCACTTCGGTGCGCACGTCCTCGAGCGTCGCGGCGCGCTCCACGGGCTGGTCGGGCGAAAGCTTGCGGATCACGCGCGTCACCGCCGGCACGAGCGTGTACGGATCGCCTGACGCGTGCACGAACAGGCGTCCGGCAATTCCCATCTGCCACACCGGTCGATACACGGTGAGCGCGGGTGCCGGCACCACGTTCTCGTCGTCCACGTCGGCAACCACCCCGACGATCCGAGAGGGAACGGGCTTGCCGTAGATCCTGAAGACCGGATCCGTCCATGTCAGATGCCGGTTCACCGCCTCGCCGTTCGGGAACAGCCGCTGTGCCACGCTCTGGCTGACGATCGTCACGGGCTCCGTTCCGCGCCGGTCCTCGTCAGTGAAGTCGCGGCCCGCGACCAGTTGAATGCCGAGCACGGCGAAGAAGCCCGGCGCGACCATCCGCATCCGCGCGCGCGGATCCTCTTCGCCGTCCGCGGGCTTGTAGCCTTCGACCGTGAACTGGAAACCAGGGCCGAGGCTGCCGGCATCGCGCCAGGGCACGAAGCTTCCCACCGCAACGCCCTCGACACCCGGGAGCTCACCGATGCGCCGCGTCGCTTCCTGATAGAAGTTGATCGCCTTCGGATCGCCGAGGCCGGTGACAGACGTCGGGATGTCGACGGCCAGCACCCGCTGCATGTCGTAGCCGGTACGCGCCGACTGGAGCGCGACGAGCGTGGCGAGGAGCATGCCTGCGCCGGCGAGCAACACGAACGAGAACGCAATCTGCGTCGTCGCGAAGACCCGCAGACGGCGATTCGTGCCCGGGGTGATCCGGACGCTGCCGCTCGCCAGCCCGAGGCCGGCCGGAGCGTGCGGCGATGGCAGGCGCGGAACGTACGCGAGCAACACGGCCGCGGCCATCGCGAGAGCGGCGCCGACCCAGAGCACGCTGGGATCGACGGTGACGTCGAGCGCGCGAACAGAGAAGCGAGCGGCGTAGCGGGCGACGACGGTCACGAAGGGCCGTGCCAGCAACACGCCCAGCACCGCGCCGGCGCCGCAGAGCACCAGGCTCTCCGCCAGCAGGGTCCGCCGGAGCGCACCGTGGGAAGCACCGAGCGCCGCGCGCACTGCCAGCTCACCTTCTCGTCGCACCGAGCGCGCCAGGATCAAGTTCGCGACGTTCGAGCACGCAATGACGAAGACCACTGCGGCTGCGGCGAGCAGCACGAGCAGAACCGTCCGCGCCGGCGCTGCGATCTGATTGCGGAGCGTCGCGACGCGCAGCTGCATATCGGCCTTCGGCGAGTAGGCTTCGGGATGCTCGCGCATCATGGCGGCGTGCACGGTGGTGAGCTCGGCGCGCGCCTCCTCGAGGGTAGCTCCTGGCGCGAGGCGGCCGAACAGTTCCGTCATGCGATGCACGCGGCTGGTAACCATCGTCGCCCCGAGGTGATGCGGGCTGGTCACGACGTTCGCGATGATCTCGGTGTCGGCAGGATACGGAACGGATGGCTCGAGGACACCGACCACGGTGGCGATACGCGGCCCGAGGCGGATCGTCTTGCCGACAACCGTCGGATCTCCGTTGAGCGAGGTGGTCCAGAACCGGTAGGTAAGTACTGCCACGCCCGCCGCCTTGGGACCATCGTCATTTCGGCTGAGCAGGCGGCCGAGTACGGGGCGAAGACCCATCACCTCGAAGAACGAGCCGCTGACCACGCCGGCTTTCACGACCCGTGGTTCGCTGACGAGACCAACCATCGTGAAGTCGACCGTCGAGAAGTCGCCGAAGGCGCTGATGGTGGTCACGCGGGATTTGAAGTCGGCGATTTCCGGCACCGAGAACGTCGTGTTCTCGGCGCCGATGCCGGGCGCGCTCTGGCGGATGTAGATCAGGCGATCTTCGTCGCGATTGACGAGCGGGCGGAGCAGCACGCCGCGGATGACGCTGAAGATCGCCGCGTTGGCGCCAATGCCGAGTGCGAGCGTCACGACGACGGTCGTGGCCAGCCCCTTGGCGCGCAGGAGCGAGCGCAAGCCGATTCGCATGTCCCGCACGAGCGCCGCGAAGGCCTCGAACCACCGGCTGTACCAGACCCGTCGCATGGAGTCGCGAACCGCCGGAACGTAACCGAATTCCCTCAGTGCAGCCAGGCGGGCGGCCTCGGGATCCTCTCCGCGCTCGATCCGTTCCTTCACGCTGAGCGCGAGGTGGCCGCGGATTTCGTCGTCGAGCTCGCGATCGTCGGGGCGCACGCACTACTCCTTGGGCGCCGGATTCATGATGAGGCCGATGGCGTGCACCAGCTGAGACCAGCGATCCCGCTCGCGCGAAAGTTGCGCTTTTCCCGCGGCGGTCAGCTGGTAATACTTCGCGCGCTGGTTGGCCTCGCTGACCCCCCACTCGGTCCTCAACCACCCGCGTTTCACGAGGCGGTGCAACGCGGGATAGAGCGACCCCGTTTCAACCTTGAGGAGGTCGTCGGACTGGGAACGGATGGCCTGGCCGATGCCGTGGCCGTGCAGGGAACCCCACTGAAGGGTCCGAAGAATCAGCATGTCGAGCGTGCCCTGGAGAAGCTCCAGGCGCCTGTCGTCGGGCGTCTTTGTCATGGTCGTAGAGAGTCTACGGCCTTAGACGTAGGGTGTCTACGGCTTGTTCCGGGCAGCCGCCTGAGGCTGGCCGTCACGTTCGCGGTGTTCCCGGGCTCGACAGCCATGCCAGAAGGCTGATTCAGCCAACGGAAGAACAGTCAGGTACGCAACCATCGCATCGTCGAACAGCGCGCTCAGTTCTTCCGGGCCGGCCGGCCGCGGCGCCAGTTTGGTCACTCGATGCTGCGGAAGCGTGCCTCGGACGAGCGTGGGGATGTCCGAACTCGAGTACCCGACCGCCTGTAGTCCGTTGGGAACTTTCAGCCGCTTCATGAACCACGTGATCCTGTCCGCGAGGATCTTTCCGGCGTCCTCTGCCCGTGCGCGCGACACATCGACGCCCAGCGCCTCGGCCGCCTGCAGATGCCGCGCAGGACTTGCCGGCGCGGTGAAACGGAAGACCGCCGGCGCATTGAGAATGACTGATACCCCGTGAGGAACGAGCGGATGATCGACCGCGTAGCCGGGTGCGCGGTAATTCCCGACATGTCCGGACACGGGATACGACATGCCGTGCGGGAGGTGCACGCCGGCATTGCCGAACCCGATGCCCGCGTATGCCGCGGCCAGCAGCATGTTCGCGCGAGCGTCGTCATCGCCAGAATCCTCGACGGCGCGGACGAGGAACTGCGCCACCATCCGTAACGCCTGCAACGACCAGACGTCGCTGATCGGGTTCGAGCCCTGATAGGCCGGCCGGAGGATCGGGCGTTCCGGCCGCGGCCGGTCAGTGAATGGCATGGCGGTGTAGGACTCGACGGCATGGCTCAGGATGTCGAGGCCCGTCGACGCCGCGACGGCGGACGGCATCGTGCGCGTGTTCTCCGGATCGAGGTAGCCGAGCGTCGGCTTCAGGCGACGGTGCGCGATGCCGGTTTTCGCGTGGAGGCTCTCGAGATCGAATATCGCCACGCCGGTCGTTTCACTGCCTGTGCCAGCCGTCGTCGGAATCGCCATCAGCGGCTTCAGCGGGCCCGGCACGGGCAGGCCCTTGCCGATCGGCGGATTGACGTAATCGAGGAAGTCGGCAGGACAGCTTGTATACAGGTTCACCGCCTTCGCCGTGTCGATCGTGGAACCGCCGCCGACCGCGACAAATGCGTCGAACGATCGCTCCCGCGCGAAGTCAATCGCGTCGAGGAACGAGGCGTCGGTGGGCTCCACGCGGACCCGGTCGTACACAACCGCGTCCATCCCGTTCTCGTGCAGCGACTCCATCGCGATCCGAACTGGCGGCAAGTCGCGAACGATCGGGTCCGTGATGAGAAGAACGCGCCGGGCTCCGAGCTCCTCGAGGTCCGCTCCGACTTCGCGGGTCACCCCGGCGCCAAAGCGAATGCTGGACGCTGCCATTTCGAATGCCGTTTCAGTGGTCATGACGCGCTGGCCTCCGCGCTTTCGGCCTTGATGATCCATAATGCGCGACCGCGAGGGAAGACAAATGCACATGGTTGGACGTCGGCCATTCTTCCTGCTTGGAATCTGTTACGCGCTCGGTTTTGCTGGCCACGAGGCGCTGGCAGCGTGGCCCGGCCAGACACCCGTTGCCTTTCGTTGGCCCTCGGGAAGGCGCGCGGCCGTCAGTCTGAGCTTCGACGATGCCCGTACGAGCCAGGTGGACGAGGGGCTCGCACTCTTGAAGAAGATGGGCGTCAAGGTCACGTTCTTCGTGACTCCTGAAGGGGTCGAAAAGCGGCTGGACGGATGGAAGCAGGCCGTCATCGATGGGCACGAGATCGCCAACCACTCGTTGACACATCCCTGCTCGGGGAACTATGCGTTCTCGTCCGGCAACGCGCTGGAGAGCTACACCCTGGAGTCCATGGCGCAGCAGCTCGATGAAGCGAATGCCAGGATCGAAAAGCTGCTCGGCGTGAAGCCCACCACCTTCGCCTACCCGTGCGGCCACAAGTTCGTCGGACGCGACCGGAACGTGAAGAGCTACGTTCCGCTGGTCGCCGAGCGGTTCCTTGTGGGCCGCGGCTACATGGACGAGTCGCCAAACAATCCGGCTCTGACCGACCTGGCGCAGGCCATGGGAACCGCGTTCGACGACATGGACTTTCCTCAGATGAAGACGATCGTCGATGCGGCCGCTGCCGACGGACGTTGGGTGATCTTCGCAGGTCACGAGATCGGGCGGAAGGCGCATCAGACGACGGATGTGCGCGAACTCGAGCGGCTATGTGCGTATCTGAAGGATCCGGCGAACGGCATCTGGCCGGGAACGGTCGCGGAGGTCGGCGCGTACGTTCGCGACCGGCAGCGCGAAGCGGCGGCGCGCTGAATCGCGTCCGTTTGCCCAATCGAGCTCGTGCTTCGAGCCACCATGGCGCCACTGTTTCTAAATCCGATCACTGACAGGTGTACCCGCCGTCAGCGCTGACGAGCGCTCCGGTCATGAACGGACAGTCGTCGGACAACAGGAACATCACGGCCCTGCCGATTTCCTCGGGCGTGCCCAGACGCTGGATCGGCTGGGCCTTGCGCAGGAGCTCGTAGATCTCGCCGACCGGCATCCCGCTCGCCTCATGAAATCGCTGCACGGACGGTCCTACCATTGGAGTGTCAATGGTGCCCGGACAGATGCAGTTCACCCGGACGTTGTACGGCGCGTAGTCGATGGCGGTACTTTTCGTGAGCTGTCCCAGCGCTGCCTTGCTTAGCCCGTACACGGCGCTCGATCCCTTGCCGATGAACACCTGGTCCGATCCCATGATCACAACGTTGCCGGACCGCTGTTGTCTCATCACCGGGAGGACTTCCTTTAACACGTAGAACGGCCCCTTCAGATTGATCGACAGGACGCGTTCGAATTCCTCGATGCTGGTGTCCTCGATGTTGGCAAAGAGATGAACGCCGGCAGCGATGAACAGCAAGTCGATCCGGCCTTCCTGCGTCACCACCTGTTGAACACACCGGCGAACTTGGTTGTAGTCCTGGACGTCGCACGACTGGAACATGCCGTCTGCTGTCGTCTTGATGTCGAAGACGTGTGTGCGGACACCTTCCTCGAGGAGCAACCCCACCACGGCGTTGCCCATTCCAGACGCGCCGCCGACGACCAGTCCAACCTTGTCCTTGAACGCACTCGTTTTTCTGGCATTCATCGTCGATTTCCTTGCATCGAGCACATCAATATGCCAACAGGTGGTGCCGCGCAATCGGCCATTCGCGTGCCGAGAGCATCATGATCCTATGATGGTTGAATGTCTGAACAGCGACTGGTTCGTGTCGGTGTCGAGTGCTATTCGCAGCGGGGTGAAGGGAAACCACAATGGCGCCAACCGCAGCAACGTCATCAAGTCTCCGCCTCGCCTGTATTTTGACGCTCACGACGCTGATCCCATTGTTCGGCCGCGTCGCGATCGTCGCCGCTCACGCTTTGGGCACACGAAAGAGCGCGGTCACCATTGGCGCCGATCCGGCGCAATCAGGGCCAACAAGAATTGCCGTCAAGAGCGGGAACGTCACGTTGGAAGCATGGATCTGGCGGCCACTGGGGAGCGGGCGTTTCCCTGCCGTGCTGGTCAATCACGGCAGCGGCCGCACTCGCGAAGAGCTCGAGCGGCTGGGACCTGTACGAGCAGATGGCGGAGACCGTCGGGCCCGTGTTCGCCCGTCACGGTTACGTGTTGCTGTATCTGTTCCGGCGAGGCGTTGGTCCCTCGACAAAAGCCGGGAAAAACGCAATCGATCTGATGAACGAGGCAGCGGCGGCGCACGGCCAGAACGAGAGGAATGCATTACAGCTGAAGCTACTGGAAGGGCGCGAGATGTTGGACGCTCTCGCCGCTCTGGCGCGCCTCCGCCAGCTCCCCTACGTGGATTCGCACCGAGTGGCAGTGGTCGGCCATTCGTTCGGCGGTTCGCTCGCGGTGTTGATGGCCGAACGCGAGCCCTCGCTCCGAGCCGCAGTGATCTTCTCCGGCGCCGGCTACAGTTGGGATCGGTCAGCGGACCTTCGAGCACGCCTTCTCCGGGCGGTGGATGGCACTTCGGTTCCGATGTTCTTCATACACGCCGCAAACGACTACTCCACGGGTCTGGGCAAAGCGCTGGATGCCGAACTGGCGCGTCTTGGAAAACCGCATCGTCTCGAGATCTATCCGCCCGTGGGACAGACCCCCGACGATGGTCACGACTTCCCGAACAACAGCGTCGCGGCATGGGAGCCGGACGTGTTCGCGTTTCTGGATCCCTACTTGCGCAATTAGTCGCCTGAGAGATCGGCGCATCGCTCTACGGCACGCGCCACATGACGTAGGCAGCGATGAGCGTGCCCAGCACCGCTCCGCCGTAGCAGACGGAATTGATCACTTCGTCGAGGTGCTTGATCTGCAGGCCGTCGTAAAGCGTGTAGCGGAAGCGGTGCGCCCAGTGGAAGAGTGAGAGCGAGCACACGCCGAACAGCACGAGCCGCGTCAGTGGATGACTGACAATCCCCAGCAGGTGATCGTGCGTTGGCGGCGGAAGCCAGCCGAGGGGGAAGGCCACCCCGAAGAGGAACAGCAACGCGGGAAAGAACAGCGCGGCCATGACACCGCCGGCGCTGAAGAGCAGCCAGAGGAAGGGTTCAATCGGTCGCTTCGCGTACATGGATCACCACCGAATCAGAATGAGCCCGAAAATGATCGCTGACACGCACGACCAGCGCCAGATAATTCGATGCGGCGATCAGGGATCCCGGCAGACGCTTCCTGCCAACGTGGACGACCATCGCCTGCGGCGCCAGGTTGAACCAGGTGATAGCGTGCAGGACCAGGAACAGCGAAGCTGACGATGTTCACCAGCAGCACCAGCGGTTGCTGCGACCATGCCAGAAACTCCTGGTAAGCCCCTTCGCTCCGGCTGAGCGCGCTGACCAGCGCCAAAAGATAAACAACGAACCACGCCACAGGGAGGCTGCTCAGCTCGCGCAGGATGAACAGGAAGTACGACCACCGTCCGAGCCACCAGTAGGTTGAGATGTGTGTCCGATGCCAGCGCGGATGATACGGCGTATACGCAGTGTTGTGGTTCATTGTGCGGCCCTCGGCAGTGACGAACGTCTTGACCCAGTCGAGCGCGGATTGCAGCTTGTATTGCTGAATCGCGCCGGCCGGATCAACGTGTTTCGGACAGACCTTCGTGCACTCGCCAACGAACGTGCAGCCCCAGATGCCGTCGTGTTCGGACAGCACTCGCATGCGTTCCGCCGCACCTTCGTCGCGGCTATCGAGGTTGTAGCGTTGCGCGAGCGCGATGGCCGCCGGTCCAATGAAGTGTGGATCCAGGCCGTAGATGGGGCAGGCCGAATAGCACAGCATGCAGTTGATGCACATGCTGAACTGCTTGTATTCGTCCAACTCGTCGGGCGTCTGCCGGTATTCACCCTCGGACAACGGCTTCTCGACCTGGCGCACGATCCACGGCTTGACGCGCGCCAGCTTTGCCATGAAGTCCCCGATCTCGACCACCAGATCACGGATGACGGGAAAGTTGCGAAGCGGTTCAACGCGCACCGGCCCGGGCAGGTACTCGGCGAGAAACGTGGCGCACGCCAGCCTCGGCTCGCCATTCACCAGCATTCCGCAGCTGCCGCAGATACCCATCCGGCACGACCAACGGTAGGACAGGGTCCCGTCCAGGCGGTCCTTGATGTGGTTCAGTCCATCGAGCACCACCCAGTCTGTTGGACAGGGAAGCTCGAACTCATCGAAGGTCGCTTCAGACTCTTTCTCCGGACGGTACCGCGCGACGCGCAACGTAATCTGCTCGCTCATCGGAAGGTACCTCGCCATAGACCCGCTCGCCTGGCGGCCAGCGGGTGATCGTCACCGGTAGATACTCGACGCGACATGATCCGTCCGCCTGACGCGTCGCCAGCGAGTGCGCCAGATATCGCCAATCGTCGCGTGCGGGAAAATCCGTTCGCTGGTGCGCGCCGCGCGATTCCTCACGCCGCAGCGCGGAGGTGACGATCGCTTCCGCAACATCGAGCATGAACGAGAGCTCCAGCGCGGCAATGCGCTCGGTGTTGAACGTGCGGCTGTCGTCCTCGATGCGGAGGTCGAGGGCCCGCGCCTGCAGCTCGCGCAGTGCCGCCACGCTTCGCTGCAGTGCCGCGCCCGACCGGTAGATGCCCGCACCGTCCTCCATGGTCGACTGCATAGCCTGCGCGGAGGTCGGCGATCCGCTCCCGGCCGCGCTGCTGCAGCATCTCGCCTTCGAGCCGCCGCTGCTCGTCCTTGATTTGGGCGTTGACGCTTGCGCCGGGCTCCCGGGCGCGGGCCACGTAGTCGGCTGCGGCGTGGCCTGCGCGGGCGCCGAACACCAGCAACTCCGGAAGGGAGTTCGACCCGAGGCGATTGGCGCCGTTGATGCTGACGCAGGCGACCTCGCCGGCGGCGTAAAGACCTGGCAATGGTGTCGCACCGTTGATGTCGGTATGGACGCCGCCCATCATGTAATGCACGACCGGCCGCACGGGTATCAGTTCTCTGATCGGATCGATATTCTGATACTTCAAGCACAGTTCGCGCACGAACGGCAGCTTGCGGTTGATCAACTGCTCGCCCAGATGCCGGAGATCGAGGTAGACGACATGGCCGTACGGCGTTTCAATCGTGCGCCCCTTCTCCAGCTCTTTCATGAACGCCTGTGACAATCGATCGCGCGGGCCCAGCTCCATCGATCGCAGGACCGGTTTTGGCTGCGGCTTGCCGAGCGCGTAGTCCTGCAGGTAGCGGTAGCCATCTTTATTAATCAGATAGCCACCTTCGGCGCGCGCCGCCTCGGTGATCAGAATGCCGGTGAAGGGGAGCCCCGTGGGATGGTACTGGACGAACTCCATGTCCTTCAGCGGTGCGCCGGCTCGATAAGCCAGCGCCATCCCGTCGCCGGTCTTGATCGCCGCATTCGTCGTGAACGGGAACACCTTGCCGCATCCTCCGGTGCACAGGATCACGGCGCGAGCCGTAATGGCCTCGATTCGTCCGGTCGCCAGCTCGAGGGCCACCACTCCCTGGACGACGCCATCGTCGACGAGAAGTTTTGTCACGAACCACTCGTCGTACCGGACGACGCTGGTGTACTTGAGGGAGGTCTGGAAAAGCGTGTGGAGCATGTGGAAGCCGGTCTTGTCGGCCGCAAACCACGTCCGCATCTTCTTCATGCCGCCAAACGGTCTCACCGCGACGCGACCGTCGGGTTCGCGGCTCCACGGGCAGCCCCAGTGCTCGAGGCGGAGCAGCTCCTGCGGCGCTTCCTTGACGAAGGCTTCAATGGCGTCCTGGTCGCCGAGCCAGTCGCCGCCGGAGATGGTGTCGTAGCAGTGCTCGTCCAGGCTGTCGTCGCGGCGCGACGACGCCGGCGGCCCCGCCCTCCGCAGAGACGGTGTGGCTGCGCATCGGGTACACCTTCGAGACGACCGCGATGCGCAGGCGCGGGGAGGTTTCCGCGAGAGCAATGGCGGCGCGTAACCCGGCACCTCCACCGCCGACCAGGACTACATCGAATGCCGGGGTCACTGCCGCACCTCGAGTCCTCCGTCGGAACAGACGGATTCGTGGTTCACTCCGCCGTGAGGAGTTCCTCTTTCAGGATTGTGCCGTTGTGGTGGACAACTTTGCAGGCGACGCTGCCGTCGTGGTACGTGTGCACGATGCACATGCATCCGCACGCGTAATCGATTTCCTGCGTGAGAAGGGCTTCGTCGTCGCGGTCTTCGTAGTCGTCCGCGTCGACGACCTTGCCGCAGGGCGCCTGCTGACTGGTGAAGTGCTGGCGAGTGACGGACATCATTCAGCCTCCCTTGCAACCTGTCCGGGCCGAACGAGGGTCACGAATTGGACGGGAGTTTACGAAAAACGGCGCAGATACACAAGGGTTCTCGGGTGCTCGGGTTCTCGGGTGCTCGTGCTCGGGTTCTCAGGTTCTTCGAGTCGACCCGCCGTCCGGCGCTAGCGTTCAGACCAGCCGATTGAGGAGTGCCTTTACGACTGCCTCAGAACGTGAGTGGACCTGCAGCTTGTCGTAGATGCTGCGCACGTGGAAATTGACGGTGTTGACCGAGACCCGCAGTTCCGCGGCGGCGGTCTTGTAGTTGTGCCCTTCGACGAACAACTTCAGCAGCCGTGTCTCGTGCGGCGTGAGGTGATAGTCCGCTCGTTCGGGGGGGCGGATTTCGCGGAACAAGGCGATTACCCGGCGCGCGACTTCCGGAGACATTGGCGCGCCTCCGGCGACTACCTCTCTGAGGCTATCGAGCAGCCGCGCCGGCGGGGTCTTCTTCAGCAGGTAGCCGCATGCTCCCGCACACATCGCGTCGAAGATACGCTCGTCGTCGTCGTAAACCGTCAGCATCAAGACGAGCAGGTTCGGATAACGCTCCTTGAGTAGCCTGACCCCGTCGATACCGCTCATGCCGGGTAGCCCGATATCGGAGAGCACCACGTCCGGCACGTGGCGGGCAATCCTTTCGAGCGCCTCTTCCATGCTGCGATAGCTGCCAGTGCAGGTGTAGCCCTCGGTGCCGTTCACCAGCAGCGCCAGGCATTCGCGGATCTCCCGCTCGTCTTCGACAATCGCGACTTTTATCGCGGGGGCTGGGGGTGGCGTTGTCATCTGCCCTCAACCTTACCCGCGGCATGCCGTTTCGTCACCGCATATTCATGTAGGGACTCCGACGGTCCGTGCCCGGCGAACGGGATTCTAAAGGTGAGCAGCGTGCCGCGGCCACTGTGGGTGACGATCTCGAAGTGCCCCCCGAGGCCTTCGGTCCGCTCGCGCATGCTCTGAAGACCGTGGCCGTCGCCGGCCAGGGCGACGTCGAAGCCCCGCCCGTTGTCACTCACGATGAGCACCACGCCCTCGGGCTCCGCACGGAGCTCGAGGGCGGCCTCGGTGCAGCCGGAATGGCGTACCAGGTTGTTGACGGCTTCCTTGAAGAGTAGGAACAGCTCGCGGCGGATGTTGGCTCCCATGCTGATGTCATGTTCGCGAGCGGGTGTCTTGAACCGGAACTCGATCTGGCGCGCGGTCAGCACGTCGCTCGCGAACCGCCGCATGCGCTGCGAGAGATCGCTGAGGTGATCCTTCGTGGGATTGATGGCCCACACGATGTCGCTCATGGAGTCGACGAGCTCGCGCGACTGCGTGGCAATGGACGAGAGCGGTTCGAGGAGGGTCTTGTCGGCGCTGCCGACCCGTTGCCTGACGATTTCGCCGAGCAATGAGATGCGCGTCAGGCTCGATCCAATGTCGTCGTGAAGGTCAGTGGCGATGCGCTTGCGAACGCGCTCGAGCTCCCCAAGCCGCTCTTCGCGGCTCTTTCGCAGGGCCTCCTCGGTCCGCTTGCGCTCCGTGATGTCACGCGCGATCCCAGTGAAGAAGCGCTGGCCGTTTCGCGTGAACTCGCCAAACGAAATCTCGAGCGGCACCTCGTGGCCGCCCTTGTGAAGGCCAGGCAGCTCGATCGCGTCCCACGCCATGTTTCGCCGGCCGGTCTGCATGTACCTCGTGAATCCCGCGTGATGACGGTCGCGCAGGGACTCCGGCATCAGGCTGGTCAGATCGGCGCCGATCAGTTCCTCCCGCGTGTAGCCGAAGATCTTCTCCGCCGCCTGGTTGACGAGGACAATCCGGCTGTGTTCATCAATGGTGATAATGGCGTCGGACGCGGTTTCGGCGAGCGTGCGGAACCGGTTCTCGCTCTCGCGCAGCGCGCGGGCGCGGCGGTACCGATAGGTCGCCAGCGCCGTCACGGCCGAGGCGACGATCAACGACGCGAGGGCCCGGAACCACCATCGACGCCAGATTGGAGGCAGGATCTGGAACGCGACCGTCGCCGGCGACAGGCTCTCGGTCCCGTCTGTCTCGACCGCCGTCACCAGGAACCGGTAAGAGCCTGGCGCGAGGCTCGCGTAATTGACGGTGCGCTGTGGAGACACCGGGCTCCAATCAGCTACGGCTCCTTCCAGTTTGTATCGATAGCGAGGCGCCTCGCCCGTCCTTAAACCGATCGCGAAGAAGTCAATCTGGATGTTGTTCTCGTCGGCCTTCAAGCGGAGATTGGCGACGTTGCTCTCTCCCAGTGCGGAGAGCGGGCGCGCGAGACCGGCCACACGCAGGGCGCCGATCAAGACGGGCGTCGGCTGCACACTCGGATCGGCTTCAGGAACCAGCCGCAACAGCCCGGTCGTCGTGCAGAACCAGAGCGTACCGGTTCGATCGCGCAAGGCGGCCTTGAACTCGCCGCCGGTCAGGCCATCGGCTGTCGAGTAGTGTTTGATCCGTCCGGTCGCCGGGTCGAGGCGATCGATCCCCCGGCTGGTGCCGACATAGATGCGCCCGGCTGAATCGCCGATGACGGCGTTGGCGAAGTCGCTCCCCAGCCCGTCAGCCTTGGTGTAGCCGATCGCGCGTGGGCGTTCCGCGTCAGGATGGTCGACGCGATGCAAGGGGCCGCGAGTACCGGCGGCCCAGATGCGGCCGGACGCGTCGCGGTAGAGGCCGTTGATGCTTCCAATCGGCACACCGTCGTCGCGTTCCACCATCGAGAAGCGGCCACCGCGATACCGCGCGAGCCCACCCTCGCGAAAACCCACCCATACGTTGCCAGCGCCGTCTTCGGCAAATGCTACGACAGTTGTGAACGGCCTGAGGCCTTCGGCGTCCGAGTAGTGATGAAACCGTCCCGTGGCGCGTTCCCACCGGACCAGGACATCCCGCGCCGGAACCCACGACGCGATCCAGACGTCGCCGCGCGAGTCCTCGAACACGCGCGTTACGTCATCGTTCGCCAGGCCGTTCCGCGCCGTGTAGACCGCTGCAGGATGCGCGCCGGCGAGGTCTTCGAAGCGGCGGGTCTTTCCGAAGCGGTAAAGGCCTGAGCGCGTCCCGATCCACCAGTCACCGAGGTGATCCTGCATGACGTTGTTCACGTCGCGCCAGCTGGCGTCGGTAATGCTGGCGGGCAACCCCGGCCTCAGCGTCGTGAATGCCGCGCCATCGAAGCGGCTCACCCGCCACATGCTGCTGCCGACGAACAGCGCACCCGCCGGCGTTTCAAAGATCCAGGTCACGGCCGCTCCGAGACCCTCGGGCTCACCGTAGGTCGTCCAGCCATGCTTCGTGATCTTGATGGCGCCAAGAGCGGTCGTGCCCAGCCAGAGATTGCCCTCGCGGTCCTCGGTTATCGAGCGGCCGCTGTCGCTGACATGTGGCGCCGTCCGATAAGTACGGAAGACCTTGCCGTCGAATCTGGTCAAGCCGGGCCCGAATGTCCGAATCCAGAGACTTCCGTCCGCGGATTCATGCACGGCCAGGATGTTGTTGTCGTCCAATCCGTCTTGGGTCGTGTAATGACGAGCGTCGGCTGGCAGGGGACGCGTGATCCCGCGCTCACTCGTGACGGCAGAATCCGGCTTCGGCTTGAACGCGATCAACCCGGCGCGGTGGCCGACCCAGAGTGTCCCGTCGTGGGCCGCGAGCAGGTTCGAGACGTTGTCGTCGGTTGCCGAGGGCTGCACCTGGAAATGCAGAAGGCTTCCGTCGGGGAATCGCCTGACGAGTCCATACTTGGTCCCCAGCCACAGCGTGTCCGCGTGGTCCTTGACGATCGCCCACACCGGCACCTGAATGTCGGGATGACCAGGAATGCCAAGGAGCATCAGCCGAAACGAGGCGTCGCGTTGTGCTTCGTTCAGCGCGAACAGTCCACCATCAGTGCCGGCCCACAGGATGCCGGCGGCCGGATCGCGGTAGAGCACATTCACGCGATTCGTGATCGGCTCGGTGCCGACGGCATACCGCGTGAACTTCGACGCTTTCACATCCTGCGCGGTGGCTGTCGTGCCAGCGGCCGGGTCGAACCGAAACACGCCGTCACTGTTCGTCGCGACCCAGTAGATGCCGTCGCGCCCTTCAACGATGTCGTTGATGGACGGCGCCAGCAGTCCGTCCTCGTTCTGATAGTTGGTGAACTGGGTGCCGTCGAAGCGGCTCAGGCCGTCAGCGGTGCAGAACCAGAGAAACCCGCGGGAGTCCTGGACGATGCGCTTGACGCGGTTGTGGGCGAGGCCGTTGTCGACGGTGTAGGCCCTGACCGGCAGGCGCTCGGCTGCGGCCTGGCCGGCCGCCGCGGCGAGGAGCGCCACGATCAGCGCAATGCGGTGACCCATGAGGCCTTTCTGGGGCGGGCGCAGCCTACGCGTCGGCAGCCCATGGTGTCAAGGACGCGCCCCGGCCACATGAATGAGTAGCGCGACCCTCCGCCGCGCCGCACAGAACTACTTGTCCCTGCGGGGCGCCGTGCGACGGCACTGCTGCAGACTCTCCGGCGGTACAGCGGTGCCATTCCGGTCGCCGCGTCAGCAAGTGGAGAGCGCAATTGAAGACATTACTCTCGTCCCGATCGGTTCTCTTCCTTCTCGCGTTCACTGCAATCATTCCTGGCCTCGGCACGACGTTGCACGGAGCTGATGCCAACCGGGTCGAGTTCGACCTTACTGATAATCCGGGGTCCTGGTACCGGAGCACCGCGGGGCCGATCGCGGGGACCAGGTCGCTCGCCGTCGCGACGCCTGGCGTGGAAGTGCGGTTCAGCGGCCGGTCGCATACCGTCCACACGATGACCAGCCTGATCTTCCCGAGCGGCGCCGCGGGGATGCCGTTCGACACCGACGCACAGAAGGGCAGCGCGTCGCTGGTGCTGCGCACGCCCGGACTCTACGTGTTCGTCTGCAAGATCCACCCGTACATGCTCGGCGCGGTGATCGTCGACGATCCCAAGACGCAGGGACTCGATCTCGGCGAGAACATCACACTCGTCAACGGGATCATGGTACCGACGAGCAGCGACCTGGCGACGCGGTTGTTGCGCACGTTCTTCATCGCGACGAACCCGGCAAACTGGCAGAACTTCGCCTCGCCTGCGCCGTGGCACATCACCTACCCGAGCGTGGATGTCCGCATCACCGGCGGGGCGGTGGTGAACCTGGCCGCGGTGCTGAGCCAGCGCTATGGCAACGACATCGTGCTGCCGCCGGTCTTCAACCCGTCGACGCCAGGTGTCGGGGAGGTCTGGGTGGATACGCAGTTCGAACGCACCGCCGGCAAGGAGAAACCGGGAACGGCGTCGCGCGTCGACGCCACGTCGTGGAACGTCCTGCGCAAGGTCGCGCTCCCCGAGATCAACATGAACAATCCACACAACATGTGGACCGACCGCAACCAGACGCTCATCTACCAAACGGAATGGTTCGACAGCAAGCTGACCGTATTCGAGCGCCAGACCGGCCGGTTCCTCCGGCAGATCTCCGTCGGCGAAGCGCCGTCGCACGTGATGACCCGCACCGATACCGATGAAGTGCACGTCGCCGTGAACGGCGAAGCAGGGCCCGAGGCGGTCGTGGAGCTTTCGCCGCTGGCCACATCAGTCGAGCGGAAGATCGACATCGGCCGCGGCCACCCGCACGCGCACTGGATGAGCCACGACGGCAAGACGATGGTGACGCCGAACGCATTTTCGGCAGACAGCTCAATCTTCGACTTTCCCTCAAACCGCACGAAGGCCATCGTGCCCACCGGCTCGATCCCAATCGCCACCGGTATGATGCCCGACGGAAGCAAGTACTACGTGGCGAACTTCCTGGACAACACGATCACGGTCATCGAGACCGCGACGGGGAACGTGCTCGAGTACCATCGACCTGATCAAGAACTACGACCCGATCAGTGGCGCGATCACCGGTCCGGTTGGAGGCCTGCCGATTCAGACCCCGGTGAGCCCGGACGGAAAGTACATGGTGACCGCCAACACGCTCACCGCGACGATTGTGATCACGGACACGAAGACCGACCAGCCCGTGGCGATGCTGCACGGCGAAGCCGGCGCGCACGGCGTGCAGTTCGGGGCCAAGAAGGGAGGCGGATACTACGCGTATGTGGCCAACAAGTTCGCGAACGTGCTGACCGTAGTCGATGCCGATCCCAATGGCGACGGCAATTTCACGGACGCGAAGATCGCCGGCCGCGTGCTGATGACCGCGAATCCGGCGACCGTCAGCGACGACCAGGTCGTCGGCCTTGCTGGAATGGGCGGCCAGGGCGTGCTGGCGATTCCGGTGCCCTACAACGGCTGGGTGCAGCAGCTGCCAGCCGCATGGAAGGCGCAACTGACCCCGGCGCAGATCAATCCGATTGGAAAGTAGATGTCGGATGCAGCCCGTTCTCAATGGGAGCGGGCTGCCCAAGACCATCTTCATCTGGTTGCAATCGACGCGGGCGCTCACGTTCCAATCGGCTTCCTGAAGCTCGTGCCTCTTGCCTCCGGCCCGGCCGCAATCACGATGACGGCGGCAACAAACACCACGGTCATCAACAGTCCCATCGACTGCCGGTAAGTAAAGACTTCACCCAGCGCCGACTCGATGTACGGAATGCTCGATGCGCAGAGCACGCCGAGCTGGTAGGCGAAGCCGGGGAAGAAGCCGCGGATGGCGCCGGGCGAGAGCTCGTTGATGTGCGCCGGAACCACGCCCCACGCACCCTGGACGAAGAACTGCATCATGAATACGCCTGCCACCGTCGACAGCGGGCTGAATCCTGCGATCCAGAAGGGCAGCACCAGCAGCGCGCAGGCACACGCGGTGATCATCGCGCGGCGGCGCCCGCGATGATCGGAGTAGTAGCCGAAGACGAGGCCACCCAGCACGGCGCCAACCATCGAGATCATTGTGAGGTCGGCGATCCGCGTCTTGGAGTAGCCGATCGTGGCGAGCAGCGTCGGGTACATGTCCTGGGTGCCATGCGAGACGAAGTTCATCATCGCCATGAGCAGCACGAGGTACACGAAGCGCCGCAGGTGCTGAACCAGCACGCGACGGTAGGTCGGCCAATCGGTCCGGTGTTCGTGCCATGCGGGGGACTCTTTCACCCGCGCGCGGATGAACAAGGACAGCAGAGCGGGCAATCCACCGATGAAAAACATGATCCGCCAGCCATTGCCAGGGAAGTGCGCGTTGGCGACGGGATAGATCGTGCGGAAGGCGAGAGCCGCAAGCAGGTTGCCGATCGCGTAGCCCTCCTGGAGGAATCCGGACAGAAGCCCGCGCAGGCGGGGCGGTGCAGACTCGAGCGCGAGCGACGCGCCGACGCCCCACTCGCCACCCATGCCGATACCGAACAGCATGCGCAGCAACAGAAACATCCCGTAACTCGGCGCCAGACCGCATAGCACCGAAATCAGCGCATAGAAAATCACGTTGAGCATCAAGGGCAGGCGGCGGCCGTAGCGATCGGCCATCAGGCCGAAGATGATGGCGCCGAGGGGGCGCATGGCCAGCGTCAGCGTGATGGCGAGCGCGACCTGCGGCCGCGTCTTGCCGAACGCCGCCGCAATGTCCTCGAGGACGAGCGTTAGAATGAAGAAGTCAAAGGCGTCGAGGGTCCAGCCAAGAAATCCGGCAACGACGGCGTTTCGCTGATCCCGCCGCTCAGCAATGAGCATTGACCATTGAGCATCGACCCGCGTCAGAAAGTAAAGCCAGTGCCAAAGTGGAACCGGGTGCTGTGGTCGTCGAGCGATCGGGCGACGTCGAAGTTGAGCCGGATGAGCGGCGCGACGATGAACAGGCCCGCGCCGGCGCTGCGATGGATTTCGGCGTCCGCGAGGCGCTGACCGTAGGGTGCGTCGATGCCGGAGTCCAGGAAGACATTGAACCCGACGCGGCCGGTGCTGAGAGGCGACGAGAAGGGGACCCGCAGTTCGATGCCGCCGAGCAATCGTTTGTCTCCCGCGAAGGTTCCGCCGTGCGTCCCGCGCAGCGAGTCTCCGCCCAGCAGCCATTGCTCGTACGGCGGCAGCGGCGCACTGGCGGTGTTGTACTGCCCGTGCACGGCCACCACGGCCTGGCGATAGATTCTCTTGTAGCCGCGGCCGTCGAGCCGGTACCGATTGATATCCGGGGCGCCGCCGGACTGGTGCAGCCGATTCCAGCCGGCGCCGAGCAGGACGGCGTCGCTCGGAAATGCCGGGTCGCCGCGGGTGTCCAGCGTCACATCGGCACCGGAGGTCCAGAAATGGCCGTCATTTCCACCGAACGAGATATCGGTGTGTCCCGCGTCAGCTCCGAGCGTCAGCAGGCGAAACAGGCGCCGCTCGACGCGTCCGTTGACCTCTGTCCGCTGATCGTCCACGTCGTAGAACGGGTTCTCGCGCTGCGAGATGCCAAACGATCCGAGGACGCGCGTGAACGGCCCCGCGTCGAACGTCCGCTCCGACTCGAGCGCCGCGCGCCGCGTGGCGCCCCAGGATAGGGGGACCGACAGCCTTTCGCCCAGGCCCAGCAGGTCGACAGCGCTCGTTCGCGCGCCGTAGGTCCACCCATAGCCATCGTCGTAATGCAGGATGGGCAGGAACATGAGACGGCTGGTCACTCGCTTGAATGCCGGCGGCCGATTCCCTTCGGGGGTGACGCCGGGCCGCTCGTGTACGAGCAGGATCAGCGCGACTTCATCCATCGCAAGCGTGCGATAGCGTTTGCGCACCTCCACCTCGTCGAATCGGCCGCTGTCGCGCAGGCGCTTTTCGATCTCAGGAACCGCGCCGGGAGTGAGCGTCGCCCCCAGCGTCACACCAGCGAGCTTGATGACCTCTTCGTCATGAATCGTGGCATTGCCGTGTACCCGGATCTCGGCGATCGTTTCGGTCGGCTGGGCGCTCGAGGCCTCGATGGCGGCGGTGGGCGCGAAAAGGAGGGCCGCCAGCGCGACGACCGACAGCCAGATGCGCATCAGCGCGCCCCCTGCTTGGGAATGCTGACCCGCGAGGAGACATCCGCCTTGCGATAGCGTGAGAAGTCCCGACGATACGCGGCTTCGAAGGATCCGTTGGCCAGCGTGATGCCGGCATGAATGGCAATGTTCCGCGGCAGCCACACGCCCTGAAACGGCTGGCCCATTTCCATGGAGGCGTGCAGGTCGTCGACGCGTACGAGCCACGCCCCGGGAAGGAAATCCATCCACACGTTGGCGAAGGTGTACTTGACGATCTGATGGTTGGTTGGATCGATCCACAAGGTGATCTGCGCGGTCTTGTTCATCTTCCGTTCGATGTCCTGCTCGGTGCGCTTCTCGCGTTCGTCCTGCTTCGCCTCGCTGTCGTTCTTCTTCGACTCGCTCTTCTTCTGGTCCTTGTCGTTCGAACGCTCCGCATTCCTTTCCTCCCGACCTTGGTCGTCATCATCGTCGTTGAAGAGATGGGTCGGGAGGTAATCGATGCGAAGCACGTCTTGCGATTCCAGCTTCTCTTTGCCGGCGAGGTAGTAGTTGCCCGGCTCGAACTTGAAGTCCAGGAAGTAAGACTCCGAGACGAATCTCGGTTCATTCACCGGACGGAGGGTGAAGTCCGGTACCTTTCCTTCTTTCTCGCGCTCGGCCTCTCGCTCGGTGCGATGCTTCCGCCGCTCGTTCTCGCTGTGAATCCACCGCTCCTCGTAGGCACGGCGATCCGACTCTGAAATCGGCACGCCGTCGTACTTGAGCGGGCTGCGGACGTGAATGCCGTCACGCACGTACCACGTGTACTCACGCTTGAAGCGGTTGATGGGTGCGCCGCCGGGTCCGAGGATCTCGAACGTCTCGACCTCGTCGAGCACGTAGTCGCCAAGCGTCTTGCGATCGACCTCGCGGCGCTGCAGGGCCTGCGCCATGAACGAGTCGAGGTCGGTTGATTTCGACGCCGGTTCCTGCGCCACGATCACGGCGGAGGCTAAGACAAAGACAATGAGCGCAACTCGGCTCACGAGGTCAGTAGAACGAGACACGACTCCTCCCGGGGGCAGTATCGGCAGGCGGCAGCGGCGGCGTTCTGGTGAGACGGAGCTCAACGGCCCTTTGTTCCATCGGTACGTCGGTTGCAGCCTCTCGACCTGGCGCCGGTCTGGAGGCAACCAACAATGAAACGAACTCTGCCTGCGGCCGTCATCGCGCTCGGCCTCTTCTTCACCGCGCCGAGCCCGGTCGACGCCCAGGTCGGCTACTTCGGACAGAACAAGGTCCAGTATCGCACCTTCAAGTTTCAGGTCATGAAGACGGCTCACTTCGACGTGTACTACTACCCGGAGGAAGAGAGCGCCGCGCGGATGGCCGGGCGGATGGCGGAACGATGGTACGAGCGGTTCTCGATCCTGCTGAAGCATCAGCTGAAGCACAGGCAGCCGCTCATCCTTTATGGCAGCGGCTCCCAATTCCGCCAGACCAATGCCGTTGAAGGGGATCTCGGCGAGGGGACCGGCGGCGTCACCGAAGCCTACAAGCGCCGCATCATCCTGCCGT
Source organism: uncultured Acidobacteriota bacterium (assembly GCA_963755695.1). Classification (GTDB taxonomy): domain Bacteria; phylum Acidobacteriota; class Vicinamibacteria; order Vicinamibacterales; family 2-12-FULL-66-21; genus QHWT01. The sequence continues at coordinate 251,544 of CAVWLB010000003.1, read as the reverse complement.
TTGCCGGACCAATCCAATCGACCGATCACGTGCTGGGCCACGAGATCGTCCACGCGTTCCAGTACGACATCACCGATACCAGCGCGAGCGGCGCCGCGGCAGGCTCGGGGGGAGCATTGTCGCTGCCGCTGTGGTTCATCGAGGGAATGGCGGAGTATCTGTCGCTCGGCCCCGACGATCCCAATACGGCGATGTGGATGCGGGAGTCGGTCCGTCGCGAGAAGCTGCCCGACATCGACCAACTCGACAACCCGAAGTACTTCCCATATCGCTACGGTGAGGCGCTCTGGGCGTACATCGGCGGCCGGTATGGCGACGAAATGATCGGCAGCCCTGCTCCGCGCGTCCGTCGGCAGGGATGGGTATCAGGGTGGATTCCAGCGAGTCCTCGGGGTGAACTCGAAAGAGCTTTCCACGCAGTGGCACGACGCCACCTACGCAGCCTACCGGCCGATTGCGGAAACGACGAAGATGCCGGAGGCATTCGCGCGACCGCTGATCACCGACGAACGGCACAAGGGGGGCGTGAACGTCAGCCCGGAACTCAGTCCCGACGGAAGCAAGATCGTGTTCTTTTCATCACGCGACTTCTTCTCGATCGACCTGTACGTGGCGGACGCCACGACCGGCAAGGTCCTGAACAAGATCACGGACACCGCCACCAACGCCCACCTCGATAGCATCGAATTCATCGACTCCGCGGGGGCGTGGTCCCACGACGGGCGACGTTTCGTGTTCCCTGGACTGAGCAACGGTAACGCGATCCTCACTATCGTCGATGTCGAACGAGGGCGGAAGGAACGGGAGATCACCCTGAAGGATCTCGATCGAGGTACTCAATCCCACCTGGTCGCCCGACGGCCGGCAGATCGCCTTCTCAGCCCTGGCGGGCGGTTACAACGACCTCTTCGTATACAACCTCGAGAGCACACAGATGCGCCGGCTGACGAACGACGCTTTCGCCGAGATTCACCCCTCGTGGTCTCCCGACGGCCGGTCGATCGCGTTCAGCACGGATCGCTTCAGCACGAACCTCCGCGACCTGCGCGCTGGCAATCTGCGTCTCGCGACCATCGACGTGGAGAGCGGTGATATCCGTCCGCTCGGCGGCTTTGAAAACGCCAAGAACATCGATCCGCAGTGGACGGTGGATGGCCGTGGCGTCTACTTCGTGTCGGACCGCCGTGGGATCTCGAACATCTACCGGCTCGACATCGACACCGGGTCGACCACGCAGGTCACCAATCTTCTGACGGGCGCGAGCGGGATCACGGATCTCAGTCCGTCGATGTCCGCTACCGCAACGCGCCTGGCATTCAGCGTGTACGAGGACGACGGCTACAACATCTACTCGCTCGACACCCCGCAACAACTCGCGGGCATGGCGCTGTCGCCGGGCGTCGCGCGCGACGCCGGCATCCTGCCGCCGCGCACGACCGGCGAAGGTCGCGTCTACGCGTCGCTCACCGACACGTCGGACGGACTGCCGGCTACGGACGCATTTCCTTCGGAGAAATACCAGCCTCATCTGAGCGTCGATTTCGTCGGCCAGCCGGTCGTCGGGGTTGGCGTGGACAGCTTCGGTGCGTATGCCGGCGGCGGGATATCGGCGATGTTCAGCGACATCCTCGGCAATCACGTTCTGGCCGGCAGCATCCAGGCGACGAACCGTTTCGACGAAACGGGCGGCAATCTCATTTACTTGAATCGTACGCACCGCTGGAACTGGGGAGCATCCGTCGACTCGACGCCGTACGTCGTCCGTGGTTTCGATCAGTCGCTCGCGCAGACATCCGACGGCACGGTTGTGGTCGCGCAGGACGAGATCCGCGCCTTACAGACCGATCGCGGCTTGTCGGGTCTGGCGGTGTATCCCTTCAGCCGCGCTGCGCGCGTCGAGTTGTCCGGTGGACTACGGCAAATCAGCGGTAAGGAAGACGTGACCACGACGATCTTCGATCCGGTAACGGGCCAGGAGTTGAGCCAGAACACGCAGACTCTGAGCACCTTCCCGACGCTGAACCTCGGGATTGCTTCTTCTGCGCTGGTTCGCGACACATCGATTTTTGGTGTGACGAGTCCGATCCGAGGCTCGCGTTATCGTCTCCAGATAGATCAGACGATGGGAACACTCAACTACGGAGCGGCCCTGGCCGACGCTCGAACCTACCTGATGCCGATGCGCCCGGTCACGGTTGCGCTGCGCGGGATGTATTACGGCCGTTACGGTCCTAGCGCCGAAGATCCGCTGCTGACGCCGGTATTCATCGGCTACCCGGACCTGATTCGAGGCTACGACTTCGAATCATTCCGTCAGGAGGAATGTGGCCTGAGCATCAACGGATCCTGTCCGGTGATTGACCAACTGATCGGCTCACGGATGATCGTGGCGAACGCAGAGCTGCGCGTCCCGCTCTGGTCTCTTTTCGGCCGGGGCGATTTCTACGGGCCGCTGCCGATCGAGATGGCGGTGTTTGGCGATGCCGGCGCGGCATGGGATCGCAGCCGCGGCCTGCATTTCACCGGCCCCGATCGCGATCTGGTGCGCAGCGTCGGGGCGGCCGCACGCATCAACCTGCTCGGTTTCGCCGTGGCGGAGATCGACTACGTGCGTCCGCTCGATCGTCCGCTGCAGGGATGGATGTGGCAGTTCAACCTGAGGCCGGGCTTCTAATCTGGTGATTGCTGATTGGTAAATTTGGTGAATTGAATGGCTGATTTGGTGAAGTGCATTGACAGGCGCCCGCGACTGTCCGTAATGTCGCGGGCATGCACCAGAATCCCTACGCCGACGATCTTGGAACGGCCGATCCGCTGACCGCGCTGGCCGAAACTCCGGAACGCATTCGGGTGCTGGTCGACGGCTGGTCGGTCACCGAATGGGAGCGATCCTACGCGCCGGGAAAGTGGACCGCCCGCCAGGTGATCGTCCACCTGGCCCAGACCGAGCTGGCGCTGACGACCCGCGTGCGATTCGCGGCCAGCCAGGACGGCTATGTCGCCCAGGCGTTTAGCCAAGACGATTGGCTTCCGCTGGATGATCAGGCGGAGGCGCGCACCGCACTTGGCGCTTACATGGCGTTGAGGAAGCTGAACGTGCTGATGTTCCGGAATCTGACCGCCGCCCAGCGCACCCGTCCATTCCGCCACCCAGAGTACGGTGAGCTGACGCCGGAATGGGTCGCGGCACAAATGGCTGGTCACGACCTCCATCACTTGAAGCAGTTGCAAACGATCAAGTCGGCCTAGCGGTTCACACCTACCGGTTCGATCGGCCGCGTCTCACGAGCTTCGGCGATCACGGCCAGCAGAGCTGACCGTTTCTATAGAATAGGCGGATGCCCTTCCCGCGCCGGCACCGAACTTCCGTCTTCCGCCTTCTGTCTTCTGTCTTTCTCCTTGTCGCGCTCCTCGCCTGTCGCGGTCCGGTCCGTCAGCACACCACACTCACCGCGCATGCCGATCCGCTTCGGGCCGACTTCAACCGCGACATCGGGCACGTTCGCATCGTGACGCTCGTGGCGCCGACGTGAGCGCAATGTCTTCGGGGGGCCTCCGAGCTGCACGATGACGTCATCAAGAAGGCTGACGATCCCTCATTGAGGGCCTACGTCGTCTGGGTGCCGATGTCTCGAGGGATGGAGCGCGACGTGCCGAAGGCCACGTCAGAGGTGCCCGACTCGCGCGCCACCCATTACTGGGATGGCGATGGCCAACTGATCAAAGGTTATCGCGAGGTGCTCGGGTTGAACGAGCCAGCCTGGGACATCTATCTGTTGTACCCGCCGGACGCACGCTGGGACGGCGATCTGCCACCGCGGCCGTCGGTACTGGATGCACCAGTTCGGATCGAAGCGGCGTCCACGGGCCAACGGGCCGTTCTGGGACGCCGCCTCGTTCCTCGACAGAGTCAGCCAGCTCGCAATCGTCAGGCGCGCTTCTTGAGCCAGCGGCGCCCGTGGATGCTGAAGTCCACGAGATCGTCTTCGCTCATGTCCGTGAAGCCGCGCGCCTTCAGATCGCGCACGAGATCCGCGTCCACGTCGTGGATTCTGAACTCGACCAGGCGATCGACCTTGACGTTGGCATAGCCGACCTCGCGCATCTGCCTGATGAACTCCGGCGTGACCCCATGAATGCGCATCTTCACGAGATCGTCGATGTCGAGATTTTTGTAGCCGAGATCGTTCAGCTCCTTGACGAACTCCGGTGACACGCCGTGAATGCGCATCGCCACCAGCTTCTCGGCATCGAGGTTCTTGTAACCGAGATCGGTGAACGACTTGATGAACTCCGGTGAGACACCGTGGATGCGGAACTGGACCAGCTGATCGAGATCCGCATTCTTGAACCCGAGCTCCGCCATCCGCTTCACGAAATCGGCAGTTACGCCGTGGATACGGAGCTCCACCAGCTTGTCGATCGAGAGCTCCCGGTAGCCGAGGTCCCGCATTTCCTTGATGAATTCCGGGCTCACGCCGTGAATCCGCATCTTGACCAGATCGTCGATGCTCGCCTGGCCGAGACCCTGCTGCTTGATTTCCTGAGCGAATGCCGGGGTCGCGTCGTGGATCCGCGTGGCGATCAACTCGTCGCGATCCGGACGGTAGCCTGCGTTGCGAAAGTCGGTGACGTATTCGCGGCTGACATCGTGCACCGCGAAGCGCCAGACATCCTCCGTCGACAGCGGTGAATAGCCGAGCCGCGCCATGCCGCTCACGAAGTCTTCGCTTCGCACGAACCGGAAGTCGCCCGAGCCGCGGCCGTTGCTGATACGTCCGTCGAAATCGAACGTCCCCGCGTCACGGTGCAACGTGAAGTGAACGGGACCGTTCGCCTGGCGATCGGAGAGCTCGGGCAGCTCGCGCTGGGAAACCCCGAAGCCGACGTAGCTGTGATCCCGCTCGAGCTGCAGGTTGACGAGGCGCTCGTTGTTGCGCGTCCAGTAATTGGCCGTATCAGAGTTCCAGGTGCCGGTTATGGTGGAACCGGATGAGGGCTGCCCGCCCCCGGCGAAGGCAATTAGGCATGCGTAAAGGAAAAGGTGCTTCATGCCTGCTTAGATGGCGGGGTCGGGCCGAGGGTTGGAACGTCAGCGGTCGAGCAGTTCCGGATTCGCCAACAACTGGTCGCGCAACTGTCTGAACGCCTGGCCTCGATGGCTCACCGCCGCCTTGCGCGCGCCGTCCACCTCTGCGAGCGTGCAGCCATAGGGCGGGTAATAGAAAATGGGGTCGTACCCGAACCCGTGGGTACCGCGCGGCTCGGGAGCGATCTCTCCTGCCACCACGCCAATGGCTTCGGCCACGATCTTGCCGAGATTGGCGAGAGCGACGTGCGCCACGAACCTGGCCCGACTCGTCGTCAGGCGGCTTGCCTGCAGCGCTCGATAGATGGCGGCGAATTTCGCTGGATAGTGCGTGCCGTGCCAGCGGGCGGAGTGGATCCCAGGTCGCGTTGTCGAGCGCCGCGATCTCGATCCCGGAATCGTCGGCGACCGCAGGAAGCCCCGACCGCTCTGAGTAATACAACGCCTTCAGCCGGGCATTCGCGGCAAAGGTGGTTCCGGTCTCCTCCGGTTCGGCGATCCCCTCGAATTCTGAGAGCGACCGCAACTCGAACGGGACACCGTCGAGAATCTCGAGAATCTCGCGGAGCTTGCCGGGATTCGTTGTCGCGATCAGAAGGGCAGGCTTCATTTGGGGCGGACGTGGCGGCCTTGTCGCACCGCTGACGGTTATTTCTTCAGCACGTCTCCCACCACGCTCTTCTGCATGGCGATCAACTCCTTGATTCCGTTGTCGGCAAGATCCATCAGGGCGTCGAGCGCGCGCTTGTCGAACGGCAGCCCTTCGGCGGTGCCCTGGAGCTCGATGAATCTGCCGTCGCCGGTCTTGACGAAGTTCATGTCGACCTCGGCCTTCGAATCCTCGTCGTAGGCGAGGTCGAGCAGGGCAGTGCCGCCGACGATTCCCACGCTGGTCGCCGCGACGTAGTCGACGATCGGCAGGTCGCGGATGAGTGCGAGCTCCCGCATGCGCTGGAGCGCGAGTACCAGAGCAACGAAGCCGCCGGTGATCGATGCGGTCCGGGTCCCGCCGTCCGCCTGGATGACGTCGCAGTCGATCCAGATCGTGCGCTCGCCGAGCTCCGCCATCTTGGTCACCGAGCGCAGCGAGCGGCCGATCAGCCGCTGAATTTCCTGGGTCCGGCCCCCCACCTTTCCGGCGCTGGCTTCGCGCTGCGTACGCGTCGAGGTCGCGCGCGGGAGCATGCCGTATTCCGCGGTGACCCAACCCTTGCCGCTGTTGCGCAGGAACGGCGGCACGCGATCTTCGACGCTGGCCGTGCAGATCACGTGGGTGCGTCCCACTTCGATCAACACCGACCCTTCGGCGTGCGCGAGAAAGCCGGGAGTGATTTTCGTGGAGCGTAGCTCGGAGGCGGAGCGTCCGTCACTGCGTGTCATGAGCAACCCATTCGAGGCTCTTGGCGAGCGGATGGCGCAGGTCGACGTGACCTGCGAGCGTGTCGACTTCCTTGCCGTCGACCAGGATCTGCACCCGCGAGATCGCCGGCAGGTTGACGGTCAAGGCGTTGACGAGAGTGTAGACGGTGAGAATTTCGTCGAGCGATCCGCCGCCGTGATGCGTGCTGAGCTCTCCGGACAGATCGACGAAGGCGTCGCCGCGCTCGGTCACGAACACTTCGCGGATCTTCGTGTCGGCCGGGATCGCCGAGACGAGCGGTGCGGCGGGTGCGAGCTGGACTTCGAGAATCGCGCGCGCCTGTTCCGGCACGGTGGCGGCAAACGGCACCTCGCGCTGCGCGCCGGTGAGCGTCATCCCGTCGTCGCTCACGTAGAACAGTGTCGCGGTAATCTTTCGCGCGGCGGCGGCGGGCTGCTGCGCGACCGGTCCCGACTGCGGAGGGCTCGCCGTGGAGGCCTCGGGCCTCGATCCGTACCAGCGGGGAAGACCGATAAAGAGGATCAGGCCGCCGGCCAGCGTGACCATCAGGATGCCCGCGACTGCCGCCGTCCGCGCGTTCATCGAGTCCCCGGGGCAGCGCCACGAAAGCGCACGATGCCCTCGACCAGTTGCTGGACGATGGCGTTCTGGTAGTCGTCGCCGGCGAGCTGCTGTTCCTGCTGTGCGTTGCTGAGGAAACCCATCTCGACGAGGATCGCCGGCATATACGCGCCGCCCAGCACACGGAACGGCGCCTGCTGGATCGGCCGGCGGCTCATGGCAATCCGCTCGCGCAACGCCGCTTCGACAGTTCGCGCGAACGCCGCGGATTGATCGATGTATCGCGCCTGCGCCATCTCCCACAAGATCACGTCGATCTCGCGGCTGCCGCCGCCGAGCACCGGCAACGATTCGCCATTTCCTGCCGCGGCGCGCAGCGCCTCGTCGCCGTACTCCGCCAGGCTCAGATAGAAGACCTCGGCGCCGCTGATTGCGGAACGCACTGACGCGTTCGCGTGGAGGCTGATGAAAAGGTCTGCCTTGTTGTTGTTGGCCACGGCGGCGCGCTGATCGAGCGGCAGCGTTTGATCGCCGTCACGAGTGAGCAGCACGCGTACGCCAAGCCGCCCCTCGAGTGCTCCCTTCAACCGGCGCGCCACCGAAAGAGTGACGTTCTTTTCGAGCGTGCCTTTCTCGCCGCGGGCACCATTCTCGTCGCCGCCATGACCGGGATCGATCACGATCGTTCGCAGTCCACCCGCCGTCGGCAGATCGAGCAGCGGCGGTGTCTCCGCCGCCGGGGGCGGCGTTGGCGGGGTTGGTGTCGGCGCACCAGGCGTCGGCGCCGTTTCGGTCTGGGCGGTCAGATCGATCACGATGCGCGTCGCGCCGCCGGAGATCTGTTGATCGGACGCTCTGAACGAAGCGAAGCGCGGTCCCAGATCGAGCGCGATCGTTGTCGGTTGGTCGCCAGGGCGGATCGCCTGCACCACATCGTTGCCGGCTGCCGAAGGAGGCGCGGGCAACTGCGCATCGAGCGCGTCGGCCTCGAATCGCACCAGCAGACGCCCGCCTTCCTGCGTGACCGAATGAGGTGTCGAGGGGGCGACCTCGAACGTGACCCGCGTGACCGTACCGAGTGGTTCAACGCGTCCCGCAATCCGTGGCATGCGGACATCGCCGACGAGGATCAGCCGCGAGGGCTTTCTCAGCTCGAGCGGCGAACCAAAGATTGGCGCCAGCGCGCGGCTGACGAAATCCACTGGCACCAGCCACGTGCGTCCTTCGTGTACCGGCGCCGCCGGGAGCGAGATCATCCGGCCCGCCACGGATGCGAGCGGTTGCTGTGCGGTCAGCACAATCGTCTGATTGTTGACGTTGATGGTCAGGCCGCCGGCAAGCGCGTCTTCGCGCACCGTGATTGGGAAGAGCCGCGCCAGGTCGTCGAGCGCAAACATTTCCTGTCCGGACATCGCATGGACGGGAAGCGGCTGACGAGCGCTGCGCGAGATGACGGTATATGGCGCCCCAGGAGTGGGCGCCTGAGCCGCGAACGTTGCGATCGTGAGCACGACTGCCGCCACCGCAACCGCCGCGAACAAGACTCTGACACGCAAGGTAAGCAATGATCTCACGGATTTCGTCATATGATGACGCGACCGATCGGATGCGATGTTGCTGAACTGGCCGTGTCGATGCCTGGTGCAGAGTGCTGAAGGATGTCAAAGAGTCCCCGAGAATTTCCTCGACCGCCGCTGATATTCAGCCTGCAGCCTTCAGCAGTCTGTCGCTCACGTCGAGGTGCCCTCATGCAATCGAAATTCACGTTTGCCGCGGCCGCGGCGGCATTCCTTGTCAGTGTCGGCGTCCGTATCACCGCTCAAGCTCCCGCGGTGCAACCACCGACGCCCGCGCCAACAACGCAAGCGCCTGCACCCGCCCCAACAACCCCGACGCCGGCGCCCGCTCAGCCGCCCGGCGGCGGTCGCGGTCGTCAGGCGACGTTTCCCGCGCAGCAGCGGCCAGCCGGGGATCCCGCGATCATCGAGCGCGGCAAGACGCTCTTCGAGATCAATTGTCGTCTCTGCCATGGTGCCGATCTCCGCGGCGGCGACATGGGCGGTGTCAACCTGCTGCGCTCGCAGCTGGTGTTGAACGACAAGGAAGGAGAGCTGATCCTGCCGGTGGTGCAGAACGGGCGCCAGAATCCCGGCATGCCGGTCATGCCGCCGTTCCCGCTGCCGCCTGACGATGTGAAAGCGATCGCGGAGTACATTCACAGCGTGGTGGCAACCGCGCGGCCGCAAGGCGCGCCGCCGCCAGGCGCCGAAGTCGCGCTGAACATCGTCGTTGGCGACGCCAAAGCCGGTGCGACCTACTTCGCATCGAAATGCGGGTCGTGTCATTCCGCGACCGGCGACCTGCAGGGGATCGCGACGCGAGTCTCGGAGCCGATGCAGCTTCAGAATCTCTGGGTCGCCGGCATCGGTGGTGGCGGACGCGGAGGTCGCGGCACGGGCGCGGGAGCCGCCCCGACCGAAGCCGCGAGTCGGCGTCCGGTCACCGTCGCGGTCACGACCCCTGATGGTCAACGCGTGGAAGGGCGCCTCGATCGCATCGACGACTTCATCGTCACGCTAACGCCTGAAGACGGCATGCAGCGCACCTTCCGGCGTGTCGGCGATGTGCCGAAGGTGGAGATCAACGATCCGCTCGACGGCCACAAGAAGCTGTTCCTGCAGTACACCGACAAAGACATCCACGACGTGACGGCGTATCTGGTGACTCTGAAATGACGCGCACACATCGCTTCTTGATCATAGCGGCGCTGGCGGCTTCGTCCGTTTTCCTGTCGGCGCAGGGACAGCCGCAAACACCACCGCAGACTCAGACACCGCCGTCGAAGCCTGCACCGGCGCCGACACAGACGCCGACTCAGGGACAGGGCCAGGGCGGAACGCAGGTTCAGGGGGGCGCAGCCATTACCGCTCCCGGCGCCGCCGCGCAGGGCGGCCTCGATCCCGCATCGCTCCTCAAGCCGCTCGGCGACGCCTGGACGAGCTATTCGGGAGACTACACCGGACGGCGTTACAGCTCGCTCTCGCAGGTCAACCAGAGCAACGTCAAAAACCTTACGCTCGCATGGACGGCGCACCTGTCCACAGCAACCGGTCCGAGCGGCTTTGGGGGATTCGGCGGCGGGCGCGGCGGCGGCCCTTCAGCGCCGGTGATCATCGGCGGCGAAGGGACCGGCGAGTTCGCCGCCCCTGGCGGGGCGAACGTAAAAGGCTCGATCCTGCAGGTTGACGGCATCCTCTACGTGACTGCGCCGGATCACGTGTGGGCGCTCGACGCGCGCGACGGTCACGAACTGTGGCACTACTTCTGGAAGACGCGAGGCGGCACGCACATTGGCAACCGCGGCGCGGCAATGTGGCACAACTCTCTGTTCTTCGAGACGCCCGACAACTACCTCGTCTCGCTCGACACTCGCACCGGCCAGGAGCGATGGCACGTCGAGATCTCGAGCTTCTCCGAGCAGTATTTCTCGACGATGGCGCCGATCGTCGTCGGCAATCATCTGCTCGTCGGAACCGGAAACGATCTCGATGCCCCGGGCTTCCTCCAGTCGTTCGATCCCGAGACCGGCAAGCTGCAATGGAAGTTCTATACGGTCCCGATGAACTCCGGGTGATCCCGGACTCGACACGTGGCCAAGCCTCGACGCGGCGCGACACGGCGGGGGTCAGGTCTGGATTACCGGCGTCTACGATCCGGAGACGAAGCTCTATATCATCGGCACAGGCAACCCGACTCCCGGGTACACCGGCGCGAGCCGCAAAGGAGACAACCTTTTCACCTGTTCGCTGGTTGCGGTGAACGTGGATACCGGGAAGATGGCGTGGTACTACCAGACGTCGCCGCACGACACGCACGACTGGGACTCGGCGCAGACGCCGATCCTCATCGATACGACGATCAACGGCCGCCCTCGGAAGCTCGTGTCGACCGCGGCAAGAAACGGCTTCTTCTTCACGGTCGATCGGGTGACCGGCGAGCCGGTCGCAACCGCCCAGTACCGGCTCGACCACCAACTGGTCGCTCGGGCTCAGGAAGAACGGCGCGCCGGAGCCCAATCCTGAAAAGGAAGCCACGGTCGCGGGATCATTCGTCTCACCCGTCGAAGGCGGTGTGACCAACTGGCCACCCCCGGCGTACTCGCCGGACACCGGTCTCTTCTATGTGCACGAGCGCAACGGCTTCAACCTGGTCTACCTGACCGAGCCGGATCCGCGGGGGTCGATGGGACTTGGCGGAAAGGTTGTTGCACCGGTGGGGTCATATCCCAGCTACCTGACGGCGATCGATCCCAAGACGGCAAAGGTTGTCTGGCGCCACCAATTCCCCGGCGTCAACGGCGCGGCGGGTCAGGGAGGCCTGCTGGCGACCGCCGGCCGCCTCATTTTCGGGGGGGATGGCGGCGGCAACTTCGTCGCGTTCGACGCCACCAACGGAAAGCCGCTGTGGCACTCGAGGATTGGAACCATCAGCAACGCGCCTCAGACGTATGCAATCGACGGACGGCAGAACCTGCTCGTCGCGGTGGGGGACACCTTGTACGCCTTTGCGCTGTATTGATTGATGGACGCTGGGGAAACGGGCCCTGCCGGCAGCCCTGCAGGGGGCCGCTTGCGCGCTGTCGTACAATAGAGGAAGAAGGGGGCGAACCAGATTCGACGGGAATACGGTTCCGTAGGATGCGTGCCGAGGACCATCGACCTCGTTAAAAGATGGAAAACAACCTAACTGCGGATACGCAGCTCGCTCTCGCAGCGTAAAAACCTGTGAGCGTCCGCCCTCATCAGCCTGCGGGTGGGGAACGGATGTCATTTAAGCAGGCTGGCTGACCTCGGTCGTCCCGGACGAGGGCAGCGAGATTTTCTGGGGCTGGTTTCCGGCGGTTCTTGCCGCTTCTTCACGCCGGGAACGACACTTCAGAAGCGGATACGCATCGTAGATTCCTGCGGGGATGTATTTTCGGACCCGGGTGCAACTCCCGGCGCCTCCACCAATTTCTTCAATAAAAACGGGGGGTTCAGCCCCTCGTTCCCTGCGCCTCCACGATTCCTCCACGGTTTTCCGCCGGCGCCGTCCAACAACCGGATGGCCGCGTCGAGCGCCGCCGGACTCAAGTGCATGTAGCGCTGCGTCGTCGCGAGGTCCTGGTGACCCGCGAGCTCCTGGATGGCCCGCGCCGGTGCACCGCGCATCGCCAGGTGCGAACAGAACGTGTGCCGCAGGATGTGAATCCCCGGTTTCACGTTCGCCCGTCTCGCCGCGCGTCGCATCATGACCTGGATCATTTTCTGCGTCAGCGGCTTACCCTCGTCGGCGCACAGCACTCGCTGCCCTCGCAGGTGCCGCCCAGCCTTGAGGGCGGTGACCAGGCGCTTTGTCAACGGCACGTACCGGATGCGACCACCCTTCGGCACGCTCACGTGGCCGCGCCACTCGGATCTGGCGACGCACAATTGACGCTTTTCCAGATCCACATCCGGCCATTCGAGCCCGATCATCTCGCCGCACCTCAGACCCGCCTCGCCGCCCAGCAGCACGACCAGGTGCGCTTGGGATTCGCGAGCCGCGGCCTCGACCAGACGCTCGAACTGGTCGAACTCGTAGAAACGGGCTTCGCCCTTCGGCGTCCGCAGCATCTTGATCGCACACGGGACGCGTTCGATCACTTTCCATTCGACCGCGGTTCGCATCAGCACATTCAACACCGTCAACACGTTGTTTACCGTCTTCGGTGATCGCGCGCTGAGGGCTGACTTCAGCTGTTGCACGTCCTCGGTCGTGATCGAGGCCAGCGGCTTGTCGCCAAGCGCCGGTACCAAGTGCAATCGCAGGACGCATTCCTTCGAGGCGACGCCGCTCGCTTTGAGCCGGTTCGCCTTCGCGTGGCCTTCGATGAATCGCGGCGCGAATTCACGCAATGTTGTTGGTGGTCGCAACACCTCCCTGGTTCGATGCGGCAAGCCATTCACGAGCAGCACGCGTTCGCGCGCTTCGGCCCATCGTTGCGCCGCGCTCTTTGACGCGGTTGGCGCCTTCCTGCGCTCGCGAATGACGCTGCCATCCGGCAGTGAAATCCGGATGTCCACTTCCCACCCGCCGTCCACGTACGGTTGTACGGTTACGCTCATCGCTCGTACTCCTTCAGCGAGAGCGCGCTTTTCTGGTCGAGCCAGTGTAACAGCTCGCGCGATCGCACGAGCACGCGGCGCCCGATGCGCGTGACGCCCGGCAGCTGCGCGCGTTCGGCCATCGCGTAGACGGCCTTGCGGCTCGTGCGAAGCAACCGTGCCGTTTCGTCGACGGTCAGGAGTGTCGGGAGATCGTTCGGATTCATGTGCCACCCCGTGCGCAGACCAATGCGATGTTCCGCGCTCTCCTCGAGCGCGACGCTTGATGGTTCGTGTTGGTTTTGCTGGCGCGCTCTGGCGCGTCGATGTGGCGGTCGACGCGCCGATCTCCGGCTGAGCGCGGATGCGGCTTGGTGCCGGCATCGTCCGCGGGGCTGTGCTCCGGCGGTGACGATCGCTGACTAGACGACCGTCTCTTGGCGTTCAGTCAGACCAGGGCGATGTGATATCCCCGGTGAACGCCATTCCCCGCGCGGCGCGTGATCCTGGGGATGATGCGCCGCGAAGGGTCATGAGTTTCGCAGCTGATAGACGTGCCGACCGACTGTCCTCGGCGGTCGTGCAACCGGACTGCGATGTGCTCAGGGTTGCGCTCGGTCCGTGCCGTGTGGGCGACGACCCGATGCGCGCCCTCCGCTGCCGTGGCGGCGAACGGAGGGAGTGCCGTGTGGCACCGACGTGATAACGCCAACATACATACGCCTCTGCGACTGACCCGTCAATCTCGTTTGAGTCATCGATACGCTGACCACCATCGCGCAGTTGCCCGGGACGTGCCGCGCGGAGGCGTTGTCAATGCCCGAAGGCCCGGCCGGAGGCCGGGTGGAAGCGAAGCGAAGAGCATTGACGACGCCGAGCCCGGCGCCAGCATCGAGAGCGCGATGGTGCGACGACCCGATCTGGACTTCGGCAGCGCGAGTTTCCGTGTGAACAAACGTGGGTTGCGCGCGCCCGAATTTCTCGCGATCCATCGACTCATTTGTTCTGCCAAATCTGGACACGAACACATGCACACGTGCGGCGCGTTCGTCGTGCACGTCATGTGCGCGCGGACAGTGACATGCGGCATGCCCAACGATGGCGTGAACGACCCCGTCTCGGGGGCCTGGGGTCACCCTCAGGGCACGGCACCGGGGTCGTTCACGCCATCGTTGGTTCACCGGCTGCGGCACTAACACCAACGGTGGCGGCGGCACAAAGCGCCGCCGCAGTCGCCGGCCCGAAGCAAGACGCTGCGATACAGAAGCTTGCACGCAGTGAGAGTTCATGGAGCCACCAGGGGTGAGAGAGCTTCGTCGGAGGGTGCTAAAACCGGGGGGCCAACCTGACGCGATTTTCGCTTGGCCCCCCTCTTGGCCCAGACGTCGCGGTCCATCGAGCCGGTGAGCTGGAGATATTGCCGGTTCAGCGGCTGGACTTCCACTGACGAACGGCCGTAGGACCAGTCGTCTCGCAGACAAGTCGAGCAGGACTGCCACAGCACCTTGTCTCCTGCTCGTCGCCAGGCCCGATAGAGGGCTTGGATCTTCGGCATGCCCTGCTTTCGGAACTCCTGCGCGATGTAGCGATCGGACGGATCGCCGAGGTGTCCGCCCTGCTCCTGGCGTTCGTGAAAGTACGTCTCCAGAGACTTGCTCACGCTCGGATTCAGCGGCGTCCAGAGCTCTTCGCGGACCGCGGCCTTGTAGAGCGCCACCGCTTTCCGGAAGCGCCGCGGTACGAGCAATCGGACAGTCCAGTGATGGAGGCATCGCAACAGATCAAGGTGACGAATGAGGAATTGACGGAAGTCCACCGGCACGCGGCGGTTCACGAGGTACATGAACACGAACCGGCTCGTGTCGTCCTTCTCGATCCCGATGGGCAGCTTGTCGGGGAAGCAGCGGATCGTCTTCAGCGGCGCCGTTCCGAACGCGAGGTGCGGGTAGTCCTCTGGCCGCAGTCCGGTCTGTTGCGTGTTGTCGAAGAAGGCGCGCTTATCGCCTTCGGAACTCAACCACCAACGGCGACGATCGCCCAACACCGCGTCGAGGATCATCACCCGTTCGACCATGCAGCCGATCCTCCGAAGACGACGATTGCGATTGTCCGCCTGGCCAATCGCTTCGTAGAGTGGCTTGTGGTGGACGTGGTACAGGCGTCCACGTCGCACGGGGCCAGGCTCGATGGCTCGCACGAATCCGCGGGTCATCAGTCTGGCCATGAACTCCCGGCTGTTCTGGCCGCGTACGGTGCTGGTGAACTCGCAGTACTGCCGTTCAAGAAAACATCCGGAATGGACCATGACGGTCACGAGGAACTCACGCTGCCGCAGCGTCAAGCCGTGGTCGCGCAGGGCAGATACGCGGCTGATGCTGACGCTGTCGAACGCCCGGTTGGGAGGATATTCGTGCGTCACAGGAACTCCTCCATCCCGCGCGGACGCGGCCCGGAGCGACCACCGCCACCGCGAGACGCGACGAAGTAGATGCGGAAGCCGGTCCTTGCGCGGCTGGCGGCGTGAGCGCCGCGGTAGTGCGGCGTAAACAGTTCGACGTCTTGGTGAAGTTCCCGGCCATCGACCTCGTACTCGATGCGGTAGTCCGGGAAATGAACCTGATCATCGAAGTACGGCAGCTCGTGCTCGCGCGCCCACTCGCGAACCTCGTTCCCGTCGCGGCCTGGTCGGCCGTCGCTGTCCGCCCGGTCGCGATTGTGGTCTTGCAGGAACTCTTGGTATTCGCGCTTCAGATCTTGTTCGAGGACGACACGTCGGATCTCGAGGTCAGGGTGCTCGTCACGAAGACGAGCTTCCTCCTGGCGAAATGTCGCGTAGAGATTCGAGTCATGGTCCATCTCCCGCGAGCGGCTGACTCCCGCGTGGAAGAGCTGCGACCGCTCACCCTCTCGCTCCAGCGAGTGCGAATCAAGCAGGTCTCGCCCCTCGGTCGTGAGCGTCAGTCCACGCTCGCTGTCGCCCAGATCAACCGACTCGACGAGCCTCTGATCGTGAAGGTTGTCCAGGGTGTCGCGCGGAAGATCGAGATCGTGTTCCGGCACGATGCGAAACGCACCAACGGCAGCCAGCGCGCGGCTATCCTCGCCGTCGAGCTCGTAGATTCGATCGCGATCAACGACCAGCTCCCGCTCATCGCGACGCGGCAAGTCGAGATCGCGCATCAGGGCGTCCCGAGGATCATCATCTCGGTCGCGCGGGTCGTACACGCGCGGCCATTCGTCGCCGCGATCCCGAACGGCGTCTTCGCGTGGATCAGTCCATCGAGCGTCAGACATCGCTCCTCCTTGCGGTGGTTCTGCGGCTGTGTTGTCCGTGAAGACGCCCTGGCAGTGGCTGCGAGGGGTGGTTCAGGAAGGCGCCGACGCGCCGGAGCATGGCGCTGCGGCGGTTCAGGCATGGTCTAGCGAACCATCGCTCGCCGCGCAGAGCGCGAGCGAGCGCTCGATTCAGCCTGTGCGGTTCAATCGCCGCAACGGGCCAGCAGCCGACCATATGCTGCTCTTGACCTTATACGCCCATTGCGTTCAGGCTTCAACGGTGTTTCTGACGGATTCCCTCGTGACACAGCAGAGATGACGGTTCCAAACGCCGATCGCGCGATAATTGCAGCCGACAAGCTCACGGCGTACCTGCTGAACATGTCGCACAAGCGGGGTGCCGCAAAGGCGAGGTTGTTGCTCAGTCTGGGCTATCGATCCGATGCTGCCCACGTGCTCGAGTCAGATCTGCGCGCTCAGCACCTCTCGCTCGAAGTCACACGGACGCATAAGAACGCGTACGGCGACGTATATGAGATCCTGCGACCGATCAGGGCGCCCAACGGCAGCCGTGTCCAGTTTTGTTCCGTCTGGCAGGTTGACACTGGCACCGATGTGCCGCGATTTATTACCATGTACCCGAGGTAGAACGTTGGCCTTCGACATGTACGGCGACGTGATCTTGACCCGCGATGTCTCTGAGAGCGGCTTGCGTGCCGGGGATGTCGGCACGGTCGTAGAGCGCCACGCCATCGCTGGCGTGAGCGAGGACGGCTACTCGGTCGAGTTTTTCGACATGACCGGGAATACAGTCGCCGTTGTCACGCTGCCGGCGAGCGCCCTCCGTATGCCGACACCGGCTGATCGTCCAGCCGTTCGAGCCCTGAGCGCCTGACGCACCAGCGGTCCTCAAGCCGCGCGCCGAAGACACCTCGAGGTCTGTCCGAAATATGTATACAAATTTCGGACAGACATCCGAGTCGATGGACGCCCACAAAGCTTCCGAAACGGCGAAGCGAAGACAGCCGTTTGCTAACGGAAAGCCGCCTCTCGCCCGCCTTCGAATTTCCTCGGAAATCTTTCTCTTTCTTCGACTTCACGAATCGAGCGAATTGGCTCGAGTTGGCTTCTGGGATGCTGTTTTGGCGCGTCTCAGGGACGATCGTGGGGACAGTTCTACCGCCCGATGAGCGCACCGTCGCACTTCGAAGCGCCGTCGCCGCCGCAATCAATGCAACTGATCCGCCGCCGATCGAATTATCGAATAGGCAGAAGAACGAGTGCTTCAGGAAGTTCGAGAACTTGCGAGAGGCGGACGCGACGTCGTTAAACGCTGCGGCGTCTATCGTTACCGAAGTTCTTCCCACTCAGTCGCTGAGATCGAAATTTGGGGTCGAACAAGGCGTCGAACCGCGTCCTTTGAATGGCGCGGTGCTCGCTCGACATTCAAGCGGCGCTTTTCCACTACGGCGATCTCGTCCTCGAACGGCCGACTCCGAGCTCGCGAGCGTCAACAGCAATGAGTTAGGACTACTCGCCATCGAGCTGGCCGATCGGCTTACGCAGGCGAACTCCTCTAGGGGTCGCTGGTCGATCTGAGACCAGCAGGCGACATGTGACACGTTGATAGGCGAGGTGATCGATTGCTGATCGCAGCGTGCGAAGCTGTGGCCGTTACCCGTCGTCACTCGATGATCACGCCGCGGTGGCTGGACAGGATCCAGAACAGCAAAATGCATTCCGCGACGACGGCCGCTTCGACCGGGAGTCCCTCGGGCGTCGTCAAATGCCGCAGGTTAGCAGCCGTGTCGCCAAGCACCATCGAAAAGCCTGACATTGCCATACCGAGGAGCGCCGAGATCACCAGGATCACGCGTCGCCGGGCGCCGGACCTCGGCTCGGGAGGGAGGTTCGCGACCACGCGCGTCGCGAAGCCCCACGGCGGCTCGACGTCCGTCGGCGTCGCGAGCGTCACGTCGAGGAACGCCTCGAGACAACTCGGGCATTCGGCCAGATGGGACTCGACGAGCTCATTCGGGCTGTGCCCTCGCAGATACTCATCGCGATATTGCCGCAGCGTCTCGCAGTCGATGCGCGTGGTCATCCGGATTTCCTTCCTCGGCCGCCGGCGAGGCGATCCTGGACATGAATGCGTAGCCGCTGGCGCCCCCGATGCAGATGCGCCTTCACCGTGCCCACCGGGATGTCGAGTATCTCGCGAATGGCCTCGTAGCTCCGTCCTTCCTGATAAAACATCACGAGACACGCCCGCTCTCGTTCGCTCAGGAGCCCGAAACACTCGTCGACGATGGTCCGGAATTGCCTCCGAATCATTGTGTCCAAGGGGTCATGTGCCGGCCCCGGCAAGCGCTCGTGCCAGACACTCTCCGGATCGTCGAGCGACGTCAGACGCTGTCGGCGCTGGTTGATCCGTGCCTGCTCGTCATGGGCGACGTTCACTGTGATGCGATAGAGGTACGTCGACAACGAGGACTCGCCGCGAAAGTGATCGATGGCCCGATACAGTCGCAAAAACACCTCTTGCGCCAGGTCCTCGAGGTTGTCGCGTCTCCCAAGAAGCCGAGCCAGCAGCCGGAAGACGACCGGGCTCTCGTTGGCGACGATTTCCTGGAATTGGGCGGTATCGGCCAATGTCGTCTTTGACTGCGGCCGCGGCGAAATGTTGCACCCGCAACATTCGGGATCGTGGCCAGTCTAATGTTTCCGTAGGGCGGGCACGCCTTCGACAGGAGACGTGGTGATGACCTCGATTCTCGAAAGCTTCGGCAACAACTCGTTGGCGATGATCACATTGCTCATTGTCATTCCGACCCTGCTCCTTGGCACGGCCTATCTGTTCCGCCGGCTCGAAAGCCGCGAGCGTCTGCTCGCCATCGAGAAAGGCGTGTATCAGCCGATCTCGGCCGACGAAGGCTATCGACGTACGCGCCGCCTCGCGATCGTCCTGATTGCGGCCGGCATCGGCGTGATCCTGGCGTTCGTGCTGGAAGCATTCGCCCACCGACGACCGCCGGTTGCCGCGGGACTCGGCATCATCCCGCTGACGATCGGACTGGGTCTGCTGTTCGACCTGCGCCTGCAGTCCCGCGAACGGCGACGGAGCGCGTCGCAGCCTCTCTCGAGTGCGGATCGGGATCTGTTGGATCGATGATTGGCGGAGTCAATCACATGCAAGACCTGAATCGTGACCAACGTGGCCTGGCATCTCTTGAAACGCTTCTGCAGGATCTGAGGATTGCGCTACGGATGTTGCGCCACAGCCCGACCTTCGCGGCGGTGGCGATTTGTTCGCTTGCGCTCGGGATCGGCGCCTCGACGGCGGCCTTCAGCGTGTTTAACGCCGTCATGCTGCGGCCGCTCCCCGTGCCAAAGGCGGGCGACCTCGTCCTCGTCCAGCCCCTGCGCCGAGGCGATCGCTTCGTGCTCTTCAATCCGCTGTTCGAGGCCCTGCGCGATCGACAGCACACGCTCGCTGGACTCGTTGCCATCGCCGATCAGCCCTATCTTCCGGTGACGTTCGACGACGCGCGGCTGCCCTCGTACGTGCGCGGCACGCTGGTGTCCGGTGACTACTTCCCGGTACTCGGCATCTCGCCCTCGCTCGGACGTCTCCTGGGACCAACCGACGATGAGCTGCCCCGGGGCAGCGGTCCCTGCTCGGCAGTGATCAGCGATAACTTATGGCGACGACGGTACGAGCAACGCGCCGACGTCGTGGGACGCACGCTTCGCGTGCGCGAGTCGGTCTGCACCATCGTCGGCGTCGCGCCCGCCAGCTTCCCCGGACACGAAAGCGGCTATCGTCCCGATGTCTGGCTGCCGCTGCGACCACTGACCGACCGCAGCACGCTCGAGAGCCGCCGGATGGCGTTCTTCAGCGGGATTCTGGGACGTCTGGCGCCCGGGGCCACCGTCAGGCAGGCGGAAACCGAGCTCACGTCCCTCTGCCAGCGGGCCATCGCCGAACAAACAGCGCCGCTCTCCACGAATCAGGCACCGGATCGTCCAGCGGACTTCGCCATCCATCTCACGGCCGGCGCCCAAGGCTTGGACAACCTGCGGGACATGTTCCGCATGCCGCTGATCATCGCCATGATTGTCGTCGGCATCGTGCTGCTAATTGCCGCGGTCAACATCGCCGACCTCTTACTCGCGCGAGGCATGGCGCGGATGCCGGAGCTGGCGACGCGTGCCGCCCTGGGCGCAAGCCGCGCCCGATTGTTACGTCAGCTGGCCACTGAGGGCACCATGACCGTCGTCCTGGGTGGGGTGCTAGGTGCGGCGCTGGCGTCGTGGGCAGCGCCGACGCTAGGCTCGTTGCTCTCCGCACGCGACCCCACGCTCGCGCTCGACACGCACTCCGATCAGCGCGTCATCTTCGCGGCTATCGTGGCGACCGGGTTGGCGGCCCTGGTGTCGGGGATTCTGCCCGCCTTCCGTTTGAGTCGGGTGCCGCTCTACGCGGGAATGGCTGCTGATGGACGCACTAGCGTGGGCACCGGACAGCGGCTGATGCGGATCCTCGTCGGCGGACAGCTCGCGCTGTCGTTGTTGCTGATGATGACGGCCGGTCTGCTCCTGCAGACGATCATCCACCTCACCAGGATCGACCCTGGATTCCAGCCAGAACATGTGGTCATGCTGGAGCTCCGCGATGAAGCGCCGGCCGCCAAGCCCGCGACCGCGGAAACCCCGGAGCAAAGGGCGCAGCGCGCCGTCGTCTACGCGACGCTCGCCGCGCGCTTGAATGCCATCCGCGGTGTCCGGGCGGCCAGCGTGTCTTGGCTCGGCTTGTTCAGCGCAAACGACCGATCTCTCAACGTGATCGATGCCGACCAGCCGAACAATCGCGGCGAAGCCCGGGTCGATTTCGTCTCCGCGCGGTACTTCGAGACGGTCGGCATGCAGCTCGTACGAGGGCGAGGCCTCAGCGACCGCGACCGCGAGGGCACCGAGCGAATCGCGGTGGTGAACGAGGCGATGGCGCGCGTGCGATTCAACGGTGACGCCCTCGGACACCGGCTGACGCTCGACTACGCCGGAGAACGCGATCGACCGTTCACTGTAGTCGGGATTGTGCGCGATGCCAGATACAACAGCCTGCGGGAGACCGGGACGAAGCCCATGCTGTGGGCGGCACTTGCGCAGGCCCCGTTTCGCATCAGCTTCGTCGCGCTCCGCACTGAGCCAGGTGCCGAGGCGGCCGTCCTGCGCGAAGCCGAGGCTGTACTGAACGCGACCAATGGTGACCTGATGGTACGGAGGACGACGACTCTCGCAGACGAGGTCGCCCGAACGATGGTGCGGGAGCGTCTGCTCATGCGCATAGTCATCGGGCGTTGCGGCGGTCGCGGTCCTCCTCGCGGCGATCGGTCTGTATGGCACGCTCAGCTACGCGGTGCGGCGCCGCTCCCGAGAAATCGGGGTGCGCATGGCGTGCGGCGCCACTCGCGCGGCCGTGCTGCGCCTGGTGCTCCGCGATGCCCTGATCCTCGCCCTTGTCGCCGTCGCCGTCGGCACGCCGCTGGCAATTGGTCTTGGATTCGTCCTCAAGCCAATCCTTTTTGGCGTGACACCTCTGAATCCGGGCACCATCATCGCCTGCGGCGCATTCATGACCATTGTGGCCGAGGTCGCCGCCTATCTCCCGGCACGTCGGGCCGCGACCGTCGACCCAGTCATCGCGCTGCGCTGGGAATGAGCGTCATTGGCATTCGAAGACGAACCGGCGCATCCTGTCGAACTCCTGCAGACAGGTCGCGCTGTCAAAGTGATCTTTATGCACATGCTTAGAGGATGCGGCTGGACTGTGTGGCTCTAGGTAACGACTAGTCGCCGAAGGTTTACCCGTCTGCATGGGTGAGTAAGGCGGCGGTTCAGGAGACCGTTGTACATCCCGTCAGAGCAGCGGTGAGGCGACTGAGTTCGATACTGAAAAATCACCCTACCCGGCAAGTTGTTGAAAACACAGGACAAAAGTGCGTGGCTGGGAGCCAGGGATTCGACTATGCCGCGCACCGGAGGTGATCGATTCGGCGAAGCCAGCCCTCCAGCTGGTTCCAACTCGCGAAATTTAGGCTCGCTGCTTGCGTACATCGTTCAGCGCTGCGCACGCCCGTCATCGCGACCTTTTTTGGCCATCATCAGACGTTCACCCGCAGCGACGGGGCCAGCCGTCGTCGTCGCTGCTCGTGCAGGGCTCCAGCCACGCAGCCCGCAATCCGCATCGCCTGTGAGAGGTAGAACAGCGGCGCTCCGTAAACGGTGACGGCGGCCGCGATTCCGCCCGGCTGCGCGAGCACGAGGCCGAGGTACATCACCGTCGCTACCATGCCGATCAGCGCCCCGTGCAGCATCAATTGGGTTGAGAGCTTCTTCAACAGCCATCTCGTGACCAAGTAACCGAATGCGAACACTCCAATAGGCACGGCGATCAGGAACAGCGTTGCGTTGACGAAACTGATCGGTACCAACACCGCGAAAAGGACGATCTCCAGCAGCAGCGCACCCAGAACGACTCGCATCCAGCGGATCTTCATGCCGGCTCTCCGTTAAACGTGGGAATCATTCACCGCGCCACTCATGTATGACTGCGTATCCGGTCGACTACTCAGATCGCAGGAGGACGACGGGGTCGATCCGCACGGCCCGGCGGAGCGGAATCAGCGAGGCGGCCACGGTGAGCACCAGCAACATGATCCAGCCCACGGCGAAGGACGAAACGTCGAAGGCGCTCACGCGAAACAGGAGCGGATGCAAGAACGGAGTCGTCGCGAACGCCGCAGACGTTCCGAGGATCAAGCCGAGCACTGCCGGCCACCCGATCTTCGAGAGGATCAATCGACGCACCTGCGTTCGATTGGCACCAAGTGCGACTCGGAGTCCGATCTCGCGGGTGCGCTCTGCCACGAATGCACCGAGCACGCCGAATACGCCCACGCCGGCCAGAAGAACCGCAACGAACGCGAACAGACCCAGCGCGAACATGTGAAATTCCGGGCCGGCGAGTTGCGTCGTCAGGAGATCCTCGATCGTGGCTGCTTCTGTCACGGGTTCGGTCGCGTCGATTTGCTCGAGCGCCTGCTGAGTGATGGCCAGCGTGGGCAGATGCTCCGTCCTTGCGCGCAGGATCACGAATCGGGGGGGAAACGGCGACTGTCGCAGTGGCACGTAGATCGCCGGCGGCGGGGCCTTGATGTCGCGGTAGCGCAGGTCACGCACCACGCCCACGACCGTCATCCACGGAGCAGGGCTGTCGGCGCCCCCGAATTTGAGTCTCTTTCCTAGAGCCGATGCATCCGGCCACGCACGCCGCGCGAGCGACTCGCCAAGGATGGCGACGGGAAGCGCACCTTTGCGATCGGATTCATTGAACGCGCGGCCACCAATGATCGACACTCCAAGCGTCGAGAAGTAGTTGGGCGCCACGGCTTCGAGATGGAGGCCGGGGTTCGCGGCCGCTTCGTCCGCAGGTTGACCCTCCCCCGCAAACGTCGCGTCCCATCCGTCCGTTCCCGTGAACGGTCGCTGCAGCACTGGCGTCGCGGCGGCGATACCCGGAGCAGCCTGCAAGCGCGTGACGAGCTCGTCGAACATCTGCAAGCGCCGTTCGGGATCGCGATACGCCGATCCCACGAGCGGCACTTGCGCCACGCTCAACTTCGCCGGCAAGAAGCCGAGATCGGCGGTCTGTAACTGCTGCAACGTGTGGACAAGCAGAGCACCGGCTACGGTCACCAGCAACGCGAATGCGAGTTGTGCCGCGACGAGCACCTGCCGGCCGACCTGGGCGCGACGGCTGGAGGAGTCATCGATGCCAGTGCCCCGCAATCGGCTGAAAAGCGCGGACCGAACCGTCCAGAACGCCGGCGCGATACCCGCGATCAACACGGAGAGCAGCGCGGTGCCACCCACCCACGTGAGTGTTCGATCGTTGAAGTGGATGGTGTCCAGCCGTGTCATTCCTTCGGGGGCACCAGCGACGAGCAAACGTTGTAACCAATACGCCGCGAAGGTACCGAGTCCGCCGCCGCCGACCACCCACAGCGTCGTTTCGACGACCAGTTGTCCGGTCAGGGCCGCCGGCGTTGCGCCCAGCGCCGCGCAGACGGAGATTTCGCGCGCGCGCTCCGTGCCGCGCACGAGCAGAAGGATCACCACGTTGATGCAGCCCACGAGAAATAGGAGAACGGCCGCCGCGACGAATAGCCCCATCACCGGCCTGACGTCACCAATAACCGCATCCTTCAGCGACACGACACGGGTACGAGCATTTTGCGGGGAATGTGGAGGTTCCGCCCAACGCAGCTGCGTCAGCAACGCCGACGCCTCGTCGCTCGCCTGCGCGAGGGTGGCGGTGGGTTTCAGGCGGCCCAGCAGCGTGAACCATCCTTCTTGCAAGACCTCCGGCGCAGCGATGAGAGGCTGCCAGACTTCCGCTCCTTTCGGGAACGCGAAACCGCTCGGCGCGACTCCGACGATCGTCGCCGCACGTCCGTTCAGGCGCATCCGCTGACCGATGATCGTCGGGTCTCCCCCGAATTGGCGCCGCCACAGGCCGTAGCCGAGCACCGCCACGTCATCCGCTCCGACCTTTGCGTCTTCGGCCGTCAACAGCCGACCGAAGACCGGCTGTGCGCCCAGCGTCGCGAAGAAATCACCCGTCACGGTCGCCCCCGTCACGGTCAGGGCGCGATCGCCGTATTGGGCCGGCCACGGCCACGCACCGTCGGTACTGGACGCCGGCCACGGATTCCAGCGTACGAGATGCGTCGCGCCACGCCGCAATCTCCGCGTACGAGAACGGCATCAACGTCGATCCGGCTGAGAGCGTCTTTGTGATCAGAACGAGTCTGGATTCATCTGCGACCGGGAGAGGGCTGAAGAGCACGCTCGAGGCTACGCTGAGGGCCGCCGTGGTCGCCCCGATTCCAAGGCCGAGGATGACGACGATGAGCCCGACGTGTCCGGGATTGCGGCGGCTGAGCCGCAGAGCGCTCTTGAAGCCATGCTGCAGGCTAGTCATCATTCAGGCGGGCTCCGTGAGATAGCGCGGATTATTGTAACCTCGACGAATCAGGGCACGTTGCGCCCCTGTTGTCGAAGCTCACGCTATGCCGCGTTTCGAAGTGCATCCAGACGTTTCAACCACCTGAGCAGTGGGTTCCAACTCGCGAACGTTTGGGTCACGGCTCTTTTATCAGCACTCTCGAACGGCGCCAAGTAGTTGAAAAGTGGTGCCGCTGCGGCGGTTCGATTGAATCGATTTCCGTCGAAGGCGATTCCTTCCGGGAAGAACAGCTGCTGCAGGCGCTGCTTGTAGTCGAGCGACGCCTGTACCCACAGGTCTGAGGCGCGCGGCAGAATGCGGTCTGCGAACGCCAGGATGCCTTCTACATCGAGTTCATCGACTGCTTCGGTGTGATGGTCGATTTTGGCGAGCGTCAGCTCCTCGCGCAACTTGTCCCGTTGACGGCTGTAGCTGGTGAGGTCGATCGACTCCGAGTACAGAAACGCTTCGTCGAGCCGATCGAGCTTCTGCTGGATGACCTTGACCCGCCGGTCCTGCTCTGCCGTCCGGTCCTTCGCCTCGCCGCGCCGCTGTTCCCAGACGTAGAGGATGCGGTCCTTGACCAGGCGCATGTAGCCGGGTGTTGGCAGCAGGAGCGCGAGTTCGTCCACAAACGCGCCTTCAAGCGCGGCCTTGCTGACGTTCACCGAACGACACGGCTTCTGGCAATGGTAGTACGCATAGTGGCCGTTGCGGCCCTTCGACCAGCTACCTGTGAGCGGCCGGCCGCACGCCTCGCAGCGGACCAAGCCGCGCAGCGGGAAGTCCGGGTGGTTCCGCTGACGCGGACCGGCGACGACGATGCGACCGTCGAGGATCGCCTGGGCACGGAAGAACGTGGCTTCGTCAACAAGCGGCTCGAAGTTGCCCTTCGCCGACACGTCGAAATCCGGGCGCGCCCCGCGCTCGCAACCAAGCAAGAACAGTACGATGCCCTGACATACCAATCGGGCGAGGATCCCGCAGATAGCCGAGTTGACATCCCCATGAATCAGGTGCTATTCCATTTGAGTGCCTAATAGAGAACGGGCTGAAGTGCTGCAGGGCACGCTCGACATCATGGTTCTGCAGACGCTTGCGGCGCTGGGACCGTCGCATGGCTATGCCATAGCGGCACGCATCGAACAGGTCTCGGGCGGCCGGGTGCAGCTCAACATGGGGACCTTGTATCCCGGTCTCATGCGCCTCGAGCAGCGCGGCTTCGTCCGCGGCACGTGGGGTGTGACAGAAAGCAACCGCAAGGCGCGGTTCTACGCACTCACGCCGGCCGGCAAGAAACAACTGGCCGTCGAGAGGCGCGAGTGGGATCGTATGGTCGCCATCATGCAGTCGATGCTCGGGGAGCCGAACTGATGTCCGCCATCCGCGCGTGGTTGCGACGGCTGGCCGGGACGTTCCACAAGGCGCCGGACGACGCCGAGATGGAGGAAGAGCTGCGCCTCCACGTCGACATGATCGCTGACCGATTGCAGCGGGGCGGTCTTTCGGTCGACGAGGCTCTCCGCGAGGCGAGGCTGCAGGCTGGCGGCGTTGCGCAAGCGATGGAGCAGTGCCGCGATCAGCGCGGCCTGCCCTGGCTCGAGGACGCTCATCCAGGACCTCCGCTACGGTGTGCGCACGCTCCGCCGGGCGCCGGTCTTCACCGCGGTGACGATCGCCACGCTCACGCTGGCCATTGGCGCCAACACCGCCGATCTTCAGCCTCGTCGATCCGCTGCTGTTTCGCGATCTGCCGGTTCGGGATCCCGGCAGCCTCGTGCAGTTCACCTTGCGGTACCCCGGCGATCCGCCGCTGAACATGTTTAGTCTCGAGACCTACGCGCAGTATCGCGACCGCAACACCGTGTTCTCGGACATGGTCGGCCTCGCGCCACTGAGGACGGAGCTCGTCAGCTGGCCGCGAGCCGATCGGCGCCTGGGTGGTCACGGGGAACTTCTTCCATGCGCTCGGCGTGAGGCCCGCGCTGGGGCGCGTGCTCGATGTCTCCGACGACGCGCCGGGCGGTCCCCCTCTCGCCGTTGTGAGCTGGCGGTACTGGCAGGCGCACTTCAACGGCGAGGCGCGAGCCCTCGGCGCCATCATCGACATCAAAGACCGTCGCCTGCCCGGCCCCGTGCACGCGACCGTCGTCGGCGTAGCCGAGCGCGATTTTTCTGGCGTGACCGCCAGCATGCGGTCGGACGTCTGGGTATCTCTTGGCGCGATTCCCACGGCGATGCGATCGCGGGCCGGCGTGGCGCTGCTGGCGCGATTGAAGCCGGGGGCTTCGATCGCGCAGGCGCGCGCAGAGATGCGCGTGCTCAACCAGTCGAGCATCGATGCGTTGGCGCAGCGCGATCCGCAGTGGCGACACGTGGCGATCGACGTGACGTCGGCGCGCGCGGGACTTTCGACTCCGCTCACCGACCAGTTCGGCGGACCGCTGTCGCTGTTGATGGCGATCGTTGGCATTCTGCTGCTGCTCGCGTGCGCCAACATCGGCGGGCTGCTGCTCGCGCGCGGGGCCTCACGCCAGCAGGAGATGGCGGTGCGCGTCTCGCTCGGCGCCGGACGTCTCCGCATGGTGCGGCAGGTGCTGACCGAGTCGCTGCTCCTGGCCTCGATCGGCGGCGCCCTGGGCCTGGTCGGCGCACGATTCGGCGCCACCATTCTGACGCGGATCATGACCTCGGGCACGCAATCGCTGGGCCCTCCACCGCGTCTGGAGATCCCGCTCGATGCGCGCGTGCTGACGTTCACGATCGGCGTCACCCTGCTGGCGGCGCTCGTCTTCGGGCTCGCGCCCGCTATCGCGGCGTTCGTGTCCGCGCCGGCGTCGGCGCTGCGACAGGGGGGCGGAGCACAGACGAAATCCCGACGCGTCTTCGGCAACGGCCTGGTGGTCGCGCAGGTCGCGATCTCCCTGGCGCTGTTGAGCGTGTCGCAGCTCTACATCGGCCACCTGCGTCATCTGCGCGACCGAAGTCTCGGGTTCGATCGCGACCGCGTGCTGCTGATGTCGGTGAACACCTCGCGCGCCCAGAACCGCGAGCAACTCGCTGCGCTCTATAGAGATGTCGTCGCGCGCCTGCAGGCGATTCCCGGCGTCGACTCGGTCGCGGCGAGCGGCATGACGCCGATGTCAGGCGCGGCTGGCAGCGCGTTCCTCCGGGTCGAAGGATTCGACGAGCCTGCGCACGACAGGCAGCGTGTGTCCCTCAATACCGTGTCGCCGAACTATTTCCTCACGTACGGCACGCCACTCCTGGCCGGACGCGACTTTCGCGACTCCGACATGGATCAGCCGCGCCGTATCATCGTCAATCAGGCGCTCGCGCGGAAGTACTTCCCTGGCCGTGATCCGCTCGGGCGTCACGTCTGGCTCGAGAACCAGCGCGATCCCTACGAGATCGTCGGCGTCGCTGGCGACGCGAAGTATAACGACGTTCGGCTCCCGTCCCCTCCCACCGTCTACCAGTTCGCCCTGATGTCCAGAGGGTCGAGCGACCTCTCGCTGCGGACGAGCGGCCGTCGGGCGGGCCTCGCGGACGACGCCCGCCGCCTCGTCGACGACGTATTTGGTACGAATTCGGTCGGACGAGTGACCACCCTGGCCGAGCAGGTCGACGCCTCGATCGTTCCCGAGCGGTTGCTGGCAACCCTGGCGGGGTTCTTCGGCGCGGTCGGCGCGCTGCTGGCGGCGATTGGTCTGTTTGGGTTGCTCGCCTACACCGTCGCACGCCAAACGAAGGAGATCGGCATTCGTATGGCTCTCGGCGCCACCCGCGGTCGCGTGAGCCGCATGGTGGCGACGAGCGCGGGCTGGTTGGTCAGCGTGGGATTCCTTCTTGGTGCGCCGACGGCGTTCTGGAGTACACGATTCGCCGCGCGCAGCGTCGAGAATCTTCCGGCTGGCGGGGCGGTGCCCATTGCCTCGGCTGCGGCGGCCCTGATCGCAGTGGCGTTCATCGCGGTCTACGTCCCCACGCGCCGCGCCATACGCGTCGAGCCGGTCATCGCACTACGCGTTGAATAGGTTAGGCTGAGGTCTTCTGCTGGTTGCGCAGCGTGTCCACGCCGCAAGATGGAGATGTCGTTTTCTTTGGGGTGGTACTCAGGACTCGCGGCGACCAACGCTGGGTTCCGACTAACGCTGGAGTGTTCAGCAACCGGTCTCCCCCGCCACCGAAGACAGGCCTCAATCGGCCGGAAGTGGTTCGTAAGCTCCCGCCTCGCTTGCCTAGACGAGATATTGGACTGAGTGCTCGCGGTACAAGAGAGACCGGCTGAGGCTCGCGAATCATCTTGCGTCCGTCGGCTACCTATGTAGAATACGGTCTATGAAGTCGCTTTCGCATGCCGCAACCGCTGTCTTGCAGGCGGTCGCCAATGGGCACGGGCATGGCTTCGACATCATGGGCATTACAGGCCTCGCAAGCGGCACAGTCTATCCGGCCCTTCGCCGGTTGGAGGACACGGGCTGGCTCCGGTCCCGGTGGGAAGACCATCGTGTCGCGCGAAACGAGCTCCGACCCGCGCGGAAGTACTACGAAATCACCAAAGGGGGCGAGCAAGCGCTCGCGGCGGCGCTTGACAGGTATCGCGGCCTGGCGAGCCGGGCCACTCCCCCGCGGGTGCGCAACGCGACGCTCAAGGAAGGCGCACGGTGACTCGCCGCGGGGGATTCCGGCCCCATCGGTGGTTTATCCGCATCGTCAGCGCGATTGTTCCGAGGCGCATGCGTGCGGACTGGCGTCGCGAGTGGGAGGCCGAGCTCGAGCATCAGGAAGTGCAATCGTCACACTTGGCGAAAGCGGCACGAGACGCTCTGGCTGCTCATGCGCCACAGCATAGGCTCGACCTGGGACGCGCTCGCCCTTCAGCGTCGCCGACTTGAGGACGATCTGGTACAGGATATACGTCACGGCGTCCGCCTTGCGACGCGATCTCCAGGACTGGCAATCGCGGCGTGCGCATCCATTGCCGTGGGCATCGGGGGCTCGACTGCAGCATTCCAGCTTGTCGATGCCGCGCTGCTGCGGCATTGGCCGTACCCGAACGCGGATCGGCTGGTCGTTATTCGGACCGATCTCAGCCAGTATTTCTCTGCGCCCGCCTTTCGTCGTCTGGTCGAGCGCGACTTTGGGCTCGACCACGTCACGGCTGCCGAAGCGCACGACTTCGTCGCGGACTTTTCGGGCAACGCCGTGCTCGTCAAGGGCCATCGGGTCACGCGCGGAGCACTCGCGCTCCTGGGTCTGAACGGTCCGCTCCGCCCCGCGCTCGGGCGCCCGTTCCTGGAATCCGAGTTCGAGGAGGCGAGCGAGCCCGTTCTCCTCATCAGCCATCGGCTATGGCAGGCGCGGTTCGGGGCGTCGGTGGACGTTGTGGGCCGAACCCTCACCTTGGATGGCAAATCCGCGCGCATCATCGGTGTCCTTCCACGTGATTTCGAGTTCTTTCCGAGCGGCGATGTGCTCGCCCCGCTGATCTTCTCGGGGCCTCGCGCCTACGACGAATTCGCCCGCACCTTGGAGGTGTTCGGGTCGCTCAAGCCGGGCCTGCAACCCTCGCAGGCAGCATGGGTGCTAACGTCCACCACCCGTCGCTTGCGGCCGACGCAGATCGCGGCGGTGGAGAGCGTGCGCGAGCGGCTGTTCCGGGGGTCCGGGCCGACAATCAAAGTCTTGTCGCTCGTCTCGCTTGTGATTCTCACAGTGTGTTGCGTTAATTTCGCGACGCTTCTCAGCGTGCGGTCGGCCGACCGTCGACAGGAGCTGGCGGTTCGCCGGGCGCTCGGCGCTGAGCGCGGGCGCATCATCCGTCAGCTCGTGACCGAGGCCATGGTGCTTTCACTGGTCGGTGGTGTGGCGGGCGCATTGATCGCGCACGTCGGTGGCGGCATCCTCACTCAGGGTGGGAGGGCAAGCACCGTGGGCGGAATGGCAATGCTGGATGGACGCGTGTTTGTCTTTGCTTTGCTGCTTACGGTCGGCACGGGCCTGCTCTTCAGCGTCGGACCTGCACGGCGCGTCACTGCTACGCTCGATGTGGACGCAGCGCTCAAGGGTGGGATGGTCGCTCCGGAAACGACACTGAAACCGCGCTGGTTTGCGGCCAATTGGCTTCCGGGCTCCATCCAGTTGGCGTTGACGATGATGCTCCTCGTCGGGGCCGGATTGCTCGTCAAGAGTGTCGCAAGAATTCAATCGTTCAATCCTGGGTACGAGAGCGCGAACGCCGCGTCAATCCGCTTCGACCTTCCGTCCGTGCGCTACCGGACCGACGCCGACATCGCCCGATTCGTCGCTTCAATGACCGAGCGAGTCGCGGCGCTGCCGGGCGTGGAGGCCGTCGGAGCGACGTCGAGCCTGCCGTACGTCGCGGGCGCTCTGCAGATGCGAACCGTCCTTTTCGAGCAGCCGGTTAAAGTCTCCGGAACTCCCGAACCGATGCCGCTCGGTTGGGTGAGACCGTCACCGCCTCCGCCGCCGCCGGGCCAGACGGAAGCGGTGTCGTTGGAGTTCTACCCAACGTTGTCGTGTGAGGTTGATCCGGGATTCTTTCGGGCTATGCGCATCCCGCTGCTCAGGGGACGCGAATTCACCGCCCACGATACTGCGATGGCGACGCCGGTCGTAATCATCAACCGGGCGATGGCAGAGCGCTACTGGTCGGACGTGGATCCCATCGGGCGTCGCATGCGTCTCGGCCCTCTGTATCCCTGGAAGACGGTGGTGGGCGTCGTCGACAACATTCGCCGCTTCGCGCGCGACGATGCCATCCGGTCGGAGTACTACGAGCCGTTCGCGCAGGCAGGGGATCAGCGGCGATTGATGGAGAAGCTCACCGGCCGGGAGCTGCATTGGTTTCAGAGCGCCAACCCGAGTCCCGTAATGTTCGTCGTGCGCAGTCCACTGGACGCACGTGCGATCTCGAGCGCCGTGACGACGGTCGTCCGACAAGTCGACCCCTCCTTGCCAGTTGTTCAGGTGTCGACGCTGCGGGACGCGCTGGACGACGCGGTTGCAGAGCGCCGGTTTCTGCTCGAGCACGTGATGGCGTTCGCCGCGTTGGCGTTGCTCCTCGCCGCCGCCGGTGTGTACGCTGTCACGTCGCAGGTCGTGAAGGGACGAGCACGCGAGCTGAGCATCCGGGCGGCTCTCGGTGCCCGTGCGAGCCACTTGATCTGGCTCGCAATCCGCGACGGGCTGGTGGTCGCGGGGATCGGCGGCTGCTTCGGGTTATTAATCTCCGCCATGTTCACGCCCCAGCTCGGAACGTTCTTGTACCAAGTCAGCCCGTGGGACTTTCAGACGTTTTGTGGAGTCGCTCTCATCCTGATCCCTGTGGTGGTCAGCGCCGCGTACATCCCCGCACGTCGCGCGGCGGGCGCTGATCCCCTTGACGCATTGAAGACGACCTAAACGCATGAGCATGAGAACGATCGAGGGAGGCGTGTCAGGCGAATTGACGCACAGGCCAGTAACGGGGTCGCGTGATCTAGACAGATCGGTTCGCGTTTTCGGATCAACGTGATTCACGTCAACTGCCCTGGCCGAGCCTCAGAGAAGTCTGACGCCGGGACGTCCCGCAAGCGCGCACCCGAGCTAGTCCGCCGACTGGCTCCCATCATGCCTGAGTCTTGGA
The DNA here is from genome assembly GCA_963755695.1 of uncultured Acidobacteriota bacterium. Lineage (GTDB taxonomy): Bacteria > Acidobacteriota > Vicinamibacteria > Vicinamibacterales > 2-12-FULL-66-21 > QHWT01. Next base: position 218,391 of record CAVWLB010000003.1, on the reverse strand, counting down.
CCGGTCAGGCCTCGCGCCTAGCGGAGCTAAGGGCTCGAAGCCACTCGGTGATCTGGTTCCAACTGGCGAAATTTAGGCTCACTTCTTTAACCCTCAATCGTTCAACCACTTCAGGCGACACCGGACCATCAGCGATCGGAAGCTGATCGGTTGACGGCGTGAGCGCCGCGGTGGTGCGGCGTGCGGGTTGAACACCTATCCGGGTGAGGCCTCTTTTGGAGGCGACGGGAAGGAGCCCGACGCCCGACCGTTCCCGACGCCTCCACAATGTCTCCACGAATCGGGTCGATTCGGGGGTATTCCAGCGGAGGCCAGGGGAATTGATGAAGACGGCGAAAGCGCCTGCTCTCAGCAGTTTGACCAGAAACGCGCGTTCTCGAAGCCGACGCCTGAATCCCTGCCAACAGGGTGCAACTCCCGGCGCCTCCACCAACCTTCGCTCACGCTTGCCAACGACCGCGTGAGCTACGGTTGGCAAGCCAGACGAAGGGTGTCCGCCGTAGCGCGCAGCGCGAAGGTGGACCAAGGCCGCTTCCTTCGCTCGCGCGGGAGCCCTTTCACATTCCACACGCTCGGTGCGCTGCCGCAGGCGCTAGCGCCACCTTGGGCTGGGACCTCGGCCTGGGCTTGGACCTCGGCCTCGGACCTCAGATCCCGGACCTCGGGCCCCGCAGCTCTGAACCTCGCCTCTCGAACCCCGGACCTCGCTCCTCGCCCCTCGCCTCTCGCTCTCGGACCTCGGATCTCGGACTGCGAACCTCGTCAACCTGCTCTCTCACCTTGACTTGGCTGATCCGGACCCGGATAATGCGTGTTGGATGTCCCCCGAACATTCTGGTTCTCCCATGGATGCGTTGCAGGCGCAGCTGCGCCAGACGCTCGACACTCACCTTGCTTCGCTGGCCCGGCAATACGAGCAGGCCGTTGACGAGGCACGAAGCGCCGCGGCACAAGACGCCGAACAAGCGTTCGCCACCCGGCTTGCGGCAGCCGACGGCGAGTGGGCGAAACGAGTCGAAACCGAGGTCGCCTCGGCGCGAGTTGAAGCCGAGCGGCAGCTAGCGGACGAGACGACGAAAGTACGGGCCGAGGCCGAGCAGAAGGCCGCCGAATCCGTCGCGCGCGTCCGGGAGGAACTCGAGGCCGCGCTCGCGACAGAGCGTCAGCGTGCTGAATCGCTCGTCCAGGCGGAGCGGCAACGGGCGGAACAGGAACTCGAGGTGGCGCGCACCGAAACACGTCAAGCGGCCGAACGCCTGGATCAGGCCACGCGCGCCCGAACCGAGGCAGAGCAGCAGGCACGGACGCATGCGGATGCCCATTCCGCGGCCAAAGCAGAACTCGAGCGTCACCTCGAGGCACAGAAACAGCAGCAACAGAAGACGCCGCCTGTCGCCGCAGGGATCAGCGTGATTGATGGTATCCGCGCGATCGACGGTTCGCAGACGCTGACCGAAGCGCTCGAGATGGTGCTTCGACATGTCTCGTCGATTGCGCCGCGTGCAGCGGTGTTCCTCATCAACGGCCCCCGGCTGCGATCGTGGAAGACCGCCGGGCTCCCGCAGTTCGACGCCCAGCCGTTCGATTCAGCGATCACCGGGAGCGGACTGCTGGCGCAGGCGATTCAGTCGGCCGAACCGACGTTTTCGGGACCCTCCCAACCGCCGCCGACGTTCGCGTCGCTTTCCGGCGACCTTTCGGCGCTCGTCGTCCCCGTCATCCTCAGCGGACGCGCGGTCGCGCTGGTCTATGCGGACAACGCCGGCAAGAACGACATCGCGGCGTCGTGGCGCGACGGCGTGGAGACTCTCGTGCGCCATGCGTCAGCGCATCTGGCGCTTCTCACCGCAATGCGTACGGTGCAGGCCATGGGCGCCAGCGCGCCTGTGGGCACCGGCGGCGCGGTCCGGCCCGAAAGCGATACCTCCGATCAGAGCGCGAGGCGGTATGCGCGGCTCCTCGTGTCGGAGATCAAGTTGTACAACGAGGCAGCCGTCCGCGCGGGGCGTGAGCAGCGCGACCTCCTGCGTCGCCTGCGGCCGGAGATCGATCGCGCGCGCCGCCTCTACGAAGAACGCATTTCCGCCGGCCTGGGCGCGCGGGGCGCGTACTTCCAGCAGGAACTCGTGCAAACCCTCGCGGACGGCGATCCCGCTCTGCTCGGCAATTCCTGATGTTCTCTTCAGCGCGCTCACGCAGCATTTTCATCGCGTGCTGCGCCGTCGGCCTGCAGTTACCGGTCGCCGGTATCCAGTCGCCGGGCGCCGCTGCCCAGGCGCCGGGCGCCGATTCCAGGCCGGCTGCGGACACCCAACTGGCGCCGACGACCCTCGCGGCACTGCCGCAGGAGGTCGACGACTACTGGCTGGTGCCCTCGGTGCGCGACCGCAAGGCAGGTACGACGACCGCGCTAGCCACTGCCGGCAAGGCGTATGCGGCTGGGGATTATGCTGCGGCGCTGACCTCCGCGCAGCACGCGGCGACTGGTAAGAGTGCGCTCGCCGACTATGGGTTGTACTACCAGGGCCTCGCGCTGCTTCGTCTCTCGCGTGCGGAGGAGGCTGAGAAAGCGTTCGACACGCTAATCGAGCACAAGCCGGGTGGATATCTGGCAATTGCCGCCGCGCTGGGCAAGGGAGAAGCGGCCGAGAGCCGCGGCGATCATGCCAGAGCCGCGGACATCTACGAGAAGCTCACGTCGACCAAGACCATTGCGCCGGAAGACGTGCTCGCACGTCTGGGGCGGGCGGCGCTGGCAGCGGGAGACAAGCCGCGCGCGACCCAGGCCTACCTGCGCGTCTATTACGAATTTCCATTGAGCGACGCTGCCGCCGGGGCCGGATCCGCGTTGAGCGGTCTGCAGGATCAGATCGTCCGCACGAGCTATAAAGCGGATCTCTCGCGCGCGCTGCTGCTCTTCGGGGCGAAGCGTTATCAGGACGCGCGGACCGCCTTCCAGGATCTGCAGAAGCAGGTCTCCGGTGACGACCGCGAACTGGTCGATCTGCGGATAGCTGAATGCGAGTACTTCCTCAAGCGCTACGCCGCGGCCCGCGACGGGCTGCAACCCTATCTCGACACCGCATCGCGGCGGGCCGAAGCGCGGTTCTTCTATCTCAGCGCGATGCGCGAGCTCGGCGCCTCGGACCAGTTCATGTCGCTTACGCGTCAGCTCGTCGCGGATTTTCCGGATACCTCGTGGGCCGAAGAGGCGCTCAACAATCTCGGCACGCACTACATTCTCGAGAACGAGGACCAGCTCGCAGCGCAGACCTTCCGCGAAGCATTCGAGAAATTTCCAAACGGCCAGCACGCCGAACGCGCCGCCTGGAAGGCTGGCTGGTACGCTTACAAGACCGGACACTACGACGACGCTGAACGGATCTTCAGTGCTGCCGCGACGAGCTTCCCCCGGTCCGACTATCGGCCATCCTGGCTCTACTGGTCTGCCCGCGCACGCGGACGCGCCGGCGACCGTGAGATGGCCGACCGGCGGATGCGGCTCGTCTTCAGCGACTACATGAACTCCTATTACGGGCGCCTCGCGCGACGGCAGCTCACCGTTCAACAGGCCGCGCGTCTCGGCGCATCGGCCACTGACCAGGGACTGGCGGTGCCGGCTGCCGAGCGTGCACCGGGTCCGCCGGCGTCCGAACCGCCGGCAAATGCTCCCGTCATCCGGCAGCTGCTGGCGGCCGGGCTGCTCGACGACGGGATGAACGAGTTGCGATATGCGCAGCGGATTTCAGGCTCGTCACCGGTGATTGACGCAACGATTGCGTGGATCTATCACGAGAAAGCCGACTACCGTCGCGCGATCGTGCTGATGCGCCGCGCGTATCCGCAGCATCTCGCGGTCGGCGGAGAGGGGCTGCCTGCGGAGATCCTGCAGATTATCTTCCCGCTGACGTATTGGGACAGCATCCAGCGCAACGCGAAACTGCGCGGGCTCGATCCGTATATGGTGGCGGCGTTGATTGCCCAGGAGTCGACGTTCGATCCTGACGCGCACTCCTCGGCCAACGCGTGGGGTCTGATGCAGATCGTTCCCGCCACCGGCCGCCGGCTGGCGCGCGGTCTCGGCATCCGCCGCTTCAACACGTCGATGTTGACCAGGCCGGACATCAACATCCGGATGGGCACGCTGTACTTCTCGGATCTGGTCAAGCAGTTCGGAGGCGCGCACTACGCCCTCGCCAGCTATAACGCCGGCGAAAGCCGAGTGGTCCGCTGGAAGATGGAGCGGCCGGGACTCGACGAAGACGAGTTCATCGACGACATCCCATTCCCGGAAACGCAGAACTACGTGAAGCGAATCCTTGGCACCGCCGAGGATTACCGTCGACTGTATCGCGACGGCGGAGGACAGCCGCGCGCGATCATGACCGTTTCAAAGGCGAAGGCCGTTGCGGCCGCGCAACCCACGACGGCAAAGAAAAAAGCCACGCCAGCCAAGAAGGTCACCCCGAAGAAGAAGACCTCACCGAAGCATTCAGCAAAGAAGTAGGCTTAGGTGAGCAATAACACCTGTAGGGCGCACGCTTCAGGTGCGCCGCCACGGCTTATGGCTCAGGGCTCACGATACTGAGCACTGAGCGGTGTTTAACCCTGAGCCTTGAGCCATAAGCCCTGAGCCGTAATTAGTAGCGATACACCCTCACCAGCGAGCCCGTTGGTCCACTGGAGACGGTGCCGATCGCATCGACTCCTGCCGCGATTGTCGTCGGGGGCGGAAATGCCGTCACCCGCACGGCCTCCCTGGTCGCCACCCGGAACGCGGCGGGCGTCGAGTCCAGCCATCCAGTCAACCAACCGCGAGAGCGGCTGCCGTAGGCGATGAACCGCCCGGCAATCGAGGCAAGAGGCATGACCGTCGCGGTCGCCGCATCAATCCGCAGAATGCCCGTGCGCCCGCCGTCGTATGCGGTGCAGACCAACGCCTCGTCGAGCACGTTCGCGGTGCAATCGGTGTCGAGCAGGGACGAGCTCATCCGCGACTGGATGTCCGGTGTTACCCGCCACACTCGTGATTCGTTGTGGATCGGAGCGAAGGAAAGCAGCGACGACATCAACAGGCCCGCGCCGAAGACACTTCGATCGTATCGTTTGTCGACCGCCAGCAAGGTGGTGCCCGACGTCGCCGTCGCATTGACCCAGGCGCCGGTTGGTGCGAAGCCGTTCCAGTGCGTCACGTCCACGGCTGTGGCGCCGACGTGGCCCTCGGCGCGGATGATTCGCCGCGACGAATCCCATCCGAGAATCTGCCACTCGCCTCGGCCGGCGTCGATTGACAGCGTACCCTGCTGCACGCCGTCGACGTGCACGTGCCAGGTATCGCTCTTCGGATTGTCGATCCTGACGGCGCGAATCTCGGCGCCCTCGGCGGCGGTGGTTACGAGGACAAGGCGCGTTTCATCAATGAATGCCAGATCGTCTGCCTTTACCGGCGTCAAGGGACCACGCGCCGATCCGATCTGGAAGGTCGGCACCTCATCGTCCGAATCATCGTCTTCACTTCGGCTGACAGCGATCGATGCGCCGTGCGGCGACAGCCGAAGGTCCCCGACATCAAACGGCACCTCGAATTCGCTGACCAGTGAATGGGTCAGGAACTTGACCGGCAACGGGCTCGCAGAGACCAGGAAAGGGTCGCGGCCGAAACGATCGAGAAACCACGTCGACCCCGCTGCTGCCGCCAAGAGAGCGGGTGCCGCGATCAAGACGGCAAGATATCGCGACAAACGTCCGCGCCTGGACGCCAGCGCACCGGCCCACCCGAGCATCATCACCGGGGCAGCGTAGTTGTTGCGCGTAGCCTGGTGCAGCCGAACAGGATTGATGCCATGCGACAGGACCGAGACGCAGGCGAGTACCGCGAGCACCGCGAGCAGCATCATCGGCAGCGCTGGAGCGCGCGGGGCGACGTCGCGGCGATAAGTCCAACCGATCGCGAACAGACTGACGCCGATCACCGAAAGCGTCGCGGCGATGGATGCTGAGGTCAGTCCGTGTCCGTCTCGCAGGGTGAGCGCAGCGCCGGTCAGTGCGGCAAGGCCGGCCGCCGCGAGAACCGGTGTGACCGTGCGCACGGCCGCGAGCAGCGAGACGATCGCAAAGGCGAAATGTCCGACCGAAAATCCGATGAGCGATGCGAGCACGCTGAACAGCCGGCCTACCGCTGGGGTCACTCGCGGGACGCTGACCGGATGTGAGAGGCTCCCGTCGACAATATCGAGCGCCTGCTGAATTCTCGCGACGTCATCATCCGCCACGATCATCTGCCATCGACGACCGGAGGGTTCCACGGCAACGAGCTTTGCCGCGCCTGACGCCGGCGCTTCAAGCCGCAGTTCAGCCAGATGGGCATAGTTGAAGGCGTGGGTCGCGATGTCTCCTTCCCGCCAGCTGACATGCGTGCGATCGAACGTGACGGCAGTGCTGCCGTCGGTTCCCGCAAATTGGGCAGGCGCGTCCAGTGAGCGCCCGACGGCGCCGTCGGCCGCGCGAATATCCCGCAATCGGCGGGCGAGGCTGGGATGCGTGGCTTGCCGCTCGCGTTCGCGAGTCCAGCGGCGCGGGATGCGCGCGACGGTATACAGCTTGGTCAGCGCGCGCGCGAGCGCGTCGGCGTCGCCACTGAGCGCCACCGCTCGCAGGTCGCTCGCCGTCTCGTTACGCTGGCGATCGCGCGCCCGCCACATCAGGAACAGCAGCAATGCGACCGGCCATAACGCGGCGGAGAAGACTGTGCGGTCGTTCGGCAAGAACCAACGGCTCGTCGGCGCGACTGCCGCGCCAATAACCACGAGAGAGGCGATGGCGGAGTGGAGTCGCCGCAGGCGGGCGCGATTGTAGTGTTCGAGATGGGCGAGCTCGTGCGCACAGATCGCAACGATCTCGTCGGTGTCGAGCCTGGCGAGGAGCGTGTCCGTGAAGATGACACCGGGGCTGTGGAGCGACGGCACCGCCAGGGCGTTGGCGACCATTCCGCCGCCAAGATCGACGTAATCGAAGCGCGGCGCCGGCATCCCCGATGCCGCCACCATTCTGTCGAAACGTGAGAGGAGCGCCGCATCGGCCAGCGGGCGCGCCCGCAACATGAAGCGAAGAAAGCGCCCTGAGCGGGAGTTCCAGACCAGCAGGACGAGACCCATCGATACGGCGACAATCCAGTCGTCTGAACCTGCGAGCTGAGAGGCGTAGGGCATCAGCGCGAGCAGGATCCAGAACCCGAACATCGCGATCATCAGCCGTCCGAAGAACCAGAGGTAGCCACCGAGGGTCCACGTCTCCGCATAGAGCCGCTTCCGCAGCGGATACGCTGCAATGCCGCGCGCGATGACCAGCAATGGAAGCGTCCACGCGGCTGACGTGGTGAAGCCGACGAGAAGGATCGCGCAGCACGCAGCAGTAACCTGCACGTTCCGACGATGGTTCGCCTCGAGCCGTTCCGGGAGCGCGGGGTCGTCGGCGTTTCGCACGAGCGGCAGGCCAAACCACACACGCAGGACGGCGGGCGCGAGGGCGACGAGCGCGGCGAGAAGAGTGGAGGCAGGGAGGTTCGTCAGCATGGTCTGTTTGAACCCCGGGCGTATCGCAACCGACATGCCGCTGCAAGCCACACGCAGCCGCGAACCGCCTGGGTGCCGACGCCACAAAACCGCACACTAATTACAGTTCCGCCAGACTGCGGAGCATCAGCCGATGCGATGGCTCTGGAAGCGGAAGGGTCCGGCGAGAGACGCCGGCAATGGGTACGACGTCACCGTGCCGCGGCACGGTGACGTTCGTGAAGATCGGGCGGCCTCAGAACCGGACGACCCCGCCGACGTAGGGTCCCTTGAGGGTCATCGTGCCCTGATCGAGCTTCACTTTGTAGAAGACGTCGAGCGAGCGATATCCGAGCTGGGCGCCGAAGTGATCCGTGAAGTTGACCGTGCCGTACAAGTCGAAGTCGTAGTAATTGCCGCCGTACTTGTCGGGGTCCGCGGTCGCGTCGGGCAGCTTGAAGAAGCTGAACTCACCGGTAATCGAGATGTTCGGCACCACGTAGCCGCGTCCGATGACGCCAATCGCGGGAATGGGCGCCTTTGCCTCGGTGAATTCGACATCGGTCAGCCCGGCAAAATTGGCCGTGAGCGACGCGCTGACGTCGGTATACTTCGCTTCGAGCAGCATGCCGACGAAACCGCGATCGGCGTAGAGGAAATCCCACTCATAGCCGAACCGAAACGCCTTCCAGTCCAACTCCGTCGTCACGGGGAGTCCGACCGTGAACCGCTGGCCGTTGAACACGAACGTGCGCGTCACCACGCTCTCGGCGGTGTATTCGATCGGCGTGTACTCGAAACGGAACTTGTGTTTCGTCCCCGGACGCAGCACGACTTTCAGCTGCTTGAAGTTGGTCTTGTCGATTCCCAGATCGTTGACGAAGTCCACGGTGTCGCCGACGATGCCGAGCGATTCGCTCGAAATTGATATCGCCGGCGTGGGATTCCAGATCGTTCCGCCGAGTTCGACGTGATAGGTCTCGCCGGTGGCCCGATCGGACGACCCATACGGGTGCGCACCGTACTGCGCGGCGGCGGGTGAAGCGGCCGAAAGGCCGGCAAACAGGCAGACAGAGGTCGCAATCGGACGGATGCGCATGAGTGTTCTCGCCCCGGATAGTGTCGAGGAAACGGTTTCGCAGGAGCCTGCTGGGAGAGGCTTGGTCAGAATAGCATGAGATCCGAATGCTGAGGCCGCCAGATCGGACGTCGGCATGCTTCCTTCTTGTCGTCGTTTCGGTGCTTGGAGCTTCGGGCTTTAGCCCCCGGGCGGGAGTCTCGAAGAATCCATGCTGTATACTGCGCGAGGCAACCGCGAGTGTCGGAGGAACCGGTCATGCCGAAGGTCCGTTCTCGTTCCGCGCGTCCGGCCAACGACGGCCCCCACGTCGAACGCGCGTACCGCAACCTCAAGGCTGGGATCGTCGAAGGCCGCTACCGCCCGGGAGCGCCGTTATCTGAGGTTTCGCTCGCGAGCGAACACGGCATGAGCCGGACGCCCATCCGCGAGGGGCTTGCCCGCCTCTGGCAGGAAGGCTTTCTCGAGCGGGTCCTCGGACACGGCTACTTCGTCTCACGCGTGACCGTCCAGCAAATCCACGACACCTTCGACGTGCGGCGCCTGCTCGAGGGAGCAGCGGCGGCCCGCGCGGCCGAACTCGCGACCGACGAGGAGGTTGAACGCCTCCGGCAGCTGGCGGCCGTGCCGATCGCCTCGCACCAGGACTACCGGCTCGCGGAGTCGGCAAATGTGCGGTTCCACGTCGCCATTGCCAGGTGCGCGCGAAACGATCTCGCGCTCGAATTGATCGAGCGATGCCTCGCGCAGGTCGATCGATTCATGCTGCTTGGCGTCAGCTTCGGGCCGTTTCAGGAAGGGGCGACGAACGCGCACCTCGAGATCGTCGAGGCGATTGCTCGTCACGAACCGGCGACGGCACGGGCGCGGATGGAAGAGCATCTCGATTGCGGCAGCCGGTTGATGAAGGAAGCCCTCATGCGAGGGCATCTCGCCGTCTCCATGTAGCGCGACCACGCGCGCTCCGCTCCCGCGCCTCTCCACCAGAGCGGCCTGTTACCTCCACTCAGCACCTGTCGCCCGGGCACCGCGCTTGCTGTATACAAGCTGTATTCTCTGGTTTGTCGCTTCGGAAGACTCAGAAAATAAACAAGTTACGCTGAAGCGACCGGAAACCGGAAATCCATGAAATGGAATACCTCAATCCGCAAGTGCGCTCGAATGCGAACGTCAACGCTTCGACCCTCACCCGCGTCGGCAGCCCGACGCTGGATGCCGCGATGGAGGAGCTGCGCGCGAAGTATGGCCCGAGCTTCGCCAACTTCACGCAGAACGTGACTCAGTTCGTCAACACCGGCCAGCTGGATTACGACGCAGTGATGCTGCAGGCGAAGAAGCGCTTCAGCCACAACTACAGCGCCCAGGTGTCCTACACCTACGCGCACACACGAGGAAATACCTCGGGCAACGGCGCCCCGCTCAGTAACTTCCAGGTCGGACAGGATCTAAACCTGGACCTGAACGAGGGACGCTCGGACTTCGACGTCCCGCACAACTTCACGGTCAGCGGAACTGCGCTCGTGCCGCACACCGGCGGGCTGAATTTGAGCTGGGTAGCGCGGGCGCTGAGCGGCACGCCCTTCAGCCTTACCAATGCCAACGTCGATCCGGATCTGAACGGCATCCAAGCGGAACCTCTCCCCGCCGGCGAGTACTCGGGTTCGGGCAACGATCCATACACGGTGAAGAACTACCGGACCGAACGCAACGGCGCTCGTGGTCCCGGCATTTTCAGCCTCGACATGCGCTTCGGCTATCGGTTTGCGCTGTCGCAGTCCCGCCGCCTCGAGATCGCGGCCGACCTGTTCAACCTCACCAATCGAACGAACTTCGGGAACCCGGCGGGTAACCTGGCGGCCACCAATTTCCTGCTGTTGACGCAGTACAACACGAGCTACGCACCGCGGAAGCTGCAGCTCGGTGCGCGGCTTCAGTTCTAAACGGCGAAGATTCGAAGAACGCGAAGAATCGAAGGAATCGAAGAATCGAGAATCGAAGAATCGAAGAGGTGATTGGCGTCGGGAGAGGAACGGGGCGCTCCGGTTTCGGCCGGGGCGCCCTTCTTCATGTTGTGCCCCTTTGCCGCTGCCCCACGCAGAATTGCCCGAAGCTCGTGGCGGCAGGCTGTTATCCTGTTCAGGATGAGTTTCGCCGTCCGCCGGCTCCTTCCTTATGTCAACCGCTACCGCCGCGCGTTCCTCCTCGGCCTGCTCTGCGTCGTCTGGCGACGACGGCGTTCCAGCTGCTCGTCGCCGTGGGTGCTGAAGTACGCGATCGACGATCTCAACACGCGGGGTCACCCGCGAGAAGCTGCTCTTGTACGCGGGGCTGCTGCTGGGCGTCGTCGCTGATCCGCGGCGCTGTTCCTGTTCCTGATGCGCCGGATCATCATCGGCGCGTCGCGCGACATCGAGTACGACATCCGGAACGACTTCTTCGCGCGGCTGGAGCAGCTGCCGCTCGGCTACTACCAGGCCGCACCGCACCGGCGACCTGATGTCGCGCGCGACCAACGACCTCAACGCGGTGCGCATGATGATCGGGCCGGCGGTCATGTATTCGGCGAACACCGTCCTCGTGTTCGTCGTGGCGATCGTGCTGATGCTGTCGATCGACGCGCGGCTGACGCTGATCGCGCTGATCCCGCTGCCGTTCGTGTCGATCGTCGGTCCGCTACTTCGGCAGCGCGATCCACAAGCGGTTCGAGGCGATCCAGGCGCAGCTGTCCGACGTCAGCGCCGTCGTCCAGGAAGCGCTGTCGGGCGTCCGCGTCGTCCGCGCCTACCGGCAGGAGGCGCACGAGATCGAGCGGTTCCGCGCGCGCCAACGACGAGTACCTGCGCCGCAACCGCGTGCTGATCCGGCTGCAGGGCGCGTTCTATCCCGAGCATGACGCTGTTCCTCGGCCTCGGCTCGCTGCTCGTGCTGTGGCTCGGCAGCCGCGACGTGATCCGCGGCGCAGATCACGCTCGGCGAGTTCGTGGCGTTCAACGGCTACCTGGTGATGCTCAGCTGGCCGATGATCGCGTTCGGCTGGGTGACGAACATCCTGCAGCGCGGCTTGGCGTCGTGGAAGCGCATGCTCGAAGTCCTCGATCACGCAGCCGGCGATCAGCGACGCCGACGTCACCGCCGGCCGGGCGCGCGGCCGCGCTCGACGGCGCCATCGAGGTCCGGGACCTGACGTTCGCGTATCCGGGAACCGATCGGCCGGTCCTCGACCACGTCTCGCTGCGGATCGAGCCGGGACAGACCGTCGCGTTCGTCGGCGGCACCGGATCGGGCAAGTCGACGCTCATCAACCTGCTGCCGCGGCTGCACGAACCGCCGCCGGGAACGGTGTTCATCGACGGCGTCGACGTTCGCGAGATCCCGCTCGCCCGCCTGCGCGGCGCGATCGGCTTCGTGCCGCAGGAGCCGTTCCTGTTCTCGGACACGATCGCCGAGAACGTGGCCTTCGCGAGCCACCGAGATGTGCAGAACAAGCCGCGCGTCAATCCCGATCGGACCCCGGAGAAATCCGATCGAACACCGAAAGCGGCGGATCCTGATTTCAGTGCGCGCATTGCCGCCGCTGCGGCGGTCGCGCGGCTCGACAAGGACGTCGCAGGACTTTCCGCGCGGGTACGAGACGACGGTGGGCGAGCGCGGCATCACGCTGTCCGGCGGGCAGAAGCAGCGGACCGCGCTGGCGCGCGCGGTGATGGTCGACCCGCAGATCCTGATCCTGGACGACGCGCTGTCGGCGGTGGACACCTACACCGAAGAGGAGATCCTGTCGCGGCTGCGCGGCGTCATGCGCCAGCGGACGTCGATCATCGTGTCGCACCGCATCTCGACCGTGCGCGACGCCGATCAGATCTTCGTCCTCGACGACGGCCGCGTCGCCGAGCGCGGCACGCACGACCAGCTCGTCGCGCGCGGCGGCCTCTACGCGACGCTGTACCGCAAGCAGCTGCTGGAAGAGGAGCTGCAGGCGAGCTGAGCGGTAACCGTGACTGTTAGCGTGGCGTTATGGTGCCGCAACTGACGATCACCTTGATACGACCCGGTAATGTCCACCACGACGAAGAAGTCCTCGGCAAGGCCTACGACGCGCGCCTGATGCGGCGGCTGCTGCGCGTACCTGCGGCCGTATCGGCTGCAGGCGGCGCTGGCGCTCGCGGCCATCATCGCGGCGTCGGTGCTGCAGCTCGCGCAGCCCTACCTGATGAAGCTGGCCATCGACCGCTACATCCCGGCGGGCGATCTCGCCGGGCGTCAACCGGATCGCGCTCTGCGTACCTCGCTGATCCTCGTCGCCGGCGTTCTGCCTCGAGTTCACCCAGACCTGGCTGCTGCAGATCACCGGGCAGCGGATCATGTTCGACATGCGCATGCAGATCTACGGGCACCTGCAGCGCCTCGATCTCCGCTTCTACGATCGCAACCCGGTCGGCCGGCTGATGACGCGGGTGACGACCGACGTCGACGTCATCAACGATCTGTTCACGTCCGGCGTGGTCTCGATCTTCGGCGACGTGTTCACGCTGGTCGGGATCATGATCGTGCATGCTGACGATGAACTGGCGGCTGGCGCTGGTCGCGTTCGCGGTGCTGCCGCTGATCGTCGCTGGTCACGCAGTGGTTCCGCCGCAACGTGCGCGAGTCGTACCGGACCGTGCGCACGCTGGATCGCCCGGATCAACGCCTACCTGCAGGAGCACATCACCGGCATGTCGACGGTGCAGCTGTTCCGGCGCGAGGCGCGCGCCTTCGAGCGGTTCGAGGAGATCAACCAGGAGCACCGCGACGCCAACGTCGAGTCGATCTTCTACTACGCGGTGTTCTACCCGGCGATCGAGATCGTCGGCGCGCTCGCCGTCGGCGCTGACGATCTGGTACGGCGGCCGGTGGGTGCTCGCAGGGCACGCTGACGCTCGGGTCGCTGGTCGCGTTCCTGCTGTACTCGCAGCGGTTCTTCCGGCCGATCACCGACATGTCGGAGAAGTTCAACATCCTGCAGGCGGCGATGGCCTCGTCGGAGCGGATCTTCAAGCTGCTCGACGAGCCGGTGCACGATCGAGAGTCCCGTCCGCGACCGGGCGGAGCTGTCGAGCGGAGCGCGGCCCTGCGCACCGCGGCGCGGAGCGCGGAGGCTGGGCACATCGTCTTCGACCACGTCTGGTTCGCCTACAACCCGACGCGACGCGGGCGAGCCCGACTTCGTGCTGCGCGACGTGTCGTTCGAAGTGCAGCCCGGCGAGCGCGTCGGCATCGTCGGCGCCACGGGCGCGGGCAAGTCGACGCTCATCAACCTGCTGCTGCGGTTCTACGACGTCACGCGCGGCCGCATCCTCGTCGACGGCGTCGACGTCCGGCGAGCTGGACCTGCACGAGCTGCGCGGCGCTGTTCAGCCTCGTGCTGCAGGACGTGCACCTGTTCTCGGGCACGATCGCCGACAACATCCGGCTGGGGCACGGCGTCGATCTCCGACGAGGCGGTGCGACGCGCGGCCGCGGCGGTGCACGCCGACTCGTTCATCGAGCGCTGCCCGGCGGCTACGACGCGCCGGTCGCCGAGCGCGGCGCGACGCTCTCGGTCGGGCAGAAGCAGCTGCTGTCGTTCGCGCGCGCGCTGGCCTTCGACCCGCGCATCCTGGTCCTCGACGAGGCGACGTCGAGCGTCGACACCGAGACCGAGATCCTGATCCGCGACGCGCTGCACGTGCTGATGGCCGGGCCGGACGACGATCGCCATCGCGCACCGGCTCTCGACGATCCAGGACATGGACAAGATCCTGGTCCTGCACAAGGGCCAGCTGCGCGAGGCGGGCACGCACCAGGAGCTGCTCGCGCAGCGCGGGATCTACTTCAAGCTGTATCAGCTGCAGTACAAGGATCAGGAGAGCCGGGCAGGGACCGCCGAGCCCGACCGGAGCTGAGGACCGGCGACCTGACCGAGGGCTGACGTTACGTCGGGCGCGAGCGGGCACGCCGCCTGCTGCGCGGCCTCGCGCTGGCGGAACAGCCGGTCGATCAGGTCGGGCGTGCGTCGCCTTCGGATTCCAGCCGAGCCGCAGCACGGTGACGACCATCGTCGCGCCGGCCGAGCTCCAGCGCCTCGTTGCAGCTCCACATGTAGATGTCGATGTGCCGGCCCTGGACCGCGGGACCGGTGTCCATGATGGTGTAGATGCCGTTGTACCGCTCCGCCAGCTTGTCGACCTGGATGACCGAACCGACCGGCAGCAGGTCCGGGTCGGCCGCCGCGATGCCGGTCCGGACGTTCACCCCGGACGCGGTCGTCGTCCCCTTGCAGTAGGCGGTCGCGGTGAACCGGAGCCGGGCGCCCGGCGCCGGGGCTCGGCCGGTATCCTCGCAGCTCGGCGACCTGCCGAGCGGCGTAGCGCGAGTCCAGGACCGTCACCTCGTACAGCAGGACGAACGCGACGGCCGCGGTCGCCGTCGCGATGATCTTCCGCCCGATGGACGCGAGATCAGCATCGACATGACCTTCAGGCCGGGCTGGCGACCTTCACTATAGCGGCCAGCCAGCGCCTCGGTCAAAGCCCGAAAGCGTCCTATCGAGCTCAACCGTGTAAGGCTTACTAATCTAGTTGTGTTCTGATGTTGGTGCGGTGAGCGAGGCGCCGGCGGTGGGCCACGATCATGGCGAGCGCGACCGCGATAGGCGACCAGGGCCAGGATGACGGCGCCGAGCGTGGACCCGAGGGCGTAGGCCCAGAGCAGTGGCGTCAGCGGCGTGCGCGAGCTGCCGGAAGTCGGCCCACGACGCGTCCGCCAGCGCAGCGCGTCAGGTCCTCGCAGCAGTCCGGGCGGAACCTCGACTCCCAGCATCGCCGCGCCCGACCATCGTCGCCAGGGTGTAGTACGCCGGCAGGATCCACGGCAGGTTCGAGTAGATCCCGAGCAGCACCGCGACCCGGTTCAGGTTGAGCGCGAAGGCGAAGACCAGGCCGAGAACGGTGTGCAGCCCGAGGAGCGGCGAGAAGCCGAAGAACACGCCGAGCGCATAGGCCGCCGCCGTCCGCTGCGGCGTGTCGTGCGTGTGGAGCAGCTGGTCCGAGCCAGCGGCGGAGGCGCGGGGAAGTCCGAGCATTCGGCTCAGAAGTGGACGAACCCGCCGGGAGCGGTTCCGAGCCTCGTCCGTCGCGCAGCAGTCGACCGTCCCGGTTCGGCGGTCAGCTCGCCGATGCGGGTGATCGGCACGCCGCGCGCCTGGCGCAGGACGCGTCGCGAAGCGGCCGCGCGCGCGCCGCGGCACCGCGAACAGCAGCTCGTAGTCGTCGCCGCCGGCGACGGCGGCTGCACCGGATCGCGGCCGAGCGTCGTCGAACCAGCGTCGCGCCGCGCCGGGTGATCGGCAGCGCCGCGGCGTCGATCGCGGCGCCGGTGCCGCTGGCGCTCGGCGATCTGCGTCGACGGCGTCCGCGAGTCCGTCGCTCAGGTCCATGCAGGCGCTCGCCGCGCGGTTCCGGCCGAGCAGCGCGCCGATCCGGGCGCGCGGCTCCGGCCGGCGATACCGTCGCACGCACTCAGCGAGGCCGGCATCTTCGGGCAGCCGTGTCTCCGATGCCCCAGGCTCCGGCGATTCGGCGGTGCGCCGCAGCCACTCCAGCCCGGCGGCGGCCGCGCCGATCGCGCCGGTCACATAGAGTCGTCGCCCGGCGCGTCCGCCGCCGCGGGTCAGCACCCGTCGCGGCCGCGACGTTCCCGATCGACCGTGACGTCGACCATCGAGCGGGCCGGGCGATCGCGTGATGTTGCCGCCGGCCAGCGTGACCCGCGCGCTCGCGGCCATCGCGAGGAACCCGTCGAGCAGCGCGTCGAGGTCGGCGAGCGGGAAGATCGCGGCGGGAGCGCCAGCGACAGCAGCGCGAAGCGCGGCGTGCCGCCCATGGCGGCGATGTCGCTGACGTTGACGGCCAGCGCCTTCCAGCCGATGTCGGCAGGCGGAGCGTGAAGCGGCGATCGAAATGCACGCCCTCGACCAGCGCGTCGGTCGTCAGGACCTCGAGCGCGCCGCGCTCCGGCGCCGCCACCGCCGCATCGTCGCCGATGCCGACGATGAGCCAGGCCGGGGCGGCGGGACGCGGCGCGGATCGCGCTCGATGATGCGCGCGCTCGCCGACGTCGGCGACCGGTCGCGGCTACCGGGCGAACTCAACGGCGCGGGTCTCACGGATGACGGTGACCTTGATCTGGCCCGGATACTCGAGCTCGTTCTCGATCCGCCGGGCGATGTCCTTCGACAGCCAGACCGTCTCCTCGTCCGAGACGCGCTCGCTTTCGACGACGATGCGGATCTCGCGGCCGGCCTGGAGCGCGAAGGCCTTCGACACGCCCTGGAACGAGTCGGCGATGCCCTCGAGCTTCTCGAGGCGCTTGACGTACGACTCGAGGATGTCGCGGCGCGCGCCGGGGCGCGCCGCGGAGATCGCGTCGGCGGCCTGGACGATCATCGCTTCGAGCGACGGCCAGTCGATGTCCATGTGGTGCGCGGCGACGGCCTGCAGCACCGGTTCGCTCTCGCCGTGCTTGCGCAGGAAGTCGAGGCCGAGCTCGAGGTGCGTGCCCTGCAGGTCGCGGTCGATCGCCTTGCCGATGTCGTGCAGGAACGCCGCGCGCGCGGCGACGTGGCCGTTGAGGCCGATCTCCTTGGCCATGATGCCGGCGAGGAACGCCACCTCGCGCGAGTGGTTCAGGACGTTCTGCCCGTAGCTGGTGCGGAACTTCAGCCGGCCCATCAGCCGCAGGACTTCGGGGTGCGAGATCGTAGAGGCCGAGCTCGAACGCCGCCGCTTCGCCTTCCTTGCGCGACGCGTCTCCTCCATCTCCGCCTTCACCTTCTCGACGACCTCCTCGATGCGCGCGGGATGAATGCGGCCGTCGGCGATCAGCCGCTCGATCGCCTGGCGCGCGACCTCGCGGCGGAACGGATCGAAGCGACGAGAGGATGATGGCGCCGGGCGTGTCGTCGACGATCAGCTCGACGCCGGTGGCGGTTTCGAGCGCGCGGATGTTCCGTCCCTCGCGGCCGATGATCCGCCCCTTCATGTCGTCGCTGGGCAGGTCGACGACCGACACGGTGGTTTCGATGGCGTGCTCGGCGGCGCTGCGCTGGATGGCGTCGGTGATGATCTGCTGCGCGCGCTGCGCCGCCGTCTCGCGCGCCTCGGTCTCGAGCCGCTTCACGAGGTTGGCGGCGTCGCGCCGCGCGTCGGCTTCGATCTGCTTCAGCAGCAGCTCGCGCGCCTCGTCGGCGGTCAGGCTCGGCGACGCGCTGCAGCTCGCGCTGCCGATCGGCGAGGAGCTGTTCGACTGCGCGCGGCGGCGGCCGTCGGCGCGCTGCTGCAGGTCGGCGAGCGCAGCGCTCGCGCGCGCGCAGCTCCTGTTCGAGCCGGTCGGTGGCGGCGATGCGGTCGGCGAGCGCCCGGGTCTTGTCGGCGAGCGCCTGCTCGAGGCCGACGATCTCCTGCTGGCGGTCGCGCGCCTGCTGCTCGGCCTCGCCGACCAGCTCGTGCGCCTTCTCGCGCGCCTCGAGCGCGGCTTCCTTGCGCAGGTTCTCGGCGTCGCGCTCGGCCTGCTTGCGGAGCAGCTGGCCTGCTCTTCGGCGCGGCCGACGATGTCGTCGGCGCAGCGCCGCTGCGGCTGGCGAGCCACCAGACGATCGTGGCGACGACGCCGACGCGTAACGAGTCGGCGGCGCTGACGACGAGATACCGCGGCTGCGGCCCATCGCGGTGTCCTTTATCACGACGGCAACGGCCGCCGCCGTGCGCGACAGGTCGAGCCGGCTGACGAGTGGACGGAAGAAAGGGCCCCGCTTTGCCGTGTGGGGAGGTCGTTTGAACCTGCGCTAAAGCAGGTGGAACCGCTGTATCAAGCCGCGCGTCAGGCTTCCTCTTGCAGAGGCATGCACACGGCGCGGCGTCGCGATTCACTTAGATGGAACATTGGCTCAAACGAGCCTCCGAAACCATCACGCGCAAAGCAGGGAACTCGAAACCTCCGAGACGGATCTTAGAATGATCCGGCGGTCCGGGCAAGAGGGTGGCGTCCGCTCTTCGTCGCTCGGACGGCCAGCGCCAGATCCAGCATGCGCTCCAGCTCGCTGGCACGCTGGTCACGCTGGCGCGGCTGGCGGCGTCTTCGTCGCGCGCCCGGAAGCACTCGTCGGCGATGTTGAGCGCCGCGAGCACCGCGATCTTCAAGGAATCCCCTGGCGGGCGACTCGCGCTGGCGCGAGCGCCATCTTCTGCTCGACGATACGCCGCGAGCTCCGCGACGTACGGCGCGTCGAGGTGGCTGCGGATCGGGTACCGCTGTCCGTTGATGACCACCGATACCACTCGGGATTGCTCCATTCGGATCCTTGCTGGCTCCGACTTCAGGCTCCGGAACCCAGGCGAGCTTCAGCCGTCCTGAGAGCCTGACGCCCGAAGCCTGAAACCTACAGATTCAGTGCGTCGATCTGCTGCAGCATGTCGGCGACCCGGCCACGAATCTGCTCGCGCTCTTCGCGAAGCGCGCTCAGCTCCGCGCCACTGCCTTCCGCATCCGACAGCCGGCCGCGCATCGACTCGAGCTCGGCTCGCAGGCGGGTGTTCTCTTCGGCCGCGCGCGCGCCTTCGGTGCGGAGCCTCGTATTCTCTTCATTCGCCTGCGCGCTCTCGGCGCGCAGCCGGACGTTTTCCTGCTTCTCCTGCGCACCTTCCGCGCGCAGACGAGCATGTTCTTCTTTTTCCTGCGCGCCTTCGGCGCGCAGCCGGTCCACCAATCCGACCAGGAGCTTCACCTTGTCCTCGAGCCGATCGATCGGCTCGAGATCGACCCCGCGGGTTGCGACTACTGCCTTTGCCATCTTGCCTCTTTCAATCGATCGAACAATCGAAGCGTCGAAGCAGAATCGAAGCGTCGAAGGAACTATTCTTGGATGATCTTCGAAGGATCTCCTTCGAATTATTGGAAGGATCTCCTTCGATTGTTGAAGAATCTCCTTCGATTCCTTCGACGGCCCTTCGAGCCTTCGATTGTAAAAACTCTAGCGCCGGACCGCGTCGTGGGCCGACGCGAGCGCGGCGACGATCTTGTTCATCGCTTCGTCCACTTCGGCATCCGTCAACGTGCGATCCGGGGATCGGAACGTGAGACGGAGTGACAGGCTGACGCGATGGTCGGGTACGCCCTTGCCACGGTACCGATCGAACTCGGTGACGTCCGCGAGCGTGTCAGGCGCTGACGAACGGATAGTGACACGAACGGCAGCTGCAGGCAAGCTTGCATCGACCAGAATCGACAGGTCGCGCACGACCGACGGGAAGCGCGGAAGCGACTCCGCGCGTAGATCGTCGGCCGGCTGAAGCGCCGCAATCGCGTCAACGTCGAGCTCGAACGCAAAGAGCTCCTCGTTGGGCGGAAAGTCGCGCGCGTCGAGAATTGCCGGCATCACCTGACCGATCTCCCCGATGACACTACCGGGCAGAGCTCGCACGGTGGCTTTCGCTTGATCGGCAGATCGTGTGGCTTCCGCCGGCCGGAATATCACCGCGGCGGCGCGTCCTTCGACCAGGTACGGCCGCGCGGCGGGCTCGAACGTCACGTCGACATCCAGCGTCCGGCACAGCGTTTCGATGACTCCCTTCACATCGAAGAAGTCAACAGCCCGCGTTCCGCTCGACCAGTGCGGCGGTGTGCCGGCGCCGGACCAGATGCCCGCAACCGCGCGATTCTCGCCCGTTTTCGTGAAGCGCGCGCCAGTCTCGAACAGGCGGATATCCCGACGCTCGCGCCGCCGATTGTAGGAAGCCGCATCGATGAGGCCGGGCAGGAGCGACGGCCGCAACACGGCGTACTTCTCCGACAACGGGTTGGCCAACGCCGTCAGCTCGGTTCCGTTCGCGAAGGGAAGCGCAGCGGCGCGCTCGACGAACGCGAAGGTCATCGCCTCGGACAATCCGCATGCGATCAGCACCTGCTTGATCGCCCGGTCGCGCAGGTTTTCGGATCGGGTGGCGGCTGCGGCGAGGTCAGCATCGGGAAGGTCGCAGGAAGGCCGACGTAGCCGTCATGCCTGGCGATCTCTTCGATAAGGTCAATCTCCCGTTGCACGTCGACTCGGAACGTCGGAACCGTGATACTCCACGTGGCGTCTGGCTTGGCCTCGAGCGCGAACCCAAGAGGCTCCAGGATCGGGGGGACCTGGGCCTCTGGCACGGCCGAGCCGAGGACGCGCGCGATGCGGCTGGCGCGCAGCGTAAGTTTCAGCGGCGGCCGTGGTGCAGGATAGCGATCGATCATCGCGCCGAGCGGGCGCGCTGCGCCAATCTGATGGAGCAGCGCGGCCGCGCGCGCAACGGCGACTGGCGCGGCATTGACGTCGGCGCCCCGTTCGAACCGTGTCGACGCTTCTGTTTTGAGTGCCAGATCTTTGCTGGTGCGGCGTACCGACGAGGGCTTGAAGTAGGCGCTTTCGAGGACCATCACCCGGGTCCCACTGCCGATCTCCGAGTCGGCGCCGCCCATCACGCCGCCGATCGCCTGAGGACGCTCGGCGTCGGCAATCACGAGGATCTCCTGGGTGAGCGTGCGCTCCACGCCATCGAGGGTGCGGATCTTCTCCCCTCTTTTCGCGCGTCGGATCCTCAGCACCGCGCCGCCAAGGCGTGCCAGGTCGAAGGCGTGCGTCGGATGACCCATCTCAATCATCACGTAATTGGTGACGTCGACGATGGCGTTGATGCTGCGGACGCCCGCCGCCTCGAGCCGTTCGCGCAGCCACGACGGTGACGGCCCCAGACTGGTGATCTCGAACACTTGCGCACAGTACCGCGGGCAGAGGTCAGCGTCTTCAATCACGACCTCGAGGGGTTTGGCATCGCCAGCCGACGGCAGCGTTCGATCCGGAAGCGTCAGCGGCAACGCGTACGCTGCCGAGGCCTCGCGGGCAAGGCCAATCACGCTGAGACAATCGGGACGATTTGCGGTGATCTCGAAGTCGATGACCGGCTGCGCGCCGTTCTCGATCGAGGCGACCTCGAATCCGCGCAGACCGAGGGTCGCCGCCGCCGCGTCCGGATCGGCCGGCACCTTCACGAGCTCGCGCAGCCAGTGGTAGGGCAGTCTCACAGCGGGAACTGCTCGAGGAAACGCAGGTCGTTTTCGTAGAACAGCCGGATGTCTTCGACGCCCCACTTGAGGAGCGCGAGCCGTTCGATTCCGACGCCGAACGCGAAACCGGTGTAGCGCTCCGGATCGTAGCCGACCGCCTCGAACACCGCCGGGTGCACCATGCCGCTCCCCAGGACCTCGACCCACCCGGTCTGCTTGCACATCGGACATCCGGTGCCGCCGCAGTTGGCGCAGCTGATGTCGAGTTCGCCGCTTGGTTCGGTGTAAGGGAAGAAGCTCGGACGGAACCGCGTCTTGCGCTCCGGCCCGAACAGATCGTGCGCGAACGCTTCGAGCGTGCCCTTGAGATCGGCGAGCGTCACGTCCTCGCCAACCACCAGCCCCTCGACTTGCGTGAACATTGGCGTGTGCGTCAGGTCGAGGTTGTCTCGCCGGTAGACCCGTCCGGGCGCGATCAAGCGCACCGGCGGCGGGAACTTCTCCATGTGGCGCACCTGCATTCCGGAGGTGTGGGTGCGAAGGAGCGTTGCCGGACTGTCGGCCGCGGACGTTACCGGCGACGCCAGGTACAACGTGTCCTGCATATCACGAGCGGGATGCTCGGCGGGCATGTTGAGCGCTTCGAAATTGTGGTAGTCGTCCTCGAGCTCCGGTCCTTCGGCGATGAGGAAGCCCTGGCGGAGGAAGAAGCTCTCGATCCGGTCGCGCAGCAGCGTGAGCGGATGACGATGGCCGACGAGCGGCGCCCGACCGGGGAGCGTGACGTCGATTGCGTCCGCGGCCGGCTTGCGGGCGGCCGCCTGCGCGAGGCGATCGGCCAGGTGCGCGTCGATGTGCTGTTTGAGCTCGTTGGCCTGGCGGCCGAGCGCGGGCCGTTGATCCGGGGGCGCGGAGGCGACATCCTTCAGCAGGTTCGAGACCGCGCCGTCCTTCCGCGCCAGGTACTTGTCGCGCAGCGCGCGGATCTCCGCTTCGGTGGCGGCACGAGCCACCTCGCGATCGAATTCCTGTCTGAGTGAGGAGATGTCCATGCGGGTTCTCAGGTTCTCTGGTTCTCGGGTTCTCGGGTTCTTGGGTTCTCTGGTTCTTCGGGTTCTCTGGTTCTCTGGTTCTCTGGTAGAGGTTCTACAGGTTCGATCTGGAACCCCGAACCTTAGAACCTGAGAACCTGAACCTGAGAACCCGAACCTGGGAACCCGAACCTGTGAACCTGAGAACCCGAGAACCGGCGAACCCGTTAGGCGCGAGCTGCGGGCTTGGCCGCCGCGGCGACCCGGGCGAGCCGCGCAAACGATGCCGGGGATGACACGGCGAGCTCCGCCAGGCTCTTGCGATCGAGCGTGTTGCCGGCGGCCTTGAGACCGGCCATGAACTGGCCATAGGTGAGGCCGTTCTCGCGCGCGGCGGCATTGATCCGCATCACCCACAGGCGGCGGAAGTCGCGCTTCTTGTTGCGTCGGCCGACGTAGGCGTACTTCAGCGCGGTATCGACCGATTCTTTCGCGCTGCGATACAGCTTGCTCTTCGTCTGGTAGAAGCCCTTGGCGCGGCTGAGCAGCTTCTTCCGCTTGGCGCGTCTTACGTTTCCCCGTTTAACTCGCGGCATTTCTATCCTCTTCTATTAATTGCTCGCGGGGCCCCGCCCCCGCTCGCTCGCCCTCCGCGGTCCGCGCTGCGCGCGGACTACGCTCCGCCGCTTCGGGCGGGCCGCCGGCGCTCGTGACTGGCTCGCGGGCGCTACCCCTGCTCGCTCGCCCTCCGCGGTCCGCGCTGCGCGCGGACTACCCTCCGCCGCTTCGGGCGGGCCGCCGGCGCTCGTGACTGGCTCGCGGGCGCTACCCCTGCTCGCTCGCCCTCCGCGGTCCGCGCTGCGCGCGGACTACCCTCCGCCGCTTCGGGCGGGCCGGGGCGCTTGTTGCTGGCTTGTCGCACCTCGGAGCTCGCGCGTCGGTAAGGTTCCGACTACGGAAGCATTCTTCGCAGCTTCGCCTGATCGGCAGGCGCGGCGACCACGGTGCCCCGCAGCCCGCGCTTCCGGCTCCGCGTCTTGCTGGTGAGAATGTGCTGCTTGAACGCTTTGCTTCGGACGACCTTTCCCGTCCCGGTCTTCTTGAACCGCTTCGCGGCCCCGCGATGACTCTTCAACTTCGGCATGATCCTTCGATTCCTTCGCGACGATCCTTCGTTGCTTCCCCTACGATCCTTCGACCCCTCGCTAGGATCCTTCGACCCCTTCGAGTTTTGGCTTGGACGCGGGCCGCTTGCTCCCGCTCTTCTGCGAGAGGATGGTGTGCATCTGGTTGCCTTCCTGGCGCGGCGCGGTCTCGGCTATCGCCACTTCCGAAAGTTCTTCGATCAGCCGCTGGAGGATCCGCCGACCGATCTCCGGATGCGCCATCTCGCGCCCGCGGAAGAAGATCGTCGCCTTCACCTTGTCGCCGTCCGACAGGAAGCGCTCGATGTGCTTCTTCTTGAACTGGTAGTCGTGCTCGTCGACCTTCGGCCGGAATTTGATTTCCTTGACCTCGATGATCTTCTGGTGCTTCTTGGCCGAGCGCGCCCGCTTCTGTTCCTGGTACTGGTAACGCCCGAAATCCATGATCCGGCAGACCGGCGGGTTCGCCGTTGCCGCAATCTCGACGAGGTCGAGCCCCTTCTGCCGCGCGATCGCCAGTGCCTGCGGCGGCGGCATGATCCCGAGCTGTTCCCCGTTTTCATCGATGACCCGGACTTCCCGGACCCGGATGCGTTCGTTCACCCGCGTGCGATCGTCACGCCGCGGGCTGCGGTCGAATGCGATAACAACCTCCTACCGAATGCCGATTGCCGATTGCTGACCGCCGACCATCGGTTCGACGTCAGCTTGCCGCGCAGAGGCGCTCTCCGTTTCCCCCTTGGCGGCAATTTCTTCGTGCGCCAGCTTCACGAACTCGTCGATCCGCCGCGCCCCCTGGTCGCCGCCGCTGCGCGTGCGCACGGAAACCGTCCCCTCGGCGACCTCGCGATCGCCGGTAACCAGCATGTACGGAATCTTCTGTAGCTGGGCCTCGCGGATCTTATATCCAATCTTCTCCTGACGCTCGTCCAGCTCGACCCGGATCCCGGCCGCGGCGAGGCGGTTCCGTACCGCTCGCGCGTAGTCGACGTGGCGATCGGCAATCGGTACCACCATCGCCTGCACCGGTGCGAGCCACAGCGGGAACGCGCCGGCGTAATGCTCGATCAAGATCGCAATGAAGCGCTCGAAACTCCCGAAGATCGCCCGGTGAATCACGACCGGACGGTGCTCCGCGTTGTCGGCGCCGACGTATTTCAGATCGAAGCGCTCCGGCATTTGATAATCGAGCTGAATCGTCGCGCACTGCCACTGGCGGCCGATGGCGTCGGTGATGTCGAAGTCCAGCTTCGGGCCGTAGAACGCGCCATCCCCTTGGTTGACCACGTAGGCCTGATTCGCCGCTTCGAGCGCCTTCTTCAGCGAACCCTCGGCGTGATCCCAGGTCGCGACCGACCCCAGGAACTTCTCGGGCCGCGTCGAGAGCTTGACGGTATAGGGCAGTCCGAAGTCCCGATACACACGCTGCACCAGACGCAGCAGACGCTCGACTTCTTCCGCGATCTGCGATTCCATCACGAAGCAGTGGGCGTCGTCCTGTGAGAACTGGCGGACCCGCGTCAGCCCGGAGAGGACCCCGGATGCTTCGTTGCGATGGAGCGGGGTCTGTTCGTGGAAGCGCAGCGGAAGATCCTTGTAGCTGCGCATCTCGCTCGCGAAGACCAGGAAGTGTCCCGGACAGTTCATCGCCTTCAGCGCCATCTCCTCGTCGTCGGACGACTTTACGAGGAACATGTTCTCGCGATAGTAGGACCAGTGACCGGACGTCTCCCAGAGCGCTTTGTTGTAGATGATCGGCGTCTTGACTTCCTGGTAACCGGCAGGGAAGAGCACCTCGCGCATGTAATTCGCGAGCGTGTTGTAGAGTGTCGTCCCTTTGCCGAGCCAGAAGGTCGCGCCCGGGGCCCACTGATGGCCGATGAACAATCCGAGATCGCGGCCGAGTTTCCGGTGGTCGCGCTTCTTCGCTTCCTCGATCCGCTGCAGGTGGGTCTGCAGGTCCTTGTCGCTGAAGAACGCCGTGCCGTAAACGCGCTGCATCGGCTGATTGTGCGCGTCTCCTTTCCAGTAGGCGTTCGACGTCGACAACAACTTGAACCCTTTGAGACGCCCCGTCGACGGCACGTGCGGGCCGACGCAGAAATCGACGAACGTGTCGCGGTCCTTGATCGTGTAGCAGGAGACCTCGGGTTGACCGGCGGTCTTTTCCTCGATCAGCTGTACCTTCAGCGGCTCGCCACGGTCCCTAAAGAAGCGGATCGCCTCCTCGCGCGGCCACATCTGCCGCTCGTACGGCAGATCCTGCGAGGCGAGCGCCTTCATCTTCTTCTCGATCGCTTCGAGATCCTCGGGCACGAACGGACGCGGCACGACGAAGTCGTAGAAGAAGCCTTCGTCGGTCGCCGGACCGATACCGCACTGGACGTCAGGGAAGAGGTTGGTGACCGCCGCGGCCAGCAGGTGTGCGGTGCTGTGCCGGTACAACGGCAGCGCTTCCGGACTCTCGGGGGTGACGATCTTGACCCGCGCGTCTTTCGTCAGCGGGAACGTCAGGTCGACCAGCCGGCCGTCGACCGCGGCGGCAAGCGCAGCCTTGGCGAGGCGCGGAGAGATCCCGGCCGCAATGTCAGCAGGCGTACTGCCCGGCGGCACTCGACGGTTCGAGCCGTCTGGCAGCGTGACGGAAATCTCGTTCATCGGAAAACTACTCGGTGGGCCCGCCTTCCGCCTCCGCGCACAGCGCTGCGGCGGACAAGTCGCGAAGACCTATCGCGGCTTGCCAACCGCAACTCGCTCAGTGAGGCAGCGGAGGTTGGTAGGCGCGGGTGGAGTCGAACCACTGACCTCCTGCGTGTCAAGCAGGCGCTCTAACCACTGAGCTACGCGCCTATGTCTTGAAAACACAGGCCTTGCCGGAACGATCAGTCTAGCAGAGCACCGCGCGCAGGGTCAATCCGCCTTGGGGTTCTGGTTGTCGCCCCGGGACGACCGTGAGATTAGGTCCGGACCAATGGGGGCGCGATGAATCCGGTGTCGGATGATCGCGCTGCGCTTGTCGACCCCAGCTGCGACGGAGCACCCATGAAAAGATGGGTAGGTTGTGCTCGAGCTGCGATGACCACCGGCGTCACGTACGATTTGTCGCAGAGCTCGCTGAGGACGCGGCGGCCTCGGCGAGATACGTCCGTGGCACGACACCGTTCGAGACTGCCCGTCTTACGTACGGCTCGCGCCTGGGTGAGCCCCCACTAACATGGCGGCGGCTTCACACATTGTGACGAAGCGCACGTGAGCGTGGCTCTGCAACATCTTCAGCGCCACACCCAACGCGTCGCGATCCTCGTCGTCCATGATCGCGTGGTGGAGCATCATGCCGAACGGCGCGTCCGCGGTTGCGATCGCCTGGGCGAACTCCTCGGACCACACGCCGCGGGCGACTCGCACGCCCTTCCGCTTCAGCAACCAGTCCGACGCGACCGGACATTCGAGGAGCCCATCGACGCCGAGCGGCTCCGCCGATCGATCACGCGAGAGAATCGCGATGCCCGCGTCGAGCAGGCACGCCCCCGTCTCGGAGATGCATCGGTTCCACGGTGGCGTGAAGATCGGGTCGAGTTCGGCGCCAAACAGCGCCAGCAGCCGCTCCCGTCCCTCTTCGATGTCGCTGCGCTGCGCCTCGATCGCCCGCGACGGACCGAATTCGCACTTGCGTCCCTCCGGTTCGTGATTGAGGTGTGCGAAACCGTGCTGATGGAGACCCAACCGAGCCGACGTCCGCGCGCGGTGCGCCAGCCGCGCCGCCACCTCCGGACCAATCGCATCGGGGATCACCGCGAGATCGATTGGCAGTTCCAGTTCGTCGAAGAGCCCGAGCAGCGCAAACAGCCGCTCATCGCTCCAGCCGGCATCATCGTCACGAAAGAAAACGGTCAAGGGCAGCGTGCGCTCATCGAGCGCGCGTGCGATCGGTTCGATCCACGCGCTCATGCGCGAACCTCCTGGTGCCGACCGCGGGAGCCAGGCCCCGGCAGGCCCGACTCGCACAAGCTGGCCAGCATCCGTGCGCTTCGTTCGGCTCCGTTCAGATCCAGGCATGCCGGGCGCGGGCGAAAATCGCGCAACGCCGCCATCTCTCGCGCCACCCGCCGAGGCGTCGCGTCTTTCGGCGTCAGCAGACGGAGCGCGCCCAGCGATTCGAGGCGCCGCGCGCGCGTGATCTGTTCGTCCTCCCGATCCGTGCTGAACGGGATCACCAGGGCAGGCACGCCAGTCGCGATCAGGTCCATTGCGGTGTTGTAGCCGCACTGGCTGATCGATCCGGCTGCGCCGACGAACAACGCCGGCAGGCTTTGTACCGCGCGCAGCAGCGTGACGCGCGAGCGGCGATTGACCCTTGATTCGAGCGCAGCCCAGGCGGACGCCGGCAGGAATGGGCCGGCGACAATCGTCAGCGGCGGACAGGCCGCGGCTTCCGGACGTGCGTGAGCGTCGAGGACCGTCCGGAACAGGCCTTCACCGACCATTCCTCCGCCGGCAGACGCGACCATCCGTCCTCGTCCCGCAGGTGCCGCGCGGATCGCGCGACGATCGTGGACGAAGCCGGTGTAATACAAGGGAACGGGTAGCCGCACCCCGGCCGACAGCGATTCCTCCAGGCGCGCGAAGGCAGGATCGCTGTGCACCAGCACGGCGTCGAAGTAGCGCTCGAGGAGAGTAGCCGCGCGCTCGTCGTGCTCGCGCTGCGCCTCGCGGCCGACCAGGATATCGCGAACGCTGCAGCAGACAATCGCCCGCCGTCCCGAGGCTCCGCCGCGCGCCTGTTCGAGCATTGGTTCGAGCTCGTGACGAAACTTGCGCCGGCCGAACGGAAACAGTTCGACGAGCACGATCTCCGGCGCGATCGCCCGAAACGTCTCGAACAGGATCCGTTGCCGTTGCGCGAGCGCGCGGTCCACCGACAGCCGCCGATTGTGGCTGACGAGCGCCCCTGACGCGTCGATCCCCACAGCCGGCAGCGCCACGACCCGCACGTCGCGATCGAGCCGCACGGTCCGAGGAATCCGCCCGCCGCTGACCAACGTCACCCGGAACTCGGTGGCCAGCGATCGGGTGAGCGCGATCGAACGCATCAAGTGGCCGATCCCGAGCGAATGCTGGCAGTAGAGCAGCAACGATGGACGTGATTTCATGCGACGCCTCGTTGACCGCTTCGCCAGGCGTCGGCAATGAGTGAATCCCGACAGGGGACCGCAGGGCCGAACGCGAGGAGTGCCGGATGCGTCATCGGGTTTCTCCGCCGTACGATCCCCACCACGCATCCTCGTCGCACGAGAGCATCCACGGGGCCAGTGCGGGTCCATCCACTCCCTCGCGAAGGCGCGCCGCGCAGAATTCGATCGGACCGTCTTTCGCGTGAGTGCGACGCCACGTGATCTCCGCCACGCCGCGCATTTCAGTAAGCTCGAATGGTGCGCCGCCCGGTCGCCAGACAAGTCGATCGATCGCGTCCATCGTCGGACCGACACCGGCGAGGGTCACGTCGAGCGTTTCGTCGAAAGACGCCGTGACCTGCATGTCGATAGCCGCGAACGTATCGGGTCGCGGCACAATCGCGGTCACGAACAGGGCATTGCGCTGGGGTTGCGAGCGGATGGAGACCACCGGCGCGGGTTCCTTGATGCCGTAACGCGGCGATACCCACCCTTCCTCGACGACGATGCCTCCCGGACCGACGATGACCATGGCGAGTCCCGGGGCGGTAACGTGCGAATCGCGCACCTCGATGTGTTGCCACGCCTGCGGCGCAAGGTGATACCGCAGGTCGTAGTAGTGAAGCGAGGTGGCCTCCAGGCGATCGACGACAATCCAATACTCCTGGGCGACAAAGAACACGTGCCGCGTGTGGCGAGCGTCGTATCGTGGGGTTTTCGCAGTGCCTCCGACGACCTCCACCCTCGGCGCGCTGATCCGCGTGACCAGCTGCCCGGTGGCAATGTTGCCCTTCGGCGTGCCTGGGAAATACGTCGTCTGATCGAGTCCGTCGACCGTGACCGTGTTGTGCGCTGCGGTTCCCTTGAACCAGTGCCGCCAGTTTGCGTCCGTGTCGGTGTAGGTGAACCGGCCCGGATCGACAATCAGCGGACGGCCGGCCCAGGCATCGATGCTGAGCAGGTCGTAGTGACCGTGCGCGCCGTCGCCGATGTCTCCGCAATCGAACGTGAGATGACGGTGCAGATGCGAACGCGTCTGAAGGTCCTGCCAGGAGCTGCGCTGCACGTAGTAACCGGCGGTCTGGAAGTCCGCGTGATCGCGCGCTGGCGGCGAGCCGCTGCGGCCGTTGGTGGCGACGAACTCGAAATCGCTTCGATCGAGCAGGCGTC
Organism: uncultured Acidobacteriota bacterium; assembly: GCA_963755695.1. Classification (GTDB taxonomy): domain Bacteria; phylum Acidobacteriota; class Vicinamibacteria; order Vicinamibacterales; family 2-12-FULL-66-21; genus QHWT01. The sequence goes on along the minus strand of CAVWLB010000003.1, from coordinate 188,133 downwards.
CGGCCAGGCCGATACATTCCCGGTAGTCGCCGGTATCGCTGTCAGAGAGCGCCGGGATGGTCCCGTCGGGCCGTTGGCAGTACATCGCGAACTCGACCGCGGCCGCGAGCCGCTCGTCGTACGACGAGGACACCGGCAGTTCGAAGCGGCGGGCGTTCTCGCGCGCCGCCACGAACGAACACAACGCGACCATGTGGTAGTGGGTGGAGTGTTCGCGGTGGACGCCGTCAGCGCGGATATCGGTGAAAAGGTTGTTTTGCAGTTCCTTCCAGGCAAAGTTGCGCAGTTCGTCGAAGCCAGGGCGATCGGGGAACGCCAGACCGACGATCAGCAGGGCGTAAAGTTCCAGAGTGCGATGGTTTCGTTCGCGAAAGAGGTGCGCGCGCAGGTACTGCGCCTGGCGCGTAATGCTGCCGAGAACGGCGTCCTCGATCACCGGCTGCAGGCCCGGAAAGAGCATCGACTCGGCAAACGCGTTCCAGGAATAGATCCAGTTCTGCAAGCGCCGGCCGATGGCTTCGGTCGGTCCGAAATCCGACGGCACGTCGGTGGCCCAGCCGCCAACGAGACGCTGCCAGGTATCGAGGAATCGCGGCTCGTCGGTCGTGCGATAGGCGTAGGCGAGGTCGAGGGCGTAATAGAACTTCGCCCACTCGATCCACCATTCACGATCCGCGTGACTGTCCATGTAGGTCCAGTCCGGCGGCCCCTCTATCGCAACCGTGACGCCGCCGTGGGTGAAGCGCCCCTCGCACGCATCACGGGCGAGCGCGATGTTCCGGTGCAGGTGCTCTGGGGCGCAATAGACTGCCCGAGGGGCGTGAAGACTGGTGTTGATCATGGCCTGGCTCCTGCGGCAGTGGCGCAGTGCCAGTTTGGCCGGACGCGAGGAGAGCGGCGGACCAGCGCACGATCGTGGGTGACGGTGGAGCACCTCTGAGTGCCACCTGCACGGCGCACGTTCAACACCCGACCGCCTCCTGGAGGAGCGCCGGCAAAGTCCGCGCGGTGACGTCGCCATTGAAGCGCGTGCTGATTGCCGTCTGCGCCTCGCGCGCCATCGATTTGGCCATCTCGGGCCGCGCGGCCTGTTCCTGGAGCACCGCGCCGTGTTCGCCAGGCTCTCCCACGATCGTTGCCCCGACGGAGATGTCTCGCTGGCGCAGGCGGGCGCATGCATCGAGCAGCACGTCGAAACCTTTCTTTTCGACGAGGCGTCCGACGGCGAGCACACGCACGCCGCCGCCCGGAATGGTGGGACGTGAGCGCTCCGCGCAGAGGCGCGCGAACTCCACGTTCAGACCGTGGTAAGGCAGTAGACCGGCGGCGATGAACGTCTCCGGCAAGCGCGGAAAGGACTTCAGGACGTAGGCGACCGTCGGCACCTGGTCGTGATTCGCGCCGGCGACCATCGAGCGCTCAGGCATAGGCGCTCTCGACCAGCCCGACGAACTGCGCAGCGCACTGGCGCACATCGTACTCACGTTCGACCACGCGGCGACCTCGCGCGCCGAGTTCCGCATGCCATTCCGGACGTGCGGCAAGCGCGTCGATCGCGGCAGTCAGCGCTTCGACGTTCCGCGGCGGTACCACGAGACCGGTTTCACCAGGCCGTAACACAGAGGTGATCGCCCCAACGTCGGTGCCGATCACCGCGCGGCCACTGGCCATTGCTTCCAGGACCACGTTCGGCAGGCCATCGCGATCGCCGGTCGAGTCGACGAGCGAGGGCACGGCGACGGCATGCGATCGGGCGTACTCGGCGGGCAGATCCGCATGCGTGCGCGGCCCCGCCAGCGTAATCCGCTCGGTGGCTCCGAGTTCGCGGATTCGCGCCTCGAGCTGCTGCCGCAGGGGGCCGTCGCCGATGATTTTCAGCGTTGAATCCCGGGAACGCGCGACCGCATCAATCAATACGTCGAACCCCTTCTTCTCGACGAGCCGGCCGATCGCGAGCAGACGGAATGGCCGGTTGGAGGGCGTCGGCACGACGCGAAAGCGCTCGAGATTCACCCCGTGCGGCACCAGGTGGGCACGCCCACCAATCCGCCGCACGTCGGCGGCGACGTCCACGTTGCACGCGATCACGCACGTGGCGCGAGCGGCCCGGTGCGAGAGGGCCTCGGGCGCCACTTTGCGTGCGTCGCGTGCGTGCACGCTGAATCCAAAGGGCAGCTGGAGGAGATCGGCCGCGGTCATCGCAATCTCGCCGGGTGTGTGCGCGAAGTATCCGTGCAGGCCGGAGACGCCGGAGCCGCGCAGTCGCTCGGCCACCACGGCGCCCTGCACTGCCGGCGTGCCGGGCTCCAGCACGTCAATTCGTGGCAACAGCGGCTCGATTCCGGGCTGGGGTGGCCCGTCCTCTCCTGGCTTGGTCGCGAAGATGCGCGCGAGCACACCTCGCTCCTCGAGTGCGAGCAGCTCGTTGATGGCGAAGGTTTCCGACCGCCGGGGAAACCCGCTGACGACCACGGCGATCCGCGCGCGCATTATTCAGCTCGCTCCTCGAGCAGCCGATGCGCCCGTTCGCGAATCCGCGTGAGCCCCTCCATGTCGACCGCTCGGCCGGTCGGAGCGGGCGCCGCGCCCGAATCAGCTGCTCCTGCACCGGCTCGGCGCGGGGCACCAGCACGCCGCGCGCGCCTGCCGTCAGCAGCTCGTACACGGTGTTGTGGAGCGTGGCCAATCCGGGAATCAAGGCGAGGCTCCCGCCCCGCAGCATTCGAATTGTTCATGATGAGGACTCGCGCCACGGGAATCGACAGGTGGCGTCGCTACATCGTTTGGGTCTTCGTGTCGATCGAAAAATATAAGGAAGGGCGCGCGCTGACCCGCGACACCCGCGAACGCCGTACGTGCAAACGCGCACACCGACGACAATGTCTGACGTGTGCGCGTTGCGGAACGGGCGTCGGGAGCGAGTCAGTCCTTCACGGCACGCTGCAAGGCGGACCACAGATCAATCCGCCCCTCGCCCATATCCTGCCCAATCCGCTTCGCGCGACTGAGCGCCTCCTCCGCGTCGTTCGGTTCGATACCGGGCACCAGCTGCTCGATAAGGGCTGCCCCGCCGGAGACCAGCGCGGCGCTGAACGACGTACCGGATACGATCGCGTATCGGCCGCCGGGGAACGAGGTGATCAGGTTTTCGCCAGGCGCGGATAACCGCACCAGGATATTGCCGTAGTTCGAGAACGCGCTGCGCCGATCCTGGTTGTTGCTCGAACCCACGCCGATCACATGCCGGAACGCGGAAGGAAACACCAGAGTCTCCTGCCCCTCGTTGCCGGCGGAAGCCACGCAAATCACGTCGTGCTCGTTCGCGTAGTTCAAGGCGCGGACGAGTTCGGCGGACCAGTTCTGAAGACTGAAGCTCATATTGATCACGTTGGCGCCGTGATCGACCGCGTAGTAGATCGCGCGCACCACGTTGAAGACGTTGCCGGCGCCGTCGGCCGTGAACGCCGTTAACGGCATGATCTGCGCGGTCGGGGCAACGAGTCGGACGAGACCCGCGACCATCGTGCCGTGTCCGAACGCGGGCGGTAGACCCTCACCTTCGAGGATCGCCGCCGTCGACTGCTCCAGGATCGCCGCCGTGGACTGATTCACCTTCGCGGCCCGCATCGGCTCGCCGATGCGTTCGCCTTCGAGGATCGCCGCCGTCGACTGCGAGATGCTGCCGAGATCAGAACCAATCGCCGCCTGGTTCCGGATGAAATCGAAACCCGGCACGATTGCTCCGGCCAGGACCGGATGATTGCCGTCGATTGCGGTGTCGATGATCGCGACCGTGCCGCCGCCGCTGCCGAATGTCGCGTGGACTCTCGGCGCGTTGATCAGGACGGCCGCCGGTTGGAAGGCGTAGCCGCGCCAGACGCTCCGTCCGTAGTAGGGGATGACCGTACGGTCGGGGAGCGTTTCGAGAATCGCGGCGGTCGATTGCGCCAGGCGCGGATGAATCGCCTCGGGCACCCGCACCGAATGGTTCTCTTCAATCGCGGTGATGTCGGTGTCGTTGTCGAGTTCCTGCGACAACCCGGGCGTGTCAGCGACCTGCGACGCGAGGAACACGACCTCGCCGTTGCCGTCGCTGGCTTCACCAACAATCGAAAGATTGTGACGTGCCGCCACCACCTCCGCGTCGCCGCCAGAAGTCGCCCTAATGAGGAACTGTGACGGTCCCGGCGTTCCCGGACCCGGACCCTGCCCGGCCGCGACCGGTACACCTGCGACCGCGAGCAGGCCAATCGCCAGGAGCCGGCACACGTGCCGCATGCCATGCCTTTTACGTTTCACGTCCGGCATTTTCATGATTCGAAGTCGTCCCGAGCAGTCGCGACAGCGACAGATCGAGGCCCGCTTTCTCGCCAAGTAAAATGCGCAGCCGCACTTTTGCGTGTGCGTCGTAATCGAAATGGAATTCGCCGAATGCATTCACTGGCGGCTGCGCCACGATGCATCGGCGATCGAGCAGCAAGACCGATACCGTCTTCGCCGCAGTCGCCGCTTTGGCAGCGGTGCGCGGCGCGACCTGTCCGACGATCGACGCGCGCGGCGCGCCGTGTTCGCGGTCGATGCGCAGATCGATGAAGAAGTCACCCGCGCGGTAGAGAACGTGACGGGTGAGACTGTGGCTCGCGCGGACCCCCGCGGGTAATGGCTGCCGGAGACTGTCGAAAATCAGTCTCGGCAGAAGACGACGCGTCAGTGGTTCGACTCGCCGTTTGGGAATTGTGAATATCTCAGTCGCACGATTGAGAACTTCGGCCGGAGGATCCCACTGCCGTTCTTCACGCGCCGTCGACGCGATCTTGCGGTATCTCTCCGCCGTGCGCAGACACCGCGCACAGCCCGACGCCAGGTGCCGTTCCATCCTCCGGCGTGCGGCCGGGGCAGACACACCCCGCGCCAGATCGGCCGCATCTGTCGCAGTCAGATGATTAACCAATGGACTCATTCCTATAGCCTTGGGGTTTGTGACGCTCGTGCATGAGGGGATTCGAGTTGATCGAAAGATATAGGGCGGGGCGAAAACTAATTGACGCTCGGTCGCCGCTCGCGGGCTCCGATCAGCACAAATGGCGCCCAGTGATAGGGATGCGGGTCCTCCTCGCGCGTCGCCAGCATCGCATCCCTGAGCGCCGCCGCCCGATCCGGCGTCTGGCGAAGGCGCTCGTAAAAGCGGCCCATCAGGCTCGCCGTGCTGCGATCGTTGACATCCCAGAGTGAGACGAGTACGGACTGGGCCCCGGCGTAGAGCCACCCCCGGACCAGTCCGAGCAGCTCGTCGCCGCCAATCAGGGCGTTCAGCCCGGTGCCACACCCGCTCAGGGTCACGAGTTCGGCCGAGATCCTCAGGTCGTACAGGTCGAACAGGCTCAGTGGGGCGTCTCCCAGCTGGATCGCCGAGAACATCGGATTGTCCACCCGAAACGCCGCATGTGTCGCGATGTGGATGACCCCGCTTCGCGGCGCCTCGCTCTGGAGGCGTGCCACGGTGGCCCGCCGTCCTTTGAAGACGCGCGCCCGGGGCAGTGCGGCGGCGACCGCGTCCACCTCGTCGTCGATGAATGGCGTGGCTTCGTCCGCCACACCCAGGACCAGCGATGTATGCCGCACGGCGCCACGCTTCTCTCGACAGAGCTGCAGTACGCTGGCGCTCGGGGCATAACAGATCGGCGCCGCGTCGATCAGGTATCCAGTGCCATGATGCAGCGCGTGAAACGGAACGTAGTGCAGGAACCCGTGCGGCACGATGATCAGCGAGCGTCCGTCCAACCGATCGCGCACCGGCGCGATCAATCGTTGGAACAGCGCCTGAAGATGTGCGGTCGTGGCCGCTTCGATCGTCGCGGCGAACTGTCGCTGATACTCTGCGCCCAGCCGGAACTTCGACAGCTGAAACTGCAGGAGTTGCGCATGCTCTCGAATCGGGTCAAGGTCTCCGAGCGGGACGATGTCGAAGGAGTGCGGACCGATCAGACACGCACACAGCACGCCCCGCGCCGCGTAATACTCGACGATGATTTCGTCGGCGGCCAGTGACGCCTGCACCGCCGCCAGATCGACCGTGCCAGCGTTCTGAAGGGCAGCATATTCTGTGTCTCCCGTCCGGATTTGAGTCAGGGCACGCGCGACCTCGTTTTCGAGCTGCCGCGCCCGCGCGCGCAGCGACTCGACGCGCGTCCGCGGCTGGTCTGCGCTCAACTCGCGGATGTCGATCTCGCGATAGCACCAGTTCAAGGACTCGCGAAGTTGATGAAGCCGCCGGATGGGCACCCGCGTGCCGGCAGTGCGAGCGGACATGGCGTGGGCGCGGAATGCGATCAGATCGGCGAGGCTGCGGGATTTCGCCTGCTCGATGAACGCGAACGCCCCCGCCCGGCTCACTCTCGGACCGCCGGCAAGCGCGAACGCCACCAGGCTTTCGTAGACGACCAGTTTGTCTTTGAGGAAGGCAATCTTGATCTCGTCGGCGCGCAGATCCGTACGAATGCTCTCGAGCCAGGCATGGGCATCGAGGTACGCGTCGGCCGCCGCATCCGCGCGACCCATCGATTCGGCAATCTGGCCGAGCACGAAGCTCGCCTGAAATCGCAATGCCGGCGCCTGGGTCGTAGCCAGCCGCTCGAGCGCCGCATGACACCAGCGGCCGGCGCCGACCGAGTCGCCTCCACGTAGTGCCACTCGGGCGAGTACCAGCTCGGCGAGCGCCGCCTTGGCCATCAGGCCGGTCTCGAGAAACACCAGCTGCGCCGCTTCCGCGAGCTCGCGCGCCTCCTGCAGCCGGTCGTCGTCGAGCAGCACGATCGCCTGGTAGAGGTCGAGCAGCGCCAGCCACGGCCGGTTTTGCTCGCGCCGGAAGCGCTGACGCGCGTGCGCGAAGTTATGCAGCGCGGCCTCCCGTTCTCCCGTCTGCGTCGCGGCGATGGCCAGCCAGGTGAGCGCCTTCGCGGCCTCGTAATGCATTCCGAGCTCGTCGAAGCGCGAGAACGCCTGACGCCCCATGCGCGCACCGTCTTCAGTCAGATTGAGCTCGAGCGACAGCTCAGACTGATCGAGATCGCAGAGGGCTTGGTGGTAGCGATCGCCGAGGCGCGCGCATCGGCGCCGCGTCGCTTCGTACAGCTCAATCGCACGCGAGTACTCGCCGCGGAGGTAGTAGAGGTACGCGATGTTGTAGTCCGCTTCGGCGACGAGCAGCGGAAGCGTGTGTCTTTCACTGTAGCGCCGCGCCTGCTGGTAGGTGGCCAGCGCCTGATCGAAGTGATTGAGGCTGATCAGGCAGACCGCGAGGTTGCGCAGCGCAATCGCCACGTCATTCGGCGCGCCGACGCGCGCCAGCGTGCGGTGCGCGCGCCGGTACAGCGCCAGCGCTTCGTCGAATCGATCCTGCCGATACAGGACGTTGGCCAGGTTGGTATCGAGGCGTGCCAGACGGAGCCGATCGCCGGCCCGCTCGAAGATCGTCCGCGCCTGTCGCGCCCACGACTGCGCCGTCGCATACCGGCCCACATAGATCAGCGCCTGCAGGCCGCCGCTGCGCGTGATGGCTTCTTCGAGCGGCTTGCGGGCCTTGCGAAAGCGTGCGATCGCCGCTTGATACGCGACGACCGCGGCGTCGGAACGTCCCTCGAGCAGGAAGACGTGCCCCATCGCCCGCAATGATCGGCCGGCCGCATGGTCGCTGCCGATCGAGGCGGCGATCCACTCGGCGGATTCGGCAAGCCGTTGTGCCTGCTGAAGGTCGACGCGGCCGCGGATCGGGACGAGATCGGTGATCCGCTCCAGCAGCGACACGTCACACCGCACCTTCGATCGATCGAGCGCACGGCGTCGCAGCTCCGCGTCGGCTGTCTTCGCGAGCAGCTCGATGAGTCGATCCGCGTGGGTCACGTGCCAAATCCCGCGCTGCCGAGCAAGCGCTCGAGCTTCTTCAGGCAGCGTCCGCGAATGAAGCCGATGGACCCGGTCGCGAGACCCAGACGGCGCGCCACGTCGGCATAGGGGAGCGGCGGCTCCTCGTAGAAGAGCAGCCGGATCATCTCGCGGCATCGCGGCGGAAGCCCCCGGATCGCGTCGCGGAGCACCTGCTCGCGTTCCGCGGCTTCGAGAAGTTGCGGCGGTATCGGATCGTCGGCCCGCGACGTGTCCGCCTCGATCTCAGCGCCCTCGCGGGTCGCCCGCTTGCGCACGCGCTGCTTCCAGTGGAACGCCTGATGAGCGGTGACCGAGATCAGCCATGATCGAAGGCTCTCGACCTTGCGCAGACGCGGAAGCTCCGCGTACAACTCGAGGCACACCGCCTGGAAGATGTCCGAGGCATCGGCGGGCTGGGCGCCATACCGTGCGGGGATGGAATAAATGAGCCGGCGGTAGCGCTGAATCAGGACGGACCAAGCCTCCTGATCGCCTTCGCGACACGCCTGGACCAGCCGTCCGTCGTCCCACTCCTCGCGTTCAGGCCGCCGTTGCACCACCGTGATTCGTGCTGCCATCAACGGCCCGGCGCCTGCCGCCAGTACAGCTCCTCGACGTTCCACAGCGTGTAGTGAGGAATCAGTCCCGGCTTGAAGTTAGCCAGCCCGGCCTGTGCCCCCGCCAGGATGTCGGGACTCGCAAGGAAGATCATTGGTTCGTGCTCGGCGAGGAGCGCCTGCACACGGTCGAAGAGGCGTTTGCGCTCGCTGGAGGATCGGACGCTGATTTGCTGGCGCATCAGCGAGTCGATTTGACGCTCCCAGGTGGTCGCGGGCTTGGCCGCCGACGGGTTCCAGAAGTGATGCTCGCCGCTCGAGAGCCACACGCTCATGTCCGTGTTGGGATCGGCATCCCCTCCGCCAAGGCCGAGAAGACAGGCCTCATAGTCGCGGGTGTTCTGAACCCGGTCGAGAACCGCGCGTGAATCGAGGGGCACGATCGTGACCCGGATTCCGAGTTGCGCCAGGTCGTTCTGAATGATCGTGGCCATCTGTCCGCGCGGGGCGCTGGTGGCCTGGACCAGGACCGAGAACTCCACGGTGGACCCGTCGCGATCCGCGAGCGCGCCGTCGTCACGCCAGGAGAATCCCGCGTCCTTGAGCAGCGACCGTGCGCGATCCAGGGAGCGTTCCGGGCGCGGCAGCGCGCTGTTGTACCAGGCAGCATTGGCCCGGGTTACCGGGCCCCACAGCGGCTCGCCCCGGCCGCGGTACACGAGCGAGACGAGCGCCTTGCGATCGATCGCCGCTGAAATCGCGTGCCGGAACGCGTCCAGACGGAACCATCGTTGCTTTTTCGCCACCGCCGGCAGCGACGCCGCATTCACGTCGTTCAAATTGAAGAAGAGGAAGTTGTATTCGAGACTCGGACCGGCATCGACGGTTCGATAGCCAGTCGCCGACGACAGAGCAGTGAATTGCTCCGGCGACATCCGGCTCATGACGTCGATGTCGCCGGCCTTGAAGCGGAGAAACTCCGTATCGGAGCTGGGCACGGTAATGAAGACCAGCCGATCCAGATACGGCATCGAGGCGCCCTCGTCGTCTTTCCGCCAGAAGTACGGGTTGCGTTCCAGGACGATCCGCTGACCGGGAACGTGCTCGCGGAGACGGAAAGGGCCCATGCCGACGATCGACTGCGGAGGCGTATCTATCCCCCACGAACGTGCCAGGGCTCCGTTCGCGAACGCGTCCGACAGCAGATGCTTCGGCAGCATCGCAAAGCCATCGAACAGCCGATCCGCCACCGCATACGGCTCCGCCAGTCGCACGATCACCGTCTGGTCGTCCTTCGCCGTGACCTCGATTGGCTTGCCGCCGACGAGAAGCAGGTCGCGTTGCGGCGCGTGCACCGATTCATCGAGGTATACCTTGAACGAAAACACCACGTCCTCAGCGGTGAACGGATGCCCATCGGAGAACTTCAGGTCCGGCCGGAGATTGAGGGTGTACTGGAGGCCATCCTTCGAGACAGACCACGACGAGGCGAGCGCCGGCTCCGTCTTGAGCGTCCAGCGATTGATGTGGATCAGGTCCGCGAAGAGGCGATCCAGGACGGCGCGGGTCGGCGCGTCGGTAGCGAGGACGGGGTTGAACGTGCTCGGCGCCGTGCGCTCCGCGATGACCAGCTGGCCACCGCGGGTGCGGCCGGCGGGCTCGGCCCCGCGTTGAGCCACGACGGTGGCCAGACACACGACAAGACACAGGGCGGCACTCCCAGCGCGCACCACTGAAGTGCGCGACGCACCCGTGGAAACCGACATCGCCTGTTGTCTCTATGGGCGCGAAACCAGGTGTTCCGGTCGCAGCGTCCGCGCCAGAGCGTAGTACATAACACAAACCCCGACCAATCCAGCGACCGGCGCCAGCAGCCACCAGGTGTCGACCAGGACCTGTGGCCGTTGCGCACTCGCCAGCAGGGTGCCCCAACTGGGGGCCGGTTCGGGGACGCCCAGACCGAACAGCGAGAGCGTCGTCTCGCCGAGGATGAACTGCGGCACGAGTTGCAGCGCCAACGGCACGAGGACCACGGGCAGCTGCGGCAGCAAATGGCGCCGAAGGACGTGCGGCGTGGAGGCCCCGGCGGTTTCCGCAGCAGCGACGTAATCGTTCGCTTTCGCGGTGGCAACCACCGCCCGCACGAGGCGCGCGGGACGCGCCCAGCCGATTGCGCCCAGCAGGACCATGATCACGACGAACGCCTCGGTCGGCGGGAGCGACAGCGGCATTGCCGCACGCACCGCAAGCAGCAGGTACAGCCAGGGCAGCGCGAGCGCGAGCTCGCTGGCTCCCGAGACGATCGCGTCGACCGCTCCACCCGCATATCCGGCGAGCGATCCAAACAGAACCCCGAGCGCGAGCGACAAGCACACGGCCGAAACGGCCATCGCCAGCGAAATGCGCGCGCCGACCAGCACCCGCGAGAAAACGTCGCGGCCGAATTCATCGGTGCCGAAGAGGAACATCTCCCCTGGTTCCTCGACGCCGAAGAGGTGGATTGTCCTGCGGGAGATGAATCCAACCGATGTCGTCCGGCGGAGGAAGAACCGGACGGGATAGGTTCTCGAACAATCCTCCGCGTAGTGGAACGGTGCGTCGGCCGACGGCTCCATCGCGCAGACAAACGGCCGCAGATGCCATTGCCGCCTCGTGTCGACCAGGTGAAAGCGGCTGGGCGGCGCAAACGCGAGCAGCCGCTGCTGCGCGGCCGGATCGTATGGAACGAGCCACGGCGCCGCGAACACGATCGCGTGGACGGCAAGCGCGACGAACAGGACCGTCGTTCGCGCGCGCATCATTGCGCGATCCGCGAGCGTGGATCCGTGGCGTAAAGAACGGCGTCGCCAATCGCATTGCCGCACACCAGGAACAGCGTGGACACGATGGTTGCGCCAACGATGACGTATTCGTCGCGCGCGGTGACCGCCTCCAGCAGCAGCGCGCCGAGTCCGGGCCATCCGACCAATGCCTCGACCAGGAGCGATGCGCTGAGGAGCGTGCCGAGGGACAGCCCGCCGAGCGCCGCCAGTGGAGCGGCAGCGAGCCGCAACGCATGTCGGACGATCACACGGCGACGGGGGAGCCCGCGTGCCGTCAACGCCACCGCCAGTGGACGCGGCACCGCATCGGCGAGCGCATGACGGACATGCTGGAGCAAGCCGGGGGCGATCGAGATGACCAGGATGGCGACCGGCACCACCAGGTGCCGCGCGACATCCGCGGCGGCATTCTCGAGGCCGGGTGGTGCATCGATTGAGGACATCCCGCCTGCGGGGAACCATCCCGAATGGGCAGCAATCGACAGCAGCACCAGCGTGATGAGCACGTCGGGAAGCGCCAGCATCGCCGCGGCAATGCCACCGGCAAGCCGGTCAGGCCATCGACGGCTTGCCGTCGCCGTCGCGAGGCCCACACCGAGCGCGATGAGCCAGGCCAGTGCCAGCGCGATGCCGGTCAGCAGCAACGTGTTGGCCGCCCGTTCCCAGAGCACTCGCTCGACCGGCACGCGGTACTGAAGGGAATAGCCGAAATGCCCGTGCAGCGCCGATTGAACCCAGCGTCCGTAGCGGACGAGCGGCGGTCGATCGAGCCCATACTCCGCACGCAGCGCCGCGACGGTTCCGGGATTGATCTGGCGATTCAGCCGCAGCTCGTCGAAGAAGTCTCCGGGTGCCGCTTCGAGCAGGAAAAAACTGAGGAGGGAGACGCCAAAGAGGAGTACCGCGGCGCGAATCGCGCGTTCGAGGAGGACACGCACGGCGTGGGGAGCAAACGGCCGGTTCGCTACACCGGGCCGGACGATCGGACGTCCGGCCCGACGGCGGACGCTTAGTTGAGCGCGGTCTTGAGCGCCTTGCCGGCGCTGAAGCGCACGACACGGCGCTTCGGAACCTTGATCGCGGCGCCCGTCTGCGGGTTGCGCGCGGTGCGCGCCTTACGCTGCGCGGTCTTGAACGTGCCAAACCCGACGAAGGTGATTGGCTGGCCTTTCTTGAGCGACTTGGTGATCCCCTCGAAGAACGAGTCCACGGCGGCGGACGCGTTGGTTTTGGTGATCCCGGTGTCCTGCGCGATCTTCGCAATCAGTTCTTGTTTGTTCATGAGCCCTCCGGCGCAAAACTGTGCAATGGATGTGTTTCGTTATACGACGCACTCCGCGGAAGGTCAACACAAATACGACTGAAGACTGCAGATTGCAGATTGAAGATTGAATTGCTGATTGATGATTGGCGATTTGGATTGATGATTGTCGATTTGGATTTGGCGATTGTCAATTGGGCGATTGACGATTGGCGATTCTCGATTGGGTATTGGCGATGGTCGATTGGCGAATCGGCGATTGCCAATCCGAATCGCCAATCAGCAATTCAAATCGTCAATTGCCAATCCAATCGTCAATCGTCAATTGCCAATCGAATCGTCAATCGTCAATTACCAATGTAAATCTTCAGTCTGCAGTCTTCAGTCGGCAATCAGGCGGCCGCCTTGTGGATGCGGTCGATTGCGGCGTCGAGGATTGGGTCGCCGGCGGGCGCGGCCTCGCCGATCTCGGTCGATTCGGGCTCGTCGACCGCGACATCGGGGTTGAGGCCCTTGCCCTGGATCGCATCGCCATTTGGCGTGAGGTAGCGCGCGTAGGTGAGCCAGAGTCCCCGGCCGTCGGCCAGGCGAACGAGTTTCTGCAGGCCGGCACGCCCCAGCGTGCGCTCCCCGACCAGGTCTGCCCGCTTGTTGCCGTCGAGGGCTGCCGCGAAGATCTCCGCGGCGCCGGCGGTCCCGGTGGTGACGAGGACGGTTGCCGGCAGCGCGACGGAGCCGTCGCCAGTCCGGGCGGCAATCGTTTCACGGTCCGTCTTGTCGCTTCTGCCGGCCTTCACGGCGAGCGTTCCCGATTTTACGAAGAGGCGAGCGACATCGAGACCGGCTTCGAGCGGACCTTCGGCCGTGTGCCGCACGTCGACCACCAGGTGCTTTGCTCCGCTCTTCTCGAGCGCGACGGCTTCCTCGCGCACCCGGGCGACCGCGTCGCCTGCGAACGAGCCAATACGGATGTAGCCCACGTCAGCGCCAATCAGCCTGCCGGAGACCAGCTCGCCCGCCGGCGTCTTTTCGCGGATGAGATCGATCTGTTTGGGCTCGGCGGCGTTCCCGCGAATCATCGTCAACGTGACCTTCGAGCCGGGTGCGCCGCGCAGGAACCGCATGCCTTCGAATACCGACAGATCGCGAGTTGGCTTGCCGTCGATGGCCCGGACGTAATCGCCGGTCTGGAGGCCCGCCTTCGCGGCTGGTGAACCGTCGCGCGCCGCAATCACGCGCAGGTAGTACTGCCGTGTCAACTCGATACCGACGTCGCCGGGAGCCAGGGCGCCGGCGCCGGCTTCGGCGACCTTGACCAGCTTCTGGTCGAGATATGCACTGTCGGGATCCAGGCCGTCGGCGAGACCGCGCATTGCGCCGTCCATCACCCGATCGACTTTCACGTCCTCGACGTAGTTGTTCACGATCAACGACACCACGTCGTCGAATACGCGCAGGTGCTGGAGCTTTTCGTCGCCGGTCGAGGCCCGGCCAAGCAGGCCGCCGAGCACGACGAACGCCAGAATCGGCGTGGAAATGAGGAGGACGGACAGGCGGCTTCTTGTCGTCATCGTTTCAGCCATTGTAAGGGATCGACCGGTTTACCGTCGACGCGCAGCTCGAAATAGAGGGACGGATTGCCGGCCGGATTGCGGCCCGCCAGCCCGACGGTGGTCGAGGGGCTCACGTGGTCGCCGCGGCGCACGGCCAGGCTGTCGAGGTGCCCGTAAAGGGAATACGCCCTGTCACCATGATCGACGATGACCAGGTTGCCGTAACCGGTGAACTGGTCGGCAAAGGCAACGGTGCCCTCGTGAACGGCATGCACTTCCTCGCCTTCAGGCAGGGACAGTTCCATGCCGCTGCGCCGACGCTGGCGGCCGAAGCGCTTCATGACGACCCCGTCCGCGGGCCAGGGCAGGGCGCCCTGAAACGGCCGCAGCGGGAGACCCACCGCCGGGGCCGTTCCGCCGGCGGCCATCTGCGCGATCGATGACTGGAGGCGCTGCTGTGCCTGCTGGAGCTCGCCCGCGAGCTGGGCGTTGAGATCGCGCCTCGCGTCGATCGAGGCGACGAGCGCTGTGCGGGCCGCGACGGCGCGGTCGACCGCCGCGCGCGCGTCGCGTGCGCGGGTCTGGAGCGCCTTGAGCTCGACGACGCGCGTCTGGAGCGATTGCCGTTCGGCAGCGAGGGATGTCACGGTGCGGCGATGTTCTTCGATGCGGTCGCGGTCGATTCGTTGGAGCGCCGCTGCCGTGCGGTACGCGCGTCCAAGCTGCCGCAGATCGTCGACGTCGAGGAGCAGCCGCCAGTAACCGGCGCGGCCCATCTTGTAGAGCTGCACCATGCGCGCTTCGACGTCCGGCCGCTGGCGCTCGGCTTCTCCTTCCAGGTCCTTTGCCCGCGCATTGGCGGCGTCGAGCTGACGCTGAACGCCGCCGGCCTCGCGCTTCGATCGCGGCGAGCTTTTCTGCCTTGATCTGGCGATCCACTTCGAGCTTCCGCAGCTCGACGAGCAAGCGTCTGCTCCTGGGAGGAGAGCGTTTCCGCTTCGCGTTGGAGCGCGGCGAGCCGTTCGGCCGCGCGCTTCGACAGGGCGTCGGTCTGCGCCCGGTCGCGCCTGGCCGGAAACGGTGACAGTGACACTGACGGCGAGAAGTATGACGGTCACCATTCTCAGAACTGTGACTGTCACCGTTTCGGGGGCCCTAGAACAGCGGTTTGCCATCGATATCGGTGGGGATCGGTGACGCCGAAATACTTCAGCACGGTCGGCGCGATGTCGATGATGCGCGGAGTCGGTCGTGTCCAATCGGACGGTTCGCTGACCAGCACGCCTGAGGTGATCGCGAAATCGTAGCCGCCGTGATCGGCGCTCCACTTCTTCGATCGTTCGGGTAGACGATTCCCTGCGGCGAACCGCCCAGCGTCGTCTGCCACGAGACGCGATAGCCCTCGTTCATGCCGACCTGCAGCTCCGCGGCGTTCTGCGAGGTACGCGCCCGAGTAGATGTCGTCGCGCTTGTAGACGGCGCGGATGATCGGCGTGCCGTCTTCCGGATCCTTCAGCGTCAGCAGCTTCGCGCTCAATTCGTCGGCCAGCTGCTGTCGCCTCCGCGCCCGGGCTGACGATGCCCTTGCGACTCGCGGCCGCGCAGATTGAAGTAGATCTGGCCGATGCCCATCGCGTAGGCGCGCGTGCGGCTCCAGTCCACGTTCTCCCAGAACGTGCCGCCGCCGAAGAGATCCGACAGCTTCTTGTCGCCCGGCTGCTGGCCCTTGAGCACCATGTAGCCGTTGCTGCACCAGCCAGGTGTCGAGGTTCACCGCCTTGCGCCAGGAATGGAAGCCGTGGTCCGAGACGATCATGCACCGGGACGTCCGGACCGATCGCGCTTGACGACTTCGCCGACGAAGTCGTCGGCGCGCCGGTAGACGCGCTCGATCGAGTCGCCGAACTGCGCGGCGAGCGCCGCGTCGTACATCGGATGCTTCGGATCGATCAGCCGCCACATCATGTGCTGCACGCGATCGGTCGACTCGATCACGCCGACGAGCAGGTCCCAGTCCTTCGCGTCGACGCGGTTGAGGATCACCTTGCGCGCGATCGTCGAAGGCGACCATCGAGATCGTCCATGAACGTCTTCTCGTCCATGCGCCCCTCGTTGAGCGGCCAGGTCGCCTCCGCCCAGCCGAGCGTGCGGTAGTAGCCGAGCCGCTTGTAGAGGTCGCCCGGCGAACGACGTCGGGAGAGGAGATCGGCACCGGCGGGTTGTCCGGCTTGAAGTTGACCGGCGACACGTAGAGCTGCAGCTCGTTGCCGGCGTTCATCAGCAGCATCTGCGCCATGCCGTGCAGCCGGACGAGCATGTTGACCTTGAAGGTGAGGTCGATCCACGGCGTCCACTTGCCCGGGTTCGAGCGCGATCGTCTCGCCGTCGATCTCGACCGTCGCCGTCTTCGCCGGCCGGTTCCACCGGATCGTGAACGGCACGCGCACGTCCTGCGCGGCCTGCAGCTCCGCGAGCGACGCGCGATCGCTCTCGCTCAGCGTCGGTCCCTTGCGGCGGATCGCCTCGATCTTCTGCCGGACGATCGGGCTCGGCGGCCCGTCGAGCTCGGTCGTCGCGCGACGTCGCCCTCGAAGACCAGACGCTTGAGGATGCCGCCCATCTCGGTGTTGCCTTCCTCGTAGCGGCTCAGATCGGTCGCGTAGTAGGAGAACGTGCCCATCGTGCCGCGAATGTCGGGCAGCGGAAGGCCCGACAGCAGCTCGCCGTTCGGCGACCGTCTTCGGGCGGGAACGTGACCGGCACGGTGAGCATGCTCGGATCGCACGCCGGCCTTGCCTGCCGTCACCCAGAACGAGGTGCCGCCGCGGATCGACGTCGAGCTTCGGCTTCGAGATCGGGATGTAGTCGAACAGGAACTTCGGCGGCGTGCGCGTGACCATCCCGAGGTCGGGCAGGTAGGTCGTCGTGTCGCGCACGAGGAAGTCGTAGATGTTGTGCTTGCCGGCGTTGACCCCGGTTGCGAACGACGCCCACGCCGTCGGCGATTCCGGCGAATGCGTCGTCGCGAGCGGGATACATGCCGCCCTGCTTGGCGAGCTGCGGACATGTTCGGCAGCTTGCCTTCCTGCATCCACCGCTCGACCAGGTGCGGGTCCATGCCGTCGAAGCCCAGAATGACGAGCTTCTGCGAGTACTTCGACGGGCCACGGCTTGGGTTGCCGCCGGCACGCGACGAGGACCGCCAGCAATACACAGACGACGGCGCTCGCGAGCGCGACGAGACTTCTGGATGAGAGCATGAAGATGGAAAGACCGAAGCTTGAAAGGCGGAAGCAGGAAGAACCCTTTCATGCTGGCGCCTGCCTTCTGTCTTCTGTCTTCGCGAATTATACCGTGTGTTACGCTCGATTTCGTGCGTGCGCTCGGGATTGACTACGGTGAGCGCCGGATCGGCCTGGCGCTGTCTGACCCGACCGGACTCATCGCCTCGCCGTGGAAGACGGTGGCCGAACGGTGGCGAACCTCGAGAACGCCGCCAAGCGTCTCGCGGCCGAGATCCACGCGGTCGAGGCCGATGATTCCGGACTCGGGGCGATCGTCCTCGGCCTTCCACGGCGGCTGAGCGGAGAGCCCAACGCGCAAACAGCAGCGTCCAGGAACTCGCGAAGCTCCTGGCGACGATGATCGTGTCCCGATCATGCTTCAGGACGAGCGGCTGACCAGCCCGAGGCCGACGAGCTCTTTCGCGTCGGCGGAGCGCGACTGGCGGCGCCGAAAAGCGCAGGTCGATGCCGTCGCGGCGGCGATCATTCTCCAGGACTATCTCGACAGCCGGCCCCGTCCGGTGGCCGCCGAGTCGAGAGCGATCTCCAGTGAAGCGCTTTGCCGCCTTCGTCCTGATACTCGTCGTGTTGGCGGAGCCGCCGCCGTGTGGCTGTATCTCAGGCGTCAACCGACCATACAAGGGCTACGAGACCGCGGAGCAGTTTCGTCGACATCCCGCCGGGCGCCGGGCCCAGCTCGATCGGCCGCCGCCTCGTCGAAGCCGGGGTCATCCGAGATCTCACCAGCTTCAGGTTCGCCGTGTGGGTCTCGCGTCAGGGGCGGCGCCTGCAGGCAGGGGAGTATCGGTTCGATCGGCCCGTCACGGCTCGCGAGGTCGTCGACAAGATCGCCCGCGGCGACGTCTACGTGCTGCCGATCACGTTCCGCGAAGGACTGACCGTGAAGCAGATGGCGGCGCTGTTCGAGAGCCAAGGGATTCGGGCCCGCGG
This sequence comes from uncultured Acidobacteriota bacterium, assembly GCA_963755695.1. Lineage (GTDB taxonomy): Bacteria > Acidobacteriota > Vicinamibacteria > Vicinamibacterales > 2-12-FULL-66-21 > QHWT01. The sequence goes on along the minus strand of CAVWLB010000003.1, from coordinate 169,782 downwards.
ACGCCGTTCGTGACGGCCGCGTCGAACGAACGCGAATCTCGTTCGCGAGCTCGATCCGGACGCGCAGCGATCTCGAAGGCTACCTGTTTCCCGACACCTACACGCTGCCGCGGAAGGCGACCGCGGACCAGCTCGTCTGCGCGGATGGTGGCGAGCTTCGAGAAAGCGCTGACGCCGGAGATTCGCCAGCAGGCGCAGCCGCCCGCGGCCTCGGCGTCCGCCAGCTCGTGACGCTGGCGTCGATCGTCGAGAAGGAAACCGGCAAGCCGGACGAGCGCCCACTCGTCGCGGCGGTCTATGCCAACCGTCTGAAGATCGGGATGGGGCTGCAGTGCGATCCGACGGTCATCTATGCGCTCGAACGCGCGGGCCGCTACAACGGCAACCTCACCCGCGAAGACCTGCAGTTCGACTCGCCCTACAACACGTATCGCTACGCCGGCCTGCCGCCCGGACCGATCGCCGTCGCCCGGCCGCGCCTCTCTCGCGGCCGCCGCCGCGCCGGCGGACGTGCCGTACATCTATTTCGTCAGCCGCAACGACGGGTCGCACGCCTTCGCGACGACGCTCGACGAGCACAATCGCAACGTTCAGCAGTATCAGCGGCAGTACTTCAGCGACAAGCGGCACCAGGCGCAGTGAGGCCCCGTCGCCCGTCGCTCCTGCACCGCCTCCCGCCCTCGCCTCTTCAGGGCGTTCGTCCGCCCCATCTCAGTTTGCTCCGCAGCACTTCGAAGTACGTGCGGTTGCGGGCTTGATGATCCGAAGCGGCCGCGGTCCGCGCGCGGACGCTGACGACATCGCTCGCTTGCAGCGGGAAGCCCGACTGGCCGTCGAAAGTGACGAACACCTCGTCTGTTCGACTCCATGATCGGGCGCACGTGCACCTCCGACGAGGCGGGGATCACGACCGGACGGTTCGTCAGCGTGTGCGGCGCGATCGGCGTCAGCAGCATCGCATCCACCGCGGGATGCACGATCGGCCCGCCGGCGGCGAGGTTGTATGCCGTCGATCCGGTCGGGCTCGCGATGATCAAGCCGTCCGCGCGCACGCGCGTGACCGGCTCGTCGCCGACCATCACCGAGATCTCGATGATGCGCGACAGCGCCCCTTTCGTGATCACGATGTCGTTGAGCACGATGTGTTCGGCGAACGGCTGATCGTCGCGCACCGTCTGCGCGACGCAGCATCATGCGTGCATCGATCTCCGCCGTGCCCGCCAGCGTCGCCTCCAGCGCATCGATACAGCTCGGGCAGGGTGATCTCGGTCAGGAATCCGAGGCTGCCGAAATTGACGCCGAGGATCGGCACGTCCGCGCCGGCCTCGGCGATCCGGCCGGCCATGCCGATCAGCGTGCCGTCGCCGCCGAGCACCACCATCAGGTCGCACGTCGCTCGGCAGCTCGTCGCGCGTACTGGTCGGGCGGCCAGGCGGCAGCCGGGCGAGCGCCGCGGTTTCGGTCTCGAACACCGCGCGCACGTCGCGCGCCTCGAGCCAGCCGGCGAGCTCCGCGAGCGACCTCCGGCGGCCGCATCAAGGCCGCGCTTGGCGACCAGACCGACCCGTCTAATGCCATTAGTCGGACGATGGAGGACGGCAGGCGGTGGACGGAGGATCCGACGCCTGGCGGAAATGGAGGAAGAATTCTCGGTTGCCTTCGGTGCCGGCGATGGGCGACTCGGTCGCGGCCGACGCGCATCAATCCTAGCGCATCCGCCGCGGCGGCGACCTCATCGATCACCCGCGCGTGCACGGCAGGGTCGCGGACGAGCCCGCCTTTGCCGACCTCGTCGCGCCCCGCCTCGAACTGCGGCTTCACGAGCGCGACCACGTCTGCCCCCGGCGCGAGGAGCGGCACCATGGCCGGCAGGACCTGCCGAAGCGAAATGAACGAGACGTCGATCGTGACGATGTCGAAGGCGCGCGCATCCTGCGGCAAGTTGATCCGCCGTCAGCGTGCGCGCGTTGACGCGCTCGATGACGACGACCCGCGGATCGGTGCGCAGTCTTCCAGTCCAGCTGCCCGTGGCCGACGTCGAGCGCGACGACGAGCCGAGCGCCCCGCTGCAGCAGCACGTCGGTGAAGCCGCCGGTCGATGCGCCGACGTCGAGCGCGAGCCGCCCGTCAACCGCGATCGCGAACACGTCGAGCGCGTGCGCGAGCTTGAGGCCGCCGCGTCCGACGTACGGATGATCCGGCTCGACGAGCGACAGGTCGGCGTCGCCGGCCACCGGTCGTGCCCGCCTTCGATACGACCTGGCCGTTGACACGCACCTGTCCCGCCAGGATCAGCGCGCGCGCCCGTTCGCGCGACGCGCGCCAGCCCGCGCTCGACGAGCCGCGACATCGAGTCGTGTCGTTCTGTTTCAACTGGTGCGGCCGACGACCCAGCGGGCGATCGCGGGCAGCTGGCCCGCGAGGCGCTGCGCCCGGAGGGCTTCGAGCGCGCGCTCCATGCACGCGGCGGCCATCGCCCGCGAAGCCTCGAGGCCGTAGAGCGCCGGATACGTCGGCTTGCCGGCGGCGGCATCCTTGCCGGCGGTCTTGCCCAGATCGCTCGAGGCCCCTTCGACGTCGAGAATGTCGTCGACGATTTGAAACGCGAGCCCGAGCTCGTCGCCGTAGCGTTCGATAGCGTGCAGTTGCGGATCGGTCGGCTCCGGCCATGACTGCGCCCGCCAGCGCCGCCGCACGGATCAAGCGCGCCGGTCTTCCGCGCGTGCATCGCGCGAAGGGCCTCGGCGTCGATGCGCCGCCACCATGCCGGCCGCTTCGAGGTCGATCGCCTGTCCGCCGACCATGCCGCACGGCCCGGCTGCATCTGCCACGATCTGCAGCGCTCGCAGCTTGCGCGTGACCAAGGCTGGTTCGGGCACGCCGGCTTCGCGGAGCGGCTCGCGGGCCATCAACGCGAACGCTTCGGTCAGCAGCGCGTCTCCCGCGAGGATCGCCATGCCCTCTCCGAAGACCACGTGATTGGTCGGCCGTCCTCGACGCAGCGTGTCATCGTCCATTGCCGGGAGATCGTCGTGCACGAGCGAGTAGGTGTGAATCAGTTCGAGCGCGCACGCGGCCGGCATGGCAAGCGCCCGTGCACGGTCGGCTGGAGCGCCGTGCGCGGCTGCGACCGCTTCGGCCGTTGCGAGCGCGAGCACCGGTCGGAGACGCTTCCCGCCGGCGAACAGGCTGTAGCGCATTGCTTCGCCGACGGGCGGCGGGCAGGCGGGTGCCGATGGTAAATAACGTTTCGAGCGCCGCGTCTACATCCCTGCGGCGGCGCGTCGAGCCAGACGTCGAGATCTGCGTCGACCGTCACCGGCTGCGATCGCCCTCCTCGTCAGCGCCAAGCGCCGCCGGGGCAGGCTTCACCTCGCCGCGCTCGGTCAGGATGTCGACGCGCCGCTCCGCCTCTTCGAGCCTGGAATGGCAGAAGCGCGAGAGTTGAACGCCCCGCTCGAACAGCGCGAGCGACTTCTCCAGCGCGAGGTCGCCGTCCTCGAGGGTCTTCACGATCGTTTCGAGCTCCGCGATCGCGGACTCGAAGTCCTTGATGGTTGGATCCATAGCAAATCAGTTTGCGGTTTGCGGTTCGCAGTTCACGGTTCGCGGCTGCCTTCTCCCGAGCCAGTAACCCGGCACGACAGCTCGCCATTCGCAAGCGTCACGCGAACCGAGTCGCCGGCGGCGACGGACGCGGCGCTGCGGATGATGGCCGTCTTGTCCTCGTTCCAGCACACGGCATAGCCGCGCGCGAGCACGGCAAGCGGGCTCAGGTTTTCCAGTCGCCCGGCGAGCGCGCGGAATCGTGCGTCCGTGCGATGCTGCGTTCGTCGCGCGGCGCCGGTCAACCGTCCTTCGGCAACCGTCAAACGAGCGCGGATCGATGCGAGATGCCGCGCCAGGTCCTGCGCGTCGAGCCGCTGGCGTAGCGCTGCGTACGTGCGAGCGCGTCGGGCGATGACCGTGCGCGCGGCTCCCCGCACGTGATGGGTCAGCTCCGCCGCATGACGGCCACGAAGAGCAAGCCGCGCCGGGAACGCGGCCAGACCGCGCCGACTTGAAAGAGCGTGGACCAGGTTTCGACGCCGCTGCAGATCGCTTCGGGCCGAGGCTCGCAGCCGCCCGGCCAGACGATCGATGCGATGGCAGAACTCGTCTTTCGCCGCGACGACCATCTCTGCCGCCGCCGACGGAGTTGGCGCGCGTAAATCGGCGACGAAGTCGGCAATAGTGAAGTCGACCTCGTGTCCGACTGCCGAAATCACCGGCACCGGACAGGCGGCAATGGCTCGCGCGAGCCGCTCTTCATTGAACGCCCAGAGATCTTCAACCGATCCGCCGCCGCGGCCGACGATGACGACATCGACGCCGTTGACGCGCACGATGGCCTTCAGCCCGCGCGCGACGTCCTCCGCCGCTCCTTCTCCCTGCACACGCGCCGGACGGATCAACACGCTCGCGTTCGGCGCGCGCCGGCGCAGCACTTTCAGGATGTCGCGAATGGCGGCGCCATCGAGCGATGTGACGATCCCGATCCTGCGCGGCAGTGCCGGCAGCGGACGCTTGCGCTCCGCGGCGAACAATCCCTCGGCTTGAAGCCGCTTCTTCAACTGATCGAAGGCGAGCTGCAATGCGCCCAGACCGTGGGGCTCCATGTGCTCGCAGACGATCTGGTACTCACCCTTCGGCTCGTAGACCCCGAGCCGTCCGCGCGCGACCACGTGCAGTCCGTCCTCGGGCTTGAAGCGGAGATAGCGCACGGCGGTTCTGAACATCACCGCCTTGATCTGCGCATTTCCATCCTTCAACGTGAAGTACATGTGGCCGGTGTTCCACACTCGGCAGTTCGAGATCTCTCCTTCGACCCACACGTCGCCGAAGCTGGATTCAAGAACGCTCCGAATGGCGGCAGTGAGCTCGGCGACGGAGTAGACGCGGCGTTCGATCCGGCGCGACGGCGCCGCCATGTCAGGTTCCCCCCGTTCGTCTTCGAAGGGGATATCGAACAGGTCCGGCACGTCAGCGCTCCGTGGCGCTCTTCGCAGCGAGCGCTTCGACTTCAGAAGCGGACAGATTCAGCCGCTCGATGGCGGTCGCGCGGCCGGTGGCCTGGTCCGCGGTGACAATGACCGCATTCAGCCGGCCGGGGCCGGTCGCCGACTCGAATTTCGCCGGCATGCTCGTGAGAAATCGTCCGAGCGCGACCTCCGTCGTCACGCCAATGATCGAATCGTGCGGGCCGGTCATGCCCGCATCGGTGATGTAGGCGGTCCCGTTGGGGAGGATTCGGTCGTCAGCCGTCTGCACGTGCGTGTGTGTGCCGAAGACGGCGGTCGCCCGGCCGTCGAGGTGCCAGCCCATCGCCAGCTTTTCGGATGTCGCCTCGGCGTGGAAGTCCACGATGATCACCCGGGCCTTGGGTCTGAGCGCATCGATTTCCCGGCGGACGATCACGAAAGGATCGTCGAGCGGCTGCATGAAGATCCGGCCCATGACATTGACGACGCCGATTGGTTCGCCGGTGCGGGTGCGTCCGAGATAACTGCCGCGTCCCGGAACACCGGTGGGGAAGTTCGCCGGCCGCAGCAGCTTCGGTTGCCGCGGAATGTAATCAAGGATCTCCTTCTTGTCCCACACGTGATTGCCGGTGGTCATCGCGTCGACGCCGTAACTGAGGATCGTCTCGGCGATATCGCCGGTGACGCCGAAACCCGCCGCGGAATTCTCGACGTTGGCAATGACGAAGTCGAGCGACTCGCGCTCGACCAGGCCAGGCACGGCGCGACGCGCGATTTCCCGACCCGGTTTTCCAAAGATGTCGCCGATGAAGAGAATCCGCATGCTACGCGCGAACGGGGATCCGGATTTCCTGACCTCGCCGGTCGTCGAGCCGCGGCATGGTGATCCGGAGTTCGCCTGCGGAGAACGCCGCGTTCGCACGGCCGGCATCGAATGCCCCGTCGAGGCGCACCACACGCGTGAACCGTCCGAACGATCGTTCGGCCAGGTGAAATGCCGCTTCGGGATGGTCGCAGGCGAGAGGCGTCTTGTCGCCGGCAATCATCAGGACGTTTCGCGCAAACACGATTTGGACCGCGTCCGGGACTACCCCCGGCATGTCGACCACGATCTCGATCCCCATTTCGCTCTCGATGACGTCGAGCGGGGGACTGCATTCGGCGGCCGGAATAGGGCGCTCCGACGGTTGACCCTCCCAGATCATGTCGAAAAGGCGCTGGAGATCCTCCGGCAAGTCGCGTCGTTCAAAGTAAATCCGGGCCACTGCAGGGGATTCTAGCATCCCTGTTGGCGTCGGCACTCTTGCCATCCATCTGATGAGCGGGTATTATATGAGTGTCATACGCATAGATAAGCTGCTTGACACAAACTCATATAACATCTATATTGGAAACGTCGAACAAGTTTCGACGGGATATTAAGGAGGCAAAGAGACATGACTCTGGTTCGCTGGAATCCTGTTCGCGAGCTGGCGTCGATGGAAGTCGACCGGCTCAACCGTATGTTTTCCGAGTTTTATGGCGGGTTCGATCGCGCGTGGGTGCCCGCTGTCGATGTGTACGAGAACGATGATCACGAGTTCGTGCTGAAGGCCGAGCTCCCCGCCGTGAAGCGAGAAGACATCACCATCACCTACGACAATGGCGTTCTCACGCTGAAAGGGGAACGGAAGAGCGAGGTTGAGACTTCGCGCGACAACTACCACCGCGTCGAACGTCAGCACGGCAGCTTTATGCGCTCCTTTACTCTGCCCGCCACGGTCGATGCCGCCCGCATCCAGGCTTCTTATAAGGATGGCGTGCTGACCATTCGCGTACCGCAGCGCGAGGAAGCCAAGCCAAAGCAGATCGAGATCAAGGAGTAGGCGACGATGACGCAGCAGTGGGATCTCATGCGCGAGCTGGCGACGATGCAGGATCGGATGAATCGGATCTGGGGCAACGTCTACGACCGCGGCCGTGAAGATGTGTCCGGAGCGGGCGCGTGGTTGCCCGCTGTGGACATTTACGAGACCGCTGAGAAGGAAATCGTGCTCAAGGCCGAGTTACCCGGACTGAAGCGCGAAGATATCGATCTCACGGTCGAGAACAACACCCTGACGATCCGTGGCGTGCGCCGCAAGGACGACAGCGTGGCCGACGGGCAGTATCACCGCAGCGAGCGCGTCAATGGCGCCTGTTCGCGGTCGTTCACACTGCCGAACACCGTCGACCCGTCTCGAGTGAAGGCGGAGTATCGCGACGGCGTGCTGACCGTCCGGCTGCCGCAGCGCGAGGAGGCGAAGCCGCGCCAGATTTCGGTCGATGTAGACTAACGGAATGGCCGACAACGACCTCCAAGTCACAGACGCGGCGCAGGATCAGAACGAAACTCCTGCGCCGCCGATTACCAGCCGGTTCCTTTTTGTCGACGTGGCGGCCCAGCGTGCCAAACAACTGCGCCGCGGCGCCCTTCCGCGCATCGACCGGCAACCCGCAGGCCCGCACAAGCTCGAACGCATTGCCATGGAAGAAGTGCGCAAGGGTTCCGTTCAGTACACGCTTCCAGCGGGATATTCGGGTATCGAGAATCGGTGAGCGATCTGTGGCGGCTGGTGTTTGGAGCGCTGCAGGGGTTCACGGTCAGTTCGCTTTTCATCCTCGCGCTCTTCATCGGCTTCTGCGTGCTCTTCAATCTGCGGAAGCTGAAGCCTGGTGGCCGTAACGCGCGCGTCGTCCGCAACCTGGACGAGCGGCTCGGGACCACGCCGCGCTACATCCCTCCTGACGTTCCACGCGGTCCCGTCGATCAGCTTCAGACACCGGAACTTCAAGAAGCGCAGCGGCGTAATCAGTCCATGTAGGAGGATGCATGGAGCTCGTCTTCGCGGCGGTGCTGCTCGGCGCGGTACTTGCCGTCATCTTCGTCGCGCTCCTGTTTGTCAAGCTCGTCGTACGGGTGATTCTGCTGCCGCTGCTGTTGATCAAGTTCATCCTGGCTGCAATTTTCGGCCTGATCGTCGCGCCCGTTCTGTTCGTCGTCGGGGTGATCGTCGCGACAGCGGTGGCGGCGGTGCTCTTCGTACCGCTCCTGCCGTTCTTGCTGGTGGCGGGACTGGTGTGGCTGCTGGTCAGGGCTAACCGGCGTCCGGCCGTTGCGTGAAGACGCACAAACGACCGACTTCCTGAAATCCGAGGCTGTGCGCCAGCTCCAACGACGAGATGTTGGCAACGGTCGCGCCCCACACCGGGGATCGTCCGGTTTGCCACATGTGCCGGGTCATCGCGCGGACGGCGCGTCCGGCGTGGCCCTGGCGCCGATAGGCCTCGAGCGTTTCAATCGAGATGTCCCACCACGATTCGGTTCTCAATACTGGATAGCAGAACGAGACCGGCCGGCCTCCGCTCCACGAAGCAGCGATTGGCGTCGGTTCGAGTGGCGGGGGAACGTCGCGATCCGGTAGGTCTCCTGGCACAAATCGCGAGATGGTGCGTCCGCTCAGCGCCTCGAGCAGTTCGCGTCGCAGCGAAGCGGGGACGTGTGCGAGCGACGGCGCGTCGGCGGCATGGAAGATTCGCGTATCCGGCTCGTTACCCTCCGCCCACGGCGGGTGTGCGCGCAGCGTGTGAAGGATTGCCATGGTGCGCGGCCAGCCGACGAGCACGGCTCCGACGTGCGTCGCGTCAGTCGGCTGGCAGAGCACGTTGACGTCTCCCTCGAGGTCGTTCACGCAATCACGAATGAGCGCGCGTGGCGGACGGCCGACGACCGCGACCAGCGCCGCGTCCTCCAGACACACGACGAACCCGTCGGCCACGCTCTCCGGCGTCGACGGGAACAAAACCTCGGCACGGCCCGAGAGCAGCATCCCGCGCGTATCGACCCGCCATGGATCGTCGGGCACACGCTCGAGTGCTGTGGCAATCATGACGCAAAGATCGGAGGCCGTTCCGTGGCCCACGCCGTCCTCCGCTCGAGCGCATCGGCGATGCGCAGGAGCGTGGATTCGTCGAACGGGCGAGCCGTCAGCTGCAACCCCGCGGGCAACCGATCGCGCGTGAGGCCGCACGGGATCGAGATCGCCGGCAGTCCCGCGAGGTTGGCGCTGACGGTGAACACATCGGACAAGTACATCTGAATGGGATCGGCCGCGCGTTCACCGAGCCGGAATGCCGCGGTCGGACTCGTCGGCACGGCGACGACGTCGACCTCGGCGAAGGCCAGCTCGTAGTCGCGGCGAATCAACGTCCGTACCTGCTGCGCCTTCAGATAGTACGCGTCGTAATAGCCAGCGCTGAGGACATAGGTGCCAATCATGATCCGCCGCTTCACTTCCGCGCCAAAGCCGCGATCGCGCGTGCGGGCGTACATTTCCTGGGTGCTCGCGGCCTCGGCGCGCACACCGTATCGCACGCCGTCGTAGCGGGCGAGGTTGGAGCTCGCCTCCGCGTTGCCAATCAGGTAATAGACGGCGATGGCCAGGTCCGCGTGCGCGAGCGTCACGTCCTTGAGCGTCGCTCCCGCCTGTGTGAGCTCGCCGAGGGCGCGATCGAACGCAGAGGCAACGTCTGGCTCGACCCCGGTCGCCAGGAGATGGCGCGGCACGCCGATACGTAATCCGCGAACGTCGCCGGTGAGCGCGGCGCGATAGTCGGGAACCGGCGTATCTACCGACGTGGCGTCCTGTGGGTCGTGTCCGGCGATGACCGCCAGCAGCGTCGGCGGCATCCCCCGCCGTTCTGGTGATGGGCCCAATCTGATCGAACGATGAGGCGAACGCAATCAGGCCGTAGCGCGAGACGCGTCCGTAGGTGGGCTTCAGTCCCAGGACACCACAGAGCGCTGCGGGCTGACGAATCGATCCGCCAGTGTCGGAGCCCAGCGCGATCGGCACCATCCCGCTTGCGACCGCGGCTGCTGATCCGCCGCTCGACCCTCCGGGCGTGCGATCGAGCGCCCAGGGGTTCCGGGTTGGGCCGAACGCGGAGTTCTCGGTGGACGATCCCATCGCGAATTCGTCGCAATTCGTCTTTCCGACGACCACCGCGCCGGCGCGGGTCAGCCGCTGAATGACCGTCGCGTCGTACGGCGGCAGATAGCCGTCGAGTATGCGCGAGCACGCCGTCGTCGCGCCCGAGGTCGTGCAGATGTTGTCCTTGATCGCGAGCGGGACGCCGAGGAGTCCGCCGTCTCGCGGCAGTGTGCCGGCGTCGAGCGCTGCAGCATGACGCCCGGCAGCGTCGCTCGTGACGAGCTTGAAGGCGTGAAGTTGAGGGTCGAGACGCGCGATGGTTTCGAGCGCGTGTGTGCAGATCTCCACAGCAGAGCTCTCGCCGTCGGCAATCGCCCCACGGATTTCGCTGGCACTGGCCTCGGGCCTCATGATCCAATCACCCGCGGCACGGTGAAGAGACCCGCGTCGAGGTCGGCCTCAGGCGCCTGCTGCAGCAGGACATCACGATCCAGGCAGGATCGGGCCGTGTCCTCTCGAAGCGGGGCGGCAGCGAGGGCCCCCACCTGGGCGGTTGGCGGAACATCCGTCGTGTCGGCGCGACGCAGCTCCTCGAAATATGAAAGGATCGCCCCGAGCTGTTCGGCGAAGAGCGCTGTTTCCTCGGGCGTGAGCTCGAGGCGCGCCAGTGCTGCTATGCGCGCGACCTCCGCGCGCGTCAAGTTCGTCGGCATGTGAGCGAATGGTAGCAGGGAACAGACCCACGGCGGTGGCCGGAACGTGGTACCCGGGCACTGCAGGTGCGCTGGCGCGCGAGGTGGACGCCTATCTCGCGGATGTCGAGCTGGTGCCGCATGGACGTGTCGACGCGATCATCGCGCCGCATGCCGGCATCATGTTCTCGGGGCCAGTCGCCGCCCATGCCTACAAGGCCGCCGCGGCATGTGGCCCCTACGATGCGGCGATCCTCGTTGGCCCCTCCCACTTCGTCGGGTTCGACGGCGTCGCCTTGTATCCCTCGGGTGCGTTCGAGTCGCCGCTGGGCCCCGCGTCGATCGACGAGGCGCTGGCGCGTGACTTGCGTCAACTTTCACCGGTCATCGTCGAGCGACCGCAGGCGCACGGCCGCGAGCACTCTCTCGAGATGCAACTGCCGTTCTTGAAACGGCTGCTGCCCGATCTGCCGATCGTCCCCCTGCTCATGGCATTCCAGACGCGTGAAACCATCGACGCGCTCGCGGAGGCGCTCTCCCGGGTGGCGCCGGATCGTCGCATCCTGCTCGTCGCCAGTTCCGATCTGTCGCACTACCTGGATGCGACGGCGGCGGCAACCCACGACGGTCGGGTCACCTCGTGTGCCGCCGGGTTCGATCCGGAGCGGCTGCTCGATCTGTTCGAGCAGTATCCTGAGGGGCAGCGCGGACGCTACGTCGCGTGCGGCGGAGGTCCGATCATTTCGGTCATGCTGGCCGCGCGCGAACGGGGCGCGCGCCAGGGGCGCGTGCTGAAGTACGGACACTCGGGAGAGATCTCTGGCGACAACAGCGGCGTGGTGGGCTATCTCGCCGCGGCATTTGGCGCGTTTACCGATGTTCACTGACGCGGAGAAGCGAGAGTTGTTGGAGATCGCCCGCGCGGCGGTGATCGCCCAGGTGACCGGCCGTGTACCGGGGTCAGACCCCAAGCGGCCCGCGCAGCGGGGTCAGACCCCGGGCGTTCGGTTACTCCCCAGCTCGAGCGGCGCGTTCGTGACCCTCAAGCATAACGGCGAACTCCGCGGCTGCCTCGGGACGCTCGAATGCCGGCGTCCGCTTGCCGAGGAGGTCGCGCGGCTCGCGGCGAGCACCTCTCACGAAGATCCTCGGTTCGATCCCGTTCGCGACTCCGAGCTGGCTGACCTCCACTTCGAAATCTCTGTCCTCGGTCCGCTGGAATCAATCGATCCCCGCCAACCTGACACCATCGTCATTGGCCGCCATGGTCTGGTCGTGGAGCAGGGCGCGCGGCGCGGCCTGCTGCTTCCGCAGGTCGCGATCGAGTGGAACTGGACCCGCGAACAGTTTCTGGCCCACACCTGCCGCAAGGCAGGTCTGCCAAGCGATGCCTGGCAGCGTGCCGCCAGCGTCTACCGCTTCGACGCTGAAGTCTTCGGCGATTGATCAATCAGGCCGCGCAATGTTGCCAGATTGATCTTGTCCAGTGGGTCGATGTCGCTGCGCCGTCGGCTTTGAGGGGTATCCAGTTTTGGCGTCTCGAGCAGCATCGGCAGCTTCGCGAATCGCCTGTCGTTCACGATCCGTCGAAACGGCTCGAGCCCAAGGCACCCCTTGCCAATGTGCTCGTGACGGTCGACGCGGCTGCCGCACGGCTTCTTCGAATCGTTCATGTGAAACGCCTTCAGCCGCGAGAGTCCTACGATGCGGCCAAAGTCGCGGAAGGTGTCCTGATATCCCTCCTCAGAGCAGATGTCGTATCCCGCCGTCAGGAGGTGGCAGGTGTCGAGACACACGCCGACGCGGGCGGATCCACCCAGCAGATCGATGATCGTGGCGAGATGCTCGAACCGATGCCCGAGGTTGGTTCCCTGACCGGCGGTCTGCTCGAGAAGAATCATCGTCTGGCCGTTCGGCCGCGCCGCGAGGACCTCCGCGAGCGCATCAGCGATCAAGCGCAATCCCTCGGTCTCGGTGCCGGAGGTGTACGAACCGGGATGCATGACCAGACCGTCGAGGCCGAGGCGTTCGGCGCGATCGAGCTCCTCACCGAGCGCGGCGATGGACTTCCGCCGCAGCGCCGGATCGGCTGCGGCGACGTTGATCAAGTAGCTGTTGTGCGCGACGACCGGGCGAATCCGCGTCTGACGCACGCGCCGGCGGAACAGCGCGACTTCGTCGTCGGAGAGCTCACGCGCGCGCCATTGCCCGGCCGATTTGGTGAAGATCTGCAGCGCTTCGCAGCCGCTCGCTTCGGCGCGATCCACAGCCCGCGGGAGTCCGCCGGCAATTGACAGGTGCGCGCCGAGGCGAGGCATCTCTCGTGTAATGTAGCCGTCATGCACAGGTTGATTCCAGCGGCACTTCTGACGCTCGCCGCGAGCGCGTCGCTGCCGGCGCCCGCCGACGCGTGGAGTTTCAGCGTTCATCGGTTCATCGCGGATCGCGCGATCGGGTTGCTGCCGCCGGCAGTCCGGCCGTTCTTCGAGACGTATCGCACCACGTTCGTCGAGCACGCGATCGATCCGGATACCTATCGAACGATGGGCTGGCAGGAGGAGCCGTCGCGTCACTTCCTCGACATGGACGCATATGGACCGTTTCCGTTCGCGTCGCTTCCACACGACTACAACCAGGCGGTCGCCGCGCGCGGCGCGGACTTCGTCGCCAAGAACGGGCTGCTGCCCTGGCGCACGGAGGAGATGTACGGGCGCCTCCGTGAAGCGTTCAAACAAACCACGCCGTACGCGCGCGACGACATCAAGTTGTTTTCGGCGGTTGTCGGCCACTACATTGGCGACGCGTTTCAGCCGTTTCACGCCGCCGTCAACTACGACGGCCAGCTCACCGGTCAGCAGGGAATTCACGCGCGCTTCGAGACCGAGATGTTCGATCGCTACGCGGACAAGTTGCGCATCGCCCCCGACCCGATTCAGCCGGTCGCCAACGTACGCGAGTTCACTTTCGCGACCCTGGCCGACAGTTTCAGCTTCGTCGAGGCGATCCTCGCGGCAGATCGCGTGGCGGTGCAGGGAAAGGCGGAATACGACGATGCCTATTTCGATGCGATGCTCGAGAAGACACGTCCGATTCTCGAGAAGCGGATTTCGCAGGCCATTACCGGCGTCGCTTCGGTGATTACCGCCGCATGGACCGACGCCGGCAAGCCGGCGCTCCCGCTGGAAGCCCCGCGCACAGTCCGAAAGGTGCAGCGAAAGTAATGGCTTGAGTCATTCGGCATCACCAGCGCCGTGCCGGACATCCGCACGCCGCTCGAACGCGCGTTCGAGTGGTGCGAGGATCAAGAGCACCACCAGCGTGATCCCGCCGCCGAGGCCGGCGACACGGTACAGTCCCGCGCCGGCCGCCACTCCCAGCGCCGCGTTGACCCAGACGGTTGCGGCGGTGGTCAAGCCGTGCACCCGATTTTCGGTATGCAGGATTGCGCCTGCACCGAGAAAGCCAATCCCGGTCACAATCTGGGCCGCGATCCTGGTCGGATCGGACGCGCCGGGCGCCATGGTCAGCGACGTGATCGTGAACAGCGCCGACCCGATCGCGATCAGGATGTTGGTGCGGAAGCCCGCGCTCTTCTGATGAATCTCGCGTTCGGCACCCAGCAGCCCTCCCAGGAACGCCGCGAGGAGCAGTCGTCGGATTAACTCGATGTCGGTCAACATGGTTGAGTCAGCGCCTTAGTCCGCCGTAGCGCAAGGCCGAAGGTGGAAGCGCGAAGGTGGAGGTGTACACGTAGAATTGGTACCTGGCTTGCAAAACATGGGGGCGGAGCGGGTTGCGTCATTCAGGAGGCCGTGATGCTCTGGACGATTGTCGTTTTGCTGCTGATTCTGTGGGTGCTGGGGTTCGCGATGCATGTCGCGGGTGGACTTATTCACATCCTGCTCGTGATCGCCCTGGTCGTCATCGTGCTCCGGCTGCTTACCGGACGCCGCGTCTGACCTCGCGCTACGGCATCAGCCAGAACCGGGTACGGTCGAGTGGCACCTCGACGTCGGTGTGCCACGTCATCTGGCCGTCTTGCCGCACGCGCAGATCGTATCGTCCGGCCGGCACGACGAACAGCGCGTAGTCGGGACCGCTGGTGGTCCGCGCGGCTTCCTGCTGACGCGAGCCGGGCGCAAAGATCGCGACATCCGGCGTTCCCGGCTCTCGGCCTCGAACTTCCAGCGCGCCGAATCCGTTCTGTAGGTTGATCACCTCGAGATGACGCCCGGCCTCGTCGGGATACGGCATCACGAGCAACCGCTCGACCCACTTGATCGCTACCACCCGGCCGTCGCGTTCGCGAATCGCCTGCGCATCGTACGAGCCTGGCGCGACCGTCGCGTCGAGCGTCATGCCCGGGTGCGATTCGGCAACCGGCGATTGACGATCGCCGGCTTTGAACACGGTAATCCGCGTTTCGCCGGACACATCGTCGGCGCCACTGAACACCCGAATGTGCAACGACAGCGTTGCCGGCGGCGGGAGCGTCAGCGCGATGGCGACCAGCCACGCGGATTGCATGCGGCGATGTTAGGAATGCGATGGACCGAGCGTCAAGTGTTATCGTGGAAACTGACCACATGGACGTCTTCCTGGTGCCGGTGGCCTCCGATCGCTACGAGTTGTACTGCGAGGAGACCGACGATCCGCAGGCGGACGTCGCGGCACCGCCCACCGGATTCTTTCGTCGACTGGTCTACCGCTTTCGCGAACTGCTGGCCGAGGCGGAACGCGAGCGGCGGCGAACCGGGACGGGAAATGCCGACACGCCGCAGCCCTTTTCCGCGCGTGTCCGCAAGCGCATCATGCGCTACGTTGCCGAATCGATCGCCGAGCAGCGGCTGTTGTGGCAGCTTCGCGGCCGCACCGATGCGGCCTTGTTCTATCCCGACGATCTGACCGACGCGCACGCTTGCGAGATTCTTCGCCGCCAGTTGAACCGGGACTTCGAGCGTCACCGGTTCTGGCTGGCCATCGACAGCGTCGGGCTGGTTGCTTCAGGCGCGCTGATGCTGCTGCCGGGGCCCAACGTCATCGCGTATTACTTTGCCTTCCGCATCGTCGGGCACTTTCTGTCGGTGCGTGGGGCGCGACAGGGGATCGTGCGGGTGACGTGGTCGGCCACGCCGAGCACCCCGTTGTCCGCCCTCCGCGGCATGGTGGGAATTCCCCCGGACGTCCGCGCGGACCGCGTGCGCGAGGTCGCGTCGACGTTGCGTCTCGAGCACCTCGCTGCGTTCTTCCAACGTACCGCGAACCCTTGATCGACGCGCGGAAGTTCTTTCCGCGCGCTCGTCCGGGCCGCCGGCGCCTGTATACTGACGTTCCTTGAAGCTCAAAGACCTCGCAGAACGCCTCGAGTGTCGCCTCGAGGGTGACGGCGACATCGACATTCATCGGGTGAGCGGGATCGACGACGCCGGGGCCGGCGACCTGACCTTCTTTGCCAACCCCAAGTACGCAGCAGACCTGCGCGCGACACGTGCCTCGGCGGTGATTCTCTCAGAGAAGGCAGATGCCGCGCCGTGCGCGATGCTACGCTGCGCGAATCCTTACCTGACGTTCGCCCGCGCGGTAGAGATCTTCGCGCCGCCAGCCGAGGTCGTTGCCGGCGTCCACCCTCTGGCGCACGTGGCCGACTCCGCGTCGATTGCACCCGAAGCCTCGGTCGCGGCGTTCGTGTGCATCGGTGCCGATACCCGCATCGGCGCGCGGACCGTCCTCCACCCGCACGTGACGATCGGTCCCGGCGCCCGCCTCGGCGCCGACTGCGTCGTTCACGCGCGCGTCTCGATCCGCGAACGGGTGAGGATAGGCGATCGGGTGGTCATTCAGGACGGCGCGGTGATTGGCAGCGACGGGTTCGGTTTCGCGAAGCGTGCCGACGGCACCCATCACAAGATTCCCCAGGTCGGCGGCGTGGTCATCGAAGACGACGTCGAGATCGGGGCGAATACGACCATCGATCGTCCTGCTATCGGCGAAACCCGGATCGGTCGAGGGACGAAAATCGACAATCTGGTCCAGATCGCCCACGGCGTGACAGTCGGCCGCGACGTGTTGCTGGCGGCCCAAGTGGGGATTGCCGGAAGCACGACGATCGACGATCGGGTGACGCTGGCGGGGCAGGTTGGCGTCGCCGGCCATCTGACCCTCGGCAAGGGCGTGATCGCCACGGCGCAGAGCGGCATTCCCAATTCCGTGCCGGCCGGTGCCTTCATTTCCGGCTATCCCGCCATTGATAACAGGGACTGGCTGAAGGCGTCGGCGGTGTTCCGCCGGCTTCCCGAACTGCGCAAGATACTTTCCGAACTCCAGCGTCGACTGGAGGCCCTCGAACGGCGGCTCATGCCATAATCGTTCTCTCATGTCTTACCAGGTTCGTTTGAGGCGTCTCGGCGCCGCCGCCGTGGTTGCGGCAGCCGTCGGGATTGTGCCGGTTGTCCAGGCGGCCGTTCGTCCTCCGAAGCTCGATTACACGATCACCACCCTGCCGAACGGGCTGAACGTGGTGTTCCTCGAGGACCACTCCACACCGATCGTGCACCTGCAGATCTGGTATCACGTGGGATCCAAGAACGAGAAGCCGGGGCGCACCGGCTTCGCGCACCTCTTCGAGCACATGATGTTCAAAGGATCCAAGAACGTCGAGCCCGAGGGGCATCCTTCCTATATCTCCAGCGTCGGCGGGCAGAGCAACGCCTATACCACCGAAGACGCGACGGTGTTCTGGGAAACCGTTCCCTCCGAATACTTGCCGCTGGCGCTGTGGCTCGAGGCGGACCGGATGGCGTCGCTTCGTATCGAGGAGAAGACCTTTGCCACCGAGCGCGAGGTGGTCAAGGAAGAACGGCGCATGCGCGTCGAGAATCAACCGTACGGCCGGCTGCAGGAGATCATCGCCGACAAGGCCTTCACCGTCCACCCGTACAAGCACCCGGTGATCGGCAGCATGCAGGATCTCGAGGCGGCATCCATCGACGACGTCCGCGACTTCTTCCAGACGTATTACGTTCCGAACAACGCGACGGCGGTGCTGGTCGGCGATTTCGACAGCAAGGAAGCGCTCGCGCTGGTGACGCAGTATCTCGGGCGCGTGCCGAAGTCGGATCGTCCGGTGCCGCGTGACATTCCAAAGGAGCCGCCGCAGACGAAGGAACGGCGACTGACGTTGGAAGAGAGCTGGCCGCTGCCGGCGGTCGTGGTTGCCTACCACATCACCTACGATGGGAATCCGGATTCGTACCCGTTGCACGTCGCGTCGAAGATCCTGTCTGACGGGCAAAGCTCCCGGATCTATCGCAGGCTGGTTTACGAGAAGGGCATCGCGCTGGCCGCATTCGGCGGCGGGAACATCATCGAGGATCCGAACCTGTTCTTCGCCGTCGCCATCGTGCAGCCGGGACATACGCCCGAGGAGGCGACCAACGCCTTGATCGCCGAACTCGATCGTCTGCGGAACGAGCCGGTTACGCCGGCGGAACTGCAGCAAGCCAAGAATCAGTTCGCGCGCGACTACATCCTCGGGCGCGAGTCGGACCAGAACAAGGCGGAAGTGCTCGGTCACGCCGCCGTCATCCACAACGACATGAAAACGGCGGACGGCGAATTCGACATCTTCCAGAACCTGACGCAGGCCGATGTGCAGCGAGCGGCGCGCACCTACTTCACGCCCGAGAATCGTCTCGTGCTCACGATCCTGCCGAAGGCGAACGGCCCGACCCCCGAGGGAGCGCGATGACGCGAATCATCCGTCTGATATTCGCTGTCGCGGTTCTGGTCGCGTTCTCCGCGCCACTGTGGGCGCAGGCCCGGAACTGGCCGTCTGAGCGCCCGCCGCGGCCGCTGGCTGCCCACGATGTGAAGTTCCCGCCTTACGCGTTCAAGACGCTTGGCAATGGCCTGCAGGTGATTGCCGTATCGCATCACGAGCAGCCGGTCGTCAGCCTCCGGCTCATCCTGCGTGCCGGTTCCGCGCAGGATCCTGACAACCGCCCCGGCGTCGCATCACTGGCAGCGACCTTGCTCGATCAGGGCACGACCTCCAAATCGGCTGAGCAGATTGCCGACGCCATCGACTCCATTGGTGGGGCGCTGGGGACCGGCGCCGGATCCGATCTCACCTTTATTAATGCCGTCGTCATGAAGGACAGCCTGGGTGTCGGGCTGGACCTGGTGTCGGACCTGGCGCAGCATCCCGCGTTTGCCGACGAGGAGATCGACCGGCAGCGTTCGCAGTTGCTGTCGGGGCTGCGCGTCAGCTACGAGGACCCGGAATATCTCGCCAACATGGTGTTCGACCGGCTCGTGTACGGATTGCACCCGTACGGAAAGCCGCAGACCGGCACCCCTTCGACGCTCAGCGCCATCGGCCGCGACGACCTCATTGCGTTTCACAAGAAGTGGTTCGGGTCGAACAATGCGATTCTGGCCATTGTCGGCGACGTAACCCCGGATGAAGCGTTTGCGGGAGCCGAGCGCGCGTTTGGCGGCTGGCACCGTGCAGAAGCGGAGGCACCCACGCCCAGCGAGCCGCCGCCGCCGACCCGCCGGGTGGTGGTCATCGACAAGCCGGGCGCGGTGCAGACGGAGATCCGCGTCGGTCACATCGGCATTCCCCGCAAGAGCAACGACTACATGGCGCTCGATCTCGCCGTCAAGATCCTCGGAGGGGAAGGCGCGAACCGGCTGCATCGCGTGCTGCGCACCGAGCGCGGCCTGACCTATGGCGCTTCCGCGGACATGAATGGCCTCAAGCAATCAGGGGACATCGTCGCGGAGACCAACACGCGGTCGGAGACGACCGGTGAGACGCTGCGGCTGATTGTCGATGAGTACCTGGAAGCTGCTGCGTGACCGTGTGCGTGAGCGTGAGCTGTCGGGGGCGCAGGACTATCTGACCGGCGCGTTTCCGCTGACCATCGAGACTCCGAGCCAAATCGCCCTGCAGATTCTCAACGCGGTCTTCTACGGCCTCAACTTGAACGATCTGCAGACCTACCGCGAGCGCGTCGACGCGGTCGGCGTGGAGGACATCCAGCGGGTCGCGCGCGAATACCTGCATCCGGATCGACTGACGATCGTCCTGGTTGGCGACGCCTCGTCGTTCGAGAACCAGCTGGCCGGCGCAGGATTCGACAAATTCGAGCGGATTCCGGCGGCCGATCTCGATTTGTTCGCCACCGATCTCCGGCGGAAGCCAGGGGCGCCGGCAGCGGTCGGCCGAGTCAAACCGATCGGGTTCAGGACCGTGGAGAGTGCCTCACCGGCGCCCGGACAGGATTCGAGCCGTGCGCTCCTGGATCGGCTCATTGCCGCCAAGGGGGGGCTCAACCGGTTGAAGGCCATTCGAACCGTACGGGCTGAATCGGTCACGCGCGTGAACATGGCCGGAGAAGAGCGGTCGATCACCACTACCACGTCGATTGAATATCCGGATCGGTATCGCGTCGACGCGACCACCCCGTCGGGCTCGCTGGTGCAGGTCTTCGCCGACGGCCACTACTGGGTGAGCGACGAACGCGGCGTCAAAGAAGCTCCGCCCGAGGTGCGCGAGGACATCAAGGGCAACGTCCAGCGCGATCTCGTGCCGCTCCTGCTGCGAGCGGCGGCGGGCAAGGTCCGCGTGCGCGAGGAGACGATTGATCATCCCGAACAGGCGGCGCTCGCATTCCAGTCCGACGACATGGCGCCGGTCACGCTGGTCATCAATCGTTCGAGCGGCCTGGTCATCCGGCAGCAGTACAGTCCCGGTGGCACCGAAGGACTCGCGGTGGACGAGTACTCCGACTACCGCACGGTCGATGGCCTGCAGGTGCCGTTCAAAGCCGTGGTGCGGCGTCCGGGCGCGCCGTTGCTCGAGCGCGTCATCAAGAAGCTCGAATACAACGTCTCGCTTCCGCCCGGACTCTTTTCGCGCCCGAGCTCGTCGTAGCGTTGTCCTCGCGCCTGTGCGTGATGATCTCGTGCGGTGAGCCGTCCGGCGATCTCTACGCCGGAGCACTGGCAGCAGCGATCAAACGGCTCGAGCCGGAGGCGACGATCACCGGATTCGGGGGTGACCGCCTGCGCCAGGCCGGCGGCGATCTCGTCCACCATTTCAGCGGGCTGTCCGTCACCGGTCTCACCGAAGCGCTGCGCGTCCTGCCGCGCGCGTGGAGCATCTACCGCGATCTCGTGCGCGCCGCGCGCCGCGAGCGGCCGGACGTTTTCGTCGCCATCGACTTTCCCGACTTCAACTTCGTCCTGGCACGAGCCGTCCACAAGCTCGGTATTCCGGTCGTGTACTACATCAGCCCGCAGCTCTGGGCATGGCGAACCGGTCGGGTGAAGACGATGAAACGGATCGTCGATCGGGTGCTGGTGATCTTTCCGTTCGAGGCGCCGTTCTATGAACAGGCCGGAATTCCAGTCACCTTCGTCGGACATCCGCTGATCGAGATGACGGCGGCGGGCCAGCCGCGCGATGCATTCATGCGCGCGCACGGCCTCGATCCTGCGGCCCCCCTCGTCGCGTTGCTGCCGGGCAGCCGGCGGAACGAGTTGCGCGCGATCCTGCCGGACCTCGTGCGCGCGTCCGGATTAATCGGCGCCCGGCTGCCGCAAGCCCAATTCGTGATCGCGCGCGCGCCGCATCTCTCCGACGAAGCGTTCGTGCCGCTCACCGACTGGCCGTCGAATGCAAGGCCGCCGCTCGTCCTCGAGCACGCTGCCGACGATGTGCTGGCGAGCGCCAGTGTCGCAATCGTGGCCTCCGGTACCGTCACCTTGCAGGCGGCGATTCACGGCTGTCCCATGGTGGTCGTCTATCGCCTCGCGCCGCTTACCTATCGTCTCGGCAAACCCTTCGTTCACGTCGACACCTATGCGATGGCCAATCTCGTGGCGGGACGGCGGGTGGTGCCGGAACTGATGCAGGAAGCATTCAGCGCTGAAGCGGTCGCCGGCGAGGCCTTGCGTGTGCTGACCGACCCGGCTCACGCCGCACGCGTCCGCGCGGATCTCGCTGACGTCCGCGCGCGCCTGGGCCCGCCAGGCGCGAGCCGCCGCGCTGCGGACGACGTGATCGCGCTTGCGAAGGCACGGGCTCGCGCATCTCCCCTCTGATACACTCGCGGAATGCGTCGAATCGCGCTGTCGCTCTTACTGTTATTTGTCACAGTCCCGCTTCACGCCACCGTTCTTCTCCCGATTGAATTTCGCCAGCTCGTTGTCACGTCGCCGGTGATCGTGCACGGCCAGGTCGTCGACGTGCGCTCCGACTGGGTCGATGGGCGCCGCGCGGTGGAAACATTTGTCACCGTGGAGGCCGCCGAGTACCTGAAGGGAAATCTGGGCGAGCAGGTCACGTTCAAAGTTCCCGGTGGGCAGGTGGGCCGGTATCGCACGGTGTTCGTCGGTGCGCCGACGTTTCAACCGGGTGACGAAGTCGTGTTGTTTCTCAAAACCAACGGCCCCTCGTTTCCGTTCATCGTCGGGCTGAGCCAGGGCGTGTTCCGCATCGTCACCGATGCGCAAAACGGCCGGCGACTGGTCACCCCTCCGGCCCTGCTGAGACTGACCGGTACCGATGCCGCGCGCGTCGTGCGCGGCGATCCCTCCCGGAAGCCGGTCCCGATCGATCAGTTCCGGGATGTGGTGCGCCGGGTCATGGCTGAGGGAGCGGCGCGATGAAGCGCATCGTGGCGCTCCTGGCCTGCCTCGTGTGCGTGGTCATGTTGGCGGCTCGCCTCGAGGCCTATTTGAAGCTCGGGACGACCGTGAACGGGCGCAACATCTCGCTGCAGTGGAAGACGTTTCCGATTCGTTACTTCGTGAATAACCGCGGCGTGCCGGGCGTTACGCCCAACCAACTCGAGCAGACCCTCACGCGCGCGTTCTCGACGTGGAATTCGCTCGATGGCGTGTCGCTTACCTCGCAATTCGCGGGGTTCACGTCGGCGAACCCCCTCGACGACGACAGCATCAGCGTTCTGGGGTTTGTGAACCGTCCCGACCTCGATCAGGTCCTTGGTTCGACCTCGTTCACGTTCGATGTCGTGAGTGGTGAAATCGTCGAGTCGGACATCTTCTTCAACTCCGCATTTCCCTGGTCGGTGGCCCCGGCGGGGGAGACCGGTCGCTTCGATCTCGAGTCGATCGCGCTGCACGAGATCGGGCACCTGCACGGCCTCGGTCACTCGGCGCTGGGCGAGACGGAGTTGCGCGCCGGGGGCCGGCGTGTTCTCGCGGCGGAAGCGGTCATGTTTCCAATCGCCTTCTCCGCCGGCACGACGCTCGGCCGTACCCCGCGCGCCGACGATATCGCGGGCATCGTCGACCTTTACGGCACCGACGCCGCGCGACGGGCAACCGGCAGCATCAGCGGACGGGTCACCAAGAACGGCGCCGGAGTGACCGGGGCGCACATCGTCGCCTTCGACCCGGCGAATGGAAAACTCATTGGCGGATTCACTCTCGGCAACGACGGGAACTTCGTGATTGCCGGCCTCGATCCGGGGCCACAGGTGCTCCGCGCCGAGCCGCTGGATGATGCCGACATCGACAGCTTCTTCGACTCGTCGGTGGACGTCGACGTGGACTTCAGGGTGGCATTTGCCACCCAACTGGTGGTCGTCCCGCCCGGCGGGACGGCCAGCAACATCGAAATCAAAGTGGTGCCGAAGTGAACCGCGTGGCGATTGTGATCGGCGCGGCCTTCCTCGCGGTTCCTTCCTTCGCGCACGCGCAATACGTCGGACGTGAACTGCCACACACGGGTACCTTCGAAGTCAGTGGTGGCGGACTCTGGACGGGCGGCTACAGTTTCGAAGCCGTTTCGGCGAACGAGACCAGAAATCCGACCACCGGGTCCGGCCCGCTGGCGCTCTTTCAGGGAGAGCCACGGCTCGACGGAGCTGGTGGGGCGGAGGCCCATCTGGGTGTCTATCTCGGACGCCACGTGTCGGTCGAGGGCGGATTTCAGTTTGCCCGTCCGTCGCTGTCGGTGCACACCTCGAACGACTTCGAAAACGCTCCTGAGACGACGGCGTCGGCGTCGGTGACGCAATACGTGATCGATGGGTCGTTGCTCTATCACTTCAGCAGCGGCAGCCTGACACCATTCGTGTCGGGGGGAGCCGGCTACCTCCGCCAACTCATTCAGGACGATTCAATCGTCGAAACCGGCAACGAGATCCACGGCGGAGGAGGCGTGAAGGTCCTGGCTCGGCGCCGGCCGCCGGTTCGGAGTGCGCGCCGAAGTGCGCCTGTCGTCGCTGGGCGGAGGCTTGAGCCTCGATGGAACCACCAAGCGCCGGTTCGTTCCGACGATCGGCGGAGGAGTGGCGTACCTCTTCTGACCCGAACGCGCGATGTGCGATGCGTCCGAGCTGGACGCCGCACATCGCGTGGATCACCTGGTCATCGAGTCAGATCGTCGGTGGGAATCGCTCTTCGGAAGGCTCGTCCGTGCCTTCGACGCGTGCCCGCTCCGGAGTGGCTTTCGCGCTGCCTTGTGAGCGTCCACCTCCCAGGCCGGCGTTGCTGATGGTCGTCGAATCGGACACGCGTGTGTTCTCGACGCGAGTCGGATCACTCGAGAACGGTCTTCGCTCGACTGGCTGTTCTTGATCGTCCTGGTCCGAGACATTCTTGGTATCGGTCATGACGGTTACCCCTCGCGGGCGCCGTCTTTGGGATCGCCGCGCTCCGGTACTTCTTGCTGATTTACCTTCTCCTCGCCCAGCGGCCGGTTGGTGAGGCCGCCGCCCTCCGACGTCCCCTCGCCCCATTCCGAACGACGGCTGGTGTCGGTATCGGCGACGGTGTCGCGATCGCCTTCGGCCTTCTCCATGTTCGACGCACGATTCGGTCGGTCCTGATCTCCCATTGAGCCTCCTCAACCAATCGGCTTCATGCCGCGAACCGGGGACTGCAAACTGCAGACCGCGAACCGCAAACTGCTACCGCTGTCCGTCAATCGCCAACCCACCAGTGATACAGTCCTGCTCGATGAGTAGTGCCGCGGCAATCGAGCTGCGCGGCGTGCATATTTCGCGGGGCGCGGCAGGGCGCGTGCTGGGCGGGCTTGACCTTGCCATCGGCGAGGGAGAAACGGTTGCGCTCGTAGGCCGGAGCGGGGCCGGGAAGAGCACAATCCTGAAGCTGATCAACGGACTGCTGACGGCCGACGCCGGCCACGTCTTCGTGGAGGGGCGCGACACCCGAGAGTGGAACGCGTATGAATTGCGACGGCGAATCGGCTATGTGCTACAGGACGTCGGGCTCTTTCCACACATGACGGTCGCGACCAACGTCGCGGTCGTGCCCCGGCTCCTCGGATGGAGTCCGGAACGCATCGCCACTCGCGTCGACGAGGTCCTTGCACTGGTTGGCTTGCCGGCTGCGACGTTCGCAATGCGCTGGCCGCACGAGCTTTCAGGAGGGCAACGGCAGCGGGTCGGTGTGGCGCGCGCACTTGCGGCCGATCCGCCGTTCCTGCTGATGGACGAGCCGTTCGGCGCGCTCGATCCGGTCACGCGCGCGGAGCTCCATCGCGAGTTCCGCCGGATCCAGGCAGAGGTCCGGAAGACGGTGGTCATCGTCACCCACGATATGGGTGAGGCATTTGCGCTCGCCTCGCGCGTCGGCGTTCTCGCCGACGGAACGATTGCCGAGATTGCGCCGCCGGCGCGGCTTGCGCGATCGAGGGACCCGCGGGTCAGGCCGCTGCTCGAACCACTGTTCGAGGCCGGGGCCTTCGTGGGGCGGGACGCGTGACGCTGCTCCAGTTCCTCGCGGCGCATCGCGCAGAGTTCTTCGGCCTGCTGATGCAGCACGTGATCCTCGTGGTGGCATCGACTGGCGTTGCCGTTCTCATTGGCGTGCCGACCGGCATCCTGGCTGCCCGGCGTCCGCGCATCGGCGCCCCGATCGTCTGGCTCGCCAACGTGGTTCAGACCATTCCCAGCCTGGCGATGTTCGGCTTCCTGCTGCCGCTGCCGCTGGTCGGCGGTCTTGGCGCGCGCGTGGCGATCATCGTGCTGATTCTCTATGCGCTGCTGCCGATCGTCAGAACCACGGCGGCAGGCCTGCGTGGTCTCGATCCGGCGCTGCTCGAAGCGGGCACTGCGCTGGGGCTGACTCCCCGTCAACTCTTGTGGCAGGTCGAGCTCCCGCTGGCGCTTCCCGCGATTGTCGCCGGCATTCGCGTCGCCGCGGTGATCGGCGTCGGCACGGCCACCATTGCCGCCGCGGTTGGCGCCGGCGGCCTGGGCGAATACATCTTCCGCGGTCTGTCGATGGTCGACCCCACCGTGATCCTCGCCGGGGCGGTCCCGGCGGCGCTGCTTGCGCTCACGGTCGATGGATTACTGCTGTGGATGGAGCGCGCGTTCGGACGCCGTGGAAGGCGGCGGGTGCCCGGGGCCGTTCCGGCCGCCGTTGCGGTGGCGATCGGGTTGTTGCTGGTCATTGCCGTCACCAGCGCGACCCATCGTGACGGTCCGGTGATCAGAGTCGGATCGAAGAATTTCACCGAGCAGATCCTCCTCGGCGAGATCGTCGCGCAGACGATCGAGCGGCAGGCGCAGGTCAGCGTCGAGCGCCGGCTCAATCTCGGGGGCACGTTCATCTGCGACAGGGCGATCCGCTCGGGCGACATCGACATCTACGTCGAGTACACCGGCACCGCCGATACCGCGATCTTCAAGGAACAGGTCGACACCGATCCCGGACGGGTGTTTGCCCGCGTGCGCCAGCACTATGCCGAGGTCGGCCTGACGCTGCTGCCACCGCTCGGCTTCGGGAACACCTTCGCCATCCTGGTGCGTGGTGAAGATGCACGGCGCCTCGGGCTGAAGACTATCGAGGATGCGGTGCCCGCGGCGCGATCGTGGCAGCCCGGCTTCGGCTACGAGTTCGTGCAGCGGGCTGACGGATACCCGGGACTGGCCAGCCGTTATCACCTGCGATTTGCCGCCCCTCCACGAGTGATGGACCTGTCGCTGATCTACCGCGCACTGGCCACTCGGCAAGTGGATTTGATCGCCGGAGACGCTACCAGCGGCCTGATTTCCGCCTACGACCTGGTGATGCTCGAAGACAACCGGCACTACTTCCCGCCGTATGATGCGGCAGCAGTGGCGCGAAGCGCGACGCTTCTGCGGTATCCGGCTGTCCGGCAGGCGCTGGAAGAGCTCTCGGGACGGATCAGCATGGGGGACATGCGCCAGATGAATCACGCGATTGACGCCGGCCACCAGGATCCGGCCGACGTGGCGAGGGCGTTCCTGGCGCGGCTTGAACGGGAACGTCAGAGTAAGGGATGATCAGCAGATGGCCTCGCAGAATTCGTTCAACACCCGCATGTCGCTCACGGCGGGCGGCACCCGCTACTCCTATTTCAGTCTGCCCGCACTCGAGAAGGCCGGCTACAGCGGACTGGCGCGGCTGCCGTACTCCCTGAAGATCCTCCTCGAGAACCTCCTCCGCCGCGAGGACGGACGCTTCGTCGATCGCGACGATATCCAGACGCTCGCTCACTGGGATCTCGCATCGAAGGCGCAGAAGGAGATCGCGTTCATGCCGGCGCGGGTCCTGCTACAGGATTTCACTGGAGTGCCCGCAGTGGTCGATCTCGCCGCGATGCGCGACGGCGTGATCAGGCTCGGCGGCGATCCCAAGAAAGTCAACCCGCTGCAGCCGGTCGAGCTGGTCATCGACCATTCTGTTCAGGTCGACCACTTCGCCGAGCGCAACGCCTTCGAGCTGAACGCCCAACTCGAATTCGTCCGGAATAAGGAACGGTACACGTTCCTGCGCTGGGGACAGACCGCGTTCCAGAATTTCCGGGTGCGTACCTCCCGACACCGGCATCGTGCACCAGGTGAACCTGGAATACCTCGCACGCGTGGTGTTCAGCGAGCAGAGCGGCGGCGAGTGGCTGGCCTATCCAGACACGCTGGTCGGCACCGACTCGCACACCACCATGGTGAACGGCCTGGGCGTTGTGGGATGGGGCGTCGGCGGCATCGAGGCGGAGGCCGCGATGCTTGGACAGCCAATCTCGATGCTCATTCCGGAAGTCGTGGGCTTCCGTCTGACCAACCGCCTTCCCGAGGGAGCGACCGCCACCGATTTGGTACTGACGATTACCGAACGGCTGCGCAAGCTCGGGGTCGTCGGCAAATTCGTGGAGTTCTACGGGCCGGGACTCGAGTTCCTCACCATCGCAGATCGCGCGACGCTCGGCAACATGTCACCTGAATATGGCGCCACGATAGCGATCAGCCCGATTGACGACATGACGCTCGATTACCTGCGGCTGACGGCGCGGGATGAATCGCGCATCCAGCTCGTGGAGCGCTACGCGAAGGAACAGGGACTGTTCCGCACCGCCGAGACGCGAGATCCGGTCTACACCACCTCGATCGAGCTCGACCTGTCGAGCGTGGAGCCAAGCCTCGCGGGTCCGAAGCGTCCGCAGGACCGGGTTGCCTTGAACCAGGCCAAGCTCAGTTTTCAGAAGGCGCTCGACGTCATGCTGGCGGAGCGGAAGGCCAAGGTCGTCGCGGTGCACAAGCCGGGCGAAGCGACCCACCCGTCGGAGACGAAGCCGGCGGTCACCCCCGCCGCCGTCGCAACCATCGGGGAAGCGGTGCCGGGCATGGAAGGGCTCGATCACGGGGCGGTCGTGATCGCGGCGATCACCAGCTGCACCAACACGTCGAATCCAAGCGTCATGATTGGCGCGGGACTTCTGGCGCAGAAGGCGGTCAAGCGCGGATTGAAGACCAGGCCGTGGGTGAAGACGAGTCTCGCGCCCGGTTCGATCGTCGTGACCGAGTACCTGCGCGCGGCTGGCGTGCTGGAAGATCTCGCCGAGCTCGGATTCAATCTCGTCGGCTATGGCTGTACCACCTGCATCGGCAACAGCGGGCCGCTGCCCGAACCGGTGTCGTCGATCGTGAAAGAGAAGAATCTCGTCGTGGCCTCGGTCTTGTCGGGTAATCGCAACTTCGAAGGGCGCATCCAGTCTCAGGTGCGCGCGAACTATCTGGCCTCGCCGCCGCTGGTCGTGGCCTATGCCATCGCCGGCAGGATGCAGGTGGATCTCACGTGCGAGCCGCTTGGCCTCGATCGCAACGGGGAGCCGGTGCACTTGCGGGAGATCTGGCCGACCGAACGCGAGATCCAGGAAGCCATGCTGAAGTCGGTCAGGCAGGAGATGTTCCGGGAAACCTACGCTCAGGTGTTCGAGGGAGATCAACGATGGAAGACCCTCCCGGTTCCACAGGGCGAACGATTCAATTGGGAGGACTCGACCTACATTCGCAACCCGCCGTTTTTCGAGGGGATTACCCTCCAGCCCGATCCGCCGCGCAACATCAGCGGCGCGCGGGTGCTGGCGCTGCTCGGCGACAGCGTGACGACCGATCACATTTCGCCGGCCGGTTCGATTCCGTCGGACAGTCCCGCAGGCAAGTACCTGATCGCGCATGGCGTGCAGCCGCGCGACTTCAACTCGTACGGCGCTCGCCGGGGCAATCACGAAGTGATGATGCGGGGAACGTTCGCCAACATCCGGTTGAAGAACCAGCTCGCGCCGGGAACCGAGGGGGGCTGGACGGTCCTGGTGCCCTCGAGCGAGGTCACCACGATCTACGACGCGTCGGTGAAATACCGGGAGCAAGGTGTTCCGCTGCTCGTGATCGCCGGTAAGGAATACGGGTCCGGATCGTCACGCGACTGGGCGGCAAAGGGCACGCTGCTGCTCGGCGTCAAGGCGGTGCTCGCCGAGAGCTTCGAGCGCATTCACCGCAGCAATCTCGTGAACATGGGCGTGCTGCCGTTGCAATTCAGGGACGGGCAGAACGCGGCGACGCTGAAGCTGACCGGCCGCGAGACCTACAACATCATCGGCGTGGCCGACACGTTGAAGCCTGCAGGTGATGTCGCAGTGCGAGCGATTGATGCCGACGGCCACGTGATCGAGCTCACTGCCACTGCGCGTATCGATACACCCGAGGAGCTGGTGGCCTATCGCCATGGCGGGATCCTCCCGTACGTGCTTCGACAGCTGGTCTCGTAAGATCGTCGGGACGTAGCATCACTCCAGCTGTACTCGACACGAGCAGCGCGCGAGCGCTGCGCCACGTGATGACCGTCGTAGCACAGCGCTTTCGACCTGGTCGATCCGCGCAGGACTGAAAGGCTGCGCTGTCTAGGACCCGCTGCCGTCTTGCCCCGCCGCGCAGTTTCGCCCCGACCGCCGCACCGTTCGCTTTCAACTCAATCGATGTTTATCGGCAATTCGCGCGAAAGAACCGCTGGTATACGCATTGCGTTCCCCAGAGGCGGCGCAACCCGGGAGGAGCGCACTCATTTGCCCCCAGCAAGGATCGAACGGCCGCGCCGCCGGAGTCGATCGGAAGGGGAAGTGATGAAGCGTTTGCAGTTCGCCTTTGCCCTCCTGCTGATCTCTGCAGGAGGCGCCGCGGTTGCTGCGCAGGAGAACACGACCGGATCGATTGCCGGCACCGTGGTCGACGCGCAGAATCTGGCGGTGCCAGGCGCCACCGTCGAGGTGATTTCGCCGCAGGGCAGCCATAGTTTCACCAGCGACTCGAATGGAAAATTCTTTGCGCCATTTCTGGTTCCCGGCCAATACGAAGTGAAGGTGACGCTGACCGGGTTTCGCACCATCGATCGCAAAGATATCCAGGTGCGTCTCGGCCAGCGCGTCGACCTGACGCTGCCGATGGCCGTCGGCAACATGACCGAGAGCGTGCAGGTGACGGCCCAGACTCCGGTGATCGACACGTCGAGCACGACGGCCGGCGCTACGCTCGACAGCGATTTCCTCAGTCGCGTGCCTGTGGGCCGGCGGTTCAGTGACTCGCTGTACCTCGCCCCCGGCGTCAGCAGCGGCGGACAGGTCGGCCAGGCGAATCCGTCAATCGCTGGTGGCAGCGGCCTCGAGAACAGCTATGTCGTCGATGGCGTGAACATCACGAACGGAGGATTCGGCGCGCTCGGGTCGTACTCGATCATGTTCGGCACGCTTGGCAACGGTCTGCCGTTCGACTTCATCAAGGCCCAGCAAATCAAGACCGGCGGGTACGAAGCGGAGTACGGCCAGGCGTCCGGTGGCATGGTGAATGTGATCACCAAGAGCGGCACCAATCAGCTGCGGGGCAGTCTGTTCGGCTACTCTCGCCCCGACGGCTTGGAGAGCAGCTACACGCAGGTTCAGACGACGAATGGAACGGTCAACGTGAACGGCACGAGCCAAGGGGACGCCGGCGCGGAAGCCGGCGGCCCGATCGTCGCGAACAAGCTGTTCTTCTTCGGCGCCGTCGATCCTCAGAAGAATCGCACCGATTACGTCGCCCCGACAGGTTTTCCGCTGGCCAGTCTGGGACCCGTTCCGCAAGATCGCACCATCGTCCCCTACGCGGCGAAGCTGACCTGGCAGATGGGCGGCATGCAACATCTGGACGTCTCGCTGTTCGGCGATCCCGCCACCGGCGATCTGGGTCCGCAGCGGTCTAGCGCGCTGCTCAATCCGGATCGGGCGGCATACAGCAGCCTGACCTACGGCGGCAACAATCAGTCGGCGCGATACGAGGGAGCACGCGGCGCACGGTGGCTGTTCGAAGGATCGTTTGCCCGTGCCGAGAACAACCTCGTCGAGACGCCGTCGGTCAATCAGTGGTCGGTGACCGACGAGACGGTGACGCCGCACCAGCCCTCGGGAGGCATCGGGTTCTACGAGGTGCAGACCAGGGGCACGAACTGGCAATACGGCGGCAAGGTGACCAACATCCTGGGCCGCCACCAGATTCGCTACGGGCTCGACGCCGAACACCTCGACTACCTGGATACGTTCAACCGCACCGGTCCCACCTTCACGCTTCCCAACGGCCAGCAGACGACGACCGGCGCCGAGATCGTGGTCCTGCCGGATCCGCAGTTCGGGCAGATCTTCCGCGTGGTGCGGGCGAATACGAGCAACGTGCACGACACGACCCAGAACTACGTCAGCTTCTTCGTCCAGGACAGCTGGAAGCCGCTGCCCGGGCTGACGATCAATCCGGGTCTGCGTTACGAGCATCAGCACCTGACCGGAACGGTCGCGGATCTGTCGCTCGGTAACGAGTGGGCGCCGCGGATCGGCGTGACGTGGGATCCAACCAACCACGACAAGATGAAGCTCTACGGCAGCTGGGGCTGGTTCTACACCCGAATGCCGAACGACCTGGCCGCCCGGTCCCTCTCGACCGACGCCACCGTCAGCCGTGCCGACTACTTCGACGCGAACCTGACGGAGCCGATTCCGGACGGCACGCTCGCTGCCGGGACGACCGCGCACTTCCTGCAGCAAGGTACCTCGGCGGATCAGATCGATCCCAACCTGAAGGCGATGTACGTCAACGAGGCGCTCGGAGGGTTCGAGTACGAGGCGGCACCCGGACTGAACGTGGGCGTGCGCTACATCCATCGCGACATTCCAAGAGTGCTCGAAGACGTGCAGCAGTTTCCGATCGTCGCCTTCGAGCTCGGGCTGCCGGGCACCGAGAACGTCAACTACATCCTGACCAACCCGGGTCCCAATACACCGGTATCCGGCAATCTGGGCGCGTCGTTCGAACAGCCGGTGCACACCTACAACGCAGTGGAGTTGACCGCCGACAAGCGCTACGCGAACCATTGGACGCTTCAGGCGTCGTACCGATACTCGCGCCTGCGCGGGACTTATGAGGGTTTCTTCCGCGATGACAACGGCCAGTCGGATCCCGGCATCACGTCGCTGTTCGACTTTCCGACCAACGACCCGAGCTACACGGCGATCGGCGTACCCCAGTTCGGGTTCAGCGGTGACGTTCGTTTCCTCGGTGCGCTCGGCGAGGGACCGCTTCCGCTCGATCGCCCGCAGCAGGTCAAGGCCTACGGCAGCTATTCGTTCAATGACGGCATCAACGTGGGCGTCGGCTTCCTGGCGACATCGGGCAAGCCGCTGACCTCGCTCGCGGCGAATCCGGTTTACGACACCCCGGGCGAGATTCCGACGACGGTTCGAGGCGCGGGCTTCCAGACCGTCGACGGTCTGGAGACCCGCACGCCCGTCCAGTACGATACGAGCGTCCATGCCGATTACCGGCTGAAGCTGAGCGATCGCCAGCACATCGTGGTGCTCGCCGACGTCTTCAACCTGTTCAACCGCCAGATCCCGCTCGACTTCGATCCAAATACCGAGACGACCTTTCTGGTGGTCAACCCGGACTTCGGTCAGCCGACGCGCTTCAACCTGTCGCAGCTCGAAACGCCGCGCCAGATCCGCATTGGCGTGAGGTACGAGTTCTGATCAATTGGTGATGTGGTGATTCGGACATTTGGTGATTTGGGTGCTCAACGCACGCGCCTTGCGTACGTTGAGCACGGCTGGCAGGTCACCAAATCATCCATGACCAATTACCAATCACCAATTACCAAATCACCAATTACCAAATCACCAATTACCAAATCACCAATTACCAAATCACCAAATTTACTGTCTCTGATATCCCCGCCGCGCGGTGACCTTTCCGCGATGGTTCTTCAGCGTCACATCGATCTCGTGCCATCCGCCGGCCTCGACACCTGACGGCATGTAGCTCACCAGATATCGCCGGCGGAACTCGCCCACGATCCGCTCGAACGTTGCCGGTAGCCCCTTGGTGTCGGTGATCAGTAGATCGCCGCCGGTCCTGTCGGCGATCTCGCGGAGGAAGCTCGATCGATCGACGGTGTCGATGTCGGGCGTCAGGCGGATGCCGGACCGATAGTACAGCCGCCGATCCGGTGACGAGGATGGAAGCACGGTCGTGACGACGTAGACGACCGCGTCCGTGCGCGAGCTCCTGTCGAGTACCGTGCCGGAGGGAAGCCAGCTCGAGGTGTCGTCGCCGTCGGTGAAGAGGACGATCAGTCCGCGCCGGCCAGGCAGCGGATCGCGCGCCGAGAGCGCAGCAAACGCGGCATCAAAGAGTGCGGTCGGGCCGGAGGCTTGCGTCGCATCGATCGCCGCCGCGAGCGCCGGGTTGTTCGGATTCCATGGCGCCCGGCGCCGCAGCACGTCGGAGAATGTCACGACCGAAGCGCGGTCGGTGCTGCGCAGCGCGCTCACTGCCGTCCGAGCGGCCTGCTTCAGATCGGCCAGCCCCGGACCGCTCAGGCTGCTGCTGGTATCGAGCGCCAGCAGCATGCTGAACGGCACTTCCTCCATGCTGATGCTGTCGATGCGCTGCTCGACGCCGTTGTCGCGCAGGACGAAATCGCTCTTCGAGAGTCCGGCGATCGGCCGGTTCCGATCGGTCACGAGAACGTCGACGCGGACCGCGTCCACGTCGGTCCTGAAGGTCTGCATCGATCCGCCGGCCGCGGTCAGTGCCGCGCACAGCCAGATCGCCAGTCTCACCGGCTCACCTCCGTGCGCAGCGCGCGCAGGATGACGTCCGGGTCCCGCCCGAGCGCGTTGAAGTAGGCCCACCAGGGATCTGCGATCTGCCGGAGCGCCGTCCGTTCGAACATCGAGGCAATCGCCTCGGCCGAGTCGTCCGCGAAGCCCCGCCGATCGAGCAACGCCGCCAGCGACAGCGCAGCCGCCTGACCGACTGGAAGGATCGATTGGGCGTCTCGATAGTGGCGCTCCGCTTCGTCCCAGGCCGAGTTTCTCTCTGCCAGGGACCCGAGGAACAGATTCGCGAGATAGGCAGTGGAGCGCGACGGTGACGAAGCGGCGCGTTGAAACGCCGCTCGCGCCTCTGCGGCATCTCCTTCGAGCATGCGAATGCGGCCCAGATGCAGCGCGGCTTCGAGCAGGCCGGGATCGATCTTCAGCGCTTCAGTGAAGTCGTGCGCTGCCGAGGCGAACTGGCGCGGATCGCCCTTCGACGTGTTCCCATCGACGCATCCGGCGTACTCGGAGGCGATCCCGCTGGCAAGCACATCGAGCGCGCGCCCGAACTGCGGTTGATGCATCGCCAGATCCCATCGACGGCGGTCGATGGCCTGCGCCGCGGTGAGGGCTCCATTGAGCCGGAGCACGGCAGCAACGCCACGATACCAGCGCAGCACGAAGGCGATCTGTTGCGGCGCGGCCTGAAGGCCACGCAGGAGCAGCCGCTCGGCCGAATCCAGGTACGGCGCGCCGGCGGAGTCGCCCGGCCGAACGCTGGTGACCCCGGCGTCTGTCTCGAGCATCGCAGCCGCCGCGAGATCGTCCCACGTCCACTCGCCCTTCATCGCCGCGGCACGCGCCGCCGGTGCGAGATGTACCAATCGCGCGACGGCTTCGTCCGGCGCCGTGCGGTAGAGGCCGGCAAGATCGCGGTACTCTGAGGATGCGGCCTCTTGCGCGAAGAGCACACTTCTGCCGGTGCACAACACGCACACGACCACAGCCACGATTGAAACAGCCTGCACGGATGATCTCAATCTAGCACGCGCGCGGCTTAGGCCTTCGCCACTTCGCGGCTTCGGCGCGGCAAGCCGCACCTCGGACCTCGGCCTTCCGACGTCGGACCTCCAACCTCGGATCTCGAACCTCGGATCTCGAACCTCGGATTTCGGACCTCGAACCTGGAACCTCGGACCTCGAACCTCGGACCCCGAACTTATAATTAGAGAGTGACCTCCTCCGAAGTGAAGCAGAAGGCAGCTGAGCTGGGGTTCGATCTCTGTGGAATCGCGCCCGCCGCCGGATTCACCGAGCTCGCCTTCCTGCAGGAGTGGCTCGCACGCGGCTACGCCGGCGACATGCACTATCTCCATCGAACCGCCGAACGTCGATCGGACGTCCGCGCCGTGATGCCGTCAGCGCAGTCGGTGATTGCGCTCGGTACCGTCTACAACGTCGAGCGCCCCTATTCGACCGAGATTGCCGATCCCGCGACCGCTCTGATCGCGCGCTACGCGTGGGGCGACGACTATCATGCGGTGATCCAGCAGCGCATGGAGGCGCTAGTCGGGTGGATGCGTGAGCGGTGCGGCCTCGACCTCGAAGCGCGCGCCTACGTCGACACCGGCCCAGTCCAGGAGCGTGTGTATGCGCAGTACGCGGGACTTGGCTGGATCGGCCGGAACACGTGCCTGATCAATCCTGAACTTGGCTCGTGGGTGTTTCTATCCGAGATCATTTGCAGCCTGCCGCTCGAACCCGACACGCCCTCACTGGATCAATGCGGCACGTGCACGCTGTGTATCGAAGCGTGCCCGACGGGAGCCATTCTCGAACCATATGTTCTCGATGCAACCAGGTGCCTGTCGTATCTCACCATTGAGACGAGAGGCGCGATCCCCGAGCGTCAGCGGGTGGACCTCGGCTCGCATGCATACGGGTGCGACATCTGCCAGGAAGTGTGTCCGTGGAACCTGCGTGCGGCGGTGGCTGAGCCGAGCGAGTCGGCGTGGCTGCCGCGCGCGACGTTCGACAATCGCACGCTCGACGAGCTCTGGCGGACGCCCGATCGGGACCTCCGGGCGGCTCTCAAGGAAAGCGCGATGACCCGTGCCGGCGTGAGGCGTCTTCGCCGGAACATCGCGGTGTGCGCCGGGGCGATCGGCGACTCGGACACTCTCGCCGCGTTCGACGAGGTGCACGAGCCGTCCTGCGACGACCCGCTCGTCGTCGAGCACGTGGACTGGGCGAAGGCCCATCATGGCCAAGCGCAATGATGCGGGGGGCGACGGGCCTCCCGTTCCGGACCTGATTCCCGGTCGTCCGAGTCTGAAGACGGTGCGCGATGCAGCGCGAGAGTGTCGGGCGTGTGACCTCTACAAGCGCGGCACGCAGACCGTGTTCGGCGAAGGGCCGCGCCGGGCGGAAGTGATGATGGTCGGGGAGCAGCCGGGCGACGCGGAAGATCTTGCGGGTCAGCCGTTCGTCGGTCCGGCCGGGAAACTCCTCGATCGTGCGCTCGTGGAGGCGGGGATTGATCGCGGCATCGTTTACGTGACCAACGTGGTGAAGCACTTCAAGTGGGAGCCGCGCGGCAAGCGCCGCATCCATGCCAAGCCCAATTCCGCGGAGATTGCCGCCTGCCGTCCATGGCTCGAGACCGAGATCGCGCTGGTGAAGCCGCGGGTGCTGGTGCTGCTTGGCGCTACGGCTGCGCAGGCACTTCTTGGACGTGGATTCAAGGTGTCCGAGCAGCGCGGCACGTTCGTGCGCTCGCCCATCGCGGCGCGGGTCACCGCGACGGTGCATCCCTCATCGATTCTTCGAGCGCCCGACGACGACAGCCGCCGGGCGGAGATGAAGCGTTTCGTGGCCGACTTGAAGCGCGTCGCCGCCGAGCTCGGCAAACCCGGAGCGAAGTAATGACCGAACCTTTTCGTCCTGCCTTGCTGCTCTCGATGCCGCAACTGCAGGACCCGAATTTCGCAAAGACCGTGGTGCTCCTCTGCGAATACAACCCTGATGGCGCGTTCGGTGTGGTTTTGAATCGTCCGACCGACATGTCAGCGATCTCGATGGTGCGGCTCGATCCGCCGGTGACCGACGGCAATGAGATGCCGCTCTACATCGGCGGTCCGGTCGAACCGCAGCGCGGCTGGATTCTCCTGGGCGAGGAGCCCGCCACGGAATTCAAGACCATCAGCGACGGGCTGTATCTGTCCACATCGCCAACGCTCCTTCGTCACGTGCTCGAGACCCGTCCGGCGCCGCGCGCACGGGTGTTGGCCGGCTACGCCGGCTGGGGACCCGGACAACTCGACGAAGAGCTCGCGCAGTCGGCGTGGCTCATGAGCGACATCGAGCTCGACCTGATCTTCGACATCCGCGCCAGCGCCATGTGGGAGACCGCAATCCGCCGGCTTGGCGCCGATCCGTCGACGCTGACGATGGGCCACGGGGTTCACTAAATTTGGTGAATTGGTGATTCAGGGATTTGGTGATCTTCGGCGACCGACCTAGCTCAAACCCCTGCGCTGGCGGCGAGTTCACCCAATCAGCAATCACCGAATCACCACAATCACCAAATCAACAAATCATTTGCCTAGCACTTCAGCGAAGAAATCAAGTGCTCGGGGATCGTGGGACTGCCCGAGCCAGAACATCGCCTGTTTGCGCACCGCCGGATTCTTGTTGTTCCTGGCCACCTGAATCAGCAGTGGCACCCCTTCGTCCTTCGGAAGCTGGCTGAGTGCGAAGACCGCTCGCTTCTTGACGTCGGTATCCGGATCCCGCTCTATCGCGGCAGTGATCTCCGCCCCGGCTTTCTCGCCGGCCTTCTGGGCGACCCAGAAGATCGCTTCGCCTCGGACCTTGGAGCTGGCGTCCTGGCGGGCGAGACGCATCAGCGCCGTCTCGCTGAAGGATCGCGGTGCATCGAGATGGCGGCGAGGGCAGTGTTCGTGACGCGATCGCGTTTCTGCTCGTCACGTGAGATCAGGCTTGCGAGAAGCGCCACCGACTCGGCCGGCGCGACACCTTCGAGCCAGTGAATGGTCCGGCCGCCGGCATCGAGCTCACATTCCGGGGTGAACGTGCGGATCTTCTGCACCGCCTTCTCCTCGATGCGGAACAGCACAATCATCGAGTCCGGACCTTCGAGCCGCACCGGCCCGCTGTTCGGCGTCCGCACCGGCGCGGAGGTGCGCGATCTCGTGTCCGACGGTTCGAGTCCGCACCATGTCATTCCCCCGTCGCCGTAGCAGCACATCGTGTGGTCGCCGGGAGCAATTGGAACCGCGTAACCAATCCATGCGGGTTCGCCCTGTGCGGCGACCAGGCCTTGGAACGTGCGGTCGAGGCCCTGCGCGACCGCCTGCGGCGCCAGGCGGCCGTTGACGAGGCGAGGCTGTTGTGCAAGTGCGGACGACGCGAGCGTGACGATCGCCAACGATGATCCAATAAAATGGCGTCGCATGGTCGCTCCTACTTGTTCAGGATTTCCAGCAGGTAGTCGTTGGCCACCTTCGAGCCTCCCATCAGTGACAGCTTCTGGACGATCTCCTTCTTCATCGACTGGTCCTGCTCCTTGCGCGCGATGGCGACCAGCGACTCGGCGTTGTTCTGGATGAAGAGCGCGTTGATCACCGCCTTCTTGATCTCGGGATCCTTGTCCGTGCCATAGATCTCGACGAGCGCGTCGCCGGTGCGCTTCGAGCCGATCAGTCCGAGGTTGCGCACGGCCACGCGGCGCAGCTCGGGGTTTTGCTCGGTCTTGGCCAGATCGATGAGCTTCTCGGCATTGCCGCCGACGAACATCGCCTGAAGGATCTGCTTCTTCACGTCGAGCGACGTTTCCTTCTGATAGAGCGTCCACAGCTCGTCGTGCGCGCCCATGACCCCAAGCTGGCGGACGGCTTCTGCACGAAGCTCGCTGTTCTGTTCGCTCTGAGCCGCCCGCAGCAGGCGATCCTTCTCGCCCGAGACCATGAACGCGCGCAGGATGCGCCGCTTCAGGTCGACGTCGCTGCTGCTGGCGTAGATTTCACCGAGCGCGGCGCGGCTCTCGGGCCCGCCGTGGATGCCCAGATACTGGATCGCCTTCGTCTGCAGATCCGGCGTCGAGCTGCCCTTCGCGATGTTGACCAGCACGTCGCGCGCCTTCGGCGAATTGCTCTGCGCGAGCACGAACAGTGTGCGTTCCTTCAGCTTCGGCGAGCTGGCGCCCTGCAGGATCTTCTGCAGCATCGGAATCGCTTCATCCGGGGCGGAGTTCTGCAGCGCGTTGATCGCGAACAGCTTCATTTCCTCGTCGCTCTCCGATTCCGGGCGCACCGGCTGCCCGGCGTCGCGGCGCACTTCCACCTCGAGCGCTTTCGCCTGTTCGAGGTAACGGCTCTTCGGGTACTGCTTCATCAGCGCGGCAATCGTCCCGAGCGCTTCCGCGCGCTGACCCTGCTTGTTCTGCGCGTAGGCCTTCCAGTACAGCGCCGCGTCCGCCTTCGTTCCCTTCAGCTCGATCGACCCGGTCGAAGCTCGAAGCGGCGCGATCCCATTGGGCGGAATCGAGCGCGGACTGCCCTGGTCGTAAGACGAGGCCTCGCGTTCGCGCTGGCGATCGCGCTCCTCGCGTTCTCGATCGCGCTGCTCGCGCTCGCGATCCTGCTGCGCCTCCTGCCGTTCGCGTTCGCTGTCTTGATCGAACAGCGACGTCGGGATCGCAAGCGTGGCGGGGGCGGCGAGGCTGTATTCGCCCTGCGCGGCAACCGGTCTTGCGACGACCAGGCACGTGACGGCGATCGCGGCCCAGCCTGCGCCGCGACGCGGGACGATTCGGACGTTGATGACGCTCTGCATCGGTCTTTTCATGATTGGTCTCTCAGCTCTTGGTTGTGTCGAGCGTCCGCTGGCCCGTTCGCTCCTGAATGGCGGCCTTCTGCCGCTCCCGCACTTCCGACGAAACCACCCTCACCTTGAACAGCAGTCCCTTCGATTCGATGCGGCGCCGCACCGTGTCGAGGTCTTCCTGCGACAACGTCGACGGGCTGGCCGCGATGTCCACGAGCACCCGCTCGAGTTCGTCGAGCACCGCCGCCATCGCCGCGTCGCCGGTCGTCGGCGGCGCTCTGCCGATACAACCGGTTGGCCGCCACGCAGCTGCTGCGCGCGCGCCTGTTCCGACGAGATGTCGACATCCCCGCTGCTCTCCGCGCTCACCAGCTCCACCAGCATCATCTGCGATCGATCGAAGTGGTCGCCCAGGTCGACGAGCAGGATCCGCTCACGCACCTTTTCCGCAGATCGCCTGCGTCGGTGCGGCGACGCTGGCAGACGGTCTGGTCGGCGGCGTCAGTCGGCCCGCCATGAACGCCCCGACGACGAGGAGGACGACCAACGCGCCCAGGCCATCCGCGCCGGCGAGAACACGAACCACGACAGCCAGCCGCCGCGGCGCGCGGGAAGCGCCGGCTCGAGCCGCGCCCACGCCACCCGCTCGAATCCGTCGGGGGCCTCGGCGATCGCGGCGCGCTGTCGACGAACGCCATCACGCGCTGAAGACGTCGCGTAGTTCTGCTGGCACGCGCTGCACTCGGCGAGGTGCGCTCCCGGCGCGCTGCTCGTCCGCCGCGGTCCATCTCGCCGTAGTAGTGCAGCACCAGATCGTCGTTCGTCAGATGCGTCATGGTCATCGACTTCAACTTTCGACGAACGGCTCGAGCGCGAGCCGCATCTTGCGCACCGCCCGGAACACGCTGTGTTTCGCCGCATTCGCCTTCAATCCGAGCGCGCGGCTGATCTCCTCGATCGACTGCCCCTCGAAGTGCCGCAGCACGAACGCGGCGCGTTCCATGTGCGTCAGCGAGTCCATCGCCGCGCCGACGCGTTCCTGCACCTCGGTGCTCAGCATCAGGCGTTCCGGCGACGGATCGACGCGGTCGTCGGCCGCCGCCTCGAAGTGTTCGAGATCCGCGGCGTCGTGATCCCGCTTCCTGGTGCTTCCGCGCACGAATGAGATCGATCGAGCAGTTCACGGCGATTCGATGGAGCCACGTGCCGAAGTTGGCGCGCGACTCGAAACGGCCCAATTGCCGGTAGGCGCGCAGGAACGTCTCCTGGACGACGTCCTCGGCATCCTGCGGATTGCCGGTCATGCGGTGCGCGAGCCGGATAGACGGCGCGGCTGTGACGCTCCACGAGCGCCCGAAAAGCTTCGCTATCTCCATCGCGGGCCAGCGCGACGGCGGCGGCGTCCGTTTGCGGCATCCGAATGATTAGACGGGGGTTGTGCTGGGCGGTTAGCCCACGGATGAGTCCTATTTTACCTCGCTGGTGGGAGCCGGAGAGAAGCCTCGAGGGGCCTGTTCGGCCTCAAACCTCGCTGGGACCTGGTTCGGTCGGATCCGCGTCCTCCTCTTCGTCTTCTGCGACGTCTGCCGGCCCGGGGTAGGCCCCGGCACGCACCTGATTCAGGACCTCGCGCATGCGTCTGATCTCGGCGCGCAACGCCTCGATGCACGCTTCCTGGGTCTCGTGCGCGACGTCAGAGCTCACGCCGCAGAACGGGCATTTCATCAGCAGTTTAGAACCG
This sequence comes from uncultured Acidobacteriota bacterium, assembly GCA_963755695.1. Classification (GTDB taxonomy): domain Bacteria; phylum Acidobacteriota; class Vicinamibacteria; order Vicinamibacterales; family 2-12-FULL-66-21; genus QHWT01. Next base: position 128,104 of record CAVWLB010000003.1, on the reverse strand, counting down.
GATTGCAGGGAGGCATCGATGAAAGCTGCAAGAAGCTGCACCGTCGTTAACTCAACGACGCCAGCGTCCGTTCGAAGCCCTCGTCGAGCGGCGTGATTCGCAGGCCGAGCGCCTCGATCGCGTCGCCGCTCTCGAGCGACCAGTCGTGACGAAAAATATCGCACGACCCCTCGAGTTAGCAAGCGGCGCGACGTTTCGTCACCGCGGCACGAAATTCTTCGGCGATTGCTGCGGCTGTCGCAACCGCATACGGGATGCGCCAAGGAACCTTGCGCCCCCGCGTGCGCTGGAGGTAGTCGAAGATCGCCCGCTGCGGCGCATTTACGCCGCCGACGATGTACTCGCGGGCGGGGCTTGGATGGGCCAGCGTCGCGACGTGCGCGGCCGCCACGTCGTCCACGAACGAATACGACCACAGGTGCTCCGCGCCAATCACGCCGGGCAACCGTCCGGCGAGATGATCGCGCATCAACCGGCCAACGAGATTGCCTTCGGTTGCCGGGCCAGGGCCGTACATTACCCCCGGATACAGCTGACGACCGGCAGGCCGTCCGCCGCCGCGCGGCGCGCCACGTCACGCGCCGCCACCTTCGTGCGCTGGTAGTGATTGGCCGTCAGCGGCTGCGGACTGTCGGCGGGCGGCAGCGCCAGGAAAGAAGAGGTGTAGACGATACGCGGGAGTCTGATGCGCGCGGGCCGCGGCGAGCACCGACTGCAGACCGCCGACGTTGATGGCGTCGAACTCCGACGGGATCGCGTCCGCCAGACGGCCACCAGCGCGGCGGTGTGACAGATCGCGTCGCATCGCCTGGGCGGCGCGCGTGACGGCGCGGGTGTCGCGGATGTCCCCGTCGATGGCGCGACCGGGCAGCCGCGCAGCGGTCGCACGGCGCGCGAAGACGACCGGCTCGTGCCCGGCACGCTCGACCGCGTGCACGATCGCGCGACCGAGGTAGCCGGTCCCACCGGTCACGAGCACTCGCATGGCGCTACCAGAATCACCCAATCACCAAATCACGAAATCACCAAATTACAAATTACACTGTGGGCTTATGTTCAGGCAGAAAACCGGCTCGGTGGTCTGCGCATCCTGCGGCTCGCTGGTCGGCGTCAACGACGACCGGTGTTACAGCTGCGGACGCCGCAATCCCGGGCTGTGGGGTTTCGGACCGGTCCTTGCGGCGCTTCGGCAACGACCTCGGATTCGTCTCGTTGGTCGTCTACGGCTGCTGTGGGTCTGTACGTGATTTCGCTGTTGTTGACGGTCGCTGACCGGCGGCAACCTCTTTTCGGGATCGGTGTTCTCCCTGCTCGGGCCCAACCGGTACTCGCTGCGTCTTGCTCGGTGCGAGCGGCGCCGGCCCGGTCTTTCGGTGCGGGCCGCTGGTGGACGGTGCTCAGTGCCGGGTGGCTGCACGGCGGCGCTGCTCCACATTCTCTTCAACATGATGTGGGTGCGGCAGCTGGGTCCAGCGGTTGCCGACATCTACGGCGCGGCGCGCATGGTCATCATCTACACCATTGCCGGCGCCTCAGGTTTTCTTCTCAGCTCTTTCATGGTCGCGGTATCTGCCGATCCCGCTTCTGGGCGGCGGTTACCTCACCATCGGCGCCTCGGCGCCGATCTTCGGGCTGCTCGGCGCGCTGGTCTACTACGGCCGCCGCGGCGGCAGCAGCCTGGTCCGTTCGGAAGCGCTGGGTTACGCGCTGACGATGGGCGTGTTCGGCCTGATCATGCCCGGCATCGACAACGCCGCGCACCTCGGCGGTTTTGCCGGCGGCTACTTCGCGGGAATGTGGCTCGATCCGCTGAAGCGGGAGCGCATGGATCACTTTGTCGGCGCCGCGATCTGCCTGCTCGCGACTCTCCTCAGCATCATCTGGTCCTTCGCCACGGTTTACATCCCGCGCCTGCGGTGACCGGACAGATCCGTGCGTTCCGTGAAATCCGTGGTTTAATTTTCGGCTGTGCGTAAACCCGTCGTTCTCATCACGGGCGCTGGCGGCGAGATCGGCCATGGGCTGATCGATCGCCTCGCGCAGCGCGGCGACCGCGCGCATCGTCACGATCGACGTTTCGCGGCTCGACGATTCGATCGCGAAAAAAGTGGATCGCGAGGTGACCGGATCGATCCTCGATCGCGCGCTGCTGGAGCGGCTGATGGCGGAATTCGAGATCGATCTCATCTTCCATCTGGCGGCGCTGCTCTCCACCCGTTCCGAGTTCACACCCATCGCCGCGCACCAGGTCAACGTCGAAGGCACGCTGAGCCTGCTCGAATTCGCGCAGCACGAAGCGGAATCCCACGGGCGTCCGGTCGTGTTCATCTATCCTTCGTCGATCGCAGCGTATGGTCTGCCAAGCCTCGACACGAAGCAAAGCGCTGGCAGGGTCTCGGAGGACGAGTATCTGCACCCGACGACGATGTATGGGTGCAACAAGCTGTATTGCGAGTTGCTCGGGACCTACTACGCGCGCAATTACAAGCAGCTCGCTGCCGAATCGCACAGCGGCCGGGTGGACTTCCGGTGCGTGCGCTTCCCGGGCCTGATTTCGGCGCTGACCTTGCCGTCAGGCGGCACGTCCGACTACGCGCCCGAGATGATCCATGCGGCTGCGCAGCGGGCGAAGTACGGATGCTTCGTGCGGCCCGACACGCAGATCCCGTTCATGGCGATGCCCGATGGCGTCGAGGCCCTGCTGACGCTGGCGTCCGCCCCGCGCGAGCGGCTGCAGCGCACTGCCTACAACGTTGGCGCGTTCAATCCCACGGCGGAGGAGATCCGCGACGTGGTCGTCAGGGCCTTTCCCGGCGCCGATATCTTCTGGGCGATTGACACCAAGCGCCAGCGCGATCGTCGATTCTTGGCCCGCGGACGTCGACGAGGGCGCGGCCCGGCGCGACTGGGGATTCTCACCGCGCTACGATTTTCACCGCGCGTTCAGTGAATATCTGATTCCAACCATCAGAAAACGATACGCATAGCATCGACGAGAGGATGAGGCGCATGCCGAAGCTGACAGTGGAAGGGTACCGGACCGTCGAAGTGTCACCGGGGAAGCGCCTGGTCCGGGCGATCGAGGAGGATGCCCGCGTCGACATCCTGCACGCGTGCGGCGGCAACGCGCGGTGCACGACCTGCCGTGTCGAGTTCATCGCCGGGGAGCCGGACAGGATGACCGAAGCGGAGCGCGCGGTGCTCACCGCACGAGGAGCGATCGGCGTGCGGCTATCATGTCAGATGACGTGCGATCACGATATGGTCGTGCGCGCGGTCAGCCGCCTGGAGGGAAGCGGCCGCCCTGATCCCGGCCCGACGCCGGAGCCGACGATCCAGCCGCCGCCGGCGTGGATTGCGAAGCAGTAAGGGCTTCGGGCTTCAGGCTCCGGGCTCAGGGCAGAAACCAGGCGGAAGAGGGAAGGCGGAAGTACTTCCTTCTTCCGCCTTTCGTCTTTTCTTCTGCACTACGCCGCGTGGGTCCTGATGATTTCCTCCGCGCGGTTGAGCGCGGCGGCAATGTTCAGGCAAATGTTGCCCTCGCCAATATGCTGATGGAAGCGTGCCTGCCGCATCACCGCCGCCGGTTGAGCCGGCGCGCCACACAGCACCAGCGTACGGTCCGACGCACGCAGCCGATCCGCGACCTCCTCGAGCGCCTGGAGCCCGGTTGCGTCGATCGCCGTCATGTTGCGCAGGCGGATGATCACGACCTGTGGAAGATGGTCGAGGCGATCCGTGACCTGGGCGATCTTGTCGGTCGTGCCGAACAGGAACGGGCCATGGATGCGGTAGATCGCGACGTACTCGGGAATCGGTTTGTCCTGCAGGATGTGCGGGCGCCCCGACTCCACATACTCGCGCGTGACCTCCGAGACCGTCGTGGTGACCGCGACGCGGCGGATGAACGTCAACGCGGCCAGCACCATCCCGACCTCGACGGCGATCGTCAGATCCGCGAAGACTGTCAGCGCGAAGGTGACGATCCATACGCCGATGTCGGTCTTGGTCAGGCGCAACAGCTTGGGGATTTCGTGCCACTCGCCCATGTTCCACGACACCATCAGGAGGATCGCCGCGAGCACCGCCATCGGAATGAAGCGTGTCAGTGGGGCAGCGGCGAGAAGGACGGCGAGAAGCGTGAGGGCGTGCACCATCCCGGCCACTGGCGACGTCGCACCGCTGCGGATATTGGTGGCGGTGCGCGCGATGGCGCCAGTCGCCGGCAGGCCGCCGAACATTGGCGACGCGATGTTGGCGATGCCCTGTGCTACCAGTTCGGTATTCGGATTGTGCTGATCCTGTCCCATGCGGTCGGCGACGACAGCGGACAGAAGCGATTCGATCGCGCCGAGCAGCGCAACCGTCAGCGCTGGCCTGAGCAGGATTGGCACCAGCGACGGCTTGAAGTCCGGCAGCTTGAGTTCAGGAAGCCCCTCCGGAACTCCGCCGAACCGGGATCCTACGGTCTCGACGCCGAGCCCGGTGAGCATGACGGCGGCGGTGCCGACCACCAGCGCCAGAATTGCTCCTGGCACGCGAGGAAATGTCTGGCGAAGCGCGATCATGGCGACCAGGGCCGCACAGCCAAGCGTAGCGGCGGCCGGGGAGAACGTCGCGGCGTGCCGCGCCAGCTCAATCATCCGCGGTGCGAACTGCGGATGGGACGGCTGCGAGCTGTAGCCCGAAAAAGTCGCGGATTTGCGTGCTGGCAATCAACACCGCAATCCCGTTCGTGAAGCCGATGACCACCGGGCGCGGCAGGTACTTGACGGCGGTACCCATCCCGGTGACCCCAAGGATCACCAGCATCACCCCTGCCATCATCGTGCACATAAACAGGCCGTCGACGCCGTAGGTAGCAACGATGCCGGCGACCACCACGACGAAGGCGCCGGTGGGTCCGCCAATCTGATATCGCGAACCACCCAGTGCGGAGATCAGGAAGCCGGTGACGATGGCGCAGTAGATCCCGGCCTGCGGGGTAAGGCCGGACGCGATGGCGAACGCCATCGCGAGCGGCAAGGCCACGAGGCCAACAGTGACGCCGGCGATCAGATCCTTCGTCAGCGCGTGCCACGAATAATGATGGAGCGCGCGCACGGAAGCGGGCATCCAGTTAGGGATGTGCATTACAGTTGTTGTGCGGGAGCCTGGATATTGTAGCAGACAGAGATTGGAGGCGAGATGGCAACGGGAGAGATGCGGCGCCTGCTGCTGCATGGAAGCAACGACGAGTCCTTCGATCGGTCGGTGTCCTTCGCGGGCCGGCTGGCACGCGCATTCAACGCCGACCTGCACGTCGTGTACGTGATCGAGGAACCGCTCAAGGCAGGCTGGACGGCGGAGATGCCGACGTCTCGTCTGCCGGAGCTGCACGCCGCGATGGAAGAGGAGGCGCGCGAGCGGCTGTCACGCCTGCTGCCCGCCGAGCTGCAGGAACGAATCACCATTGCCATCCGCACCGGCGACACAGCCGACGAGCTCGTGCGCTACACCCAGGAGAACACGGTCGATCTTGCGATCGTGCAAGGATCCGACGAACACTCGCGTGCGTTCGCCGAGAACGGCCGTTGCTCGGTGCTGATTCTGAGGCCGTAGGAGGCCACGCCACCGAAGCACACCGAACAACACCGAACAACACCGATGACACCGATGACACCGATGACGCAGAGAGAGTGGGTTTTCCGGCGTCGTTTTCCCAGTGTTTTCGCAGTGTTTTTCTGTGTTCTTCTGTGTTCTTCTGTGTTTTTCTGTGGCTTGTGTTTTTGTGTGGCTTGTGTTCGTCGGTGTTTTTCTGTGGCGATCCCTGGTGCCCGGTGGCTCACGACCAAGGACCAAGGACGTCAGGACCAAGGGCCTAGTACTTCCGTCTTCCTTCCGCTGTCTTCCGTCTTGTACGTTTTTTGAGTGATCTCCGCGGATCTTCTCATCTCCGCCTATACCAGCGGCTGGTTCCCGATGGCGGTCGAACCCGGGCAGATCCGATGGTACTCGCCCGATCCGCGCGGCATCATCCCCCTCGACACTTTTCATGCTCCAAAGCGTCTCGGTCGAATCATCCGGCAGCAGCGCTTCGAGGTCCGTGTCGATTCCGATTTCGCCGCGGTCATTCGGGCCTGTGCTGATCGCACGGACGAGGAGGGGAGCTGGATTGACGCCGAGATCCTGGAGAGCTATTGCGCGCTGCACGCGGGCGGAATCGCCCACTCGATCGAGACCTGGCAGGACGGCGTGCTCGCCGGCGGCCTGTACGGTGTCGCGCTGGGCGGTGCGTTCTTCGGCGAATCGATGTTCCACCGCGTGACCGACGCGTCGAAGGTCGCGCTGGTGGCGCTCGTCGAGCGTTTACGGGCGCGCGGCTATCGTCTGCTCGACACCCAGTGGGTGACGGAACACCTCACGCAGTTCGGCGCGGTCGAGGTGTCGCGGCGGCGTTACCTGCGCATGCTGCAGGAAGCGCTCAGAATCGACACGACCTTCACCTGAACGGGTCTTGGGCCCCGCGAAGGCTTGACGATCGCGTCGCCGGTCCGACAGACTCAGATGTGCCCTCATCGGTTCCGCGTCAGGTTCTCTTCGGCGTATCCCTCGTTTCTGCATCGCTGCTCATGACCGAGTTGTCGCTGACGCGCATCTTCTCGGTCACCATGTATTACCACTTTGCGTTTCTCGCGATTTCGATCGCGCTGTTCGGGCTGAGCGCAAGCGGCGTGTACGTGTTCCTCTTGCGCGATCGGTTCGCGCGGTACCCGACGGAACGGCTGCTGTCCATCCATGCGCTTGGCTTTCGCTGATCACGGTGGTCGTGCTGGCGATCCTGGTGAGAATGCGGGTCGGGCTGAACTACACGCCGTCGAACATCGCGCTGATGGCGACCACCTACCTGCTGGCGGCGCTGCCGTTCTTTGCCGGCGGCGCGGCGGTTTCAATTGCGGTGGCGCGGCTGAGCGCGAACATCAACGCCGTCTATGCGGCCGACCTGCTCGGCGCGGCGGCTGCGTGCCTGCTGCTGATGCCGGCGCTGAACCGGCTTGGCGCCCCCGGCGCGATTCGTCGCGGCCGCGGGCATGGCGGCGATTGCCGCGGCGCTCTTTCACCCGCCGGGGCGCCGTGCAGCGGTGGTCGCACCAGGGGGCGCGCTCGCGCTCGTCGTGGTCATCGCCGGCGTGCCTCCGTTGCGGCTGTTTTCCGTCAGTGCGACCAAGGGACACGAGCATCACGCGGTGCTTGTTCAGCAAATGGAACTCGTTCTCCCGCATCGGGGTGTACGACCAGCCGTATGGCGCATGGTCGCTGAGCGATCGCTATACCGGCCCGCTGCCCGAGACGCATCTGATGGACATCGATTCGGCGGCGGGTACACAGATTCTGCGCTTCGACGGCGATCTGCGCGAGGTGAACTACCTGCAATACGAGTTGACGGCGATGGGGTATCGCCTGTTCGGCGAGCCGGGCGGCACGCCGGCGTCGCCGTTCAACGCGCTGGTCATCGGCACCGGCGGCGGCCGCGACCTGCTGTCGGCGCTGGTCTTCGGCGCCGCCGCAGTCGATGGCGTCGAAATCAACCCGATCATCGCCAACGACGTGATGCGCGATCGGTTCAAAGCGTATTCCGGCGGCGTCTACGACCATCCGGCGGTGCACATCCACGTCGAGGATGGCCGCAGTTTCGTCCGGCGATCGCCGGAGCGGTACGACGTCATTCAGGCGTCGCTGGTCGATACCTGGGCCGCGACCGCCGCCGGCGCGTATACGCTGACCGAGAACACTCTCTACACGGTCGAAGCGTTCGACGACTACCTCGATCACCTGACCGACCGCGGGGTCCTCAGCATTTCGCGATGGGTGTTCGACGGCCTGCGGCTGATCTCGCTCGCGCAGGAAGCGTGCGCGCGGCGTGGGCTCGATGCCGCGGAGCACCTGGCGATCTTTCAGCACGAGGACGTGGCGACGTTTCTGCTGAAGAAGACGCCATTCACGGCGGACGAGCGCGCCCGGCTCGAAGCGGCGGCGCGCGAGTTGAGGTTCGCGATCCTCTACCTGCCGGGGCGGGCGGCGCCCAATCTGGGAGATGCGCGCGACGACTACGCGCGGTTGATTCTCGCCCCCGATCGCCACGCGTTCTACGACCGCTATCCGTTCGACATCACGCCAACGACCGACGACCGGCCATTCTTCTTTCACACGACGCGGCTGCGCAATCACGGCGTTCGTGGCCGGCGGGCTGCGCTTGTTGGGCGTGCATGTCGAGCGGCCATCGAATCCCGGGGCGTGGGCGACGGGTGGGTTGACCGCGCTGCTCGTGCTGCTGGCCATCGTCATTCGTGCTGGTCGGCGCTCTTTGTCATTGGTCCGCTGGCCGTGACGGCGCGAAGCGCGCTCGCGCCGGGCTGGTTCAGATGGCTCTTCTACTTTGCGTGCCTCGGCGCAGCCTTCATGCTCATCGAGGTCGCGCTGCTGCAGCGGTTCGTGCTGCTGCTCGGCCACCCGGTCTATTCGCTCACCGTCACGCTGCTCTCGCTGCTGCTCGGAACCGGGCTTGGAAGCTTCCTGAGCCGCCGCGCAATCGAGAGCCGGGCGTACGGCGTGCCGCCGTCATGGCGTGTATCGCGGCAGCATTGGTCGCGTCTTGTCTGGGGAACCGTTCTGCCCTCGATCATTCACGTAGCGATCGGCTGGCCGCTGCCGCTGCGCCTGCTGACCGCCGTCGCGCTGATGCTGCCAGCAGGCATGCTGATGGGTGTCCCGCTCCCGGCGGGCGTCCGGCTGCTGTCGGAGACCCAGCCGCAACTGATTCGCGTGGGCCTGGGGCATGAACGGCGCGCTCTCCGTGCTCGGCGCGACGCTCGCGGTGTTCATTGCGATGAACTGGGGTTTCTCGGCGACGCTGGGCTGCGGCGCTGCGCTTTACCTCGGCGCCGCGACGATCATGGGGCAGACACGCGCAGAACCTGAGAACCTGAGAACCTGAGAACCTAACGAGAACCTGAGAACCCGAGAACCTGTCAGTGCACGGTATATGGCTCGCTGAGCGTGAACGGCGCGATCTTCGCCTCGAACTGTTCGCCGCCGTCGGTGACCATCTGATAGGTGCCTTCCATGACGCCGAACGGCGTGCCCAGCGGGCAGCCGGAGGTGTAGGTGAACGACTCGCCGGGCGCGAGCACCGGCTGCTTGCCGACCACGCCCGGGCCGCGCACTTCTTCGACGTGGCCGGTGCCGTCGGTGATGACCCAGTGGCGGGTCATCAACTGCACCGTCTCGACGCCCTCGTTCGAGATCGTGATGGTGTAGAGGAAGAACCACTGGTTCTGCGACGGCTGCGACTGCTCCGGCGCGTACTCGGATTCGACGTGGACCCGAACGCCGCGCGTCATCGCTTCCGACGTGAACATGTGCCAATGATGCCACGGAAGCCACCGAACGCGTAAGCCACGGGCCACGGTCGCGGATTGCCGCCACGGATCACACGGATGGAGACGGATCGGAATCGCCGCGAAGCCGAGCGCGTCGGGCTCTGCCTCACCTGCCAGTTCAGCCGGGTGATCGTCAATGACCGCGGGTCGCGGTTCTATTTCTGCGAGCGCTCGAAAACCGATCCTCGTTTTCCCCGGTATCCGCCGCTGCCGGTCGTCACCTGCGCGGGCTACGTGCCGGCCCCCGACACGGGTTCGGTTTGATACGATCGAGATCCGGCGATGCACACCATCCAGCCTGCGCGTCTGAGACCACATGCGGCACTCCCGAGCGGCATGGACGGTCGCTGCCGCGACAGTCGTCCCGAACGGCCTCGTCGCTGATCCGGGGGCAGGCGCTGATCTTCTGGGATCGCAAGAGTCCGGCACCGAAGAAGCTCGACGCGATCGACACCGATCAGATCACGCCGGCGGCCGACTGCGTCTCGGAGAGCCTGGAGACGCTCGACGAGCGATGGAAGGCGGGTTCCTTCCGCTACCTGATGCCCGACTTCCGCGCGCGCGTGCACCGCGGCGAGACGTTCGTCATCGCCGGCGATCGCTTCGCGATCGGGTCGTCGCGTGAGATGAGCCCGGCCGGCCTGAAAGGCGTTGCCGAGGAAGCCGGGCTGCAGATGGTGGTCGTCTGCGGCCACAACATGGGCGACATCTTCCGCCGCAACGCCTTCAATCTCGGCCTGCACGTCGTCCAGAGCCCGGAGGCGGTTGCCGACGCGAAGGACGGCGACGAGTTGACGTTCGATCCCGCCACGCGTCAGCTCGCCAACGTCACGCAGGACAAGACCTACGAGCCGGTGCCGCTGTCGCCGAAGGAAGAGGAGATCCGGCGCGGCGGCGGCATCTTCGCCGTCGGCCGCCGCGAGTTCCGGCGGTCGGTGGAGACCGCCCCGTCAATCGACTGGCCCGACGCGGAAGCCGCGCGCGGCATGACGACGACCGAGCAGATCATCTGGGCGCATCGCGTCGACAAGGATCTGAAGCCGGCGGACCTGAAGCCGGGCACGACGCTGCGCGTGTATGCGGACCTGCTGCCGGCGTCGGACGGCACGGCGCCGTTTGCGATCCACACCTTCAACCAGATCACCGGCGGCAACACGATCTACCCGCGCCAGGCGGCGATCGCCAACGACCACTTCGTCTTCACCGGCAGCGCCATCGACGACAAGCAGACGAGCATCGGCCGCGAGTTCGCCGCGCCAGCAGGGATTGAGAAGCCGTATTACGCGACGCCGGGCGACGGCATCTTCCATTTCTATTTTCCCGAGCAGGGGCTCGTGATGCCGGGGCAGTTCATTCCGGGCGCCGACTCGCACAGCCGCGCCTACGGCGCGTACGGCGCGGTCGGCATCGGCGTCGGATCGACGACGCTCGGGTTCGGGTGGGCGACGGGCTACATCTACTTCACGCTGGCGAAGGCGCGGCGCGTGATCGTTCAGCGGCACGCTGCAGCCGTGGGTCAGCGGCAAGGACATCGTGCTCGAGCTGCTGCGGCGCTGGGGAGCGAAGCAGTCGCAGGGCATGTCGGTCGAGCTCGTCGACGCGGACCAGACAGCTGCCGATTGCCTATCGCAACACGATCGCGAACATGATGGCCGAGGCGGAAGCGCTGAACGGCATCTTCGCGCCCGACGAGATCACCTACGAGTGGTACCGGCGCAAAGGGATCACCAGCCTGCCGTATCCGCCGATCGCACCCGGGAGCCGACGCGCGGTACGAGATCGACGAAACGATCGACCTCACCGACGTGCGGCCGATGATCGCGAAGCCGTTCAGCCCGGGCAACGCGTTCGCGGCGGAGGACGTCGCGCGCGAGCGGATCACGTTCGACAAGGCGATGATCGGATCCTGCACCAACGGCAGCTACGACGACCTGCTGCAGGCGGCGCTCGTGATGCGCGCGGCGCGCGAGGCCGGCGTCAGGCGGGTGGAGCGCGAGTTCAGGATCTTTCCGGGATCGGGCGGCGTCGGCCGGCAGATCGAGCAGCCTGACGCGCGGCTCGGCGGCGAATCGATCGCCGACGTGTTCCGATCGGTCGGCGGCGAGATCCGCCAGTCGTGGTGCGGCCCGTGCTTCGGGCAGGGGCCCGACGCGCTGACATCCGGCCAGCGCGCGATCACGTCGTTCAATCGCAACTGGCAGAACCGGATGGGACTCGGCGGCGAAGGCTACCTCGCGAGCCCCGCCGTCGTGGCCGCGTCCGCGCTCGTCGGCTACATGGCGCCGCCGAGCGAGCTCGGCCTCGTCTGGGACGCGGAGAAGTTTGGAGTCTAGCTTCCGCCTTCCTGGTATCCCCACATTGGCAGGTCCGGATGGATCCCAGCGCCGGCCGGATGGAAGGCCACAGTCATGAGGTCCTTCCTTTCACGGTTCGTGGGGCTCGCGTGACTCGTGACGGGAGAAGGCAATGATATAAGAAAACGATGCTGGTGTGGCTGTTTGCCCTGCTGCTGCAGCGTCCGGTGACGTCCGGGACCGTAATTACGCGCACCGTGACGCTGCCGGCGGGTGTTCATGTCGTCGCATCCCCGGATATCGATCACCCCGCAATCACCATTCGCGGCTCGAACCTCACTGTCGACTTCAGCGGCGTGACCCTGCAGGGAGGGCGGTCCGGACACCGATCCCGACACGTTCACCGGCGTCGCGGTCCTCGTCGACGGCGGCGAGAACGTCACGATCAAGAACCTGCACGCGCGCGGCTACAAGATCGGCGTCCTCGCGCGGCAGTCGACGCGGCTCCACATCACCGGCGCGGACCTCAGCTACAACTGGAAGCCGCGGCTCTACAGCCTCGTCGAGCACGAAAGCCTGCGTCGACTGGATGTCGTATCACCACAACGAGAAGGACGAGTGGCTCGACGCGCGGCGCCGGCATCTACCTCGCCGACTCCGACGACGGCGGAGATCGATCACACCACGATCGTGCAGGGCCAGAACGGCCTGATGCTCGCGCGCTCGAACAACGCGCGAGATCTGGAACAACACCTTCTCGTTCCTCTCGGGCCTCGGCATCGGCGCTCTATCGCGCCAGCGGCAACACGATCATGCACAACCGGGTGGACTGGTGCGTGCGCGGCTACAGCCACGGCTTCTACAACCGCGGCCAGGACTCGGCCGGCATCCTGATCTACGAGCAGAGCAGCCGCAACATCGTCGCCTTCAACTCGGTGACGCACGGCGGCGACGGGCTGTTCCTCTGGGCCGGGCAGTCGACGATGGACACCGGCCAGGGCGGCGCGAACGACAACGTGTTCTACGACAACGATTTCAGCTTCGCGCCGACCAACGGCATCGAGGCGACGTTCAGCCGCAACGTGCTTCTACGGCAACCGCGTCGAGGAGTGCTGGCACGGCCTGTGGGGCGGCTACAGCTTCGACTCGTGGATGCGGCGCCAACCGCTTCGCGCAGCAACACGGAGGCGATCGCCATCGAGCACGGGCAGGACAACCGGATCACCGAGAACACCTTCGACGGCGACGAGACCGCGATCCGCCTGTGGAAGAACGCGACGCCAGGATCCGAACTGGGGATACCCGAAGCAGCGCGACACGCGCAGCCGCGACTACGTCATCGCCGGCAACACCTTCGTCGGCAACACGACGGCGCTGAAGATCACCGAGACGCAGAACGTCCGCGTTCTGACCAACGGCTTCGAGAAGGTCGGGACGGTCGCGGTCGCTCGCCGGCGACACGCGCAACTTCGGCATCGGCGACGAGGTGACCGTGCCGGTGCGATCGCGTCCGACGCTCGACGTCACGCTGCCGAACGCCGCTGCCCGGCGGCATGGACGCGAAGATTCCGGACGCCGAGCGGCGCGGCCGCGACGCCATCATCGTCGACGAGTGGGGACCGTACGACTGGAAGTCGCCGAAGCTCTGGCCCGAGGGCCGCTCGGACGCGGCGCCGCTGAAGCTGCGCGTGCTCGGGCCGGCGGGCGACTGGAAGGTGGCGTCGGTGCGCGGCGCCGAGCGTCGACGCCGTCGGAGGGACGGGTGCCCGGCGCGATCACCGTGACGCCGCGCGGCAGGGACGCGCGATCGACTTCGACGTCCGGCTTGACCTATCGCGGCGCCGCGGTCGTCAGCCCGCGCGGCGAGCGCGTCGCCGGCGGGCGCGCCCTACTCGTTCGGCTACTCCCGCTTCTTCGTGCCGGTCGACTGGCAGGTGCGCTACTTCACGCTTCGACGAAGCGGTCGCGCCCCGACAGGCGACCCGGACGCCTTCGCGCGCGTGCTCGCGGGCGCGCCGCTCGAAGACGCGAGCGCCGCGACCGGCTCGACTTCATGTCCGGCGGCGTCGATCGCCGAAGGCGCTGCCGCGCGACCGCGTCGCCATCGTCGCCGAGGCGGCGGTCGAATCTCCCGGCCGGCGCAGTACACCTGTCCGCACGATCTCCGACGACGGGCATCCGCGTGTGGATGGACGACGAACGGATCATCGATCGCTGGACGCCGCACGAGTCGGCGATCGACATCGGCCGCCGTCACCGGCGGCAAGCGCCGCTTCAAGGTCGAATACTACGAGCTCGGCGGGTTCGCCGAGCTGCGGTTCGAGATATTGAGGCGATGATGACGTGGCTCAGTGACCCGGAGATCCTGGATCGCCCTCGCGACGCTGACCTTCCTCGAAATCGTCCTCGGCGTCGACAACATCATCTTCATCTCCATCCTCTCGGGCAAGCTGCCCGACGGCCCAGCAGCCGACGGCGCCGCCGCATCGGCCTGCTGCTGGCGATGGGCACGCGCATCCTGCTGCTGTTCTCGCTGGCCTGGATCGTCAGGCTCACGGCGCCGCTCTTCGCCGTCTGGGGACACGAGATCTCCGGCCGCGATCTGATCCTGATCGTCGGCGGCCTGTTCCTGCTCGCCAAGAGCACCCACGAGATTCACGACCGGCTCGAAGGGGACGAGGGACGACGGTCGGCGCGGCGCGGCCTCGTCGTTCGCGTCGGTGCTCGTCCAGATCGCGCTGCTCGACATCGTGTTCTCGCTCGACTCGGTCATCACCGCCGTCGGCATGGTCGACGAACTGTGCGGTGATGGTCGCCGCGGTCATCGTCGCGGTGCTGATCATGATGGTGGCGGCCGAGCCGATCAGCGCCTTCGTCCACCGCCACCCGACGGTCAAGATGCTGGCGCTCAGCTTCCTGCTGCTGATCGGCCTGTCGCTGCTGCTCGAGGGCTTCGACCACCACATCCCGAAGGGCTACATCTACTTCGCGATGGGGTTCTCGGTGTTCGTCGAGATGCTCAACCTGCGGATCCGGGCGAAGTCGCCTCCGGTGCACCTGCGGGAGGCGTACGTCAAGGACGGTGAAACGACCGGCGGACCTGCGGCGTCTTAGACCCATACCCGGCATCGGTGTCCGGGCTAGAGGAGATTGTTGATGAAACGTTCAGCTCTCGCCGCGGCGCTGGCCGCCGCGTTCTCGGTTTCCCTGTTGGCCCAGGCGCCCGCGAGGCAGGCTCCAACGTCCCAGGCGGCGCAACCGCAGGCTGCCGCGGGACCCAACACTTGGCAGATCGATCCCAATCACACGGCTGCGGGGTTCAGTGTGAAGCACATGATGGTCTCGACCGTCCGAGGCACGCTTGGGCCGGTCACGGGAACGATCGAGTACGATGGCAAGTCGGTGGAGAGCGTCAAGGCGGACATCACGATCGACGTGAACGGCATCAATACCGGTAACCCGAATCGCGACAAGGATCTTCGCTCCGAGAACTTTTTCGACGTGACGAACAATCCCAAGGCCACGTTCAAGTCCAAGCGGGTCGAGGCCGCGGGCGAAGGGAAGTTCCGGCTGATTGGCGACCTGACGCTGCACGGCGTCACGAAGGAGGTGGCGCTCGATGTCGAAGGGCCGTCCGCGCCTCTGAAGCAGCCGAACGGTGGCCTGCGGGTCGGCGCGTCGGCAACCACCAAGATCAACCGGCGGGATTTCAACGTGCAGTACAACCGGATGGTAGAGGCGGCTCCGGTGGTTGGGGACGAAATCCAAGTGCAGATTGATATCGAGGCGCAGAAGAAGTAACTCCCGAGGTCCGAGGTCCGTAGGCCGAGGTCCGAGATTCGAGGTGCGACGCCGGAGGCGCGAGCTCAAACCTTCGAACCACGAACCTCGAACCATCGGATCTCGGACTTCGGGCTCGAACCTCGAACCTCGAACCTTTCGGACTTCGGACCTCGGACTTCGGACCTCGGACTTCGGACTCGGACTCGGACCTCGGACTTCGGACCTCGGACCTCGGACCTCGGACCTCGGACTTCGGACCTCGGACTTCGGACCTCGGACTTCGGACTCGGACCTCGCGCCTCGGAACTCGGACTTGGTTTTGATATTTCGAACATTCTTGCTTGTTGTCGTCTTGATGGGCGTCGGGGCGGCGCAGTCTGCGCCGGGTCCCGCGCCCGTGCTCATCGAGCTGTTCACATCGGAGGGCTGCTCGAGCTGTCCGCCGGCCGACGTGCTTCTGAGTCGCCTCGCGAAGGAATCGGTTCCTGGTGCGCAGGTCATCCCGTTGGGATTGCACGTCGATTACTGGGACGAGCTTGGCTGGAAGGATCCCGCGTCCATGCACGCGGCGACCGATCGGCAGTCGAACTACGCGCGGGCACTGGGCCTCGGCGATCGCATCTACACGCCTCAAGTCGTCGTCGATGGACGTCACGAGATGATCGGCACCGACGTGGCTGCGATTCAGCGTGCGATTACGAAGGCGCTGCAGCAGCCACGGGCGAGCCTGACGCTGGCGGTCGGGGTCGATGGGGACGCACTGGTTGTGCGCGCCACCGTGACCGGCCTGCCTGCCGAGGCCGCAAAGGAGTCGGTCGATGCGGTGCTCGCCGTCACCGAGGACGATCTGACGAACGTGGTGAAGCGCGGCGAGAACAGCGGCCGTACGCTGCATCACGATGCGGTCGTCCGCGCGCTGCTGCCGATGGGCTCGATTCACGCCGATCGCGATCTGACCGAGCGTGCCACCCTCAAACCCGAATGGCGCCAGGACCGGCTTCACGCGGTCGTGTTTCTGCAGGGCAGCAAGTCGCAACGCATCTGGGGCGTGGCGACGGCACAGGTGCACTAGTCAATGGCCTGGGACGGGGCCCTTGCTTCCGCGATGAACCGGCCCATCGTCGTCTTTCTGGCCGTCGCATACGGACTTTCGATCTCTTTCGGCGCGCTGGTCGGCATGACCGGGGGACACGAAAGCAGGTTCGCCGGACTCGCTCTAACCACGATGTTCATTCCGGCCGTTGCGGTGCTTGTTACCCGCATGGTGACGGGCGAGCGCCTGCAGGTCGTGTGGAGCCGTCTCCCGCTGAGATATCTCCCGATCGCCCTTTCCCTCATTCCCCTCACGTTGCACGCGATCATGCTGCCGCTGGTCGTCCGCGCGACCGGAAGTCTTCCGTGGCAGGATTGGCTGATACCGCAACCCGACGGCCTGTATCACGCGCCGGCAGTACGAGGCTGGGGCGCCCTGACCGCTCCAGCGCTCGCAGCGCGCGTCGCGCTCAACGCTGGGATTGGTCTCGCTGTCGTGTCGTTCCTGGCGTTGTTCGAGGAGGTGGGGTGGCGCGCGTGGCTCCTTCCAAGACTCGTCGATCGCACGAGCGTCCGCGGCGCCGTCATCGTCACTGCCGTAATCTGGGGTGGCTGGCATGTGCCGTTTGCGCTATCCGGCATCCAGCACGTCGACGGAATCTCGCCGGCAGGCCTGGCGCTCGTCGTTCCGCTCGGCAGCATCGCCGCGGGATTGATCATCGGCTGGCTGTGGGTTCGAACCGAGAGCATCTGGATCGTGGCGATCGCTCACGGCTCGCTGAACAACTGGGGGCAGTACGCATTCAAGTTCATGCGCGACTTGGCGGCACCCCCTCCGTCGCTGCTGCTCGGTGCGGGATTCCTCGGACTGCTTGTGTTCGGAGGCTGCCTGATCGCGTTGGGGTTGCCGCCTGCTTCGCCACGCCAGGCGAATCAGCCAGCATCGCAAGGCGGCTCCAGATCGCGGCGTCATGAAGACCATTCGATTTGAAACCCGCCGCGCCGATCCATCGGACGCTGACGCTATCGGCCTCGCCCATGTTGATTCAATCAAGACGATCGGTGCGGGATTCTATCCGCCACCTGTCGTTGACGATTGGGCCGAAGGCCTCACTGGCGATGTTTACGTCAAGGCGATGGGCGGAGGAGAGGTGTTCTTCATTGCAGTAGGAGAGCTCGACAGCCAGCCGGCCGTCCTCGGCTTCGCGTCGGACTATCGCGTTGAAGGTACGGAGCACGGCACGTCGGTGTACGTGCGAGGCGCTGCCGCGCGACAGGGTATTGGTTCCGCTTTGCTTCGATTGGCTGAAGCCGAAGCGGCCGTAAGGGGTGCAACCTGCATCCGTATCGAGGCCTCGCTGGCAGGCGTCGAGTTCTACAAGGCCAACGGCTACGACGAAGTGGCGCGTGGAGGGACGCGCCTGATGTCCGGACGGCCAATCGCGTGCGTCTTCATGCGGAAGGTCATTCGAGCCGAGCCGAGCAGCGCGGCGAAGGTGTGAAGGCGAAGAAACGCAGACATTACATGCCGCGCGCAGAGAACTCGAGACGCGCCGCGCGAGGCGGGTTAAACCAGCCTCCGCCAAGGCTACGGCGGTCCGCCGAAACGCTTCGCGCGAAGGCGGAAGACCCGCCCGACAAATCGATGCGGGTCGGCGTCCAGGTGTACGCCGGGGGTCCGTCATTTGACACCGCCTCGAGTCGACGCCAACAATCGAACGATGATTCCGGCTCTTCTGGCCGTCATCCCGCTCCTTCAATCTCCGCCGCCGTCAACCGTTCATCCGCCGGCCCCCGCGACCGCTTACGTGCCCGAGCGGGTGTACGACACGCAGCGGAAGACGTTCACCGATTTCGAGAGCATGCTCGCGGACCTCGTGCGCGCGGACGTCGTGTTCGTCGGCGAGCAGCATGACGATCCGAACACCCACGCGCTCGAACTGGCGATGCTCGAGGGGTTCCTGCGCCGGCGCGCCTCAGTTGGCGTGGGGTTGGAAATGTTCGAGCGTGACGTGCAGGGGGCGGTCGATCAGTACGTGCACGGGGTCTCGACCGAAGAGCAGTTTCTCGCGGCATCGCGTCCCTGGCCGCGGTATGCGACCGATTACCGGCCGATCGTGGAACTCGCCAAGGCTCACCATCTCGAGGTGACCGCGTCGAATGTGCCGCGCCGGATCGCCACCGACGTATCGAAGAACGGAATGTCGGTGGTGGAGAAACTCGGGGACGATCGTCATCTGGCAGCACGCGACCTGGAATGCGCGACGAGCGGCGACTATTACGCCCGGTTCGTCGAGCAGATGGGCGGGCACCCGCCTGCCGGCGACTCGAAATCGAGCGAGGCTCAGGCCAAGAACGACCGCTTCTATTCGGCGCAATGCGTCAAGGACGAAACGATGGCGGAGTCGGTCGCGGAGGCTTTTCGCAACGCGCCCACAGCGCGCGCGACGATCGTGCACTTCAACGGCTCGTTCCACACCGACTACGGCGAAGGCGCCGCCGAGCGCACGCGCCGTCGACTGCCCGGCCGTCGGATTGCCGTCATTTCAATGATCCCGGTCGAGGATCTCGACACGCTCGCACCGGACGAGGACGACCTGAAGCAGGCGGACTATCTGGTCTTCACCACGAAGAGATGACGAATCTGGTGATCTGGTGATCTCGTGATCCGGTGATTCAGTGATTTGGTGATTTCGCCCGATTACTGAATCACCAGATCATCACCAGATCACCTGAGTCTGTCCGGCATATCGGCGATTACGTAGGTCATCACTGCGATCGCGGCGGCCGAGCGTGCAATATCTTCCGGATCGATCTTGTCGATGGTGTCGGCCGGCGTGTGATGGATCAGGAAGTAATTGCCGTCGACTTCGAGGGCCATCGCGGGAATGTTCGCCTGCTGCACGCTCGGCCCGATGTCGGCGCCGCCGCCGCTTGGCCCGATGGCATCCGCGTCGATTGAGGCGAGCAGCGTCGCGATGTCCCGCACCTTTGCGCGTCCCGCTTCGGTTCCGCTGAAGCCGAACCCGCGTGGACGGAAGACTCCGCCGTCCGATTCCAGCATCATGACGTGATTGGAGAGCTCGGTCTCGTGCTGATCGCGATACGCGAGGCCGCCCCGTCCGCCGTTCTCTTCGTTGGTCCACAGGACGACGCGAACGGTGCGCCGCGGTCGCAGCTGCAGCTTCTTCATCAGGCGCAGCGCTTCCCAGGTCGCCACGCACCCGCCCCCATCGTCGGTCGATCCGGTGCCGACGTCCCATGAGTCGAAGTGGCCTCCGATGACGACCACCTCATCGGGATGCTCGCGTCCCCTGATCTCGCCGACGACGTTCGCCGAGTCGGCATCCGGCAGGAAATGCGCCTCCATCGTGAGCTTGAGGCGAACCGTGGTGCCGCGATCGACCATGCGCTGGAGCCGCGCGGCATCTTCGGTCGTCACCGCGGCGGCTGGGATCTGCGGCTGACCCTCGGTATAGATCAGCGTGCCGGTGTGCGGCGTGCGCAGGCCAGCGGGACCGACGGCGCGAACCAGCACCGCGACCGCCCCGAGCGCGCCTGCGCGCGATGCGCCGTTCGTGCGGAAGCGCACCGTCTCACCGTAGGTGGTAAACGGCACGTTGAAGAGAACGATTCGCCCCTTCACGCGTTCGCGTACAGTCTCGAGCTCTTCGAAGCTGCGGACCGCCACCAGGTCTGCCTCGATGCCTGCCGGCGGTGTCCCGACGCTGTTGCCCAGGCCCAACATGACGAGCGGCTGCGGGACCGGCCCGACGATTTCCAGGCTTTCCTGTCCGCGAACCCAGTGCGGAACCTTCACGGGTTCCAGGTGGACGTTCTCGAGCCCATCGCGCTTCATTTCCTCGACCGCCCAGCGGATTGCGGCGTCCAGGTTGGGCGAGCCGCTCAGGCGCGAACCGAACGTGTCGCCCAGGTAGGCCAGGCGCTGCCAGGCAAAGTCCGTCGCGATCGACTCTCCAATCAGGCGTGCCGCTGGTTCGCGGTAGGGCGCCAGCCAGTCGGGCGATGGCGGGCGGCGCACGTCGACTGCCGGGGGCGGAAACTGATTCACGGTAGCTTCCGCCCTCAGGCGGAAGTTGCTGGAGACCACGACACTGAGAAGGAGAGCTGACAGCGTGACACCGCGGCGTATGGGCATCCCTTGATTATAATGGCGCCCTTTCGAATGCCGGCACCACACGAGTTCGTGCTCCAGTTGTCGGATCGCGTGCTGCGGCTGACGACCGGGCAGACGATTACCGCCGGACGGATGGCGCAGTGCGAGCTGCAGCTCGATGACGCTGCGGTGTCGCGACGCCACTGCACGATTGCATGTACGGACGAAGGGCTGCGCGTGAGCGATCTGGATTCCGCCAACGGCACCTTCATCAACGAACAGCCGGTGCAAGAGGCGACGGCCGTCGCAGGCGACCGCATCCGGTTGGGCGCGACGATCATCGAGGTCGGCGGTCCGGCCGGAATCGCCAGCGACGCGGACGCGAGCGCCGCCGTGCTCGACGATTCCACCGGGATATCGTCGGTGATCGAGCGCCGCATCGAGCCCTCGACGCTCGAGTGGCTCACGACATCTCATCGCGCGAGCGACACGCAACTCGGGCTGCTCCAGCGCGCCCAGCGTCACCTCGCGACGCTGCACCGCGTCAGCGAAGCGCTGTCGAAGGCGCGCACGATGGAGCAGCTCTCCGAGTCGACGTTGCAGGCGATTCTCGACGTGCTGCCAGCCGATCGGACGGCGGTGGTGCTGCGCCGCGAGGATCCCGCGAACCGCCAGCCGGAGGTCGCGGCCGCGCGCACTCGCCCCGGACTATCGGGCGGGCCCTTCAGCGTCAGCCGGACACTGGTCTCGGATGCCATTGGCAAGGGTCTGTCGGTGTTTGCGCACGACGCGAGCCGCGATGCCCGCTTCAGCGCAGGCGAGAGCGTGATCGGCCAACACGTGCGATCCGTCATGTGCGTCCCGCTCAGAACGGCGGATCAGATTCTTGGCGCCCTTTACGTCGACAGCTTGAGCGGCGCTGGCCGGTTCAACGAGGCAGACCTCGAGTTGCTGGCAGCGATCGGCAACCAGGCCGGAGTCGCGATGCATCGCGTACGGCTGATGGGCGAGCTCGAGCGTCTGCTGCTCGACACGATCAGGGCGATCGCCGCGACGATCGACGCTCGCGACGGATACACACATCGGCACTCCGAGCGGGTGGCAGCGCTCACCGGTCAACTCGCACGCGAACTTGGGATGAGCGACGATGAGCGGCAAACGGCGGAGCTCTCAGCGCTCCTGCACGACGTCGGGAAAATCGCCGTCCCCGATGCGATTCTCAACAAGCCCGGCCGCTTGACGCCGGAGGAGACCGCCGAGATGCAAAAGCACACTCTGCACGGGGCCAGGATCCTCGGGAACATCGAAACCGCGGCCGTGAAGGCGGTCATCCCAGGGGTCCAGTATCACCACGAGCGATGGGACGGCACCGGCTATCCGGAAGGTCTGAAGGGAGAGAACATTCCATTTCTGGGCCGGCTCCTTGGCGTTGCCGATTTTTATGACGCGCTGACCTCCGCCCGCGCCTATCGCGCGGCCATGCCGCCGCAGCAGGCAGTCGATCTCATCGTGCAGAGCTCCGGCCACCACTTCGATCCCTCCATCGTCGGCGCGGCCCTCAGGCTGTTCGAGCGCGGCGAACTGCTCGCCGACATCCGCTCGTCGGTGATCGTGCGGCTCGAAGAGTAATGGACTGGTTCCGGCGCACCTTTCGACGTACCGGCGCCACGCATACGGCGCTCGTTTGCTATCTCCGCGAGAATGGCCCCATCGCGTATGCGCTGACGCTGTTCGATCCTGACCCGCGTTCGCGAGTGGACGCGATGCTCGAGAGCGGACTGGCATGGTACTGGCGTCGTGCCCAGCCCAACGCCGATCGGTCCGCGCCGCAGGAGTGGACGCAGTTGACGCGCTGGTCGATGGCCGCTCTGCTCTCCGACCTCGGCGCGCCCGAGACGGCCGCTGTCACGATTGTCGGTATCGACGGTATGGATGCGCCAACCGACCTCTCGGATGATCGCGTTGCCCCCTGGGTGCGCGAGTTCGCCTCCGACTCGCCGGGGCCGCTGCACGTCGTGGTCCGGCGGCGTCCGGATTTCGTGTTCGTGGCGCAGCAACCCCCCGAGGCGGTGCGCGACCTGCTGTATGCGTGGGAAATCGACCGCGCCAGGGCCGAACGCCGTGCCTACGCGCGGCTCGGCGCCGAGAGCCTGGAACACTGGCTGAAGTCACTGACCGGCCGGTGAGCCGGGGGAAATGACTTCTGCCGCGTCGCCCTGGCTAATGGTTTTGATGGTTAAAGCGCGACCCGGTGCCGGCCGCTGTGCAGATAATTCATCGTCTGCACCGTGAGCAGGACGAGGAAGTCAGATTTTGCACGCTCCTCGTGGCTGGTGAGGCGCAGATTCAACTCGTTGGCCCGGCGCATCATGGCCTCGATGACCTGGTCGATCGTGTACTGATACTCGCCCGTCCAGCTCGCGACCATGCGGCGGACGTCCTTGCGTATCCGCGCGATGAAGCGAGCCGCTTTCATGTTGCCGTTGTACTCCGCATTATCCGAAAACAGCCGCCGCAGATCACGATCGTAGAAGTCCGGATGCAGCAGGCCGTAATGACGGCGCTTGCGCTCGTAGTGCGCGCGGAGCGTCTTCCGGATCGACTGGATCGGATCGACCTTCTTGCGGGTGTGCACCAGCATGGGTTTGTTGGCCAGCTCGTGCATCAGTGTCTCCATGTATTCCAGCTTCTTCAGCGCCGGCCAGTCCGCGTAGCGCACTCGCCAGTCGGACTGCGGATTGAGCCAGACGGCAAACGTCTCTGCGAAATCTTCGTCGGGATGGCTTTGCGCGTACCAGCTATCGAGATGGAGGACGAAGCTCTTACTGTATGGCCGCGGCGTGTAGTACTCCGGATACGCTTTGTAGGACGGGCCGAACACCTGCTGACGCCGGCGTCGCAGCCGCAGCCGGTAGGCGTTGTCGATCGCGTGCGCCGCCTCATGCCGCAGGATCCGCATGCACCACTCGGGCGTTCCCCCTTCCACTTCCAGCATTTGCGTGCGTTCGAGCTTTTCGAGCCGCGGATGGGCAAGATAGAAAGGGATCGCGACACCGGGCACGCCGTCCGGCGTGAACCACTCGTCCGAGAGCCAGTAGTGCGGGTGAAACGCGGTGAGTCCCCGGGTCTGGAGCTCCTTGTCGAGCTCGCCAAGCCGGGGCTCCAGCGGGCTGCCTTCGATGCCGATACCC
The DNA here is from genome assembly GCA_963755695.1 of uncultured Acidobacteriota bacterium. Classification (GTDB taxonomy): domain Bacteria; phylum Acidobacteriota; class Vicinamibacteria; order Vicinamibacterales; family 2-12-FULL-66-21; genus QHWT01. The sequence goes on along the minus strand of CAVWLB010000003.1, from coordinate 104,268 downwards.
AGTTGGCAGATGTGGAGGTCGAGCAGCTTGTCGTCGGGCCAGCCGGCCCATTCCTCTGCCGGTGTGACGGGCAGTTTCGCGGCCATGAACCGTCAAGTCTATGCCCATGGCTCGAATTGATACGCGAGCGATCCTTGTGATATACCGGCTAACACTAATCCCCAGCAAGCCCGTCGTTTTCGGGCGGGCGAACAGGCCCCCCAGGAGCATCCTCCATGAAATTGGTGTCCCAATTCGCGCTCGCGGCGTTGGTGCTGGCGAGTGCGCCGGTCCGCGCGCAGCAGGCGACCGCGCCGGCCGGACAGTCGGCCGGCTCGCAGCAGGCCGAACAGAATCCTCCCCAGAATCCTGACGAGCCTCAGAAGTACGAGGAAACGGTCGTCGTGTCGGCCTCGAGGACCGAAGAGAAGCTCGTGAACGCTCCCGCGACGATGACGGTGATTGGCGCGCAGACGATTCAGAGCGCGCCCAGCCAGAACTTCGCGGAATTGCTGCGCGCCGTTCCAGGCATGAACATGACGCAGGTCTCGGCCAGGGACATCAACGTCACTTCACGCGGCGCCACCGGCACGCTCGCGACCGGACAGCTCGCGCTGCTCGACGGTCGGAGTCTGTATCAGGACTTCTTCGGGTTTGTGATGTGGGACTTTCTGCCGGTGAATTTGAACGAGATCAAACAGATCGAAGTGATTCGCGGTCCCGCATCCGCCGTCTGGGGCGCCAACGCGCTTTACGGCGTCGTGAACGTGATTACCAAGGCGCCGCGCGAAATGTCTGGCACGAGCTTCACTCTCGGCCTCGGTGGCTTCGATCGCTCGACCAGCAGCAAGGATCAGACCGCTGGAACAGTCTTCTACGTGAGCGGCACGCACGCCCAGGCGTTGAACGATCGATGGGCGTTCAAAGTATCGGGCGGTGCCTACACGCAGGACCCGCTCGCGCGGCCGAGCGGCACGATTCCCTGCGATAACCCGGAGGTCTGTTTCGGCACCAAGGCGCAGTATCCCGACTTCAGCAACCAGGGGACCACGCAGCCGAAGTTCGACGGACGTCTCGATTACGACTTTCCAGATGGGAAGCGGCTGTCGTTCTCGGGAGGTGTCGCCGGCACCGAAGGGATCATGCACTCCGGTATCGGACCCTTCGACATCAACAGCGGGTCGGTGATGAGCTACGGCAAGGTGAACTTCACGAAGAATACCTTCCGCGCCGCATTTTTCACCAACATCCTCGACGGAGACGCAACCAACCTCCTGACCGTAGACCCGACCGGCAATCGCATCGGCTTCATCTTCAAGACCAAGACGTTCGACTTCGAGGCCTCGAACGTGCAGACCTTTGCGCAGAAGCACGTCGTCACATACGGCGGCAACCTGCGCTTCAACACGTCGGACCTCTCGATTGCGCCGCTGTCGGACAATCGCACCGAGGGGGGAGCCTTCGCGCAGGACGAGATTTTCCTGTCGAACCGGTTCCGCCTGGTGGCCGGCGCGCGCCTCGATCGGTTCGATTATCTGGACAACGTCGTGTTCTCGCCGCGGGTCACTTTCATGATGAAGCCGCACGAGGATCACACGCTTCGGCTCTCCTACAATCGCGCCTACCGCTCCCCCTCAGTGATCAACAACTTCCTGGACGTCGCGATCGCCGAGCCCATCGACCTGACGCCGTTTGCGGTGCTCAATCCGGCGGTGCGGGGGCAAATCTACCTGCTGCCGGTTCGTTCCGCCGGCAACGAAGTCCTGAATGCTCCGCTGAACGAAACCTCGGTTGACGCGTACGAGCTGGGTTATACGGGGATCGTCGCGGACGGCAAGGCGGTCCTGAGCGCGGCGTTTTACGTCAATCGGACCAATGACGACATCCTGTTCACAGAGGAGACGTCGGCGCGGTATACGGCGCGGAATCCGCCGCCCAACTGGGCCAACGGCCTGCTGCCGCCTTTCACGGTTGCGCTCGTGCCGGGTGGAAGCCTGCCAGCTCTCTTCACCTACAAGAACCTCGGCCGGACGACGCAGAAGGGGCTCGAGCTGGGTGTGACCTCTCCGGTGCGGCCGTACCTGAACGTGTTTGCCAACTATTCGTATCAAGCGACGCCGGACGTGAACTTTCCAAACGTTGCCAATCCCTTGTCCGAGGTCAATCTTCCCCCGAAGAACCGGTTCAACATCGGCTTCAACTTCACCAGGAACCGCTGGCTCGGCGACATGGTCGTCACCTACAGCGGCAGCGCCTATTGGCAGGACGTGCTCGACGATCGCTATCACGGCACGACCGACGCATACACGCTGGTCAACGGGGGAGTGGGAGTGAAGTGGGCTGCCAACAAGCTCACGACCTCGGTGAAGGTGATCAATCTGTTCAACCAGGACGTTCTGCAGCACGTATTCGGCGACATCCTCAAGCGGCAGGTGGTTGCTGAACTGAGGGTGAATTTTTAGATCGAAGGTTCGAAGTAAGAGCGAAGCCTCGAAGGATCGTACAATTGGGTCTTGTACGTTCCTTCGATTCCTTCGCTTCCCTTCGATTCCTTCGATTGATGATCAAGCTTCTCGCCCTCGACATTGACGGCACGCTGCTCGACACCCATGGTCACATCCCGGCGGCAAACCTGGAGGCGATCGCGCGCGCGATCGAGTCCGGGGTGGAGGTTGCGCTCGCCACGGGACGCCGCTACGATTTCGCCCGCCCGATCTTCGAGCAGTTGCCTGAACCGTTGACGCTCATCGTCAGCAACGGTGCGGTGGTCAAGACCCGCGCCGGGGAGACGATCGTCCGGCACCTGCTGCCAAAAGAGATTGCCCAGGACGTGCTTCGGCGCACGCCTCAGCACCGCGGCGCCACCGCCGTCCTCTTCGACCGTCCGCGCGCCGGCCAGATCGTGTACGAGACGGTCGATTGGGATCATCCGCTCCATCGGGCGTTCTTCCGGGCCAATCGTGAGTTCATCGCCACGATGCCACTGGAGGAGTCGCTCACCGAGGATCCAATTCAAGTGATGTTCACCGGGCGCTGCGTGGACATGCGCCGGCTGTACGACGAGCTGGTCGTCGACGAGGGTCAGTTTGCCGTGTCGCTGACCGAGTACGAATACCGCGACTTTTCGCTGGTCGACGTGATTCGCGCGGGCTGCTCGAAGGGATCGGCGTTGTCCGAGCTGGCGGCGGCCCGCGGCATCGATCCGGCCGCAGTGATGGCGGTGGGAGATAATCTGAATGACCTCTCGATGCTCGAGTTCGCGGGGTGTCCGGTGGTCATGGGTAACGCCGTGCCGGAGCTGATCGCTCGAGGTTGGCCGGTCACCGCTCCAAACGATGCCGCAGGCGTGGCCGCGGCGATTGAGACGTTCGTCCTCGGCGGCGCGTCCTAGAACGAGCATGATGCCTTTGCGAGGAGCCGGAGTCCGCGGTCATGGCGGCCGCGAGGGAGCGGGTCGCTCCGCAGCGGCGGTGCGCGCGGACGAGCCCTCGAAGAAGAAGGTCGACTATTCGAACGCCTGGCAGGAAGCGCGCTCGCTGATTGTCGCGCGCCGCGGGCGGCTGGTGCTCGGCCTCGCGCTGATGCTGGTCAACCGCGTTGCCGGCATGATCCTGCCAGCCACCTCGAAATACCTGATAGACGATGTGATTGGAAGGCATCGCGCCGACCTGCTGGTGCCGCTCGCGCTGGCGGCCGGCGCGGCGACGATGGTGCAGGCGGTCACGTCGTTCGCGCTGTCGCAAGTGCTCGGCGTGGCGGCACAACGCGCCATCACCGACATGCGGCGGCGTGTTGAAGCGCACGTCGCACGGCTCCCGGTCGGCTATTTCGATTCGACGAAGTCCGGTGTCCTGATCTCGCGGATCATGACCGACGCGGAAGGGATTCGAAATCTGGTCGGCAACGGTCTGGTACAACTCGTCGGCAGCCTGGTGACCGCGGTTCTCGCGCTCGCCTATCTCTTCTACCTCAACTGGGTCCTCACCTGCGTCAACATCATTGCCCTGGGATCGTTCGGCGCGGCAATGGCTATCGCCTTCAACCGCCTGCGCCCGCTGTTCCGAGAGCGCGGAAAGATCAATGCGGAAGTCACCGGTCGGCTGAACGAGACCCTCGGTGGCATTCGGATCGTGAAGACCTACACCGCGGAAAAGCGCGAGGAGCTGGTCTTCACGAAGGGGGTGCACCGGCTGTTCCGCAACGTCGCCAGATCGATCACCGGGGTATCGGCCATCACCACCTTCTCCACGGCGATCATCGGCGTCATTGGCGTCATCATGATCATTGTCGGCGGACGCTCGATCCTCGCCGGCCACATGACGATTGGCGACTTTCTGAACTACATCCTGTTCACGGGACTGCTGGCCGCGCCGGTCGTGCAGATGGCCTCCATCGGCACGCAGATCAGCGAAGCGTTTGCCGGACTGGACCGGATTCGCGAGCTGATGCAGATGGCGACCGAGGATGAAGAAGACGCCGCGCGTGCGCCGCTCGGCGAAATTGCCGGCGAGATCGTCTTTCAGGACGTCAGCTTCGAGTACAACGCCGGCGTGCCGGTGCTGAAGCAGGTCAGTTTCCGCGCGCCGGCCGGCACCACGACCGCGCTGGTGGGATCCAGTGGCTCGGGCAAGAGCACGCTGATCAGCCTCGTCATGGCCTTCAACCGGCCGCTCAGCGGACGGATCTACGTCGACGGCCGCGATCTCTCGACGGTCAGGCTGCGCGACTACCGCACCCAGCTCGGGGTGGTTCTGCAGGACAACTTTCTGTTCGACGGAAGCATCGGCGACAACATCCGGTACGGCAGCCCCGATGCCACGCTCGACGCGATCAAGAAGGTCAGCCGGATTGCGCACGCCGACGAGTTCATCGAGAAGTTCGACCAGGGCTACGACACGATCGTCGGCGAGCGGGGGGTGAAGTTGTCGGGCGGGCAGCGACAGCGCGTCTCCATCGCGCGCGCGATACTGGCGGACCCCCGCATCCTGGTACTCGACGAAGCGACGTCGAGCCTCGACAGCGAGAGCGAGTCGCTCATCCAGGACGGCCTCAAGTCGCTGCGCCACGGCCGCACCACGTTCGTGATTGCCCATCGGCTGTCGACTATCCGCAGCGCCGATCAGATTCTCGTCCTCGAGCACGGCGAGATCGTCGAGCGTGGCACACACCAGGAACTGCTGGCGCTCGGCGGACGTTATCGCACGCTCTACGACAAGCAGTACAAGCTCGAGGCCGACCGGTTCATCAATCCGGGCGAAGACTTCACGCCCGAGCCGGATGCGGAGAAGGTCCCATCGACGCTGCGGGCAAACAATGCGTTATAAGTGAAACACAGAAGACAGAAGGCAGAAGACAGAAGGCAGAAGGCATAGAAAGCGATGCCGCAATTCATTTACACGATGAAGGGGCTCGGGAAGGTTCATCCTCCCGACCACGTCGTTCTCAAGGACATCTGGCTCTCGTTCCTGCCGGGCGCGAAGATTGGCGTGCTGGGCCTGAACGGGTCCGGCAAGAGCACGCTGCTGCGGATCATGGCGGGCGAGGACCAGCAGTTTGTTGGCGAGGCGTGGCCGGCCGACGGGATTTCGGTCGGCTTCCTGCCGCAGGAGCCGCGCCTGAATCCGGCCAAGACGGTGCTTGGCAACGTCGAGGAAGGCGTTGCGGACATCAAGGCACTGCTCCAGCGCTACGACGAGATCAACGCGAAGTTCGCCGACGAGCTCTCGCCCGAGGAGATGGACAAGGTCCTCGAGGAACAGGGCAAGGTGCAGGATCGGATCGAAGCGGCGAACGGGTGGGATCTCGACTCCCGTCTGGAACTGGCGATGGACGCGCTGCGTCTGCCGCCGGCTGACGCCGAGGTCGAGACGCTGTCGGGCGGTGAGCGCCGCCGGGTGGCGCTCTGTCGCCTGCTGTTGAAGTCGCCGGACCTCCTCCTGCTCGACGAGCCCACGAACCATCTCGACGCCGAGTCGGTCGCCTGGCTCGAGCGATTCCTCAAGGACTACGCTGGGACCGTCGTCGCGGTAACGCACGATCGGTACTTTCTCGATAACGTGGCCGGCTGGATCCTGGAACTGGATCGCGCGACGGGTATTCCCTGGGAAGGGAACTATTCCTCGTGGCTCGACCAGAAGCAGAACCGCCTCGCGCAGGAAGAGAAAGCCGAGACCAAGCGTCAGCGGACGCTCGCGCGAGAGCTCGAGTGGATCCGCATGTCGCCGCGCGCACGACAGGCCAAGGGAAAGGCGCGCCTCAACGCCTACGAGGATCTCCTCAAACAGGAGACCACGCAGAAAATCGAGCAGGTCGAGATCTACATCCCGCCCGGTCCCCGCCTCGGCGAGATCGTGGTGGAAGCTCGCGGCATGCGCAAGGCGTACGGCGACCTGCTCCTCATGGACGATGTGAGCTTCACCCTGCCGCGCGGCGGCATTGTCGGCGTGATCGGTCCGAACGGCGCCGGCAAGACCACGCTGTTCCGGATGATCACCGGGCAGGAGCAGCCCGACGGAGGAACACTACGCCTGGGCGAAACGGTGCAGATCGGCTGCGTCGACCAGTCCCGCGACGCGCTGTCGGCAGACAAGAGTGTGTGGGAAGAGATCACCGACGCCCGCGATACGGTGGAGCTCGGCAAGCGTGAGGTCGCGTCGCGTGCGTACGTGTCCTGGTTCAACTTCAAGGGACGCGATCAACAGCGCAAGGTTGGAGAGTTGTCAGGCGGCGAGCGCAATCGCGTGCACCTGGCGAAACTGCTCAAGCGCGGCGCCAATCTGCTGCTGCTCGACGAGCCGACCAACGATCTCGACGTCGACACGCTGCGCGCGCTCGAAGAAGCGTTGCTGTCGTTTGCCGGCTGCGCCGTCGTGATCAGCCACGACCGCTGGTTCCTCGATCGCATTGCGACGCACATGCTCGCGTTCGAAGGCGACAGCAAGGTGGTGTGGTTCGAGGGCAACTATCAGGACTACGAGGCCGATCGTCACCGCCGCCTCGGCGCCGAAGCCGATCAACCGCATCGGATCAAATACCGGAAGCTGACGCGGTAACCAGGCTCCAGGCTTCAGGCTTCAGGCTTCAGGCTTCAGGCTCCGGCTCCAGTCCACTCGAGGCTTCGGGCAGCTCTAACCTGAAGCCTGAAGCCCGAAGCCTGAAGCCTGAAGCCCGAAGCCTGAAGCCCGAAGCCTGAAGCCCGAAGCCTGAAGCCCGAAGCCTTTTTTGATTACAGATTTCACCTCAACCGTGGCCTTCTGCTTGCAGCTCAACGGAGCGACGCGCAGCGGCAGCAAACCTAAGTTGTTGGGGAGCACCAACTTGGGAATGCGATAGCCCGAAGGGCTTGCCGCTGCGCCGGCTAGTTGACATTTTTTGACCTGTCGAAAAGTGGCAAAGCCGCCGAAAAGTGTCCGGGGTGAAACGATGGCGATACATAAAACAGCATCATTAAAAAGTGAGTCCGGTTTCACGCTGATCGATCTGCTGTTCTGTTGCTCGTTGATTGGCTTGCTGTCGACGCTGGCGATCCCGGGATTGATGCGGGCGCGCGGCGTTGCGCAGTCGGCATCAGCGGTCGGCACCCTGCGCGTCATCAACAGCGCGCAACTGAGTTTCGCGGTGACGTGCGGGTCGGGATTCTATTCGCCCGATCTGACCACGCTCGGCGTTGCACCGCCGTCAGCGTTTCAGGCGTTTCTGCCACCCGACCTGGCCACCGGCGCCACGTTCATGAAGAGTGGCTATACGTTCAGCCTGGTCGGTACGTCCTTGCCAGGTGCGCCCGGCAGCTGTAACGGCCTCGCCGCTGGCCGGGGTGCGCCCGGGTACGTGGCGGTCGGCGATCCGATCGATCCGGTCGGCAACCCGCACTTCTACGGAACGAACGCCGAAGGCCTGATCTACGAAAACGGCTCGACCTTGGCCGGCGTGATGCCAGAGTCGGGGCCGTCAACGGTGGGCACGATCATCAAGTAGGTGGGGGGTTGGTGATTTGGTGATTTGGCGGCTTGCGTGATCGTATGGATCAGCAATCGCCGAATCCCAAATCACCATCAGTCACTGAATCGCCGGCCTGCAAATCGCCCAATCACGAAATCACCCAATCACCAAATCACCAACTCACCAATTACCTGATCCTGATATCGTAGAGCCCATGGTCGTACCGAGATACCGCGCGATCGCGGTAGCGCTGACGCTGGTCGCGGCCGTCGCGACGAGACCGGCGGCGCAGGCTCCCAATGTCACCAGCCCCAAGCAGTTCTTCGGCTTCAACATCGGCGACGACTACCAGCTCGCCACCTACACTCAGTTCGTCGACTACTGGCAGAAGCTCGACAAGGAATCGGACCGGATGAAGGTCGTCGAGATCGGCAAGACGGCCGAAGGCCGGCCGCAGCTGATGGCGATCATCACGTCGCCGGAGAACTTCAAGAAGCTCGATCGCTACAAGGAGATCTCGCGCAGGCTCGCGCTCGCCGAAGGCCTGACCGACGAGCAGGCGCGCGCGCTCGCGAAGGAAGGCAAGGCGGTCGTCTGGATCGACGGCGGCCTGCACGCCACCGAAGTGCTCGGCGCGCAGCAGCTGATCGAGACGGTCTATCAGCTGGTCAGCCGCAACGACCCGAGACGACTGCGGATCCTGAACGACTGCATCATCCTCGCGGTGCACGCGAATCCGGACGGCATGGAGCTGGTCTCGAACTGGTACATGCGCGAGAAGGATCCGGCGCAGCGCTCGACGAGCGGACTGCCGCGGCTCTACCAGAAGTACGCCGGCCACGACAACAACCGCGACTTCTACATGTCGAACCTGCCCGAGAGCACCAACATGAACCGGGTGCTGTACACGGAGTGGTTCCCGCAGATCATGTACAACCATCACCAGACCGGGCCGGCCGGCACGGTGATGTTCGCGCCGCCGTTCCGCGATCCGTTCAACTACAACTTCGATCCGCTCATTCCGGTCGGAGATCGACCTCGTCGGCGCCGCGATGCACACGCGCTTCGCCGCGGAAGGGCAAGCCGGGCGTCACGAGGCGCAAGGGCTCGAGCTACTCGACCTGGTGGAACGGCGGCCTGCGGACGACGGTCTACTTCCACAACATGATCGGCCTGCTCACCGAGACGATCGGCAATCCCGACGCCGATCGACGATCCCGTTCGTGCCGTCGAAGCAGCTGCCGGACGCGAGCCTGCACTTCCCGATCGAGCCGCAGGTGTGGCACTTCCGCCAGTCGATCGACTACTCGGTCACCGCGAACTACGCGGTGCTCGACGTCGCGTCGCGCAACCGGAGAAGTTCCTCTTCAACATCTACCAGATGGGGAAGAACTCGATCGAGCGCGGCAGCCGCGACAGCTGGACGCCGACGCCGCGTCGCGTGATCGCCGCGCAGGCTGCGCTGGCGGCCGCGGAGCGGCGCGCCGTGAGCGGCGCGAGCGCTGACGACGAGTACCGGCCACGTTGTCGGCAGCGAGCGGCACAGCCGAGCAGTTCAAGAGCGCTGCTGCGCGACCCGGCAGCTGCGCGATCCGCGCGGCTTCATCCTGCCCGTCGGATCAGCCGGACTTCCCGACCGCGACGAAGTTCATCAACGCGCTGCTCAAGATCGGCGTCACCGTGCACCGCGCGACGGCGCCGTTCACGGTGGCGGGCAAGAACTATCCGGCCGGCTCGTACGTCGTGAAGGCGGCGCAGGCGTTCCGGCCGCACGTGCTCGACATGTTCGAGCCGCAGGATCATCCCGACGACATCCCGTATCCGGGCGGTCCGCCGACGCCGCCCGTACGACAACGCCGGCTGGACGCTCGCGTATCAGATGGGCGTGAAGTTCGATCGCGTCCTCGACGGCTTCGACGGCCCGTTCGAGAAGGTTGAACGGGCTGCAGAAGCCGCCGGCCGGCAAGGTCACCGGGTCGCCGGATGCCGGCTACGTGTTCAGCCATGCGACGAACGACGCGTTCATCGCCATCAACCGGCTGCTTGCCGCCGGCGAAGACGTGTCGTGGATGACGACTGGCCCAAGCCAGGGATCGTTCTTCATTGCGGCCAAGCCCTCGACGTCAGCGCTCGTGACGAAAATCGCCGCCGACCTCGGCGTTGGCTTCGAGGGCGTTGCGACACGCCCTGCTGGGGAGGCGATCAAGCTGCACAAGATGCGCATCGCGCTCGCGGATCAGTACGGCGGGTCGATGCCGTCCGGCTGGACGCGGTTCCTGCTCGAGCAGTTCGAGTTCCCGTTCGAGGTGGTGTACCCAAAGGCCGTCGACTGCCGGCAACTTGGCGAGCAAGTACGACGTCATCATCTTTCCGTCGGGCGTGGCGCCGGCGGTCCCGGCTGATGAAGGCGGAGGCCGTGGCAGACCAGCCAGCAGGGCAGACGCCAGCCTCCCCGGAGGTCGTGACGCAGACGAAGCAGAGGTTCCCTCTGAATTTCGCTCGATGGTCGGTACCTATACCGCCAGCGACACCGGCCCGGCGCTGAAGAAGTTCGTCGAGGATGGAGGCACGATCATCGCCGTCGGGCGATCCGCGGCGAACCTCTCTCAGCTGTTCGGCCTTCCGATAGGCAATCAGCTCACGGAGCGGGGCGCTGACGGCCGGCTCCACCAGGTGCCCAGCGAGAAATTCTACGTCCCTGGGTCGGTGCTGTCCGCGGCCGTCGACACATCGATCCCGGTCGCACAGGGAGTCACCAACCCGGTGGACGTGTTCTACGACAACAGCTCCGTCTTCCGTCTGGAGCCCGAAGCGGCAATAAAGGGAATCAAGCCCGTCGCGTGGTTCGCCTCCGCCACGCCGCTACGCAGCGGCTGGGCATTCGGCCAGAGCTATCTGCAGAACGGCATCATTGGAGTCGAGGCCCCGGTCGGCCGGGGACAGCTGTTCCTGTTTACGCCGGAGATTACCTTCCGCGGCCAGCCGCACGGGACGTTCAAGTTCCTGTTCAATGGGATTTATCTCGCTGGACAATCGGGAACGGCGGGCTGGCGGTTAACGGCTGGAGTTGGCGGTTAGCTGTTTGCGGTGAGCGGTTGACGGTTCGCAGTTTGCAGTTAGCGGTTGACCGTTAACTGCCGACTGCGAAACCGCCAACTGCGAACCAACCATTCCTCTTACTTCTTCTTTGCCGCCTTGCGCGCGCTCTTGCCTTTCCGCGCGGCGGGCCTGGCTGTCTTCCGCCGCGCCGTCTTGCGCGCAGCCTTCCTGCCGCCAGCTTGCTTCTTCGTGGCCTTCGCCGCTCTGGTCCGGCCGCCAGCCGCTTTCTTCGCGCTCTTTCTGGCTGCTTTCACCGCCCGCCCGGCGGTCTTGACCACGCGACTCGCCGTGCGGCGAACCGCGCGCCGCGCCGGGGCGGTGGTCTGCACGGCACTGCCGGCGGCATCCGCCACTGAGGTGGCGGCGGAGGCGGCAGCGTCCGCGGCCTGCGACCCGAAACGCGACGCGGTCGTGGCCGCCTGCTGTGCCGTCTTGACCGCCGCGCCGAGCGCCCCGCCGATCGTCTCTGCCGACCTCGTCAGCGCGTTGTCGGCTGACTGATCCCGTTCATCTGCCATAAGTCCTCCGAAGCAGGTTGACGCAAACCACGGATCTCGGATCCAGATCCATCGGATCTAGTCCTTCACGTCATCCGTGGTCAAAGTTCCGCTGCATACTAGCAGAGCTTCACGCAGGAACAACCATCGGAAATGTCGATCTGGTGCCCGAAGCGACTCAGGGCTGCTTGTCAGCCCACATCCGGAGCCCTGAGCCGCAGGCAGGACTGGCTAGACGAATGGAGCGAGCGTCACTCGCGCGCGGACGCCCAGTGCTGCACGGGGAGTGACAACAGCCAGTATCGTTTTCGCAACGCGATCACGTGGGATGAGTAGTCCTCTCTCAGGATTCCCCCCTCCAGCAGCGTTCGCCGCAGCCGCCGGATTTCATACCGATACAGGTCGCTCAATGCTTCGCGCACGATGGCGGGAGGGGTCGTAGCCGTAGGACGAAGACCATGGCCGGCCAGCACCTCCAGGATGTCGACGGGATAGACGTACTCCACGAAATCACCAAATCACCAAATCACCAAATCCCCAAATCACCAAATCCGTTAGGATTCCCCATGGTTGACTTCGAGAAACTCGGTCTCTTCTATCTCGGCCGCGAGAGCGACGCCCCCGGTACGCAGCTGGGAAAGACGATTCTCTACGACTCGCGGGACCTGCTGACCCATGCGGTCTGCGTTGGGATGACCGGCAGCGGGAAGACGGGGCTGTGCCTGTCGGTCGTCGAGGAAGCGGCAATCGACGGGGTGCCGGTAATCGCCATCGACCCGAAGGGAGATCTCGCGAACCTGCTGCTGACGTTTCCACGCCTGGCGCCGGAGGACTTTCGTCCCTGGATCGACGAAGACGAGGCCCGGCGGGCCGGCGTCACGCCGGACGCGTTCGCCGCCCAACAGGCCGATCTGTGGCGCAAGGGCCTGGCCGAGTGGGGCGAGGATGGCGCCCGGATCGAGCGCCTGAGAGCTTCCGCCGAGTTCAACATTTACACGCCCGGTAGCCGCGCGGGACGGCCCCTCTCGGTCCTCAGCTCCTTCGCCGCTCCCCCGCAGGCGATCCGCGACGATGCGGAAGCGCTGGCGGAACGAGCTTCGTCCACGGCGATCGGCGTGCTCACCCTGGCCGGCGCCAATGCCGAACCGCGGGGCCGCGAACACACGTTCCTCTCGTCGCTTTTATCTGCGGCCTGGCGCGAGGGACGTGACCTCGATCTGGGATCGCTGATTCAGCAGGTGCAGGCGCCTCCCTTTCAGAAGATTGGCGTACTCGATCTCGACTCTTTCTATCCAGCCAAGGAACGGTTCGATCTCGCGAAGCAGTTGAACGCCGTCCTCGCCTCGCCCGGGTTCGAACAGTGGCTCGAGGGAGAGCCGCTCGATGCCGGTGCGCTGCTCTACAACGCGACCGGTGGCCCGCGCGTCTCGATCCTGTCCATCGCCCATCTGAACGACGCGGAGCGGATGTTCTTCGTTTCGCTGCTCCTCAACCAGGTGGTTGGCTGGATGCGTGCCCAGAGCGGGACCACGAGTCTTCGCGCGATCGTCTACATGGACGAAATCGCCGGCTACTTTCCTCCCGTCGCGAATCCGCCGTCGAAGCCGCCGCTGCTCACGCTCTTGAAGCAGGCCCGCGCATTTGGCGTCGGCGTGATGCTCGCCACCCAGAACACGGTGGATCTCGACTATAAGGGACTGGCGAACGCCGGCACGTGGTTTCTCGGCCGTCTCCAAACTGAGCGCGACAAGGCACGCGTGCTCGAGGGTCTCGACGGCGTCTCGTCCGGCTCCATCGATCGCACTGAGGTCGACAAGACGCTCTCGTCGCTTGGCAAGCGCGTGTTCCTCCTTCACAACGTCCACGAGAAGGCGCCGCATACGTTTCAGACGCGCTGGACGCTCTCGTACCTGCGCGGTCCGTTGTCGCGCGATCAAATTCGCAGGCTCACAGCGGACCGTGGCGCGAGTGCGGAGGTCGGAACCCCGAGCTCCGAGGTTCGTGATCCGAGGTCCGAGGTTCAAGGTCCGAAGCCCGAAGCCCGAAGCCTGAAGCCCGCTCCAGGCCCTCGCCCGGTACTCGAACCGGGCATTCAACAGTTTTTCCTGCCCTCTTCGGGCGCTCCATCCCACTATGTCCCGGTTGCGCTCGGCGTAGCGCGCGTCGCCTTCAATGACGCCAAGTTGAAGATCGACGAGTCCCGCGACATCGTCGCCATCACCCGGATCGGTGACGGCGCGGTGCCTGTCGATTGGACGGCCGCAGAGATTCTGGCCGTCGCGCCCGCAGATCTCGAGACAGCCCCGGCCGAAGGCACGGCGTTCGACCAGGTTCCCAGGGCCGCCGCCGCCCCGAAAAGCTATGCGGCCTGGCAGAAATCGTTTGCCGCCTGGCTCGCGCAGGGTCAACGGATCGACCTGCAGCGGCACGCCGGGTTGAAGATCACCTCCCGCGCGGGCGAGTCCGAGCGGGACTTCCGTATTCGAGTGCAGGACGCCCAGCGACAGACACGCGATGCGGAGGTCGAAGACGTCCGCCGCAAGTATGCCGAGAAGCGCGCCAGACTCGAAGAAAGGGTGCGGCGGGCGGAGCAGGGAGTCGCGCGCGAGCAGGAGCAGGCATCGCAGCAGCGCCTTCAGACCGCCGTCTCGTTCGGGGCAACAGTGCTGGGTGCGTTTCTCGGACGGAAGGCAGTGAGTGCGAGCACGCTCGGCCGCGCGACAACCGCGGCGCGAGGCCTCGGACGCAGTGCCAAGGAACAGGATGATGTGAAGCGGGCGCAGGAGAACGTAGACGTCGCCCGCAAGGAGCTCGAGCAGGTCGACGCTCAGATCGAGCAAGACACCAAGGCGATCGCGGCACGCTTCGAGGCCGACGCGGGACGGCTCGAGACAGTGTCGCTCGCTCCGAAGCGGGGTCAGATCTCCGTTCAGTTCGTCGGGCTCGGCTGGAAACCTGAGTGACACATCGGCTTCAGACGGCGTTTCTTCTCGTCGGGTGGCTCGCGGCGGGCGCCTGCCACCGAGACTTGCCGGCCGGGACGAGGCGCCAGACCGAGCTGGCCGTTCGCGAGCTGCGGCCAGCCGCCGGCGAGCTCGTCCTGCCACGGCACGAGGGGTCGATCAGGTTTGCGGTGATTGGCGACTCCGGGCGTGGCGACGATCCGCAGCGCGAAGTCGCGGCGCAGATGGCTGCCTGGCGGCAGCGCTTTCCATTCACGTTCGTGCTGATGCTCGGCGACAACGTCTACCCTCCGCATGCCGCAGACGACTACCAGAAGAAGTTCGAGGAGCCCTATCGGGCGTTGCTGCGGGCCGGCGTGTCGTTTCACGCGGCGATCGGTAACCACGACGAGCCTGACGAGATCAACTACAAGGGCTTCAATATGGACGGGCGCCGTTACTACACGTTCCGGGAGGGAGAGAAGTCGTTGAAAGGCCTGACCGGCGCGGGAGCAAGGTTTTTCGCGCTCGACAGCCGATCCTTCGATGGCGATCAGCTCGCATGGCTGGGAAAGGAGCTGGGCGATTCGAATTCACGATGGAAGATCGCCTACTTCCACCATCCGCTTTACACCTCGGGACGTTACCAGGCCGGCGCGCGATCGCTACGCGCTGCGCTCGAGGCGATCCTGGTCGACGGAGATGTCGACGTCGTGCTGTCCGGTCACGAACATTTCTACCAGCGCATCGTCCCGCAGCGCGGTATCGCATATTTCATTTCAGGAGGCGCCGGGTCACTGCGGCGAGGCGATATCCGCCCATCGCCGTTGAACGCGCGCGGGTTCGACACCGACTTCCACTTTCTGATGATGGAGGTGAGCGGCGACGAGCTCTGGTTCCAGGCAATCAGCAGGACCGGCGCCACGATCGACGCGGGGGTGATCACTCGCCACGCGCCCTGAGCGCGGCGGCCGACGGACAGGGTCCGCCGGCGGCTATCTCATCGATCTTGGCCATGAATGCCGTGACCCATGCGTCGGGCTGATGGGCGTCGCCGATGAGGTGATCGATGCGAGTCATGCCGGCCGTGGTGAACAGTGCGTTCAGCTGCGGCCATGTCAGCGGCCGCAGCAGCCGTAACGCAAACTGCCGGCCTTCCTCTGAAATCCGGTGGCTGGCAAACGTCGCGCCGTTGAAGGGGAGTGTCTTCATGCTGACGCGGCACGCGTCGCGTTCCTCCCAGACGGGCTGTCGACGCCAGTTGTGGAGATCAACTTTCAGCGGACCGAATGTCGCGCCGAGATCTTGGACCATCAAGAGCGGGGCGGCGCACGATCCATCGTCGCGGTCTTGTCCCTCGGGACAGATCAGCCGTTGATTTGCTCCCTTGTTGTCCCAGTGGGCCATCAGGATGGCGACGAGACGCAGCGCATCGACTTCCGCTCGCGCTGAGCCTCCGCGCGCCGCGTCGACCCGATCGAGCTCGAACCAGCTCCAGCCCTGGTCCGGCGTCGCTTCGATCTTTCGGCCCGCGAGCGTTCGCTCGACCACCGCGCCGGGGAAGACGACCGGATGCCCGTCGCTCGCGCCGGAGGTGCAGCCGCCGGAGGTGCCGACCAGTTCGATGCACTTGAGCGCGGTATACGGAAACGGAGGACAGCCCCAGCAACGCACGCTGCGCACGACGTACATGCGGTCGACGGGGAAGCCGAGCGCGTGCAGCAGGCGCGTCGCTGCCACTTCTCCGGCCAGTTCCGGATTCGACTGCCCGTACTTCACCTTGAGTGTCTCGCCGGAGTCGAGCGTGCAGTAGAACTTCGGAGTGGTCCCGCCGATCGGTTGAAGCGAGAAGCGGCAACTGATGTCGGTCGTGTCAGACCACGGTTCGTCCGTCGGGTTGCCACCGAGGTTGGCCCGTCCGATCGCTACCGCGGGGGCGCGCCACACCCGCGCTGACGCCAGGGCCCGATCGCGTTCGGAAGGAGTCACCAGGCCAGCCGACGGCGGTGGACCCGCCGGGCGGCAGCCCACGGCAAGAACAGCGAGGACGGCGACCGCTACACGCTTGCCGTAGCCACAGACAAACCACGGAAGGCTTGCCGTAGCCACAGGCAAACACGGAAGAACACGGCTCGCTGTGGCCACGGACAAGCACGGAAGAACACGGCTTGCCGTAGCCACAGGCAAACCACGGAAGAACACGGCTTGCTGTAGCCACAGACAAACACGGAAGAACACGGCTTGCCCTAGCCACAGACCAAACACGGAAGAACACCGGACTGCTGTAGCCACAGACAAACACGGAAGAACACGGCTTGCCCTAGCCACAGACAAAAACGGAAGAACACGGCTTGCCGTAGCCACAGACCAAACACGGAAGAACACGGCTTGCTGTGGGAAACGGATAGACAACGAAGAACACTGCCGTGTTTATAGCGCTCTTCCACCTGTTCGTGCGGCCCGTCATTTTTGCTCTGTTGTTTGTGTCTTTCTGTGTTTTTCTGTGTTTTTCTGTGGCTTCCTGTGGCCTTCTGTGGCTCTCTGTGGCCAGTGCCCGGCGGCCAGGATTGCGGCCTGGCCCTGAGGATCATCGGCCCGCTTTCTGCTGTTCGGCAAGCTTTGTATCGAACGCCTGCTGCGAGCTCAGAAGGAACTTCCGCAGTGCTGCGGGATCGATGAACGGGTTCGGGGTGGCATTACGCCGAGCTGCGGCGGCCTTGTCAGTGAAGTCCGCGAGCATGCTGGCGTGCGCCGGAAGAAACACGTCGCAGGGCAGTTGACTGAGCACCCCGAATGCGTGGCGGTAATCGCCCGCGATGCGTGGATAGTCGGCGTTATCCACCAGTTTCACGCCGTCGTTCACGGTGGTGCTGCCCGCGAACACCACGTGCAGGGTTTTGCCATCCGCGTCCTTCACGTCGAGTGTCCAGGTGGTACAGCCCTTCGTGTGGCCAGGAGTGAGATGTGCGGTTAGCACCGTGCCGCCAAGACGCACGGTGTCGCCGTCCTGGATGCGCCGATCGACGTGCACCGGGGTGAAGTAGAAATCAGGACCGAAGTGGTAATCGCCGCGGCCGCCGCCTTCGACCACCGGAGCGTCCTCTTCGCTGACGATGACCTGCGCACTCGAGAGCTGCTTCATTCGCGCGTGGCCGCCCACATGATCGAAGTGCGCCTGCGTCGTCAAGAGGTACCTCACGTCGGTGACCTTGAAACCGAGTGTCGCAATGTTCTTTGCGACGAGATCGACGTTCGGATCGACGCCGGTCTCGATCAGAATCGATCCCGCCGGCGTGGCGATCAGGTACGAGGCGAGATCTTCCGTTCCGACGTAGTACACGTTGCCGACGATCTTGAACGGCTCGACCGGTGTGGTCCAATTCGCTGGAAAATTCTTGTTGGGTTGGAGCGCCACGGCGAGGGCAACCGCCATGGACACGAGAAGGGTCATGGCGAGAGGGTACCATGCTCGGCTTCAGGCTTCAGGCTCCGGGCTCCAGGCTCACGAAACCGAAGCCGGCGCCTGAAGCCTGGAGCCTGAGAGCCTGAAGCCTGAGAGCCTGAAGCCCTTTAGAGCGCTCGCAGCGCAACCATCGGATCTACCGAGGCGGCGCGCCTGGCTGGAAGCAGGCACGCGAGCACGGCGACCATCAACAGCACTGTCGAGACCGCGAGGAACGTGAACGAGTCTGTCGGCGCCACTTCGAAGAGCAGCGTCTGCAGCAGTTGCGTCAGCGCGAGCGCTCCGGCCATCCCGATGACGAGGCCAATGGCGACCAGCGTCAGGCCCTCCCGCAGCACCATGCCTAGCACGCCAACGCGCGGCGCGCCGAGCGCCATGCGGATGCCGAACTCCTGCGTCCGCTGGTTCACTGAGAAGGCGATGACGCCGGCGATCCCTGCCGCGGTAATCACGAGCGCGAGCAGCGCGAAGATGCCGATGAGCGAGGTGGTCACGCGCGGCTGCTCGATCGACGACGATCGGACCTCGGCCAGGGTGCGGAACTGGGCGATGGGAAGCTCCGGATCGTGAGATTGCCCAGTCGCCTTCACGTCGCGGGCGATCTGTTCCACGGGACGTGACGAGTGGACGACCCAGGTGGTGTTGTTGAGACCGAATTGCCGCAGTGGCACGTAGACATCGTCACGCGGCGCCTGGTCCAACTGCTGCCGGATGTCGGCGACCACCCCGACGACCGTCAGCAAGATCGGCTCGTTGGCTGCGTTCGTGCCGCCTGAGATGCGACTTCCGATCGGGTTCTCGTTCGGCCAGAAATGGCGGGCGGCTGATTCGTTGATGATCACCACGCCAGGGGCGTCGAGCGTGTCCCCGTTGTTGAAGCCGCGTCCCGAAACGAGCGGCTGTCCCAGGGTTTTAAAATAATCGGTCGTCACGATGCGGTAGTCGACCTGCGGCGGCTGCTCGCCTGGCGGAAGCGGCTTGGTCTCGCGCTGAAGACCGTTGGAGAACGGCCCGCGCTCGTTCAGGGGAAACGTGCCGCCGCCAGCGACATCGGTCACGCCCGGAATCGCCCGAAGGCGGGTTTCGAATTCAGCCCAGTAGTCCGAAATCTTCTGGTTGCGGAGCCGCCGGTCCATGCTGAGGGGGAACCGGTTGAAGCTCATATCCGCGCGCCAGGTGACGAGATTCTCGGTCCTGAACCCTGGGTCGATCGACTGCAGCTTCATCAGGCTGCGGAGGGTGAGACCTGACGCGATGAGCAGCATGAACGAGGCGGCAACCTGGCCGACGATCAGCGCGCTCCGCAGTCCATGGTTGACTTGCGTCGACCGTCCCCCGTCGCGTAGGGCCGGTGCCACGTCGAACCGCGCGGACCAGGCGGGCACGCTCCCGAACACCAGCCCGGTCAGCACCGACATCCCGAGCGTAAACAGGAGCACATTCTGGTCGATGCTGATCTCGATCGCCCGGCTGGTGTAACGTTCGGCGTAGGTCACGAGCAACGTTCGGGTTGCAAACGCCACGATCAGACCAAGCAGACCTCCGGCCACCGCGAGCAGCAGGCTCTCCGTCAACAGCTGTCGCAGTAGGCGCGTGCGGCTGGCGCCAAGCGCCGCCCGTACCGAGAACTCGCGTTCGCGTTTGACCATCCGCGCGAGCAACAGGTTGGCGATCGACGCGCAGACGATCAGCAGGACGAATCCGGCGGTTCCCAGCAGGATCAGCAGGGTCACCTTGAAATTGCGCGTGAGGTCCTCCTTGAGGGGCGTCTCGGTGGCGTGGAAATTCCTGTCGGGGTAATCGCCCGGGTAGTCTTTAGCCAATCGCGCCGCGAGGATGTCGAGATCCGCCTGCGACTTGCTGAGCGTGACCTCCGGCCTGACCAGCGCGAAGGCGGTCTGCATCAGGCGGAACTGGCGATTTTCCTTCGCGCGCTCGCTCGAGCGGAACGGGCACGCGGAGGTCGGCATGTAGACGTCGACATCGAGTGGATACTGCGGCACGGGGGGCAGCACCCCGATCACCGTGTGCGGGCGATCGTTCATCCGGAACACCTGCCCGACCACTTGTGGATCGGCGCCGAAGCTGCGCTGCCAGTATTTGTAACTGAGAACCAGCACCGCCGGGGCACCCTGCGCTTCATCCGCCTCGATGAAGCCACGGCCGTACATCGGCGAGACGCCGAGCACGTCGAAGAAATTCGCCGACACCACCCCGGTCGAGACCCGCTCGGGTTCCGCCCGTCCGAGCAAGGTGAAGAACATGTTGTGGAACTCGACCACATCGCTGAACGAGCGGGCGCCGCGATAGTCCGCCATTTCTTTCGGTGAAAAGCCCAGGTTGTTGGCGACCGTGTCTCCCTGACCCTGTCGGAGGACGACGATCCGGTCGCCGTTCTTGAAGGGCAGCGGGCGGAGCAGCACGCCGTTCACCACGCTGAAAATCGCGCTGTTCGCGCCTATTCCGAGCGCCATCGTCAGCAGAACGATCAGCGCGAATCCTGGGTTGCGACCGAGATTGCGGACGCCGTAGCGGATGTCCTGCGCGGCGGTTTCGACGAACCGCGACATCCAGGTATCGCGCACGTCATCCTTGACGCCGGCAACCGGACCGAAGACGCGGAGCGCGGCGCGACGCGCTTCGAGCGTCGACATTCCCGCCTTCAGGTTCTGTTCGATGAGCATGTCGAGATGGTATTGGAGCTCGGTGTCGAGCTCCTGTTCGAGACGCTCGCGGTGGAAGAGCGATTTCAACCGGACGGACAGATGGCGGAGCATTCTTTAAACCTCGCGGTGCGGCCTTTTTGCGGCGATCTCCTGCTTACCTTGCGGCAGCACGTGCGGTGCGGCCTGTTTCTGGCGGTCTCCCGCTTACCTTGCGGCAGCACGTGCGGTGCGGCCTGTTTCTGGCGGTCTCCCGCTTACCTTGCGGCAGCACGTGCGGTGCGGCCTGTTTCTGGCGGTCTCCCGCTTACCTTGCGGCGGCACGTGCGGTGCGGCCTTTTTGCGGCGATGTCCTGCTTACTTTTCGCTAACCGGCCAGCACCCTGCCCACGGCATCGGAGAGCCGCTCCCAGTTGCGTGTCTCCTCGGCGAGCTGCTTTCTGCCTTCGCGCGTGAGTTGATAGAACTTGGCCTGGCGGTTGTTCTCCGAGTTGCCCCATTCCGCTTCAATCAGGCCCTGCTGCTCGAGCCGGTGCAGCGCGGGGTACAGCGAGCCCTGGTTGATCTGCAGCACGTCGCGCGAGAGTTGCTGGATGCGAAGCGAGATGCCCCATCCATGCATGGCTCCTGTCGAGAGCGTGCGCAGGATCAGCAGGTCGAGCGTGCCCTGCAGCAGGTCAGACTTTGGCGCCATCCATCCTCCTGTCGATTGTCGACAAGAGAATAGTCGCGACTCTTGTAGATTGTCAAGGGGGAGGTGAGAGTACTCCAGGTGCGACGTGCTAAGTGCTGGGTGCCTCTGGTGCTCGGTGCCGGTTCGGGCGCGAGTCGCGAGGCCCGGAGCCCGGAGCCCGAAGCCGGAACCCGAAGCCGGAACCCACCTAGCATCAGAAGCACCCGGCACCGGGCACGAGACGCACCTAGCACCTAGCACCCAGCACGTAGCACTTTGCACGCAGCACCTACTGCGTTTCGGCCCCGCCCTTCGCTCCTCGACCCCTGTGCTATCGTCCCTCTCACATGTTCAGTCGATGCACCGCAGCAGCCGCTGCGCTCGTTCTGCTGTCCGGATGTTCGATGAAACAGGCGGGAATCAACCGGATGGCGTCGGCGCTGGCGGCAAGCAGCAGTGTGTACGATTCCGACAACGACCCGGAGTTCGTGAAAGCGGCGGCGCCGTCGACGCTGAAAACGATCGAGATGCTGCTGTCGCAGTCGCCCGATCACACCGGCCTCCTGCTGTCGGCCTGCAGCGGTTTCACCCAGTATTCCTATGCCTTTCTCCATGTGGAGTCGGCGCTCCAGCGTGGCAATCCGGCGGCCGCGCGCGAGTTGAGGGTCCGCGCGGGACGCATGTATCAACGCGCCAGAAGCTACTGCTTGCGCGGGCTGGCCGTTACCCACCCGCAGATCACCCAGCAATCAATTGCCGCCGATCCGGCCTGTACTCAACGTCACGGCCGCGCAGGAGGTGCCATTTCTCTTTTGGAGCGGCGCTGCGTGGGGCGCGGAGTTGTCTGTGGCCGACGACCAGTTGAGACGGATTGGAGAGCTGGTAGCCGTGCGCGCTCTGCTCGAGCGCGCGAGGACGCTCGACGAAAGCTGGCAGCAAGGACAGATTCACGAAGCGCTGATCGCCATTGACGGCTTGCCGAGGCTGTTTGGCGGCTCCCCACAAGCCGCGCGCGCCGATTTCAAGCGCGCGGTCGAGTTATCGCAGGGCCGCTCGGTGTTCCCGTATCTGGCAATGGCGCTGACGCTTCCGGAGGGTGAAGAACGGAAGAAGCTGTTGGGGCAGGCGGTCGCAATTGATGCGGAGAAGAGTCCGTTCAGACGCCTGACGAACCTGATCGCTCAGCGCTACGCGAAAGCGCTCCTTACCGCTGGGCGTTGATTGCGACGGACCGGCCGTTGACCGACTGGTACTCGTAGGCGACCTCGAGCTGCGCGTTGCCTGCGAACTTCACTTTCGCAGTGGATTCGGTTGCCACTGGCACCCGGACACCGGCGAGCCGGGCGTAGTGGCGCACGACATTGACGAGGCTGGTCCAGAAGGAGGGGTTCTTCGAAAGCCGTCCTTCCACACGGAGCAGTTCGCCTCCGTCAGGACTCAAGACCATCTTGCCTTCGACGAGCATCACGTCCTTGCGCCGGGGCGTGATCTGCACCACGTGGAGTACCGTCGCTGTCGCGGCCCGCTTCGGAGAAGTCGTAGTTGTCGGGCGTGAGTTCCCCGCGGCTCATGTCCCCATCAGCCACCAGCTCCTGCTCGCGCTTGAGCACCGCGCGGAGGACACGATTTCGAATGGTGTCGGACCCACGCTCGGTCACGATCTCATATTGGAACTGTCCGTTCTTGAGCTCGGTCCACGCTTCCAGCCAGCCTTCCTGATTGAACTTTTCACTCCAGGCATGCATCCGGCGGTAGGCGCGATAGGACCGCAGCGGCTCTTCCGGCTGCGAAAAAATTACTCCCGCCATCGAGCGTTCGTTGTCCGAGGCGGCTCGGGCAGTCATGGACGAGCCGGATGCGAGTGTGCAAACGGCCACACACAATCCGGCGAGGCGTAACGCTTTTGCCCCGATCTTTGGGTCGCTACCGGTCCGAATGGTTCCTCGCGGCCTCATCGTCTTATCCGTCACCCTCGCGTCGCAAGAACCGTGCTAATCCTCCCGAATCGAATGCCTGAGCAGTCAGCCCATCATACGCCTGAGCGCATCCAGCGTGTCTGCCTCGGCGGCACCTTTATCCCGCCGCCACCGCAGCATTCGTGGAAACCGGACGGCGACGCCGCTCCGGTGCCGGGTCGATGGCGCGATGGCCTCGAACCCGAGTTCGAAGACGTGGACCGGTTCGACCACCCGCACCGGGCCATGCCGTTCGCGCGTGTGGCGCCGGATCCAGCGATCGAGCTCGTCGATCTCCGCGTTCGATAGCCCCGAATAGGCTTTCGCGACCGGCACCAGTTGTTCCCCGTCCCAGACGCCGAAGGTGTAATCGGTCAGGAGGCTGGCGCGCCGGCCGCTGCCGGGCTGCGCGTAAATCAGCACCGCGTCGATCGTCAGCGGATCGATCTTCCATTTCCACCAGTCTCCGCGCTTTCGACCGACCCTGTATGGTGAAGACCGGCGCTTGAGGATGAATCCTTCGACGTTCCGTGCCCGCGATTCGGCGCGCAGGGTGGCGAGCGCTTCCCAGGTTGGTTCGCCGACTTCGCTCGAGATCCGAAGAACGCCTTCGTGCGGGACTCGTTCGGCCAGCAGCGCCCGCCGCGCCTCGAGCGGTTCCGCACGCACATCCCGTCCGTCCTGTTCGAGCACGTCGTAGGCCATGAAGATCACAGGGACGGCTTGCATGATCTGGGCAAGTTGCCGCTGGCGTCCGATGCGCTGCTGGAGCGCCGAGAAGGGAAGCGGACGCCCCTCGCGAAATGCGAGCACCTCGCCGTCGAGGACAGTGCCGTCCGGAAGGTGCGTCGCGGCTGCCGCGATTTCCGGGAATCGAAGCGTAATCAACTCTTCGCCACGAGACCAGAGCCAGATCTGCCCGGCACGGCGAACGAGCTGGGCGCGAATGCCATCCCACTTCCATTCGACGAACCATTCGCTGCGGGGGCCGAGCGTTTCCGGCGGGTCTTCCAGCGGCGACGCCAGAAAGAATGGATGGGGCTGCGAGGCGTCGGCTCCGCCCGCTGCCGGCGCAATCACGGTTGAAAACCAGTCCGCTGACGGCGTCCAGTCGCCCATCAAGCGCGCCGCGACTATGGTGGCGTCGACTCCCGCGGTTTCGGCGAGCGCACGGACGACCAGCGTCTGCGCGACGCCCACGCGAAACTCTCCGGTCAGGAGCTTGTTCAACAGGAAGCGTTCGATTCGCGGCAGCGTCCGCCACCACCGCATGACGTTCACTCGCTGCCCGGTCAGATTCATCTTGGCGAGCGGTAAGAGGCGATCTTCGACCCACGAGGCAAGCGGCAGATCCGGTTCGGTTTCCTCGCGTGGAACTGCGTCGAGCAGCAGCGCGACGATTTCGGCGAAGTCGCCGACGGCGGCGTAGGTCTCGCTCATCAGCCAGTCGGGCACCCCGGTTACGATGACCGCCCACTCACGAAGCGCCGCGGAAGGAATCAGGCGCTTCAAGCGTCGCCCGGTCAGAAAGTACACGGCCCACGCCGCGTCGGCGGGCGGCGCGGTGCGGAAGTACTCCACCAGCGCGGCAACCTTTGCATTGGTGGAGGTCGTCCGATCGATGGCGTCGTAGAGCGCTGCGAAGCGCTTCACGAGGGAAGCTCCGGATCTGAGGCGAGCTCTCCCAACTCGCCTTCGAATGCCGTACGCAGCGTGCCGGTTTCTAGCCCGCGTTCTGCCAGAAACCGCGCGAGCACATCCGACCAGCCGTGGGTGACCAGTACCCGCGACGCGCCCGTCTCCTCGATTGTGTTGAGGAGCGAGGGCCAGTCGGCATGGTCGGACAAGACGAATCCGCGATCGAACGCCCGCTGGCGACGCACGCCGCGAACGCGCATCAGCCCCGACGCGAACCCAGTTGACGCGTTGGGCAGCCGCCGCATCCAGCGCGTGCCGCGTGCCGAGATGGGTGCAAGCACCAGAGCGCGCGACAGCGCTTTACCCCGTGTGCCCTCGGCGATGCGTTCGGTCCTGGCCAACTCGATGCCCGCCTCGCGATACGCCTCCGTCAGCCCGGCCATCGCGCCGTGCAGGCGGATCGGCTCGTCTGCGCGATCAAGCAGTTCCGCGAGGATTCGCTGTGCCTTGCCGAGCACGTAGCAGAACAGGACCGAGGGTTGTTCGGCCTCGCGGTTGCGATGCCACCAGGCGACGATCTCCTGAATCACCGACTCGTTCGGATCCCACGTGTAGATGGGCAGCGCGAACGTTGCTTCGGTGATGAAGGTATGACACGAGAGCGGCTCGAACGGCGTGGCGGTTGGATCGGCAGCGCGCTTGTAGTCCCCCGATACGACCCAGATCTCGCCGTCGTGCTCCAGGCGGATCTGCGCCGAGCCGAGGATGTGTCCGGCCGGATGAAACGAGACGCGCACGTTGTCAATCGACACCGTTTCGCCATACGCCAGGACTTCAACCGTGGCTTCGGGCAATCGGTGGCGCAACACCGCGGCTCCCGGCGCCGCACAGAGATAGGCGCCCGACCCCGGGCGAGCGTGATCGCTGTGCGCGTGGGTAATGAGCGCACGCTCCACCGGCTGCCAGGGATCGATGTAGAAGTTGCCGGCCTCGCAAAACAATCCTCGAGGCGTATCGGCAATCAGCACGATCGAGATCCCCGTGACCAGTGAGATCCGCGCGTCATGTCGTGGTCGGCGCGGAATCACCCGAGACCCTGGCGGGTCGCCGGGTGCGAAACGCCAGCCAGGTCATCGTGGTGACGACGACCCCGAACTCGATCCACATCACCGGTGGGGGAACGAACCAGCGATGGCCGTGCTTCGAGAGCTCCCACACGATGTAGACCGGAATGGCCGAGTAGGTCCACACAATCAGCGGTAACGTGGACGGCGTAAACAGGAAAGGCGTGAAGTATAGAAGGTACCAGGGATAGATCACCGGCGAGCAGGCCAGCGCGACAGCCATCGGCCAGGCCCACGCCGCTGGATCGTCTACTGGCCGCTGCCACCGCATCCAGGTGGCAACCGCGAGCCCGGAGAGCACGGCGATCGCCGCCGCGCCCTGCGGGCTGGTGAGCGCGGCCAGTCCCTTGAACAGTGGTCCAT
Organism: uncultured Acidobacteriota bacterium; assembly: GCA_963755695.1. Taxonomy (GTDB): domain Bacteria; phylum Acidobacteriota; class Vicinamibacteria; order Vicinamibacterales; family 2-12-FULL-66-21; genus QHWT01. Next base: position 77,934 of record CAVWLB010000003.1, on the reverse strand, counting down.
TGAAGCGAATGAACGCCACTACGTTCGGGACGGCGCCGAGCGGAACCGTGCCCGCGGACGAGAACGGCAGATACATCGCGAGCAAGACGAGTCCGGCGACGAGCCCATCCCGTATCCGGATCCGTTTCCAGAAGAGCGGCACGAGCACGATCGGCAGAAGTTTTGTCGCGACGGCGATCACAAAGGCGACGGCAGCTCGCATGCCGCGGCCGGTGCTGAGCATCCAGGCCGCAATCGCAATCCAGAGCGCCCCGAGGGCGTCGATGTGGCCGCTGTGCGCGACCTCCAGAATCACCAGCGGATTCCAGGCATAGGCCAGCGCCAGCCATTCGGACCGGTGCGTGTCCCGCAGCCAGGCAAGCAGCACCCAGATCGTGGCCAGGTCGCACAGCACCAGTGCAATCTTCATCATGCGCGACGACTCGTGGATCGTGACCACGAGACGGAAGAAGAGCTGTGCCGCAGCGGGATACGGCGTCCTGGCTCGCCGGCTCGGCATGAGACGCGTCTCGTCGGTGTGCGTCTGCTGCATCGCGGGATCGGCGGGCAGCACCAGGAACGGGTTGTAGCCGAGGCGCTGCACCCGTCCATCCCATATGTAGCGCACCATGTCGTTGTCCGCGCCGACGCGTGGGATGACCAGCGGGACGCGAAACGCCACCGCGAAGAGGAGGGCCGTGGTCAGCAGTCGCGCGCGGCGGGCGGACGGCATCGGCTGCTCGAGGAGATCCGGCCGGGCGAACAGGTGATGAAGCAGCAATGCGTACACGATGCATGGCACAGCCGCAAAGGCAAAGAACCACGCAGTGCCGAGCCTGACCTGCGTTGCTGCGAGGAGGATGAGCGCCGCAATCGTCGCGGTCCCGCCGTAACGAATCAGGGAAGACAAGCGGCGATTATAAATCGGCGATCCGCGCGTCACGCCCACCTGACCGTGACCAGGTCCGGGCTGCGCGGCTGGCGCCGGCGATGAGTACGCTCGATCTTATGAAAGCGAAGCCGACGAGGGACTCAACGCGTCGAGGAATGTGGGACCGGCGTATCCGGTAGACGCGCGCACGAAATGCTCGTGACCGAGCAACTGTTGCGCCTGGGCGGCGGTCAGCCAGGTGAACGCGCTCCCGGCGCTCACCTGGGTGCGGTGGCAGCGTAGTGCTTCGATCTTCCTGCACGTGAAGGCCGACGCGTCGATCACCAGCGTGGCCTCCGGCGCGCACGCGCCGAACGCGTCCGGATCGAGCGACCACAGCGAGACGTCGGACGGCGCGGCCGGATTGGCTTGAGCGGTTTCAACCACACGGCGCATCACGCCCGGGGCAAACACCACGTAAAACAGCGCCGGCCCAGTCGATCCCAGCTGCGCGACCGCTTCGGTGACCCGCTCGTGGACGGTGACGTGATCCGGATGCCAGTAGAGGCCGTCGGGGCCGAAGGTGATGACGACGTCAGGGCGGACGTGACGGATGGCGACGACCATCTCGTTGCGGAACTGCGCCTCGTCGACGCCGTTGAGCGATCCGTCGGGATGATCGAAGACGATCACCTCGTCGATACCCAGCCGTTCGGCGGCGGCGTGAAGCTCGCCGTGGCGGATCGTGCCGAGCGGGATCAGCTCGTCGCTGGACCCCGGTGCACGCTGGCCCAGCTCGCCGCGGGTCACGCACAGCAGCGACACGCGCACTCCCTGCGCCGCGCACCACGCCAGGGTCCCCCCGCACGCGAGCGACTCGTCGTCTGGATGCGCGAAGATGGCGAGGAGCCGCCGGCCGGTGAGAGGGCCCATGCGCCGTGTCACACCCGTCCCCATGCGGCGGCGTGGCGGTCGCTCAGGTCAGCCGTCGCATCGATCAACCGTTCGTAGACCGCGATGTATTCGTCGACCATGCGCATCGCCCCGAACCGCGCGACCGCGCGCTCGCGGACCCGGCGCCGATCGAGAGCGAAGACCCGCGGCAGTCCGGCGCTGAGCTCGCGCTCGTCGGCAAAGATGACGCCGGTCAGCCCATCGTCGACCACTTCGCGCACGGCGCCGCGATCGAGCGCGGCGACCGGCGTGCCGCAGGCCATCGCTTCGGCGAGCACCAGGCCGAACGGCTCGCCCGCCTGCACCGGGTAGAGCAGCGCGCGCGCGCCGCCGAGCAGCGCGACCTTCGCTTCGTGATCCGACTTCGCCGACGTAGATCACCGAAGCTGCCGTCGACGAGGCGGCGCGACCTTCTCGCGGTAGTACTCGTCTTCGGCGCGGCGAGGATCAGCCGCAGCCCGGCGCCTTTGCGATCTCGATCGCCTGCAGCACGCCCTTGCCTTCGGTGAAGCGGCCGAGGAACAGCAGGTAGTCGTCGGGCGTTCGCTGAACGTGAAGGCGTCGGTGTCGATGCCGTGCAGCACGTGTCCGACGACGTTGAGGCCGGACAGCAGGCGCGCCTGCTCGTGCGAGATCGCGACGAACGGCGCTTCGGGATAGCGCGACCACAGCCGGACTTCCGCCGGGCTCGGCGAATGGTGCAGCGTCTGCAGGATCGGCGTCGGCGAGAGCCGCGTGAACGCCGAGCGACATCGGGTAGTACGCCGCCTCGTAGTGGATGATGTCGAACTCGGCGGCGCGCTCGACGGCGGCCGCCAGGTTCAGCATCTCGTAGAGCTCCCACGGCCACATCTTCTCGTCGTGCCAGTAGCCGTGCGGATAGATCGCGTGCAGCCGTCGCGGTCGTCTGGGAATCGCCGGTCGCGAACAGCGTGACGTCGTGGCCGCGCGCACCAGCCCCTCGGTCAGCAGCGACGTCATCGTCTCGACCGATCCGGACTTCGGCGGCGGAAGCGTCGTGGCGACCGGCGCGATGTGGGCGATTCGCAAGGCTCTCACGCGATGCCTCTCGAGCAGCGACGACAGCACGCGTCTCGGCGTCGAAGTGCTCGCGCGCGATCTCCACCGCGCGGCGCGCGTGGTGCGGCGTAGTCGGCGTTGATGCGATCGATGCCGGCGACAGCCTCCTCGGGCGTCGAGAAGGCGAGCAGCCCTTCGCCGGACGGCAGGTGCGCGCGTCCAGCCGGTGTCCTGCACGAGCGCCGGCCGGCCCGAGGCGAGATAGCACTCGGTGCGATCGCTGAACCAGCCGGACCGCGTCGCGACGTAGGTGTGCTTGGCGACGCCGAACTCGGCGCGCGAGCGCTGGATGAACTCGCGGTAGTCGGCCGGCGTGCGCGAGACGTCCATCGCGTCGACAGCGTCGACCAGCCGTGCTCGCGCAGCAGCTGTCTGCGGGCCGTTGATCGCCAGCTCGAAGCGCTGGGCGGTCCGCGACGGCAGATCGATGAACTGCACGAACTCCTGTCCTTGTTGCCGCCGACGTCGGTGAAGCTCTCGATCTGCCAGGTCATCACCGTCGTGAAGCGATCGCGCCGCGGCGCTGTCGTCCGTGCGCCAGTCGTCGAGGTCACGACCGGCTGCCAGGTCTTGTGCCAGGTGAAGTCGCCGGTCGGCACCGTGCACGCCGGCGTGCCGATGTTCGCGCCGAACGTGAACAGGTGATCGAACCGCGGAAGAACTCCACGTACCACGGCTCGGCCTTGGCGATCGCGAGCTGCGTGAACGCCGGGATCGGAATCGATGAACACCTTGCGCGGAATGCGCGCGTACTCGTCGCGCCAGAACCACGAGCCGCCCGACAGATTGATGAACAGATCGGCGTCCGCGCAGTAATCGGCGCACCGCGTCGCGCGACGGCGCCGTGGTAGCTGCCGTCGTAGTTGACGAAGCACCAGCGTCGCCGAGGCCGAACGGCTCGAGCGCGGCGTGGATGTAGCGCGTGCCGTAGGACGGATCGGTGCCCGCGTGTTCTGCACCGGGTCGTAGACGCACTCGCCGGTGTCCTCGATGTAGAAGACCTCGTGGCCGAGCGCGCGCAGGCCGAGCAGATACATCAGCGAACACCAGGTGACGCCGCCGAACGGGTAGCGGGCGATGATGCCGGCGAACAGGATCTCTCACGACGCCTCCTGCGTCAGCTCGTCGACCGTCTCCGGCTCGTCGAGCGACTTGCCGACCGACGAGCCGCGCGCACATCCGGCGGTACAGCTCGCTGGACTCGAAGCAGCTCGTCGTGGCGGCCCTGCGCGGCAATCCGTCCGCCGTCGAGCACCAGAATGCGGTCGGCGTCGCGGACCGTCGACAGCCGGTGCGCGATGACGATCGTCGTGCGGCCGGCGCGCAGCCGCCGCAGCGCGGCGAAGACGATCTCTTCCGAGATCGCGTCGAGCGACGAGGTCGGCTCGTCGAGGATCAGGATCGGCGCGTTCTTCAGGATCGCGCGCGCGACGCTCAGCCGCTGGCGCTCGCCGCCCGACAGGCCGCCGCCGGCTTCGGCGATCTCGGTGTCGTAGCCCTTCGCAGGCGCGCGACGAACTCGTGCGCGTGCGCGGCGCGCGCGCGCCGCCTCGACCTCCTCGTCGGTCGCGTCGAGCCGGCCGTAGCGCATGTTGTCGGCGATCGTGCCGCGGAACAGCACCGGATCCTGCAGCACGATGGCGATGCGCTCGCGCAGCGACGCGCAGGTCGGTACTCGCGCACGTCCACGCCGTCGATCAGCACGCGGCCCGACGGTCGGGTCGTAGAAGCGCGGGATCAGGCTGACCAGCGTCGTCTTGCCGGCGCCGGTCAGGCCGACGAGCGCGACCATCTCGCCCGGCTTGGCCTCGAAGCTGATGTCGTGCAGCACGGCCGGTGCCCTTCGTAGCCGAAGCCGACGCTCTCGAACGTGACGTGCCCGCGGACCTGCAGCGTTTCGGCAGTCGATCGGGTCGATCCGGGTGATCCGTCGCTGACCTCGGGTTTCAGCGCGAACATTCGTCGAACACGTCGCGTGCTGGCCAGCGCCCCCTGCAGCGATCCCGTGGTGTGCGCAATCGCCGACAGCGGCCCATACACCGCGCCGAGATAGGCGATCACCACCATCAGCGAGCCGATGGTCAGCTGCCCGCGGAGCACGTGCAGGCCGCCGACCACAAGACGAGCGCGGTGCCGAGGATCGTCATCGCGGTGATCGCGACGGAGAACAGCGACTCCTGCCAGGTGAGCCGCACGCGCGCCCGCATCGCACCCGACGCCCGCGCGGCGAAGCGATCCTGCTCGTATCCTTCGCGGGCGAAGCTTTTCACCACCCGGATCGCGGAAAACGTTTCGTACAGCCGCTCGAGAGCTTCGACTCGAGCTCCTTCACGCTTTCGGCGCGGTCGCCGAGCGGACGGTGTAGACACGCAGCAGCCAGTACAGAAACGGCACGACCAGCAGCGCGAGCAGCGCGAGCGTGGGTCGATCTTGACGAGGATCGCCAACATGACGATCAGCGTGAGGGCCGCAGATCCCAGCGGGAACAGCCCGCTCATCACCAGGTTGTCGATCCAGTAGGCGTCGGCATCGAGCCGATACACGGCGTCGCCGGCGCTGACCGTGATGTGATGGCGCATGTCGAGCGACTGCAGGTGAGCGAACAACCGCGCGCGGAGGTCGAACACCATGCGCTGGCCGGTCTCGACCTGGATCTGCGTATGCAGCATCGAGACCCACTGATCGAGGATCTGCAACACGAGACCGGCCAGCAACACGATCCCGAGCAGGGTCGCAGGACTGACATGATTGCCAAGGGTCGAGAGGTGGAAGATGCCGGCCGGCATCGGTCGCCTCGAGAGGACGTTGTCGACGACCACTTTCAAGGGCCACGGCGTCAACGCACCAACCGCCACTTCCACCACCGACACCAGGGTCAGCAGCGCGAGGCGCCAGCGGTAGGGCCGCATGTAGGATGCGATCCATCGGGCCAGCGAAAGATCGATCATGGTCAGGTTCGCCGGCGTTCGGAGATTAGGGGTGACGCGTGCCGCGCGACTGGCTGGTGCAGCGGCGGTACGGCTTTGGTCGCGCGATGCTCTGGAGCTTTCGCGACGCGGACCGTGGGGGGCTCGGTCACCACCGAGACGGGTTGCGCCACGATCGCCGCCGCCGGCCTCGCCCGCGCTGGGAAGTAATCGTCGGCTGCGTCCCAGACCGTCGGTGCTGCGGTCATGACGAAGAACGCACCCAGGGCAATGACCATCGCGGCTTGCAGCGTGCCTGCGGCGAGTCCCGCGAGAGCCGGTCGCCAGGACCGTCGTTCATCGAATGGAAACAGCGCACTCGCCATCGCTACCTGGTCCACCGCCGCGCCCATACGCGCGCTCGCGAGGACGATCCGGCGGAGCGACCAGAAGAGGGTGAGGGCGCAAAAGACGACGACGGCGAGCGAGCCGGCGTTGTTGCCCGAGCGCTCGAGCAGCATCGCTGCGGCAATCCCCGCCGCCAGACCGGCGAGCGCCACGACTCCAACGGCTGTCGGACGCACGCGCGTTGAGGTTCGCACCAGGCAGGTGCCGCGCGCGTGTTCCTCGACGACGCCGCGCGCTTCGAGCCTGGCGAAGCCCCCAATCGGAAGCGCGACGTCCCAACGCTCTGCCCACCCTTCATCGACGTCGACGCGCCCGGCGCCTCGCTGATGCCGGAGCGAGGTCACGAGCTGCTCGAGCAGAATGGGAAGGGAGGTCCACGATTCCGACCAGAAACGCCGCTCCAGACGCATACCGACGGTGAGCGCGAGCGCACGGCCGATCGAGGGCAAAGCCTTTACCGTCGTCGCCGCGGCCGAGGAGGTGAGATCCGCAGGGGTGGCGAAACGGCCCCTGATCCGTCCACGAAGACGCGCGAGCGGCTGCAAGAGATGGAGCCACGCGATCAGTAATCGCTGGCCGATGGTCGCCGACGGGAACTCGGCGGCCACCGCAAACTGCGCCGCGCGTGCAATCGACGCGGCAACTCCCGCCCCGCCCAGTGCCAGTGCCGCGGTGGCGACGTCGGAAAACCAGCGATCGAGCAGCGCGCCGCTGGCCAACAGCACCAGCGACAGGACCATCCAGCCGGCCGATGCCGGCAGGTACGAGACACCGGAGGCGCCGAGGTTGTACACCGATGGAAACGAAGCGGTGCCCCACGATCCCGTATTCAGCCGATCGCGATACAGGCCTCTGACCAACGGCAGCGCGCTGTAGATCCGCCCGCGCCAGAGCATGTCTCCACCGACGAATTTGTCGGGATGCTTCAGCGCCAGCCAGGCTTCCCCTTCGCCGTAGCCGACCTGCTGCCGCCAGTAGGCACCGACGGAGGCGCGATGGTGATGCCAGACGAGCGCCGCCGGCGCAAACCCGATCTGCCATCCGCGCGCCTGCAGTCGCCAGCACACATCCACATCGTCGCCGGCGCGCAGGTAGATGGGATTGAAGCCGCCGATCGACACGAGCGCGTCTCGACGGAACGCCATGTTGCAGCCCGGCACGTGCTCGGCGATGCGATCGTCGAGCAGCACGTGCGTCGGGCCGCCCGGCGAGCGAGCGACGCACTGCGCGATGCGCGGATCGTCCGCCGGCAGGATGTTCGGACCGCCGGATCCCACGACCTCGGAGTTGAGAAACGGCTGAACGAGATAGGTGAGCCAGTCGGATCGACGCGCACGTCGGCGTCGGTGTAGGCGACGATCTCACCGGTCGCATGCGCCAGGCCGATGTTGCGGCGCGGCTGAGACCGCCGTTCTCGACGTCGATCACGCGGCGCCTCCCGTGACCATCGGCCCAGGCGTGCGCGATCGCGCCGGTCGCATCCTTCGAACCGTCGTTGACGACGATGACCTCGAAGTCGGGATAGTGCAGCCGCTCGAGCGAGGCGAGGCACTCGACAATGGTGTCGGCCGCGTTGTAGGCGCAGACGACGACCGATACCGATGGCCACGCCGAGCGGTCCGATGGAGCAAACGGCGCATCTCGGAAGGCCGCCGAGACGGCCGCGAAAGCCGGCTTCGGCCGCCGATCGCGATCGACCAGTCCGAACGCCCAGTCGCTCGATCTCGGATCCGCCCCGCCACCATTCGTCGGTCCACGCGAACGCGACCGCGCCGCATGCCCCTTCCTCGAATGCCGCGCGCACGTGCATGGCGGTGATGGCCGCCTGGCCGTCCAGCCCTTCGCGCATGCTGTCGGCGCCCGCTTCGGCGAGCAGCAGCGGCTTTGAGCCGGAAATGTTCTGCAGCTGCGCGAGATACGCGCGCAGATCGGGCTCGCGATGGAGATAGACGTTGAAGGCGCAGAGATCGAACGACCGACAGATCGAGATAGCTCGTCGGCGGATAGTTGACGTAGGTGAAGAGAGTCGTCGGGCGAGACGTCGCGCGCGTCCTCGCACAGCTCCCGCAGGAATCGCTCGATTCGCCGTCGCCCGTGCCAGCGCACGATGCCCGGAGGAATCTCGTTGCCGAGCGCGAACATCAGCACCGCCGGATGTCGCGCCAGTTCTCGGACCTGACCGGTGATTTGCCGCCGGATGGTTTCGGTCATGGCGCGGTCGTCGAGGAACGCGATGTGTTGCGTCCACGGCAGGCCGACCATCACCCGCAGTCCCGCGGCTTGCGCTCGATCGAGGAAGGATTGCGGTGGCGGCGTATAGACGCGAACCGTATTGAACCCGGCCGCGGCAATGTTCGAGAGATCCTGATCGAAGCGAGCGTCATCGGGGTAGTGAAACCCGTCGCGCCGAGGCGCGAACGTTCCGTAGGTGACGCCTTTGATGAGGAACCGGCGGTTGCCCGCCAGAAGGAATTTTCCGTCCACAGACACCGGCTGCATGGGCTAGCCCTACTCCATCAAAAACCCCGCCACACGGGCATCCCGAGAAATGATGGTAAGTTGTTGACTTCTCGCTGGTTTAGCGCGCGCGACCGACGTTCCGGCGTGGCGGGACGGCCGTGGTGTGGCAGATATGCTTATACGGTGCTGAAGCCCATGACGCGACGTTGGTGGCGGTCGGTGTTTCCGATGTTCGTTGTTCTCGCGTGGTCGCTGAATGCGGGTGCGCAATCGACGCCTCCGTCCAGTCGCGCCGAGGAACACGAGCGCGAACAACAGCAGAAGGCAAAGCAGGCGCATCCGTATGTGCCGGGCTTTCTCGAGCGGCAGATGTTGCGATTCAAGGGCAACGACGAGGGGATCCGCGCGGTGCCGGGCATCGCGGTCACCTTCGGCGGGATCAAAGCCGGATCGGGATTCGCCTTGGGCCCGGCCGGCGGCTACACCTTCCCGGATGGCAGCTTCGTTCACGCCAAAGCGGTCTACTCGATTCGCAATTACAAGCTCCTGCAGGCGCTCTATCAGGCCAGGCCGCTTGCGGACGGACGCCTTCTCATCAACGGCCGCGTGCGGTGGCATGACGCACCGAACGGCCCGGTGTTCGCTGTTGGGCCCGAGTCGCCGAACGCAAGCGCGGAGTACCGACGAGCAGCGCACCGAGATGAGCGCGCAGGCACTCGCGCGCCCTGTGCGATTCATCCGCCTGAGCGCCGGCAGCGGATGGGAGGAATATCGCACCAGCGGCGGTGCCATCGCGGTGACGGAGAACGCATCGCCAGCTTCTCTGCCGCCCCTTCCGGGGCTCGACGCGGACCCGAAGTACGCGCACACCTACGGGTCTGCGGCGCTCGACTCCCGTGAGTCGCCGGGCTACAGCCGCAGCGGCACACTGGTCCAGGCGAGCTTCCACGATTTCCGTGCCCTCGATAATCAGCCGTATTCGTTTCACCGGGCCGAGGGCGTCGCCCAGCAGTTGATCCCCGTCCTGAGCGGCAACATGGTGTTCGATCTTTCCGCGCGCGTGTGGTCGACAAGTCCCGATGATGGCGATGTCGTGCCGTTCTTTCTGCTGCCGTCGCTGGGCGGCTCAGACTTCCTTCGCGGCTTCCCCTCCTATCGCTTTCGCGATCGCGACGCGATGCTGCTCACGGCGCAGTACCGCTGGTACGTGCAGGAATATGTCGACGGAGTACTGTTTTATGAAGCCGGCAAGGTCGCGCCGGCCTTCGGCGATCTCGATCTGACCGATCTGGAAAATTCGTACGGCATCGGACTGTATTTCCATTCCGCGCGGAGCACGCTGCTGCGTCTGGAACTGGCGCGCAGCCGTGAAGGGCTGCGGTTCATCTTCGGATTCAGCCCGCTCGTGTTCTGAGCCATGCAGCGGACTCTACTGACCTGCGCGGCGCTCGCACTGCTCGTCACGTCACTTCCGGCCGGTGGGCGCAAGTTTTACGAGGACGATCCAATCGCGCGTGAGGCCGACAGCCAGGACGCCTCGCCCGTCGAACCGTGGGACATCTCGCTGGCCTACGATTCCATCGTGAACCTGTTCGGCCAGCAGGACGTCGAGCAGACGATCAGGGCGCGCGATATCAACACGATCGACGAAGTGCCTGATTCCAGCTGGTTCGTCAATCGGCACCTGCGTTCACCAGAAGAAATGACGCGCGGCGTTGACGGCGATACCGGTCCCGCCCCAGGTCCGTGGACCGTGACGTCCGGAAAGGGTAACGGCGCCTCGCCTGGGTTCACGATCCTCGATGCACGCGGGCACCGGTATTTCATCAAATTCGATCCGCCAGACTGGCCCACCCTGGCAAGCGGAGCCGAGGTCGTGGTCACCCGCCTCTATCACGCGCTTGGTTACTACGTGCCGCAGACCAACATCGCCTTCCTCCGCCGCCAGGATCTCGTCCTCGACCGCGCGGCAATGACAACCGGTGCGGATGGCAAGAGGCGACGGATGCGGCAATCCGACATCGACGCGAACCTGCGGCGCGCCGCCCGGGAGCCGGACGGCCGTTACCGTGCGTTGGTCAGCTCGCTGCTCCCAGGAAAGAAGCTCCTCAACGGTTTCAAGTACCCTCGGGACCCGTCCCGACGACCCGAACGACGTGATTCCGCACGAGGATCGCCGTTCGCTGCGGGCGCTGCGAGTCTTTGGAGCGTGGGTGGACCACCGCGATACGAACGCCACTAATTCGATGGACGCTCTGATCGTCGAAAACAACCGGGCCTACGTGCGGCACAACCTGCTGGATTTCGGATCGACGCTCGGGAGCGCCGGCATCGGCCCTCGCGATCCGCGCGACGGTTTCGAGTACCTCGTCGACATGCCGCCGACCAGGCGGGCGCTGCCGGCCTTTGGCTTTGCCCCGCGGCAGTGGATGTCGGTCGACTATCCCAATTACGAGCTGGTCGGCCGATTTGAATCGGCCTCGTTCGAGCCGGAACAGTGGAAGCCGAGGATTCCGAACACCGCCTTCCTCAATGCACGCGCCGACGATCTGTTCTGGGCTGCCCGCCGGTTGCGGACGATCATGAGCGACGCGATGATTCGTGCGGCAATCCGCGCCGGGAAGTACCGGTGATCCGCAGACCGAAGAGGTGCTCGCGCGGACGCTCATCGAACGCCGCGACAAGATCGCGCGCGCGTGGCTGCCGGCGGTCAATCCAGTCGTCGACGTCGCGTTGGCCGACGCGAAACTGACCTTCTCGAACGCCGCCGTGGATTTCGGAGTCGCTGCGCCCCCGGAGTCGTACATGGTCGTGTGGTCGAGATTCGATAACTCGAGCGGCACCACCATCAGAATCGGAGAGACCAGAGGCAACTCGCCGGTAACCGCCCCGGCGGGATTGCCTTCGAAGGCGGGTGAGTTCCTTCAGGTCGATATCGGTGCGGGCGGTGCTGCACAGAAGGAATGGCTCGTGCCCGTCCACGCGTGGTTCAGACGAACCAGCGATGGCTGGAAGCTGGTGGGATTCGAGAGGCTGGAGTAGGGGGCTTCACAGGCTTCGGGCTTCAGGCTCCGGGCTTCAGGGGCTTCCAGGTTCTCTGAAGACTGACTCTGAAGCCCGAAGCCCGAAGCCCGAAGCCTTACAGCATCCGCATCATCGTCCGCCGGACGCACTCGGTCGTCGCGCCATACACGAGATGCGTCGCGAAGGCCGACACGTGTTTCGACACTGGATATTCGGTAGGGGCCTTGGACAGGCCGGCGAGCGGCACGCCCATCTCGTCGGCAATCAGCCATACGGTCGCGCCAAAGGGAAGACCCGCCCATGAGGTGATGTCAGGCGTGCGCGTCGCCGCGGCGCCATACATCGCTCCCACAGCTCCGCCAAATGCGTAATGCACCAGCGAGCCAGCAGTCGGCTTGTACTCCCGCGGCACTTCATCACCGGTCATGCTCTCGGCAAGTGCGTCAGCCGCCTTGTAGGTCGGCGGCTCCGACTCCGGTACGCGATGCTGCTGACCGCCGCCACCTTCCGCGCTGCCCATCTGCGCAGCCCGGTTGAACGCGCGCTGAAAGTACTCCATCGTCCACGACGCGACCAATCCGCCGACGACGCCGGCGACGACATTCTTCGCAAGCGCGTGATTCTCCGCTGAGTTGCCATTCCGCATGCCCTTCCCTCCACATACGGTAGACGCAACAAAGATGCCGTGCGGGCATCGGCGTTGCAGATGTCTCCTGCGTGAACTTGTTTACAGGCGGCATGGGGTTCGATTTTACCCGCCTCAACTGATGACTGGAAGGGCCGAACCATGAGAAAAGTACCTGGGAATCGCGATCCTGGCGAGTGCGCTGGGTGCGGCGCCTGCGATAGCGCAGTCGACTCCCGATCAGACGAAACCGCAGCCGAAGCCAAAGACCACTGCGAGTCCGAAGACTTCGAGTCAGAATCCGGCAACTGAGAAGACCGCGGGCACGAGCGGAACGCTGGCGCCCTCCGATCACAACTTCGTGAATGAAGCGGCGATCGGCGGGATGGCCGAGGTCGAGCTCGGCAACCTCGCGAAAGAAAAAGCTTCCAACCCCGACGTGAAATCGTTCGGCGAACGCATGGCGAGCGATCACGGCAAGGCCAACGACGAGCTGAAAAGGTGGGCCCAGCAGAAGAACGTGACGCTTCCGACCGAGCTCGACGCCAAGCACAAGGCCACGCAGGATCGACTCGCGAAATTGTCGGGCGAAGCGTTCGACAAGGCCTACATGAAGGAGATGGTTGCCGATCACACCCACGACGTCGCCGCGTTCAAGCGCGAATCGACGTCGGCGAAGGATCCGGATCTGAAATCGTGGGCTGGCCAGACGCTGCCGACGCTCGAAGATCACATGAAGATGGCGAAGGAGACCAACGCGAAGGTGGCCGGGACGTCCGCGGCGCCGGCGAAGACGAGTCCAACGCCCAAGAAGACGAGCAAGTAGGCTTCGCTCTTTCGTGGCTTCCGCCGGAAGGCGGAAGCCACGACAATTGGCTGCGTGCATCCGAACTACTGGGCGTTCGCGGCCATTACCGTTCCGCTCGTGTTGACACCGGGCGCCTCCACCGCGCTGGTGCTGCGAAACAGCATCACTCGCGGGATGCGTTCCGGTGTGCGAACCGCGGTTGGTATCAACGCCGGCTCGATTTTTTACGGCCTGCTCACGGCGTTCGGCGCAGCGCTGATGCTGGAGCGGTGGCCGGCGGCATGGACCGCATTGCGGATCGCCGGCATGATAGTATATGGCGTGGCTCGGGCTGATATCGCTCCGCCACGCGCTCGGCCTCGCGAACCGCGCATCGCTTCGAGCGGCCGCGCGGGAGGACGTGCCTGCTGCTCCTCTCGCGCGCGACCTGTATGAAGGGTTCATCACGAACGTGCTGAACCCTTCGATCGCTACCTTCTATCTCTTGGTCATTCCCCAGTTCGTGCCGCGCGGCGCGCCTGCGATGACGAGCGTGATGCTTCTCACCGCGATCCACGTGGCCATGGCGATCAGCTGTCACCTGACCTGGGCGGCCGCCGGCGGCACGCTCGCCAACGCGCTCGATCGCAGCGGACCGCGCCGGGCACTCGAAGCCGTCAGCGGAATTGCCCTGATCGCGCTGGCGATCAAGATTGCGCTGTCGGCGTGAGCCGCGGCGCTGGTGAGCCGTAGGTGAAGGTCGCGTAGCCGACGATCATCCCAAGAATCCCGCCAGGCAGCATGATCTGCCAGTAATACGGCGGCTGTCCCGCCATCTTCTGCATCAGCGACACGCACGCGGCCAGCGCCAGTCCCACGATCAGCCCGAACACGATTCCCATGGCCAGCGACTGGGTCCGCCTGGCGAACCAGCCGATAATCACGCCGGTGAGGATCCCCTTCATCGTCGAGCCGATTACTATGCCAACGATGCCCGCGCGCACGGCGGGGTCGTCCGGGGCCGAGATCAACGCCGACAAGCCGTCGAACACGCCGAGCACGCCGCCGAGCAGCAGTCCGAGTACAGGTTTGCTCACGAAGCCCTCCACACTCTCTATTACGCGTTGCCGCGGATTCCTTTAGCGCCCATAAAGAGGCGCCCTACAGGTGTAGGGCGGGTCTTCAGACGCGCTGTCTCGGCTCGTCCAGCCCTACGGCCGGTCCCATAGGAGCAGAAAGATCCGCATCGCCAGATAGGCGAGGACCAGAGCGATCGGCGTCCGATATGTCCGGCCGAAGCGTGCGATCCGCTCGATCGCCGACTCGTGGTACGCCTGGACCGCATGTCCGTCGACAAAGCGTCGCAGGTCGGCGGCCAGGGACGGCACGTCGGTGTATCTGCCGCCGGGATCGTCCGCGGTGGCGCGCGTCACGATCGCGTGCAGCGGGCGCAGGGCACGGCCCCTTGACGGTCCGACGAGGCCGCGGAGAATCGCGCCGAGCGCATACACGTCCGACCGCTCGTCTGCCCGCCCGCGCGCCTGTTCGGGCGCCATGTATCCTTCCGTTCCGGCGATGTGGGTGACCGGCTTGCCGGGTGCAGACCCGGAATGTCCGGCCATGGGGTCTGACCCCAAACACGCCAAGCCCCAGTCGAGCACGCGGACGTCACCAAACGGCCCCACCATGATGTTGGCTGGCTTGAGATCCCGATGGACGATGGCGCGGGCGTGCGCGAAGGCGACCGTGTCGCATACCCGATCGAACAATCTCAGCCGGTCTTTGAGCGTCAGACGTTTCGCGCGGTCGTCGAGCCGCTCGCCTCGTACAATCGCCATCACGTAGTAGGCGCGCCCGTCCGGCAGCCGGCCCGCATCGTGAACCGACACGATCCCCGGGTGATCCAGTGACGCCAGGATTCGCGCTTCGTTGCGCAGGCGCTCCACGTCCACGCCTGGCCACCTCGTCACCTTGATCGCCACCTCCCGCGACAGCTCGCGATCGCGACCGCGAAACACGATCCCCATGCCGCCGCGTCCGATCTCTTCTTCTATCTCGTAGCGGCTCGCCGAGAAGTCGGGCACGTCGGCCATCGCCTGCAGATGTCCGAGCGCACGGTCGGAGATCCAGGTCATAGATCCACGCCAAGCAGATCGCGCGCTTCGGCGCGAAACTCGTCGTCTGTCGCACAGAACGCTCGGATCGCCTCGAGAACCGCCGCGCGGAAGACCCGGCGCACCCACGCGAGCTGGTTGGTCACCTCGGTGATCGGCATTCCGAGATCGCGAGCGAGGGCAGCGTAGGTGGGCCGTACCGCCGCATCAGGTCCGTCGATGTCGTATCGAGTAAACAGATCGAACGCCTGCTGCCGACCCGCCGCTTCACAGTCGGCGCGAAGCCGCTCGACCGCGTCGGCGAACAGCGTTCGCGTCCATTCGCGGCGGAACCACAATTCCGGATCGCCCTCGTCGCTGCGGACGTGCGCGGCGAGATCCGCATCGGCGCGCGCGAAATCGAGCGACTCAATCCGCACTCCGCCCCCGCGCTTCTGGCGGTGTGCCGCTTCGTAGTCCTTCGAAAGGAACGCTTCCAGGCAGGTTCGGACGAACGTGCGAAAACGTGCCTTGGATGCGTCGTACCGCGCCAGGTAGTCCTTCTCGAGCGCCCGGGTGAAAAACTCCTGGGTCAGGTCCTGCGCGTCAGCCGGATCGCGTCGCCAGCGCACGCGGATATAGGCATAGACCGGACGCCAGTAACTGCGCACGATTGCGTCATATGCCTGGGCGCGCGTCGCCGGATCGGCGCTGGCGATCCCTCGGACCACCGAATGGCGCGTCAACGGAAACGCGTCGGGATGCCGCCCTGCCATGGAGGCGGGGAGTGTACCACGGCGCAGTTCATCCAAACCTTGCGGCCCGGACGCCCTGGCTCTCTTGACGGCGGCAAAACGACAGAAAACGCAGGAACACGCACTCACTCTGTTTGATCCTGTGTTATCCAGTGTTCTTCTGTGGCCACCCGGTGCTGGTGTACAAGTCTTGGCAGTGACTTTTCCGATCTCCGATCATTGCGACGGCAGGCGCTTCTTCAACCCGCATACCGACGACGACCGATCGATCGGGGATGTCATCACCTGGCAGCGCAGCCGCGAAAAGGCGCCGTGGCCGGAGGAGGTGCCGCTGGATTTGTACCCGCCGCCTCACGCCAGCGTTGATCCGGGTCGGGTCGCGGTCACGTTCATTGGTCACTCCACGTTCATGCTCCGCACGAGCGACGCGGTGATCCTGACCGATCCGGTGTTCACCACCCATGCGGGGCCATTTGGCCGGATCGGGCCCCGCCGCGTGCGGCCGCCGGCCTGTACGCCTCGAATGTCTGCCGCTGCCGGACATCGTCCTGGTCAGCCACAATCATTACGATCACTTGCAGCCCTCGTCGCTGCGCCGATGCGCGCACGGGGCAGAGCCGCAGTTCGTCACGGCGCTCGGCCTGGGTTCGTACTTGCGCAGCTTGACGCTGGAAAACGTGATCGAGCTCGATTGGTGGCAGGAAGCGGAACTCGGCGGAGGACGCCGGGTGACCTGTGTCCCGGCGCAGCACTTTTCCGCGCGAACGCCCTTCGATCGCAATCGCACGTTGTGGTGCGGCTTCGTCCTGCGGAGCGGCGACGAAACGATCTACTTCGGCGGCGATTCGGGTTACGGACCGCACTTCAAGGAGATCGGGCGGCGGTGCTCGTCACTTGACGTGGCCATGCTCCCGATCGGCGCCTACGAACCGCGCTGGTTCATGCGTCCCGTGCACATGAATCCCGCCGAAGCGGTCCAGGCACACGTCGACCTCGGAGCCCGCGTCAGCATTGGCATGCACTTCGGCACGTTTCAGCTGACCGACGAAGCCATCGACGAACCACTGCTCGCGCT
Source organism: uncultured Acidobacteriota bacterium (assembly GCA_963755695.1). GTDB lineage: Bacteria > Acidobacteriota > Vicinamibacteria > Vicinamibacterales > 2-12-FULL-66-21 > QHWT01. The sequence continues at coordinate 60,917 of CAVWLB010000003.1, read as the reverse complement.
GGGCCGTGCGCTCGAGGAGCGCGGCATCTCGGACGAGGAATTCACGGTGCTGGATTTTGGCGAGAGCGTTGTCTTCTGAACCACTGTGGCGGGCCACAGAAAGACACGCCACACAAACACACGCCACAGAAACACGCGCCACAGAAACACGCGCCACAGAAAAACATGGCCACAGAAAAACACGGAAAAACACAGAAAACAGGCGCCACTGAACGACACTGAAGAACACGGCGAAAAACAGCGCGAATACGACGAAGAACAGCGAAGAACAGCCAAACGCGCAGACAACACAGAAAAACACTGTTCTTTCTGTGTTCTTCGTTCAGTGTTCTTCAGTGGCCCTTCAGTGGCCTTCAGGGGCCGTGGCCTCATCCAGTCCCGCACTCAGTCCTTCTAATCCGTGGCGCAGTTTCGTGGTGTCGCCTCCGTATCCCAGACGGAAGTGGGCCGGCGCTTCGAAGAAGCGGCCGGGACCGATGGCAGTCCTCCGTTCGGTTACCAGCCGTTCCGCGAACGCGGAGGTATCGTTGACGCCGCGAATTCGCGGGAAGACAACGGTACCGGCAGAGGGCACCCATTCGAGGTCGCGGCGCGACGTGAGGAAGTCCTCGACGATGCGGGCGTTGGTGCGCAGGAGTTGCCGGGCACGCGCCTCGAGCCGATCGAGATGCTGGAATGCCAGCGTCCCCAGGCGCTCGGCCACGATTGACCCGGTTCCATCGACGATATCGCGCGCCCGACGCAGACGATAGGTGAGCGTCTCCGAGGCGATCACCCAGCCACAGCGCAGGCTCGAAAGCCCGTACGATTTCGTCAGGCTGCTCGTCGTCAGGAAGACGTCGCCGCGAGTGGCGGCGCGCGAGGAGTTGACGGGCGTGAGATCGAGATACACCTCGTCGACGAGCACGTGGGCGCCATGCTGCTCGGCGGCCCGGCCGATTTCCGCCAGGGCGGCGGCGTCAGCAAGAATGCCGGTCGGGTTGTGCGGGTGGGTGATGACGATCAGCTTCGTCCGCGGGGTCATCGCGCGACGGACACGATCGGGATCGAGCGCGTAACCGCTGTCGAACGTACGTTCGAAGCGGATCGTGTTCGCGCCAAACATGTGTGCCGCGCCGAGCAGCGGATCGTAGCCCGGACGTTCGACCAGCACCTCGTCGCCGGGTGAGAGCAGCGCTGCATAAACGAGAAAGTTCGCTCCTGACGTCCCGCTCGCGGTCGTCACCTGCGAGGACCGGGCGCCATAGCGCGCCGCAATCGCCTCCATCAGCGGCCCATAACCGTCGTCGTTCGCGCCCCAGAGCGCGATCGCCTCCCGCGCGCCAGGCAGATCGTCGAGCGAACAGGCCAGGATGTTGCTGCCGGCCAGGTCGAATTCGGCCGAGGGGCGGGTCTTCGCCCATTCCAGGTAGGGCGCCTGATAGCGGATCTCAGAGCCGTTCAGTGCGTCGGGGGACATGATTGGGTGTCTTTGACAATCGAAGTGTCGAAGGAAGAGCGAAGGAGTCGAAGGAGCACAAACATATGCCTTCGAAGGAGCACACACCTAATCGTTCGAAGGAGCACACACCAAACCGTTCGAAGGCGCCTGGCGTCAGGGTTCGAAAGAGCCGGGCGTCATGCTCGGCCTCACAGTAGTTGCCTTGTCGCGTTGGCCCGCTCCCGCGATTGCCTGGGTTGGACGACCGCGTACCAGTAGTACACCGGAATGCCCAGCGCAATCAGAATCGCGCCGCGGGCAGCGCTCACGGGGTCGGCGCGCACCACGCTGAGCACGACGGCGGCGGCTACCGTGCAGAAGAGCAACTGCACCACCGGATACCCTGGCGCGCGGTACGGTACTCGGAGGCCGGCGATCGATCGGCAGCCTCCAGCGGAAGACGATGACGGTCGCGACCGTCAGGCCGAAGAAAATCCAGTCCGCGAACACGACGTAGTTGAGCAGGCGATCGTAAGTGCCCGAGAGCGCGAGCAGGCACGACCACGTCGATTGCACGATGATCGCGAGGCCCGGGGTCTTGAAACGAGGGTGCAGCCGCGCGAGCGCGGGCACGAAGACACCATCGGCCGACATGGCGTAGTAGACGCGCGTTGGCGCAAGAATCGCGAGATTGAGGAAGCCGAACGTCGAGATGGCGATGGCGGCGCTGACAAACGCGTCGCCCGGAGCTCCAAACATCCGTCGCGCGACATCGGCGGCTGGCGTCGTTGTTCCGGCAAGGCCCGTGAGGCCAAGCGCGCGGAGGTAAACGAGATTTGCAGTCACATAGATCGCGATGACGGCCAGCGTTCCGGCGACCAGGCTAAGCGGAAGATTCCGCCGTGGATTCTCGATCTCTTCGGCCACATAGTTGGCGTTCTGCCATCCCCCATACGCGAACAAGATCGGGACCAGGGCCACGCCGAACGCCATCACGGCAGATGACGCTCCCGGCGCCGCGGGTCGGGCATCGTGCAACCAGGTTGGATGCGCGGCGACGAGGAAACCGGCGCCAATAAGGATAGCGAGGGCCGCGACTTTCAGCACGACGAGCACGTTGAGCACGCGGCTGCCCGGCTTCACGCCGAGGTAGTTGATGACCGACAGCACCACGACCGCCGAGATCGCGATCGGCACGCGCGCGGCATCCGGCGCGTCGACCAGGTGGATCGTGTAGGTCGCAAACGTGATTGCGACGGCGGCGACGGCGCCGCTCTCGATGATGAGTAACAGCGCCCACCCGTACAGAAATCCCGCCAGCGGATGCAGCCCGTCACGCAGATAGCCGTAATTCCCGCCGACATTGGGAAACAACGCGCCAAGCTCGGCGTAGGAGAACGCGCCGGCGAGCGCGACCGCCCCGCCTACCGCCCACGCAGCCAGCACGAACAGCGGCGTATCGAGCCGCTGGGCCACGATGTAGGGACTGATGAAGATGCCGGCGCCGATGATGCCGCCGATCACCACCATCGTCGCGTCGAACGGGCCGAGGGCGCGCCGGAAAGTCACGGCGGCAACCATAGACCACGGATCGACGTGAATCAACCGGGGATCCGATCGAGCAGCATCGATTCATCAGCGCGGTGTAATCTCAATTCGATGGCAGAGCCGCATTTTCGTGGATTTCCGCCCGAAATGGCCGACCTCGAGTCGCGGTTGATCGTCCGGCGGCGCGGGGCGAGAGACGATGACGGAAGCCGCGTCGGCGTGGCAATCTCGGGCGGCGGTATCCGGAGCGCGACGTTTGCGCTGGGCGTATTCCAGTCGCTGGCGAAACGAAAGCTGCTCTCACAGATCGACTACATATCGACCGTATCCGGCGGCGGTTATTTCGGGTCCTTTCTTGGACGGCTCTTCACGCGCGACTACGTCCGCGGCGTCGAAGACGTCGAGTGGATCCTCGGCGGCGAGAAACCCGCGAGCCCGTCGAACGATCTGGTGGATGCCGAGCGCAACGTGCTTCGCTGGCTTCGGGAGAACGGCCGGTATCTCGCGCCGCAAGGATCCGGCGATCTGCTGCTGTTGGGGGCGGGATTTCTGCGCAATTGGGTCGCCGTTCAGGCGGTGATTGCAACCGCGCTCTTCTCCCTGTTCCTGTTGCTGCAGCTGCCGCGAGTTCTCGCGCCACATGCCCAACCGGCACTTACCGCAACCATCGAGTCGCACAACGTGGCGTTCGTGCGGTCGCTGCCGTTCAGTCAATACGTCTGGTGGAGCCCGTGGACGCCCCTCCCGCTGCTGATTCTTGCAGTCGCCTTCGCAATCGGGTGGTCGTACTGGATCGTTACGGAGCGGCCGCGTCCCGTGCGCGGTCTGCTCTGGGTCGGTGCGATCGGCCTCGAGGTGTTGCTGCTGTACGCCGGCTGGTCACCGGGCGGTCCTCTGTCCTATGCGCTGGGAACCGGCGAATGGATGATCGTGATCTTTGCGCTGCTTTTCGCCGTCAGTATTCGTTACCCGGCAGACGGCGCGCCGGCAGCGGTTGGCCTCTCGTTACTGGCACTCCATGTTCCTGACGTCGGCATCATGGAGCGCAGTGTCGCGTGGGTCCTCCTCGTCGTCGCCGCTCTCTCGACCATCATCGGCACCGCAACGTGGGTCTCTACCGCTCGCCGACGGCCGTCAGGCGACGAGGATCCCGGGCAGTTCCAGACTCAGCTTGGCCGCAACATCCTGACCCGGTACCTTCGCGGATGGCTCGTCGCCGCCGGCATCGTCGCATTGATCGTGACCATCGATTCGATCGGCCAGACGATGTATGCGGTCGCCGTGGCCGGTCATCTGAAGGCATGGTTCGCCCTGATTGCGGGGGTCTTTGGTTTCGTGAGCGCATACGGCCGGAAGCTGGTGGTGTTGTTCGGCGGTAAGGCGCAGGGCACGCGACCGCCGCTTTCACTGACCGTGGTGGCCACGGTGGTGGGACTCTCGATCGTGTTGGTGCTCGCAATTGGCTTCGACGTGCTGTCGCATGCGGCCGCCTGGCGATTCTGCTCCGCGGCGGCGCCCGACACGATCGTCGACCCGTACGACCTGCGTTCGTTGTTGCCCGGTTGTCCCTCGACACCGACGCGAGAGCGTCAGCACGTTTACTGGTTGTGGCTCGGCGGCGCGTCGCTGCTGACGTTCGCCTTCGGACGGTATTTCGGTTTTCTCAACTACTCGTCGCACCAGGCGATCTACAGTGCGCGGCTCATTCGCGCGTATCTGGGCGCGACCAATGCGTCACGCTGGCGCCGTGGCTCGTGGGTCCCCGTCGTCGAGCCGATTGCCGACGACGACATCGAGGTGCATCGGTACTGGCCGACGCCCGCCAAGCCGGAACCGGGCGAGGCCTACGATCGGGCGGCGCCGCTTCACCTGGTGAGCGTGACGATCAACGAAACGTTCAGCGGCGAATCGCAGGTGCAACAGCAGGATCGAAAAGGGATCGGCATGGCACTCGGGCCGGCGGGGGTGAGTGCCGGTGTCCGCCATCACGTGGTGTACGGGCCAGACGCCCCGCCGCCGCCGGCGAGCGACGAGGGGAGCGTGATGCAGATGCTGCGGCTCGATCAATCGAGCCGACTTCATACGCGCCGAGTCGCGGCAATCTATCCAAAGCACGCGGAGGGCGGTCCGGCGTTCAGAATGTTCGAATATCCTGCGCCGCAGTCGCGCCAGCCCGCCGCGCAACACGCAGGGCCGCCGCACGTGGACGCCGAGATACCCGAAGAGTTTCCGGGAGAGCCTCTGTCGCTTGGGCGGTGGGTTGCTATTTCAGGCGCGGCCTTCTCGACGGGCCTGGGATTCCGCACGAGTCTTGGCCTGAGCCTGCTGGCTGGTCTTGCGAATGTGCGACTGGGTTACTGGTGGGATTCCGGAGTTCCGACGCGCCGCCGTCCGCTGAAGATGACGATCAGCAGAACCGTCGCGGATCGCCTGTCGCGTGTGCTCGTCGGCCTGTTCCCGGTGCACACCTATCTCTACTACGAGCTCACCGCGCACTTTCCAGGCTCGTCGCGACGGCACTGGTATCTCTCTGATGGCGGGCATTTCGAGAACATGGGCGGGTACGAACTCATTCGCCGTCGCCTGCCGCTCATCATCGTCCTCGACGCGGAAGGAGACGAGACGTATACGTTCGAGGGGCTCGCGAACCTGACGAGAAAGGCGCGTCTGGATTTCGGCGTCGAGATTGAGTTCCTCGACACGGTTGACGATAGCCTGCCTGCGGCGTTCGGACCGCTCGAGTCGCTGAGGCCTGTTTCAACGAACGAGTTGGATTTGCGGCGCGCCGCGTCGCACGCCGCGGTTGCCCGCGTGAGATATCCCGACCCCGACGGATTCGAAGGGCGCCTGGTCTACATCAAGCCCGGCGTGACGGGCGACGAGCCTATCGATCTGCGCGAGTATGGCCGCCACCATCCGACATTTCCACAGCAGTCGGCAGCCGATCAGTTCTTCGACGAGGCCCAGTGGGAGAGCTACCGCAAGCTCGGCGAGCACATCGGCGACAAGGTCTTCGAGCGCACCGGCGCCAACTGGTGGCTCGAACGGTGGAGGTACCGGCCGTACTGACCGGCAGGTGTGAACCGGATTGGCCCACCGACCGGTTCATCAGGCCGGTTCATCTGTCGGCTCTCGGTTGTACAATGGCGGAATGTCCACGCATGCTCCCGTCTCTCCTGCTGAAAAGCATTCCTCTGTGATGGCTCCGTCACGCGATCGCGTGGCCACGTCGGCCGCCTTCGCCGGCGTGCGGCGGATACCGACGCCGATCAACGAGCCGAACAAGTCCTATGCGCCCGGGTCGCCCGAGCGCGCCGAGCAGAAGGCCCGGCTGAAAACCATGGCCAGCGAGAAGATCGACATTCCGCTGATCATCGGAGGACGCGAGATCCGAACCGGGAGGACCGAGAAGTCGGTCATGCCGCACGATCACGGTCACGTGCTGGCGGAATACCACCTGGCCGGCCCTGAACACATTCAACAGGCGATCGAAGCCGCGGCGGCGGCCCGGCGTGAATGGGCCGCGTGGCCGTGGGACGATCGCGCCGCAGTCCTGCTGAAGGCAGCCGAACTGCTCTCGACCACCTGGCGCGCCACGATGAATGCCGCGACCATGCTCGGGCAGTCGAAGACCGTCTTCCAATCGGAAATCGATGCCGTGTCGGAGATGATCGATTTCTGGCGCTTCAACTGCGCCTTCGCCGAAGAGCTCTACCACGAACAGCCAATCAGCAGCCCTGGCGTCTGGAACTCGATCGAGTACCGCAATCTCGAGGGCTTCGTCTACGCGATTACCCCCTTCAACTTCACTGCCATCGGCGGCAACCTGACGACCGCGCCGGCGTTGATGGGGAATACCGTCGTGTGGAAGCCGGCATCGAGCGCGATGCTCGGCGCGTATTACACCTACAAGCTGCTCGAAGCGGCAGGCCTGCCGCCGGGCGTCATCAATTTCCTGCCCGGCGAGGCGGTGCAGATTTCGAACGCACTGCTCGATTCGCCGGATCTCGCGGGCGTCCACTTCACCGGCAGCACCGCCGTCTTCAATGGGATGTGGAAGAAGGTCGGCGAGAACATGGGCCGGTATCGCTCGTATCCGCGCCTGGTCGGCGAAACCGGTGGCAAGGACTTCATCGTCGCCCATCCCTCGGCCGATCCCGCGGAACTCGCGGTGGCGATCGCGCGCGGCGGCTTCGAGTATCAGGGGCAGAAGTGTTCCGCCGCGAGCCGCATCTACGTCGCGCAGTCGCTGTGGAATGAAGTCCGCGATCGCACCATCGCGATGATGCAGGACATCAAGATGGGCGACGTTCGCGATTTCCGGAATTTCATGGGCGCCGTGATCGACAAGAAGGCGTTCGCGAAGATCGGCGAATACCTCCAGGACGCGAAGAGCAACGCCAAGGTCCTTCAGGGCGGCGGCGCGAAAGGCGACCAGGGGTACTTCATCGAACCCACGCTCCTGCAGACCGAAGATCCGGGATACCGTCTGCTGTGCGAAGAGATCTTCGGTCCGGTCGTGACCGCCTATGTGTATCCGGATGGAAAGTGGGAAGAGACGCTCGACATCATCGACAGAACGTCTCCCTACGCGCTGACCGGTGCCGTGTTCAGCCGCGATCGGGTCGGTGTACGTCAGGCGCTGAGTGCGCTCAGGAATGCGGCAGGCAACTTCTACATCAACGATAAGCCGACTGGCGCTGTCGTCGGCCAGCAGCCGTTTGGCGGCGCACGCGCGTCCGGCACGAACGACAAAGCCGGATCGAAGCTGAATCTGGTGCGCTGGGTGAGCGCGCGAACCGTCAAGGAAACCTTCTCACCGCCGCGCGATTACCACTATCCCTTCATGGCGGAGGAATAGAGGCTTCGGGTTTCAGGCTCCAGGCTTCGGGAAGGCCCGAAGCTACCTGAAGCCTGAACGCCTGAAGCCTGAAGCCGTCTTTTCTCTCGCCTCCTTGCCATCAGCCTCTCAGGTAGATTATCTTGTGGAGCAGCGATGCCAAAGCGTGGAAATCCGCCAATGCAGGGAGAATTGCTCCAGGGGACGCTCGACCTGTTGATCCTCAAAACCCTGGTGCTGGGGCCCGCGCACGGCCACACCATTGCTTACGCGATCGAGCACCGATCGGAAGACGTGCTGCAGGTGGAGCATGGCTCGCTCTATCCTGCGCTTCATCGCCTCGAGGATCGTGGTTGGATTGCGTCCTTCTGGGGCACCTCCGAGAACAACCGGCGCGCGCGCTATTACCGGCTCACGCCGATCGGTCGCAGGCAACTGGCTGACCAGACCAGCCGCTGGGATGAGATCGTCCGAGCCGTCAATCGCATCCTGCGGCCGGCGCAAGAGTAGTCGGAGCACGTCATGGGATGGTCCAGATTCTTCCGACGCCGCTACTGGGATGAAGAGCGGGCGCGCGAGCTCGAGGCCTATCTCACCATTGAAACCGACGAGAACATCGCCCGCGGCATGTCCCCTGAGGCGGCGCGCGCGGCCGCGATGCGCAAGCTCGGAAATCCGACCCTCATCCGCGAGGACATCTACACCATGAACTCCCTGGGCTTCATCGAGACGCTCTGGCAAGACGTTCGATACGGCGCGCGCCTTCTTCGGCGCAACCCGACGTTCGCGGTTGTCGCGATCCTGACGCTGGCGCTTGGCACCGGCGCCAACACCGCAATCTTCGAGCTCGTCAACGCGGTCACCTTGCGCACGCTGCCGGTCGATCGTCCCGAGCAGTTGGCCGAAGTCCGCATCGTCAAGACCCGCGAGGGACGCACTGGAAGTTTCATGGGAAGCCGCCCGAGCCTGTCCAATCCCCTGTGGGAGCGAATCAGGGCGGAACAGCGGGTGTTCTCGTCGATGCTGGCCTGGGGCTCAACCCGCTGGAATCTGTCGACTGGCGGAGAAGTGCGCCAGGCGCGGGGTCTCTACGTGAGCGGGGAGTTCTTCTCTACGCTCGGCGTGCGCGCGCTGGTCGGCCGTGCCCTGACGCCGGCCGACGATGTGAAGGGATGCGCGGCGCCGGGAGCGGTGCTCAGTCACGCGTTCTGGCAGCGGGAGTATGGCGGCGCTCCGTCCGCGATCGGCCGCTCAATCCTGCTCGATGGCCAGCGGCTCGATATCGTGGGCGTGACGCCGCCGTCGTTCTATGGAGTCGAAGTCGGTCAGAGCTTCGACGTTGCCTTGCCGATCTGCGCCGAACCGCTGTTTCGCGGCGAGCGCTCCGGTCTCCAGATGTCGGACGTCTGGTTTCTGGCCGCGTTCGGCCGGTTGAAGCCAGGCGTCACCATCGAACAGGCGAGCGCGCAGATGGAGGCGATCTCGAGCGGAATCTTCGCGGCGACGGTCTCGCCACACTACGATGCCCGGCTGGCAAAGGATTACCTGGAGTTCAAGCTGGGGGCGCAACCCGCAGCCACAGGCGTGTCGGGCCTGCGCAGTTCGTACAGCGATCCGCTGAGGATCCTTCTCGGCGTCACCGCGCTCGTGCTTCTCATCGCCTGCGCGAACCTCGCGAACCTGATGATCGCGCGCGCAACCGCCCGCGAACGGGAGATTGCGGTGCGCCTGGCGATTGGCGCCTCACGAGGACGGATTCTTCGGCAAATGTTGTCGGAGAGCCTCCTGATTGCGGGGCTCGGCGCGGCGGCCGGACTGATCGTGGCGGGATGGTTCAGTGCCTTCCTGGTTGGATTCCTCAGCACCGATTCGAATCCGGTGTCCGTCGATCTGGCGTCCGACTGGCGCGTTTTTGCCTTCACCGCAGGCATGGCGGCCTCTGCCTGCCTGGTCTTCGGGCTCACTCCCGCAATCCGCGCCACGCGCACGGCCCCGATCTCGACGATGAAAGCGGGCAGCCGCAACCTGACGGACAGCCGCGAGCGGTTCGGCGTGCGCCGGATGCTGGTGGTCATGCAGGTGGCGCTGTCCCTGGTGCTGGTCGTCGTCGCCCTGCTGTTCGTGCGTAGCCTACGAAATCTCACCCATCTCGACCCCGGCTTCCAGCAGGATGGCGTGCTCGTCGCGGATGTGGATTACCGCAAGGCTGGTGTGTCGCCGGACGCGGTGGCCGCACTCAACCGGACGGTGCTCGAGCGCGTCAGAGCGATCCCTGGTGTCGACGCCGCGGCCCAGGTCTTCACCACGCCGGTGGGCGGCAACTTCTGGAACCAGAACGTGGTGGTCGCGGGCGTCGAGCAACCGGGCAACGTCAACTTCAACGCCGTCGGTCCCGGCTACTTCAAGGCGCTCTCGACCCCGCTCGTTGCCGGTCGTGATTTCGCCGATCGCGATACCCCGACGTCGCCCAAGGTGGCGATTGTCAGCGAGGCATTCGTGAAGAAGTACCTCAAAGGCCAGAACCCGGTCGGCCAATCGTTTCAGATCGCGGAGCCGGTAGGCGAGCCGCGTTCCTTCTACACGATTATCGGCGTTGCCCGCGACACGAAGTACACGGATCTGCGCGAGGAGTTCTCGCCACTCGCCTACGTAGATGTCTGGCAGGGCGATCGCGCGGATCCGAACCCGCAGTTCGCGCTGCACGCGAATACCGCCTTGCCGACTGTTGCAGCCGGAGTTACTCGGGTACTCGTGGAGCTGAATCCCTCCATCACCGTGCAGTACCAGACCGTGCGATCGCAGGTCAGCGGATCGCTTCTGCGCGAACGGCTGATGGCCACCTTGTCTGCATTCTTCGGAGGACTTGCGGTACCTGATTGCCACCGTCGGCCTCTACGGCGTCATGTCATACACCGTCGCCCGACGACGGGTCGAGATCGGCATTCGCATGGCGCTCGGCGCCGATCGCGGATCAGTCATCCGGATGATCGTTCGCGAAGCGGGCACTCTGCTTATTCTCGGCGTGGCGGTCGGTGCCGCGCTGGCCATGCTTGCGGGGCGAACGGCCACCACGCTCCTGTATGACGTAAAACCGTGGGACCCGGTCACCGTCGCCAGCGCAATTGCCCTGCTCGGCGCCGTCACGCTGCTCGCGAGCTGGCTGCCGGCGCGCCGCGCTTCCCGATTGGCGCCGACAGTGGCCCTGAGAGAAGAGTAGGGCGCGTCCTGATATTTTCGGACGGCCAGCGAGGGCGTTCCAGATTTGCTTGACACGGACGGAATCACGCAGAGCTCGCAGAGAGTCTAGAGTGAGTTCGTCAGGAAATGGCATCCTGCCCGTGCTCAGCGTGAAGTCGTACGTGAGACAGTGAATTGGCAATGCCCTTGCTCTGGCTTCAGGAATGGCGGATGAATCTCCGGTTTCATCACAGGCTGAGCTCACTGAACAAGAAAAGCGCCAGAGTGTCATCCATCTGGCCTTCGACAATGATCCCGCCAGACTCGACGCCTTCGTCGAGCAGATACGGCGGGTGATTCCAGAGAACACCGGCGTCGTGCTGCGAGGAAGCGCGGTGACCGGATACCGGTGGAAGGACCGGGCCCCTTTCGACGCTGATGGACCCGGTACGAGCGACCTGGACCTTACGCTGGTCGGCCACCGAGTGCTCGACTTCTACAAAATCACGGGATTCTTCGTCCCCGGCGTCCACTCCCGACCGCTGAGCGACGAGGATCCCGATATCGCACCCGGCCTCGTACCCCTGCGCGAGAGGCTGATGGCGATGGTGCGGCGTCCGGTGAACATCCAGGGCACGCGGGATTTCGTGATGTATCTTCGCGGAGAATTGATCGGCCAGCCGTATCTCACCCTCATCGACAAGCGCGACGACGAGTGACGATTCGCCTTCTGAGCTACAACATTCGCCACGGGGGGGCCGGACGTGAAGAGCAGCTCTCGGCGGCAATCGCCTCGTGCACGCCGGACATCGTGGTCTTCCAGGAAGCGACGCGTCCCGCGGTGATCGAAGCGCTGGCAAAGCGCACCGGGATGCCGCAGTGCGGCGCGATGCCGAAACTGTCGCTGGGATTCATGAGCCGGCTGCCTATCGCGCGACACGAGTGGCACCGGCCGCGCGTTTCACGCCACGCCTTCCTCGAGCTGGTGCTCGACGGAAACGCCTTTCGGGTGTTTGGCGTTCACCTGAGCGCCGTGCATGCCGCGTGGACCGAGCGTCGACGCACGTTCGAGCTGCGCGCGCTTCTCCGCAATATTGCCGCCGATGTCGAGCGGCGCGACGGCCTGCACGCGCTGGTGGGTGACTTCAATACCCTGGCCCCCGGTGACGTGTTCGATCCGCGCAAGCTGCCCGGGCGCCTTCGCGCGCTCGTCTGGCTGAGCGGCGGCCGCATCCGCTGGCGAACCATTCGGATCGTCCTCGACGCCGGATACACTGACGCGTATCGCGCGCTGCACCCGGGCGACGCGGGCTTGACGTTCCCGACCTGGCAGCCGCACGTGCGGCTCGACTACCTATTCGTCCCGTCGAACCACACCGCGAGAGTCCGATCCTGTGAGGTCGTGGCCACGGAGGTCGCGCGCGAGGCTTCCGACCACTTCCCGTTGCTTTCCGTCATCGACGTGCCGTCGTAGCTCGCGCAGTTCCGGTGTTACTCTACTGCGATGAACGGGGTCCTGGACGAGCTCGTCAACGACATCGAGTATTGGGAGCGGCTCTACGAGCGTATGCCTGCGAGTGTAACCGTGGTTCGCAAACATGCGGACGACATCCAGCAGCGGCAGATGATCGTGTGGCTCGACGGGGAACGGATCGCAACGCTGATGTTCGGCGACGAGGTGACGCGGGATCTGGAGGTCGGCCGCCACCGCCTTCGCGTCAGCAACACGCTGTTCTGGAAGACCGTGGAGTTCGAGGTGAAATGGGGAGAGCAGGTGCGCTTCGAGATCGTCAACCGGGCAGGCCGGATGACGTTTCCGATGCTCGCATTCATCGGCGTCGGACCGCTGTATGTAACCGTACGAAGAGTGATTTAGGTGTTCGGGTTCCAGGCTCCAGGCTCCGGGCTCCAGGCTCCAGGCTCCAGGCTCCAGGCTCCAGGCTCCAGGCTTCAGCCGCCCGAAGCCCGAAGCCGTCTTTACGCATGCACCCCCGGCGCCTCGTGTCCGCTGCGCGCGACATACTCCGCATAGGTTCCCGGATACGCGTGCGGCTGTGACTCGGTTCCGCTCTCGCCGCCAAGTTCCAACACACGATTGCTGAGACCGCGCAGGAACGCCCGGTCGTGCGACACGAAGATCATCGTTCCATCGAAGTCCTTCAACGCATCCAGCAGCATTTCCTTCGTCGCCAGGTCGAGATGGTTGGTCGGCTCGTCGAGCACCAGGAAGTTGGGTGGCTCGAGCAGCATGCGCGCGATGACCAGCCGTGTTTTCTCGCCGCCGGAGAGCGACTTGATCCGCTTGTCGACGTCCTCGCCCGAGAACTGGAAAGCGCCCGCGAGATTGCGCAGCACTCCGACCGACTCGTTCGGGAAATCCCTCTGCAGCTGCTCCTCGATGGTCAGCTCCGGATCGAGGAGGTCGAGCGACTGCTGCGCGAAATAGCCCATCCTGAGACTGGCGCCGAGCTTGATGGTCCCGTCGTCGGGAGCGAGCGCGCCGGCGATCATTTTGAGCAGTGTCGATTTGCCGGCGCCGTTCTTGCCCATCACCGACCAGCGTTCCCCTCGCCGGATCGTCAGATTGATGCCGTCGTGCACCATCCGCCTTCCGTAGCGTTTGGTGACGCGCTCGAGCGTGGCGACCTGGTCGCCGGAACGGGGCGGCGTGCGGAAGTCGAACTTCACCACCCGCCGCTTCTTCGGCAGCTCGATCTTCTCGATCTTCTCGAGCGCCTTGACCCGGCTCTGCACCTGCGCCGCCTTGGCGGCGTGGGCGGCGAAGCGTTCGATGAACCGTTGTTCCTTCGCCAGCATGGCTTGCTGCCGCGCGTACGCCGCTTCCCGGTTGGCTTCGCGGATCGCGCGCTCGCGTTCGTAGAAATCGTAGTTGCCCGAATAGGTCGTGATCTCGCCGCCGTCGATCTCCGCAATCCTGGTGACGATCCGGTTCATGAATTCGCGATCGTGCGACGTCATGAGCAGTGCGCCCGACTGCGCCTTGAGGAACTGCTCGAGCCAGATGATCGATTCGATGTCGAGGTGATTCGTCGGCTCGTCCATCAAGAGGACGTCAGGCCTTGCCAGGAGCACCCGCGCCATCGCCACCCGCATCTTCCAGCCGCCGGAGAGCGCACCGACGTCGCCGTCAATCCGTTCGTCGTCGAAGCCGAGGCCCTGGAGCACTTCGCGTGCCTGCGCCTCGAGCGCGTAGCCGCCGAGGTGCTCGTACTCGTTCTGCACCTCGCCGAAACGCGCGAGAATCCGATCCATGTCGTCTGCCCGCGCGGGATCGGCCATGGCATGATTCAGCGCTTCGAGTTCATGATGAAGCTGACCCGCACGTCCGCTCCCGGCGATCGTTTCGTCGAGCACGGTCCGCCCCGACATTTCCTCGACGTCCTGCCGGAAGTATCCGATGGTGAGCTTTCTGGGGACCGACACCTCTCCTTCGTCAGGTGATTCTTCGCCCACGATCATTCTGAAGAGGGTGGTCTTGCCGGCGCCATTCGGTCCGACCAGGCCCACCCTTTCACCGGGATTCAGCTGGAACGAGGCGTCGACGAAGAGAATCTGGCGTCCGTATTGCTTGTTGACGCGCGTGAATGAAATCATCGAGATAGCAGTTCCGGATATCCGCAGACGACTGCGTCACCGTCCGGGTGAATGTGGGTGATTGGAACCGGCGTTGCCCATTCGAAGCAGAGCGACCACACGCGCTCGTCACGCTGATCGACTTGAAACTCCACCAGTTCTGCCAGACAGTTGCGGCCGATCGAGAGCGTCGGCACCTGCGTCAACAGCGACCGCGCGTCTGCCTGGAGTCGCGTCTTCCTGACGACGTGCTCGCGCCACGGCAGACCGGCACCCGTGAGCAGACGCTCGAAGCCTCGAGCGGGCTCCGTCGAGTCGGCAGCGAACATCGGCTGGGTCTGGAGTAACGCCGCCGAGCGCACCGATTCGAGCGGCGACCAAGTCTGGACGATTACCTTTTCCCAGAGTTCCCACCCGGCGTTCCGCTGGTAGCGGACCTTGATCTCGAGCGGGGCCTGGCCGCCGCGCAGCTTGATCCCCAGGTCAGGTCGGCCGTCGACGATCCAATACGTGTCGACGCGTCGCTCTCGAGCGAGGCGCGTGGGATTGTTCCATGCCAGGTCCCACCACGATGGACGATTCGTCCAGGAGACGCGGTACTCCCACATCGATCAGAGCTGTTGCGTTATCGTGCGGTCCGTGGCCGCTCGTCAGGCCGCGCGCGCCGGTGTTTGCGTCACCTGCTCGCGCGCCAGGAAGTACGAACCGACGACGACGAAAGCGGCGAGCGCCTGGGCGGTCAGGGTTTCAACCGTCGGGAAGACGGCGAACCACAGCCCCATCCACGATGGAATCGCGCGCTGGAGGAAGCCGATCGGGGTCGTCGGCAGCCAGTTGGCAAGCTGCATCTCCTGCGCCTGTTCGCCAACCATGACGAGCAGCACGAGACCCAGCATCACGCCGGTGAACACGAGCATCCGCCGATAGGGCAGACGCCGGTGCGCGACGAACGTCAGCACGCCCACGACCGTCGTCAGCGCGAGTCCGAGCGAAACCCCGTACAACACCGTCGCGGGGCCGAGCTTCAGCCGATAGCTCTGAAGGAAGAGCACGATCTCGAACCCTTCACGGTAGAGCGATGAAAAACCGAGAAGCGCGAGTCCCCACCACAGGCGCGCCGCCGAGGCGCCTTTGATCAATTCCTGCTTCTTCCGGCTGTGCATCGAGATCCAGCCGGTCCAGTACACCTTGTGGAAGAACCAGTTCATCACCACGAGCAGGACGACGATCGCAAGAAGCCCGGTTGCTGCCTGAATGTCCAGGGCCGGAACGTTTTCGGCGAGGCTGTCGATGATTCCGATCGCGATCCGCCAGGTGACGAGGGTCGCGGCCAGCGCGATCCCTGCCCCCACCGCAACGGGCCGCTGATAGCCACGCCTGGCACCCACCATGTTTGCGGTAATCGCCGCCAGCACAAGGATGCACTCGAGCCCCTCCCGGAAGACCAACACGGCGATGTCGAGCACCCGTGCCCCGAAATCCCCATGCCCGGTGGGATCTGGCAGGCCCCCGGTCGTGAGTACCTGAAGGACGAGGACGGCCGCCACGAGCGCCGCGGCGACGGTAAGGATAGTGGGCCAGAACGACGGAACCCGCACGATATAAATACCTTCTCTAATAGCCGACCTGATTGGTCTGGTATAGATAGCTTAATATCCGACCCAACCAGTCGTCAATCGCGCAAGGCGTACGGGGGTCTGACCCCAGGGGGTCAGACCCCAAGCTGGCGCCTACTGACCGGCGGCGATCTTTTGAACGATCTCCTTGGCGAGGGGGAGGCTGACGTTACAGCTGGGATCGTCCACCCGGCATTGCGCGACGGTGAGGCCGCAGCCACACGTGCAATGCTCGGTATTGAGTGTCTGAAGCGCCTGTGTTTTCTGCTCGGGAGTCAGGACGGCGAGATCGATCCCCGGGATCTTGTTGGCCTGGGCGGCGTTTTGAAGCCGAACCTTGTCCTCATCCTCTGTCAGTTCGACCTTCGCGTCGACATCGAGGCCGGCCAGGGCGCGCGCTTCGATCTCGATCAATGACGCGTTCAGCAGGCCCACATGCTTCTTCGCGAGCCGCCCTTCCCGGTCGATCACGAACGTGGTCGGAAGCGCGTAGACGCTGGGAAAGAGCTTTTCGATCTCCGGCGTGCTCATCACGGTCGGATAGTTCATGCCGTGCTCGGCGGCAAACTGCTGCACCAGCGGCACCGGGCCGGAATCCTGCGAGATGCCGATGATCTGAAGTTGGTCGCGGTATTTCTCCTGCAGCGCCACGAGGTCGGGGATCTCCTCGCGGCACGGCGGACACCACGTTGCCCAGAAGTTGACGAGGACTACCTTTCCGCGCAGGGCCTCGGTGGACACCTGCCGTCCCGCGAGATCGGGCGCAGTGAATGGCGGAACGTTCGCGCGATCCCGTAGAAACGTGATTGTCGTGCCCGACGCGCTGGCGTGGGTGAGGCGCTCCTCGACATGGTGGGTATAGCGGACCATGGCGACCACGGCGACGATCGTCACGGCCGACATCGCAGCGAGGATCAGAACGCGGCGGGAGGACATGGCCCTAGTATGGCGCAAAGGCTCAGGACAAGGGCTCGGGAAGCAGCTTGCCCGGGTTCATGAGATTGAGCGGGTCGAGCGTCTGCTTGATTGCGCGCATGACGTCGATGGCCTCGCGACCGTGTTCCGCCTCGAGAAACCGCATCTTTCCCAGGCCGACCCCGTGCTCGCCGCTGCACGTCCCGCCGAGTGCGAGCGCACGCTCCACCAGCCGGTCGGTGAGCCGCTGCGCCTCGGCAATCTCCTCGGGCGCCTCCGGGTTCACCGGAAAGATCATGTGGAAGTTGCCATCGCCGACGTGACCGACGAGCGCGCCAGTCAGCGGCGACGCGGCGAGGTCACGCTTGCTCTCGCGAATACACTCCGCAAGCCGCGAAATCGGCACGCACACATCGGTTGTCCATCCTCGCGTTCCCGGACGAAGCGCGAGCGCGGCAAAGTAGGCATCGTGCCGCGCCTGCCAGAGGGTCGCGCGGGATTCCGGCGTGAGCCCGCGCGCGAGATCGCGCGCACCGTGCTCGCGCGCGACTTCACAGGCCGCTTCCGCCTGCCCGGCAACGTCGGCATCGCTCAGGCCGTGAAACTCGAAGAACAACGTCGGCGCGGCGCGGTAGTCGAGCCGGGAATACCGATTGACCGCGTCCATCTGCACTTCGTCGAGAAGCTCGATGCGCGCGACCGGGATTGCAAGCTGCACGATTGCGATGACCGTCTCCACCGCCGCGTCAATCGTCTCGAAGTTGCAGGTCATTGCGGCCACCGCTTCGGGACGACCGTGCAGACGCAGCGTCACCTCGGTGATGATCCCGAGCGTGCCTTCAGCGCCGACGAAGAGACGGGTCAGATCGTAGCCGGACGACGACTTTCGCGCGCGCGACCCGGTGTGCACGACGCGTCCATCCGCGAGCACCACCGTCAACCCGAGCACCGCCTCCCTCATCGTCCCGTAGCGTACGGCGGTGGTGCCAGACGCACGAGTGGACGCCATGCCGCCAATGGTGGCATCGGCACCGGGATCGAGCGGAAAGGTGAGGCCGGTCGACTGGAGGTGGCGTTCGAGCTGCTTGCGGGTGACCCCCGCTTCGACAGTGACGTCGAGGTCCTCGGCGTTGACCCGAACGATCTTCGAGAGTCGCGAGAGATCGATCGACACGCCGCCCCGGATCGGCACGACGTGGCCTTCGAGGGATGAACCCGCGCCGAACGGTACCATTGGGCTGCGATGCCGCGCGCAGGCACGTACGATCGCCTGCACCTCGTCTGTCGATTCAGGAAAGACGACGAGATCGGGCAGATGCGGATCGTGGTGAGATTCGCCCCGGCTATGATGCTCACGGACGGCATTCGACAGCGATACGCGCTCGCCGAGAATCTTCCGCAGCTCGTCGGTGAGCGTCTCCAGAATCACGAGGGAGAGTATATCGGTGAGTGACGAGACCCGAACACCCGGCGCTTATCCTGCCGGCCGCGCCGTCGCACAGCGCGTGCAGGATCATTTCATTCGTCACCTGGGGTCCGCCGGGCTCAGGGCGGGAGAGCCGACGGCGCCCCTCCCCGATCTGGCGGCAATCGAAGAGCTAATCGAGGCCGGGTTCTGGACGAGTCTCCGTCGCGAGGAAATCTACGTTCCAAAGATCTCGATCGCGTTGTTGTCGGCGTCTTACACCACGCACCCGCTGATATTCGAGCGCCGCCTGCCGCTGCAGCCGCATCTGCTCGCGCGGGTGGCGCCGGCGGTCGAGCGGCCGGGGATCCATCTTGGCGCCTGGCGGGATGGGACCGAGCTCCTGGTGTGGGGAACCACTCGGGACCTCCCGCGATATTGCCTCGTGCTCGAGGTCGCCGCGCCCGGTTTGCTGGTGGTGAAGCAACATCGGGGAGGTGAGGAGACGAAGTTTGCCAACGTGGCGGTGCTGCAGGGAGACCTGGTCAAGGTGGTCGACGAGACCGCGTCGAGCCTGCCGGATTGTCCGTCGCTGCTGGCCTCGTTGCTCGGGTTCGACTCTCCAGCCTCCTGGGGTGACTCGATGAACGTTCTGGTGCAGCTGGCCGTCTCCATGCGCGCGCATGGGCGGGGAGGCCTGCTGCTCGTCGTGCGGCACGATGTCGAGGGGTGGCGTGATTCGATCGTCTCCCCCTTGTCGTACGCGTTGAACCCGCCGTATACCGAGCTCGCGGAGCTGATGCAGCGTCCTTCCGATGAGCGTCACGAGCGTGCATGGAGAGAGAGCGTCACCAGGACCGTCGAGGCGATCGCTGGATTGACCGCCGTCGATGGCGCCGCGGTGCTCACTGAACGCTACGAGCTGCTCGCCTTTGGCGGAAAGATCGCGCGCCGCCGCGGGGCGACACCCGTCGAACAGGTGACGGTCACCGAGCCGGTTGAAGGCGGACAAGCGCTGACCGTGCACCCGTCGGAGCTCGGAGGGACGCGGCATCTGTCCGCCGCGCAGTTCGTCCACGATCAGCGCGACGCCGTCGCACTGGTCGCGTCACAGGACGGCCGGTTCACCATCTTCGCCTGGTCGCCGTGTGAAGAGATGGTCCATGCGCATCGGGTCGAGACACTGCTCTTGTAAGCCACAGAAGAACACAGAAGAACACAGAAAAACTCAGAAAAACCCAGAAAAACCCAGAAGAACCCAGAAGAGACGGCAACACGAGGCCACAGAACACACGGAAGAACACGGAAAACGACAACGGACAGAAAGCAGAAAAAACTCACTCTCTCTGTGTCATCTATGTCATCCGTGTCAGCTGTGTCATCTGTGTCATCTGTGTTATTCAGTGTTCTTCTGTGGCCTTTATTCAGTGTCTTTCTGTGGTCCTGCGCGCAACCAGCCGCCGAACGGCAGAACGCGGCGGTCATGCGCGTTCTCTTCATTGGCAACAGCCTGACGGCGACGAACGGACTGCCGGCCATGGTGCAGGCGGTGGCCGCCGCCTCGGGAGATCGGCTCGACTGCGTCGCGATCGCGTATCCCAGTCTCAGTCTCGAGGATCACTGGGCGCGCGGTGAGGCATTGGGTGCGATCAAGCGTGGCGGATGGTCTTTCGTCGTGCTGCAGCAGGGCCCTTCGGCAATGGCCGATTCGCGGGTGCTGCTGAGAGAATACGTGCGGCGGTTCGACACGGAGGTCCGCCGAAGCGGCGCGCGGACTGCGCTCTACATGGTCTGGCCCGCGTCGACGCGTCGCGGCGATTTCGATGCTGTCAGCGAGTCCTATACGATTGCCGCGAATGACGTCGATGGCGTGCTGCTCACGGCCGGCGACCTGTGGCGCGCGGCACGGCGCCGCCAGCCGGAGCTGCCGCTCTACGGGCCGGATGGGTTCCATCCTTCGCCGCTCGGGTCATACGTCGCGGCGCTTGCGATCTATCGCGGCCTGACCGGGCGGCCGCCGCACGTCAGCGAGTCGTTACAGTCATCCTCCGGCGCGTTCCCAGCCGTCAAGGTGACGAGCGACACCGTGAAAATGCTGGAGTCCATTGTCGCGCGGTAACCTGTCTCCCGGTTTTCGAAAGCTCACAAGTGAAGGCCGGGCGAACCCCGGTGAAAGCAGCGCCTGACCGCCGCGACGAGCTCCTCCGGCCCGACCGGCTTCCGCAGGACGCACTCGACGTCGAGGTGATCGATGTTCAGGGCCGATCCTGTGACCACCACGATGGGGATGTCGCGGGTGAGCGCGTGCGCGGCAATCTCCTGCCTGACCGCGACCCCGCTCAACGAGGGCAACATCAGATCGAGCACGATGAGATCCGGCGGCTCGCGATCGATCCGCGTCAGCGCTTCAAGTCCATCCCCGGCTTCGAGTACGTCGTAGCCTTCGAGCAACAGCGACGTTCGAAACATACGTCGCAGTTCCTCGTCGTCTTCCACGAGCAGGATGACCTTTCTCAGCGTCACGGCGAGAGTAAGTATTCGTCTGATTTGGTACTCGGTAAAGCACAGCGGTACGATGCTGAGGTGAATCGAGACGCTGTGCTCGAGCTGATCGCTCAGCAGCAACGCAGCGGCTTCGCGGATGTGAAGGGAACTGAAGGGCAGGCGACGATCCGCATGAGCGATCGGCTGCTCAATCAGATCATTGCGACCGAAGTGCAACGATTGCGCGCGATTCGCGAAGCGCGTGTCCGCAACCTGGCCGGCGATCGCCTCGACCTGCAAGTCGTGCTGGCGAAGCCGTCGTTCCTGCCGGCGATCACCATCGGCGTCCTGATCGAGCGTCAGCCGTCGCTGCCAGAAAATCCGGTGCTCGTCCTGAGGCTCTCCGGGATCGGAGGACTCACGCGATTCGCTGGACTCGCGGCGGCATTCCTGAACGTGCTCCCGCCGGGCATTCGCATGGCAGGGGACCGCGTGTTCGTCGACGTGGCGGCGTTGCTGCAGCAGCGTGGTATGGGATTCGTGATGCAGCACGTCGACGATCTGAATGTGACCACCGATGAAGGGGTCGTGCGCGTCGCGTTCCGCGTGCGCCTGCGCTGAGCGGTCAACCCAGCGTGGTGACTGCCGCGCTGATCCGATGCCTGAACGTGGAGTCGGTGCGAACGCGCGCGAAGTCCGGGTCTCGCTGCAGGCGCCACTGCGTGAACGCTGGATAGCGGGCCAATGCGGGGGCAAGATGTTCGAGCGCCTCCGCGACCTCTCCCCGCCGGGCATAGATCGCGGCGATGTAATAACGCGTGGCCTGATCGTCGGCGCCGGCGGCGAGCCGTGCGTTGAAGGCAGAGAGCGCCAGTTCGGCATAACGTTCCGCTTCCGCGGGATTGCCTTCCGCCTCGTGGACTGCGCTCAGCTTCTGGTGTAACTCGATCATCGAGCGCTCGCGCAGTCCATGATCGGTGCCCGACAGGAAATCGCGCTCGCGGAAATACTCGTCCCGCGCGGCCGGGTAACGGCCCTGCAGGTAATACACGTAGCCGAGCCGAGTGTGTGCCCCGACGATCAGCAGCCCCTGGGTTCCGGAGACCGCCTGTTCTTGCAGTTCGAGCGCGCGTTTTGCCGAGGCCTCCGCCGCACTGAAGTCGCCGTTGAGCCCCTCGAGGAACGCGAGCTGCAGATGTGCGTAGCCCGCCTCCGAATTCAGCGTCACGGCGTGGCGGAGATGTCCGATCGCTTCCTCGACCCGGCCTTCGCCCAGCCACAACGCGCGCGCCAGGCCCTGCCGCGCGTTGATGTTGTCCGGTTCGAGCGTCACGGCGTTCTGCAGCGTCTCGATCGCTTCACTGATCCGCCCGAGGTTCAGGAGTGACATGCCGAGCCACGCGTGGGCATCGGTCAGTGACGGCTTCAGCGCGATCGCGCGGCGCAGCAGCTCGATTGCACGATCGGTGAAGTCGTGAATGCCGAGGAACATGCCCTTGAGCTGCATCGATCCGCCGGCCGCCGCCCACGCCGCCGCGTATCCCGGATCGAGCGTGGTCGCGCGGTCGAACAGCGCCAGTGCGCGTTCGATTGAATCGCGGGTCGCCTGCCGCATGTTGATCAATCCACGCGAGTAGGCCTCGAAGGCCTCGACCGATTTGGTCTCGTCCTGTTCGATGGCTTCGGCCTCGGGACGCCCGACCCGCAGATCGAGGCTCCGGCTCAGTTCGAAGACGATGCGATCCTGGAGCGCGAAGATGTCATCGACCGCGCCATCGATCTTCAGCGTCTTGATGAGCGAAGCGGTCAGCACCTCGGTCACCTGCACGGTGATGCGGATTCGCGGGCCGATGCGCTGGTAGGCGCCGGTCACCACCCACCAGGCGCCCAACCGGCGCCCGATGTCGATGGCGAGCCGATGGTCGCTGGCGTCGCGGCCGGCCGCCACGTGTTTCAGCAGCTCGAAGATCTGCGTGCGTCCGATGACGTACAGGCCTTCGACGTTTTTCAGATCGCTGGTGACCGTCTCGGCGATCCCCTCGCCGATCCAGTCGTCGGCCGCCTCACGCGTCAGATTGGCGAAGGTCATGATCGCAATCAGCCGCTCGCCTTGTGCCACGTCACCGCCAACCGCAGCAAATCCCGCCGAGGGCGTGCGCAGCACCTGCGCCGTCGTGTCGACGGTATCGAGCCGACGGGCCAGCTGGTGGAGGTCGACGTAGATCTCGCGCGCGGATTGATAGCGGAAGTCCGGCGACTTCTGAAGCGCCTTGCGGGCCACCGCATCGACCTCCGGCGGCACGATGTGATCGGGCCGGACCAGCGCGTCCGGTTCCGCGTGCAGGATGCGGTCGGTGATCTCGGTCATCGTCTCGCCGAGAAACGGCAGTCGACCGGCAATCATCTCGTACAGGACCACGCCGAGTGCGAAAATATCGACCCGGTGATCGAATGAGGCTCCGAGGAGCTGCTCGGGAGCCATGTACGAAACCGTGCCTCTCACCAAGCCGGGCGACGTGAGCTGCAGTGCGGTTTCGCGCCGGAACCGGTCGCCGCGTTCCTCGAATCGGGCGAGGCCGAAGTCGAGCACCTTCACCAGACCGCGGCGGGTCAGCATCAGATTCGCGCTCTTGATGTCGCGATGAATGATGCCGTGCCCGTGCGCCTCGTCGAGTGCGTCGGCGACCTGCTGCGCGATGTCGACCGCCTCGCGCACCTTCAGCGGCCCCTGGGCGAGGCGAGCCGCCAGCGTTTCGCCTTCGACGTACTCCATCGCGATGAAGAGCGCCTCGCCGTCCTCGAGCAGGTCGTAGGTCACCGCGATGTTGGGAGAGCGGAGGAGCGACGCGGCTCGCGCTTCGCGCACCAACAGCGCACGGCTCTCCTGATCGCGCTGGGTTTCCGGGGGCAGGAACTTCAACGCAACCTGGCGTCCAAGCCGCGTGTCTTCAGCGAGATAGACCTCGCCCATACCGCCGCCGCCAAGGCGGTCGGACAGACGATAGTGAAGGATTTGCTTGCCCGTGAGGGAGGCCGGTGCCATTCCGCTCATTTTACGTATGACGCGGCCGGAGCGGGGTGGCGATCCCCAATATTGTCGGCCGATCACAATTTCGCAGGCGACGGGAGGGCCGGCCTGGGCATTTCTATGTGAAATCGTGCAAGTCGTGCTGGCACTTTCGTTGTAGCGACCCCGGCGACACGCCGGGCGTAGTGTGTCCGGCGTTTTCGATATCGATGACCGATCTGTTGCGCTTTGTCGGGGGTATCGTCCTGCTCGCTCTGGCAGCGATGACCGCACTTCCGGCGCCGCACCCGCTGCTCTGGGGTGCGAGCGTCGCCGCAACGGAATACGGCTATTGGCTGGCGATTGCCGCGTTGCTGCCGCTCATTCCAACCAGGCGGCAGACCATGGCCGGCCGGATGGGCGCGCTTTGCAGCCTGTGTGCAATCCCGTTCCTGGTCCTGCCCGTCTACCGAGCGCGAATCGCCGGCGCCGAACTGAAGCAGACGTTCGACGTGGAGTTCGGAAAGGAACGGCGTCAGCGGCCTCCGGCGTCGGGTGATCCGCGGCCCGAGCCGGTGGTGCTCCAGGAGTTGGTTACCCCGCTCAGGATCCCCGCGGTGCGATTCGAGGAGCGGACGTTTGCCTCGTATGAGGACCAGACGCTGACTCTCGACATCTATCATCCCGCCTACCTGCACGACGCAATTCCGGCGGTGATCGTGATTCATGGCGGCGGCTGGCAGCGAGGCGACAACAGCGAGTTCGTGGCGCTCAACGCGTACCTCGCGAGTCGGGACTACGTGGTCGCGGCGATCAACTATCGCCTGGCGCCCCGCTGGAAGTTTCCGGCCGCCGCCGAAGACGTAAAGAGTGCAATTGCCTATCTCAAGGAACACGCGTCCGAGTTTCCTCTCGATCCGTCGCGGCTGACGCTGATGGGCCGTTCGGAAGGGGGCCAGCTTGCGCTGCTGGCGGCCTACACGGCCAACGATCCATCGATTCGCGGCGTGATTTCGATCTACGCGCCGTCGGATTTGAGCGCAGCCTATGCGCATCCGTCACCGCAACCGCTTTATGACACGCGTGGATTGCTGGAACGTTACGTGGGTGGACCGCCGGCACGTGAAGAGAAAGCGTACTTCGCCGCGTCGCCGATCAATTTCGTAACCGCCGCCTCGCCACCCACGCTCCTCGTGCACGGCGCCCGTGACCAGATGATTCCGGCCGATCAGAGCGCCCGACTGGACGATCGGCTCCGGCAGGCCGGCGTGAGGCACGTCTTCGCCGAGCTCCCGTGGGCGACGCACGGCTGCGACAAGAGCTTCGGCGGACCATGCGGTCAAATCACGATGTTTGCGGTCGAGCGCTTTCTGGATGCAGTCACGATTGCACCGCCCGTGGCAATCTCTCCCGCACGAGGCAAGCACGCGAGGATGGGGAAGTGAGTCAGCGGTTTGCGGTTAACGGCTGACAGCAAACAGCAAAACAGCAAACCACTAACAGTTAACGGTTACCAGAGCAGAGAGAGCTGTGTTCTATTTCTTCCAGAAAGAATCGACGTTCATTCGGTGTGAAGTCCGCCCTGCCGACGATGGGGCGGGGTTTGAGATTGCCATCACTGAACCCAACCAGCCGGTGCGTGTGGAGCACTATCCTTCATCAGACACGGTGCATCGCCGCTGGCTCGAACTGCAGGAAAGCTTCCAGCAGAACGGATGGTGGGGGCCGCTCGGCCGCGACTGACCGATCTACTGCACGACCTCCGTTTCTTCCAGGTATTGCATCTGCCAAATCCCCCAAGGAGCTTCCGGGAACTTCAGGGGAGCACCCGGAGCGATGACGCGAAATCCGTCAGCCGGCCCCGGATTTCGCCCGTGAGACCGACGATTGTGTAAGCGCCGGGTTCGGAACACCGGCGCGCGTCGTGTCTCATGATGACACCTGCGTTTCAGCCTGGCACATGTCGCGGCGATCGTGCATTTGCCGAGCAATCCGGAAGATCCCTTTCGCCGATCACATTTTGCGGTGCTGCAAACCGGAACAGCCATCGAAAGGACGGCCGCGTCAGAGAACTGTCTCGCATGACGGCAAGTAGTTGAACTGGCGGCCTTTCGCTGGTGCCGTCATCATGATGTGAAGTCGTGGCGTCGAGCTTGCTCTTCTGGCGGCCATGACTTTACGTACTCCGCGCTACGGCCGCCGGATTGATGGCGGACAGAAGAAGGCGGTGTGGGGAATTCGGGGAAGCGGGCCGGTTGCCCGAATCACTCTGGCCCTCTGGTTCCTGACGCTTGCCGCCGCGCCGCTCTACGCGGGCTCGAACAAGGGAAAGGGGAAGGGGAACGACAAGTTCGATCCCGTTCTCAGCGACCTCGTTTCGAAGGGCACCGTGGGCCGCTCGCGGGTCATCGTCATCCTGAAAGAGGGAGCCGACGCGTCCGAGGATATTCGGAAGCTCGGAGGCAACCTCTGGCGACGGCTGCCGCTCATCAACGGTCAGGTCGTCGAGTTGAGCAACGGTCAGCTGAAGAAGCTCGCCGATTCATCGGCGGTCGAAAGCATCCACGTCGATCGTCCGACGCGCGCACACTTGAACCGCGCTGCGATCAGCATCGGTGCGCGCTCGGTGCAGGATGACTTGGGCTTCGACGGCGCCGGCGTCGGAGTGGCCATCATCGACTCGGGTGTGACCCCGTGGCACGACGACCTGACTTATAGGGGCACCAACCTCAACGTCCGGGTCGTGGGCGGCCAGCGTGTCGCGAAGTTCGTCGACTTCGTCAACGGCCGAACCGCGCCGTACGATGACAACGGTCACGGCACTCACGTCGCCGGCATCGTCGCGGGCAACGGATACGACACCTCCGGCGCTCGCGCGGGCATCGCGCCGGCAGCTCATCTCGTCAGCCTGAAGGTGCTCAACGATCAAGGCACCGGATATATCAGCAACGTCATCGCGGCGCTCGCCTGGACGGTGGCCAACAAGGGCGCCTATAACATTCGCGTCGCCAACCTGTCGGTTGGCGCGCCGGTCACCGAATCGTACAGGACGGATCCCTTGACGCTGGCCGCGAAGCGCGCCGTCGACAGCGGGATCGTGGTCGTCACGGCAGCCGGCAACCTGGGTCGCAACAGCGAGGGGAAGACGCAGTATGGCGGCATCACCTCGCCGGGCAACGCCCCATGGGTGCTGACGGTTGGCGCAACGAACACGAAGGGGACCCTGGCCCGTTACGACGACAGCATCGCGGACTACAGCTCGCGAGGCCCTTCGGCCATCGACTACGTTGCAAAGCCCGACGTGGTGGCACCGGGCACCGGCATCGTGTCGCTCAGCGATCCGACCAGCCTGTTCTACCAGACCAAGTCGGCGTACCTTCTCACGGGCTCGCTGAACACCGCTTACAAACCGTATCTGAGCCTGACCGGCACCAGCATGGCGGCGCCGATGGTCGCTGGCACCGCCGCGCTGATGATTCAGGCGAACCCGAAGCTGACGCCCAATCTGGTCAAGGCAATCATCGAATACACCGCCCAGAGGTACGACTACGATTCGCTGACCCAGGGTGCAGGCTTTCTCAACACTCGCGGCGCGGTCGACCTGGCGCGATTTTTCCTGAGCGCCACGGCCGGCCAGCGCTATCCGTACGCGCTGGCCTGGGGACGCTCGATTCTGTGGGGCAATCGGCGGCTGACCGGCGGTGTGATCAAGCCGGCCGGTTCCGCGTGGGCGACCGGCGTGACCTGGGGTGCAGCGTCGCGCGACAGCGGCAAGAACATCGTCTGGGGCACGATCTGCGGCCGCAACTGCGACAACATCGTCTGGGGCACGTCGCTGCTGGATGCCGCCAACATCGTGTGGGGTACGGTCAGCCGTGACGGCGACAACATCGTTTGGGGCACGGCTCGCGACGGCGACAACATCGTTTGGGGCACTGCCCGCGACGTCGACAACATCGTCTGGGGCACGGTACGCGACGGCGACAACATCGTGTGGGGCACGTCGCTCGATGCCGCCAACATCGTCTGGGGCACGCTGTGCTCCGGGAACGACTGCGAGAATGTGGTCTGGGGCAGCGCCCTGCGCGATCTCGACAACATTGTGTGGGGCACCGCGCTCGACAGGGAAAACATCGTATGGGGCACGTGTCGGGACGGCGACAACATCGTTTGGGGCACGTCGGATGAAACGGAGAAGCCGACTGCTCTCTACGACGATCCGGACACGAGTCCGCCGAACTACGAGGTGCTGACGTTCGATTCATTGTTCTCGAGTGAGCCGGCAGCCGGCGACGGAACCATGGGTGGGGACGCCATGACGAGTCTGGTGGGGACGGCGACGACGCTTCCCGGGGGAGGGTTCTAACATGGAGAAGATGCCTTTCCGCGAAGCACAGACGGTGACGAACCTCGAGGCCGTCATGGCGGGTGCCCGCGCGTCCGCCGCGACCAGCTCGGACTGGCGAAAGGGGCTGCCGGTCCTGACGGGAACGATGGTGACGCTGCGTGAGCTGCGGCTGTCGGATGCCCCGGCCCTGCTCGCCATGCTCTCGACCGAAGAAGTGGCCCGCTTCATCTCGCCACCGCCGACGACGGTGGAAGGGTTCGAGCGGTTCATCGCGTGGACGCACCGGGAGCGCGCGGCAGGCAATTACGTCTGCTTTGCCGTGGTGCCGCACGGTATGGACTCGGCAATCGGCATCTTCCAGGTGCGCCAGCTCGAGCCCGGGTTCGCAACCGCCGAGTGGGGCTTCGCGATCGGATCGGCATACTGGGGGAGCGGGATGTTCGTAGACGGAGCGCGCCTGGTCCTCGACTTCACGTTCGCGAGGATCGGCACGCACCGTCTGGAAGCGCGCGCGGCCGTGCAGAACGGCCGCGGCAACGCCGCCCTGAAAAAGATCGGGGCGACGCAGGAGGGCATCCTGCGCAAATCATTCCTGCGCAACAACGAGTACCTGGATCAGACGCTGTGGACAATCCTGGAGTCCGACTGGCGATTGATGCGGGAGACGGCCGGCTCGATCGTTCACTGACGACAACGCCACGGCGGGAGGGTCCTTCTTTGATGCCTCCCGCCTGGCGCTGTTTGCTCGAGGGCACTGAGCCACGGTGGAACACTGCCGCCACTGACAGATTTGAAAGGATGCGTTCCGGCAGAAAAATGTCGGCGTGTGGAGCGACCTTACGTCACCAATTGGGAGACATTACTCCGCTGGCGTGCCGCATTCTCCAAAGGCCTCCCCCGTTTTCCAGAAAACGCGACACTCTTTCCGAATAACCACGGCCAACCGCTGAGCCTGTTCACAGGATTTGCAATACACAGGAGGTCCTGACACCTCTGCACGCCTTGCCGCAGATTTTTCAATCGCGGTTTCGGGCGCCGGAGGCGAGAGGACCGCGCCTGGAGTCGGGTTGGGACTCAGCACTGCGGCGGAGATCGTCGCCCGCCCCGGAAGTGCGATGCGCGCTATCAATGCGCACCCGGGTTTGCTGGTCTCGATGCGGGTGCCGTTGATGTCCGTTGACGACCGGGTGGGCAGTCAGATGATCTGCGCCATCATCGACTGGAGCGTTTCGAGGCGGTAAGCGCCGGCGGCTGCGTCGTGATATCTGGCGCGCGCAGCCGCGGAGAGGGAAGCGTACGAAACGGTCGGCTCGAACTGGGTGCCTTCGTGCCACTCGTTGAAGGAGTTCACATAAACCAGGAAGAAGCCGCGCCGCAGGTTGGCTGAGTCCGTAGCGACCTGCAGGCGGATGGCCTTTTCGAATGACTCGCGAATCCGCTGTGCGCTGGCGTCGTGCTCCCGCTGCCGCGACGTTTCCGAGTTCCAGTCGACGTCGGGAGCGGGTTCGGGGCGAGCGGGGCGATAACACGGGTCGTTGACTGGAATCACCGGCGGTGGCACGCCGTCGAACCCGGCGTTCGCGGCAAAGACGAACGGCAGGTCGTGCGCGTTGAAGTTCCGCACCACCTCGTCCCAGCGATCCAGTTTAAAGTACGGATCCGCCGATACGCCGCCGTCAAATCCGCTGACCCCCGCCCGGACGATGTTCAGAGTGTCGGCGAGCAGCATGAATTTGGGGAACTCGCTGCCGAGCTCCTGCTTCAGCGTGCGGGTTCGATCACGCCACACATCATCCGGAACATATCCGGCTACCGGCCTGGTCACGCCCAGACAATCGGTCGACGTTTCCGGCAGGATGCTCGCGAACAGCTTCATCACCGGCGCCGCCGAGCCATCGGCATGCCGAACCAGCAGGAAGTTGTCCCACCGCCGGCGCTCGCCGTACTGACGCAGCAGATATTTGATGTCCTCGACGATGGTCTGCGCGCGTGAGGGGTATGGCTCGATATGGAACGTGACCTTGATGCCGAACGCGCGCATCACGTCCATCACGACCGGGGCGGCCCGGTCTTCGTAGGTGTCCTGGCCCCACCAGCTCAGATTGATCGCGCCGACGCCTGCAGCGGTGATCCACTTCGCATGCTGCTCGAGCACGCGTGTGTCGCGCGAGTCGTAAGGTCCGAGCGCAGGCATGTAGCTCGACGCAATTTCTGCCGGCGGCTTGCGGCCATCCGCGTCCCAATGCCGCCACGGATTGACGCCATACCAGGGGTAGTACTCAAAGATGAAGTGGCTGGGCAGATCGGGATATCGATTACGGAGCGTCTCGCCGATCTGTGAAAGCGTGAGGCGCTCGTCGCGCCGCCTGAACTCGTCGCTCTCACGAGGGGGACGCTCGCGGTTGACCTGTGCCGCGGCGAAGCTCGCACGAGCCGTCGGAATCGCGGCCAGGCACTGGGTAAGGAAGCGGCGTCGAGAGAGAGCCGCGCGACCCATAATCCAGAGGTTACACCCGGCGTCCAGTGCTGTGCTCGGAAATCAGGCAGCAGGCGATCGCGACAACACCGGTCGGGCGGGGTGTAGACTGGCCAAATGGAAAACATCGCGGACCTCAGGCTCGACAGACCGGAGTCGCCCTCGCCGGTGCCGCGCACGCGACGGCCGGGCAGGTTCGTTGCGCTGGCGATCATCGCGATCGTTCTCGCCGTGCCGGCGGCGTATCTGCTGTGGCCGCACCAGTCGACCCCTGCGTCGGTACACGTGCAGACGCAGCAGGTGACTCCTCAGCCGCATGCCGCACCCACCGCCGAGCCCGGGGCGAATATCGAGGTGCCTCCGCTCGACCAGACCGATCCGCTGGTGCGCCAGCTTCTGTCGGCGCTTACATCCCATCCGACGGTCACGGCATGGCTGACGACCAATCACCTGATCCAGAATTTCGCGCTCGTCACACAGACCATCGCTGAAAGACGGTCGCCGTCGAAGCAACTGAGAGTGATCAAACCGACCGGCGAGTTTCGAGCCGCGACCGACGGGACGAGCGAGTACATCGATCCGGCCAGCTATCAGCGTTACGACCGCTACGCGGATGCGGTCGCGGCGATCGACGCGCGTGAGGCGGCGCGGCTCTATGCGACGCTCAAGCCGCGGATTACCGAGGCCTACCGGCAGCTCGGCGATCCCGACGGCGAATTCGATCCAATTCTGACCCGGGCGATCGTCGAGCTCCTGCGAACGCCGGTCATCGACGGCCGGGTCGTGCTCAGTCACACGTCGGTCAACTACACCTTCGACGATCCGGCGCTCGAATCGCTGTCTGGAGCGCAGCGCCAGTTCCTGCGGATGGGGCCGCGCAACGTCAGGCTGATCCAGCAGAAGCTGCGCGAGATCGCGCCGTATCTGGGAATCGATCTCGCCCGCGCCGGGACATGAGTCCGACCGCGAGCGCGCGGTCATCGTCAAAAGCGCCATGCGGATCCCACGCTGCGTGCTCGTCGTCACTCTGCTCGTCACGCAACTCGGGTTCGCCCAGAGCGCTGCGGACAACGCAGCCGATGCGAAACGCCTGGTCGCAGCTCTTCATGTTCATCAGGGTTCAGTAGTTGGAGAAATCGGGGCTGGGAGCGGGGACCTCACGATTGCGCTCGCGCGCGAGGTCGGTCCCGACGGCCACGTCTACAGCAACGAGCTGAATGCCAGTCGCCGTACCGAGATTTCCCGCGCGGTAGAATCCGCGCGCCTCACCAACGTGACCGTCGTGGAGGGCGCTCCCGCCAGCGGCAACCTGCCAGATGGCTGCTGCGACGCGATCTTCATGCGGAACGTCTATCATCACTTCGCAGATCCGCCGTCGATGGACGCCAGTCTCTTTCGCGCGGCGAAGCCGGGCGGCTACATTGCGGTCATCGATTTTACGCCGCCGGGCAAGGAAAGCGCCGACCCCGCCGGCCGCGCTACCGACAAGTTTCACGGCGTCTCTGCCGAAAGCGTCATGAGGGAACTGAAGAGCGCCGGTTTCGATGAAGCGACCTCTGAAGTAATCGCCCGGCACGCCTTCATCGTCGTCGCACGCCGGCCGGCCTCGTCGTAATGGAACGCGGCGGGGGCGCTCGGCGTCGTATAGGAGCATGTCAGTGAGGAACCCAGGGACGGCCGCCGTGCTCAGCGCGGTGATCCCCGGCATCGGTCAGTTCTACAACGGCGATTTCCTGCGCGGGATCTTCTGGTTGATCGTGACGCCGGGAATGTGGATTGGCACCGGCGGGCTCTTCGGCTGGATTTGCCACGTCATCGCCGCCTACACCGCCTACAACCGCGCCGAACGCAAGAACCGTCTGCTCCTTTCCGAGCCCTGAGCTCACGGCGTCGGCGCCAGTTCCGCACCGCCCAGAATCTCGAGCATCTGTAATTCTGTAGGCGGCGCGAGGATGTTGTGCGCCGCGAAATCCAGGGCCTCCGGATACTTCGACGCCCGAACCCGGTCGGCCGCGATCGCCAGGTCGTAAGACGTCCGCCGCAACTCGACGTCTGGACCCAACACCAGCCAATAGGCCCCGGGTTCGCCAAATGGCATGCCTACGCTGCCCGCGTTGATAATACGTTTCCCTCCGAACGTGCGATCGAATTGCATGTGTGTATGACCGCAGACGACGAGCGGCACCTGAACCGCCTCGAAGACAGGCACCAGTCGTTCCGTGGGCGTCAGCCGGGTGAACACGTCAGTGTCGTTGCGGGGCGTGGCGTGACAGAAGAGCACCTCGCCAAGACCCGGAATCGTGAACTGAACGGTCCTGGCCCAGCTGTCCAGCAGCGCTTCTTCGTCAGGTCCGAGCTGTTCGGCGACCCACGACATCACTTCCCGAAACTTGGCCGGGACCGTTCCCGTCTCGATGCCTCTCATTCGTGCAACGATCTCGCGATCGCCGTTACCCTTGATAAAACTCGTCGGCAGATTGAGGTCCAGCAAACGCGCGATCGTTTCCCGCGGCATGGGGCCGGGGACGACGTCGCCGCCGACGACAATCTGGTCGATCCCGGCCCGACGGACCTCTGCCAGCACCGCTTCGAGAGCGGGGAGGTTCCCATGGATGTCGTAGAGGGCGGCTACTCGCATCGCTGACCTCCTCAGAGGTTCACCCCTTCCATCCGATTCAGAATACTGCCGGACCGCCTTGCGGTATCGTGTGTGGCGGCGACGCGCATTCGGGTCACGCACCTTACACCCTCGAGAATGGAGCACATGCGGATGTCGGGATTGGTAGCGCCGCGTCTGGGCGCGGCGGTGGTGGCCAGTGCACTCACGATTCTCGGAATGGACGCATCGCACGTTGCCACGAGTGCGCAGTCACACGTGACCGGCGCGTCGATCCTCGTCTACCATCGCGTCCTGCCGGCGGTTACCAACGAAATGACACTGCGGCCGTCCACGTTCCAGTGGCAGATGGAATACCTGAAGTCGCACCGTTATCCGATCGTCCCGCTCCGCAGCGTGGTCGCGTATCTGGTGGGAAAGGGACCAGCGCCTCCGGCGTCGGCCGTCGTCATTACCGTCGACGACGGCCATCGATCGGTCTACACCGACGTCTTGCCGGTCATTCGTCGACTGAACGCGCCAGTGACGCTGTTCATTTATCCGTCCGCGATCTCGAACGCATCGTACGCGCTGACCTGGGCGCAACTCGCCGAGCTTCAGCGCACGGGACTCTTCACGATCGAGTCCCACACATATTGGCATCCCAACTTCAAGGTTGAACGTCGCCGCCTCGCTCCCGATGCCTACCGCGAGTTCGTGACCAGGCAGATGTGCCGTTCGCGGTCGGTGCTGGAGCAGCACGCCGGCACGGCGCCATCGCTCCTTGCGTGGCCGTTCGGCGTCTACGAGGACGAAGCGATCGAGATTGCCCGCACGTGCGGCTATACCGCCGCCTTCACGCTCGGCGCACGCGGGGTGACGGCCGGCGCGAACCTGATGACGCTGCCGCGATTTCTCGTCACCGACAAGGCGGTGGGAAAGGCGTTCGAGGCAATGCTCCCGCCGGCGCCGCAGTAAGCCTCACGATCCTCTGACGGCGCTACGACATGGATGATCCGATCTGATCCGGATCGCGAGCGGAGAAGCGTCCTGCGGAGAGCCAGCCGTAGCGGCTGATGACGGCCCCGATCACGAAGCACACTGCAGCAGGCGCGACCAGGCCGGCGACGCGGAGGACGAGCGACACCGGACCAGTCAGCATTCCCGCTGTCCGCAAGAGCAGTCCGGCAGTCCCTTCATGGAGTGCGCGCGCTGTCGGCCCGCTGCGGGTCACCTCGATCCACGCCCCGATGCCGGTCACCATGCCGGCCGCCGCAAGCCCGATTGCATGTAACGGTGCGAGTCTGTACCCAGAAGCTCCATCAGAGCCGCGGCCGAGCCCAGCGCGACGACACCGAAATGAAACGGAAGCAGAAGGTGATGGTCGGACCACGCCGGGACCACGGTCGCTCCCAGCAGAACTCCCGTGTAGGTTGCGAGCACCGCGCCCGAGAGGGCCGTGCCGGCGACGAGAACGTACGTTGCGGCTTGCCACAAGACGACTGGAACCCCCGCGCGTGCCAGCACGCCAGACCCCTCGACGACGAGAAACGCCAATCCCGTCAGCGTGCCGAAGCTCACGAGCGTCCAGACACCCATCGACATCGCCGAGCGCCACTTGAAGACGCGCATCATGTAAAGGAACCGCTTCGGCCGGCCGAGATCCCAGATGAGAAGAGACGGTGAGACGATGGCGCCGGCGAGGGCCATGGCCAGTGCGGTCTTGACGAATGGAAGCGGCTGTCCAGCGAGGAGCGCCGCAAGTGCGAGGACGCCGCTCATTCCCGCTGTGCCGCCGGCGAACAAGTACAGACCGACCTCCCACGTCCACACGGGTGGCTTGATAATCGGTTGTCCGTAGTATCCCCGCCCCGCCGCACTGTCCCGAGGAACAGGTCCGCCCGCGACCGCAATACCGCGCCCGCCGACATGCCCGGTTCGGCGTGCCTCTTCTCGCAGGGAGTCGAGCCGAAGTTCCGAGGCTCGCGGCGAAGTGGTTCGGTCGCTGTTCATTGGCGTTCACATCATGACAAACGCCAGGCACGCGCCGGCCAGTGCCAGCAGGGACGTGGCCACTGCCGACGTCCATGCGCCGCGCAGGTGAATCGTGGGGACCTCGGGACGCGAGGGCAGACCAAATTCCTCGGGGGGACCGAGCAGCAGGAAGAAGGCGTGAATTCCGCCGACCGACGTGTCAACCGGGTTGTAAATCCGGACGTCCGCGAAGCCTCGCGCTTGAAGATCGGCAACCCGCTGTTCCGCGCGCGTCTGGAGTTCGTCCAACGGGCCGAACTGGATCGATTCGGTGGGACAGGCCTTCGCGCATGCGGGCGTCAGTCCCTCAATCTGGCGGTCGTAGCAGAACGTGCATTTGAAGGCGCCGCCGCCGCCCGTGAGGGCCGAAGGGCGCCGGTCGATCACACCAAATGGACATCCAACGATGCAGTAGCCGCAGCCATTGCAGATATCGTCCTGCACGTAGACCGTGCTGACCTCGGTGCGGAAGATCGCGCCGGTCGGGCAGGCCTCGAGGCATCCGGCATGTTCGCAGTGCTTGCACACGTCGGACAGGAACAGCCAGCCGAAGGGAGCCTCCTGGCCATTCGATTCGCGCGACATCGGTCCCGCGATCTGAGAACCGAGCGTTCGGTTCAACTCGAGAAACTTCACGTGTCTCCAGGTCGAGGCGCCGAGGGCGAGAGAGTTGTCGTACGAGTTGCCGGTCCAGACGAGGCCATCCTCCGGAACGTCGTTCCATTCCTTGCAGGCGACCTCGCAGGCTTTGCAGCCAATGCAGACCGTCGGATCGGTGAAGAACCCGACCGGTCTCCCGTCCGCCACGTAGGTGTGCCGCGCCTGATTACGATTCACTGCGAGGAGCTCTGATTTCATTTCCGATCCTGGCGTCGGCCGCAGTGGCTCCGTGCGTTCGATCGGCCGCGGCTCCGGCCTCGATGTCGCAAAGCAAGGCCTTGGCCTCCATGATGCGCGAGTTCGGATCTTCGGAAATCGCAACCAAATCGTTGACGACGTCGCCGGTCGACAGACCGCGATAGCCCCAGTGCCAGGGAAGACCGACCTGGTGAACCGTTCGTCCATCGACCTGAAGCGGCCGCATCCGCCGCGTCACCAGCGCACGGGCGCGGATGGCACCGCGAGCCGACTTGATGGTCACCCACGTCCCGTGATCGATCCCTCGCTCGGCGGCGAGCTCGGGCGAGATCTCACAGAAGGGTTCTGGCTGGAGTTCGGCAAGATGCGAGAGCACGCGACTCATCGCTCCGCTGGTGTGGTGCTCGGTCAGCCGATACGTCGTGAGCACGAAGGGAAACCGAGGATCCTGGGGCGCGGCGTAGACATTGCCCGGTCTCTCTCGCTTCAACGCGGCCGGATTGTTCGGCTGATTCGGATAGAGGAGGTTCTGCACCGGCGATTCCCATGGTTCGTAGTGTGTCGGAAGCGGTCCGTCACTCAGTCCGACCGGCACCCAGATCCACGCAAAGCCGTCGGCATGCATGAGAAACGGCCGGTCGCCTGCGAGAGCGGCATCGCCGCGCGCGTCGGACGGCGGCGAGTAGTCGGGTGGTTTGCTCTGGTTGAAATCTGGCACGTCCGATCCAGTCCACTCTCTCTTGCTCTTGTCCCACCACACGAGCTTTTTGCGCTCGCTCCACGGTGAACCATCGGGCCGCGCGGAAGCGCGATTGTAGAGAATCCGCCGATCCGCGGGCCAGGCGAAGCCCCAGCCGTGACCGTAGGGCCCTTCTGGCTGGCGCCTCTTCGCGCGGTTGTCACCGGCTGAGGGGAATACGCCCGAGTAGATCCAGCATCCGCACGCCGTCGAACCGTCACTCTCCAGGGCACTGAAACCCGGCAACAGCGTGCGATCCGCCACCCGGTAGCCGTTGATCTCCTGAAGGACTTCTTCAACGCTGGGCTCGTTCGTGGAACCGCTCGTCGAGTAGGCGAATTCGAGCGCGTTCAGTCCTGCGTTGCGCGTGCGTGGATCGGCTTTGGCCTTCTTTTTGAGCCGGAGGCAGAGGTGATAGATGAACCAGAGCTCGCTGCGCGAATCACCCGGTGGGTCCACCGCCTTCTCCCGGAACTGCAGCAGCCGTTGGGTGTTGGTGAAGGTTCCCGCCTTCTCTGCGTGGCCCGCGGCCGGAAGGAGAAAAACTTCGGTCTCTATGTCTCTTGTTCCAAGCTCGCCTCGCCGCACCTCGGGAGAGTCGTACCAGAACGATGCGGTCTCGGTCTCCACCAGATCACGCACGACCAGCCATTTCAGCCTGGCCAGTGCCCGCCGTTCGAAGCTCGCGTTCGGACCCGCAACCGCCGGATTGTCTCCCAGCGCGAAGAGACCTTCGATCTTTCCATCCGCCATGTCGAGCCAGTACGCCATGTGAGAGTGATCGCCGGTGAGCCGTGGTATCCACTGGAAGCCGAAATCATTCTCGCTGGTGGCGGCCTCGCCCGTAGTACGCCTTGAGCAGGCTCACGAGATATTTGTCGGTATTGGCCCACAAGCCACCTTTGGTAGAACGTTTGCGGATGTAGGCGGCGAGATCGTCCGGGTCTTCCTGGAACACCGGCATCGTGAGGTAGCCAGGAAGCAAATCGAACAGTGTGGGAATGTCGGTCGAGCCCTGGATTGACGCGTGTCCCCTGAGCGCCATCACGCCGCCACCGGGGCGGCCGATGTTGCCGAGCAGCAGCTGAAGGATCGCCGCGGTCCGGATCAATTGCGATCCTTTGGAGTGTTGGGTCCACCCGAGCGCGTAACAGATGGCAGCCGTCCGCTCCGGGCCGGACGCCGAGCAAAACAGTTCCGCCAGTTTGAAGAACAGGTCCTGCGGGACGCCGCAGACGCGCTCGACGATCTCCGGTGTGTAGCGGGAAAAGTGGCGCTTGAGCACCTGGTAGACACAGCGGGGATGCTGCAGCGTGAGGTCTTGCCGGTAGCTTTCGGCGCGTCCCTGGTCGTCCGGTTCGTACGACCAGCTGTCGGGACGGTACCTCCGTTGCTCGGCATCCCATCCTGAAAAGAGCCCCGCGAGGTCCTCGGTGTCGCGAACGTCTTCGCGCAGGATGACCGACGCGTTCGTGTAGTGCCGGACGTACTCGCTGAACTCCTTCTGATGTTCGAGGACGTAATGCACCAGGCCGCCGAGCAGCGTGATGTCGGAGCCCGCGCGCAGCGGGATCCAGAGATCCGCCATTGCCGACGTGCGGCTGAAACGCGGGTCGACGTGGATGACGCGAGCCCCGGCCTCCCGCGCCTCAATCACCCACTGAAACGCGACCGGATGATTCTCGGCCATGTTCGATCCCATGATCAGAATCACGTCCGAGTTGCGAAGATCGCTTGGCGCCGTTGTCGCCCCGCCGCGGCCGTACGTGGTGCCCAGACCGGGCACCGTGGAGCTATGTCATATTCGAGCCTGGTTGCTGAGGCACACCATCCCCAGCCCAGCAGTGAACAGTTTCTTGATCAGATAGTTTTCTTCATCGTCCAGCGTTGCCCCGCCGATATGGGCGATGGCCGTCGTCTGCATCAACGTCCGGCCTTCGCGCTCCTCGACAAACGATCGCTCGCGCGATTCCCAGACGCGATCGGCGATCATGTCCATCGCGGTCTCGAGTTCGAGGGCTTCCCATTCCGTCGAACCGGGCCGGCGATAACGGACCCTGGTCAACCGTCCGGGATGGGTCAGCAACTCGAAGCTCGCGGCACCTTTTGGGCAGAGACGCCCGCGGGAGACCGGCGACTCGGGATCTCCCTCGATTGAGATCAGTTTGCCGTCCCTGTGGTAAATGAGCTGTCCGCACCCGACACCGCAATAGGGACAGATCGAACGGGCCGCCGCGGCTCCTTCATGCCTGGGTCTGAGCGCGCGCGTCGCTGCGCTTCTGGCTTCCAGGCCGGTTCCGTCCTTTCCATGCAGGATTTGCTGCGCCAGCGGCCAGTTCTCGAGAAACTGCTTCAGCATCGAAGCGCCTCCTGGAGCGCGTTCAAGAAACCGGCGGCATCCTAGTGGTCAGATCGGGAACTCCCTCGGCATTCGGCCGAGGCTGCATCCTCGCCCTCGATGCTACGAGGGATTTCCCGATCGGACCACTAGTTGGTCTTGGCGCGCCGATCGGCCCGGTGCAACCTGACGGTTCGCTGCCGGCGGAGTGAGTGCTTCCTATCGGCGCTGCGACCAGGTTGGTCCGGTCCGATCCGGCACGTTGAGGGCCGAGAAGACGCCGAGAGGCTCCACCGAGTCGATCAGATGGTCGCGCCGTCGCTCGAGAGATTCTATGGCGTCGGAACGATACACGCGGTGCTGCTCGTAAACGATCATCTCGCTCCAATATTCGATGACGATGTATCGGGTTGGGTTGCTCTGGTCGTGGAGAAAGGAGCTGCCCAGAAAGGAGCGGGTCTGCCGATTCATCACGTTCCACTCGCCGTCGGTGCCCAGCAACTGTTCGAATTCGCTCTCGCATCCCTTCTTGACGCCGAATTGCCACACGATCGCGACCATAGCCACTCCCTGAAAGCCCAGACGGCCCTCGAACGCCCTTCAATTATGTCACCGGCGATTGAGGGCCTGGTTGTGGCTCGCGAGTTGCGGCTCACGAGCCTCCCCTCGGGGGCGGTCAATTCCGCGAATACAGGTCGAGGATCGCTTCGATGGCGCGGCGGCAGACGGCGCAGAACGGCACGTTGTCGCGCGTGAACATGATGCAGTCGGCCTGCGGCCGGTAGTAGCCGCGCGCCTCGTAGTTCGCGCCTTCGAACGCGCCGACCCGTGCCGGCGTGCGGGCCTTCGTTGAGCAGCGCCGTGTCGTGCGTCTGCTCCTCGCGGAAGAGCGCGTCCATCTCGGCTTCGGGCCGGTTCGCGGCGCGGATCTGCGCGGCGCCGCTGCTGGATGCTCCTTCGTGTAGCTGCTCGAACTCCTCCTTCGGCCACGGCGTCGGCAGCGGCGTGCCCGGCGTGACGAGATCCTTCCACTTCAGCGTTCGCCGGATCGAGCAGCGCCGTCGACGTTCGGCTCCCACGGCTCGACGCGATCCGCGGCCGGCAGATACGCCACGTCCGAGGTGTAGTACTCGTCGGCGAGCGCCGGCGATGTGATGCCCGAACTCGTGGACGAAGATGTACGGCGCCCAGACGCTGTCGGCCGCGACCGTGCTGTACAGGCCGTAGATGCCGCCGCCGCCGTAGGTCGCGCTGTTCGACAGGATCTCGACGACCTCGTACGGCGCGTTCGCGGCGATGTCGCGGAACGCCTTGTTCTCGAACGTCAGCACGTAGCGCTCGGAGTCGAACGCGTCGTAGGTCGCGCCGACCGGCGAGCGCCGGTAGATGTGCTGCGACGGCCGCGAGATGCCGGACTGCGCCGCCGCCGGCACAGAGTCCCCAGATGTTGATGTCGCTGCTGCCGCTCCTTGAACGGCGACGTCGCGAACAGCGTCGCGACCAGCCGCCGCGCGTCGCGCTCGAACTTGCCGCGCTCGCGCCGCGGTGTAGCCGTCGCCGAGAATCAGCAGATCCAGCTTCGTCGCCGGGATCGCCGCTCTCGTGCAGCTTGATCAGCGCGCCCGGCAGTCGGCGCCGGCGCCGCGCAGCGACGAACTTGTCGGCCGGATCGACCGTCACGCGTCCAGACGTCGCGGAACACGTTCCTCGCGTCGCGCTTCTTGACGACGATCCGCACCGGCGTGTCGGGAGCCGGAAACCGCAGCGACTCCGAGAACGTGCGGTCGATCTTCTTGGCTTCGCCGGTCGTTTCCCACTCGCCGTAGATCGAGCTGAAGCCGCGCGAGTAGAGCACCCGCCCGCTCGCCGCGTCGACGACCTCGAAGAAGTACTTGCCGCGGTTGGTCGTCGTCGATCGGCTGCGCGGGATTGCCGGGCCACGGCAGCGGCTCGATGACGACGCGATCGAGGCTGAAGCGCTCTTCCTTCGCGTTGCCGGTGTGGTAGTAGTCGACGCGCATCGTCTGCGGCGCGGCGGACGCGCACGCAGGATAGCAGGGCGATGAACAGAAAGGCGAGTGGTCTCATATGGCCCACACGTTCCACCGAGACGGTCAGGCTTCGTTCGCCCGCCGCCGTCCCACAAAATACACGACCACGCCGATCGCGACGAGGACGACGGATGCAGCCGACCACCTTGACCACCGCGAACATCTTGTTCGGCTCTTCGTCCGGCGGGATGCACGCCAGCACGATCGACACCGCGGTGACGACGAAGCCCAGCGACGCGAGCGCCATCGCGACCGGCGGCTCCGCCGGGCACGCGCATCACTTCCGGGCCCGCCGGCTCGCGCTGCAGCACGATCATCGCGGCGAACATGAACAGGAACGGGATGAAGTAGGCGATGATCCCCATGCTGACGAGCGCGTCGTAGGCGCCGCGCACCGACGTCCCCGCCTGGCCGAGAAAGATGAACAACGCGGCAATTGCCGCCTGCACGAGCAGCGCGACGTACGGCGTTCGCCACCGCGGGTGCAGCCGGCCGAAGGCCGTCGGCAGAAAACGGTCGATGCCGGCGACGAACGGCAGCCGCGCCGTCGCCGCGAACCAGCCGCCGACGCCGCCAAGCGCGTTCAGCGTCACGAGCGCCGCGACGATCGGCGCCAGCCACGCGATCCCGACCTTCGCCGTCATCGCCTGAATCGCCTGCATGATCCCCTGCAGGCCGCGACACCTGCTCCTTCGGAATCGCCAGCAGGACGCTCAGCGTCCCGGCGATGTAGAGCACGCGTCATCACCGCGCCGGCGGCGAGCACCGCGCGCGGCATCGTCCGCCGCGCATCCTGGATCTCCTCGCCCATCGTCGATGCGCTCTCGACGCCGCCGAACGCGAACGCGATCGTCGACCAGAAGATCACGTCCTTCAGGCTCGGTGCTCGGCACGAACGTATCGGCGGTCATCGGCGTCGCCGATCCGAAGCGGCTCCAGGAGACGGCGCCGAGCGATCAGCAGGGCGAGCGCCGGAATCCAGCTGGCCAGCGCGCCGACGTTGTTCAGCCATTTGCCGACGTTCAGACCGACGACGTTCAACGTCACGGCGAGGGTCAGCCCCGACATCGCCACCGCGATGAAGTAGATGCTGTTCGTCGACAGGCTTTGCCAGGCCGGTCCGCCGATGAACAGGGCGTTCGCGGCGGCGAAGTAGAGCAGCCCCGGAAAATACGGCAGGTTCGATCCCCAGTACGTCCAGCCGGTGATGAACGCGGCAAACGGCCCGAACGCGCGCTTGCTCCAGACGTAGATGCCGCCTTCGTCCGGATATCGCGACGACAGCTCGAGCACCGAGAAGACGAGCGGCACGAAGAACCCGAGCGCCGCGACGATCCAGATGACCAGCGCGCTCGGTCCGGCCGCAGCAGCCGTCGCGATCCAGCGCAGGCTGAAGCCGGTGACGATATAGAAGAGGAACAGGTCGCGGAACGTGAGAACGCGCCGCAGTCCGGAAGTCGTGGATGTCTCGGTTGACACGTTAGAAGTGCGGCTTCGGCAATGGCTCCCTGGCCGCACCAGGATGAGACCCACCGGTTTTGCCGTTCGCCGCCGAGTCATTATGGCCGATCGTCGGGC
The DNA here is from genome assembly GCA_963755695.1 of uncultured Acidobacteriota bacterium. GTDB lineage: Bacteria > Acidobacteriota > Vicinamibacteria > Vicinamibacterales > 2-12-FULL-66-21 > QHWT01. The sequence continues at coordinate 17,893 of CAVWLB010000003.1, read as the reverse complement.
GGCAACGGCGCGGCCCCGCCATGTTTGCGGCGGTCAAGTCGTCAGACCCGCGCCAGAGGCGCGTCTGAAGAGGCGCCGCGGGAAGCGATGCGCCACCTGGCACGAGATCTCGGGTAAGGGAATTGCAAAGGGCGCGGTCCGGATCCTCATTCGTCATTCGTCCGATACTCAGCGCAGACAGCGGACAGACGCGAGTCCCCATGATATTTCGTGACTCGATGAGATGGCCGACCTGATGAGCTCGCTCCGGCGCCGTTCTTTTGCGCATGGATGCCTGTCGCCGGCCCACGAGACTCGCTGACTCAGAGGCAGAACGTTGATAAAATCCCGCACCGCCGTTAGGGCGCGGCAATTTCTCGTCCCAAACATTGCGTCGACTCTCCGTTCCTTCCCCGTTGGGTAGGGAACGTAGGTTCGGAAGGTTGGTTACCCGTGCGTACTGCTGGAGTGTTGAGACTGTTTTCGATAATCGCGTTGTCGGTTGCATCGACCGCGTCGCTGGCGGCACAAGGACCGCCGTCCGGCCCACCGGAGACAGCGACCGTAGCCTCCAATCAGGCCGCCGTTCGCGAGCCCGGCGACGTTGCTACCGCGGACGCGACCCAGCCCGACAGTGCCGAATCGCCGCAGTCTTCGTCGGATAAGGCAACCCCGCCACAGACCACTCCACCCTCGTCCCGGGAGGCGGCGATCGAGCAGGAGCAGGCGGCCAAATCGTCAACGCTGCACCCCTACGTCCCCAATAAGGGCGAGCGGATTTTCACTCACGTTGACACCATCTTGCAGGGCGGCGTGCTGCGGTGGCATCCGTTCTTCGAGAGCGCGTATTCCGGTGGTGGTTTCACGCTTGGCGTTGGACACACTAACTATCTCAGCGCCTACAACTACATCGACATTCGTGGCAGCTACACGATTACGAACTACAAGCGCGCCGAGGCCGAGTTCGTGGCACCGCGACTGTTCAACCGCCGCGGGCATTTGTCGGTGCTGGGCGGCTGGCGCGAAGCGACGCAGGTTGGCTTCTATGGAATCGGTCCCGATACACCGAAGGCCGACCGCACGAACTATCTCTTTCAGCAACCGTATGGGTCGGCGCTGCTCACGCTATTTCCGACGCGCAGGACGCTGATGTTGCGGGGCGGTGTCGAACTCTCGCGCTGGTCGCAGAAACCGGGTGAAGGGTCGTTTCCGTCCGTCGAAACGAGGTACGCGCCGGCGACCCTGCCCGGACTGGGCGCAGAAGTCACCTACCTACGCACGCAGGGAGCGGTGGGTCTCGACTGGCGCACGTCTCCTGGATACTCGCGTCGTGGCGCCTATGTCGCCGCTTCACTGGACAACTACGACGATCGGGACGGCAATTTCGGCTTTCAGGTAGCCGAATACGAAGGCATTGCGCACCTCCCGATCTTGCGCGAGGCCTGGGTGCTCTCCTTCCACGGCCGCGTTCAGACCGCGTTCGAGAAGGACGACCAGCAGATTCCCTTCTTCATGCTGCCGGCATTGGGCGGAGGCTCCTCGCTGCGCGGCTATTCCAGCTGGCGCTTCCGCGATCGCAACAGCCTGTTGTTGCAGGGGGAATGGCGGATCATGGTGAACCGCTACCTGGATATGGCGTTCTTCTACGATGCTGGCAAGGTCGTCGCGCGCACGTCGGATCTCGATTTCGACGGCCTGAAGGACGACTATGGCTTCGGTCTCCGTTTCCACGGTCCGTTCGCGACGCCGCTGCGTGTCGAGCTGGCTCACAGCCGCGAAAGCAACCTCTCCTTCATCTTTTCATCGTCGGCTTCCTTCTAGGGATTCTCAATGTTGACTTCGACATTCGCCACACGTGCACGTCGCGTCGCGCTGTTGTCGCTCTCCGTCGGCGCCATCGCGCTCTTCACGACCGTCGCATCGACGCAGGGGCCGCGCTTCTATCCCGACGATCCGATCGCTCGCGAACCCGAGTCGCAGGACGCCTCGAAGGCCGCGCCTTACGAGGAGTCGCAGATGTACGAGCTGGTGTACAACCTGTTCGTCACGTCCGGCCACCAGCCGAGCGGCCTGCGCGCGAAGAATCTCAACACGATCGACGAAGTGCCGGACTCGAGCTGGTTCACCAACCGCATCGGTACCAAACCAGTCACGACTGACGAAATTACTCGTGGCGCCAATGTCGGCGCGCCGCCCGATCCGTCGAAGTGGGTACTGATCCGGGAAAAGACCTCCGGTTCGCACCCCGGTTTCACAGCCAGGGACGCCAAGGGCGAGACGTGGTTTCTCGAGTTCGATCCGCCGTACTTTGCGGAAGGTGCAACTGGAGCCGTCGCGATTGCGACCAAGATCTTCTGGGCGCTGGGTTATAACCAGGTCGAATCGTTCCTCACGACCCTCGATCCGAAGAATACGACCATCGATCCACAGGCGACGGTCCGACGGCCGAACGGCAAGAGAACAGCATTTACGCAGGACGACATCAACACCATCCTGGAAAATGTTGCGCGTAACCCGGACGGCACCTATCGCGTCATAGCCGGCCGGCAGTTGCCAGGCAAGATTCTCTTTGGCTATCAGTACAACGGCACACGCCCGGACGATCCCAACGATCTCGTGCCTCACGAGCACCGGCGCGAGCTGCGGGCGCTGCGCGTCTACGGCGCGTGGACGAATCTCACCGATCTGAAGGCCGCGAACTCACTCGACACGCTGATCACGGAGAACGGGAAGAGCATCGTCAAGCACTACCTTCAGGACGTCGGCTCTACCTTCGGCATGTGCAACGACCTGCACGAATGGGATCTGAGCTACGAGTACTTCCTGGAGGGCGGCCCGTCATGGAAGCGCTTCTTCACTCTTGGCTTCGGACTGAGCCCGTGGCAGACGGTCGACTATGTCGAATACCCGTCGGTCGGCAAATTCGAAGGCAAGGTATTCGATCCAAGGAAATGGCGGCCACAGACGCCGACGGTGGCGTACATGGAAATGCGCGACGACGACGCGTTCTGGGCGGCACGACGGGTGGCGGCGTTCACCGACGAACTGATTAGGGCGGCTGTCCACACCGGGCAGTTCAGCAATCCGGAGGCCGAGAAGTATCTCGCCGATGTGCTGATTCAACGTCGTGAAAAAATCAAGAGCACCTACCTGACCGCCGTGAATCCCATCGTCAACCCGCGCCTCGACTCGAACGGACTGACTTTCGAGAACGCCGCCGTTGCCGGCGGCGTCGCAGAGGGCTCCGTGGGCTACCGTGCGTCATGGATGGGGTTCGACAACGCCACCGGAAACACGACGCCAATCTCTGAAACGAAGAGCACGACGACGACGATTGCGGCGCCGAGCGGGCTTCCGTCGACTGGATTTGTTGCCGTCGACATCGCCGCCGACAGCGATGCGTATCCCACCTGGAAGCAGCCGGTCCGCGCGTACTTCCGCCAGGACGGCGGGAGCTGGAAACTGGTGGGATTGGATCGGATGCCCGACAAGGCTCCGGCCGCTCCGGCGGCACAAAAGGGGACCCGCTAGCCCCGATACCTGGAAGCCGTGCGATTGCCTGAATCGATCGAGCGTGAGATCGGATTCAGGCGATCGCTTGTTCACCGCTGACAGATTGTCAGCGCGGGGAACATCGCGAACGCGTCAAACCGTCTCGCCATCGACGACCGTGCTTCTTCGCCAGGGCGCTGGAGCCTGGCCCACCAGCTTCTTGAACGCTCGACTGAATGCGGCCTCCGACTCGTAGCCGAAAGAGCCAGCGACCGCCGCGACGTGACCGCCGTCGGCAAGAAGCCGGGACGCGAGCTGCATGCGCCACATCGCGAGGAACTGCATTGGAGGCTGGCCGACGATGTCCGTGAATCGCTCAGCGAGGACCGAACGCGAGAGGCCCACGAGTCGCGCCAGCCGCTCGACCGTCCACGGCTCACTCGGCTGACCATGCAGCGCCCGCCAGCGTGCGCTCGACAGGACAGGCGGGTCGCCCTGCGGAAACACGATAAGATCCCCCTCGCTCAGCCGGATTGGTTCCTGTCCGATCGCATGTCCCCAATCAGATGGACGGCACGGAGCACGTCCGAGAGAACGTCAGTCTTCACGTGAACCCCTCAGGGACGGACCCGCGGTCATGTCGTTCGGATGAGCGGTCGGGTCGGTCGCACTTGCGGACGCGCGGCAAAGTAAATCAGACGCATGCGCAGATTCGGCGACCGAATCCCACCGTAGGTTGATTGTAGGACCCGGCGGCCATCGGCCGACCGGCGAACGTCAAAAGGATAAGTCTATGACCACAGTTGTTTCAGAGCAGTCAGGAACCGGGCCAGGCGCGACGCACTCACGGGCCAATGCCCTGGCCGAGCGTCTCGAACAGGGCGCGCGCGCGCTAGCCGCCTTTGCCGGCGCGCTGACGGAGGCCGAGTGGCAAACGCGTCTTCCTCACGACGGGCGCAAGATTGGGGTCGTCGTGCATCACGTGGCGAACATGTACCCGCTGGAGATTCAGTTGGCGCAAATGGTGGCAAGAGGAGAGCCGGTTGTCGATGTCACATGGGCGGCGGTCGCCAAGATCAACGCCGAGCACGCCCAGGCCAACGATGCGGTCACGAAGGAAGCGGCATTGGAGCTGCTCGAGCGCAACAGCACGGCGGCAGCCCGGGCCATTGGCGCGTTGAGCGACGAGGAGCTGAATCGGGCGGTTACGGTGTCACTCAACGCCGATGCTCCGCTCACGTGTCAGTTCGTGCTCGAGGATCATGCGGTTCGCCATAGTTATCATCACCTGGCCCGCATCCGAGCGGCGTTGAAGGCGTGACGCTAGCCCCGAGCGTTGAGCAGCGACAGGAGAATGTATGACCAGCGTTGTATCGAATAAGTCTGCGGCCGATCGAGACCATCTGACGGCGGTCAAGACGCGCCAGCAGGCGACCTGGGCGTCGGGCGACTTTGCGGTGATCGGGACAACCCTCCAGATCGTGGGGGAACTCTTGTGCGAAGCGGTCGACCTTCGTGCGGGGGAGCGGGTGCTGGACGTGGCTGCCGGGAATGGAAACGCCACGCTCGCGGCCGCACGCCGCTTTGCCAGCGTCACCTCGACCGACTACGTGCCGGCGCTGCTCGAACGCGGACGACTGCGCGCCGAAGCGGAGGGAGGCGACGTCACGTTCGAGGTCGCGGATGCGGAGAAATTGCCCTATCCAGACGCCAGTTTCGACGTGGTCCTTTCGACCTTTGGCGTCATGTTCACGCCAGACCAGGAACAGGCAGCACACGAACTTATGCGCGTGTGCAGGCCTGGAGGCCGGATCGGTCTTGCCAGCTGGACGCCTGAGGGTTTCCTGGGGGACATCTTTCGGACCGTCGGCAAGTACGTGCCGCCGCCAGCCGGAGTCCGTTCTCCGCTGTTGTGGGGAACCGATGCCCACCTCCGAACGCTCTTCACTGGCGCGGCGGCGATAGATCATACGGTCCGCCACTTTTCTTTCAGGTATCTCAGCGCGGAACACTGGGTTGAGGTCTTCCGGACGTACTATGGGCCGGTCCACAAGGCGTTTGCCGCCATCGACGCCGAACGGCAAGCGGGGTTCGAAGCGGACCTGCTTTCGGTGCTTCGTGCGGCCGATCGTGGAGGTGCCCGGGGGCTCGTGGTGCCCGCCGAGTACCTGGAGACAGTGATCACGAGATAGGTGAGGCGTCACCGAGGAATTGGTTGGTTACTTTGCCGACGAACGGTCGGCGCTTTATGCAGACTCCGACATTGATGGCCGTGCTCGCGCACCCCGATGACGAATCGCTGGGCGTGGGAGGCACGCTGGCGAAGTACGCGGCGGAAGGCGTCGACGTGTTTCTGCTGACCGCGACGCGTGGCGACGGCGGCCGCTACCGCGGCCATCGTCAGGATCGATCATCGAGCATCCGGGGCCGGTGGCGCTGGCAAGTATCCGCGAGGCGGAGTTGCGCGCCGCGGCCTCGGTGCTGGGTGTTCGCGAAGTGTCACTGCTCGACTACCACGACCAGCACCTCGACCGAGCGGACCCAGCGCGAAGCGATCGCAGAGATCGTCGGGCATCTGCGGCGGATTCGTCCTGATGTCGTCGTGACGTTCGGCCCCGACGGCGCTACGGGCATCCCGATCACATCGCGATCTCGCAATTCACCACCGCGGCGATCGTCGCCGCCGCGGATCGCGCGTTCGACGTGCGGCAGCGCCCAGCCGGAGCGACCGCCGCACTCGGTGTCGAAGCTCTACTACCTCGCGTGGCCGCGCATCGACGTGGGCGGCCTATCAGGCCGCCTTCAAAGAACTGCGTCTCGACGGTCGACGGCGTCGAACGGCAGGCGACCGCCGTGGCCCGACTGGGCGATCACGACGGTGATCGACACCCGGAACTTCTGGTCGACGGTGTGGCGCGCGATCTCCTGCCACGAGTCGCAGGTCGCCGCCTACGAGCGGCTGAAAGATCTGTCGCCGGAGCACCATCGAGGCGCTGTGGGGCTCGCAGTCGTTCTACCGCGCCTTCAGCACCGTGAACGGCGGCCGCGCACGCGAGACCGATCTCTTCGAAGGGATTCGCCGGTGACTCAGGGCACGGGAAAGCGGGGCATCGAGGTCGACGCCACTCGACAGTCGCCGCTGGCGATGGACGCCGCGACGTTCCGCGCGCTCGGACATCGGCTCGTCGATCAGATCGCGGAGTTTCTCGAATCGCTGCCGCGCGGTCCGGTGACCCAGCGACGAATCGCCGTCGGCGGTGCGCGAGGCGCTCGACCTCACGGGCCGCTTCCGGAATCGGGCACGGATCCGGGGCCGCTGCTGGAGCAGACGGCCCAGCTGCTGTTCGATCACTCGCTGTTCAACGCGCACCCGCGCTTCTTCGGCTACATCACGGCGCCGCCGGCGCCGATCGGCATCCTCGGCGACTTTCTCGCCGCGGCGGTCAACCCGAACGTCGGCGCCTGGATGCTGTCGCCGGCGGCGACCGAGATCGAATCGCAGACCGTCCGCTGGATCGCCGAGCTCATCGGCTACCCGGGCGACTGCGGCGGGCTGCTCGTCAGCGGCGGCAACATGGCGAACTTCGTCTGCTTCCTCGCCGCGCGCGCCGCGAAGGCCGGCTGGGACGTGCGCGAGCAGGGCGTCGCTGGAGATTCGCGGCGCAGGCTTCGCGTGTACGGCTCGGCCGAAACGCACACCTGGATTCAGAAGGCGGCCGACCTTGAGCGGCCTCGGCACGGCGTCGATCCGCTGGATCCCGACCGACGCCACGCTGCGCATGGACGTCGCCGCGCTGCGGCGGCAGATCGAAGCGGACATCGCCGCCGGCGATGTGCCGTGCATCGTCGTCGGCACCGCCGGGTCGGTCAGCACCGGCGCCGTCGATCCGCTGCCGGACATCGGCGCGCTCTGCAGAGAGCACGGCGTGTGGTTTCACGTCGACGGCGCCTACGGCGGCTTCGCGGCGGCGGTGCCCGAGGCGCCCGACGATTTGCGCGGCCTGCGCCGACGCCGATTCGGTCGCGGTCGATCCGCACAAGTGGCTCTATGCGCCGCTCGAGGCCGGATGCGCGCTGGTGCGCGATCCGGAGGCGCTGCGCGCGGCGTTCGCGTACCATCCGCCCTACTATCACTTCGAGGAGCGCGCCACCAACTACGTCGACTACGGCCCGCAGAACTCGCGCGGCTTCCGCGCGCTCAAGGTGTGGCTCGCGCTGAGGCAGGTGGGAGCGGCCGGCTACCGCGCGGATGATCGCGGACGACATCCGCCTGTCGCGGGCGATGGCCGACGGCGGTCGACCGGCATCCGCGAGCTGCAGCTCGTCACGCAGGATCTGAGCATCACGACGTTCCGCTACGTGCCGCGCCGATCTTCGAGCGAACGTCGGGCGACGAAGCGGTCGAGCGACATCTCGATGCGCTCAACCGCGAGCTGCTCGATCGGCTGCAGCGCGGCGGCGAGGCGTTCGTCTCCAACGCCGTCATCGGCGGCCGCTACGTGCTGCGCGCCTGCATCGTGAACTTCCACACCGCTCGAGCGGACGTCGAGGCGGTGCCGGAGATCGTGGCGCGACTGGGACGGACGGTGGATGCTCGGCACCGTGCGTCGCTCTGAAGTCGACCACCCGCGTTTGCCTGCCGCGCAGGCCAACCACCCCGCAATTGCATTTCCTGACGAACTGCTTGAGGATCGGTACCTTTGTCATCGAACGTTCATGAGCGATTCGCCACCATCTGCGCGATCCGGGTGAGTCCGAATCTTCCTTACGGCTGTGTCGGACGCGCGAGAACCCCACGAGGTCCGAGTCCCGAGGTCCGAGTCCTAAGAGTCCGAGGTCCGAGCAACTCGAGAACCTGAGAACCCCAGAACCTGAGAACCCGAGAACCCGAGAACCCGAGAACCCGAGAACCCGAGACCCGAGTACCCGTTTATAGAGACGAGATCTGCATGCGCATACTCCTGGTCGAGGACGAGCCGAGCGCGGCTCGTTTCATCGCCAAGGGCCTCCGTGAGGCCTCGTACGCGGTCGACATCGCCGGTGACGGCGAAGTCGCGGCGGAGTACTGCGCGGTGAACGATTACGACGCGATCGTGCTCGACATCATGCTGCCGCGCAAGGACGGCATGACCTTTTGCCGTGAATTGCGCACGGCACGGTCCGACCTTCCGGTCCTGATGTTGACGGCGCGTGATGCCGTGGATGCCCGCGTCGAGGGACTCGATGCCGGGGCCGACGACTATCTCACGAAGCCCTTCGACTTCCGCGAGCTGCTGGCCCGAGTCCGTGCGCTGACCCGGCGCGAGCGGCGGCCGGTCGCCGTCGAGCGGCTCACCGTCCGCCACGTGACAATCGATCTGAGCGCGCGAAGGGTATGGAGAAACGATCTCGAGGTGATGCTGACGTCGCGCGAGTTCGCGCTGCTCGAGTACCTGGTTCGTCGCGGCGGAGCAGTCGCGGGTCGTGCCGAGATCGCCGAGCACGTCTGGGACGAGCATTACGACGCCTTTTCGAACGTGGTCGACGTTTACGTGCAGCGGCTGCGCCGCAAGCTCGACGATCCGCGGGCTGAATCGCTGATCCGCACGCGCCGTGGTCTCGGCTACCAGCTGGTTTAGGAATTTCCGGTGAGCCTGTCGCTTCGCGCCCGTTTGACGATCTGGTACTCGGCGCTTCTCTGCCTGGCGCTGGTCCTGTTCACGGCGCTCGTACTCTGGGCCGAATGGCGCGTACTGCTGCACCAGACCGACGAGGGGCTCGCGGCACTCACCGTGACGACGACCAACGCGATCGCGGAGGAACTGGGGGAACAGGACGATCTTGCCCCGGCGGCGGCCGTCGTCCAGCAGGTCGTAAGGGCGCCGGGGCATCTCGTCATGATCTTCGATCGCAACGGCCGTCCGCTGAACGCTGCGCCTGAATCAATCGTCACCGGACCTGACGGAGTGCTGCTCGTGAAAGAGGGTGTTCATACCGTCCGGGCAGTCAGCGGCGCACGCTGGCGAATCGCCGTTCATCCTGCCCAGGCGGGACGAGACACGTATGTCGTGGCCGTAGCCGCATCTCTCGAGGGAGCCGTCGACCAGTGGAACGCGCTTCTGCGCGCCGCGTCGATCGGACTGCTTTTCGTTCTGCTGCTCGCGTGGGCTGGTGGATGGTGGCTTGGTGGTCATGGTCTCCGGCCGCTGCGGGTGATGGCCGTCGAAGCCCGCGACATCACGCCGGAGACGGCCGACAGCCGCCTGTCGGTGCCAGCCACCGCCGACGAGCTGGCGGACGTGAGCGTGTCGTTCAACCGCGTACTCGAACGGCTGGGCAATGCGCTCGCCGATCAGCGCCGCTTCATGGCGGACGCCTCGCACGAGCTGCGGACACCGGTGTCGACCATCCGCACCGCGGCGGATGTGACGTTGAGTCGACCGACCCGCGATCCCGTGGAGTACCGTGAGGCGCTCGAGGTCGTTGCGCAGCAGAGCGCTCGCCTGGCGCGGCTCGTCGACGACATGCTGGTGCTCGCACGGGCCGACGCCGGTGGCTACCGGCTGGTGTTCGCGGATGTCGACCTCGGCGATCTCGCCGCCGAGTGCGTGCACGATCTTGCCGTCCTTGCCGATCCCCGGCAGATCGCATTGGCGTGCGGAGTCGCCCGCGGCACATTCGTTCGCGGCGATCAAATGCTGCTGCGCCGCATGTTGCTGAACCTGCTGCACAATGCCATCGTCTACACGCCGGTCGGAGGCCGGGTGAGCGTGTCGCTCGACTTGCGCGACGGCGTGGCCGAGTTGCGCGTGTCGGACACCGGCCGTGGAATCCCACCCGAGGATCGTGAGCGTATCTTCGGCCGGTTCGTTCGCCTGGATCCGGCGCGCGGCGAAGGCGGATCGGGTCTGGGACTGGCAATCGCCCGCTGGATTGCAGAGGCACACGGCGGGACATTGTCTGTCGTCCAAAGCGGGGCCGACGGGACGGTGTTTGCCGCGCGTTTGGTGAACGACGGAGAAACAATCAAGCCGCCCTCCGTGGGCCAGAGTGAAGATACCGAGCCTCAGGAACGGTGCACCGCATGACCGTTTCTGTCGCGCTCGACGAAGACAATGGTGTGGTGCTCGCTCGGTTTCACGGTTCGTCCGACGCGCAGGAAGCCTTGAGCGGGATTGCCGAAATCCGCAGTCTCGTGAACGACCGCCCGGTGGACGGCGTCCTGATCGATGTTCGGGATGCCGACTACGTGCCGGCGCCTGGAGAGGTTCGCAACTTGGTCATTGAATTGGTCAGTTTTCTGGGTCGCCGGCGCCTTGCGCTCATCACGCGCGCGGAGGCTGGCACCGATCTCGCGCGCATGATCGCGCGGGAAGCCGCAGCCCGCGGCCTCGAGGTGGAAGTGTTCCACGACCAGCCCGGCGCCAGCGAGTGGCTCGACGCGTGTTCGTAACAGCGGCGCAAACAGCACGGCGGCGCTTACAACGGCAATTGACTTCAAACATCAGCCGCGACGGCGTCAATCGCCCGACGGCGGATCATTCCTGAAATGGCATCCCTTCGCATGAAGACGGACGAGTCGGTCGGCCTGCCCGACGTGCTGCAGTTCATGCGGCTGCTGTGGCAGTTGGAGCATGCGCTGCAGAAGACATCGAAACACATGGCCGGCCGACTCGGTGTGACCGGTATGCAGCGCCTCGTCATCCGAATCCTCGGGCTGTTTCCCGATGTGTCGGCAGGCGAGATCGCCACCATCCTGCACGTCCATCCGAGCACCTTGACCGGCGTGTTCAACCGTCTGAAGCACCAGGGACTCATCGCTCGCAGCGCCGATCGGCGCGATCGGCGGCGTGCGATGCTGACCCTGACCGCACGGGGCAGGCGCGTGAACGCCTTGAAGAAGGGAACCGTCGAAGCGGGAGTGCGTCGGGCACTGCGCGAGGTGTCGCGAGCGGACCGCGACGTGGCCCGCCGGGTCCTGACCCGGGTGTGCGAGAACCTGGAAGAACAGCGTAAGCCTGTTCCGTTGCGTCGCGATTGACAAGCAACCGCGCTTGCCCAACAGTAACGTTACCGATGGACGCGTACGACATGATCGTCATCGGTTCTGGTCCTGCCGGCCAGCGGGCCGCGATCCAGGGGGCCAAAACCGGGAAGCGGGTGGCGCTCGTCGAAAGCCGGGATGTCGTGGGCGGCACCTGCATCAACACCGGCACCATTCCGAGCAAGACCATGCGCGAAGCCGTGCTGCACCTTTCCGGCTTCCAGTATCAGGGGGTCTACGGCATCAGCTACCGCGTCAAGGACCGGATCACGATGGCCGACCTGTCGTTCCGGGTCCAGCAAGTGATCAAGAACGAGCTCGATGTGACTCAGGCCCAGCTGTTCCGGAACGGGATCACTCTGCTCTCCGGCTCCGCCAGCTTCGTCGATCCCCACCAGATCCGGGTCCGCAAATCGAATGGCGAGACGACCTATCAGGCCGAGAGCGTGATCATCGCAACCGGGACGAGACCCGCCGAATCACCGAGCGTGCCGGTCAACGGGCGCACCGTCGTGCTGAGCGATCAGGTGCTGCAGATGCCGGAGTTGCCGAAGACGCTGATCGTGGTGGGTGGCGGCGTCATCGGCGTCGAGTACGTGTGCATGTTTGCCGCGCTCGGAATTCGCGTCGTGCTGATTGAGAAGCGCCCCCGGTTGCTCGAGTTCGCCGACGCGGAGATCGTCGAGGCGCTCTGTTATCACCTTCGCGACCATCGGGTGACGCTGCGCTTGAACGAAGAGGTCGACACGGTCGAGCAGCAGGCGGAGGGCACCGTGATCGCGACGCTGCACAGCAAGAAGAAGATCTCCGGCGATGCGCTCCTCTACGCCGTGGGACGCCAGGGCAACGTCGACGAGCTGAACCTCGCCGCAGCCGGCCTCGAAGCCGACGCGCGCGGCCGCATCGCCGTCGACAGTGACTATCGGACCAAGCAGCCGCACATCTTTGCGGTCGGGGACGTGATCGGCTTTCCAAGCCTGGCGTCGGTGTCGATGGAGCAGGGCCGCATTGCCGCCGGACACGCCGTCGGCGTCGAGGTGCATTCCAATGCCGCCAGTTATCCGTACGGCATCTACACGATTCCGGAGATCTCGTTCATCGGGAAGACCGAGGAGCAACTCACGGACGAGGATGTTCCGTACGAAGTCGGCCTGGCGTATTACCGCGAGATCGCGAGAGGCCAGATCCGCGGTGACACCACGGGACGGCTGAAGCTGGTGTTTCACCGGGACACCAAGCACTTGCTCGGTGTGCACATCATCGGCGAGGGAGCGGCGGAGCTGGTGCACATCGGCCAGGCAGTTCTCAGCCTCAATGGCACGATCGAGTACTTCATCGACACGGTGTTCAACTACCCGACGATGGCCGAGTGCTACAAGGCGGCGGCGTTCAACGGGCTGAACAAGCTGTCGCGTTTTTGAGAGGGCGGAACGTCATCATGGTACACACGGTCGGCGTGCTGGCGATGGAGCACATCGCCGTGGGACTGGTTGCCAACAATGCCCTGGCAGGATCGATTCGGCTCTGTCCGAAGAGCGCCTGGCAGGCGCTCCCCGCGCAGCAGATCGCCGACGCGATCTGCACGGAGATCGCCTCGCTGGTCGGCGACGTTCCGGTGGAGGCGATTGGCGTCGGATTCCCCGGCGTGATCCGCGACGGCGTCGTCGAAGAGTCGCCCAACCTCCGCCACGTGAAAGGATTCGATCTCGCCCGCGCGATCTCCAGTGCGCTCGGCAACGGCGTTCGCATCCTGATCCTCAACGATGCCGATGCCGTGGCTGCCGGCATTGCCGCGACCCGCGGGCACCTCGACGCACTGATTCGCGTCTGGACGCTCGGCAGCGGCGTCGGCTACGGGCGCTACCCGCTCGTGCCCGGTATCGGCGAGGGTGGGCACATGGTGGTGACGCTCGATTCCAAGGAGACGCTCTGCGGGTGCGGCGGCGCCGGTCATCTCGAGGGCATCGTCGGCCACCGGAGCATGCGATTGCGATTTCTCGACATGGAGCCCGAGGAAGTGTTCGAGAATGCCGCCGCGGGCGATGCGCGTTGTGCGTCGTTCGTGCAGATGTGGCACCGCGCGCTTGCGGCCGCCACGGCGACCAGCATTCACGTGGACGGGCCCGGTCGCTTCTACATCTCTGGGCCAAATGCCCGCCTCGTCGACATCGGTCTGCTGGACAGATATCTGCACGAGATGGTGCGGATGAGCCCCTTGCTGGAAAACGCATTCGAGGTTGTCACGACGAGCGATGAAGTGGCCATCATCGGCGCCGCCGTCAGCGCGAAGCGCGTGTCGGCAGCGGTCGCGTCCGGCAGTCCCCGGGTCTGAGAGCCGCATCATTTCTCCCGGTTCGATCGAACCGATTCGGTCAGGAGCCGGTGAACATCTGCCGATGGAGTCAATTCTGCGCTTGTTTCCTGATTGTCCGGCATATCGGGAGGGAGCTGGGTGAGTCTCGTGACGGAGAAAGCACGCAGTAATTGGGGCTCTCACCTGTCGGAGCAAGTGGCTCAGGACGTCGTATACGCGCTCCGATCGCTGCGCCGAACTCCCGGCTTCACGGCCGCAGCCGTGTTGACGCTCGCGCTGGGGATTGGCGCCAACACAGCGATCTTTTCGATCGTGAACGGCGTCTTGCTGAATGCGCTTCCGTATCCAGAGCCGGATCGACTCGTCGCCGTCTACTCGCGGACACCCGACGAGCCGAGCGCCTCCTCTTCCTACCCCAATTTTCTCGATTGGACGCGCGATAACCAGTCGTTTTCGGATCTTGCCGCGTTCAGAGCAGACGATCTCAACCTGATTGGGCGGGGTCAGCCTGAACGCGTTGCCGCCGAGATGGTCTCGGAAAGTTTCTTCCGATTGCTTGGGGTCCAGCCGATTCTTGGTCGCAGCTTCCTTGCCGCTGACGATCGGTTGGGCGCAGCGCCGGTCGTGCTGATCAGTGAAGGCTTCTGGCGACGCAAGTTCGGTGCTTCGCCAACCGCGATCGGTCAGACGCTGAGGTTGAGCGGGACTTCTCATGTCATCGTCGGCGTGATTCCAGCGGCGTTTCAGTACTACGCCAGAAACTTTCGTTTGGGCGACGTGTATGTCCCAATCGGTTGGTGGGACGCACCAGGCTTTCGCGACCGGAAAGTGTCGATGGGAATGGACGTCGTCGGCCGTTTGAAGCCGGGCGTCAGCCTGGAACGTGCCGACGATGATCTGCAGGCAGTCGCGAGAGGTCTCGGCGACCGTTATCCGGATGCCAACAGGGGAACCAGCGTCAGGGTGGTTCCGCTCGAGTCGGACCTGTCAGGACCGGCCAGGCCACTATTGCTCTTGCTCTTCACGGCAGTGCTGTTCGTGCTGCTGATCGCCTGTGTCAATGTTGCGAACCTCTTGCTGGCCCGTTCGACCCGCCGTGCCACCGAATTCGCAATTCGCACCGCCCTCGGCGCGGGACGACGCCGCATCGTCTGCCAGCTTCTCACCGAAAGCTGTGTGCTGGCCCTGGCCGGCGGCATTCTTGGGAGCCTCGCTGCCTTCTGGGGAACCAAGGCGGCGCTTCCCTCACTTCCAGAGGTGCTGTTGCCGCGTGCTGAGCAGATCCGAGTGGACTTGCGGGTGCTGTCGTTCACTTTGATCGCCTCGGTCCTCGCCGGAGTTCTCTTCGGATTGGTGCCAGCTCTCAAGGCCGCTCGTCTCGATCAACAGGGGGCGCTCAGGGAACGAGGATCGCGTCCGAGTGGTGCTCATCGTACTCAGGGCGTGTTCGTTGTCGCCGAGATTGCGCTCGCCCTTGTCTTGCTGGTCGGCGCGGGGCTGATGATTCGAAGCCTGACCACGGTGCTGAGCGTAAATCCCGGATTCAACCCCGACCATCTACTGACGGCACGAGTATCGTTCCCGGTCTCGGTCGCCGGCCCGGACAACCTCCGCTCAGTTTGGCGGGAAATGACCCGCAAGTTTGAAGCACTCCGAGGCGTCCGGGCGGTCTCGCTCAGCGCGAGCTCCGTACCGATGACGAACGACTTCAGCGCGCTGCCCTTCTGGCTCGACGGACAAGCAAGACCATCGACACCCGGAGAGATGAAGTGGGCGCTTTCGTATGTTGTCGAAGCAAGCTATCTGCAAGTCATGGAAATACCGCTCAGGCGCGGGCGCTTCCTGACCCCGCAGGACGATGAGCATTCGCCGCCAGTCGTCGTGATCGACGACCAGTTTGCGCGGCAGCATTTTGGAAATCGTGATCCTGTCGGCCGCCGCATTCATATCGATCTCCTGAACATCACACCAGAGATCGTGGGCGTGGTCGGACACGTGAAGCAGCGCGGGCTCGACGAGAGTCCGACGTCACCCTATCAGGCCCAGTGTTATCTCTCGGTATTTCAGATTCCGGATCATCTCGTGCCCCTGGCAATGAAAGACATTGCCGTGGTCGTCCGGACTGCTGCTGCCCCGCTTGCGGAGGTTGGTTCGATCCGGCGGTCGTTGGAACGGATCGATGGCGAGCTGGTGATGTACCGTGAGCAGGCGATGGACGGACTGATTGCGGATTCACTGGCCACGCGACGGTTTTCGATGATCGTGCTCGGGATCTTTGCCGGGCTGGCGCTGTTGATGGCGTGCGTCGGAACCTTCGGCGTGATCGCGCACATGGTCGGCGAGCGTACGCACGAAATCGCCATCCGCGTGGCGCTTGGCGCCGGCCGGTGGGACGTCGTGCGCACGGTGGTTCAGGAGGGGACGAAGATGACGCTTGCGGGTGTGGCCATCGGCCTCGGGGCCGCCCTCGGGCTCACGCGTCTCATGACGAGCATGCTCTTCGGCATCAGCGCTCACGATCCCGCGACCGTCGCCGGCGTTGTGAGCCTGCTCACGCTCGTGGCATTCGCGGCCTGCTACATCCCTGCGCGGCGGGCGGCCCGGGTCGATCCGATGGCGGCGTTGAGAAAGGACTGATCCGGGCCAGCCGGGCGCCGTTCGTACTAGGCGCTTGCGACGACCCTCGCCTGCGCCGCTTCGTCAGCTCGGCGCGCCAGGCTGTCGACGAACCGGTCGAGGGTTTCCCAGTTGGTGAACTCGTAGTCCCGCGACGTGTCGGTCGGCGCCCCCTGGCTGCGCGCGATGCGCTTCATCACGAATCGAACCAGCAGGTTGTAGCGGCTGTAGGCGAGCGCGCCTGCAACCGGAAGGATGCTCGCTGGATGCCACTCGGTCTTGCGGCCGAAGATGTCGATCATCCGTCTGACGTCCGCCGCCGAGGCCTCGCGCCGAGCCGCTGTTCCGGTGACGGCTTCAGCGCCGGCCTGCGAGAGTGATACGGAGACGAACACAGCGTTCAGCCGTTCGAGCTGGGTACGGTGCTGCCGGACAAACCGGATCATCTCGCGTTCGTGCTGGCCCGCATGAACCGATGCCGCGACCCACGCGCTCTGGTACTGCGACCAGTCGAGACATGACTGAGGTGCCCTCACGTCATTGAGGTCCACATCAAGGCCATGCGATCGCAGATTCGCAGCGATGTGTTCGGCAACCTTGCGAGTATGACCTTCGCGGGTAGCAAAGAAGACTGCGACTCTCATACGAACCTCTGTTGTTGGTGCTGGCATAAGGTGTGCCGAGACCGCAGTCGGCGCACTGCGCGGTCGAGCAGTGCGAATACCACGAATGGCGCGGCCTTAAATGACGTCCCGCTTCACCAGTTCACAGACGGGCGCCTTCGGGAGCGTCTGTGCCTTCAGTGGACCGCAACGACCTGCCGGAAAGGCGAAGGCTCTGCCGCCAGAGCGCTGCCGGCATTCCGGCAATTAGATCTTCAGTCGCTGCCGCGGAACCATCGCCCCGTCGCGGTGTTCGCCGGCGCGCAGCGCCGGAAAACCGTCATCCGGCATTCGTGATCGCTCACGAACTCACGGGAGTCCGCCTGAATGCTCGCTGTTTCCGAGTCGCTGCCCGACCCGGTGGTGACACATGTCGGGGGTACGTGCTTTGCCTTCAGGTCCGGCGGAATCTGTTTTGAACGTGCGTTCGATGTCTCCGAATCCGCTCAAGGGAGGGTCCTCTGCATACGGCCAACCAGAGTCTTGCGGAATGGCTCGAGATCATCAGGGAAGAGTTCCTTGAGATGCCGGGCCTGCTCCTGACCCGCCCTCAATTCCAGCGCCTCTGGGGGCTCGACGCCGCGACCTGCGACCAGGCGATCGAGACCCTGCTGATGTCGCATTTTCTGATCCGGATGCCCGGTGGCAAGTACGCCCGTTACCCGTCGGACATTGAAACGAAGCGTTACGCTGGTGTCCGGAATAGACGATGAAGAATCTGGAGCCGGCGATCAGACTCGAACTGATGACCTGCTGATTGGCGCCGCGACAGGTCTGCGTTCCCAAATCGTTACGGCGCAGAGATGT
>CAVWLB010000002.1:0-114863 GCA_963755695.1 uncultured Acidobacteriota bacterium | reverse complement strand
GTTCTGCTCGGTGTGGCGCACCGATGGCCAGGCCCCGAGGCAAGCGGCCGTCCCTGCCGTGATCCACGAGGCGGTGGCGTTACGACGACGAGGGTTCCGGTTCATCGCGCTCGCTGACGACAATTTTTATCCCGGTGACGCTTAGAGATCTGGCCCAGGCCGGCGCCGGAGCGATCCGTCTCGATTGCGCGCGCTCGAAGCCGTCCGCGCCGAACGCTTCGCCCTGATGGAACGCACTTCAGCGCTCCCTGACGATATGACGTTCTTCACCCAGATCACCATGGAGGCCGCAGAAGATTCGGCGTTCCTGCAGGCGATGGCGCGCGCGCGAATCCGCGCACTCGTGGGCGTGGAGGCGGTCACACCGGAAGGGTTGAAAGACGTGCTACAAGGGATTCAACCTGGTCGGGCGAACCGCTCGTCGAGCGCTTGCAGATGTTCCGATCGCACGGCGTGCATGTGTTGGGATCGTTCATTTTCGGCCTGCCGAGCGACCGTCCTGCGACGTCAGGGCGACCGCCGACCTGGCGGAGCGTGCGGGCATCACCTTCGCGCAGTTCGTGATGCTGACGCCCTATCCGGGCACCGTCGACTTCGAGCGCTGGGAACGCGAGGTGGCTGGCGACGCCGCGACCGTCAGCGGCATTCCCGTCACGCGGCACTGGCTCATTCCGCAGGCGGACCGTCCGAAGGCCTACGCACCGCATCCCGTGATGTCGCCCGACGAAATCCGGCGGCGGACGCAGGCGGTGTGGGACCATTTCTATAGCTGCCACGGGTCTGGCGACGATCGCGGGTCGCCGGGACGTGGAAGGGCCGGTCGCGTTCGTGCTCAGCTCAAAGTTATATCGACAGATGTACGCCAACACCGGAATTGCGACCGATTCCGCGCGACGCACACGATCGGCTCGGGTCGCGCGCTGGATGGCTGGTCCGTGCCGGCGGCTCTTTGCCGCAGCCCCGATGCCGCACCTCGAAGTTCCCGGCGTCTGACCGCCCCTTGAACCCGCGCAGAGCGTTGCACGACAGGAGGGAACACTTTCCCCCAGGGTCCAAAATGTTGGGCCACCAGGGAAGATTCGCTTCAACGTGCGCGACCAACTCCTCAAACCCGGATTTCCGATTGGCTGTGGTACTTTTGCCCATCGGATCAGTCGTCACGCCTTGATTCCTGCGGGTTCCGATAAGAGGAACCCGCCAGAAAGAATGACACCCTGTGGGTGAGAAAGAATCCGAGCCTTTCCAGTTCACTTTCAACGGGTTTCTGAAGGTTGCGTTTCAGGGGTCGCGTGTCACCTCCGAGCCGGCTTGGTTCTGGTCCGCGAGTTGGATGAACGCCTCGGCCTGGAGGCCATCATCGCCGCGCACCTGAGCGACTCCCGCCACGGACTGAACACGCAGTTCCCGTTGCCCGATCTCCTGCGGTAGTCGGTCTACAGCCGCTTAGCGGGCTACGAAGACCTCAACGACGCGGAGCGACTCTCCACGACCCCACGTTCCGTGTGATTGGCTCACCGAAGCGGTGGGACCGAAGCGCGGCGTTAACCTCGACGCTCCATTGGTTCGAGACCGAGTTGCTGACTCGCGAGGAGAACCTCGTCGGGCTGATGGCCGTGAACCGCGAGCTGATCGGACAGGCGGAGACGCTGGACCACGCCGACCGCGTTGTGCTCGACATGGACTCCAGCGAGAGCCCGGTGCATGGGCAGCAGGAAGGCAGTGCCTACAATGGGCACTTCGGGACGGTCTGTTATCACCCGCTGTTCCTTTTCAACGGCCACGGCGACTGCATGGCGGCGAAGCTGCGACCGGGGAACGTCTCCAGCGCGGACGATTGGGAGGAATTGCTCGTGCCCGAGATCGACCGCCAGCAGGCCGAGCACCAGCGGGTCGCGTTCCGCGCCGACGCGGCCTTCGCGCGGCCGGCGATCTACGAGGCGCTTGAGGCACGCGGCGTCCAGATACGCGATCCGCATCCCGGCCAACAACAACCTCGAGCTGGCAGTCGAGGACATCCTGTTTCGGTCACCAGGACGGCCCAGCCTCAAGCCGCTCATTCGGTACAAAAGCTTCCAGTATCAGGCGGACAGCTGGACCACGCCCAGACGGGTCGTGGCGAAAGTCGAACACCACGCCGGCGAGCTGTTCCCGCGCGTCGGCTTCATCGTGACGAATCTCCCGCTCCCCAATCGCGCCGTCGTGCGGTTCTACAACAAGCGCGGCACCGCGGAACAGTGGATCAAAGAGGGGAAGCAGGCGGCGCATTGGACGCGACTATCGTGTCATCGGTTCCGGGCGAACGAGGTCCGGCTCCAGTTGAGCGTGCTGGCGTACAACCTCGGGAACTTGTGGCGGCGACTCGTGCTGCCGGCGCGAATCGAGGCCTGGTCGCTCACCAGTCTCCAGCAGCGCATCGTCAAGACGGGTGGGCGGCTGGTCAAGCACGCCCGGTACTACTGGTTGATGTTGGCCGAGAGTCATCTGACGCGGCGGCTGTTCGGGGCGATGCTCCAGCGGATCTGGGCGCTCCCGGTGCCGGCGGGCTAGCCGAAAGGTGGGCCACCACACCAGAGCGAGCGGGATCGTGTTCGAGCAATCGCTGCGAGCGCAGTGGTCCGTCTTCCAGTGGCGCCGGGGGCCATTACCGGAGGCGTTGACGAGCGAGAAGTGCTACCGAGCCATGATTGTGAGGTGTGCAACATTGAACAGCCCCTCAAGAGCGGATCTGCTACCGTGCCGCGCGATTGGCCACTCGGCGTTCCCAGTCGTGGGACTCCAAAATGGAAATCCCGGTTCAAGCGCGACCCAACGCCTCCCAAGAGGGAGCGTAAATGAACTTTAAGTCGCAGGAGGGACCATGGCCCGTTTCGATGAGCAGCAGCCCGTCAACGATGAGAACGTCGAGCCGGTAAGCGACGAGCCACGTAAGGGCGACGTCCTCGGCCTCAGCGGATCGGATGTGCCAAAGGCACCAGATCCGTCTGCCGAATCCGATCCGGAATCAATTGCCCAGCGGCCTGAAAGCGCACGTGTCGGTGACGTCCTCGGACTTGCCGAGAAGAGCGAAGAACTGACCCAGAATGCCGGTGCGACCGGCATTGACAAGGGGAGCGGAGGATCGGGCGCGGACGATGCCGAGGAGTAATCGCGCGCGCTGAAACTGTTTCGCCGATCTGCGCACATAGCGGACGTGAATTCAGCGGCAAGAAGATCCGCGAATTGACTATTTGGCTCAAAGACGGCGTCGATGTTCGCGCGCGAACGACCAATCACCTGCCCGCTGGGTACGCTACGGGATTCGCTGACTCTCCAGCACCAAGGAGCGGCGAGGCGTCGGACTGCCATTTCTGCGCGCGGATGATGCCTGAGAATCGCGACAATGGACACTCCAAAGTTGACGTATGGTCGCGACTACGAGGCGTTGATCGGCATCGCGATGGACATGGGAACTTACGCGGTGACGGGGTCTTTGCCGCCCCTGAGTAGAATCTTTTCGACCTCGGCGTGCGGGCGAGGAATGACGTGGACCGACACGAGCTCGCCGATGCGGCGCGCCGCCGCCGCCCCGGCGTCTGTCGCGGCTTTCACCGCGCCGACGTCGCCGCGAACCATCATCGTCACGTAGCCAGCACCGATGTATTCCTTGCCGACCAGCACAACGTTGGCCGTCTTCACCATCGCGTCGGCTGCCTCGACCGCTCCGATGAAACCTTTGGTCTCGATCATTCCCAGGGCTTCGAATGGCATGCGGGCGGAACTCTAACAGATGGGGTGTGGGTCATCTCTAACGACGTCGGCCGTGTCAACAGGGTTGGCACTACTTGCTTGTCTGCGTCGCACACCCTTGGCTTGATGGCCACGGGCTCGGCCGTGCACCAACATCACTATACCCGCGATCGCCGCGATCCCCACCACCGTCGGAAGCGCCATCGTCTCTCTCAATATGTCGTCGTGTGAATAAGACCAATGCCCACGACGCTCTCGCGGCTCGTGTGCCTTCATCCCCTTGGTAGGCGAACGCCGCCAGACCAACGACGATCAAGATAACGCCACCCCCGCCGGTGGAGTTTGTCAGTTTTCTTAATCGTGTAAGACGACCGTGAGCAGCGAGTTGTGCACCTTGAGCCCATCTTTGTAGTCGATAAACCCCAGTCGCTGGAATTTCTTCATAAAGAAATTCACGCGCGATCGCGTCGTGCCGACCATTTCGGCCAGCGTCTCCTGGGAGATCGCCGGGATAGTCCGCACTGGTTTGTCGTGCTCGCCGTACCGCGCGAGCAGCAACAGCTTTCGCGCCAGCCGCTTCTCGCTGGAGCTAAAGAGCTGGTCGACAAGGTCTTCCTCGATCCGGATGGTGCGCATCAGCAGGTGAGCGATAAACCGATCAGACATCGCGTGCTGCTGGTGCAGTAGGCGCACCATCTCATGCTGGTCCACGAAGAGAATGGTGGTGTTAGTGCTCGCGGTCGCGCTTCCCATGCGGACGGGTTGACCCGCCAAGCCTCCTTCGCCAAAGAAGTCGCCGGGGCCCAGCATCGCCACGACCGCCTGTCTCCCTGTCTTCGAAAGCACCGAGATCTTTACGCCACCCTTTTGGATGTACAGAACGCTCTCACAGGGATCGCCTTGACTGAAGATGACGTCAGCTCGCCGATACTCCACGACCCTTCTCGCGACTCCCGCCGAGTCGAGGAACGCCTGGGCATTGAACGCCCCATTTAGCTTCGATTCCATGGCCGGCCCCTGTGGCAGATCTGGTTCGGCGGATTGCTGCGCCGACGGCTTCGATGGACGGTGGCCGCGGGCGGTACCACGAACGCGGGCGGGCTCAGTTCGAGCAGACTTCAAGCTTTGACTATACGCGTGAACCGCTACACGTTTGCACAATTGAACAGCTAGTGGCTTGTACGAACTAATTCAGGTACCGGTACGCTGCGCCGCATGGCGCTGACCTTGACGAGTGACGAGCGAACGGAACTTGAACGACGAGCGACCAGCCGGACGATTCGGGCGGAAGACGCCAAACGGGCCAAGGTGATTTTGATGTTGGCCGAGGGCACCTCGTATTCCACCATCGAAGCGACGCTCTGGTGCTATCGCGATTACATCAATCGCTGGCGTCAACGGTTTGCGGCCCACGGCCTGGACGGGCTGCGATCGCGGCATCAGGGCCAGAAACCGACGGTGCTGACCCCGGCATTGGAGGCGCGCATTCTCGCGAAGACGCAGCAGCGACCGCCGGACGGCAGCACGCATTGGAGCACACGGAAGCTGGCGCGCGTCCTGAAGATTCATCACAACCATGTGCAGAATGCGTGGACCCGCGCCGGCGTGCAGCCTCACCGGTTCGAACGCTACATGCGCTCCGACGATCCCGATTTCGAACCCAAAGCCGCCGATGTGATCGGGCTGTATCTGCAACCGCCGCAGCACGCGGCCGTGTTTGCCGCCGATGAGAAGACCGCGATTCAGGCGCTCGATCGGTTGGATCCGGTGTTGCCGTTGTCGCCGGGCCGCGCGGAGCGGCATGGGTTCGAATACTACCGACATGGGACGCTGTCGTTGTTCGCCGCCTTGAATACGAAGACCGGCGAAGTGCTGGGCCAGACCGTGCCCCGACACACGAGCGCCGCGTTCGTCGCGTTTCTCGGCGAGCTCGTGGCCAGTCAGCCTCGCCAGCGTGAGATTCATGTGATTCTCGACAATTTGTCGACCCACAAAACGCGGGTGGTGGCCGCCTTCCTCGAGGCCCACCCCCATGTGCATCTCCATTTCACCCCGACCTACGCGTCGTGGCTCAACCAAGTCGAGCTCTGGTTCGGACGCATTGAGCGCGACCTGCTGACCCGCGGCATCTTCACCTCGGTGAAAGACCTCGCGCGACAGATTCGCCGCTACATTCGCCATTACAACGACGTCGCGAAACCGATTCGATGGAAGTACTGTGATCCCACGCGGCGGATCACTGGTAGTTGTGATCCGCAAATATCGTTGATCCGCCTTTCACGCGGCCTTTTTCTCGAGACGATATTCGTGATGTAGGCCATTGAGGATGGCCGTCGCCGCGACTCGATAGCCGGTCGGGAGCCGGTGGCCGCTTGAACCGCTGATCTTGTCGTCGAGCGGGCGTTCGGGAATGCCGGGACCCAAACTCGCGTGTGGCCGGCCGCGATTGTAATGACGGATCCACTCCCGAAGAATGGCGCGAAGGTGGCGCTCGGTCATCGGAATGACGAAGTCCAGACACTCACGACGGATCGTGCCGATCAGGCGCTCACAAAAGGTGTTCGCTTGTGGAACGCGAGCCGGCGTCTTGAGAACCCTCAGACCCTGTACGGTGCGTAAACTCGATCCGCGTCAGGCCGCGCGCTCATACTCGTGCAACAGCCCGCCGAGACGGTCGCGACGCCTGATCGCCAGCGACTGCGAGCCGGTCCACTTTTTAGTCGCCGCTCGACCGTTCGGCGGCACGAGATCCAAGCTGCGGTGAGGGCGATGGCCGTTGTAATGATCGACAAATACGGTCAACGTTCGTTCGAGATGCCGAGTATTGAGCGTGAGCAGCCAGTCGAGACACTCGGTCCGGGCCGTTCGGACGAACCGTTCCGCAATCCCATTGGCTTCCGGCGCCTGAATTGGCGTGCGAATGATTCGCGTCCCTTGTGCTTCGAACACCGCATCGAAGCTGTTCGTAAACTTGCCGTCGTGATCGCGAATCAGAAAGCTCACCGGCGTGTCGCGCTCGGCGAGCGCCCACGCGACCTGTCGGGCGTGCTGCGTCACCCACTCGCCGTCGGGATGCGCGGTGCAGCCGGCGAGATGTACGCGGCGGCTCCCGACTTCGATGAAGAAGAGCACATACAAACGCTGGAGCCAAACGGTATCGACGCTGAAAACGTCTACGGCGATCAGACTGTGGGCTTGAGCACGGAGGAACTCCCGCCACGATGGACCGCGTCTCGTGCCCACCGGACCGAGCTGGTGCTCGCGCAAGATCTTCCTGACGCTGGTCGCCGAGACGATGACCCCGAGCCCCTTCAGTTCGCCCACGATGCGCTGATAACCCCAGCGCGGGTTCTCGCGTGCCAACCGGATGATCACGGTGCGGATCTCACGGCCGATGGGTGGCCGCCCTGTCCGTCGCGGGTACGTCCAACGGTTCGCCACCAGGCGCCGATGCCAGTCCAGCAGCGTCATCGGCGTGACCAAAAACGACGACCACCTGACGCGTGGCAGCAGTCGGCTCGCGGCCGTCAAGAACACACGATCCGCCGCCCGCAAGGTGGGCCGCTGAATCTGCCGGCGCAGCACCGCCAGCTCGTGCCGGAGCACGACGATCTCGAGCTCTTTGAACTCAGGGGATCGGAACAGGAGACAGACGAGCTGCAGCACGCGTTGGAACGCGACGTAGCACACTGAGAGCACGGCACCTCACTACAAAGAAGGGCCGTTATTCTATGCAATCGAGTTTGCGCACCCTACAGGCTCGCGCCTGCTCGAAGCCGGGTGGCCCGTGCACCACGTGCAGCACATGCTCGGTCACGCGACGTTACAGCAGACCAGCACCTACCTCAACGCGACGCTCCGCGGGCTCCACGAGTCGATGCGGACGCTCGATCAATCCCGCCCCGCTTGCAAACTTCTTGCAAACAAACCCCTGCGCAGCCACCGGCCTGTTCGCAAGCAGGCTCCCGCCAGAAGCGGGAACTCGTTGTTTCACTGATTGTTAGGATTGGCGGGGCCGACGAGACTCGAACTCGCGACCTCCGGCGTGACAGGCCGGCGTTCTAACCAACTGAACTACGACCCCGTCCGTCTTCGCGCCTTCGGCGCTGCGGCGGATAAAACATAGCGCTGTCCCGTCATCAGCAATTGCGAGTGTCACCCTCGCATGCGGCACGTCTGAAGCTGGCGAGCGTCGCGTGCTTGCACACCGTAGCTCCCGCAGGGAGCGAAGGCGTGGGCGGTACAGGATTCGAACCTGTGACAGCCGGCGTGTAAAGCCGGTGCTCTACCACTGAGCTAACCGCCCGGACGCGGCTGCCAACAGCTGCCCGAAACTCGGAGTATATCACCGCAGCCGCAAGGCCAGCAACGCGAACGCCACGAAGAGCCCGATGAGGGCCCGGTATTCGCGGTTCCGTGCGGCCCGCCGGACGCTGAAGCGCCGCGCTTCGCCACGGGCGAGTCCGTCCCGATACGCGGGATACGCACCGCCGAACTTCTCCGTAAGGTGCTCCTCTTCCCTGCTGATCGCCGCCGCGAGCGTGATGCCGAGATAGCCCAGCACGAGCACGGCGACGCTGACGCTGTGCGCCGCGATTGCCAGGCCCAGCCCCATGATCGTCGAGCCGAGATACAGCGGATGCCGCGTGAACCGATACGGGCCGGTCATCGTGACCTCACGTCCCTTTTCGAGGTGTCCTGCGGCCCAGATGCGCAGCGCTTCGCCAACTCCAGCCACCGCGAGCCCCACCATCATCGACCGGGACGTGGGACGCGCGAGCCACGCCGCGACCGCGCCGCACACAAAGCCCAGCGTGACTCGTCGTCGCGCGATCCAGTGCAGCACGTCAGCCACGCGCTCTCCCGGCCAAACGGTGTTGAATGGCCGCACAGACTTCCGCAATGGTCACGGTCTCGAGGCACCAGGTCGACGCGTGACACGTGCGATCGTAGTGACAGTCGCAACGATCGAATCGCGAGACGCTCAGATCGTCCGACGACCACGGACCATTGCGCTCGGGATCGGTTGGTCCAAAGATGCTGACGGTCGGGGTGCCGACCGCGGTGGCGATGTGCAGCGGACCGGTATCGCCCGATACGACCAGCGCCGCTGCGCGGGCAAGCGCCACCAGATCCGGAATGCTCGTCGGTGGCGCGGCAATCGCGGCGTTCTCCGAGGCACGAATCACGGCAGTGGCGAGCGACTCTTCCCCCGGTCCCCAGAGCACGACCGGCAACAGCCCCGAGGCCTCGCGCAGAAATGTGGCGAGCTCGGCGAATCGATCCACCGGCCAGCGCTTGTTCGGCCACGCTGCTCCCGGATTGATCAACGCAAACGGCCGTGCGGCGGCCCGTCTTCGCACTTCATCGAGCGCCGGCGAGACGACGTCGGCGATCGGAAAGGTGATTGTGTCGTCTTCGATGCCGATGACCCGCAGCAACTGCAGATTTTTCCTGATGACGTGCGCACTTTCAGCTGGGGCCGACGCCGAATAAAAAGGACGCGCCGTTTTCTCGCGCAGGTGCCAGATCGAAAAGCCGATGACCCGCGCCGCGCCCGAAGCGCGCGCGAGCACTGCCGACTTCATCAATCCCTGGAAGTCGATCGCGACGTCGTAGGCCGAGCCGCGCAGCTCGCGGGTCGCCGCCACCCACGCCGCCAGCGATGGCTCCAGCTCGATCGTACGGTCAACTGCCGTCACCAGATCCACGATCGCCCGGTGCTTCCGTTCGACGAGCCAATCAATTCGGGCGGTCGGATGCGCCCTGCGAATCGCCGCCACGGCAGGAATCGCATGGACGATGTCGCCAAGTGCTCCCAGGCGAACGACGAGGATGTTCATTGTTCGATTGCCGGGGGCTCCTGGACCGCACCGGGCGGCTTGCCGTCCGCCGGCGAGTCGCCGCCGGCACGGTTGCGCACGCCCCCGCGGATGCGGGCAAGCAGATCGTGCGTCGAGTGATCCTTTGGGTCACCGACGATCGCGATCCTTCCTCCATAGCGCGCGACGGTTTCGCGTTCCGGAACGGTGTCGACCGTGTAGTCGGTCCCCTTGCAGTGGACGTCGGGCTCGAGCGCGAGCAACAGCGGGGTGACGTTCATCTCGGGAAAAATCGTGACGTAATCGACGCCGCGAATCGCCGCGACGATCTCCGCCCGATCCGAGGCAGACAGGATGGGCTGCCCTGGTCCCTTGAGGGAGGCGACCGACTGATCGTCGTTGAGGGCCACCACCAGGCGATCGGCCTCGCGCGCCGCCGCCTGCAGGTATCGCACGTGACCGACGTGGAGCAGGTCGAAGCAACCGTTCGCGAAGGCGATGGTTCGACCGGCAGCACGGTCCAGCGCGACTGCCTTCAGCAAGGCTTCACGCGAGAGGACGGAACCCACCAGCTAGTGCTCAGCGCCGGCAACCGCCTGGCGCAACTCAGAGGCGCTGACCGTCGCGGTTCCGCGCTTC
This sequence comes from uncultured Acidobacteriota bacterium, assembly GCA_963755695.1. Classification (GTDB taxonomy): domain Bacteria; phylum Acidobacteriota; class Vicinamibacteria; order Vicinamibacterales; family 2-12-FULL-66-21; genus QHWT01. Next base: position 104,676 of record CAVWLB010000002.1, on the reverse strand, counting down.
ATGACCACGAGGCCCCCGGCGAAGTTGGCCAGGCGCGCGGCCTCGAGGAAGGTTGCGCCTGCGGCGAGGGCGAGCGTCATCGTCGCAATGACGGTGTCGCCTGCTCCGGTGACGTCGGCAATCTGGTCGGATCCGAAGATCGGGATGTGCTCGGTGCGCGTGTCCGGCTCGAACAGCGCCATGCCACGACCGCCGCGAGTGATGAGGACGGCACGCGCGCGCGTGCGGCGCAGCAGCTCGCGGCCGGCGCGCTCGAGAATCCTGGTGTTGTCGCCGATCCGGATCCCGAGCGACTGCTCCACCTCGGATTCGTTTGGTGTACACGCCGTCATGCGATGGTAGCGGAGCAACCGATATCGAGAGTCGACGACCGCAATCGGCACGCGCATGGCGCGCTGGGCTTCCGCAGCAAGCGCCGGTGTGACCAGCCCGCTCCCGTAGTCCGAAACCAACAGCGCGTCACATCCGCGGGCTGCGGCGAGCACCCGTTTGCCGAAGGCGTCGCGCGCATGGTCGTCAGCCACGGCAGACGCCGCGCGATCGATCCGCACGACCTGCTGCTTCGCGGAATGGATCCCGCCGGCGAGTATGCGCGTTTTCGTGGGTGTGCGGTAACCGCTCGGGCGGGCCACGCCGCCGACCTCGACGCGCCGCCGCTTCAAGATATCGAGCAGCCGGCGGCCGGTGTCGTCGCGGCCGGCCAATCCCACCGCGCGCGCGGCGCCACCGAGCGCCGCCACGTTCGCCGCCGCATTTCCCGCTCCGCCCGGAACGATCTCCGTCGAGTCGTAATTCAGGATCAGCACCGGCGCTTCGCGCGACACCCGGGCAATCTGGCCGTAGATGAATTCATCGGCGATCAGGTCGCCGACCACCGCGACACGGCGTCCTTTGAGCGCATCGACCAGCGCCAGCAGACGTGAGCGATCGGCTGGCGACATCACCCGGTGCGCAGTATCCACGAAGCCGCTTCGATCAGGTTATCGACAATCGCCGCGGCACTCGCGCGCGATGTCGGCGCGGCTTCCTCGGTGCGGCCATATCCGGTGCGAACCAGGATGCCGCGGGCGCCGACGGCGGCACCGGCTTGAAGGTCGTGCCAGCGATCGCCAATGACGAAGGACCGTGCCAGATCGAGCTTCAAATCGCCGGCGGCCTGACGCAGCATGCCGGGCTGCGGCTTCCGGCACTCGCACGACTGTCGATACTGCTCGACGCTCGCCTCCGGATGGTGGGGACAGTAGTAAAAGCCATCGACGCGCGCGCCTCCCAGTTCCAGTTTCTGGGTCACGTGACCGTGGGCCTCGCCGACGAACGCCTCCGGAAAAATTCCCCGTGCCACACCCGCCTGGTTGGTGATGATCACAACAGCCAAACCGGCGCGATTGAGGAGACGCACCGCGTCGATGCTGTACGGATAGAACACCAGTCGCTCGAGACGATCGAGATAACCGGCTTCTTCGATCAACGTGCCATCGCGGTCGAGAAAGACTGCGGGACGAAATCAAAATCACCAAATCACCAAATCACCCAATCACCAAATCACAGATGTTTGCCCACTGCCTGCGCGACCTCTTCGATCTCGACCCGCTTCATACAGCGGTGGTCGATCGGACACTCGCGCAGCATGCACGGACGGCAGAACACCTGCCGCAGGATCACGTCGGCGGGACCCTGAGATCTCGGAGCGGTCACCCGCTCGTCGGTCGGCCCGAAAATCGCAGTGAGCGGAACGCTCAGCGCCGCGGCGACGTGCATCGCGCCTGAGTCGTTCGACACAAACGCCGCGCATCGCGCGATCACGCCGGCCAGCGTGCGCAACGTCGTCTTGCCGATCAGGTTGACCAGACGCGTGCCGGTGGGCAGCGTCGATTCTATCTCACGCCCGGTGAAGCGATCGTCGCCGGCGCCGACGAGCACCGGCACCACACCGTAAGTGGACGCCAGATGCACAATCAGTCGGGCAACCCGATCGGGCGGCCACCGCTTCGCGTGACCGTAGGCGGCGCCTGGGGCAAACCCGACCAGACGCTCCTCGTCGGTCACCTTCGCCTCGTGCAGCAAGACGTCCGTCGTCCTGGCGGTTCGCGCCGTGACGGCGAGGCGCGGAGGCGCATCGATCGGGTCGATGCCGAACCCGTTGATCAGATGGCGATAGTGCTCGACCTGATGAAACCTGCCGCGGGGCCGCGCGACCGCACGGGTCAACAGAATGCTGCGCGCCGATCCGGCGTATCCCCAACGTTCGGCGATGTTCGCGCGGCGCGCCACCCATGCGCTTCCGAAGGAATTCGGCAGCAGCACGATCGTGTCGGCTCGAGCAGCGCGCAATTGCTCGATCTCGTGTTTTTCGTCCACGACCAGGACCTGGTCGGGCTTTGCATCGGTCTCTTCCTCGAACAGCGGCGCGATTGACGAACGGGCGGCAACGATCAAGCTGCCCTGGAAGTGCCGTCGGATTGATCCCATCGCCGGCAGCGCCATGACGGCGTCACCAAGCCAGTTCGGCGCACGGATCACCAGCCGCCGCCCTTCGCCGTTCACTCTCCCTCCTCGTCGCCGCTCGCCGCCGCCGGGAACATGCCCTTGATGGGTGTCGCGGGCTCGGCGTCGCGCCAGCGACGGTGCATCCACAACCAGAGCTCGGGGTACCTGCGCACGTACATCTCGAGTACGTCGGTGCAGCGCTGGGTGAAATCGCGAATGGCGTCGGGATCGCCGGCCTTCGGCGGATCCACGGCATGCTCGTAGACCATGCGAAAGCGGCCCCCCGCGAGGGGCAGCGCGAAGACCGGTATCACCGGGGCGCCGGTGCGCAATGCGATCGCTGCCAGCGCTGCGGTCGTGGCCGCTGGCCGATTGAAGAAGTCGACGTAGACCGCGTCAGTGTGAATGTGCTGATCGATCAACAGCGCGACCGCCTGATTCGAGGCCAGCGTGCGCAGCACCCGTCGCAGCGCGCCGCGTCGATAGATGACGGTGTTTCCCGTCTGGCCGCGGACATGCTCGAGCAGATCGTGCAGCAGGGGGTTGTCGAGCGGCCGCGCCAGGACTGCCACCGGATGCACCGTGAGCGCGTGGACGAGCGCGTCGATTTCCCAGTAGCCGAAATGGCCGGTGAAGAGCAGCGCTCCACGGCCCTGTGCGTGCGCGGCGACGACCCGCTCGTGGCCGTCGAATTCCACGCGCGCGAGCATCTCGTCGCGGGTCATGGTGCTGAACTTCAGCAGCACCATGAGAAGACGGCCGAAGTGGGCAAACATTTCGCGCGCGATGGCCTTGCGTTCAGCCTCGGGCCGAACCGGAAAGGCGGCTCGAAGATTCACCAGCGCCAGGCGGCGGTGACCGCGATCCACCGCGTGGAACACCCGTCCGAGCGCCGTTCCGGCGGCAAGCACTGCGCGCATCGGCAGGGGCCTCAGCGCCGCACGCACCATCACCACCGCAGCGTACTCGAGCCGGTGCAGCAGCGTCGGCCGGCGACCCGTTTCCGAGCGCAGGTCGTTCACTGCATCGCCTCACGCGCGCGGACTACCGAGTTGGTCAGCCACTGATTGAACGCCTCGGCCGGCTCGACACGGACCGACAATGGCACCCACGCCACCGACAGCGGAAACGGCCGAAACGGAAGCAGCCGCACCAGATCCTTTTCGGTCGTGACGACGAGATCCGCCGCTTGTTCGCGCGCGGCCCGGAAGATGTCCGACACGTCGCGGACGGAGTACGGATGATGATCGCGAAACGCCAGTTCGCGCGCGATCGGCCAGCCCGCCGCGCGCAGATCCGAGAAGAAACGCTGCGGGCGCGCAATCCCCGCCACCGCGACGACAGATCCTCTGGGAGGCAGCGCCGGCGCTCCGTAGGGTTCGACCAACCGTGCCTGCTCGAGGACACGTCGCGCCCGCCATATCGGCCGCCCCGGCGCCAGCCCCTGCACCGTTGTCTCGTCCAAGGCAATTACGGCGCTGGCGGCGCCAAGCGCATCGAGCGGCTCGCGCAACCGGCCGAACGGCAGCGTCCGCGGATCATCCAGGTCCTTCACGACCGATCACCACGATATCGATCGAGCGATGCAACGGGAAATGCTGAAACCCATCGTCGAGAAGATGGACGGTGCAACCGAAATGATGTTCGGCGACCCGGCCGGCGAGATACCGATCGGGCGAGGACAGCACCGCGACGCCATCGAGACGCCGTGCGAGCATCAACGGTTCGTCGCCGGCTCGATCGAGATCGGCACGTGATCCCATCAGGATCTCTGACGACGACGACGCCATCCTGCATTCGGCTTCGTCGATACCCTCGACTCAGAATTGCGGGGCGCTCGCCAACGGATGCGAGATGCCGAAGCCATCCACCGCGGCGATGGGCGTCTTCGCCCGGCCGCCGACGGCGAGATTGCCGATGCTGATCACCGGGCAGGAGAGGCGCCGCCGGCGCTCGGGATGGCTCACGTAATAGTGACGGCGGTAGCGGGCAGCAGCTGCGTAAAGACGCGAGAGCGGATCCACCTTCAGTGGACGATCCGGAATGGCCGGACGTTGCCGAGGTTCTGCGGCGGCAGGAGCTGCGCCACCGCGCTCATCGTGTTGTTGCGCGCGCCGCGGTTCGCTTCGACCAGAGCCCGGGCCGCCGCGCCGAGGCTGGCGCGCCGGACCGAGATCGTTCAGCAGCCCGAGCAGCGCGTGTTCCAGCTCGCGCGGCGTGCGGACCTGGATCGCCGCGTCGCGTTCGAGGAACGCCCGAGCGATCTCGGAGAAATTCTGCATGTGAGGCCCGAACACGATCGCCTTGCCGAAGACCGCCGGCTCGAGGATGTTGTGCCCCCCCTGATCCACGAGGCTGCCGCCGACGAATACGGCGGTCGCGACTTGATAGAGCTGCGCCAGCTCGCCAATCGTGTCGAGGATGATGACGTCGTGACGCGGCTCGGCATCGACGCGAAGTTCGGTACGGCGCGCAACGTTCCAGCCGCCGCGGCGGGCCAGCTGCTCCACCTCGTCGAATCGCTCGGGCTTGCGCGGGGCGATGATCAGCAGTGCCTCGGGCAGCCGCGCGCGAATCCGCTGGAATGCTTCGAAGACCGGTTCTTCCTCTCCCTTGAGCGTACTCGCCGCGATGATCACCGGCCGCTCGCTGCTGATTCGGAAAGAACCGCAGAACCCGATTGCGGCCGCGATCCTGGGCGGCTCCGGGGATTTCCAGCGAATCGAACTTCAGGCTCCCGGTCACGACCACCTTCTCTGGATCGGCGCCGATGTCGACGATCCGACGAGCGGATTCCTCGCCTTGCATGCAGAACCGATCGACGTGAGCGAGCACCCGGCGCACGAACGGACGCGCGATGCGATACCGTGGATACGACCGTGCCGAAATGCGGCCATTGACGAGCATCGTCTTGACCCCGGTGCGGCGGCACGCGCGCAGCAGGTTCGGCCAGATTTCGGTCTCCATCATGATGAAGAGCCGCGGCTTCACCAGCCGAAGCGTCCGATTGACCACGAACCCGAGGTCGAACGGGAAGATAGAAGACTTCGTCCACGTACTGCAGGTTGTTCTTCGCCACCTGCTGTCCGGTCATGGTCGTGGTCGAGAGAAACAGGCGGAGGCGCGGGTAGCGTTCGCGAAGCTGCGGCAGCAGCGCGCGCGCGGTCAGCACCTCCCCGACCGACACCGCGTGGATCCAGATCGATTCATCGCCGTCGAGATTGAACGAGATCGGCAGGTAGCCCAGTCGCTGCCGCAGACTGCCGATGTACTTGCGATACCGGATCGCCTGCCAGGCCAAATAGGGCGACATGACGATGAAGAACGTCACGATGAGGACGCTATAGACCGCGTACATGGCTGCGATCCAGACGATCAATCGGTTTGACCCCGTGCAGGCCATTCACTAGAATCGATCTCGTGGAATCGCGGACGATCCGTGGGCTACTGTAGCTTGGTCCTTGGGTCTGACCTTCCGTCGCGCAAGTCCGTTCGGACTCACGAATCGAATGGTTCGGGCACTACGGTCGGAGGATTAGATGGCAATCAAAGTTGGAATCAACGGATTCGGCCGCATTGGCCGCAACATCATGCGCGCGGCACTGGGTTCGAGCGACATGGACTTCGTCGCGGTCAACGACCTGACGAACGCGGCGACGCTCGCGCACCTGTTCAAATACGACTCCATCCTCGGCAATCTGAACGCGAACATCAGCGCCAGCGGCGACAAGATCAAGGTCGATCGGGAGGAGTTCCAGGTGCTCTCGATCAAGGATCCTGGCCAGCTGCCCTGGAAGGATCTGGGCGTCGAGATCGTATTCGAGTCGACCGGTCTCTTCACCGATCGCGACGCCGCGGCCAAGCATCTTGCCGCCGGCGCCAAGAAGGTGATCATCACCGCGCCGGCCAAGAAGCCGGACCTCACCGTCGTGCTCGGCGTCAACGACGACAAGTACGATCCCAAGAACCACCACATCATCTCCAACGCCTCGTGCACCACCAACTGCCTGGCGCCGATCGCGAAGGTGCTTCATGAGTCGTTCGGCATCCGCAAGGGGTGGATGACGACGGTGCACTCGTACACGAACGATCAGCAACTGCTCGATCTGCCGCACAAGGATCTGCGGCGGGCACGCGCGGCCGCTCTGTCGATCATTCCGACCACCACCGGCGCGGCGATCGCCGTAGGCGAGGTCCTGCCGGAACTGAAAGGCAGACTGGACGGAATCGCGATGCGGGTCCCGACACCAAATGTGTCGGTGGTCGATCTCGCGGCGCTCCTCGACAAGAAGACCACCAGCGAAGAAGTGAATGCCGCGTTCAAAACGGCGGCGAACGGGAAAGCTGAAGGGCATCCTGGAGTACGTCGAGGCGCCGCTGGTCTCAATCGACTTCCGCGGCAACGCGCACTCATCGGATGTCGACCGCCGTACACGAAGGTGATGGACGGCGACTTCGTGAAAGTGCTGGCGTGGTACGACAACGAGTGGGGCTACTCGAGCCGCTGCGTCGATCTGGTTCGCCACATCGAGAAAAAGGGCTTGTAGTGGCAAAGCGGTCGATCAAGGATCTCGACGTGAAGGGACGTCGCGTGCTGATACGCGTCGACTTCAACGTCCCGATCAAGAACCGGACGATCACCGACGACACGCGCATCCGCGCGTCGCTCCCGACAATCAACTACGCGATCGAGCACGGCGCCGCGACGGTGATCCTGTGCTCGCATCTGGGGCGGCCGAAAGGTAAACCGAACCCGGAGTACTCGCTGAAGCCGGTCGCCGCCGCCTTGTCGAAGCTGCTCAATCGGCCGGTGACGTTTTCCGAGGACTGCGTTGGCGAGCCTGCGCGGCGCGCAATCGAGCAGGCGGGAACCGGCGGCGTGGTGCTGCTCGAGAACCTGCGGTTCCACCCTGAAGAAGAGAAAAACGATCCCGAGTTCGCCAGGGAGCTGGCGGCGCTCGCCGACGTCTACGTCAACGATGCGTTCGGATCGGCACATCGCGCCCACGCCTCCACGGAAGGCATCGTCCGCCACGTGAAGCAGGCCGCCGCGGGATTCCTGATGGCCGCGGAACTGGAGCACCTGGGACGGGCGCTCGAGCGGCCGGAACGGCCATTCGTCGCGATCCTGGGCGGCGCGAAGGTGTCGGACAAGCTCGAGGTGATCGAAAACCTGATCCCGCGCGTGGACGCGCTGTTGATTGGTGGGGCCATGGCCTACACCTTCTTCAAGGCGCGGAATCTTCCGGTCGGGAAGTCGCTCGTCGAACCGGATCTCGTTGGGGCGGCGCAGGAGATCGAAGGCCGGGCGAAAGCACGACAGCTGCGACTCGAATTGCCCGTCGATCACGTCGTCGCGCCGAAGCTCGAGGCCGGAGCTCAGTCGGAGACGCTGGACGTGACCGATCCGAAGATCGGCGACCGGATGGGCCTCGACATCGGTCCACAGACCATTGCGACGTATCGCGGCGCCATCACGGGTGCGAAGACCGTCGTCTGGAACGGCCCGATGGGCGTGTTCGAAATCGATCAGTTCGCGAAAGGGACCGTGGAGGTTGCCAAGGCGGTCGCGTCGGTGAACGGCACGACGGTGATTGGCGGCGGCGATTCCATTGCGGCGGTCGCGAAAGCGGGGGTCAGCGATAAGATTACCCACATTTCGACGGGCGGCGGCGCGTCACTCGAGTTCCTCGGGGGCGCGAGCTCCCGGGCGTCGCGGCGCTTCCCAACGCATGAACGGCTCAAGGTCATGGCTCATGGCTACGGCTCAAGGCTTCTGCCTGGGCCGGCCTGAGCCCCAAGCCATGAGCCATAAGCCGACAAGGATCACAATGCGCACACCTTTCATCGCAGCGAACTGGAAGATGTACAAGACCGTTCATGAAGCGGTGGCGTTCGTGAAGGAAATGCGGGCGATGGTCAAGGACGTGCACGATGTGGAGATCGTGATCGCACCGCCATTGACGTCGCTGCGTCCGGTCGTGGAGGCCGCGCACGCGTCGAACATCGGCGTCGCCGCGCAGAACGTGTATTGGGAACGGGACGGCGCGTTCACTGGCGAGGTCAGCGCGCCGATGATCAAGGAGGCGGGGGCCGAATACGTGATCATCGGACACTCGGAGCGCCGGCGATTGTTCGGGGAAACCGATCATACTGTCAACCGGAAGTTGACCGCCGCGGTCGCCGCCCAGCTCACGCCGATAGTCTGCATCGGCGAAACCCTCGACGAGCGCGAGCGGGAAGAAACGCTGGCCGTGCTCGACCGGCAGATCAAGGAAGGTCTCGACGGCTTGACGGCGGATCAGGTCGGCGGGCTGGTCGTCGCCTACGAGCCGGTGTGGGCGATCGGTACCGGCCGCAACGCCACGCCGCAACAGGCGGACGAGGCGCACGCGCACATCCGCGGCAGGATCCGGCAGTGGTTCGGCGGCATCGCGGCCGATCAGTGTCACGTGATCTACGGAGGCAGCGTGAAGCCGGACAATATTCGCGAAATCGCGTCGATGACCGAGGTCGACGGCGCGCTGGTTGGTGGCGCCAGCCTCGAGGTTCGGGGATTCTTCGAAATCATCACGCGCAGCCGGCCCGCTGCGACGGTCTAAACGCTTCAAACCTCCGCCCCGGAACTCGGCGCCCGCGGGCCGGCTCGAGGCTCCGACTCGGCGGCCGTGCTATAATTTCCCTCTTATGCTGTATTACCTGCTGCTCGTCCTGTACGTGCTCGTGTGTTTACTGCTCCTCCTCGTCGTGCTCCTGCAGCAGGGCAAGGGAGGCGACATGGCGAGCGCCTTCGGCGGCGGCGGCAGCAGCCAGACCGCGTTCGGCGCCCGTGCCGGCGCGACGGTGCTGACACGAGCGACCACGATCCTTGGTGCGCTGTTCATGATTGGCGCGATCGTGATTGGGATTTACGGCCAGCGCGGCCCCGGTTCGGTGTTGAGCGGCGTCCGCGGCCCCTCGCAGCCCGCCTCGACGCAGCAGCCGGCCGCGCCCGCGCAGCCAAAGAAGTAGGTCGGGTCTTTTTTACGACTCGATCGGATAGAGGCCTTCCCTTCTGAGCGGAAGTGGCGAAACTGGCAGACGCACCAGCTTGAGGGGCTGGCGGTAGCAATACCGTGGGGGTTCGAATCCCCCCTTCCGCACCAACCGCTATAGGGCCCAGTTTTCTGGGCCTTTTTTGTTGTCCGCTCAAGGATAGCTAACGAATGGCCGACAGGTCGTTCGCGTGGTGCCTTGCGGCCGTGCTAGCATTCCCGCCAAAATGGCGACGCGACTCGCGAAGGTATCCGAGCTCAACCTCCTGCTCCACTTACCGCACTCGAACGTGGGGTTCGCGAAAGGACCCATTCAAGTCGTGGTCGATTGGCGATGAGATAGCGTTCGTCGTCGGAAAGAGCCTTGCGGGATTGGCGTTAGTTTCCGGTCAATCGTATCAGTCGAAAGAGACGATCTGGCCAGACGATCTCTACCCATATCGGCTCCCGATCTCGTTTAAGAATTTCATCCTCTCGGGCGGTCGTCCCCCCTTCTCGGAGAGGTGCGCGAAGCTCTCATGACTTCGTATGGCGCGAAATGGGGATTCGCGATGATTCATCAGAGCGCCATCCCACAGAATGCGGCACTGGCCATTCAGGCAGTTTTTGCGAGCTCACCCAATCATCTGCGCGAGGTCGATGAGAGCCTTGACTCCCTGATCGAGGAAGCTCGAATCGGGCACGACATTGAGCAGCGGTGGCCGCACACTAAACAGGGGCCTGGGTTGCGAGCGTTAGAAGGGAAGCTGCGGCTAGGGCATGGCAGGACCAGCAGAGTGCCGGAGATCAGTGCGGCGGCTTAGCACAGTGGTCATGCCCCTGGCTTCCCAAGCCAGTGCGAGCGGTTCGATCCCCGTGCTCTGGTCCCAAAAAGGGAAGGGCGATGGGAGCTCCTGGTTCGTAGCCAGATGGTCTATCAAACTGGCGCGATCTTCATGTGGTACGAAGTCAGGTGACACCAGCATTTTCAGTGCTGTGCTCTACCCTGTGGCCTTAATCAGCCGCTCACCAACTGGCTGGCAACCCGCGATCTTTGGGTTATGAGCGCAACGAGCTACCGGACTGCCGGCTGGCCATCGAGCTGCCAGGGCCTGCGTTTGGGTAGGCACCGTTCGGTGCTATCCCGGCTGCAACGTTAATTTCGAGCGGCACGGCGGAAGTAGCCGATTGCAAACCCGCCTCGAATCCGACGCCCCACTTGCGATCCGCTAGGCCCTTCCGGCGCGCGATCCGCACGGGTCCCATGCGTGCTGTTACCGCTCTCCCAACCAACCCATCTCGGGCGCGCGATCCGGCCGACGCTCCGGCCCAGTAGGTCGGGTCGCGCGCTGAAAAGGAAAGAATGTCTGATAACGCCCGTTCTCAGCCCTCGTCAGCCTCTCCCCCTTACGACAGCGGCTTCGAGCGCCTGGTTCATGACCTCACGCCACCTCCGAACGTCCTCTCTACTCGACATCAACTACGGAGCGCATCCAGGGGTGGATACAGCACTGGAACTTGTGCACTCCGGGGGAAAGCCCCGTGATCCGGACGGTATACCCGGGTGCCACGACTCCGGGCGCTGCCAGGCAGGCTCCCGCTGCGATCTAATGGCACTGTGCCGGCTGGGCCTCCGACGCCGTTGAGGAAGGGAACGAAACCCCCGCCGAACGCTGTTACTTCTGTAAACGTGTGTCCCTCGCCGCCAGCGTTCGTCACTCGCAGGGTGTGTCCTGCCGGGATCGAGATATACCCAGGTGCAAAATTCCACGCTGGATGCCCGATGACGTTCGTCGCCAGCGGAGAGAACAGCAGCCCAAGGAACTCCGCAAAGGTTGTATCGAGTCTGTGCGGTGTAGCCAAACATGTGCCAGGCCCGATAGCGGCATTAAAGGTCGTGGGATCACAATTGTCCACCAACGTGACGTTAGGATCGTTACTGTGGACCTGGGCCGTCGCAACGGTCGTCCAGGTGACAACCAACCAACACAACCAGCCCAGCTGGCCAAGATCGCTAACTTCTGCATGGCTTTACCTCCACGAATGTTTTGGCCGCGACTTCCATTTGGCCTCCCGCATGAGGAACCATACACCCATTGTGTCTTTTGAGGAGAGCATGAAGCCGCCGCTCCGATCTTCGTTCGGGGCGCCTGGCGCCTACATGACGCCATCGAGCGAGAGGAATCTGGTGATGATCGGCGGCCTTCGATCGACACCGCGGCAATTGAGGCCGGGCTCGCCGGTTGCGTGAAAATGGGACGAACTGTTCGCCGTCACATGTGCGCGAGTACGTTGGGCACGATCACCGGATCGGCGCGCTCTAGCGGCCGGAGGAACCAGAGGTCGATTCGAGTCGCCGCCGCCACTCGACGGCTCGGAAGGAACGAGCCGGGTCTGGTTCCGAACGATTCCGATCATCGTAGAAGCCGACGAGGAACCACATGGCGCGAGTGGTGTCGGCGGTTTCACTGGCAGTTGAGGGACGGCCTCAGACGAGCAGCGCCTCCGCCTCGCCGGCGGCCGTTGCGCGGGACCCGGCGCAAGGAATCCTCGAGATATGGCTTGATTTTTTGCTTTACGGGTGTGTCCTGAGCGGGGGCCAGCCGATGGAACCAGGCGGGGTGCGGGTCCGTTGAGTTTTGTAGAAGTGTTTTCGATCGGCGGTGTATCGGTAAGCTGGTGGGCCGGTGCGAATCCAAACTCCCATGCGGTTGCTGCAAATACCGGAGCCTTTCGACCATCCGGAGTTCGTGTATGAGTCGAAGTTAGACGGCTTCCGTGCGCTCGCGTATCTGCGAAACATCCGATGGCGATACAGATCGGCATCCCCGCAGAGGATGTCACGATTGCTGGCATTCCGGCGGCGCAGTACGGCGTTGCGGGTCCTGGCGAGTGATGTCTGAGGCGGGACATCGCGGCGCGATTCCAAAAGCAGGACGTCGTAAAGATCGACGTGCGGCAGCCGGGCATCGGTGATCGCAATCAAGAGCGACTGAGTTAGCTAACGAAAAGCTAACGAACTCAGTGGCACCAGGTCGTATTAGCCGTTTTTCGCGGGGTTGTGGGGTGGTCGTTTCCTGAATAATGTCAGGCGCAGTGGCACCAGGCGCGACCAGCTGGTACACCCGCCCTGCAATCCCCCCTTCCGCACCAGTGTTAAGTGGCTCAATCAGCATAACTAACTGATTGGGCCCTTTTTGTTGTACTTGGAATGTACTCTGGTGAGGTCGGGGTCATCCGCAAGGAAGATTCCGGTTTCACGCGCGCGAGCTTCATCTCGTCATGCGGCCGCCGCGGCGCGAATTTCTGGTACATTTTCGGCGGCAATCGACGGGCAGCCGCCAGGCGCCGCCCACGGCTTGGACGTTGATGAGGGCGGCAACGGCACGGTCGTCGGAGCGCGTTGTATCAGCTGATTCGAAGCCGAAGCCAATCGTCGATCGACAGTTCGAGATCGAATTCCTGGATGCTGGTGTGGAGACGTTCGCGTTCACGTTCGGCTGACACGTCGCCACGCCCAAATCAACGGAGGACGTCCCGATTCAATTTGATCAGACGCCGAACGCGATCTCAACCCGTACGCATCGTGACCGCCGGTCGATGACATCCTGAGCGCAGATGCGCAACTGGATCGCCGGGTAGAACAACAGCAAGTGACCGTCTCAGGAAGCGGCCCTGTTCACTGGCGCGTGGGCCTGTTCTTCAGGCCCCCGCGGCTGCGGCAGTGGCGGGAGCAGCCTCACCATGGGCGGACGTGGCACTGCACCGCCTGACCTGCCATTCCGGAACTCTCTGAACTCAGCGCGGCAATCGTGCGTCGCCAGGAAGTTCATGAAGCGCTTGTAATCCTCCGGTGGCATGCGGAAGAGTTGGAGGAGCGCTCTGTAATTTCCGGTCGTTGCGCACAAACCGCGTTGGACAAGCTGCCGCATGTCCTGCCGTGTGATGTCGCGGTTCATGAACAGTGGATGGATGTGTTCCCAGAACGAGTAGCCTCCATCTACCAGAGCCTGATACAGCTCGTCCGCCAGCTGACGCCGGCGTTCTCGAGTGGGCAGAAGCGCGGATCCTCCCCCTGTCAAATACTGAGGCAACTGATTGGCGTCGAGTGGTTCGGAACCGGTCGAACGCCATACAATCTGTTCGATGACATTCTGCAGCTGACGCACGTTGCCCGGCCAGCGATACTGTTCAACGATCGTCCACGCTTCGTCGGTCAGCGACACCTGGCGAGGCGACGCCCCGATGAAGTGCATTGCGAGAGGACGAATATCGGGCCGCCGTTCGCGCAAGGGGGGGACGTGAATATGGATAACCTGGAGGCGGTATAAGAGATCTTCCCGAAACTCGCCCAGGCGCACCATTTCGCTCAGGTTTCTATTCGTCGCGGCAACGATGCGGACGTCGACTTTCCGCGCGGCATCGCTGCCCACCGGCTGGATCTCACCATTTTCCAGAAATCGCAACAGCAAGCCCTGCATCCGGAGAGTCATCTCGCCGACTTCGTCGAGAAAAAGCGTTCCCCGATTCGCGAGAACCAGTTTTCCGAGCTTGTCGCGAAGGGCGCCTGTGAAGCTGCCTTTAACGTGTCCGAACAGCTCGGATTCCAGGAGCGACTCGGTCAGGCCGGCGCAATTCACCGCCACGTACTCAGCGCGACGGCGCGTGGACATGCGGTGAATGTAACCCGCGATAATGTCTTTGCCGACCCCGGTCTCTCCGGTAATCAGCACTTTTGCGTCCCCCTTCGCCGCACGTTCTGCGAGGCGAAGCACCTCCCGCATTTGCGAACTCGCGACAACTGGCGTTATCACGTGTCCGGAGGATTCACGGGACAATGACTCTGGCACCTGTTCACCCATCGGCTCACCACGGGCTCACCTGCTGGGGAAACAGGATCAAACCCCGAAGCTCCGAGTAGCAAGCAAGTCGCCAGTTTCATGGAGACGTAAGTACCGGTTGTTCAAGTACTTACAAAACTGACGAGAGCGCCGCTCTGTTCCGAATGAGGACAGCCGTGAGATGCTTTACGAGGTAGATCTCTACCAATCAACAGGTTATCTACATGTTCCATTCTAGGCCGCTGTTGCGGGGGTAGAACATTTCAGGACTTCACGCTTTGTCGACGTTCGGATTCATTTAGTACCTGCTACTGAACCGGTGCTAAGTAGCCTCCGCGGCTGGTGATGTGCACTTGCGGGTCCGCGGATCGAATGTCAACCCGGCGCCAGGCACCGTCGCGCGCTGCGTTCGACGAGAGATAGCTGATGACGTATCGCTGACGGAGGTGAGCGATCACGCGCCGATACTCGTCGATCAGTTCGGCCGGTGACGGCGGAAAGAACGATTCCCCTCCCGACATATTCGCAATCCGCTCCAGGACGCCGACGTCAACATTTGGTCCGAGGCCTATCGCGTAAATTGTCACATCGACGTCGTGCACGCTCTGCAGCACTTCCGCGAGTGAGTGCCGGCTCCCCGCCGCTGTGCCGCGAACGTTCTCGTCCCGTCCGTCGGTGAGCAACACGATCGCGCGGCGGCCCTCAGCAGGCTTCAACCGCTCCAGCGCATAGTGGACCGCGTCGTTCAACGCGGTACCACCGGTCGTTTTGTACTGGTCGATGCCGGATAACGTCCACTGACGGTTCGTCGTCAAATCGTGGACCATCACCGCTTCGTCGGAGAACACCAGAAGGGCGAGCTGGTCGTTTGGACGTAAGGCGTGCACGAAGGATGTCGCCGCTTCTCTCACGGAGTCCGCTGCGTGTTTCATGCTGCCGCTCGCATCCAGGGCGAGGACGATGGAAATCGGTGCGACCGCTTCATGAAAGGTATCGAGCGTCTGCGGCACGCCATCTTCGAACACGCTGAGATCGCCTGCGGAAATCTGCACGGGTTGCTTGTCTTCGTTTGCAGCGACGAACTCGAGGGTCGCCCGCACCGGCGGCGGCTTCGGCGCGAAGTAGCCGGCGCGGGCCCGGATGCGATGTGAGGGGTCGGCCGTCAGGACGCTGATGCTTCGCCACGCGCCGTCGGCGGTCTGGTTTGCGGGCGAGTAGGTGATCAGGTAACGCTGCTGCACGTCCGCTGCGACAAGCTCGTGGACCGACGGCAGCTCCCGCTCGCGCAACGGGAAAAACACGCGCCCGCCGGTCTGTCCGGCGATCTGCCTGAGCGCTCGCTCGCCCTTGAGGGAAATGCCGGCGATCCCGCCAACGCCGATCACGTAGACGGCGGCATGCGCCTTCTGCGTCGCGACGAGCGCGTCCTCGGCCTTCGCCTGGCTGTTCTC
Source organism: uncultured Acidobacteriota bacterium (assembly GCA_963755695.1). GTDB lineage: Bacteria > Acidobacteriota > Vicinamibacteria > Vicinamibacterales > 2-12-FULL-66-21 > QHWT01. Next base: position 88,884 of record CAVWLB010000002.1, on the reverse strand, counting down.
GTCGTACCCGTCCGTGACCAGCACGATCGCGTACCGCCGATCAACCTCTGTGGCGAGGCGCGAGGCCTCGATGAGGCCGTCGGCAATCGCCGTGCCTCCCGTCGCCGCGATGGCCTGAATGGCGCCGGCGATCGTCTCGCGATCGTCCGTCGGTCCGGTGATCGCCCTGAGGGACCGGCCGAACGGCGCCACGATCACGCGATCCTTCGGCCGGAGGAAGTCGGCGAGGCGCGCGGCGGCTGCGTGGACGAACTCCATCCGCGGGTGCATGCTCTGGCTCGCGTCCACGAGCAGGATGTAGGTCACCGGCAGCGACTCCACGCTCACGAGATCGATCGGCTGCGGCTCGTCGTCTTCCAGGACACGAAATGAGGATGCATCCAGGCCGTTGACGAACCGGTCGGTCTTGTCCTTGACGGTCGCCTCGAGCAGGACGCGGGAGGCGCCCGTCGTTTCCACGATCTCGAACGGGGCGAGATCGATCGCATCCGAGGCGCTATTGCCGAGGACATCGGTTGCTTCAACGCGGATGCGCGTCGGCTCGAAGGGATTGGCATCCGTCCACTCGACCGCGTACGGCGGGCCGTCTCCGTCGTCGCCTGCCGGTACGTCGTTGACGAAGAACTTGACCGGGGCAAGAGCGACGTTCGGCTGGTGCGAGACCTGCGCCACGATGCGGATCGCTCCAGGCAGGCCGGTCCGGCCAAGTGGCGAGGTAATGTGCACCGACAACGGCACCGATCCCGGCCAACTCGCGGCCTCCACCTTCGTGGAATGCACCCCAGCGCCCGTGGCCACGGTTCGCAGCAGGACAACAGCAGCCAGGCCGCCAACGAGGATGCGCATGGCGTGGTTCTGCCGTCCTTACGCGTAGGTTGCCGCAGGCTCGGCGTCGTCTACGAAGTAGCCGTGACACGCTGCTTCGATCAGATCCCGAGTCAGGTGAGGAGGACGATTCAAGTAGGACGCAAGCGACAGGGCCTGTTTGATCAGGTCGCGCGGGTGGCATCCTCGCAACGCGATCTTTCGCGGACGGTAGTATTCGACCAGCAGATGATCCACGAGTCCCGGCTCGGCGGTCGCCCCGAGGGTCCGGCAGCAACTCGCGAAGATCGCCTTGAAATCTTCAACGGTCGGGCTCTCGGCGAGAATCTTGTATTGAATACGGCGCAGAAACGCTTCGTCGACCAAGTCCGCTGGTCGGACGTTGGTGGCGAAGACGATGAGCGTCATGAAGGGGACTTCGAACTTCTGCCCGCTTTGAAGCGTGTGAAAGTCCACGCCCGACTCGAGTGGCACGATCCAGCGGTTCAGCATTTCGCGCGGCGAGCACGCCTGACGCCCGAAGTCGTCGATCACCAGGAGTCCACCGTTCGCCATCAGTTGAATCGGTGCGTTGTAAAAGCCTGTTGTCGCCGAGTAGGCGACATCTAGCGACGGCATCGTGAGCTCACCACCGACCATCACCTTGGGCCGCCTGCAGAGAACCCAGCGACGATCGAGCCGAGCTTCCGTAATCCAGGGATCCGCGCCATCGTCCGGAATCGGCTCGTGGTTGATTGGGTTGTATAGCCTGATAAGTTGTCCTTCGACTTCGAGTGCATATGGGATCGCGATAGGTCCTTCAAGCAGATTGTGCAGTGCCTGGGCGATCACCGTTTTGCCGTTTCCCGGAGCGCCGTAGATAAACAGCGATTGCCCCGATGTCACTGCAGCACCGAGCTGGTTGACCACACGATCGCTCAACACCAGATGTGAGACAGCTTGACGGACGGTGGCCGGGGTGACGCTTCTCCTCGTCGCCTGCTGATACTTCGTCATGTACTCACGGTATTGCGCCAGCGGCACGGGCGCCGCTCCCACGTACTGGTTGTGCTCCAGAAACAGCTGCGCTCGCCGTCTGCCCTGGTCCGTGATGCGGTAACGGAACGATGGCGCGCCCAGCAATCCGCCACCGACCACCTCACATTGCTGCGATTGTTTCAAGGTCTCGAGGATCGACTCGACGACCGTGAATTCGAGGCCGAGGCGGTGGGCGATCTCCACTCCGGTGTAGTTCGCGTTGAAGTGGAGCAGTTTGATCACTAATTGTGTAATCAGGTCCTCGCTCAACCCAGTATCTGCGAGAGTTGTCGGTGCGCTGAGATCGACACGCACATTTCCAGCTTCGATGAGAGAGTTGTCCATCACTTTGGTAATCACTCCTCGTTCCAAGTTCTCTCCGGCCCTTGCCTGATTCGCTCGGGCCCTGGGGCCAGGCCCGGACTTGCCGCGGCCGCGGCATCGACTGCCGCCACCACACCGTTGAAGTCGCCGCTAGGCCAGATGAACGATCCCACTGTTGTCGCGGCCCATCGCACGATCCCGATCGAGGAACGCCTCGCTCGCAGGGGTGACATCGACACCCGTCGGGTGCGCGAGCCTGAGCCTGTTGCGAGCAGCGGTCAACCGCAGATTGATAGGCAAAATCGGACGGGATGACCGGTGCTGCCATCTCATTTGGATGCGCAGCACCAGTCCGACTACACCTCGTCGTTCAGACGACTCCGCCGCCGAAGGACGTATACCACCACCAACACACCGAGAACCGCCATCAATGCAACATTAAGCATCACAACCTCCAAACGAGTGACCGATACGAGTAAACGACGACTCTTAGAACAGAGCCCGGTAGATCGCAATGACTGCCGAGCCGATGCACACCACGTAGACTGCCGGGAAGATGCACAACACCAGGGGGAACACCAGCTTCACACCAATTTTTGCCGCTCGCTCTTCAGCGCGCTGGCGGCGCTTCGTCCGTGACGTGTCCGCGTGAATGCGGAGCGCCTGCGAGACGCTGGTACCAAACCGGTCGGTTTGCGTGAGCATTGTCACCAAGGAGCGCACATCGGGCACCCTCGTACGCTGAGCAAAATTGGTGAATGCCTCGAGACGCGGTTTTCCAGCTCTGATCTCAGTAGTGATCATTCGCATTTCCTGCGCGAGCGGCCGATGGGTGATCTCGAGCTCGTCGCTCGCCTTCACGATGGCCTGGTCCAGGCTCGAGCCCGCTTCGATGCAGACGATGATCAGATCGAGAGCATCGGGCAATCCGTTTTCGATCGCTTTGGCCCGAGCCCGAGACTTGCGACCCAGCCAGAGATCTGGCAACAGATATCCGACCGTCGCGCCGACTGCTGCCATCATCCAACCTTCAGAAAACCCGAAGAGGACGAGCGCAAGCCCGGCTGTCAGCACCGGAGCCCCGAACTTCGCGGCAGAGAAGTAGATCGCGGTGCTCAGATCGTAATAGCCGGCAGCGGCGAGCCGGCGTCGCAGTCGTCCCATTTCTTTCGGAGATTTCGGGAGCGCCAGTGACAGCCGGCGTAGGGCCGGGTTAGGGGCTTCGATCAGCGTGTCTTCGCGACTCAGATTACTCGGAGCCACCGCCGTGATGTCTCGGAGTCGTTTGCGGCCCGTCGTCACAGAGCCCAGGACCCGTGAAACTGCGAGGCCGGACGTCGCAGCGACGCCAATGAACACGGCAATGAGTGAAATGGTCAGGGTAATAGGCATAGACACGTCCGGTTCAGATCTCGATATTCACGATGCGTCGCATCGCGAGAAAACCAATGACCTGCAGCACGCCCGCGCCGACGACCATGCGGACCCCGAGCGGGTCAGTGAACAAAAGCCCGATATGTGCGGGCGCAACCCAGAACATCAGTGCCAGTAGCACAATCGGCAGCCCGGCCAGGACCGAGCCGGTGATGCGACCGTGTGCGCTCAGCACGCGAACCTGTCTTTTTAGCCGGAAGCGCTCTCGAATCAGTTTCGAGAGACCGTCGAGCACCTCCGACAGATTGCCGCCGGACTCGCGTTGAGTGAGCACGGCGGTCGCGAAAAATCGGGCGTCGAGCAGCGGTACGCGGGTCGCGAAGCTTCTCAGGGCATCCGGAAGCGGCATGCCGAAGTTCTGCCGGTCGTGCAGTAGCCGGAATTCGGTTCGCACGGGTTCCGCGACCTCGTCTGCGACCATTCCGAGTCCCGTCGTGAACGCGTGGCCTGCTCGCAACGCCCGCGCGATAAGGTCGATTGCGTCTGGAAATTGCTCCTCGAACTTGGCCATCCGGCGACCCGCGGCGTGCTTGAGAAACACGAAGGGTGTGATCGCGAGCAAAAGACCTCCGCTGATCCCGAACAGTGCCTGATGTGTGAGCTGCAGAGCAGCGAACGCTCCGACGAGCGCGGCGAAGGCTGAGCCAAGAACGATTTGACCCAGTGACACGGAATAGCCGGATCGTTCGATCAGTTGCTCGACTGGACGAAGGGCGCTCGCGAAACGCCTTAGCGCACGTGCGAGCACCGGGAGCGTGCTATTGGGTTTGAGCTCGTTCAGCAGCGACGTCTGTGACAGTCGCGCGGTCGGCCGCCTCGGGTTGAGGCGCCGCGACAGGGTTCGTTGCGCCGCCGTCTCTTGACGCACCACGAAGAACCAGTACGCGCCGAGAATCAGGCTCAGCACACCAACGAAACAGGCAATCGCAATCGACATCACTCGCTCCTCAACCGACGACCTTGATGTGTTCGAACATGTCTGCCGGCAGATGGAACCCTGACTGCGCCAAACGATCACTGCACTTGGGACGAATGCCGGTGGCCTTGAAACGGCCGCAGACCTTCCCGTCCTGTCGTAGACCGGTCTTTTCGAAGAGGAAGATCTCGTGCATCGTGATCACTTCCCCTTCCATCCCCGTCAGCTCGCTGATTCCAGTCACCCGACGCGTGCCGTCCGATTGCCGCGTCACCTGGATGATCAGGTTGATCGCCGAAGCGATCTGCTGCCGGATGGCCCGTTCAGGGATATTGAGATTCGCCATCGCGACCATCGTGTCCAGACGATGCAGTGCGTCTCGCGCGCTGTTGGAGTGGATGGTGGTCAGGCTGCCGTCGTGGCCGGTGTTCATGGCCTGGAGCATGTCGAGTGCTTCCTCGCTTCGGACCTCGCCCATGATGATGCGGTCCGGCCGCATGCGCAGGGCATTCACGACGAGATCGCGCTGCTTTACGGCTCCTTTCCCTTCGATGTTGGCGGGTCGAGTTTCGAGCCGGACCACATGTCGCTGCCTGAGCATCAACTCGGCGGCATCCTCGATGGTCACGATGCGTTCGGTCTGGGCGATGAAGCTCGAGAGGATGTTGAGCAGCGTGGTTTTGCCGGCACCAGTGCCGCCGGACACAATGATGTTGAGCCGACACGCAACGGCCGCCTTCAAGAAGTCCAGCATCGACTGGGTCAGCGACTCCCGGTCAACGAGGTCTTGCGCACCCAGTCGGTCAGTCCGAAACCGGCGGATGGACAGCACCGGACCATCGAGGGCGAGCGGAGGAATAATGGCATTGACCCTGGATCCATCCTGTAACCGTGCGTCGACCATCGGGCTCGATTCGTCAATGCGACGACCGACTGAACTGACGATGCGCTCGATGATTTGCAGGAGGTGACGATCGTCCTTGAAGATGATGTCGGTTTCTTGAAGCTTTCCTTCACGCTCGACGAAGATGAGATTGTGCCGGTTCACGAGAATGTCCGAGACCGCGTGATCGCGCAGCAGCGCTTCGAGCGGACCAAGGCCGAAGAGCTCGTTCAGGACGTCCGTGACCAGCGTCTCGCGCTCGAGAAGGCTCAGCGGAGTGGTCGAGAGCTGCGCTTCGATGATGACGGCGATAACTCGCCGAATCTCGGGCTCCGCTTCCTCACGTTTCACGCGCGTGAGCCTCTCGAGATTGAGGCGGTTCAGCAGCTCCTGATGAACCATCGCCTTCAGGCGCTGATAGTCCCTAGTTTTGGAAGTCGGCGCACCGCCTGATATCGTTTCTCCGCCGGTCAATGTACCTATTTCTGTGGTCATCGTTTCTCCTTTGCTGCGGACCGAGCGAGTTCAGCGGCGACCACCGATGATTGATAGAAAGCCCGTCGACTTCACGGGTTCCGGACGCTCGGCTGGCATACCCGCTAAATGACTGGCGAACTCCGTAAACCTGCTCGCTAGTTTGGTGTGATTGTCGAGCACGAGCGGGCGCCCGTTGTTATGCGACGCGAGCACCAGTCGGGTAATTGTTCGGAAAGAGATGGACGATAGGACGCCGGATAGCGCGTTCCACGTCTGCCTGCCCGATCTCGGCGCCGGGATCGAACCGGCTGATGACAACGTCGACCCGCTCCTTCCCGTAACGCTGTTCGAGTGCGGCGGTCATCCGCGCCGCGCTTCGAATGGTTGCCACTTCCTGGTTCGCGACCACGACCACGCTGCTCGCGGCGTCCAGCGAATCCAGAACAGCTGCGTCAGCTCGCGGCACGTCCAGGACGAGGAACCGAAACTCGTTGGCCGCAAGATCGATCAACGAGCGCATCCGTGTAACATCGACCGGAGTGCTGACCGGGTGATCCGATGATGCCAGCACGTTGAGACCGGACTTGGTCTGAGTCACCAGCGTTCGGAGGAAGGCGGCGTCCATCCGGTGCATGTTCTCGAGTGCGTCAAGGGTGGAGAACCGCGGTTCGGCGCCGAGAAAGATTGCGGCATCGCCATACGTCAGATGCAAGTCCATCAGCAGCGTGCTGGAAGGTTGCAGCTTATTGAGCATCGTCGCGACGTTCACAGCGACGGTGGTCGCACCGACTCCCCCTTTTGCACCGATCACGGCGAACACGTCGCCTCGACGACGAGACGGGCGCTGCGCGGCAATACGGGCGAGCGCCGCGTTCAGCTCTTCCAGGGTGATCGGCTCGGCCACGCACTCGTTCGCGCCCGAACGCATCGCATCGAGGACGAGCGTGCCTTCCAGGCGCGGAAGCACGACGAGGATACCGGTCGCCGAGTGCTGACGCTTGATGGCAGCGAGTTCGGCCGGCATCGTGCTCCGATCTCGCGCATCCACGACGATGACGTCGGGTTGCCGTGCCTCGGGCTCGGCAAGCGCTTTTAGATCGCTCACATCGATGGAGGTGAGCTGAGCGCCACAGGCGCAAAGAAGATCCGGCAGCTGCCGATCGAGTCCGACTACGACACTGATATTCATCCGCTGCTCTCCGCTACCGAACTAACTGGATATTCATCAGAAAGGCGGCTCCGCCACCGACGCTTGGGACGCCTGTGACAAACTCGCCAGGATACGACGTGAGATAGCCGATTACGTCACCGCCACTCATGTGATCAACGAAGAACCCGAGAATGTTGACCACGCGGATACAGCGGCCGCCGGTAGGGCACGGGTTCGCAGGATACGTCTTCCACGGCGAGGTCCAGTCGCCTCCCTCCCTGCGCCATTGAAACTCGTCGATGTCGAACACCGTGATGGGAACAATTCGTGGGCTGATCGGAGCACACGCGGGCACACAGCTGCCGGTGATCCGCTTATTCGCAAGATCCCACGAGGCGCCAGCATCCTTCGCCATCAGGTCGGCGACGCCCATTTGCGTAGGCCCCGACATGCCTCCGTTCTCCAGAGGCAAATACTGGCCGATAGAAACTGGATTGCCGCTGCAATTTGCTATCGCATCCCTGAAGTCGTTGGCACCCGAGACATAGCCTCCGTAGACCGTCGGGCAGCCGAACGGGCAGGAACCAACCGGGAGTGATTGCTTCGCTATTGGAGTTGGGGTTTCCGTTCTTGAGCGTCGCCTGCTGGCCGAAGTCGTTCGGCAGCCTGAAACCCGAGCCGGAACTGTTCGCCGAAGGCGGCACGTAATCGTCGTATGGCGCGAGTTGCGCGACTCCGCCGCCTTGCTTCTTCCACCGGTCATATTGATTGACCGGTGACCGTTGTTCGATCCACTTGTCGGCAATCGCGAACGGCCGCATGCAGTTGGTCGCATTCCCTGAGGCGACTCTTGCGGTGGCAGTCGCTCTCACGCCCTGGGACGAAATGTTCAACAGCTTCCCGAAGATGGTCGGCAACGGCGTGCTGCCGAACTCGCCGTTTCGGTACACATCGACGCGTACGCACGAGCCGGCGACCCCGGCGGGACAGGCCCACGACACCTGCGCGGTGGGTGCGGTCGTCCACACGTTATTGGCGAGAGCCGCGCCCATCGCGCTGGAGAACGCCTTGCCGTTGCTTGCCGGCGGATTCGTCAGCTCGTCGTAGGCGCGAGCGATCGCGCCGGACAGGGCGCCGGCATCGGCCGCGTTCTGCGCCTGGCCGCGGCTCACCCACAGAACGCCGTGATCCACCACGAAGGTCGCCATCGCGGTCAGCACCAGGATCGCAATCGCGACCTGCACGAGGACTGCCCCGCGTTCATCGATCGCCGGCGATCGTCGAACGTCTCATCATCGAATTCCTCGTAGTCGACCTGGCGTTACTTGCCGATCTGTCTGGCTTCGGCTTCGGCGCGTCGGGCGCCTGCAGGAACCGCAGCGGCTGCGTCGGCAGCGGCGGCACCTCGTCGGGATTCAGCGGCCGCACCAGCCGCGGCGTGACCAGCACCATCAGCTCGGTGCGCTCGCGCCGGTCGGCGTTGCTCTTGAACAGGTAGCCGATGATCGGAATCTTGCTCAGGAACGGAATGTTGGCGCCGTCGTTCTGCGAGATGTTGTTCAGCAGCCCGGCGATCGCGAACGACTGACCGTCGCGCAGCTCCACGTCGGTCTCGGCGCGACGCGTAGATGAGCGCCGGGATTCGGAATCCCTGCGAGCGTGATGCCGTTGTTGAAGTCGAGCGAGCTGACTTCCGGGCGCACCTTCAGGCGGATGACGTCGCCGGCAATGGTCGGCTTGAAATTCAGCCTGACGCCGAATTCCTTGAACATGACCGTGACCGTGCCGGTCGCCGCCCTGCACGATGGGCACCGGAAACTCGCCGCCCGCGAGGAAGCTCGCTTCCTGGCCGTTGTAGGCGATCAGGTTCGGCTCGGCGAGCGACTGGAAGAGGCCCTTCTGCTCGAGCGCCTTGATGGTGGCGCCGAGACCTTCCTTCCGATTGAAGAAGAACAGGTTCAGGAAATCGCTGAAGACGAGCCCGCCCGTCTTCTGGTCGTCGAAGTCGGGCGCCGGGAACTGCTGCGTCGTGCACCCGTCCGGTCGCCGTCGGACGTGTCGAGAAGAAGTTGACGCCGAGCTCCTGGACCGCGCGCCGGTTGACCTCGGCGATCCGCACCTGCAGCATCACCTGCTGGCTCTCCGAGCCTCCCGGCAGCTGCAGCAGGTTGATCGACCTTGGCCTTGCTCGACATGCCCTGCGGCGATCTCGCCCGCGCGCAGCATCACCGCGTTGCTCGACACGCTGCCGGTGAGGATCACGCTCTGGTCGTTCATCGCCACGCGGATGTCTTCGCCGGGGAACAGCTGCTGGAACGTCTGCTGAAGCGTGCGTGACACCGGGATCGACGACGACGTCGTACTGACGCCGCTGGTCGGTCGCCCCACACGATCAGGCTCACCGTTCCGGCGCTCTTGCCGTCGATCAGGACTTCGCGCGGCTGAACGACAACCGCATCGGCGACCGCCGGATTCGTGACCGCGATCCGGGTGACGTCGAACGGCGTTGCGAGGACGGTCGAGCGGCCGGCGGTCAGCAGCACTCGATCGAAGCCGGTGCCGTCTGTCGCCTCTGCCGCGGTGACCGACGCCGCGGACGCTGCCGCGACGGCTGCTGCCGGCCGCGCCGCCGGGCTGTCCTGCGCGGCAGCGATCGACGCACCCAGACCGATCAGTGCTGCGGTGACCGCCAGGCGCAGGATTGAATATCGAAAAAGCGAATGCTCATTTCACTGACTCCTCACTCCGCTTTGCGCCGCGAATAGCCTCGACGGTGTAAATCTTGGGTGCAGGGACTGGTGCCGTAGCCGCGGATGGCGAAATGAGGGCCACCGGCCGACGGGTCGTAGTCGGTCGCGCTTTTACCGGTTCGGGCCGCGGCGCCGATCCCGTGCCGAGTCGCAACGCACCGACGTGCACGCCGGCGGTTTCGGTTGGCGCCACATCGAGCGGGTTGCGCAGCGCCAGCGAAATCTTTCCCTCCGACGAGGCCAGCGCGATCCGCTCGGCATCACTCGGCGAGACGGCGAGCGTGACGACCGTCGAAGGCTGCGCCTTGCCGTCCTTCGCCTGCTCCTGGTCGAACTTCGTGCCGGCGGTCAGGACGAGCACGTTGCTCACGACGGTGCGCGACATCGGCTCTTCCGCCTGGCCCGATGCCTCGAAGCGTGACGACGAGATCAACCCGGGTGCCCGGCACGACGAAGCCGGCGACGCCGATCACTTCGTCGACCTTCACCGACATGGCACGCATGCCCGGAGGAATTGACGGTGGCAAGCCGGCACCCGACCCCGATCGGCGCCAGCTTGGTTTCCGTGAGCGGTTCGTTTTCTCCGACGGCCGCCACAAGGCCGCGGTCCAGAATCGGCTTGACTTCCGAGAACGCGCCAGAGACGGGATTGCTGGCTGGCCACGCGACCAGCTTCACGTCCTTTTCAGCGATCCGCGACCCGGTTGGCAGGTTGCGAGCCGCGACCGCAACGAATGTGTGGGCCACTTCGACCTCCCGGACCGGGATGCTCTTGACTGCCGCATACACGCCAAGGCTCGCGATGCCTGCCATAAGTGTTGCGATGGTCATAACGACCACCGTTCGCGTAGTGCGATTCATGCTGCCTCCTGATGTACGGCCCTTACGGGCACGCCGCTGCCGCCCCTTCGTACCGCATCTTCGCGGTGGCGGTCAGCGTCTTCGTGGTAAATCCAGAGCCGCCGAAGAGTCCGATGATCTTTCCAATAAACAGGTACTGGTGCGGATAACCGACGGTCACGCCGGTGATCGTCACGCAGGCGCCGCCGACATTCAGCGCCTGCGGCGCGGTATAGGCGACTGTCGGTGTCGACTTGAGTCCTGCTGCCGCGAGATACTGCGTGACGCGTGCCTGGACGTCGGCCTGCTGCGTACCCGGGTAGCACAGCAACCCGAGCACCTTCACGGGCCGCATTCGTCACGGTTTCGTAGCGCTGAAACAACAGCCCGAAGTCCATGATCCCGAACATGACCAGGAGAAGCAGCGGAAAGACCAGGGCGAACTCGATGAGCTCTGCGCCCTTGTCGCACCCGAACCGACGGCGGAGAGTCATCGCAGCCATATCGTCGCCACCATCCCCGTCAAAATCGGAAACGCGTACGCCAGCTTGGGGCCTGCACTGTGCTCGAGCGTGATCGCCGGCACGGCTTCGAGCCCGGCGACGCGCCAGTGACAGAGCAGCAACCTGACATTCTCGATGGCGGTGCCGAGATATCCGTATCTCGCCGACACGACAAGCGCCATGACACCGCCTGCGACCCCGGTATACAGCGAGAGCCAGAGCACGTCTCCCGGCCCCAGCCACGCTCCGAGCGCGGCGAGCAGCTTCACGTCCCCGCCACCGAGGCCGCCGAGTGCGAAGGGCAGCATGAAGACGACTGCGCCGACGAGCCATCCGAGCGTCGCATGGCCGAGTCCATCGACACCGCCGCTGAGCAAACTGATACAGCAACCCGGCCAGCCGCCGCTCCATACGTGAGGACGTTCGGGATTCGACGTGTCCGCAGATCGGTCACGCAGGCGAGCGAAGCGATGGTCAGGCCGACGATGTGAGCTGAAGTCATGGTTGATGCCTGTGCGTCTACGGGCACGCCGCGGGCTGCGGCGGGCATGGCTGCCATGCGTTTTGGCCTGCCGTATTCCAGCCGCTGTAAGCCGCGCCCATCTTCGTGGAGATCGTCGAGAGGGCGAGTAAACCGGCGATACCAATAATCGCTGTCAATAGCGCGTACTCGATCAAGTCCTGTCCGCTGTCGTCCGTTGCGAAGTGCACGGCGACCGCCCTTGCGAACTGTGCTCGGATCTGAATTGCCATCTCCTTGCTCCCTTAGTCTTTCCAGCCGGCCTGTGTCACCTTCGTCCGATCGGAGTGGCGCTGACCGCCCTGGAGTCCTCTACACCTTCGCTCCGATCAAATCGACCGAGCGGTGGACGAGGGCGGGTCGGCCCGCCCTCGTCCGACGAACTACGGGAGGTTGGTGTCGAGGGTGGTGAAGTACCCTGCGACCTTGGGTCCGATCGACTTGATGGCCAAGATGCAACCCACGGTAATGATCCCGATGAGCAGGCCATACTCGATGAGGTCCTGCCCCTCTTCCTCACGAACGAACCGAACGACCAGACTCTTCATGTTCTTCTCTCCTACGCAGTGAACGGTTAACGTGGTTGTGAGCCACGGAGCGTCGAGTATGTGAGCGCACGGTGGCAGCTCGTCTTCCCATTCTTGGGAGGTGGCTCGTGCTCGCGATGCTCTGCAACCTGCACAGCGTGAGCTGCAGTGTTGTCGTGACGGCTGTGCGGCGTCGCGACAAATCTCTAGACCCCCAGAGTCAATCTTTCTCGGTGATCCGCATCCATCCAATCGAACGACCTCCTTCATGACGAAGCAGATATCTCAGCGATTGAATCGAAGCCGGCTCGGTGGTCAGGAACGCGAGACCGACGTGGTATACGTCACGCGCCCCGGTGATCTCCTCGCACCGAACGACCCGGACCGTGTCCTCGAAGTCGCAGCCCGTGACCGCCAGCCGCAGCGTCGCGGCGCTTCCGATCTCCAGGCGTCTATTCGTTTCAACCAGGCCGCCCTGCGCGCTCACGTTCAGCACCCGGACCCGAAGCTCAGTCGTGAGCGCCGCGAGGTCGTGTCCGTCCTCGCCGCCCGGGCCGTTGAACCTGACAATCATTCGCCCTCCGAACTGCGGTCGCGTGCCGCCATCGGCGCCTGGACGACCTCGCGATTAAACGGCATCAAACGAAGCTCGTGCCGTACACGACCGCCGATGATCGTCGGGTAGCTGTCGGTCACACGAACCAGAACGGGTCTATTGCCATCGGCGGCGATCTGTATCGTGAGGACCTCGCCGGGAGTACCGGCTTCACTTCCGATTACGATGAAGTCGCCGTCGTCCGTGCGATTCACAGTGACGTCGCGCAAGACTCGCAGCACGCCCTCGGTGTTTGCGATTTCCAACCTCGAGTCCCGCCGCCGTGTCATCGCAACCTCGCCGTCTCAAGTCGTCATTCGATCGCCGCGAATCTGGATGGGAAGTTGTTCATCAGATCCGCTGACGCGCTCGACCTACGCCAACGCACAATCGCAATGGCGATGCCGCGTGACAGCGAAGAGCGATTTCGGGTGTTTTGCTGAGGATTGCTGCCGCTTTAGTGCGGCGGACTGTCAACTGCGAGGGGCCAGCGCCATTGGCGGTGTTCTGGGCCTGCCCAGAACAAGGACGCGCTGGGGGCAAAACTCCGTTCTGCCGAAGGGTGCACCGAGTGGCACGCGCGATGATGAGGGCGATTTCTTCCGATAGGGGCGACCGAGCAGCTCTTTACGCCGCGGCGCGGAGTCGAACGCCGGTTAGCACTTGGTGAGCGACGATCGAGTGCCTTGTTGCATTTTCGAGCACGCGATCCATCGAACTTGCACGAAGCAAGGACTGAGGTACGAGCTCGTATTCTTGCGTTCATCGGAGGATTGTCTGGTCGGATCCAGAATCCGGCTGCAGTCGCAAAGAGCTTGGGTCAGGGATCCACTGCGATGTAAGCCACGATGATCAGGCGGGTTACTCCTACGCCACGGCGTTGGAGGGGATGGGGAGCGCAACTTGCTCCGTCCATGAACAACCGTGGCTACCTTACCCTATTTCATTTTTAGTCCAAGCACGATTTTGAGCCTTGGCGGACTACTCCGCGGGCCCGATAGAACGACGCCGGCTCCGGCTGAAGATTGGCGCGCGGCGACGGTCGACGTCGTCATCCCGGCGCGCAACGAGGCCGACAACATTGTGCTGTGCCTCGCGTCCGTGGCGCGGCAGACCGTCCGTCCCAGACGCATCATCCTGGTCGACGACGGAAGCCACGACGGAACGATCGAGCGCGCGAAGGCGTTTTGCGCGGTGCACGACCTTGAGCTCGTCGCCATCCAGCGCCGGACGCCGATCGGAAAGACGCCGACGATCAAACGTCAGGCGCGCGAGTTCGACTCAGACGTCGAGTTCATTCTCGACGCCGACACCGTCCTCGAATCCGACAACTACATCGAGCGAACCGTCCAGGAACTCTATCAAGGCGTTGGTATCGCCAGTGCATGCGGAACCATCCTGCCGCAGCGCAGCAGCGATCGGCGTCGTATCGAAGGCACTCCTGAGGTTCGCGCCTATTACGGGGCGCACGGCATTCGATCCGCACCGACGCGGGGCCGGCTCGCACGTCTGCGCCGAGGTGTGACGAACCTATACCGCGAGGTGCTCTACCTCTATCTACAGCGGTTCGTGTACCGCGGCCAAATGGCGCTGTTCGGCACCACCACCAACCCGGTGGGCTGTGCCGTCGCGTACCGTCGCCGGTACGTCCGGGATCTTTTCGACTACGTCGGGCCGATCCTCGGGGATGACCTCACCAACTCCGAGGACATCTTCATCGGCTTCTCGATGCTCAACGAAGGTTATCGCAACATTCAGTTGACCGACGTATACGCGCGAACCGTCGAACCGGAAATCCAGAGGTTACCGAAACAGGTCTATCTCTGGTCCTCCTCGTTCCTTCAGTGCTGCTATTACTTTGACCCCCTGGTCCGCAGCCCGTTCAGCATTGCGAAGCGATGGGTCGCACGGCGTCGCGCGGCACGCACAAGTGTGGCGCGCCGCCCGGTACCTGCCACACGCCCTCTTTCGCTCGTCGCCGCGATGCCTGCCGGAGCTGGCATCGGAGCTCCGACGTCGGCAACTTTCTCGATGGGTCACAGCGTGCCGGTCTCGATCGCCACAGCGATTGCGAGACCAACCGCCCTTGCGCCGGACGTCACGGGGCTTCCGCGACACGATCGTCGCGTGGTACCGCGAGCCGTATCGTCAGGCATTTGGCCGCGCGCGCACCCGGACAGATGGCAGACCGGCGGGATGGATTCTCTTGATGGCCGCCGCCGAAAAGGTGTTCTTCCCGACAATGCTCGTCGTGATGCTGATCCTACGCAATTGGGAGGGGCTGGCGGTCACCGTCGCGTTCGAAACGGCGGTGTGCCTCGTCGCGCTCGCCATCGTGATGAAAGGTGCGCGGCTCGAGTACCTGTTCAAGGGACTCGTCGTCACGCCGATACGTTACGCCCTCCTCGCGATGGAGACGCTGACGATCGCACGGTTTGCGTTCGACCTTTGGATCACCGGCAACAGGAACTGGCGCAAATGACCTTACGCACTCTGATCTTTTCAGCGATCGTCTGTTTCGCACCGGTCATGCTCGGCGCGGAGCCGCGCGAACAAGCATCGACGGCCGCTCGAGCCGAGGCGGCCGAACAGTGGGACGAGGCTATCCGTCTCCATCGCGCCGCGCTCACCGACGAACCGAGTCGGTCGGACCTGTGGGTCAGCATCGCTGACATCGAAGCACGCCGCGGTCACCTCGCCGCATCCGTGGACGCGCTCGAGCATGCGGTTGCGATCGCGCCTGGCAGCCCCTCTCTATACGAGCGGCTGTCTCAGGCCTACGCCAGCGCTGGAGCGGGTCGCGCTGCTTTGCATGCGATTCAGGGCGCGCTCGCCTTGCAGCCGCACGATCCGACCTATCTTCGCGCACAAGCCACCCTTGCAACCTGGGTGGGGGAATATCGCGAGGCACAGGACAGCTATCGTCAGCTCCGCGCCCTCTATCCGCGCGACCTCGAGATTGCACTTGCCTTCGCGCGTGTCAGCGCGTGGGCCGGGGACACCGATGAGGCAGCCAAACAATATCGGCTGTACCTCCGCGCGGACGGCTCCAGCCCGGCGGTCTGGCTCGAACTCGCGAAAACAGAGTCGTGGCGAGGCAACTACGCCGCCGCCCTCGAGGCGCTCGACGCCTACCGGAATCACTTAGGCGACACGGAAGCGTACAAGACGGAAAGGGCTGCCGTGTTGGCCAACGGCGGACGACCGATCCGGGCAGAAGACCTTTTGAAGCCGCTGCTGGTGCAGTCGCCGCGTAGCTACGAACTGAATCTGACGCATGCCATCGCCCTGGCAAGGCAGAACCGCGCCAGGGAGGCTTTCGAAACACTGGAAACCGTTCGAACGTTGTCGCCGGAAAGCCAGGAAACGCGCAGCGCTGAGCGGGTCCTGCGGACGTTGTTGAGTTCCTCTGCCGAGTCACCGTTCACGGTTTACGACGATTCGGACGACCTGCGAGTGCAGCGCTTTTCGCCGAACGCGGTCCTGTCGCTTCGCACCGGAACCTGGTTGTCAGCGGGTTACGACCGGACGAGGCTCGAGGCGCGGACCGGCAGCGGCCTCGACGCGCTCGACGGCGCTCCCGTCGCGAATTACGAGCATATCTGGACGCGCGCGACGCAACGTGTCGGCTGGATCGACAGTCCACGGCCAGGCAGGTTATGCGACTGGGGCTGAGCACGTCATGACCACCGTATGGCATCGGTTTCGACGCGCACCTCGCCGACAGCATTCGCATCGAACTTTCACGCACGTTAGAGCCGTTCGTCGTGTCACCGAGAACCGTCGATCTGGGCCTGACGACAACATCTCACCGCGGACAACTGGAATGGTCACCCACGCTGCGCAATCAATTGGTGGTCGACGGCTCGTTCCAGGAACTCTCCGACGGCAATCGTCGCTGGGAAATGAGCGTCTCGCCCCGACGAACGGTAGCTCGCCGGGCGCGGTTCAATCTCGACCTCGGGGGAGTCGCGTACCGTTTGGAAACGACCCGCGATCTGGATCACGGTTACTACGATCCCCGCAGCTATGAGTTTTATGCGGCAACGATGCACCCATACATCAAGGTGCGCGAAAACGTCGGCCTGGCAATGACCATGGCTATGGGCGCGCAGCGAGACAACCACTCACCATCTTTCCATTTCGGGGCAAATGTCGGCGGCGAGGCGACGTTTGGCATCTATCGGCCATGGGTATTGAAAGTAAACAGCACCGCCACGCTCAACGGTCGTCTGAACAGCGGAGCCTTTCGCGGATTCGGCGCTGGTGCGGCACTGGTTCGCCGCTTCTGATCACACTGAGGAGACACATTCGATGCGAGCATTGATTACGGGCGGGGCGGGGTTCATTGGATCCCATCTCGCGGAATTGCTTCTGAATCACGGTCATGAGGTGGCGATTCTCGACGACCTGTCGACGGGCCGCATTGAAAATATCCAACACCTGGCCAGATGCCCTGGCTTCTCGGCCACGATCGATTCCGTGATGAACGAAACCGTGTTGGGCCCTCTGGTCGATCGCGCGGACACCGTGTTCCATCTTGCCGCGGCCGTCGGCGTCAGGCTAGTGGTGGAAGCGCCGATTCACACGATTGAGACCAACGTTCATGGCACCGAGAGCGTGCTCCGGCATGCGAACCGCGGCGGGAAGCGCGTGCTAGTCGCTTCGACCTCTGAAGTGTACGGAAAAAGCAACGCCATTCCCTTCCGTGAGGATGCCGATCTCGTCGTGGGGCCTCCGAACAAGACGCGATGGGGGTATGCGACGAGTAAGCTGCTCGACGAATTCCTGGCGCTGGGCTACTGGAAGGAAAAACAACTTCCAGTAACCGTGGTCCGCCTGTTCAACACCGTGGGACCGCGACAGAGCACGCGCTATGGCATGGTCCTTCCCAATTTCGTGCGGCGAGCGCTCAACGACGAACCGATCCTGGTACACGGCGACGGCACACAGACCCGCAGCTTCACCTGGGTAGGCGACGTCGTTGGGGCGATGTTGGGGCTGATCGAGCAGCCGAAGACGGCAGGTGAAGTATTCAACGTGGGGAACGGGGCGGAAACGAGCATTCGGGATCTCGCATGGAGAGTCAAGGAGATCACCGGAAGCCGCTCGCCAGTGGAGTTTGTCGCCTACAACCAGGTATTTGATCACAGTTTCGAAGACATGCCTCGGCGCGTGCCGGACATCGGCAAGATCGGTCGCTTCATCGGCTATCGCCCGACGGTTCACCTCGATGAAATTATCGAGCACGTGGTTGATTTCTGGATGGCCGCGCACGGATCGCAATCGACGCCGCTGCCAGAGACGCCAGAGCGTCATCAACCGGCAACGCGGCCGGCCGCCGCGGTGGTGTTCTGATGCTCTCAACTGGGCAGCATGTCTGACATTACGCCACCTTTCTCGAATATCGTCTGGGAGTCCTGAAGGTCAATGCCACATCACAGGCAGTGCTGGATGTGAGTGAGTGATCAACATGATGACGACACTCGATCAGCTACGAGGGCTGCTGGCGCACCCGGACGAACATGAACTACGGTCGCCGGCCGGCAAACAGCGCGGCTATGTGGTCCTCCACGTCGGCTGCACCTCAAAGGTAAACAGCGGCGAACTATCACTCGGATTGCGGGCGCCATCGACGCCGTATTCCGCTGGTGCATCGAATGAAGCTCCGGCTCGATGCTTCACGCGACACCACCGTTCCCATCCGACAGCGGGAGACGATGCATCATTGAAATCAAAGCGGACAGCTGTGCCGGCGCGAGCTTCAGCAGGAGCATCGCGATTAAGTAGGACTGGGGAGACTCTCTGATATCGGTGGGAGGCGTCGACTTACTTGGAGAACCGGCGCCTTCACTCCTCCGTCCGCGGCGGTCGCTCGGTCTCGTCGCCGCGTTGCGCCGGAGGTACCTCTCGACGATGGTCCTGTCTTGAATGGACCTGCTACACAACCAACCGTGCTTGGTTGTGAGAGAACGCGACGGGCAAATTCAAGTGAAGCGTCGGTCGACCAGCACCGCAGTGTCTGAATTGACCGAAGGCCTCGAATCGAGCCTCAGCGCAGAATTGCAGAGGTAAATGATCTTCGTACACCGGGCAACATCGGAGACAAACGAGCGGTAGCCGGCGCCGGACCTGAAAGGCGCCCGAGGGAGCGCGACGAGCAAGGCCGCGCATCTGCGCACTCGCGTGAATCGCGCGAGTCCAGGATGAACAGAATCGCCAGACGGGCCCACGAGATCTATCAAGCCCGAGGAGGAAAGGAGGGCCAAGCACTCGACGATTGGCTTCAAGCCGAACGGGAAGTCGATGCCGAAATGGAGACCTCACGAGGGCGGAACGTTAGCGATACGCCGGAGCGGCGTCTTGGCAACGACCGCCGAAGGGCGACCCGCGCTGGCCGCCGAGCCAACGATTCGAAACCGGCGCGCTTCAAGGAACCTGAATAGCCGTCCTCCGTTGATCAATCTCTGTTTCTTTCTAGAAAATAAGTTCTACTTGTCAGGGCACTTACGCATCACGCGCACTGCAGAGTCAAACCTACTTTGCACCTCAAGGCTGTAGCGGCACTCGGCGTCAGATTTGCCGCCGCGAACGCCAACGCCCTTGCGTCTGACCCTTGCCGCGAGCAGTAAACAGTGGGCTCACGAGATGAGCTTAAACGTCCGTCTGGACGACGTGACCGACGGAAGTAAGATGCGGCCTAACCGGTTAACTGCCAAGGGACGATGCCGACCCTATGCTGACTGACAGCATACGGTTGATGTACTGCACTTTCCAGTGCGCTCGTCAGGCGCACCCTGCCGTCAGTGAGTTACTGCCGCTCCTCGAGAAAGTTCTCGACACGGTTATCCGAGAACCATCCTTCGTTGTCGAGATTCCTGATGTGTGGGTGAATCCCTTCGACGCTGCACTCCATCCGCGGCTCCCACGGCTCTCGTTTACAGAAGCCTGTTCGCTGCTGTAGCAGGGGGCGAGTGGCGGCTGACCTGCTATCGTGGGACTGACGTCCTGGCTGCCGGAAAATGGCAGCGATCGACCTTGGCGCGCCCTATCACGAGCATGGAGAGATCCGATGCAGTCGCTGCCGAGACGGCTTGCGTGCGCAGAAACATGGGCCGGTAACACGGACGCTGCCAATCTGGTCGAATTGCCGGGTTTGACTGTGTGGGTCTATTCCCTGCCGGTCGGGCCGGATCACGTTGGCGGCGATGTTCACTACGTGTCCGTCTGTCCGAGTTGCATCGTCTCGCGGATCGCGCTTGCCGATGTGAGCGGCCACGGACAGACGGTCGCGGTGCTCGGGGAGAAGCTGCGGGAGCTGATGCAGCTGTACCTGCGGGACCTGGAACAAATCGCACTGATGCGGGATCTGAATCAGGCCCTTCGAGAAGATTTTGGCGACGGCCACTACGCGACGATGGTGGCCGTCGGATGGCACGGCCGTCGGGGTCTGATGATCATGACCAACGCGGGGCACCCTCCGCCTCTTTGGTATCGTGCCTCGCGCGATGAGTGGAGCTGGCTTGAAACGCGACGGGCCAGCGAGCGAGGGCGCGTGTCCGGCGTGCCGCTCGGCCTCCTGCCTGACGTCACCTATGACCGCCTGGTCGTCAGACCGCAATCGGGCGACGTTGTGCTGCTCTACAGCGACGGCGTCTCCGAAGTCAGGAATCCAGCTGGAACCGAACTCGGTCGGGATGGGCTGATCGCTCTGGTACGCGACGTTGACTCCAGGTCCCCTGAAGCGCTGGGCACGCGACTCGCCTCGGCGCTCCGTGCGTTTCGCGGAGACGGAGAGCCTCAGGATGATCAGACGATCATCATTATGAGAAGGAACGATGTCTAATAGGGTCGCTGTCAAGGCCGGCACTCAGATGGACGCGAAGAAGACAGCGCTGCGATCCTGTGCGGAACATTGGGCTGTGCTGTCGGCCAAACTAGGGTCGTGAAAATGTACCTATTTTGTACCCGCACGGCACCGTTTTAGCGCTTCTCGCGGGTTGATAGTTTCAAAAACCTTAATAATTTAGGTAGAACGTTTCATGTCGTCGTTCGAATCCCCCCTTCCGCACCAGAGACAAGTGGCTCAATCAGAAGAACTGAATCGCGCTGTGGACGGCTGACCAACCTTCACTCCCGGACACGGGAATCCCGTCGAGCAACCCGATCGAGCTGAAGTTCCAGGCGTCCCGGTCCGATACAAGACAAAAGCCTTTCCAACCGTCGGGATCAGCTGTAAGAGTGTCACTCTGGAGTTCAGCCATGCGATCCGTTTGCACGATCCCGGTGCGTCAGGCCACGACATCGATGCTCGTCTTGGCAGGGCTGCTGGCTTGGACGGCGCCCGTCCGCGCTCAGGGGTTTGGAATCGGCGCGCGCCTGGCCTGGGTCAAACCTGACGTCGATGCCGACGTAGACTCCGTGCGCTTCGTCGGTGGTCAAATACGCCTCGTCTCCCAGCGTTTTGGACTCGAAGTCGCCCTGGATCGGCATTCGGAATCGTTCGAGCTCCTCAATCAGAAAGTCACGGAGACTCCGATCCAGGCATCAATCCTCATGCGCTTGGCCAGCGGCAGGGTGGCTCCGTTCCTGCTGGGCGGACCAGGCTGGTATCGCCGGAAGGTCGAGGCACTCGATAGCGGCGGAGATCTGAGCGTCAGCACGACCGAATTCGGCTGGCATGCCGGGGCCGGCCTCGAGATCCTGGCCGGCAGACACTTCGGTTTCCACGGCGACTACCGCTATACGTTCCTCGACTTCCACGGCAACAAGGACGGGGGATTCATCGGTGGGCTGCTTCCGGGACATCGGGGATCGATGTGGACGCTGGGAGCCACCGTCTATTTCTGAGATCGGGAATCTTCAGCCAAGGGCTTGTCCACGGATTCCGGCCGATGGTCATCGGCGGTCTGACGAGTTTCATGTTGGGCCGAAGCGAACGGCACATCGAGCGCCTTGAAGCGGTAGACGTCCTCTCCTCCATCCGGCGTGACGAGCAGCCTCGTCGCACCCTGGGGGCGTTCGGTCGCTACCACGTTTATCGCAGGTAACCGCTGTCCCTCACCGCCACTTTTCGGGCACGTCAAGATCGTTTCGAATCTGGGTTGGCACGCGCGCGCCCGTTTCGACGCCACTCAGATCGCCACTCTCAAACATGAGCCGCACGTCAACGCAAGGACGCCTCGTCGAGTGGGTTCCTGGGCGGAACGGATGGCGATCGGACCGGACTGCACCGACTGTGAGACTCTCGGGTCTTCGGCGTGGAAGACGCCGGGGCTGGTGGAGCGACTGGCGCAGCACATCAGGCCGACGACAACGGGCGCCATGTGCCTGGTACTCACGTTCATGAACGCGGAGGCCGAGCGGCAGTTCGGGTGGACATGCGAGGACCTGATCGGTCGGCGGATGCACGACGCGACCCACTACCAGCATCCTGATGGCTCGCCGTTCCCGATCGAAGAATGCGCAGGATTCAATGTTCTGCATCAAGGGATGGTGCTGAAGGACTTCGAGGACGTCTTCATTCGACGGGACGGGAGCTTCTTTCCCGTGTCGTACTCGTCGTCGTCTCTGCGCGACGACGATGGAGGAATCATCGGTCTCGTCGTGGTGTTTCGGGACATCACAGAACGCAAGCGGAGCGAACTGGCGCTGCGGCGAAGGCGCGGTGAACTGGAGTCGGAGCTTGCCGCGACGCAGCATCTTCAGACGATCAGCACCCTGTTGGTGCAGGAAGACAACGTCGACGCGCTGTATGGTCAGATCCTCGACGCGGCCGTCGCGATCATGGACGCGGATTTCGCCAGCATCCAGATGATCGAGGCCGGCGACCAACTTCGCCTGTTGGGGCATCGCGGATTTACCGAGGAGGCGGCGCGCTTTTGGGCAGATGTCAGTCCTCGCTCGGAGTGCCCTTGCGCCGTTGCCCGGCGAACCGGCAGGCGCGTCATCACGCCGGATGTGCTCAGATCTGACTCCGGTGTCGGCAAGGATCATCTGGAGATGTACGCTCGCGTAGGCATTCGCGCGGTGCAATCGACGCCGCTGATGTCGCGCTGGGGCCGCATGCTGGGCATGATCTCCACCCACTGGCGCGAACCGCACGAGCCGCTGGAACGCGACCTCCGCCTGTTCGATCTCCTCGCGCGGCAGGCGGCCGATCTCATCGAACGCGCCCGCGCGGAGCAGCAACTCCGCGAGTCCGAGGAAGACCTGCGCCGCGCCAACCAGATGAAGGACGAGTTCCTGGCGACGGTCTCTCACGAGCTCAGAACGCCGCTCAACGCCGTGCTCGGGTGGGCACAGATGCTGCGCTCCGGCACGCTGCGGCCGGACATGACCGGACAGGCGTTGGAAACGCTGGAGCGCAATGCCAGGGCGCAAGCGCAACTGGTTGACGATCTTCTCGATGTTTCGCGGATCATTTCAGGGAAACTTCAAATCAGGAGCGGCCCCGTCAACCTTGCCGCGATCATCGCGTCGGCCCTCGACACGGTGCGGCCAGCCGCCAATTCCAAGCGGGTGTCGCTGCAGGTGAGCGCTGACCCCGGCACCCAGATCGTCGTGAGCGGTGATTCGGATCGCCTGCGGCAAATCGTGTGGAATCTGATTTCAAATGCGGTGAAGTTCACGGCCCCGGGCGGACTGGTCGAGATCACGCTTCGTCAAATCGACCGCCAGGCCGAGATTGTCGTGCGCGACACGGGCGAAGGCATCGACCAGAAATTCCTGCCGTTCGTGTTCGAGCGGTTTCGCCAGGGCGATGGGACGACGACCCGCCGACACACCGGTCTCGGCCTCGGACTGGCGATCGTTCGATACCTGACGGAAGCGCACGGTGGAAGCGTGTCAGCGGCCAGCGAAGGTCCGAGCAAAGGTGCGACCTTCACTATTCTCCTGCCTCTCGTCAGTGCACCGGTTCCAGCACCCGCCCAACCGCAGCACGTTCGGCGCAATCAGGTCGAGGCGCTGCAAGGGGTCAGAATCCTTGTCGTAGACGACGATGCCGATGCCCGGGAATTGTTGCGTCTGGGGCTGGAATCCGAGGGTAGCCAGGTCACCGTCGTGGAATCCGCCGTCGGCGCCCTACACGCCCTGGGACAGGAACACTATGACGTGCTCGTCGCCGATATCGCGATGCCGAATCAAGACGGCTACTCGCTGATTCGCGCGATCCGGGGATTGCCGGACGCGCGCGCCCAAATTCCGTGGGTTGCCGTCACCGCGTACGCGGCCATGGGAGATCGGGAGGCAGCGCTCAAGGCAGGCTTTGACGGTCACGTCGCGAAGCCGGTCGACCGCGAGCACCTCATTGCCAGCATCGCCGCCGCCATGCATCTCGGCAATGGTTCCTCGACGTGAAACCGCATCCTGAGCTCGAATAGTCTCAGGAGATGCGGGCCACCCCTGTCGGACCTCTCCCTAGTCGCCACTGATCGCCACAAACACCAGGCCCGCCCCGGCGGTGAGCAGGTCCCGCACGCGGCGCATCAGCGCCAGGGTGAGTCCGAGCGCCGGCGGTAGTCCAATCGCGCCGGCAACCATCGCATAGGCGCCTTCGAGAGCCCCCAGCTGACCGGGGATGAAGCCGAATACGATTGGAACGAATTTCATGCCGCCTTCGAGGACGAAGGCCCGATACCAGGAGTTCGACACCCCGAGCGCTACGAGCACGACCCAGATCTCGAGGACGAGAAGAAAATGCGCCGCGGTCTCGATCGCGAGCACTTCCGTCAGCCGTCCGCGATGTCCGGAGAGAAATTGGATGATTGCGTGCTCAACGCGGCTGAATGCCTCGGCTGCGCGGTCGGCCCGGCCGGCGCCAACCAACACGCGCGAGCCCCGAAGGATCGGCACGATCAAGCCGATGCCGCTTATGGTCGCGAATGCGAACGCCACCAGAAACGCGACCGTGAGCGCGACGACGAGGCCGATCCCGGAGTGTACGCGCGGCGGAAGCGTTCCGCGCGCCAGCAGCAGCCACAAGCCGCCGATCGCCAGCCACGAAGACGCGACGGTGTAGAGCAGATATTCGGTCACGACGGCCGCAAACGCATTGGGGGCCGGCAGGCCGCGACGGGTGAGAAGCCATCCCTTTGCCGGCTCGGCCAGGAAGGGTCCGGTGAAGGTGAGCATCTCCACGGCCTCGCCGGCAAGCCGAATGCGGAACACGTCCACAAAGCGAAGACGGCCACCGAGCACGGTCCGCCACAGCGCGGCCGCACGCAAGGTCAGATGAACTGCATAAATCGCCAGAAATGACAGAAAGCTCCAGCCCGTGCGGACGAGGATGGCCCACACGACCCTCGGGCCAGCTCGCCACACGAGAACCGTCATCACGCTGAAGCCCAAGACGAGCAGCGAGAGTCGAGCGATGCGCGTCACGAATCAGGACCACTGGCGCGGCGCACGCGCTCGACGACGTCGCGAACGGCGGCAACGACGAGCCCCGGGTCGTCGAACTGGATCCAGTGTCCGGTGCCCGGCGCCGTGACGTGACCGCCCTGTGACGACAGTCGCGCGAGCGCGCGATGTTTCTCGATCGTTTCCGGCAACTGATCGCCGCTCGAGACGATCACCAGCGGAATATCGCCGAGAGAGCGCACGCGACCCGCGGCCGCCGCCGTCTCGTCGAGCGCGGCCAGGTGGCTGGCCATCGCCTGAAAACATTTCGGCTGACACCACAGCGCCTGCACGACGGGGTGGACGTCGGGCGGCAGCTTTCGCACCTCGCCCACGAGTCGCTCCAGGGTTCGAGCGGCAGTAGGGCCAAAGAGACGAACGACGTTTCTCGGGACGGCGGGCGCTCCGCCAGTCAGGAAGGAAAGACACGCGCGCACGATCCCGAATCGGGCGAGGAGGCCGCCAACCCGCGAGAGCTGAATCCCACCTCTCAGCAGACGCGCCTGCTGAGGGGTCATGTGGTGCCACTCGCTCGGCGGATCGAGGAGCACGAGGCCGGCGACAGCCGCTGGATGCGCGGACGCGTAGGCGCACACGAGAAGCGCACCGAATGAGTGGCCGACCAGTACCAACTGGCCCACTCGCGGCCCGGTCGTGCAGAACTCCGCGCAGCTCGCGAAGCATCCGGGACGTGGTTCTCTGCGCTCGACACGGATTGCTCCAGCCCAGACCGGCGCGGTCGTACGCGCAGGCATGTGTGAAGGCCGCAACCTCGGGCAGCACGCCCGACCAACTCAGCGACGAGGCCGCGATGCCCGACTCGAAGAGCACGCTCGGCCGGCCGTGTCCGTCGCACACGACGTGCAGCCGCTGTCCGTCCGCGACAACCATCAGACCTGGCGCAGCATAGCGGCGAGCGCTGGCTCGGCTCCCAACCAACTGATAGAGCGCTCCCGCGGCCAGTACCAACGCCGCAACGGCAGTAAGCACAATCATGATTGCCGGGGGGCAAAGCGCACGGTGACGTTCATGACAAGCCGTCCGCTTTGCGAATAGTATGTCGCTCATGTTGTACACACGACGTGAGCTCGGCAAGATGGCGCTGGCGGTTCCCGCGGCCTCCCTGATCCGATTCCAGAACAAACCCGACTCGAAGATCAACGGCGTTCAGATCGGACTGAATGTTCCTTACAGCTTCGGCAACAACCTGATGCCCGCGGAGGAAACGCTGCGCAACTGCGTTCAGCTCGGCGTGAGCGCGGCCGAACTGCGATCGCAACCGGTCGAGGCATTCATCGGCGTCCCGGCGGAGCTCCTGCGAAAGGCGTCGCAAAAGGCCGACGTCGAGGCGCTGACCCAGCCACGCCTGGCCGCGTCGATGGACAAAGCACAGGCGCTCCGCAAGCAGTGGGAAGACGCGGGGGTCCGAATCGAGATCCTGAAGTTCGACGGCATCTACAACATGCGGGATGAGGTCCTCGACTACGCGTTCAATCTGGCGAAAGCCGTCGGAGCGCGAGCCATCTCCTGTGAGATTTCCGCGGACGGCACCAGGCGCGTCGGCGAATTCGCCGACAAGCACATGCTGATGGTCGGTTATCACGGCCACGCCGAAACAACGCCGGAGCACTGGGAGGCGGCGTTCAAGCAGGCAAAACACAACGGTGCGAACGTCGATCTCGGACACTTCGTCGCCGGCAACAACACCACACCAGTTCCCTTCATCACCGAGTATCACGATCGCATCACGCACGTGCACGTGAAAGATCGCAAGAAGAACAAGGGACCGAACGTCGCGTTCGGCGAAGGCGACACGCCTATCAAGGAGGTCTTGCAACTGCTGCGCGAGAAGAAGTGGAACATCCAGGCGACGATCGAGTTCGAATATCCCGTCCCTCCGGGCTCCGACCGAATGGCCGAGATCGCCAAGAGTGTGCAGTACTGTAAAAGCGCGCTCGCCTGAACTGGCGGCGACGGTTGGGCTAAACGGTTCTGCTTGCATTCAGGCGGGGGACGAAAAACACTGGATTACGGCCTGACCGGAGACCGTAAACATGCCTGGTCCGACTCTCTGTCCCTTCTGCCAATCGTCCCAGATCAAGACCAGGCTACCTGTCCGCGATCTTCACGAATACGAGTGCGAGGCGTGCGGCCGGACCTGGCTGGTCGCGCGGCCCAAGCGCCAGGCCAGGATCGTGGCGTTTCCGACCGCTGCCGTCCGTGCGAAACGCAAGCGGCAGGCCATCTAGTAATTTGGTGATTTGGTGATTTGGTGATTTGGTGATTGGTACTCGGTGTTCACGGAATTGACGATGTAGTCAGTTCCACGAACCCGCCGTCATCCGTCACGTGCCACGTGTGCAGCGCATCGAAGCCTTCCTCGACCGAGGGCGGCACAAGGCGCTTCGCGCACGTGAAGATCGCCACCTTCGGCACGCGTCCCTTCTTTTCCTCGCGACGCTCGTTTCTCACGACTGCTTCGCGCGTGGTGGCTTCGATGTAGTGTCCAACGACCCGCGCGCCGAGCTCGCGCGCAACCGCGATGACGGTTGCCCGATCCGCCGGCGAGACGTTGGTGTTGTCGACCACCACGGATTGACCGGCTCGCAGCGCTTCGCGCACCAGCGCATCCTGCCGCGCCTGCTTGTTCTTGACGTTCTGCAGCAGATCCTTGCTGACGTGACGATGAGTCGCGGCGAGCCGCTGGCAGTAGAACGTGGACTTGCCCGCCCCTGGAAGCCCGACGAGGATTGCCACTTCCGGTCTCATGACGCGCGTTTGCGGATCGGCGGCTTGCAGACCGGACAGGGCCAATACTTCTTCTTTGCCGCCTCGTCGAGCGTGATTCGCTCCCGAGTGGGTCCGAGCTTCGAACACTTCTCACGGTGGTAACGCTTGTCCCCCGGCTCGACGAAGACGTATTGCACTGCCGGCGCGCCGTCTCTTGCCGAGGGGTTCTTGGCGGGATCGCACGCGGGATGCGCTCGCAAGCCGCGCGACTCGGCTTCCGAGCGGGTCATCGCCACGACATCTTTCGCGTCGCGCACGACTTCGCATCCTGGCCGATGGTATTCCTTCCCACCCGGCTTGACGAGGACGTATTCAGTGGATCCCTGAGGAAGGTTCCACAGCAGAACGACGGCGAGAAGCAGCCAGCGCACCCTTCATCGTAGATCCATCAATGGTCCTCAGTTGTCGCCTCTTCACTGTGCAGCCGTCCGAGCCGCGCGAGAATCGTCGCCTTCAAATCCGCTTCGGACATCGAGGATGTCAGGTCGACATCGGCGTCAGCGACAGCATCGAGCAACGCCCGAATTAGCTGGGCGCGGCTGATGGCCGCGCCACTCTGGGCCCGGATGTTCGCGGCGAGCCGGTCGAGGAATACGATCTGCCGGTTGAACAACACGACCGTAACCTTCGTCCATGCTTCTTCGTGAACGGGAGGGCGACCCGGTCTTCGTGGCTGCGGCGGTGCTTCTGAGCGCGCCATAGTGGCTCCAAGGTCATCTGCCGTTGTGAAGCTGAGTTGCGGTATTCAATCCGATGAGAAGGATTAGTTCAAGCTCTGCGTTTGGCAGGCCCGGCTGTTCGCGTGATAATTAGCCTCAGGGCATGGGACTTCTAGGATGGCTGAAAGGCTCCGCTCCGCGCGGAAATGGATTGAACGACTGGCACCGTCAATGGGCAGAGGCGGTGAAGGCGCCAAGTGCGGCCGCGCTCGAACGGCTGCGCGGTGCGCTGCACGTGCAGCCGCCGCCCGCTGACGACATCGAAATCGAAGAGGAGATGCTCGAGGGACTCGAGCGGCTGATCAAATTGTCAGCCGACCTCTGCGACGGCCGCCTCCCCCACCTCGACACGAGCCACCGCATCGTCGGAACCGACGCGTGCCACTTCAGCGCTCCGGTCTCGATGCCGGAGGATGCCGCACAGCCGACCGGTCGGTTGCTGCTGACCGGCACGAGAGCGGTGTTCGCCGGCGGCGCGCGGCCGACGACGCTCGCGTGGCATGCCGCTCGGGAAGTGTTGCAGGCCGATCGCGATGTGCTGCTGATCCGATCGGATCGCGAGGCGGCCTACCGATTCCGGTGCAATAACTATGGAGACGCGCTGACCGCAGCCGCGATCGCGCGTCATCTCGCCGCCCGCGCGCGCGGAAGCGCGCGATCTCGCACGCTATAATCCGCCGATGCCCGTGCGCCTTGGTATCGAACGGCTGATTGACGGCACCGACACCGATCTGATCGCCGGACGCCGGATCGGCCTGGTCTGCAACCCCGCATCGATTGACGCCGCCTTTCAGCACTCTGCCGACCGGCTCGCCACGCCGGGCGAGTGGAAACTGACCGCGCTCTTCGGACCCCAGCACGGGTTTCATTCCGATCTGCAGGAGAACATGATCGAGTCGCCGCATGCGCGGGATGCGAAGCGGCGGGTGCCGGTGCACTCGCTTTACAGCGACACGCGGGAGCCGACCCGCGAGATGCTGGCGGATGTCGACGTTCTCGTCATCGATCTGCAGGACGTCGGCACGCGCATCTACACCTACATCTACACCGCGGCAAACTGCCTTCGCGCGGCACGCCAGAACGGCATCCACGTCGTCGTGTGCGATCGGCCAAACCCGATCGGAGGAGAGCGGATCGAGGGGGCGACACTCGACCCGGCGTATGCGTCGTTCGTCGGGCAGTTTGCCATCCCGATGCGTCACGGGCTGACGATAGGCGAAGCGGCGCGGCTGTTCAACGATCACTTCGGCATCAACGCGTCGCTGGACGTGGTCCCGATGGACGGATGGCAGCGGTCGATGTACCTCGACGACACCGGGCTTCCCTTCGTGCTGCCGTCGCCGAATATTCCAACAATCGAAACCACGGTCGTCTACCCGGGCGCAGTTCTCTTCGAGGGTACGGTCTTGTCGGAAGGGCGTGGCACCAACAAGCCGTTCGAACTGATTGGCGCGCCGTGGATTGACGGCGAGCGATTTTCGGACGCGATGAACGCCCGCGGCCTGCCCGGCGTGTTTTTCCGGCCCGCCTTCTTCGAGCCGACATTCCACAAGCATGCGAAGCAGCTGTGCGGAGGGTGCCAGATACACGTGACCAGCAGGGACACGTTTGCGCCGATGCGAGCCGCCGTCGAAATGCTCGCCGAATTCCGCCGTGAGGCTCCCGACCAGGTGTTGTGGCGCGATCCACCGTACCGAGTACGAACACGAGAAACTGCCAATCGATATCCTTTACGGATCCGATCGGCTGCGGCGTGCGATCGATGCCGGACAGGACGCCAGCACTGTCACCGCAGAGTGGCCGCGGGACGAAGCGGCGTTCCGAAAGCTGCGACAGAAGTTCCTTCTCTATTCATAGCGCCGTGGTCCGGAGATCCAGCCTGCTTGAGGCACGTGCTACTTCTTCAAGGAACTCCGGGCGACGCGGATTTGATCCGCGTGACGGTGCGCGTGCGGGCCGTAGATCCGTAACCACGTGTCGAGACCAAACCGGCCGACCTCGCTGTGGGTGCCTTCGCGCAACCAGTCGGCTTCGCTGAGACAGGCCATCAGTTCTGTCGTATCGGCACGCGTAGCGCGAAAGAGCTCCAGCGACGCCTCGTGGGGTCGCTCGTAGTGCAGCCGTCGGGCGAATTCGTCCTGGTCGTAGCCCTTGATGGCCGGTCGATCTTCCGCGAGCAGCAGGCGGAACCTGACGGCCGCGGTCATCTCGCTGTCGGCAAGATGGTGCACGATCTCGCGGGCCGACCACTTTCCTGGCGCCGGGTGGGCATCGAGTTCGTCCGCGGAAATCTTCACGAGCGCCTCGGAGACAACGCGGTACCCGTCCTTGTACTGCGCAATCAGTTGTTCGCGTTCTTCACGTTCCATTGAAATCTCCTGTGCGAGGCGACGATCAGCCGCGTGTCTTGGCAATGCCCGGCGCGCGATTCTCCTGCGCGGTTTCCGGCACCAGGTGGTATTCCATCAGGTGTCCGCGGAGCTGCTCGAGCGCCTGCTCGGGCGAGTCGACCCATCGCAGCAACTCGAGATCCTCGGCATTGATCGCCCCCCATTCGGCCATTGGTTTCAAATCGAGAATCTGCTCCCAGTACTCGCGGCCATACAGGATGACGCACATCTGCTTGGACAGCTTCTGTGTCTGCGCGAGCGTCAGGATCTCGAACAGCTCGTCGAGCGTGCCGAAACCGCCGGGGAAAATCACCAGGGCCTTGGCGAGATAGGCGAACCAGAACTTGCGCATGAAGAAGTAGTGAAACTCCAGGTGAAGCCCTGGCGTGATGTATCGATTGGCTCCCTGTTCGAACGGTAATCGGATGTTCAAGCCGATCGTCTTGCCGCCGGCTTCGTGCGCACCGCGATTGGCCGCCTCCATGATCCCGGGCCCGCCGCCCGAGCAGACGACGAAGCGATGCCGAGGCGACTGCAGCGACAGACTCCAGGTCGTGAGCTGCCGCGCCAGCTCGCGGGCGTCCTCGTAATAGCGCGACCACTGGACGGCTTTGCGGCTGCGCTTGAGATCGGCGGCATAGTCGGGGCCGCGTTTCCCGCTGCGCAGCCTCTGCAGCGCGCGCTCGGCGCGCATACGACTGTGCACTCTCGCCGAACCGAAGAACACCACCGTGTCCTGAATATTCTGATCTTTGAATCGTCGCAACGGCTCGATGTACTCCGCAAGAATCCGAATCGGACGCGCTTCATCGCTCTCGAGAAAGTCCAGGTCGTGATAGGCCAGCGGCTGGTTATGCATGCTTGAAAAAATGTATCATTCTGTATGCTCCGAAAGGTCAATGTCCTTGGATTTGCGGCCATCGTGTACGTCCTCGCGATTACGTTCGTCACTGCCGGGCAGGCCCAGCAAGACAGCAACGGCGGTGGCAAGGGTGGGTGGACGCTTCCGCCGAACGCTGCTGACCAGAAGAACCCACTGACTCCTGACGCTGCGACACTCGCAGCGGGCAAGGACGTCTTTCACAAGAAGTGCGAACGCTGCCACGGCCCCGGCGGACTTGGCGATGGGAAGGATGCCGATCCCGACGTACAGCAGGACATGGACCTGACCGTCGCGCGGCGAGCCGCCCGGAACCCGGACGGCGTCGTGTTTTTCAAGGTGCTGAACGGCCGCAAGAAACCGAAGATGCCCGCACAGAAAGACGACCTCTCGACCCAACAGATCTGGCAGGTCGTCACCTATGTGCAGACCCTGCGACGTAAGTAGAAGCAAGACCCACCAATCAACGAGATCGCGCGGATGAAGGCCTCCGCAAAAGCCGGAGGCTACAGAAGTCGAGTGATCAACTCGCCAATCGCGTAGCCGACCGCCGCGACGCCGAATCCAACCAGGAACATGTCGCGGCCGCTTGCCCAGAGACTTCGGCCGGTGAACAGGCTGCGGGCCGCGCCAATCGCGAAGTGCGCGAGCATGCTGATTGCCAGCGATGTCCAGATCGCGGTAGCGTGCGAGAACAGCAGAAACGGTGCGATTGGGATGAACGCGCCGACGGCGGTTGCCGTTCCGGTGACCACTCCATCCTTGAGCGGCTCGAGCTCCGCGGGGTGGATGTTCAGTTCCTCGCGCACCTGGGTCTCGAGTGCGCGCACCGGATCCTCCATCATCGTCTTCGCCGTTTCGCGTGCGCGCTCCTTGCTCAGCCCCTTTGCTTCGTAGATGAGCGCGAGCTCGTCCTCTTCCAGATCCGGCATCAACCGCATCTCGTGGCGCTCCATCTCAATCTGGTGCGCCTGCACCTCCGCTTCACTCTTGGCCGCAAGATAGCCGCTCGATCCCATTGAAAGCGCGTCGGCAATCGCGCCTGCCGCGCCGCTGATGATCACGACGTGCGGCGCGACATCCGCGCCGAGAACGCCCGCAACGAGCCCGAAGTTCGCGGTCAGGCCATCGTTGAATCCGTAGACGATGCTGCGAAGGAGCCCGCCGGCGCCACCCACGTGCCACGGTTCACCCTCGCGTCCCATGACTTCGGACAGCTCGCGGGCGTGAATCGCCGATTCCGATGCGATGTCGACTGCCGCTTCGTGCGTTTGACGATTGGTCGACTGGCGCGCCAGTCCGAGATAGGCCTGCACCTCACGCCCTTCTTCGGCCAGGATCAGCGGCAGCACGCTCGACGGGCCAAACTGTTTCGCCACCCACGCGAGCAGCCGTGTGCGCCGGGCCGTCGCGTAGGCTGGAAGCGGCCGCTCCGCTTCAGCGAACAACGTCTCCCATCTCGCGACGTGCTGGTCTTCGACGACGGCCAGTCGATCGAACAACTCCCGACGCTGCTGATCCGTCTCGGCTCGCGCCAGGGCACGATACAGAAACGCCGCGTCTTTCTCGTCGGCGTAATGCTCGTCCCAGGTCTCGTCGGCCTCGGGGCGGTCGCTCGTCATGCCCTACAGTGTACATGTGGCGCAGACTCAAACACCCGAGTTCGACCAGTCGATGCTCATCAACGCCGCGCCGACACGCGTGCTCGCCGCCTTCGTCGATCCCGAGGCGCTTGCCGTTTGGTGGCAGGTCGCGCGCTCGGTAACCACATCGCGTGTCATGGGCGTATTTGCCGTCGAATGGTCCCCCTCCGCAGAAGCCGACGACGTGCTCGGCCGACTCGGCGGAATTTTTCACGGCACGGTGATGGAGTACGTTCCCGGACGGGAACTGTTCGTCGGGAACGCGTGGTGGATTCCGCCGGAGGGGGATCCGATTGGCCCCATGGCGTTGTCGGTGAGTTGCCGGATGGATGGGCCCGCCTGCCGCCTTCATGTGCGTCAGACCGGTTTCGAGGAAGGGCCCCGCTGGCGGCGATACTACACGGTCATTGCCGGTGGGTGGCGCTCGTCTCTGGCGAAATTGAAGGAGTATCTGGAGGAGTAGCGAGTCATCCGCCCAGTGGTCCGATCGGGATCCCTAGCTGTTGCACGTTGATGAAGTTCGCGTCGACCCGAGTCAGATCCTGGCTGAAATTGGCGAAGACAACCACCGAACCTTCGGGAATTCCAGCGGTCTCACGGAGCGGCTTCTGCAGCTCCCCGATTTCGCGGCAGGAAGAGACGACAGGCAGCACGCCCCAGTAGAGCGCGAGTCCTCGCGCGACGGCATCGGATTCGGTGACCGCCACAATCGACGCGCGCGGGCGAAGAGCCGAGAGGAGTCGGGCGGTCCTTCCCTGCTGCGTGACCGCAACGATCGCCGCCGCCTGACCGGTCGTCGCGAGCGTCACGGCAGCCTCACCCAGCGCCCTGCCGTGCCTCGACAAGGTGAGCTCGGCTTCAGGCGCAATCACCTCCCCCGGTGGCAATGTCTCGGCATCGAGGATGACGGCGGCCAGTGTTTCGACGGCGCGAACCGGATAGGCACCAATGGCGGTCTCGCCTGCCAGCATGATTGCATCCGCACCCTGATCCACGGCCGTCGCGGCATCGCTCACCTCGGCGCGCGTCGGACGCGGCTCGGTTCGCATCGACTCGAGGACCTGCGTGGCCACGATGACCGGACGGCCGATCCTGCGCGCCTGGCGAATGATCTGCTTCTGCACACGCGGTACTTCTTCGAGCGGGCATTCGAGACCAAGATCGCCGCGCGCCACCATCACGCCGTCGGAGACATTGATGATGGCGTCGAGATGCTCCACGGCCTGCGGCCGCTCGATCTTCGCGATCAGTGGGACCTCCCGTCCCGTGCTTCGCGCGATCGCCCGGGCGTGATGGACGTCTTCGGCAGTCTGCACGAAACTGAGCGCGACGAGATCGACGCCAAGCCCGAGACCGAAGCGAAGATCTGCCTCGTCCTTCTCGGTGACCGCGTTCGACGGCAGCTTGACGCCGGGCGCATTGATGCCCTTGTGCTCGCCGAGCGAGCCGCCACTCACGACCTCCGTTATCAGCTCACCCGGTTCCGTACCCGTGACCCGCAGCTCTATCCGCCCATCGTCGAGCAACAGGCGATCGCTCAGGGACGCGGACGCGATGAGCGCGGCATACGGTACAAACACGCGGCCGGCGCTCCCCTCCTGATCTCCGCTCGCCAGCCTTAGCTCATCGCCAGGACGAAGCGACAGCGCCTGTCCGCTCTTCAACCGGCCAGTACGGATTTTGGGACCGCTGAGATCCTGCAGGATCGCGACGTGACGGCCGGCGCGGGCTGAGGCGGAGCGAACCTGATCGAACACGGTGGCGTGCAGATCGTGCGTGCCATGAGAAAAATTCAGTCGGAACACGTCGACGCCAGCCGCAACCAGTCGCTCGAGCACCGCTGGGTCCGAGCTGGCCGGACCGACCGTTGCGATGATCTTGGTGTGACGTCTCATGCCCATGGATCGACGAGCGCCTTGGTGATGCGCATCGCCTCCGCATCCGCGAGTGCGGCGTCGAGCTCCCGCAGGCCGTACCGCCTGGCCCCAATCTCGCGCCACGGAATCGATGCCGCATGGCGCTCGAGAATCGAGAGCGCCCGCAGGAAATGCCGCGCTTCGCTGCCCCAGCACCCATGAATGTCGAGATGCTTACGGTTGATCTGCCAGTGCGCGTTGATCGGACTGATGCCGGCGTCAGTGTAATGCCCGGCGATCACATAGCGGCCGCCATCACGGGCCAGGTTCAATCCCTCTCCGATTGCCGCGGCCGACCCGGCGGCTTCTATCACGACGTCCGCCCCTTCGCCGTGCGTCGCCGAGCGCACCTGCTCGAGCCGTTCGGCCTCGGACGTCGACCCGAGATCGAGGACCTGGTCAGCGCCCATGCGCCTGGCAAACTGGAGCCGCGATGATGGAGCGCCAATCGCGATGATCCGCGAGGCGCCAGCAAGCCTGGCAAGCGCGATCGCACTCAGGCCGACGGCTCCAGCGCCTTGCACGACCACGCTGTCGCCGAGCCGTATCCCGGCGCGCTCGGCGATGTGCACGGCCGTCAGCAGGCCGCAGCCACCGCCAATGTAATCGTCGACGCTCACCGCATCTGGCAGCCGCGCCAGTGCCACGCCTGGCTCCAGAAAAATCGCCTGGGCCCATCCTCCGAACAGGCCTTCAGCCGCCGGATCGGTGATCCCGTAGACCCGGCGCGCGGTGCACCGCGTTGGCGTCCGATGGACGGTGCACGCGCGGCAACGGCCGCACGTGCGATGCACGTCGAAGAAGACTACCGCGTCCCCTTCACGGATCGGCGCACCATCGATGCCGGTCAGCGGACCTCGCGTGGAATCGATAACCCCCGCGGAGACATGACCTGGAATGATTGGATACGGCACGCCCGCCAGCCGGCCGTGCCACAGATGCACGTCGGTGCCGCACACTTCGGATGACGAGGTGCGCAGCAGCGCCGAGCCGGGCGGGAGATCGGGCCGCGGATACTCGCGAATCTCAATCGGCTGTCGCGGCGCGGTCATGACCGCCGCCAGGATGCGGTCGTTCACACGGTTTACGTTATCCTTGAAAGGATGCTGCTTCAAACCCTCTCCGCCGCCTGGCTCGTCGCGGCGATGTCGATGCCAGCCCCGGCACAGGGGACGTCTTACACGCCGACAAAGGCTCGCAAGTACTTTATCTCGGTGAGTTACGACTGGCAGTACACAAATCCGCTGTCGTTCGCGAAGCACCCGCTCGAGGATCTGCTCGGCCAGCCGGTCGACGAAGTGCACCTCGAAACGTTTCAATACCGAACGGCCGACGGCCAGACACTGGTCAACGTGCTCGAGTTCGAGCACCCCGGGAACGGTGTCGGCGTCACCGTGTATCCGTTCGGCGCGAGTGAAGGGGCGACGCTCGCGGTGCGCGGCAGCATCGAGCAACTGCCGGACATCAGGGTCGCGTTCATCGGCCCCGCGCCGGCGCCGGTGCACGCGCTGACCAACGGGCGCGCCTTCGACGCCGCCGTCGGCGTCGACATGAGCGATCGCGCACCGGGATGGGGCCTTGGAAGTCATACATTCCTGCTCGGGGGACTCGGTCGGGTGCAGACCGATCAAAGCGGCGGCTCGCGGTATTTCCTCGAGGGTGGGGGCGGCCTGACCAGCGGACCGCTCGGGGTGGATCTGTCGGTGAAGTTCGCGGTGAATCGCTTCAGTTCGCCGGTCAGCCACCGGGTCTACACGATTCCGGTCAGCCTTCGCGGGACACTGACCTTCTGAAATGGATGTCGCGAACTGGCTCGCACGCGCAGCCGCCGACGCCGAGTCGCGGGGACTTCCGGAACTGAAGCCGCTGCTCGAGACGCTGGCGCGATCCACTCAGGCGTTGCGCGACGCGGACGCCGAGTTCGGCCATCCGGCACTCCCGCCATCCGATTCCAACGACAGTGATGACGATTCCCGATAGCCTCGTCGAGGCGGCCAGTGGCATCGAGCGGCGCGAGATCTCGCCGGTGGAGCTGACCACGGCCTGTCTCGAGCGCATCGCGGTACGAAACGACGTGCTGCGCGCGTTCATCACGGTGCTGACCGACCAGGCCGTCGCCGAAGCGAAGCGCGCGGAAAAGGAGATTGCCGAGGGAAAGTACCGCGGCCCGCTGCATGGAATTCCCATTTCCATCAAGGACCTGGTCGACGTCGCCGGCGTGCCGACGACGTCCGGTTCAGCGCTGCCCGCGCGTCACCCGCAGCACGATGCGCCGGTCGTCGCCAACCTGCGCCGGGCCGGCGCGGTCATCGTCGGCAAGACGAACCTTCACGAGTTCGCGTTCGGCACGACGAGCGAGGAAACGGCGTTCGGTGCGGTACGCCATCCGCTGGACCCATCACGATCGCCGGGCGGATCCAGCGGCGGAGCGGCGGTCGCCATCGTCGAGCGGATGTGCCTCGGTTCGCTTGGGACCGATACCGGCGGATCGATCCGGATTCCGGCAGCGGCCTGTGGCATCACGGGGCTCAAACCGACGTTCGGAGAGATTTCGTGTGACGAGGTAGTACCGCTCAGCGCGACACTCGATCACGTCGGCCCCATCGGCAACACCGTAGAAGACACGGCGCTCCTCTATAAGGCCATGCGAGACGGGACGGTCAGTGTCGACGACCGGCCGAGGGCGCCGGAGATCGCCCTGTGGCTCGGAGTTCCAGCGCCTTACTTTCTGGACAAGCTCGACTCGGAGGTGCGGCGGCTTTTCGGGGACCTGCGCGCGGCTCTCGAGCGGGCAGGACATGGGATTCAGGACGTCGCGATCACGCATGCGGATCGTACGCCGGATGTCTACATGCACATCTCGCTGCCGGAGGCGGCGTGGTATCACGCACCGCTGCTCGCGTCCCATGCCGAGCTGTATTCGCCCGGGGTCAGGCTGCGGGTGGAGATGGGCGGCTACATTCTGGCGCAGGACTACGCGCGCGCGATGCACGCGCGCAGCGTGCTGCGACGGGCCGTCGATCGTGCGCTGGAAGGCGTCGATGCGTTGATGCTGCCGGCGCTGGCGATCGCCGGACCGCCTATCGGGGCAGCCTCGGTGGAGATCGACGGCGCAAAGGAGCCGGTGCGCGCCATCATGTTGCGCCTGACCCAGCTCTTCAACATCACCGGCCATCCCGCCATCTCGATTCCCTGCGGCCGGGGAAGCGACGGACTGCCGCGGGGGCTGCAGCTCGTCGGGCATCGCGGTGGAACCGAGCGGCTCCTCGCCGTCGCGGCCGGGATCGAGCGTCAGATTAGCGGCGGCGCTGGATCGGTCGGGGGTGGCGTCGGGTGAATGTCCGGACGCTCGTCACCCTGCGGCTTTCCCGGCGGACTCGGTCGATTCACATCGCTGGGAATATTCACGACGTCTGGCGGCTTCGGGACATCCGGTTCCGGGGGCTGTTCAATCATGTTGCCGGTTGTGCAACAGCCGCGCCGTGAGGGGAGCTGGGGTCAGACCCCAATTCAGCACGTTTTCCGAAAATTGGGGTCTGACCCCAGCCCACACCCCTCGATTTTTTCAGTCGCTTCGGGGACAATCGATCTCATCCCGGGCACACAGAAATGTTCAAATCTGTAACAACGGCTCCATGCGAGCTCGACAGTAATGCGGCTGACCTCGGCGTGATTTCGGTTCCGGAATCCTCGCCGACGCAGGCGGCGATCTACGTTCAGGGATGATCGCTCGCGCCTTTCATCGCTGGGAGCGCAAGCTCGCCTCTTCTGCCAGCAGGACCGTCCGGCCGTTCGAGTGGGGGTCCGAATGGCTTGCGGATCAAGACATTCCACTCGCGGATCCCGCGTCCGCCTTTCAGGCCTGGGGAGAGCGGACGGTCGTCGACGGCGCTCCGTTCTATGCCGTCGCGCCGGCTGACGACTACTGGCTGGACGGCGACCGCCTGACGTTCACGAGCGCGATTCACACACCACACGAACAGAACAACACCGTGGTCGCGCGGTACTTCCCTGATGCCACGCGACGCGGTCGGCGTCGCGCCGTGCTCGTGCTACCGCAATGGAACTCCGACGCAGTGGGACATGTTGGGCTGTGCCGCCTTCTGAATCGATTCGGGATCAGCGCCCTCCGCCTGAGCCTTCCCTATCACGATGCGCGAATGCCTCCGGAACTTACCCGCGCGGACTACATCGTCAGTTCGAACGTCGGCCGGACCGCCCAGGTGTGCCGGCAGGCCGTGCTCGATGCGCGGCGCGCGATCGCGTGGCTCAAAGCGGAAGGCTACGAATCGATCGGCATTCTGGGGACCAGTCTCGGGTCGTGCCTCGCGATGCTGACCACGGCGCACGAACCGCTGATCCGCGCGGCGGCACTGAACCACATCTCCCCCTACTTCGCGGACGTCGTCTGGCATGGTCTCTCGACCGCGCACGTGCGCGAGAGCCTGGACGATCACGTCACGCTCGAAGAGTTGCGACGAATGTGGCTGCCGATCAGCCCGTTGCCGTTTATCGACCAGGTACGCGGCCGCAGCATTCTGCTGGTCTACGCGTTGTACGATCTGACGTTTCCGGTCGACCTGTCGAAGATGCTGGTCAGAGAATTCCGGTCGCGCGCGATCGACCACCAGCTGACGATCTTGCCCTGCGGGCACTACAGCACTGGCATGACGCCGTTCAAATGGATTGATGGAATCTCGCTCTGCAGGTTTCTCAGCAGAAGTTTGCAGTAGGCGGGGGACAGTAGCGGTTGGCGGTTGCAGTTGCCTGGCAGCTGGTGGCCGTTCGGACCTCGGACTCTCGGATCTCGGGCCTATAGATATTTGATGAGGCCCTGGAGCGCGTTGTAGAGGACGCCGGCGAGCGCCTTGACCAGCGGCGACACTTCGCCCTGCGCGACGGCCGTCGCAACGGTGACCGGCTGGGTCATGATCAGCCAGATAGTCGCGGCAGCCACCGCCGCCGCGAGAACCCCCACGACTCCGGCGAGGCTCAAGCTGAGGCGGGCGAAACTCATTCCTGAAGAAGCAGTCTATACCGAGCTTACGAGTCTGTCAGTTGGACGCGCCACTCCCGAAACTGGTTCCTCCGCCCGACAAGGCCAATCGCTACTTGGGTTTCAGCCGATTTGCAGAACGATCTTCCCGAACTGTCCTTTCTCTTCCAGGCGACGCTGAGCTTCGGCGGCTTCCGCGAGCGGGAACACACGGTCGATGACGGGACGTACGCGGCCGTCGAACAACAGTTGCGCCGTTTCGCGCAATTCGGCAAACGTGCCCATGTAACAACCAAGTAACGACAGCTGGCGCGCAAACAGGTGACGGAGATCCAGCGCGGTACGCGGCCCGGTCGTCGCGCCGCAGGTGACGAGCCGTCCGCCGTTTGCGAGCGCGCGGACGCTGCGATCCCAGGTCGCTTCGCCGACGTGCTCGACAACGACGTCGACACCGCGGCCGCCGGTGACGCGTTTGATCTCCCTGGCGTAGTCGCCGGCGTAGTGGTCGAACACCTCCTCCGCGCCGAGAGCACGGGTGCGATCCATCTTGTCCGGAGAGGATGTCGCAAACACCCGCGCGCCGACTACGCGCGCAATCTGGATTGCCGCCTGCCCGACACCGCTCCCTCCTGCGAGTACCAGCACCGTGTCGTACTCACTCAGATTGGCGCGGGTCATGAGCATGTGCCATGCCGTGAGGAACGTCAGCGGGAATGCCGCGGCAGCGACGAAATCCACGTGTGCCGGGATGGGTATGAGATTGTCGACCGGGATCGAAATCAGCTCCGCGTAGCCACCGTCGGACTGAAGGCCAAGGACGTCGTAGTGAGCGCAGTGATTGTCTCGACCCGATCGGCAGGTCGCGCAGGCCCCGCATCGCAGGCCCGGCTGCAGCATCACCCTCGTGCCAGGCGCGACCGATGCGTCCTCGACGGAGATCACGTCACCGGCTACGTCGCTGCCCGAGATGTGTGGCAATGGCAACGCCACACGCTCGATTCCGCGGCGTTCCCACAGGTCGAGGTGATTCAGCGCACACGCGCGCACGCGGACAAGGGCACGTCCGGGAGCAGGCTGGGGATCCGGTGCGTCCTCATATCGCAACACTTCGGGGCCGCCGTGCTGATGGAAGCGGATTGCTTTCATGGCTCAAAAACGGCCCAACACGTAGGGCTCAAGGCTCTTGCTGGCTTAAGCCCCCATGAGCCCTGAGCCGTGAGCCCTGAGCCATCCTTCATCCCACCGCGACTTCCGAGGCATCCCCCAGTTCCAGGGCTGCGAGCGACGGCGACAGCTTCTCGCGGTCTCCCACGATGACGGTGAGCAAGCGAGACGGATCGATGTGTGCTTCCGCGGCGCGGGTGACCATCTTCTCGTCGAGCGCCAGCATCTTGGGTACAAAGGTCGTGAAGTAGTCGTCCGGCAATCCGTAAAGCGCGAGCTGCGCCACCGCCCGGGCGATCTGATCGGCGGTCTCGAAGTTCCGGGGATAGCCGCGAGTCAGCGCAGCGCGTCCCAGCTCCAGCTCCTCCCGGGTGACGGGGCGATCGGTGCGAATCGCGCGCACTTCGGCGAGCGCCTCGCGCACCGCGTCTGCCGTCACATCCGACTGCACGCTGGCCTGCAGCACGAACGGTCCAGGAGCACGACGGAACTCGAAGGTCGTTCGGGCACCGTAGGTGTAGCCCTTGTCC
This sequence comes from uncultured Acidobacteriota bacterium, assembly GCA_963755695.1. GTDB lineage: Bacteria > Acidobacteriota > Vicinamibacteria > Vicinamibacterales > 2-12-FULL-66-21 > QHWT01. The sequence continues at coordinate 46,693 of CAVWLB010000002.1, read as the reverse complement.
TCGCGCAGATTCATGTTGATCCGGCTGACGAACTGTCCGCCGAGGACCATGTTGAGGACGAGCGCGGCGTGATAATCCGGCGTCGCGCGTGAAAGCGCCACGTGGCCGATGCGTAGTTCCGACTGCGCGGCTGCCGGACGGTGCACGATTGCCAGGCGATTGGCCGGCGGCACTGGAGGGGTGAATGTTTCGGGATCCGGAGGGGCATCGGCGTCGGCCGGCGGCTTCCACACCTCGAACGCCCTTTCGGCTGCCGCCGCCAGCGTGTCGTGCGAGCCGTCGCCGACCGCGATCACCGTCGCCCGAGCGGCACTGAATGCGCGCCGGTGGAAGGCGGTGATCTCGCGGACGGTCATCGCCCGCAGCGAGCCTTCCGATCCAATCGGGAGATGACCGTACGGATGATTGCGATACAGGAGCTGCGCAAAAACGCGATCGGCGAGCGCCGGCGGCAGGTCGCGGAGCTGGAGCAGTCGATGCAGCCGCAGATCGCGCACGCGATCGAACTCACGCTGCTCGAACCTTGGCCGCATGACCATATCGGCGACGAGCTCCAACCCTTTGTCGAGAAATCGTTCGAGCGTCGTCAGTCCGATGACGGTGGCGTCGTGACCGACGTCGGTATCGAGCTGCGCCCCTATCCGGCCGAGCGCTTCGTGAACGTCGAGCGCGGAACGATCGCCGCTGCCTTCGTCGAGCATGTCTGCGGTGATCGCCGCGAGTCCGGGTCGGTCCGCGGGATCGGCGGCCGCCCCCGCCGGTACCAGCAACAGCACGCTCACGAGCGGCACCTGCCGGTGCTCGACGGTGCAGATGCGAAGACCGGTCTCCAAGGTGTGGCGCTGGATCTCTGGAAACCTGAACGGCCTCTCCGATCCGCGAGCCGGCAACCGCGTACGATCCGCTCGTCTCACGACACGGTCACCGGACGTGAGCCTTCGAGCGCCAGCCCGAGACGGCCACGGGGCACGACACTCAAGGCAACGCGGCGATTCGCGACGAGACAGCGTTCGCCATGCTGACGCAGCGCTTCCGCCGACGCGCCGCGATAGCGTTGCAAATCTCGCTCGAAGAAATCTGGCTCGCCAAGAAAAGTGTTGTAGGCGTTCAGTTGATCGGACTTCCCGCCAAAGCCGCCGACGGTCTGCAGACGATAGATGAAATGCGCCTCCGCCTGCACGAGGCACCGTTCGAGTTCCGCCTTGGTTGGTCCCTTGTCGACGAGCGTGGCGATCTCGCGGGTAATCGCGCGGTCCACCTCGGCCAAGGTGCGGCCGTGGGCGGCCGTCGCCACGACCTGGAAGAAGCTGCCAAGCTCGCGCGAATTCTGCGACGCGGCTACCTCGGTGGCAATGCGCTGCTCGTACACGAGCGCACGATACAGCCGCGACGTCTTCCCATTGCCGAGCAGATCGGCAAACAGATCGAGCTCGGCATCGCCGTCCGAGAAAAGCGCCGGCGAATGCCACGCAAGGTAGAGACGCGGCAGCTCGACGCGGTCTTCCAGCACGAGCCGCCTTTCCTGCATGGCCGGAACCGGATCGGCGACCTGGACCGGACCCGGCCGCATCGCGCCGGGGATCTCGGCGAAATAGGTTTCGGCGAGCGTCATTGCCATGTTCACATCGACGTCTCCGGCGAGCGCCAGCGAGGCATTCGCCGGATGATAGTAGGTCTGGAAGAACGCGCGCACATCGTCGAGCCGCGCCGCGTGGAGATCGGCGGCGGCGCCAATGGTAAGCCAGTGGTAAGGATGATCCTCCGGATACAAAGCCGAGACGATGGCCATGCCGGCGAGACCGTAGGGACGGTTCTCGTAGTTCTGCCGGCGCTCGTTGAGGACGACATCCCGCTGGTTCTCGAATTTTGCATCGGTCAGCGCCGGCAGGAGATAGCCCATGCGATCCGATTCCATCCACAACGCGAGCTCCAGCGCGTTGGTCGGCACGACCTCCCAATAGTTCGTCCGGTCGGCATTGGTCGAGCCGTTCAACGACGCGCCCGCTTCCTGCAGGGGATGGAAGTACCCCCGGTCGTAGTGCTGCGAGCCCTCGAACATCAAGTGCTCGAACAGGTGTGCAAATCCGGTACGGCCGGGCACCTCGTTTTTCGATCCGACGTGATACCAGACGTTCACGGCCACGATCGGAACGCCATGATCCTCGTGGACCAGCACGTCGAGGCCGTTAGCGAGCGTGTGTTTCGTGAAGTCGATGTTCACCAGGCCACCAGTGCGCGTTCGCGCCTGAGATCCGCGCCGCCGCGGAGGCGTCCGGTTGTTGGATCGATCCCCGCCGCGACCACTCCAGTGGAGATCCCGTTGGCCGGCCGCATCCGCAGGACGTGACCGCGCGCCGTGAGCTCGGCGATCACCGCCGGAGACAGCGTCGCCTCCGCTTCGAGCACGCCCGGCGACGCCTGATGTTCCTCGAACGAGCTGACCGGGTGCAGTGAGTTGACGCGGGGCGCTTCGATCGCTGCCTGCACATCCATCCCGAAATCGATGATGTTCAGCAGGACGAGCAGGATCTGTTGATCCTGACTGTCGCCACCCGGTGTGCCGATGGCCAGGAACGGTCGGCCGTCCTTCAAAACGATCGTCGGGGTTAGAGTGGTGCGTGGGCGCTTTCCGCCGGCTACGACGTTCGGGCTCGCGGCGTCGAGATTGAACGCCTGCATGCGATTGCTCATCGGCACGCCGGTCCGTCCGGCGACGAACGCCCCACCGAGCAGCCATCCCGAGCTTGGCGTGGCGGAGAACAGGTTGCCTTGCGCATCGGCCACCTGGACCGACGTCGTGTCGCCTGGTTCCTTGACCGGCCCTGACCTGATCGCGGGCGCTGCCGCCGAACCGACGGGCGCTGGCGGCAACTCCGCAGTACCGCGAATCGGATCGCCGGGCCGCTGCTCCAGGCTGGCGCGATGTCCATCGATCAGCGCGCGCCGTATCCTGGCATAGGGCTCAGAGAGCAGCATCTCTCCCGGAACGCGCGCGAAGTCCGGGTCGCCGTAATAACGGTCGCGGTCGGCATAGGCGAGCTTGATTGCTTCGACCGTGGTGTGCAGAGCGTCCGCCGACCCCTGCCCCATCGCGTGCAGATCGAAACCCTGCAGGATGCGGAGCGTCTGCAGCAGAACCGGCCCCTGGGTCCAGAAACCCGCCTTGTAGATCTCGTAGCCGCGATACGGCGCGACTGTCGGCGCTTCGACGCGACCGTGATACGAGGCCAGATCCTCCTCCGTCATCACCCCGCCTGCTTCCCGAACGGCAGACGTCATCTCGTGCGCGATAGGCCCCTTGTAGAAGACGTCGCGGCCTGATGTGATGGCTGCCTCGCGCGTCGCACCGTGGGCCAGCGCGTCTTTCTCGCCCGCCGCCATCGCTCGCAGCGTCGCGGCAAGATTCGGCTGCCGGAATGTCTCACCGACCGGCGTAATCCGGCCGTCGGGATAATAGGTGCTCTTCGACCACGTGTAGATCTCGGTGGCCGCGCGCTCGGTCTCGAGATAGTGATGGAGGAACTCGTACATCGGAAAGCCGTCGGCGAGTTCGATGGCTGGCGCGAGCACATCGGCGAGCAACTTCGTACCGTACTGCGCGAGCGCGATTGAAGCGGAATCGACGGCCGCCGGAACGGTCGCGCCGAGCGGACCGTTGCCGGGGATGACGGACTTGCCGGAAAACAACTGCGGCGTCGCCGCGCGTGGTGCCGGCCCCTGCCCGTTGACGACCGCCACTTTCCGATCGCGAGCCGAATAAATGATGATCGGGGCCTCTCCGCCGAGGCCGAAGTGAGAGATTTCGACGACGGCCGCCGCAAAGATCGACGCGACGCCAGCATCGATGGCGTTGCCGCCCGAAGCCAGCACGCGGGCCCCCGCATCGACGGTGAACGTGCGTCCGGCCGCGACGACGCCATGTTCCGCACGGATTTCAGACCGAACCGTACGCGTCGGCGTCGGCATCGGCGGTTGGGCGGCAAGCACCGCGCCACCGAGCAGGCATGCCGCCGTCACTCGCAACAAAAACGGTCCAGGGATCACACTTGAATCCTATCGGCAATCTCGCCCATTCGTACATGAAAAGGCTCATGGCTTATGGCTCAAGGCTCAGGCCGGCTCAGGCCATAACCCGCATGAGCCGTGAGCCGTGAGCCGTGAGCCGTGAGCCGTGAGCCGTGAGCCGTGAGCCAGACTTACCTGACAGGCAGCAAAGGAATCGCTGTTTTCTGCTTGAAGCTCGAGATCGACAACTGCGCGGCAAGCTGCGATGCCGCGGCGCGGAACGCGGCGGCTGCCACCGACTTCGGCTCGCCGACGACGATGGGGACGCCGGTGTCGCCGCCAATCCGGATCGGCTGGTAGATTGGAATTCGTCCGAGAAACGGCACTCCCATTTCCGTCGCCAGCGCCTGGCCGCCTCCCTTCCCGAAAATATCGCTCTCGGTCTGACAGCTCGGGCAGACGAAATGGCTCATGTTCTCGATGAGCCCGAGCGGCGGCACGTTCAGCTTTTCGTACATCTTGACCGCGCGGCGAGTGTCCGCCAGCGACACCGTCTGCGGCGTTGTCACGACGACGGCGCCTGCGACCGGGACGCTTTGGCTCAGACTGAGGGCAATGTCGCCGGTTCCCGGCGGCAGATCGACGATCAGGTAGTCGACGTCCTTCCACGCGACTTCGCGAAAGAACTGCTGGACGACGCCGTGCAGCATTGGACCGCGCCAGATGACGGGAGCGTCGTCCTGGGTAAGGAACCCCATCGACACGAGTTGGATGCCGTACTGCTCCGCAGGAACGATCTTCTGGCCGTCGGTCGTCAACTGGGTCTTGATCCCGAGCATGATTGGGACGTTCGGTCCGTAGACGTCGCCGTCGATCATCGCGACGCGCGCACCCGCCTGGCTCAGCGCAATCGCGAGATTGACGCTGACAGTGGTCTTCCCGACGCCCCCCTTACCCGCTCCGACGGCAATGACGTTGCGCACGCCGGCCACCGGCTGCTTGTTCCAGTCCGGCCCGAGGTTCTGGCGGACCTGCGCCGTCATGGTGACGTCTACCGAGGTCACGCCCGGCAGCCGCGACACGATATCGCGCGCCTGATCGCGCATCTGGTCCTTCACCGGACACGCGTGGGTAGTCAGCTCAATCGTGAATGCGATCGCCCCGCCATCGATGCGGAGGTTCTTGATGAATTTCAGCGAGACGATATCGCGATTGAGGTCCGGATCCTTCACGGCCCGCAACGCATCGAGCACTACGTTTTCAGAAATCACAAATCACCAACGTGTAGGGCGCGTCTTTGGACGCGCCGCGTACTAGATTCTATCCGCCGCGATCTGTCCGACGATTGGCAGCTTGAATTCCTCGCCCTGATAGGCCTTGAACATGAGGACGAGCCACAGGATGGCGGAGGCAGGAATGATGAGCAGCCACGCGAGCAGCCCGACCAGCGGAATCGCACTCAGCAACAGCCAGCCCACGGTAATCCCGCCGAACGCCAGCGCCGACTGCATGGCGTGGAACCGAACGAACCGGTCCCTCTTTTCGAGAATCAGGAACACGGCGCCGGTCACGAATCCGAACAGATAACTCAACGCCGCCGCAACGTTGGCGTCGAGTCCGGTTGAGGTTTTCTCCGTGTGCAGCGGCAACATCGGCCTCATGCGGCACGCGTCTCGAACAACGCGCGCGCGTCATTGTGCAGCAGCACCCAGAAGGCATAAATCGCGAGCGCGGTACCAAAAGGCAGCACGAACAGGTTCAGCACCGCGAGCGCGAGGGTAAAGATACGTGACTGCGAGCGATACTGCTGCAGGCCCTGACCCGCCCATGCATTGGCCCATCCGCTGACGCCCACCGCTCCCGCAAAGAGGACGAACAGGAGCGCGGTGAATATTGCCGTCCATGGATCGCCGGGTTCCGTGCGGGCAATCGCCGCCGCTCCCGCGGCGAGCAGGAACAGCGACCCGCCGAGCAGCAGACCCATCGCGCCCCAGGCGAGCTGGAGCATGCCGAGCAACTTGACGTGAGAGTGCATGAATGAGGTTGCAGCCCTGACCGGGGTCAACGCTCGAGATTCAGCGGCCGGACAAGCGGAGCGGCCGCTCCACCGAACGTTCTCTCAAGTCTATCGAACGACGATGCGGGCGTCGATGATCGTCTCTGGAATGCCGGGGCCTGCGAGGCGGAACCGGACGCAGGTGCCGTCGTGAACGCCGGCCGGGATTCTCAACCGGACTTGGTGACGGGCCGGCAAATCGCCACCGCCGCCGCAGACCGGGCACCAGTCGTTCCAGACTTCACCCCGGCCGCCGCAGTCGGCGCAGATCCGCCGGATCGGCAGCGCAATCGGGACGGTGGCCCCCCAGAAGGCCTCCTGGGGCGTTACAAGAACGTCAGGCACACGACGATCTTGTCGGTCGCCGAAAAACGCATGGCGCATCCGGTCCAGGACGGTGCTGATCGATGGAAAATCGATGGCGACTTCGTCGGCCAGACAGTCCACGACGCACCCCGCCACCTCCTCACCCGAAATGTCCGGGTGATACCGGCGCGTCAGCTGGCGGTGGGCGCGCTTGATTTCGTCCGCGCCAGCATCAGGCGAAACGCCGAGGACGTCGTAGTAATCCCTCATGGTCGACAACGATCCATCGCTGGATCGGTGCTGCAGCAACGATGCCGCACCGATCTCGGCAAGTCAATGGTAGTTTGTACGTTATGAAAGAATGTCCGCTCTGCGGCGAGTCGATGCGTCTGGTGTCGCGCGAGCGGGCCGATCGCGTGCCAGGTACAGGGCAGATCACAACGCGATCGGTTCGCGAATGGATCTGCCCTGAATGCGATTACTGGGAAGAAGCCGAAATCAACGACGAGTAATGCAACCGAAATGCCTGAAGACGTAAGACGGGACGACCTGGAGGGTCAGCGCGCGCCGAGCGTCAGCAGCATCTCCTTGCGCAGCGCCACGTCGAAATCCTCGAAGTTCAGCGCCGTTTCGCACTCGTCGCAGAGGACCTCGATGACCGCGGGACGGCCTTCGTCATTTACTTCCACCCGCGCATCGTCCAGCCGGACAATGTGCATCTGCAGGGTCTTGACCAGAAAATTCCGGTCGTTCCCGCAGCTCGGACAGGTCAACGCCATCGAAACGCACCTCTCACGGCCCGAGGGGCCGATTCAAACCTTCGGATTGTACGGAATGGTTTAGCCATACGCAATCAAGATCTTCGGAGAATTACCCTTGAACGCGCACGCACCGGGCCCGCCGGACATTCGCAGCGAAGCACATGGGCCCCATTGGGTGGCCTGGGTCGCCGATGCGAGCGGTAAACCCGAAAACTCAGTTGTGCTGGTAGCCGCGACGCGAGAAGAGGCCGAAGAGCGGGCGAGGCGGTGGGCTGCCGAGCGCGCGGCGCGTTGACGCGGGCGCGCGCTATTCGTCGCCCTCTTCGTCCTCGAACTCAGAAGGGTCTCCAAGCCGTAGAATCTGCCCGGAAGCATGTCCAGCAAGAATGCAATGCGGCCCCTTCGCTTCGAGCGAGACGACCGCGACGTCCCAGGGACGGGCCCGGTAGGCCGCCGCGACACAGCCGCACGGCAGCCCTTCGAGCGCTTCGAGCTCGAAGATGGTGCCTGTCGGCCTGACGGAGCTGCTGAGCGATCCCGATGGGACTACCATACCGCTACCTCCCGCCCGCCTACCGCCCGGAGCAGTAGGCGCTGCCGACCTATCTGCAATCCTAGCGCCAGCTATCAAGTTAGACAGGGCAGCGGTGGCGATGGTTCCCGCTTTCAAAGAAATCCATCGAAGACAGACATTTGCAGGAAATGGCGCCGCCGAAGGGAACAATCCTCTGCGGCTGACCTCTGCAGGCTACAGCAGCCCAGGGTAGGTCACTCGGCCGTTCTCGAGCCTCGCGAAGTCGCTCAGATGATGGAGCTTAGCGTCACGGGTGCCAAGAATGTGACAGACAGGCACGCCGCGCGCCAGAAGTGCGTCCGCAAGCAACTGCCGATGACACTGCCACCATAATGCCTCAGCGCACATCACGGTCGTGCGCGAGTCCGAGGCGAATGCGAGCAATGTCTCAACGCCTGCGCAGAATTCCGCAGTCTGCATGTGATCCGCGTAGCCACGAAAGCCGGGGTGCCGCCAACCGGTATTGACCGAATCGGGTCGAGCCTTCCGCAGTCCGCCAAGTGCAGGAAAATGCCGATACGCAATGTCGTGCCCGCGCAGGAACGTTTCGAGCGCATCGCGATTGAAATGCGGCTGCCGGCGCGACTTCGGGACGGTCCTGATATCCGCGACCTGGCGGACTTCGTGCGCCCGAAGAAGAGCCAGGAACTGCTCCGCCGGATGGATCGAGTGACCAATCGTGTACATCCGGGTGGAGTCATTGGCCGGCGTTTCCCTCCGAACACTGGTCATCTGCCGGGAGGTCCGCCGTCGTGACGTTGGTCGGTGGATCCAACTGCATAGATCAGTCGCCCAACCACCTCGGCCTGAGGAAACAACTCCTGCACCGCGCTTACGTAGACATCGAGCTGCGCTTGATGACCCGGCGCCGGCCGGCCTGTCTTGAATTCGACGACTGTCATCGATCCGTCAGCGTGGCGGATGAGGCAGTCGACGCGACCCCGTAATATTCGAGGCGGAGTGCCCGCCACGAGCATCGAAAACGGCACCTCGTAAAGCGGTTCACCGCGTTCGAGCAGCTGCACGACCTCCGGCTGGCGCATCATCGCGATCCACGCGTCCGCGGCGCGACCGACAGCTGCCGCGGCGTCTGCAAGTGACGCTCGTTCTTCGGACGTCACGAGCGAGTCCGCAAACGTGACCAGCTCGTCGATCGGCCGATCGATTGACAGCCCTCCGCCAGACCGGATCAAGCGGTGAAGGAGCGTCCCGACAAGCGCGTCCTCGGGATCGCCGGCAGCGCGCGAGTCCGCTACAACGTCACCGACTTCGAGCGAACTCGTGACGCTGGTGCGCACCGTTTCCCGATCATCGGTCATGGCGGCGAAGTTGTCGGCCACGTGCTGTCCGCTCGCGGGCACCTTGTATGTGTGCTCACTCTGACGTGGCGCGCATGTCCGGAACGTAAATGTACGTCCCGATTCCGCCGTCCACTCGAGAGGTTCGAGCGACTGTGCCGGCGAGGCGGCGCGGGCGAACAGCGCCTTCACGGATTCCGGAAGCACTTCGGCAAGACTGCCGCGACCGGGCGCGAGGCGGCCGTCTTTCAGCACCGACCCGAGATACAGCCGATCACGTGCGCGCGTCAGCGCAACGTAGAGCAGCCGCTTGGTCTCTTCGCGCTCGCGCGCCTTCTCCTCCTCATCGGTCGCCGAGACGAACGGGCCGACCGACACATCTTCGCCGCTCACCCGCACCGGTTTCGGTGGACCACTCGCGCCTTTCGCCAGGTTGACCACGAACACGACCGGATACTCGAGCCCCTTCGACGCGTGGACCGTCATCAAATTGACCGCGTCGAGCGCCTCGATGACGGCGTTCGATTCGTCTCCGGCCGTGAGCGCATCGAGATGATCGGCAATCCGCGCGAGCGTGGCGTACCCCCGGTTCTGGATTCTACGGACCAGCGCACGCATCTTCTTCAGGTTTTCCCACGCCTGCTGCCGGCGCGGGCCGCGGAGCTCATAGGCGTAGGCGACCTCGGGCAGGATTGATTCGAGGAGATCGGCAGGAGGAACGCGATCGACCTGCTGGATCCAGCCCGGCACGTGCGCGCGCGCATGCTCGAGGGCAAGCCGATCGTCGTCGAGGAGCGCCGCGAGAGCGGGCGGAGGCTCGGGGTCGATGATCGCCTGGGCGAGGCGCGGCGCAAGGACGCCGAGCGAGACGTCGGAGAGACGCACGAATCTCGACCGCAGGAAGGCCGCCGCCCGGAGATCCGACGAGGGGTTCGCAAGGTAGCGGATCAGCGCGGACATGTCCTTGATCTCGTCCGCGTCGAAGAAGCCCAGGCCCTTGTAAACGTAGGTTGGAATGCCGCGCGCTTCGAGCGCGTCCTCGAACTCGCGATGACTCGCCCGCGAGCGAAAGAGAATCGCGATGTCTCCCGGCCTGACCTCGCGCGAGATGCCGGTCTGCTTGTCGCGGACGCTCTCTTCCCGGAGCAGCCGCGCGATCTCGTCGGCAACGGCAGACGCGCAGACGAGCGGATCGTCCGCGACCGCCATGCCCAGCACCGGACCGTGTGGATCCGACGCGGTCTCGATCGGGAAACGGTCCCCATCGTCGTACTTGAAATCGTCGGCGCGCTGGGCGCCGCGCCCCATCTCGCCGAACAGCTCGTTCACGAATCCCAGCAGTTCGGGCACCGCGCGAAAGCTGCGGGTGATCGATCGCCGCCCGCTGGAACCCGGGCGGAGGCCTTCGATGAAGCGGCCGGCTTCCTGGAGAACGGCCACCTCCGCGTCGCGGAAACGGTAGATCGATTGCTTGCGATCGCCGACGATGAAAATTGACGGGTTGGAGACGAGCCCGAGCCCTTCGCCCCAGGCCTTGACGAGCAACGAGACCAGTTCCCATTGTTTGCGGCTGGTGTCCTGGAACTCGTCGACCAGAACGTGATGATAACGACCCTCGAGCCGGTAGCGGCTCTGGGAGAATTCGTCCATCCGCCCCAGCAGGTCGACGGCGCGTTCGAGCACGTCGGAGAAATCGAGCACCGACCGTTCGTTCAGCGCGATGCGGTATTGCGCGAGCGCGATCGAGAACATTCGCCGGATGCCGCGCGCCAGTACCGCGTTGAGATCGCGGCTGAACGCACGCGCGAGATTCTCAATCGATTCACTCAGCTGCAGTGCCGCCACGCGATGACGCTTCCCGCGGTCCGGCGACGGGTAGTGGTCGTTCGTATAGGGATGGATTCGATCGGTGCTGCGTCGCTTGCCATCACCTTTCAGGAAGTGGCCCGACACCCGGTCGATCAGTCCTCGCACCGCGGCATCGTCCGTTCCCCGGAACGTCTCGAGCCGGCGAAGATCGCGCGCGAGCATCTGGTACCGCGGATGTTCGACCGGCCCGTCGGCGAGGAATCGTTCGAGTCCGCCGGGCACCGAATGAAAGAGGTCGATCAAGCCGTCCACGGCGCGACGGCAGATCGCGCCGGCAGTCAGGTCCGAAGGGCCGCGCGCGAGAAACCGGTCGAGCACATCCCACGCGACCAGCCGTCGATCGAGCAGCGACGCGAGCCCTTCCCGGGTACGCCCGATGCCGAGTTGAGCGAGCACCAGCGCCAGATCCGGTTCACGTTTGGCCAGCCCGATAAAGATCGCCAGTGATTTGTCGAGCGCCTGATCGATGAGGCGCGGTACCTCGGTCTCGTCCGCCATCGCGAAGCCGGGGTCGAGATCCGCTTCGAGCGGAAACTCACGCAGAAGCGACAGGCAGAAGGCGTCGATGGTGCTGATCTGGATGTCCGCCAACTGGTCGCGCAGTGACGCCCAGCGTCCGCGATCGAAAGTGTTGAGTTCGGCGGCACGGCGAAGGTCCCGCAGGATCCGTTCGCGCATCTCCGCCGCCGCTTTGCGGGTAAAGGTAATGGCGAGGATGTTGGCAGGATCCACGCCGCGCATCAGAAGGTTCACGTAGCGCGTGACCAGCACCGTCGTCTTGCCCGTGCCCGCCGAGGCCTCGAGCACCACGTTGTGCCGCGGATCCTGGGCAAAGCGGCGTGCGTCCGCGTCGGAGTCCGGTTCCGTACCTGACGCTCTCGAAGAGCGACAACTGGTCACTCATCGCCAACGTAGTCCTTTCGGCAAACGGTTGGGTATGCGCACCAGTTGCACAGGTACGGTTCATCGGGCTGCACCGGAAACTCGCCGCGCTCGATGCCCTCGACCGCCGCAATGAATCTGGCCTGTCCGTCCGCGAGCGCAGCCGCGACCTCGTCGTCGTTCCTGCCGAGCGAGGAGAAGGCCTGTTTCTCGCGGAACGCGACGTACCCGGCGCGCGAGACCGTCCATTCGCGATTGTGTCGCCCTTTCAGTGCCTGCTGTGCACACGCGCCGTAGACGGGCAACTGCAGCGACCGATCGCGGTTCGGCGCACGTCCGAGCTTGTAGTCGATGATGCGAAGGGTGCCGTCGTGCAGGAGATCGATGCGGTCTGCTTTCGATCGCACGTGGATCGTGCGCGGACCCTCCGAACCAGCAAAGGCAAAGACGTCTTCCAGCTCGTGCTCCAGCAGGCGTTCCAGAACCGGTGCGTCCTGCTCCACTTCGAACTGAAATGCGCGTTCGGCAAGTCCAGGCGCCGCCGCGGAGCCAAGCAGCAGCGTGCGCTCGAGCGCGCGATCCCCTTCCGCCAGCTTCTCGAGGTGGATCTCGGCGACCTGGCCGAACATCTCGACCGCTTTCGCCAGATTCGCCGTCGTAATCGCGCCGTGCCCATGCGCCTGCCACTCGGTGAAGAATTCGCCGAACACCTCGTGCACGAACTGTCCGCGCTCCTGCGGGGTCATCCACGATTCTTCCTCGCGCTCCTCCGGCAGCCGCAACACGTAGGCCGCGTAATAGCGGAACGGACACGAGAGATAGCGCTCGACGTGGCTTACGGCATACGGCGCGGGCTGCCGCGCGCCGGCGCTCCCGCGGAAGCGTTCCTCGTCGAACGAACGAGCGGCTCGAAGGGTCAGCCAGGCACGCGACACGCCGTCGAGCGCCTCGGCCGCCACCGGCTCGATCGCCAGCGCTTCGTGCGCGAAGACGCGAATCGGAGGGCGCGCGGGGAGCTGCTCGACCGGCAATCCGACGGCGTCGATATCGTCCAGTAGAGGCGAGGCCGAGACCAGCGCGTCGTCCTCGAGGGTGAAGGTCGACAGCGACACACGGCGTTTTGGCAGCCGCAGGAGATCCTGGAAGTGCGCGCGACCAGCCGTGACGCGTTCCTGCTCCGCGTGCCACCCAAGCTGGGTCAGCAGGGACTGGGGATAGAAAATGCTGCGGGTTCCGCGCTCCGGCCAGTCAACCTCGCTCAATCCGACGACGCGAATCTCATCGAGATCCGCATAAGCGGCGGCGCGGGCGTCGAGGAGAACGACACCGGATGTGCCGGTTCGCGGCGAGAACGTCTGCCCCTCGATCCACCGGCGAACGGCGCCGGCCAGTTCCGCGATCGAGAGCCGCTCCACGTCGTACGCGGCGTGCGCATCGCGCAGCATTTCGAGCGCAGCCAATACCGCCGCGCGGGCACGCATGTGGCGGCTTCCCCAGGTGTCGGTTCGCGCGGGCAGGCGCTCGTGTGCCTTGATGAAGCCGAGGATTCCCGCGATCTGCTCTGGCGCGGTCGCTGCGGCCGCCACGCTGGTGAGCGTCGCGGCAACCGCCGACGCCGCGCCGAGTGCGGCCATGTGTCGCTTGGATGGCGCGGCGTCGCCAATCTCTGCTGACAATTCCGCCAGCCGAGCGGCACCGCCGAGATATTTGCGATCGACGAGGAAGCGATCGAGCGCGGTCACGTCCGCAGGGGTCAGCGCGCGAGAATCGTGGATAAACGCGAAGTGCGGGGATCGCAACAGCTCGATCAGCGAGCCGCGAGTGAAGTCTGCGGCGATGCCGGCGAAAATCAGGTCGATCGCGGCCGCGAACGGTTCCGCTGCCAGCGGCAGTGAATCGAGCGCCTGATACGGCATCCGCGCGTCCGAAAAGACCTGCCGCGCGAGATACAGATACGGCAGCGGCCGCTGAAAGACGATGCCGGTGCGATCGAGAGGCGTCTGTCGCCGAGCCTCGCTCTTGATCGCCCGTGCGAATTCGGCCAGCTCCTCCTCGCGGTCCCGGCACACGAATGGTCTGACGTCGCGATTAGGCGTCACCAGGATTGGCGGTGCGGCCGGCGCCTCTCCTCGTAGCTCCACGATACCGGGCATCAGATCGTGGAGGCGCTGGTGGAATCCCGTTCCCAGGACCGCTTCGGTAGCGATGACCTCGATCGTTTCGAGTCCCGGCAGTCGTGCCAGGAGATCGAAATCGGCCGTCCACAGGCCACGGCGATCCGCAGCCTGATCCGCGACCGTGATGATGATGTGACGGAACACAGGGCGTGGAGCGGACGTCGACTGCAGCGCGCGAAGGCGCAGCGCATGCTCATCCAGGAGGCTGGTTGCCCCGACGGCTGCCTCGAAACGCGTGAACGCGGAAACCAGAAAGACCGTCTGCTGCAGGAGCCGCGCCGCACCCCGATCGTGATCGGCGCTCGGCTCGAGGGCCGCAATGAGCAGCCGCTCGAAGTCCGCAACTGTCTTATGACGGCGCCGCAGCTCATCGTACAAAGCGAGGATTTCGATGATCAGTCCAGGCCGCAGCTGGAACGGCGGCTCGGCCCCCGCTGCGCTGGCGTCCCGCGCGGCACGACGAAGCAGCACCTCGCGCGAAAATCCGGAGAGCATCGCCGGAGCATCCGGCAAACGCTCGTGCATTCTCGTGTAGAACTGATCGCGGGTGACGAGCTCTGGAAGCACGAGGGCGTTCGTGCGCAACTCGGCGTTCCCCGATGCCGCTCCAGGTCCGAGGACGAGATTCTCAATCGTGCCCCGCAGCTCCTCCGCCGCGCCATGGGTCGGGACGAGGACGGCCGTGTCGCGCAGCGCATCGAGCGCGTCTGGGAGAGCACGCACGATCGCACGCTGGAATGCCTGCAGATCAGGAACCCGGACCAGCCGGGTGCGACGAGGGGTGATCACTTCAGTTCAGGGGCCTTGCCGAATCGCTGGAGCTCGTCGAAGGCACGATCGATCAACATGATCGCGCCGGCGGCGGCCGACGCCGCTTCGTGCGCCGGCAGCATCTCGCCCAAGGTGACGGCGCGCTGCCGCGCCGACACGGCGCGCGACGTCAGCTGCGCAGCGCTGGTCAACAGTCCTTGAATTGTCTCACCTTCGGGCGGAGGTGTCACGGAGGAGAGACGCCGCGCTGCGGCGCCGGTTCGATCGGCAAGGCGCTGCAGCATCAGCGACGAAGTCGCCTCGTATTGCCGGATCCGTTCCAGCGACGGACGGCTCTGGCGAAGCGTCTCGAGGGGTTCCGAAATCGACCGCGCGTAACTGCGCAGCAAGTCCAGGCGGTTCTCCCATTGATCGCGGGCGAGCCGCAGTTGCCGTGCCGAGTCGAGCTTCGCATCGAGCGACGCGAGCAGCGATGCGACCTCCTGCGGACGGCGGTTGCCCAGCTTCTGATCCTGCTGCAGCACACGAGACATGAGGCGCTCGACGCCGCGCACGTCAGCCTGGTGCGCGCGCCGATCCGCGTTCCGCAGCACGTCGCGTGACAGCGACGCGTAGTCGCGATCGATGCGCTCCTCGGTCGCAATGGCCGCACTGACGCTGGCGCGGAACGCAGGTGCCCAGGTCGCCTGCGGACCGACATTCGACAGGGTTGTGGCAATTGCCCGCAGGAGCGTGATCCGCTCGGCCGGCTCGGCGAGCGTCGCGGCGTGCATGCCCTGCTCGAGCGTTTCCGGCAGCGTCGGCGGATCCATCAGAGGCATGGAGGGAGGCGCGGCCATGTTTGCGACCAGCGTGAGATCGACGTTGGCCGCGCCGGATGCCGCCCGTGCCTCCGCGATCACATCGTCGAACATCGCCGCCAGCTGCGCCACGTCCGAGGCGCGATAGCCGTAGTGCTCGGCGACCCAATGGGTCACGTTCTGGCGGGCTTCGCCGGCCATCGCAATCTTGGTCCCTGGATCGCGCGTGGCGGCGATGTCGGACAGGGCGCGCGCGACCGCAGATGCCAGCAGCGCGTAGTCGTCAGGGCCGCGGGTTGTCGCGTAGCGCGCGGCACGCGCCGACTCCGCGTATGCGTCTGTCCGTTCCCAATCCACCGTCGAAGCAGGAATGGTAATCAGCTGAATCGTCGGCGGGGATGCGGATCCGTTCAGCGGTACCGACAACACCACGCGATCCGCCACGCGGGCGTAGTCGCCGTAGCTCACGAGCGTCGTGCCGTCCTGCAAGAAGATGCGGAACAGCGTCGCGTCGGCTGCAGGTTGCGCGTGCGCAGGCCACGAGCACACCGCAACGATCAGCGAGACGAAAACCGCGCGCGAACCGCGGCTGTGGAAAACATGTGGATGAACAGTGGAAAGCTTGTGGACATTCTGACATGTCGCGGATTTTTTTTCGCGCATTGTTCCGATTTGCCGCCGCGTGCTGCATGTGGATGCGTCTTCGCGAGTCCTTTCGCTTGCGCCCCCCACCCCGGACAACGAGAATGCTCGTCGGGTTTACCGCCCAGTTCATCGATTTGGCTTCGTATTTCGTCGCATGCCGCTTACCGTTCATCGCTTCGAAGAAACCATCAATGGCCGCGAATACCACATCGAAGTGTCTCCCGTCGGCCGGGATCAGTGGCGTGCCCAGATCGCTCGAATACCAGGTGGTTCGCGGGCGTTGATGCCGTTTTATGGGCGTACACCCGACGAGGCCGCGCGTCAGCTGAGCCGATGGCTCAGCCTCGCGCATGGCCGCCCGACCCCTCAGGTATAGTGACGCGCGATGCGCGCCGTCCGCCGTCCGGCCACCGAAACCCTGACGAGCAAAAACCCACCTCCGGTCTGCGCCAGCGGACACGCAAACATGCCACGAAAGGACACATCCACGGCAACCTGGCCGCGAAGCAGCCGAGAAGCACACGGAGTCGCGGCGACGAGGCCCGACATCCATCTGCTGGGTAAATCTGTGCTCTTTTGTGTCTCTTTGTGGCGGTGGCAGTCTCCGTGGCTGCGGCTAGCTCCGGGGACGCCCTTCATTCAGACGTTCCTGTCGGGCCCTTGGTCCGGCTGTCCGCTGATCTTCACCGAGCAATAGACGTGCAGCCTTCGAGCGTTCAGCCCGCGTCCCACGCATCGCGTCGCTTCGGAGTGGTCCAGGCGACCGCCCTGAACATGAACAACATGATCGGGATCGGACCGTTCATCACGATCCCGTTGTTGCTCACCGCGCTGGGCGGACCGCAGGCGATGCTCGGGTGGCTCGCCGCGCTGGTGATCGTGATCTGCGACGGCATGGTCTGGAGCGAACTGGGCGCCGCTATGCCGGGTCCCGGCGGGTCGTTTGGCTACCTGCGCGAGGCCTTCGGGGCGCAGCGTCTCGGCCGGTTGATGGGATTCCTCTTCGTGTGGCAGTTCATCCTCAGCGGACCACTGGAGATCGCGTCCGGCTACATCGGCTTCGCCCAGTATCTCGGCTACATCTGGCATGGCTTGACGCCGCGCACGGTGTTCCTGGTCGCCGCAGCCGTCGGCATCCTCAACATCGCCCTGTTGTATCGACGGATTCAATCCATCGCCAGCATCACCGTCAGCCTCTGGGTTGGCACTCTGGCCACGACGATTGCGGTGATTGCGACCGGAATGGTGCACTTCGATTCCCGTGTCGCGTTCGACTTCCCGCCAGGCGCGTTCGACTTCTCGCTCGCATTCCTGATCGGGCTCGGCGCCGCATCGCGCATTGGCATTTACGATTACCTCGGGTACTACGACATCTGCTACATCGGCGACGAAGTCGAGAATCCCGGTCGGGTGATCCCGCGTTCCATCCTGGTGAGCACGATCGCGGTCGCGGTGATCTATATCGGCATCAACCTGTCAATCGTCGGGGTGCTCCCGTGGCGCACGTTCGTGCCCGCGGCAGCACACCCCGAATCGAATTTCATCGTGTCGATCTTCATGGAGAAGATCTACGGCTCCGGGGTCGCCACCGTGTTCACGGTGATGATCCTGTGGACGGCGTTTGGATCGGTGTTCGCGCTGCTGCTTGGATACTCGCGAATTCCATATGCCGCGGCGCGCGACGGCTACTTCTTCAAGCCGTTCGGTCAGCTCCACCCGACCAAGGGCTTTCCGCACGTGTCGCTCTTGGTGCTCGGCGTCATTTCGATCCTGGCGTCTCTCTTCTCGCTCGGGATCGTGATCGACGCGCTCATTGCGACACGCATTCTCGTGCAGTTCATCGGACAGGTCGTCGGCGTGATGCGCCTCCGCCGGACGCAGCCCGAGATGCCGCGCCCGTATCGCATTTGGTTCTACCCCATCCCCGCGTTCGTCGCCCTCGTCGGCTGGATCTTCGTGTTCGTCACCACCGACGTGCGGATCATCGGGTTCGGTCTCGGCATCCTCGCGCTGGGCGTAGCCGGCTTCCTGATCTGGTCGCAGCGACTACGCCAATGGCCATTTGCCACGCCGCGCGTCTAGAGACCCGGCTCACGCGGCGGATCTAAGAGGCCCTAACGCCCTCCTAGCGCGCCGGATAGAACGGAAACAGGCGCCTGATCTCGTCGGCGGTGGGCCGCCGCCCGTATTCGGAGATCTCGAACGCCTCCGCAGTACTGAACGGCGTCACCTTTCTCTGGTCCATACAACTCGCGGAGCTTCGCGCGGTACTGCGTTGCCGTCGCCGCGAATTGCTTCGTGAAATCTTCGCGCACCTCGTTCTTACGCTTCGTCTTGCCGGCCTCGTCGCTTGGCACCAGCTGCGGTCCCCCGTTCGCTCCACCCTCGTAGAACTGCGAAGGCATCGCCGCGGTCACCGCAAGCTTCTTCTCCACCACGTCGTCGATGCGCCACGACGACGTCGGCCCGGAAAGGATTCGGCCGGGTGAAGTCATCCTCGTAGGAAAGGAAGACCGGGTTGTGTTCGAGGTGCGGCGTGTCGGGGCAGAAGAACGGCACCGTCACCATGTAGGAGGCGTCCTGCACCAGCTGACCGACGGCGCGGTGATCGGGATGATAGTCGTTCGGGCGATGGCCGAGCACGATGTCGGCCTTCCACTCGCGAATCAGCCGGGTGATCGTGCGCCGGTTCTCCAGCGTCGGCTCGAGCTCGCCGTCGTGGATGTCGAGCACCTGCGTGGTGATGCCGAGAATCTTGGCCGCCTCCTGCGACTTCGGCGGTGCGGCGGCGCGCCAGCGGACCGCCGGCCTCCCGCCAGTGGCCGATATCGCCGTTGGTGACCGCGACGAACTTTACGTGGTGCCCGAGCGCCGCCCACTTCGCGGCCGTTCCCGCAAGCCGGAGCTCGTTGTCGTCGGGATGCGCACCGAAGGCGATGATCCGCAGCTTGCCGTCCTGTGCGCTCGCCGGAACGACGTGGCCAGGAAGGGGGACCATCGAAAGCGCTGCCATGACACAGAATGTTCTGAGCATCGTCTCTCCTTTACCTAGGATTCATTGCCGGTCTTCGCAGTGATTTCCGAACCGTTGCACAACGTTCCGAATTCGAATCCCCGTGAACGGAGCCGCGGAGCGAGCAACCGCACCACTTCTGCGGCATGCCGGCGGTCGGCACGCGGGTTCACATGATGCCCATCGTGAATCACGATGATGTCACCAGCAGAGGCCTTGCGCGCGAGCCGCGGCGCGACGTCGCCGGCGCGTGGGGTCTGCCACCAGTGCCAATCCCACATGCCCCAGCTCCATCCGGCGAGGGTGTAACCGGCGCGCTGGAGCCCGTCGTACATCGTCGCGCTGCGCCACCCCGCATGCGGGCGAAAGAGAGGGCACGGTGGCCGTCCGGTAATCGCGGCGATACGCGATGCCGCACCCTGAAGGAGGTTGGAGAGACCCTCCGGCGAGATCACCATCAATCGTCGCGTCCCGGTGTGCAGCCCGATGGCGTGCCCTTCGTCGGCGATGCGCTTGACGATGGGCGCGGTCTCAGCGGTGATGTGCGCGTCGATCAAAAAGAACGTGGCGTGGATGGAGTGCTCCCGTAGAGCATCGAGCAAAGCGGGCGTCCAGTCCGGGTTCGGGCCATCGTCGAAGGTGAGATAGATCGTCGGGGGCCGGCCGGGCTCCGGCTTGACATGCCAGAGCGAACGGGAAGGCCGGAATGCTTCGAACAGGAATGGAAACGGCGCGATATGGGTCAGCGCGGCAACACCGAACACGAGCACGACGATCGCAATCATGGTGAGGGCTCCCGTCTCACGTGCATATCGCGAGCGGAGCGGCAGGCCGTGGCGCATTCTACTGGAACCAAAGTCGGCCGACACCGCATCCCGTCGGGTTACACTGTCGATTGGATCGTTCGGTGGCCGCGGTTCGGAGTCCGACCGTGTTGCGCCGCTTTTTCATTGCTCTGCTCGCAACGGTCGTGAGTGCTCCTGCCGCAACGGCGGGTCAGACCCAGCCTGCTCACCCGGCCGTCACCGCAGTTCAGGCCGTGCGCGCGACGACCTCGGTTGCGATTGACGGCCGCCTCGACGATGAGGTCTGGCTGCGGGCGCCCGCAGCCACGTCGTTCACCCAGCGCGAGCCCGACGAGGGCAAACCGGCGAGCGAACGCACCGAACTGCGGATCGCGTACGACGACACCGGCGCTGTATGTCGGCGTCGCGGCTGAACGATCGCGAACCCGCGCGAATCGCCAGGCAGCTCGTCGCGGCGCGATCAGGACGCCGAAGCGGACAGCTTCACGCTCATGCTCGACCCGCACCACGATCACCTGACCGGCGCATCGTTCTCGCGTCACCGCCGCCGGCGTGCAGCTCGACGCCATGATCTACAACGATTCGGCGCAGGACCACGTCGTGGGACGCGGTGTGGGAGTCGGCGGTGACGGTCGATGAGTCCGGCTGGTCGGTGGAGATGCGCATCCCGTATTCACAGCTGCGGTTTCCCTCGGCGGATCATCTCACGTTCGGCATCAACGCCATGCGCTACATCCAGCGCAAGAAGGAACAGGCGTGGCTCGTGCGCGTTCCGAAGACCGAGAGCGGCCTGGCCTCGCGCATGGGCACACCTCGAAGGGCTCGAGGGCATTGTCGCCGCACCGCACGGTCGAGTTCCTGCCCTATGCCGTCAGCCGCGGCGAATTCCTGGAGCCTCGTCGCCGAGCGATCCGTTCAACGATGGTTCTCGCGCGTTTACCGGCACGGGCGTCGATCTGAAGTACCGGATGAGCAGCAATCTGTCGCTCGACGGCACGATCAATCCCGACTTCGGACAGGTGGAAGTCGATCCGGCGGTGGTGAACCTCACGGCCTTCGAAACGTTCTTCGAGGAGAAGCGCCCGTTCTTCATCGAGGGCGCGAACATCTTCAGCAACTTCGGCCACGGCGGCGCCAACAACTTCTGGGGCTTCAATCGCTCCGAACCGATGATCTTCTACTCGCGGCGCATCGGCCGCGCGCCGCAGGGATCGGCCGAGCGGCGACTTCGTCGACGCGCCGACGTCCACGACGATCCTCGGCGCGGCGAAGCTGACGGGCAAGACGCGGCGCGGCTGGAGCCTCGGCCTGCTCGACGCGGTGACCGGACGCGAGCATGCGAGAGACGGTGACCGACGGCGTTCGGCGACCGAGACCGAGGTCGAGCCGCTGTCGAACTACTTCGTCGGCCGCGCTCAGCGGGAGATCAGCAGCGGGCGCGATCGGCGCTGCTGGCGACGGCGGTGAATCGCGATCTCTCGGCGCCGGCGCTGCACGATCGAGCTTCCCGCGCAGGCCTATGTGGCCGGCATCGACGGCCACTACTTCCTCGACAGCAAGCGCGACTGGGTGATGCACGGCCGGTCGCCGGCAGCCACCTGCCGGGAGCACGCGCCGCGATCTCCCGGCTGCAGCAGGCGCCGCAGCGCTATTACCAGCGTCCCGACGCCCCGCATCTCGACTTCGATCCGACGGCGACGACGCTCGGCGGCTGGACCGGCAGCGTCAACCTGAATCGCAACAGCGGGGTCCATGGGCTGAACGCCGCGTTCTGGGCCGTCAGCCCCGGATTCGATTCAAGCGACGCCGGATTCAACTTCACCGAGCGATCGCGCCGGCGCGCACGTCGTGTACCAGTGGCGGATCAGAAAGTGAATCGGTTTTCGCGCGAGCGTTTTGCTGCCTCGCGAAGTTCTACACCTGGAACTACGCCCGCGAGCTGCAGAGCGACGGGTTTTTCGCCCTGGGCAACATCCAGTTCAAGAATTACTGGACCGGTGTTTGGAAACGCCTTCTACTTCCGGCGGGTTCAGGACGATCGGGCGACCCGCGGCGGACCGTCGATGGCGTCGCCGTCGACGAGCGGTGGATTCGGTCGGCGTGCAAAGCGACAGTCGAAAGCGGCTGTCGCTTAACCTGAACGGAGACGCGTTCAACAGCGAGGCCGGGTTCGGAACTGCAGAGGGGACATGACCCTGCGGTTCCGGCCTGCCGCGTCTCTCGAGATTTCAGCAGCGGGCCGACCTTCAGTCGTACCCACACCTTGCCGCAGTACGTCGGCACCTTTGCCGACCCGGTGGCCGCGTCGACGTTTGGCTCACGGTTCGTCTTCGGGACCCTCGACCAGAAGGAGTTCAGCCTCCAGACCCGCGTGAACTACGTGCTCTCGCCGCGCATGTCGATCCAGGTCTATATGCAGCCGCTCATCTCGGTCGGCGACTACACCGACTTCAAGGAGTTGGCACTCCCGCGCACGTTCGACTTCGTCCACTACGGGATCGACAGAGGAACCATATCGCTCGATCCGGCCGAGCAGACGCTACACGGTCGAGCCCGGAGACGGCGGCGAGATGTTCCAGTTCAGCGATCCCAACTTCAATTTCAAGTCGCTGCGCGTGAATGCGATCTTTCGATGGGAATGGCGCCGCGGTTCCACGATGTACCTGGTGTGGACGGAGCAGCGTCAAGACTCGGCGAACCCTGGAGAGTTCGCGTTCCGCCGCGACCTCGGCGGCGTCTTCGGCGCGCCGGCCAACGACGTGCTGCTGTTCAAGATCGCCTACTGGTTTCAGCGTTAGCGCTTGATTGCGACGCCGCGGCCTTTGACGTATTCTCCGCCGATGGTCGGGTTCACGAAATCGTTCAACCCACTGGACGCGAGGAACAAGCATGACTGACCTCGAATCCTGGCCGGCGCTGCCGTACGACGCCTGGAAGGACACCTATGCCACGCTGCACATGTGGACGCAGATCGTCGGCAAGGTAGCGCTCGCGCTCGCCCCACCAATCAATCACTCGTGGGGCGTGGCGATGCAGGTGACACCCCGCGGCCTTTCAACCCGTCCTCTGCCGCACGATCGCCGGTTGTTCACCATCGAGTTCGACTTCGTCGATCATCGTCTCGTGATCCGTACGTCCGAGGGCGAGGAACGCGCGCTGAAGCTCGAGGCGCGTACCTGTGGCCGATTTCTACCGCGAGATGATGGCGCTTCTGAACGAAATGCAGCTGGGGGTGAAGATCTGGCCGGTCGCGGTTGAAATTCCGACACCGATTCGCCTCGATACCGACACCGAGCATCGCTCGTACGATCCGGTCTTCGCGGCCAGGGTATGGCGGATCCTGACCTGCGTCGAGCGCGTGTTCACCGGCGCGCGGTGCTCGTTCGTCGGCAAGTGCAGTCCGGTGAACTTCTTCTGGGGAGCCTTCGATCTGGCCGTCACCCGATTCTCCGGCCGGCTGGCGCCGCCGCGCGAAGGCCCTGCGTTCATGCGCGAGGCCTATTCTCACGAAGTGATCAGCCATGGATTCTGGCCAGGTAGCGGACCCATCCTCGAACCCACGTTCTACGCCTACGCCGTCCCCGAGCCCGCCGGCTTCAAGGAGGCGCAGGTACGCCCGGCGGCCGCTTACTATCACCGCGAGCTGGGTGAGTTCGTTCTGCCCTATGATGCGGTGCGAACCGCGGCGTCGCCAGAACAGGAACTGATCGCCTTCATCGAGAGCACCTACCAGCAAGGCGCCATACTTGCGAAATGGGATCGCGCCGTCCTCGAGCGCCCTGGGGCCGCGGATGGCGCGCCGCCGCAGCGCCGCGCGACCGGAACCCAGTAGTCCGATCGGACCACTGGAGATCACAACCAGGTCTTGCAGCCTGGCCGGCATCGACAGGGGATCGTCTGATCGCCGACGGTCGCGTAGTCGTAGGTCAGCTCTTCGCCGGCCCGAATCGATCGCGACGCGCGAATCCAGATCGTCTTGTCGACGACCTCGAACCAGCAGTTCGGCGTGCAGGAGTGGTTGATGAAGCGCGCGATGTTGCCGCCGACGGCGGCGTCGCGGCTCCAGGCGCGGTTGACCCGGAAGACCCAGATGCAGCCCTGCTCCAGATAGCGCGCCTCGCGCTCGGCGCTGTCCGGTTGCGGATCAGCTCGCCGGCGTAGTCGATGATGCGCTGTTCTTGTTGATGGGTTCGGCCGCAAAGACGCCGAAGCCGTGCAGCCTCGAGCGTCTGCGCGTCAGTTTCGGGAACGAATCCAGAACCATACGACGAATCAGTTCTTGCAACTGCTGGTGCTCAATTCCGACAACAGCATTCGTGCAGCCCCCGCGTCGGGATTGTGTTCGAGCGCGCGCCTCACGGTCTGCCGTGCCGCGTCCGCCTGTCCGGCGGTGCACAAGCCGCGCGCGAGGTTCAGCCCGAGTTCCGTGAGCTGTGGATTTCTGTCGAATGCGTCGCGCCAGAGTGCGAGCGCTCGTGGGAGCATGCCGCGACTGGCATACAGCACGCCGAGATTCGCGGCGACGACGCCATCCTCCGGAGCGGTCTTGAGCGCGCGATCATAGAACTTCTCCGCGCTGGTCAGGTCACCCTGCAATTGCGACAGATATCCCAGTCGCGTCAGAACTTCGCCGTCCTCGGGACGGTCGCGCAGCACTTCCTCCAGCAGGCGTGCCGCCTCCTTCGCGGCAAGGCGGTTCCCGCGCAGCGCAAGTTCCCCATACGCAAGTCCGAGTTCGCGCTTGGCCGGATCCGATCTGCCGAACTCGGTCAGCGTGTCGACGGCAGACAAAGGGTCAGTGTGCCGTGGAGTGCGAACGATCCGATGATCGGTGACCTCGGTGTGGCTGATGTCCGCGCTGTCGGACCGTGGCATGTGGCAGATCGTGCAGTCCGGCTGTTCCGGATGATGACGCTCGGCCATCGGGGCGTGGCACCCGAGACACTTGGCCCGATAGTATCCGGCCTTCTCCGTCTCCGTCACCTGCACGTGCGGATCGTGACAGGTGATGCACGAGAGCGCGTCGCCGCTGCGACGCTTGCAGGTGCTGCGCGCAAGCGCCTCGACCTGGCTGACGGCGCCTAGATCCCGGGTCGCGGCGTCAGCGGGCACGAAGATCGCGAGGTAGTCCGACAGCATCGCGCCGGGGCGATAGTCGTCTTGGCGGTGCCCGGCAGCCTGGATGCGAGCCGTGCCTTCGAGATGACACTGCATGCAAATCCCGTCGCGCCGTTCGCCGGTGAGCGTCGCCGGGTTCACCATCCGCCCCCGCCGCGCGATGTGCTCGCTGCCGGGCCCGTGGCAGCGTTCACAACCGACGCCCGGCTGCAGGAACGGCTCTCCGTCGAATCGGTTCACGGTTCCCTTGACCCGCGGCTGCACGCGGCTGGCGTGGCAGAACAGGCACGTCGCATCCACCGGATGATTCAGCTCCATCTCCCGCAGTTGTGTGTAGCCCGGCGACATGTCCCACAGGTGCTTGGCGGCGTAGTAGTTGATGGGGGATTGATACAGGAAGCCATCGATGTCGAACAGGAACGTCCGGCCGCGCGTGTTCGACCCGACGTAGGTACTTCAGCATCTGGCGCCCGCGCAGCAGGGATGGGTCCGCACGCTCGTACGACAGAAACGCCGCCGCTCCTTCCCGGTAGATGCGGTAGGACACGCCGGAGGGCGCGTGACGAAACGTCCCTTCGATCACGTTTCCGAGCGCGGGGCCGCTGGTCGTCGCCATCGCCGTGCGCGCATACGAGTCGGAGATCGCCTGGTGACACGATGCACACGCCTGATTTCCGACCTCCACCGGGGTGGCCGTTCGGCGCCCCGCGGAGAGAATCAGCAGGCACAACGGCAGCACGCAGAGTGCATGCAACCGTATTGCGGTGGTCGGGTCGCGCATGACCGGCTCAAATTTGTATCTTCGCGAACGCCCGCGCTCCGAGCAGCAGGAACACGGACCCGGTGACCGCAAGCACCGCGATGTCGGTGGCGAGGCTGAAGTGCGCCGCCTCGATGAAGGCGCCGCGCAGTCCGTCGATGCCGTAGGTGAGCGGATCGAGCCGGGTGGCAAGTGTCAGTGCCGGCGGAAGCCCGGTCAGCGGGAACAGCGCGCCCGACAGGAAGAAAATTGGCATCACCAGGAAATTCATGATCAGCTGGAACCCCTGCATGTTCTGCAGTTGCGAACCGATCGCGGTTCCAAGCGCCGCAAAGACGATGCTGATCAGAATCATGAAGAGCGCGACCAGCGGCAGCGTCGAGACGTGCGCCGGCCGGAAACCCGCAATCAGACAAAGGACCAGCACCAGCAGACCCTGCACGATCGCCGTCGTCGCGCCCCCGAAGGTGCGGCCGATCATGATGTGCAGCCGCGGCACCGGGGCGACGAGGGTCTCCTTCAGAAAGCCAAACTGACGGTCCCACAGGAGGCCGATGCCGGAAAAGATCGACGCGAAGAGCACCGACATCGCGATGACGCCTGGCGCGACGAATTGCAGGTAGCTGCCCTGCCCCGCCTTCTGAAACACCGGGCCGAGACCGAACCCCAATGCGAAGAGATAGAGGAGCGGCGATCCGAGAGACGCGAAGACCTGAGCCCGCGAGCGCGAGTAGCGCTTCAGCTCTCGCAGCCAGAGAATGTAAATCGCGCTCACCGGGTCATCGCCTCCACATCTTGGCGACCTGCCGCATCTGGTCCGCCGCGTCCGCGCGCTCGTCACGAATCGTCGAACCCGTGAGGGCGAGGAACGCGTGTTCCAGCGAGTCAGTGCCGGTCTGCTCCTTCAATGCCTGGGGGCTGCCCTGCGCCACGATCCGGCCGTGATCGATGATCGCGATGCGGTGCGCCACGCGATCCGCTTCGTCCATGTAGTGAGTAGTCACGAATACTGTCACGTTCTCAGTGGCGTTCAGATGTTTTACGTGAGTCCAGAGCTGATTGCGGCTCTGCGGATCGAGTCCGAGCGTGGGCTCGTCGAGAAACAGAATCTTCGGCGTGTGCAGCAGCCCGCGCGCGATCTCCAGCCGCCGTTTCATGCCGCCGGAGAACTTCTTCACCAGAGTCTGGCGTCGATCCCACAGCTCGAAGAGCGTCAGAAGCAGCTGAATCCGCTCGCTGCGGGTGCGGCGTGGCACGTGATACAGCAGCGCCGTGCAGTTCCATGTTCTCGTACGCGGTCAGCTCCGAATCGAGGCTCGGATCCTGAAAGACGATGCCGAAGCGGCGCCGCACGTCGTGGGGACGAGTCGCCGGATCGATCCCGTCGAGCGCCATCGACCCGCTGGTCGGCCGCAGCAGCGTCGTGAGCATCTGGATGGTGGTCGTCTTTCCGGCGCCATTGGGACCGAGAAACGCGAAGATTTCGCCCGCGGCCACATCAAACGACACATCATCCACGGCCTTGAGGTCCCCGAACGTTTTGACGAGGTGCTCGACATGGATCATCGACACTGACAACCTCAGCTTCTTTGACACTCAACGGTATCGCCGCCTGCGGACCACTCTAACGCGGAATCGACGGCAGTCGAGCAAGTCGGGTCTCCCACAGTTCGGGTGAGTTTCAATCTTCTGGATTAGGCAATCGCCCCAAGGAGTGAAGGGGTCTTACCGCCTTCGTCGCGCGACTTACGAGGCGCGAACGGCACTTGTCTTCCTCCTTGAGAACTTCTCAGAACTTCCGCAAGGAGCAAACGGCGTCGATCGTGAACGGCGGACCCGCGCGTCGCGACAGGAGCCCCTGCGATCCAAAAAGGAGGATACATGCGAGCCAGAATGCTCATTGCACTCGGAGCCCTCCTGGCGGCAACGGCCGCCGTCGTTGCTCAGTCGGCATCCGGGGTCTTGGAATTGGCCAGTGTGAACAGTGCGGGTGTTCAGGGCAATAACGACAGTGGAACGACGGGCTTTACCAGCCCGAGTAATGATCGCGCGTCGATGACGCCGGACGGCCGCTTCGTCGCGTTCACGTCGCTTGCTACCAATCTCGTGCCGGGCGACACGAATCTGTTCGCCGATGTATTCGTGCGCGATCGGATGACCGGAACGACAGAGCGAGTAAGCCTGAGCTCGAAAGGACAAGAAGGCGACGCTCACAGTGGACTCGGCTCCCCGACCGCTGCTGGAATCAGTGCCGACGGCCGATTCGTCGTCTTCGCCTCCAGCGCATCCAACTTTGCCAAGGGTGATGTGAACGGCAACGCCGACGTGTTCGTCCGCGATCGGCTGACGGGCACCACGGAACTAATCAGCCGCGGCCTGGACGGTGTGCCGGCCTCAGGAGACGGCCCGGTGATCAGTGCGGACGGACGGATTGTGGCGTTCCGATCGTTCTCCGACACGCTCGTCAGCGATGGCAATCCGAACTTCACGGCGCACGTCTATGCGTTCGATCGACAGGCGCGGACCATGGAGCGGGTTGATGTCGATTCCAACGGCGTCCTCGCGGACAGCCAGGCCAACAATCTCGCGATCAGCGCTGACGGCCGCTACGTGGCCTTCGATACGTTTGCCGACAATCTGATCGCGGAGCCTGGCGATCAAGACGGCGTCGACGTGTTCGTGCGCGATCGTGGGAACCACACCACGGAAGGGATCAGCACCGTCGGCGACAGTGGCGTCTTCGAAGGCAACAGCTTCCTCTCGTCGATCACCCCGGACGGCCGGTTCGTCGGATTCAGCTCCGCGGATCCGACGTTCGGGGGTTCGGATACGAACGGCTTCATCGAGGATGCCTTTGTCTTCGATCGCCAGAACCGGACCGTTCTGCTCGTGAGCCGGGCCAGCAGCCCCAACCGACCCAATCCCGGCGCCCAGGGGAACGACTCGAGCTTCAGTCCGCTGGTCAGCGCGGACGGGAGCTCCGTCGTTTTCAGCTCCCGGGCTTCGAACCTCGTCGCGAACGACACCAACGGTGTGTTCGACGTGTTCCGCCGCAATCTCGTGACCAACACCACGGTGCGCATTGCCGCGGACAGCGCCTCGTCCGGCTTCGATGTCATCGCGAGCGACATCACACCGGACGGCCTGATCGTGTCGCTTCTCACGCGGGCAGAGCTTCTGCCCGAGCAGCCGATCGGGTTCTCCGGATTCGACGTCTATGTACTCAACATGCGTCCGGCGGCGGATGTCGCGGTCACGAAGAACGATTCGCCCGATCCGGTCGCGTTCCACGCCAATCTGACCTACACCGTAACGCTGCAGAATCTGGGTCCTTCTACCGCACGCGACGTGACGGTGTTCGACCAGCTCCCAGTCGACGCGGTGTTCGTATCGGCGACGCCGGGGCAAGGCACGTGCACGCTCGGCGGCAACCGCCTGCTGACCTGTTCGGTCGGAACGCTCAACGCGTTCGCAACCACGACGGTGACGATCGTGGTCAGACCGTCGCGTGCCGGCGCAACCTTGACCAATACCGTCACCGTGCGCGCGAGTTCTCCCGATCCCGCGCTCGCGAACAACACCGCAACGGCGACTACGACCGTGCCGAAGTAAGACGTGGTGGCAAGGCGCTGCCGAGCGCATCGCCTTGCCCTGCAACCCGCCCGGCATTTGCGCCCGGGCGTTCTTCCCGCGGGTCGCCTCGGTGTTACAATATGAGTTCGCTTTCCCAAGCCGTGGGCCTGTAGCGCAGTTGGGAGCGCGCCTGAATGGCATTCAGGAGGTCACCGGTTCGATCCCGGTCAGGTCCACCATCTCCAAGTCGTTGGTTCTAAACGACTGAAATCGCCGACCCACTTCATTGATCGAACCGCCGGTTGTTGGAAGAGCCCATTGCAGCGGACTCCTGAACCGCCGCGTCACTCGCCAACGCAGATCGGTAACCGTTGGCGACTTTCGAGGACCATTCACTCCGGATCTGTCACCGGTCGCAGCGACCGGGTCCTTGTAGGAGGACGTGGCTTGGGCGCGGCCTCTGCGCCGAGTGGTGCGCTGAACGGTTCCACTGGGACGCGCTCGTAACGCACGTCGAGGACCTGGAGGTGCTCGGTGCCACTCGGAGCGTGAAGGACTACGCCGTCCCCTGGTCCCGACTTCATCAACGCGCGCCCCAGCGGCGACTTCCAACTGATGTGGTTGCGGTCCAGATCGATCTCATCGACGCCGACGATGCGCACCACCAACTCGGTGCCGGCGGCGTTCGCGTACCGAACGGTCGCTCCGAAGAACACATGGCTCGCGGCGCGCCCATTTCGCGCGGCTTCTGGATCCACCACTTCCGCCGCGTCGATACGCTTCGTGAGAAAGCGAATGCGTCCATCGATCTGACGCAGCCGCCGTTTGTTGTACTGGTAGTCGGCGTTCTCACTGCGATCACCGTTGCTCGCCGCCCAGGCCACCACCTGCGTCACCGCTGGCCGTTCTCTGGCGAGCAGGAACCGCAGCTCGTCTTTCAACCGCTGCAGTCCGCCCGGGGTGATGTAGTTTTTGACTGCTGGGTTCGGCTCCTTCGCGACCGCCATGCTGAAGACGATCGTAATCGATCACCCTCCGGCGCCGTTCACGTGCGCAATCGCTCGCCCAGTCTGCGATTCAGTCGGTAACGAGAAACGCCGCAGTGGCCTCCATCCTTAGCCTTGCCAATCCAAAGCGACGTGGCCACAGATCGTTACTGGGCGGGCCGGCCCCGGTCCGACAACTGGCAGCGTCTTAAGGCAATCGACCCTTCGAGAGAAATTGGTGGTTCAGTGTGCACTTGTGAACAGCTGACGGGAACATCGGCGAGATAGGTTTGCTCGGAGGAGCATGATCATGAGTGCAAGCCATCACCCCACCGACATACATCTGCGTCAACATCGGGCGAAAAAGCGGAACAAGCTGCGCGCGCGGATTGCGGCAGCACCGGCGACCGGACGGGCTGCGCTCGAAGCAAGGGTGCAGCGAACTTATTCACCATTCCACTCGATGATGAGAGAGAAACTGCCTCGAGCGGTGGTCTAGCCCCGTGGTCCTCCACGTCTCGGACGGCCGTGTGACGAACCTCCTTGCCGTGTCCGATGAAGCCGGGTCAGCCTCACTCCGGCATTTCGGAGAAACTCCGAGTTGCAGGGATCGAACCGGGTAGAGTCCCCTGGTCCCACTCCTCCAATAGACATGTCACTCGCTTTGTAACAGCCAGTTAGCGAGACGAACCGGGATTGCCGGACTCTCGGAGAGAGAGATTCATGAAAGCAAAGAACGCGCTGCTACTGCTCGTCCTCGGCTTGGTCTCAGTGTCGCCGCCCCCCGCGGTTCGAGTCGATGCTCAGGCCCAAGAGCCGCCCAAGGTGAAGATCCCTAAACCGGGCGTGCCGCAAATCATGACGATGGAGGGCAAGTTCGTCCGGGCCGCGTATAACAACGAAGGCTACGTCATCATCGGGTACCAACTCGTCAACCGGTCGGTCGGCGAGGACTGGATGCTCCTCGAGTTCGGCGTGACCGTGCTCGACAACACACCGGACTACAGGCTGAAGCGTGACGCGCTGTCGCTCGAAACGCCCGACGGCAAGACGATTCCCCTACCGACGATCAGCGAGCACCGGGAGGGCAACACCACCGCGCTGCAGAACCGGGAGAAGGTCCAGCGCGACTCGATCAACTACTTTCCGCCGAGTGCGAGCCGGGCGTGCGCGCTCACCTTCTTCCCCGACTTGACCTCTCGCGTGCTGCCGGTTGACGAGATCGAGCTGAGTAATCAACGCGCCTGCCTCGGCCGGCTCTACTTCAAGGTGCCTGGCGGCATCACGTATGGCCAGCATTGGCTCAACGTGAAGTTCGAGAAGAGCCTGGTGCGCGTGCCATTCAGAATCCTGACCAACGATGAAGAGAAGTTGATGGATAAGCACTACAAGTCAATCAGCAAGCAGGTCAAGGACGCGTTCAAGCCCAAGAAGACGAGCTGAGGTGACGCGCTCGGCATCGCCTCGGTCGCGCCGCCAGACGGGCAATCAGGGAGAGCAGCTGCTGTACCAGCGATGACAGGATCGACACGCGAGTCGCGATGCGCCGGAAGAAAGGTGGCCACCAGCGTCATAGGATTCGGTCCAACAGAAGGAAGGCCGAGACACCGCCCGTGATCACGCGGCATGACGAAGCGACTCCAAACTGAGCAGCCATGTCGAGATCTGGTTCCAACTCGCGCAGTTCTGGTCCACCAACCTTCGCTCACGCTTGCCAACGGAAGCGTGAGCTACGGTTGGCAAGCCTCGCGAAGGTTGTCCACCGTAGCGCGCAGCGCGAAGGTGGACTGTTCGA
The DNA here is from genome assembly GCA_963755695.1 of uncultured Acidobacteriota bacterium. GTDB lineage: Bacteria > Acidobacteriota > Vicinamibacteria > Vicinamibacterales > 2-12-FULL-66-21 > QHWT01. The sequence goes on along the minus strand of CAVWLB010000002.1, from coordinate 14,498 downwards.
GTAGCCCCTGTCGCCAATCATCATCTTCGCCCGCCTGTATTCCAGAGCGAGCTTCGAGTGGCAAACGAGGTAGCGCGACCTGTCCACCGAAGCCGCTCAGCGGCAAAGGTGGAACCGCGAAAGTAGACCCAACCCTCACACTCGCAGAATCTGCACCTGACGTCAGATCGTGTGTTGCCGAATCTGCGCTCTTTTCGACAAATCTCTCATGAAACTTGAAGCAATCGCGGTGGATCGGAAGCTGCAATTCGGCGCGGCATGCCGGAACCACAGTCCTGTGTTACGTGCTCAGGAGTCGGGCCGATCGTACGCGTTACTACACGGGCGTGACCAGCAACTGGCAAACGCGTCTCGAGGCGCATAACGCCGGTCGGTGTCCGCACACCCGCAATGGCAGACCGTGGGATACGACGTGATCGTTCAGTTCGCGGACGAGCCACGCGCTCTGGCTTTCGAGCGGTATCTAAAATCCGGATCGGGTTTCGCATTCGCGCAGCGTCACCTGCGATGAGGACGCGACGATGGGCGCCAAACTCTCGTTGGCGAGGATCACCTGCGCGATCGACAGCTTGTTCTGCTCGGCGTGCTGAACGCAGTTCCTTCATCGGCGCGAGCGGATACTTCGGCGGGTTCTTCATCGGCGGCTCATCGCCCCTTCAGATAAACCTCCGGTACCGTGTTATGGGCTCGCGGCATGGGTCAAGTATCGCTCTGAGCGATCGCGGATCAACCATTCGACGGGCTCGCCGTGCGTGGCGTCCTTGAGGCCGCGAATCGCGTCAACGGAGCCGAAGCCGTTCGCCAAGACTCGCAGCTACTTTCTGGCTGTTACCGTGATCTCGATATTCCCGGGTCCCACCAGTTTGTCGATCACACTGGTTGTCTGTGTAGGCCGTGGATCTTTAAAGTAGTTCGTGTACACGGCATTCATCTGCTGGACCTTCACCGCGTCTGTCAGGAACACCTGTACGCTCACCACATCGGTCGGCGCCATGCCCGCCGCCTCGAGAGTCGCTCCAATGTTGTCGAGGCTCTGCTTCACTTCGGCTTCGAAGTCGCTGGGAATCTTTCCAGCCGCGTCTTCGCCCGTCTGACCGAAGATGTACAGTGTGCGATCGAGCAGGATTCCCCGGCTGTAGTTGCCACCGGGCTTGGCGCCTGGGGGGACGATGATCTTCGTATCGGCGCCGAACGCGGGTGCGGCGAAGAGGAACCCCAGTAGGACGATGGTCAGATTCGATGTCTGCATATAGCCTCCACTCTGCTCCAAACGGAGAGAGCGTAGCGCCGTCGATCGCCACGCACAATCACACTTGGGGTTGGACCGGCTATGCTTTGGTCTAGTAGACCGTACTAACGAGTTGTACAGCGGTCATGCGATTCTCCGCGACGGGTCCGGGTAGGACCAACGGATGGGCGTCGCGGTCTCGTTGTAATGCTTGATATAGCGCATCAGCTTGCGGCGCAGGTCGGTGACGGAGGTGAAGATGCCCCGCGCCGTAACCAAATCCCGCCAGACCGTCCTTCGCGAAGCGCTGTTTCCACCGGGCAATCGTCCGCGAACTGCAGCCGGTCATCGTGGCGATCGCGGCGTAGCTGCAGCCCTCGGCGAGCAGCAGAATGACCCGTGCACGTCGCGCCGCATCCGCACGGCCGCGTCCAGATCGCACGCGCGCTTCGAGGTCGCATCGTTGGTCGGTCGTCAGCACAAGCGATGTCGATGGCATGCGCCATCATATGATTTACAACTCGTTAGTACAAGCCACTAGGCTAGGGCGCGGCAATCTTCCTTGTCGAGGGAGCTGCCTGCCTTGCCAACCTAATCTCGCTCACGACTCTGACGTTGGGATAGAACAACTGCTCGGGAACATTGGCGCCGAGCAGGTGCGTGGCGAAGGCAGCGCGCAGGGCGAGGTCATAACCTGCGCGGCCGCCGCCCATCGAGTAGCGCCATCCGTTGACAATCTCCGCTGAATTTGCGTACGCGTCTTCGTTGATCTGTTCCGCAGTAACGGCTGCGCGCGTCAGCCCTCGCTTCATGGCGTCATCTAATGCCTGCCACTGGAATCCCTTCGCGACGCTCAGGCCGATCTGATGGAACGACGCCACCATCGGATCCGTGTAGTCGTCGCTCGCGGAGAGGAAGCGCGTCATCCCGAATCCGATCTGTTCGAAGAGTCGAAGCGGTTCTGGCGCGGTCGGCACGAACGCGAGGCTGGCGGGATCACTTTTGGGGATCTCGTATTTCAATCCTTGTCGCTGGAAGACCGACAACGGCAGCATGTGGATGCCGGCCTGAAGGGCGCGGGCGGCAGGAATATCGGCTTCGCCCTTCACGAACACCCGATTGGCGACGACGGCGAGCTTCGTCCGCACCTTGATTTCCTTCATCGTGGCGGGAATCGGCCCGTGATAGTCGGGACCCGTCAGACAGAAGAGGCCTGACTCTGGGCCTCGGGAGCCGCCGATGTTGTAGACGATTTCGTCGAACATGTCGCCGATCTGGACGATGTACCACCGGGGTTCCCGGAGTGCGGCGACGCTGATGACGACTGGCTCGGTGCCGACCTCCGCGTTACCGTAGGCATCGATCGAGACGTTGTTCGGCGTGTTGACGTAGCGGTCCGCGGCCGTCTTCAACGCGGAGAACTTGTGCAGGTAGTTGAGATGCGCGGCTCCTGCCTTCACGCCTTCGTAAATGCTGTGCAGGTATTCGGGAAACGGACGCCCCCACAGCGCCGCCTGGACGCCGACGACGTACGCGTGCTCCTCTGTGACCTGTTCGGACGTAAGAGTTGCTGCCGACATGAGTGTCGTTGCCACAACGCACCTCCTGTGCGACTGTGTCGCGCGGTCTCGCGGTCAGTTAGAGTTGTTCGATGTCCGGGAGAATCCACGTCTTGTCGAACAGCGGCTTCTCCGGTCCATAGAAGCGGAAGAGCGCCTCGAATCGTCCATTCGCGTCGGTTGGCACCCAGTTCGATTGCTTTCCATCAGGCGGCTTCGATCCGAAATACACATCCACCGAACCGTCCGGATTCGGCTGGAGACCTGGCGGCTGAAGGCATAGTTCGCCTCGTCCTTCGCACGCGCGGCCGCGTCGGCCTCAGCCAGGGCAGCATCGAGCGCCGCCGGTGAGGCGTTCGCCGACAGGGCTTCCAAGCCCGGATACGGCAGGAACGACACGAGCTCGAAGGCATCCCGCGTCGCGTCGATCTTGGGCAGTCCGTCGCTGCGGGGAGCGATGACGATCGTGGCGTCACCTTCCTTCTTCACGGTGGGACCGGACACGAAGAGATTAGGGATCACCGTGATGTCTTTCGCGGTCAACAGCCGGCCCTTGGTGGGACCGGCATGCGCCACCGAATCGGTAGCGGCGGGATTGAAGTGCGAAATCGGGTAGACGCTGTCGGTGAGATATGGGTTCCGAGCCGGCATGTGAGGAATGCTGGCGGATCGCGTGTTCATGGCGTTCCTCCGCCTGTCAGTATCGACGTCACCACCCGCACTTGGGGACCGTCATGACATGTCGAGCGGTGCCCCAGCCGGGACCAGCTCCGTTGCTCACCAGTCAATTGCTTCGAACGACCCGGAGAATCATCTGGACTTTCTGAATGATCAGGACCACGCCGACGAACAGGCCGGCCGCGACCCATGCTGATCCCGCCTCGCCACTCCGGCGCCACAGCGCGACCATACACAGGCCGACTGCCGCCGCGAACATCACCACAGACACACACCGGTGAAACACGCCGACGGTCGTTTCAGCCCATGCGGCCAGCGACCGGTACACGAGACGGCCGTCAGGCGACGGCGTGCAGTGCGTCTTCAGTGCGGCATTCTCGGCAATGGCTGGCTTGGGCTCGATACACGGCCACCCGCTTGTCATCGTGCACTCGGTGGAGTTCGAGAAATTTGCCCTCCGGGCACCGATAGGCGTCCCGGGGTTCGATGTATTCGAAGCCGTGTTCCCCGTAACGCTGAGCACGCGCGAAATGCATTCGCGCGACGACCTCGACGATTTTGGCTCCGATCAACAGCGACGCCGACATAGAAGAGGATGATCCACAAGTCGAGATCGACAGGCGGACTCCAGCTCCATGTCCCGCTCATCGCACCTACCCTCGCGGACTCACGGACACTTCCGTGAAGAGTCGGCCCTCGCTCGACACCGCCGTCACCGGCTTCTCGCGTGAGCGTCTGAGGCCTCATGCGCAACACCGACTTGGCCGTCAGGTAGACCAACGGCAGCGTTCCCGCAATGACGGCGACGTCACCGGGGAGACGCAGCCATTCCAGGTAGGCGTGCTCCTGGAAGAACTCGAGCGATCGCGCGTGCCAATATCCATTCGTGACGACGTCGGCCAGCTGCAAGACGCCGATCGGAAAGAGGTTGGCAAACACCATCCACGCGAGCCCGAGGTTGAGCGCCCAGAATGAAACACTCAGCAGGCGTTCACTCCAGTCTTCCGGCCGGAGGAAGTAACGCAGGCAGAAGACCAGCAGAGACACGGCCAGCATGCCGTACACGCCCATCATGGCGGCGTGGCCGTGGTTGGCCGTGAGCTGCGTGCCGATCTCGTAGTAGCTGACGATGGGCAGGTTGATGAGAAACCCAAAGACTCCGGCGCCAAGGAAGTTCCAGAAGCCGACGGCCACCAGGAACATGACACCCCAGCGATGCGGAAACTGCAGCCGGTCAATGCCCTCCTGCTGTTGCGCTCCGAGTTGAAGGAACGTCCACGCCTCGACCGTCAGGAACGTCAGCGGCACAATCTCGGCGGCCGAGAAGAATGCGCCGAGCGCCATGTGGATGGCGGGCGTCCCGCTGAAATACATGTGGTGCATCGTCCCGACCACGCCGCCCAACGAGTACAGGAGGATGTCCAGGTAGACGACGCGGGTCGCGGTCTTCGTGGAGACGATTCCCAGCAGCACGAAGATGTAGGCGACCATGATCGTCGTGAACAGCTCCAGGAAATCCTCGACCCAGAGGTGCACCACCCAGAAGCGCCAGAAATCGGCGATCGCGAAATCGGTGCGAGTCTGGGCGAGGAGCCCGACCGCGTAGAAGAGGGGAATCGAAAGAGCGCTATAGAAGAAGAGGTAGGGGAGATTGCCGAAGTGCTCAACTCTGCAGCGTGGGCCGGAGGCCCCGGAACACGATCACGCACCAGAGCACCAGGCCCACGATCAGCAGCAGCTGCCATAACCGTCCGAGGTCGAGATACTCCCAGCCTTGCGCGCCGAGAAACGGCCGCGCGGCTGCCTTCGAGCAGCCCCTTGTAGCTGGCGGCTTCACCGCCGAGGCTGCCCACCACCACCACGACCAGCGCGCGCGAGCAGCGCAACGGTGAGAACGCCCTGGCCACGCGGTTCCGATCCCGAGATCACCGGCGCGAGAAAAATCCCCGCCGCGAGAAACGAGGCGACCACCCAGAACAGTCCCAATTGGAGATGCCACGTGCGGGCGAGGTTGTACGGAAGCAGGCGGGCCAGGTCATATCCGAAAAAGCCACCCGTTTCCGCGTGGTAGTGCGCGGTCGCACCGCCGAGTAGGGTCTGCACGAAGAACAACGCGGCGACGATGAAGAAGTACCAGGCGGTCGCGCGTTGTGCCGGTGTCAGCGATATTTCGGAAGGCGCGCGAAATCGCAGTCGTCGCTTCTCCTCGCCGTGCCAGCCAAGGAACGCCGAATAGCGGCCGAAGTAGCGCCAGCAGCAGGCCGGTTCCGCCCAGGAGGGCGATGATCGACAGCGCACTCCAGACGACGGCTTCCTGCGTCAGGTGATTGCCAACGAGTTCTTCGGGAGGCCAGTTGTTCGTGTACGAATGTGGCTTGTCAGGGCGCCTCGCGGCGGCCGTCCACGCGGTCCACGCGATGAATGCCACGATCTGGCGCGAGACGTCGGGGTCCCGCACGGCGTGCGGTCCGAGCCCGCCTCCACCGCTTTCTGAACGATTCAGAACTTCCGATTCATAGTGCCGGCGCAGGACGTCGAAGGCCGCGGCTTGCGCGTCTGTCCAGGTCAGGACGTCGGTTGCGGGATCGTATCGGTTCTGACGCAGCTCCTGACGCACCCGCTCTGCCGCCTCCGCGGTGTCGCCATACGCGCGCCGCATCTCCAGCGCCGATCGGTGCAGGTAGTCGGCGGTGAAATCCGGTCCGAGATACGCGCCGTGGCCGTAGACGGAACCGTACTGCATGAGGCCGTAGGTGAGGAACGATTCCTGGCCGGCACGGATGTCGTCCCTCGTAAAGACGGTTTGCCCCGACTCCGAGACGACCCGGCGCGGGAACCGGCGGGCTGTCCCGATAGATGCGAATCGCCAGGTACCCCAGGATTGCCAAACCCAAGAATGAAGGTGAGGACAACGGCCTGAAGCCACCACGACGAGACGTCCATCGTTCTGCGGGTCGGTCGCGTGCCCATGTCAGCTCACCCGGGACGTTCCACGAGTGAAGGCGCCGCCCTTGCCGGCCGCGAGCAGCGTTTCCGCGTCGAGCATGCCAAAGAGCTGAATCAGCGACGCGACCGCGCCCGTCCATCCCGTCTGGTGGCTGGCGCCCAGGCCCGCGCCGTTGTCGCCGTGGAAATACTCGTAGAAGAGGAGGTAGTCGCGCCAGTGCGGGTCCTCCTGGAACGTCTTCGTGCCGCCGTAGACCGGCCGTCGCCCGGACGCGTCCTTGAGGAAGATCCCGGCGAGGCGGTCGGCGATCTCCTTGGCGACCTCGAAGAGATTCATCATCCTGCCGGAGCCCGTCGGGCATTCCACCTTGAAGCTGTCGCCGTAGTACGTGAAGTAGTTCAGGAGCGCCCTGATCAGGATCACGTTGACCGGCATCCAGACGGGCCCGCGCCAGTTGGAGTTGCCGCCGAACATCCCGTTGTTCGATTCGGCCGGCAAGTAGTCGACGCGGTGTTCCTGCCCGTCCACGTAGAAGGTGTACGGGTGCCGCTCGTGGAACTTCGAGAGCGCCCGGATGCCGTGCGGCCCGAGGAACTCGTTCTCGTCGAGCATCTTCGACAGGATCCGCCGGAGCCGGTCCTGGTTGACCAGCGCCAGCAGTCCCCGCTCGGCCACGCCGAAGTGCCCCGGGCCCGTCGCGTGCATCGTCTCCGCCAGTTCGGGCATCCGGCGCTGGCGTTCCTGGATGGCGGCCGTCACCCGCGGGACCCGCTCGCGCTGCCACTTCTCGATCACCGTGGTGGCGGCCAGCGGGAGGAGCCCGACCATCGAGCGGACCTTGAGGCGCGTGGACCGTCCGTCCGGGAGTCGCAGCACGTCGTAGTAGAAGCCGTCCTCCTCGTCCCACATGCCGTCCGCGCCAGGACGGTTCATGCCCAGCGCGATGAAGGAGAAGTGCTCGACGAACTTGGACACCATGTCTTCGTACGTGGGGTCGTGCGCGGCCAGCTCCACGGCCAGCTCCAACATGTTCTGGCTGAAGAGGGCCATCCAGGCCGTGCCGTCCGCCTGTTCGAGGTGGCCGCCGGTCGGCAGCGGCGCGCTGCGGTCGAACACGCCGATGTTGTCGAGGCCGAGGAAGCCGCCCTCGAACACGTTCTTGCCGAAGCGGTCCTTGCGGTTGACCCACCACGTGAAGTTCAGCAGCAGCTTGTTGAACGTGGCCGTGAGGAACTCGAGGTCCACTTCGCCGCGCAGGGCCTGCTCGGTGCGGTGGAGGAAGAGCGTGGCGAACGCGTGGACCGGCGGGTTCACGTCGCTGAAGTTCCACTCGTACGCGGGCATCTGGCCGGTCGGGTGCAGGTAGGAGCCGCGCAGCATCAGCTTCATCTGGCTCTTGGCGAAGTCGGGATCGGCGATCGAGAGCGGGAGCGCGTGGAAGGCCAGGTCCCAGGCCGCGTACCACGGGTACTCCCACTTGTCCGGCATCGAGATGACGTCCTCGTTCAGCATGTGGAACCACTCCCAGTTCCGGGTCTGCCGGAAGCCGGAATGGAGCGGGTTGGAGTTGTGCTCGTCCAGCCAGTTGTCGCCGTCGAAGAAGAAGAACTGCTTGCTCCAGAGCATGCCGGCAATGGCCTGGCGCATCACGTTGGCCGCGTCCGCGCTCAGTGAGGGCGGCGTGACGGCCTGGTAGAACTCGTCGGCTTCACGACGCCGCTCGTCGAACAGCGTGTCGAACGCCTTGCCGAACGGCTGGCGCTTCTGTTCACGGGCGCTGCTCGAGAGCCGCAGGCGAATCACCGCCGTCTTGCCTGCGCCGACGTTGACCTGGTAGTGCGCCGCGACCTTGGTGCCCTGCTTCTCGGGATTCACCGCGTGCTGCCGGCCGTTGACCACGAAGTCGTTGATGCCGTCCTTGACGTGCGCGCTCTCGTTCTTCTGCCCCGGGAAGAGCCGTTCGTGGTTGGTTTCGTTCTCGGTGAAGAGCAGCGGCACGTCGCCGTCGCACGACAGCACGAGCGAGCCCAGCAGCGGATGCGAGGCGGCGACCGCGGAGGTGCCGGCCGGCCCTTCGATCTGCTCCAGGTGCGGCTTTTCGGCCGCCCGGTTCGACGCGGCAATCCACGGCGACCAGTCGTTGCGGAACCACAGCGTCGGCAGGAGGTGCAGGTCGGCCGCGTCCGGTCCGCGGTTGGTCGCGGAGATCTTCACCAGGATGTCGTCGGCCGCGCCCTTGGCGTACTCGACGAACACGTCGAAGTACCGGTTGTCGTTGAAGACGCCGGTATCGAGCAGCTCGTACTCCATGTCGTCGCGCGAGCGCTGGCTGTTCGTCCGTACAAGGTCGCCGTAGGGATAGGCCGCCTGCGGGTACTTGTAGAGATATTTCATGTACGAGTGGGTCGGCGTGCTATCGAGGTAGAAGTAGTACTCCTTCACGTCCTCGCCGTGGTTGCCCTGGCTGTTGGTCAGCCCGAAGAGCCGCTCCTTGAGGATGGGATCCTTGCCGTTCCACAGGGCCAGGCTGAAGCAGAGGCGCTGCTTGTCGTCGGAGATGCCGGCGATGCCGTCTTCGCCCCAGCGGTAGGCGCGGGAGCGGGCGTGATCGTGGGTGAAGAAGTTCCAGGCGTCGCCCGATTCGCTGTAGTCCTCGCGCACCGTGCCCCACTGGCGTTCGCTGAGATACGGCCCCCACTTCTTCCAGGCGGCGGTTCCAGTGCGGGCTTCTTCCAATCGAGCGTGTTCCTTCGTCGCCATGCTCTCCTCACTCGCGGCCATCTAGCCAGTCGACGTCATCGTTGCCGCAGGCGCACCCAATTCCAGAAGCGAGTACCCGCTGCGAGCGTCGCCTGGGCCCGCCGGCCGACCAGATCGAATCGGTCCCACGGCCAGCAACATGCGTCGGCCGTCGCTCCAATGACCAGCAGGCACACGACGATTGGGCCGCGCGGAATCCTTCTCAAGACCTGAGGCCAAGGTACGTGACAGTCAGCGTGATTTCCGGGATGCAAATAGATTCAGGCCAGTAGGACCATGCAACGACTCAGCCGTCGTAGCAGGCCCGCTTATCTCAGGAAACCGCGAGCCGCGGAACCGCTCCTCCGACATGCCGTAGCCGGCGCCAATGATCCGGAGGACTGGAGCAAGCCGTCGCCGCTCTCTTGGGGCCACATGTCGTGGCAACGATTTCGCAATCGGCGCCAATCAACCTGACGCCATCAGCACGGCTCGCCGTCGAAGTCTGACCAACTCCGGCCAGAAAGAGCGTAGTCTGCACACGTCATCTCGACATATTGAACGAGGAATTCCGATGAGGCGATTCAACCAAGCCATGGTCGTGATCATGGGTGTCGCGGTCTCCACGCTCTTTGCTCAGGCGCTAGAATCCGCGAGCCGCGAGCCCGCGGCCGCCCAGGAAAAGCACTGGGCCTACGAAGACAGCGCCAAGACGGTCGGTCCCGCGAAGTGGGGCACACTCGCCGGCGATGCGACGTGCTCGACGGGCAAACAGCAGGCGCCCATCAACGTGCGCGCAGGCATGGCGACACCGCAGGACCTCCCGAATCTGGTGTTTGCGTATAAGCCGTCCAGCCTCTCGATCACCAACAACGGCCACACGGAACAGATGACGTACGAGGCGGGCTCCACCCTCGGCCGCGTGGGAACCAAAGACAGATGGACGCTCGCGCAATTCCACTTCCACGACCCGAGCGAGCACACCGTGGATGGCAAGTCGTATCCGCTCGAAATGCACCTCGTTCACCTCGACGCCGCCGGGAAACCGGCCGTGGTCGTAGCCGTCTTCATTCAGGCCGGCAAGGAGAACGTTGCGCTCGCGCCGGCGTTCCAGAGCCTGCCCGCCAAGGAAGGCGACACGGTGGCTCGGCCGGGAGAAACCATCGATGCCGCCGCGTTGCTGCCGGCCGACAGGACCTTCTTTACCTACGCGGGTTCGCTGACCACACCGCCCTGCACCGAAGGCATCACGTGGTACGTGATGAAGGTGCCGATCGAGATGTCACGCGCGCAGATCGCCGCGTTCACGAAGCTCGAGCACCTCAGGCACAACAACCGGCCGATCCAGAGTCTCGGTGGCCGCGTCGTGCTGATCGATTCCACGCCTGACAAGTAGAGTTGCCAAAACAACGGATTGACATTCGATCGCCGCCGCCGAGGAGTTGAGATCAATGCCTGAGCGCCCGAGCTGGACCCCAGCCCCAATGTCGCCCGACGGTGTGCGTAGCTTTCGGCAGCAGCTCACGGTGGGCGAGGATGCCGTCGATGTCACGAAGTGGTTCCCCGAATCGTACGGCATCCCGCCGCGCGTGCGTGTCGGCCGGAACCGGTGGTTCAATCTCCTGTGGTTGCTGCCGATCGGCTTCGTGGCCCTGATCTCCGCGGTGGCGGTCGCGCAGGGTCTGCGCACGATCCCGTCGGTCGAAGACTTCATCGCCCGGTATCCCGGCACCATCGTGTCGGCGGAGGCGCACGAGAACCCGGGGTTTCCCGTCTGGGTCGGGGTGCAACACTTCTTCAACGTGTTCCTGATGATCTTCATCCTCCGGTCCGGACTGCAGATCCTCAGCGACCATCCGCGGCTGTACTGGACCCGGCACAGCACACCGGGCAAGGACTGGTTCCGCTTCCAAAAAGCGGTGCCGACCGAGGGGCCGTGGACGGCGAAGCAAGACTCGGTCAGCTTGCCTGGACAGATCGGTCTTCCCGGCCTTCGGCACTCGATCGGCCTGGCGCGCTGGTGGCATCTCGGTGTCGATACGCTGTGGCTCCTGAACGGCCTGGTCTTTTACGTGCTGTTGTTCGCGTCTGGCCATTGGCGGCGAGTCGTGCCGACCAGTTGGGACGTGATCCCCAATGCGCTCTCCGTCCAGATTCAGGACTGTCGTTACAGTGGCCGGCCGAGCACGGGTGGGTCGCGTCCAACAGCCTCCAGTTGATCGCGTACTTCGTCACGATCTTCATCGCCGCCCCCGCGGCGCTCATCACCGGGCTGGGGATGTCGCCCGCGCTGTCGACGCGGTTCAAGCGGCTCACTCGCGTGCTCAGCATCCAGACCGCGCGATCCCTCCATTTCCTCGTGTTTGTCTGGTTCTTGATCTTCATCGTGACGCACGTCCTGTTCGTGTTCACGACCGGTCTGCGCGCGAACCTCAACCACATCTACGGGGGACGCGACGACGACAGCTGGATCGGCTTGACCGTCTTCGCGCTCTCGATGGTCGTGCTCATTGTCGGCTGGGTTGCGGCCACGCCGCTCACGTTGCGATACCCGCGTGTCGTGCAGCGTGTCGGGTTCGCGCTGATCGGGCCGGTGCAGGGGTTGTTCGAACATGTCGATTCGACCGCCGGCCTCTACACCGAGCGCGACATCTCTCCGTATTTCTGGCGCAACGGGAAACTCCCCGACTCCGAGAAGTACGCGGCCTTGCTCGCCAGTAACTTCGCGGGGGCCCGGCTTCGGATCGGCGGGCTCGTCGACAACCCCGTCGACCTCACGGTCGAGGAGTTGCGCGCGCTGCCGCATCACGAACAGATCACGCAGCACTTCTGCATTCAAGGCTGGTCGGGCGTCGCCAAGTGGGGCGGCGTGTCGATGCAGACGATCCTCGACCTCGTTCGCCCGAAGCCCGAGGCCAGGTGGGTCGTGTTTTACTCCTTTGCTGACGGTCCCGAGGGAGGCATCTATTACGACGTGCACGCGATCGAGCAGATGCGCTACACGCTGACGATGCTCGCCTACGACATGAACGGCAAGCCGCTGCCGCCCGACCACGGCGCGCCCCTGCGGCTGCGCAACGAGACGCAGCTTGGGTTCAAGCAGGTGAAGTGGATCAAGGGCCTGGAGTTCGTCGCCGACTTTGCCGACGTCGGCGGCGGCTACGGCGGGTACCACCAGGATCACGAGTTTTTCGGTACCGACAATCCATCTGACAATTCCGGAACGATCGGATCGCGACTTCGCGGTCGAGGCGGGAATCACGCGAAGTAGACCTCGCCCGACGTGAAGTCTTCGAATTCCGCGCTGGGACAAATCCGGACAATCCGCCGTGGAATCGGGTCAGCAGGGGTTGCCCCCTGCTGACGAAGTATCCAAGCCCGAGGAGCCACACCCGTAAGTTCAATAGAGTCAGCGACTTACGTCGCCTGACGTTCGTGGGATCGTCTAAGTGATTGCGTCTCAATGCGCTGCGGCTGCTAGGCCGCACTGGACGATGTCCGCAACTGGCTCAGCGAACAGCGGTGGGAATCATGTCAGCTCTCAGGTTGTTCTTGCGTTCAATATGGATACTAATATAGTATCTAGATATGGCTTCCGTAAACACTCAATTTTCGATCGCCGTCCACGTACTGGCGGCCATCGCACATTACGAGAGAGCCTTCACGTCGGAAATTCTCGCAGGTAGCGTGAATGCGAACCCGGTGTTCGTGAAGAGAATCCTTGTCAAACTCTCAAAGGCGAAGCTGGCTAAGACCACCGTTGGTAAATCCGGTGGCTATGACCTGGCGAGAAGCCCAAAGACTATTTCCCTCTTAGATATCTACTCTGCGGTCAACCCTCCAAATGCTTTTGCCATCCATACCTATCCCAAAAGCAAGGGGTGTGTCGTGAGCCGTAACATCAAGGAAGTCATGAGCGACGTGCTGGTTGGCACTCAGAAGGCCGTCGATAGTGATCTGAGGCGGACGACATTGGCGGACGTGGTGTCACAAATCAGGAGCAGGTCCCGCTAGCTATTTTTTTGCCCAAAATAGATACTTTAATAGTAACTAAAACAACTTCCCTACAACCCCAACGAAGGATGCACGACATGACCAGACTGAATGGAAAGACCGCTGTGATCACCGGTGGCGCTACCGGCATCGGCCGCGCCGCAGCAAAGCGCTTCATCGAGGAGGGCGCCTTCGTCTTCCTCTTCGGCCGCCGGCAGGACGCGCTCGACGCCGCTGTGGCCGAGCTCGGGCCCAATGCCCGCGCGGTGAAGGGCTCGGTCTCGGATGAGGCCGACCTCGACCGACTCTATGCGGCGGTGAAGGCCGAGCGCGGAACCCTCGACATCGTCTTCGCCAATGCGGGGGTGGGAAGCCAGCTTCGGCTCGGCGAGATCACCGCCGTGCACATTGACGAAACCTTCGACATCAATGTGAAGGGGACGATCTTCACGGTCCAGAAGGCGCTGCCGCTGATGGGCAAGGGCGGTTCGATCATCCTGACCGGATCGAGCGCCGGCACCACGGGCGCTCCGGCGTTCACTGTCTACAGCGCGAGCAAGGCGGCAGTGCGCAACCTCGCGCGGACCTGGGCGGAGGACCTGAAAGGCACCGGCATCCGGGTCAATGTGCTGTCGCCCGGGGCGACTGCGACCGACCTCGCGAAGGAAGCGCTAGGTGAGGAGGGCCTGAAGGCCTACGGCTCGATGACTGCGCTCCAGCGCATGGGCGATCCGGCGGAGGTCGGGGCGGCGGCTGCCTTTCTCGCGTCGTCGGACAGCAGCTTCATGACCGGCAGCGAGGTCGCGGTCGACGGCGGCCTGGCGCAAATCTGACCCGGCTTGAAAACACACAACGAAAGAGAAGAATCATGAAAACACTAGAAGGTAAGGTTGCAGTCATCACGGGCGGAAGCAGCGGGATTGGCCTGGCCACTGCCAAGCGCTTCGTGGACGAAGGTGCGCACGTCGTGATCACTGGGCGACGAGAGAAAGAGCTGAAGGAGGCCGCAGCCTTCATCAAGAGAAACGTGACGACGGTCGTAGGCGACGTCTCGCGCCTGGAAGATCTGGACCGGCTCTATGCCGTCGTGAAAGAGAAACACGGTCACATCGACATTCTCTTCGCGAACGCGGGCGCGGGGACAATAGGACTGCTCGCGGTCGCTACTGAGGCCCATTTTGACCAGACCTTCGACGTGAACGTGAAGGGGCTGTTCTTTACAGTGCAGAAGGCGGTTCCCCTCTTTAAAGACGGCGGTTCGATCATCCTGAACTCTTCGGTCTCGAACGTGTTGGGGGTGCCAGGGTTTAGCGCCTACGCCGCGAGTAAGGCGGCGGTGCGCAACTTCTCGCGC
>CAVWLB010000001.1:0-1259505 GCA_963755695.1 uncultured Acidobacteriota bacterium | reverse complement strand
ACCGGCGGCAGCAGCTCGACCGCGGCGCCGCGCTCGAACGTGTAGTACGCCTGCGAGACCAGAGGGTGCAGCTCGTCGAAGCCCATCTCGCCGCGGAACTCGTCCCACAGCCCGGCCGCGCGCGCCAGCCACAGCATCGGCTCGGCGGTGTAGTTCTGCACGCCGCTCATGATCCGGTCGCGCCTGGTCATCGCGGAGATCAGTGAGTACAGCTTCATCGTGCGCGGCAGCACCTCGCGCGTGATCGCGGCCTGCTCGTCGGGCGTCAGCAGGCGGATCTCCGACGCCGGCGTGTCGATCTCCTCGCGCACGTAGACGGCGGCGCCGGTGAGGTGCTCGTGGTAGTTCGCCGGCTCCGCGAAGGTCGTCGAGAGGTCGTTGACCGTCAGCCGCAGGTCCTCGGCGGGGCCGAAGAACATCGCCTGCGTGATGCAGTGCGGCAGCCCGTCGGCGACCTGCGCCCAGTGGTAGGCGGGCGCGGTCAGGAAGTGGTCGCGCACGATCACGACGCGCCCGTCCGGGAGCTCGTAGGGGCCGGTGTCGGCGAGCGCCGAGCGAGCGTCGAAGTGCAGCAGGAAGCCGAACAGCTCGGTCTGGGCGTTGAGCTGCCGGAAGGCCTTCATGCGCTCGGGGTCGTCGAGCGGCTCGTGGTCGGCGACGAAGCGGTCGATCCAGCGCTGGTCCAGCAGCGGCGCCCTGTATTCCCGCGCCGACACGAAGCTCGGACCGGGGCCGAGCGCGCCGTGCATCATCCGGCGGGCGAACTGGACGACGGTGTTGAGCTCGTCGAGGCGTTCGTCGGGGCGCTGGAGGCCGAGCGCGACGGCCAGGCCGCGGCCGATCAGCGGCATCTGGGCGAGCGCCCACGCGTGCACGTGGTTGAGCTTGCTGCCCGGCTCGCGCCGCGGGGTGCCGCACAGCTCGACGAGCCCGTCGACGCCGAGCTTCGCGGTCAGCGCCTCGAGGAAGCGCGGGTACTGCAGCCAGCACTGGAGGAAGCCCGTGCACTCGTACTCCTGGCGCGGGATCAGGCTGTTCTCGCCCTCGGTCTGGCGGGCGGCGAGCAGGTCCCACAGGTTCCAGCCCGAGTAGGCGAGGTAGTCGTCGAGCTCCTCGGTGCTGAGCCGGTTGCGCCCGATGTTCTCGTCGGTCGTCTCGAGGATGCCGGTCCGCAGCTCGCCGCGCATCGCCCGGTCGCCGTCGACGCCGCCCGGGATGCGATCCAGGTACATGCCGCAATGCAACGCGAGCGGCGCCTCGCGGGCTATGGCGGTCACCCCCAACGGCGACGGCTCGCCTTGTCCGTGCCGGGCAGTGCGAGGCGGCGCCGGAGCGGGCATTGTTCGGGCCAGCCCATGGTCGACGTCACCACCGACGGCGGGGTCGCCATCGTCACCCTCAACCGCCCCGAGGCCGCAACGCGCTGACACGGCGAGCTGATCGCCGCGCTGCGCGCGCGCGCTGCCGAGCGCGACGCCGACGACGACGTCGACGCGATCATCCTCACCGGCGCCGACCCCGCGTTCTGCGCCGGGCTCGACCTCAAGGAGCTCGGCGCGACCGGGCGGCACCTGGGCGGCGGCCGCGGCCGAGACCGACGGCCGCGCGCCGCGGCGGGCCGATCCCGCCGCTGCGCCAAGCCGCTCATCGGCGCGATCAACGGCGCCGCCGATCACCGGCGGGTTCGAGCTCGCGCTCAACTGCGACTTCCTCGTCGCGTCCGAGCGGGCGCGTTCGGCGACACCCACGCCCGCGTCGGCGTCGCAGCCGGGCTGGGGCGCTGACCGTGCTGCTCGCCGAGGCCGTCGGCGTGCGCCGGGCGCGCGAGATGAGCTTCACCGGCAACTTCGTCGACGCCGAGGAGGCGCTGCGCTGGGGCCTCGTCAACCACGTCGTGCCGCACGACGAGCTGCTGCCGTTCTGCCCGCGGCTCGCCGCCGACATCGCCGGCGACGACCGCGCGGCGTGCGCCGGCTCTGCGCCGACCTACGGCGAGATCGCCGACGCCGTGGCGGCCGGCGAGCTGGGACGTCGAGGCCGAAGCCGCCCGCGGCGTGGCAGGGCCGACTCGACGCCGCCGAGATCGAGCGCCGCCGCGCGGCGATCCGCGACGCGCGGCCGCGAGCAGGCGTCGCGGTGACGCCCGGCGTCGCCGCCTACGAGACGCTGCTCGTCGAGCGCGACGGGCCCGTGGCGACGCTGACCATCAACCGCCCGGCGCAGCTCAACGCGCTCTACCGCCAGTCCTACCTCGACTTCGAGCAGGCCTTCACGTGGGCGCGCGACGACGACTCGGTGCGCGTCGTCGTCGTGACCGGCGCCGGCGACGCGGGCGTTCTGCGCCGGCGGCGACAAGCACCTCGACCTCCCCGTGCTCTCGACGCTCGGGCCGGCGGGCATGGTCGCCGACGCCCGCATCGCGCAGGACACGATCCTGCGCATCCGCGAGCTCGACAAGCCGGTGATCGCGCGCGTCAACGGCGTCGCGTCGGCGGCGGCTGCGACATCGCGCTAGCGCCTGCGACATCGTGATCGCGTCCCGCAACGCCTCGTTCGGCGAGTTCTGGATCCTGCGCGGGATCCTGCCGGCGATGGGCGGCGGCTACTTCCTCCCGCGGCTCGTCGGGACCCACCGCGCCAAGGAGCTGATCTTCACCGGCGACCGCATCGACGCGACGGAGGCCGAGCGGATCGGGATGATCAACCGCGTGGTCGAGCCCGAGGCGCTCGACGACGCGGTCTACGGGCTCGCGCGGCGCATCTGCGAGCGGTCGCCGCTCGCGCTCGGGATCAGCAAGAAGCTGATCGACGTGCACGCCGAGGGCAGCCTGGCCTCCTACTTCGAGGCGTCGGCCTGGGCCGACGCGATGCTGGTCCAGAGCGACGAGCACGCCGCCGGCGTGGAGGAGATGAAGCGCGCGGAGGGCTGACCCCGCGCGCGCCCATCACTCCCCCTGGGTCAGGCCTGCAGGGACTGCGCGCCCTTGCCGGCGATGATCGCCTCGGGCAGCAGCGGTCCGGCCTGGCCGTCGCGGACGAGCGGGTAGTAGCTCTCCGAGGTCATCGGGTCCCACTCGAGCCAGCCCTGCTCGATCGCCTTGTCGTAGGTGCCGGACAGGCGCAGGAACGGCAGCGCCCAGTCGACGACGTAGTTCGTCACGCCGCAGGTGATGCGGTCGCGCTTCGACATCCCGGAGATGCGCTTGTACAGCTGCATCATCGCCTTCTGCGAGATCCCGGTGTAGCGCTTGATCTCCTCCTCGTCCACGAGCCGGACGTCGGAGACCGGCGTGTCCCACTTGTCGCGCGCGTAGACCGCCATGCCGGTCATGTAGGGGATGTAGCTCGCCGGCTGGGTGAACGTCGTCGACAGGTCGTTGACGATCACCTTCATCTCCGGCGGCGGCTTGAAGTACATCGCCTGCGTGATGCAGTGCGGCAGCTCCTCGGCCACGTCGAACCAGTGGTACGCCGGGTCGTTGAGGAAGTGGTCGCGGACGATCAGGAAGCCGCCGTCCTCGGTCGGGTACGGGCCGGAGTCGCCGAGGCCGAGCCGGTTGTCGAAGTGCAGCAGGAACACGAGCAGCTGCGCGGTGGCGTTGAACGTCGTGTACATCGCCTTCTGCGCCGGGATCGTCGAAGAACACGGCCTCGTCGCGGAAGCGCTCGAGCCACGTCGGTGCCCTCGAGCAGCGGCACGCGGTAGTTGCGCTGCGAGGCGAACATGCCGCCCTCGTCGCCCCACATGCCGCGCGCCAGCCGGCGGTTGAACTGGAACGCGCGCGCGATCGCCTCGGCGCGGTCGGTCGGGCCGTAGTGGCCGAGGCCCATCGTGATGCCGCGGCCGGTCACGAAGCTCGCGCCCGCGCACCAGACGTGCAGCGCGTTGACCTTGGTGCCGATCTCGCGGCGCGCGGTGGCGCCGATGTCGATGACGCCGTCGCCGCCGACCTCCTCGGTGATGAGGTCCCACAGCTCCGGGAACTTCTGCATGTACTCGACGGTCGAGAGCGCCTCGTACTCCTGGCGCGGGATCAGGCCGTTCTCGCCCTCGGTCGCGCGCGTGCCGAGCACGTCCCAGATGTTCCAGCCGTAGTAGGCGATGCACGTCGTCGGCCTCGTCGGGCGTCAGCGTGTCGCTCTTCAGGCTCTCGTCGGTGAGCTGTCAGCGCGTCGGTCTTGAGGCTCTTGCGGAAGGCGATGTCGCCCTCCGGGCCGCGGATGTACTCGGGCACGCCCTTGTAGTTGGCGAGCAGTTCCTCGATCGTGTACTCCGTCTGTGACATCTCTCTCCTCGGCACTCGTTTTGCAGCCGAAGACTCGCGCGTGCGCGAGCGCGGCCGTCAGCTGGACGCGCGCGCAGCCGTTGTCCATCTCTCCAAGCGGGCTCCCGCGAGCCGCCCGACGCGCGGCGCCCCGCCGCTGCCACCGTGCGTGCGGATGCAGATCACCGCCGCCCTCACCTACGCGCCCGACGCGCCGTTCGAGATCCAGGACGTGGAGCTCGACGAGCCGCGTGACGACGAGATCCTGGTCCGCATGGTCGCGGCCGGGATCTGCCACACCGACCTCGGCGTCAAGGCGGCGTGGCCCGCCGATGCGGGCCCGCTCGTGCTGGGCCACGAGGGCGCCGGCGTGGTCGAGGCGGTCGGCGCCGGCGTCAGCGGCATCGCGCCCGGCGACCACGTGCTGCTCAGCTACCGCAGCTGCCGCGAGCTGCGCGAGCTGCGCCGCCGGCCACGTCTCCTACTGCGAGCGCTTCCGCGAGCTCAACGCCGTCGGCGTCCGGCCGGACGGCTCGACCACGATGCGCCGCGGCGACACGCCGGTGCACGGCAACTTCTTCGGCCAGTCGAGCTTCGCCACGCACGCGCTCGCGTACGCGAGTAACACCGTCAAGGTCGACGACGGCCTCGACCTCACGGTCGCCGCGCCGCTCGGGTGCGGGATCCAGACGGGCGCCGGCGCCGTACTCAACGTGCTCGAGCCCGCCGCCCGGGCTCCTCGTTCGTCGTCTTCGGCGCCGGCGGCGTCGGGCTCGCAGGGCTGATGGCCGCCGTGCACCTCGGCGTGGAGACGGCGATCGCGGTCGACCCGGTCGCCGAGCCGCCGCGAGCTCGCGCTCGAGCTCGGGGCCACGCACGCGCTCGATCCCCGCGACGGCGACGTCGTCGCGGCGATCGCCGACCTCACCGGCGGCGGCGCCGACACGGCGTTCGACACCACCGGCATCCCGGCCGTGATCGTCGACGCCGCCAAGGCGCTCGGGCGGCTCGGGACGCTCGCGCTCGTCGGCACCGGCGAGGCGCTCGCCACGCTCGACATCAAGGACCTCATCCGCGGCGGCAAGTCGGTCCGCGGCGTCATGGAGGGCGACGCCGACCCGGTCCGCGTTCGTCCCGCAGCTGATCGAGCTCGTCGCAGCAGGGCCGGCTGCCGATCGAGCGGATGATCGTCAGCTACCCCTTCGCCGAGATCAACCGCGCCGTCGCCGACGCCGAGTCCGGCGCGACGATCAAGCCGGTCCTCACCTTCTAGCGCGCGCGCGGTTTTGGAGTTGTCGCCAACGCTGGATCGACGGCGTTTCCCGGCCTTCTCGCGGCGAGGTTATTCCTTCTCTCGAGACGTGGGCCCGCCCCGGTGGGGGCCTGTGGAGAGACGAGAGAGGAGACAGGACGTGGACGCACTCCTCGGGGTGCAGGAGCTGACCGTTCGCTTCGGCGGCGTGACCGCCGTCGACAACGTCACCGCCACTGTCGAAGCAGGCCAGTTCGTCGGCCTGATCGGTCCCAACGGGGCCGGCAAGACGACGTTCATCGACGCCATCACCGGTCTCGTCGGCGCCCAGCGGCTCGGTCAAGTTCGGCGGCGACGAGATCGCCAAGCTCCCCGCCTACCAGCGCATCCGCGCCGGGCTCGGCGCGCACGTTCCAGAGCCTCGAGCTGTTCGAGGACCTGACCGTGCGCGAGAACCTGCTCGCGGCCGCGGAGCCCGCGCCGTGGTGGGCGCCGGTCACCGACCTGTTCCGGCCGCGCGCCGACGCGGCGGCGAGCGAGCGACGTCGACGAGGCGCTCGAGGCTGGTCGGCCTCGCGGACGTCGCCGACGCCTACCCGCCCGACCTCTCGCTCGGCCAGCGCAAGCTCGTCGCGCGTCGCCCGGGCGCTCGCCCGCCAGCCGAAGATGCTGCTGCTCGACGAGCCGGCCGCGGGCCTCGACTCCGGCGAGAGCCAGGAGCTCGGCGGCGAGCTCAAGCAGCTCCAGGACCGCGGCATCACGATCTTCCTGGTCGACCACGACATGGACCTCGTGCTCGGCGTGTGCGACTACATCTACGTCCTCGAGTTCGGCAAGCTGATCGCCGCCGGCACGCCGGCAGAGATCCGCGCCGATGAACGCGTCATCCACGCCTACCTCGGCGTCGAGGCACGAAGCCGGCGCGAGTGGCACGAGGTCGACGAGGAGGCCGGGTCATGACCACCGTCCTCGAGACCAAGGGCCTGACCGCCGGGTACGCGGGCGTCCCCGTGGTGCGCGACCTCGACCTGACCGTCGAGGCCGGCGAGGTCGTGGCGCTGCTCGGCCCGAACGGCGCCGGCAAGACGACGACGCTGCTCACGCTCGCCGGCGTCGTCCCCAAGATCTCCGGCAGCGCGCAGGTGCTCGACGAGGAGGTCGCCGGCGGGCGGCCCCACAAGGTGGCCCGCCGCGGCGCCGTGCTCGTCCCGGACGACCGCGCGATCTTCTTCGAGCTCACCGCCCGCGAGAACCTGCGCCTCGGCGCGGGCGGCAAGCGGCGGCGACGCCGTCGACATCGTGCTCGAGCTACTTCCCGTCGCTGAAGCCGCGCATGTCCACCCGCGCGGGCCTGCTGTCCGGCGGCGAGCAGCAGATGCTGGCCGTCGGCCGGGCGCTCAGCGGCCGTCCGAAGGTCCTGATGATCGACGAGATGAGCCTCGGGCTCGCGCCCGTGATCGTCAAGCGGATGTTCCCCGTCGTCCGGCGCATCGCCGACGAGATCGGGGCCGGCGTGCTCGTGGTCGAGCAGCACATCGACGTGGCGCTCCAGGCGGCCGACCGCGCGTACGTGCTCAACCACGGCGAGGTCGCCATGCAGGGCCAGGCGCACGAGCTCCTGAAGGACCGCCACCTCCTACAAGCCAGCTACCTCGGGATGTCGTGACGACATGAAGGACGTCCTTCTCTTTGCGATCCTCGGCATCGGTGCCGGGGCCTCCTACGCGCTGATCGCGCTCGGCATCGTCCTGATCCAGAAGGGATCGGGCGCCGTCAACTTCGCGCAGGGCGCGATCGCCGGCTGCAGCGCGATCTTCTTCGCCTCCGCGACCAACGGCGGCATGGGCAAGTTCACCGCCCTGCTGATCGCGCTGGCCGGCGGCCGCCGCGCTCGGCATCGTCTTCTACGTCGCTGGTCATGCGCCCGCTGCGCACGGCGCCGCTGCTGGCGCGCATCGTGGCGACGCTCGGCCTGATGATCGTGCTCAGCGCCCTCGCCGTGAAGGTGTGGGGCTCGCTCTCGGTCGTCGCGCCGAGCCTCTTCCCCACGGACTCGCTGACGCTCTTCGACATCAACTTCGGCGTCGACCGTCTCTACCTGCTCGGGGTCACGATCGTCCTGACCGTGGTGCTGTGGGCCGTCTACCGGTTCACCACCTTCGGCATCTCGACGCGCGCGGTCGCCGAGAGCGAGCGCGGGGCGTCGCTGCTCGGCCTCTCGCCCGATCTGATCGGCGCGGTCGAACTGGGCGCTCGGCTGCATGCTCGCCGCGTTCGCGGGCGTGATGATCGCGCCGCTGACGACGCTCGACATCTCGCCGCTGACGCTGCTCATCCTGCCGGCGCTGGCCGCCGCGCTCGTCGGGCGCTTCAGCTCGTTCGGGATCACCGCGGCCGTGGCGCTCGCTGATCGGCATGATCCAGTCGCTGCTGGTCCGCTACTGGACGCAGCCGGGCGTGATCGAGGCGGTGCCGTTCGTGATCGTCATCGTGACGATGATCGCCGGCGGCAAGCTGATCCCCGCCCGCGGGACGCTCTCGCTGGCGCGGCTCCCACTCGCGCCGGCGTCGCGCTTCAGGCCGGTGCCCGCGCTCGTCGCCACGGCGATCGTCGTGCTCGGCCTGGTCGCTGCTCGACGGGACCTACCAGAGCGCGATCTCGACCTCGCTCGTCACGGTCATCATCGCGCTGTCGGCGGTGGTCGTGACCGGGTTCGTCGGCCAGATCTCGCTGATGCAGATGGCGTTCGCCGGCATCGGCGGCTTCATGGTCTCGAAGCTCGGCGTCAACGCCGGGATCCCGTTCCCGTGGCCGATCATCCTCGCGGCGCTGTGCGCGGTCCCGGTGGGCGTCCTGCTCGGCCTCCCGGCCGTCCGCGTCCGCGGCATCAACCTCGCGGTCGTCACGCTCGGCGCGGCGGTGGCGGTGAGCGCGGTCGTGTTCCAGAACGCCAAGTGGACCGGCGGCGTCAACGGCAGCCAGGTGCCCGTCCCCGGAGGTCTTCGGCTTCTCCCTCGACCCGGTCTCGCACGCCGTGCGCTTCGGCATCTTCGCCCTGATCGTCACGGCCCTGATGATCGCCGCCGTCATCAACCTGCGGCGCAGCCCCTTCGGGCGGCGGATGCTCGCGGTGCGCAGCAACGAGCGCGCGGCCGCGGTCAACGGCATCAACGTCACCGCCACCAAGCTGCAGGCCTTCGCCCTCTCGGCGTTCATCGCCGGCATCGGCGGCGGCGTGCTGGCCTACCAGCTCGGCGCGATCGCCTTCGAGCGGTTCTCGCCGATGGCGTCGATCACGCTGCTCGCGATCGCCTACATCGGTGGCATCGCCACCGTCGGCGGCGCGATCGCGGCCGGGGTGATCGTCAACGGCGGCGTCCTCTACGTGCTCCTGAGCAACATCGAGGGCCTCGCGAGCTGGTGGGTCGTCATCTCCGGAGCGGCGCTGCTGCTCACGGCAGTCACACAGCCTGACGGCATCGCGGTCGCGATGGGCCAGCAGGCGCGCTGGGTCAAGGACCGTCTGCGGGGGGACGCTGGTCGTCCTTCAGCGCCGCCGGCGGTCCCCGACGCGGGCGCACCGACAGCAGCCCGCGGCAGTGAAGTAGCGGCCTGATGCCGCGCAAGTCGACAACACGAGGAGACACAGGGATGCAGTGGATGAGGACATGTGCGGCAGTGGGCGCGATCGTCGTGCTCGCCGCCTTCGGTGTGGCGGGTTGTGGTGACGACGAGAGCGACTCGAGCTCGGCTCGAGCTCGAGCGCGAGCTCGAGCGGCCCGGACAAGACGCCCAAGGGCGATCCGATCGTCCTGTACGACATCAGCGACACCAGCGGCGCGGGCTCCATCAGCGCCGTGCTGAAGCAGTTCCCCGACGCGGCGCAGGCCGCCGTCGACCACGTCAACAAGGACCTCGGCGGGTCGACGGCCGCCCGTTCAAGCTCGTGAAGTGCGACTCGAAGGCCGACCCGGCCGCGACGACCGCGTGCGCGAACCAGGCCGTGCAGGACAAGGCGCTCGCGAAGGTCGGCCTGTCGGTGCTGTGGGACAACGGCAACAAGGTGTTCGCCAAGGCCGGCATCGTGAGCCACAACGCGCCGGTGACGGCGTCCGACTCCGTCAGCCCGACGAGCTTCCCGTTCGGCGGCGGCGCCGCGTCCGAGTGGCCCGGCGAGGTGCAGTACTGGGGCGACCGAGATGGGCGCCAAGCACGGCGTGACGCTGGCCGACGACAACGCGCAGGGCCAGGTCAACGTCGACCTGATGCAGGCCCAGGCCGCAAGATCCCGGGCTTCAAGCTCGACGTCGTCCGCCTGAAGATCGGCGCCGACCCGACGCCGTCCGTCGCCCGCGTCGTCGGCCTCAAGCCCGACGTCGTGTTCACCGCGGCGGCCGGCAGCGCGGCGGTGGCCGTCTACCGCGCGTTCCAGCAGCAGGGCTTCCCGCCCGACAAGATCGTCAACACCGGCGCGACCGTCGACCAGGAGACGTTCTTCAGCAAGGTCGACCAGGCCGCGGTCGAGGGCTCCTACTACTCGTACGAGTTCGAGACCTACGACGACACGTCGAACCCGGAGGTCAAGGAGTACCGCGACGCGATGAAGGAGCACTCCGACGTCGACGGCAAGAGCGAGTTCTACCAGTGGGGCTTCGCCGACGTGATGACCGTCTACAACATCGCCAAGAAGATCGGTGGCGACAAGCTCAACCCAGAAGTCCTACCTCGACTACTTCAAGAACATCGAGGGCGAGAAGGTCTTCATGGGCGGCGAGCTGTCCAAGAAGTCGGCGCCGCCGGCCGCGCCGCAGATCATCCAGCCGACGATCCGCATCGTCCAGTACAAGGGCGGCAAGGTCGTGCCCGTCTCCGACGGGTTCTTCAACCCGCTCGAAGGCCCTAGCCCCTCCCCGCCGGCTGTCCCGGACGCCCGTCCGCCTCGCGAGAGGCGGGCGGGCGTTCGTGCATTTCGGGTGAATTTACGGGTCGTGAAAGAGCTGCCGGCATGGCGACCATCGCCCTGGAACGCGTACCGCGAGATCCGCGCCGCCGAGAGCGAGACGCCCGGGCTGCCCGAGGTGCTGGACTGCTTCGCGGAGGTCATCGAGGCGATCGACTCCGAGGCCGCGCTCGACGAGATCCTGCATCTCGTCGCCCGCAAGATCTGCACGCTCGTCGAGTGCAGCCGCTGCGGCGTCTACCTCAAGCACTCCGACACCGGCCTGTACCGCGGCCAGGTCATCGAGTCCTCGCGCGACGGCGGCGGACGAGCGCATCCGCCGGCTGACCTGCGGGACGGTCGCCGACCGGCTCACGCAGGAGGTCCTCGCGACGCGGGCGCCCGTCTTCGTCCGCAACGCGCAGGACGACCCGCGCACGGTCCGCTCGATCATGCAGACGTGGGGCGTGCGCTCGATCCTCGGCGTCCCGATGATCGTGCGCGAGGACGTCGTCGGCATCCTCTACCTCGACAACGAGGAAGCGCCGCACGCCTTCACCGAGCAGCAGCAGGCCGTGGCCTCGGCCTTCGCGCACCTCGCGGGCATCGCCATCCAGCAGGCCCAGCGCGCGGCCGAGCTGCGGACGAACCTGCAGACCGTCGCGCGCCAGAACGAGCTCCTGCGCCACAGCACCGCGATCGAGGAGAAGCTGACGCGGCTCGTGCTCGAGGGCGGCACCCTCGCCGACATCGCGACCGCCGCGTCGGACCTGACCGGCAAGCCGTGCGCGATCCACGACGCCGGCTTCCGGCGCCTCGCGGTCGGCGCGCCGTCGCGGCGGCGGTCTCCCCTCTTCCAGCGTGCTCGACGAGGAGTTCCGGAGCCTGCCGGGCGTCCAGGCGGCGCTGGCCCGCCTCAAGCCAAACCGCCCGTCGTCGTCGACGCCGTGCCCGGCGACGGCCTCCTGCACCGCTTCCTCGTCGCGCGCGTCGTCCTGCACGGCAAGGCGTGGGGCTACCTGGCGGTCATGGAGTTCGGCTCGCGCTTCACCGCGCTCGACCTCGCCACCTCGCGCCACGCGGCGACCGCGATCGCGATCGAGCTCTCGGTCGAGGGCCGCGCGACGACCGCCGACGGCCAGGCGCGCGAGGGCGCTGGTCCGCGACCTCGTCAACGGGCTCGAGGACCAGGCGGCGCTCGTGCGCCGCGCCGAGCGGCTGAGCTTCCGCATGGCGAGCCCGCACCTGGTCTGCCTGCTCGCCTCCGGAGGACGAGGCCGCCCCGCTCGTCGGCCGAGGAGGTCGAGCGCGCGTACGCCGACGTCGCCCCCGGCGACCAGCCGTGGCTGACGGCGGTGCCGCAGAACGGCGTCGCGCTCGTGCTCGAGCTCGACGAGTCAGCCCCGCGCCCGGTCGCGCTGGCCAAGGCCAAGGAGACGGTCGAGCGGCTGCGGGTGCGGCTCGCCGCGAAGCGGACCGTCCTGGCCGCGATCTCGAGCGCCTGCGTCGCGCCCGCGGACTACGGCTGCGCCTACAAGGAGACGCAGCAGGTGCTCGGGTGCCTGCGCAGCCTGCGCGGCGTGCGAGGACGCCGCGCTGTCTCTGCTGGCCGCCGACGACCTCGGCGCCGCGCGGCTGATGCTCACCATGGTCGACGGCGCCGAGGCCGACCGCTTCACCCGCAACACGCTCGGCCCGCTGCTCGAGGCCGGCAACCGCACGCTCGAGGAGCTGCTCGACACCGTCCGCGCGTTCTTCGACGCGCGACCGCAGCGTGCGCAACTCGGCGAAGCACCTCGGCGTCCACGAGAACACGATCCGCTACCGGCTCGGCGCGCGTGCTCGAGCTCACGGGGCTCGACGTCGCGACGGACTCCGCCGCGCAGCTGACCGTTCCAGGTCGCGCTGCTGATCCTCAAGATCCAGGGCCGGCTGCCGGCTGCCGGCGTGAGCCCGGCCTGCGCGATGCGCTCCGCCGCGGCGCGGCTGTGCCGCGCGGGCCGCGCGTCGTCGATCCACAGCCGGCCCGCCTCGAGCGTGAAGCTGACCTCGCACACGCTGCGCTGCAGGCTCTCCACCCGGGAGAGCGCGGCCCGCAGCTGCAGCGCCGACGGCGGGCGCCCAGCGGCTCAGCGCGTCGAGGCTCATGACCGAGCGGCCGCTGCGGAACTCGCCGGTCGGCCACACCGTGCCGCGCAGCGGGTCGCGGGTGAACGCCCGGCCGTGCCCCGACGGCGGCTTGCCCTCCGCGTAGGTGCGGGCCTGGACGATCACCGCGGTCGGGACGTGCGCGTGCTCGACGATCGACTGCAGCGCGGCCTCCAGCTGCTCGGCGCGCGTCGCCCGCGGCTGCTCGAGCGCCCGGTACGAACGGCGCGCGTAGCCGAGGCTCGTGCGCTTCGCGAGTCTCGAAGCTGTGGTCGGAGAGGCCGACGTCGAGCACGGCGGCCGGCGGCGACGCCGGGAACGCCGGCGCGGCGCGCACCGCCAGCGGCCGCCGTCGAGCTCGTGAGGGCGTGTCGACCTCCTCGAGCACGCTCGCCGGCAGATCCCAGCCGGGTTCGCGCAGGCGATCGCCACGCGGCGGTGCCGATCACGAAGCCGGGCGCGACCGGCAGGTCGAGGCTGATCAGGCCGCCCAGGCGCGCGCCCAGCAGCCCGGCCACGTCGGCCGACAGCGCGCCGCCGTGCAGCGGGTGCACGAACCGCACGGCTCAGCCCGTGGCGCCGTCGCGGCCACGATCCCCGGCAGCTGCCAGCGGCGCCTCGATCCAGTGCTCGGGCCCCGCCGCGCGGCAGGCCGCGCGGGTGGAAGCCGTAGCCGGCCCCGACCGCCTGCACCCCGGCGCGCGTGCGCGGCCATGACGTCGTTGGCGCCGTCGCCCACGTACAGCGCGGCGCGCGGGCTCGACGCCGAGCAGCGCCATGATCGCGACGGATCGGCGCGGGGTCGGGCTTGGCGATCGGGACCTCGTCGCCGCAGATCGTCGCGTCGAGCAGCTCGCCGATGCCCGGTCTGCTCGAGGTCGCGGTCGAGGCGCACGCGCGACTTCGACGTGGCGATCCCGAGCTTGAGGCCGTGCCCGCGCAGCGCGCGCAGCATCTCCGCGACGCCGTCGTAGAGCCTGATCTGCGCGCTGCGCGACCGGTAGCTCTCGCCGAACGCCGCCTGGATCCGCGTGGCGAGCTCGGGATCGCCGCCCGCGAGCGCGCGGGAAGGCGTCGCGCGCGCTCAGCTGGATCAGGTGGTCGATGTCCTCGCGCTCGATCGGCGGCGGCGCGCCGAGCACCTCCGTGGTCGCGTCGTGGTAGGCGCCGAGCAGCGCGTCCCAGGAGTCGAGCAGCGTGCCGTCCATGTCGAACATCACGGCCTCGATGCGATCACGAGGTTCAGCCACCGCAGGATCCTCACCGGCCGCGGCGCTCGCCGAGCGCGGCCCGCCGCGAGCGCTTGTCGAGGTCCACAACGGCCGCGCCGCGATCTGGCGCCGCCGGACCGCCCGCGCACGCTGTGATGTCCGCATGCGTGCCGCCCAGTGGGTCGAACCCGAGCGCCTCGACCTCGCCGACGTCGACGAGCCCGCGCCCGGCCGACGGCCAGGCGCTCGTCCAGGTCGCCGAGTGCGGCATCTGCGGCTCGGACCTGAGCTCCTTCAAGGGCGGCCTCGGCACGCGCCCGGGCCAGGTCCTGGGCCACGAGTTCTCGGGCACGCGTCCTCGCCGCCCCCGGCGTCGAGGGCCTCAGCGACGGCGACCGCGTCACGGTCCGCCCGCTGACGCCGTGCGGGGAATGCGACCGCTGCCGCGCCGGCGACGTCCACCTGTGCGAGGCCGGCCGCGGGCTCGACATCGGCTACGGCGTCTCGGGCGCGTTCGCCGAGCGCGTGCTGGTGCCGCGGGCGCTCGTCGGCCAGACGATCTTCAAGCTGCCCGACGCGGTCTCCGACCGAGCCGGCGCGCTCGTGGAGCCGCTGGCCGTGGCGCTGCGCGCGGCGCGCCTCGCCGAGCCGTCGGCCGGGCGACGTCGCGGTCGTCTTCGGCCTCGGCATCATCGGCCTCGGCGCGGTCCACTGGCTGAAGTCGATGGGCGCGTCGACCGTGGTCGCCGCCGACCCGTCCGCAGCTGCGGCGCGAGCGCGCGCGCGAGCCTCGGCGCCGACGTCGTCGTCGACCCGGCCGCCGCGTCCACGGTGGCGGCCGTCGCGGCGATCACCGGGCCCGGCCTCTACGGCGCGGGCGCCCGGGCCGACGTCGTGCTCGAGTGCTCGGGCGCGCCGCCGGCCTTCGCCGACGCCATCCGGGTCGCGCGCTCCGGCGCGACGCTCGTGATCGCCGCGCTCTACAAGAACAAGGTCGAGCTCCGCCCCGACCGGCTGGTCGAGAAGGAGCTCACGGTCCGCGGGTCGTTCGCCTACCGGGACGAGTTCCCGGCGGTGATCGCCGAGCTCGAGCGCGGCGGGATCGACGCCGACGCGGCTGATCTCGCACACCTTCCCGCTCGAGCGGATCCAGGAGGCGTTCGCGGTCCAGCTCGACGCGGCGCAGTCGGTGAAGGTCACGGTGTCGCCCGCATCCAACCGCGGACGCGGGGGATTGGCGCTAGATGCCATCCCGTCGCCCGTCCCGCACGCTCCAATCCAGCCACGCAACGCACAAGAGGAGAGAGAACATGTCTGACTATCAGGTGATCGGCACCGGCATCAACGTCTACGAGCACGCCACGCCCGCCGAGGGCGTCTCGCGCTGGCTCGATTCACCCGACGCGGTGATGGAGCTCGTGATGAGCGGCGAGATCGGCAACACGATCGGCATCTCGCGCGGCGGGACGACGACGTTCATGGCGCCGGCGCTGGCCAGCGGCATCGCCGGGCTGATCACCCTGCAGGGCGCGCCGGAGAGCCACCTCGGCATCCTCTCGCGCGAGTTCGGCATCCCCTGCGTGATGTCCGTGAACTTCACCGAGGGCATCCAGACCGACCGCAGCGAGACGATCCCGGCCGACGGCACGCCGCTGCGGCTCGACGTCAGCGACGCGTCCAACGGCAAGCGTCCTCGCCGACACGACGGCGCCTGAGGTCTCGTTGGCCGCCGGCGCCAGCACCGCCGCCGGCGGAGCCTTCGAGGCGTACCTCGACGGGCTCGTCCCGCGGGGCGGACGCGCTCGCCTGACGCGGATCGGCGGAGGGCGCCTCGAACCTGACCTACCTGGTCGAGCGGGGCGGGGCGCGCGTCGTGCTGCGGCGCCCGCCACCGCCCCCGCTGCCGCCCTCCGCGCACGACGTCGTGCGCGAGGCGCGGCTGCAGCTCGCGCTGGCCGACCAGGGCGTCCCGCGTCCCGCGCGTGCTCGCCGTCTGCGAGGACCGCGAGCTGATCGGCGCGCCCTTCTACCTGATGGAGCAGCTCGACGGCGCCGTGATCACCGACGCCGTCCCGGCCGGCACCGACGCGCCGGACGCTGGGGCTCGCGGTCGTCGACGCCCTCGCCGAGCTCCATGCCGTCGACTGGCAGCGCCGGACGACCTCAGCGGCTTCGGCCGCCCGAGCGGCTATCTCGAGCGCCAGCTGCGGCCGCTTCAGCGCGCTCTACGCGGCGAGCGAGGGCCGGCGCATCCCCGGCTTCGACGACGCTCACCGAGCGGCTGCGGCGCGGGCTGCCCGGCGGCGGCGACACCGCGATCGTCCACGGCGACTACCGGCTCGGCAACCTGATGGTCGGCCACCGGCACGCGGCCGGAGCTGCTGGCGATCCTCGACTGGGAGATGGCCACCGTCGGCGACCCGCTCGCCGACCTCGGCTACCTGACCATCACGTGGTCGGAGCCGGGCGCCGCCGAGCATCCGATGCTGCGCAGCCCGGCGACCGCCGGCGACGGCTTCCCGCACGCGCGACGAGCTCGTGCGAGCGCTACGTCGCGACGACCGGGCGCGACGTCTCGCACCTGCGCCTGGTACCAGGCGCTCGCGCTGTGGAAGAGCGCGGTGTTCTGCGAGGCGATCTACGGCCGCCACCTGCGCGGCGAGCACGACGAACCGTGGGCGGCCTCGCTGTGCGACGGCGTCCCGCGGCTGATCGAGGTGGCGGCGGCGTGCCTGGCTCAGGCCTGATACGAGCCGCCGTCGATGTGCAGCGCCTGGCCCGTCACCCCGGCGGCCTGCTCGCCGCACAGGTAGCCGACCAGGCCGGCGACCTCGTCGGGCTGGAGGAAGCGCCCGATCTTCTGCTCGCGCAGCAGGCGCCGCGCCGCCTCCTCGCGGGGCACGTCGAGCGCGGTGGCGAACTTGGTGATCTCGTCGCTGCACCATCTGCGTGTCGACCCAGCCCGGGACGACCGCGTTGGCGGTCGCGCCGTGCGGGGCGAGCTCGGAGGCGATCACGCGGGTGAGGCCGAGCAGCGCGTGCTTCGAGGCCGCGTAGGCGGCGGTCGTGGGCACGCCGACGCGGGCCCGCAGCGACGTGATCGTGACGATGCGCCCCCAGCCGGCCTCGCGCATCGGGCGCATCAGGTCGCGGCTGACGTAGAAGGCGGCGTCGACGTTGACGGCGAAGGCGCGCCGCCAGTCCTCGGGGTCGAGCTTGTGCAGCGGCGCGATCGACGCGACCCCCGCGGCGTGGACGAAGATCTCGACCGGGCCGCCGAGCGCCTCGGCGGCGCGGCCGGCGAGCGCCGACGCGGCGTCGGCGTCGGCGAGGTCGACCGCCAGCGCGACGCCGTCCGACCTCGGCCGCCACGGCGTCGATCTCGCCCGGCGCTGCGCGCGGTGACCGCGACGCGGTGGCCGTCGCTCGGCCAGGCGGACCGCGACCGCGCGGCCGATGCCGCGCCCGCCGCCCGTGATCAGGACCCGTCGCACGGTCGGCCACGGTACGCGCTGCGCGCGCGTGCCGGGCGCCGCCTCCGCGACGCCGTCTGTGACGTTCTCCAAAGCCCGGCGGCGACGCGACGCCGGGGCCGGGCGGCGCCGAACCTACGATGGGCGGACGACCATGAGTGACGACGGCATCGCAGAGATCATGCGGGAGATGGAGCGCAACGCGCTCCGGCTCCAGAACGGCATCAAGCTCGCGATGGGCATGGAGTTCGCGCGCGTCGGCCCGACGCCCAAGCGAGACCGTCTGGTCGAGCGGCAAGACCGAGCTGTGGCACTACGACACCGAGCCCGGCGCCGTGAAGTACGGCCCGCCGATCCTGCTCGTGCCGAGCGTCGTGAGCCGCAGCTACGTGTTCGACCTGCACAGCGGCAACAGCTTCGTCGAGCGCCTGCTGGCCGCGGGCTTCGACGTCTACCTCGTCGACTGGGGCGTGGCCGGCAAAGAGGAGTCGACGAACACGTTCGAGACCTACGTCGACGAGCTCATGCCGCTGGCGGTCGCCGCGGCCTGCGAGGACGCCGGCAGCGACGACCTGACGATGCTCGGCTACTGCTTCTCCGGGCTGCTCACGATGCTCTACCTGGCGGGGCACCCGGACGCGCCGATCCGCAGCCTCGTCTCGCTCGCGCCGCCGATCGACTACGCCGCCTCGGCCGGCATCACGAAGGTGTTCGCGGAGGGCCGCCTCGAGCCCGAGGACATCCTCGACGAGGACGGCAACGTCCCCGGCGACGTCGTGCGCGAGGCGTTCGCCATGCGCAAGCCCACCGTCCGACCTGGTCACGAACGCCGCGCTGTGGGACAACCTCTGGAAGGACGACTACGTCGAGGGCCACCAGGCGATGGCGCAGTTCATCCGCGAGCAGGTGCCGATGCCCGGCGCGCTGCTGCGCCAGATCGTCGACAAGCTGATCCGCGGCAACGAGCTCGCCACCGGCGGCACGGAGCTGAGCGGCCGGCGCGTGCGAGCTCCGCGACATCGCGTGCCCGCTGCTGGTCGTCATGGCCGAGCGCGACGAGCTCGTCCCCGTGGAGTCGACGCTGGTCCTGCGCGAGTTCATGGGCCCGAACATGGAGGAGCTGTCGCTCCCGGCCGGGCCACGTCGGCCTCATCACCGGCCGCAAGGCCGCCACCGTGACGATCCCGCACATCCTCGGATGGATCGCGGACCACAGCCAGTCCCTGCAGGAGAGCGAGGTCGAATCATGAGCGAGCGAGAAGCCGCCCTGGCGCAAGGCGATCGAGGACTACGAGCGCACGATCGGCGCGCCGCTGGAGGAGTTCATCAAGAGCGACCAGTTCGCCGACATGGCCGCGAAGGCCGCCAAGCAAGGGACGCAGATGCCAGCCGATGCCGCAGATGCCGCGGATGCCGGCGCAGCACGACGCAGTTCCTGCACGCGATGAGCCTCCCGGCCGCGAGCGACATCGAGGAGCTGCGCGCCGAGATCCAGGCGCTGCGCGAGGAGGTCCGTGCGCTCACCGAGGCGCTCGCCCCCGCGCCGGAGCCGAGCCCGAAGCCCGACGCCGAAGCCGAAGGCCGAAGGCCGCCAAGCCGAAGCCGAAGCCGAAGGCCGAGTGACGCGCGCCGGTCGTCCAGACCGCGCAGGGCCGGGCACGCGGCGCCGTCGAGAACGGCGTCGCGTCCTACAAGGGGCTGCCGTACGCGGCGCCGCCGTTCGGCGCGCTGCGCTTCAAGGCGCCCGCGCCGCCGGAGCCGTGGAAGGGCGTCCGCGACGCGACGAGCTTCGGCCCGACGGCGCCGCAAGGCGCCGTACCGGCTGCCGTTCGCCGGCATCCTCGAGGAGCCCGTGATCGAGGGCGAGGACTGCCTCAACCTCAACGTCTGGACGCCCGACCGGCGGCGGCGAGGGGCTGCCGGTGATGGTGTGGATCCACGGCGGCGCCTACCGCAACGGCAGCGGCGCGATCTCGACCTACGACGGCAGCGCGTTCGCGCGCGACGGCGCCGTCTGCGTGACGCTCAACTACCGGCTCGGCGTCGACGGCTTCCTGCGTGCTCGACGACGCGCCGAACAACCGCGGCCTGCTCGACCTGGTCGCGGCGCTCGAGTGGGTCCAGGAGAACATCGCGGCGTTCGGCGGCGACCCGGGCAACGTCACGATCTTCGGCCAGTCCGCCGGCGCGATGGCCGTCACGACGCTGCTGGCGATGCCGTCCGCGCAGGGGCTGTTCACGGCGCGCGATCGCCCAGAGCGGCGTCGGGCGATCGCGTGATGCCGCACGAGGACGCCGCCAAGGTCACGCAGGAGCTCGCGCGGCGCCTCGGCGTGCCGCCGAACCGCGAGGGCTTCGGCGCGGTCCGCATCCCGAAGCTCTACGCGGCGCAGTTCGCCCTCACCCAGGACATCCCCAGAGCGCCGATGCGCTGGGGCGCGGATCGGGATCACGATGATGCCGTTCGCGCCCGTCCTCGACGAGGACTCGCTGCCGCTGGATCCGCTGGACGCCGTGCGCGCCGGGGTCGGCGCCGACGTCGAGCTGCTGCTGGGCAGCAACACCGACGAGCACCGCTTCTTCCTCGTCCCGCCCGGGCTGATCGACCAGCTCGACGACGGCTTCGTCGACGCCGCGCTCGCAGATCTACGGCGGGCGCCCGCGAGCACCTGCGGGCGGCGCTACGACGAGCGCTACTCGACGGCGGGCGAGCTGTTCGCCGCGGCCGCGAGCGACTTCTTCTTCCGGCTGCCCGACATCCGCCTCGCGGAGGCGCGCGGCAACGGCGCCGCGCGCACCTGGATGTACGAGTTCGCGTGGCGCTCGCCGCTCTACGCGGGCCGGCTCGGCGCGTGCCACTACCTCGAGGTGCCGTTCGTGTTCGACACGCTCGACACGCCGAGCGCCGCCCTCGTCACCGGCGCCGCGCCGCCGCAGCAGATCGCCGACGACATGCACCGGCGCTGGCTGGAGTTCGCCGCCGCCGGCGACCCGGGCTGGCCGCCGCTACACGCCCGAGCGCCGCGCGGTCATGACCTTCGACCTCGAGAGCGGCGTGGTCGACGACCCGCGCTCCGAGCAGCGGGTCGCGTGGCCCGCGCAGAACTGACGCCCGCAAGCGACGAACCAGGAGCAGCACGATCATGAGCGACAGTCCCTTCGATCCCCGCGCCTCGTTCGCGCCCGGGCTCTTCGCCGGCAAGACCGCCGTCGTCACCGGCGGCGGCCGCGGCATCGGCCGCGCGATCGCCGTCGGCTTCGCGCGCCTGGGCGCCAACGTCGGTGATCGCCAGCAACGCGCCGGACGAGCTGGCCGAGGCCGCTCCCGAGATCGAGGCGCTCGGCGTCGAGTGCCTGCAGGTCGAGGTGAACATCCGCGACGTCGAGTCGGTCGACGCGTTCCGCGACGCCTGCCTCGAGCGCTTCGGCAGCGTCGACTACCTCGATCAACAACGCCGGCGGCCAGTTCCAGGCGCACCCGTTCGACATCAGCGACAACGGCTGGCGCGCGGTCATCGACCTCAACCTGAACGGCACCTGGAACGTCTGCAGCCGCTTCATCCGCCACATGATGGAGCGCCAGACCGGCAGCATCGTCAACGTCGCGCACGTCTTCAGCTTCGAGCGCGGGGCGCCGATGTTCGCCCACTCCGGCGCGGCCCGCGCGGGCGTCGTCAACCTCACCCGCAGCCTCGCGCCCTACGCCGAGCAGCGCAACGTGACCATCAACGCGCTCGCGCCCGGCACCACGATCTCGCCCGAGGCGGCCGCCAACTACGGCATGACCGTCGAGGAGTGGCGCGCCGCAGCCGAGCCGCGCCCGCTACGCCGACCCGGAGGACATGGCGGCGATCGTGCTGTTCCTCTGCTCGCCCGCCGCGCGCATGCTCAACGGCGCCGTCATCGTCGCCGACGCCGCCTCCACCCAGTTCAACTGGCCGGCGCGCTCGACCGAGGACCTGTTCGACGAGGTCCTCGGCAGCTTCGACTGAGCGTCGGGAGATCAGGCCAGCTCGCCCTCGAGGCCGATGGCCTCCATCTCCGAGCGGTTCTGCTCGGCGTGGTGCGTGAGGACGACGAGGTCGTGGACGTTGCCGGCCAGGTCGCGCACGTGGTCGAGCAGCAGCGCCTCGATCTGGAAGCCGATGGCCTGGAACATGCCGATCGCGGGCCGCTCCTCGGCGATGATCTCGACGACGAGCTTCGAGTAGCCGGCCTGCAGGCCGCGCAGCAGCCCTTCGCGCGCGAGCTGCTTGCCGAGCCCGCGGCCGCGCGCCTCGGGGTCGACGACGAGGCCGATGCGCGCGACGTGGTGCGACCAGCCGACGCCGCCGAACAGCGCGAGCCAGCCCACGACCCTCCCGTCGTCGTCGTGCAGGATCAGCCGCAGATCGCCCTCGCGCGGGTGCAGGAAGCCCTGCACCACCTCGGGGTCGAGCACGTCCTCGTTGAAGAACGTGCGGTCGCGCTCGGGGACGCGCAGGAAGAACTCGGTGATGAGCTCGAGGTCGTCGGGGCCGATGGGTCGCAGGTCCATGGGGACGCGCCTACTTGAGGAGGTCGCGGCTGTGCGCGGAGGCGGCCCGCGCCATCTCGCGCGTGAAGTCGGCCTGCGCGTTCAGCACCGTGCTCACCCAGTCGACGTCGCTCGAGCCGGCCAGCTTCGCCTGGTACTCCGCGATCGCCTTCAGGTTCGCCTCGTACGCCTCCAGGTACGCGCGCCCCGACGTCTTGGAGGCGTCGATGATGCGCTCGTTCAGCGCGCGGAGGCGCTCCGCGCTCTCCTCGAACGCCTTCTCCTGCGCTGCGTCGTTCTCCTTGGCCATCTCGGTCTGCCTCCTGTGGGAATGAGTCCCCACATCACAGCCGGAAAACGCCGAACCCGCTGGATCCTTCGACCGGGGCATTGTGGATAACTGAAAGCGCGAGCCCGAGAACCGTGCGCGTGTCGCGCGGGTCGATGATCCCGTCGTCGTAGCCGCGGCCGGAGTTGGCCAGCGCGGTCTGCTCGCGCTCGATCTGGTCCTCGACCGCCGCGCGCATCCGCTCGTCCTCCTCCTCGTCGAACGGCGAGGCCGCGCGTCTCGCGCGCTCGCCTTGGCGACGATCGACGAGCACGCCGGCGAGCTGCTGCGGGCCCCATCACCGCGTCGCGCGTTCGGCCAGGCGAACACGAAGCGCGGGTCGTAGCCGCGCCCGCGACATCGCGTAGTTGGCCGCGCCGTAGGAGCCGCCGACGATCAGCGACGAGGTGCGGGACCTTGGAGTTCGAGACCGCGTTGATCATCTGCGCGCCGTGCTTGATGATGCCGCCCTGCTCGTACTCGCTTGCCGACCATGAAGCCGGTCATGTTGTGGACGAACAGCAGCGGGACGTCGCGCTGGTTGGAGAGCTGGATGAACTGCGCGGCCTTCTGGGCCTCCTCGGAGAACAGGATGCCGTGACGTTGGCGAGGATGCCGATCGGGATAGCCGTGCAGCGACGCCCAGCCGGTGATCAGCGCGGTGCCGTAGAGCGGCTTGAACTCGTCGAAGCGCGAGCCGTCGAGGATCCGCGCGAGCACCTCGCGCGGGTCGAACGGGACCTTGCGGTCGGCCGACATCGACGCCGAGCAGCTCCTCGGGGTCGTAGCAGCGGCGCGTCGGCGGCCTCGCGTCGGGCCCGGGCCCGAGCTTGCGCCAGTTGAGCTGGCGCACGATCTCGCGGCCGATCCGCAGCGCGTCGTGCTCGTCGGCGCGCGAGGTAGTCCGACAGGCCGGAGATGCGCGAGTGCATCTCCGCGCCGCCGAGCTCCTCGTCGTCGGCGTCCTCGCCGGTCGCCATCTTCACGAGCGGCGGGCCGCCGAGGAAGACCTGCGCGCGGTCGCTCGACGAAGACGGTGTAGTCGCACATGCCGGGACGTAGGCGCCGCCGGCGGTCGAGCTGCCGAACACGAGCGCGATCGTCGGGATGCCGCAGGCTCGACAGCCGCGTCAGGTTGCGGAACATCGCGCCGCCGGGGACGAACTTCGTCGGCCTGCGTCGGCAGGTCGGCGCCGCCCGACTCGACGAGGTTGATGAGCGGCAGCCGGTTGCGCTCGGCGATCTCCTGCGCGCGCAGCGCCTTGCGCAGCGTGTAGCGGGTTGTTCGTCGCCGCCGCGGATCGTCGGAGTCGTTGCCGGTGATCACGCACTCGACGCCCTCGACGACGCCGATGCCCGGTCACGATGCTGCCGCCGACGTGGTAGTCGGTGCCGTAGGCGATGAACGGCTGCAGCTCGAGGAACGGGCTGTCGCGGTCGAGCAGCAGCTCGATGCGCTCGCGGACCAGCAGCTTGCCGCGCTCGCGGTGGCGCTCGACGTACTTCGGCCCGCCGCCGCCGCGCGCGGTCGCCAGCAGCTGCTCGAGCTCCTCGAGCCGCTCGCTCATCGCGTCGCGGTTGGCCGTCGCGCCGGCGCCGCCGGCGTCGAAGCCGCTGCGCAGGACGGTCATGGCGTCCACGAGCGACGCGCGCAGGCGCCGGCAGGTGCTCCGGGCGCGCGCCGTGGGCGAGCAGGTACGTCGCCGGCGTCTGCCATGCTCGCGGCGCACCTCGTCGAGCGCGTCGACGATCCACTCCGGCCGCGCCTCGAGCAGGTCCGGGCGCTCGCGTACGTTGACGCCGAGCGCGGCCTCCTGCTTGGCGATCGCCTCGTCGTCGTCGGCGTGCAGCAGCTCGGCGCTGAGCGCGTAGTCGGCGGCGATGACGTCGTCCGGCACGCCGAGCCAGCTCTGGATCAGGCCGACGACCAGGCCGGTGCGGTCCTTGCCCGCGGTGCAGTGGATGAGCGCCGGCAGCGCCCCGGGCGCGCCGAGCGCGCCGACGATCTCGGCGATCGTTTCGCCGCGCGTCTCGTAGACCCAGCGGTTGAACCCGGCGAGCCCGCCGTTGAGCGGGTTGACCGGGCGCCGCTGCTCGCCGATCAGCGAGATCTCCAGCACCCGCCCGGCGAACCCGTTGAGCTCGTAGGGCCAGTGCCCGCGCTCGACGTCGCGCCGCAGGTCGACGACCGTGTGCAGGCCGAGCCCGGCGAGCCGCGCCCGCGCGGCGTCGTCCAGCTTGACCGGCGCGTCGCCGCGGAACAGCAGGCCGGTGCGCACCCGCTCGCCGTAGCGCGTGGGGTGCCCGCCGGCGTCGCGCAGGTTCTGCAGCATCGCTAGCTCGCGGCGGGGACCGGCAGGCCCAGCAGCGCCCGCGCCTGCTCGACCGTGGCCGGGCATGCGGCCGACGTCCTCGGTCATCGCCCGCGCCTTGGCGACGAGGTCGCCGTTGGAGCGCGCCATCGTGCCGTCCGGGCAGGTAGAAGTTGTCCTCCAGCCCGACGCGGATCGAGCCGCCGAGCGTGAGCGCGGCGGCGACCACGAGCCACTGCGCGCGCGAGATCCCGATCACGCCCCAGTGCGAGCCCGGCGGGCACGTTGTCGGCCATCGCCGCGACGTTGCGCGCGGTCGCCGGGATGCCGCCGACGACGCCCATCACGAAGTCGACGTGGAGCGGCTCGGCAGCACGCCCATGTCGATCAGCGGCGCCAGCGAGCCGACGTGGCCGATGTCGAAGCACTCGTGCTCGGGCTTGATGCCGAGCTCGTTGAGCACGCCGAGCAGCTCGAGGATCTCGTCGAACGGGTTGGTGAACACCATCTTGAAGACGAAGTCCTTGCGGCTCTTGGAGTACTTCGCGTAGTTCATCGAGCCCATGTTCAGCGCGGCGACCTCGGGCGGGCACGCGCGCAGGTACTCGATCCGCTTCGCCAGCGGGACGCCGATCGTCCCGGTCGAGAAGTTGATGATCGCCGCGTCGCCGATCTCGGCCTTGATCGCCTCGGTGATGGCCTGGAAGTCCTCGACCTCGTAGGAGGGCGTCCCGTCGGGCCGGCGCGCGTGGATGTGGATGTGCACGCCGCCCTCGTCCACGATCCGGCGCGCCTCGGCCGCGTAGTCCTCCGGCGTGTAGGGGATCGCCGGGCACTGGTCGCGGTTCGCGACCGCTCCCGAGATCGAGCAGCAGATGATGGCGGGATCCTCGAGGCTCACCCCGGATACCTCAGCGCGTGGCGGGGCCGGCCGACTGTGCCGAGCGCCCAGCCCCGATCACGGCGCCTGTCGATCCGGCACAGTCCTGAGCACGGCGGGACCCAAGCGTGGCGGCGAGCGTGAGCGCCACGAGCAGCGGCACCTGCTCCTGGCCGACGTCGCGGCCGAGGATCTCGCGGCAGGTGCGGATGCGGTTGGCGACCGTGTTGGGGTGCACGCCGATCCGCTTGGCCGTCGCCACGCGGCTGCCGTTCTCCTCGAGGTAGAGCATCAGCGTCGCGCGCAGGCGGTGGTTCTCGTCGTCGTCGGCGGCCAGCGCGCCGAGCCGCTCGTGGACGAAGCGCCGCGTGCGCTCGGGGTCGCCCGCGAACAGCGCCGCCAGCTCGACGGCGTGGAAGGCGGTGACGGTGCCGGGCCGGCGCCGGCTGACGAGCGCGACCTTGGCGGTGTCCGCCGCGTCGCGGTGGGTGCGCCGGAAGCCGGTCAGCCCCTGCCCCGGCGCGCCGAGGGCGATCGAGACGCCGTCGGCGTTGGGCGCGGCGGCCAGCGAGTCGATCAGCTCGCGCGGCAGCTCGCTGTCGCGCGCGACCCACGCCCACATCGTGCTGCCGTCGACCGACAGCATCAGCGGCCGGCCGGCCTCCAGGTGGGCGGAGGCCGCCGTGGCGGCGCGCTCGAGCCGCGGCAGCACCTGCGGGTCGTCGGGGGTCGCGACCGCCCACAGCACCAGCCCGAGGTGATGGCGGCGCAGGTCGTAGCCGAGGATGCGGCCGGCGCCGTCGGTGTCGACCGCCTTCTCGTCGAGGATCGCGTTGATCGTCTCGCGCCGCAGCGCCTCCGCGCCGCGGACCCAGCGCTCGCGCTCGCGCTGGTACTCGGAGCTCAGGCCCTCCATCAGCGCGTCGTGGAACTGGAAGTTGACCTCGATCGAGGCGCGGGTGGCGGCCAGCAGCTGCTCGGCCGAACGGTCGGAGCCGAGCCGCTCCTCCCACGCCTGCAGCAGCACGCCGAGCGACGAGCCGGTGGATGCGCAGCAGCACGTCGAGCGGCACGCCGCGCCGCGCGAGCGCGCGGGCGTAGGCATACGCCTCGGCCGGCGACTCGACCTCGGCCGGCGCGACGCCGCGGAGGAACGCGCGCGCCCACGAGATCAGCCCGGCGCGCCCGCGCAGCATGATGTCCTCGCGCGTCTCGGGGTCGGCGGAGATCTCCGGCACCTCGCGCATGAGCACGTCGGCGATCTCACCTGCGATGTCGTCGGCGTCGCGCTCGACGGCCTGCGCGGCGGCGAACAGCATCTCCCTGACGGCCTGCTCGCTGGCCTCGTCAACCCGTGCCGTGGCCATGCGGCAAGGCTACCTCAGGCTTCGTCGCCGATCACCGCGAGCACGGTGCCGGTCTCGACCTGCGTGCCCTCCTGCCACGCGCAGCTCCACGAGCGGGCCGCGGCGCGGGCGCCACGATCTCGTGCTCCATCTTCATCGCCTCGACGATCAGCAGCGGCTCGCCCGCCTCCACGACCGCGCCCGGCCTCGCACCATCACGCGGACCACGCGGCCGGGCATCGGCGACTCGAGCGACCCGCGGCTGCGCGGCGTGCGACGCCTCCGGGAAGCGCGGAGCCTCGATCAGGTCGAGCTGGCCCTCGTCGGTGTTGACGAACACGGCGCCGTCGCGCCGCGGCGGACGCGGTAGCGGCGGCGCACGCCGGCGACCTCGAGGTCGACCTCGTCCGGCGTGGCGCCGTGCAGCCGCGGCGCCGCGCAGTCGGCTCGCCGTCGACGCGCAGCACGGCGAGCGCGCCGTCGCGGTCGACAGCGCGTACCGACCTCCAGGTCGTCGCCGAAGCGGCGCGTCTGCGGCACGCGACGGGTTGTTGCGCCAGCCGCTCGGCAGCCCGCCGAGCACCGCGCGCCGCGCGCGCCGCGCCGCCTGGGCGGCGAGCGCGGCCGCGGCGGCGGCGTGGCGGCTGCTCGGCGGCCGACAGCAGCGGCGCCGCGAGCTCCGCCGGGTCGTGGCGCTCGAGGAAGCCGGTGTCGGCCTCGCCCGCGCCAGGAACTCCGGGTGGCGAGCACGCGGACGAGGAAGTCGCGGTTGGTCGTCAGGCCGTGGATCTCGGCGCGGCGCAGCGCGTCGGCGAGCCTGCGCGACGGCCTCGGCGCGCGTGCGCGCCGTGGGCGATGACCTTGGCGATCATCGGGTCGTAGTGCGGGGTGATGCGCGCGCGCGTCCGTCGACGCCGCGTGTCGACGCGCACGGTCGGCCGGGACGCGGAAGCGCTCGAGCGTCGCCCGTCGCCGGGAGGAAGCCGTTGGCCGGGTCCTCGGCGTACAGGCGCGCCTCGACCGCGTGCCCGTCGAGCGCCGGCGCGCTGCGCGGCCGCGGGCAGCTCGCGCGCCCTCGGCGACGCGCAGCTGCAGCTCGACGAGGTCGAGCCCGGTCACCAGCTCCGTGACCGGGTGCTCGACCTGCAGGCGCGTGTTGACCTCGAGGAAGAAGAACTCGCCGCCCTCGGTGAGCAGGAACTCGACCGTGCCGGCGCCGACGTAGCCGAGCGCCTCGCCGGCCGCGACCGCGGCGGCGCCCATGCGCGCGCGCAGCTCCGGCGTCGACGGCCGGCGACGGCGCCTCCTCGATCACCTTCTGGTGGCGGCGCTGGACCGAGCAGTCGCGCTCGTGCGAGCGCGACGACGCGGCCGTGCGCGTCGCCGACGATCTGGATCTCGACGTGGCGCGGCGCGGCGCGAAGCGCTCGAGGAACACCGTGTCGTCGCCGAACGCGACGGCGGCCTCGCGCCGCGCGCGCCTCGAGCGCCGCGGCGAGGTCCTCCGGCGCGCTCGACGAGCCGCATGCCCTTGCCGCCGCCGCCGGCCGACGCCTTGACGAGCAGCGGGAAGCCGATGGCGTCGGCGATCGCGCGCAGCGCGCCGTCGACCTCGCCGTCGAGCCGCGCGCCGGGCAGCACGGGCACGCCGGCGCGCTCCATGCGGTCGCGCGCCTCGGTCTTGGAGCCCATGGCGCGCGATCGCGTCCGGCGACGGGCCGATCCAGGTCAGCCCGGCGTCGATGACGGCCTGGGCGAAGGCGGCGTTCTCGGACAGGAAGCCGTAGCCGGGATGGATCGCGTCGGCGCCGGCGCCGGCGCGCGGCGTCGAGGATCGCGTCGCCGCGCAGGTAGGACTCGGCCGGGCTGGCGCCGCCGAGCGCGACCGCGACGTCGGCGTCGCGCGACGAACGGCGCGGCGGCGTCGGCGTCGGAGTAGACCGCGACGGTGGCGATGCCCAGCCGGCGGCAGGTCGCGAACACGCGGCGCGCGATCTCGCCGCGGTTGGCGACGAGCACGCGCTGGATGTCGCCCGAGTCCATGGGGGGAGGTTGCGCCACGGCGTCCGTGCCGGGCTGTCGCGGCGTCACAACCGCGCTTGTCGCGCTGGTGCGGGGGGACTGCGACGGATGGCCGCCATCGACGACCATCCGTGGGGAAGTCCTAGTTGACGAGCTCGCGAGCGGCCG
Source organism: uncultured Acidobacteriota bacterium (assembly GCA_963755695.1). GTDB lineage: Bacteria > Acidobacteriota > Vicinamibacteria > Vicinamibacterales > 2-12-FULL-66-21 > QHWT01. Next base: position 1,230,644 of record CAVWLB010000001.1, on the reverse strand, counting down.
AGACGTACGCGGCCGTGAGCTCACGGGTGGCGGCGGCCTGCGGGGCCACGAGGTCCTTGAGCCAGTCGATCTTGGTGTCGGCGACGGCCTTCTCGTAGGAGTCGACGAAGCGGAGCACCTGCTCCTCATACGACTCGATGGCGGCGATCGCGAGCTTCTTCTGCTCGCGCGGCGGCCTGCTCGGCGTACTCGGCGAGCTTCTTGTTGGTCTCCTCCGTCATGCTGGGTCACCTTGGCGGTGGTCTCGTCGACGGGGTTGGCGGTGGTGGTCTTGCGGTGGCCATGGGGTTCCTTTGGGTGGGGGGCCGTTGCGTTAGCTAGATTAGCACGTTCTAGCTAATTTGCAAGCACTCCCCTTCGACGTGCACCATGAGCGCCGCGGCGAGCTCCGAGCGGCGCTCGCCCACCTTGCGGCCGAGCAGCTCCTCCGCCTGGGTCAGACGGTACTTGACCGTCTTCTCGTGAATGAACAGCCGCTGCGCGGTCGCCACCTGGCTCTCGCCCGCGGCGAGATAGACCCGCACCGTCTCGCGCAGGCGGGTCGCGACCTCGTCGTCGCCCGCGAGCGGGCCGAGCTCATACGCGCGCCAGCTCCTGGGCGCGCGCCTCGTCGGCGCACAGCACGGCGAGCAGCGCGACGTCGCGGTATCGGGTGATCCCGGTCGCCTCGTCGCGCAGCGCGATCCGCAGCGCGTCCGCCGCCTGCTGGCGCGTCCGGCGGAAGCCCTCGAGGCCCGCGCCCACCTCGCCGAGGCCGATCGGCAGCTTCAGGTCGCGCAGCACCGCGCGCGCGCTCGAGCCCCTGCGCGGCGGCGGCGCGCCCGAGCGCGATCCAGATCGTCAGCTCCGTCCGGGTCCGGCGCGGCCAGCGCCGGCGCGCCGCAGGCGAGCTCCAGCCGGCGCGCGACGTCATCGAGCTGCTCGCGGCCCACGGACGGAGGGAGCGCCACTGCGACGTGGCACGCGTCGACCGGGATACCCCAGCTCCGCGAGCGCGGCCTCGGCGTCGGGCGGCGGGTCCGGAGACGGCCCGGCGCAGCAGCTGCGCGACGGGCACGCCCACGCCGCGCCGTCGCCGGCGCCGCGCCTCCGGCCACGCGCCGGTCAGGTGCTCGCAGACGCTGTCGCAGTAGGCGCCGAGCTCACGCGTCGAGAGCGAGAGCACCGCGCGGTGGAGCCGGCGGTCCAGGACGCGCTCGTCGGTGAACGCCGCCCACGTCTGCCACAGCTCGGCGCTCACGAGGCGATGGCTGCGCAGCAGGACGGCGAGGCCGTCGTCGCGCTCGGTCAGGTGCTCGAAGAGCTCGAGCGACGCCTGCGACGGGCGCGCGGTCTCGGTCGGCATCCCGTAGGCGAGGCGCCGCCAGCATCGCCCCCACGCTCGCGTGCGCGAAGCGCGTCGCCAGGCTCGCCAGGGCCGGGTCGTCATGGTCGACGAGGCGCTCCTCGGCGACCAGCAGCCGGCGCGCGACCGCCGACCCGACCGGCTCGGCGTCTGCCGACAACTCGCGCGCGAGGTCCTGGATCACCGCGCGGGGCGCCGCGCGCGCCGCGAGCCGCTGATGGAGGTCGACGACGGGCAGCGACACCGCGCTACCTCGACCCGTAGCCGCGCCCGAGCAGGCGCCGGCCGCGGTCCCACAACCGCGCCCACATCGGGATGCACATCCACTGGGAGGGGACGGCCGTGAGGCGCCTGGCGAAGGCGCGCCGATCTGCCATCGCTCAGCCCCGCGGCGCGAGCCGAAGCTCCCGCCGCCCCTCGAGCTCCACCTCGACGGTCGCCCGGCCCTGCGCGTCGGCGACGACCGAGGCGGCCGTGCCGCCGGTCACGTCGTACTCGCCGTTCGGCCGCAGCTGGGACAGCTCGACGTCGAAGCGGCCGCCGCCGTTGGTCGAGCGGAAGACCGCGTCGAGCGCCTGGCCGTCGGTGACCGCGCGCGAGACCATCACCGCCGGGTAGGGCACCGACTCGATCTGCGGGCCGTCGCGCCACGCGTCGGGCATGCCCCGGGTGATGAGGTCGAGCCAGCCGCTCTTGCGCCCGATCGAGCGAGCGCGCCAGCGCGAGGTGCGAGGCCATCGACGCGCCGTCCACCGTCGAGCCAGCCGCGGTCGTCGATCTTCATGTCGATGCGCTGCTGGACCTCTTCCCACGCGGCCTCCGCCGCCTCGTCGTCGCCGACCTCGCGCGCCTCCTCGATGAGGTACGCGTACGCCTTCAGCGGGTGGAAGACGTAGTTGCCGGTGTCGAGCAGCTTGTCGCGGCCCCACGAGCGGCGTCACCAGCCTGCCGTCGCGCCCCTGGTAGGCCGAGCGCAGCATCGTCCAGGCACGGTCGGCGACGTGCGGCGCGTCGGGCGCAGGTCGGTGGCGAACCCGCGCGACGCCAGGCCGATCCCGGTGCGGGCCGAGCGGTAGAAGTTCAGCGTCCCGTCGGGGCGCACGAACTCCTGCTCCATGCCCCGGTAGTAGCCGTCCTTGATCATGTCCCAGTAGTGCGTGCCGTGCAGGCGGTCGTGGATGCGGAGGCCGTCGGCGCCGCGCATGTTGCAGGGCGAGAAGATCCAGTTCGGCTCGCACACCACGAGCCCCCAGGGCGACTTCAGGTAGTCCGAGGTCAGCGAGGCGCAGAGCGTGTCGTAGGAGTACGGGTAGCGGCGCTTCTCGTTCCAGACGAACTCGATCGAGCCGACCTCCTGGTGGCGGTAGTCACCGGTGACCGTCTGGAACGCGCCCAGCGACAGGGCGAAGAAGCCCGTGAGCATGATGTTCTGCTTGCGGGCCGGGTCCGGGTCCCACTCGAGGTTGCCCCACAGGTTCTCGTACGCCCAGTACGACCACACCCGCTTCTGCTGGTACTTCTCGACCAGCCGCCGCATCGCCTCGTCCTGGTAGCCGCGGAAGGCCGGCGTGCGCGTGTACTTCTGCAGCGCGATCGTGTAGATCATGTGGTCGATCTGGTAGCGGACCGCGGCGGTCTGGAACTGCTCGATGACGTCCCAGTCCTCCCAGTCGTCGAGCGGCTTGTGCGCGGTGTCGACGAAGCGCCGCGCCAGCGCGAGCGGGATCGTCGCCCATCTCCTCGATCGGCGTGCACGTCCGGCCGGTCGGCGCCGCGCAGCGGCGGCACGGCGACCTCGAGCAGCTCGTTGGCGGCCTCGGCCTGCGCCTGCTGCTCCTTGAACTGCTTGCGGCGCTCGCGCACGAGCTCGAAGGCCGCGGCGAGCGGCGGCCGCGCCGATGACGAACGGCGCGCCGCGCCAGTGCTTGGACTTGCGCCCGGCGCGCTTCGCGGCCAGCGCCGCGGCGCCCGCCCACACGACCGGCGGGGCGATGTGGTTGCCGGTGCCGAACCACAGCACGCCGGCGAGCCCGAACGCGGCCGCGGTGACGGCGAAGCGGCCAGGGTCGCGGTTGTAGAGGTGGCCCGCCGCCCGGGAACATGATCCCGGCCGCCCAGGCCTCGCGCGCGGGCCCCGCGCCGGCGGCCACGGCGCCGATGCCGGCCAGCTGCGCGCTGGCGAACATCGCCGCGATCCGCCGCTGGCGCGCACGCGTCATCGGGCCGACGGGCTGCTCGTGCGGCGGGATCGTCAGCGGCCTGTCCAGCGGGTCCTCGGCCGCGCCGGCCTTGTCGATCTGGGGCTGGTTGATCGAGGTCAGGGCGGCCGCGGCCAGCGGCGCGAGGATCGGCGTCCACGCGCTCTGCGAAGGCGACACCTGCCTCGACCAACGCGCGCGCGGGCATGGTCCCGCAAGCTTGCCGCCTCGCGACCGGCCCGGCGTCGACCCCGGCGCGCGGCGCGATTGGAGGTATTCACAATGCCCGCCCGCCGCCGCCTCGCCCGGCCGCGCGCCTCGCCTAGCTTCGCTCGCATGGAGCTCGAGGGCCGCCGTGCGGTGATCACCGGCGGCGCGAGCGGCATCGGCCGCGGGCTCGCCGAGGCGTTCGTGGCCGAGGGCGCGGCCGAGGTGGTCATCGCCGACCTCGACCCCGAGCGCGTGGCGGCCGTCGCGGCCGAGATCGGCGCGACGGGCGCGGCGGTCGACGTGGGCTCGGAGCCGGAGCTGACGGCGTTCATCGAGCAGCAGCAGCGGAGCGGGCCGATCGACCTCTTCTGCTCCAACGCCGGCATCGACGGGCCGGACGGCGGCCCCGAGGTCGACCGACGCGCGACTGGGACCGGATCTGGCGGATCAACGTGATGGCCCACGTGTGGGCGGCGCGTGCGCTGCTGCCCTCGATGCTCGCGCGCGGCGAGGGCTACCTGCTCAACACCGCGTCGGCCGCCGGCCTGCTCACCAACCTCGGCCTCGCTCCCCTACTCGGTGACCAAGCACGCCGCGGTCGGCGTCGCCGAGTGGCTGTCGATCACCTACGGCGACCAGGGCATCCGCGTCTCGTGCCTCTGCCCGCAGCAGGTCGACACGCCGATGCTGGCCGCGATCGCCGGCACGCCGGAGCTCGAGCGCGCGATGGAGGCCGCGGGGACGACGCTGTCAGCCGGCGCGAGGTCGCCGCGGTGGTCGTGGACGCGATCGGGCGCGAGGAGTTCCTGATCCTCCCCCACCCCGAGGTCCGCGACTACGCGACGCGGCGGGCGGAGGACAACGAGCGGTGGCTGCGCGGGCATGCGGCGGCTGTGGGCTTCCGCGAGCCGTGGGCGCGATTTGTGACGAACCGCGCATTGAAGGTGTGACGAGAGGGTTGCGGCGCCCCTTTCGCCGGGCTCTGGGCGCCAACGTACACCGGGTGTGGTCACTTGGTCGCAATAATTCACACGGAGCGGACCGCACCCGACCTTGCTGCTCGCCGAATTGGCGGCTCGGCAGCATGGCGTGGTGACGCATCGCGCAGTTGCTCGCTGCCGGCCTTGACCGGGACGCTATCGAGTACCGCCGCCGCGTCGGGCGTCTCCACCTCCTTCACCGCGGGGTTTACGCCGTGGGCCACCGCCCACCGTCACCGCTCGCCACGGCGATGGCGGCGGTCCTCGCCTGCGGCCCCGACGCCGCGCTGAGTCACCGCTCGGCCGCGGCGCTCTGGCGGATCGTCCCGCGCTGGCCCGCGCCGCCCCGAGGTGACCGCACCGACCAAGCACCGCCTCCCCGGCATCCACGTCCACCGCTCCCGCCACGCCGACACCACCACCCACTACGGCATCCCCGTCACCACGCCCCTCCGCACCCTCGTCGACCTCGCCGACGTCCTCCCACCCAAAGCCCTCACCCGAGCCCTCAACGAGGCCCAGGTCCAACGTCTCATCACCCCCGACCGACCTGACCACCCTCCTCACCCGATACCCAGGCCGCCGCACCTCGCAGCTCACGCCCCAAAAGGGCGCCACCCGCTCCCACCTCGAAGACCGCTTCATCCGCTTCCTCAAGCGCTACGACCTCCCACTCCCCGAGCTCAACCAGACGATTGCCGGCCACGAAGTCGACGCCGTCTACCGCGAACACAAGCTCGTCATCGAACTCGACAGCCGCCATTCCACACCACCCCCAACGCCTTCGAAAAGACCGCGACCGCGACGCCGACCTCCTCAATGCGGGGTTCTCAACGCTCCGCATCACCGACCACCGCCTCAAGCACCACGCTACCCAACGAGGCACAGCCGCCTCAAACAACATCCTCGCTAGCCGATCCAGCGCGGGTTAGCGACCTCGAGCTTCGCGCGCACCTCGGCGCGCAGCGGGTCGACGAGCGCGTCGAGTCGCGTCGTCGTGCTCGCCGGCCCGCAGCGCCGCGGCGAGCTGCGCCGGCGCGCTCGCGCGGCGCCGGGTCGTCCGGGCGGCAGCTCGCGGGCCACCACCCGGCAGGCGTTGGCGGCGACCGCGAGCGTGAAGGAGTCCTCGGCGGGCGCGCGCGAGCGCAGGTCGCGCAGGTACTCGGCGACCGTCGCCAGCAGCTCGTGCGCGTCCGGGCGCGTCCTGCGGCGTCGCCGTGGCGGGCGGCGGCGGGCGGTCGCCGGCGAGCAGCGCGAGCAGGTCCCACTCCGCCTCGCACGTGCGGCGCCCGATCATCGCCCGCTCGAGCGAGCGGTCGGCGCCGGTCAGGTGCCGGTGGGCCTGGAGCATGCAGATGACGGCCCAGCGGGCGTTGCCGCACACCTCCCACCAGCGCAGCTCGTCGAGCGAGACCTCGCGCCCGCCGGCCGCGGCGTAGGCGGCGAGCAGCTCCTCGCGCGAGCCGCAGCCGAGCGCGGGCGCGGCGGCGCCGAAGCGCCACGAGCGCATGCACATCCAGCCGAGGTCCTCGGCGCCGTCGCCGGCGTGGACCAGCTCCCAGTCGATCAGCGTCGAGCCGGCCGTCCTCGGCGACGACCAGGTTCGAGAGCCGGAAGTCGCCGTGGACGATCGACAGCCGGCGGCGGGCGCCGGCAGGCGCAGGCGCAGCCAGCGCAGGCCGAGCTCGACCGCGGGGTGCGGCTCGCCGATGCCGGTCGAGGTAGCGCTCGAGCACCACGACGGCGGCCTCGGCGGAGCGAGAGCCCGGCGAGGTCGGCCGCGGCGGCGCCGCCCTCGAACTCGGGCTCGGCGGGCAGGTCGGGCGGCGGCTCGATCGCGTGCAGGCGCGCGGCAGCCTCCGCCACGCGGGCGACCAGCACCGAGCGCGCGCGGGCCCAGCGCTCGTCGTTGAGCAGCGGGCGGGGCCGCGACTCGCCCGCCACGCGCTCGACCACGATCCCCTCCGGCGTCAGCGCCAGCGGCTCGGCGACCGGCACCCCGGCGTCGCGGGCGAGCTGGAGCACGCGCCACTCGCGCTCGCGCACGACGTCGCGCTCCGGCCCCTCCGGGTAGCGGCGGTAGACGACGGGCCGGCCCGCCACCGTCGCGGCCCACATCTCGCAGCGGCCGGCGCCGCCGGACAGCGGCGCGAGTCCCTCCGGCTCCCCGCCGAGCGCGCGCGCGAGCTCGGCGTGGGCGGCGCTCACGTCGAGGCGCTGACGTAGCCGGTCACGCGGCGCTCCGGGTCGACGCCGAGCCCGCTCCCGGTCTCGATCAGCCCCTTCTCGAGCAGCAGTTGCTGGCTGTAGAGGACGCGGCCGGCCATGCGCTCCAGAGGATCGCTGACGAGCACGCGGATCGCCTCGGGCATGTAGGCAGGATCCTCCGCGCGCGGATCGTCGGCGCCGGTGATCTGCGCGTTGGCGAGCGCGCCCGGCGTCGGGACGATCAGCGACGGCGCGATCGCCGCGACGCCGACCCCGCTCGGGTAGACCTCCTCCGCGAGCCCCTGGCTGAAGCGCTCGATCGCCGCCTTCTGCGCGCCGTACGCGGTGTCGCCGATGATCGGCGTGCCCGGGATAGGGGCCGGCGCCGGGCCCGATCGCCGACTCCGAGGTGACGTTGACGATCCGCCCCCAGCCGCGCTCGATCATCGTCCGGCAGCACGAGCTTGCTGAGGAGGAACGTCGCGTGGACGGTGACCCGCCACGACGCCAGCCAGCGCGACACCGGCAGGTCCACGGTCGGCCCGAAGAAGGCGACCGCGGCGTTGTTGATGAGGATGTCGACCGGCCCGTACGCGTCGCGCGCGCCTCCTCGACCACGCGCTCGCAGTCCTCGTCCTTCGCCAGGTTCGCCGGCACCGCGATCGCCGGCGCCGCCGGCCGCCTCGGATCGCGGCGACCGTGCCGTCGAGCGAGCCCTCGAGCGGGTGCTGCCCGTCGTGCGCGGTGCGCGCGCAGCAGACGACCTGCGGCGCCCTCGCGCGCGAGCATGCGGGCGACGTCCGCGCCGATGCCGCGGCTCGCGCCGGTGACGAGCGCCACCCTGCCGGTCAAGGAAGCCACGCCAGAAACGCAATCGCGGAGCCGCCCGCGAGGCCAAGCGCGTCGCGCGCCAATCGCCCCCGCCGAGATTGGCGCGCGCGGATAGTGCGCGCCCGCGTGCGCCGGGATAGCTTCGCCGCACCATGGCGTGGGACTTCTCGACCGACCCCGAGTTCGAAGCGCAGCTCGACTGGATGCGCGACTTCGTGCGGACCGAGCTGTGGCCGCTCGAGACGGTCGCCGACGACCTCGGCTACGACGAGCTCGACCGCGATCATCGACCCGCTGCAGGAGCAGGTGAAGGAGCGCGGGCTGTGGGCCGCGCACCTCCCGCCCGAGCTCGGCGGGCAGGGCTTCGGCCAGGTCAAGCTCGCGCTGATGCACGAGATCCTCGGCACGACCGCGATCGCGCCGACGGTGTTCGGCAACCAGGCGCCCGACTCCGGCAACGGCGAGATCATCGCGCATCGCCGGCACGCCCGAGCAGAAGGAGCGCTACGGCGACCCGCTGCTCGACGGCGAGCTGCGCTCGGCGTTCTCGATGACCGAGCCGGGCGTCGCCGGCTCCGACCCGACGCAGATCAAGACGCGCGCGGTCCGCGACGGCGACGAGTACGTCATCAACGGGCACAAGTGGTTCAGCTCGAACGCGTCGCGGGCCGACTTCCTGATCGTCATGGCGGTCACCGACCCCGACGCGCCGCCGCCACCGGCGCGCGTCGATGTTCATCGTCCCGGTCGACACGCCGGGCGTGAACATCCTCCGCGACGTGCCGACGATGGAGTTCCCGGCGGCCACAACGTCGCTGCACGGCGGCCACGCCGAGATCGTCTACGAGGACGTGCGCGTGCCCGCCGACGCGCTGCTCGGCGGCGAGGGCGAGGGCTTCAAGCTCGCCCAGCAGCGGCTCGGCCCCGGGCGCATCCACCACTGCATGCGCTGCCTCGGCCTGTCGCGAGCGGGCGTTCGACATGCTGTGCGAGCGCGCGACCTACCGCGAGAGCCACGGCCGGCTGCTGGCCGACCACCAGACCGTGCAGAACTGGATCGCCGACTCGGCGGCGCGAGATGCACGCGGCGCGGCTGATGACGCTGCACGCCGCCTGGGTCGCCGACACGCGAGGGCTTCCGCGGCCGCGCGCAAGCGAGATCTCGCTGATCAAGTTCTTCGGCGTCGAGCGCGCTGCATCAACGTCGTCGACCGCGCGCTGCAGATCCACGGCGCGCTCGGCTACTCGACCGACCTGCCGCTCGAGGCGATGTACCGCTACGCGCGCGGCACGCGCTTCTACGACGGCGCCGACGAGCTGCACCGCGCCGTGGCGGCGCGGCTGATCCTGCGGGGCTACGAGCCGCCGGCGGACGGCGTCCCGCGCGAGCACGTCCCCACCCGCCGGGCCGCGGCCGAGGCGGTTACCGAGCCAAGGAGTGCTGCGATGAGCGAGCGCTGGTTCGACCCGGAGGAGCTCGAGCAGCTCTCGCGCCCGACGATGGACCGCGCGATCGAGGCGATCGACGCCGGCGACCTCGACGAGCGCCAGCGGCTCTGCGACGGCGATGAAGCACGAGTGGCTGATGCTGCACGACCTGATGGCCGAGTCGCGTGCTCGGCCTCGTCTCCTTCATCCAGGACCGAGCTCGGCGACGAGGGCGTCGCCGAGGCGTGGGAGATGCAGGTCGAGCAGGGCTGGCGCCGCCACCACGACGCGATCCAGCGAGCTCGACCGGCGCGCAGCTCGTCGACCTGCTCGCCGCCACCTGGCGCGCGCACTCCGGCTCGCGGCGTGGGCGAGCACCCGGGCGCGCTTCACGATCACCGAGGACGACGAGAAGGTCACGTTCACGATGAACCCCTGCGGCTCGGGCCAGCGGCTCGTGCGCAAGGGCCTCTACGAGTCGCACGGGCTACGGCACGCACGCGCGAGGCGCACGACTGGTCCTACGGGCGCAAGGACTTCCCGCTCTACTGCACCCACTGCACGTTCATGAACGAGTCGATGCCGATCCAGTGGAGCGGCTACCCGCTCTACCCCTCGGACCCGCCGGAGGACTACACCACCGATCCCTGCACCTGGTACTGGTACAAGGACCCCGACGCGATCCCCGAGCGGCACTGGGAGCGCTACGGCGCCGTCAAGCCGTGAAGGCCCTCGTCACGGGGTCGAACGGCGGCCTCGGCCGCGCGATCGTCGCGCGGCTGCGCGACGACGGCTTCGACGTCGTGACGATGGACATGCGGAGCCGGCCGACCTCGCTCGTCGACCTCGAGACCGACGAGGTGCCCGCCGACGCGCTGGCCGACATCGACGTCTGCGTCTCCAACGCCGGCATCGTCGACATCCTCGAGCAATACGATGAGTTCAAGCAGGAAGAAGAAGAAGATACGCCAAGACGATGACATTCCACAAGATCGTGCCCCAGGCCCATGAGTCGCCGCTCAGGCCGCCAATGACATGGGTGATAATTGGAATGTAGGCGCCAATAATGACCAGCCACCAAGCCCAACGGGCACCTTTGAACAGCGCTAGGCCAAACATCAACTGCAAGCCGCCAATCAGGACAATCCTGGTATTGCTGCCTGAAATGACGTTCGGCAGCGGATTATTGCCAAACAACCCCAGGCCAACCAGAATATCCAAGGCAGCGCTGACAATATAGCCAACGGCTAGCAGAGTAATTAAAAATGGGCGACCAATTGACATCCCAACTCCTAAAAGACTCGCCGACCAGGGCGATAATACCAACTCAGCCGCCTTGGTATACCAGGGGCGATCAATCCATTCGGTTAATACCACCTCGTGGGCATTCGTTAGATCACAATTAAAAATGGCCTCCATCTGGCCGGCAACAGCGGCGTTGTAGATCTCCAGGTTAATTTTATGGTTCCCCGCTAGGCTTAGACGATCAAGATTGGCGGTGCCAACCGTGGACCAGATACCGTCGATGGTGGCGGTTTTGGCGTGAATTATCGTGCCCTGATAGGTGAAGATGCGGATGCCGATTTTCTTAACAAAATTCAAAATAATGCCGGGCCAGCCAATCGGCCAGCACATGGTTCGATCAGCCGGCACCAGGATGCGGACATCAACACCCCGGCGGGCGGTCAGTACTAGGGCCTCCAAAATCGCCCGATCAGGGATAAAGTAGGCATTGGTGAGATAGACATAGCGCTCCGCTCGCTCAATGGCATCAAGGTACATCGCGCGAATAGGAAAAACCATCCGTGCGGCATCATTGCGCTGGACCCGCAGGGTTGATTGCCATTCCAGGTTCAGATCAAGATGCATTTTGGGCCGGTCTCGCCGGTAACGATCTCAAAATGAGGCAAAAATCTCGGCCAGATTACGGGCAGTTGGCTCAACCACCTGTAGATGGGTATCACGCCAGTGGGTGCGGTATAGCTCGCCAATATTGTAGCCGCCAATAAAGGCCGTATCATCATCGATAATTAGCAATTTGCGATGCTCACGAGCATAGGCGCGAAAGTCCAGCAGCTGGAGGGGACGGGAAAAGATGGATATTTAAGCACATTAATCCATGGCGCAAACCGCTTGAAGGCCCGCGGAACAACCAGCTTAGCAAAGCCATCGAAAATGACGTAACAAGCAAGTCGACTGGCGCCACCGCTGGATCCGAATCCTCAAAGAGCACTCGAAAACGGAGGTAGCACGGGTGATTCCGTTCGAGGCGGGCAGCCGGCTCGAGAAGCTGTTGCGCCGGCGCGCATTCCTCGGACCCGACGCATACGTGTTCGGCGAGGCGACGACTGGCGCGTACGTGGCCAGCCTGAAGTCAGCCTGGGAGACGCTGCTCCTGCTGGCGAACGGCATCAAGCCTACGCGAGCCGGAAGCGGCAAGCGAGTGTCGAACCGCAAGGCGCTCGCGCAGATCGACCTCCACTGGCACGACCTCCGACACGAGGCGTTGTCACGGTTGGCCGACGATGGCGTTCCCGTTCATGAGCTGCAGTTGCTCGCCGGACACGCCAGCATCACTACGACCCAGCGCTACATGAACGCGCGTGCGAACTCCCTGGCCGAGTCGATGCGCCAGGCGCGAGAACGACGTGTCAGCGACGTCGAGCACGCGATGAAGCGACCGCTCAGATTGGGTGAAGAAATGCGGGACGAGCAGGGTTGGCACGCTACCGATTGTCAGCCAATTGTCAGCCGACGCTCGATCCGCGTTCGCCAGAATTCACAAACGTGTGAAAACGTTAGGAAAATTGGTCGGGGCGACTGGATTCGAACCAGCGACCCCCTGCGCCCAAGGCAGGTGCGCTACCAGGCTGCGCTACGCCCCGACTCCGAAGACCCCCATTGTACCGCGGTTTGGCCCAGCCGCCTTCCTCTCTGTGACGAATCGCCGCAGAACCGCCCCGAACCAACGCCAAGCGCGGGCCCCACTTGACCCTGCGATGAGCGCCACAACCCTTGAAACATCGTCCGGCGTCCCCGGGCCGGTTTCGACCGAATCGACATTCGCGACGTCCGCACCCGCCAGCTGCCCGTGATCACGAAGCGCCGGGCCACGAGTTGTCGAGAACGCCGCAGGGCCGGTGACCGGACGCGTCAGCCCCGTCCCGCAGACCCCGGTGCGTCATTCGTCACCCCGCCAAGCCGCCGAAGTCCCCGCCATGACCGTCCCCGGCGCGCTTGACCATGTTCCAGTTCGTGGGTAATATCGCGCCCTTAATTCGGGACTTCGGTCGTTTTTTCCTCTGCCACGAACTTCTTTGGGGGCGCGAGGATGTGGCGTCACAGTTCCATCGCGGACTCACGGCTAGGCGGCTGTCCTCCAGCGGCCCCGGAGTCCTAACCGTTGGCTCAAATCTTCCCCGCCTGGTGGAACAAGCTCCCGCTCGCCGCCGCCATCGTTGGTGGCCTCGGCTCGGTGATCGTCACCGCGGGCGTCTGGTACTACTTTTCGCCGTGGTACACGGACGTGGGCTACCGTCCGGTTCAGCCGGTCCCCTACAGCCACAGGCTTCACGCCGGCGAGCTCGGTCTCGATTGCCGATACTGTCACGCTTCGGTCGAGACGTCTGCCGTCGCCAACGTTCCGCCCACCCAGACCTGCATGAACTGCCATCAGGTCGTGAAGCGGGACAGCGCGGCGCTGGCGCCGATTCGGGACAGCGCCTCCAGCGGACGGCCGATGCACTGGATTCGCGTCCACAAGCTTCCCGACTACGCCTACTTCCCCCACAACGTGCACGTGACGGCCGGGATCGGCTGCGTCACCTGCCACGGCCGCATCGACGAGATGGAAACGGTCACTCAGATGACGCCTCTCAGCATGAGCTGGTGCCTCGACTGCCACCGCAACCCGGGTCCCAACAGACGCCCCGTCTCCGAGGTCACCAACATGAAATGGACCCCTCCCCGGGACGCCCAGATCCTCGCGGCGCAACTCCGCGGCGAACGGACGGTCAATCCGCCCACTGACTGTTCGGGGTGCCACCGGTGAAACCAACGTATTGGCGAAGTCTCGCGCAGATCGACGATCGCCCCGAATTCCGCGCCGCGCTGGAGCGGGAATTCCAAGACGGCGCATCGGAGCTTCCCGAAGGGATCAGCCGGCGCGAGATGATGATGCTCGTGGGAGCCTCGCTCTCGCTCGCGGGGCTCGCGGGCTGCCGGCGTCCGGTCGAAGAGATCGTCCCGTATGTCGCGCCTCCCGAGGAGATCGTCCCCGGCGTCCCCCGCTACTACGCGACGACGATGCCGTTCCGCCGGAGCGCATACGGGCTGATCGTCGAGAGCCACGAGGGCCGACCGACCAAGATCGAAGGCAATCCCGCGCACCCCTCGACTCTTGGGGCTTCGAGCGTTCGGGTTCAGGCATCGGTCCTGGGTCTTTACGATCCGGACCGCTCGCAATCCGTTACACAGCGCGGCACGCAGAAGTCCTGGAACGATTTCGTCGCCGCATGGGGAGAGCTGTCCAAGGCTCACAGCGCAGATGGCGGCGCCGGCCTCGCGGTCCTCTCCGAATCCTTCTCGTCGCCTACGCTGGCGCGACTGGCGGCGACACTGAAGGCACGCTACCCACGGTCGCTGTGGGCGACCTACGACGCCGTCAGCGACGAGAATCGACTCGCGGGTCTGCGGCAAGCGACCGGCCGTGACCTCGATCTCATGCTGCGGCTCGATCGCGCCTCGGTGATTCTCGCCCTCGACGCCGACCCGCTTCTCTCCGACCCCGAGATGATCCGTCACGCGCGAGGCTTCGCGGACGGCAGGCGCGCCGGAGCCTCGGGCGGCGCGATGAATCGGTTGTACGCAGTTGAAGGGGTCTACTCGCTGACGGGTGCGATGGCGGATCACCGGCTGCGTCTCACGAGCCGGCAGATCGCCCCCTTCCTCGCGGCCCTGGCCGCACGCCTTGCTCCGCCCGCGGGCGGAGCCGCGAGCCAGACGGGGGCCGGCGTCCCGGGTGTCGACCCGCGCTGGATCGATGCGCTTGCCAAGGATCTTCTGGCGAACCGCGGCAAAGGATTGATCGTGGCCGGAGAGCGCCAGCCACCAGCCGTCCACGCTGCGGTCTGCGCCTTGAACACGCATCTCGGCAACACCGGCAAGACGGTCAGCTACTACGAAACGAAGGATGCGGAACGCCCGAGCGTGAGCTCCTTGTCATCGCTCGTCTCCGCGATGAAAAGCGGCGCGGTCCAGACGCTGGTCATCCTGGGCGGCAACCCCGTGTTCGATGCTCCCGCCGATCTCGACTTCGCCTCGGCGATGTCGAAGGTCCCACACGCGGTCGCGCTCGGGCACACGATCGACGAGACATCGGCCAAGGCGGAGTGGCACATCCCGCTCGCGCACTACCTCGAGTCGTGGGGAGATGCGCGCGCCGTGGGAGGTACGCTCAGCCTCGTCCAGCCGCTGATCCTTCCGCTGTTCGACGGACGGACTCCCGTTGAAGTGCTGGGACTGATGGCCGGCGGCGAGAATCGTCCCGGCTATGAAATCGTGCGCGAGACGTGGAAACCAATCCTGGGCGACGGGTTCGAGAAGAAATGGAACCGCGTCCTGCACGATGGGTTGCTTTCCGGCAGCGAGCTTCCGGAAGTCGTTCCCAGTGTCACAGGGGATCCCTTCGCGGCGCTCGCACGCCTGAACGGGGCCGCCGGTGGGACTCCTCAACGTGCCGATGCAGGTTCTCAGGGCGGCCTGGAGATCGTGTTCCTCCCTTCCCCGTCGCTTCACGACGGCCGATTCGCCAACAACGGCTGGCTGCAGGAGCTTCCCGATCCGCTCACCAAGCTCACCTGGGACAACCCCGCGCTGGTGAGTCCAAAGACCGCCGAGACGCTCGGTGTCGCCAGCGAGGAGCTGGTTCGTCTCGATTACGCGGGCCGATCGCTCGAGCTTCCCCTGTGGATCCTTCCCGGCATGGCTGACGGTGTGGTGGCCGTCACGCTTGGCTATGGCCGTGCCAGCGCCGGACGAATCGGGTCAGGTGTCGGGTTCAATGCGTCCTCGATCCGAACCTCACAGGCGCCTGGCTCCGACGGCGGCGCCAAACTCACCAAGACCGGACGCAAGTACCCGCTCTCGTCGACCCAGCACCACGGCAGCATGGAAGGACGTCCACTGGTCCGCGAGTCGACCCTCCCCGAGCTTCGATCGGAAGTGGCCGCCGCACCAGCGCGAGCCGAAGGCGCGCCCGCGGCGGATTCCCCACGCGCCGAGAAAGGCGGAACTCCCGGCGCACTCGGCGTCTTCGAGGAGGAATCGCATCACTTCTCACTCTGGAAGGAACACACCTACGATCAGGGATACCAGTGGGGAATGACGATCGATCTGAACGCGTGCATCGGGTGCAACGCGTGCATGGTCGCCTGCCAGAGCGAGAACAACGTGCCGGTCGTCGGCAAGATCCAGGTGGCGAAGTCGCGCGAGATGCATTGGCTGCGTGTCGACCGGTACTTCTCCGGCGAGCCCGCCGGCAGCCCGGAGATCGTCTTCCAGCCGATTCCCTGCATGCAGTGCGAGGATGCCCCGTGCGAGCAGGTCTGCCCCGTGGCCGCGACCGTTCACGACGCGCAGGGACTCAACGTGATGGTCTACAACCGCTGCATCGGGACCCGCTACTGCTCGAACAACTGTCCATACAAGGTGCGCCACTTCAACTTCTTCAACTTCACCAAGGACACACCCGACATTCTGAAGCTCGCGATGAACCCGGACGTCACGGTTCGTTCGAGGGGCGTGATGGAGAAGTGCACGTACTGCGTGCAACGAATCAATCGGGGGAAGATCGATGCAAAGCTCGCGGGACACGAGGTCCGTGACGGCGACGTCAAGACGGCCTGTCAGCAGGCCTGCCCTGCCGCGGCCATCGAGTTCGGAGATATTCGCAACCGGGCGAGCCGGGTGGCGAAAGCCAAAGCCGATCCGCGCAACTACGCGCTCCTCGATGAGCTGAACACCAAGCCAAGGACGACCTATCTGGCCAAGGTGCGCAATCCAAATCCCGATCTCAAGGGCGTGCGAACGGATGCGACAGCCTGGCGTCGGGACAAGGAAGAGAGGCCGATCGCATGATCGCCTGCGGACGAAGCGTCCTGAGCGCGCTCTCGCTCACCTCTCTCCTCATCGTCACCGGCTGCGCGCGCGGCTGCACGTCGAGCCGCCCTCCCATCCATCTCAATCCAAGCATGGACGACCAGCCGAAGGTGCTGCCGCAGACGGCCAGCACGTTCTTCTACAACGGCGCGTCCATGCGCGAACCCGTTCCCGGAACGGTGGCCATCGGCGGGCTGAGGGAGGACGAGCCGTTCTACACGGGAAAGGGGGAGGACGGGCAGTTCGTCGCGACGATCCCCGTGACGGTGAACGACGCGCTGGTCGAGCGCGGGCACCAGCGCTACACGATCTACTGCCAGCCGTGCCACGACGCTCGTGGAGACGGCAAGGGGATCTTGTTCCAGCGGGCCAACGTCCCCACCGCGTCCTTTCACCAGGAAAGCATCCTGAAGTATCCGGACGGGCAAATCTTCGACGTCATCACGAACGGGAAAGGGCTGATGCCCGCCTATCGCTGGCCGATTCCCGCGGCGGACAGGTGGGCAATCGTTTCCTACGTGCGGGATCTCGAACGCAAGCGGCTGGCACGCGCCCCAAGCGCGTCCACCTCCCCTAACGCTCCGGCGGAGCCCACGTCCGCAAAAAGTCCGGCGGACAAGCCGGCGGGCAACAAGTGAGGATGGCAACGTGTCCAACGGCCTGATGAACGGCGCGATGAACCGCAAGGTGATGCTGCTCCTCGGTCCCGTCGCCGGCCTTCTCATGTTCGCCGGGGCCGTCTGGATCGCTTCCACGCTGGTGAGCCGCGAATACAAGGAGCCGTACCGCGCCCCTTCCGCGGCCGCCGACGCAACGCCTCGCGCGGAGGGAGTCGCCGCCGAGAAGGCCGACGCGGAGACCAAGGCCCGCGCAAGGCCTTACGTGGAGGCCGAGTATCGGACCTTCCCCGTCGTCGGAAGCCGCGTGGCCATCTGGTCGGTCGCCCAGCTCCATCTCCTGTTCGCCGCGTTCGTCCTTGCGGTTCCGCTTTTCGCGTTCATCATCGAAGCGATCGGCTACAAGACAAAGGATCCGCGATACGACCGGCTCGCGCACGAGTTCACGAAGCTCCTCTCCGTCTCCTTCTCGCTCACCGCGACCTTCGGCGCGTTCCTGACCTTCATGCTCGTCATTCTGTATCCGAAGTTCACGAACTACCTGATGAGCGTGTTCTCCCCCACCTTCCTCCCGTACGTGCTGCTCTTC
The DNA here is from genome assembly GCA_963755695.1 of uncultured Acidobacteriota bacterium. Lineage (GTDB taxonomy): Bacteria > Acidobacteriota > Vicinamibacteria > Vicinamibacterales > 2-12-FULL-66-21 > QHWT01. Next base: position 1,213,080 of record CAVWLB010000001.1, on the reverse strand, counting down.
TTCGCGGAGGCCTTCTTTCTCTACACCTACTACTACGGCTGGGGGAAGTTTCATCCGCTGGTGCATCTGGGTCTGGGGCTTGGTCTCAACCTGGTAGGCACGTCGATCATGTTCATCGCCAACGCCTGGCTCACGTTCATGATGTCGCCGCGCGGCGTTTCGGAGACCGGTGCCGTTCTCTCCGTCTGGGACGCGATCTACAACTACACGTGGATGCCGATCAACGTCCATCGAGTGATCGCGAACATTGCGTTCGGCGGATCGGTCGCGGCCGCTTATGCGGCGTTCAAGTTCCTCCAGGCGGAAACCGACGAAGAGCGCGCGCACTACGACTGGATGGGATACATCGGCAACTTCGTTGCGATCAGCGCATTCCTCCCGCTCCCCTTCGCCGGCTACTGGCTCGCGAAGGAGATCTACGCGTTCTCGCAGACGCTCGGACTCACGATGATGGGCGGCGCCTTCTCGTGGCTGTTCATCATCCAGGCGGTGCTCATCGGGAATCTCTTCCTCGCCGCCAATTACTACCTGTGGCTCGGGATGGGGCGGGTCGAGGGGGTGCAGCCGCTCCAGAAGTTCATCAAGTACCTGCTCATCGGGATCGCGCTCTGCTTCGCGGTGTGGGCGACGCCCCGGTCGATTATCGCAACGGTGTCGGAAGTGCGCGCGATGGGAGGCTCGTCACATCCGATTCTCGGCTACCTCGGCGTGATGTCGGCCAAGAACACCGCCGTGAACATCCTGATCCTCACGACCTTCATGAGCTTCCTGCTCTACCGGCGCACGGGGAAGATCGCAACCGTCCCGTGGGCGAAGTTTGGCCATGCGGCGCAGCTCGCGATCTTCGCGGCCGCGGCATCGATCGTCATCTTTCTCGGGATATACGGCTACTTCGTCGAGGCGACGGTCCGGATTCGGCTCTCGGTGCCACAGGTCAGCTCGGTTCTGATCGCGATGGTGTCGATCACCGCCATCGACGTCTTCCTCTTCCGCGGAGCGACGCGGACCGGCGAAGTACGGTGGGGCAGATCCCGCGGATCTCGCAATACGTGCTGATCTTCATCGCGGTCACGTTCACCTGGCTCATGGGACTGATGGGCTACGTGCGCTCCGGCCTCCGGCAGCACTGGCATGTCTACGGCGTCGTTCGGGATACCTCAGTGGACGCGTTCACGCCCACGCTCGGCTTCGCGACCAAGGTCGTATCGGTGACCGTGCTCGAGTTCTTCCTGTTGATTGGCGTGGTGTTCTGGATCGCGAGCCTGCACGATCGGCCCGATTTCGAGGCGCGGAGCAAACCGATTCGAACCCGAGCGCATGAAGCGGAGCTGACATGACGGTTCCCCTGATTGCCCGGATCGGCGCGCTGGTGATCGCAACGACCGCGTTCTACACCTACGTCGGCCAGATGGTCCCTCAGAAGGAGGTTCAGCCGCCCCAGGAAGTTGCCATCAAAGGCGACCTGACCACCGCCGACATGGCCAGGGTCGGGCGCCAGATCATGGAGGGCAAGGGACTCTGCCTGACCTGCCACACCATCGGCAAGACGGGGGCGCTGCGATTTCCGGACCTCGCGAATGTCGACGTCCGCGCCAAGAGTCGCGAAGCGGGGCTGAGCGACGTCGATTACTTCGCTCAGGCGATGTACGAACCGAACGCGTTCGTCGTGCCGGGATTCAATCCCGGAATGCCCACGATCAATAAGCCTCCGATCGGCCTCACCGATCAGGAGATCCTCTGCGTGATCGCGTACCTGCAGACGCTTGGCGGCACCGCAACGGTCACGCTCCAGACGAAACACCGCTACAGTGGCAGTGCGGCCACGCCGGCTGCTCCCGCACCCGCCGCCACTCCTCCAAACGTCCCGCCAGGCGGGACGCAGCCTCAAGCTCCGCTGAAAGGGGACAAGGGATGAAGATCCTGATTGTTCTCGCCGTAGTTGCCGTGTTCGGGCTGCTTCGCCTCGTTCGCGCGAATCTGCTGCTATGGGCCGGCGCGTGGTGGGTTGGAATCTACGTGCTTCTGCGATTTGGATTCGTGGCTCCGATTCCTTCCTCCGTCATTGCGATCTACATGGGAATCGCGTCGCTCGCGGTCCTCGCATATGTGTCGTCCAGCGAGCAGCGGCGCGAAGACGTCTCCCGGCCGCTGATCCGGTTCATGACAGAGAAGCGGTACACGGTGTTTCTCGCCGCCACGGTCGTCGCGCTCCCGGCGCTCGCAGCCGCGAACGTGTACGTTCGGATGAACGTTCCAGTCGAGCCTCCGCTCTTCTCGCGGACGGTTCATCCTGCGTCCCCGTCGGAGATCACGGTTCACGACAAGAGGATCGATCTCGATCGCGGAGAGAATCCATTCCGGCATCTCGAGACGTCGAGCCCCACAGAGTTCCGCCAGCATGTCGAGAACGGGCGGCGCGTCTATTACCAGAACTGCGTCTTCTGCCACGGCGACAATCTGGCCGGCAACGGCATGTTCGTGCACGGACTCGACCCGATCCCCACGAACTTCAGCGACAAGGGCACTATCCCGATGCTTCGCGAGACGTTTCTGTTCTGGCGAATCTCGAAGGGGGGCCCCGGGTTGCCTGACGAAGGCGGTCCGTGGGCCACGGCGATGCCGGCCTGGGAAAAGTTCCTGAAAGAGGACGAGATGTGGGACGCGGTCCTCTTTCTCTACGATTTCACCGCTCAGCGGCCGCGCGGCAGGGAGGAGGTCGAGACGAAATGAGTTTTGGCTCGATCCACCTGCGCTCGTCTCTGGTGGCGTGTGCTGCCGTATTGATCGTCGCGTTGTCGGCCGCGCCGACACGACCCGTGAGCGCGGCAAGTGCCCAGGACGCCAAGGATGCCCAGCACGGGACAGGCAGGACGCTCTATCTCAAGTACTGCTCCCAGTGCCACGGCGAGAAAGGTGACGGCGAAGGCTACGCCGCCTCGCATCTTCGCCCCAAGCCGCGCAACTTTACGACGGCCAAGTTCAAGATTCGAACGACCCCCAATGGAGCGCTCCCGACGCATCAGGACCTCGTCAACATCATCAGGCGCGGGATGCCATACACCTCCATGCCCGCCTGGCCCTATTTCACCGACCAGGAAGTATCGGATCTCGCCAACTTCATCACGACCTTCTCTCCCGAATTCTCGAATCCAGAGAACGCGCCCAAGCCAGTTCCGCTGCCGAGCGCGCCGAGATCGACGAAGGAAACGATCGAGCTCGGAAAGAAGCTCTACGTGGACAACGGTTGCGTGCGCTGCCACGGCACGCTCGGGCGGGGTGACGGACCTTCAGCTCCAACCCTGACCGACGACTGGGGCAACCCGATACGTGCGGCGGACCTCGCCGAGCCCTGGACCTTCCGGGGCGGGCCGTCCCGCGACGACATCTTCAGGACGATGAGCACGGGGTTGAACGGTACGCCAATGCCGTCGTTCCTCGATGCGCTGAAGGAGGAGCAGCGATGGGCCATCACCGACTTCATCGCCTCGCTTTCGGAGGACAGCGGGCCCGGCTATTCGAACCTCGTCGTCGCCAAGCACGTCGAGGATCCGATCGATCTGCCCAAGGGGACCGAGAGCTTCAAGTCCGCGCGCGTCGCTCGCTTTCCGATCATCGGACAGATCACGGAGCCCGTACGCGAGTTCCACCCTCCGGCAACGTCGGTGACGGTTCAGGCCATATACGACGCCGAGTCGATCGCCCTCCTCGTGCGATGGCACGACATGAGCGCGCAGAAAACCGGGAAGAACGGACCAGCCCTTCCGGTGCCGCGCGAGGAAGAGGAAGGCGGCAGCAAAGCCAGTCCGGGCGGCGCCGAGTCTCCGGAGAAGAACATCTGGGGCGAAGAGGCAGCGGCCCCGGCTCCGGCCGGACAGGCGCAGAAGCCAGGAGGCGGCCAGGAGGCCGGCGGAAACATCTTTGAGGAGCCAGCGACAGCAGCGGCACCGGCGTCCGAGTTTTCCGACGCCGTAGCGGTCCAGATTCCCTCGCAGACACCGACCGGCGCGCGCAAGCCGTACTTCATCTTCGGCGACTCAGACAACACGGTGGATCTCTGGTTCTTCGATCTCGCCGGCACGGCTCCCCTTCAGTTCACCGGCAAAGGAAGTGCGAGCATCACGCCGAACGACACCGGCGACGTCACCGGCGTGGCGAGCTACGACCAGGGCGAGTGGTCGGTCATCTTCAAGCGGCCTCTTCGCCCCGACGCGGGCGCACGGTTTTCCCCAGCGGAATTCATGCCCATCGCGTTCTCGGTGTGGGACGGGCAGTCGCGTGAGCGCGGAAACCGTCGGGGCCTCTCGGTGTGGTACTCGCTCTATCTCGAACCCGAAACGGTCCCATCGGTGGTCGGCCCGATGATCGAGACCGCGCTCTTCATCCTCGTCATCGAGCTGGCCGTGATTGGCTGGGTCCGGTGGCGTTACGGCTCCCGGCCCGGCAAAGAGTTCGGGCGTGATCGGGGCCAGCAGCCGGCGACGAGCGTTTGACGTGAGAGCGCGCCCGTCCGCCTTCGCTGAAGCTACGGCGGCGGACAAGCCGAAGCGGAGTGAAGTTTTGACCTTACCAGGCCCTTTCGGAGGAGCCGATGTACAAGAGCATCTACGTTCCGGTCGATAACTCGGACCACTCCAACCGCGCCGTCGCCTGCTCCGTCGCCCTGGGCAAGGCGTTCTCCGCGAAACTGGTCGGGTGCCATGTTTACGCGGCAAGCCTGCACGACTATCGCTTCAGGCAGATGGAGTACACGCTGCCGGAGGAGTACATCGACGAAGTGGAACTGGAGCGACAGCGGAAGATCCATGACAGCCTCATTACCATGGGCCTCAAGCTCATTTCCGACAGCTATCTCGACGGCATGTCGCGTCTCTGTGGGGAGTCGGGCCTCGCGTTCGAGCCGCGGATGATGGACGGCAAGCATCACATCGAGATCCTCAAGGATCTCGCCGACTCGAAGCACGACCTGGTGGTGATTGGCGCGCTGGGAGTCGGGCGCGCACGCGACAGCGTGATCGGCTCGGTCTGCGAACGCGTCGCCCGCCAATCGGATCGCGATGTCTGGGTGGTCAAACACGTCCCCGAGCCGGGCGAGGCCGACCGTGACACGATCCTGGTCGCCATCGATGGAAGCCCGCAGTCGTTCGGCGCGCTCATGACCGCCATCGAGCTGGCTCGCACGTTCGACAAAAAGGTCGAGACGATCGCCGTCTACGATCCCTACCTCCACTACTCCGTCTTCAACGGCATCGTCAACGTCCTCACTGAGAAGGCGGCCAAGGTTTTCCGGTTCGAGGAGCAGAATCAGCTCCACGAGGAGATCATCGACACCGGGCTCGCGCAGATCTATCAGTCTCATCTCGAGGTGGGCGAGCGGATCGGAAGCGAGTTGGGCGTCCGGATTGGGAAAACGCTGCTCGACGGCAAGCCCTTTCAAAAGATCCTCGACCACGTGCGCAAGACGAATCCGTGGCTGCTCGTGCTGGGGCGGATTGGTGTCCACAGTCCGAAGGACGAGATGGGGCTCGGGAGCAATGCGGAGAACATTCTGCGCGGCGCGCCCTGCGATGTTCTCCTCACCACGCGACTCGAGGTGCCACGCATCGACGTCCGCGCGGAGGAGAGCGTCCGTTGGACGCCGGAAGCCGAGGAGCGGATGAAGCATGTGCCCGAACAGGTCAAGGGGATCGCTCGCACCGGAGTCCTCCGACTGGCGCTCGAGAAGGGGCATTCGGTGGTCACGAGCGCGGTGATCGACGAAGCAATGGATCGCTTCATGCCCAAGAGCGCCTCCGCGAGAACCAAGGCGCTGGCCGAAGCCGTCGCTCTCGAGCGGGCCAAGTCCGGAACCGTGTCGATGTGCCGCGCCTGCGGTGTCACGGCGACGCAGAGCGATGCGGTGAAATGCACGGTGTGCGGCGCCTCGGATTTCGAGGTGATCTCCCGCGAGATGATCGAGAGGATCGCGGCGGTGGAAGGCGGTCTCCAGGAAGAGACCACCTACGACGGGCGCAAGCTTCGCTGGTCTGAGGATGCCAGAAAGGGCCTCTGGACCATGAAAAACGCCTACCAGCGGCGTCGCGTCAAGGCTCGTGTCGAAAAACGTGCGCGGATGACGAAGCTCGAGGCGATCACTTTGGAATTCGCGCGACAGGTAATCGAGGACGAGACCGGCGCGCCTCTCGAGATTCAGGTTCCATCAACCGAGAGAGAGCGCGCGCTAGGCGCGCCGAAGGCGCGCCCCGCCGGAGCGGAGCGGGGCCAAGGGGACCCCGCGAGCGACGGCGAAGGGGGGTCCGGCGGGGCGAAGCCCCCCGGCTTAAGTAATGAGGTCAGGCTGGTTGCTCGCGACGACAAGAAAAATCCTCTGATTTCGACTTTCGATTGGACGCAGGACGCCGCGCAGCGGATTCTCCGGGTCCCGGCCGGCTTCATGCGGAACAAGACGCAGGAGCGGATCGAGGAGCTTGCAAGGGAGCGCGCCGCCGCGTCGATCGACCTTGCGCTCGTCGAGGACGGAATCGAGATCGGCAAGAAGATGATGGCCGAGATGATCGCGTCCTACTCGTCACCGGCCGCCAGTCCTGGCGTCGTAACACCGGTGCGGGATTCGGCGGCGCCATCGGGCAACGGGGGCGGCTATCTCAACGAGGTGAGCGCGGTGCCAACTCGCGGCGTCTCCGATGAATCTCATTAGGCCGACGAGCGAAGCGAGGCGGCAAGCCCGAAGGGCGTCGCGCCGAAGGCGCGTAACGCGCGTGGGGGTAGGGCCCCACGCGCACTGAGAAAAGCCTACAGAGCACGGCCTATGTCCGCGTACCGCTTCTGCCGCACGGACGACATCGCGCTCCTCACGGACGCGCTGAATCGCTGCTGGTCGCCGTACTTTCCCGACGAGCCGCCGATGACGCCGGCGGCGTTCAAGCGATCGATCCGTGATCTTCAGGTCTGGTGCAGCAGCTGCATGGTCGCCTTCTCGGGCTCCGAACCGATCGCCGTCCTGATCGGCGCCAAGCGGCCGTCCGGAACGTTGATCCACAAGATCGCCGTCCATCCGGATCATCGGCGACAGGGTCATGGCCGTCACCTGCTCGCTTCGCTCGGGTCGAAGCTTGCGATTCTAGGGCCGCCGCGGATCACCGCGGAGGTGGCCGAGTCTTTCGGCCCGGCTTGCGCCTTGTTCAGTGCCAGCGGGTTTGTCGAGGAAGGACTGCTGACCGACTACGTACTCGACGGTCAAGGAGACAATCTGCAGGAGCCCGGAGGCATGTCCAACGGCCGTTTCATGATCCCTGTGACCATCGACGATCTTGCCGCCAACGGGCTCCTCGGAGAGAGTGATGCGCAGCTTTGCTGGGAGCGCTCCGTCGAAACGCTAACGGCCAGGAAGGATGAGATGGCGGGGGTGGCCGTCGCGTCTGACGAGCGCATCGAGGCCTGCATCCTTTATGTAAAGCTCGAGGCGGGTGCAGAGATTCTGTCTCTGCGGTCGTTCGTGGAGAATGGCGGCGGTTGCCTGAAGCAGCTGCTCTCGCGCTTCGAGGGACCGCTGCGTCTCTCAAAGGTGCATCCTGGCGAAATCTCGCCGCAGTGCCTGGAAACGCTCGGGTTCCGTGCAGTCGGTGTCCATCGCCTGTACGCAGCAAGGGCGCAGGCAGACTAGGGGTAAGCTACGGCGCCTCGCGCCGGAGGCGAAGGAGGCCCGCTGTGCCGCAGCTGCCGAACCCGGTCAGCGCGAACAAGTACGCGAGTGAGCCACGCGAGCCGCCTTCGCCGCGAGTGCGGCTACGGCGGGCCAAGGCGGAGCGGCGCGACTAGACCGCGAGCTGCGAAGAGCGAGCGGAGCAGAGTGAGCTTGGCGGGGTGCAGGGGTCCCCGCCATTCAAGAATGTGTAAGGGGGTCCGGCGGGGCGAAGCCCCCCGGCAATGAATGAAGAACTACCACGACATCGCGGGCGACGGGGGGTCGAGGATCCTCGAGCAGGTCGCCGACCAGCGCGCCCGCATCCGGGACGGGCTCGCCGGGGTGCGCCATCTTGTTGCCGTCGGCTCGGGCAAGGGGGGCGTGGGCAAGAGCACGCTGACGCTCCAGCTCGCGAACGTGCTGCGGGCCAGAGGATTGCGCATCGCGATCCTCGACGCGGACTTCAACGGCCCCTCACAGGCGCGGATGGCGGGGGTCCAACGCGCGCTGTTCGTTCCCGGCAGCCACAAGGTAGCCCTCCCGCGGACGAGCAACGGGATCGCGGTCTTCTCGATGGGCTCGCTGATTCCGGAGTCGGGAGCGCTCGATTTTCAGAGCGCGGCGCACGGAGAGTCGCATACCTGGCGCGCCACGAGGGAGTTCGCTCTCCTCGGCGAGATCCTCGGATCGTTCGAGTGGGGAACGCTCGATCTGCTGATGTTCGATCTTCCGCCGGGCGCAGAGCGCACGGTGCAGTACGCCGATTTTCTGGGGGAGCGGACCTCCTTCCTCCTGGTGACGATTCCCTCCGAGGTGGCGAGAGGCGTGGTGGCACGTTCGGTCGCCGCGCTGTCGAAGGGCCCCAATCGCCTTCTCGGTTACGTCGAGAACATGAGCGGCTACTACTGCCGCGACTGCCGGACCATCAAGCCGCTCTTCGCCTCATCTGATTCGTCGGCGCTCGCCCTCCCCTGCCTCGGCACCGTGCCGTTCGATCCCGATCTCGCGCGCCACTGCGATCTGGGCACCTCGCCCGCGGCACTGCGCGATACCGCCGTAGGCCAGGCGTTCGAGGACATCGCGCGGCGACTTCTGGACGGTCTGGAACCGCCAGCCTCCGCTCACACCTCACGTGAGCTACGGCGGCCAGGCAAGGAGCCTCAATCATGAAATTCCTTTGTGTCCCCTGCGACAGCCCGATGAAGCTCCAGACCGTCGATCCGTCCGAGCGCGGGTCGCTGTCCGTCGTCTACGCGTGCCCGGAGTGCGGCTACGAAATGGCGATGCTCACCAATGCGTACGAAACGCAGATCGTCCAGTCGCTCGGCGTGCGGATTGGCCCGGAGATCCGCGACGGTGGGTCGACCACCGGCAGCGGCTGTCCGTTCTCGGCGATGACGCAATCGATTGGGAGCACTCCCGAAGCGCAGCACGTGCAGGCCGGCGAGCCGAACTCCGTCCGGTGGACGGCCGAGGCGGAAGCCAGGCTAGCGAAGGTTCCCGAGTTCGTCCGCCCGATGGCGCGGACTGGCATCGAGCGATTCGCCCGGGACAGTGGGGCCTTGGAAGTGGACGAGAAGATACTCGATGCCGCGAAAAACTTCTTCGGCATGTGATCGAGCGCCGTCCAAATGAACCCTCCGCATCCGGACCCGAGCCCGTTCGCCAGGCCCTACGTCGTCTCCTGGAACCTCACCTACCGCTGCAATCTCGCCTGCGAGCACTGCTATCTCGATGCCGGCAGCACGCCTCGAGTCGGCACGGAGAACTTCTCCGATCGCAGTGAGCTCGGCACCGAGGAATGCTTCAAGGTCATCGATCAAATCGCCGCTTTCGCGCCTGAATGCGTGACCATTCTGACCGGGGGCGAGCCGCTGCTGCGGCGCGACATCCTCGACATCGTCCGGCGCGCGGCGGAGCGTGGACTCTGGGTCGTCGTCGGGACCAATGGCGTGCGGATCACGGAAAACGTGGCGCAGCGCCTGGCGGAGGCGGGAGCACGGGGGCTGTCGCTTTCCCTCGATGCTCTGGATCCCGAGCGTCACGACCGATTCAGGAGAGTACGCGGCGCCTGGCGCAACACGGTGGAAGGAGCGCAGATCCTCAACCGGACCGGGCTCCCCTTCATCGTGCAGACCACCGCGGGCTCGCACAATCTCGGCGAGCTCGAGGCGATCGCCGACTTCGCTCACGATCGCCTGGCCGCCAAGGTCTGGAATCTCTACTTCCTGGTACCAACGGGGCGCGGCCAGTTCGTGTCGGACATCAGCCCGGCGCAGTACGACGAGGTTCTTGCCTCGCTCTACCGGATCCAGAGGAAGTACGACCGCCGCATGCTCGTGAACGCGAAGTGCGCGCCCCACTACATCAAGACGATTCTCGAGAATTCAACTGCACAGATTGAGTCGATCTCGATGGACGGCGAAACGGCAACCGGCTCGTCGGGGCCTGGGCAATCCCCAATCAGGACATATGCGGGAGGTGCCGGGGGGTGCCCGGCGGGTACGCACTACATGGGGATCCGGCCGAACGGCGATGTGACCCCCTGTCCCTATCTTCCGGTGTTCGCGGGATCCCTTCGCAGCGCGAGTCTGGCCGACCTGTGGAACTCCTCGGAGCTGTTCGCCGACATTCGCCGCCGGTCATCACTTGGAGGACGGTGCGGAGCGTGCGAGATGAACGCGCACTGCGGCGGCTGCCGGGCGCGGGCCTACGGAATGGCCGGCGATCTGATGGCCGAAGATCCGCTGTGCACTCACCAGCCCGGAAAATTCGCAGGATCGCCGCTTCTGGCATCGTTAGCCGCGCCGCAGGCGCGCCCCGCCGGAGCGGAGCGGGGCTCCGGGGTCCCCGCGAGCGACGGCGATGGGGGGTCCGGCGGGGCGAAGCCCCCCGGATTAGTAATGTACGGGGCCGAAGCGGCACCGACGCTCGCGTGGGACGACGAGGCTGCCGCCCGGATGAAGAAGATCCCCGCGTTCGTTCGAGGGATGGTCGTGAGGGCCGTCGAGGAGTCCTGCCGCAAGAACGGCATCGGACGCGTCACCGCAGCGGAACTGGAAAAAATTCGCGCGCGGATGCCCACGCCAAAAATGTTCGGGATCAATCCAAAGCCGCCCAATAGTTAGACCCGAGCGAGCGCCCGAAGTGGGAGGCGGGTTAACGGAACGGGTCCGGGGCGCTCTGCTCCTTCACCTTATCGTCGAGCCATTTCTGGAATTCTTCAGCGGTCACCACGGTGACGAATCCTCGCATCTTGGCGTGACCGAGGCCGCAGAGCTGCGCGCACGCAATCTCGTACTGGAATTCCGAGTTGGCCATCCGCGTACGCATGTCGGCAGTCGTGACGTTGGGAACAAACCAGATGGGAATCGTCAGGCCCGGAACAGCGTCCTGTTTGACGCGAAATTCGGGCACACCGAAGCTGTGGATCACATCCTTGCTCCTGAGCCTCACGATGATCGGCTTGTTCACCGGCAGGTAGAGTTGATTGAGCGTCGTGACGTCGTCCTTCGCGGCAGGGTCGTCGCGGTCGAGTCCCAGGGGGTTCGACTGAAGATCGAGCAGCTTGATATTGGTTCTGCCAAATTTCCCGTCGGGTCCGGCATAGTGAATGTTCCAGGCGAACTGCTCGCCGGTCACTTCGACAACCAGCGCTTCGCTCTCTGACGGAATGTGGTCGACCCGCGCCGCCCACAGCGGGATCGAGAATCCGACCAGGAGAATCGCTTCGACCACCGCCACAGCGACCTCGCCATAGTTCGACGCATGCGATCTCACCCCGGTGTAATTCGCCACGGGTTGTCGCGATCGCCGGAAACGGATCAGGCAGTAGACGAAAAATCCTCCCCAGCCCACGAACAGAATCAGCATGAAGATGTGGGTCCAGCCGATGAGGCCGTCGATCTGCGCGCCGTTGGCCGCGGCGAGCGCCGGCAGTCCGAGCCACTCAGTCATGTTCTCGACCCTCTTTGGAGCTCCGACCATTCCATATCGAGCTCGACGTCCGCGTTCTGCCTGGCGTGCTTACGGAGATAAAGAAAGAAGGCGATGAACGCGCCCTGCACCGCAAACAACACACCAAGCATCACCAGGACGCCGAGGTTCGCCCCGTCGATCAACGGAGTTTCCTCCGCACCGAAGCACAGCGGGCAAGCGAGGACGCTCGTGCCGCCGCCGATCATCATGGCAGCCGCCGTAGTCACACCGCATCCAATCGAGCGGCGCACCCACGCCCGGGCACTTTTTGCCTGGCCAAAGCTCGAAGTGTCTGTCGTAACGCGAAGCGCGAAGTTGAAAGAGCGCAGGCGGGTCATCGTAAGGTTCTCGTCTTTCGCAGGAACCACGAGTCGTATACGACCAAGCCGGCCGACACGGCGAACGACGCGAGGGCCGCGAGCAGGATGGCGGATCCCCCCTCGCGTCCATACTGGCTCAGGCACCAGACTCCAAACAAGACCGCGAGCAGCGCGGAGAGAAGGATCAGGATCGCGTGGACTAACCTGAGGTTCATCACCGAATCCAGAAGCCGTCATGGACCGTCAGAACGGGAAGGGCCAACAGCGCGACGAAGAAAGCCGCGGTGAGCGCGAGGACCGCGTAAATCAGCTTCTTCTCGGAAATCAGGTGCATGAAGTAGCACGCCACCAGCGATCCCTTGATCGTCGCAACGAGCAGCGCGACGCTCACGGCAATCGGCACGGGAAGGTGATAGCGGGAGACCGCCACCGTGACGATTGTCAGGGCCATGAGCGCGACGAAGACGGTGATGTAGATCCTGACGTGCCGGTCGATGTCAGCTGCGTGGTCGGTCGCGGCGTGGTCGCTCGTCATGGATGCCATCTACAAAAGATAAAGGGTCGGGAACAGGAAGATCCAGACCAGATCCACGAAGTGCCAGAAGAGGCCGGCGTGTTCGACCCGGTTGATGAACCATTGCGGGTTCGTCTTCCAGAGCTTCGCGCCGGGCCCCCAGAAATAAGCGTTCACCGCCATCCCGCCCATCACGTGGAGCATGTGCAGGCCGGTCAGCGTGAAATAGATCGCGAGGAAGTTGTTGGTGCTGGGAAACAGTCCGGTCTCGAACTTGTGGCTGTATTCGAAATACTTGACGACGAGGAAGACGCCTCCGAGCAGGACCGTCGACGCCATGTAGATCCGAAAGGTCCCGAAGCGGCGACGCATCAGCGACGCCCACGCCATGACCATCGTGACCGAAGACGAAATCAGGACGATCGTGTTGAACGTCGCGAGCGGGACGTTCAGAATCGTGTCTCCCCGCGGCCAGGTCGGCGCCCCCGTCCGGATCAGGATATAGCTCGCAAACAGGGCTCCGAACAGCATGACCTCCGAGGCCAGGAAGAGCCAGATGCCGATCTTGCCATTCGTCAGCCCGGTGTCAGGCCGTACTTCTACTGTGTACGGAATGTCCATTAATTTCCGGGGGACTTCGTCCCCCGGACCTCCTTACACGCTCGCTCGCGGGGACCCCTGATTCCCCGCTCCGCCTCGCGTGGCTCGTTCGCTGCGCTCACTCGCTCGCATTACCTTCAGGCCTCGCACTGCGACACGAAATCCTTCGCCGCTCCGGGTACGCTGTATTCATAGGGCCCGCGGTACGCCTGCGGAGCATGGGTGAAGTTGCCGTGCGGAGGAGGCGAAGGAGCCGCCCATTCGATCGTCGTCGCCTCCCATGGATTGTCGGTGGTCTTCTCCCCTTTCCAGATGCTCCAGAAGAAATTGAAGACGAAGGGAATCTGGAAGAGCGCCATGATCCAGGCGCCCCAGGAGGACACGACGTTCAAGTGAAGAACGGGTTGGGCAAACTGATAGCCCTGCCCACCATCGAACAATCTCCGCGAGACGCCATGCAGTCCGACGATGAACATCGGCATGAAGACGACGTTCATGCAGACGAGCGAGCCGTAGAAGTGGATCTTGCCGAGCGTCTCGTTCATCTTGCGTCCGGTCGCCTTCGGGAACCAGTAATAGACACCTGCGAACAGCGCGAAGATCGTCCCGGGCGCGACGACGTAGTGGAAGTGGGCGATGACGTAGTAGGTGTCGTGCAGGGGAATGTCCGCGACATTCAATCCGAGCGGAAGCCCGGTCAGTCCGCCGATGCCGAACATCGGGAGGAAGGCAACCGCAAAGAGCATCGGCGTATTGAAGCGTATCGATCCACCCCAGAGCGAGATGATCAGAGCCGTGAGGATCACCACCGACGGGATCGAGATGATCATCGTCGTCGTCTGGAAGAACGCCGCCATCGCCGTGCCCATGCCGGTCATGAACATGTGGTGCGCCCACACGATGAACGACATGAAGCCGAGGAAGATGAGCGAGTAGACCATCGAGCGGTAGCCCCAGAGCGGCTTCCGCGTGTTGTTCGCGATGATCTCGGCGACGATGCCCATCGCCGGAAGGATCAGCACGTAGACCTCGGGATGCGCCAGGAACCAGAACAGATGCTGCCAGAGGAGCGGGTTACCTCCGCCGGCATGAGTGAGGACCTGGCCGCTGACGACGAGGCCACTCGGCAGGAAGAAGCTGGTGCCGGCCACGCGATCCATCAACTGCATGATCCCCGCGGCTTCGAGCGGCGGGAAGGCGAGGAGCAGCAGGAAGGCGGTGACGAACTGGGCCCACACGAAGAAGGGGAACCGCATGAAGGTCAGCCCCTTCGCGCGGAGCTGAATCGTGGTCGCGATGAAGTTGATCGCCCCGAGCAGCGACGAGGTAATTAGGAAGATCATCCCGATCAGCCACATGGTCTGGCCGGTGCCCGCGATGACCGAGAGCGGCGCGTAGGACGTCCACCCGGACTGCGCTGCGCCCCCGGGGACGAAGAAGCTGACGAGCATCGTCACGCCGCCGAGGAAGAAGGCCCAGTAGCTCAACATGTTGAGCCTCGGGAAGGCCATGTCCGGCGCTCCAATCTGGAGCGGGAGGACGAAGTTCCCGAATCCCCCGACCGCGAGAGGGACCACCCCCATGAACACCATGATCGTGCCGTGCATCGCGCCGAGCTCGTTGTAGAACTCAGGGAGCATGGTCCCGCCCGGCATTCGCGCTTCGCCGAATAGCGCGCCGATAAGTGGCAGCGCTTCGCCCGGATAAGCGAGCTGCCAGCGCATGAGCATCATCAGCGAGAAACCGAAGAGCAGGAATAGCAGGCCGCTGACGCCGTACTGGATGCCGATGACCTTGTGGTCGGTCGAGAAGACGTACTGGCGCCAGAACCCGAGCTCCTCGTGATGCGGCTCGTGTACAGCGTGCGTGCCGGGTGTGGCGACAGGTGTCGGCTCGCTCATGCGACTATCCTCCGGATCGCCCTCGCTATTTTCCAGCGGGAACGGCGAACTTGAAGTTCTGGGTCTTCGTGTCGTTTGCGCCAACCGTGACCGAGGCCGTCTGCGGACCCAGCTTCTCGTGCCAGGCGGTTATCTCGTAGGTCCCCGGGTCGAGGCCCGAGATCGTGAACTTCCCGTCCGTGCCCGTCACCGAGTAGAAAGGATGATTGAAGACCCCCATGTAGGCACTCATCCATGGGTGGACGTCGCATTTGATGTGAAAGATCGCCTCCTCCTTGCTGAACGAGGTGGTGACCTCCTTGAGCGTCGCCGGCATCGCGCGGTTGAATGGCGTGTTGACCTGGGGAAGGGTGTGAATGTTGTGGAGGACGCCGTCGGAATTGAGGATCTTGTACGGCTGACCGACCATGATTCCCATCACGTGCGGCTTGTACTGACAGCCATTCTGATCGAGGACCACCGGCGTCTTGGGGGCGGGCCAGGTCTTCCCTGAAGGGAGCCCCTTCGAGACGTACACCATGATGTTCCCCATGGTGCTACCGTTGCCGAGGACGAGCGCTTCGTTCGGCACCGGTGCCGAGTGCTTCTTGGCGCACACGGGGTCCGCGTCCATGGCGAGCGGCCTGAGAGTGGGAGCCTTCCCGTCGAATGTGACAGTTCCGGTGACGGACGAGGCGGCGAACGCCACGCCCGGCCAGATCGATACCGCGACCAGCGTTGCCGCCAGCCACGACAGGTTCCCCGTCCCTCGCATGCTCGTTTGCTTGGTCATCATCAACCTGGCCTCCTGGTTCATTGTCGACGCGGCTGCCTTCTATCCATCCTGAACGGGCCGACTCTACACCCGACCCGAGATCCGGGCAACCCCTGGCCGGGCGGCTCAGACGTTCTCGAACGCGAGCGATTCGGCAATCCTCGGATCGCGCAGGGGTACCAGCGCCTGCCGACGCATCAGCCAGGTCGCCGCCGCCACGAAACACCCGCCAATCGTGACAAACGCTGCCAGGTCCAGAACCGACGGACGGACGCCTTCGGGATGAAGAGTCGGCATGACCTGCCAATAGAGATCCATGAAGTGCATGGCAAGGACCCAGGCTCCGCCGATGGCCAGGGTCGCTCCCTTCCGCTTGACGGTCCGCCCCATCAGGTAGAAGAACGGAGCGACGAAGTGTCCGACCATGAGGAACAGCGAGACCGCCATCCAGGACCCCTCCATTCGCGCCTTGTACCAGAATGTTTCCTCCGGGAGGTTCGCGTACCACATGAGGAGGAACTGGGAGAACGCGATGTAGGCCCAGAACGAGATAAACGCGAACAGAAACTTCCCGACGTCGTGCAGGTGCTCGGGGCTGATGACCGTGTCGAGCAGGCCCGCCCGGCGCATCGCCGGGGCAACCACCGCGAGTAAGGCGATGAACCCCACGAAGGCGCCGGCGAAGAAATAGACGCCAAAGATGGTGGAGTACCAGCGTGGCGTGAGCGACACGATCCAGTCGATGGAGGCGAAGGTCTGGGTCAGCGCCAAGACGATGATGGCGGGCCCGGCGAAGGTGCGCAGACGGGCCGACACACCGGGATTGCCGGTCGCGTCCTGACGGCGCGACCCCCGGTAATACAAGAGGGCGATGAAGGACCAGATTCCGAAAAAGATCACCGCCCGGATCAGGAAGAACGGCACATTGAGGTAGGGCGCCTTCCAGCGAAGCAGCGCATCGTGCTCGGCGGCTCCCGGGGCGGCCCACGGGTAGAGCTCGCGAAGGCCGAGCAGCAACGGAAGGAAAAGAGCGGCCATCACGGGAAGGGTGGCGAAGCAGGTCTCACCGATCCGCCGCAGCACGATCCCCCATCCTCCCTGGCTCGCGTACTGGATCAGCACGAAGTAGAGCGCACCGATGGCCAGGCTCAGAAAGAACAGGAACGACACGAGCCACGAGAAGAAGAACTGCTTTGGATTCGCCGCACCGAAAATCGCGCAGACCAGCGCTCCGAGCAACGCGCACGCGGCGCCGATGACGGGACCGCGGTTCCAGGGATGCCCCTGCGGAATTGCGGCCTGCTCGGGGCGTAGCGCGATCCGATCGCGTTCGGGAATCATTCAGGACTCCAGGAGCTCGACGTTTCTTGCGCCCAGCGACTCCAGCAGCTTGCCGGTGGCCGACGCATCGAAACGTGGATCCCACGATTCGATCGAGATGAAAAAGGCGTCGTCGGTCACCCGCTCGAAGACCTTGGATCGGAAGAGCGGATGGTGGTGCATCGGGAGCCGGTTCAGACCGAGCATGCCGAGGACGGCGCCGAACGCGGCGAACAGCACCGCCAGCTCGAACGTGATTGGAATGAAGGCCGGCCAGGAGAAGTAGGGCTTGCCGCTGATCACGAGGGGATAGGCGCTGGCGTGGACCCACCACTGCAGGCCGAATCCGGCCGCGGCCCCGGTCAATCCCATGGCCAGGACGATCCAGGGAAGCGGCGAGCGACGGAGGCCCATCGCTCCCTCGAGGCCGTGGACGGGAAACGGCGTGTGGGCGTCCCACCGTGTGAAGCCCGCGTCACGGACCCGTTCGCACGCGTGATAGAGGTCCGCCGGCGTTGAAAACTCGGCGAGGAGTCCGTAGTGAGGTCCCTTTGGCAGCTGGGGAAAGAGCAGTGGCATCAGGAGGCTCCCTCAGGAGCGGGCTGGCGTTTCCGACCGGCCGACAGCGCGGTCAGGCGATCCTTGACCTCCCGTTCAGGGCCGGGCCGGCCATGCGGATCGGCCTGCGGCAGGACGGTCTTCACTTCGGAGGTCGCGACCATCGGAAGAAAGCGCACGAACAGGCAGAACATCGTGAAGAAGAGTCCGAAGCTTCCCAGCAGGCACGAGACATCCCAGATCGTGGGAGTGAAATATCCCCAAGCCGACGGGAGGAAGTCGCGGTGGAGCGAGGTCACGATGATCACGAACCGCTCGAACCACATGCCGATGTTGATGACGATCGAGAGTACGAACAGGATCGGGATGCTCGTGCGCGCCTTCTTGAACCAGAAGACCTGTGGGCTGATCACGTTGCAGCTGATCATGATCCAGTAGGCCCAGGCGTACGGCCCGAGCGCGCGGTTCATGAACGCGAAGAGCTCGTAGGGGTTTCCGCTGAACCAGGCGGTGAAGAACTCCGTGGCATAGGCGTAGCCGACCATCGTCCCGGTCACGAGCATGATTTTCGCCATGTAGTCGAAGTGGCGAAGCGTGATGATGTGTTCGAGGCGAAACGCCGTGCGGCAGATCACCATGAGCGTCACCACCATGGCGAAGCCGGAGAAGATCGCGCCCGCGACGAAGTAGGGCGGGAAGACCGTCGTGTGCCAGCCGGGAAGAAGGGAAACCGCGAAATCCATCGAAACGACCGAATGGACCGAGAGGACCAGCGGCGTCGCGAGAGCTGCGAGAACGAGATAGGCACTCTCGTAGTGATGCCATTGCCGAACTGAGCCCCGCCATCCAAGGGAGAAGAAGCCGTACGCGAACTTCCGCGCGGGGGTTTTCGCCCGGTCGCGCATCATCGCCAGGTCCGGGATCAAGCCGACGTACCAGAACAGGACCGAGACGGTTCCGTACACGCTGACCGCAAAGACGTCCCAGAGAAGTGGACTCCTGAAGTTGGGCCACAGGCTCATCTGGTTCGGGACCGGGAATAGCCAGTACGCGACCCAGACCCGTCCTACGTGAATTCCGGGGAACGTCATCGCGCACATGACCGCGAATATCGTCATCGCCTCCGCGGCCCGGTTGATCGAGGTGCGCCATTTCTGGCGGAAGAGAAAGAGAATCGCCGAGATGAGCGTTCCAGCGTGTCCGATGCCGACCCAGAAGACGAAATTCGTGATGTCCCACGCCCAGCCGACGGGGATGTTGAGGCCCCAGATCCCAATCCCTTCCCAGAAGAGCCACGACACGGCGATGCCAAGAAGACCGAGGAGCGCGACTGAGGGAATGAAGAAGAGCCACCAGCCGATCGGTGCCGGTTTCTCCACCGGCTCGGCGACGACCTCCGTGATCGAATGGAAATCCGGCGATCGCAGGATGAGCGTGGGGCGGCCCACGACAGGGTTGTCGAGGAGTTCTGCTTCCGTCTGGGCCAAGCCTGTCCCCCGCTCAGAAGGCCTAAAAAGTGGCCGTTTTTACCATCGCGCATCGCGCGAGTCAAGCACCGGGGCCGCCGTCACCCGTCACGGCACTGCCGTGAGACCGATCTGGTTGAGCAGCGGTTCGAGGTCCTCTCCCGAAGCGGGAATGCAGGCGAGGATCCTCGCCCCCGTCTTGTGGACCCAAGGATCGGCCCCTGGAAGCGCGCGCACCGAACTTCCGTCGCCCAGGAGCCATCGCCACGCCTCGATGGTCTCGCTCGCGAACTCCTGGAGAAGGGACGGGGCTGCGCCCGAGCGCTGGATCTGCGAGATCCGAGCTGCCAGCTCGCGTGCTTCGACCAACCCGGAGTTCATGCTGTGCACGGCAACCGGTGTCGCCTGGTGCGCTGCGTCGCCGGCGAGCCAGACGCCTCCCTTGCCGAGGCTCCGCGCCAGGCGGCGCTCGAACAACGCGAGCGTCGACCAATAGATCTGCGTCGATTGCGCAGAAAACCAGGGAGCCCTCGCGGCAAGCAGGTGCCCGAGCCGCTCCAGCGACGGCTCGTGTTCAGAGGCGTCCTTGATCTGGAATCCCCAGCGGCATCGGCCATGCTCGAGGGGCCAGTAGACGCTGGTCAGGTCTGGATCGAGAATGACGCGCACCTCGGTAGGGAGCTCTCCCGCCGCCTCGATCTCGTAGATGGAGAACACCTGGCCCTGCCCATGCTCGGTCATCTCGATGCCAGCCATCCGTCGGACGGCCGAGTCGTATCCATCGGCGCCGATGATATGGGCTGGCCGGATCGTCTCGCTGCCTGCGACGAGCCACTCGCTTCGCGCGACGGGGTAGCCGGTTGCGACCTGGTCGAGTTTCGCGACCTCGGCGCTGAGGCTCGCGCCGTCCACGGTGAGTGCCTGGAGCCGGTGCCCCCAGAGGACTTTGAGCTTCTTGCGCCGCAGCGCCTTCTCCACTGCCCCTTCCAGCAGGCTTTGGCGGACCACGAGGAGATACGGATGCTTGGAACGGAGGGCCGAATAGTCGATCTCGGCGCGCCTTTCCGGACCTTCATAGTAGGCAACCTTCGTCAGCTTCCGTCCCCCCCGGAGGAGAGCGCCAGAGAGTCCAGCCTCGTCCAGAATCCGGAGCGTGCGGGGATGGATCGCGAGGGCGTAGCTGTGCTGCGCCGTCCGCTGGTGCATGTCGACGATCTCGACACGGACGTCGTACTGCTGCAGGAACAGGGCAGCGACGAGACCGACAGGGCCGGCGCCGACGACGAGCACCTCAGGATCGGGGTGACTGAACATCGAGCTGCCTCCGCGCGCGCACCGCTCAAGAACCCTCGACAGCCGGCAACTTGAGCCATGAGTTGCCGGACTCGCGAGCGACCTATCGAACCTTATGCGATCGACGGCTCCTCACTCAACCCAATCCGCGATGAAGACGTTGGTCTCCCCTTCCACTTTCGCGTCACGGTTAGAGGCGAAGACCAGATGCTTGCCGTCCGGTGAAAACATGGGAAATCCGTCGAACGTGCCGTTGAACGTGACCTGCTCGAGGCCCGACCCGTCAACGTTGATCAAATACACGTCGAAGTTGCGCTGCTTGGGATCCCCCTTGTTCGACGCAAAGACCAGACGCTTGCCGTCGGGATGCCAGGACGGCGCAAAGCTCGCGGCTCCGAGCGTGGTGAGCTGTTGGTTGTTGCCACCGTCGCGATCCATGACATAGAGCTCGAGCTGGGTCGGACGCCACAGGTGATCCTTCAAAAGCGCCAGGTAGTCGTCGAGCTCGGGGCCTGGTTTCAGCGGGCGGCCTCGGTACGCGATGCGGCGTCCATCCCACGAGAAGAACGGCCCGCCATCCGGACCCTGACGGTGCGTGAGGCGCAGCACGTCGGCGCCGTCGCTCTTCATCGTGTAGATCTCCATGTCGCCATTGCGGACGCTCGTGAAGGCGATGAGCCCGTCCGGCGCGATCGTCGCCTCCGCATCGTAGCCAGTTGTGGTCGTCAGTGGCGTGAGGTTGGAACCGTCCGCATCGGCGCGATAGATGTCGTAGCCCTCGTAGATCGGCCAGACATAGCCGCGCTCGTAGCTTGGCTTGGGCGGACAGCCGTCTCCCGCGCGGTGGGTCGACGCATAGAGGATTCCGCCGGCACCTGGATAGAAATACCCGCACGTGGTGCGCCCTTTCCCCGTGCTGACCCGATGCACATCGGTGCCGTCGATCTTCATCGTGTAGATCTGATCGCACGGATAGCCGTCGCGCGTGGACTGAAAGATGAGTCGCGCGCCGTCGGGCGAGAAGTACGCTTCCGCGTTCTCCCCGCCAAGAGTCAGTTGTCGGATGTTTCGGAGATGACGCTCAGCCGATGGCGCGGCAGTCGGGGCTTGAACCGCGAGGCCGGCACACACGCCCAGCGCGGCGATCACGACGGTTTTCATCAGCTAAGATTACCCGAAGCGATGAGTTCGAACGAGCTTCGGCCGGTCCGCGTTCTCTTCGTGTGTCAGTTCAACCGCAGGCGCAGCGCAACTGCCGAACGCGTGTTCGCGAAGGATCCTGGCCTCGACGCCCGTTCGGCGGGCACGAGCGATGATGCGCTGGTCCAGGTGAATGCACGGATGCTCGAGTGGGCGGATATCGTCTTCATCATGGATGCCGGCCAACAGCGGTGGCTCGATCAACGGTTCCCCGGCCACCCCGCGCTTACCCGCATCGTCAATCTCGATATCGCTGACGATTACACCTTCCTCGATCCCCAGCTGGTTGCACTACTGCAGGAACGCACAACCCCGCACATCGAGAAGGCGCGATCGGCGCTTCTGTAGCGACCGAGCTCGGCTTCGGGCTCCAGGCTTCGGACTCCGGGCCTTCAGCTTTCGCCGCCAAGCGGCTACGGCGGACAGCGCAGCCCGCACCTTGGCACCAGAAGCACCTCGCACGCAGCACATAGCACTTTGCACCCAGCCTTCAGCGCTCAGGTTGCGCTCCTCACCCCTCGCCCTGCCCCTCGCCCCTCGCCCCTCGCTCCTCGAACCTCGGCCCACGCTTTTTCGTCACATACGAAACGGTTCGTAATGCCGGATACGCTTCTCCAGGATGTCCGCTACGCTCTGAGACTGCTGCGCCGCAGCCCGCTGTTCACCGCGACGGCCGCGCTCTCGCTCGCGATTGGCATCGGCGCCAACGCCACGATCTTTTCTGTGGTCAGCGCCATGCTGCTGCGCCCGCTGCCCGGCCTGGCCCAACCGTCGCACCTCGTCGATATCGGACGCACTCAGGACGGTTCCGGTTTCGACACGGTGTCCTATCCGAACTACCGTGATGTGAGGGTTCGCGCGACCACGCTCTCTGACGTGTATGCCTATCGCGTCGAACCGCAGCCGATCAGCCTTGCCGACGGACGCGAAGCCGAGCGGATCTACGGCGCCGTAGTGAGCGGGAACTACTTTCGAAGCCTCGGCACGACCGCGATCAGGGGCAGACTCCTCAACGATGCCGACGATCGCACCGGCGGGCCGTCTGTCGCGGTGATTAGTCACGAGTTCTGGCAGCGACGCTTCGGCGCAGCCGAAGACACCGTCGGCCGCACCGTAACGTTCAATGGCGTGCCCGTCGCGATCGTGGGCATCACACCACCAGGCTTCCAGGGAACGACACTGATGCGGTCGGATGCGTGGCTGCCGCTGTCAATGTCCGCGGTCGCCGCACCGCGATTCAGCGAACGGCTGTTCGAGAGCCGCGAATCGGTGTGGCTCGTGATGGGCGGCCGGCTGAAACCGGAAGCGACGCTTGCGCAGGCGAATGCCGAGCTCGAGAGCATCGCGAAGGCACTTCAACGGGAATACCCGGACGCGAATCAGGGCAAGGGATTGACGGCGCTTTCCACGGCGGTTGTCCCGGGGCAGCAGAAGATCGTTACCGGATTTCTCGCGCTGCTGCTCGCGCTGGTTGGAATCGTACTGCTGGTGGCGTGCGTTAACATTGCCGGGATGCTGCTGGCGCGCGCGGCCGCGCGTCGAAGGGAAATCGCCGTAAGACTTGCGATTGGGGCAAGCCGCGTGCGGCTCGTTCGTCAGCTCCTCACCGAAACGGTCGTGCTGTTCTCGGCCGGATGCGGGCTTGGGCTGTTCTTGAGCCAGTGGCTCACGACGGCCCTGCTTTCGCTCCTCCCTCAGCTGCCGGTGCCTGTCGGCATCGACATCACCGTCGACTGGCGGGTCGTGGTATTTGCCGTGGCGGTTTCGTTCGTTTGCGCCGTGCTCTTCGGACTTGCGCCCGCACTCCAGGCATCGCGGCCGAATCTGGTGCCAGCCTTGAAGATCGACGGTCTCGGCGGCAACGGCGGCCGGTTACCCCTCCGCAGCGCCTTCATCGTCGGGCAAGTGACGATGTCGCTGCTCCTGATCATTGCGGCGGGCCTGTTCATTCGCGCGCTGGGTCGTGCCGCAGGCATTCAGCCGGGATTCGACCAGACCAACGTCGACGTCGTCTCGATGGACGTCTCGCTGAGCGGCCGCTCGAGGGCCGATGCGGTCGCGTTCTCGCGCACGCTGCTCGATCGCGTCCGCTCGCTGCCGGGAGTGCGGTCGGCTGCCTTCACCGCCGATCTTCCGCTTGACGGCGGCCGCATGGGTCTCGGATCGCTGCGCGCGCCCGGCGTGCAGGCGCCGGGTGGCCGCGACGGTTTCGACGCCGACTGGAACGTGGTCACGCCGCAGTTCTTCCGGACCTTGAACATCGGGCTTGTTCGTGGACGCGACTTCAGCGACCAGGACGTCGCAGAGGCTCCGGGCGCCATCATTATTAATGAAGCGATGGCCCGGCGCGTGTGGGGCACGACCGACGTCATCGGCCGCCAGCTGACAGGTGATGATAACGAGGGCCCAGGACGGTGGACGGTGGTCGGAATCGCAAGCGATGCCCAGCTCATCTCGCTCGGCGCAACCGTCCAACCCTACGTGTATGTGCCGCTCAGTCAGCGCTACCTGCCACGGCTGTCGCTGGTCGTGAAGTCGGCGCACGGCAGCACGATCCCTCAGGTGCGCACGCTGGTGCGCGAACTCGATCCCAACCTTCCGGTGACGGTGGCGATGAAACTGTCCGACGTCACCTCGATTGGATTGATTCCACAGCGAGTCGCCGCCGCCGTTGCCGGCAGCCTTGGCGTCGTCGTTCTGTTGCTCGCAGCGGTCGGGATCTACGGCGTCACTTTGTACGCCGTGAACCGGCGGACGCGCGAAATCGGCGTGCGCATGGCGCTCGGCGCTGATCGCCAGAGCGTCGTGCGCCTCGTGCTGCGGCAAGGCCTGGCGCTTACGGCCATTGGTGTCGTCATTGGGCTCGTGGCGGGCGCTGCCGGTGCGCAGGTGCTCCGCAGCCTGCTGTTCGGCATCAGTGCGCTCGATCCTGTGGCGTTTGGCGGCGCCGCACTCCTTTTTGGCCTCGTCTCGCTTGTCGCGAGCTACCTGCCCGCGCGCCGCGCCGCACGCGTCGATCCGATGGTCGCCCTGCGCGCGGAGTAAACAACGATCAGCCCTGGGGGAATCCCTTGTTCCAGACTGCCATTCAAGATGCACGCTACGCATTGAGGTTGCTGCGCCGCAGCCCAGCCTTTACCTGCATCGCCGCGCTGTCGCTCGCGATTGGTATTGGAGCCAACACCACGATTTTCTCGGTCGCCAATGCGCTCTTGTTCCGGCCACTGCCGGGCCTTGCGAGAGCGGATCGGCTGGTCGACATCGGCCGTACGCAGAACGGCCACGGCTTCGACACGACCGGCTATCCGAACTACCGCGACGTGCGCGAGCGTACGACGCTGCTATCGGGCGTTTATGCGATCCGGCTCGAGCCGCTTGCGATGAGCCTTTCCGCGGCGGGTGGTGCGGAACGAGTCTACGGAACGATGGTGAGCGGCAACTACTTCACCGTGCTCGGCACCCGCGCGGTTCGCGGGCGGCTGTTCACCGATGCCGACGACAAACCCGAGAGCGCCGCGGCGACGGTAATCAGCTACGAACTGTGGCAGCGAAGCTTCGGCGGCGATCGGTCGATCGTCGGGAAGACGATCACCATCACCGGCAAACCGTACGCGGTGATCGGTATTGCGCCACCGGCTTTCCAGGGAACGACACTGCTGCGAAGCGACTTGTGGCTGCCGCTGTCGGCGCAAAACGCTCAGGGCGCAGGGGGCGCCGATATGTTCAGCGATCGACGGATCGTGTGGCTGGCGATGGGTGGCCGCCTCAAGGACGGCGTGACGCTGCAGCAGGCGGATGCTGAATTGCGATCGATTGGCGACGCGCTGGCGCGCGAATATCCCGTGGCGAACGCCAACCGCAGCTTGAGGGTGGCGGCCTCGGCGATGGTTCCCGGCCGGATCAGTTTCGTGGCCGCCTTCATCGGACTCCTGATGGTGATCGTCGGGCTGGTGCTGGCGATTGCCTGCGTGAACGTGGCCGGCATGATGCTCGCCCGGGCCGCCGCACGACGGCGTGAAATTGCCGTCCGGCTTGCGATGGGCGCCGGACGCGGACGCCTGATCCGACAGCTGCTGACCGAAACCACCGTGCTTTTCTCCGCGGGATGCCTTGCCGGGCTGTTGCTCACCCAGTGGCTGACGTCGTTGCTGCTGTCCGTCCTGCCGCAGATTCCGTTCCCGCTGGGCCTCGAGATTGGCGTCGACTGGCGGGTCGTCAGCTTTGCCGTCGGTATATCGCTCGTCGCCGCGGTGCTCTCGGGTCTCGCGCCCGCGCTTCAGTCGTCACGTCCAAACCTCGTACCCTCACTCAAGACCGAAGGACTCGACGGCGGCCCGTCGCGTCTGAGGCTGCGAAACGCGTTCGTCGTGGGACAGGTCACGCTGTCTCTGCTGCTCGTGCTCGCGGCCGGCCTGTTCCTGCGTGCGCTCGGACATGCAGCCGCGATTCAGCCCGGCTTCGACCAGACGAACGTTGACGTGGTGACGCTCGATTTCTCGCTGGCGGGCTACGACGATGCGGCGGGGCAACGCTTCGCGCGGAATCTCGTCGAAAGAGCCACGGCGCTGCCGGGCGCACGCTCCGCCGTGCTCGCCGCCGATCTTCCGCTCGACGGCGACCGTATGAGCGACGGCATGCTGCGGTTGCCTGGCACGCCGCGTAACGACACCCGGCAAGACGTGGCGCCGACCGACTGGAATATCGTCACGCCCGGATTCTTCCGGTCGTTGGACGTCCACCTGCAGAGAGGACGCGACTTCAGCGAGAGCGACACGCAGGCGTCGCCGCGCGTAGCGATCGTGAACGAGGCGCTTGCGCGGCAATTCTTTGGTACTGCGGATCCGATTGGGCGCAGCCTCGATGTGGACACGCCGTTCGGCGGGGCAGGCGACCGGTTGACGATCGTGGGCGTCGCCGCCAATGCCCACATGATCAGCCTCGGCGGCGACGAGACACCTTACGTCTACGTACCGTTCGCGCAGCACTACAACGCGCGCATGTCCCTGCTGGTGAAGACCGCCGGAGGCACGGTGATTCCGCAGGTTCGCGCGCTCGTCCGCGAGATGAATTCGAACCTTCCGGTCACCACCGCAATGCCGCTCACGGAGGTCACCGCCATTGGCCTCATCCCACAGCGCATCGCGGCTTCCGTTGCCGGTACGCTCGGCATCGTCGGACTGCTCCTGGCCGCGATCGGGATTTACGGGGTGACGTCGTACGCAGTGAGCCGTCGTACGCGTGAAATCGGCATCCGCATGGCGCTCGGCGCGGATCGCAGAGCGGTAGTCAGGCTCGTGTTGCGCCAGGCCATGAACCTGGCCGCGATAGGCGTCGCGATCGGCCTCGCCGCCGGCGCGGCGGCATCGCAACTGCTTCACAGCCTGTTGTTCGGGATCCGCGCCATCGATCCGGTGACGTTCGGCGGCGCGGCGCTGCTCTTCACCGTCATCGCACTCGCCGCCAGTTACATCCCGGCCCGTCGTGCGACGCGAGTGGATCCAATGGTTGCGTTGCGTACTGACTGATGGGATTTGGTGATTCAGGGGATTCAGTGATTTGGTGATTCAGGGGATTCAGTGATTTAGTGATTTAGTGATTTAATGATTTAGTTAGCAACTTGCGCGGGCTACCGCCCGCGCATTTGAAAGCACAATCAAAATCAGCGAATCACCAAATCGAGGTCCCATGTCCGCGAGAAACGGCGATAAGTCCCGGCACCAGATCAACCGCAAGCGAGGCGTGTTACGGCGCGCAAGGATCCGGCAGATGCTGGCCGAGCGGAAGGCTGCGAGTAAAGCGGCTCACTCGCCGCAGCCGGCAAAGGCCTCAAGCTGACGTGGTTCATGCGAGTGTGATAATCCGAACACGCCCGGCCTAACGGTCGTGCCTACTGGTGGCGCGTCTCCTTACGGTATCGCTCACGCTTGTCATCATCGCCGCGTGCTCCGGCGACAAGACGGCCCCGCGCGGATCCGCGACAGTAGCCGTCGCCCGTAACGTCCTGCTCATCACCATCGATACGCTGCGGGCGGATCGCGTCGGCGCATATGGCTACGCCGCTGCGCCGGACGTCTACGCTCGACTCGCTTGCGCGTGGCGGCGTGCGTTTCGAGGCGGCCTACGCGGCTGCGCCGATTACGCTCACGTCGCACGCCAGCCTGATGACCGGGCGCTATCCTCCCGGACACGGCGCCCGGCACAACGGCATGCGGGTCGATCCGGCGACGCCGACACTCGCCGAGGCGTTGGCGAAGCAAGGGTTTGCAACGGCAGCATTCGTTGCCGCGTTTCCCCTCGATCGCCGATTCGGACTGAACAAAGGCTTTCAGACCTACAGCGATCGCATGCCACGCGGGGACGACGGCCGGCCGGCAAACGAGCGGCCAGGGCGCATCGTCGTCGACGAGGCGATCGAGTGGCTTGGCCATCACCACCAAAACCGATTCTTCCTGTGGGTACACCTGTTCGAACCACACGCGCCCTATGGCAACCCGGCGAATCCCGTCGAAGCGCAGCGCCCGGTCGCCGTGCGCTACGACGAAGAGATCGCCGAAGCAGATCGACAGGCCGGTCGCCTGATCGACGCTCTCGGCGACGCGCGCAACGACACATTGATCGTGGCTGCCGCGGATCACGGTGAGGCGTTCGGCGAACATGGCGAGATCAGCCACAGCGTGTTCGCGTATGACACGACGTTACGGGTTCCGATGATCGTGACTGGCCCTGGCGTATCGGGCGCGAAGACCGTGAACGACCCGGTCGCGCTGATCGACGTCGCGCCAACAGTTGCCGCCCGCGCCGGTGTCGGCCGGTTCGACGCGGACGGCATCGATCTCTCGCCGGCGCTGACCGGCGGATCGCTGCCGGCGCGCATGCTATACGCTGAATCCTTCGCACCCCTCCTGGATTTCGGCTGGAGCCCGTTCAGGACGCTGCGCGACGGCCACTGGAAGTACATCGCGGCGCCAAAGCCGGAGCTCTACGATCTGCAGAAGGATCCTGGCGAAACGCAGAACCTGGTCGCGACGGAAGCGACGCGCGCCTCGGAACTGGCCCGGCGAACGGACGCCATCTCCAGTGCAACGCTTGCTTCGAACGCCGCCGCGCTGGACCGCGAGGCCCTCGCGCGGCTTCAGGCCCTCGGCTACGCCGCCGGGTCGAGTTCGGGATCCAACCGCGTCGATCCGAAGGACCACCGCGAGCTGGCCGCACATCTGGGGCAGGTCACTTCAGGAGAACTGCAGGGCCCGGCACTCGAACGGGCGTTGCGCGAAATCTTGAAGGAGGATCCGGACAATCCTCAGGCCCACGTGCGTCTCGGATACGTGCTGGTTGCGCAGGGAAAATGCTCCGCCGCGGCGTCGGAATTCCGGGCGGCGATCGCCGAACATCTGCCAAGTGTCGATGCTCACCTCGGACTCGCTGGCTGTGCGATCGCGGCAGGCCAGCGTCCAGAAGCAGAGCGGGTGCTTCGCGGCGCCGAACAGATCGAACCCGACAATCCGGTCGTCCTCGCGAATCTGGGAATCGCGCTGTCGGACGGTGGCCGACCTGCCGATGGACTGACGTTCCTTCAGCGAGCGCTGGCCGTCGATCCCGATCTCCACCAGGCGCGCTTCTCACTTGCGGTGGCATTCGCGCGGTTGGGCCGCCGCGACGAAGCGGCCCGGGAAGCAACGGAACTCCTGCGCCGGTTGCCCGAATCGGCCCCTCAGCGCCCGGAGGTGGAGCGCCTGCTTACCGCAGTTCGTCCCTCGAAGAGCTAGGTTCGTCCCACTTACGGAAGAACCGTTCACGTCTGGCACATGGCGGTTCGACACGGCATTTCCGTATCCGGCCCCTCCTGGAAACCAATCCATTGGATCCGGTCGAAGGCCGCTCACCATCGACTCCCGACCATCGGTCCCTAACTACCGCAGTTTCATCAGTTTCCGAACGCCGCTGGTCACGGCCGTGCTGGAGCGGGGCTTGCTACTGTCATTCGTCACAGCCGCTCGGAGAGGGCTCTCTTTCAATTCACACGGAGGCCAGAAAGGCATGAAGAAGATCATCGCTGCGATGATCGCGCTCTGCGCGTTCACGCTCGCGGGTACGCCCGCGCACGCGCAGCAGACATCGGGCAACATTCAGGGGCGCATCACTGACGCCCAAAAGGCTGCGATTCCGGGAGTCACAGTCACCGCCAAGAACACTGAGACCGGACTCACGCGGTCGGAGGTTACGGACGCGGAAGGCGTATACCGCCTCAACGCGCTGCCGGTTGGAACCTACGATCTGCACGCCGATCTCTCGGGCTTTTCGCCATACGACCGCAAGGGGCTGGTCGTCAACGTGGCCCAGACGATCGACGTGAACGTCGACCTTACGGTCGCAGGACTATCCGAGAACGTCAGCGTCACCGCGGAGTCGCCGCTCATTCAGACGAGCAGCTCCTCGGTGGGTGGCGTCGTGGACGTGCAGCGCCTCGAGAACCTGCCGCTCAACGGCCGGCAGTTCGCGAACGCGGCGATCACCATCCCGGGCGTCGGCCTCGGCTACCACAGCGACCCGACGAAGAGCACGCAGTACTCGCCGCAGCTTGCCGGTGGCAACGGGCGCAACGTCAACTATCAGATTGACGGCGGCGACAACAACGACGACACCGTCGGCGGATTGCTGCAGCTCTTCCCGCTCGAGGCGATTCAGGAGTTCAACTTCGTCACCCAGCGCTACAAGGCCGAGTACGGCCGCAGCAACGGCGGCGTGATGAACATCGTCACCAAGAGCGGCACCAACGACGTGCACGGGAGCTGGTTCACGCTGTTCCGCAACGACGCGCTGAACGCGCGGACCGAGACCGAGAAGCTGTCCGACGTTCCGAAGCAGGACTACCAGCCGCGGCAGTACGGCGGCTGCGTTCGGCGGCCCGATCGTGAAGAACAAGGCGCACTTCTTCGGCGCGTATCGAGCGCACGCAGCAGGACACGTTCCAGGCGGTCGACACGCAGGGACTCTTCCCGGATCAGGACGGCGTGTTTACGACGCCCTATCGCGAGAACCTGCTGACCGTCAAAGGCACGGCCAACCTCAATGCGGCGCAGTATCTGTCGGTTCGCTACGGCCGCAACACCAACAATCAGCCGTATGGTGCCGGGCCGCTCGCGCCGCCGAGCAACTGGGGAGTGAGCAGCAACACGTTCAATTCGATCAATGCCAACCACAACTACGTGCTGGGCGGCGCGAAGCTGAACGAGTTCATCTTCCAGTACGCGGACTTCGCCAACGCGATCAGCGCGAACAGCCTGGACCCGAACATCAGCTTCCCCAACCAGGTGACCATCGGGCAGAACGTCAACACCCCGCAGCAGACGCAGCAGAAGAAGTGGCAGTTCCGCGACGACTTCTCGTGGAGCATGTCCGGGCATGGGCGGCCTCAGCCACGGCGTTCAAGACGGGCGTGAACTTCATCAACGAGCCGCGCCTGTTCATCACCTTCAATACCGGCACGGGCGACTACGCGTACACGCATGCTGACCAACGACCTCAACGGTCCGGTCACCGACGTCACGCTCAACGGCGGCGCGGCGGACGCGAACATCCCGACCAAGCAGTACTCGACCTACATCCAGGACGACTGGAAGGTGACCAGCAAGCTGACGCTGAACCTCGGCTTCCGCTACGACCTGCTGACCGGTTATGCGATCGACCAGACCAAGAACCCGAACTTCGTGATCCTGCAGGACGCAGCGCCGCGCCGGCCGGTTCGCCGGCCAGCCGGCCTTCGATGATTTCGGCAAGTCGTCTGAGGAAGACAAGAACAACTTTCAGCCACGCGCCGGCGCGGTCTACGACCTGCGGGGTGACGGACGCGACGTGCTGCGCGCGGGCTGGGGCCGCTACTACGACGTCGGCTACACCAACGCGAACATCCTGTTTGCGGCGGTGAATGCGACGGGCATCGGCGCCGGTCAGGTCTTCAACGTCCATAACGTGGACGGCATCATGAAGCCTGACGGACAGCCGTTCCACGTCGGCGACGACCCGGCAACATTATTGCGGGCCAGAACGAGGCGGGCGGCGCGCTGCCGCTCAACTCGCACATCGCGTCGCCGCGCATCACGCAACCCTACGCCGACCAGACGTCGGTGGGCTGGTCGCATCAGCTCGAAGCGGCGACGGTGTTCGATGTCGATTACGTGCACTCGGTTGGCCACGACCTCGGCTGGCGTATCCAGTTGAACCAGGTCAACCCGGGGACGACCGGGCGGCAGTTCGCGGATCTCGCTGGTACTCAGCCCGGCCAACTTCACCATCGACATCACGAACGGCCGGAGCAAATACGACGGCATCAACCTCGGCCTGCGCCGCCGGATGACGAGCGGGCTGTCGTTCTCGGCTTGGTACTCGCTGTCGTCCGCGAAATCGACGACTGGCAACGGGTCGGACGAACTGAACATGCAGAACATCCAGAACCACCTGGATCCCTTCGCCGACGTGCAGGAAGGTCCGTCGGGCCGCACCGACGCGCGTCACCGGGTGTCGCTCTCTGCGGTCTGGCAGGCGCCCTGGGACATCACCGTCGCGCCGGCCTTCCGCTATCGTTCGGCGCTGCCGGTGGCGACCATCCAGGGCATCGACCTGAACGGCAACTCGGCGAACAACGACATCCCCGACCAGGCGTTCGGATTCGACGGGCTGAATGACGATGGCACCGTCAAGCTGAAGGACCTGGGCGCGTGCAAGACGATCAACTGCGGCCGCGGTGCCTCGCAGTCGACGTTCAACCTGCGCGTGTCGAAGGCCTTCCGCCTGTTCGGCCAGTCGCGCATCGAAGCGATCGCCGAGGTGTTCAACCTGTTCAACGCGAAGAACCCGAGCACCTTCACGACCCGGCGCTTCCTCGGTTCGACCTCCGATCCGAACCCGGACTTCCTGCGTCCGACCGAATACTCGGG
Organism: uncultured Acidobacteriota bacterium; assembly: GCA_963755695.1. Taxonomy (GTDB): domain Bacteria; phylum Acidobacteriota; class Vicinamibacteria; order Vicinamibacterales; family 2-12-FULL-66-21; genus QHWT01. The sequence continues at coordinate 1,180,561 of CAVWLB010000001.1, read as the reverse complement.
AGACTTCCAGAACCCCGAGCAGCGCGTCGGCCAGATCGGGTTCCGGTTCATGTTCTAGAAGCTAGAAGACAGAAGGCAAGAGGGCTGGCTCACTTCGGTGAGCCAGCCCTTTTTTTTCGAAATTGAGATCGGCAGACGATTTCGAGATCGAGTCCGGCGAAGAAACGACCGGGAGTGGCACGTCGCCCGAGGCACATGCCTTGCAGCTCGGATCGTCCGACACGATGCGCCAGATCAGATCCCGACTCCTTGTCGTACCGGCGATAGCCTTGCTGGTAGTCGTGAACGATGGTCCCGGCTACGCGATGCAGGCTCGCGCGGGCAACGGCCGCGCCAAGGCGACCGGGACCACGAAGCGGTCGGCCAAGCCAGAGTACCGCGACTTCAAGGTTCCCGCCGGGACGTTGCTATCGATTCAGCTTGGAACCGACGCCTCGTCTGACGTCAGCCGCCCCGACGATCCGATCGTTGGACGATTGTCCGCGCCATTGACGAGCGAGGGAACCGAGCTGGTGCCTTCGGGCACTGCCGTGTTCGGAAGCGTGAAACATGTCAGTCCCGCGAGCCGCGACGATGGACCCGGGCGGCTGGAACTGAAGTTCGACTTGATCGAACATCCCGAAACACGCAGTCGCGTCGGCATTCGCACCGCGCCGGTTCGCTTCGCCGGCGAGATGGCCAAGACCCGACGGCATGGCTTCTCGGTCGTGCGGCCGACCGATGTACGCCTGGAACACGGCACCGAGGTGTCGGCCACGCTCCTCGAACCATTCATCGTCCGACTCCCAATCGCCAAGTAGAGGCGATCGGTCATTTCAGCAGCGCGGAGGCCGCCTGGTACTCGCGCGAGCCGGGTGGGGCGAGCTCGAGCACCTGCCGGTACTGTTCGGCCGCCTTCTCCGAATTCCCGGTCTCCTGATACGCAATACCAAGATTCAGGCGCGCCTCGGCAAAGCGTGGTGAGCCGGCAAGCGCGCGCTCGAAGAACGGGATCGCCTCACCGGCTCGATGGGCCTGGACCAGCAGCACGCCCATGCCGTTTGCCGCGTCGGCGTAGCGCGGGTCGAGATCGAGCGCCTTGCGATAGGCCTGCTCCGCAGCGGCGGCGTTTCCCTCGGACCGCCGCGCGTTGCCCAGATTCGTCCAGAACGTGGCGTTGGAGGGATCGAGCTTCACCGCCTGCTCGAACGCCGCCGTGGCCTCGGTCGTGCGACCGCTCTCGGCGTGCAACAAGCCCAGTCCATTGGCCGCCGCGGCGTTCGACGGCTCCAGCGCGAGCGCGGCCTGCTCGGCGCGTCCAGCCTCTTTCGGAAGCCCAGCGGCTGCCGCGGCGACCGCGAGATCGTGATAGAGCCCGGCATCGCGCGGCCATCGGGCGACGAGCCGTTTGTAGACGTCGAGCGCCTCGCTCACGCGCCCGGTGTCCTTCAAGGCTCGCGCATACGTAGACTGGAACAGTGGTGAGTCCGGAAACGCTCGCGCAAGGCCGGTGAGTGCTGGCAGCGCCCGGCGCGCATCGCCGGACGTGAGGCGCAACAGCTCGCGTTCGTAGGCGTTCCATGCGGCGATATGACGAGCCGGGTTCGGCGCGCGATCGTCTGCCATGCCGGTTGCCGCACTTCCTGAGACGTACCCGAGCGCGCGCAGGCGCTCCGCGACCTCCGGCGGCACCGGAGCGGCCGGTGACGAAGCCGCCGCAGCCTTTGATTCCATTTCCTGAAGCCGCGCCCGCATCCCCGCCACACTTGCGGCTCTTCCGGAGGCAACGTTGCGGGTCTCGCGCGGGTCGTCCTGCAGATCGTAGAGCTCCGGTTCGGATGAGGCGATCAGCTTCCATCGGTCGGCAACCAGCACCCGCAACGAATGCCAACCGGCCTGTCGCGGATACTCTGTTTCTGCGTAGACTTCTCGCGGGCCATTCGGCGCGCGCAGCAGCGACCGGGCGTGCATGCTGGCGGGCAGCGGACGCTGTGCGAGCTCCACGAGCGTGCCGGCAAGATCGACCAGGGAGACGGACTCGTCAACGGTTGCCGCGGGCATGCCGGGACGCGCAACGACGAGCGGCACTCGAAGCGTCGAATCGTAGGCGAGCATGCCATGAGTCATCTCGCCGTGATCGCCCAGTCCCTCGCCATGATCGCCGGCGATCGCAATTACGGTGCGACCGGCCTGACCCGACGCGGTCAACCACTCCAGCACGCGGCCGACCTGCGCATCGGCAAACGCGACCTCGCCGTCGTAGGGAACGTTCTTGGCTCGGGCGAGATATTCCGCCGGCGGATCGTAAGGCGCGTGCGGATCGTAGAGATGAATCCACGCGAAGAACGGCCGCGGGTCGGAGGACGGAAGCCATCCGAGCGCAGCGTTCACGACCGCATCCCCCCGGCGCTGGGCTTCCAGCACCGCCGCACCCGAAGGATCGCGATCGACGCGATCGTCGTAGACGTCGAACCCATCGGCCAGGCCGAAGCGCCTGTCCAGCACATACGCTCCCACGAACGCACCGGTCCGGTAGCCACCGTCCTTCAGCACTCGGGCAATCGTGGGATGCCCCGCCGCGAGACCGCCGGTTCCGTTCATGCGCACACCATTCTCCGGCGGCAGCTCACCCGTCATGATCGAGGTGTGCGACGGCAGCGTCAGCGGGACCGTCGCGCGCGCATTGGTGAAGCGTGTGCCCCGCCCGGCGACCGCATCGACTGACGGTGTGAGACCGCGGCCGACGCGGTCGGCGCGCAACGTATCGATGGTGATGAGGAGAACATTGGGCGGCGCCGAGGAGGCCTGCGGTGGCGTGCGCGCGCACGCGGCCAGCAGCATCCACGCGAGAATCGCCGCACGTCTCACATGGCGATTATCGCCTCACTCCGTCCGGATCGCGCTCAGCGGATCCACTCGTGCCGCCCGCCGCGCAGGAACGTAGCATGCGATGAGCGAGACGCCGAGCAGGCCGAGCGCGACCGTCGCAAACGCGAACGGATCGGCGGGCGAGACGTCGAACAGCAGGTTGCGCGCGAGCCGCGTCACGCCCAGCGCAAGCGCCGCACCGGCGAGCAGACCTGGAATCGCCAGGGCGAGACCGTCGCGAATGACCATCCGGTGAATCTCCGATGGAGCCGCGCCAAGCGCCATCCGCACGCCGATCTCGGGCACCCGCTGGCTCACCGCGTAACTCATGACACCGTAGATGCCGAGCAGCGCCAGGCCCAGCGCCACGACCGCGAACCCCTCGATCAGCAGCAGCGAGAGACGCCGCGGCGCAAGATGATCGTCCAGGAGGTTGTCCATCCACTGCATGCGCCATAGGACGACGTCAGGGTCGATCGTGCGGGCGACGCTTCGCACCGTTGTCGCAATAGCGGCACGGTCGCCTTCGGCGCGCACGACCAGCGTCACATCGCCAAAGGAGTCCTGCGCGAATGGCTCGAAGGCCTCGGGCGCGGGCTCGATCTCGGGTCCCTCATGGTGGACGTTGCCGATCACCCCGACAATCGTGCGCCACGGCGCTTTCGGGTTCGGACCCAGCCGGACGCGGGAGCCGACGGCATCGCCGGCTGGAAAGAACCGTGCGGCGAGCGCCTCGTTCACCGCCAGCACCTTCAGCGACTCCGGCGTATCAGCGTCCGATATCCAGCGTCCTTGCATCAGCGGAATCCGCATGGCAGACAGATAGCCAGGACTCGCGACGCGGTAGCCCACTTCCGGCGGCTCTCCAACCGGCCGGGGCCGGTTTTCAATGGTCAGCCACGCCGTCCATCCCTGGCCCGATAACGGCAGGTTGTTGACGACCGCCGACGCGTGGACGCCGGGGATGGCGGAGAGGCGCGCGGTCAGGCTCGCATAGAACTGCCGGATCGGAGGATCCTCGTCGTAGCGTCCTTGCGGGAGCTCGGTTTCGACGGTCAGCACCTCCGCGGTCGCGAACCCGGGCTGAACCTGGATGACCCGCCAGAAGCTCTTGAGCAGCAGCGCCGCGCCGATGACCAGCACGACGGCCGCGGCAAACTCGATCACTACCAGCGAGTTACGCAGCCAGCGGCCGCTGCCGATTGCGCCCCGGCCGCCTTCACGGAGATCGCGCTGCACCTCGCTCCGCGAGGCTCGCAGCGCTGGCGCACATGCGAAGAAGACTCCGGTGACGAGCGACAGGAGCACCGCGAAAGTGAGCACCGTCGGATCGATCCGCACTTCGCTGATCCGCGGCACGTAGTCGGCGGCCACCCGCGCGAGCGCGCGCGTGCCCCAGGCCGCAAGCGCGACGCCTGCCGCGCCGCTCACCAGCGCCAACAAGGCTCCCTCGACGATCAGCTGTCGCGCGATCCGGAACCGGTCCGCGCCGAGCGCGGCCCGGACCGCCATCTCACGCACCCGGGACGACCCCTGCACCAGCATGAGATTGGCGACGTTGGCACACGCGATGAGCAGCAGCAGTGCGACGGCCGCGCCGAGAAAATAGAGGGGCGTGCGCACGTCGCCCACCAGCGCCTCTTGCAGCGGCACCATGGTCGTGCCCCGCTGGTCGTTGGTGCTTGGAAATTTCTTCTGCGCCGCAATCGCAACGGTCTCGAGATCCTGCCGCGCCTGTTCGAGGGTTGCCGACGGCTTGACCCGTCCGATGACGCTGAAGAAATGCTGCGCCCGCGTGGCGAGGAGCTCCGGCCTGAGCGTGAGCGGAGCCCAAATCTCGGTGGCGCGATCCGGAAACGCAAATCCAGCCGGCATCACCGCGATGATCCGGTGCGGCTTGCCACCGGCCTGCACGATGCGGTCGATTACGTTAGGGTCGCCGCCGAAATGCGTGAGCCAGGCGGCGTGGCTCAGCACGAACACACGATTGTTTGGCGAGACGCCATCGGCTGCGGTCATCGGCCGTCCCAGCGCCGGCCGGACGCCCAGCGTGTCGAAGAAGTTTGCCGTCACGACGGTGAGGCTGGCGTGAAACGGCTCGCCAGGCCCGGTGATGCTCCCCGATTGGCCGGCATACGCGGCAACCTGGTCGAAGGTGTGGGTCTGGGTGCGCCAGTCGTCGAAGTTTGCCGGCGCGACGTCGTAGCGCGGCTTGTGATTCAGCCGGTCGTTTTCCCAGATCATTACCAGACGGGAGGGGTCGCCGAACGGAAGCGGCCGGAGCAGCACCGTATGGATCGCGCTGAACATGGCGGTGTTCGCGCCGATCCCCAGCGCGAGCGTGACGATCACGATCACCGTGTAGCCGACGCGGTGGCGCATCAGGCGCAGTGCATACCGGACATCCTGAATCAGCATCTCGAGACTCCATTGCTGCCGGATCAAGCACACGGCATCTGGAATCGAGCCGAGGGCTCGCGCGGCCAGCCTGGCGCGATCGCGCCATGACCGATTGCCGGCCTGCGGCCACGCCGTTTCCAGCTCCGCGTTCCACTCGGCCCGGAACTCGCGGCGGGTCCCGGCGGGGGTGAGCCGAGCGACGCAGGCGATGAAGCGGCGAAGCAGGCTAAGCATGACGGGCGCGCGGTGTGAGCCGGCCGAGATTCTCGAACCGCTTCATCGCCGCGTCGAGGGCCGCGGTGCCCGGCACGGTGATTTCGTAGTAGCGGCGCGCGGGGCGCTGCTCGCGGCGTGCAATCTTCTCGTTCTCCCAGTTCGATCGGACGAACCCGAGCGTTTCGAGCCGCCGCAGCGCGGGATAGACGGTGCCGGTCTGGAGGCCGGTCCGGTCGGCGATGTCGAACCCGTAGCGAACGCCGTCGGCAATGGCGTGGAGGACGAGAGTGGTGGGATAGGTGATGTTGTAGCGGCCCATTCTGGAAAGCTATATATATTAAATTCTACATAGCGGTCAATGGCATTCGTCCCAACCTCGTCGCCAGAACCGCTCGGCCACTGCTAGGCTAGCCGGCATGCCGATTCGTCTCTTCGCCGTGGCGCTGCTGGCCACACTGGCCGCACAAGCGCCGCTCTCAACCCCCGCGTTCGACTACGACGCCAAGAAGAAGCCAATCGACGTTCAGTTCGCGGAAGGAGCTGGCGCAAGCATCAGGCAACTGACCTACGCCAAGCTCGATGGCACCCGAAATCCAGCAACGCTGGTGACCCGGTCGTCCTCCGGCGAGCAAGGCCGCCCGGCCCAACCTGCCGTGCTGTTCGTGCACTGGTACGAGCCGCCGCGACCGACCTCCAACCGGACGGAGTTTCTTGCCGAAGCGGTGGAGCTGGCGGCGAGTGGCGTGACGTCCCTCCTCATCGACACGCCGTGGACGGCTGAACGCTGGTTCCCCACCCGCGAGAGTGAAAGGGACTACGACTTCTCGGTGCTGCAGGCGGAGGAGCTGCGCCGCGCGCTCGACGTGCTGCTGGCACAGCCCGGCATCGACAAGAGCCGGGTGGCGCTCGTCGGCCACGACTTTGGCGCGATGTACGGCGCGCTTGCGACTGCTGCCGACCCTCGGGTGACGGCGTTCGTCTACATGGCCGGCACCAGCGCGTTCAGCGACTGGTTCCTCTTCGCCCCGAAACGCGAGGCAGCCGCCAAGGATGCCTTCATCGCGAAGCTCGCGCCGCTCGATCCAATCAAGTACCTGCCGAAGATCTCCCCGCGGCCGATGCTTCTGCAGTTTGGTACGAAGGATCAGTTCGTGAAGAACGAAGCAGCGACGGCCATGGCCGATGCCATCAAGGGTCCCAAGACGGTGAAGACCTACGACTTCGAACACGAGCTCACATATCAGGCGCGGCTCGATCGGATCGCCTGGCTCAAGGAAGCGTTGAAGATCGGATGAGGGTGGCTTCAGGCTTCAGGCTTCAGGCTTCAGGCTTCAGGCTTCGGTGCTTCAAGCGTCGGGCCAAAAAGCCCTCTTGATCCGTGAGCCGCGGTAAGCCTGGAGCCTGAAGCCCGAAGCCTGAAGCCCTTAATACCGATAGTGCTCCGGCTTGTACGGCCCATCCAACTTTACTCCGATGTACTCCGCCTGATCCGGCGTGAGCTTGGTCAGCTTGACGCCGAGGTGATCCAGGTGCAGCCGCGCAACCTCCTCGTCGAGGTGCTTCGGCAGGATGTAGACCTTCTTCTTGTACTTCGCGTTGTGCTGGTGCAGTTCGAGCTGCGCAATCACCTGGTTGGTGAACGAGGCCGACATCACGAAGCTCGGGTGCCCGGTAGCACATCCGAGGTTCAGCAGGCGTCCCTCGGCGAGAATCAGCACGCTGTGACCGTCAGGGAACCGGAACTCGTCGTACTGCGGCTTGATATTGATCCGTTCGATGCTGCGCTTCTTCAAGCCGGCCATGTCGATCTCGTTGTCGAAGTGGCCGATGTTGCCGACGATCGCGTTGTGCTTCATGCGCGCCATGTGGTCGACCGTGATGATGTTGAGATTCCCGGTCGCGGTCACGAAGATGTCCGCGGTCTCGACCACCTCGTCGACCGTCTTCACCTCGTAACCCTCCATCGCCGCCTGCAGCGCGCAGATCGGATCGATCTCCGCGATGATGACCCGGCAGCCCTGCCCGCGAAGCGCCTGCGCGCAGCCCTTGCCCACCTCGCCGTAGCCGGCAACCAGGGCGACCTTGCCGCCGATCATCACGTCGGTCGCACGATTCAGGCCGTCGATGAGCGAGTGACGGCATCCGTAGATGTTGTCGAACTTGCTCTTCGTCACCGAGTCGTTGACGTTGATGGCCGGGAACAGCAGCGTCCCCGCTTCCATCATCTGATAGAGACGGTGAACTCCGGTGGTCGTCTCCTCGCTGACTCCACGGAGGGCAGCCGCGACCTTGGTCCAGCGACCGGGATTCTCCTTTAGCTCCTTGCGCAGGAGGTCGAGGATGACGCCCCATTCCTCCGGTTCGCTGTCCGCCTTGAACGACGGCACCTTCCCCGCCTTCTCGAACTCGACCCCCTTGTGCACCAGCAACGTTGCGTCTCCCCCATCGTCTACCAGCAGCGTGGGGCCGGTGCCATCCGGCCACATAAGCGCTTCGCTCGTGCACCACCAGTACTCCTCGAGCGTCTCCCCCTTCCAGGCAAACACCGGAGTCCCCTTGGGGTTCTCCACGGTCCCACCGGTTTCAGGACGGCCGACCACGACCGCGGAGGCGGCATGATCCTGCGTCGAGAAGATGTTGCACGAGACCCAGCGCACGTCGGCGCCGAGCTCGGTAAGCGTTTCAATCAGAACCGCAGTCTGCACCGTCATGTGCAGGCTGCCCATGATGCGCGCGCCGGCAAGCGGGCTCTTGCCCTTGTAGCGGGCACGCAGCGCCATCAGTCCGGGCATCTCGTGTTCCGCGAGCCGAATCTCCTTCCGACCGAGCTCGGCGAGCGCAAGATCTTTCACTTTGTACGGAACGCGACCAGCTTTGGTCGCGGCGTCGAAGGGATGCAATTCACGAACGGCAGTACTCATCGTCTCTCCTCAACTACGAAAAGTGAAAGACAGAAGGCGGAAGACGGAAGAAGGAAGTACCGCTGTCTTCTGTTCGCCTTCTGTCTTTCATTCATCACCAATCAGGTTCTCGTCGCCGACGCGACGAACAGCGCCGGCCCCTTGGCATCGGGATCCGTCGGCAGCGAGACAACGCGAGGATCGGTGAAACCGGCAGCGCCGAGCAGCCGCCGGATCTGATCGTCGCCAAAGCCGAGCCAGACGTGTCCCATCTGCTGCTTATACTCTTCGCGCTCGTGCGGCAGCATGTCGCACACGACGAACCGTCCTCCCGGCTTCACCGCTCGCGCCGCCTCGCCGAGCGCCGCCGATGGATCCGGGACGTGATGCAGCACCAGCATCATCACCGCCGCATCGAGCTCACCATCCTCGATCGGCAGCGCTTCCAACTCACCGCGTCTGACGTCGACGTTGGGAAACTCGCGAAGCCGCCTTCGCGCCGCCTGCAGCATCTCTCCGCTGCGGTCGACGGCGATTGCGCGCCCGACGAATGGCGCCAGCGCCGCGCTGGTTGGTCCGGTGCCGCAGCCCAGATCGCCAATCGTCAGAGTCGGTTCGAGGAGCGCCGGCAGGACCTGCAGTGCCGAGGCGCGGCCGAACATTTCCTCCCGAAGACGGTCCCATTGGCCTGCGGCCGACGCAAAAAATTCTGCCGACTTGGTTTGTCGCCGCGCCAGCACGCCCTTGAGACGACGGCCGTCCTGGTCCGCCCGTGACGAGGTGGCCACTTGATCGCGCAGCAGCGCCCACAAACGGCGGACCGAGCCGTTTCGCCCGTCGATGGTCAGAGTGTAGTACCGGCTGGTGCCATCGCGACGCGAAGTGACCCATTTCGCATCCGACAGCGTCTTCAAATGACGGCTGACGGTCGATTGGGGTAACTGCAGCACGCTGCACAACTCCGACACCGTCAATTCGTGTGCCTCGAGGACCAGCAGCATACGGCTGCGGGTCTCGTCGGCGAGCGCCGTGAGATCCTCGAAAATCGCCGGCGCGCTCATCTGCGATCCATCCGTATATCCGGATAGAGCGTTACATTAAACTCCCGGCAAGTCAAGCCACGACCTGCGGAACCGACGAAACCTGCGAGGGGGTGCTCAGACGCTTACCGTCTCCGCCCAGATCTTTCGGATTGGTTTCCGCTGTTGAGCCACGATTCACACCGCCATCTCAAGAAGTGGCGCAAATCTACGGCACCGCGGCGGTCGAGCTGGATGCGGGGTCACTGGCACTTTGCTGGCAGGACCATGGTCCGAGTGAATTCCCGAGTCGCCCCCGCGGGAGCGCGCGTCCCCGACGCCCGCATTCGTCATCTCAATCCCAACGCTGCGCGCCCGAACGGCCGCTACGTGCTCTACTGGATGACGTCGGCGCGCCGTCTCGAATACAACTTCGCCCTCCAGCGGGCCGTCGAGGCGTGCCGCGAATTCAGCAAGCCGCTCGTCATCCTCGAAGCCGTCCGGTGTGATTATCCCTACGCCAGCGATCGACTGCATCGGTTCGTCCTCGACGGCATGGCGGAGCATCGCACTGCGCTCGCGGGCTCGCCGGTCGAGTACCCTGGCCTACGTCGAACCGGCGCGCGGGGCTGGCAAGGGAATGCTCGCTGCGCTCGCTGCGGACGCGACCCTGGTCGTTACTGACTGGTACCCCGCATTCTTTCTGCCTCGGATGCTGACCGCAGCCGCTCGTCACGTGCCGGCCGGCATGGAAGCGGTCGATTCGAACGGCATCCTTCCGATTGCCGCGGCCGGCCGTGCATTCGCCAACGCGCGCGGCATGCGCGCCTTCCTCCAGCGAACCTTGCGGGACCATCTGGCGGAGTTCCCTCAGGTAACGCCGCTCTCGGCCTTGCCGCGCGTGCGGCGTGCGACCGTGGCGCCATCCGTGAATCGCCGATGGCCGGCTGCCGGTAGTCGAGTCTTGAGCGGTGCCACGCTTGCGTCGCTTCCCATCGACCATGAGATTCGGCCGGTGGAACTGCGCGGCGGCGCGACCGCGGCGCGCGCACGCCTCAAACTGTTTCTTTCGACCGGGCTCCCGCGATACGCGGACGATCACAACCAGCCGGAGCGGGATGCGACGAGCCGCTTGTCGCCCTGGATCCATTTCGGTCACCTCTCGGTGCACGAGGTGTTTGCCGCTGTCGCCAGGCAGGAGCGTTGGACGACGCGCAAGATTCCGCCAACGGCACGCGGAGCCCGTGAAGGCTGGTGGAACACGTCCCCTTCCGCAGAGGCATTTTTCGACGAGCTGATCACCTGGCGCGAGCTCGCATTCAATACCTGCGAGTTCGTCCACGGCTTCGATCGCTACGCATCGCTTCCATCATGGGCGCAGCGCACGCTCGATCGTCATCGTCGCGACCGGCGACCGTACCGCTACTCGATCGAAGCATTTGATCAGGCCGAGACTCACGACCCACTCTGGAATGCGATTCAGCGTCAGCTGCTCCGGGACGGCTGGTTCCACGGCTATATGCGGATGCTTTGGGGCAAGAAAATCTTGGAATGGTCGCGCAAACCTGAGGATGCCCTCGAGATCATGGCGCACCTGATGAATCGTTATTCGCTCGACGGACGGGATCCGAATGCCTGGGCGGGCTTCGGGTGGGTGCTCGGTCGTTACGATCGGCCATGGCCCGAGCGCGAAATCTTTGGAACCGTGCGGTATATGAGTTCCGCGAACACCGCACGGAAGCTGATGGTGAGGCAATACCTGCGCGACTACGGGCCTTCCGTCAATTTGACCCGAGGCGTTTCGAATCACAACAGGTAGACCGTAACGGCTGAGCCTTGTGACATCGACGTGCCGCCGTTGTTCCTACTTATCAAACCGGATCCGAGCGAGATTCCCGGCGTCTGAGCCGGGCACGGCTTGTGCAGCCTCGCAGGGACAGGAGGATTCCTGTGTCTGAGACTCCAAAGAATTTGACTATTGCCCGCAGTCAGCCGAGCGTGTGGGATCGCCAAAGCCTCACGATGAACACGTTCGACCAGGAGCGGTGGTTGACCGCTGCCTGGGGGAGCGCCCTCACGATGATCGGCGCGCGTCGCGGCGGCTTCACCGGCGGACTACTCGCCATGCTGGGCGGAACCATTGCGGTCCGCGCAGCGATGGGACGGCACGACTATAACATCGCGCGAGAGTGGGTTGAACGAACGATGCACTCGCGCGGCTGGCGCGCGAACAACCTGGTCGATGATGTCGTCGCCGAATCGTTCCCGGCGAGCGATCCCCCCTCCTGGACGGCGACGACCGCCAAAGGGAGATCGTAATCGCGATGGTGACAATGGACATGGTCTCTCCAGAAGACTCGCGCGAAACGCTCGTTCGATCGGATCGCAACCTGAGCGAGTTCGAACGATGGGCCTCGATTGCGGCTGGTACCGGCCTCGCGATCTACGGCCTGTCGCGGCTGCGCTCGCGCGGCTGGCTCTACGCGGTGACTGGAGGCCTGCTGCTCCGACGCGGGGTCACGGCACATTGCGACCTGTACGAGGCCTTCGGCGTCAATACCGCAGGCACCAGCAGCGACACACGAGCCGCGCTGCGCGGTCCACGCGGCGTCAACGTTCTCGAGAGCGTCACGATCAACCAGCCGATCGAGACGCTCTACCGCTTCTGGCGCAATCTCGAGAACCTGCCGCGGTTCATGCACCATCTCGAATCGGTCGAGCGCGTCACGGACACGATTTCACATTGGCGGGCGAAGGGTCCGGCGGGAACCATTGTGGAGTGGGACGCTGAAATCAACAACGAAGTCGCGAATCAGCTGATTGGCTGGCGTTCTCTCGAGGGCTCGAGCGTCGTCAGCGCCGGATCGGTGAATTTCGACGCCGCCGGCGGGGGGCGGGGCACGCGGGTAACAGTGCACCTGCAATACAGCCCGCCGGGCGGCAGGGTCGGCGCCGCCGTCGCGAGACTCTTCGGACGCGATGCGGCCACCGAGATTCGTGAGGATCTGCGCCGCTTCAAGCAACTCGTCGAAGCTGGCGAAGTCGCCACGACATCGGGCCAGCCGAGGGGCTGAGTCAAGCCGCCCGATGAAAGCGCTCTGCTGGTACGGCACCAACGACGTTCGGATCTCGCGAGTGCCGGACCCACAAATCATCAATCCGCGTGATGCGATCATCAAGGTCACGCTGACGGCAATCTGCGGTTCCGACCTGCACCTGCTCGACGGCTTCATTCCGACGCTGAAGCGCGGCGACATTCTCGGGCACGAGTTCATGGGAGTGGTCGTCGCGGTCGGACCTGAAATCGAAGCACTCAAGATTGGCGATCGCGTCGTCGTGCCGTTCACCATCGCATGCGGCCGCTGCTTCTTCTGCGAGCGCGAGCTGTGGTCGGCGTGCGACAACTCCAATCCGAACGCGTGGATGCTGGAGGAGATGTACGGATACTCAGGATCCGGGCTGTTCGGTTATTCACACATGATGGGAGGCTACGCGGGCGGGCAGGCCGAATACGTGCGAGTGCCGTTTGCCGATGTCGGTCCGATCAAAGGTACCTGACGGGTTGAGCGACGAGCAGGTGCTGTTTCTCTCGGACATTTATCCAACCGGGTACATGGCGGCGGAAAACTGCAACATCACTCCGGGCGATACGGTAGCGGTGTGGGGCTGCGGACCCGTGGGTCAGTTCGCGATCCGCTCCGCGTGGATGCTGGGCGCCGGACGGGTAATCGCGATCGATCGAGTGCCGGAACGGCTGATGCTCGCCGCCGACAAGGGAAAGGCGGAAGTCATCGACCTGTCAGTGCTGGACGTTTTCGAGTCGCTCAGGGATGCCACCGGCGGCCGCGGACCGGACGCGTGCATCGACGCGGTAGGAATGGAGGCGCATGGCGCGTCCGCCGACGACTGGTACGATCGGGTAAAGACCGCGGCTTTTCTCGCGACCGATCGCGCCTCGGCCCTCCGTCAGGCGATTCACGCGTGCCGCAAGGGAGGGACGGTGTCGATACCTGGCGTGTACGGCGGGTTCATCGAGAAGGTGCCTCTCGGCGCAGCGTTCGGAAAGGGACTCACGCTGAAGATGGGCCAGACCCACGTGCACCGCTATCTCCCGATACTGCTCGATCGCATCGCGCGCGGCGAGATCGATCCCTCGTTCGTCATCACCCACCGGGCGCCGCTCGAAGACGCCCCCGCAGCCTATCGAACCTTTCGCGACAAGGAAGATGGCTGTATCAAGGTGGTGTTGAAACCCTAACTGTAAGACAGAAGGCCTAAGGGCTTCGGGCTTCGGGCTTCGGGCTTCTGCCTCCTGCCTTCTGTCGTTCATATTTCGTTATTCGCCGCCGCCGCTCGGTCGGTGAGCTTCGTGACAATTGACGGGGCCCAGTAAGACTCGCTCTCTCTGCCCTTCTTCATCGTCTTCCCCTCGGGTCCGTTGGCCGTGGGGAGTAGCCGGGCGACCAGCGCGACCGCGCGCGACACGCTCTTCGGGGCAGCGACATTGGCGACGGCGACCATCTTGGCCTGAGGCGTGATCGTCAACTGGCTGTCGCCGTAACGGCATGCTTCGAGGATCTTCCGTGCCGCCCGCTCGGCGGCAATGGTCAACCCGGGGATCGAGCTGGCCGTTTTGAACCATGCGTACTCGATCTCGTGTCGCCCTTTGAAGTGCGCGTGAATTGGCGAGCCGGTGCGCATCAGACCGGGTGCCACCGTAGTGACTCGAATCCCGAACCGATCGAGTTCGGCGCGCACCGCATCCGACAGACCGACCAGCGCGAACTTGCTGGCGCAGTACGGTGCAAGATGCGGGACGGCGACCTTGCCGCCGATCGACGCAATGTTGACGATGCGGCCGAATCCGCGGTGGCGCATGATCGGCGTGACTTCCAGGATCAGATGCAAGGGTCCCCAGAAGTGCGTGGCCATTGCATTCTCGAAATCCTCGTGCTCCATCTGTTCGAACGGGCCGACGTGGATGATGCCGGCGTTGTTGATCAGGATGTCGACGGCGTGCCAGCGCTCGACCACCTGATCGATCGCGGCGCGCACGTCGCCACGTCGACGAACGTCGCACCTGAGAGTCATCACTTCCCCGCCGCGTGACTCGAGGTCCTGAGCCGCCCGCGCCAGTTCTCCCATGTCGCGCGCCAGCAGCACGACGCGCGCTCCCTCCTCGGCGAACATTCGGGCCATGACCAGGCCGAGGCCTCGCGATCCTCCGGTGATCACGACGACACGGCCAGCGAAATCTATGGCATGCCGGGCGCGCGCGAGCCGTCTCGCCACCAGCGCAGCACCGATCCCGACCGCGACCCCCAGCGCGAACTTCTGCTCATGCTTCATGGTGTTCCTCCAGCACGCGCCGCAGCACCGCAGCGTCACGCGGCGCGTGTCCCCCGATGTCGTTGTTGAAATACGCATAGACGTCGCAGCCGTCATGACGCTGCGCATTCAACCAGTCGGCCCAACCTCTCAGTCGCTCCTGTGAATACCCGCCTCCATACCTCGCCCCGGCGCCGTGAAACCTGACGTAAACGAACGACCCGACACGCTGGCGACCCGTCGCCGAACCAGGCATGTCGTGCAGGCACAGCGCCACGTCACGCTGCTCCAGGATCCGCGAGATCTCGCGGTCGTACCACGACGGATCGCGAAACTCGACGGCGTGCCGCGCGTGGCGCGGCAGCGCGTCGATGAAGGCCCGAAACCGATCGACATTGATCTTGAACCCGGGTGGCAGCTGGTAGAGCACGGGTCCAAGATGGCGCCCCAGCGCCCGCATCCGCGAGAAGAGACGATCGAGCGGCTCCTCCGGATCCTTCAGCTTCTTCATGTGCGTGAGAAACCGGCTCGCCTTAACGGCGAACACGAAGCGCGCCGGCGCGCGACGACCCCACGCGGCAAACGTGACACGTTCGGGAAGGCGGTAGAAGCTGTTATTGATTTCGACGGTATCGAACCTCGCCGCGTAATGCTCGAACCACCGCGTCCGAGGCAACTCCGCCGGATAGAAATCACCGCGCCAGTGCTTGTACTCCCAGCCGGAGCAGCCGACGCGTGCCCGCCCCCAGCCCATCAACGCGGTTCCGGACGCAATCTGTGTGCCTTGTCAGTATGATTTCCCGGAGAGTCCCGGCTGAGGATTGTTCGGTAACCTCCACCCGTCGAACTCATGATCACGTTCACCGATTTCGAGCGCGTCGACATCCGCGTCGGGCGCATCATTCGTGCAGACCTCTTTCCACAGGCGCGAAAACCGGCCTACAAGCTGGTGATCGATTTCGGAACAGACTTCGGCACGCGAAAGTCTTCCGCCCAGTTGACTGAACACTATCGGCCGGAGGAGCTGATCGGCCGGCTGGTGCTGGCCGTGGTCAACTTTCCGGCCCGCCAGATTGGACCATTCATGTCCGAAGTGTTGACGCTTGGTTTGCCAGATAGTGAAGGCGCGGTGGTACTGGTCGTTCCGGATAAGGATGTGCCGCTCGGCGGGAAACTGTTCTAACCCACTTGATCCGGATCAATGCGGGCGGCGGAACGCCCCGTGTCCAGTTCGAGTCAAGAAGCCTTCAGCGACTAGCCTCTGCAGAATTCGTTCGGTCGCCTCTCGATTGAGGCCGAAGACGAGGCGCGCCTGCTCGGCGCTCAACGCCAGGCCTGGATGCGACATGAACTCGTGCCGGACGCGTTCGAGCGCGGCGCGTCGAGTAACTGGATTACGACGCTCGACGCCCAATGGGCTCGCACCGCTGCCAGGTGATGCGATCGGCTGAGGCCGCCCCGGCTTCCGATAAGGAGGACGAGCGAGCGCGCGGGCCACCTCCTTCATCACAGCCTGGGGAAGGCATGGCTTGACCAGGACCCGATCGATGCCGGCGCCGAGGGCGCTGCGCTCAAGAGCGGGTGTCGCATACCCCGTCACCATCAGGATGCGGATGGCAGACGTGCGTGGATTGTCCTTCAGACGTCGTGCCACCGTGACGCCGTCTACGTCCGGCATGGCGTAGTCGGTGAGCAGGACGTCGGGCACGAACTCGAGTGCCGACGCCATTGCCTGCAGACCGGACACGGCCTCGGCAGTGCGGTATCCGCTGGTGTCGAAACATGCGCGGTACAGTTCCCGAGTGTCGCGGTCATCGTCGGCCACGAGAACGAAGGGCCGAGGCCGACCGGTGTGGGTCATCGCGGGACCGTCCATGAGGAAGGATTAGCGTTCCTCAGTATCGGGGCGCGTGCCGGTGAGCTCCCGTTCAGCAGTGAGCCAGTCTTCCCAGTCACTTCCATGCGCACCACCGCGCGCGAGATACAGTTCGTATGCGCGCGCAGCAATGCGTTCCAACTCACCATTCGCGGCGACGTCGTGCTGGGGTTCCGGCGTTTGCGGCGGACCGACGGGAGCATCCGCCACGGTAGTTGCGCTCCCCGAGCGCTTTCGAGTTCTTGCCATGGTTAAGACCGCATCAACAGCCGTGCCATTTGAAACTACGCACTCCCGATGGAGTGCAGGTGGCGCGGCGAACAGATTCCATACGAACTGAACAGTGGGATTTACACGCGCTCGAGCTACAGCGTCTCTCCCACTGAGACGCTGGCCTCGACCGGCCTGACCACCCACCGAATCGACCCGCCGTCGGCTCGAATCGTGGCAAAGACGTCGACCGGGGCACGCTCCCGTGGACGAAGCCGGAAAGGCAATGTGGTTGCGCTGGTTTGATCGCGCATCGACTCCAGCAGTTTCAGGAGTCCAGATCGATCCTGACAGACGAAGACACTGAGCGGCTTCCCAATCAAAAAGCGCTGGCTGAGATTCAAGAGCTCGGCGGCCGCGCGGTTGGCTTCGACGATCGACGAATCCAGCTTGGTCACGACATACGGGTCGGACATTTCGTCGAAGAGCTCAGCGTACTTGTCGCACTGCCTGGCCAGCTCCGTCTGAACCTCCTCGAGGCGGCGCCGGAATTCGACGAGTTGTTCTTGCGCGCCGCGGAGCTCCTCGAGCAGGGTTTCCGCTTCCTTGAGCGCTCGCGGAAGAAGCTTCGACTGTCCGGGTTCGGCCGCGGCCCGACGCTGGAGCGTCGAGAGACGCTGTTGGGCAGAGGCCAACTGGAGTTCGAGTGAATCAACGCTCACGGCTTCCCCTCAGTCCGCGGAGCCCTCATTCTACTCTTTATCTCTACCGGCATATCACTACTCGAAGCGGCAACAATCTCAGACTCTGCTGTGAGACCAAGTCCTCGGTCTTGACAGTGTCCGAACACCCCTGGAGATCGCTGCCGCAACTCGCCTGGCTCGGAGAGCCGACCAGCCACTGACCCGAGACTGGGCGCCGCTGCCGCGCAGACCGGACGCCTCGAGTCCTGTGGTACATTCCCGCCCACATGGCCCACGCTGGCGAACAGATCGCCTTCGATCGTCTGCTCGAGCATCTGCGGCAGTCACGCGGGTTCGATTTCGCCGCGTACAAGCGGGCCAGCCTGATCCGCCGCGTGCTGAAGCGAATGCACGCGCTCGACGTCAAGACGTTCGACGCATACCTCGACTACCTTCAGGTGCGGCCCGACGAGTTCCTGCCGCTCTTCAACACCATCCTCATCAACGTCACGTCATTCTTCCGGGACGCCGATGTGTGGCAGACCTTCCGCGCGATCGTGCTTCCGACGCTGAACGGTGGCCCCCAGCGCAGGGATCCGGTTCGGATCTGGAGCGCAGGGTGTGCCGCCGGCCAGGAGGCATATTCGGCAGCGATCATGCTCGCTGAAGAGCTCGGGATGGAAGGCTTTCATGACCGGGTAAAAATCTACGCCACTGACGTTGACGAGGAAGCGCTGGCGGAGGCGCGCCAGGCGACGTATACGTCGAGGCAGATCGGCGACATCCCCGAAGAGCTGGTCGAGAAATACTTCGATCGCAACGGCGATCTCTACACGTTCAATCGGGAGCTGCGCCGGTCGGTGATCTTCGGGCGGCACGACCTGATTCAGGACGCGCCAATCTCACGCATCGATCTGCTGCTCTGTCGCAACACGCTGATGTATTTGAACGCGGAAGCGCAGGCGCGGATCATGGCCCGTTTCTACTTCTCGGTGAACCCGGGCGGATTTCTGGCCCTCGGACGCGCGGAGATGCTCTTCAGCCACACCGCGATGTTCCAGCCAGTGGACCTGCAGCGCCGGATCTTCAAGACTATTTCCAGGGTCAACGCCCGCGATCGGCTGCTGCTGCCGGCACAGTCCGGTCCGGAGGACGAATTACAGGCAGTACCGGATTACGCGCGACTCCGGGACGTCGCGTTCGACAGCGCCGCCGATGGCGAGCTGGTGCTCGACATGGGCGGGCGTTTGATCGCGGCCAACGCCACGGCGCGGCGGCAGTTCAACTTGAGGAGCAGCGACATCGGCGGGCGCTTTCAGGATCTCGAGCTGTCATATCGTCCGGCCGAACTCCGCGCCGCGATCGATCGGTCCCGCGACGATCGCCGCGATGTCACCTTGAAGAACGTGCCCTGGGACTACGGTGGCACGCCGCGGTTTCTCGATGTGGTCGTCTCGCCGCTGTTCGACGCCGATAACCAGCTGCTTGGCACGCGGATCAGTTTCCTCGATGTCACGCCGATGAAGACGCTGCAGGACGAACTCCGGCACTCGAAGCAGGAGCTCGAAACGGCGTACGAGGAGCTTCAGTCGACCAACGAGGAGCTGGAGACGACCAACGAGGAACTGCAGTCGACGGTCGAGGAACTGGAAACGACCAACGAAGAACTGCAGTCGACCAACGAAGAGCTCGAAACGATGAATGAGGAACTGCAGTCCACGAACGAAGAGCTGCAGACGATGAATGAGGAGCTGCGCAATCGCAGCACCGAGCTCAACACGACCAACGCATTCCTCGAGGCGGTATGCACCAGCCTCCGGTCGGCGGTGGTCGTGCTCGACCGCGAGATGCGCGTGCAGGTATGGAACGCGGGAGCCACGAACCTGTGGGGACTCCGATCCGATGAAGTGCAACGCTCCCCGTTCTTCACGCTGGATATCGGCCTGCCGGTAGGCGAACTCCATCAGCCGATAAGAGATGTGCTCAACGGCCAGCCGTGTGGCGAAGTTACGGTGGCCGCAACCAGCCGCAAAGGCAAGGCGTTCCAGTGCCGAGTCAGCGTGTCTCCGCTGGCCGGTCCGAACCACGCGGTGACCGGCGCGATCCTCTTGATGGAAGACCAGGGGCGGCCGGCCTAGTGGTTCTCGCGCTCCGGCGGCGGCTCCGGGATCGGCAGGCCCGGTCCCGACCCTGCGGCCGCGCCATCCGGAACCGGATGCGAAGTCCCCGCTCGCAGGCGTAGCAGCTCCCGGATCTGGGCCGCCTCCAACTCTGTCTCGTTTGCGCGCGACGTGAAGGCCTGGTCCACCCAGTGCTGGCCCCGCTCGCGTCCGCGCTCGGCCAGCTTGTGCGACAGCGCCGCGCGCTCCTCGAGCGTGCGCAGTGCAACCCAGAGCGCGCGATCGACCTCGTCGGTCTGCGCCGCGAGCATGCTGTCGGTGGAGTACACGTGTCCGACGCGGCAACGGAAGCGCAACACGCCTCCTTCGTCGACTTCCCAGAGCGTTCCATGACATTCCGGACAGGTGAACACCGACGGATGACCTGGGCGGTCGCCCGCCTTGACCGCCAGAGGCATCCGCCCGAGGTCCGGCTCCATCGGCGCGAGATAAGTATTGGCCTCCATAGAGTCAAGCTCCGGTGCATCTTCTTCGACCAGCGCGGAGAGCAGCACCGGGATGTCGCGCAGCGGCAGGATATGGTCGATGGCGCCGGCGTTGACGGCGCTGCGCGGCATGCCCGGAGCAAGGGCCTCGTTCGGATCCTGTGCGATGGTAATGCCGCCGCCCTGTTTGACCGCGAGCATGCCCGCCGTCCCGTCGTCGAGCGTGCCGGTCAGGATCACCGCGATCACCCGGGATCGATACGTCCGCGCTGCCGATCGGAACAGCGGATCCACCGCCGGTCGAACCCCATTTTCAGACGCCGTGTGCACGACGCGAACGGTGCCGCTTTCGACGACTATGTGGTGATCGGGCGGCGCGACGTAGACCCGGCCATATTGCAGGGGCTCGCCATCAGTGGGGTGTGCGGCGGCCAGCCGGCCGGCGCGGGTGAGGATTTCCGGCAACAGGCTTCGTCCGCGCGAGATGTGGAGAACGATCAGGATCGCAGCGCGGAGATCTCGCGGCAGATCTGCGATCACGCGGCTGAGCGCTTCAACGCCACCAGCGGAGGCCCCAATGACAATGATGTCGTGCTTGGCGACGCGACGTCTCCCGGTCCCAGGTGCGTTCATGATTTGTTCAGACGTCGGCTCAGGTATACCGGCGGAGCTGCGATGCGCAGAATTCCGCAAAGGGAATGGGGTGGACACGTATGGCGAGGACGCACGCCCTGACACTCCGGCGTGAAGCAGAACGTGACCGTCACGTTGGAGGGCTCGAGCGCCGTCGTCTGACGATCGAACCATGGCTGATCGTCGGGCCTCAGACTATCCGCCCAACTGGTACGACTGTAGCTTACACCCAAGGCCGCCGGTTGGCGCGATGAGCTTGATGCTTAGCGGTTGTTGAGGAGGAGTGGAGTGACCGCAAGCCCGCGGCTAACCGCGAACCGCTGACTGTGAACCGCTAACTGTGAACCGTGAGCCGCTAACCGCGGTTATTGCGCGATTCGGAGGCGGTGCCACGTGAGGAGCGCCGAGATCGCGCGCGCCACCTGCGACGGGACACAGGGCTTCGTCAGACACACGTCGGCGCCCGCTTCGCGCGCTCTGGCGGGTTCATCGTTACCGGCATGCGGACTCACCGCGACCACCGGAATCTCCTTCGTGCGCGGATCCGCTCGAAGCTGGCGAATGGGCTCCCAGTCGTTGATCCGGGGGAGGGCGAGGTCCATCAGGATGATGTCCGGCATGTGCAGCAGGGCCATCGACATGCCCTGCAGCGCGTCGATTGCCGAGATCACGCGGAATCCACAGAACTCGAGATATTCACCGTACAACGACCGTGCGTCTGCAGCGTCGTCGACGATCAACACCGTTGCGGGTGGCCCTCCGGGATGCGGTCGGGCAGCGGAAACGACGCTCATGCAACGTCCCAATGCCGCCGCCGTGCCAGTTTCTGGAATCCGGAAAATCCGCCAATTCCCAATGAATTAGTGGGTTAGCCGGCCTGTTGCGAGCACCAGTTTTGTGGGTGGGATTGCAGATCTGGACACTCCAACCTGGGGTCTCGAACCTTCCGCTTCGCCAAGCGGCTTCCACCTTCGCGCTCGGCGCTACGGCGGACAAGCGGCGGACCTCGGACCTCGGACCTCGAACCTCGGCTGTTGGCTGTCTCGGTCTGTCTCACGCTTCTCGATTAGTGGACCGAAGCGGTCTCGCCCGCGACGGCCTTGACTACGTCGCCGAGCACCTGCTTGGCGTCGCCAAACGCCATCAGGGTCTTGTCGTCGTAATACAACTCGTTCTCGATTCCCGCGAACCCCGGGTTCATCGAGCGCTTAATCGCGATCACCGTTCTCGCCTTATCGGCGTCGATGATCGGCATTCCGAAGATCGGGCTCCCCTTGTCGTGTCGCGCCGCCGGATTCACCACGTCGTTGGCGCCAACGACGAGGCAGACGTCGGTCTGTGGCATCTCGGGATTGATGTCGTCCATTTCGACCAGCGACTCGTATGGAATCTCCGCTTCGGCAAGCAGAACATTCATGTGCCCGGGCATTCGACCGGCGACGGGGTGAATCGCGAACTTCACGTCGACGCCGCGTTTCGTCAGCTGATCGTAGAGCTCGTGTACCCGGTGCTGGGCCTGTGCGACGGCCATACCGTAGCCGGGGATGATCACCACCCGGTCGGCGTTGGTCAGGATGTCGGCGACATCCTGCGAGGTCGCGCTCTTGACGGTCTTTGCTTCGCCGAGCTGGGCGCTCGCCTGGACCTGCCCGAACGCGCCGAACAGCACGTTGGTGAACGATCGGTTCATCGCCCGGCACATGATGACCGACAAAATGAAGCCGGACGATCCGTCGAGCGCGCCGGCTGTGATGAGCAGCTTGTTGTCGAGCACGAATCCCATCGCCACCGCCGAGAGGCCGGCGTAGGAGTTCAACAGCGAGATTACCGTGGGCATGTCGGCGCCACCGATCGGGATGATCAGCAACACGCCGAAGACCAGCGACAGCACGATGAGCACGACAAAGGCCGGCCAGAACGGCGGGTTGACCGACAGGTACACCCCGGCGACGACCGCCAGAGCCAGCAGCGACAGGTTCACGAGATTCTGGTTGCGATAAGTGATCGGCCTGGTCGGGATGATCTCCTGCAGCTTGCCCGCGGCCATCAGACTTCCGGTGAACGTCAGGAACCCGAGAATCACCTCGAGTCCGATTGCCCCGGTGCGAAAGGCGGTGAGCTGCCCCTGTTCCAGCCACATCGCGTATTTCGCACAGCCGACGAGACCCGCCGCAAGACCGCCGAACGCGTGCGAGAGCGCCGTCCGTTGCGGAACGGCGGTCAGCGGCACCCACGACAGGGGGACGCCGGCGATGGTTCCGACGACCAGCGCAATAACGATCCACTTGTAGTCGACGATCTCCGGCGCCAGAAGCGTCCCGACGATCGCCGCCGCCATGCCGGCGACGCCCGCCGCCACGCCGCGCCGCGCCGTCCGGGGATGGTTCAGCCACCGGAGGGAAAGAATGAAGAGGGCCGCGGCGGCCAGGTAACTGAGTTGAATGACCTGATTGTTCATCGGGGCGCCCCACCCGGCTTGGCCCCACGCTCCTTCTCACGGAACATCTTCAACATGCGGTCGGTGATCAGGAACCCGCTGACGATGTTGGTCATCGAGGCGGCAACCGCAACCGTACCGAGGATCGTCGCAAAGTCGGAGTAGCGCTCTCCCGCGATCAAGATCGACCCGACCACTGCAATCGCGGAGATGGCGTTGGTCAGCGACATCAGCGGGGTGTGCAGCAGCCTGGAAACGTTTTGAATCACCTGAAACCCGACAAACGTCGCCAGCATGAAGACGAAGAGCATCGACCAGAAGTCGAGGGTTTCCATTATTCACTCCGCTCGGTGGGGCCCCAATACTCCCCACCTCGCTGCGCGCTCACGGTCGCGCGGGCCCAACGCTTCGCGTTGGAGTCCCCTTGCGACTTCCCTCCGGCGCTCGCTTGCCGACCGAGCCGCATACGCGCGCGAGTGTAGGTGGCCTCGACACATGAAATCAAGTTTGGTCGAGGGGCTTCGCCCCCTCGAACTCCCCTACACGCTCACTCGCGGGGGGCTTCGCTTGACTGGCGGGGACCCTGCACCCCGCCAAGCTCAGTCCGCTCCGCTCGCTCTTCGCAGCTCGCTCCGCTCCCTTCGCGCCCCGCTCCGTCTTGGGCGCCGTAGCGCGACGCGCGAAGGCGGCTCGCGTGGCTCCGCTCTCGCGGGTTCGCTTGTCTGCATCGCCGAGCGGGCGCTATATTCATCATGCCCATATATGGTCACGTATAGACTCGATCGAGAGCTGAAGCGCGGCAGTGCCGAGCTGCTGATTCTCGCGCTGCTCGAAGAGCGCCAGCGGCACGGCTACGAAATCGGCCGGCTGATCGCCGAGCGATCTCAGGGCGCGATCAACTTCCACATTGCGTCGCTCTACCCGACGCTCTACCGCCTGGAGAACCGCGCTTTGATCGCCGGACGCTGGGTCGAGAAAAGCGGCCAGCGTCGGCGCCGCTACTACCGGGTCACCCGCAAGGGACGCGAGATGCTCGCGCGCCAGCGCAGTATCTGGGACTCGTTTTTCATCGCCCTCGATCGCGTGGCACGCATCCGACATGCATGAGGAGATCGCCATGGAGTGGACCAACCGGATTCGGGTGGCGTTCGGGCCGATGCCGCCTGACGCGGACATCGTCGATGAACTGGCGCAGCACGCCGAGGCGACCTACGCGGCATTGCGCGCGGACGGAGCCAGCGAAGCCGAAGCCACCGCTCGCGTCGACACGGAGATTGCCGCCTGGGCGACCGATCCGACCGTGCTGCGGCGCCCCGTGCACCGCCGGCCGGCGATCGTGCCGCCCGCCCCGGAGCGCGGCGCGCTCGGGATGCTGCAGGACCTCCGCTATGCCGCGCGGCTTCTGCACCGTCAGCCGGCATACGCCGCCATCGTCGTCGTCACGATGGCGCTCGGCATCGCGGCCACGACCGTGCTGGCGAGCGTCGCGTACGGCGTGCTGCTGAAGCCACTCCCCTGGGCTGAGAGCGATCGGCTCATTCGAATCTACGAGACACGACAGGGGAGCACGCGGACGATCGGTCCCCGCATGACGAACGGCAGCTATCACGCATGGCGCGAGGCGCCGTCCACTATCGACGCGCTCGCCGGCTGGTCCTCGGAAACCGTCGTCGTGACCGGCAGCGGAGATCCCGAGCGCGTGCGAATCGCGCGCGTCACACCCAACCTGTTCGAGATGCTCGGGGCGTCACCGGCGACCGGCCGTCTGTTCTCCAACGGCGACGAACGCCCGGGTGCTCCACCGGTCGTCATCCTGTCGCACGGATTCTGGCAGGAGCGCTTCGGGGGCGGGAACGCCATCGGCCAAACGATCAGGCTGGACGCGAAAGCCTCCTCAATCGTGGGGATCATGCCGCCATCGTTTTCTTTTCCCGATCGCCAGTCGCGCCTGTGGATCCCCTTCCAGGTCCTGCCGCCCAGCGCGCCAGGAAGCGGGCGCCTTTCCGTGTCGCTGTTCAATGGCCTCGCGCGTCTGCGGGACGGGGCGACACCGGCGCAGGCGGCAGCGGAAGGGACCGCCCGCGCGCAGACTGCTCCGCCGCTCGGCCCCGTCGGCATCGCGGTGTTTGGCAGCAACGGACCGGCGGAGATTTCGACGGTGCCGCTGCTCGACGCGATCACCAGCGAGGTCAAGCCCGCGATCATCATCCTGCTCGCCGGAGTGGCGTTGCTGCTCGCGACGGCCGTCGCCAACATCGCCAGTGTTCAGCTCGCGCGTGCGACCGCGCGCAGACGCGAGATGGCAATTCGCGCTGCCGTCGGTGCGGCGGCAGGACGCCTTGTCCGTCAGACCCTGGTCGAAAACCTTCTGCTCGGAATCTGCGGCGGCGTTGCCGGCCTGTTGCTCGCGGCGTGGATCCAGCATGCAGTACCGTCGGTGCTGCCCGCCGACTTTCCTCGCGCGGCGGATGTCAGGCTCGACCCCCGCGTCCAGCTGTTCGCGGTCGTCACGTCACTGCTTGCGGCGCTCGCGTTCGGTCTGGTGCCCGCGTTGCAGGCCCGCAGGACCGATCTCGTCGGGTCGCTCGCCGAAGACGGGCTCGCGCCGGCCGGCGGTGTCGGCCGATCGCAAACTGCTCGCGCGCGCGCGCTGATCATGGCGGGCCAGGTGGCGGTTGCGTGCGTGCTGCTGCTTGGCGCAGCGCTGGTGGCGCGCAGCTTCCACCGGCTGCTCAACGCCGACGTGGGATTCGATCGCGGCAATGTGCTCGCCGCGCGAATCTCGCTGAGCGACGGCCTCTACACGCCCCCCGTCAGGCTCCACGCGCTCGAGCGCATCGCGGCACGGCTCCAGCAGACGCCAGGCGTCGTCCACGCGGCGTACAGTTCCAACGTCCCGTTTTCGCCCGGCGAGCTGATGGCATCTTTTCCGCTTCAAACCCCTGCCCACGGCACGATGCAGATCCAGACGTCGATGCGGATCGTGAGCTGGGACTACTTCCCTGCGCTGGGCGAGCGAATCATCGAGGGCCGCGGCTTCACGAACACCGACACGGCCACGTCGGCAAAAGTGGTGGTCGTGAACCGCGAATTTGCGCGCCGTTACCTGGACGACAAGGCCGTGGGCGCGAAGATCATGGCGATGGGGCCTGGGGCTGCCAGCGTTGCCACCAATCACGACGACAAGACGATCGTGGGAGTGGCCGAGAATGCCACCCGCCAGCAGATCGCAGAAGCACCGCAACCTGAGATGTTCCAGTTGACCAGCCAGCAGGAAAGCATGGGGTTCGACGACGTGGAGTTGCTGGTCCGGACGGCGGTGGATCCGCGGACCCTGATCCCCGCCCTGCGGGCGATTGCGAAGAGCGAAGCGCCGGATGCGCCCTTGTCGTCGCTCTCCACGCTCGAGGACCGGGTCTCGGGCACGCTGGCGCGTCCGCAGCTCTATGCGATCCTGCTCGGCACCTTTGCCGCGTTCGCGCTGGCGATCGCAGGGGTGGGACTGTTCGGCGTGCTGTCCTACTCGGTGGCGCAGCGCTCGCGCGAAATTGCCGTGCGCGCCGCGCTCGGCGCGACGCCGCGCGATCTCGTTGCGCTGGTGGTGGGCCAGTGCGTGCGCATCACCAGCGTCGGGATCGCCGCCGGCCTCGCCGTTTCGGCGTGGCTGTCGCGATCGGTCGCGAAGCTCCTGTACGGCGTCACGACGCACGACGCCACGAGCTTCGCGCTGGTCGCCGTGATACTGCTCTCGGTCGCTGCGCTGGCGGCGTTCGTTCCTGCGCGCCGTGCCGCGCGCGTCGATCCGGTGCGGGCACTACGAGGCTGATCCGACGCATCTAAGGAGGTGCCTTGGGTCTTCTCAACAGACGTCCTACAAACTAAGATCCGGCACCTCTGAAGAGGTGCCCTACAGACTTTCTCAGCAGCCTCTTCAGCGGTTCCGCTCGTGTCGGCCCTGTGGCCGGCCAATGAAAAAATGGTGGCACGTCTCACGGAAGCGGCGGCCGCGTTTACACTCGTGACATGACGCCCGCCGCCCCAGCCGCGCGTGTGCTCGTCGTGGAGGACGACCAGAATATCCGGGACCTCGTTCTCCTCCATCTCCGGCTCGAGGGCCTCGACGGGGTGGCCGCTGCCGACGGCCCCGAAGGCCTGCGCCTCGCGCGGGGCGAGCGGTTCGACCTCGTCGTGCTCGACCTGATGCTGCCCGGGCTCGACGGCGTAACCGTCTGCCGTGCAATCCGACGCGAGTCGAACAACGGCGATGTCCCGATCCTGATGCTCACCGCCCGGCGCGAGGAATCGGACAAGGTCCTCGGCCTCGAGAGCGGCGCAGATGATTACCTGACCAAACCGTTTGGCGTGCGGGAGCTGGTCGCGCGGGTCCGGGCCCTGCTGCGCCGACGGCGCGCGGCGTCGACCGTTCCGGCGATGAGCCCCAGCGTGACGGTTGCGGGCGTGATCGTCGACCCGGCCCGTCGTCTTGCCCGCGTCGACGGCCGAGACGTCGACCTGACCGCCCACGAATTCGATCTGCTGTATCTGCTGGCCAGCAATCGGGGAATCGTGTTCAGTCGCGAAGCGCTGGTGCAGCGGGTGTGGGGCAACGACACCCACATCACCGTCCGCAGCGTCGACACACTCGTCAAACGCCTTCGCAAAAAGCTCGAGGACGAAGCGGCCGAGCCGCGACTGATCCTCACCGTGTGGGGCACGGGATACAAATTCGCCGATGTCTGACCGGGTCTGGTACAGCAGTCTCTATTGGCGAATCGGCGTCGGCTTCGTGGCGCTGCTCGCGGCGCTGCTGGTCGCGCAGGGCGTGCTGTTCCTCTGGCTGACCAACGGCATCTGGGGTTCCGCCTACCGCACGCCATCACAACTCGCGACCGCCACGGCGCAGGACGTGCAGAACGAGCTCGCACGGAACCCCGAGGTCTCGCTGGGCGACTATCTCGCACAGCGTTATCGACGGCCGGTGCAACCGTTCGTCGTCCTCCTCCACGACGGCCGCGTCGGTTCCAATCGCGGCAACGACCTCCTTCCTCCTGGATTTGTCGAAGAGGCCAAGCATCGGCTGGCACGCGGCGCTCGCGGCGAACTGGAGTGGGAGCACAGCCGCGACCTGACACGGCCACGTCACGCCGAATACGCCTCGATCATGGACGGCGACGTCGAGGTCGGCATCGTGGCCGTGCCGAGGAATCCTCCGCCCGCGTTCATCGGCCTGCGCGAGATCGCACCGATGCTGATCCTGGCCGGACTCGCGCTCCTCGCCGCCGGCACCGCCGTCTCCGCGCTGCTGATCTTCCGGCCCGCGCACAAGCGGCTGCGCGAGCTCGAAGGCGCGACGGTTGCGTTACGCGAAGGGCGCACCGATGTGCGGGCGAACGAGGCGGGAGGCGACGAGGTCGGCGCGCTGTCCCGAGCGTTCAATCGAATGGCTGAAGATCTCCAGGCGCGGGCTGCCGCACTCGCGGCGTCTGACCGGACACGGCGGCAGCTGTTCGCGGACGTCTCACACGAGCTCATGACACCGCTTTCGGCGATTCGCGGCTACGTCGAAACCCTCGCGATGCCCGAGCTCGCGATTGACGAACCGACGCGCCGTCGCTACCTCAACATCGTGGAGGAGGAGACGCACAAGCTCGAGGCGATCATTGGCGATCTGCTGGACGTTGCACGGCTGGAGGAGGGTGGCGAGCGACTGAAGACCGAAGCCATCGACGCGCGTGAGCTCTTCGAACGTGTCGCCGATCGGCATCGGCCGGTGCTGTGCGAGCGCCGCTTGACGCTGGACATCCGCATCGAACCGGCGACGCCACGGCTGTCCGGGGATCGCGCGCGTCTCGAGCAGGCCCTGCAGAACCTCGCGGCCAACGCGATCCGTCACACCCCGGACGGCGGCCACATCACCCTGCACGCCGCCCGCGATCGAGGGCGCGTGAGGATCAGGGTCATCGACACCGGGCCCGGCATTCCCCCGGAGCATCTGCCGCATATCTTCGATCGCTTCTATAAGGTGGACCAGTCGCGCGCCGGCACGCGGATCCCGTCGGGCAGCGGTCTCGGCCTATCGATCGTTCAGGCCATCGTCAATCGCCACGGCGGTGAGGTTTACGCGGCTAATGCACCGGGTGGGGGGGCGATGTTCGAATTGTGGATCCCGGCATCCGAGCAGAAGTTCGAGGAGTCCCCAGAGCTAGCGACGCGCCCGACCTGAAGCGCGAGCGCGTCGATGTGATTGTGCTGCGCGGGATCCGAGACGCGGCTACACCACGCCGCCACCGAGAGTCGGCAGACTGACGTTGATCGTCTCTGTTTCCCCTTCGCGGATGTCGACCGACGTCGAGTACGGCTTGTAGCCGGGCTTGTTGACCTCGATGCGATGACGACCTGTCGCCAGCTGCAGTTGCAGCCGGCTTCCCCCTGAAGGACTGTCCCACCGCTCTCCGTCAATTGTGACGATGGCATCAGCCGGCTGAACGCGAAGGCTCAGCGTGCCGAATCCAGCGCTCTCTGCGTGCTCGCTGCCTCGGCGCTCAGGCAGCGGTACAGTCCGTCCACCCTCCGGGCCAGGGCCGTAAGGCGCGGGTTGTCCGTAAGGCGCGGGTTGTTCGTACGGGGCCCGGGCGGCTGGCGGAGTCGACGACGATTTCGGCCGCGGCTCCTGAGCCTCGCCGGCAGCCAGAGGTTCGAGTACCGCCTGGATCTTGTAACCCTCCCCAGGTCGGAACAGGTTCTTCTGGCGGTAGGTGCGATAGCCATCTCGGTAGATGACTATGTCGTGTTCGCCAGGAGGAAGATCGAGCCGCTGGAAGACTCCGTCGAAGCTGTCGACGCGCCCCACGAAATAACCATCCACGAAGACTTCGGCATCGTTCGGCTTGACCTGGAGCCGAGCCTCCGAAACAGCTGGTCCGTACCCGTAGGAGCCGTATCCATATCCATATCCATACGGGCCGTAAAACGGGTAGGGCCCCCAGCCGAATCCGGGGTACCACCCGCCCCAATAGAAGGGCGAGTAAAAGAAGAAGGGGTTGTAGACGAACCCGGCCCCGACGACCACGGCGGAATGCCCGTGGCCGCCGTGTCCGTGCCACTGCGCCAACGCCTGAGACGGCCATAAGGTGACCGCGGCGAGGCCAATACATGCGGCAATCGGAGAACGTTTGGAAATCACAACGAGACCTCCAAGGATAGGCGCGTAAAATCTACAAGCAACGAAGGTGCCCAGCCCATGCGCGGGAATTACGGCCCTCCGTAATCGTGCGCGTCCTCCTCCGAGCACAGGGCTGTAGCGGTCAGAGGACGCCACAAATTTTTCTTTGGAATGACCGACCATTGCCATTTCACATCCGTCCAAACCCCTGTAAGATGCGCGCACGGGCTGTCGCTCCCTAGCTGCCCCCAACCGCGACTCCTCCCGACGGTGGTTCGCAGCGACCTGAGCGACAGCCCTCCAGCTTTACCACTCTGCCGTGGGCAGGCGAGATCGTTGCGACGGCGAAGAGTCGTTCACTCCTTTTAGCGTTCACTCGCCGGCGGCGTAATTCCATTCAACCTCAAGTAGACCGTCATCACGCCGTATTCGTCCTCGCTATGGACCATGGTCCGATACACGAGCCGCGCTCGCGTCGACAAGCCGGGCCCGTAATACGGCGGTCCCTGAACACCCTGGGTGAGCGTCGCGTCGGTCTGCTTCTTCAACACGGCGGTCCCGAAGTCGAACGCATCGCCGAGCACTTTGAGCACGTCGGCTTTCGTGTCCGCCTTCTCGGGAAGCGTCGGAGCGGTGACGGACGCATCGAGCCGTTTCATCGTGCCGACGATGGCCCCGGCGACGTGGGTGAGCTGCTCGGCCCACGTGCGGAGCTCCGGTTTGGGTTTGAATCCGAACTTGTCCTCGGGCATGGCTGCCGCGATCTTCATCAACTTGTTCTTCTGGGCTTCCCAGTCCTTCAGGAAGTCAGCCTGCAACGTCACGGCGTCCGAGGCCTGAGCCGGCGGGGCAGTCGCTGTTTGTGTGGCGGACGGCGGGGCGAGCAACAGGGCCAGGGCAAGAGCAATCATGCGAAATCCTCCTCGATGAGTGGTTGTTGATGCCGCGGGATTGTAGCAAGATGCTCTTATCCCGGCCGATCATGAAAGGCGCGCTGATCTTCGCTCTCCTCCTCACGGCGCCCGCGTTCAGCCGCGAAGATACACCGTTACGCCCCGTCCGGATCACCGCAACCGTCATCGATCGCGTGGGTAAGCCGCTAACCGGCCTGACCCTCAAGGACTTTTCGCTTCTCGATCAGGGCGTTGCGCAGCCGCTGCAATCGGTGGAAGCGCGCAAGCCGGGGCCACGGAGACTGGCCATTCTCCTCGACGAGTTCCACGTCGACCCGGCGGACACCGACCGGGTGCGCGCCGCATTGATCGCGTTTGCCGATCAGCAACTTCGCCCCGACGACATGGTGGTGGTGCTGAAACCGCTCGATTCGCTGCCGTCGATCCGGCTCTCGAACGATCGGGACGCGATCAAGAAAGCGATTGCCGACTTCGCAGGACGCCAGGGCATTTACGCGCCGCGTACGCCGCTCGAAGAGGAAGCGATCGGCCGCGCGCCCGCGCTCGCTGAACGGGCACGGGCCCAGGTCGTGCTGTCGGCGCTGCGGGAGCTTGCATCGCGGCTGGGTAGCGTCGCCGGCCGAAGCGCGATCCTCATCGTCAGCTCAGGGTTCAGGCAGTCGCCGGCTGCGGTGCCTGCGCGCACCCTTCCCGACGCCGGAATCGTGGAGCGCTTCGCCAATCGTTACGATGTGCCGGTCTACGGATTCGATCCGGGTGCGGCGGCGGAAGCGACTGCAGACGATTCGCAGGTGCTCGCCTCACTTGCCGCGCAAACCGGTGGAACGTTCAACAGTGCCCCGGATCTCGATGGTGCCCTTCGTCAGGTAGCCCGCGAACTCGACTCCGGCTATCTACTCACGTTCAATCCGTCCGGGAAAGACGACGGCAAGTTTCACACGGTCACCGTGCGAACCTCGCGCCGCGGCGCTCAGGTGCGCGCTCGTGCGGGATATGTCTCTCCACCTCCGCCCGAGTCGCGATCGGCATCCCGATCGACGGTCCCGATGCTGGATACCTCGCGTCCGCTGCGCCGGAGCCCGCTCATCCAGGTCTGGTCGGGGGTGACACGCGCGTCCGACACGCAGGCGCGCGTGGTCGTCACCTGGGAGCCGGGCCGAGGTCTGGGAGGCGCCGTGCGATCGAACGCCGCCAGGGTGACCCTGAAGGCGACGACCAAGGACGGCGCGGTGCTGTTCAACGGGACGTTGGACCAGGTGCGCGGGATTGGCGAAGCGATGGGATCGTCCGACCGCGCCGAGTTCGACGCGCCGACCGGACCGGTGCAGCTCGATATGGCTATTCTCGGGGAGCGCGGCGAGCAACTCGACACCGACGCGCGCGATTTCGATGTTCCGAATCTGAAGCCGCAGCGGACGCTGCTCTTGCCTCCGCTGATGCTGGCGACGCGATCCGCACGTGAATTCCGCGAGGCAACCAACGAGCTCGATGCGTCGCCGGAGCCGTCGCGCGAGTTCCGGCGCACCGAGCGCCTGCTGATTCGCGTGCCCGCGCTTTCGGCTTCGGTGGAACCGCCGCGGGTCAGCGCGGAACTCCTGAACCGCAGCGGCCAGAAGATGTGGGATCTTGTTGCGGTACCCG
The DNA here is from genome assembly GCA_963755695.1 of uncultured Acidobacteriota bacterium. Taxonomy (GTDB): domain Bacteria; phylum Acidobacteriota; class Vicinamibacteria; order Vicinamibacterales; family 2-12-FULL-66-21; genus QHWT01. Next base: position 1,147,690 of record CAVWLB010000001.1, on the reverse strand, counting down.
GTGATGCGGGCGCGGGCGTCTCCCAGTTCGATCTCCCGCTCGCGCCGCTGGCGCCGGGCGACTACATTATCCAGTTCACCGCGACTGGTGAGTCGGAACCGGTGCAACAGCGCGTCAACTTCAAGGTCACGGGCTAGCGGCGCGTTCACGGCTCGCGGGAAGCAGTTCGCGGTGGGTTCGACGGAGGCGGTTCACAGTTGGGTGTTTACCGCCAACCGGCAAACCGCCAACTCACTACTTCTTCCCCGCCCCGAGCCTCGCTGCCTGCGTCGCCAGGTAGTCGCGTTCCGGAATGCTGGTGGTGCGGCTCGAAGCGGTCCGGTAGTGCGCGATTGCCGCGTCGTAGTCCCCGGCCCTCTCGAGCAGATGCGCGCGCGCGGCATCGAGACGGTAATGCCCCCGCAATCGGCCGTCGCGGTCCAGTCCGTCCAGCAGCTCGAGTCCCGCGCGCGGACCGTGGACCATCGCCCACGCGATCGCATGATTGAGCGTCACCATCGGGTTGTCGGTCATCCGCTTGAGCAGGCCATAGAGCGCCAGAATCTGTGGCCAATCAGTATCCTCCGCTCGCGGCGCCTCATCGTGGATGGCAGCAATCGCGGCCTGCAACTGATAGGCTCCGATCACGCCTCTCGAGAGTGTCTCGGTGATGAGAGCGATGCCCTCCGAGATCGCCGTTCGATTCCACAGCGTTCGGTCTTGCTTGTCGAGCGGGATCAACTCACCGTCGGGACCGGTTCGTGCCGGACGCCTCGCGTCGGTCAGCAACATCAGCGCAAGGACTCCCGCGACCTCGGTGTCTTCAGGGAGCAGGCTGCGAACCGCGCGGGTCAGCCGGATTGCTTCGGTAGAGAGATCGGTGCGCTGCAGGTTGGGGCCGATGCTGCTCACGTAGCCCTCGTTGAAGATCAGGTAGAGCACGTGGAGGACAGCACCGAGGCGTTCGGAGCGCTCGCGCTCGGTGGGCATCCGGAATGGCACGCCCGAAGCCTTGATGCGCTGTTTGGCGCGGCTGATTCGCTGCGCCATCGTCGCCTCGGGCACCAGAAATGCGTTGGCGATCTCCGCGGTGGTGAGGCCACCGACCGCGCGCAGCGTGAGCGCGATCGCTGATGAGGAAGTCAGCACGGGGTGACAACACATGAACAGCAGGACTAGCGTGTCGTCCTCGCCTGCAGCCGAATCCAAGTCGGAGAGTGTCGGCGGCGCATCGACTGGTGCCTCGATCACCGCTGTAGTCTCGCGGCGCCGCCGCGCCAGCTCGGCGCGCAGGTGATCGGTCATCCGTCTCGAAGCGACGTGGATCAGCCAACCGCGCGGACTGTCCGGGAAACCCTCGCGCGGCCATTGCAGCGCCGCGGCGAGCAGCGCCTCCTGCACCGCGTCCTCCGCGGCGGAGAAATCGCCGTAGCGGCGGATCACCGCGCTGAGAACCTGCGGCGCGAGTTCCCGCAGCAGGTTCTCGCCAGCGAAGTCGGCAGGGATGGCGGTCACCCTTCCACAGGCGGTGCGCTCATCACCTCTCGCACCTCGATTGGCATGTTCAGCGGGACGCCGCCCGGGCCAGGAGCGGTCGACGCGCGAGCGGCAATCTCGTACGCTCTTTCGGTACTGTCGCAGTCCACGATCCAGTATCCGGCGAGAAACTCCTTGGCTTCCGGGAATGGCCCGTCGGTCACCTCGGGTGTCCCGTCCTTCCGGGCACGGACGATCCTTGCCTGCGTCGGTGCGGCAAGCCCCTCGGCAGCCACCAGTTCGCCTGCGTCGCTGAGATCCTTGTGGAGCTGCGTCATGAACCTGATGTGGGCCTTGAGATCCTCCGGCGGCCAGTTGATCACCTCCCAGTCGCCTTTCCCTCGCTTTGCATTCATGATCAACATGTATTTCATGTCCTCGTCCTTACAGTTGACGCCACTGAGGCGCTTTCATAGGTAAGTCGGAACACGCGGGGATTTCTCGACATCCGCGATTGGATGACCGGACGGGGTCATTCTATGTAAGGCCGATGGAGGCAGCCAGCCCAACGCCGTCGTTGCCTGAGAGGAGCCCTTATTCGTACCGCAAGGCGACGATCGGGTCGATGCGTGCGGCGCGGATCGCTGGCAGGATAGCCGCCAGCGCGGCCGACGCGAGCAGCGTGAGGGTCGCGAACGCCAGCGTGGCGGGATCCCTCGGCGTCGAGACCCGTAGAGGAAGCTGGCCAGGAGGCGGCCCGCCGCGAGCGACGCGGGGATGCCGATCGCGAATTCCGGCTGCCACCAGGACCAGCGTGTCGCGCAACACTGCGCGCATCACGCTGGCTGGCGTGGCGCCGAGTGCCACGCGGACGCCGATCTCGGCCGTCCGCTGCGCGACCGAGTATGCGATGACGCCGTAGAGCCCGACGCACGCCAGCAGCAGTGCCAGCCCGCCGAACAGCACACAGAGCCGAAGCAGCATCTGCTCCGCCGCGAGCGATGAATCGACCTGTTCGCCGAACGGAAGAATGCCGCGGATCATGATGTCCTTCGTAACGCCCGACAACGCTTCGCGAACTGGACCGGCCACCGCACCCACCGGCTGCGCCGTGCGGACCTGGAGCGAGCGAAGCGAGCGCGTAAACTGCGCGTAGGGCAGGAAGAACAGCGGCTTCGGCGCCTCCCGCAGATCGTTGTACTTCGCGTCGTGGACCACGCCGACCACCTCGATCGTCTGGCCCGCCTTCGGTCCGGGATCCACGACGATCCTGCGGCCGACCGCCTCGGGAATTCGCACCGACAGGAACTCAGCGCGCGAAACTCTCGTTCACGACGGTCACCGCGGGCGCGTCCACCGAGTCGTCCCGTTCCTCGAACGACCGACCCGCGATAATGGTCATGCCCAACGTTTCGAAGTACCCGGGGCTGACGCTGTTGTAGCGCGCGATCATCGGCTCACCCGAAGGAGACGGATGGCCCGGAATCGAGAATGCCGCGCCGATGTCGGATGGACTGAAGATCAACATCCCCGAGAAGCTCGCGGCCGCTATACCGGGAATCGCCGCGACGCGCTGGCGGGCGGCTTTCTCGACGGCGACCATCGCTGCAGGCGTGCGATCGGCGGCGCCGTGAGCGAGACTGAAAATCAGGACGTGCGCGGTCGAGAACCCGAGGTCCTGCTGGTGCAGTTTCTGAAAACTGCGCACCAGGAGGCCGGCGCCGATCAACAGGAGCAGCGACAGGGCCACCTGGCAGATGACGAGGAGCCGGCTGGCGCGCTGCTTCGCCATGCTTCCACTGCCGCGCCGGAGTCCTTTGAGCGCCGGCCCCAGATCGACTCGGGTAGATCGCAGCGCCGGCACGAGGCCGAAGGCGATCGCCGTCGCGATCGAGAGAGCCGACAGGAACGCGAAGACGCGGACGTCGGGCGACAGATTCAGCCGGAGTCCGATAGGCCCGCGCAGCGCCATTTCGGCCAGACTCGTTACGGCCCAGCGCGACACCAGCAGGCCGAGCCCGGCGCCCATCAGCGACAACAGCACGCTCTCGGTGAGCAGCTGACGGACGAGCCGTGAACGGCTGCAGCCGAGCGCGAGGCGCACGCTGATCTCGCCGGTCCGGGCCGCGGCGCGCGCCAGCAGCAGGTTGGCAATATTGGCGCACGCGATCAGCAGGACCACCGCGACCATCCCCATGACGATGAACAGCGGCTTGAGATAGGTGCGCCGCATCGAAAAATCGAGACCGGCAGCAACCGACTCGAGCGCGATCGAGGAGCGCTGCGGCGGGACTTTCGTCAACCCTTCAGCCGCCAGCAAGTGCTGGAACAGCGCCGTGAGGCTGGCCTGCGCCGTCGTGATGTCAATACCAGGCTTCAGCCGTCCGATGTAGGCCGTGAACACTCCGTGCCGGTTGTCCAGATCCTCGCGCGACGAAAACGTCGTCAACGGCACCCATCCATCCGCGGCGTTTCCGATGACTTCACCGACGAATCCGCGCGGCGTGACGCCGATCACCTGGCAGCGTACCCGCCCGATCAGGATGGTCCGGCCAACGACCGAGGGAGCGCGGCCGAACTGACGGTCCCAGAATGCGTCGCTCAGAACAACCACCGATCCTGCGGCCGACGCGCTATCCGGGTTCTTGTCCTCGTCGGGCGCGAAGAAACGGCCAACGGCAGGCACCAGACCGAGCATCGAGAAATAGTTGCCGGAGACGAAGCTGATGCGGACGTTATCGATCTCCGACGCGGGTCCGGTCTCGGATGGCACCGTCACTCGTTCGGGCGTCTCCCCTGCCGTCGCGAAGATGTCGGTGAATATCTGTTGATGGGCGGCAATATCGCGGTACATCGGAAACGACACGTACGGCTCGCCGCCTTTACCCGCCGACATCTCGACCAGCGAGGCCGGGTCGCGAACCGGCAGAGGCCTGAGGAGCAGGGCATTGATGAGGGTGAAGATCGCGGTGTTCGCGCCAATGCCGAGCGCGAGCGACAGAATCGCCGCCGTGGTGAAGGCCGGAGACCGCCTCAATGTTCGCAGCGCAAAACGCACGTCGGACAGCATCGATTCGATCTGCGCTCCTGCCCGCACGTCTCTCACCGCCTCCTTGACTGGCTCGATCCCGCCGAGCGCCATTCGTGCGGCACGCCGTGCCGATTCCTCCGGCATCCCTTGCGCCCTGTATCGATCGACGAGCGTCTCCAACGCGGCTCGGAGCTCATCGTCCAGATCGCGTTCGATCGCCGATTTCCGGAACAGCGTGCGCCAGGCATTCGAGAGACGCGGCAGGATCGGCATGGCCTACTCCGCTTCGAGAATCTGCCCGATTGCCAGGACGATGCGGGCCCAGTTCTTCTTTTCCGTCGACAGCTGCCTGGCGCCGGCGGCGGTGAGACGGTAGTACTTGGCGCGGCGCCCTTCCGGCGTCTCGCTCCATTCCCCTTTGATGAACCCGTCCTGCTCGAGTCGATGCAACGCGGGAAACAGCGAGCCAGGCCGGACCACGAACGTCCCATTGGTAATCTGCCGGATGCGATCGGACACCCCGACGCCATGCCTGGGCTCGAGTTCCAGCGTCTTGAGCACCAGCAGGTCGAGCGTCCCCTTCATGATTTCCGCCTGCCGCTTGGCCATGAGGCGGCAGCATAGCACATATCCGGATGTCGATATAGAAGATCAATATCGATGTCCGAGGTCCGAGCGGCGAGCTCCGAGGTCCGAGGTCCGAGGGTCCGAGGTCCGAGGTCCGAGCGGCCGAGGGGCCGAGGGAGCGCTGAGAGGCCTGGAACCTGGAGCCTGGAGTCCGAAGGCTGGAGCCTGGCTGGATCTGATGGGACTCCTCCGTGTAGACTGCGCCACCTCATGCGATATGCCGAGTACCCGCCCGCACCTCGCCATGCCGCGATCGTCGAGCGCTACTGGTTCCTCGAAGGCGACGGCATCGGCGTGCCCGACGCGGTCGTGCCGGACGGGCGGGTGGAACTCATCTTTCATGCCGGGGTACGCTTCCGGCGCCACCATCCGGACGGCCCCTGCGAACTGCAGCCGCGGGCGATTCTCGCGGGACAGATGCTGACACCGATTGCGCTCTCGCACACCGGATCCGCGTCGGTGGCAGCGATTCGGCTCAGGCCCTCAGCAGTCAAAGCGGTCATCGGCTGCAACGCCAGCAACATCACCTCGCGGGTGCTGGATCTCGTCGACGTGCTGCCCACAGCCCGCTCGGTCGTCGAGCAACTCCCGGAGGCCCGTGACGATCGCGCGCGGATTTCGATCCTCGAGGCGTGGCTCGCCAGGATCGTCCACCTGCAGCCGAGACGCGAAATCGAGCAGGCGGTGGAAATGATTCTGGGAAGCGGCGGGGCCGGTCAGCTCGCGACCGTGGCGTCACAGGCCGGTGTCACCCTGCGTCATCTCGAACGGCGATTCGCCGACGAAGTCGGGCTTCCGCCAAAGGCCTTCGCGCGAATCGTGCGGCTGCAACGGGCGCTGCGGCAGATCCGGGATGGGGCCTCGCTCGGTGAGGTCGCTCTCGCCTGCGGCTATTTCGATCAGCCACATATGACCCGCGATTTCAGCCGGCTCGCCGAAATGTCGCCGCACGCGTGGCGGGAACACACGGGAGAACTCGCGCCGCTGTTCGTCGGATGACCAATCGCCGGGGTCAGGGCTGCCCGAGCGGTCGCATTTTTCCAAGACGCGCGCCATGTGATGACGCTAGGCTGTCCGCATGATCGCTGCCTTGATGCTTGCTGTCGTCGGGTTACCGCAGGGCTCGCCGAGCGTCGCGGACGTGGCATGGCTCGCCGGCTGCTGGGAATCGACGCGGGGGGACCGTCATGTGACCGAGCAATGGATGGCCCCGGAAGGAAACACGTTGCTGGGCATCTCGCGCACGGTCGTCAACGGCAAGACGACCGAGTACCGAGTTCCTGCTGATCCGCGAAGGTGCGCGCGGCCTCGAATACGTCGCAAAGCCGTCTGGCCAGGCCGAAGCCACGTTCACGACGGTGCGAGTCTCGGCCAACGAGGTGGTGTTTGAGAACCCGGCGCACGACTTTCCGACGCGCATCATTTATCAACGCCAATCGGACGGCGTGACCGCGGCGATCGAAGGCCTGATGAACGGACAGTCGCGGCGCATGGAGTTCCCGTATAGACCCGCCACCTGCGGGAGGTGAGCCAGCTTGGATTACTGCGAACCGGTGGACTGATCATGAGGCCCTGAGGGCTGAGCCATGAGCCCTGAGCTGTGAGCTCGCCGCCAGGCTGATGACGGCCATTCCGCCGAACGCGAGCATCCATGCCGTCACCCGCCCCGTGCCGCCGCCTGCGTCGAGGAGCGCGCCGAAGATCACCGGGCCTGCCAGCCCTCCCGCAAACCCGAAGAAGGAATACACCGCCATTGCCGTTCCCCGCGCGGATGGCGCGGCGGCCTCGACCAGGCCGGCCGTCAGGGCGGCGGAATCGGCCATGATCGCGAGCACGTACAGCGCCGTAATCCCGATCACCAGAAGGCCACCAGCGGCCGCCGCTGCGCTGGTCGCCAGTGCCAGGATCGCCGACAGCACCATCGCCGCGGTGATGACGCGGAGACGCCCGCGCGAAGCGAGCTCGTTGCCGGTGATGCTGGCTGGCGCGCCGAGCAGGTTCAACAATGCCGCGATGGTGGCCGGTGTGACTCGCACGGTCGCGGCCGCAAAGGTGAAAAAGGCGACGATCCACGACCGCAAGGCGAACAACTCGCAACAGTGCGCGGTGTAGCCGAGGACGTAGACCCTGACCGCGCGATCCGCAAGAACGGTTCGAAACCGCAGCGGTGTCGCGACGGGAGCCCCTGACTCTCGAGCGCGGCGGGGCAGCAAGAGAATGAGCGCTGCCGCGACCGGCGGGCCGGCTGCAGCGGCCGCGCACGCAGTACGCCAGCCCGCGCGTGACGCAATCGCGCCGGCGAGATACAGCGACGCGCTGGTGCCGATGCCGTAGGTTGACGTGTAGAAGGCGATCGCTCGCGATTGACGCGGGCCGGTGATTCGATCCGAAAGCTCCTTCAACCCCGGCATGTAGGTGCCGGCGAGGCCTGCGCCGAGCAGGGCCTGGCCGGCCATGGCCAGCGTCGGCCCATCCGCACGCGCGAGCGCGAGTGAGCCGGCGGTCAGGATCAGACACGACCCGAGATACACATGGCGCGCCGGCAACCGGTCCGTCAGGCTCACCAGCACGGGCACCGAGGCCATATACCCTGCGAAGAACGCGCCGCTGACCGTGCCCGCGACGGTGTTGTTGATGTGCCACCCGGCCTGGAGTTGCGGCAGCAACGCAGGCCACGTCGCGACGCCAACCATCGTGCAGACCTCGGCGAGGCACAGGATGACAACGACCCCCACGCCGGTCACGCGCCGTACCCGAAACGGGGTCGCACGCTCAGAATCCGATACGGGAGGAGGTCAACGTCACATCTGCGCTCTTCCAGGCTTCGTGGAATCGCGCCTCCAGGGCAGCCGCCTCCTCCGTCTTGTTCTGGGCCTTCAACGCCTGCGACAGGCCGTACAGCGACCACCCGCTGCCAGGGTTCTTCTTCAGATCTTCCCAATACACCGCTTCGGCCTCGGTCGCGCGTCCCGCCTGCAGCAGCACAGCCCCAAGATTCTGACGGACGGGGGCATGCCAGTCGGGCGGCTCCTGGTAGATCAGCGCGTCTTCGTACCTGATCGCGCGATCGAGATGCAGCACCGCGGTGTCCCATTCCTTCCGCTTCGCCGCGAGCTCTCCAGCCACGACCTCCGGCGCAATGCGCAAAACCGCAACCGCGGTGTTCAGCGACGAGGCCATTTCGTCCTTGAGCCCGGGATCGTCGAGCTCCTTCTTTAGAGCCGCTAACTCCTGTTCCGCCTGCTCGAGACGGCCGGTCGCCGTCAGCGCCATCGCGCGCGCGAAGCGCCAGACACCGCGCGAGTACGGAGCGTCGAGGCGCGGCCCCTTGTCGGCGAGGATATCGTCCCAGCGTGCGAACCTCACCATCGCCCAATACGGAACGACGGTGAATCCTTGGAGCATGGGGACCTCCTTCAACGCGGCATCGGGGATCGCGGCGGACACCTTGTGCGCGGCTTCGATCGCCAGCGCGCTTTGTCCCAGCGCTGTGGCCCCCATCCACACGAAATGGATATTGTGTGGGTAATACCCAAGCGGATAGGCGCCTTGCGCCCGGCACTGCGCAATGTAGTCCTCGTCGGCCTTGACCGCCTGTTGATTCGATGACACGACATCGGCAAAGCGCCCCACCCTCATGTAAATGTGGGCCGGCATGTGGACGATGTGACCTGCGCCCGGCATCAACGGCAGCAGGCGATCGGCTTCCGCTTCTGCGCGTTCCGGGGTGGTGGTCGGCTCCCAGAGATGAATCCAGTAGTGGAGCGCGCCGGGATGGTTGCGGTTCTTCGCCAGCACCTGCTCGAGCGTGGTCTGGACTTCATGGGTCTCGGGATACGGCTGGCCATCACGCGTCCAGTAGTTCCACGGACGCAGATCCATCAGCGCCTCGGCGAACATCGTCTTTGCATCGAGATCCGCCGGGTAGGCACGCGTCAGCTTGCGCATCGCGTCGGCGTAAGCACGGTCCGCCTTCGCGCGATCCCCGGGGTTGCCGGTATAGCGCGTCACGAGCGCGTCGATCCACGCGGCTTCGCGGCGCGACACCTTCGACTTCAACGAGCTCGCCCTGTGCACCAACTCGAGCGCCCTCGGTTCGTCTTCCGGCAGCATGGCGGCGTTGATGTTCGGGCCGAGCACGAGCGCCTGGCCCCAGTACGCCATCGCGCAGTTGGGATCCAGTCGCGCGGCTTCGGCAAATGCCCGGCCGGCTTCGGCGTGGTTGAATCCGTAGGCGAGATTGAGCCCCTGGTTGATGAACAGCTGCGCACGCGGACGGCTGGTCGTCACCGGGAAGGTGTGCGCACCGAGTTTCTGAAGGCGCGGCGCGAGCGGCTGCCCTGGAGCGACGGCTTGGTCGTATCCGCTTGGCTTCTCGTAATGTCTGTGAATGGCCGGCGCCTGCGCGCCAGCCATGGCAGGCATCAGCGTAAAGGCAAGTGTCGCGAACGATCTGACCATGCGCGGCAATGTTGTCATGCCGCGCATCCTAGCGCACTTGTTGCCCGACCTTACCTGGAAGTGCGCGCGTGCCGATCGTCGTGCTGATCAGCGAACGCGTTCCCGCCTGACGTACAGATGCTGCGAGTCGCGGCGGATGTGGCCGGTCTTCGTGAGGCCGTCCAGAATCCGCAGGCAGGCGCCTTCGTCGACCCCGAGCAGGCGCATCGTCTGACGCAGCGACAGCTTCAGCCCCGGCATATCGTCGAACTCGGCGATGATGCGGCGAACCAGGCCCTCGCGGCGGAGGAGGTTTCGGCGTTCGGCGATCCCTGGCGGAGCCAACTGCATGTTGATTGGACGACCCTTGACTTCTGAAAGAGAGACGAACGGTGGGACCGGCTGCTTGGCGAGCGACATGTGAGACTCCGTTGGACGTCGGGGGAATTCCATAATACCTCAATCCGGAGACTTCCGATCCCCTGACGGTCGTTACAATTTTGTTAAATGCGGGGTCTTGAAGGACGTCACTCAGTCGCGAAAGGACGCGACCACGTCGACGAGCCGCTCAACGTCGTGACGATTCGTTGCGAGACCGACCGAAGCCCGGATCGCGCCGACGGGGATGGTATCTCCAAGACACTCGCTGAACTGTTGGACGGTGAAATGCCCGTCGCCGGATTCAAAACACCGGGCACTGGCGGCGGCGGGTAATTTGAAGGCGGTTTCAGACGCTCCGGGGTTGCAGAAACACCCGCCCCGGACGGCTACACGGGCGTCGGCGGCACGAGCCTCGGCGATCCAATAAGGAATGGGGCGGCCATCGGACGTCCAGAGCGTGAATGCCACACTGCCGCCACGATCGTCCGCCCAGCCCGGGCCATGCACGTGGACGAGGGGTGCGCCGTTCGAATGGCGCATTACGGCAAGGTCCTCGAGGAGCGCGCGCGTCAGGTGAGCGACGTGACCGGTCAGTCGCGGCATCGACACGTCCCTCAACACGTCGAACCCGGCATCGAGCGCCGCGATGGCGAGAAAATTGGGCGTGCCGTCCTCGAACCCGCCGTGCCCCTCGCGCCGCCGGAACGTTCCGAGTTGCACCGAGGCGTAGGCCACGGTGCCTCCGGCAAACCACGGCCGCTCCAATCGAGCCAGCGCGTCGCGACGCGCGACCAGCGCGCCGACGCCGGTGGGATAACCGAACATCTTGTAAAACGAGAGCGTCACGAAGGCGGCGGGATGCCGGCGCAGGCTTAGGGCGTGTGCGGGCAGAAATGACGCGGCGTCCAGCAAGACGTCGAACCCGAGTGCCTGGGCCGAGGTGACGAGCGAGAGGGGATGCTGCACGCCCGAAAAATTCGACTGCGCCGGGAAGGCAAGGAGCCCGCTCTGGCGCCGCAGGCGGCCAAGCCTCCCAACAGGATCGGCGAGCCGCAGCTGTTCGTCGAGTGGCAAGTAGAAGACCCGGCTGCCCCGGCGCGCGGCGTACTCGCGCATGCCGTTCACCGAATTGTGATTGTCGGCGGTTAGCACCAGCGGAACGTCGGGCCCGAACCGGTAACTCTCGGCGACCAGTTTGATCGCCGCCGTTGCATTCGCCGTGAAACAGACGTCGTACGACTCTTCGTCGGCATCGAGCCATGCGAGCGCGCGGCGTCGCGCCTCGTCGATCACGGCCGTGCTGGCACGTGATGCGCGGTGCTCGGAATGCGGGTTGCCAAAGAGACCGTCGGCCAGGAGGGCTGCGTGAGCACGAACCTGCGAGTCGGTGTAGAGCGCACTGCCGGTGTAGTCCAAGTACGCTTCGTCAGCCCTTGCGAGCCGACTGAACTCGCGCTCGCGCAGCTCGTCGAAGTACTCCTCGTCGGAGGCGACGACCTCGGTCAACATCCGCGCCTCCGCATGCGTGCGACCGCTTCGGCCACGGTAGGTCGCGTCGATGCGGTGCGGGCGCTGCGTTCCGCGTCCGTTTCGCGATGCGGGGTGCCACCGAAGTATCGGCTGAGCGGGACGACTCGCTCGAACGACGCACGCGCTTCGGGTGTCGCATCCGACGCGAGCGTCGGACTCATCACCTCGTCGAGCCAGTCTGCGAGGCCGCCACGCAGGAAATACACCTGCCGGTACCCGCGCGATCGAAGAAACACCCAGCCCTGCGCCGCGTGCGCGCCGCCATCGGAATACAGCACCACGGTTTCCTGATTGCTGAAAGGCGTGGTGACCAGCGCCTCGAGCGGAATCCGTTCGGCGGTCGGCACGTGGAAGGTGCTGAACTCCCCCGCCGACCGAACGTCGACGACGCGCAGGCCGGGCTTGCGATCTTTGATCCACGCGGCCAGTTCGACGGCGGTGACGTGATCGTCTTCGCGCTCGACGGCCCTGGCGAGCGCCGCGAGATCGATGGACGATCCACGCGGCACTGGGGTGCCGACGATTGCCGCCAGCGCACCCAGTACGAGCGCCGCGGCCGCGAGCGCACGTCGGGAGGTGATCATGTTCGCACTCGGCGTTCGATGCGTTCAGCGACGAGGAATCCGGCGATGGCGATCAGCACGACGCCAAACACAACGGTGCCGTATGACAGGTGAAGCATCTCCGGCCAGGTCAGCGTGCCCCGCGCGTCGCGCTCGTAGAAGGATTGAAACGGCGCGAACCAGAGTCCCGTGAGCAGCACTCCAGTGAACAGGCCAGCCACGACCGACGCTCCATCTCCGCGGCCGGTTGCGGCGGCAACGCACGACGTGCCGGGACAGAGGCCCGCGAGCGCGAAACCCGCGCCGAAGATCAGACCGCCGACCAGTTGCGGCACGAGGAACGTCTCCGGAACGTAGACTTGCGACAGATCGAGCACGCCGACCCGCGCCAGCCAGAACACGCCGAGCATCGCAGTGACGATCGCGCTGAACATGACCTTGAAGACGGTGAAGTCGGTCAGATAGAACTGGCCGACCAGCTTTCGCGCGCTGCCGAGCCCGGCGCGCTCGAGCGTCCAGCCGAACGCGATGCCAATCACAAAGGCCAGGAAGAGCGATCCGCCAATCATCGCCACATCCTCCGAAGCGCCGGCGCGACGCCATACGCCGCCGCGAATGCGCCCAGCATGAAGGCCCAGCTTCCAACGCTGAGAAGCGCGCCGCCGGTCAGCGCCTGTCCACTGGTACAGCCGCGCGCGAAGATCGCGCCGGTCCCCATCACCGTGCCGCCCGCGAAGGCACACGTGAGCCGTGCCGCGCGCGACGCAGTGCGGCCGCGCTCCACTTGCCTGCCGAGGCGGCCTGCGATCAGCGCGGAGAGAAAGCCGCCGACCACGACGCCCGCAATCTCGAACAGCAGCCAATCGCGCCACGGACCGCCGGGCGTGGACAGGTAGCGGCTGAAATACGGACTGGCGGCCGCCCGCGCCGGCGCCAGCGACGCCACCGTTCCAGCCGCGGTCGTTGCGAATGCGCCAGAGGCGCCAAGGCCTCGTCCGGCCAGCACGAACGCCGACAACAACACCAATCCCAGCGCGACCCCGGCGAGGTAGGGATCCGCGTACGGCTTCGAACGATCCCGCGCGGCCGAAAACGAGTTGACGGCCTGCCCTAGGACAGTGCTGCTCGCCACGTCATTTCTTCGCCGGGTTGTCGATCGGCATCCCGCGGCGCTCCCAGTCCTCGTAGGAGCCGTCATACAGCAGCACTGGATGGCCGAGCGAACGCGCGGCGAACAACATCGCGGTCGCCTGCTGCCCGACGTGGCAGTAGCCGATCACCGTGTCGCCGGATTTCACCCCTGCCTTGGTGAAGATCGCTTCCAGTTCCGTGGCCGGCTTCAGTTTCAGATCGTCGCCATTCACCGATTCGAACGGCAGGCTCTTCGAGCCGGGTATATGACCAGCCATGTGATGCTCCATGTGGCCGTTCGCCTGCACCCCGTCGTAGAACGACTGGTCGCGGGCATCGATCACGACGAATCCCGGAGCGTTGACGTGGGCCTGAACGAACGTCGCGTCGGCAAGCATCGGCTTGACCTTCAGCGGTGACAGCTTTCCTGTCGCAGGTTGCGGAATCGCCGACGTGACCTCGCGTCCTTCCTTCTTCCACGCTTCCAGACCACCATCGAGCATCGAGACGTTCGCCAGGCCGGCATAGAGAAACGTGAAGACTGCGCGCGTCGGTGGCGAGATCCAGTCTTTGGCGCCATACACGACGATCCGTGAATCATCGGAAATGCCGAGCGTCTCGAGTTGTGAGTGGAGCTTCTCGGCTGGCGCCATTTCCAGCGCCAACGCGTGAGGCCCCTTGTCGTCGTTCGAGATGTCGTGCAGGCTCAGGAACCGCGCCCCGCGGATGTGTTCGGCGGGATATTCCTTGTCATCGCCGACGTGGAACAACACCAGCTTGGGATCGTTGAGATGCTGTGCCAGCCACGCCGTGGTGACGAGCATCGCATCGCGCGGCGCCTCGGCGCGTGCGGCAGCCGGCGCCAGGAACAGAGCTAACGCAGCGCCGCAGAGTACGGACGGTAAGGACGTCTTCACAGGAACCTCCCGCAAGCGTTAGACGACGATTCTCTTGTCGATGTTCTACAAGAGAGCGAGGGCAATGTCAACCGTGGTGCCGAAGCCAGGCCGGACTACACTGACCACAGACCCATGTCACATTCCATTGCCATCGTCGGGGCGGGCATCTTCGGGCTGACCGCCGCGTGGGAGCTGCGGACGCGCGGATGGGAGGTCGAAGTGATTGATCCCGGTCCGATTCCACGGCCGACCGCCGCGTCGACGGACATCAGCAAGGTGATCCGCATGGATTACGGGGCCGACGAGCTTTACACCCGGATGGCTGAAGCAGCGTTGGCGGGGTGGGATCGCTGGAATGGCCGGTGGACGCCGCCGCTCTATCACCAGGACGGATTTCTCGTGCTGTCGCCGGACCTCATGCAATCGGGCAGTTTCGAGCGTGACAGCTTCGATCTGCTCCGGACGCGAGGACACGACGTTCAGAGAATCGGCGCCCCTTACGTCCGGGCGCGGTTCGCTGCGTGGCCAAGCCGCTACTATCCCGACGGCTATTTCAATCCTCGGGCAGGATGGGCCGAGAGCGGAAAGGTCGTCGCGCATATCGCAGACGAGGTCCGCGCAGCCGGTGTGCGTCTGACCGAAGGCACGGTATTCCACAGCGTCATCGATCGACACGGGCGTGCAACTGGCGTCAGGACCACCGACCAACGGATCATCGATGCTGACGCCGTGTTGATTGCCACCGGCGCCTGGACACCAAAGGTGTTGCCGCATCTCGCGAACGTCATGTGGACGACCGCGCAGCCGGTGGGGCATTTCGCGGTGGGCAATCCCTCCCTTTGGCAAGCGCCGCGTTTTCCCGTGTGGGCTGCTGACATCGGGCAATCGGGTTGGTACGGCTTCCCCGCGCTCGCCGATGGCACGCTGAAGATCGGACATCACGGCAAGGGCCGGCGCGTGGACCCCGATGCGCCACGCACTGTCCTTCCGGAGGAAGAGGACCTGTTTCGCCAATTCCTGCGACGTCACTTTCCGTCGCTGGCAAACGCGCCCATCACGTTGACGCGGCTGTGCCTTTACTGCGACACCTTCGACGGCGACTTCTGGATTGATGAAGATCCGGCCCGACCCGGAGTGTTCGTGGCTGCCGGCGACAGCGGGCATGGATTCAAGTTCGCGCCGGTCCTCGGACCGTTGATCGCCGATGTCGTCGAACGGAAGCCGAACGAGTGGCGCGATCGGTTCAAGTGGCGGACGCGGGTGCACGACGGGAAAGAGGCCGCACGGTCGACGGCGGCGTACGACTCAGGGCTCGAGCGTCGAGCCGGCTCGAGTCGCAAGCCGGCTCAGGGCCTGAGCCAGCATGAGCCTTGAGTCATCAGCTGTGAGCCGCCGGCAGCTGCAGGCGCGCCTGCACGCCGCCCGCTCGGGATCCATCGAGCGCAATCGATCCGCCATACAGCTCGGCCAGATCGCGCACGATCGCGAGCCCGAGTCCGGACCCGGGCGCCGCTTCGTCCGCACGCACTCCACGCTGCAAGACGGCTTCACGCATCTCCGCCGCGATGCCTGGCCCATCATCGTCGACCGCAATCACGATTGCGCCGTTGGCGTGTGATGAAGCGAGCCGCACCGACGATCGCGCCCACTTGCATGCGTTGTCGAGAAGGTTGCCGAGCATCTCGTCGAGATCCTCGCGCTGGCACCTGACGGTGTGATCGGCTGGAACCTCGACCTCGATGGTCAGGCCACGGCCGGCGTGCAGGCGCAGCAGCGTGCGCGACAACGCATCCGCCGACGCTGCGACCGCGCACCGTGCGCCCGGCGTCGCGCCGGATGCCGCGGCGCGCGCATGCGCGAGGTGGTATTCGACCTGGCGGCGCATCCGTTCGACCTGCTGGCAATCGCCGCGCCGAGCTCGGTCTGGCCATCGTGCTGGGCGCGTTCCGCTTCATGGGCCAGCACGGCCAGCGGCGTCTTCAGCCCGTGCGCGAGATCGCCGGCCTTTGCCAGCGCGCGACCGACCATCTGTTCGCGGTGCGCCAGCAGCGCGTTGAGATCGTCGACGAGCGGCTGGATCTCACTGGGATACGTGCCCTCGACGCGCCCATCGTGTCCCCGGTGCACGGCGCCCAGTCGCGCCCGCAACTGGTTGATCGGCGACACACCGCGGCGCACCTGCGCCACGCCGATCGCGAGGCACACCAGTGCGACGATTGTGAGCGGGATGGGATGCGTGAAAAATCCGTGCAACTTCGCCGGGGCCCCAGGGTGGTGCGTCATGTAGGCGGTAATCACCACCAGCGTGATGATGAACAAGCCGATGGTCCACAGCACGGCGCCGAGCAGCAGGCGCGATCGCAGCGACGGCATCATCGCGGCTCCTCGAGCCGATAGCCCATTCCGCGCACGGTCTCGATGTAGGAGCTGCCAAGCTTGCGGCGCAGCCGGGCGATGAAGACCTCGACCGTGTTCGAGTCGCGGTCCGATCCCTCCGCGTAGATGTGCTCGGTCAGCTCGCTTTGCGAGACGACGCGGCCGCGATGGTGCATCAGGTACGAGAGCACGCGGAACTCGTGGCTGGTCAGCTTCACCGGCGCGCCGTTGACGGTCACCCGTGCGGCGCGCGGATCGAGCGCGAGCGCGCCGCATCGGAGCTCCGTCGTCACCTGACCGCTCGCGCGCCGGATGAGCGCGCGCAGCCGGGCGAGCACTTCCTCCATCCGAAACGGCTTGGCCACGTAATCGTCGGCGCCGCCGTCGATGCCCTGGACCTTCTCGTGCCAGCTGCCGCGCGCGGTCAGCACGAGCACCGGAACGTCGATGCCTGCATCGCGCCATCGGCGCAGCAGCGTGAGCCCGTCGACTTTCGGCAAGCCGAGATCGAGCAGAATCGCATCGTAGCGCTCCGTCTGCGCGAGGAAGTCCGCACGCTCGCCGTCCGCAGCGCAGTCGACGGCGTAACCGGCATCCTTCAAGGCCGTAGCGAGCTGTCGTGACAGCGCTCCCTCGTCTTCGACAATGAGAATTCGCACAGGCTTCGGGCTTCGGGCTCCGGGCTCCGGGCTCCGGGCTCCGCTGAAGCCTGAAGCCTGAAGCCCGGAGCCCTTTATATCCCACTCATTCCTGAACGGCAGCTGAACGCGCCGTTCAAGAAGCGTTCAGGACGATCTTCATACCATCCCGGTCATGCGCAATCGAACATTCGTCGTCGTGGTCCTTGCCGCTGCCCTGATCGTCGGGGCCGCCCTTTCGATGCGGACCGAAGGAGGCGGTGCGCTGCACCGCTGGTTTGCCGCAATTCACGGACGTTGAGGAGCTGGAACCATGCGTATGAAGAGACTCACTCCACTCATCTTCGGCGTGGCGCTCGCAGTCAGCCCGCTGGCAGCACAGGACAAGAAGCCAGCGGCCACGGTTGCGGGCACATGGACGATGACGGTCGATGCGGGGCCGCACGGCGTCACGACCATGGGCCTCGTGCTTCAGCAGGATGGAACGAAGGTCACTGGCACGTTCGCCAGTCCGCACGGCGACATGCCGGTCGAGGGGGAATTCGTCGCCGGCACGTTGAAGCTGGCCACCACGGCGGAGAATGCAGATTCGCAGATTACGTTCGAAGCCCGTCTGAAAGACGAGCGGCTGTCTGGATACTTATCCAGCCAGATGGGAGACATGAAGTGGACCGCCGAGCGCCGCTGAACAACACACAACAACACTGAAGAACACTGCAACACTGAACAGCAGCCACTGACTAACACTGAAGAACACTGCTAACACTGAACAACACTGAGACCATCAAGGCCCATGAAGGACTTGCTCTCTGCGTGGCGGACGATCGTCCGCATGCCCGCGCTCGCTGTCGTCGTGATTCTTTCGCTCGGCGTCGGGATTGGCGTCAACACCGTGGTCTTTTCGTGGATCCAGTCGGTGCTGTTCCGCCCGATTGCCGGCGTCACGCACGCAGCCGATTTTCATCTCGTAGAGCCGCGCACCGACACGGGGATGCATCCCGCATCATCGTGGAGCGAATACCGCGATCTCGCCGGACGCCTGCGCACGTTCGAGTCGCTGCTCGCGTTTCGCATGGTGCCGCTCTATGTCGGCGAATCTGGCAGCGTCGAACGTGGCAATGGCCTGATGGTCTCCGGCAATTACTTCAGCGCGCTCGGTCTCCAGCCGGCGCTGGGCCGCTTTCCGCTCGCGGATGAAGCTGCAACGCCGGGCGGGCCGCCGGTGGTCGTCATTTCACACGACTACTGGCAGACGCGGTTCGCGGGGGACCCGGCTGCGGTTGGCAGATCGATTCGGCTGAATGGCGTCCACTTCACGGTGATTGGAGTCGCGCCCCGGGGTTTTCAGGGCACCGTCATGCGCCTCAGCTTCGACCTGTTCCTCCCCGCCACGATCGCGCCCGTGATTTTTCCCGGATCGAAGGAGCTCGAGGACAGAAGCATCCGCGGCTACTCGATGATGGGCCGGCTCGCGGGTGGCGCCACACGGACGCTCGCCCAGACCGAACTCGATGCCGCGATGTACGATCTGGCGCGCACGTATCCGAAATCAAATGCTGCGGTCACCGGAGAGGTGCGGACCTTCTGGGAGGCGCCACGCGGACCGCAGAAGCTGCTCGCGGCGTCGCTGGCGTTCCTGCAGGCGATCATGCTGCTGCTGCTGCTCACGGTCTGCGGCAACACCGCCAATCTGATCATGGCGCGCGCGACCGCGCGTCAACGGGAAATGAGCATCAGACTGGCGCTCGGCGCGGGCCGGTGGCGGGTCGTCAGACTGGTGCTCACCGAGAGCCTCCTGCTGTCGCTTGCCGGCGCGACCCTGGGCGCTGCGCTCGCGTTCTGGGGAACGAACGTCATCAGTGCGGCGCCACCGATGCGCGTCCGCGGCATCCCGATCACGTTTCAGACCGACGTCGACGGCATGGGTCTCGGCTTTGCCGTGGTTCTCGGGATCCTCTGCGGCCTGATCTTTGGTCTGGTTCCGGCGTTGCAGCTCTCGCGGCTCGACCCGCAGCAGAGTCTCCGCGCCGGCGCCACCACCCCTCCGCGCAGCGGCATGCGCAACACGCTGATGGCTCTGGAAGTCGCGCTCGCCAGTGTCGTGCTCGTCGCGGCAGGTCTCTTCTTCCGCAGCTTCATGGAAACCCGCGAGATCGATCCGGGATTCCGCCGGAACGGCGTGATGCTTGCCGCCTACGACCTTACCGGACGCCGCGCCGACGCGCCGGCACCGCGAGTGTTCGCGGCCCGTCTGCTCGATCGCATTCGCACGGCGCCGGCAATCGAAGCGGCGGCCATCGCGAGTTCGGTTCCACTGGATATCCACGGCATGCCGACGCGCTTCTTCACGCTCGAGGGGCGCGCGCGAGAGGACGGCCAGCCCGACGAAGCACTTGCCAACACGGTGACGCCGGGATACTTCGAGGTGATGGGAATCCCGCTTCTCGCGGGAACCGACTTCGCCAGCCTCGCCGACACGACGGCAACGCCGCAGGCGATCGTCAACGAGGAGTTCGTCCGGCGATATCTCGAACGGGCGCAGCCTATCGCCCGGCGCATCGAGGTCGGCGGCCGCAGGTATTCCATCATCGGCGTCGCACGCAATGCCCTCTACAACGCATTCGGCGAGCCGCCGACCCCGATCATTTATCTGTCGTATCGAGATCGCCCGTCAGCCTTTGGCGAGATTCACGTCCGGGTCCGGGCGGGCGCCGAGGGGACCGGCCTTGCCGACCTGCGTCGCGTGGTACGCGACCTCGATCCCGAGCTTCCGATCTTCGATGTGCGAACGCTCGACGAGCACATCGAGTCGAACCTGATTCTGCGCCGCATTCCCGCCCGCATGTTCGCCGTGCTCGCGCCGCTGTTGTTGCTGATGGCCGCGCTCGGGATCTACGCGGTCGTCTCGTACACTGTGTCGCTCCACACCACGGAGATCGGGGTGCGGCTCGCTCTTGGGGCGACGGCGAACCGAGTGGTCGCGGAATTCGTTGCCGACAGCCTGCGGGTGATTGCCGTCGGCGCCATCGCGGGGTGGATCGTCGCCTTCGTACTCGCGGTCGACGTTCTCTCGGGCGGCCCGATCGACGTCACGGTGTTTACCGTAGTCCCGGCGATTCTCCTCCTGGTCGCGGCAATAGCCGCATGGCTCCCCGCCCGGCACGCAACGAGGGTTGATCCAGCGGCGGCACTACGATTCTCCTGACCTTCACCGATCTTCGTTTCGGGCGACGACCAATGCGGTTACGACTCGCGCAAGATCATCAAGGGGTCGACTCCGGCGGCGCGGCGTGCAGGAAGGTAGGTTGCGAGCAAGGCAACTGTCGTCAAGAGCGTCCATACGGCGAGATAGGTCGTCACATCCGCGGCGGCGACGCCGAACAGCATTGCAGCGATCACGCGGGTGAGGCCGTACGCCGCAATGGCGCCCAGCAGGAGCGACGCCAGCGCGAGACGCAATGCCTCTCCCATCACCTGGCGAAACAAGGCGGATCGCGCGGCGCCGAGCGCGAGACGGATCGCGAGCTCGCGACGGCGTTCGGCGACGAAATACGCCATCACGCCATAGAGTCCGACCGCAGCCAGCAGCAGCGCCAGACCGGCGAAGCTACCCAGCAGGGTCAGCACGAAACGCCGCAGCCGGATCGACTCGGATTGATCGATCACGTCGCGCATCAGACGCAGGTCGAACCACTCTTCGCCAGGAGTGAGCAATTGCAGTCGCGAACGCAGTTCGGTCGCGACGCGCGGCGCCTCGGCCGACGAGCGCACGCGGGCCAGGAGATACATGTCATGCTCGATGACTTGCGAGTACGGGCGGTAGATGGTGGCTGCCGGTTCTTCATCGAGGTTCGCCTGCCGGATGTCGCCGACGACGCCGACCACCTCACGCCAGACGTTCTCGACCGGGCCGGCCGCTGCGCAACAGGTCATCGGGGCCTGTTCGCGAAGCGTGATGCGCCGACCGATCGGATCCTCCCCTGCAAAGTACCGTCGCGCGAGCGTCTCGCTGATGATGACCACCGGCGGGCCCGCCCCCGTGTCGCCGTCCGTAAAGGCTCGTCCTCTCAGCAGCGGAATGCCGACCGTCCGGAAATATTCGCCGCTGACGAGAATGTCCCCAGCTTGCGGCATCTCTCCTGCCGGAACTTCGGGGCCCCCCGCAACCGCAAAACCCTGCTGACGCCCGCGGTGTACTGGTGGCCGTGACGTCACCGCCACAGCCTCGACCCCCGGCACCGCCTCCGCCTGCTCCATCGCGGATCGCCAGAAGCTGACCGCAGATACGAAGGAACGGCCGCCTTCGGCGGTCGTTTCGAGAAGCGTGTCGGCGGCGAATGACCCCGCGTTTGCCAGCACCTGCACGAAGCTCCGAATGAGCAGTCCGAAACCCACCAGCAGCACGAGCGACAGCACCAGTTCCGACACGATCAGCACACGTCGCATCCGGCCTTGTCGCGATCCGGTGTGCGATGGGGAACCGGACTCCTTCAACCCTGCATTCAGATCCCCGCCCGTCGCACGCAGTGCGGGAAACAGCCCGAACACCAGACCGGTAACGACCGAGGCGACCAGACTGAGGGCAAACACGCGCGCATCGAGGCTGACGGTCATCCGTTCAGGTATGTAGCCGCTTCCAACGGCCAGCACCACCAGCGCTCGCAGCGACCAACGCGCGATCAGGATACCCAGCACTCCCCCGGCGAGAAACAGCAGCACGTGCTCCACCAGCAACTGGCGGACCAGCCTCGCCCGGCTCGCACCGAGCGCGACACGAATCGCGCACTCTCGCCCTCGCGCAATCGCCCGGGCGAGCAGCAGGTTCGACACGTTCACGCACGCGATCAGCAGAACCAGTCCGACCGCGCCGAGCATCAACACCAGTCCTTCTCGAGCCTTCGGCTGTACGCCGGCGTAGTACTTGTCGAGCGCAACGAGATGCATGCCGCGCCCCACGTTGGTTGCGGGATGCTCGCGCTCGAGACGTTTGGCAATCGTGTCGAGTTCCGCCTGCGCCTGCGCGATCGTCACGCCTGGCCGAAGCCGGGCGAACACATCGAGATCGCGATGGCCACGCTCCACGGGATACTCGGCCGGAACGAGGGGTTTCAATATGTCGGCGCTGTGCCGGAGCACGTTCGGTGGGAGCACTCCGATCACCGTGACTGACTGGCCGTCAACCACAAGGGTCTGGCCGACGATGCCGGTGTCGGATCCGAAGCGCCGCTGCCAGTACCGATGCGAGAGGATCGCAACACGATCCCGTCCCGGGCGGGCCTCTTCCGCCAGAAACGACCGCCCGAACAGCGGCCGCACTCCGAGCGTCGGCAACCAGGCGTCGCTGACGACCGCCGCGTTCACCGATTCGCGCGACCCGCCATAAACAACCGTCACGCCCTCCCCATCGTCAGCCGCCATCGCCGCGAATACGTGATTCTGATCGTGAATGTCCGCGAAATCCGCGTACGACACGTCCTCGATCGGGTGCTCGACAGAGGTTCCCCAGATCTTCACCAACCGTTCCGCGTCTTTGTAGGGCAGCGGCCGAAAGACAACCGTGTCGACGATGGTGAAGATGGCGGTGTTGGCGCCGATGCCGAGCGCGACCGTCAGGACGGCCGCGATTGTGAAGCCACGATGCTTCATCAGCACGCGTGCGCCATACGCCAGGTCGCGTCGGAATGTTTCGAGGAAGTGCATCGCCCACCTGTTGAACGCCTGACGCGGCGACTGGTTGGAATTTATCAGCGAACCGAGAACCTGAGAACCTGAGAACCTGAGAACCCGAGAACCCGAGAACCCGAGAACCCGAGAACCCGAGAACCTGTACTATAGTGCCTTCATGCTTGGCTTTGGCTTCGATCTGATCGCGTTCGACGGCGACGACACGCTCTGGCACAACGAACGAAGCTATCGGTACGCGCGCGAAAGGTTCAGGCGGCTGCTGACATCCGCCGGCGTCGACCTCGGCGACGATGAGATCGAGGAGCGCATCAACCGCACTGAGATCGAGAACATCGACTATTACGGGTACGGGGTGTCGAGCTTTACCTTGTCACTGATTGAGACCGCCATCGACCTCACCGGTGGTCGGGTCGCGGGGAGCGATCTGGCAGACTTGATCCAGCTCGCGAAGGAAATGCTGAGCGAAGAGATCGAGCTCTTCGAGAGTGCGCGCGAGGCGGTCGCGTCGCTCTCGGCAACGCATCCGCTGATGCTGATCACCAAGGGAGACCTGCTACACCAGACCTCCAAGCTCGAGCGGTCAGGCCTCCAACCCTTTTTCAAGCACGTCGAGGTGGTCAGCCACAAGACCTCACACGTCTACGCGTCGATCCTTGCACGCTACGGGATCGATCCCCAGCGCTTCCTGATGATCGGCAATTCCCTCAGGTCCGACGTGCTGCCGGTGATCGACATCGGCGGACGCGCCGTCTACGTGCCCGCCGCCCTGAGCTGGGCGCACGAACACGCCGACGTGCCGGAGGAAGCGAAGGACCGTCTCATCGAACGGCCCTCGCTCGAGGGTATCGCGGGGCTCGTCGCGGCGCTCGAGAGCCCCGCGCGCTCGTCGTCTCGCTAGAACGTGACCTTCACCGCCAGCTGCACCTGGCGCGGATCGCCCACGCCCTGCCGCAGGAAGCCGTCGAAGTTGAACAGCGCCGGCGTCGTCAGCGGGTTGACGTTGTTGGCGTTGTTGAACGTGTTGAACATCTCGAGGCTCGGGATGATCTCGGTGCGTCCCCGAACTGTGAACGGCCGCTGCAGGCGCCAGTCGAGCGAGAAGTACGTCGTTGTCCTTCCGGTCCCAGTTGCGGCCGCGATCGTTGCCGTTCAGCACGCGCGGCGACGTGGTGATCGGCTGCGCGGTGCGCGCCTGCATGCGGACGTTGACCAGGAACTGCTCGCGGCAGCTCGCACGTAGGTGAAGAAGTTGAACTTGTGCCGGATGTCGCGATCCGACGGCCCGTAGTCCAGGCTCAGGTCGTAGAAGTTGAACGAGCGATCGGTGAACGGATCGCGCTCGTTCGAGTCGTCGTCTTCGTCCTTCGACAGGACGTAGTTCGCCTTCGAGCTGGTAGTTCTGCGAGAAGCGCTTGCGCACGCCGAAGCGTCGCGCCGCGATAGAGCCCGAGCGCCCGCGGCTGTTGGTCACGAACACGTCGCCCAGCTGCGGGCTCGAACGGATTGGCGCCGGTATAGGTCGTCGTGTCGCGCGTCGGCGGCTGGTTGGCCGCCGCGGCGGTGCCGTGGACGTTGTAGTTCAGGAACCGCGTCAGGTGCATCGCCCTTCGCAACGGTGAAATCGACGTACGCCGCCGAGGCTCGGCGCCAGCTCGCGCTCGAATCCGGCGTTGAAGCTGTAGATGCGCGGATTCTGGTAGTCGCGATCGAAGACGCGGACGCCGGTGAAGAGCGGGAACGTGCCCGGCGGCGACGGCGCTCGGCGCGCAGCAGGTTCGGCCACACCGGCATGTCGGCGAACGCGGTGAACGACGTGTCCCGGAAGTCGCTCTTCTGCTGGATGCCGTTGGTCGTCACCGAGCCGACCTGGCTCAGCATGTTCTGCCGCGCGTAGTAAGACGCCGGCGCTGCCGCGGACGACCGATCTTGCCCCTCTGTCGCCGACGTCCCACGCGAAGCCGCCGCGCGGCTGGAACTGCTTCCACTGGTCCGGAATCGTGCCGTCGGACGGGAACCGCGGGATCGTTCAGGAACGGCGCGATACGCGGTCGTCGTCGGATCGACCGTCTCCGGCATCAGCTGCGCGTCCCAGCGCAGGCCGTAGTCGAGCGTCAGGCCGTGGCCGGCCTGCCAGCTTGTCCTGGACGAACAGCGCGAACTCCTCGTTGTTGATGTCGGATGCGCCGGCGGCGTCGCGCGCGATGCCGTCCGGGCTGCTGCTCTGCAGATAGAAGAGGAGCGGGCCGCCGGTCGGTCGTCGCTCCCGCGGGACAGGTCTGCGGGCGCCGTGACGTACGATGCCGTCCGAGCAGCCGACGGTGTTCGGTCCGAAGCCGCCGGCCGCCGCGCGGCGAGGCGTAGCGCAGGAAGCCGCCACGCTGTCGAACAGGTAGCGGCCCTCGAAGAAGCCGCGGAACACCTGGGTGTTGTTGGTGTGCAGCCACTCGCCGCCGGTCTTGATCGTGTGCCGCCCGGTGACGATCGAGAAGTTGTCCTTCACCTGAAACCGCTTCACCAGCTCGTCGACGTTCGGCGCCAGGAAGAACGGGTTGCCGAAGCGGAACGACGGGCCGAACCCGATCGCCGGTGTCGGCGGGAATCGGCGACGGAGTGGCGGAGCGCGGCCGATTCTCGCGCGAGTAGGTGACGTGGAACTCGTTCAGCTTGTTGGCGGTCAGCGTGCTGAACAGGTTGAGGTTGACAGATGTTGATCTTCGACGGGCCCTTCGGTGCCGTTGGCGGACGTTGCCGTAGGTCGGCACGTCGAAGGTCTGGTTCGCGTTCTTCGAGTAGTCGAAGTTGTACGAGACCGACAGGTTGTTGGCCGGCGACTGACGTTCCAGTCGCATCTTCGCCGAGCAGCGCGTTGTTGTTGACCGTGTGCTTGACCGGCTGCCCTTCGTCCTGGCCGCGCGTGGTCTGGAAGAAGTTGAGCAGCGCCAGGCGCTGGCAGTCGGCGCTGCCGTTGATCAGCGCTTCGTTGGCGCCGAGCGTCGGCGCGCTGCACCGGGCACGGCGTGCCGATCGCCTCCGACAGGTTCGGCCGCAGCAGATTCTCGCGGATGCCCTCGAGCGCGACGAAGTAGAACGCCTTGTCCTTGCACGATCGGGCCGCCGACCGTGCCGCCGAACTGCTCGCGATGGAAATCGGTCGAGCGGCTTGCCGTCCGAGGTGTTCGAGGTCAGCCCCTCGAGGCGCTGGTAGTGGAACAGGCTGCCGTGCACGTCGTTGGTGCCCGACTTGGTGATGACGTTGACGACGCCGCCGGCGGTGCGGCCGAACTCGGCGCTGGCGCCGGTCGCGACGACCTGGAATTCCTTGACCGCTTCGAGCGTGATGTCGATCGCCGCGCGCTGGCCGCCCACCTGCTCGCCGAAGAAGCCGTTGTTGTAGTCGCCGCCGTCGAGGCTGATGTTGTTGAACACGCCGCGCTGGCCGGCGAACGTGATCTCGTCGCCGTCCGGGCCCTGCACGACGCTGACGCCGGGCGTCAGCGTCAGCAGATCCTCGAACTTGCGGCCGAGAATCGGCGTGGTCTCGATCGTCCGTCTCGTTGAGCGTGCTCGCCGCGGCGGTGCGCGTCGATCTCGACGGCCGGCGACTGGGTCGTGACCGTCACGGTTTCGGCCACGCCCGAGACTCTTCATCGTCGCGATTCAGCCGGACCGACTTCGCCGACGGTGACCAGCACGTTCTCCTGCACGAGCGGTCGCGAAGTCCGGAGAGCTTGAACGTCACCGTGTAGCGGCCGGGCGGCAGCTGCAGCGCCGACGAACCGGCCCGTCGCGATCGGTCGTCAGCGTACGCGTGAAGTTCGTGTCGACGTTGCGAACCTCGACGTCGACGCCGGGCAGCACCGCGCCGCTGGCGTCGACGACGACGCCTTCGATGACGGCGGTGGTGATCTGCGTCTGCGCCGCAGCCGGAATGGCGACGGCGATCAAAGCCCCCACGGCAAGGAGCATGTCCCTGGTCCGCATCATTCGACCTTCTCTGGCGGGGAGAAGAGGTCCCGCCGCGCGCATGATCAGGCATTTCGGGGCGTCGCGACAAGAGGAAACCACGTCAATCCGGGTTTCGAGGATCGCCTGACTAACGCTTGATGGCCGCTGGCTGCAGGAGGAGGCGCTTGCGGGGATAGTCGACGAACAGGGTGAATCGGGATAGCAGCGCGTTGCCAATCAGACCATCGGTTGCTGTATACGCGCCGGATCCCCGTGGCTCGGCGTGGGCCAGAACCGGCGGCCGATCGAACGTCCAGGCTGCGAGCTGCACCTGTTCGATGGGAACCTCGCGAAGACGAAGCTCACCATCCGCCAGGCTGGGCGCGGTGGTGTCCGTCTGGCCGGCCAGGTCCAGGAGCCCGTGGTCGTTCGCAAACGGATAGCGAAGAATGATGCCTTGCGACGCGCCGGTGTCCACCATCAACTGCACCGGCCACTTCGCGCGATCGGACTGCAACAGCAGCGCATCGACCACCGGCAAGCGGCCGGCAAACTTGATGGGCACCTGAATGACCGCCTTCGGCGTGCGAAAGGCCGATGGCTGCCAGATGGTCAGCGCGCGCGCCCTGAAATCGATGCAGACCGTGAACCGCGCGAACAGATCGTAGCCAATCAAGCCGTCGATCTCCCGTCCGCGGGCGTAGTAGTCGTCGAACGGCATCACCATCACGCGCTGGTGCGGCAGACGCACGCCGCCGACGTCGATCTCGATGTCGTCGGCGAAGGCGCGCCCGTGTTCCTGCGACGTCTGCAGGCCGAGCTGTGCCGCGAGCCGCGAGCTGACGACCGAAAACTCCGAACCCGTATCGAGGAGAAATGTCGCCGGCGCCTCACCCACCCGGACAGCGATTTCGATCTGCCCTGGCGTCCACACGAAGGGCACGCGACTCGCAGCCGGTGCAGCCGGCGCCAGCAGCCCAATCGACGCCAGCACGAGCAGGAGTGTCATTGTCGGGTGCCCGTTCGCACCCCGGTTTCGGTGGTCACGCCCTACCCGCGAACTCCCGGGTCTCGGTGTGCACCTTCACCTTTTCCCCTTCCTTGATGAAGAGCGGCACGCGGATGGACAGGCCGGTCTCGAGGGTGGCCTGCTTGGTAACGCCGCCGCTCGCCGTATCCCCGCGGATGCCCGGTTCGGTGTCGGTCACCCTGAGTTCGACATGCGGCGGAAACTGCACGCCAATCGGGTTGCCGTTGTACTTCTGGATCTGCACCCCGAGATTGTCGACGAGCAGCTGCCGGTCGTCCCCGATGGTGTCGGCGCGCAGGGTGAGCGTCTCGAACGTGTCCTGGTCCATGAAGTGATAACCGTCACTGTCTGCGTAGAGAAAGGTCGCGGAGATGACTGCCAGATCCGGTTCGCTGAACTTCTCGCCTGCCTTGAAGGTCTTGTCGAACACCGCCCGCGTCAGCAGGTTGCGCATCTTGATCCGCACCAGCGTCTGGCCGCCACGCGCCGTCGGCTTCGACACGTCGACGTCGAGACAGTGATACGGGGCACCTTCGAACTCGAAGAACATCTTCCGCTTGATTTCAATTGCTTCGATCAAAGCCATGACTGGTCATTCTAGCGCGAGGGCCCGAGGAGCGAGAGGCGAGCGGCGAGGGGCGGGAGGCGAAGGGCGAAGTCCGAGACGGTGGACGCACTTCCATCAACTCTGAAGATTCCGCAAGTACTCATTGGCTGCATCGATTTGCGTCTCGCTGAAAACGCAAATTCCATTTTGCTTCAGGAGGGCTGCGGTGACGCCGGCCTTCGCGACGCGCCCACCGGTGAAGGATCCGTCGTAGGTAAACGTCGAGCCGCAGGACGGGCTGCCGTCTTTGAGAACCGCTATGTGAATGCCCTCCGCACGCGCTGCCTCGAGGGCTTCCTCGGCGCCGTGAACAAACGCATCCGTAATGTCCTTCCCTTCGCGAGTGCGCACGATCGCCAGTTTCTTCAAGACTCCATGTCCGCCTTTGCCGCCAACGATCTCCGCGGGCGGGCGGGGTGTCGGCAGTCCCCCGTCCCGCTCGGGGCAGACCGCGATCAGCCGTCCTTCTTCCTGCCAGCGGCGGAGCACGGGATGCTCTGAACGCGCATCGCCGCCGTGGTAACGCACCTTCGCTCCAATCAAGCAAGCGCTGACGAGGACTCTCTCCATAGTGCGAGGATAGCACCGCCGCTGCCCTCGCCCTCGCCGTTCGCCTCTCGCCCCTCGCCCCTCGCCCCTCGCCCCTCGGCTCTTACTTCGCCCCTTTCGATTGAAAATATTTCCCCAGAAAGGCCAGGAACGCCTTCCAATCTTCGGGCGTGGCGGCATGTTCTCCGGTGTGATAGTGCCAGCCGAGCTCACCGTCGATGATGGGCGTGTCAAGCGCCGGTAATTCGCTGATCCCGAGATCTTTTTTTCCAAGCAACCGATACACCGGACCCGCCGCGACTCCGGCCAGGAACATCCCCTTTGGATCCGCCCACTGATCCTTCGTACCTCCGGTAATGAATACCGGCCGGGGTGCGCTCAGGGCGATCAACAAGTGCGCGTCCACTGGCATCTTGTTCCATTGGCCGACCCACTGCTGGAAGTTGCCGGCGAACCAGAATGGAAAGTTCTGCGCCATGTCGTCGACCGTCTCGCCCCAATCCCGCCGCGCCAGCGCGGCCCCCATCTCTCCCGAGCAGCTCGCGTAGACGGCTGCGATCCGTTCGTCGAGCGCCGATGCCCACAGCGCGGTCTTGCCCAGCCGAGAGTGACCGAAGACTGCGATGTGCTTGGCGTCGACTGACCTGTCGGTCTCGAGAAAGTCGATGATCCGGCTGACCCCCCACGACCACGCGCTGACCGTGCCCCATTCGTCGGGGCCCGGCTGCTGCTGGCCCGGCGCGAGCGTCGCGCCAATCACACCTTGATTGAACGTGTTGATGCGATCCGGCTGAATGTCGTTGTAGCCAACCATCGCATAGCCCCAGCCGCGCGCGATGATCTCTGCCGCGACCGGAGGGTCGCCGGACGGCGCGTTTGCCGGGGGCGGAGCGGTGCCGCCGCCGAAATTGACCAGCAGGATCAAGGGTACCGGCGTCTTCACGGTTGCCGGAGTGTAGACGGTCAGCTTCATCCGCGGCGCATCCGCGCCGTTTCCGATTGTGCCCATGACGCGCTTCCTGATGGCGGTTCCGTCTCGCGCCGCAGCGTCCGTCTCCGCGATCTGCCACGTGACCTTTGGGGTCTTGCCCGGGATGCGGCCCCAGATATCACGCTCGTACATCCGGATGATCTCAGGCCGTCGCGTCTTCATCCATGTTGCCGGGTCACGGACCGGCAGCCCGTTCGCGGTTACCAGCGGATCGGGCAGCGTATATGGCCGCACCTTGGATTCGTCGTAATTCGACACGTGCCCGGTCTTCGTCGCCCGCCGTAGAGGGTTCCCATTCGCGTCGGATCCGAGGTTCGAGGCCGACGTCTGTGATGACGCCAGTCGTGCGGGATCGAGCACCACGTGCTTGATGCGTTCGCGCTTCCACGTGTACGTGACGTGCACGGATCCATCGCGAGCCTGGATTATTGCCGGATAGGAATACTCGCCGGCGGCGTCTTCGAGGACCGCGACGGAATTCCACGACTTGCCGTCGGTCGACAGCGCCACTTCCAGCTTGCCGCGAGATGTGGCCGAGGGGTTGTAGACCAGGAGGTACCGCCCGTCACTCAAGCGAACGCTGTCGATCCCGGCACTCGGGTTCGGCAGGCTGGTTGCCGTCATCCGTCCCCACGTGCGGCCGCCGTCCTCGGACCACGCCTGGGTGATCATGCCCTGACGGGTGCGGCAGAGTATTTCGAGTGACGAAGGGGAATGCACGAGGACGGTCGGCTGGATCGCGCCGAACTCGTTGGCGTCGTTGA
Organism: uncultured Acidobacteriota bacterium; assembly: GCA_963755695.1. Lineage (GTDB taxonomy): Bacteria > Acidobacteriota > Vicinamibacteria > Vicinamibacterales > 2-12-FULL-66-21 > QHWT01. The sequence goes on along the minus strand of CAVWLB010000001.1, from coordinate 1,117,048 downwards.
GCCCGCCCGTCTTCGTCCACGAGGAGGGAGACGAGAGCGATTCTGACGTCCAGGAACCCGTGAAGCGCTCCATGTGCACGACCCAGCCGTTGTGCTCCGTGCTCGATCCAGCCAGAAGGACACCGGGGTCGAGCTCGATTGGCTTGGCGCGGATCGGGCCGAGGATGCCCTCCGGCAACTTCGTGGCCGTCGACCACGTGCGCCCGGCGTCCGCGGAAGTGCGCACCATGCCCCACCACTCAGACGGGCTCGGACCGATCTTGTAGAAGACGACCAGCGGGCCCCGCGACGGTTGAAAGAGCACCGGATTCCAGCACGGATAGCGCGTGCCATCCGCCTGCACTCCGTCGGCGATCTCGACGGGGGCCGACCAGCCGGCGGCATCACGGCGAGACACCCAGATGCCGACGTCGGGATTGCGTTCCTCGGTGCCGCCAAACCATGCCGCGACGAGGCCGTCGGCGGTCTCCACGATCGTCGAGGCGTGCGCCGATGGAAACGGCGCACGCTCGAAAATGAATTCCGATCGGACGACAGGCGAGGCAGGCGCGGGAGCTTGCCGTGTCACCATCATCAGTGCGAGCAATGGAAGTAGAACGGATGTGATCATCGGTAAGCCTTGACTCCCCCGTCTTCGCGGTTCCGCGGCTTCGGCGCGACCAGCGCCTCGGGCCCGTGACGCATGAACGTGCGAATGCCGAGTAAGAGCAGCACTCCAACAGCGAGGTAGACGATCGAGCTCGCGCTGATTGAGGCGCTCATGCCGAAACGCTCGGAGGCGAGGGCGATCGCGACCGGCGCAAGGCCGCCGCCAACCCATCCGACCGCATTCATCGCGCCGACGGCACTGGCACGCCTGGACGTCCGGACGACATCGTGAAGCGACGCCCAGATGTTCGCGTCATAGAGTCCCTTGAAGTAGCCAAAGCCCGCCATCGCGAGGATCAGCACCGGGATCGACCCGGTCCATCCCGTCACGAAGATGAATGGTACGCCGGCAAGGAGGCCAATCGCCTGCGTCATCATGCGACCTCCGCGATGCCGGAGTGCCAGCCGATCCGCGAGCACGCCGCCGCTGAGCACGCCGAGGACCGACGCCACCTGCAAGTACGCCGTGCTGCTGAAACCGGCGGCCGCGAGGCTCATGCCAAACTTGCGGTAGAGAAAGGACGGCATCCACGTCAGCACGATCGCGGCAACAAAGTTGGCGCCAACAAACACCGCCATCAGGATCGACACCATCGGCAGGTTGCTGCGCTGATTCGCGCGCTCGATCGGGGCACGCTGGCCTTCGACCATGAGGTCTGAGTGTCCGCGCGCCGGCTCGCGTAAGCAGAGCATCAGCACGAAGCCGAGAAGCGTGCCAAGAACTCCCAGCAGATAGAAACTTGACCGCCAGCCGAGCGACTGCCCCATGAAGCCGGCGAGGGTGCCGCCGGCAATCGTGCCCGCGTACACGCTCGATTGGTGCAACGACATCGCTCGCGACCGCGTCTCGCGCCCGTGATAGTCGCTCAGCATCGACATCGATGCTGGAAAGTAGAACGCCTCGCCGAGCCCTTCGAGGGCACGGAAGAGCACCAGGTGCCAGTAGGTCCTCGACAGTGCCGTGGCGATGGTGATCAAGGACCAGAACATCAGGCCGCCAATGATCAGGGCCTTGCGGCTGAAGCGATCGCCGATGACGCCGGCAAAGGGGGCGGCGATCGCGTAGACCCACATGAACGACGCACCGATGATGCCGAGTTGCACGTCGCTCAACGCCATCTCGACCTTGAGGAGAGGAAAGACGGAGTAGATCGCCTGCCGGTCGGCGTAGTTGAAGAGGCAGACGAACCACAACATGCCGACCAGGGCCCACTTGTAAGAAGGGGGAACACTCACCGTTCGGCTCGCGTCGTTTCCTGTGCTAGGCTGCCGCGCATGACCGCACCTCACTCGATCTCCCGCCGCACGTTTCTGGCGCTCGCCGGCGCGCTGCCCTTTGCTCGACGCGCGTTCGGCGCGCTGAAGGACGTGCCCGTCGGCCTCGAACTGTACTCGGTTCGCGACGAGCTGGCCAAGGACCTGAAAGGCACCGTCACCGCTGTCGCAAAGATGGGCTACCAGATCGTCGAGTTCTACTCACCCTACTTCGACTGGACGCCCGATCAGGCCAGGGATGTACGGAAGCTGCTCGACGATCTCGGCATCCAGTGCCGCTCCACGCATAACGGGACACCCTCGTTCACCGCTGACGGCTTGAAGAAGGCGATCGAGCTGAACCAGATCATTGGCAGCAAGTACATCATCATGGCCAGCGCCGGACGCGTCTCCGGAGTCGATGGCTGGAAATCGGTCGCCGACCAACTGACCTCGACGGCCGCGCAGCTCAAGCCGGTGGGCCTGTTCACCGGTTACCACAACCACCAGGCCGAATGGGCGCCAGTCGACGGCAAGCGCCCGATGGACGTGATCGCCGCCGGCACCCCGAAGGATGTCGCGCTGCAGTTCGACGTCGGCACGTGCGTCGAGGTGGGCGCGGACCCGGTCGCGTGGATCAAGGCCAATCCAGGACGGATCCGCAGCATGCACTGCAAGGAATGGTCGAAGGCCAGCGGCTACGGCGTCGCGTTCGGCGAAGGCGACGCCCCCTGGAAGCAGATCCTCGATGAGGCTGAAACGACCGGCGGCATCGAGTATTACCTCATCGAACAGGAGCAGAGCGGGCCGGGCGGACAACTGGCGATGGCGCAGCGCTGCCTCGAGAACTGGAAGAAGCTGCGCGCGTCATGACCCTCGAGCTGCCGGGGCTGTTCGACCTGCAGGTGAACGGCTTCGGCGGGATCGACTTCAATGCGCTGGGCCTGACCGAGGATCAGGTCGACGCCGCGCTCGCGCGCATGCGCGAGACCGGCGTCACGCGCTGCCTTCCCACGCTCATCACCTCGTCGTTCGATCGCTTTGCCGCGAGCGCCCGCGTGCTCACCCGGATGACCCGTGACGCGATCGCGGGGATCCACATGGAAGGGCCCTACATTTCACCCGAGGACGGCGCGCGCGGCGCCCACCCTCGAGAATGCGTCTCGCGCGCGAGCATCGACGACTTCAACCGCCGTCAGGACGCTGCCGGCGGCCGGATCGTCCTGGTCACGCTGGCGCCGGAGGTCTTCGGCGCGATCCCGCTCATCGAACATCTGGTCGGCGCGGGCGTTCGCGTGGCGATCGGTCACAGTGCGGCCAGCCCGCCGCAGATTGCCGCCGCCGTGGCGGCGGGCGCCACGCTCGCGACGCATCTTGGCAATGGTTGCGCCGCGATGCTGCCGCGTCACCCCAACGTCATCTGGGAGCTGCTGGCGGCCGACGCGGTCGTCGCCAGCTTCATCGTCGACGGTCATCATCTCCCGCCCGCGACCGTGAAAGCGCTGGTGCGCGCAAAGGGACTCGAACGGAGCGTGCTGGTGACCGATGCCGTGGCGGCGGCGGGCTGCGCCCCCGGGCCATACCAGATTGGCGGCGTCGAGTGCGAGCTCGACGCGGACGATCGCGTGTCACTGCCGGGCACGCCCTATCTCGCGGGCTCGGCCCTGACGCTCGATCGCGCCATCGCCAACACGGTGCGCTTCACGGGGCTTCCGCTGGAGAAGGTGATCCCGATGGCGACGACCGTGCCGGCACGCGCGATTGGCGCGAGCACATCCGGCACCGTCGTCGCGGAATGGGATGGCGCGACCTACAACCTGCAGATCCTTTCCATACGATGAACATTGCTGCGCTCGATTGGGTTGTTCTCGTTGCCTACTTCATTGTCATTACCGCTATCGGCCTGATCGTCGGCTATCGGGTGCGCAGAAGCGGTGAATTCTTTCTCGGCGGCCGCCGCTTCGGCCCGTGGCTGATGATCGGCCAGAGCTTCGGCGTCGGCACCCACGCCGAAATGCCGGTCGCACTCGCAGGGGCGGTCTACAGCCTGGGGGCTTCCGCGATCTGGTTTCAATGGAAGAACCTGTTCGTCACGCCCTTCTACTGGATCATGGCTCCCGTTTTCCGCCGCATCCGCCGGACGACCCTGGCGGAGTTCACCGAGGATCGCTACGGCCCGTGGATGTCGGGCATCTACATCATCTTTGCCGTCTGCTTCTTCATCATCAACACCGGCAGCATGTTGAAAGGGGCCGGCAAGGTGATCAGCCAGGCGACCGGCGGCACGGTGGCGGTCAACGAGATCGTCGTGGCCATGACGGTGATGTTCATTCTTTACAGTTTCGTCGGCGGCCTGGTCGCTGCCGCCTGGACCGATCTGTTCCAGGGCGTCCTGATCATCGTGCTCTCGTTCATGTTGATTCCGCTCGGCTGGAACTTCGTCGGCGGGCTTCACGGGATGAAGGCATCGCTCGAGCCGTTTCGATTTTCGCTCGCCACGCCGTCAGGCATCGGACCATGGATGATCGTGATGCTGACAATCAACGGCCTGGTCGGGATCATGGCGCAGCCGCAGATGCTGGCGACGGTGGGCACCGGTCGTGACGAACGGACCTGTCGGATCGGGATGCTCTTCGGCAATCTCGTCAAGCGCGTGTGCACGGTCGGCTGGGCGCTGGTTGGTTTGATCGTGGCAACGCTGATTGCGCAAGGACGCGCCGATGCGAGGCTTCTCGGCGACGCAGAAAACGCCTTCGGCTTCGCCTGTCGGCATCTCCTGTTTCCGGGCGCGCTCGGTCTGATGATCGCGTCGGTGCTGGCGGCAAACATGTCGACCTGTTCGGCCTTTCTCGTCGACAGCGGTGCGCTCTTCACCGAAGGGCTCTATCGGCGGCTGACGCCACACCGGCCGGACGTCCACTACCTGTGGGTCGGACGGATCAGCGGCTTCGTGATCACCATGCTCGGCGTACTGTATGCGGTGTATCTGATCCAGAGTGTGCTGTACACCTTTCTGCTGACCGAAACACTCGCGACCTTTGTCGGGATCAACATCCTTGGCGGACTGGTGTGGCGGCGCGCGAATCGGTGGGGCGCCATGGCATCGCTGGTGGCGGCGCTCGCCACGAATTTCCTGCTGTACTACCTCAAGAGCGAGCGGCTCGATTACTGGGATCCCAACGTTTTCCTCGCCGCGCTGGTCGTCGGCTGCGTCGGGTTGGTCGTCGTGAGCCTGATGACGGCACCAGAGCCGGTGGAGAGGATGGAATCGTTCTACTCTCGCCTGGAGACGTCCAGCGATGAGACCACCGAAACGACCCACCGTCCGCTGCTCCTGGTCAATGTGCTGAACCCGGCTCGCGCTGCCGCCGGCCGCGGTTGGCGCGCGTATAGCGAGGACCTCTCCGGCTTTGCGCTCGGCTGGGTCATCGTCGTCCTGCTCGTCGTCGCAACCGCACTATTGCTGAGCATCTAGGCTCGTGGTAAAGGTCTTGGGCTCATGGAGGATGTTGATGCCCGTTCGATCCCTTCGTGCGTTGTCTCTCGCCGCCGGTCTGGCGGTCCTCGTTCCGCACACGAGCGCCTTGCACGCCGAGCGCGCAACGAAAGTGCTCAAGGTTGAAGACTTTCTCAACTACGAGACCGTCGCCGATCCGCAGCTGTCGCCTGATGGCACCCAGGTCGTCTACACGCGCCGATGGGTCAATCAGATGGACGACAAGATTGAAGCCCACCTCTGGGTGATGGGTGCGGATGGTTCGAAGAATCGGTTCCTGACCAAGGGATCCGATGCCGCGTGGTCGCCGGACGGGACGCGGGTTGCCTATATCGCGGATGGAGAACCAAAGGGCGCACAAATTTTCGTGCGCTGGATGGCCGAGAGCGCGTCGACGCAGATCACACACCTGGACCACGCGCCTTCGAACGTGAGCTGGTCGCCCGATGGCAAGCAACTCGCCTTCAGCATGCTCGTCCCGAAGCCCACGAAGTGGGAAATCGAGATGCCGAAGGAGCCCGAGGGAGCCAAATGGACGAAAGCACCCGCGGTCATCGACAAGCTGCACTACCGCCAGGATCGCGTCGGCTACACCGAGCCGGGGTTCACACATCTGTTCGTTGTCGCGGCGGATGGCGGTACCCCCCGGGCGCTTACCTCCGGCGATTGGAACGTCGGCGCACGTTTCGACGGACTGGCGGGAGAAGTCGGTATCGACTGGTCACCGGATGGCCACACGATCGTGCTCGACGGTCTCGACGCGCCCGACGCGGACCTTCGCTACCGCGATTCCGACATCTTCGCCGTCGATGTCGCGACCGGCAATCGTCGAAAGCTGGTCGCCGAAGCGGGAAGCTGGTCGGATCCCCATCTGTCGCCTGACGGCAAGCTGGTTGCGTTCGTGGGATACCGGTCCACCAAGGCGAGTTACACGAGCGAGGACCTCTATCTCGTTGGCATCGACGGGTCCGGCATGAAAAAGCTCTCCGGATCCTTCGACCGCGACGCCACCAATCTGCACTGGGCCGCCGATGGATCCGGCGTCTACTTCGCGGCTGGCGATCGCGGCGCGTCGAACGTTCACTTCGCTCCGGTTTCGGGGGCGATGCGCGACGTGACCACCGGCAACGCGATGATTTCGCTTACCGGGGTCAGCGCCAAGGGAGTTGGTGTCGGCATCCGCTCGGCAGCACAACAACCACCGGACGTTGTTCGAATGAACCTGACGCAGCCAGGACAGGTCACGCAACTCACGCATGTCAATGACGACCTCCTGGCCGGTACCACGCTCGGGGAAGTCGAAGAGATCTGGTACGAATCAACCGGTGGTACGAAGGTGCAAGGCTGGCTGGTCAAGCCTCCCTTCTTTGATCGGACGAAGCGATATCCGCTGATCCTCGAGATTCATGGCGGCCCGCACGGGATGTACAACGGTGCGTTCAGTTTCATGTTCCAGAGCTTTGCCGCCAACGGCTACATGGTGCTCTACACCAACCCGCGCGGCAGCACCGGATACGGGTCGGCATTCGGCAACGCGATCGAGCGCGCCTATCCGGGGGTGGACTACGACGATCTGATGGCCGGCGTCGACGCGGCGATTGCCAAGGGGAACGTCGACAGCCGGAACATGTTCGTGGGCGGCTGCAGCGGCGGCGGGGTGCTTTCGAGCTGGGTGATTGGCCACACCGACAGATTCGCGGCGGCCGCCGTGCGCTGCCCGGTCATTGACTGGCTCAGTTTCATGGGCCACACCGACATCCCGCTCTTCACCGCAAACTTCTTCGACGCGCCGTTCTGGGAGAAGCCGGAGCAGTGGTTGAAGCAGTCGCCGCTGATGTATGTCGGCAACGTGAAAACGCCGACGCTGCTGATGACCGGCGTGCTCGATATGCGAACCCCGATTCCGCAGAGCGAGGAGTTCTACACGGCGCTGAAAATGCGCGGGGTGGAAGCCAAGCTGCTCCGCTTCGAGGGGGAATACCACGGAACCACGACGAAACCGTCGAACATGATGCGAACGATCCTCTACATGCTCAGTTGGTACAAGGACCACAGTCGCACGACCGTGCCCACGGAAGCCTCGCGCTAGCGGGAGAAGGCAGAACAACGCCGAACAATCTGGAAGAAGATGCGGATATCGTGGCCATCGATCTGATCGTATTCGGGCCGCACGCGGACGATATCGAGATCGGTCTGGGCGGAACCGTGGCGCGGCACACGGCCTCGGGACATCGCGTCGGCCTGTGCGATCTGACTCGGGCCGAGCTCTCGAGCAATGGCACGCCAGAAACCCGCGCGCAGGAAGCAGCCGCTGCCGCGCGGGTGCTCGGGGCGGCGTGGCGGGAGAACCTCGGCTGGCCCGACGGCGGGATTGTCGAATCGCCTGAGCTCGTCCGGTCCGCAGTCGATGTGATTCGCCGCCATCGGCCGCGCGCGATTGCCATTCCTTACTGGAAGGATCGGCATCCCGACCACGTCGTCGCAAGCCAGGTGCTGCGACGCGCGGCCTTCGCGAGCGCGCTGCGGCGATACGAAACCGAGCACGAGGCGTGGCGCCCCGACTGGGTCTGTTACTACTTCATCAACGACGGCGCGCCCCCATCGTTCGTGATCGACGTGTCGGAGCACTATCAACGCAAGCGCGACGCGCTCGATTGCTACCGCAGCCAGTTCACCCCTGAGACCGCGAATTCGGTCTCCACTCGGCTGACCGCGTCCACCTTTCGTCAACTGATTGAGAGCCGCGATGCCCAGTTCGGCGCGCTGGCCGGCGTGGCGTTTGCGGAGGGAGTCGTGGTGCGCGAGCCGGTGCAGCGTTCGGGGCTGCTGAAACACCTTCCATGAACATCGGGATGGTCTGCTACGCATCGGTAGGCGGGAGCGGTGTGGTCGCCACCGAACTGGGGCATGCCCTCGCATCGCGCGGACACCAGGTCTCAATCATCAGCAGCGAGCCACCCTTTCGTTTGCGTGACGGCGTCCCCGGACTCACGTTCGAGCGGGTGGAGATTCCGGCCTATCCGCTGTTCAGGGAGCCGCAGTATCTGCTCGCGCTGACCAACACCATCGTGCGGGTGGCCGAAGCGCGACGTCTCGACATCCTCCATGCGCACTACGCTGTCCCGCATGCCGCTGCTGCCTATATGGCCCGCGAGATGCTCGCGGCCGCACCGGGCGTGGCGACGCCGAAAACGGTGACGACCCTGCACGGGACCGACATCACGCTGGTGGGCAGCGACCCGTCGTACGCCCGGGTGGTCGCGTTCTGCATCGAACGATCCGATGGAGTGACCGCGGTGTCTGAAAGCCTGAAATCGGACACCATCGGAGCGCTCGGCATCGAGCACGACATCCGGGTGATCCCGAATTTCCTGGACTGCGGTGAGTGGCGGCGCCGGACCGACCCGGTACCTCGCGCGCGATTCTGTCCTCCAGGCCGCTGCGAGGCAATTGTGATGCACGTGTCGAACTTCCGCGGCGTCAAGCGCGTGGATCTCGCGCTCGAGGTGTTCCGCCGCATTCACCGCCGCGTGCGCGCACGCTTCGTGCTGGTCGGCGACGGTCCGGTTCGGGAGGAAATCGAGCGGCGGGCTTCGGAGTACGGCCTCGCGGACGAAGTGTCGTTCGTGGGAGAGCAGCAGGATCTCGTGGCGTGGCTGTCGATCGGCGATCTGTTCCTGCTGCCGTCCGCCAAGGAAAGCTTCGGCCTCGCGGCGCTCGAGGCAATGGCCTGCGAGGTTCCGGTGGTCGCGTCGAATGTCGGCGGGCTGCCCGAGATTATCGAGAATGGCGTCACCGGCTTCGCATGTCCGCCTGACGCCATGGACCTGATGGCCGACCGAGGCATCGCGCTGCTGACCGAGCCGTCCCTGCGCGCATCGATCGCTCAGGCGGCTGCCGACATGGTGCGGACGCGTTACTGCACCGACCGGATCGTGCCGCTGTACGAGGCGGAGTATCGAGGAGTGCTGGCTCAGCACTCATGACCCATGGCTCATGCTGGCTTATGGCATGAGTCCTGAGCCGGCTAAGGCTTGCTGAAAGCCAGCCGCGCACGCTCGGTCTGAAGTTCGTGCAGCAGCCGCATGACGTTGTAGGCGGTGAGCTCCACGAGCACGGTCGTGACCTTCGTGTGCTGGTCGTCGTTCAGCTCGGATTCGAGCTTCTTCATCGCCGCAACCAGCCGCTGCTCCTGGCCGGTGACCTCCTGCTTCGTGACGATCCCGTCCGCCATGGCCGAGGTGAATGATTCGAGCTTCGTCACCTGCTCCTGCACCAGGGGATGTTCCGCCTTTTCATCGAACCAGCTCGTTCTCGCCACTGTTACCTCCTTCTTGACCGGCGCGTCTCCGCGGAACCGGCGCCTCATGTCCAAGGACCTGCCCCCCTACAGCTGTAGGCGCACCTTTAGGTGCGTCGGGGCCTGAATGGCAGGTCTAAAGAGCCGCCCTACAACTCCTTCACCAACTGCTTCAACGCGGTCAGCCGCGCCTGCAGTGCGCCGCGACCGCCATCACCGCTGGTCTTCTGAAGCATCGGCGGCGGCAGGAACTGCCGGTCCGTGCACTCCAGGATCGCCGCGGTCTCCTGCAGCTCCCGCTCGAGCCCCTGCGTCGACGGCATGAACTGATCGACAACCGTCGCCAGCGATTCGCGGGTGATGCGATCGGCTCCGGCAAGCAGCGACGTACGCCACGCCCGACCCACGATGCCCTCGATGTCCGCGCCAGAGAGATGTCCGCGTTGCGGCACCGGCGGCACGTCCTCGACCGCAAGCTTCGATCCGAGCTTCTTTGCGAGGATCACGAACATCTGGCGGATCTCCGCTTCGTCGGTCGGATAGAAGAGCGGAATATGCACCTCCGCCCGTCCCTGCCGCTTCAGATCGATCGGCAGCAAATCGGGGCGGGCCGTCAGCAGCATCCAGATGATCCGGCCGCGATACTGCGTGTCTCCCATTTGCGCCGCAATCATCGCGAACACCCGGCTCGACGTCCCCGAATCGCCCTCCGACTCCCGGCTCCCGAGCGCCGCATCCGCCTCGTCGACCACCACGACCACCGGACCCATCGCGCGCAACACCGACAGCACGCGCTCGAGGTTACCCTCGGTCTCGCCGACGTACTTCGAGCGGAAGTTCTTCAGGATTACGCACGGCACCCCAATTTCGCCGCTGACGCACTGGGCGAGGAACGACTTGCCGGTGCCGACGGGTCCGCACAGCAGATATCCCATCGGCAGGCTGTCGAGCGCCCCGCGCTTGAGCAGCGCCGCGTCTTCACGCAGCCGCGCTTTGGCTGCCTCGTGCCCGACGACGGTGTCGAGCGTCCAGCGCGGTTCGATGAACTCCAGCAGCCCTTGACACTGACGCTCGAGCAGCCGCTTCTTCAACGATCGGAAGGCGCTCGCATCGAGCCGCTTGCCGCTTTCCCGAGCCGACTGGACCAGCACGTTGAGATCGATGAGCGAGATCCCCGCCGTCAGCTTCGCGAGCTCTGGCGTGTCGAAGTCCGAGAAGTTCTTGATCGTCGTTGCTGCCGTTGTCGCGGTAATGAACGCCTCGCGCGCCTTCTCGTCCGGAAGCGGCACTTCGATCGTGGCGACATGAGGGTTGCCGGTCAGACGATCGCTCAGGTCAGCCAATTTCTCGTCGACCATCACGAAGGCCATGTTGAGCCGTTTGACGTGCGGGCTCATCGCCCAGTTCAACATCGTTACCAGCTGCGACGAGGCTTGGATGTTCAGGCGGCCCGGTTCTCCCGACGGGAACAGGTACGAAGCCTGCTCCATGATCACGGCGACGCTGAGGCGATCGTCCTCGGCCGCCATGATGTTGTTGCGCACCAGGCGATCGAGCACGGCAAATGCCGTGGCCGGGTCCTTCTGCAGCGCGCTGAGATCTCCCAGCCGCTTGTTGACGAGCGTGACCATTTCTTTCAGGCGCAGCTCGTCGCGTCCGGCAAATGCGCGCAGGCCCCGGCCGAGGTCGTAATGCAGCACGAGGGACCAGCGACCGAAGAGCTGTTCGGCAAGGAACTCCGCGAGAACGCCGTACCGGGAGCTGTCCTCGCCGCCGATCCGAAACAGATCGTAGGTGTTACCGTGCAGGACGAACGCGGCGGTCGTTCCCGAGAAATACAGGTCCGCCAGCTGGGATGCCCAGGCGGGGAACCACCGAGGCAGATCCGATGGCCGCCGCGGCGCCTGCTCAGCGCTCATTCCGGAGGACCTCGCGCAGGTCGGTTTCGAGAATCGCCGGAGGTTCCTCGAGTTGCTCCCCGAGCCCGGTGAGATGCTGCAACTCGCTGACGGCCTTCTCGGTCTGTCGCATGCTCTCCGCGGCGGAATCGACCTGGCTGCTGAGGAAGTCCGGGTCTTGACGATTGACGGCCATCTCGGCGAGCGCCTGAATCTTGCCTTCGATTCGATCCAGCTCGATGGACACGAACTCTGCGTTCTTCCTCGCGCGGCCGAAGTTGTCCAGACGGAGCTCGCCCATGGCGACGCTGTCCTGAAGCGATCGAATCACGCGTTCGTCCTTGCTTTCTTGCGCACTGGCCAGCTGCTTTCGCACTTCTTCGAGACGCGAGGCAATCTCCTGCTCGTTCATCGTCCGCAGAAAGCGGTCGAGCGCGCCTTTCGACAAGAGCAGTCGCAGGAACAGCCACAACAGGCGGTCGAGACCCGGCGTCCTGATCTCTTCGGCGCTGCCGGCCTGGTCGCCCGCCGAGCCGCGGACACCTGCGGCGATCCCGCGCATCTCGACACATCGGGCGTGCAGCCGTTCGAAGCGCGAACGCGATTCCGGCGGCAGCCCCTCGAGCATCGAGACCAGCGAAACCGGCGGAGTCGACGGCCCGGGTTTGGCGGAGGCCGCCTGACCCGCAGCGTGGACCTTCGCGTCAATGGCTGCGCGGAATCTGGGGACCGAGACGAGGCCGGCGAGATACGAGAGCTCCGCCGCGCCGACGAGCGGCAGGAGAACCGGCGCGAGCGGGGTCAGCACCGCGGCGGCGGCGCCGCCGAGAAAGAACAGCAGGTTCCAGCGGAAGAAGAACGCTTCTTTCAGGTAGTCGGGCAGGCCGGCCTGGATCACGCTCCGGCCGGGGTCTGACCCCGGTACCGTGCCGGGGTCAGACCCCGACCCCGGACGCGGACCTCCCCCTGACGGCTTAGTCATCGCCCGCCCGCGTGGAAGAGGCGAGCGTGTCGATCAGATCCCGGATCTCGAAAACGCGCTCGACGAAGGCCGGCTCGCGCTGCATGTCCTTCGGCGGACGATCGGGTGCCGGCACTTCCATCTCGCGCAGGATAGTACCCGGAGCGGACGAAAACACGTAAACGCGATCGCCGAGGTAGACCGCTTCTTCGATCGAATGGGTCACGAAAAAGACGGTGGCCTGGGCTTCCTTCCACAGATCGACCAGCAGCGCCTGCATGTGGAGCCGGGTCGTGGGATCCAGCGCACCGAACGGCTCGTCCATGAGGATGATCCGCGGGGAGAGAATCAGCGTTCGCGCAATGGCCACCCGTTGCCGCATCCCGCCGGATAGCTCGCTCGGATACTTGTTCGCGTCGCGCTTCACGTCGAGACCGACCTTCGCGATCCACTCGCGCGCGCGTTCGCGCCGCTCGTCCGCGGGCACCCCACGGCACTCCAGGCCGAAGGCGACGTTGTCTTCAACCGTGCGATTGTCGAACGAGGTGTAATCCTGGAACACCATGCTGCGATCCGATCCCGGCGGCCCTACTGGCTTTCCGCCCACGAGCACAACGCCGTCGCTCGGCGGATGATGCGGCCGCAATCCCGCGATCAGCCGCAGCACGGTGGACTTGCCGCAGCCGGACGGACCAAGAATGGCGATGAACTCCCCCTTGTTCGGCAGGTCCCGGACCGAGAACGTCACGTCGCGAATCACGGTCAGGTCGCCGAACCGTTTGGTCACGCGGTCGAAATCGACGATATTCGGTGCCGCTGTCGGTGTCGACGCGGATGCGACGGCGGGCGTTGTCAAGGACGGTTCGGTCACGCTCACTCCTCCACCATCCGGTGCGGGAAGAGCCCCTTCTGGAACCAGAACAGCGCGCGATCGATCCCGTACGCGAGCAGTCCGATGATGATCAGGATCAGGATGATGTGTTCCGACAGACCACGCCGCTGGCTCGCCATCAGGAGGTACCCCAGGCCGTGCTGCGCGTTGATCAGTTCGGCGAGCATGATGTAGCCGAACGCGAGACCGAAAAGCTGCCGGAGGCTGTTGTAGATGTCGGGCAGGGCGAGCGCCACCAGCACCTTTCTCACAATCTGCGACGAGGACGCGCCCAGCGTCTGTGCGGTCTCCACATAGCGATCGGGCACGGCGGCAACCGCGGCCACCGTGTCCGAGTAGACGAATGGTACGCAGGCGATGAAGATGAACATGACCTTCTGCGTTTCGTCGATGCCGAACCACAGAATGGTCAGTGGAATCAGCGCCGCGACCGGCAGGTTGCGGCCGAACAGCGCGAGCGGTGCGCCGGCCGATTCGACGACGCGCCACGCGCCGGCGGCGATCCCGAGCGGCACGCCGACCACTGCGGCCAGACCGAATCCCACCAGCACGCGGCGGAGCGTCGCCGCGATGCTCTGAATTAGCGCGCGCTCGTTCAACAGGCTGGGGAAGCTCCGAATCACCTCCGCCGGGTTTGGAAGAATCACCGGCGAAATCCAGCGATCTTCAGACCCCAGGCCCGACGTGGCCAGCCACCACACCAGCACGACGACCGCCAGTGTCGCGAGACCGACCAGCCGCCGCATCATCGGCGTCGGCGAAAGGCGGAGTGCGAACAGCGAACGTGGCTCCGTCGGCATCTACTTCGTGGCCGGCGCCGCTTCCGCCGGGTACACCTTCACTTCCACGCGACGGTTCTTCGCGTTGTTGTCCGGGTCGGACGCATCCGCCGGACGATCCCAGCCGAGACCCGCCGTCGAAAACTGATTCGGCTGCAGCGACGGGAACTTGCGGAGGATCGCTTCCTTGACCGAGTTCGCACGATTCAGCGAGAGCTCCTGCACCAGGCTCTTTGGAACTGACGCCTTCATCGAGCCATCGGTGTGCCCTTCGATCACGATTCGGGCCGCGCCGTACTGCCCCGCCAGCTTGCCGATCTCCTCGACGACGAAACCGACGTTGGGATCGTAGAGCTCCTCCAGGTCCTTCCCTTCCTGGGATCGCGTCACTTTCTTGTTCAGATCCCACGAGTTCGGGAAGAAATGGATGACCACCGTCTTGGTGAGGATCTCTTCCTTCTCGCCCTGGACGGTACCGGCGCTCGCCGGTGCGAACTGGATGTCGTACTCGTTCTTCTGGCTCGCGTACTTCTGCTCTGCCCCGAGCTTCTGAATGACCGAGAAGTCCATCACCTGATCGAACGGCGTCTGCTGGGTCACGGCGTTGATCTTCTTGTACAAGAAGTAGGCCGTATTCCAGGTCCGCTCGAAGCTGGTGGGATTGTTCTGGTTCAGGAAGAAATCGCGGTTCTCCGCGTAATTCGTCGAGTGCGCGTCGCCGAGCATCCCGAGGGCGTCGCTCTCGGGAATCGAATAACCGCCGGCCATCAACTTTGCAACCTTCTGTTTCGCATCCTGCGACTTCAGATCCTGCATCGCATCGAAGATGCCGCGGGTCAGCCCTTCGACGATGTCCGGGTTGTCCTTCGCGAAGTCGGCGCGCGCAAACCACACGTCGGCGATCAGCTTGTTTGCCGTCGCCGTGGTGACCAGCAGCTTGTTCCCTCTCACCTTCTCGAGGTTGTAGATGTCGGGCGCCCAGCTCACGCATCCGGCGAGACTCTTGTCCGCGTTGAACGCGGCGGCCGCCTGAAACGCGTCCTGGGTGAATTTGAACTGCACCTCCGCCGGCTGGACACCGGCGTTGATCAGGGCGTTCAGGATGAAGAAGTGTGACGGCGAGTTCTGGGCCAGCACCACCGTCTTCCCCCGCAGGTCCCCCATCGTCTTGATCGTGTCGCGTACGACGATGCCGTCGCCACCGTTCGACCAGTCGACCTGCTGGTAGACACGCGGCATGACCCGGGTGTCCTTGCGGAGCCCTTCCAGGAAGAGCGGCAGCATGTCGAGCGTGCCCCAGCCGACGTGGATGTTGCCCGACGCGTAGGCGTCGCGCATCGCCACCGGATCGTCAATCAGCACGAGCTCGACCTTGAAATCCTTACCGCCTGGCGACTTCCACACCTTGCCCGCCTTGAAGCCGTTGTTGGCGAGAATGATCGGACTCCAGCCGGCCCACACGTTGATCGCGAAGCGGACGGTGCGGTCCGCCAACGGGTGGTAGTTGGAGATGCCCTTCACCTCGGGCAGGCGCGTCGCGGCGACGTAGTTGTACTCCTTGACCGTGGTAATCCCGGAGTTGTCCGGCGCCTCGGCGCCCTTCTGCAACTGCTTCAGCTCGTCGCCGGAGAACTGCCCGCCCTGGCCGCCCGGTCCGATTGCGCCGTACCTGTACAACGCCAGGCCGACGAGGCCGAGCACCACGAGCAGGACTGCAACATAGAACGCGGGTCTGGGCTGTCCGTTTGCCATGTAATTCAACACTCCGTATGCAGGCGCGCCTGCTTCAGTTGGTCTGCTTCTCCGCGGTCTTTTCCGCTACAGCGGGTCCGAGATCCTTCGCGGTTTGCGCGACTGGTGAGGTTTCCGGCGATTTGAGCCCGAGCTCCACTTCGAAGTCGGTGAGCGCCTGTTCGGCGAGCTGCGCCTGCATGCGCTCCTCGGCGTTGATCTCCGCGATGCCCTTCTCGGAGAGATCGGCGGACACGCGCGTGCGGCCCCGGTTCTGATCGATCTTCTGCTGGATGACGCTCTCGATCTCGCCGAAGTCGGTGGTCAGGTTCATATCGAACGACTCCGAGAGCTTGGCAATCTCCGCTTCAGCGGCGCTCATCTTCAGCTCGGCGTCGTACTTGGTGATCTTCTGCCGCAGCTCGATCAGCTTCTCGTTGGCGTGCTGAATCTTCTTCAGGTTGTTGCCGTACGCCGTTTCGTGCATCTGCAGCTGGTTGTCGTTGGCGGCGAGCTCCGCCTTTGCCTTCTGCAACTCCAGCGCGAACTTGGAGGCCGTGGCCCGATCCCCGGCCTTCAGGTAGGCCTTGGTTTCGGCTTCGAGCTTTTGGACGTGGGCCTTGTTGGCGGCAACCTGGCGTGAGACGCGCTCGACGAGACCGCGATACTGCTCGAGGCCCAGACGGCCCTCCTTGAGCTGTTCGACAGAGCGGTCGTACTCGTAGCGCATCTGCGCGACGGGATCCGCCTCCCAGAACAGATTGGCGACCTTGTTGATCTGCGACACGAACGCCGACCAGAACTTGTGAAAGATCAAGGCAAGCTCCTTTACTTTTTCACCGGCTCCCGCTCGACGTCGGGCGCCTCGGCGAGAATCTTTCCTTGGTAAATGCCGTCGAGCGCGGTGCGCAGCTGCGGCCCGGTGCCCGCGCCGATGACGTCGCCACCGACTTCCTTCAGAAACGCAAACTTCTCCGGACTGGTGTCGAACGCAACGAAGTAGACCTGCACCGCCCCTTCGCTTTTCTGGAAGATCTCCCGGGTCACGTTCTCGGGATTGCGTCCGCTCGTGTTCTCGCCGTCGGTCACGACGAGCAGGTACTTGCGGAACACGCCGGCGCGATACAGGTCGGGACGCGCTTCGTGCAGCGCTTCGCCAATCGCCGTGCCGCCGCCGGGACGCGGCAGGTTCGCGAGGGCCTGGCGAATGGCGGCACGGTTGTAGGCCTCGATCGGCCGCAGCGTCCTCACGTTGCTCGAGAAACTGTAGACGCCGATCTTGATCGGGAAGTCGGGCCGGCGGGCAATGAACGCGTCGGTTGCATCGAGCATCGACTCGAGCGCCTCTTGCGCCACGACGTACTTCGGACGGGTATCGCCTGGTGCGGTCTCGCGCATGGAACCGGAGGTGTCGACCAGGATCGCCACGGCGGCCCCGAGCCCCTCCTCCACTGTTGCTTGATACGGGGCGGTCGATTCAGCGGTTCGATCGTTCCGGCGATCGGCGGTTCTGTGCCGGCGACCGCCGCCGTCGCACCCGGCAATGCAGGGCGCCAGCACGAGCGCAGCCAGCCAGACGCCAGCCGTCCGAACGAATATCCGGGCGGTCGGGATAGGTCTCAACGTGGTCTCAGCCGCTTGGGTCGATGAGAGTGTATCAAAAGTAACGGGCGCGCTTGCCCTTCAGGAACTCGACCGAGCGGCGGATCTCGTCGAGCCCGGCCATGCCTGCCTCGACGGAAATCCATCCGTCGAACCGCACCTCGGCAAGCAGCCGGAAAATGGCATCGTAATCGATGAGCCCCTTGCCGGTTTCGCCGTGGCGCAGCGCAGCAGCATAACCGGTCGCGCCGTCCGCCGTTCGCAAGTCGTCGAGCGTGGCGCCCGGCGCCAGATACCGATCCGACGCGTGCATCGTCACCACACGATGCCGAACCTTTTCGAGGAAGCGAATCGGATCGAATCCGCCGACCGTCGCGTTGGAGGGATCGTACTGGACTCCGAAGAAGGGGGAATCGATCCGATCGATGATCTCGAGGAAGATGTCCTCGGGCTGCGCGAATTCAGGGTATCGCCAGGTGCCGTCCTTGTAATGGTTCTCCATGCACAGCGTGATGCCTCGCCGCTCCGCGTGCTCGAGAGAGCGGCGAATCCCCTCGAGGGTGCGGGCGACGCCTTCGCTCCGCGTGAGATCGGGATAGCGCTGCCCACTCAACGTCCGGCAGTGGCGTGCCCCGAGCTCGGCCGTCAGATCGATCGCTGCTTTCTGACGTTCGACCTGGCGCCGGCGTTCCTCCGGATCAGGGTGGGTGAAGTCCGGCGAGAAACAGATCATCGACGTGACCTGCCCGGTCTCGGCCATCAGCCGAGCGAGCGGCTCGACGTCCGCGGGCGCCAGGCTCCGGAAGAAGCCATCGTAGTGCTCGACCCCTTCTCCACCCAGGTCCACTGCGTCCCGGATCCACTGCTCGAACGACATGCGGCCGTCGACGAGCTCGTCGAAGAAGCACTTGGGAAAGACGCTGATACGTGGGGGCATAGTCTCGAGGTCCGAGGTTCGAGGTCCGAGGTTCGAGGTCCGAGGTCCGAGATCCGAGGTTCGAGGTGTTCGAGGTCCGAGATCCGAGGTTCGAGGTCCGAGGTCCGAGGTTCGGGGTCCGAGGTCCGAGGTTCGGGGTTCGAGGTTCGAGGTTCGAGGTTCGGGTTCGGGGTTCGAGGCCCGAGGTTCGAGATGCGCTGGTCCGCCGTAGCCGCCTGGCGGCGAAAGCGGAAGGCCCGCGCCATTGAGCCGATAAGTCCTGAGCCACCGTGAGCCCTGAGCCTCCTGCCTCCTGCCTCCTGCCTCCTGTCATTCACCAGTTCGGCGGCGCTCCGACCGGGTACTGCTCGAAATCCATGATCGTCCCGGTAATGGCTTCGCTGGCGTCGCTGGCGAAGTACTCTGCGGCAAGCGCGACGTCGCGCGGTGTGAGCATCCGTCCGAACGGGCGCGTGGCAATCGCCTTGGGGAGCCAGCCGGGGTCGTGCTCTTCCTCGCGTTTGACCCGCTCTTCCCCTTCCGTCAGCGTCCAGCCGACGTTGATCTGGTTCACGCGAATACGATAGCGATTCAACGTCGCCGCAGCGTTACGGGTGAGGGTCATCAGCCCGCCCTTCGAAACCGAATACGGCCCGAGCTTCGGCTCGCCGATATACGCGTTCACCGATCCGATGTTGACGATCGAGCCTCCACCACGGGTCTTCATCGATCGCACCGCTTCCTGCAGGCAGAGAAATGGCGCGCGCAGGTTCACGTTGATGACCCTGTCCCACATCTCGACCGGCGCGTCTTCGAGATACCCGCGGGTGGTCAATGCTGCGTTGTTCACGAGGATGTCGATGCCGCCGTAGCGATCGATGGTGAAGCCGACCGCCCGTCGGCATCCATCGACTTCGGCGAGATCGGTCGCCACGAACGCGGCTTCATGTCCTCCACGCCGAAGCGCTTCGGCAATCTCGCCGGCCTGGGCCTCACGACGACCGTGCACGACAACCCGCGCGCCAAGGGAAGCGAAATGCTCGGCGATTCCGCGGCCGATCCCGGAGGTGGACCCGGTAATCAGCGCAACCTTCGCAGGAAGGGCGCTCATGGCACGGGCATCAATACCGATTTGATTACCCGTCCCTCGTGCATGGCCTCGAAAGCGTCGCGCCACCCTTCGAGCGGCGCTCGCAGTCCGATGATTTTCTCGGGCTTGGTCAGCCGGCGATCGAGCAGGTGGATCACCTTCTCCCAAATCGGATAGTTGTGACTGAAGGATCCCTGGAGCCGGACGTTGCGCTGCACGAGCGGGTTGATGTCGGTCGCGACCGTCTGCGGCGACCAGCCGACTTTCGTGACCTCTCCGTCAGGCCTGACCAGCCGCAGCGCGAGCTCCAGCGTACGGCTCGATCCCGACGCATCGCAGACGAGATCCGCGCCGAGCGGCGCCTGATTGCGGACGATCTCGTCAATGCCTTCCGTCTGAATGTCGACGGTATGCGTGGCACCGAGGTCGCGGGCTGCCTGAAGCCGTGGACCGTCGGCGGTCAAGCCCGCAACGATCAGCGGATCCGCACCAGACAGTGCTGCCATCCGCGCGCACAACAACCCGATGGGACCAGGCCCGAGCACGACCACCGCGTCCCCCGGACGGATCGTCGAGTTCACGCACATCGCGTTATACGCGACAGCATGGGGCTCGGAGAGACACGCGATATCAAAGGGAAGCGTGGCGGGAATCTGATGAAGGCAGCGGCCGGGCACGCACACCCACTGGGCCATGGCGCCATCGATCCCGTAACCGAAGCCCTTGCGTGATGGGCACAGGTTGTAGCGGCCGGTTCGACAAAGCACACATTCGCCGCAGATCTGTGCGGCCGTCTCGCTGACCACGCGGTCCCCTTCTTTGACGCCGCGCACCGCGCGCCCGACCTTCGCGACGGTACCTCCGAACTCGTGCCCGAGCACGACCGGCACGTTCACCGGCCAGGAATGCGTGTTCCACGCCTGGTGCACATCCGACCCGCACACCGACACCGCTCCGACCTGGAGGAGCACTTGATCGTCGGCGATCTCGGGCACCGTAATCTCGCGCAGTTCAACCGCACCCGGCTCGAGCGCGTAGTGGACAATGGCGGACATGTTCATGGCTTATGGCTCACGGATCAGGGCTCATGGTGGCTCAGGACTTAGCTCGGGCTTCGGGCTTCGGGCTTCGGGCTTCGGGCTTCGGAGCTCGGACCTCGAACGTCGGACCTCGAACCTCGGACCGCGGACCTCATCTTATTGCCACCGCGTGGACGTCGTCGCAGATCTTCTTCAGCGTTGGAAACAGATTGGAATCCGCGGGACGGAAGGCGGCGCCGTCGATCACGAGCGGTGCGCCCACGACCACCAGCGGTGCGCCGCGTTTCGCGCACTCGACCGCCTGCTGAATCGAGAGGCCCCCAACTGCCTGCACCGGAATCGAGACCGCAGCGACGACCTCGTTGATTTCGTCGAGCGGGCTTAGCCCGTGGACCAGGCCCCGCTCGTCGAACCCGATGTGATGGACGATCACGTCGACGCCAAGCCCTTCCATCCACTCCGCGCACGTGACCCGGTCGGTCGCGCCGAGGTTGTCCCCCATGATCCGGATCCCGAAATCCCGCCCGGCCTGGACCACGCGGCGGATCGTGGCCTCGTGGGCCCGTCCCATGACGACGACAAAGTCGGCACCCGCCTTGGCCATCATCTCGGCTTCGAGGTATCCGCCGTCCATGGTCTTGAGATCCGCGACGATCGGGTGATCGGGAAACCGCGCGCGGAGTTTCTCGACCGCGTGCAGCCCCTCGGCCAGCAGCAGCGGAGTTCCCGCTTCGAGCCAGTCGACCCCAGCGGCGACCCCGACCGCCGCCGTCTCGATGGCTTCGTCGATGGATGTGAGATCGAGCGAGAGCTGAACGATCGACCGCTCGACGCGAGCGAGGTCTACACGGGATGGAGTGTGCGGCACTGCCCCACTTTATACTCAGCCGCGTCCCGTCGGTCCATGGCTCCCGATTTACGAAACGATCTTCGCTCCGTGCTCGCGGAGAATCTCCCGTAACACCGACCGATGACACCGCTGCTCGTCCTCACAATAGCAGCCCACCGAAAAATCCGCGTCGTGTGAGAGGGCGGCCAGCGCGTCGAGCAGACGGCTGGCTTCCGGTTTCGCCATCTCGGCGCGATAGCGCGAGGCGAACCGCCGCCAGTCCTCGGGATCCTGGAGACCGCGCCCGGACTGAACCAGAGAGGTGCTCGGGGCCAGATTGGGCAGCCACACGTCGAACCAATGTTCGCGCGCGTAGTTTTCCTTCCGGACCCCGCGCGGTGGGCGCCGCACGGTTCCGAGCCTGACACCCTCGCCTCGCTGCTTCGCGCTGCCGAACCGCACGATTCGAATCGCCACTCCCGTCTCCTCCTCGATCAGTCGTAGCGATGACGCAGGAGAAACGCCTCTAATTCGGCGATGAACGTGTCGGGAGCCGACGCGGGAGCGCTGTGGCCGCCGGGCAACTCCACTCGTTCCGCTTTGGGAAGGTAGCTGGCAAGCAGATCGTCGATCCGCCGATGAAATGAAACGGTTTGGGCACCCGTCATGATGAGCACGGGACGGCGAAACGTCTTCAGCCGTTCAGAATCGTCTGTGTGTTCCGCAACCGTCGAGAGACCACGCAACGCCGCTCGGCGCCGCTCCCAGTCCGGCCGGGCCGCGTCGTTAGGAGACGGCGGGTCGGCGCACGTGCCCAGTGCACAACGAAAGCGCGCGAGTTGATCGTCGGTCGGCACGCCGTCGGGCCTCAACTCGCGAGTGAGTTCGACCATCGACTTCATCTGCGGCGAGTCGCGGAGTTCCGCGGCTGGAACAATCCAGAACGCCGGCGGCTCGGCGAGCGTCAGGGTATGAATCCGGTGCGGGTGGTCGAGTGCGTAGTCCAGTGCAACGAGCGCACCGAACGAGTGACCGACCAGGTCGATTGGGGCATCGATCTGCAACCGATCGAGTGCTCTGGCCATTGCGGCACTCTCGGTCCGCACCGAGTAGCCTCTGGGTAGAGCCTCGCCCGTGTGCGCACGCTCCACGTTGATCGTCTCGAGGCGGATCACCCGATGGTCCTCGGCGAGGGTGTGAGCATGCGGAGCGAATTCCGCGGCGCCAACCGTCCCGCCCCCGAGCATCACGAGCGGCGATCCCCGTCCTTCGATGAGCGCCTGCAACTGCACGGGCGACGCCGCGGGCGCCTGCCGCTGTGCCGCGTCGCCGTATCGCGCAGCCAACACGAAAAGCAGAAAGATGACTGGTCCCATCGCCTGAGCACAACGACGCTCGGACTGCTACATCCGTAGGCAGATATAGCAGTCCGAGGCAGTCCACGCAATCGCGCGCTACGGGAAGGCGATAACGCTCGGTGAGGACGAGGTGCCCGTGGATTTGGAACCCGCGGACGCGGATGGAGTCGCCGCCGGACCAGTCGTGAAGTGCCAGGTCGGTCCGGACTTCGTGACGTCAGCCATCGTCTTGCTGACGATCTTCCAGTAATAGGTCGTCGACGGCTGTAGTCCCGTCACCGCGAACGACTCCTTGGCCGTCGTCACTCCGGCGGTCGCAGACCCGGGCATGAAATCGACGACGAGCGGGGCGCTGAACGTCGCCTTCGTATCGAGATAGATGTTGTACTTGTGCGCCCACCAGCCACCTTCCCACTTGAGCGTGACCGAGGTGCCGACGCCCACCGCGTTGTTTGCGGGAGATGCGTAGATCGGTGCGGCGGGCGGCAGCGGCTTGAACGGAATGAACACGTCCGTCCCGATCGGCGTGCCGTCCGCCTTGAGGTTGTTCCACTTCCGCTCGAACTGCTCGGTGAACCAGTCGACCATCCACGGCTCGGTGGTGAAGTAGTTGTGCTCTTCCTGACGTCCGGCCGAGGCGCTGGTCCAGTTCGATGAGCCGAAGACCACCATCGGTGACGGCGTGACGGCCCGCCCCCGGCTGTGCAGAATGATCGACTTCTGGTGCATGTCCTGATCGGTAAAGTTGTCCTTCATCTTGATCCGCACGCCAGCCTTGTAAAGGCGGTCGATGTTGTACGCGTCCCAGAAGTACCTGGTCGAGCGGTACTGCCGCTTTTCGTTGATGAGCCGGACCGGAACGCCTGCCTGGACGCGCGCGATGAGCGCGTCGGGGATCTTGGCGGACGTGATGCGGAAAATGATCGCGTCGATATGAGGCACGAGGTTGGGATTATTCGGATTGCGACCCTCGAGACCGATCTGGCTACGGAGCCGGTTTTCAAAATTCCGTTCGGGCACGAAGTTGAGACTTGGGTCGATCGGATAGACCGGATAGTTGCGGGTCAGCGGACCGGCGATGTTCGCCAGATTCTTGAACTTCACCGTGTTCGTCCAGCGGTCGTCGAACTTCGTCTGGAAGCTGTTGACGATGGCGGCCTCATTCGTGAAGTAGACCACCTCGTCCACGTACGACGTATACGGCACGACCGGCGAGTAGGAGCCGTTGGCAAAATTGGCCGCGCTGAAGTTCAATCTTCGCTGTCCGGCGAAGAGGAACAGCTTCCAGTGGTTGATCGCGGAGCCAGTGTAGACGCGGATCGGAATGCCGGCCGCCACCATTCGGTCGCGCTCAGCCTTGTTGGCTGCGTACGCTGAGTCAGCCTTCAGATCGACAATCACGCGAACCGGCACGCCGCGCTTCCACGCGCCGATCAGCGCATCGACATATCTCCAGTCGGTCATGAACCAGAAGGACACGTCGATGCCGCCGGTGACGGGCTCGCTCTTGATGGCGTTGATGATCGGAGCCCGGCAATCCTGATAGGAGTCGTCACAGATCCATTCGCCTGCTCCCTGTGCCGCCGGCGATACAAACGAGATCGCCGCGAGGATGCAGCCTGAAACGATCGCCTTACCGAGACGAACATGGGCCGCAACTCGAGTCATGGCCTCTTTCTGCCCTTCCACCCGAAACCCCTTCACTCTGATTACAGTGATCATGTGTAGGACGAGAAGAAACCCTCCGTGGTTCGCGCTGGCCGCGAGCAAAAGAGCGAGAGATTAAAGGCGGCCATTTCGGGTGGCAAAACAGGGAATCAGTGCCCTTTTGGCGGCGAAGAATACGGCGGTTTGAAGTACGTGTCGGGTAGTAACGACCGACGTGTTACGTCACGATGGCGCACGGCGAAAGGTTCCCACGGTAGTTCGCGGCGCGGAAGGCTTCTCGTAGCTTTCGAGATGCAGCGCGTTTGACCCTGCGGTCTTTACCGCGGCGGCAGGAGTGCCTTCCGCATCTTGGCGACCACGGTGAAATTCGGATCGACGACGTTGGCGATCTCGTACTCGAGCGCCTGCCCCATGAACGTCGACGCGCCGCGCTCGGAGAAACCGTATTCGGCGATCAGCCATTTCTGCATTTCAGTCGTGGCACTCTGAAACGCTTCGAGCAGCGGCCGCGCGCTGCCGAGCACCATGATGTGGGTGTCGCTCTCGAGCCGCGGCCACGCAATCGGCTTCTTCTTGACGAGCGCGACGGTGAACTCGACGTCCATCGATGTTTCGACGCCGGTGCCGGCCGCCTCCGCTTCGCCCATGCGGGCGTGGCCGTCGCCGAGAAAGAGCAGCGCGCCAGGCTCGTTGACCGGCAGCATCAGTTTCACGCCGGCGTTGAGTCCGGCGTAATCCATGTTGCCGCCGAACGCGCCGGGCGTGATCGCCGCGATCGCCTCCTTGCGTGCGGGTGCGACGGCGACGCATCCGAGCATCGGCTTGAGCGGCAGCTCCAGGTGCGAAGGCGTGAGATCCGGTGAATCGATCCAGACGATCCCTTTCGACTTGTCGATGTTCCAGATCATCCGCTTCGGTTCGCGATCGGTGCGCGCAGCAATCGACTGCGGCGTGACGGCATACGGCGCCAGCAGGCTGCCGGAGTAGCCGGTGGATCGATTGGGTTCGATTTTGTCGAACGTCACCACCAGCATGTCGTCCGGCTCGGCGCCGTCGATGAAGAACGGTCCGGTCTGCGGATTGCCGCCCGGAGAGACGGACTTGCCGTCCCAGTCAGTGCCCGCCGCGTCGATCGTCTTGGTGATCACGCGGTCGCCCGGCTTGATATGCAGCGCCGGCGGATGCGCGAAGGAATAGGTCGTATAGAACTGGGTGGGCGTGAACCGGTGGGTGGCTGGCGCTTGCGAACCGGCCTCCGCCGGCAGAAACGCGAGCAGCACGACCACGAAACGCCCCACGCATGACCGCATCGGCACCCTCCTGCGGGAATCCTATCCCGCTCGCGCGCCGTTCGGCACCGGTGATTCCGGCACCGCAAGTACCGGCCGCACGCCGTCGGCGTAACCAAGATCGAACAGCATGCCCTCGGATCGCTGCCCCATCATCTCGCGCGGCGGCAGATTGACGACGAAGAGAGCCTGCCGGCCGGTGATTTCGTTCGGATCCGGCCGCTCCTGCTTGAGCCCGGCAACAATCGGGCGCCGGTGGTCCCCGAAGTCGACCACCAGTCGGACCAGTCGAGTAGACTTCGGGATGTCCTCGACGGCGACAATGGTCCCGACGCGGACGTCGAGCTGCTCGAGTATCGCGATGTCCACCGTCGGTTTCACTGGAGCTGGGGTGAAGTCGGCCATGGCGGCTGAATCGTATCAGCACGCTCCGCGCGACAGATCGTTGCTGTTGTCCATGCCGGGGCTCATCGTCCCGGGAGCAGTCTTCGTGCTGCTGATGATTGCGGCCGGCGTGGATCACTACTTCCGCGACGAGTTCTACTATCTCGCGTGCAGTCACCGGCTGGCGTGGGGCTACGTGGATCACCCGCCGCTCTCGATTGCGATTCTGTGGATGGTTCGTCACCTGGCTGGAGAATCGCTGCTCGCGCTACGGGCGATCGCAGCACTGGCCACGGCCGCGACCGTCTGGCTGACCGGCTCGATTGCGCGGCGCCTGGGTGCGGACCGGTTTGGCGAAACCCTCGCGATGGTGGCCGCTGCCGTCGCCCCGGAAATGCTCGGGACCGGCAGCTTCTATTCAATGAACGTCTTCGATGCCCTCGTCTGGACGCTCGCCGCGCGCGTCATGATCGATATCCTCGACCGGCCGACGAACGCGAAGTGGCTCGCGCTTGGCGCGATCCTGGGACTCGGGCTTCTCAACAAGATCAGCGTGCTCTGGCTGGCGGCAGGCATCGTGGTTGGTTTGATCCTGACGCCGGAGCGTCGCCACCTCCTGACCCGCGGTCCCTGGCTCGCAGGTATCGTCGCAACGCTGCTGTTCCTGCCACATGTCCTCTGGCAGATCGCTCACCACTGGGCGACGCTCGAATTCATTCGCAACGCGAGCCGCGACAAGATGCTGACGAATACGCCCTGGTCGTTTCTAACCGATCAGGTGCTGAACCTGCATCCGCTGTCTCTGCCCATCTGGGGTGCCGGCCTGCTGGCGCTTCTGTTCGTTCGCCGGTTCGCACGGTATCGGCTGCTTGGTATGACGTTTCTCGCCGTCGCAGCGATTCTGATTGCCAATCGCACGAGCCGCAGCAGCTATCTCCTGCCTGCGTATCCAATGCTGTTCGCTGCCGGTGGCACGTGGTGGGCGGCGCACGCGACGCGTGCTGCCACCCGGGCCGCAACGATCGTCGTTTTGCTGTTGGGTGGTGCGGTAACGGTCCCGTTTGCAGTGCCGCTACTGCCTGTCGACACCTACGTCCGTTACAGCCGGTGGTTCGGGATCGCCCCCTCGACCGAGGAGCGGCAGACACTCGGACGGCTGCCGCAATTTTTCGCCGATCGCCAGGGGTGGGACCGTTTCGTCGCCCGGATCGGCGCCGCCTGGGACCGCCTGTCGCCGGCGGAGCGTCAGGTGGCCGCGGTGTTCGCCGGCAACTACGGCGAGGCCGGAGCCATCGAGCGGCTGGCTGGCGACCGAAAGATCCCGGCGCTCAGCGGACACAACAACTACTGGATCTGGGGTCCCGGGCGCCATACCGGCGAGGTGCTCGTGGTGTTGTCGCGTTCGCGGGTGCGTCTCGATGAGCTGTTCACCTCGGTCGAGCAGGTCGGCGAAACCGACTGCGGCGACTGCATGCCGTACGAGAACCACCTGCCGATATTCATCTGCCGCGGCATCAGGACACCGCTGTCGCAACTCTGGCCGTCGCTGAAAGAATTCCAATAGCAATCGCGGTCGGCGGAATACGGTTATACTTTACAATGCAAAGTATGACCAGTTCACCGCTCCGCGTCAAGATGATCCTCCCGGCGCTCACGGAAGCCACCAGCCCCTACTGGCGTCCGATCAAGTATTCACTGTTCCCGCCGCTTGGCCTGGCAACGCTGGCGTCGTACGTCCACCAGGACGACGAAGTCGCGATCGTCGACGAGCACGTCGAGCCCCTGCTCACCGACGACCGTCCCGATCTCGTCGTCATCCAGGTGTACATCACCAACGCGTACCGCGCCTACCGGATCGCTGACAGCTACCGCGCCAGAGGCATCTTCGTCGCGCTCGGCGGGCTGCACGTCACGGCAGTTCCCTCTGAAGCGGCCGGTCATGCCGACGCGATCTTTCTCGGACCGGGAGACCAGACGTTCCCGCAGTTTCTCGACGACTTCCGTGCCAGGCGTCCGCGGCGCGTCTATCGGTCGACCGACGGTCGCACGCTCGCGCACATCCCGCCAATCCGCCGCGATCTGATTCGCCGCCGCAACTACCTCGTGCCCAACTCAATCGTCGTGACGCGAGGCTGCCCGCAGCACTGCGACTTCTGCTACAAGGATGCCTTCTTCACCGGCGGCAAATCCTTTTACACCCAGCGGGTCGATCAGGCGCTCGCCGAGATCGCACGGCTCCCGGGACGGCATCTCTATTTTCTCGACGATCATCTGCTCGGCGACCCGCGGTTTGCCCGGAGCCTGTTCGACGGCATGCAGGGCATGAAGAGGCTGTTCCAGGGTGCCGCGACGGTCGATTCGATCCTGCGCGGCGATCTGATCGAGCGCGCTGCCGATGCTGGGCTGCGCAGTTTGTTCGTCGGGTTCGAAACGCTGACGCCTGACAACCTCCGGCGCAGCGGCAAGCGTCAGAACCTGAATCGCGACTACCGTGCCGTCACCAACCGGCTGCACGGCCTCGGCATCATGATCAACGGAAGTTTCGTGTTCGGCATGGACGATGACGGCCCGGACGTGTTTCGACGGACCGTGGAGTGGGCGATCGAGCAGGGCATCACCACCGCGACGTTTCACGTCCAGACTCCGTATCCTGGAACCGGTCTCCACGCGCGGCTCGAACGCGAAGGCCGGATCACCACACGCAACTGGGATCTCTACGACACCCGTCACGTGGTCTATCGCCCCCTCGGGATGAGCCCTCGAGAGCTCGAGGCGGGTTACAACTGGGCGTACGAGGAGTTCTATCGATGGTCCTCGATTGGCCGTGCATCCTTCGCGCATGGAACGCTGAAGCACCAGGCCAAGCATTTCTTCTATGCGTCCGGCTGGAAGAAGTTCGAGCGCGCGTGGAATCTCGTCATTCGCGCGCGTCAGCTTCGACTGTTGACGCCGCTTCTCGAGGCTGTGCTGTCGAGGGTGAGCGATGAACGCGGACTGGCCAGCGCGCGGCCCTGTCACCCTGACCAGGAAATCGGGCGCCCGGAGAAGCCGGGCCTGCAACAGCTCCCGGCCCGACTTACGTGACTGATCACACGCTCGATCGGCAGACCAAGCGCCCGGGAGACTCCGCCTGTCACGTACGACTCACGCCAGGGCGCAAAGGCGCAAGGGCCGACCGGAACCCCTTCTGATCACCCGATGATGTCGATGCCGCTCGCGTGGGGAGAAGACAACTGATCTGGCTGCGCTGACGCGTTCGCCGCCGCGACGCCCGCCGGAGGCGGGCGCGGCGAATGCGTGATGTCGCAGCTCCTTTGATGCACCATGGCCTTTGCGCCCTGGCGTCTTTGCGTGAGAGTGTCTTCTCCGTACGTCTGGCAGATATCTCAACGCACTCGCTGGTCTAGCACAGGCCTCGCAACCGCTCCCGCCAGGTGCGGCTGAGTGTGAGCCGCGTGCCGTCGCGCAGCAGCACGTCGAAGTCGCCATGCGTGGCGGGATGGAGTTCGACAATGCGATCGATCTGCACGATTGCGGAGCGGTGAATACGCGCAAACCGGTCGGGGTCGAGCTGCGCCTCGAGGGCGGCCAGCGTCTCGCGTAACAGGTACTCGCGGCTCCGCACATGCAGGAGTACGTAGTTGTCCGCGGCTTCGAGCCAGTCGACGGTTGTCAAATCGACCAGGACGATTCGACCGGCGGTCCGCACTGGCACCCTCGACAGATAACGCGGGCGCTCGCGCAGGCTCGCCGCCAGCGCCGCCAGGCCGGCATCGCGATCGCGGCGTTCGAGCCGTTCGCGCGCCCGAGCCAGTGCGATGCGAAAGCGCTCGCGGGTGAACGGTTTCAGCAGGAAGTCGATCGCGTGCACGTCGAACGCGCGTAGGGCATAGCGGTCGTAGGCGGTGACGAACAAGATCGCGGGCAGCTCCGGCGTCGGAAGGGCCTGCAGCACCTCGAACCCATCGCGTTCCGGCATCTGGACGTCGAGAAAGACGAGATTCGGACGCTCGGCGCCAATCGCGGCAATCGCCGACGCGCCGTCGCCGCATTCGCCGATGACCGCCACGTCGGGTTCCGCGGCGAGCAGCCGTCGAATCCGCCGGCGCGCGACGCTCTCGTCGTCCACGATGAGAATCCGCAAGGTCATGGCTGCCCCGCCAGCGGACGAAACGGGATCTCGAGCGACACGCGGGCGCCGCGCCCGGAAATGCGCGAGAGCGACAGCCGGCAGCCGTCGCCATACAGCGCATCGAGACGGGCGCGGGTGTTTCCGAGTCCGACACGCTCCGGGCCGGGGCCGATCTGGTCGCCATTCCCCGTGCCATCGTCGGTGACGTCGAGCAGGAGCTTGCCATCGGCAAGCCGCGCTTCGATGTCGATGCGGCCGGCGTCCACTCGCGCGGCAAGACCGTGCCGGATGGCGTTCTCGACGAGCGGTTGCAGCATGAGGACCGGAACGGCCGCATTGCGCGTGGCAGCATCGACTTTGATGTTCACCTGCAGCCGCTCGCCAAACCGTGCCTTCTGGATATCGAGGTAGCGGGACAGCAGTTCGAGCTCCGCGCTGAGCGGGATTTGTTGCGTCGTACCCAGGTCGAGCGCGCGCCGCAGCAGGTCGCTGAGGCCGGCAATCATCCTGTCCGCGGTATCCGGATCCTCGTGAACCAGCTCGGCGATCGTGTTCAGCGTGTTGAAGAGGAAATGCGGCTGGATCTGCATGCTGAGAAGCTGCAGCTGCGTCTCGGCGAGCCGCGCCTCGAGCTGCTCGCGCTCGCGGCTCCGTCGATCGTACTCGAGGCCATGCGCCGCGGCGACGAGAACCGCGTAGACCACGAATTGCAACGCCAGCGTGCTGACGAGCAGGTACATCCAGAATCCGGTCAGCCACGCGAACAGCGCGCGGTCGGCGAACGTCTTTCCGATCGCGATGACCACGCCGGCCACGATCAGGACGATCGCATTGAGGCCGCGACGGTCGCCATGGAGGGGAAAGCGTCGCGCGAGCGCGACGACCGCCGGCGTCAGGAGCGCCCACAGCCACCACTCCGACAGCGAGCGGCTGATGCTCAACGACCAGTTGGCCGGTCGGCCGGTCGAGAGATAGGTGAGCGAGGCGCTGACCGCGAGGAACAACGCGAGCGCCGTCCACCCGCCGAGGATCGCCAGCCACGCGCGCGGCCGTGTCATTTTCGAGCCATGACTGATCCCTGTGACCCAGGTGACCCGTTTGATCCGTGGCTCTTTTCCAACTCCTCGATGCGTTTCTTCGCGCCTTCGTGGTCCGGCGCCTTGTCGAGCACGGCGCGGTAGCTTTTGAGCGCCTGGTCGCGCTCGCCGCGTTTCCGATGCAGCTCGCCGAGCTGGAAGTCGATCGCCGCGGATTTTGGATAGAACTCGCCGTTCATCTCGAGGATCGCGATCGCGGAGGCGGTGTCGTTGGCGGCCGCGAGCCGCCGCGCGAGCTCGTTGATTTCCCACTCGCCGAAGTCGTAGCGCCCGGTGCCCATCTCGTCTCGTCGCAGCTCACGGTAGCGCACCACCGCCGCGGCCACTCCGTCCTTGTTCGCGATCTCCAGCAGCGTGGTCTGCAACGTCTTGGGCAAAGGCAAGCCGCGGTGGCAGGTTACGCAATCGACCTCGACGCGCGGTTCCGCGCGCGAAGGAACTTCGGGCAAGAGTCTCCTGTTCACCTGGTCCAGCATGCGAAGCATTGCACGCGCCTTCCTCTTTGACGCCTTCTCGTCCGAGGAAAAATCCACGCCGTCAAAGGTGATTCCATTGCCTCCGGCGTGGCAATACTGGCAGCGTACGCCGAGCGCAAACGAAAACTCGCGCATGCGCTGCGTCAGCCGATCCCGGCTGATGTCCTTTGGAAAGTATTTCAGGTTCTTGCCCTTCCACGGCGTCTCTGGCTGTGCCGTCTGACCGCCGCGCTCATGGAGGAGATCTTCTGTCGCGGACGCGGGACCGACCAGCACGAGCACCGCGACAATCGGGAGCAACCGGTAACGCATCTGTCCTCCTCTCTGTGACGGACGACGAGGATGCGCGGCAAACCACAGTGCCACCACGATTTCGGGGTAGAGCGGTCCCAGAAAGGGGTGAAACGGACCAGGACGGCCGATCAATCAGGCTCGAGCGTGAGGCTCACTTTTCGGGTTCGAGGAGACGCATTTAGACCGTTTCACATTTAGCATTGAAGTCGCCCCATGAACTCGTTCGACTTCACACTCCGCACGCGGGTTGTGTTTGGTGAGGATGCCGTCGCCACGATCGGCTCCCATGCCCGCGAGCTCGGCTTCGCTCGCACTTTGATCGTTGCGGATCCCGGCATCGTTGCGACCGGCCAGGTGGCGCGGGTCTCGAACCTGCTCACGTCGGCAGGAATCAGGCCATGGGTGTTCCAGGACTTCGATGCCAATCCAGACACGCGGATGATAGAGGCCGGGCGCGCCAAAGCAGCATCCTGCACGATTGATTCGATCGTTGCCTTAGGCGGCGGGAGCTCGCTCGATTGTGCCAAGGGCATCAATTTCGTGCTCACCAACGGCCGGTCGATGCGGGATTACCGAGGTCACGGGAAGGCGACGAAGCCGATGCTGCCGTCAATTGGCGTGCCGATGACGGCTGGCACCGGCAGCGAGGCGCAATCCTACGCGGTGATCTCCGACGCCGAGACGCACGCCAAGATGGCCTGCGGCGACCCGAAAGCAGCCTTCCGGATCGCCATCCTCGATCCGGCACTGACCGTTTCGCAGCCGCGTGAGGTCGCCGCCGTCGCCGGCTACGACGCGATCTCGCATGCTGTCGAGTCGTACGTCACGGCTCGACGGACGAGCGTCTCGGATCTGTTCGCGCGCGACGCCTGGCGGCTGCTCGAGGAGCATTACGCGCGCGTGCTCGAGGGTCCGAGCGATCTCCATGCGCGCGGCGCCATGTTGCTCGGCGCGCACCAGGCGGGTATCGCGATTGAGGCGTCGATGCTGGGGGCAACCCACGCGTGCGCCAATCCACTGACGGCGCGTCATGGAACGGCTCACGGTATCGCGATCGCCGTGATGCTGCCGCACGTGGTCAGGTGGAATGCGGAACACGCGCCGACCCGCGAGCGATACAGGGAACTGCTCGCGATGTCTGGACTGAGTGGAGGCGCCAATGCTGGCGAGAGCCTGGCGGCGCACCTCGAGGCGTTGGCACGCGCCGGCAATCTTCCGCGCACCCTGGGAGAGATCGGCGTCAGCGCAGATGACCTCACCGACCTTGCAAAGGACGCCGCCACGCAGTGGACCGGAACGTTCAACCCCCGTCCATTCGACGCCAGCGCAGCGCTCACGCTCTACGAGCGGGCGTTGTGAGTCTCCCCTCTTTCAGTCCGGCAGGTGCTCCTGGCTCGGTTCCGGCAGCCAGAAGCTGGCCGCGAACCCGATCACGTAGGCCGCCGTCCCGACGAGGGCCGCCGCGTGAGCGAGCTTGATCGGTGGCGTCCCTCCGGGCATTGACGCGACCAGGTTGGTGGTCAGCAGCGCCGCGGCAGTTCCGATCATTCGTCCGCCCACGTTCGCCGCAAAACTCTCACCGGTGCCACGAAGGAACGTCGGGTATACCCGCGGCAGATAGTTCCCCCAGAAACTGAACTGCGCGATCGTCAGGAAGCCGACGATCCCAATGCCCCACTTGAGGAGCGAGAGATTACTCGTCGCCGGTCCCAGGAACACGAGCGGCAACAGAATCAGCCCGGGGATCTGGAACAGATGCAGGAGCCTGCGCCGCGACAGAATGCGCACAGCCAGATACGCGAGGGCGATGCGTCCGGCGAGGCCACCGAATTCCTGAAACGACTGTACCGCACTGACGGTCTGCTCCTGCGCCGGCCGCGGCAGCGTGCGTACTTCCGCCAGACCCGGGACGATGCGCGGCACCTGTTGAATCGCGCCGAACGCAGCCGCATACGCGCATGCCATCATCACCGTGGTCACGATCGTCGTCCGGCGAAACCGCGGTTGGAACAACTCACCGAAGCTGGGACGCTTCAGCGTGCCGGACTTCTTCTTTTCCTGCCACGCGGGGGACTCCGGCAGGAACGGCCGGATGACCATCAGCGGGATCGCAGGGATGACGCCTGACATGAGCGTGTAACGCCACGCTTCATGACCGCCGTGAACGACCGGCAGCGCATGGCCATAGGTGACCGCGAGATAGTAGCCCGCCGTCACCATCAATCCTCCAAGCGATCCGAAGGCCTGGGTATAGCCGACGATGGCTTCGCGGCGCTTCGGATCCGGGAACAATTCCGACAGCCAGGCGACGGCGGCGACAAACTCCACACACACGCCCACGAACGTGCAGCAGCGCCAGAACAGCAGCCACCCGACCGACGTGGCGTAGCCGGCCGCCAACGCCGACAACGCGTAGAGCAGGATGCTCCACACGAGCACTCGCCGTCTTCCGAAGAGATCGGTCAGATATCCGCCGAGCAGGCCGAAAACCCCGCCTGCCACCGCTGGAATGTAAAAGAGGTAACCCACCCACTGGTTGATCGATGGATGCGCGCCGGGGACGCCAAGCAGCTCGATCAGCGCCGGCCGGACGATCAGCGGCAGCATCAGCAGCTCGTACGCATCGAAGGCGAAGCCGATCGCCGCAACGATGGCAATCAGCCACGTGAGCCGCTCGATCCGTTCCGCCGATTCCTGGGAGGGGGCCGTCGCCATGACTACACCTCATACTTCGCCAGCGTGGCCGCGCCGGGCACTGACGCGGCAGTCGCACGCGACACGACGAACATCAGCAGCGCGGAGATCAGCGTCATCGGCACCACCGGAAGGAAGCCGAGCACGGTCGTGCCCGCGGCAACACGCGCGATCACATCGAGGCTGCCGATCGACCACACCGGCACCGCGATCCCCGGCGGCGGCGGCGGTATGATCGATTGCAGCATGGCGATGCCAGCAACTGCGCTGGCCGTCCACGCCGCCACGGCGAGGGCGCCCCACTTCGTGCTCTTCTTCCAGAACAGTGCCGCGACGAGGAGCGGCGCCAGCGCCGAGTATCCCGCAAACGCGTACTGGCTCGCGATATCGAAGATGGATTGCGGTGCGCTGAGCGCGATGGCGTAGGCGACAATCGTCAGGGCAACCACGAACATCCGTCCGGTGTGAACCTGGACGGCGGGTCCGAATCGCGCCTGTCCGCCGTAATACGCAAAGACATCTTCAGTGAACATCGTCGAGAGGGCGAGAATCTGAGAATCGCTCGCCATCACGGCCGCCATGACCGCCGCGCCAAGCAGCGATGCCAGCCACACCGGGGCATACGCCTCGACCAGCCGCAGAATCACATCGTCGCCATTGGCGGCAGCGCGCAATTGGTCGCGACGCTCGAGCGGCAGCGCCGGACCGGCGGAGGCCAGCACCGCACGCGCCTCGAGCTTGGTCCTGATCGACGGCACGTCGACCGCACGATTCGCAACCACGCCGAGAAATACCGACGGCAGCCAGATCGCCAGCATGCAGACGGGATACAGGATCACCGTCCTCCGGAAATGTCCCAGCCGTCGTGCGGTCAAACAGAAGATGCCGATGTGAGGAAAGGCAATCGATGAGAGCGGGATGAAGGTGTAGCTGAAGAAATAGAGCGGCGAGATGCGCTCGCGCGTCAGCAGCGGCGCCGCCGGAGAAGCCAGGATGCTCTCGACGGCACTGCGAAATCCACCCATGCCGGCCGAAATCACCGACACCGCGATTGCGCCGAACGACAGGAAGAGAATCGTCTGGAAGGTGTTGACCCAGGCGGTGCCGCGCATGCCACCGAAAAACACGTAACCCATTACCACGAGCGACACGACCGCGCCACCGAGCCAGTACGGAACCACGCCGCCACTGACCGCGCGCAGCGTCGTGCCGCCGCCCATGACCGCAATCACGATGTAGGGCACGAGCAGCACCGCCTGCACGGCGAAGATGACCGTGCCGATGTGACCGCACTCCCAGCGATCGCGGAACATCTGCACCGGCGTCATGAACCCGTGGCGCTTGCCAAGCGCCCAGAGCCTCGTGCCGATCAGGAAGATCCCGAGCGGGATGATCAACGCCGAGGAAGATGCCATCAAACCGTAGGTCACGATCCCATTGGCAAAGGCGTGGCCCGACGCGCCAAGAATCGAGAACGCCGTCATGTTCGTGCCAAATAGCGACAACAAGAACACCACCGGTCCGATGGCCCGCCCGGCGAGAAAGTAGTCCTCCGCATCGGGACGGCTTTCGGGCGCACGTCCGGCAAACAGACCGATGCACAACACGACGGCGAGATACGCGAAGACGACCAGCGCAGGAATCATTCGGAGGGACCGGCCACGGAAGAACTCGGAAGAACACTGGAATCTGTGTTGTTCAGTGTTTTTCTGTGGGCATCTTCTAGATGCGAGGGCCAGTAGCGATGAACGATCGCCCAGAGCAGTCCGGACGCGACGAGCGTGTAGACTGCGTGATAGAAGAGCCCAATCGGCAGAAAGCCGAAGACGAGCGGCCGGGCGGTTCGCCAGAACCAGAAATCCTGATGCAGCAGGTAGACGACGGCCGTAACGAGAGCGAGTGGCAACGACGCTATACTACGATGCGATGCTCTCCTCGCCAACCGGAGGGACCGGTTCGTCCGCAACACCGTTCGCCCCATCGGCGGCCGCTGCCCGCGAAACGCTCGATGCCTGGGTCCGCGAGGTGGTGGACTGGCATTTCGATCCGGCTACGGGTTGTCCGTTCTGGCTCGAGTTCGCGAGCAAGAACGGATGGGACCCGCGACGTGAGATCCGTGCCTTCGTCGATCTGAAGCGCTTCGGCGAGTTTCAGGACGAATGGCTGCGCGGCGGACCCGTGCAGCGATGGATTCCCAAGGGCCTGGCGGGAAAGCCGGTCTATGTCTTCGAGACCGGCGGCACCACCGGCATTCCCAAGACGCGGGTCAACTGCGACGACTTCCGGATCGACTACGAGTTGTTCAGTGCGACCCTGCCGGATGAATTCTTTCCGAAGGGCTCCAACTGGCTGATGCTCGGTCCATCCGGACCGCGTCGCCTTCGTTTGTCGGTCGAACACCTCGCGCAATATCGCGGCGGCATCTCCTTCTGCGTCGACCTCGATCCACGGTGGGTGATCAAGCTCATTCAGAAAGGTTGGGGTGAACACCTGCAGGCCTACAAAGATCACGTCATCGACCAGGCGGTCACCATCCTCCAGGCGGGCCACGACATCCGCTGCATGTTCGCGACGCCAAAGCTGCTGGAAGCGCTGGCCGTCCGCCTCGAATCGATGGGCACCACAATCCGGCAAGCAGGGATCACCGGAATTTTCTCCGGCGGCACCGAGTTCACGCCGCAGTGGAATCGTTTCGCGCACGAAGAACTGCTCGACGGCGTCTACATGACCCCCACCTACGGCAATACTTTGATGGGACTGGCGGCAAGCGCACCGAGCGGGCCACACAACCAGTACAAGATTGCCTATTACGCGCCGCAGCCGCGGGCGGTCATCGAGGTGGTTGACTTCGGCGACCAGAATCGTCTCGTTGACTACGGCCAGACCGGCCGCGTCAAACTGACGACGCTGACCAAAGAGTTCTTCATGCCGGGTTTTCTCGAACGCGACGAGGGTGAACGCGAGCCACCCTGCGATCGATTCACGTGGGATGGCATCAGCGGCGTGCGACCGTACCACGGTCTCGCGTCCTCCACGACGGTTGGAGTGTATTGAACTGGCAGCGCGGCCCCTTCGCGCGGCCGCATCACAAGCAGGCCCGATCTCCTGCGTTACGGAATAGACGATGCTGCATCTTCCGGTTCTTCGCTGGGGCCAGCCTTACGAGAGCCTCGACATCGACCAGGTCGTGCACTTCGCCACCGGCGAGCCCATCGCCAAGGTCAGCCGAGCCAACTCCGGCCTGGTACAGCGCGACGCACGCAAAGCGCAGCACGCGCGGGACGTCCTGCGCGAATTCTCGATCGACGATCTGATCAACCGGGTCGGAAAGGCCGGAGAGCTCTACATGACGGCGGCGCTCCCGATGGGGGACGGCACGCAGACGCCCGACGAATTCGTCCGCGCCCAATCGGCAACGACTGGCCTCCCCGAGCGGCTGGCGCGCGCGAACATGCAGAAGAACGCGTTCGTGCTCAAGGAAATGCCCAGCATCCTGACGTCGCTGACCCGCGGCCTGTCACTGGAGATCCTTTCGCGCGGCCACGGCGAAGAGCGCGGCGTGCCGATCAGCTACCAGGTTCAGAGCCCGGTCGTGGGTCTCGTGCTGCCGTCGAACTCGCCGGGCGTGCACACGCTGTGGTTGCCGATCATCCCGCTGCAGGTCGGTCTCGTGCTCAAGCCCGGTCCGCAGGAGCCGTGGACGCCGTTTCGGATGACGGAAGCGTTCTTCCAGGCAGGCATTCCGCGCGAGGCAGTATCGATCTATCCGGGAGAAGGCGACGTCGGCGCCGCGGTGCTCGAAAGCTGCGGCCGGACGATGATCTTCGGCGGCACCGCCACGGTGGATCGGTATCGGGGCAATCCCAGGGTGCAGCCGCACGGGCCCGGGTTCTCGAAAATCGTCATTGGCGACGATCAGGTCGATCGCTGGGAGCAGTACCTCGACGTGATGGTCGACAGCGTGTTCGCCAACAGCGGACGCGGCTGCATCAACACTTCCGGCATCTGGGCGAGCCGGCACACGCGCGAGATCGCCGATGCCCTCGCACGCCGGCTCGCGGCGGTTCGGCCGCTGCCACCGGACCATCCGGAGGCGAGCCTCGCAGCATTCAGCGTTCCCGGTGTGGCGGAGGCCATCTCCGCGTCGATCGATGCCGACCTGAAGGCGCCAGGCGTAACGGACGTGACCTCGAAGTGCCGGCAGAACGAGCCGCGCGTAATCAAGCAAGGTCGCGCGGATTACCTGCTTCCGACGGTGGTGCACTGCGAATCGCCGGACGCGGCAATCGCCGCCAAGGAATACATGTTCCCCTTCGTGACCGTCGTCGAATGCCCTGAAGCGAAAATCATCGACAGCATCGGTCCCACGCTGGTCTGCACGGCCATCACCTGCGACAGCGGCTTCCGCCGGAAGCTGCTCGATGCGGTTCACGTCGATCGCCTGAATCTGGGTCCGGTGCGAACGACCCAGTTGAACTGGCTGCAGCCGCACGAAGGAAATCTGATCGACTTTCTGTTCCGCGCCAGGGCCTTTCAAACGGCGGACTTGTGACTATGCCGAGGTCCGAGGTCGGGGTCCGAGGTCCGAGGTCCGAGGTCCGGGGTCGAGGTTCGAGGTTCGAGGTTCGAGGGGCGGGGCGCGCTGGGCGGTTGCGCAAGACGAGCGGCGAAAGGCGAGGTTAGCGGATTGAGGTCGGCTTGAAGATCCTCTCCATCACCGCTGGAGCGGCCGGGATGTATTGCGGGAGTTGTCTCCGCGACAACGCGCTCGCGGTGGAGCTGCTCGCTCGTGGACATGAGGTCACGTTGCTGCCGCTTTACACGCCAACCAACCCGGACGAGACGAACGTCAGTCACGAGCGCGTGCTGTTCGGCGGGATCAGCATCTACCTGCAGCAGTATTCCCGGGTGTTTCGCCGGCTGCCGCGATTTCTGGACCGCCTCTGGGATTCTCCGCGAGTCATCAAGGCATTCGCCAGCCGGTCGTTGTCGACCGACCCGCGGCTGCTCGGCGACCTCACGATCTCGATGCTCGAGGGAGACCGCGGCGTCCTCCGCAAGGAATTCGACAAGCTGCTCGACTGGATGTCAGCGGAACCGACGCCCGACGTCATCAACCTGCCGAACTCGCTGCTGATCGGTCTCGCGCGTCCGCTGCGCGACGCCGTGCGGCGGCCGATCGTCTGCACGCTCCAAGGTGAGGATCTGTTTCTCGATGGCTTGATCGAACCGTATCGCCACCGCGCGATCGATCTCATTCGCGAGCAGGTCGGCGACGTCGACCGGTTTCTGTCGGTCAGCGAGTACTATGCGCCGGTCATGGCCGGCCTGCTGAAGATCCCGCCACAGAGGATGGCCGTGGTGCCATTGGGGATCAACCTCGAGGGGTACGGTCCTCCGCGTAAGAGCAACAGCCACGCGAGTGGCAATGATCTGTTCCGCGTCGGCTACTTTGCCCGCATTGCGCCGGAGAAGGGTCTGCATGTGCTCGCGGACGCTTATATCCGGCTGCGGACGCGGACGGGGTCCGCGCCGCTGGCGCTCGAAGCGGCCGGCTATCTCGCGCCAGCGCAGCATGGATATCTGGACGGCGTCCGTCGGACACTGCAGAACGCGGGGCTCGCCGGGGAATTCACCTATCGCGGCGCCCTCGATCGTGACGCCAAACTCGCGTTTCTCAAGACGCTCGACGTCCTCTCGGTGCCAGCCCCGTACGACGAACCGAAGGGGGTGTTCCTGCTGGAAGCGATGGCCAGCGCCGTCCCGGTCGTGCAGCCGCGGCGAGGGGCGTTCACGGAGATCGTGGAGAACACCGGCGGCGGCCTGCTGGTCGCGCCCGATGATCCGGCCGCGCTCGCTGATGGACTGTACGCTCTGTGGAGCGATCGCCGGCGCGCCGCCTCGCTCGGGGAGCGTGGCTTCGAGGGCGTTCGCCGACACTACAGTGTTGCGCGCTCGACG
The DNA here is from genome assembly GCA_963755695.1 of uncultured Acidobacteriota bacterium. Taxonomy (GTDB): domain Bacteria; phylum Acidobacteriota; class Vicinamibacteria; order Vicinamibacterales; family 2-12-FULL-66-21; genus QHWT01. Next base: position 1,076,259 of record CAVWLB010000001.1, on the reverse strand, counting down.
GATCGCCTGCTTGCCGTCTACGACGCGCTCCTTGCCGGCAGGTCGCACTCACCCGCTGAAGATCGCCGCCTTGCTTCGCGTCACTGACCTCACCAAGGCTTATCCGACCGCGCGCGGGCCGCTGACGGTGCTGCGCGACGTGTCGTTCGCGCTGGCGCCTGGCGAAGCCGCCGCAGTGATGGGGCCGTCGGGCAGCGGCAAGAGCTCGTTGCTCTATGTGCTTGGGGCACTCGAGCCACCAACGAGCGGAACCGTGACGCTCGACGGATGCAATCCCTTCGAGCTCGCGGCGCCCGAGCTCGCGGCATTCCGGAACCGGTCCATCGGGTTCGTCTTCCAGGATCATTGCCTGCTGCCGCAATGCACGGTGATGGAGAACGTGCTGGTGCCCACGTTGGTGGCCTCTGACAGCACCGACTCGGTCAACCGGGCGCGTGAACTGATCGCACAGGTTGGCCTCGCCGATCGCATCGAACATCGCCCCGCGGAACTCTCGGGCGGCGAGCGCCAGCGGGTCGCGCTGGCGCGTGCGCTGATTCGTCAGCCGCGGCTCCTGCTCTGCGACGAGCCGACCGGCAACCTCGATCGTGCGTCGGCCGAGACCGTGGCCACCCTGCTGCTCGATCTCCAGCACCGTCAGCAATCGACGCTGATTGTCGTCACCCACAGCACGGCGCTTGCAGAACGTTTCCCGATCAGGTTCGAATTGATCGATCAGAAGCTGCGTCGCGTCGGTGACGGCTGAGGCGAGGGGCGAGGAGCGAGGGGCGAGGGGGCGAGCAGCGAGGAGAGAGGGGCGAGGAGAGAGCCTTGAGCCGATAAGCCCTGGGCCAGCCTGAGCCTTGAGCTGAGCCCTGAGCCACCAGTCCTGAGCCAGCATGAGCCGTGAGTCATAGCCCGGAGCCCGGAGCCCGGAGCCTGGAGCCTGGAGCCTGGAGCCTGAAGATTGACCGCAAGAACCCTGGTATCCGCCGGCGTTCGTCATTACTGGCGAACCAACCTTGCCGTCATCGCAGGGGTTGCGACGGCTGTGGCGGTGCTTGCCGGAGCGCTGCTCGTCGGCGACTCGGTTCGCGGCAGCCTCCGCGACCTCGTGCTGCAGCGTCTGGGGCTGACCGATCGTGTCGTGGTATCGACGACATTCTTTCGCGAAGCGCTCGCCGACGACCTCCAGCGCGATCCAGCGTTCACCAACACGTTCAGTGGCGTCGTTCCGATTGTCGCCATCGAGGGGCTCGTCAGCGAGCAGGCCAGCCGGCGGCGCGCATCGCGGGTGCAGGTCTACGGCGTTGACGAGCGCTTCTGGCGCTTTCACCATCTGCCTCCACCCCAGGGGACGGATGGCCGCAGCGCCTTCCTGAGTGCGCCGCTCGCGAGAGACATCGGCGCGAAGAGCAGCGACACAGTTCTGGTACGGATCGAACGGCCGTCCGCGGTTCCAATCGAATCGCTGCACGGACGAAAGGAGGATCTCGGCCGGACGCTGCGCCTGACGGTTCGCGAGGTACTCACACCTTCCGCTCTCGGCGAGTTCTCCCTGCGTCCTCAGCAGGGAGACGTGCGCGCGATCTTCGTGCCGCTGCGCCAGCTTCAAGAAGAGGTCGAACAGAAGACGCGGGTCAATGTGCTCCTCGTGTCCGATCAATCGCAGGCCCGGGGCGATTCCCTTCCGGCGCTGCTGAAACAGCATGCAACGCCGGAAGACATCGGACTCACGGTGCGCGGGCTGGAAGCGCAGCACGCCGTGGCGGTCGAGTCACCCGCCGGGCTGATCAACGCCGCGCAGTCGGCCGACGTCGACAAGGCAGCAGCGGCCGCCGGCACGACCGCAGGATCGGTCTTCACGTATCTCGCGAACGCAATCCACAGCGGCGATCGCGAGGTGCCCTACTCTCTCGTGACGGCAATCGACCTCAGCTCGATCGTGCCATCCATCGCGAATAGACCCTCGCGCGCCCACCGGCCCCTCGTGCTGAACGACTGGGCCGCGCGTGAGTTGAACGCCCAGGTCGGTAGCCCGGTTTCACTCGAGTACCTACGTGTGGGAGGAGCCGGGGGTCCTCAAGACCCGCAGCGCCGATTTCGAGGTTGCGGCAATCGTACCTATCGAGGGGGCCGCCGCGGATAGGGATTTCGCGCCGGTCTACCCGGGCATTACCGAAGCCGGCACATTCAGCGATTGGGATCCGCCATTCCCGATCGACCTTCGCAAGGTCCGTCCGGTGGACGAGACGTATTGGAAGACGTATCGGACGACACCCAAAGCCTTCATTTCACTGGAAGACGGCCAGGACCTGTGGCGATCGCGTTACGGCGACCGCACGTCGGTGCGCGTGCTGCCGCGCGACGGGGAATCGACGGGGGATGCGGCTGCACGGTTTGCCGCGCAGCTCGGCGCGGTGATCGATCCGTTGGCGCTGGGCTTCGCGGTCCGCAATGTCCGGACCGAGGCCCTCGCCGCGTCTCGCGGCGCGACAGACTTCGGCGAGTACTTCACCTATTTCAGCTTCTTTCTCGTGGTCTCGGCGTTGCTGCTTGCCTCGCTCTTCTTCAAGCTGGGCGTCGAGCAGCGCGCACGCGAAGTCGGTCTGCTGCGCGCCGTCGGGTTCACCACGGCCAGAGTTCGTCGATTGTTTGCGCTGGAAGGCCTTCTGCTTGCCGTAGTCGGCAGCATCGTCGGCATGGCGGGTGCCGTGGCCTACGGCGCGTTGATGATGAAAGGACTGCGGTCGTGGTGGTCCGGTGCTGTCGGCACCTCTTCATTGTCGCTCCACGTCACGGTGACCTCGCTCGCCGCGGGTGCGATCGGCGCAGTCGTAGCCGCAGCCGCCTGTCTCTGGTGGACGCTTCGAAGCCTGTCCCGCGTCTCGGAGCGAAGTCTGCTGGCAGGAACGATCGCGGAAGACGTGCGCGGCCGGAGAACGGGTGCGGCAATCTTCCTCGCCGGCGCGATCGCGTTCGGCGCGACCGCGGCGATCCTCGCCACCGTCGCCGTCGCCGGACGACTCGATCGCACCGGAACCTTCTTCGCGGCTGGCTCATCGATGCTGCTCGCGGGTCTGTGCGCGATCGCCTACCTTCTTCGCCGCGCGCCGCGTGAGGCGATTACCGCAGCGTCGCGATGGCCCACCGGCCGCGTGGGCCTTCGCAACACCGCCAATCGCCCCGGCCGCAGCGTGCTCGCGATTGCGGTCATCGCCTCCGCAACCTTCATCCTGATCTCGGTCGATGCATTCCGGCGGGTACCGACAGCCAGCACCGACCGTCGCTCGGGTGTCGGCGGATATCAGCTGCTCGTGGACCTGATGGTCCCCCTGGCGCACGACCCGAATGCACCCGCAGGACGCGAAGCCATCGGCCTCGAAACGGCCGAAGGGGTCGCGATCGATCCATTTCGCGTTCAGCCCGGCGACGAGACGAGCTGCCTGAACCTCTATCAGCCGACCAATCCGAGAATCCTTGGGGTGACGCGGGGGTTCATCGATTCCGGACGATTCGCATTCGCAAGCGTCGCGGACCCCAATGATGCAGAGCGTGCGAATCCGTGGCTGACGTTGAATCGCGAGCTTGGCGGCGGCACGGTGCCGATCATTGCCGACGCGAACTCGATGACCTACGTGCTGCACAAAAGCCTTGGCGACGAGATCGCCGTCACGCGAGGCGACGCCACCATTCGGCTTCGCCTGGTGGCGGCGCTGAACGACAGCCTGTTCCAGGGAGAGCTGTTGATGTCCGAGGCGAACTTTCTCAGGCTCTTCCCCGATCAGCAGGGATATCGTCTCCTGCTCGTCGACACACCGCCCGGGCAGGTGCCGCGACTTGCCGCAACGATTGAAGATCGCGGATCCGATCTCGGTGCCGACGTCACGTCGACCGTCGACCGCCTCGCAGAGTTCCATCGGGTCGAGAACACCTACCTGGCCACCTTCCAGGCGCTCGGGGGCCTCGGCCTGCTCGTCGGTACGATCGGGCTTGCCGCCGTGCTCCTTCGGAACGTCCTCGAGCGGCGCCGCGAGCTCGCGTTGCTGCGAGCGGTAGGCTACGGGCCGCGCCACCTCTTCGCGATTGTGCTGGCCGAGAATGTGGCGCTGCTCGCCTGCGGACTGCTCGTCGGCGCCCTCAGCGCGCTGGTCGCGATTGCTCCAGCCGCGGCCGACCGTGGCGCGCGTCTTCCACTGTCGCTGCCGGGCGGCCTGCTCCTGGTTGCGGTGCTCGCGGCCGGCCTGTTATCGTCCGTGATCGCGACGCGCGTGGCGTTGCGGACCTCACTGGTTGGAGCGCTGCGATCAGAGTAACCGGGCCCCGACTCCTTTCGGCACTGCGTCAGTTTCGCCATCGGTGGTGGGTCGTTCGCATCTATCGGAGAATGCAATGGGCTCTCGAGTCTTCACGACCGCAATGGCGGCGCTGCTCCTTCACGTCGGCCTTCGCGCGGACAACTGGCCTCAGTGGCGTGGACCGTCGATGAACGGCCTCAGCGCCGAGAAGAATCTTCCGATCAAGTGGACCCACACCGACAACATCGCATGGAAGTTGCCGCTGCCAGCGTGGTCCGGGTCCACCCCGATCGTGTGGGGCGATCGGCTTTTCCTCAGCGTCGCTGACGATCTGAAGTCGGCGCAGCCAATCAATCTGCACCTGTGGTGCGTCGACCGCGCAAAGGGCACGGTGCTGTGGCAACGTCCGCTGGGCGGCGGCAATCACCAGGAGCGCAAGCAGAACATGTCCAGCCCCTCGCCGGTGACCGACGGCACCGGCGTGTGGGCCTTGACCGGCACGGGTATCCTGAAGGCGTTCGACGTGAACGGCAACGAACGGTGGATGCGCGACATCCAGAAGGACTATGGCCGCTTCGGTCTCAACTGGGGATACGGCTCGTCGCCGCTGCTGCACGGGGACGCACTCTACGTTCAGGTCCTGCACGGGATGCGAACCGACGATCCGTCGTATCTGCTTCGCATCGACAAGGCGACGGGCAAGACCGTCTGGAAGGTGGAACGCCCGACCCGCGCGCGGATGGAGTCCCCCGACGCCTACACCACGCCGGCGCTGCTTCGCTACGGCAACAACACCGAAATCGTCGTCACCGGCGGCGACGTCGTCACTGGCCACGATCCGGCGACCGGCAAGGAGCTGTGGCGAGCCGACGGCTTGAATCCCGAGAACGACGGCAACTACCGGATCGTCGCGTCGCCGGTGACGTTGGGCGACTTGATCATTGCTCCGACCCGCGAGCGGCCGATGATGGTGCTGAAAGCCGGCGGCCGCGGCGACGTCAGTCGATCCCACGTCCTCTGGACCTTCGGCAGCGGCCCTGACGTGCCGACGCCGGTGACGGATGGAACCTACGTCTACGTCGTCAACGACCGCGGCATCATGTTCTGTCTCGACGCAAGAACCGGCAAGGAAATCTACGGCCGGCAGCGGCTGAGTCCCGGCACCTACAGCGGCTCGCCGGTTCTCGCCGACGGGAAGCTCTACATCACCAACGAAGACGGCGTCACCAGCGTGGTGAAGGCGGGCCCCATGTTCGAGGTACTGGCCGAAAACGATTTCGATGATTACACGTTGAGCTCGCCGGCGATCTCCGAAGGCCAGATCTTCATTCGGACGGCCAAGGCGTTGTGGTGCATTGGGAATAGACGATGACGTTGGTCGCGCTGGCGCTCGCCGCACTCGTGTCGTTTTCGGATCCGGATTGGTCCCGCTTTCGCGGACCGAACGGCACCGGCGTTTCGAATACGTCTGGGCTTCCATCCGAATTCGGCCCGGCAAAGAACGTGGTGTGGAAAGCCAGCGTACCGCCCGGACATTCTTCTCCGGTCCTCACGCGCACGCACCTCTTTCTGACTGCGCACGACGCAGAGACCCTGCTCGTGCTGGCGCTCGATCGGGCCACGGGGCGCGAGCTCTGGCGTCGCGAGGTGCCGCGAACCGGCAAGGGACGTCTCGATGGCCCGAACGGTCCGGCTTCCCCGTCGCCGGTCACGGACGGCGAGCGCGTGTATGCGTTCTTTCAGGACTTCGGACTGATCGCGTTCACCGTTGACGGGAAGGCGCAGTGGCGGCTTCCGCTCGGACCGTTCAATCAGTTCTATGGATTCGGCGCGTCACCGATCCTCGTCGATGGATTGATCGTCCTGCCGGTCGATCAGGACGGAGGGTCGTACCTCCTCGGCGTGGATGCGCGCACCGGAAAGGTTCGCTACAAGGTGGACCGGCCCGGCGTGATATCGGGGTACTCGACGCCGACCGTGTACGAACCAAAGGAAGGCGGCACGCAGATCCTCATCCCGGAGTCGTTCCAGCTCTCGGCCTACGACGTCAAGGACGGGCATCGTGTCTGGTGGGTACGGGGGCTGGCGTGCGAGATGAAGTCGGTGATCAGCATCGACCACGACATGGCCTACGTGAACGGCTGGGGCTTTCCGCAGAACCAGGCCGGCCAGCAGGTCCCGACCATCCCGTTCGATGAAGGCCTGAAACGGTACGACCGGAACCACGATGGACGGATCGGCGCTGACGAGATTTCCGGCAGCGAGCCGCTCGACCGCATGCTCAGTACCGAAGTCTGGCTTCCCCGCATTCGACGGCGACCGGGATGGAAGCCTCGACGCCAGGGAATGGGACGTCATGCGGGCGATGCTCGCATCCGAAAACGGCCTGCTCGCGATCAAACTGGGCGGTCGCGGGGATGTGACCGAGGGCGCAATCAAATGGCGTTATCAGCGTCCGGTGCCTCAGGTACCGTCTACGCTCTTCTACAAAGGCGTCCTGTTCATGATCAACGACAGCGGCATCCTGCTCGCGATCGATCCGGCGACAGGCTCGGTGCTGAAGCAGGGGCGATTGAAAGGAGCGATCGACAAGTACTTCGCGTCCCCGGTCGGCGCCGACGGCAAGGTGTTTCTCGTCAGCCAGGACGGCACCGCATCGGTCGTCGACGCCAGAGCCGATTGGGAAATCCTGTCGGTCAATCCACTGGACGATGAGGTCTTCGCCACGCCGGCGATCGCCGATGGCCGCATCTACGTCCGCACCAAACAGACGCTTTACTGCTTCGGGTTGCCACCAGTCTGAGGCGCCGGCGCGCTGCCTATCGCGTAGACGTTCTTGAGTCCTCGCACGATCAACAGACCCTCGGAGACGGCCGGCGTCGCCATGATCACTTCCCCGATCGAGTTCTTGGCAAGCAATTCGTATTTCGGTCCAGCTTTCACGACGAACACGTCGCCGTCTTCGCTCGACAGATAGAGCTTGCCGTCAGCCGCGATCGGCGACGCGCTGAACGCGCCGCCAGTACCGCCGAGACGCTCCTGATAGATACGTTCCCCCGTCGTCACGGTGTAGGCGGCGAGCACGCCGTTGTTGAGAGTGTAGAGCTGCTCGCCGTAGATGACCGGCGTGGGAATATACGGGCCACCGCGCTTGGTGCTCCAGGCGATGTATTCGCTCTTGGTTTCATCACCCTTCAGGGTGATGTCGCCACTTGCGCCCGGCTTGATCGCGTAGATCGGCTGTACTCCCCGATAACCGTTGGTTACGATGATAAAGCCGGGACCGACGATCGGTGTGGGGATGGTGATTTCGGAGTTTCCCGACAGGCGCCAGAGCTCTTTTCCGTTCTCGGGATCGTAGCCCCGGGTGAACGTGGTGGCCTGCGTGACGAGCTCGGCGCGGCCGCTCGACTCGAAGATGGTCGGCGTGGACCACGACGGGATCTCATCCCGGGCTGGTGCGCCAGACCGGTTTGCCGGTCTCGACGTCGAACGCCGCGAGAAACGAATTCTTCTGGATGTCGCACTGCACGATCACCATGTTCTTGTAGATGATGGGCGAGCTCCCGACACCCCATTCATAGTCCGGATCGAAGAACCACCCGGCATTGAGCACGCCGAGATCCTGCTGCCAGAGCTGCTTGCCATCGAAGTCGTAGGCATAGAGGCCCTCCGACCCGAACGACACGATGACATGGCGCCCGTCGGTGACGGGTGTCGGCGAGGCCTGGCTCGATTTCGGATGGCGCTTCGTCTTGGGACTGCCCTCATGGGCGACACGCTCCCACACCACCTTGCCCGTCTTCTTGTCGAGCGCGATCAGCTGCCAGGTGTGTTTCGATTGATCGGTAACCGGCTCGACGTCGCCGTACAACCCGGTGCGGATTCCCTGGTTCGGATCGCTGCTGACCGCCGTCGAGATGAACACCCGGTCGCCCCAGACAATCGGGCTCGAGACGGCTACGCCCGGCACCGGCGTTTTCCACACCACGTTCTCGCCAGTGGATACGTTCCATTTGGTGGCGGTCGGCCGCCCATCGGCCACGCCAGCGGCGTTGGCACCGCGGAAGGACGGCCACTGTTGCGCCGACAGTGACGTCGTGGCAAGCAGACCGGCGACGAGCGGTAGAAATCGCCTCATTGCTGTTTCCCCTCCACACGAGTGAAGAGCGTCTTGTTGTTCCCCTCCGTCAGCAACAGACCGGTGACCTTGCCGTCGGCGAGCTGAAAAGTAATGGTGAGGTCCGGCGCGCCGATTACCCGAAACTTCGTCGCGTCCATTGCGGAGAGAGTGAACTTCTGCCCGAACGCGGTGGCCACGATGCGCGAACCGTCGAGTGCACAGGCAACCGGCGTCCCGGTGGGACTTTGATATGCGCCGCCGTAGCTCGCGAGCTGCGCCGGATCGATCTTGAAATCCTCATAGGGCTTGGCTCCGGCGTGCTCGAGCAGCGTCACGACGTCGCTCTTCTTCTGGGCTCTGGCCGATTCCAGCGCGTCGGTCAGCGCCGCTGCCGAAATGCCGCCGCTCTCGAGAATGACCTTCGCGACCGCCACGTCCCCCTCTGAAATCGCGCTCGACAAGGCCTCGTCCTTGCCCTGCGCGCCCTTCGCGATCAGCAGCTTCGCGATCTCGGAGTGTTCCGGTCTCTTCTTCTGCGCCGGACTGATCGCCAGCAAGAGCGGCGTCGACCCGTAGAACGTATCCTTCACGTTGACGTCGGCGCCGTGCTCGAGGAGCACCTTGACCACTGCGAGATGACCGTGATCGCACGCGTAGGTCAGGGCGGTCGCGTCGTAGCGGAACTTCGTATTGGGGTCGACGCCTTCGTCGAGGAGCTTCTTCACGGTCTCGGCGTCACCCCGGCGCGCGGCGGCGGAGAGTTCCTCCGCCCTGGTTGACGTCGGAGCCGCCTGCGCCGCGGCAAGCACCGCGGTGGACAGCAGCGCCAACGCGCTCATCGCAAGTCTCTTCAGCGGCATACGGTCCTCCGCGAAGCTGTGTCTCAGGCGGTTGGCCGGAAGTAGAGCACCATCGCCGCCCCCAACGAGGCGAGCACGAACCCGAGATAGAGCATCGGATTGATTGCCGATTTTGGAGGATGAAGGGCCATCGTGATCAAGACGTTGACGATCGGCGCACCGCCGAACACGAGCGGCATGACGTACACCGGCAGGCCGCCGCTCTTGAACGCCCAGATGATACACGCGGCGCCGGCGGCGCCGAGCGCGCCGGCAATCGTCGCCATCACCAGGCCGCCCTTGTCGAAGCTCGCGAGGCTCCCCTGCGCCGAGAGCGCCGCCACCGGAATCAGGACGCCAATCAGAAAGTAGGCAACGCCCACGCAGAGCAGCGCCTTCAGCGGGTTCCCAAGTTGGACCTGTCCCTGGTGCAGCAGCGCACCGTATGCGCCCCACGACAGCACCGCCCCAGCCACGAAAATCACCCAACCCATACGGCTCCTCATCGTTTATCCGTGTCGTGTGTGCCCGCCCTGTCGTCCGCCAGAGCGCGACGCGCGAATGCGAAGACCGCGCCGCGGCGAAGGCGGACGCGATTGTAGCCCAGACCGCGTGTCGCCGAGCGCGTCGAGGATCGGCGTGGTGGCGACCGTTGTGACGAGCGCCATCAGCACCATCATCGTGAACAGTCTGGGTGAGATCACGTTCAGATCCCGGCCGACGTTGAGGACGATCAGCTCCATCAGTCCCCGCGTGTTCATCAGGATCCCGAGCCGCGCGGCAGTGCGCCCGTCCATTCCGTTCAGTCGCGCGCCGGCGAAGGTCCCGCCAAACTTGCCAAGCGTCGCGACCAGGATGATCAGGCCGCACATCAGCCAGGCGTTGAGGTCGGCCATCAGGCCGATCTCGGTGCGCATGCCGGTAAATGCGAAATACGCCGGCAGCAGCAAAATCGTGACGAGATCGTGCATCTTCTCTCTCAACGCGTCGGGCAGCGGACCGCCGCGTGGAAGAATCGCCCCGAACAGGAACGCGCCGAAGATGGCGTGGATGCCGATCCATTCAGCCGCGACCGCAGAAAGCAGGAGGCCGGCCAGCACGATCGCAATCTGATCCCGCAAGGCGTCCTTCCGCTTGAACGCGGAAGCCACGAGTGAAGAGGCAGCGGAGGCAACGGGAGACGAAGAAACACCGGGAGTCGACAGAATGCGGGCGAACAGGGGCCGGACGACGAGGAGCATGAGGCCTGCGAAAAACGCGGTCAGCGCGACCACCACCACGGCGCTCTCGACGCTGCCCTGCGCAATCCCGACGATCAGCGCCAGCAGGCACCACGCCGTCACATCGTCGACCGCCGCGCACGCGAGCGCAAGGGTACCGAGCGGCGTTTGCGCCAGGTCCCGATCGTTGATGATGCGCGCCAGGACCGGGAACGCCGTGATTGACATCGCGACCCCCATGAACAGCGCAAAGCTGGTGAAAGGCACGTCCGGCGGCGAGAGTCGCGGGTAGAGATACACGGCGAGCGCCGCACCCAGCGCGAACGGCACGATGATGCTGGCGTTCGACGTGAGCACCACGCTGCGGGCCTGCTTCCGCAGGAGGTCGGCCCGCAGATCGAGGCCGACGATGAACATGTACAGGATGACGCTCAGCTCGGCCACGACCCGCAGTTGTGGCGCAATCGACGGGGGCAGGATCGCGGCAGCCAGACCGGGTGCGAAGCGGCCGAGGATCGACGGACCCAGCACGATGCCGGCGAGCACTTCGCCGATGACTGGCGGTTGACGGATTTTCGCGAGCAGCATGCCGAGCACGCGGCCGGTGACCAGCACCGCCGCGAGCGTCAGCAGCACGTGGAGTAGCGCGCCTGGTTGCGCTATCGTCTTCGTCCTTCCGGCAGGAACAGCTCGTTTGCCTTGTTCGGGGCCTCGGCCACCGGGAGGCCGGCGTCCCACCGCGGGATGGGCGCCTTGTCGTTCGGGTAGAGCGATTCCATCGGCCGCCAGACCGTGTCGACGCGATCAGTGAAGAGATCGCCGATCAGCAGGTCGGTAATCGTACCGCGCAGTTCCGGGAAGTGGCGGACGAAGTTGCCGAAGCTGAAGCCGTCGTAATACTCGCAGACCAGGCGGCGCATGCGATCGACCCCTTCATTGAACAGCGGGCCCCATTTTCCGAGCTGCGCCCCGCGGTGTCCCCGTTCTTCAGTCCCTCGACAATCGCGTCGGCGGCCATCTCTCCCGAGCGAAGCGCGAGCAGGACGCCGGACGAATAGAGCGGATCGAGAAAACCCCATGCGTCGCCGACGAGAACCCAGCCGTCACCGGACACTTTCGTCGCACGATACGAATAATCCTTGGTCGCGAAGTAGCCAGTCGCACGGCGCGCCGAGGCGACGCGCTTTTTGACGGCGGCGCACCGATCCACCTCTTCCTGGTAAGTCTGCTCGAACCCTGCGCGATTCTTGAACAGGTAATCGAACGGCGCCACGATGCCGACGCTCACGGTATCGTCGTGCTGGGGGATGTACCAGAACCAGCCCTTCTTGTCGGCCGTCTGGAGCACCATCGTCGCCCCTTCGTCCTTGCCGGTGTCGCGATACGCGCCTTCCCAATACGTCCAGATCGCCCCCTTGTTCAGGACGGGATCCCAGACGCGCAGCCGAAGCCGGTTGGAGATCAGGCCGTTCTGGCCGCTGGCGTCGACCACCACTCGGGGCTGTAGCTCCTGAAGCGTGCCGTCCGACCACTTGACCTTGACGCCCACGGCACGGTCCCCCTCGAACAACACGTCCATGACCCGGACACCTTCATGGACGTCGACGCCGTGCTCGCGGGCATTGCTCGAGCAGCATCGTGTCGAACTCGCTCCGCACCACCTGCCACGTCTGCGAACACTCGTGCGGCTTGTTGTCCCAGAAGTAGAACGGCGCCGACACCTTGCCGCTGGCATTGACGAACTGCACGCTGTACTTCTTGACGAAGTGGCTGCGCTGCATCTTCGGGAGCATCCCGAGACGCTTCAGCACCCAGTAGGTCTCGGGAATCAGCGATTCGCCGATGTGGAAGCGGGGAAACGTTTCTCGTTCGAACAGCTGCACGCGCAGCCCCTGCTGCGCCATCACGGTCGACACGGTGGATCCGGCAGGACCACCACCTATCACTACGACGTCTGGATTCATATGCTGGGTCGTGGTTGACAATCAGCGGAAGCGTCCGGCGATCTCTTCAGGGATTTCAATCGATCGCATCGGCTCACCGCTACGCGTGCTGACACACGCGATCTTCATCGAGGCGGTCGCAATTCGTTGCTCGCCCTGCTCGATCGTGCAGTTGTAGGCAATCGTGCGACCGGTGATCTCGCGGACCCGAATCAGCACGTCGAACTCGTCTTCGAACTTCAGCGCGCGATGGAATTCGCACGAGGCAGCGACTCGCGGCCAGCCGATCTCCGACGCGGGCGCGTGAATACTCAATCCCGCCTCACGCCACAACGCGTGCTCGGCCTCCTCCATGTAGCGGTAGAACCAGCTGAAATGGACGATGCCGGCCGCGTCGGTCTCGTAGAACTGCACGCGGCGTCTCATTCGGTGTTCGCTTGGCATATTGAGCGGGTTCCCACGTTCGGGTTCTCGGGTTCTCGGGTTCTCGAGTTCTCGGGTTCTCGGTTCGGTTCCGGGAACCCGTTCCTCACGTGTACCGAATCCCGGAGTGCTGCGGCAGGAAAAAGCGCGGCAGCAGTGCGTCCACGCGGAGCAGCCCTTCGCGGGTCAGGCGCACCACCTCTTCATCGGCCTGAGCGACGTAACCTTCAAGCTTCAACGCCGCGAACTGTTCCTCGAACTGCCTGACGACGTCCGCGCCGTACTTGTCGCTGAAGTACGCCGGACTGACGCACCCGAGCTTCAACTGCAGCACCAGCTCGCGCCGCATGCGCTCCTCGGGTGTGGGCCGATACGCGCGGGCCAGCGGCAGCTCGCCGCGATCGATCGCCTCGCTGTATCGCTCCCAGGTGTCGTAGTTCTGCATGTGCACGCCGTTCATGTGCCCGAACGACGCGACGCCCAGAGCCGCCATGTCCGCTCCCTGCCAGAGGCGATCGCGGTAGATGAAGCGCGTCCGCGCCGGGTTCTTGACCGCGGTGTAGGCGCTCCCCACGTGATAGCCGGCCCCCTCGAGCGCCTCGAACGCCTCCCGTAGCCAGCGGCGCTTGGTCGCCCAGTCCGCGAGCGAACCGCGCAACTGTCCCGGGCCCTTGAGCAGGTCCTTGCTGATCGTCGTGTTGTAGGGCAGCTCCATCTGATAGATGGTGACGCTGTCCGGATCGAGATCGATCGTCCGCTCGATGCAGCGCTGCCAGTTCTCCTCGGTCTCGCCGAGCATCCCGGCAATCAGATCGATGTTGATCTGCGGAAAGTCGAGCGACCGCGCGAAGTCGTAAGCCTGACCGATCTCCGGGGATCGGTGCGCACGGCCATTCAGTTCGAGAATGCCATCGTCGAAGTTCTCGACACCGAGACTGAGGCGGGTGACCCCCATGCTGCGAATCGCTCTCAGCTTGTGCTCGGTCAGCGTGCCGGGCTCGCACTCGAACGTGATCTCTTCGGCCTGGTTCCACGGCGTGACTGCCGTCAGGCGATTGACCAACCCATCGAGCTGTTGCGTCGAAAGAAAGGACGGCGTGCCGCCGCCGAAGTAGACGAAATTCAGCGGCCGTCCGGCAATCGCCGGCAGCTGCGAGTAGAGCTCCCATTCGCGCCCGAGCACCTCGAGATACCGCCCAATCTCCTGGGCGTTCTTGTCGGTGTAAACACGGAAGTAGCAGAAGTGACAGCGCTTCCGGCAGAACGGAATGTGGAGATAGAGACCCAGCGGTACGCCCGGACCCGGCGGTTGCTGCAAGGCTGGCTTGGCGTCGCGATCAACGGCCTCGGGCGACCACACGGAGAACGGCGGATAGGTCGCGACGAAGTAACTGCCGACCTCTGGCTGATCGACGAGCGCGGCGCGGGGGGTTTCGGACATTGGTTCGTTCAATGATATCAATCATCTCAGGCAGGCTTCGGGCTTCGGGCTTCAGGCTTCAGGCTTCAGGGGCTTCAGGACAATAGCCAGCCAGTAGCCTCTGAAGCCCGAAGCCTGAAGCCTGAAGCCTGCTCATCACCCGAAGCAATACACCCGGCCGTCCTGCGCGCCGACGACGAGGCGGCCCTGGGCGATTGCCGGTGATGCAGTAATGGCTTCCCCGGCATCGAACTCCCATTGCTTCTGCCCGGTCGCCGCATCGAGCACGTACAAACGGCCGTCGCTCGAGCCAACGTAAATCCGTCCGCCGGCAAAGGCAGGAGACGAGTCGACGCGTGCGCGTGTTGCAAACTTCCAGACCCCTTTGCCGGTCGCCGCGTCGATCGCGTGGACCGACTTGTCGCGCCCGCCCACGATCACCCGTCCTTTCACGAGGGCCGCCGACGAGTAATAGGGGAACTCGCGTTCCGGATCCCGGTAGCGCCACACGATGCGTCGCGCGAGCAGGTCGACGGCGACGACCTCGTGGTTGAAGGTGCCGACGAATGCGTGCTTCCCGTCAACCGCCGCGGATGCACCGGTATACGCGTTCAACGGCAGCTCGAACAGGACTTTGCCGTCCGCGAGCCGGATCGCGCGGAACTGCTCGTCGCAGCCGCCCAGGTAGATGGTGCCATTGTCGATCGCCGGCGTCGCGTGCACCGGTCCCGAAGTCTGCAGCTTCCAGCGAACCTTGCCGGAACCGGCATCGAGTGCGTACAGGTTGGTGTCGTACGACCCGATCAGCACCAGCGCGTCCGCGATCACCGGCGACGACTTCACCTCGCCGCCGGTCTTGAACGTCCAGCGACGCGTGCCGTCGCGTACGCTGACCGCGTGCACCATCCCGGCGAGATCGCCGATGTAGACGGTGCCCGCCGCGACGGCCGGCGACGACTCTCCGAGCTCGTTCCCGGTCGCGTACTTCCACCGCAGCTTGCCGGTCGCGAGATCGATCGCGAGCAAGTCTCCGTTGCCGGCGCCGACGTAGACCACTCCATCCGCGATTGCCGCAGACGATTCGATCGCTTCCGCTGCCTCGTAGGTCCACTTGAGGGTCAGCGTTTCCGGCGGCGCATCCGTGGTGATGCCGGTCAACTGCGGGTTGCCGCGAAACTGCGACCACCCGGGACGGGCCTCCTGCGCTAGGGCAGATGACAGGCACGCTGCCACGGTCAGCGCGGCGACCACGACGCGGAGCAAAACGCGGCGCTGACGCGAGTATTTCCCCCTGGCCCTACTTCCCATCGGCCGACAGCGCAAACAACTGGTTGCGATTGTTGATGAACAGGGTTCCGTGCGCTGGCACCGGCGTCGCGTAAACCGCGCTGCCCATGTTCATCTCGGCAATCACCTTCTTCGTCTTCCCTGCCTCCATCACCACCACGTCGCCGTCCTCGTCCCCCAGGTACACCTTCCCGTCGATCAGGATCGTCGAACCCCACACGGCGGCGAACATGTCGTGGGTCCAGTAAAGCTGACCGGTCTTCGCGTCGAGGCAATGAAGGAATCCGCTGAAGTCTGCGATGTAGAGAGGCCGTCGGCGATTGACGCCGTGGAGATAGAGCGTCGAATCTTGTCGAATTGCCAGACCAGGCCTGACTCTGGTGATATCGCCGCGCTTGGTGGCATCGATCGCATACAAGTGGCCGACGCCCTCGCCGTGCTCCGGATCCTGTCCGTTGGCGATGTAGACCTGTCCTCATAGATCACCGGGGTCGCAGATCACCTCGTTGCGGGTCTTGGGCCACACGGAATCCTTCGGATTGGTGTCGAACTCCCACAGCTTCTTGCCCGTCTGCGCTTCGTAGCCGCGTACCCAGCCGTCGCCCTGGGCGCTCACGACCTGATCGACGCCGCCGACTTTGCCGACCGCCGGCGTGGACCATTGACCGTGGAGAATCCGATCCTCGACCGAGTTGTCCTCCCACACCAGCTTGCCGGTGTTCTTGTTGAGGGCGATGATCGCGGGCGCCTTGGGAGATGGAATGTGGACGTGGCTTTCGTCCTGTCCGTTCGACGTGCTCACGAACATGAGGTCGCCCCAGATGACCGGCGACGAGTTCGACATGTTGTGTGGGTAAGAGCCGACCTCCTCCATCATGTCGAACGACCAGATCGACGTCCGCGTCGTGCTCGCCGGTCAGCTTCTCGTCGGTCACCGGGCCGTCGTTCTTGCCGTCGCGGAAGCCGTTGATATCGAGGCACCAGACCACGCCGCGGTTGCTGGTGTAATAGAGCTTGGTGCCCTCGACCAGCGGCGACGAAGCCACACCCTGGAACGGCCAGTCGTTGGCGCGGCCGGACGACAGCTTTTCGTGCGTCTGCTGCCACAGGAACTCGCCGTTCGACTCCCGGAACGCCATCAGCACGCCGCGATCGCCCGCCTGATTCTTGGATCGCGAAGCCCCTTCATTGTTCGTGCCCACGAACACCATGCCGCCCGCCACCACGGGATTGCCGTAACTCTGCGAGCCGAGGTCGGCGACCCATTTGACGTTCTTCTTCGTCTTGACGTCCCACTCGGTCGGGAGCCCCTTCATGTTGGAAACCATGTTGCGATCGGGCGTGCCGCCCCACATCGGCCAATCGCCAGAACCGGGATCGCTGGCGAGCCCGGCGGCCGCGGCGGCGAGTCCCGCGGCTTCCGCCTTCAGCCCGAAGGTCTGCCACCGCCAGTCGCACGGACCGAGCGTCGCGGCGCCGACCACTGCCATCGAACACACGACAACGAGTTTTCTCATCTGGTTTGCCGTCAGCTTCAGGTTATCGAGATACGCGCCAAACTCCGCGTCGACGAAGAATCCCGGCGCGCCCTTGTGATTGCCGCTCGCATCGATCTTCTCGATCGTCCAGGCGTCCGGCTCCGGCTGCCCGACCGGCCAGGCCTTGCCGCGCGCCTGCACCTTGCCGTCCGGCATGTTCTCCACACGAAGCTTCAAGTGATACCACGTGTCGGCCTTCCACTCGAACGGCACCGCCACCGATCGCACGATCTCCGGTTCCCACGATTCGATCTTCAGCTTCTGCGAGTTGCCGTAGAGCACGAGCGAGTAGCGCTGTGCGGTAATGCCGATGTCGGTCATCTGGCGACGCCGGGTCGTGCCACGCACGTCGGCCTCGAATGTGTAGTTCGCCAGATCGACCGGGCCGATAAAAACGCGAATCCGCTTGAAGATCGTGTTGATCCGGCGCCTTCTGCAGGACCCTCTGACCCTCCAGCGTCGCCACCGAGAACTTCCCTGTCGCCGCGTTGATCCATCCCGGCGGCACAGCGCCGTCGGCATACGAATCGAACGTCTCGGTCCACGGCAGTGGACGGGTCACCCGCGCGCGGGCTTCGCCGGTCAACTCGCCGATGGTCGCCTTGATCAGTCCCGGCCTGATCGACCGGATCGGCTGCGATTGCCAGTGTGCCGTTGTCGATGGTCGCCTTCAGTCCTTGCAGCGACCAGGTGGCCCCGGTCTCTTCGCGAAGGAATCGCCCCTTCGCGTCGAACAGCCGGGCGTGAAGCGTAACGGTCTGTCCCGGCTTCAGCACCAGCTCGGTCGGCGCGACCTGAACCCAGGCAGGAGGGCCATCGCCCTTCTCCGGCTGCCTCATCGACCGTCGTGCCCTTGACGGCTTTCGCGGTCTTCGGACCAAGCGCGTACACGCCCCCGGTCGAGACGAAGAAGATGCGACCGCGCGAAATCGCGGCGCCTGCGAACACCGGCTCGGGAAGTCCTTCAGCCGACTGGCCCGCATTGTCCTCCTTGCTCAACGGCAATTCCACCTAGCTCAGCACGTCCGCGCGATCCGCGCCAGGCCGGACGATGAAGAACTTGCCGCTCTCGGTGCCGACATAGAGCTTGCCGTCCGCCAGCACCAGCGGCGCTTTCTGGATCGTGCCGAGCGTCTGCGTCCAGAGCGGGCGGCCGCTCTCGAGATCGAACGCCTTCAGCCGCGACCCGTTCTCGACCTGATAGACGCGCGTGCCGTCGATCACCGGCGACGAGAAACCAAACTGATCGCCCTTGGCCGCCCACTTCGTGGTCTTGATGTCGCCGGTCTGCGATCCATCGACCGCCGCGATCATGCCCAGCTCGCTGGTGTCGAGGTTCTCATCGCCGTGCGAGACGATGACCGTGCTGCCGGAGACCGCGACCGCGGTATTGATCGCGCGCTTCGCCGCGATGAAGCTCCACACCTTCTCGCCGGTCTGCGGCTTGATCGCGTGGACCCCGCCGTCGCCGAGACCGGCAGATCAGCAGCCGCTGGCCGTTGATCGATGCGATGACCGGCGACGCATAGGCGGTATCGTACGGCCGTCCGCCCGGACTCGCCACCCAGACGATGTCGCCGGTGCGCTTGTCCATGGCGATGAACCGGTGCGCGCGATTGGCTGATTGCCCCAGCTCGAAATTGCCGCGCTGACGATTACCAGATCGCCATCGATGATTGGCGCCATCGTCCGGCCGCCGTGCGTGGTGAACGCGGCGAACTCTTCACCAATCGACCGATCCCATAGCAGCTTGCCATCCTTGTTCAGGGCAACGACCTCGGCGCCAACCGTCAGTCCGTAGATGTTTCCCGTTTCGGGATCGGCAACCGGCGAGGCCCAGCCGACACGATGGGGAGGCACGTCGCTCTGGTAGATGTTGAACTTCTGTTCCCAGACGACCTTTCCCGTGTCCGCATCGAGCGCCATGATGCGTTCCTGCAGACCGGCGCCGAGTCCCGCCGGGTTTTGCACGATCACCCGGTTGCCGACGACGAGGGGCGCTGAGCGGCCTCCATATGGCGCTCGCCACAGAAAGTTGCGGCCGTTGAGCTCCCAGGTCTCAATCAGCCCCTTCTCGTCTGAGATTCCGTTTCGGTGCGGGCCGCGCGCATCCGGCCAGTCGCCCAGCGGCACGTGCCGTCCGTCCGCCGCAGCGAGCACACCGCAGGTGCCGATGAGAGCCGTCAGAATGCAGAGTCGTTTGAACATAAGGTCATTTTCGTTCTACGCCGTGTCGCTGCAGGCTGTTTCAGTTCCCTGCAGCGGCTCATGGCTCAGGGCTCATGGCTCACGCCGGCTCATGACACAACGCACCTCGTCGCGCACACTTCGGGACGCCGAGACACTCGTGGCATTAGCCAGCAGCCATGAGCCCCATGAGCCTCGAGTCATTAGCCTTAAGCCGATTCTCCAGTCAAAACAGAACCTTTGCTCCCAGCTGCAGCCTGCGGGGACTGCCGGCCGACAGTATCTGTCCGAACGTTGGCGAGAGGAACACGTTGTCGGGCAGGTTGTAGTTGACGCGATTGAACAGGTTGAACGCCTCCAGGCGGAGCTGGAGTCGAGTATCTCCAGACAACCGCACATGCTTCAGGACGCCGAGATTGAAGTTCGCAAAGCCGGGCCCCTCGAGGATGTTACGTCCGGCATTGCCGAACGTGCCAAACGCGGGCATGGAAAACGCACTGGTGTTGAACCACCGGCTCGCGCTCGGATTCGCGACGCTGGTGTCGCCGCTGACATTCGGCCGATCGTTTGCGCCGAATCCAAGCGATCCGCGCCCGGTGTTGCTGTTGTCGAAGTCCGGCGACAAGAGTGCGGTGAACGGCCGTCCGCTTTGCAGTGTCAGGATCCCGGTAATCGCCCAGTTCGCGAGCAGGTCCGACACCCAGCCGTGGTCCGCGAACCGGTTGCTGCCGGATCCAAACGGCATGTCGCACGTGAAGCCGGCGGTCAGACGATGGCGGAGGTCGAAATTCGATCGCCCCCGCTCCGCTTCAGGATTGTTGCTGTCCTGTGGAAAATTCGGATCGCCTGCGCTCGTAAACAATCCCGAGGCATCGTCGTGCGACGAGGACCAGGTGTACGAGGCGAGCGCGGTCACGCCCATCGACAGGCGCTGGGTGAACGACAGCTGGAGGCTGTCGTAGTCGGATCGCGCCTGCGATTCGAGCTGCGTGACATCCGCGAACAAGGGGTTCGGCCGCAGGTTGGGTACTTGAGGGCTTGCATCAGCCTGGTTGATGTCGCGGCCGCGCAGCAGGTCCCGTCCCTTGGATCCGACGTACGCGATGTCGACAACCCTCGACGGCCCGAGTTGACGCTGCAGGTTGATATTCCATTGGTGCAGGTAGGCGGTCTGGAAGTCGCGCTGATACGTCGTCGCTGACGGCGGAATGAAGATTGGAAACTGCTCCGGGTAGGGATCGTTGATCGACAACAGGGAGCCCGGCAACGGAAAGAACACGCGGAGATCGAAGTACGGCGGATTGAAGTAAAGCCCTTCGCCAGGGGCGAGCGCCGACTGATCGTAGTAGATGCCGTATCCGGCGCGGACGACGGTCCTGGCCGATTCGTCGAGGCTCCAGGCCGCGCCAATGCGGGGTGCCCAATTGTTGTGATCGGGCTCGTATCCGCCGCGCGGCACGCCATTGGTGCCGACCTGCACGATCGAGCCGGTAGCCGGGTCGTAGACGGCCGCACGGTTGTCGGCATCGTGGGGAGGCGCGTTGTACTCGTAGCGCAGGCCAGCCGTCAGGGTCAGCCGGGAGCTCACCGCAAAGCTGTCGTGCACGAATAATCCGTAGCTGTTCGTGCGGAGGCGCTGTGGATTGTCGAGACGCGCGACACCGGTCGTGACCGGAAGGCCGAGCAGGAGATCAGCGAGCCCATTTCCCGTCAGCTGCGCCTGATCGGCAAAGCTGAGGAAACCGCGAGCCTGGATGTGGCGAAACGCGTCCTGTGAGACCGTGCGCACATCGACACCGGTTCGCACCAGGTGCCGGCCGAGCGCGTAGGTGAGCGCATCGGAAATCTGGAACTGATTGGTGGTGCTTTCTTGCGGGGTGTTGTAGTCGTCGCCGAGTGGCGAATATCCCGTGAGGCTGATCAAGCTCAATCCCTCGTCGCGTGGATCGGTCGACACGGTAGGTAATCCAACCTGCTGATTGATGTTGGTGCTGCTTTGTTGAAAGGCTCCCGCGTGGACCCGGGTGTATCCGAAGCGCACCTCGTTCAGGAGATCATTCGATAGCACGCGCCGATCGCCGACCATGGCGTTTTGCGCCCGGCGAGGCGCGGTGGTTCCGAAGCCCGGGACCAGCGGGAACCCGGGAGAAAACGGCTCGAAGAAATCGCGATCGCTGAAGCTGTATCGCGCAGTGAGCGTTGCGCCCGGCCTGGTCGAATGATCGACGCGAAGATCGAATTGATCGCGCCGGTCGGTGCTGATCGGCGACGACACGAAATTCTGGAATGGCACATTCCGATTGGGTAGTGGATAGAGCGCCGCGATCGAGCGTCCGATAGGATTGATGAACGCCGGCGGAATCACGCCGTTCGCGAACGGCTGCTGGGTGAACAGATTGAATGGCGGCGGCGAGAGGCTCTGGGAAAAGTCCCCGTTGCGCTCGGCCGCCGTCGGCACGTTGGTGACCGTCGTGATCCCTTCGCGGGTGCGCAGGCCCTCGTAATCACCGAAGAAGAAGGCGCGGTTTCTCACGATTGGTCCGCCAATCGCGCCGCCGAACTGGTGACGGCTGTAAGCCGGATCCGGTTCGTTCGTCGGCGCAAAGGCGTTCGCCGCGTTCAGCGCCTGATCGCGAAAGAACTCGTACGCGGTCCCGTGCGCGCTGTTGGCGCCGCTCTTGACCACCACGTTCACCTGTCCGGCGCTATTGCGGCCGAAGGATGCGTCGGCGGTGCTGGTCACCAGCTCGAACTCCTGCACCGCGTCGACGGGCGGCGCAACCCCCAGCGTGTTCAGTTTCGGATCGACGTTGAGCACGCCATCGAGCAGATACCCGTTTGAATCTTCCCGGCCGCCGTTGACGTGAAATGCGAAGTCGCCGCGCACCGATGCCGCGGATCCCTGGGCCTCGGGGGCGGTGCCCGGCGCAAGCAGGCTGAGCTCCAGGAAGTTGCGGCCATCGAGCGGGAGCCCGCGAATCTGCTCGCCGTCAATGGCGGTCGTCCGTGCCGGACGCAGCCGCTCGACCGACACCGCCGGCGCGGTAACCGTCACGCTTTCGTCACGAGCGCCCAGCGTCAACTGGATATCGACGCGGCGCTCTTCGCCAACCTGCAGTCGGATCTGTTGCGTGTAGGTCTTGTATCCCGCGTGCTCGACCTCGATCGTGTGCGTCCCCGACGGAATGGCCGCCACCACGAATTGTCCGGTGCCGTCGGCGGTGACGGTTCGGCGTTCACCGGTATCGAGCTGGACGATGGTGACCTGTACCCCGGGGATCGGCATCGCCGAGGGGTCGAGCACGACACCTCGAATGGAGGCGAACGGAGTCTGAGCGGCTGCGGGTAATGCCAGGGCCGCTGTTAACATCAGCGCGAGCAAGGCCGTCATAGTATTTTGTTCGTCAAAAGACGCGATGTCCGGGTCGTCATTCTATCGCAGCGTAAAGGCCCGTTTTGCGATCCTGGCTCGGCCAAATCGAGGAGCTGCCATGAAGACCGCGCGCACTTTGTTCGCCATCGGGATCGTCGTAGGGATGAGTATCGTGACGGACGGACAATCAACGACGGGCGACTGGCCTCAGTGGCAAGGTCCCGACCGGAACGGGTTGTCCAAAGAGACGGGACTGCTGAAGGAATGGCCGGCATCAGGACCAGCTCTCCTCTGGTCGGCGTCGAACCTCGGCGGCGGCTATGGCTCGGTTGCGGTCAAGGGGGACCGGATCTACGTCCAGGGCATGAAGGGTTCGACGAGCATTGTGTCAGCGTTGAATCGCGCGGACGGCAAGCCACTGTGGTCGAAAGCCCTCGGGCCGTCGGCATCGAACGATAAAGGTGACGGACCGCGGGGTACCCCTACCCTTGATGGCGACCGGTTGTACGTGCTGACTGAAAGCGGCGACCTCGCCTGCCTGAAAACGGACGGCAGCGCCGTCTGGCAGCGCAACATCCTCAAGGACTTCAACGGGCGGAACCTGCGATGGTTGATCAGTGAGTCGCCGCTGGTCGACGGCAAGAACGTGATCGTCTCACCCGGCGGCTCCAGTGCCAGCATCGTGGCGCTCGACAAGATGACCGGCAAGACGATCTGGACGGCCAAGGAGCTCAACGATGCGGCCGGCTACTCGTCGCCCGTAGTCGCCGAGGTCGGTGGCATCCGCACCTACACCACGCTCACCTCGCAAGCTGCCGTCGGTGTGCGCGCCGCCGATGGAAAGCTGATGTGGCGGTACGAGCGCGCCGCGAACAACGTCGCCAACATCTCCACGCCCATCTTCTTCGACAACAAGGTGTTCTACACCTCGGCGTACGACACCGGAGCCGCGTTGCTCGGCCTCACCGCTGAGAACGGCGAGGTGAAGGCGAACGAGATCTATTTCACCCGCAACATGAAGAACCATCACGGCGGCGTCGTGCTGGTGAACGGCTATCTGTACGGCTTCAACGATTCGATCCTGACCTGCCTGGAATTCGCCACGGGCAAGCAGATCTGGCGCGACCGCAGCGTCGGCAAGGGCACGGTCACCTACGCCGACGGTAACCTCTATATACAAGGTGAAAACAACGTGGTCGGCCTCGCCGAAGCGACGCCGAACGGCTACAACGAAAAGGGACGCTTCACGATCGCCGACCAGGGGCTCCCGAGCTGGGCCCACCCGGTGGTCAGCAGCGGCCGGCTCTACTTGCGTAATCAGGGGACGCTGGCGGTGTACGACGTCAAGGCGAAGTAGACGCGAGGGGCGAGGGGCGAGAGGCGAGGGGCGAAAGGCGAGGTCCGAAGTCCGAGGTCCGTAGTCCGAGGTCCGTAGTCCGAGGTCCGAGATCCGTAGTCCGAGGTCCGCAGTGCGAGGTCCGAGGTCCGAGGTCTGACAGACGCTGCTCGGCACGACAGAATTGACCGTCAATTCTGACAGTTGACCATCTGCGCATCTCGCGACCGATAATCGTGGCGTGGCGACCGCTGCGACACAGTGCCGCGGCCCCCCCTTCGTCATCTTCTTTCCGATCACATTAGGAAGGAGACAGGCCGTGAGATCGAGCGTTGCCTCGGCGCTGTTCGTGCTTGGACTGTTGGCAGCTGTGACAGGTGCGCAGGAAAAAATGCCATCGCCTGACGCCGTGCTCAGCGAACTGAAGGCCGGTAACCAGCACCACGTCGCCAAGCACTATGCGCATCCGCATCAGACCGCCGCGCGCCAGCGCGAGCTGGCGTCCTCACAGCACCCGCACGCGGCGATTCTCAGTTGTGCGGACTCGCGCGTGGCGCCGGAAATCGTCTTCGATCAGGGCCTTGGAGACGTATTCGACGTCCGAGTGGCCGGCAACATCGCCGGGGAGGCCGAAGTCGCAAGTCTCGAATATGCGGCGGAACACCTCGGCGTGCCGCTGCTGGTCGTCATGGGGCATCAGAAATGCGGAGCGGTGACGGCGGCGCTGGAAGGCGGAGAGGCACACGGCCATCTGTCGACGCTGGTGGAGGCGATTCGGCCCGCGGTGGAAAAGGCCGCCGGGCTGCCGGGTGATCGCGTCGACAATGCCGTCCGAATCAACGTCGAGAACGTCGTCAGACAGCTCCGCGAATCGACACCCCTCCTCTCCGAACTGGTAGAGAAGCGGCAACTGCGGATTGTCGGAGCCGTGTACTCCCTCGATACGGGGAAGGTCGAGTGGCTGGCACCGGCGAGCACTTCGTCAGCGCGTCTGGTGGGCAACGAGGCGTGCGCAGCGCGAATGAGATGACAGGAGTCAGGAGGAGGAGAACAGGAGACAGGAAACAGAAGGCAGAAGGCAGAAGAAGGGGAAAGTATTTCGGCCTCCTGTCTGCCTCCTGCCTCCTGCCTCCTGCCTCCTGCCTTCTTTCTTTCTCAGTTCTTCGTCATCTTCAGATTCGACACCGTCAGATCCATGTTGTGGCTGACGCGGATGCCGTAGATGCCGTCGGTTGATTCCAGCTTGCCCGGACCCACGATCTCCGCCTTGTCGTACGACGCGACCGTGGTCCCGTTGATCTGGCACTCGGCCTTGCCCCCTTTGACCACCCACGCGACTTCCTGGGTGACGCTTTCATCGGGGCTGGACGCCTTCTTGATCGCGTCGTTCGGCGCCTTCCGCGCGACTTGCGTCACGTTGTTGCCATTGAAGCGCCGGACGATGAACGTCCCATCGCGATAGGCGGTGCAGTACATCAGACTCTGGTCGGGCGTCCCGAGCTTGCTCCCGCCAATGAACAGACCCATCGGGTGCGGATGCCCGGAGGTCATCTTCGCTTCCGTGAAGGTTGCCTTCACCGTGTAGTCGCCGCTGCCGGTGTTTGCCGGATTCCAGTAGACGGCCGCGGGACCGATGGTCAGGTGGAACGTGTCCCCCTTCTGCTCGAACTTCGAGTCCTTGATGCTGCGACCCTGCGAAGCGGACTGGCCGTCGACTTCCCCTTTCCATCCCTCCGCCGTGATGCCGCCGCCAGCGACGGCGCGGTCGGAATCCTGGTGCCCCGCGATTGACACTGCGGGCGCCAGCGCCGCCACCGCGACCGCGACGACCAGTGCTGTTCTCCATAACGCGCGCATATGCAGTCCTCCTGGAACGACCGATTACGTGAGCTCTCGAATACGGATGTTGCGGAACGCGAGCGAGCCTTCGTGATCGCCCTGGAGCGCGATGTGCCCCTTCTTGGCGAGGCCGTAGTTCGGCCAGTCGTTGAACTTGCTGGCCTTCACCTTGGCCTTCCAGTCCGGACTCCACAATTCGTATTCCACGACCTTCGTGCCATTGAGCCAGTGCTCGACGTGCGGTCCCTTGACGACAATGCGAGTGGCGTTCCACTGGCCGGCGGGCTTGGGTTTGCTGTTGACCGGAGGATAAACCGCGTACGCCGCCGCCGCGCGGGTCAGCGGCGACTTGTTGTCGTCACCCTTCTCGTCGTCGAGCAACTGGTATTCCGGGCCGCTCCAGTAGATGTGATCGTATTCCTCCGTTCCACGATAGAAGATGCCGGCGTTGCCGCCCGGGCTGATCTTCCATTCGAGCGACAGCTCGAAGTCGCCGAACTCGTCCTTCGTGACGAGGTCGGCGACGCTCGTGTCCTTGAAAAGAGTGCCGTCGACGATCTTCCATCCCTCTGGCGCCTTGTCCTGTTTGTAGCCGCGCCAGGCGTCGAGCGATGTGCCATCGAAGAGCGTCTTCCAGCCGCCGGATTTCGCCGACGAATCCGTCTGCGCCCTGGCACTCGTAACCGCGACCGCGCACACCGCGGCTGTCGCCAATACGCCGACCCAGCCTTTCCACTCCCTCATCAGTGATCTCCCTTCCGCACCACCGGTTCGAACACCCTGATGCGTCGAAACACTATATCCACGAACCACAGACACAAGCCGACTGTGACGAATGCCTGCCAGATGGGGCGGCGATCGGTCCGACGATCCGAACCTTCGGTCCTAAGCGCCGCGGCGCTCGGCCGCCACTCGCCACCCGTTGCGAGCGCCATCGATCTCAACAGGCGTTCGTCGGCAGCCTTGAAGCGATATTCCGCCGCGGGATCGGGCAGCACGATCCGCGAGGTGATGCCGCTCATCTTATCCGTTTCATCATCCGCTTGTGATCCGGCGCGCACCTCGAGCTGATCGGTCGCGTGGGCCAGCAGCGTCGCTTCATATCGACCAGGGGCCACCTGGTGAAGCGGCACATCGAGCGGGCGGTCGCCTCGGTTCGACGGCAAGCGAGAGACCAGCACCGACGGGTGTAATAAATCGCGATAATGCCCTTGCGGATCTCTCGCTTCGAGAGCGATCCGTAGTGCCCGTTCACCATCCCTGATTGGCCCCGGGACGACGTCGAGCGCGAGCGGGAGCGGGCGTTGCCTGGCAAGGCTCCGCACGACTGACGTGAAGAACGGACCATAACCGCGCCACCTCACCCAGTTGGCCGCCCACCGATCCTTCACGTCCGATGCAAAGACCGCCGTGCGCCCGAGGCCGATCGGCCAGAAAGCGAGCAGCGGCTCCTCGTCTCTGGTTGCCGCGACTTCGAGTGCCGTGTCTTTCAGTACCGTCGCTGTCCTCCCTTTCAGGTGCGGCAGGTGCGCGATGTCCACACCGGTCAGAAACGCCGGCGCTTTGACTACCGGAACGATCTCCTTCTCATCGAACGAGGGGTCTGCCGCGTTCCTGGCCTCGGTGACGAAGATCTGGGGAAGCTGACGCGCGTCCTCGGAGACGTAGGAGCGTCCTTTGCCCCAGTTCGCAAAGTTGCGGAGAAGCTCCGGGTTCGCGGACTGTCCGATCGCAACGGTAGACAGCGTGATTCGCGCATCGACCATTTTCTCGATCAACGACTCGTAATCGGCCGGGTATGAGCGCCCGTCGGAGAGCATCACCACGTGCTTGGCGCGCGCCTTCGCCGCGCGCAGCGCGAGGTACGCCTGCTCCATCGCCGGATAGAACAGAGTGTTACCGCCCGGCTCGATGGCCGCGATGCGCTTGCGAATCTCGTCGCGGTTGTTGCCGATCGTTCGAAGCGTCACCGCCCACTCGAACTTGTCGTTGAACGTCAGGACGCCAATCGCCTGCTCGTCCTTCATCACATCCACGGCGGCCTGGGCGGCGGTCTTGCACAGGTCCATCGAGCGTCCCGACATGCTGAGCGACCGGTCGAGAACCAGCACCAGCGCGACCTCTGGTTCGTCCTTCCGCTCGAACGTCACCGGCGTCAGCCGCTCGAGAGTCGTCCTCCGGTACCCTTTCTCGCCGTATACCGCCTCGCCGCCGGCAACCAAGAGCCCTCCGCCACCTTGCTCGACCCACTGCGACATCGCCGTCATCGACCCGTCGGGAATGGCAGACCGCGGAACGTCGCTCAGTATCAGCACGTCGAACGGGTCGAGGCCGCCGGCGGTCGAGGGCAGACCTGAGGGATTCCGCACAGTGACGTCAAATCCCGATGAGGTGAGCGCGTTCGAAAGGTAGCGCGCGCTGGCCGCCGTACGCTCGACGTAAAGGACCTTCGGCCGCGGCTCCGTCCAGGCTTCGCGCACGAGGGCGTTGTTGGCTTCCAGCGGATCGCCGGCCGCCATCGCTGACGCTTCGAGGACGTGCGATCCCGGTGCGTCGATCCTTCCCTCGATCGTCACGCCCGTGACCCCCTTCGATACCGTCACGGTTCGCTCGGCGACCTGCTGCCCTTCCACCCGCAGCACGACGCGCGCCTCGCCTGCGCGCTGGCTTCCGATCGTCACGAGCGCATCGAACCTCGAGCCGGCGCCGATGCGATCCGGAAGATCGAGCGATTCGATCCACATGTCGCCGAGCGACCGCACCGTCATCGGCTCGACCGAGACGGGGATGCGTGCCGCGGCAAGCCGCGCCACTGCCTGCGCCGTCTCGCCGCTGATGGATCGTCCGTCGGTGAACAGAACAATCCGCGGCACGTGACCGGCGGCGAGCTCCGCTCGTGCCGCGTCGAGCGCTGCCTCGAGATCGGTGCCGCGGCGGTCGATGGGCACGGTCGCGGGGTTTGCCGGATCCTCGCGCGCCAGTCGACGAAGCGCGTCCGTACCCTCGACGCGCATGATCGTCCGACCGAACGCCACAATTCGCGAGTGCGCCGGATGAATGGCCTGATTGAGATCGTCAATCGTCCCGGCCGCGGCCTGGATCGCCGGCGTGCCGATGCTATACGACACATCGACGGCATAGACGATTGACTGCCGCGACGATCCGATCGACAGCACCGGACGGGCCAAGGCGCATGCCAGCGCAGCGAGCAGCAGTGATCGCAAACCAGCCTGTACCGCCCGCTGCCGCCGGTTGAAATTCGTCCGGCCGAACCGTGGCGCGATCCAGACCAAAGGCAATGCCAGCAACAACCACAGCGCCGAGGCCGCGGTGAATGTCATCGACATGTCACACCGTGATTCGCCGCTGCCACGTCCACCACTCGGCCAGAGCGATTGCGAACGCGAGCGTCACCAAATAGATCCACCATGGCCGCTGCGAAAGACCCGCGGCTACCGGACGGGTCCGCTCCTCCGGGGTCAGCCGCGTCTGCAACAGATTCGATACCTCGGGATCCCCCGCGTTCACCGCAATTGCGGTGCGGGCCGCCGACCCGTCGGCGAGGTACATGCCTGGCGATCGCAGCAGTGCAACGGCCGAATGATTGAAATGCGTCAACGGGACCGCTGCACCCTCTGGATCCGTCACGCTGACGATGGCTTCGTCGAACGCCATAGGACCGGGGCGACGCGCACCACCGGAGGAGACGCGTGCAAGCCAGTCGAGCGCGTTTCCGACCAGCACGGGAAACGCCGGTGCAGAGGGAAGGTTCGAGTCGGCAGAGCTGAACGTCACCACGACCGCGCGCTGGTCGTCCGACTCCCCTGCGTATATCAACGGTGTCCCGCGAGCGCTCTCTGCCACGACGCTCAACTGCGGCAGCCTGAAGGCTCGCGCTTTCTCGATCGACAAGGTAAACGGATCGACACCGCTCAGAACCGGGTGTGAGCCGACGACATTCCATGCCGGGCGCAGTTCCTCGGCCGTCGTCGGGAGCGGCGGGGCAAACGACAGGGACGGTCGATGCGGTGGGTTCTTCGGCGTCCATCGATCGAAGATCACGAGATCCTCGCCGCTCGGGTGGGTCTGGCTCGAGGGATCGACGAAGGTGGCGCGGACGTCGGGGTCGCGCGCAAGTAGCGTGGCCAGCCACGAGGTGTGCTGTCCGACAACCGTCACCAGCAGCGGGCGCGCACGTGGAATCCATGCGACAGCCTGGTTGTCTATGGCGAGCGCATCGGCCGGCGCGTCGATTCGCGCCCGCAAGGTGTCGTCTCCGCCGCGGGAAATCGGCAGAACCTGTCGAAGCGCCTCGCCCGCACGCATCTCGAGTCGCCGATCGAGCACGGGCGTCCTGCCTCTTGCAATCGTCAGGTGGACCGGCTGTGCCGACGTTGCATAGTTGGCGACTTCCAGATAGGCCTCAGCGGCGTGGTCGCCGTCGAGCGAGGGTCGCACGTCGAATGCCGTGATTGCGACATTGCTGGCAGGCTCGAATACCGAATGCACGACGAGCGGCAATGACAGCTTCCGAGGTCCGGGGTCCGCTTGTCCGCCGTAGCCGCTTGGCGGCGAATGCGGAAGGTCCGAGGGCCGAGATGCGTCATTCGAGGCCTCGCGTTTCAGAGCTGCCTCGGTCGGGCGTGCGATGGCGCCGTCGGTGATGAAATGCACCGAGTCCGCGACGCTGTTTCCTGGCCACCACCCGGCGTCTCCTGAAGGCGCGAGGCGATCGAGCGCCGATTCGATCAGGCCGGCATCGGTCGTCGGTCCTTCGACCAGGCCGTCAGCGGTCGTTGCGAGCGACACGGCGTCCGCGGACCCTTCCGCGATGCGCCGCGCCTCGGCGATCGCGAGCTCCCACCGCGTGTCGCCGCTCTTTGTGCGCGCCAGCATCGACGAGGACGAGTCGAGCACGATCAGCGTGCGGCCGCGCGGCGCGCCAGCGCCGCGTTCGCTGCGAGAGGGACGCATGACCGCCAACGCCAGCGCGAGCGCGACCGCGACTGTGAGGGCCAGCGAGACGGCGCGGCGGATCCGCTCCCAGAGCGTCAGCTCGCGGCGACTCGTCGAGCACCCGGCGCCAGAGCAGCAGCGACGGCACGAATCACGCGCGGCGGACGCACCTTGAGCAGAAACAGCCAGCCGCCAGCGCGCCCGCCGCCGCGATCAGCAGGCCAGCCTGCCACGCCGCCATCGCGCCGAAGGTCATGCGAGGAACCGTCCCTGGCGGAACGCCTTCAGGATGATCTCCTCGAACGGCCGCTCGGCGTCGGCGCGCACGTAGCCGATGTCGTAGCGCCCGCAGAACCGTTCGAGCTCGGCCGCGTGCGCGTCCCAGGCCTGGACGTAGGCCGCGGCGAGCCGCGGCGTGACGTCGACCTCGCGCATCTCGCCGGTTTCGGCGTCCACGAACCGCGACGTCGCCGAACGCGCCCGGATCGCGATCGCGCGTGCGACCGAACGTGCACGACGAACACGTCGTGCCCGAGCGTGCGCAGGATCTTCAGGCCGGCTTCGAACCCGTCGGGATCGAGGAAGTCCGAGATGATCACCGCAAGGCCCGTCTGCCGCGGCCGCGACGCGAACTCCTTGAACGACTCGCGCAGGTCGGTGGGTCCGTCGGCTTCGAGCTGCTCGAGCAGCTCGAACACGCGGAAGATCCGCCCCTTGCCGCGGCCGGGCGACGACTCCTGGCCGAGGCCTCGGCGAACGGAACGAGCGTCAACCGATCGAGGTGCGCCAGGCCGATGTAGCAGAGCGCCGCCGCGATCCGGCGCGCCAGGTCGAACTTCGCCGGCTCGGCCATCGAGCGGCTGACGTCGAGCATCAGGTAGATCGGCAGGTCCGCTCCTCGTCGAACAGCCGCAGCAGCAGCCGGTTCAGGCGCTTGTAGGCCTTCCAGTCGATGTGGCGGAAGTCGTCGCCGGCGGCGTAAGGCCGATGGTCGGCGAACTCGAGGCCGCGGCCGCGCTTCGGCGTCAGCCGGTCGGCGCGGTTCTGCCCGGCGAACGCGCGCCTGGAGACCACGTGCAGGTACTCGAGCTTCTTGAGGAATCGTCTTCGAACCGGAGGGCCATGGACGCCTCAGTCGGTCGCGAAACGGTGCCGAGCAGCTCTTCGACGATCGCGTCGGTGCTGACCTCGTCGGCCTCGCCCTTCGAAGTTCAGCAGCAGCCGGTGGCGCAGCGCCGGCAGCGCGACGCCGCGGATGTCGTCGACCGACACGAACGCCTGGCCGCGCGTGAGCGCGTGGATCTTCCCGGCGAGCACGAGCGCCTGCGCCGCGCGCGGGCTCGCGCCGTAGCGCACGTAGCGCTTGACGAGCGGCGTCGCGTACGGCGAAGTCGGGATGCGATCCCAGCGTCAGCCGGATCGCGTAGGCCTGCACCGGCCGCGCGATCGGCACCGCGCGCGCGACGTGCCGCATCTCCAGGATCTTCCGGGCCGTCCACGACGCGGGTGACCGTCGGTCTGCACATCCGTGGTCGTCCGCTCGAGGATCTCGTGCATCGCCTCCTCGGTCGGATACGTCACCTTCAGCTTGAAGAAGAAGCGATCGAGCTGCGCTTCCGGCAGCGGATAGGTGCCTTCCATTTCGAGCGGGTTCTGCGTCGCCAGCACGAGGAACGGCTGCTCGAGCGGGTAGGTCGTCTTGCCGACCGAGACGCTGACGTCCTGCATCGCTTCGAGCAGCGCCGACTGCGTCTTCGGCGTCGCGCGATTGATCTCGTCGGCGAGCACGACGTTGGCGAAGATCGGTCCCGGCTGGAACTCGAAGAACGTTCCGCCGTGCGCATGCTCCTGCACGATGTTGGTGCCGACGATGTCGGCGGGCATCAGGTCGGGCGTGAACTGGATGCGCGAGAACTTCAGGTGCAGCACGTCGGCCAGCGTGTGCACGAGGCTCGTCTTGCCGACGCCGGGAATCCCTTCGAGCAGCACGTGACCGCCGGCCAGCAGGCTCGTGACCGTCAGGTTCACGATCTCCTCGTGGCCGACGATGCGGCGCCCGACTTCCTGCGGTGATGCGGGTGAAGCGCTCGCGGAACTGATCGATGGATTGGGCGACGGCAGTGGATGTCATTGTTTGCGGATGAAGTAGGTCTGAATCGCGGCGCGGCGCGTCTCCGGCACCGCCGGAGGCAGTGACCCGCGGCTGGTGTCGAACGCGTGAGGGGCGCTGCGGGTGAAGGAGACGCTGGCCTGCCCGCGCTCGCTCTTGCGGCGCAAATCGGTCGAGGTATCGGCGCCTTCGCTGTTCGCGTTGGCTTCCACGGTTTCACGCCGCAGTGCCTGTGCGATGTCGGCCATGCTTCCCTGCTGCGCCTCGGCTCCCGAGCCGCCACCCAATCCAGTGCCGGGATCGCTCCCGCTGCCATTGGGATCGGAGACCATCAGCACTGCCGCCGCACCTCCGGCGTCGGCGTCGCGCACCGCCTGGATTGACATTTCATCAGCCTTGCCGGACGCGTTCGTCTGGAACGCGTCAGCATCCTGCGGAGCCTGGGCCGGCGTAGCGTCGCGCGGGGCACCATTCGCGGCATGCTCGTCCCGCGCGGCCTGCGACAGATCGCCGGCGAGATTGTCGAGCGCATCACGCATCGCTGGCGGAACAGCGGCATTTTCGGCCGCGCGTTGTGCGCGCTCGGCGAGCGACTTCATGACCACTTCGGCCGACGGCTTGCGCGCCGGATCGGCCGGTCGCGCCATCGCGCGCGCGAGTTGTTTCAGCGACTCGGCACCGTGAAGCTGGGCCAGCTTGTCGAGCAGACTCCGCAAGGCGGCCGCCTGTTCAGGGCTCTCGACCCGCAGCGTGCCGTTTTCGGCGGCCGACAACAACGCCTCGAGATCCTTGGGCAAGCCGACGGGCAAGCCCGCACTCGGCAGCGTCCTGGACACGATATGGCCAGCCCGCCGCGACGCCTCTTCATGAAACGGCAGGCGCGCTGACAATCCCGGCAGCACGAACGGCAACAGCAGCGTCGCCGCCGCGATCCCGCCGGTGGTGAGTTTCGCGCGACGGTCCGTCGCCGGCCGATACACACTCGCCCAGTCGAACGAGCGAACGCGGTCGGCGGCCCGATCGACGTGAAACTCCGCCCATGCATCGAGGGCCGCGCGCGTCGTGAACCAGTTCGCGCTCCGCAATTCGCCGTCGAGACCCGCTTCCCGATCGATCGCAGCGGCCACTGCGTCAGGAATATCCCGAGTGGCTCGGCTGAACAAGGCGTAGGCCGCCAGCACGCAAAGTCCCGTGCCGAGCAGTGCCAGCGGCAGGACGGGCGGCCAACCTCGAATCCCGCCGAGGAGGCCGATCGACAAGCTCAACGCGGCAAGATAGGGCGCGGCCCGCCATGCCCGGCGTCGGCGATCGCGCGCGCGGCGGAAACGATTGGCGTCGGACAGGCTGCCGCGAAGGCGCATGACCGCTGTCCCGGGTGACGGCGTGAAATCGGACACTACTGTCTACGATATCTCAAAGAGAACCGCCACCCGGCACTGGCCGGCCGCCGTGAACTCGCATCCCCACTCATCCCACCGGCGTCGACACGCGCGTGGAATCCGTCACATAATGCGCGTTTCTGGAGGACACCGATGGCCGATGCAAATGCCCGGGGCCGATTCGTGTGGTACGACCTGATGACGAACGATCCCAAAAAGGCCGAGGCCTTCTATCAGAAGGTCGCCGGCTGGGGAACCCAGGTCTGGGACGGCCAGCAGCCGTACACGATGTGGACCGTGAACGGAAACCCAATCGGCGGCGTGATGGAGATGCCGAAGGGCCTGAACGCTCCGCCACATTGGATCGCTTACCTCGCGGTTCCTGACGTGGACGCGACGGTCAAGCAGGCGGAGTCGCTGGGCGCAACGACCCATCACAAGCCAACCGATATTCCGAGCGTCGGCCGGTTCGCCGTCCTTGCCGATCCCCAGGGGGCGTTCTTCGCGGTGTTCACGCCGCAAGGCAACACACCCGGACACGAGGGCATACCGAACCTCGGCGAGTTCTCGTGGCATGAACTGGCAACAACAGACTACGCCTCGGCGTTCCGGTTCTATCAGGCGCTCTTCGGCTGGGAGAAGATCGCGGAACACGACATGGGACCGATGGGGATCTACTTCCTGTTCGGGCGCAACGGCCAGCAACTGGGCGGGATGTTCAACAAGCCACCCGAAATGCCGTTTCCGCCCAACTGGCTGCAATACATTCAGGTCGATAGCGCCGACGGCGCCGCGGAACGGGTCAAAGCGAACGGCGGGCAGGTCCTGAATGGTCCGATGGACGTGCCGGGCGGCGATCGCATCGCCCAGTGTCTCGATCCCCAAGGCGGCGCCTTTGCAGTGCACTCGAGCGGGAAGGCATCATAGGATCAGGCAGACGCCTACGTGCGTTCCGTTTTCGATCGATCGCTGGGTCGGCCGATACTGGTAAAGGAAGGACCGCCTCGGCCGCGGGTCGGCGTCAAGCGCGGCAGCAAACGGCGTGGCTGACCTCGAGGCAGCGGTCACCGATGCGCACGCCCTGCTCTATCACGTGGCGGCGAGCCCGCGCCTCGGAAAGCGGGCCGCCGCACTTCACCGCGTGCGAGCAGCGCAAGGCGATCGTGTATGTGCCGGCAGCAGTCATCTGGGAGATCGCGCTTCTGGCCCGGAGCGGCCACGTCAATCTGCGACGGACGGTTCGCGGCTTCTTCGAGGATCTCTTCAGCAACCCGGCTTATCAGCCCTACGACCTCTCGGCGTCGCAGATCTATGACGCCGACGGGCTCCGTTTCAACCGGGACCCTTTTGACGCGTTGATCTGTGCCGCCGCTCGGGACCTCGGCCTGCCGCTGCTGACACGCGACCAGGACATCGCACAGGTGGCTGCCGTCCGGGTCGTCTGGTAAACGCCGCCGAATGACCGTGAGCCTGGAGTCCTGAGCCGTCAGCGTAATCGCCGCTAGTCGACCCGCAGCGCGGCGACGGGCTCGATCTTCATGGCGCGGCGGGACGGCAAATAGCTTGCGCCGAGCGCAATGAGCGCAAGGCCCAGGACGGCCCCGAGAAGGGTCAGCGGATCGTGCGGTCGCACGCCAAACAAGAGAGAGGCGGCCGCACGGCCGCCAGCCAGCGCGAGCACGACACCAGCCACGATTCCTACCACCAGGAGCACGCCGGTTTCCTGCACGATCAGCCTCGCGATGTCACCGCCGCGCGCGCCCAGTGCCATGCGAATGCCGATTTCGTTGGTGCGCCGGGCGACGGTGTAGGCGACCAGACCATACAGGCCGACCAGCGTCAGAATCGCAGCCAGCGCGCCAAAGCCGCCGGACAGCATGGCCAGCAGGCGTTCGCGCACCAGCGTGTCTCGTATGTCGCTGGTCATCACGCTGTAGGTGACGCCGATCCGCGAATCCACATCGGTGAGCGTTCGCGTGATCGACGACGTCACCGTCGCGGGGGGGAGCGCCGACCGAACGATCATCTCCAGGTATGCGGCCGGACTCGACTGCGCGTCCGCGAGAAACACGACCGGCCAGAGCTCTTCCTTCAGATCCGAGTAGGTGGAGTTCTTCACGACGCCAATGATCTCAAAGGTTCTCTCCGGACTGCTCGGGGTCGCCTGCCGCGTGAAGCGCGTGCCGACAATAGACCGCCCAGGCGCCAGCTTGTCGGCGAAGCGCTCGCTGACGACGGCCACCGGCCTGGACTGGGGCGTGTCGCGGTCGTCGAAGTCGCGGCCGGCAATGAGGGGCGTCCCCAGGGTCGCGAAGTAGCCTGGCCCGGTCATGTTGAACAGCGAGTTGAACTGGCGCGAGCGATCGCCTTCGGGCCAGACGTCGTTGCCAATCCCATTGCCGCCGAGCGGCACGATTCGGACGGCCGCCGCCCCCTGCACACCAGGCAAGGCCCGCACCCGGTCGACCAGCTCGCGACGGAACCTCGCGCGGCGATCCTCGGACACGTCGAGGCGCCGGAAAGTGATGCCGGCGACGACAATCCCCTTGGGATTGAAGCCCGGATCGGCGGTGGTGAGGTTGTGCAGCGTCCGGGCAAATAGCAGGGAGCCGAACAAAAGAACGATCGACAGCGCGATTTGCGCAACCACGAGCGCACGCCGCAAGCCGATCGCCTCGCGGCCCGAGGTGGCACCCCGCGAGCTGGCCCGCATCACCGCGCTTGCGTTGACTCGCGTGACGTTCATCGCCGGCGCAAGACCGAACAACAGGCAGGTCAGACCGGCGAGCCCCGCAGTGAATCCCAGCACCCGCCAGTCGAGACCGAGCGGGAGGGCGGCGGCATTCGACTGGTCGAGCAGCGCGACAAAGGATTGGCTGAGGGTGTGCGCCAGCAGCAGACCGAGCCCGCCTCCGATTGCGGCGAGCAACAGACTTTCCGTGAGCAGTTGACGGATCACGCGTCCCCGTCCGGCGCCAAGACTGAGGCGCACCGCGATCTCGCGCTGACGCGCGGTCGCGCGCGCCAGCAGCAGGTTGGCGAGATTCGCACAGGCGATCACCAGCACGAGACCGGCGATTCCGAGAAGCAGCCAGAGCGGCGACTCATACGTCTCGCGCAACTGCGAGAGCCCCGAGCCGCCCTCGTAGGCGTTCAGCTTGAAGTCGAGATATTTCGCAACGCTCTCCGAGGGATATTTCGATGGAAGGGCGGCGCGAAAGAGCTCCGGCGAGATCGCTTGAAGGTGCGCCGATGCCCGGTCGACCGACCAACCCGGCTTCAGCCGGCCGAACACGCTGAGCCACCAGTCGGTGCCGAGCGGCAACCGTCCTTGGCCGTCGTCGCTGAACACGGGATCGGCGCACACCGGAAGGGCCACGTCGAACGTGCGTCCAACCTCGAGACCGTGAAACGCGGGTGGCGACACGCCGACGATCTCCACCGCGTGCGCGCTGAGCGAGACCGTCTGTCCGATGACGGCGGGGCTGCCACCATAAGCACGCTGCCAGAAGGCGTAGCCAAGCACCGCCCGCGGCGCGCATCCAGGAGTGTCGTCGGCGCTCGTCAGCAAGCGGCCGATGACCGGGCGTACCCCCAGCACGCCGAACAGGTTGCCGGTGACCCAAAGGCCCTGCGCGGTTTGCACTTCTCCACCATCGGTCAGGTTGAATCTGTCCGATCCCCAGGCGAACACGCCGGACAACGCCTGCTGACGCGCCTGGATCTCCCGCCAGATCGGGTAGGTCACTGCCGGATGCCAGGTCTCGAAACTGCCGCGAGCCCCGGCCATGTCGGTGATGCGGACTTCGACCAGCGACGAGGGATCGGCGACGGGCAGCGACTGGAGGCGCACGGCGTCGACCACTTGAAAGAGCGCCGCGTTCGCGCCGATGCCGAGCGCGAGTGAAACGATCGCCACGACCGCGAAGCTGCGATTCCGGCGGAAGACGCGGAAGGCGTAGCGGAGATCCTGCGCCAGCGCGTCGATCCAGCGGCCGCCCCACACGTCGCGGGTGGCCTCCTGGATCTGCGAGATGTTGCCGAGCTCGCGGCGCGCATCGGCGGCCGCTTCGTCCGGACGCATGCCGCGGCCGATACGATCCTCGGTCGCCATCCTGAGGTGTGAGGCGATTTCCTCGCGCAGCTCCTCGTCCCGCCGGCGTCGTGATCCGCTCATGTTTCGCCTCTCTGCGTATCGGCCAGCACCCCCGCCATCGCGTCGACCAGCATCTGCCACCGCGACCGTTCCGATGCGAGCTGCCGGCGCCCGGCGGCGGTCAGGCGATAGACGCGCGTGCGCTGCTTGTTCGCGGAAACCTTCCAGGTCGCGGCGATCCACTTCTGCCGCTCGAGACGGTGCAGCGCCGGGTAGAGCGACCCGGTGTCCACCTGCAACACGTCGCTCGAGCCGGCGCGGATCGCCTGGGCAATCCCATAGCCGTGCTGGGGGCCCCACTGCAGGGTCTGGAGGATGAGCAGATCGAGCGTCCCCTGCAGCAGCTCGATCCGGTTCCGGTAGCGTGCGGCCTTGGCCATAGGATGTAGACATTCTACATCCGAGGATGGAGGCCGTCTACACCCTACGCTTGTGGTTCTCGGGTTCTCGGGTTCACAGGTTCACAGGTTCACAGGTTCGCAGGGTTCTCGCAGGTTCACCGGTTCTCGAACCCGCGAACCCGAACCCGTGAACCCGTGAACCCGAGAACCTGAGAACCTGAGAACCAGCGAACCGGTTAGAGGGCCCGCAAGAACGCGATCAGATCCGAACGCTCCTGTGCGGTCAGAGGGATGCCGAAGCGGCGCTGGTAGAAGTCGACGACTTCGTCGAGCGTGGCGGCGGAACCGTTGTGGAAGTACGGCGCCCGCGCCGCGAGCGCGCGAAGCACCGGACCCTTGAAGCGGCCGATATCCGCCCACTTGCCGGTAATCATGGCGCGGCCGGGATCCGTCGTCTGCACCGTCTCTCCCGTGGTCAGGTTGCGGAGCGTGTAGACCGGCAGGTAGGGTGCGACGGCTGGATCGGTCAAGCCGATGTCGAGCGGCGCCTTGACCGAGTGATCTCCCACGTTCGGCGAGTCGTGACACGTGGTGCAGGTGCCGACGAAAGAGCCGGGAAGCGTGACACCGTTGCTGAACGTCTGGCCGTTCAGGCCGCCGACCCCGCTCAACGTGATCGGCTTGGTGTTGAAAATCTCCTGCCCGCGGGCGATCGCGCCGCGGTGGTCCTGGTCGTCACCCCTCCCCTGTCCGAGCGCGCGCCAGGCATCGAACAAGCTGAACGCCCTGGGATTGAATGAAGCGTTGGTGGGATTCAGGCCGACCGGGTCGTTGATCCCGATGAAGAACGGTTGTTTGGCCACGGCAACCGGACCGCCGTTCGCGCCGTGCGCGTTGAGGTTGCCCGCGGCCCGATCTTGCGCCTGCGCCGTGAACAGGCCGATCTCGAAGTTGACGATCTGTCGAGCCTGCGCCGGCGTCAGGTCCTGTGCCGCGGCGGCATGTCCACGTGTGGCATCGTTCGCCTGTTTGCCCAGGTCCTGGAGCAGCGTGGTGGTGGCGGAAGATTCACGGCCGTCCCACATGACCGCGGTCAGGAACCTCAGATTCGTCGACGGAAGCGGCCGGCGATAGAGCGACGCATCGTTGGTTGCGGGCAGACATCGGTTGGGATCCGACACGCTGTCGATCGCGAACTCGGCTCCGGACGGCACGTCGAGGCCGACCCGAATCAGCCCGCGCGTCAGCAGCAGGCCGTAGGCCATTCGCTTTTCCGCAAGGGTCTGCGGCAGCACGCCTTCGCAGTTCGATCCATCGTTGTTGGTGAAGATTGGATCGGTGCCACGAGTGGCGACGAACCGTCGTTGCACGTTTGCCGGAGTGATGGTCCAGGCGCTCTCAGGCTGATGGCACGACACGCATCGCCGCCCGTTGGTGCCAAGATCCTGAAAGAACGGGTTGTCTTCATCGATTGCGCCGTTCACGTTGAACGTGCGCACCTGGCCTGCCGCATCCTCGAAGGCGAGCAGATTCGGTCCCTTCTCGTCGGCCCTGGCGGCCCTCCCGATAGCGAACAGACCAACCGTCATGCCCGCACAGACCACCACCGCGAGGCCGAAACACGCTCGTCTGATCATGGATTACCCCCTACACCGGGATGAGGCGGATCCTGCGAAAACCTTTCAGCGCGACGCCGCCGGGGGTTCGGCGTCGAGCGGTCGCCAGTCGCCAGCCTGAATGAAGCTGGCCCAGTAGAACGGGTGCTGACGGTTGGGACGGGCGCGCATGGCCCGCTGCGCTGCGCGCAGCGCCTCGCCGCGGCCGAGACCGCGCTTGAGGCCTGTGTAATAGGCGGTCATCATCTCGCGGGTGACGTAGTCGCTCACCGGCCAGAGGCTCATGACCAGTGTTTCGGCACCGGCCAGGAAGAACGCGCGCCGAAGCCCGTACACTCCTTCTCCGTTCCTGACTACTCCCACTCCCGTGTCACACGCCGACAGGGTCACGAGCTCGGTGCCCCAGAGATTGAGGTTCGCGGCTTCGAGGGCGGTGAGAATGCCGCCGTCGGTCGTCGACTTGTTCAGGTTCGCGCCGGCAAGCGCAAGACCCGATCGCAGGAGGGGATTCTCGACACGCGCCGAGGCGCTGATCGACCGCGTCTCACCGACCGGCCCGTCGCCGGCCGCTGACGGATCGGTGAGGAAGAATCCGTGGCTCGCGATATGGAGCATTCGCGGCGCCTCCGCCTGCGCGAGCGCTGCCTTGGTCGCACGCACGCCGGTGAGCACCGTCGCCTCGGGGAACAGCGATTGGATCGCGCGGGCTTCCTCGGTCGTTCCACGAAGAGGCGTGAAGTAGACGGTCGACAGATCGTTCCCTCCAGCCGTTTGCCTGGTCGCGCGTGCCGGCGTCACCGCCGGTTCGCCGAACGATGGATCCGCAATGACCAGCGCGGTGCTCCGGCTCTCGCGCGGTACCTGGAGGCGCAGCAGGTCCCGGCCGCTGGTGAGATAGGTGATGGCATAACGATCGATGGCATACCGGCCGCGCTCGTCGCGCAGCGCTTCGAACGGCAGCAGATTGAGCTGGCCGTCCGGCGAGATCAGGAGCCGCGACACGGTTGGCAGCAGCGCGCGGACCGGACGCATCACGCGCTCGTCGGCGGCGCGTGCGAGACCGACGACATCGTGCCTCGTCGGGTCGCGAAGCGCTTCGCGCAGCGCATGTATCGCCTCATCGATCTTCCCCGCCGGTCCGAGATCACGTCCGCGAGGTGTCGTACGCGGCGCAATGACGTACGCGGCGTAATGCGCCTCGCCGAAGCTTTCGGCCGAGGTGGCCGCTCCCGGATTGAACGGACGGAACACGACGAATTCGATCAGAGCGGCGTCTGGAGGAAGAGCGGTCTGAACACCCTCGATCGTGACCGCCCGCGACGCGGCGCGGAATTCAGCACTGTGCTCGCTGATCTGCGCCTCCAGCCGTTCTTTGCGGTCGGAAAGCGTCTTCAACTCCTGCTGATGCTGGCCGAGCGGAGTGCCGCGCGGCCCGTTCAAAGCCAGTCGCGCGAGCTGCGAGGTCACCTCGGCAAGCTCTCCGAGCAGTTCGCGATCGTCGGCATCGGCGGTGTGCTCACGCAGCGTCGCCAGGGTGTCGGTCATCGCATCGAGCACGCGTCCCTTCCGCTGCAGAAGAACCAGCGCCGCCAGCGCCGCCGCGTCCGGGTTCGCCGGCGCCAGGTTCACGCTGAAGGAAATCGTTCGATCCGTGCGGTCGGCGAGGCTCTCAGCAAACGCGAGCTTCTGCCGTTCGGATCCGATGGCCAGATTCATCGCGAGTTGATTTTCAACCGCGGCGTCGACGCGATGCTGGTACGCGAGCGCCTTCGGGATATCGCCGATCGACGAGTAGGCACGGGCAAGGTTGCCGAGCGCCGTGAGCGTTCCGCCGCCGTAAGGACCGCTCGTCTGTTCCCAAATCTGAAGCGCGCGGCCGTGCGTCTCGATGGCGCGGGCGTAATCGCCCTTCGACGCGTAGACATTCCCGAGGTTGGTGAGGTTCGACGCGATGTCCGGATGATCCGGGCCGACGGTCTTCAGCCTGATCTCGAGCGCGCGGCGGTAGTACTCCTCGGCGGTGCCGTAGTCGCGCCGTTGCCGCGCGATGATGCCGAGATTCTGCAGCGAGTTGGCGACCCAGTAGGAGTCCGGCCCGAGCAGCCGTTCGCCAATCGGCAGCGAACGGCGAAAGAGCTCGTCTGCCCGGTCGTAATCGTCGCGATTCAGATAGACCATCCCGAGGTTGTTGAGCAGATTCGCGAACAGGATGCTCTCGGTCAGCCCCGCGCGCTCGGTGATCGCGATCGCGCGTCGCTCGAGCTCCTCCGCCTTGTCATCGTCGCCCGCATGTTCGCGAAGGTTGGCGAGCGACACCAGACAGCGCGCCACTTGCGGGTGATCGGGCCCCAGCGCTCGTTCGGTCACGTCGAGCGCGTCCTGCAGCAGCTTTTCGGCTTTCGCGCGTTGGCCGGTTCGGTCGTAGACGACGCCCAGGCGGCTCAGGGCGAATGCCGTCGCCGGATGGTCCGAGCCCAGGATTTTTTC
This sequence comes from uncultured Acidobacteriota bacterium, assembly GCA_963755695.1. GTDB lineage: Bacteria > Acidobacteriota > Vicinamibacteria > Vicinamibacterales > 2-12-FULL-66-21 > QHWT01. The sequence goes on along the minus strand of CAVWLB010000001.1, from coordinate 1,033,409 downwards.
GAGGATCGGGATCGCCAGCTGGAACTGCGACTCCGCCTTTGCGTGGTCGCGCTGATCCAGGTAGATCCCTCCGAGATCGCGGGCGATGAACGCGACCGTCAGATCGTCGGGTCCGTGCAGGTCCTCGGCCAGAGCACTCGCGCGCTCGAGCAGCGGGCGCGCTTCCGCGCCCTTGCCCTGCTCGTTCATTCGTGCCGCTTGCGTGCGCAAGCGCGTGATTTCATCTTCCGATCGATCGTTGGCGGTTGCGGCTCGGGTCTCGATCAGGCAAATCCCATATTCCCCGGGTGGGGCGTGAGGTACGGCCGCGGATACAGTCAGGGTGTAGGCGCCGGCCGTGTCGGCGACAATCTGAAGCCGCTCATCGCCGGACGTGGTGATCTCGTCCTGCACCAGGGCAATGGAATTGCCGGCCGGATCGGTCAGCTCGAGGCTGACGTCCATGCCGCGCTGCTCCACGACCACGGCGGCGTATTGTGCGGCCTCGAGCGCGATGCGATATGTGTCTCGGCCGTCCGCGGAAATCTGTCGTTCAATGGTTTGGCCGCGTTCGAGCGTTGTGACGTCTTCGCCTGGAGCAAGGAACGACGCCGACAGCGCGAACGCGACTGCGAGGACTCGCGTCACGGAAAACCTCCACGCTAACCGGAATAGCTGGGGGCTTGCGCACGTCTGGTCCACCGAAGCGCCAGGGCGGTCACCGCGACCCGGCGACGCTGGGCCGGTTACTCTAACACGACGCGCACCGGGTAACTTCCGACGGGCTCGGCCGGCCCGCGTGCGCGCTTTCCAGAGACCTCGAACACGTATCGTTGCGGCTTCAGTGCCGACACCGGGATCGTCGCCGACACCCCCCGTCCCTCGCGGATCGTTGCCGCCGCGACGACCGGACCACGCCAGGCGATCGTGCGGCCCGGTCCCGTCAGCTCAATCGTGTACTGTGGAAAATCGTCGAACTCGAGCACCAGTTGCAACGTCACGCTGCCGCTCCGCGGAATGGCAATCGTCGGCACGTCACCGGCACCGCGCCGTGTCGGAAAGAGCACTGCGAGCGGTGCCGGATTCGATTCCGCTGGTGTGCTCCGGGCGACGGTGGACTCGGGCGCAGGAGTGACGGCGATGGGCGGCTGTGGCGGTGAGGTGCGCTGTGCGAGTGCGGCCCGCGCGTTGGCCGCCTCCCGCCGCAGCCGCACGTTGTCGGCAAAGAGAACGGCCGCGATGGTCACCGCAATGAGTGCGACGGCCGCGACTGCCCACTGCCGCATGAGACCTGGGGCGAGCCATGACGCATGGGCAGGCGGGCGGTCGCTCCGGCTGGCAGCTTGTTGACGAGCGAACAACGTTTCCCCGAACGTGACCTTCTCCCGGCCTGCCCGTGTCGAGAGATAGCGCAGACGGAAACGATCGAGGGTCTCGCCGTACAACTCTCCCCTGACATAGGCGTCAACCAAATCGTGCTCGGTCGCACTGAGCCGAATCGCAAAGTCATCGTCCGCAATGCTCAACTCGTCGAGGCGCTCGGTCTCGTGGTCGGGAAGCGCGCCCAGCAAGTAGCTCACGAGCAGGGGATCCAGCGGACGGTCGCCACGAGGCATCGACATCGTCACACTTGATAAGACGGGAACCGCAAAAACATGTCAGTGTCCCGACAGGCAGGCGCCGACGCAGGTCTGGAGCTTGTCACGAATCCGGCACGCCCGGATGGTCAGCGCGTTGGCCGTCAGGCGCAGGCGCGCCGCCAGCGCCCGCCGCTGCTCGATCCGGTTCCGCGTTTCGCCCTGATAGTAGTCGAGGATCAGCGCCCGATCTCCCGGAGTCAGCTGGCCGAGACAGTGGTCCAGACAATCCTGGCGCCGTTCGCTCCACTGGTCGACCACCGGGGAGCCGGCAGCCATGTCCGGTGCGAGCGTCGCTTGCTTGTGTTCGGGACTGCGCAGGTATTCGAGGAACACGTAGCGCGCGACGATGTAGCAGTAGCGCGGTGGGGCCGGATCGGCGATGGTTCCGGTCTCCTCGAGCCGCCGCGTCACGCGGTTCAGCGTGTCATCGGCAAGATCGTACGGTGAGGCGCACCGCTTGCGTTCGAAGTAGGCGACGAGCCGTCGTCGCATCTCTTCGTACTTTTCGCCGCCCGAGTCGACACCCTCGTCGAGCCACGCGAGCAGGCGCTGGAACGCCGTGGTGGTGGGCGTCCAGCGTTTCTTGAATTCCCCGTGCCCAGGAACCGTGTCCATGCCCAAGTTCGGTCAGTGCATGTGCGCAACCATCTCGTTCGGGCGCCAGCGCAGGAAGACGTGGAACAAGGCCGGCGCGCCGGTTTGAAACACCTGAGGCGAGCCGAGTGCCTGGATGGTGAACGGCTCGAACGAAAACATGGATTCGAGGTGCAGCCGACCGCCGTCCCATTGACGCTCATCGGATCCCATAAGCCAGTTCTGCGATTCGAATCGATTGGAAGTTCTTGAACTTGCGGAGCTGGTGGTTCCAGCCAGCAAAGAGGTTCGCGTCCCATCCCCACGTCCGCGCGTGGGCTGGACGGTAGCGGCATCGTGATGATGCCCCGATTGCGCGAGCACAACCGCGGCGGTCAGCAGCCAGGCCGTCAGCACGTGGACGATTTGTCTCCCAGTTAACGAACTGTGATACCGCCCGCAAGCAGTTGTCCGCCCTCCGAGAACGTCTCTGCGGGACCGTTTGCTGACGGGTTGTTCGTTGGCGATGTGCCGCCACACCCGCATGCTGTTGTGCTGAAGAGCAGGATTGCCAAGCCGGATGGTAGTCGCGATGCCACCACCCCAATGGTAGCGCAGAATTTACGGTAGCTTTTTCCGTCGCCGGATGCAGAATAGCGCCTCAGAGGGGCCAGGTGCGAGAGGGGCACGGGTTGCGCGCCGGAGGATACACACTGCTCGGCGGTTTGATCAGTGCTGTACTGGTCGCTGGCGCGGCCTACGCGCAGACACCGGGATCAGGGCACGGAAAGCAACCCGGTAACCCGGATGCCGGCGTCCTGTCGGAGATGCCGCTCCCAGGCGGGATCCGCGCCGCCCTCGCGGTGCTCGACGATCCCGTCTCCCCCGACCGCAGCCAATTCCTCGTCGAGATCATCCGGCGCACGTATCGCTCGTCGTCTGCGACGAAAGAAGATGTGCGGGAAGCGGCGCTGAAGCCGCTGCTCGCCCGGCTCGATGCGGCCGCGCAGTCGAACGCGGCCGACTCGGCCGTCGAGACCCTTCCGTTGCCGCTTCCGGCGCAGTTATGGATCGATGCGGTCTTCGAAGGACACGCGACGCCGCGCACGCTGGCCGCCGCCATCCTGGGTTCGCGCACGGCATCGCTGCTCTACTGCGGATTGTTGTCGCTCGATGACGACACGCGCGCGTGGTTCGCGAACAAACCGCGACTGATTTCCGATCTCGCGACGCGACATGCCGCTGCCTTCATGACCGCCGCGCCGGGGTTACGGATCGCGGACGGTGCCGTGCGGGTTCCTGGCGGCAAGGATGCGGAAGCCGCCTGGCAGGCCATCGTCGGCCGCAACCTGACCGACCCCGAAGGGTTCGTGCGAACGGTCGTCTCCCAGCGCGACGGCTTGCTGGCGTATTTCTTCGCGAGCGTCTCGCAGCTCTCGCCCGCGCAGCTTCGGCGGATGCTCGATCTGGATAATCCCGATACCGCCCGCCGCGCGGATGGGGCCCGCCGGATGTTCGAGGTCTACGAACGGCTCGCGCCCGGGTGGAAACTCGACGAGCGCACGTTCTGGCGTCCGGCGATCGATCCCACATTGCTGGTTGCCGATCTCGCCGTCGACGATCAGAACCGTCCCATCGTTCCGGGCACGCGCGCCTTCTGGACCGCCGTGTTCGCCGATCCGTTCTCGGCGCGGGTGAAACAGGGTCGCGACGAGAGCGACCAGGCGCTCGCGGAAGGACCGCCTGCCGATTTGCCGTGGCTTGCCGACCAGATTTTCCAAGGTGACCAGTCGGAGCGACGTCGCCGCTACGAGATGGTGCTGTTTGCGTCGCGCCTGTTGAAGGCGTCAGAGCCCAAACCCCCACCCGCAGACAGTAAACCGTCAACCGCAGACAACGGTTCGCCCGCCGCCGACAAAAACGCCGTTGATGCCATCCGCGCCTCCGGTATCTATCCGGCCCTGACGGCAACGCTCGAGCGGGCCGGGCTCACCGATCGCTCCGTCTATGCGAAGGCCGGGGACCGGGCGGCACGCCTATCATCTATTAATGACGATGGGCGGGCCGTGCGCGCGCTGTCGCAATTCCAGGGCGCGCTCGCGCTCGCCGCCCGGGCGACGTTCCGCGGCAGCATCCCGACCGATGCATTCGCCGCGCTCGTCGCTTCGCTTTCGGCGGTCGAAACCAGCGAACGTGGCGACTACGAAGGACGGCTGGTGCGATGGGTCGATACGCAGTTGCTCAGTCGAGTGGCGCCGGTGTCCACGACGCCGCCGCCGGCGGCCGACGGGAGCGGCGATGTGCAGGAGCCTGCTGCCGGCCCGGTCGAACGCGACATGCTGCGACTGGTCGCAGGCGCTGGTGGAAACGTGGATCAGCGGTTCATCGAATGGGAGGGCACCAGATACCGGGTCGACCTTGCATCGGCGGAAGTGGTCCGGATGTCGCGGTTGATCGGCGAAGACCCCCGTCCATTTCTTTCGTCTGCGCGAACCATCGCGGGACTTGCCGACGCGATGAGCGAAGCGCGGGTGACCCGCGAGTCGTTGCGGCGTGACGCGGAAACGATGGAGCGCGTCGAGAAGGCGGTCGCGTGGGACCGGTGTCGCGAAGTCACCGCGGAACTTCAGCGCGCCGCTCGCGAAGGCGACCTCGGAGCGCCGCTGCGGGTGGTGTCCGCCCTCCGCCTTCTGGCCGACGATCTTCTGGCGCGGGGACTGAAGGAGCTCACCTATGCGGCCGCGATGGGACAACCCGATCGCGCGCCGATCTCCGCCGACACCGCGGCAAACCGCCACGATTTCGGCCTCCAGATCCTAGGCGGCCATCGGTACTGGTCCCTGGCGGCTTCCGATCTCCGGCGGGGATCCCGTGCGCGGGTGGCGGGTGACGGGATCGCTGCTCGCCCTCGATGTCCGGCTGTCGGAGTTCGCGCTGGTCCGACTCTCGACCAAGCCGCCAAAGCGCCGGCCGACATTGAACGACGAGGATCGGCGCGCATTCGTCGAAAGCGTGGCGCTGGTCGATCCCGCGAAGTTGACTGACCAGGCACGCGACGGGATCGCAACTGCGATTCGAGCAGGGCGAACGCGACTGACTGCGGTGCATACGTCCAGCGAGGCGCTCGCCTTGGCCGACGAGATCCACATGAACCCTGTCCGTCGGACGCTGCTGTCGTGGACCGTGACCCACGAACCAGCCCGGGTCCCGACCTTCTTCTCCCTCACCGAATTGCTCTGGCTCGGTCTCAATGGCGCGCCGATCGCGCCCGCGCTTCAGGTCTGGGGCGGACCGGGCGAAGGACGGCTTGGTTGCCTCTGTCTCAACCTGATGGATCGCCGGCCGTTCGAGGCGCTCGCGGGCCGATGGGGATCGGCGATCTTCGTGAGCGGATTCGCCGATTTGAACCTGCGCCTCGCCGAGCTCCTTGCGGACATGCAGATGCCAGCCGCACTGCTCGCACCGGTGCTCGCGTCGGCGACGCTCGACTTCGTCAACTCGGCGAGCAGTCGCGACGAGGACGACCGCCGTGGTCCGGTGGAGTTCGTGCAGGCGCTCACTCCCGAACGGCTGGAGGAATATCTTGCGTTGCTGACGACCGATGGCCCGCTCGTGCCGGTGAGCGAGGCGACTGGACGTTCGGCACACCCCGGGGTGCCATGATGATGAGGGCGTGGCTCGACACGCTGACTCTGCTGACCGGTTTCTCGATAGTCGTCAGCGCGCAAGGACCGCTGATCCAGATCTCGTCACCGGAGCGAGACGCGATCGTGAGCGGCCAGACATGGCTCGAAGCGACGGTCACGCCGCCACAGACCGCCGTCGGCTCGGTGAGTTTCTTCGTGGATGGCCGGCTGGCGTGTACCGTCGAACATCCCCCGTTCGGCTGCAACTGGCAGGCCGGCGACCTCGTGCGCGGCCATCACATCCGGGTCGTCGCGACGCTGGCGGACGGCAGCCGGCTCATCGACAACCTCCGCACGAAGGATCTCGGTTTCACCGAACGGGTCCGCACCGAAGCGGTACTGGTGCCGGTGATCGTGACCAACAGCGGTCAGTTCGTGCGGGGATTGAAGCGGCAGGACTTCGAAGTCTACGAGGACGGCGTGGCGCAGCGCATCGCCAGCATGGTGAGCGAGGACGCGCCGCTCGATCTGGTGCTGGCCATCGACATCAGCGGCAGCATGGAACGCGCGCTGCCGGAAGTGAAGAGCGCGGTCAAGCAACTGCTCAACAAGCTGCGGCCCGGCGACGCCGCGACGCTGGTAGGTTTCAACGACACGATGTTCCTGCTCGCCGAGCGCGAGAAGGACGAGCGCACCCGCGAGGCGGCGGTCGATCTGCTGACGTCGTGGGGCGGAACCGCTTTGTACGACGCGACGGTGCGGGCGCTGGATCTCGTCAGCCGCGAGTGGGGACGGAAGGGCGTGGTCATCTTCTCCGACGGGGACGATCGCAACAGCCTGACCCAGCGGGAGACGGCGATGTCGCGCGTGCAGTCGAGCGACGCGATGCTCTACACCATCGGTTTTGGCGGCGGCGCGACCGTGCCGCAGCTTCGCAAGAGCCTCGAGACCTACGCGCACTCGACTGGCGGCCGCGCCTTTTTCCCTCGCCAGACCAGGGAGCTCGACGGCATCTTCGATGACATCGTCGCGGAACTGGCGAATCAGTACGTGCTTTCGTATTCGTCGACGAATCTGAAACAAGACAACAGCTGGCGCAACATCAAGGTCCAGGTGCGCTCCGGCAAATATGAAATCAGGGCCCGCCGAGGGTACCGCGCAACCGGTCCCCAGCGCGCGGGGAGGTGAGTAATGAAGTCACCGAGCATGGTCTTCGCGACCGTCCTGCTGCTCTGCGGCGGTCCATCGCTATCGGCACAACAGGCCGCTCCCGACCCGCCGCCACAGTTTCGCAGCGGCGTCGAAGTGGTCAACATCGACGTCAACGTGATCGACAAACAGGGGCTTCCGCTGCGCGGACTCGCCGCCTCGGATTTCACCGTGACGGTCGGAGGGCAACCGCGCCGGGTCGTGACCGCCGATTTCGTCGACACCTCGGTCACACCGACCGATCAACCAAGGCCCGCGGACATAGAGACCGTGAGCTCGAACGAGGGCGGCGGCACGGGACGCCTGTTCGCCTTCATCGTCGATCAGAGCACGCTCGAGCCGGGTAACGCGCGTCACGTCGCGACGGCAGCGTCGCGCTTTTTCTCGCGACTCACTTACTCGGATCGATCCGCGCTGATGCTCCTGCCGGTCGGGCCCAACGTGCCCTTCACGTGGGCGCACGACCGGGTCCGCGAAGGGCTGCTTCACGTGACCGGGCTCGCCAGTCCGATGACCACCTGGGAATACGGGAGCTTGAGCGAGGCACGCGACATCGCCAACCGCAACCTGCTCGCGGTACGGTCGGTTGGCGAACGTGAATGCCGTAGCTCGATCTTCGCAGGGGGTGGAGGCTTCGGTGGCGGCGGCGGTGGTGGTGGAGGCGGAGTCAGCACACCGTCGTCAACCCCGTCGCCAACACCTCCGCCATCCGGTGGTTCGGGAGGGGAATCCGGTGGCGGCGGATCTGCGCCGACCGGCGGATCGGGTGGCAGCGGAGCCAGCGGCAGTGGAGCGGCACCCACGCCCCGCGGCGGCGGCGGCGGCGGCGGCGGTGGCGGTTTTGGCGGCGGAGTGAGCGGTGACGCCTGCCTGCGCGGGATTCAGATGCAGGCGGAGGCGGCGTGGCGCGACGCGCAAATGACCTCACTCGCAAGCATCGCCGCTCTGCGCCAGATCCTGGGAGCCTTGGGACGCGTGCAAGGCGACAAGACGGTGATCCTCATCTCGGGCGGCTGGCCGTTAGAGGAGCGCGAAGAGATGTCGGTGATCTCCACCGTGGCCGCCGAGGCGGCGGCCGTGCGGGCGACCGTCTACACCGTGTTCGTGCCCTCCGCATTGTTCTCCGCCGATCGTCGCGGCCTGAGCTCGACGCCCGCGCGCGATCAATACATGCGTCTCGGTCCCCTCGAGACGCTCGCCGGCATGACCGGCGGTGGCACCTTCCGCGCAGACGTCAACGCGGAAACGACGTTTCAACGGATATCTCGTGAGCTCGCGGGTTATTACCGGATCGGGGTCGAGCGGGATCCGCTGGACGCGACGACCAAGGCGCGCCACATGAAAGTCCAGGTCACCCGGAGCGGACTGACGGTGCGGGCGCGGGACATCTTCGACGTCCGGACCTATGAAGATCGTGACCGGGTGGCGCGGCTCGCCTCTGCGCTCGAGTCGCCGGTCCTCGCTACCGGTGTTGGCGTACGGATGACGAGCTATCTCGCCGGAGATCCGGAAAAGCCGTCAACCCTGAAAGTGGTACTCGCGGGAGAAGGGTCGCGGCTCCAGCCAGGTGAAGCCACCTACCAGCTGCTGATCCGCAATCTCGACGGCAACCGAATCGTCACGACCGAACAGCCCCTCGGCGATCCGGTCGACGGCCTGCTGCCATTCTCGACGAACATCAGCGTGCCGCCAGGGGTCTACATCGTGCGGTTCGCGATCATGGACAACGCCGGACACGTCGGCGCGGTTGAGCGCCGGATAGATGCGCGCGAGACCGAATTCGGTGAGCTCGGCGTCACTGGTCCCCTGCTCGTGCGTGTGCCGAATCATACGGCAGGCGATCCACGGCTCGCGCTCGACGGCGTGGGCCAGAACGAACGGCTGGCTCTTGAACTCGATCTCGAGGGAGAGGCTGCGCAGATCGAGAATTCGGCGGTCAAGTTCGAAATCGCGTCGAAGGCGGACGGCCCCGCGCTGCTCCACGCCGATGCCGCAATCTCGCCGGGATCGCGGAGCGGCCTGCACCTCGCCCAGGCGGTCGCCGACATGCGTGTGTTGCCTCCCGGGCAATACATCCTGCGCACGAAGCTGCGGTCCGGCAACGACGACATCGGTGAAATCAACCGGCCATTTGCGGTCGTCGGCACGCCGCGGATCACCGCCGACAGCACCAATCCGTCCAACGCCACGGCATCGGCTCCAATAGGAAAGTCGCTCGCTTCCCGGATCGTCGGCACGGCGCCGCCGTTCGCGATCGATCAGGTGCTGGCGCCGCCGATGCTGGAGGCTTTTCTCTCCCAGGTTTCGGAACGACCGGACGCCAGTTCGCCGGTGGTTCGCGATCTCCTCGATCGTGCCCGCACGGTTGAAATCAGCGAACTGAAGGTCTCGGATGCAGAGGCGGCGCAGGCACCCATTGCCGCGTTCCTTCAGGGACTGACCCTGCTCGCGCAGAACAAGCTCGATCCCGCCGCCAACGCCTTTCGCGGCGCCATGCGGGCGTCGCCGGATTTCTATCCCGCCATGGTCTACCTCGGGGCCTGTTATGCGGCCGCGGGCAACGACAAGGAGGCGGCAGGCGCGTGGCGCACCGCCTTGATCCGGGAGGGGGACGCTGCGCCCCTTCACTTACTGCTCGCTGACGCATTCCTGCGGCAAGGACGGGGCGATCTCGCGCTGCAAACCCTCCAGGACGCGCGAACCCGGTGGCCCGAAGATACCGCCTTGAAGCAGCGCTACGTCCTGGCGTCGCTACAGGCAGGCCAGTACGTCGACGGACTGCAGACGGTCGACGAGCTGGTCGACAAGCAGGTCGTGGACGACGCATCCCTGGCGCTCGCGCTGCTGGTGCTGTATGAATCGATCGTGAACGGTCCGCCGGTGCAGAGCATCGAGCAGGATCGCGCGCGCATGACCCGCCTCGCCGACGTCTATCGCTCGCACGGCGGACCATCCGTCGCGCTGGTGGACACCTGGGTGGCGGCCGCGATGCGCAAGCAATAGAGCAATGCTGCGCGACATCCAGGTCGGCCTCCGGAGCCTCGCAGCGAACCGGGCGTTTGCGCTGGTCTCGATTCTCTCACTGGCGCTCGGCATCATGGCCACGACGGCGATCTACAGCGTGCTGCACGCCGTCGTGATCGACCCGTTTCCTTACAAAGATGTCGACCGCCTGATGAGCGTGCGGGTGTCGGGCACGCAGCCCGGCGGCGGACGTACATGGTATTCGGTCGATCAATTCCTCGAGATCGCCGAGCGGAGCACGATCTTCGAAGGTGTCATCGCGTCCACGATCAGCGACGTGGTCTGGACCGGCGACGGCGATCCACAGCGGCTGCGCGGCAATCACGGCACGTTCAACACCTTCGACGTGATGGGCGTTCGTCCGCTCATCGGGCGGACGCCAGATGCAGAAGACGCTCGGCCCGGCGCACCGCCGGTCGTGGTGCTCGGCTATCGGTTCTGGCAGCGGCAGTTCGGCGGCGATCCCACCGTCCTCGGACGCCAGCTGCGGCTCAACGACACGAGTCGCGCGGTCATCGGCGTCATGCCCAAGCGGTTCATGTGGCGCGGCGCCGACGTTTATCTGCCCCTCGCCTTCAAACCCGGACAGACCTTGGAAGACGTCCGCAGCGTTCACCTGCTCGGCCGATTGAAGCCGGGCGTCACCGACGCGCAGGCCGATGCCGACCTGTCCCCGATCATCGCCGACCTGAAAGCACGTGAGCCGGATCAGTTTCCCGATCAGTGGCGGGTCGGGCTGCTCCCGTTCAAGCAGACGTTTCGAAGTGACCTTGGCGGCGATCTCTGGGTCCTCTTCGGCGCCGTCGCACTGCTGTTGCTCATCGCCTGCGCCAACGTTTCGAACCTGCTGCTGTCGAGAGCCAGCGCCCGTCAGAGAGAGATGACCGTGCGCGCCGCCCTCGGCGCAGGCCGTTGGCGCCTCGTCCGTCAATTGCTGACCGAGAGCCTGATTCTCGCGCTCGCGGGCGGCCTCGTCGGCATCGCGCTCGCTTACGCCGGACTTCCCGCAATCCTCTCGATCGTTCCGCCGGGCACGATCCCTGATGAATCGGAAATTGCGCTGAATCGATCCGTCTTGATCTTCACGCTCGTCGTCTCGGCCCTGACGAGCGTTCTCTGCGGTCTGGCCCCAGCGCTCCACAGCAGCGGGCGCGATCTGGCGGCGGCGATGCGCGAAGCCAGCCGCGGACTGGCGGGCAGTGCGCGTCAGGCCTGGCTGCGCAAGACGCTGGTGGTCGGCGAAGTGGCGCTCTCGCTGATGCTGCTGGCCGGTTCGAGCCTGCTGATCCGCACCTACCTGGCGATTCAGGACGTCGATCTCGGTTTCCGCCCCGATCGACTGCTCACCCTGCGCGTGCCACTGCCCGAACGGAATTACCCCGACGCCGCGCGGCGAGTGGCGTTCTTCCAGGACGTGCTTGGACGAATCGGCCGCGTGCCCGGGGTCACCGCTGTGGGGTTCAACAGCGGGCTGCATCCGTTCGGCAACATGCGGACCCGCGCCGAGGTGAGCGGCGCTCCTCCGACCGACGAACCGGTCGAGGTTCACCACGTCAATGCCGGTTACACCACGACGCTGGGAATCCGCCTCGCGTCGGGGCGCCCGCTCACCGAAGCCGACATCAATGGCGCTGCACCGGTTGCGCTGGTCAACGATCGATTCGTGCGGACGCGCTTCGAGGGGCGTCCGCCGATTGGACAGTTCGTAAGACTGCCGCGATTGAAGCAGGCGCCGTTCGGGATGAAAGACGATGCGTTCCAGATCGTGGGTGTGGTGCACGACGCGCTGAACCGTGGCCTCGCCGACCCGCCGATGCCGGAGGTATACGTCCCCTTCACTGTCGTCGGGATTGCCAACCTGATTGTCGTCCGCACCGAGAACGATCCGTCGACCGTCTCGCGGGCCATCGTCAGTCAGATCTACGCCGTCGATCCCGGTCAGCCGGTGACGAATGTCAAGCCGCTGGAGGTGATACTTCGCGAGCAGGAGTTTGCAACGCCGCGATTCAACCTGACGCTGCTGTCCATCTTCGCCGGACTCGGCCTGGTACTGGCGATCGTGGGGGTCTACGGGGTGATGTCGACGGTGGTATCGCAGCAGCGGCATGAGATCGGCGTGCGCATGGCGCTTGGCGCCAGCGCCGGCACGATTGCCCGGATGATCGTCGGGCGCGGCTCGCGGCTGCTGGCCCTCGGCATCGTGGTGGGGCTCGTCGCCAGCATCCTCGCCGTGCGGTCGCTCGCGCAAGAGATCTGGAAAGTTTCAGCCTTCGACCCGGTTGCGTTCGCCCTGGTGTCGCTCATCCTTCTCGTCGCGGGTCTGCAGGCGTGCCTGTGGCCGGCGCGCCGCGCCGCGCGGATCGATCCGATCATCGCGCTGCGTCAGGACTGAGCGATCCCTCACGCCTGCGCCGGCGCGTGAAGGCGGAGCTGTGTCGACCTGCGATAGTTCTGCTCGAGGAACTCGACCCCGTCGGCGGTGATCAGCAGGCGGGAGTTGTCGTCACGGGTCACGAACTTCTTCTGCTGCAGGAACCAGATCGTAAAGACCAGCTGCTCGCGCGCCCGGCCCAGCAGCGATTCCAGATCCCCGGCAAAGATCGCCGGCTCGTCCGGCTCGAGCCGGCGCTTCGTATAGAGCGCTTCCAGCAGCATCAGCCGCATCGACTGTTCGAGCTCGAAGTCGTTCTCCGACTGCGCGCCGGCCGACACCAGCCGCCAGCGTTCCTTGCGGTGCTGCTGGTAGGTGATGTCGTACCGCGCGCGACGCTCGGGATCGCTGATCACGGTATACGCCTCGTGAATCTCGCGAAACCGCGCGTCGCTTCCGGTCTGCGCGTTGTCGGGATGAAATCGTTGCGCAAGAAACCGGTACACACGATGAATCGTCTCCGGGTCAGCGCTCGGACTGACCTGGAGGACCTCGTAATAGTCCATGGTGCTCTGGTCCGCCTTGTTCGGGTGTTCGAGCATTATCGACGGGAGCCGCCTCCAAGGCAACTGGGGCGCTCCGGCAAATCGCGCGCCAACTCTCGGAAGGTTGTAAGCTCTCGCCCGGAGGCTAGGTGCATTGCATGGATCGCCGTAGCGTTCTCAAGCTGGGTGGGCTTGCCTGGCTGACACCTCCATCGTCAGTCGCGGACAGCATGATGACTACGATCCCGCGGCGCGCACCCGACCGGCGCGCCGAGCTCTATGGGCTGCTCGGCGCGTTGCCCGATCGAAATCGGCCAATCCACGGGAAGAAACGCGGGGAAGACGAGCGCGACGGCTACGTGCTCGAGACCTGGGATCTCGATCTGAATGGCATCGAGACGGTCCCGGCGTATCTGGCGCGGCCACGATCGGTGTCGGGGCGTGTGCCGGGTGTGGTGTTCAATCATTCGCACGGCGGCGGCTACACGATTGGCAAGAAGGAATTCGTGGAAGGACGGAGCTATCTCCAGCCGGTCCCATACGCAAAAGTGCTCACCGACCTCGGTTACGTCGCGCTGTGCATCGACGCGTGGGTCTTCGGGGAGCGCAGCCACACCTCCGAGTCGGACATGTTCAAGGCCATGCTGTGGCGAGGCCAGGTGCTGTGGGGCATGATGGTCTATGACAGCCTGCGCGCCGTCGACTTCCTCCTGGAACGTCCCGATGTCGACCCGCTACGCATCGGCACCTTGGGCATGTCCATGGGGAGCACCGTGGCATGGTGGCTTGCGGCGCTCGACCCGCGCATCAAGGTCACGGTCGATATCAACTGCCTCACCGACTTCCAGACCCTGCTCGCGAAGAAGGGACTGTCACTCCACGGTCTCTACTACTTCGTGCCGGACCTCCTCAATCATTTCACGACCGCACAGATTAATGCGCTCATTGCGCCGCGCGCGCATCTCGGACTCGCCGGACTCCAGGACAATCTGACGCCGGTGGAAGGCCTCGACATCATCGATCGTGAACTGCAACAGGTCTACGCCCGGGAGGGCCATCCGGAGCGGTGGAAGCTGCTGCGCTACGACGTCGCGCACGTGGAAACGCCCGAAGGGCGGCAGGAAATCATCGCGTTCCTGCAGCGCTTCATGTGACGCGGGTTCCTGCCTGGCGCTGGCTCGCGCCCGTCAGCGTCGCCGCTGCCGTCTGGATCTGCCCGCACGCCGGGTTCGGTCCGCGAGCATGGGGGCTGTTGTGTCTTTACGCCGCCGTGGTGTGCGCGCTGATTACACGGCCGATGCCCTCTGGCGCAGTCATGGTGATCGCATCGACTGCGGGAACGCTGCTGGGTCTCTTCACGCTTCAGGAGGCGTTGTCCGGTTACGCCAACGTCACCGTCTGGCTGATTGTCGCGGCGTTCCTCTTCTCGCGCGCGTTCCTGAAGACCCGCCTCGGCGAGCGCATCGCCTACAACATCGTGAACCGCTTGGGGCGGAGCCCGCTCCGGCTCGGTTACTCAATCGTCCTGGCCGATCTCGTCATGGCGCCGATGACGCCGTCGAATACGGCGCGCGCCGGCGGCATCCTGTTTCCCATCACCCTGAATGTCGCACGGGCGTTCGGCTCGGAACCCGGTCCGACTGCCACGCGGATGGGAGCGTTCCTGATGAAGACGCTCTATCAGGGAGATCTCGTCGTGTCGGCGATGTTCCTCACGGCAACGGCGCCGAACCCGCTGGTCGCCGAGTTCGCGCGACAGGCAGCGGGCACGAGAATTTCGTGGATGACCTGGGCGCTCGCTGCCGCGCTTCCCGGCGCTGTCGCGCTGGTACTCGTCCCCTACGTGGTCTATCTCCTGTGCCCACCGGACCTGCGCGAAACGGAAAGCGCGCGTGCGCTCGCGAGCGAGCGCCTGGCCGAGATGGGACCGATCACCCGGCACGAGCGCGTCATGCTTCTCGTGTTCCTGTTCGTGATGGTCTCGTGGTTGTCGGGAGAGTGGCATGGCATCTCCGCAACCACGGTCGCCTACGCCGGACTGAGCCTTCTGCTCTTGACCAGGGTGCTCGACTGGCAGGACCTGCTCGACGAGAAAGGCGCATGGGACGCGTTGATCTGGTTCGGCGGCCTGGTGATGCTTGCCGGTGAGTTCGAGAAGGCAGGCTTCCCCAACGCATTCGCGCATGCCGCGGCCGGAGTTGTCGGCGGATGGCCCTGGTGGTGGGCGCTCGCCGCGCTCGTGGTGGTGTACCTGTACGCGCACTACGCGTTTGCCAGCCTCGTGGCGCACGTCACTGCGATGTTCCCCGCGTTCTTCGCGGTGGCCATCGGACTCGGCGCGCCGCCGCTCGTGGCGGCGCTTGCCTTCGGCGTGTTCTCGAGTTTGAATGCGGCAACGACCCATTACGGGACGGGGCCCGCGCCAATCGTGTTCGGCGCGGGCTACCTCAGCCAGGCGCGGTGGTGGCGCATAGGGTTCATCATGTCGCTGGTGCACCTGGCCATCTGGCTACCGCTGGGATTTTTCTGGTGGAAGGTGATCAAGTTATGGTGAATCGTCCGAGGTCCGAGGTCCGAGGTCCGAGGTCCGAGGTCCGAGGTCCGAGGTCCGAGGTCCGAGGTCCGAGGGACCGGAAGCGTAAACCGCATACCGTAAACTGCAACCTTCAATGCCTTCCTACCGTGTAGCAGTCATTCCTGGCGACGGAATCGGCAACGAGGTCACTCCGGCGGCGATGCGGGTACTCGACGCGGCAGGATCGCGCTTTGACGTGACGTTCGCGTGGGAGTCGTTTCCGTGGGGCTCGGCCCACTATTTCGAGCACGGCCGGATGATGCCGGCAGACGCGCTCGAGTGTCTTCGGCCGTTCGACGCGATTTTCTTCGGCGCGGTTGGCGATCCCCGGATCCAGGATAACGTCACGTTGAACGGGCTGCTGCTGCCCATCCGTAGAGCATTCGATCAGTACGCCTGCGTGCGGCCGGCGGTTCTCTATCCCGGGGTCCGCGCTCCCCTGGCCGGACGAAAGGCGGGCGACATCGACTTTGTCGTCGTCCGCGAGAACACCGAAGGAGAGTACGCCCAGATCGGCGGCGCGCTCCATACCGGCGGGTCGCACGAGGTGGCCGTCCAATCGGCAATTTTTACTCGTCATGGGACCGAACGGGTGATTCGGTTCGCCTTCGATCTCGCCCGGGAACGCAATCGAAAACGCCTGCTGACCTCCGTCACCAAGTCGAACGCACAGGGATTCAGCATGGGGTTCTGGGATCGCGTCTTCGCCGAGGTGTCCGGCGAGTACCCGGACGTCCGGACCGAGTCGCTGCTGGTGGACGCGGCCTGCATGGATCTCGTCCGCCGGCCGCAGGACTTCGACGTCATCGTTGCATCGAACCTGTTTGGTGACATCCTCACCGACCTGAGCGCAGCGATCACCGGCAGCCTGGGCCTCGCGCCGAGCGGCAACCTCAATCCGGCCCGCACGTTCCCGTCGATGTTCGAGCCGGTGCACGGCTCGGCACCCGACATTGCAGGGCGCGGAGTGGCGAACCCGATGGCCGCGATGCTCGCCGGCGTCATGATGCTGGAGTTTCTCGGCGAAGCTGCCGCAGCGAAGCTGGTGGAGAGCGCTGTGCTTCGCGTGCTCGCCGATCACCGCGACGTCACACCCGATCTCGGCGGCCGCGGAACGACCGAAAGCGTCACGTCCGCGGTGCTGGCCACCATCGAGGAGCGGCAGTGACGGTCGCTGCCTGACTCGCCCGATACAGAAGTATTACAGTCGCCGGATTCCGTCGTTGATATCGTCCCCTCGAACGGGAGGCGTGGACGATGGCTTCGGCGACGCTGAGGTACGGGCGCAAGTATCAGAAGGGCTGGAACACCATCACCGTTGTGGCGATGACCGCCTTTCACATCGGCGGCATCGCGGCGTTCTTCTTCGTCGATCGTGGCGCGATACTGACGGCGCTGGTCCTTTACTGCATGGCCGGCATGCTCGGCATCGGCATGGGGTATCACCGCCTGCTGACCCACCGGGGCTACAAGACCTACAGGCCGATCGAGTATTTCCTCACCTGGTGCGGTACGCTGGCCCTCGAGGGTGGCGCCATCTTCTGGGTGGCGACCCACCGCATTCACCACCAGCATTCCGACCAGGACGGCGATCCCCATACGCCGCGCGAAGGCACGTGGTGGGCGCACGCGGGCTGGATCATAAGCGGTGAAGGCCTGCACCACGACGCGTCGGTGCTCGCCCGTTACGTACCGGATCTGGTCCGCGATCCCGTCCATGTGTGGCTGTCGAAATGGCACTGGACGTCGAACGTGTTGGTCGGTCTCGCGCTGCTGGCGTACGGCGGCATTCCGTACGTGCTCTGGGGAATCTTCCTGCGTACAACGGTCGGCCTCCACGCAACCTGGCTCGTGAACTCGGCGACGCACAAGTGGGGATCGCGCCGCTTCGAGACCCGCGACGATTCCACCAACAACTGGTGGGTCGCGCTGCTCACCTTCGGCGAAGGCTGGCACAACAACCACCATGCGCATCCAACGAGCGCGCGTCACGGTCTCGCGTGGTACGAAGTGGACTTCAACTGGATGGGGATCCGTACGCTGCAGATCCTCGGGCTTGCCTGGGATGTCAAACATCCCCGGCTTACGCACGTTCGATCGCAGGATGCCAGGCTTGAGGCGCCAATCACGGAATTGGTGTGTCATCACGAGACACAGGCACTGAATCAACGATAATCCGCAGTTTCATCGGCGGGCACTGCCCTTGCTCCAGCACCCTTGCTGGAGGAGGACACGATGCCCGTCAAGAAGGCCAAGCGCTCGAAAACGTCGGCCGTCGCGAAGAAGAAGTCGCCGCGTGCGAAAGCGAAGGGCGGTACCGTTGGCGTGGGCGTGATCGCGGTCGCGTTGATGTCGGTGGCCCTCGTCGCGGTGATGATCGCAGCGCGCGAGTCATCGGACGCGCCTCCGAAGATCGCCGCCACGAGCGCTGGACCGGAGGTCAGCGTCGAGGCGCCCGCGAAGAAGGTCTCGCCCTCGAAGGCTGCTGCGATCGTTCCGTCGGAAACGCCGACCACCGTCGTGGTTGCTGCCGACGACCCACACCCGGAATCCGCGCCGACATCGGCGGCAAAGAACTCGCCGGTCACGATTGCCGGCTGCCTGGTGCGCGCGGACGAGGCGTTCCACCTGAAGGACACGAGCGGGGCTGATGCGCCAAGGTCGCGCAGCTGGAAGTCCGGGTTCCTGAAGAAGGGGTCCGCATCAGTCGATCTCGTCGAGTCGGGCAACGGCCTGAAGCTGCGCGAGAACCTCGGCAAACGCGTCAGCGTCACCGGCATGCTCACCGATCGTCAGATGCGGGTCCAGTCAGTGCGCCCCGTCGCTCCGTCGTGTGGCTGATTCGCGGACTGACGCCGGTAGAACGGCGGGAGTTCGTTTGTCTGCTGCGGCGCCGCACGCGTGCGGAGAAGACGATTTTCACGCAAGGGCGCAAGAGGCGCCAAGGAGACTGCGGTATTACGCCTTCGCCGCGCCCGCCTCGCGCGGCAGGAGGTCGCCCGAGACGGCGAATACGAACGGCCCTCGTCAAGAGCAGCCGCTCGTCTTCGCCGTCTCGGTGACCTCCGCATGCCGCCGCGGCGGGCGGGCGCCAAGGCGACTGCGGTATCACTCCTTCGCCGCGCCCGCCTGCGGCGAGCGCAGCGGCGAAGGCGTTAAACGCAGCCGCTTCTTTTATTTTCTTCTCCGCACGCAGGTGGCGTGACATTGTCTCGAAGAATAAGTGAGCTTCGTTTCGCCCACCTGCCCTTTCGCGTTGGCGTGAAGAGTCCGTGACAAATGGACTCTCGCTGAAAGCAGTTCGCGTACAGGTAGGCGATTCACACAAAAGAAAGACAAGACCTTTTGCGCCTTTGCGCCTCCGCGTGAAACTTCCGTGACACTGGTTCAAGCTTCGGGTCAGGCTTCCGCTTTGAGCAGCCGCGCAATCGCCGCAGCGCGGCGGTTCCAGTCCGCGGTTTCGGTCTCGAGCTGCTTCCGGCCGGTGCGGGTCAGCGTGTAGATCTTCGCGCGACGGGAATTCGGCGTCTGCCGCCACTCGGCGTCGAGCCAGCCGGCGCGCTCGAGTCTTTGCAGCGCCGTGAGCAGCGACCCGGGATTGACCTTGAACACTCCCCGCGAGATCTGCTCGACCCGGCGGGCAATACCGAAACCGTGCATCGGCTCCAGGCTGAGCGTCTTCAGGATCAGCATGTCGAGGGTGCCCTGGATCACATCGGTGTTCGGTTCGTCCACGAGGCCGACGATACCGCCGCACATCTTGATTGTCAAGATATGGCGTCCAAGATTGCGTGAGATCGTCTCTTGCAGAATCACGGCGGGTCACCGGGCGCACGGCCCGTTGCTCAACGCACCGGCTGTCGTGGTTCACCTGCCGTCACAACCCGCATATGATGTCGCCCATGACGAGCAGGAGAACTTGCGCCGTGATCGCCGCCGCGCTGGGCTGGTTCGCCGTCACGCTCGAGGCCGGGCAGTGGCCGGACTGGCGTGGACCATCTGGTTCGCGCATTTCGAGTGAAACCGGACTTCCCGTCCGCTGGAGCGACACCGAAAACGTCGCATGGAAGGCGTCGCTGAACGGCTTCGGCATTTCCTCACCGATCGTCTCGAAGGACATGGTCTTCGTCACCGCGCAGGTCGGAAGCGGTGAGATCCGACCCGGGCCCCGGCTGGTGCAGGGCGGGAATGCCGCCGACGAAGGCGAGCGCGCGCTCGCGGCCGGGCCGGCAGGCGATGGCAAGGTCATCTTTCTCGTGAGCGCGTTCGATCGGAGCAGCGGCCGCCGCATGTGGGAATTCGAGCTTCCTGCGGAGGGACCGCTTCCGGCAGTTCATGAAAAGCACAACCTGGCTTCGCCAAGTCCGGTGACCGACGGCGAGCGGGTCTACGCGTGGTTTGCGACCGGCCAGATCGCGGCGGTCGATCGTGCCGGAAAGCTGGTGTGGAAGAAGAATCTCGGCGCCGATTACGGGCCATTCCAGATCAACTGGGGCCACGGGAGTTCACCAGTCGTCTACAAGGACCGGCTGGTGCTGCTGTGCTATCACGAACGCACGTCGTATCTTTTGGCGCTCGACGCCAAAACCGGCGCGGTCGCCTGGAAGGTTGATGCGCCGGCGGGGGTGACTTCCTACAGCACGCCGCTGGTGATCGAGACGGGTGGAAAGACCGAGATCGTCGTGAACTCCAGCGTTGGCGTGACCGGACACGACTTCGAAACCGGCGGGCGGCTGTGGCAGTTCGACGAGGCGAACCGCTTCCCCATTCCAACGCCGGTGTTCCATGACGGCGTGATCTTCCTGAGCCGCGGGTACCGCAGCAGTCCGTTCATGGCCATTCGCCCCGAGCCAGCGAGCAACGGCACCACACCCGCCGTAGACTGGAGAGTCCCATCGGGAGCGCCGTATATCTCGTCAATCATCTATTACGACGGGCTCCTCTACATGACCGGTGACGTCGGCGTCCTCACGGTTGCCGATGCCAAAACCGGCGAACGAACTCACCAGGAACGAATCGGCGGCGTGTACACCGCTTCACCCGTGGCCGGTGACGGCAAGATCTATCTGGTGAGCGAGGATGGCGAAACGATCGTCCTCGGTGCCGGCAGGACACCGACGATCCTCTCCAGAAACACGCTCAACGCACGTCAGCTGGCTTCCCCCGCGATCGCCGGCGGCCGACTGTTCTTCCGCTCCGACAACGCGTTGTACGCCGTCGGGAAGTGAATTGCGGGGAGCGGTACTTCGTCGGGTATCGCTCCGCGCTTGGCCCGTCGCGTCGCATTGCCTTGACAATCTAGGTATCAGCGAGTAGATTGCCTAGATTATCTGGACATGGCGCAGGCGACCAACGAACTCCTCCACGGCACGCTCGAAACACTGATCCTCAAGACCGTCGCCCAGGGACCGCGGCACGGCTACGCCATCGCGCGCTGGCTGGAGGATCGCACCGGCGACGTCCTGCAGATCGAAGACGGCTCGCTCTATCCGGCGCTGTACCGCATGGAACATCGCGGGTGGATTCAGGCAGACTGGGGCACGTCGGAGCTCGGCCGCAAGGCGAAGTTCTACAGGATCACCCCTGCCGGGCGTCAGCGTCTCGCCGCCAGCACCGCCGAGTGGTCGCGGTTTTCGGCTGCCATCTCCAAGGTGCTGACCGTCTAAAGGTCAGTGGATTTTCGTACCCGCTTTCCCCTGCGCCTCGGGCGCCCAAGCGTAGACCAGGAAGTCGACGCGGAGCTCGAGTTCCATCTCGCGATGCGCGAGCGCGAACTGATGGCGCGGGGCATGACGGCGCCCGAGGCACGGCGCGTGGCGGTGGAGAAATTCGGCGACCTGCGGCGCGCACGCCGCGAGTGCCGGGCGATCGGACATCAACGGGAGCAACGGATGCGCGCGATTCAGTACCTCTCCGAGTTGCGGCAGGACGCCGCGTTTTCGATCCGTCAGATGCTCGCCACGCCGGCATTCACCATCGTCGCGGTGGCCACGCTCGCACTGGGCATTGGCGCGACCACCGCGATCTTCAGCGCCGTGAATGCCGTCGTGCTCCGGCCGCTGCCGATTTCCGATCCCGAGCGGGTGCTCGTCATCAACGAGGTGTGGCGCGACCTGGGCCGCGGCGATATGTCAGCCGGCAACTTCGTCGACATGGCGGCAGAGCAGACTGCGTTTCAGGCCGTCAGCGCCTCGACCCGGGCAAGCATGACGCTGGCCCGCAACGAAGGGGCCGAGCGTGTCATCGGCGTGCGCGCCACCGCAGGGTTCTTCGATGTCTTCGGCAGCAAGCCGATGATCGGGCGGGTGTTCAGCGCCGAAGAGGACTCACCGGGTAACGATCAGGTCGTGGTGCTCAGCCATCGCTTCTGGACGCGGCAATTCGGCGGGGACGGTGACATCCTCGGACGCCAGATCACGCTCGATGCCCGCCCTTACACGATCATTGGCGTGATGCCGGCGTCCTTTGATTTCACCGCGGACGCCGAAGCGCTGTGGCTCCCGATTGCGTTCACGCCGGAACGCAAGGCGATGCACGACGAACACTTTCTCGATGTCTACGGACGTCTGCGCCAGGGGGTGTCGATGCAGCAGGCGTCGCAGCAACTCGACACCATCGCGCAGCATCTGCGCGCGCGATTCCCGCTGGACAACGAAGACCGGCAATTGAGCGCCACACCGATGATGGAGATTTTCGTCGGCGATTACCGGCAGCGGCTGCTGATCCTGCTGGGCGCGGTGGGATTCGTGCTGCTCATCGCCTGCGGCAACGTGTCGAACCTGCTGCTCGCACGCGCCGCGGCCCGCGCGCGAGAGCTCGCCGTCCGCAGTGCGCTCGGCGCGGGTCAGGGCCGTCTCGTCCGTCAGCTCTTCACCGAAAGCCTCGTGCTTGGCATGGTGTCGGCGGCGGCCGGCGTGGCGCTCGCGCGCGGCGGCATTGCGCTCCTCGTCGCCTACGGGCCCGAGGGTGTTCCGCGCCTCGAGCAGGCGCGCATCGACACCGTCGCGCTCGGATTCGCCGTGCTGCTCGCGATTGCCGCCAGCATCGCCTTCGGACTGGTGCCGGCGTGGCGCGCCTCGCGCACCGACATCAACAGCACGTTGAAGGAAGCCACCCGCGGCGCAGGTGCGCGCGGCGCCCGCGACCTGGTTCGCTCGACGCTGATGACAACCGAAGTCGCGCTCGCGCTGGTGTTGCTGGTCGGCGCCGGCCTGTTGATTCGCAGCGCGCTGGAAGTCCAGCGCATCTCCCCGGGGTTCGATCCCGCCGGCGTCTTCTCCGGGCGATTCTCCCTGCCTGCCGTGAAGTACTCCGATCGCACGGCGCTCCTGCACGCGACGCAGTCGATCGAAGAAGCGATCGCCGCGCTGCCGGGGGTCAGGGCCGCGGCGGTGGCGTCGACGGTTCCCGGAGTCGGTACTTTCTCGAACGGCCTCATACCCGAGGGCGAAGCGCCTGAACTCAAGAACGCGCGGCAAAGCATGGCCCGGTTCGTGTCGCCCGGCTACTTCCAGGCGATGAGCGTGCCAATCGTCAAGGGGCGTGGCTTCCTCCCTTCGGATCGAGAGGGGGCGCCGCTCGTCATGGTCGTGAATCAGACGCTCGCCCGCCGGCTGTGGCCGAACCAGGATCCGATCGGCCGGCGCATCAACGGATCATCCGGGAAGAACGCAAAGGTCGTGGTTGGTGTCGCGGCGGACGTCCACGCCAGGGGACCGGGTGCACCGGTCGATGCCGAGTTCTACCAGCCGCTCGCGCAACTCGAAGAAATGGCATGGACGTGGACGAACAACACGCTCTTCGTCGTCGCGCGAACCGATCGCGATCCCGCGACGCTCGGCCCCGCGAGTCGGCAGGCGATCGCCGGATTCGATTCCGGCGTTCCCTTGTTCAGTGTGCAGTCGATGCAGGCACGAATGGCGGCGACGCTGGAGACGGCACGCTTCAACACCATGCTGCTCGCAATACTTGGCGGCGTTGGGCTGCTGCTCGCGGCGGTTGGCATTTATGGAGTGATTGGGTATTTCGCAAGCCAGCGCACGGCGGAAATCGGTATTCGGATGGCGCTCGGCGCATCCCGCGCCAGCGTCCTGCGGCTGATGATTCGGCAGGCGGCGATCCCGGTCCTCGCCGGGGTCGTTCTCGGCACCGGCGGGGCGTTCTTTGCCACGCGCCTGATCGCGACCCAACTCGTCAACGTGCGCGCGACCGATCCGATGACGTTTGCGTTGGTCGCCGCCACGCTCGTGCTCGTGGCGCTGGTCGCCGCGATGGTGCCGGCGCGCCGCGCCGCCAATCTGGACCCGACACGCGCGTTGCAGGCGGCAGGATAGGGGTTCGCGGGTTCTCAGGTTCTCAGGTTCTCAGGTTCTCGGGTTCTCAGGTTCTCGGGTTCTCAGGTTCTCAGGTTCTCTCCGCCCTCCTCCGCATCTTGGGCTCAGTGTTACTCTCGCCGCGGTCGGGATGCATAGCGAGCTACCCAGGGTTCGACATCCTGCCAGACCCGCGGCGACAGGTCGTGGTCCAGGCCGTCATAAGTTCGCCACTCGAACGGCTTGCCCGCAGCGGTGAGCGCCTTCAAATTGGTCAGCGTCGTCTCGATTGGGATGCTGCGATCTCCCAGGCCCAGAAGCCATAACGCGGGAGTATGCAACTCGCGTAGCGTCGGCAATGGATCGTAACCGGCGGGGCCGTGGAACCCCGGCATCAGCGCGTCGACCTCCGGCAGCGGACGCGTCGTGTTCTCGGCGAGATCGCTGTAGTACATCTCCTGTCCGACGCTGCAGACCGGAGCGGAGAAGAGCACGAGAAACGCGGCGTCGCCCAACGATCGCGCGGCGTGCGGTAGTATCCAGCCCGCCTGACTCCACCCCGCAAGCCCAACTCGACGTGGATCGATCTCGCGCCGGGTTCGTAGAAATCGCGCGGCGGCGACGATGTCGCTCGCCAGTTCCGGAAAGACCCGCGGGCTGTCGCCGGTCCCGACGAACACATACGTCCCGGTCGACTCCCCCACACCGCGCTTGTCGAAACGCAGCACGGCGAATCCCATGCGCGTCCATTCTGCGGCGAATCTCGCCAGATCCTGGCGCCGCGTCCGGCCGGAGCCGTGGCCGGCGACGATGGCCGGAAACGGGCCGGCCCCTGGCGGGAGGTCGAGCGTGTAGGCGAGGCGCACCTCGCCATTCTGAAATGTCGCGGAGTGCGTACTGGCGGTCGTCCGTCCCGCCTCCACACTTGATCCACACCCGACCACCGAGAGACACATCACACCCGCCAGGCACAGGCCGAGACCCCTTCTCATGAGAGCCTCCGGTACCATTTAGTTGTACAAGTGGATTATATATGGCCGATGACCCGGCGGCGAGATTGAGGTCGGCTATGACGCGGCCTGTTTCCGGCGCAATTTCTCAATCGCTCGGGTCAATGACCGCTTGCGACGGAGCATGCCGGACCAGACATCGCCCACGTCTTCCATGCGGGCCGCCATGTTGCGCAAGGTGAACGTGCGCGGATTCACCGTGCCCCGCTCGATCTCCTCCCAGGTGCATGGCGCCGACACCGGCGCACCCCGCTTCGCGCGGACGGCGTATGCCGCGGCGAAGGTGGCGCTGTAGCCGTTACGTCCCGTGTCGACGAGAATGCGGCCGCCGCGGTCGACCTTGTGGAACTCCTGCGTCAGGTGCGCCGGATCACGCCTGACCAGCAGCGTGCCGACGGCGTTCGCGAATCTCGCCGCCTCGCCCATCGGCGTCTTCCCGTCGAGCGGAACGACGATGTGAAATCCCTTCGAGCCGGTCGTCTTCACCCAGCTTGGCAGGCCAAGCTCCGCGAGCAGATCGCGCAAGCCGATTGCGGCGGCGCGAACCGTGTCGTAGTCGTCGTCTTTGGACGGATCGAGATCGAAGACACAGATATCCGGGTGCATGAGATCCGGCGCACGTGACGTCCAGACGTGCGGCGTGATGCAGTTCTGGTTCGCCAGCCAGAGCAGTGACCGCGTGTCGGTGACGAGTGGATGGTGGACCGTGCCGTCCTTCTTCGGCACCTCGACTCGCTCCAGCCACGCGGGAAATCCCTTCGAGACGTCCTTGTGAAAGAACCCCTTCTTCCCGATACCGGACGGATAACGTTCCATCGAAACGGGACGGCCCCGCATGTGCGGCACCATGACCGGGGCGATCATCTCGTAGTAGGCCGCGAGCTCCCCTTTCGTGATGCCATCCTGCGGAAACAGCACCTTCTCGGGATGCGTAATCACGTCGTTTCCCTGACCGCATCCCGCGGTGACTTGTCCGTCCGAACACCGAGCAGCCGCGGGTGGCGCAGCTTGCCGTGGACCGTCCACTCGATGAACCCGACCTGCACGACAATCTCGGGACGGACCCAATGCGCGCGCAACCGCGGAAGGCCTGTGCCTTTGGTAAACGGCGGACTCGGAATCTCGATCGCGTCGAGCCGCGCGCGAAGCTCCAGCAACAGCTTCGTATCGAAGCCGGTGCCGATCTTCCCAGCGAACACAAGGTGGTCCCCTTCGAAGTGACCAACGAGCAGGGCGCCCAGTCCGACTCGCCCTCCTTGCGGGTCGGTGAAGCCGCCGACGACGAGCTCCTGCGACTCTTCGCACTTCATCTTGAGCCAGTGCGGCGACCGCCGGTGCTCGTACACCGAGCCTCGGCGCTTCGCGATGACTCCCTCCCACCCTTCACGCCGGGCACGCTCCCACGGCTGCTCGTCATCGAGCATCGCCACCCGATGAAGCGGCGGTCGCAACGGCAGTCGGTCGAGCAGCGCGCGGCGTTCCTCGAGCGGAAGCCTGGTCACGTCGCGCTCATCGAACCACATGATGTCGAACACGTGGTACGCAACCCGCGATCCCGGCCAGGTGACTTCACCGTCGAGCACGAGGTCGTGCACCGGCAGGTTGGCAATCGCCTCCGCGATCGCCGGCGAGTGCTGGGGCAGGCGGTTGCGTGAGAGCAGCCGCACGTCGCGATCGCTCTTGTAGGCGATCATGCGAATCCCATCGAACTTCCGTTCGAAGATCCACTCGGGGCCGGTGAAGCGGTCCTGCGTCAGCGTCGCGGCCATCGGCTCGATCCAGTCGGGAAACGACACACTATCTCCTATTGAACGTGAAGCCCCGGTGTTCATCCAGCAGGCGCATCAGACGCTTCCATTCTCTTCAAGCTGAATACTCGAGGTAGAGGCGAGCGGAGTCGTCAACGGTAGGCGGCGGCCTGGATGCCGAAGAGCTCCGCGTATTGACCGCCCCTAGCGATGAGCTCGTCGTGTGTGCCGACTTCGACCAGGCGCGTGCCGTCCAGAACGACGATCAGGTCGGCCATGCGTACTGTCGAGAAGCGATGCGACACCAGGATCGTGATGCGTCCGGAGGCATCGGGCCCTCGAACAGCGGCAGCATACCGTTCGAACAGCGCATGCTCCGTTTCCGCGTCGAGCGCCGCGGTCGGCTCGTCGAGCACCAGTAACAGCGGTTGATCGCGCATGAAGCCGCGGCCGAGCGCCAGCTTCTGCCATTGTCCAAACGACACGTCGACCCCTTCGGGCCAGGTCGGACCGAGCTGGGTGTCGAACCCGGACGGCAGACGATCGATGACGTCGTTCGCACCTGCCCGGGTGACGGCAGTCACGACCGCGGCGCGATCGGCCAGCCGCGGCACATCACCGAGACCGACGGTCTGGTGCGCACGAAACTCGAACCGGAAGAAATCCTGAAACGCGCCGGCGAGACGTTCGCGCCACTGGTCCGCTGGCATCCGTGCAAGCGGCGTGTCGTCCACGAGAATGCGACCGGACGTGGGTTCGTACATCTTTGCGAGCAGCTTGACCAGCGTCGTCTTCCCTGCACCGTTTTCCCCCACGATGGCGACGACGGCACCTGCAGGCAGCAGCAACGAAAGGTCGTCGAGCACCACGCGCGAGGTGCCAGGATAGGCAAAGGAGACGTGGTCCAGACGAATGCCTTCCGTCAGACGCGTGGGCACCGGCAGATCGGCGGAGGCCACGAACGACGCCGCATAGTCCTCGAGCCACGCCAGACGCCGAGAACCATCCATCCAGAACCCGCGAAGGAAACCGACTTCGCCAACCGTCGCGCTGATGTACATCGACAGCCGCGAGCCGGCCGCGAGCACGAGCAACACGCTGCCTGGAGTCGCGCGGATGCCGGCTGACACGAACACGATGGCGCCCACGAAGGCGAGGCCGAATACCGTCCAGGCGAGGGTGTACCAGATAGCGGATCCGATTCGTGCCGTCGACACGAGCGCATACCATTGCTCCCACGATCGGCGGCGATCGTCGATGAGCCGATTGCCAATCCCGGTCACCCGCACGTCCTTCCCCGGCGCCGCTGTCGTGGCGATCGTGAACAGGTGACGCGCGAGGCGACTGGGCTGGGCACCGCTCTCCTGCGCCGCACGCTCGACTGCCGGACGCCACGACGAGGTGAACACGGTAGGCAGCGCAAAGACGATGAGCAGCATCAACGCGGGGTGAATCGACGCGAGCAACGCAATCGTGACGACGAGCCGCAGGATCCAGCCAAGCGTGGAAAAGACCGACATGTACATGTGGTCGAGCACGAAGACCTGATTCCGAAGCATCGCCAGGCGATCGAGCACTTCGGGACGCTCCTGGTGGGCGATGGTCGCGACCGACGCCTGCAGCCGGGCGACGTGCGATTCGAGCGCAATCGTCACCTTGTCGCGGAAGCGGCGCTGCACTCGGGTCCCAGCGGTTCGGAGAAACCACGTCAGCATCGCTGAGACGCCCAGGCCAATGGCTGCCGCGCGTAGCATCGCCGGCCGGTGCTGGAGAAGACCGTTGCCGAGCAACATCAGCCAGAGCGCGAGCAGCGCGTCGGGCAGCGCGGCCAGCTGTGACAATACGAACGCCGCGACCATCAGCCGTGGTTCCTGGCGGTATCCGAGCTTGCACAGCCGCCACATCGACGAGAGTGCCGGCGGCAGCGGAGCGATCGCGCCGTCAGGCGAGGACGTCATACGTCGTTCCCTCTTCCTGCTCTCCGCCGGTGAACCGCTGTGCCTGCAGGTCGAACATCGTGCGGTAGCGTCCCCCCTGCGCCATGAGCTCCTCGTGCGTCCCGAGCTCGATGACCCGGCCCTGTTCCAAGACGCAGATCCTGTCGGCGTGACGCACCGTTGAAAAGCGATGCGAGATGAGGATGGTGGTGCACTGCCGGGTTGCGGCAAGGATGCGGTCGAAAATCTCCGCTTCGCCGCGCACGTCCAGTTGAGCGGTGGGTTCGTCGAGCAGCACCACGCCGGCGCCGAGCGTCACCGCGCACAGAGCGCGCGCGAGCGCGACGCGCTGCCATTGTCCGCCCGAGAGGTCGGTGCCGCCCTCATATCCACGCGCGAGGACCGTGTCCAGACTCGCCAGGCTTGCACCTCCCGCGGACTCGAGCGCGGCGCGAACGACCTCGTCGGGCGCCCCGGCCGGCGCGACATTGTCGCGCAGCGACAATTCCAGACGCATGAAATCCTGGAACACCGCGGTGATTCGCGAGCGCCACGAGAGGAGATCCATCTCGCGCAGGTCGACCCCGTCCACTTCGATGCCGCCCGACTGCGGGTCGTAAAAGCGGCACAGCAACTTGGCGAGCGTCGTCTTCCCGGCGCCGTTCTGACCGACGATCGCGAGCGACGATCCGGCCGGAATCGTGAGATCGAAGTGCTCGAGGACGGGCGTGCCGTGCGGATAGGCAAACGTCAGATCGCGAAACCGGATCTCGTCTGCCGGCCCGTTTGCCCGGCGCGGCCCGGGGGCCAGCCAGCCTGAAGTCCGCATGGCCGGCTCGAGGCGCAACACCGCCGCCACCGGCGCGGCGGATCCGTCGAGGGCCCAGTTCAATCCCCCGAACGCGATCATTGAAATGCCGACGGCGCTCTGAGCGTAGATCACGACTGCACCGAGACCGATGCCGCCGTTCAACGCGGCGCCGGCCAGTGACCAGAAAACCAGCACGTTTGCCGCGGTCACCAGCAGCAGGCTCCACACCACCGGCCGCTCCCGCAACCTGGTCGCCGCATACTGCAGCTCGTGCAAACGCGTGCGGCGCACGACGAACCGCTCGATGGTCCAGCCGGCCAGGCCGAACAGTCGCAACTCCTTGCTCGCCGGCGGATCGACGGCGAGCCGATAGGCGTAGTCGGCGTCACGCTGCGCGGCGCGAACCTCCTCGGTGTTGCGATCGCGCCACACGCCGCTCTCGCGGAGCAGCCAGTGGGTCGCGAGCCAGGCGCCGACGAGAACCACCGCCGCCCACCAGGCGTACGCCGCGAGCACGAACGCGCACGCGAGACCGGCGATCATCTCGACCAGCCCGCTTGCAATGAAGTCCATCGAGATCGACAGCGGCGGTCCAGTCATTCCGAGATCGAAGTCGCGCGCGACGGTCAGGTCGTTGGCGAGCGCAGGATCCTCGAGATGGCCGATGCCGGACGGCCGCACGCACGCCTCCGTCAGCCGGTCGTAGAGCCACGCGGCTGTTCGATCGCCCAGGTTCGCGCTGATCGACTGGTGAATCGGCCCGAGGACCTGGAGCAGCACGAAGATGACGCCAACGATGGTCAGGGCAAACGCGAGACTCTCGCCGCGCTGCACGCGCTCGACGAGTACGCCCATGGCGACGGCGAACACGGCGGGCAGGATGCCGCGGATGACGAGAATCGTCCACCACGCCCAGGCCAGCGAACGGTCGGCTCGCGGCAGAACGGCAAAGAACTTCCATTCGTTGCGTTCGACGAGACCCCGGAACAGTTCCATCTTCATCCCTCGACGTCGACAGAATACCCGTAACCGTTGGCCGCCGCGGTCGCTGGCAAAAGAACGAAGGCCGTCGGCCTGGTGTGCCTGGGCGTCACCGGTAGCCTGCCGCCTGCAGCTCGAACAGCTGCGCGTAGCGCCTGCCGGCCAGCAGCAGCTCGTCGTGCGTCCCCAGTTCGACGATGCGGCCGTCGGCGACAACGGCAATGCGATCGGCGATGCGGACGGTCGAGAACCGGTGCGAGATGACGATTCCGATCCGGCCGCGCAGGTTGTCCTTCAATTCGGCGAAGATGCCCGCCTCCGCTTCAGGATCGAGTGACGAAGTCGGCTCATCGAGAATCCAGATATCCGCATCGCGATACATGATCCGGGCGAGCGCCAGCCGCTGCCACTCGCCGCCCGACAAATCATGGCCGCCTTCGAAGAGCCGGCCAACCTTCGAATCGAGTCCCTTCGGCATCTTTTTCAGCAGCCACTCGCTGCGTGCATCGTGCAGCGCTTCCATCACCCGCTCATCGTCGATCTTGCCGCCAGGGCGTCCCATGACGACGTTCTCGCGGACCGACAACTCGTAGCTCGCGTAGTCCTGGAACAGCACGCCGATTCGATCGCGCAGGGTTTCAGGATGGAGGTCCTTGACGTCCACCCCGCCGACCCGCACCGAACCGCGATCGGCATCGTAGAACCGCAAGAGCAGCTTGACCAGCGTGCTCTTCCCTGCCCCGTTCTCGCCGACGAGAGCGATCAGCTCACCGTTGCGGATGTGCAGGCTCAGATCCTCGACCGCCGGTTCAGTCCCGCCAGGATAGCTGAACGTGACGCGATCGAACTCGATGTCGTCGATGTGCCAATTGAGCGCAGGATGCGGCGTGGCGGGAACCGGCACCAGCGGCTCGATGGCGAGGAACGAAAAGTAATCGTCGAGAAAGGTGGTGTGCTGGTCGACCGCCACGAAGGTACTTGAAATGTTGCCGAGTGTGGCGGCGACCGAGGTAAATGCGCCAATGACCAGGACGATCCCGCCCGGGTTGATCGACCCGGCAACACCTTGCACCGCAACGAAGAGGTAGGCGAGCGCGAGGGTGGTGCCGCTCACCAGTCCGGTGAGCAGCGAGACCCGGGTCGCCGACCGATACATCTCCTCGCGTTGGCGGAACAGATCCTCGGACAGCCGGCGATGCCGGCCGAGCAGGTAATCGGCCAGCACGTAGGCACGAATCTCCTTGGTCGTGCGCGGCTGAGCGAGGAGATCGCCCACGTACTCGCGCTCCCGTTCTTCCGGCGTCTCCTTGTAGAAGAACTCGTACAACCGCGCCGTCACCCGACGCTCGATCGCCAGCGACAGCACCGCCGCCAGCAGAGCAAGGACGACGAGCACGTAGTGCAGGCTGGCCAGCAGCGTCGCCATCAGCACGATGGTCACGATGCTTCCGGACAGGCCGAGCACCGACCACGTGAGATCGCCAGGCCTCCACGAGACGTCGCGCTTTGCACGCGCGAGACGATCGTACCAGTTGGAGTTGTCGAAGTGACCGATGTCGACCTTCGCTGCCTGCTCGAGCAGCCGGCGTTCCGCCTCCAACTGCACGCGGCGAACGAACAGGTTGCGGCCGTAACCCATGTACGCGCCGATCGCCCGCTGCACCGAGGTCACGAGCCACAGGCCGAACACGATCGGGAGGATGTCGCGGATCTGAAGCGCGTGCAGACGCGCCTCGGCAATGCGGTTGACGAGGGCCGCCCCGAGATACACGCTGAGCGGCGGCATCGCGGCGCTGAGCATACCGAGCAGCGTGTAACGCATCAGCGATCGAGGTGAGGCCGACCAGGCGAGCTCCATCCCGAGCCTCAGGTTTCGCGTGACCCGGCCGGCGCGTCCCCTTCCCTGGGCAGTCGCTTCCATTGGCAACAACGTACGCGACACGAGAGCTTCGGACAAGGTAGGATTCAGGGCCTCACGTTCAGGGGATGCGACATGAAACCGATGCTCCGAAGAAGTCTGCTTGCCGCCGCTGTTCTCCTCGCCTCAGCTCTGCCAGTTCTCGGTGCCGACAAAGTGAAGACCGCTAATGGCGTCGTCGAAGGCACGACCGAGCCAAGCGGGATTCACGTGTTCAGGGGCATTCCGTTTGCTGCGCCGCCGATCGGCGAGCTGCGCTGGAAGGCGCCGCAGCCGATCAAGGACTGGACGGACGTCCGCCCGGCAGCCAGGTTCGCTGCGCAGTGCATGCAGCGGCGCATATTCAACGACATGGTGTTCCGATCGAGCGGGGTGAGCGAGGACTGCCTCTACCTGAACGTGTGGACGCCGGCGGCCTCAGAGAGCGAACGACGGCCGGTCCTCGTGTACTTCTATGGCGGCGGGTTTGTCGCGGGCGACGGCTCGGAGCCGCGGTACGACGGGGAGTCGATGGCGCGCAAGGGCATCGTGGCGCTGACGGTGAACTACCGGCTCGGCGTATTCGGGTTCTTCGCACATCCCGAGCTGACGAAAGAATCGCCGAATCACGCGTCCGGCAACCAGGGACTGCTGGACCAGGCCGCGGCGCTGCAGTGGGTGCACAAGAACATCGCCGCGTTCGGCGGCGATCCAAACAAGGTCACCATCGCCGGAGAATCGGCAGGCTCCGCGTCGGTGAGCGCACAGATGGCCTCTCCCCTGTCGAAGAAGCTGATCGCCGGCGCGATCGGCGAGAGCGGCGCGCTGATCAACCCGACGCTCGGTCCAGTGCCTCTGGAGGAAGCAGAACAGACGGGGGTGAAGTTTGGATCCACGCTCGGCGCCTCGTCGCTTTCCGCGCTGCGCGCGCTGCCCGCGGAACAAGTGCTCGAGGCCACGGCCAAACCGGGTACGCCGCGCTTCCCCACCACAATCGATGGCTACTTCCTGCCGAAGCGTCCCGCCGACATCTTCGCGGCCGGTGAACAGGCCCACGTGCCGCTGCTCGTTGGATGGAACTCGGAAGAGAACAGCTATCGCAGCATCCTGGCGACGGCCGAACCAACTCCGGAAAATTACGCTCAGGCGATCAAGAAGCTGTACGACGAACGCGCCGACGAAGTGCTGAAGCTCTATCCGGGTGGAACCGCTGAGGAGGTGATCGCGTCAGGCACCAGTCTCGCCAGCGATCGGTTCATCGCGTACAGCACGTGGAAGTGGGCCGACCTGCACGGCAAGACCGGCGAGAAGCCGGTTTACCGGTACTTCTATTCCCGACCGCGTCCGGCCATGAATGCGCCGACGGACGGGAGCAGCCCCGCCTCCTCGAGCCAGCCGCCGCCCGCGCGCGGAGCGGCACACTCCGCGGACATCGAATACGCGATGGGCAACCTGGCCACCAACAAGGTATATGCGTGGACGCCCGACGACTACAAAGTGTCGGAAACCTTCCAGACCTACTTCGCGAACTTCGTGAAGACGGGAGACCCGAACGGCCCAGGCGTACCGCCCTGGACTCCCGCAAATCGCGGCGATGCCGTCACGGTCATACACATCGACGTCGAGACACGCGCCGAGCCGGAGCAACACCGCGATCGGTATCTGTTCCTCGATCAACTGTTCAAGCCGAAAAGCTGATCGATAAACAACGGCTCATGACTCAGGGCTCAGGGCCTTGAGCCAGCTTGAGCCATGACCGCCTGGCCGCGCGGAGCGCGGCGGCGGAGGCGGGAACGCAGCAGCTATTGGAACTGGTTGAGATTCTCGGCGCCGTGCGGAGAAGACGAACTCACGCAAAAGAAATGCAAGAGGGCGCAAGGGCGCCATGGAGGCTGCAGCTCGAAGCATTCGCCACGCCCGCCTGCGGCGGGCGGACCGGAGGTCAAAAGCCTCCGGAGCAGGACGCTCGAGCGGGACAAATACTCGCCGCGGCGTTGCGTCCGCCAGTTACCGGGGGTCATAATCAGCCGTTATGAACTTCATCCGACTCCTCCAGGGGAACGCCCAACCCGAAGTCGACCTGAAGCGCACCTACGATGCGATCGTGATCGGATCGGGGGCGGCCGGCGGAATGGCTGCGCACGTTCTGACCTCGCAGGGCATGAAGGTACTGCTGCTCGAGGCGGGTAAGAAGATCGACACCAGCAAGGAGCTCAAGTCCACCGAGTGGCCGTACGAACACCCGAGACGAGGCGACATGCCGCCCGACAGGCATGCGCTGTCGCTCAACGAGTACACCGTTCGTCAGCCTCCCTACGCTGCCGACTCCAAGTACCCTCACGTCCATTCCTACGTCCAGGGATGGGGCGGCTCCGACTACTCGAAGAACATCGTCGTCGACGAAAAAGAGAATCCTTACACTGGCACGAACTACGCGTGGGTCCGCGCCAGGTGCCTTGGCGGCAAGACCAACATCTGGGGACGTTTGGCGTTGCGGCTCTCCGACTACGACTTCAAGGCGAAGAGCCACGATGGATATGGCGAGGACTGGCCGATTTCCTACAAGGACATCGCGCCTTATTACGACAAGGTCGATGAGTACCTGGGCATCTCGGGCGTCAAGGAAAACCTGCCGTATCTGCCCGACAGCATCTTCCAGCGTCCGACCAGGCTGACCAGCGCGGAACTGTCGATGCGCAATTCGCTGAAGAAGATGAATCGCGTGTTGACGCCGTATCGCGCCGGGGTCACGACCGACGGCCTGAAGCACAACAAATATCGGAGCCGCTGTTTCGGCCGCGGCGCGTGCAGCCGGCGCGCCGGCGGGTGCGACATTCACGCGGCGTTCGATTCGCCGACCGGCTTGATCTATCCGGCGATGGACACCGGGAACCTGACGATCCGCACCAACGCCACCGTGCGTGAGATCCTGGTCGACAACGACTCTGGAAAGGCCCGGGGGGTATCGTTCATCGACACCGAAACCAACCGGTCGTATGAGGCACAGGCCAAG
This sequence comes from uncultured Acidobacteriota bacterium, assembly GCA_963755695.1. Lineage (GTDB taxonomy): Bacteria > Acidobacteriota > Vicinamibacteria > Vicinamibacterales > 2-12-FULL-66-21 > QHWT01. The sequence continues at coordinate 998,158 of CAVWLB010000001.1, read as the reverse complement.
GTCGTGGTGCTGGCCGCCTCGACGCTCGAGTCCACCCGCCTCATGCTGTTGTCGAAGTCCAGCGCGCATCCGAACGGGATCGGCAACTCGAGCGGCCACGTCGGGCACAATTTCTGCGAGCACGTGATGGGACCCGGCATTACCGGGTTGGTGAAGGATCGCATCGGCGCGCCGAGGACGCTCGACGACGGGCGCCCCGGGGGGTTCTACCTGCCCCGGTTCCGCAATCTTTCCGACAAGAACCCGAATTTCATTCGCGGCTACGGATTCGAGGGAGGGGCGGGAACGCAGATGTTTCCCGGAAACGCGCTCGAGACGCCGGGTTTTGGCGCGGCGTACAAGAAGACGGTGCGTGACTACGCGGGGGCGTACATCAGTATGGGCGCCTTCGGCGAGGTCCTGTCGCGATACGAGAATCAGGTCGATCTGGATCCCGCACGGAAGGACAAGTGGGGGATCCCGGTTCTGCGTTTCAATTACAAGTTCGGCGACAACGAAAAGAAGATGTGCGAGGACATGGCCGCGGCCGCGCAGGAGATGTTCGAGCTCGCCGGCTTCGAGATTGTCAGCGTCGACAAGAAACTGCTCACCGAAGGATGGTCGATCCACGAGCTCGGCACGGCGCGGATGGGGGGCGACAAGAAGAGCTCGGTCCTGAATCAGTTCCAGCAGTCGCACGACGTCAAGAATCTGTTCGTCGTCGACGGCAGCAGCCACGTCAGCGCGTCATGTCAGAACCCGACGTGGACGATCATGGCGCTGGCCTGGCGGTCGTGCGAGTATCTGGCATCCGAGTTCCAGAAGGGAAACCTGTAATGGATGATTTGACCCGACGCGATGTCATCAAGCTCGGAGCGGCGGCGACGGTGGCCGCTTCGCTCGGTGTCGCTGAACGGCTCGCCGCGCAGGGCGTCGCCAGTCCTGCGTTCTTTACCGCCGATGAATTCGCGCTGGTCGACGAACTGAGCGAGATGATCATCCCGACCGATGAGCACTCGCCCGGCGCGCGCGCCGCGAAGGTCGCCGCCTACATCGATTCCCGGCTGGCGGAAGCCTTTGAAGAGAAGGACAAGACGACCTGGCGCGACGGACTGAAGCTGGTCGAGCAACTGTCGCAGGAGAGCAGCGGCAACTCGTTCCTGCAGTCCTCGCCGGACCAGCGCGTCGCGCTCCTCACGCGCATGGCGCAGAACGAGCGGGCGCCGAACAAGCCGGAGGAGCTCTTTTTCGCGGAGCTGAAATCCCGCGTCGCGCACGCGTACTACACCTCCGAGATCGGCATTCACAAGGACATGGAGTACAAGGGCAACACCTATCTGGCGGAGTTCGTTGGCGTCGACGTGTCGACGTAAGCGATTGTCTTGCCGATCGAGTTGACAAGAGGTAGATCGATGCAGTCTCGCCGAGAGTTCCTGGCCACAATTGCCGTTGGTATCGGCGCCACCGCCGCTCCGGCCTGGGCCGCCCCGCAGGAGGAAATCCACAGCTCGCTGAACGGGCCTCTGGGTCTTCAGCTCTGGAGTCTGCGCGAGTATCTGCCCAAGGATCTGCAGGGCACGCTCAAGAAAGTGCAGGCGCTCGGCCTTCGCGAGGTCGAAGGCGCGGGCCTCTGGAAGCACACCACCGAGGAAATGCGTTCCGCGCTCGATGCGGCAGGACTTCGCTGTCAATCCGCGCACATGGGATTCGAACGGCTGCGCGACGACCTGAAAGGCGCCTTCGCCGAAGTGAATGCGGTCGGCGCAACCTGGGTGATCTGTCCCTGGATTCCCCACGGCAAGGCGTTCACTCGCGACGACGCACTCAAGGCCGCAGACGCATTCAACTCCTTTGGCAAGGCCGCCGCCGATGCAGGCCTGCGCTTCGGCTATCACTGTCACGGCTACGACTTCGTCCCCTCAACCGAGGGCACGTTGTTCGACACGCTGGCGGCTAATACCGATCCCGAACGCGTCGGGTTCCAGGTTGACGTGTTTCATGCATTCGATGGCGGAGCGGATCCGGCGAAGCTCATCGAGCGCTACAAGACGCGGGTCGTGAGCCTGCACCTGAAGGATCTGAAGAAGGGTGTCGAGGTGAAGGTGGGGACGGCCACCGCGCCGGCCGACCACGACGTCCCGGTCGGCAGCGGCCAGGTCGATATACCGGCGGTGCTGAAGGCCGCGAAGGATTCGGCGACCAAGCTGTACTACATCGAAGACGAAAGCACCGATCCCTGGGGACACATTCCGCAAAGCCTCAAGTACCTTGCAAAGATTTCGTGATGTTGTGATTCAGTGATTTGGTGATTGATTTAGTGATGTGAATTCACCTCAATCCCCAAATCAACATCACGAAATTACTGAATCACCAAATCACCAATTCTTAGACTTCGCGTCGCAGCGCCTCTGCGGGATCCACGTGCGCGGCGCGGGCGGCTGGCAGGTACGACGCCAGCATCGCCGTCAGACCCAAACCGAGCGCCACCGCAACATACGTCACGGGGTCGAGCGCGCCGACGCCATAGAGCAGGACCGTCATCACCCGCGTCGCGGCTAGGGCTACCACCATGCCGATCGCGATGCCCATGCCGGCCAGGAGCAGCCCCTGGCGCAGGAACAACCCGGTGACGTCGCGCGAGACTGCGCCAAGTGCGATTCGGATTCCGATCTCTTTCGTGCGTTGTGACGCCACGTAGGCAATGACGCCGTAGATGCCGACCACGCCCAGCATCAACGCGACCGCGGCGGCGATGGCCAGCATGACGAGCGCGAAGGAGGTCTGCGCCATCGACGCCGACATGACGTCGGAGAGCGTCCGCACGTTCGCGACCGGCAGGCTGCCGTTGATCGACCAGACCGCCTGCTGGATTTCCTTGAGCAGCGTCGGCGATTTGACCCGTTCCGTTCTGAGCACATAGGTCAGGCTGCGCTGCACGTTGACCGGATTGGTCCAGAACTGCTTCATCACGATCGGCCAATACACGATCTCCGGAGCCGGCTTCGCCAGCCCCTCGTCCCGCTCGTCCCCCACGACGCCGACGATCGTCCGCCACGGATTGTCGGGGCTGTTCCTGATCCGCCGGTTGAGCGCCGCCGCCGGCTCCTTCCAGTACTGGCGTGCAAAATTCTCGCTGACGACAACCACCGGCACCTGATTGTAGCTGTCGCTCCACGTGAGCGGCCGTCCCGCGACGATCGGATTCCCCATCGTCGTGAAGTAGCTGCCTTCGATCATCTTGTATTTGCGAAGCGGTGGGATACGGCCGCCGGGTCCGGGGAAGTCCTCGATGAAGATCGGATCGTGCTCGCCGCTCCCGTCCATCGCGACCGACGAGGTGAGGCCAACGGACGTGACGCCGGGGATCTGTTCGAGACGGCGCTGGATGGCTTCATGAGTACGCGCCGTCTGCTCGGGATCCTTGATGAGCGACTCAGGGATCGACACGCGGAAGGTGAGCACTTGCGACGGGTTCGTAAATCCCGGACTGACCCGCCGCATCGCCTGAAAGGTGCGGATCATCAGGCCGGAGGCGACGAGCAGAACGACTGCCAGCGCAATCTCCGCAACCACCAGCGCATTCCGCGCGCGATGACGCTGCCGGCTGGCGGTGCCCAGACGCCCACCCTGGTTGAGCGCCGAGGCGAGGCGCGGCGTCGCGAATTTGATCACCGGAATGATCGCGAAGAGCGCGCCCGAGGCGAGCGAGATCGCCAGCGTGAAGAGCAACACGACCGGATCGAACCCGATGTCCTGGACCCGGGGCAGGCCCTGGGGCGCCATTGCGACGAGTCCCCGGACGCCCGCGTAGGCCAGCAGGAGCCCGACAACGCCACCGATCACCGCGAGCACGAGGCTTTCCGACAGCAGCTCCCACGCAATCCGTCGCGATCCCGCGCCGAGCGCTGCGTGAATGGCCAGTTCCTGCTGGCGCCCCTCGGCGCGCACGAGGAACAGATTGGCCACATTGGCACAGGCGATCAGCAGGACAATGCCGACCGTGCCGAGCAGAATCCACAGCACCCGGCCAACGTCTCCAATCACGTCCTTCGCGAGTGGACGCACGTTCGGCCCGAGGCGCACCTCCTCGAACATCTGCTTGGTGAATCCCGGTGGCAGTGGGAAACGCTGCGCCACGAGCGGAATCATCCGCGCGACGTCTGCGTTCGCCTGCGCAATCGTGACTCCCGGTTTGAGCCGGGCGACTCCCTCGTAGCTGAAGTTGCCGACGAACACCTCGGCACGATTGATACGGAATGGCAGGACGAGCTGCGGATTGGCGTTCAGAAACTTGAAGCTGGCGGGAAGAACCCCGATGATTTCGCGCGGCGTGCCATCGACGGTAATCTGCCGACCGATGACCGACGGATCGCTCCCGAACTTGCGTACCCAGTACGAATACGCGAGCATCGCCCGCTCGGGCGTCTTCGGCGAATCGTCGTCAGCGGTGAACCGACGGCCGAGTACCGGTTGAATCCGGAGCACCGGGAGCGTGCCGTCGGTGACCGCCAGCACGTCGACGCGTTCAGGTTCGCCGATGCCGGTCACCGATACGGTATAGGTATCCCAGAGCCCGCTATCTTCGAACGTCCGTCCTTCTTCACGATACGTGAGATAGAAGGCCGGAGCCTGGTTCAACAGCGGAACGCCTAGTCCGGGTGCCGAATGCCAGACACCCACGAGCTCGTCGGGGTGATCGAAGGGCAGCGGCTTGAGCAGCACACCCTGGATGACGCTGAAGATCGCCGTGTTGGCGCCGATGCCGAGCGCGAGCGTAAGCACCGAGACGAAGGTGAACAGCGGCGCACGCGCGAGCCGGCGCAGAATACGACCGAGGCGCACCGGTACGAGTTTCATAGGACCTGTAGTTAGACGGTTGTAAGCCGTCACCTGTTCGCTTGCTACGAGGGATTTCCCGATTGGACCACTAGGCCTCCCTGCGGAAGGCCTCTGCCGGATGAACTCGAAGCGTTCGGAAGAAGCCGTCGCTGACCCGGGCGCCGGGGACGAGTTCGGCGCCCGCGCTGCTTGACGAGTGGTCGAAGCGCAAACCTGAGGTCAAGTCGCAGATTTTCCACAACGGTTTCCTTTCACGGCTCCAGTAACCATGCCGGAGCGCGACGGTCGAACGCAAGTTCGCGGTAAGATCGGCGGCTGACGGAGGCCGGTCGATGCTGAAGGATCTGCGTCATGCGGTGCGAGTGCTGTTGCGCGCGAGAGGATGGACCGCGGTAGTGATCGTGTCGTTGGCGCTCGGGATCGGCGCCAACACGGCACTCTTCAGCGCCATCAACGGGTTGCTGCTGACGAAGATTCCCGTGAAGGATCCCGACACCCTGGTGCGGTTCCGCTATATGGGCCGGAACGACATGGTCACCGATTCGAGCGACTACGGGTTCATGAAACGCGATGCCGGACAGAATATGCGATCGACGTTCTCGTATCCCATGTTCCGGCAGTTCGTCGCCGACAACAGAACCATGTCCGACCTGTTGGCTTGTGCACCCTTCGGGCGCGTCAACGTGGTGGTCGATGGGTCCGCCGAGATCGCCAACGCCTTCATCTCGACGGGCAACTACTACCGGATGCTTGGCGTGACCGCCCGCATCGGGCGGACCATCCTTCCCGACGACGACCGCCCCACCGCGCCGCCAGTGGCCGTCATCAGCTCGAAGTACTGGCACGCACGGTTCGGAACCGATCCTGCCGCGGTAGGAAAAGTGGTCCGAATCAACAACGTCCCGGTCACCATTGTCGGCGTCATCTCGCCCGACTTCACGGGCGTGCAGCAGCCGGTCGCCGAGCCGCCAGATATTTCGGTGCCCCTGGCGCTGGATGAGCAATTGAACCCTTATACCTTCGCTTCTCGGGGCCGCCCACGTCTGACGCAACCGACGTATTGGTGGCTGCAGGTAATGGGGCGTCTCAAGCCGGGGACGACCGCAACGCAGGTCCAGGCGAATCTCGAGAGCGTTTTTCAGCACACGGCCCGAGCCGGCTTCGATTCGTATCTGAAATCGATCTCCGAGGAGGAACGATCGGCGTCGGGCAACCAATTGCGAACCGCGGTCCCGCGGTTGCTCGTCGAGCCCGGCGAGCGCGGCATCTACGACGTGAATACCAGCGACCTGCGATCGATGACGATCCTGAGCGTCGTCGTCGGGCTCGTGCTGCTCATCGTGTGCGCGAACGTCGCCAATCTCCTGCTGTCGCGCGCGACCGCGCGGCAGAAGGAGCTTTCGGTCCGTTTGTCGCTCGGCGCGACACGTCCTCGCTTGATCCGGCAGCTGCTGACCGAGAGCCTGCTCCTCGCGGCGATGGGCGGAGCCTTCGGCGTGCTGGTGGGCTACTGGGGCAAACAACTGCTGCCGGGCTCTGCTCCACAGATGACGGCGTTCGACTGGCGCATTCTCGCGTTCGTGCTGCTCGTCACTGGAACGACCGGGATCGTTTTCGGCATTGCCCCGGCAATTCGGGCGACCGGGATGAACGTCAGCGCCGCGCTGAAGGACACGAGCCGCAGCGTCGCGGGCTCGCGCAGCGTACTCGGAAAATCGCTGCTCATCGTGCAGGTGGCGATCTCTCTGGCTCTGCTGGTCGGCGCCGGACTCTTCCTGCGAACGCTCAGCAACCTGCGACACGTGGACGTCGGCTTCGACCCGCAGAACCTGGTGCTGTTTCGCGTGAATCCTCAGTTGAACCACTACGACGAGGCGCGCCTCTTCACACTCCATCGCGAGCTGGCCGATCGCATCAGCGCGGTTCCCGGCGTTCGTGGGGTCGCGATGTCACAACCGGCGCTTCTGTCCGGCAGCGTGAACTCGACCGGGATTTACGTCCGCGGCCGGGTCTATCCGCCCGGAAGAGCTCAAGGCGACAGCAACGACATCAATCGCCTCGTCATCTCACCGAACTTCTTCGACGTGATGGGGATCCCGATCGTGATCGGCCGCGCGTTCACCGACCGGGACAACCAGACCGCCCCGAAGGTAGTGGTGATCAACGAGGCGGCCGTGCGCAAGTACTTTCCAAACGAGAATCCGATCGGTCAACACTTCGGTTCGAACCCGGAAGCCAGCAACGAACTCCAGGTCGTCGGCGTGCTGAGAGACGCGAAGTACGAGAGCGTGCGGGACGCGGCACCGCCGACGATGTACGTGCCGTTTCTGCAGAACCCGCGCGGCTTCGGCGTGTTCGAAGTTCGCACCCTCGGTCCGTCAGCGAGCGTCGTGACCGGAATCCGCGATGCGGTCAGACAGGTCGACTCGACGCTCCCGATCATGGATGTCTCGACACAGATCGAGCAGGTCGAGAAGCGATTCGCGCAGGAGAAGGTCTTCGCGCAGGCCTACACGCTGTTTGGTGCCCTCGCGCTGCTTCTCGCGTCGGTGGGTCTGTTCGGGCTGATGTCTTACAGCGTGTCGAGACGGACCAACGAGATCGGGATTCGCATGGCCCTCGGCGCGCAGCGCGAGGATGTCCTGCGTCTGGTGATGCGGGAATCGATGGTGCTGGTGGCCATTGGCGTCGTCGCCGGCCTGGCGATCGCGATCGCCGGCAGCCAGTTGATTGCGACGCTGCTCTTCGGTCTGGCCCCGACCGATCCGAGGACCATAGTGGTTGCCGTCGCGGTGATGGTGCTGGTCTCAGCGGTAGCCGGCTATCTCCCGGCGCGCCGAGCCTCGAGGGTGGACCCGATGGTTGCGCTGCGGTATGAGTAGAGCGGGTTCGCGGGTTCTCAGGTTCTCGGGTTCTCGGGTTCGGGTTCTCGGGTTCGGTTCTCGGGTTCGGTTCTCGGGTTCGGAGGTTCCTAGGTTCCTAGGTTCCTAGATTCTTCCTGCGCGCTTTCTGCTGCTGGTAGAATTTCCGCGCGGCGGGAGACTCGAGGTACTGCCTCCAACGGTGGATTGCCGCCTGCGTTCGACGAATCAGCGCAACGACCTTCTGTGTCTCGTCCGCTGTGAAATACCCGCTCTCCTGGCCATCGGTCATGTGGTTCTTGCTTTCATCGAGCGACGCCTGTGCATACGACAGGAACGGCAATATCTCAGTCGGATTAAAACGAGAGTAGCCTTCAGCAATATTTCGTGGCGCTCCGCGCGCGGAGTCACGAATCTGAGTGGTGAACCTGGAATCCTGCCGGACAGATGAGCGCCGCGTGAGCCGGATTACTTCCCTTCGTATCTCGACGGCAAGCTTGTAACAATCGAGATCCTCGAACCGCTTGACTGATGCCATGCGCTCCAAGGCTGCACCAGGAATGCCAGCGGCTTGTCCCTAATGTTTTGCTCGCCCGGTCGTGAGAAGTACAGAGATTTCGCGATCGCGGTCGAAAGTTGTTATAGCTCAAACTGCCATACGAGCCGAGCGGCCCAGAACCGGCCGAACCGCATCGCGAACCCGGGAACCCGGGAACCCGGGAACCAGCGAACCCGAGAACCCGAGAACCCGAGAACCCGAGAACCCGAAGCAACCACCGCCCCCCTCGAACCGTCAAATCAAGACCATGAATACCGTCCTGGGTGATCTGCGCCTCGCCCTGCGCGGCCTCCGCCGCAGCCCCCTGTTTTCCATCGTGGCGATCCTGTCGCTGGCGCTCGGCATCGGCGCCAATACGGCGATCTTCACGCTGATCGACCAGATCCTGCTGCGCAAGCTGCCGGTCAAGGCGCCGGACGAGCTGGTCATGCTCTACCAGCGCGGCCGCCACAACGGCAGCAACATGGGCTCGCGGATGCACTCCTATCCGATCTACCAGGACTATCCAGAAGCGCGCCGAGCCGCTGGCCGAGGTGCTGTGCCGCCGGCTCGTCGCCGCGTCGGTCAGCATCGACAACCAGACCGAGCGCGTCGAGGCCGAGATGGTCTCGGGCAACTACTTCTCGATGCTCGGCGTGAAGCCGGCGCTCGGCCGCGTGTTCAACTCGCAGGAAGACGATCAGGTCTATCAGGGCCACCCGGTCGTGGTGCTCAGCTACGACTACTGGGTCACGCCGGTTCGCGCGCGATCCGGACGTCGTCGGCAAGAAGATCCTCGTCAACGACTATCCGATGACGATCGTCGGCGTGTCGGCGCAGGGATTCGCCGGCCTCGATCCGGCGCAGTCGCCGCAGATCCGCGTGCCGATCCTGATGAAGCCGGTCGATGGTGCCCGACTGGGGCTGGCTGCACATGGACGACCGCCGCGCCGCGCTGGGTGCAGGTGTTCGCGCGGCTGAAGCCCGGCTACACCGTCGAATCGGCGCAAGGCGCCGCTGCAGGGGCTGTTCACGCAGATCCGCGCCTACGAGATGACGCTGCCGGCGGCGAAGGACTGGTCGCCGTACTCGCGCGAGCAGTTCATGAAGGGGCAGCTGCTCGTCGAGACGCGCGGCGATGGGCTACTCGGGCCTCCGCAACGACTTCTCGACGCGCGCTCATCGTGCTGATGTGCATGGTCGGCCTCGTGCTGCTGATCGCCTGCGCCAACGTCGCGAACCTGCTGATCGCCCGCGGCTTCATGCGGCAGAAGGAGATCGCGGTGCGCCTGTCGCTCGGCGCGTCGCGCGGCCGGCTGGTGCGGCAGCTGCTGGTCGAGAGCCTGGTGCTCTCGTTCGCCGGCGGCGCTCGTCGGGCTCGGCCTCGCGGTCGTGCTGACGCGCGGCGCTGCTCGCGCTCGTGCCGTCGCGAGGGCCAGCCGCTGCTGATCACGCGCGCATCCCGACGCGCGCATCCTCGCGTTCACGCTCGGCCTGACGTTCGCCACCGGCATCGTCTTCGGCCTGCTGCCGGCGCTGCGCGCCAGCCGTCCGGATCCGTGGACGACGCTGAAGGACACGGTCGGATCGATTGCCGGCACCGGCGGGTCGCTGTTCCTGCGCAAGGGGCTGGTCGACGGCGCAGGTCGCGCTCAGCTTCCTGCTGCTGTTCGGCGCCGGCCTGTTCGTCCGCAGCCTGCAGAACCTGAAGACGACCGACACCGGCGTCGCGCTCGACAACCTCGTCACGTTCCAGCTGTCGCCGGCGCTCAGCGGCTACGACGACGACGCGCGCGGTGCAGTTCTATCGGCAGCTGCTCGAGCGCCTGCGCTCCGCGCCGGGCGTGAAGTCGGCGGCGCTGGCGGCCGTGCCGATCCTGACCGGCGACGAATGGGACAGCTCGATGGCGGTCGAAGGGCACACAGGCGCAGGACGGCGAGGACATGCAGGCGTTCATGAACGCGCTGTCGCCGGGCTACTTCGAGACGATGAAGATTCCGCTCCTCGAAGGGCGCGACTTCACGGCGATGCGACGTCGAAGAAGGACGCCACGGTCGCGATCGTCAACCGCCGTTTCGCCGAGCACTTCTTCCCGGGCAAGAGCGCGCGTCGGCAAGCACCTCGGCCGGGGCGGCGGGCCGAAGTCGAAGCTGACGATCGAGATCATCGGCGTCGTCGCCGACTCGCTCTACGAAGGGCCGCGCGAAGGCGTGCGCCGGCAGGTGTTCGTGCCGAACTGGGGCAAGAACAGCGCGGCGTTCTACGTGCGCACGCACGACGGCCTCGTCGGCGCGCCTACAACGTGATCCGCAACGAAGTGAAGCAGCTCGACGCGTCGATGCCGGTCTACGAGATGAAGACGCTCGAGGCGCAGCTCGACGAGACGCTGCTCACCGATCGCCTGATCGCGCTGCTGTCGGCCGGCTTCGGCCTGCTCGCGACGCTGCTGGCGTCGATCGGCCTCTACGGCGTGATGGCGTTCGTCGTCGCGCGGCGCAGGAAGGAGCTGGGCATCCGGCTCGCGCTCGGCGCGCAGCCCGGCGTCGTCATCTGGCTGGTGATGCGCGAGGTGCTGCTGCTGCTCGCGATCGGGCTGGCGGTCGGCATTCCGGCGGCGATGGCGCTCGGGCGCTACGTGTCGGCGCAGCTCTACGGCATCCAGGCGCACGATCCCGTGGATCGCGGGCTCGACGATGCTGCTGCTGACGCTCGTGTCGGCGGCGGCCGGGCTTGATCCCGGCGCATCGCGCCAGCCGGATCGATCCGATCCTGGCGCTCAGGTACGAGTAGATCCGGGGACGTTGTCTCTTCGGCTCCACCTTGCTAGGATGCGCGCACCGATTGGAGGAAGCCGATGAAGAGAATGCCCCCGCTCCTCGCACTCTGGGTCGTCGTATCGGTTGGATTCTCGGTCGTGGCCGCGGCACAGCCGCCAGGGCCCCAGTCGCCAGGCCCCGAACACAAGCGCCTCGGATACTTCGTCGGAAAGTGGACCACCGAAGGGGAAATGAAGCCGAGCCCGATGGGTCCCGGCGGAAAGATCTGTCCACCGACGATTGCCAATGGTTCGAGGGCGGCTTCGCGGTGGTGTGCCATTACGACGGCAAGACGCCGATGGGCCCGAGTAAGAGCATCGGAATCATGGGCTACAGCGCGGAGGAGAAGGTCTACACCTACTACGGCGTCGACAACACCAACATGTCGATGACGAGTGTCCCGCACGGCATGCTGGAGGGAGACACCTGGACCTTCAACGACGAGAGCCAGATGGGCGGTCAGAAGATGAAGTCCCGCGTCACCATCAAGGAACTCTCGCCCACCTCCTACGCATTCAAGCTCGAGATTCAGGGCCCTGACGGCAAGTGGATGCCGATGATGGAATCCAAGAGCACGAAGAAGGGAACCTAGCGGCGTTCGCGTGCGCCGGACGGCACGCGCGAGTCGTGCGCGTTCCGGCGCATTTTCCGGCAGGGCCTCGCATGAATCTCGGCAGCCGGTGGCTGGACGATCTCGTGCAGGACGTGCGCTACGCGGCTCGTAGCCTGCGGGCCCACAAGGTCGTCGCGGCCGCCATCATCCTCTCGCTGGCACTCGGCATCGGTGCCAACACCGCAGTATTCACCGTCATCCACGCGGCGCTTCTCAGGCCGCTGCCGGTCGAGGACGCCGGCGCGCTCGTCCAGTTCGTGTCTTACAACGCCGAGGGCGATCAATCGAGCCACTTCTCGTACCGTCTGTTCACGGAGTTGCGCGACGCGACCAGGCCGGAGGTGGATGCGTTCGCCCTGCTCGATCAACGGATGGCCCGTCTGAGAATCGATGGCGGAGTTCCCGAACGTGCGATCGTCGAGGCAGTGACCTCGACGTACTTCCGCGCGCTCCGCATCGCCCCGACCGCAGGGCGGGTCATCGAGGAAGCGGATGACTCGTCGACCGGGGGCAACGCCGTTGCCGTGCTGAGCCACACGTTCTGGACGCGCCGTTTCGGCCAGGCCTCGGACGTCATCGGCAAGCCAATCCAGATCGATGCGAAGTCCTTTGTCATCGTTGGCGTCGCGGCCAGAGGCTTCGAAGGTACCGAGGCGCAATCGCACACGGACCTCTGGGTACCGATGACGACACGACTAAAAGCTTCCTGGCTATCGATGCCCGGGACGATGATCATGCGGGTGATGGGCCGCCTGGCTCCGTCAGCGAACAGGGCACAGCTCGAGGCGGCCGCCGACCTGGCATATCAGCGTCACCTCGTCGCTCATTTCATCGGGACGCTGCCCGCGGACGCCAAGAGTGCGTTCCGCGATCGCCATCTTCGTCTGCGCGGCGCCGCCGCGGGTCTCTCGACAATCGGACTGTCATATCGGCAACCGCTGCTCGTCCTGATGGCTGCGGTCGGCCTGATCCTGCTCTTGTCGTGCGCCAACGTCGCGAACCTGCTGCTCGCACGGCAGCGTTCGCGGCAGCGTGAATTCGCGGTGCGCCTTTCGCTCGGCGCGAGGCGAACGCGGCTGGTCAGGCAGCTGCTCACCGAAACGCTTCTCCTTGCCGGCATCGGCACACTGACAGGAATGATTCTCGCCTGGTGGGGCGCGCGCGGATTGGTGGCATTGCTCCCCGATCAAGCCATACCTGTCGCGTTGGATCTCTCGCCGGACTCGATGACGCTTCTGTTCACGGTCGCGCTGGCGTTGCTCTCTGCGCTGACCGTCGGCGTGCTCCCGGCCATCCGCGCGGCGGGAACGCCGGCCGAATCACTATCGCAGACGTCCCGGGCCGTGTTCCGGATGCGATTTGGCAGAAGCCTGGTCATGGTGCAAATCGCCGGATCACTTGCACTGCTGGTGCTGTCCGCCCTCATGGTCCGGACGCTTCAGAACCTCAATGCGACCGACGTCGGGTTTGCACCGCGTGGAGTGGCAACCTTTGATCTGTCGTTTCCAGAGGGCTTCGCGCCAGCGAACAAAGCGCCGCTCTACGCGCAGCTCGTCGAGCGTTTCCGCTCGCTGCCTGGCGTCTCGGGCGTTACTTACACACAGGAAACGGTCTACAGCCCCGGCGGATGGGCCGGCGAAGTGGCGGGAGCGGCGGCGGCTTCAGTGCCAGCCGATCAGCGCCAGGTGGCATTGCTGCGCGTCGGCCCGGAATTCTTCGACGTCCTCGATCTTCACCCCGTCGACGGCCGTCGGTTTACCGCCGCTGATCATGTCGCCGGGAGCCACGTCATCGTCGTAAACCAAAGCTTCAGCCGCCGGTTCTTCGGCAACCAATCGCCGGTTGGCCGCTTCATCGATCTGGACGCAGCGGGCGTGGCACGCTATCAGATTGTCGGCGTCGTGAGAGACGCGCTCCACTACGGCGCACGCGAACAGCCCTGCGGCGGCCGCGTTGCCTACTTTCCGATCGACCGTGCGGCGCCGGGTGGGTCGTTCTTCGTTCGCGGTTCTCTGCCGATTGGCGATATCGTGAGGATCGCCTCAGAAGAAGCCCGCGCCGCCGACAGCGAGATCTTCGTGGAGCGTGTGCGGCTTCTGCAAGCGGACGTCAACGCGATGATTGCCAGCGAGCGGCTGGTGGGACTGCTGGCGAGCGCCCTCGCGCTCATTGCCCTGGTGCTGGCGAGTATCGGCCTCTACGGGATCGTGTCTTACGGCGTGACTCAACGGACGGGAGAGATCGGTCTGCGTGCGGCGCTTGGAGCAACGCCAGGTCTGCTTGCACGAATGGTGCTCCTTGATGCGGGCCGGATGATCGTCGTCGGCCTCACGCTTGGCGTTGCCGTCGCCTTGTTCGATACCCGTCTGATCGCGGCCCTGTTGTTCGGTGTTAGCCCTTCGGACCCTGTGATGATCGCGCTGGCCGCCCTGACCCTTGGGTTCATTGCTATCGGCGCGGCCTACCTGCCGGCCCGCCGGGCGGCACGGATCGATCCGGCGGTCGCGCTTCGTGTTGAGTGAACCAGGCTTCGCTGACCGACTGGAGGTCCACGATGGGACGCGTGCTCGTCATCCAGGGTGAGTCCGAACTGATCGACGCGTTGCGCAACGAGCTCGGCAACGAGGGGCACGAAATCGATTCGTGCGGCGGGAACGTCGAGGCCATCCAACGCGTCAGGCACAACGCCGTCGACGCCGTCCTGACCGATCCAGCGACCGGCGTTGGCGAGGACCTCGCGCTGACCGAAGAGCTCCGGCGCGTTCGGCCCGGCATCAAGGTCATCCTGCGGGCTCCCGAGGCGCGACGCCAGGAAGTCATCGGCGCGTTGCGGGCGCGTGTGTTCGCGTGTTTCACTCCGTCTTGCGCTGTCCGCGAGATCGTCGACACGGTTCGTTCGGCGCTCGCCGTCACTGAGGCGCCCGACGATATCGAAGTCGTATCGGGCTTGCCCCACTGGCTGACCCTGCGCGTGTCCTGCCGATTGCTCACCGCCGACCGGCTGGTTCGATTTCTGACCGAGTTCGAGGAGACCGTCCCCGTACCCGACCGCGACCTTCTGATGACCGCGTTTCGCGAGATGCTGTTGAACGCCATGGAGCACGGCGGCGGCTTCGACAGCGAGAAGGTCGTCGAGGTGACGGCAGCCAGAACCGCCCGCGCGATCGTCTACCATTTTCAAGATCCCGGCATGGGATTCAGCGCGTCGACCGCGCAAGTCGCCGCAGCGCGAGGTCCCGATGACATCATGACCGCCGCGCTGAAACGCGCGGAACTGGGCATGCGCCCCGGCGGGCTCGGGGTGCTGATCGCGCGCCAGATCGTCGACGAGCTCGTCTACAACGAACGCGGAAACGAAGTGCTGCTGATTAAGCACCTGACTCCGGCGACCCAGCCGTAATGGTTTCCCGTCGCGAGTTTCTGAAGTCCTCGATCGTCGTTCCGGCATCGGCAGTCGTGCCGCGACGGCGGCGCGGCGCCTCGCCGCTCCGGGTCGCGGTCGTTGGTGCCGGCGCCTTTGGCGGATGGACCGCACTGAACCTCCGCCGCGCCGGCGCCGACGTCACGCTCGTAGATGCGTGGGGACCGGGTAATGCGCGCGCGAGCTCCGGCGGGGAGACGCGCGTCATCCGGACGATCTACGGGCCCACTCGGAAGTACGTCGAGATGGCCGCCAGGGCACTCGCGCTCTGGCGCGAGTGGGACCGCGACCGCACCGAACGGTTCTACACGCGCACTGGCGTTCTCTGGATGATCGCCGGCACCGACGACAGCTACGTGCGGCAGTCGCTCCCCTTCCTGCGCGATCTCAAACTCGAGTACGACGAGATGGATCCCGCGACTGGCGCGAAGCGCTGGCCGCAAATCAGCTTCGAGACGGTGACCAAGGTTTACTTCGAACGTGAGGGCGGATATCTCCTAGCCAGGCATGCGTGCGACACCGTCGTCCGGGAGCTGGTTCGAATCGGCGGGGACTACCGGCAACTGGCGGTGACCAGCGTCAAGGCCAACGGTCAGCATGCGGATGTGCGCCTGAACGACGGCAGCAGCCTGAAGGCGGATCGCTACGTGTTCGCCTGCGGCCCCTGGCTCGGGCGAGTCTTTCCAGACGTGATTGGGTCGTACGTGCAGCCGACGCGCCAGGAAGTTTTCTACTTCGGGACGCCGGCGGGCGATGATCGATTCGTCGAACCGCACTTTCCCGTGTGGGTCGAAGTCAGCGACCGCTTCGTTTACGGCATACCTGGCAACCTGCGCCGTGGGTTCAAGATTGCGGACGATGGACGAGGGCCGGCCTTCGATCCAACTGACGGCGACCGCAATCCATCGCGCGAGGTCGAACGCACGCTTCGCGAGGTCGTGGCCCGCCGCTTCCCTGCTCTCGAGAACGCGCCGGTGCTCGGTGCCGAGGTCTGCCAGTACGAAAACAGTCCAGACGGGCACTACATCATCGATCGCCATCCCGCGATGCCTGACGTCTGGATCGCGGGCGGCGGCAGCGGCCACGGTTACAAGATGGGCCCCGCGCTCGGCGAGGACCTCGCCCGCCTGGTGCGCGAGGACGGGTCACCGGATCCGTTCTTCGCACTCGCACGATTCGAGAAGACGGGCTGAGCGCGGTTAGAGATCACGGAAAGCAACGGAGGGACATCGACCAGTCTGCGTGTTTCTCAGTGCTTCTCCGTCTTTCTGAGTGTTTCTGAGTGTTTCTCAGTGTTCTTCAGTGTTCTTCAGTGTTCTTCAGTGGCCCTTCTTCAGTGGCCCTTCTTTAGTGGCCCTTCTTCAGTGCCGTCTTTCAGTGGCCTTCTTCAGTGGCCCGCTTGCGCGAGGCCGTCAATCCGTCGATACTGTTGGTCCCCAGCCGCTCGAGTTCCCGCCCAGAGCAGCCACATGCTTCTTGAAAAATTCGGGGTCGTTTTGATCCTGGCCGCCTCAGTCCTGCCCGCGGACGCCCAGGATCAGCAGCCAAGGCGCCACGCCGGGTGGCCGTGCGTCGGAACCGTGGATCGGAGCTACGCCCGCAACTCCGAGGCGACCGGTGGCAAGGTGTTCCTTTTCCGAAAGACTGAACTCGCCGGGGTCGCTGAAGACATGAGCGCATCCTCGGCTCACGAGGAAACGGTCTTCCGCGCCAGCGGGCAACTGACGGAGGGAACATACAAGTTCGACATCCCGGTCGACTCCACCATCGAAAGCGCGTACTTCTTCGTGTCTCTGCAGTGTCTCGAGGCTCTGGAAATCGTCAGCCCGTCGGGTGAAACGCTGAATCCGGACCAAGGTGATATCGAGTATCACCGTTACGCGGCCGTTCACATGGCTATAGTCAGGCAACCCGTTCCCGGCATATGGAAAGCAAGAGTCACCGGCAGGGGTGTACTCTCGATGGTTGTGAGCGCGAAGACAGATCTACGTCTTGGCGGCGTCACGTTGACGGATGGTGGCGAGCGGGTGATATTCGCAGCCAAACGCGACACGCCGTTACGACTGGAGGCCAGCATGACCGGTCTGGCCGATCAGATCGCCTTTCAATTCATTTCATCGAGCGCCGCGCCGATCCGGTCCGTCGATCTGACCCTGGAGAAAGAGACGAACGCTGACAGAACATATGCTGGCGAGGTGATACCGCCCGCCACGGAGTTTCGCCTGGCAGTGACCGGTATCGATCCGAAGGGCTTTCGTTTCCAGCGCGTCCAGAAGCAACTTGTGGTCACCGAACAATGACAGCCACAGCTCACCTGCATTCGGACGCCTTACCTCGGGTCGTTCAGGTTCACGCGGTAGCGAAGGCCGCGCGTGCCGCCGAGCGCCTCGGGCTTGATGAACTCCTCCAGCATCACCCCGCCATTCGCCTCGATCACGCGCTGTGAGCCCAAGTTGTCCGGATCGGTGGTGATCTCGACGTAGCGAAGCCCTTCGGCCCTGGCTTCCCGCAGCACGTCCCGGAGCGCTCGCGTGGCGTATCCGCGCCGTTGCTTCCACGCCACGACCGCGTAGCCGATGTGTCCGAGGCAGTGCGGCGGGAGCGCTTCCGTTCCCGGTTGCCAGCGGAATCCGATCCTGCCGCAGAACTCACCATCCCACAGCCACCGGTTGTAGCCCGGCAGCCGGGGTACCCGCGTTCCGTCGGGCAGGATGATGGGGTCGCCGCGCGCTTCCCGATCGACGAGGCTTACCAGGAAGGCATCCGGGTCTTCCGAGATGCGGCGCAGTTCCTCCTTCGTCGCGGCCAGACCTCGCGTGTGGTCGGGCGACCAGCCGCGCTCGAGTGCTGCGACGTAGCTGGGCAGATACTCCCGGGACGGCCAGACGAGCTTCATTGGCTCCATGTCATGATCAAGACAAGGTTAGAATCCGCTTTCGCGCGGTTCATCGAATGTCGAGAAGGACACGTCATGACAGCGTCGTCTAGATCCGGTTCCACGCTTCTGGGCTTGTTCGCATCCGTGCCCGCCGATCGTACCGCGATCGTCCTGCCGGAGCAGAATGTTCAGATCAGTTATGGGCAACTTCGGACGCAGGTTGAAACCGTCGCCGAAGCGCTGGCAGCTTGCGGCATTCGCCGAGGCGATAGGGTCGGGATGGCGTTTCCAAACGGCCTGCCGGCCATCGTGTCGTTTCTCGCGGCATCGATGGCGGGCACGGCCGCTCCGCTGAACCCGGCCTACAAGGAGGACGAGTTTCGTTTCTACCTGGACGACACCAATGCCCGAGTGCTGCTGCTGCCGCCTGACGGAGCCGACGCGGCGCGACGTGCCGCAGGAGATCGAGTCCGTGTCGTTTCGGCCACGATGAACGATGCCGGTGACGTAAATCTCGCCGGCATCACCGAAAGACGACCGTTCGATCCTCCTTCCATCGAAGACATCGCGCTGGTGCTGCACACCAGCGGCAGTACCGGACGACCGAAGCGCGTGCCGCTCGCGCATAAGAACCTGTCGATATCAGCGAGCAACGTCGCGCGCAGTTATGCACTGACGCCTGACGATGTGTCGCTGTGCGTGATGCCGCTGTTCCACGTGCACGGCCTGGTTGCGTCAACACTGGCCACGCTCGCAACCGGTGGCACCGTCGTCGTCCCCGCGAAGTTCAATCCGCTGTCGTTCTGGCGTGTCGTGCACGACTGCGGCGTCACGTGGTATTCAGCCGTCCCGACCCTCCACCAGCTCCTGCTCGCACGTGCCGGGGCGACGTCAGACAAGCCGGCTGGCGCAGAACGGCTTCGTTTCATTCGGTCCTGCAGCGCGGCGCTGGCGCCGCAGGTGATGCACGATCTTGAAACGGCGTTCGGCGCGCCGGTGCTCGAGGCGTACGGGATGACGGAGGCTGCGCATCAAATGGCCTCGAATCCGCTGCCACCGGGTGAGCGCAAGCCGGGATCCGTCGGCCGGGGAACCGACGTACGGGTCAGTATCATGGACGCGAACGGCCGCCATCTTGGTCGAGGCGAGCACGGAGAGGTGGTCATCCAGGGACCCAACGTCATCGAGGGATACGAGAACAATCCCGAGGCCAACGCCGCATCGTTCACCGGCGGGTGGTTCAGAACCGGCGATCAGGGATATCTCGATGCCGAGGGCTACCTGACGCTCGTCGGGAGAATCAAGGAGCTCATCAACCGGGGCGGCGAGAAGATCTCGCCACGGGAGGTGGACGAAGTGCTCCTTGCGCATCCGGCGATTGCCGAAGCGGTCTGCTTCGGCGTGCCGCATCCAACGTGGGGCGAAGAAGTCGAGGCTGCGGTCGTCCTGCGAGAGAAGGCTACGGAAGCGGATCTGCTGTTGTACTGCCGCGACCGGCTCGCGGACTACAAGCGTCCGAAACAGATTCACATCACCGACACCATTCCGCGGACGGCGACGGGCAAGATTCAGCGCCGTCTTGTCGCGCAGGCATACGCCCCCAAAGCATCGTGAAGATCCTCATCGCGGGTGCGGGTGCCATTGGCGGCTACATCGGGGCGCGGCTCGCACGTGCCGGCGCGGATGTCGTACTGTTTGCCCGTGGACCGCATCTGGAGGCGATGCGGGATCGCGGACTCCGTGTCCGCAGCGGCGATGGCGACTTCGAGGTGCATCCGCAGGTCACTGGCGATCTCCCGACCGTGGGCATCTGCGATGTCGTGTTCATTGGTGTCAAAGCGCACAGCCTGCCGGGCCTCGCTCCCCGACTCCGTTCGGTGTTTGGTCCCGGTACCGTGGCCGTCAGCACACAGAACGGGATTCCCTGGTGGTACTTCGAAAACCACGGCGGGGAGCTCGACGGATATCGTCTCGAACGGGTCGATCCCGGCGGTCTGATTGCCGCGTCAATCGAACACCACCGGGTCGTTGGCTCGCTCGCCTATTTCGCGACCGAGATCGTCGAGCCCGGCGTCATCCATCACACCACAGGCAATCGCATCACCCTCGGGGAGCCTGACGGTTCTCGATCCGAACGCTGCCGGCACATCGCGGAGACGCTCAGTGCGGCGGAATTCCGCTGCCCGATCACCACCCGCATCCGCCAGGAGATCTGGGTAAAACTGCTCGGCAACATCGCGTTCAATCCGATCAGCGCATTGACCGGGGGGACGCTGCGGGACCTGGCGCAGCACCCGGACACATCGCGCACCATCCGCGATGTGATGAAGGAGGCCGAAGCGGTCGCGGCAAAGCTGGCCATCGAGTTGTCGGTCACGATCGATCAGCGAATCGCTGGCGCCGAGAAAGTCGGCGCGCACAAGACGTCGATGCTTCAGGATTACGAGGCCGGACGTCCGATGGAGATCGAAGCTGTGGTCGGGGCGGTTCTCGAGCTCGGCCAGCGGCTCGGCGTCGTGATGCCGGCGACGCGCGCGGTTTACGGCTGCACGAAGTTCCTCGATGAGCACCGACAGCGCGTGGTGCCGCGGGCCGAGGGAGTCGTCCAGTGAACATCCAGAACCGCTGGTTCCAGCTCGCGGCGTCGTTGGTCACGATGATCATGATCGCCAACCTGCAGTACAGCTGGACGCTGTTCGTTTCGCCGCTTCAGGCCGAGAACGGCTGGAAGCTGTCGGAGATCCAGTTCGCCTTCACGTTGTTCATTCTGTTTCAGACCTGGGTGCAGCCGCTCGACGGCTGGTTCATCGATCGGCTCGGGCCGCGGGGGTTCATCAGCGCAGCCGGCCTGCTGTGCGGCCTTGGCTGGGCCGGCATGGGCTACGCCACGACATTGCCGGCGCTCTACGCGCTCTACTGCGCGGCCGGGGCCGGCGCTGCCCTCGTCTACAGCGGATCGATCGGGTCTGCTCTGAAGTGGTTCACGGAACATCGTGGCCTCGCGGCCGGCATCATGGCCGCTGGATTCGGCGGCGGCACGGCCCTGTTCATTCCGTTCATCAGCTCCGTGATTCAAACCGACGGTTATCGCACCGCGTTCGTCTGGACCGGCGTTCTGCAGGGCCTGGTCATCGTTGCCGTTGCCCAGTTCCTGCGGCATCCGCCGGTCGAGAAGGCGACGAAGGGGACTGCTGTCAGGAGCACGGCGGTCATCCGGCAGCTCACCACGCTCGAGATGCTCGAGACGCCGCGATTCTACGTGCTCTACGCGATGTTCGTGATGA
The DNA here is from genome assembly GCA_963755695.1 of uncultured Acidobacteriota bacterium. GTDB lineage: Bacteria > Acidobacteriota > Vicinamibacteria > Vicinamibacterales > 2-12-FULL-66-21 > QHWT01. Next base: position 976,928 of record CAVWLB010000001.1, on the reverse strand, counting down.
TGGCGACCGGAGGGTTGCTGGTGACGGCGAACGCCGGCCCGATATCCAAATCCTGGGGCTTCAACGCGTCGGTCCTGGCCCTGGCCGCCACGCTCAGCCCGCTCGCAAACGCCGCGAGTCGAATTTTCTGGGGATGGATATCTGATGGTATCGGCCGCGAAGCTACCATGATCATCGCCTTCACTGCCAACGCCGTCGCGCTGCTGCTGGTGCTTGCTCTGGGACCGATCTCGGGCGGATGGTTTGCCTTCACGGTGGTGCTCGTCTACTTCACCTGGGGTGAGATCTACTCACTCTTCCCGCCGACGGCTGCCGACTATTTCGGTACGCGTTCGGCCACCGAGAACTACGCCGTGCTCTACACCGCCAAGGGCACGGCGTCGATTATTGGCGGCTGGTTTGGTGCGTTCCTTTTCGAGCAGTTCGGCAACTGGTCGATCGGATTCTACGGGAGTGCCGTGATGGCGCTTCTCGCCGCGGCGCTCGCGGTTGGCTTGCGAGCAGCGAACGCTTCCAGAGCACGCGCGGTCCCGGGCGGAGCGCCCGCGACCGCGGAGTAGGGCTGGCGCTCGACATGTCTGGCACACTCGAGATTCGAACCAACCTCCAAGACGCGTATCGAGACGTCTTGACCGGAGAAGTGCTCGCCGCGCTCGAGGCATCGGCTCCGCTTGATGGCGATCGGCGAGCGATCATGACCGCCCGCATCGCCCGGCGCGCGGCGCGGGCCGAGCGCCACGAACGGATCGGGTTCCTCTCCCCTGACGCCTCTATCCCGCGCACTCGAATCAAGGTGCAGGACGCGCGCGAGGGAAACTTCGTCGGGAGCGACATTCCCCCGGACCTGCGCCGGCAATGGATTCAGGGGACGGGCCCTGCCGCCAAACCGCGTGCGCCACTCGAAGCGAGCATCCGCAACGTCGCCTACGCGCTCCTCTCCGGCGCCGACGGCTGGATGTTCGACGGTGAGGACGCTCTCGGCCAGGTGTCGACGATGTCGCTCGACAATCAGCGCAATCTCAAGCTGGCGATCGCTCGCGATCCGGTATTTCTGAAGGTTGCCGAGCAGGTCGCCGCTGAGATGAACCGATGGTCGGCGGGTTTTTTCGGCCACGCGCTGTTTGACGACTGGAAGAGGCAGCTCGAGTTCACCACCACGATCTTCCGCCCGCGCGGCCTGCACCTCGACGATCGCCACATACGGTTTGCCGGCACCGGCTTGTCGGCCTCGATCGTCGACGCCACCCTGTTCATCGTCAGCAACCATCGAGCGCTTCGTAAGGCCGGCGCCTCGCTGGTGCTATATCTGCCGAAAATCCAGACCGCCGAGGAGGCGGCGCTCTGGAACGACATTCTCGATCGCATCGAGCAGCACCTCGGCCTTGACGCCGGCACGATCAAGACCTACGTGCTCGTCGAGCAAATCGAGGCGTGCTTTCAGTTGATGGAGATCCGCGCCGCTCTTGGAAAGCACTTCGTGGGCTTCAATACCGGCCGGTGGGATTACATCAACAGCGTCTCCGATGCGATGGCCTGGGATAACCAGTTCGTGAATCCCAACATTGATGCGATCGTGATGACCTACGGCTACATGCGGGCCTACGAAGATCGGGTGCGGCGCGCCGTAAACACCCCGGACCGGCGTGGACAGTACGCGTTGTGGCAGGGCGGCATGGAACCCAACATTCCGGTTGGATCAGACGCGGGAATCAGCAGCGGGATGGCGCGGGCCAAAAGCGGAGCCGAACGCGAACAGCGCGAAGGCGCGAGCGGGAAATGGGTCGCGCACTGGAAGATGGTCCACATCGTCAGGCCGGTATGGGAGATCGTCGGCGCAGAGAATCAGCTCGGGCGGTCGTTTCCTCCACTTACATACTCTCAGGCCGATGCGGACGGCCTGGTGGAACTCGAACCCGCGCCGCGCACCGTTCGTGGCGCTCGCGATCTGCTAAGCGTCGCGCTGCAGTACGGTAACGCCTTCGGGCAGGGTCTTCAGGCAGCGGCGCTCAAGCCGGCCGACTTCTTCGGCGACGACGACGTCCTTTACCTGATGGAGGATATGGCGACCGGCGAGATCCGCCTGAGCATCCTCTGGGAATGGCTGCACAAGGCTGCGCCCTTCAGCAAGGGGGACGACGTCGGGGTAACAACTGGCGACCGGTTTACGCGGCAGCTCTTCCTGCGGCTCCTGGCCGAGGAGTACGAGAAGCTGCAAAAGGCGAGCAACCGCGACGTCCACGAGATTTCGAAGAAGACCACGCTTCCGATCGCGCGCGAAATCGTCGAGACCTACGTATCGAGCGACGTCAAGCTGCCGTGGTACATCGATCTGCTCAACATCAATCTCGACAACCACGACCTGCAGGAAGCGAAACGGCGCATCACGCTGTTGACCGAGGCGTTTCGAAGAGATGGAACGCGGGTCACCGAGAATCTGGATTTCACACCAGCCTGAAAAAGTCTGTAGGGCACCTTAGTCAGAATGGAACGACCAGCTCCGAGCGCAGCTCGTGGATTACGCTGCGAGTTGGAAGGCTCAAGCGCAGAGCCACATGCGAAGGGAGCCGGTCATGGCGAAGGTACGATTTATAGGCTTGGATGTCCATGCGGAGACGATTGCGATCGCGGTTGCGGAACCAACCGGGGAGGTCCGATCGCTCGGGGTGATTCCCAATCACCCGGAATCCATGCGGAAATTGATGAATACCCTCGGTCCCGCGGAGTCGTTGCGGGTGTGTTACGAAGCGGGTCCCACCGGATATGGCCTGTATTGGCAGCTAACGCAGCTCGGGGTGCGCTGCGAGGTCGTCGCCCCGACGCTGGTGCCGGTCAAGGCGGGCGATCGCGTCAAGACGGACCGGCGGGATGCGACGAAACTGGCGCGGTGCTATCGCGCCGGTGATCTGACGCCGGTGTGGGTGCCCGATGCCGCGCACGAAGCGCTGCGCGATCTCGTGCGTGCGCGGGAGGCGGCGAAGAAAGACCAGTTGCGGGCGCGCCATCGACTGGGCAAATTTCTGCTGCGGCACGGGCGTCGTCCGGCGACGAAGATGACGCCGTGGACCCAGCGTCACCTCCGGTGGGTCGGCCAGGTGCGGTTTGAGCAACCGGCGCAGGAGGCGACGCGACTGGACTACGTGCACGAAGTCGAGCACATGGCCGAACGGATCGCGCAGCTCGATCGCGCGATCGAGGCCGCGGTCAAAGCCGGCCCCGCGGCGATGCGAGCGGTGATTGAGGCGCTGCAGGCGCTGCGCGGGATTGCCCAGACCGCGGCGGTCACCATCGTCGCGGAAGTCGGCGACTTGTCCCGCTTCCGCCGGGCCCGGCAGCTGATGGGCTATGCCGGGCTGGGCGCGCGCGAGCACTCCAGCGGGCGGTCCATCCGGCGGGGGGGCATTACCAAGGTCGGGAACGCGCACCTGCGACGGATCACGATTGAGAGTGCGTGGGCGTATCGGCACCGGCCGGCCTGCGGCGGCGTGCTCCGGAAACGCCAAGCGACGCTGAGTGAGGCCGTCAAGGCGATCGGGTGGAAAGCGCAACTGCGGCTGCACGCGCGCTACCGAGCGCTGTTGGGTCGTGGCAAGTGCCACCCGCAGGTCGTGACCGCGGTCGGCCGGGAGCTCCTGGGTTTCATCTGGGCGATCGGCGTCACCGTGGAGCGCGAGCATCGGCAGATGTCGTCCGCGGACGCCGCGTAATGGACCGACCGAACTCGAGCGGGCGGCAACGATGGCGATCGAGGGGCACACGGAAAGGAGAACCCTCGACACCTCTAGGCGGTGACAGCGACCCGCGCGTTTAGTCCGAGGTAGCTCCCGACGGATCACGATTATGCGGCTCGACCCGCGAATATCAGAGTGATCAACCGTCGCGCTAGCTGCCTCGATCGCCTTCGATGCTGCTCTCTGGGCCCTTACAGAGAATCGGAGTATTTGACAGGTCGTTCCATATCAGAGGTGCCGAGGATATTCGTTTGCAGGGCCTCTGTTTAGAAGACCGACGGCACGTCTGAAGACGTGCCCTACAAATGAGGTCCGCCTCAACGTTGTTCAAGGAGTCTGTAGGGCACCTCTCTAGCGAGATGATGCCGAGCTTCGGAACGGTCGATAGAATGACGTTCGTGCATAGGCGTCCGAAACCGGCGAGTGATGGCCCTGGTCGAGGGCTATCGTCGGGCGTAATGGATGATCTGCCTCCCGGTGACATCGGGGCGCTCGACCGCGCGCGCGTCAGTCGCGATCCACGATTCGATGGCAAGTTCTTCATCGCGGTCACATCGACCGGGATCTACTGCCGGCCGATCTGCCCGGTACGAAGCCCGAAGGCTGCTCACATCCGCTACTTCCCTACTGCTGCGGCCGCTGCCGAGGCAGGCTTCCGCCCCTGCTTGCGGTGCCGGCCGGAGGCGGCGCCCGGCACGCCGGCCTGGCTTGGCACGTCCGCCGTCGTCCGTCGAGCGCTGCGGCTCATCGACGAAGGAGTGCTCGACAAGGACTCCGTCGAGCTGCTGGCAAACCGTCTCGGAATCGGCCCGCGTCATCTGCGCCGGCTATTCATGCGGCACGTGGGGGCGTCGCCGCTAATCGTTGCCAGCACCCGGCGGCTGCACTTCGCCAAACGACTTCTCGACGAGACCAGCCTGTCGATCACCGACGTCGCGCTTGCCGCCGGCTTCGGCAGCGTTCGACGCTTCAATGATGCCTTTCGTCGAGCATATCGGCGTCCGCCACGTGATCTCCGGCGCAGACCGAGCGGACCGACGCGCGACACGGATGAAGTACGTCTCAAGCTCGCCTATCGTCCGCCGTACGACTGGGCTCACATGCACAAGTTCTTGTCCGACCGGGCCGTCGCCGGGCTCGAGCGAGTGGACGCGCATGGCTATGCCCGCACGGTCGCACTCGGTGATAGCCCCGCGCTGATCCAAGTGCGTCCCCTGGACGGGGACCATGCCTTGGAGCTTCGGGTCCGCGGCGCCGGGCCGACGGCACTCTTCCAGTTATCGTCGGCGGCGAGACGGATGTTCGACGTAGCCGCGGATCCCGATCGGATGGCCGTGGGGTTCAGTTCGGACGCGCTGCTGGCATCGCTGGTGAAACGTCATCCGGGACTGCGCATCCCCGGTGTGTGGGAACCGTTCGAGTGTGTCGTGCGGGCGGTGCTCGGCCAACAGGTCAGCGTCATGGCCGGCCGCACGTTCACCGCACGACTGGTGGCGCGGCTCGGCAGACCTCTTCCGAATCCTTCGGACGGCCTGACTCACCTCTTTCCGACGCCACAGGCGATTGCAACCGGGAGCCTCGATGGGCTCGGGCTGACCGATGGACGCGTGAATGCCCTGCGATCGGTCGCACGGGCAATTGTCTCCGGCGAACTGACGTTTGATGCCTCGGCGGACGCCGTGGTGGCCAGACTGCTGTCGATCCCGGGTGTGGGAGAGTGGACCGCGCAATACATCACGCTTCGCGCGCTTGGTGAGCCCGACGCATTTCCCGCCGCGGACCTCGTGCTGCGGCGGATGACCGGTTCGAACGGCGTGCCGCTGAGCGCCAGCGCACTCAAGCGTCGCGCAGACGCGTGGCGGCCGTGGCGCGGTTACGCCGTGCTTCACTTGTGGCTTGCGGCCGGTGAGTTCGCTGCGCTGCAGACCGCGAAGAGAGCCTGATCTCGTACTCGCCTCTCCAAACAGAAGTGGTTCCGCGATCGAACATCGTTACCACCGTGGCCGTCGCCATCACCGCGTACGCAATAAGCGATCTCGTCCATGAGGTAATTGGTCACGGGATCGCAGCGCTCATGACTCCAGGGATTCGGCTGGTGTCACTCAGTACAGTCGCGCTTCAGTCGACGGGAAGCAGCCGCGTGGTTGCGGCATGTGGATCGACTGCGAACGTGCTGGTCGGAGCGGCCGCGTTGGGATTGTTTCATCGACTTCCCCGCTTTTCACCCGCGGCATATTTCCTCTGGCTGTTCGGCTCAGTGAATCTGCTGAACGGTTGCGGGTACCCGCTCTTTTCGGCGGTGCTCGACAGCGGCGACTGGAGCATCGTCATTCAAGGGCTGCAGCCGACGAGCGTGTGGCGTGGCGGCATGGCCGTCGCCGGAGCAGCCGCCTACTGGGGAGCGATCGTGCTGTCCGCGGGTACGCTGACGCGAGCCGTGAACGTACACCTCCTGTCGCGGTCAGAGATCACGCGGCTGGTCTTTCCATCCTACGCGGCCGGTGGGATCTTGCTTCTCGTCGCATCGATGTTCAATCCGATTGCTTCCAGTCTGATCCTGTCGTCGGGGTTGAGCAGCGGCTTTGCCGCGACGGCGGGCCTCACCCTGGTGCCGGCAATGGTCGAGCGTCGGACTCGAGAGGATGCAGTTGAAACGGGCTTTGTCCCAGCCAGCAAGGGCTGGATCGTGACAGGCGTGATCGTCGGTGGCTTCTTTGTCGCCGTCCTTGGGCCCGGCATTTACTTCACGCCCTAGCTGCCATGGTGCTTTGATGCCTGACTGTGGTCATGGTTATTCGTGACGCACGGCCTCCATTGGATCGATCGACGCGGCGCGCAGCGCCGGCGCAAGACAGGCCATTACCGCTACCAGCACCAGCATGAGTGCCACGCCGCCAAGGATCAATGGGTCGCGCGAGCTCTCGGTTACCCACTGTGACGCGACGTTATCGAAGATGACACATAGCAGCACGCCTGCTGCCAGTCCCGCACCAACATTCCAGGACGTCCCACGGAGCACGATGCGCACGACGTCGCGCGCCCTCGCCCCGAGGGCCATCCGGATGCCAAATTCGTTGGTCCGGGTCGCGACGCCGTAGGACACCACGCTGTAGAGTCCAACCGCCGAGAGTGCCAGCGCCAGCAGAGAGAAGATGCCGAACAGCCTCGCGACCAGCCGCTGCTGCGCGTACTCGGGAAGACCCGTGATCCAGCCCATCAGATCGCGCACGCGCATGACCTGCTGTTCCCGATCGACGCGAACGAGCTCGGCGCGCACATCGCGCAGGATGGAGAGTGGAGGCACGCGGGTGCGCACCAGAATCTGGGTGAACATCCGCATCTTGAGCGAATACGGCACGTAGAAAGCCGCTTTGATCGGGTCGCGCAGGCCATCGTTGCGCGCGTCGGCCACGACGCCAACGACTTCGATCCATCCGTCCGCACCGGCGGATGCAGGCGAATACGGCGGCTCGTCCTTCATGTTCACGAACCGGAATTGACGGCCGAGGGCCTCACCGTTCGGCCAGTACTGTCGGGCCATCGTCTTGTTGATCACGGCAAGGGGCGCGCCTCGCGCCATCTCGTCACGGTTCCAGACGCGTCCCTGCGTCAACGGAATGTGCAGGACAGAGAAATATTCGGAGCTGATGAAATTCGACCGGGCGACCGGCTTTTCGAGCGTGCTGCTGCCGCGGATCTCGAGCGTCGTGTCTCCCCCGTTCGCGGGTGGTGTGGCGTTGGTCGAGATCCCTGCCGACACCACCTGGGGCATCGCAGCCACCGCCGTACGGAGGCGCTCGAAGTACTCGGACCGCTCCTTCCATGTCTGATAGGTGCCGTCGTGGACCGGAATTGGAAGCGACATCGTGTTCTTGGGGTCGTACCCCAGATCCGCATTCGCCAGACGCAGGAAGCCTTTTTGAGCGGCGCCGGCCGCGGTCAGCATCAGCAGCGTCAACGCGACTTGTACCGCGACCATCACGCGATGCACCCGGCGTCCCTGTGCGCTGCCCATCACCCGTCGACTACTGGCCTGCACGACCCGCCCAAGATCCGGACGCGACAGCTGAAGGGCGGGCCATACGCCGAATCCGACCGCGGTCACGACGGCGAGCGCGGTGCTGAAGAGCAGGACCGGCAGGTTCATCTCGATGACTGATTCGGCTGCGAAGGAGTTCGTCGGCACCCAGGCCACGATCAGCGCCAGTCCCTTCCAGGCGATCAGCACCCCCAGCACGGCGCCCGACGCGGCGATTGCCAACGCCTCGGTCAGCAGTTGGCGGACGATACGCATCCGTCCTGCCCCGAGCGCCGCGCGCACGGCGAGCTCCTGCTGGCGATGGGCGCCGCGCACGAGCAACAGTATCGATACGTTCGCGCAACCGACGAGCAGGAGCGACGTCACCGCGCCAAGCAGCAAAAAGAGTCTCGGCCCCATCGGCCGCGCGAACAACTCGACGATGCTGCGCAGGTTCACTTGAAAGGTGTCCGGATAGCGCCCCGGCGTCTGCTTCGCGAATTCCTGCAGCATGGGTTGCAGCTCGGCGTTGGCTTCCGGGGTGGACACACCGGGCCGCAGTTTGAGAGTGAGGCCGTAGTAGATGTTGGGTTCGGGCCTGACCTTGAGCGGCATGTAGATGTCTGCTTCGCGCCAGCGGAAGCGCGGCGGCATCACGCCGACGATCTGATAATCCTTGCGAACGAGTTGCAGCGTGCGGCCGACCACCGCAGGATCGCCGGAGTAGTACCGCTGCCAGAATTGATAGCCGAGCACCACGACACGGGCCGGGTCCTGACCGGCAGGCGCGTCGGCCGGGATGAGCCATCGTCCCATCAGCGCGGGAACTCCCCAATGGTTCGGCGCATTCGGAGAGATGTACGACGCGACGACGTCTTCGGGAATGTCGCCGTCGGTCGTCGTGAGATTCCATCCATCTTCTGCGACGACGCTCTCGACCGTCTTCGCCCGGCGCAGCTGCTCGAGCTGAGCGCCCGTCATACCTGAAAACCGCAGCCGGCCGGCATTGTCTCTGAGGGAGATCTGCATCATGCGGTCGGCGCCCACGTAGGGGAACGGATTGATGAGGACGCCGTAGACGACGCTGAACACCGCGCTGGTGGCGCCGATGCCGAGAGCCAGCGACAGAATGGCGGTGAGCGCAAAGCCCGGCCGGCGACGCAACTCCCGCGTCGCATACCGAAGATCGGCGATGATGGAACCCATAACATCGGCTTGGACGAGTACAGGCGGCTGAGGGTTGGGCGGTCAGACCAAGCATTTTGCAGCCACAGAAAAACACAGAAAAACACAGAAGAAGACAGAAGAACAGTTGACGTAGGACGGAAGGTGGCAGGACCTTACCGACAATTTTATCTTCGTCCTCGGCAGACCCTTGAGGAGGACGCCCCTCGGCCTTAAGGAAGACAGATACGGCGTGCTCGACTTCAGCGAACGAGCGCAGCGAGTGAGCCACGGGAGCGGAGCGGGGCCGGGGTCCCCGCGAGCGACCGTGTAGGGGAGCCCGACGGGCGACGCCCCTCGGCCTTAAGGAAGACAGATACGGCGTGCTCGACTTCAGCGAACGAGCGCAGCGAGTGAGCCACGGGAGCGGAGCGGGGCCGGGGTCCCCGCGAGCGACCGTGTAGGGGAGCCCGAGGGGCCACGCCCCTCGGCCTTAAGGAAGACAGATACGGCGTGCTCGACTTCAGCGAACGAGCGCAGCGAGTGAGCCACGGGAGCGGAGCGGGGCCGGGGTCCCCGCGAGCGACCGTGTAGGGGAGTCCGAGGGGCCACGCCCCTCGGCCTTTAAGGAAGCCCGAAGCAGAGAATGTTGGGTCCGGCCGCGACCGCGACGTACTGCTGGCCCGCCACGGCGAACGTCATTGGGGAGGCCTTCATGCGCACGTTGGTCGGGAACTGCCACAGCGTTCTGCCGGTGCGTTGATCGACGGCCGCGAAGCCGCCGTTGGGCTGACCGTAGAAGATTAGTCCGCCAGCCGTGGCCAGGACGCCGCTCCACGTCTTCGCGCGCGCGGGACCCGGTTGCGGTATCTCCCACACGATCTCGCCGCTGTCGATGTTGACCGCGCGCAGGAAGCGCTGGCCTGTCTGATCGGGATAGCCTCCGGGCTTCTCCCCGACGCACTCTTCCAGTGCGAGGAAGTAGTAGAAGCGGGTCGCCGGTGAGTACGCGGTCGAGGACCAGTTGGCAGCATCACTTGGACAGCCGCTTGGATCCGTAACTACCGGCCGCCCATCCAGGCCGATGCTCGAGGCCCAGTCCACACGGCGAAGAAACGGCTTCGCCAGAATCACCTTCCCGTTCGTCCGATCCAGCACGTAAAAGAATCCGTTGCGGTCGGCGTGAAGCAAAAGCTTGGAAGGCTTGCCGTGGTAGTCCGTGTCGACCAGCACGTTCGGCTCGGTCGCATCCCGATCCTTCAGATCGTGAGGCGTGAACTGGTAGTGCCACTTCAATTCGCCGGTCCTGGCGTTCAGCGCGAGCACGCAGTTCGTGTAGAGATTGTCGCCAGGCCGATCGACGTCGTCGGAATCCGGCCACGGGTTGCCGGTGGCCCAATAGAGAGTGTCCGAGGGTGCGTCATATGATCCAGTAAGCCACGTGGACCCGCCGCCGGTGACAGGTTCCTTTCCCTGCCACGTCTCGCTGCCCGGCTCGCCGCGACGCGGCACGGTCCAGGTCCGCCACACCACCGCACCGGTTTCAACTGCGAATGCCGCGACGAATCCGCGAATCCCGTGGTCGGCTCCGGCTACGCCCGCGACAACCGTATCGTGCACGATGAGCGGCGCGACTGTGCCTCCGAGGTGTTGGCCGATCGTGTCCGGCGCCATCTGCGTTTCCCAAAGCAGCTTGCCGGAGGCCCGGTCCAGTGCGAGCAAGTGCGCGTTGTCCGTGACGAAGAAGATCTTGTCGCGAAGCAGCGCGGTGCCGCGGTTGGTGCCCAGCCGCGCGTCGCCGACGAGCCCCACGCTCGGGGAGCGCGAGTACTGCCAGACAAGACCGCCGGTCTGGGCATCGATGGCAACCACCTGGTTGGGTCCGGTGACGTACAGCATCCCGTCCGCGGCCAGTGGCGTTGTCTCGAGCCCAAAATACTGAAGAGGAAACACCCATTTCAGCTTGAGCGTTGCTACGTTGGCTGTCGTGATCTGCCCGAGCAGGCTGAATCGATTGCCGGAGTCGGATCCGTTGTAAGTGCGCCAGTCTCCCGGTTGTGGCGCGCCCCACGAGGTCGGGCGAGCCCTCGCATCGATCAGGGCAGGCTTCGTGATGGTATCCACGTTGAGACGCAGCAGGTAGCGGACGAGCGTCGCGCGATCGTCCGCGGAGAGGTCGGCGAAAGAGGGCATGCCCGCGGCCGGATTGCCCCGCTGGAGGTACTCCGCAAGCTGATCGGCAGTCTGCTCCGCCACGCGCGGATTCATCGCGAGCGCCGGTCCCTTCGCCGTCCCGCGGCCTTCTTCCCCATGGCAGCCCGCACACTGCTCGGCGAAGGCTGACGGAGGCTGCGGTTGTGGTGAAGGGGTGGCGAGCGTCGCCGCGACCGTCCCATGCGTCCAAGCGGCGAAGACGCCGGCAACAATCAGCATCACCGTCAGTAAGAACGGACGAACCATGCGCTGTACCACGGGGATTCCTCCAGCCAGTGAGTCTATAATCAGGCGCACATGCAGTCGCTCACCGATCGCCGAACGTTCCTGACAACGCTCACCGCGGGCATCCTCGCGGCACCCACTATCCTCCGCGCACGGAAGTCCACGCGTTATCCAATTGCATTCTCAACGCTCGGCTGTCCGTCATGGCCCTGGAAGACGATTCTCGATCAGGCGGATCGGCTCGGCTACGCGGCAATCGAATTACGGGGCGTGGCGGGAGAAATGGACCTCACCAAGGTGCCCGAACTCTCGGGATCACAGCTTGCTGCAACGAAGAAGACTCTCGACGGCCTGGGCATCGTCGTTTCGGATCTCGGTTCATCCGCGACGATGCACGAAACCGGCGATGCCCGCGCGAAGGCACTCGACGAGGGACGACGGTTCATCGACCTCGCGCACGCGATGGGCGTGAAGTACGTTCGCGTGTTTGGCGATCGCATGCCGCCCGGCGAGCCGCGCGAGGCCGTGCTCGCCCGAGTGGTCGAAGGTTTTCAGCAACTCTGCTCGCATGCCGCCCAGGCTGGCGTGACAGTACTGATGGAGTCTCACGGCGACTTCACGCACTCGAACGATATCCTGTGGATCCGCGAGCATGTCGGATCGGACGCATTCGCGCTGTTGTGGGACGCGCACCACACGTTCGTCGAGGGAGGCGAGCAGCCTGCAGACACCTGGGAGGCGCTCGGGCGATGGGTCCGCCACACGCACCTCAAAGACTCGAAGCCCGCAGGCTCAGACCGTCGATATGTTCTGACCGGCACCGGTGAGGTACCGGTCAAGACACAAGTCGAGGTTCTCGCGCGTGCCGGCTACAAGGGGTTCTACTGCTACGAGTGGGAAAAGAAGTGGCACCCCGAGATCGAGGAGCCTGAGGTCGCGTTCCCGCATTATGCCCGCGTCATGACCGACTATCTGAAGCAGGCGGGGGTGAAGCCGCTCTCGTCGTGAACGTTCTGCACCACACCTTTTCTCAGAGCCAATTTCCCTGCCGCCCAGCAGGGGCTTGCCGGCGTCAGTATTTCTAGCCGTATAGTTGATCATGAAGCGGGTATTGCCGGCCTCAAAGCTCGGCTGGGGAATATCTGCGAACGGTCCGGCGCGGCGAACATTGCTGTGCTCGATCGTGATCAGAAAAGGCTCGATGAAACGCGGGAGCGTCAGGGATGAAAGTCGCGTCCATGTTCGTTTTGGCCTTGATGCTCGTCACAACGGGCTCGCTGTACTCTCAGGCTGGACCCCGGCACGCGGACGCTGTCGCCGCTGATCTATCCGCCCTGCCGAAAGCTCCTGACGCGCTGCCCGTCGAAGTCACGCCGCCACTGCAAGAGACCCGCGTCCCGCCCGATGCCAACCTGCAGGCAGCGCTGAACAAGGGCGGCGTGATTCGTCTGACGCCCGGCGCAACGTATACCGGCTCGTTCGTTCTCAAGTCGAAGACCACGCTGTATGCGGAGGGCGCGCAGTTCAAGATGGTGCCCAACGGCCCGGTCCTGTCGATAGAACCGGGGACGACCGACGTGTATGTCTCTGGCTTCACGTTTGCCGGCGCGGATACCATGTATTTCAACCAGCAAGTCGTCCGCATCGGCCGTGCTGACAGCAGACAGGCAACCGCCGACCGGGCGCCCGCCCGCATCACGTTCATTGGCGCGAAGATCCCTTCATATCGCGGCAAGCGCGCGATCGAAGTCAACGGCAGCCAGGTCACGATCAAAGACTCGGTCATCAATGACGTGTATGACCCGGCCGCCCGCGACTCGCAGGCCATCCTGATCTTGAACGCGCCGTGCAATCCGTGTGTGATTGAAGGGAATGACCTCTCGGCTGGCTCAGAGAACATCCTGGTCGGCGGGGCCGCCACTGCCATTCCGGGGCTGGTCCCCACGGACATCCGCATTACCAATAACAAGATTTGGCGCCCCTTGTCCTGGCAGACCGATCGGACCAACCGGGGTGTCAAAAACCTGATTGAGCTCAAGAGCGGCATCAACGTCGCCATCACCCATAACGTGCTGGACGGAAGCTGGAAGGCCGCGCAGGACGGCTACTGCATGGTCATTACACCCCGCGCGAAGGGTGAGATTCATGATGTTCTGATCGAGGACAACACCTGCGACCACGTCGGCGGCGGATTCAATATTACGGGCTTTGATGAGAAGCTGGCGACTCCGGCACCGACCTCTGGAATCGTCGTCCGCCGGCTGCGGCTGAATGCTGACCATCGCGCGTATGGCGGGCGTGGAATCCTGGCGCTGATCACGCTCGGACCGCACGATGTCACGTTCGATGACGTAACGGCGATTACCACCGGTGGCTGCATTGTGCTGGTGGACAAGAGCGGAAAACACATCACAGCCGATGGCACTTACGCGCCCACCCCGAGCATGGCGGCGCTCACAATCACGAACAGTCGGCTGGTCGCTGGCACCTACGGACTGGTCATCGGCCCAGCGAGCACTTCAACGCTCAACACGGGTGTCATTGACACGATCACGATGATGGGTAACACCATCGCAGGTGCGAACGGCTGGTTGAGGAAGTACTTCCCGCGGAATACCTACGTTACCCGCGATAAACTCAACGCCCTTGTCGCCGCGCAGTAGCCGAGAGCGACGATTGTAGGATCCGTGATCGGACTCCCTCGCGCACGTTGATCGCCCGGCTAACGCCGGCGCTAGGCTGCGCCCTCGGCGACATTGATCGCTGGGACCATGAGGAGCGCGGCGCCATTTCGGTGTTAGCCCGCTGCGGTGCCGCCGAAACAGACGATATAGCCGTCGGGGTCTTCAATATAAAAGTCCTTCGTGCCCCAAGGCGTCGCCCCAAGCGGCTTGAGGATCTTCGCGCCGTTAGCGACACACTGTTCGTAGAATGCCTCGATGCCCTCGACACCCGCCGAGGCATCGAGGTGCTCGTTTTCCCGACGATGCTGGCGCTCGGCCGGATTCTTCGCCGCTTCCTTCAGGTGCAATTCCAATCCATCCTGACAGCCGATAGCGTAGAACCCGCCCCACGGCTCGCCGAAACTGAAACCCAGCCTCTCGTAGTACGCGATGGATCGCTCAAGGTCGTCGACGAGGAACTGCGGAGCGAGCGAAGTAACACGCGGCTTGGTTTGGTTCGTCATTGTTGTGTGTTTCTTCTCGGTCGGCTAACTCGCTGTTTGCTGGAAGGAGCTGGGCCCCTAGCGTATGGAGTTGGCCAGCGCCGCCGCGTCACCGCGCTTGAACGCATTTCCGATCTGAGCGTTCAGCGATTCGATCCGCGTTCGGATATCGCTCGTCATCGCTCACCCCCGTGTCATTCGGCTGAGGCGTTTTGGAGAAATGAGAATTCACGCATCAAAGTTCTGCCTAACGTCTGCAACTGAGCCGCGGCGCGATCACGTCCTGCGCCGCCGGCTCCAATTTTCGTTGGGCGACGCAGGGTCGATGGCCAACCAGCGCTCCTATGTGACCAGTGTGTTGTGGAACGAGGTGATACACCAGTCGTCCCGGTCCTGCACCAGTACTATCGAGAACATTGAGCTGTGTTCGCCGGCAAGTGGGCCCATCGGGGCTTTGAGCGTGGCCTTCACGTGAGCCAGGAGGACTGCCGGCGCGATGGCCCGCGCGCCTATGACGTCGTAACGAACGACGCTGTCCTTGTAAATAGTATTGAAGATCGCCTGATGTCCCTGAGCGATCACCTCACGCGTTCGAAAGTGTTCACCGCGGATGTTCACGAAGTCAGCATCTTCGGCAAAGGGCCGCGCGAATCTCGTTCCATCCGCTGCGTTCCACGCCCCCTCGAGCTCCCTAACGAGACCCGAAACGATCCGCCCGTCATCAGAATCCATCCGCTATCTCCTCATCCACGCCAGCCGATGCCCGTCCGCCTAACGTTTGTCATGAGGCGCGCGGCGTCTCGCTCCCAACGGCGCGTCGGCTCCATTCGAAGTTAGGCGGCTGCTCATTCACTAGCGCCTTGGCTCCTCGTACAATCCGAATTCGGTGCCCGCGGGATCCGCGAAAACGGCAAATGCCCCAGAGCCCGGCGCGATGTCTGTTCGTGGCGTCAACACGCGGCCGCCTGCAGCCTCAATCTTCTTGAGGGTGTCTGGAATGTCGTCGACCATGATGTAGATGCGTGTCTGCTCATCCGGAGTTCTGTCGCTCTCCTTCACCCAGGTCCCGCTGACACCACCAGAGTCATCAAACGCGAGCTCGCCGTCGCCGCGCTTTCTGATCGTCCAGCCGAAAATACCGCGATAGAAGTCGGCGGATGCCTCGGCGGTTATCGCGGGAATCTCGAGGTAACAGACTTTGCCGTGTGGCATGGCAGTCTCCGATTAGTAATCGGCACGCGGCAAGCCGCTCGCTGGCCGCCTAACCTGTTTTGGAGTAGACCGCTCGATCTCCTCGCGTCCAGCCGGCATGGTGTGAAAGGCGAACTCCAACCGCCTGTCTCTATGCGCGCGGATCTTAGCATCGAAAACCCGACAGCGGCGGTGCACGTGTTTGGCCGCGACCGGCTTTTGAACTGGTGCCCGTGAATTCATAATTGCTCAACATCTGATACTTCGCGCAAGACGTCGGTCGTGGGGGATCGCTCATCGGGTGACGCGTTCGCCTCCCACTTGTTCCGCGACAACCCGCGCGCGCAGCCTTTCTGCTTCAAGTTCCAGGAAGGCCCCGGCATCGGTGCGCGCGAAGATGTCGAGCAGCGGCGCGATGAGACCGGTCCACCCGGTCTGATGGCTCGCACCAAGGCCGGCACCATTGTCGCCATGGAAGTACTCGTAAAACAGAATCAAGTCGCGCCAATGGGGATCCTTCTGGAACCTTTCGGTGCCACCGTACACCGGACGACGTCCGTTCTCGTCGCGGAGGAACGTGCGGGAGAGCCGACGGACGATCTCCTTGGCGACCTCGAACAGCGTCATGTGTTGCCCGGAGCCGGTGGGACACTGCACCGTGAACTCGTCGCCGTAAAAGCTGTAGAGATTCAACAGCGCGCGGACGATCAACGCGTTGACGGGCATCCAGACCGGTCCCCTCCAGTTGGAGTTCCCGCCGAACATCCCGGAGTCCGATTCAGCTGGAAGGTAGCGCACCTCGAATGGCTGATGCTCGACGTGGAACGTGAACGGATGATCCTTGTGGTAGCGCGACAGAGAACGGATGCCGCATGGCCCGAGAAACTCGTTTTCGTCCAAGAGGTAGCCAAGCACGCGCTCCAGCTTCTTCTTGTTGAGAACCGCGAGCAAACGCCGATCGTTGTACCCGACGAAGTGCCGGTCTGTCGGCGCCACCTGAGACACGAGCTCCGGATGACGCGCGCGGAAGAGATCGATCATCTCCGCGAGTTTCGGGAACCGGGCGGCGAAATCCCCCTCGAACACCGTTGACGCACAGAGCGGCAACAATCCGACCATCGACCGCACTTTCAGCCGCACCGCGCGGCCGTCGGGCCGACGAAGGAGGTCGTAGAAGAACCCGTCCTGCTCGTCCCACATCTCGTCGTGGTTCTCCCCCACGCGATCCATGGCGTAGGTAATCCACATGAAGTGCTGGACGAACTTGAACGCGACCTCCTGGTACATCGGGTCGTACTCGGAAAGGATCAACGATATTTCCAGCATGCACTGACAATAGAACGCCATCCATGCGGTGCCGTCGGCCTGTTCGAGCGATCCGCCCGTGGGCAGTTGCGCGCTCCGGTCGAACACGCCGATGTTATCGAGGCCGAGGAATCCGCCGGCGAAGACGTTGCGACCGGCCGGATCCTTGCGGTTCACCCACCAGTTGAAATTCAGCATCAGCCCCTGGAAGGAGCGCTCGAGGAATCGGACGTCGGCCCGGCCGAGGTTCCGCTCCATCCGATACAAGAACAGCGTGGCCCACGCGTGCACCGGCGGGTTGACGTCGCTGAAGTTCCATTCGTATGCGGGAATCTGTCCGTTCGGATGGAAGTACAGATTCCGGAGCATCAGCAACAACTGCTCCTTTGCGAAATCGAAATCGACGAGCGCCAGGGCGACGGTATGAAACGCCAGGTCCCATGCCGCGTACCATGGGTACTCCCATTTATCGGGCATGGAGATCACGTCGGCGTTGAGCATGTGGAACCATTCCGTGTTCCTGACGTCCCGCCGCGGCGATTCGAGCAGCGGATGGCTGTTGTGCTCGCTCAGCCAGCGCTCCAGGTCGAAGTAGTAGAACTGCTTGCCCCACAGCATGCCGGCGAGCGCCTGGCGATGCACCCGCCGCTCATCCTCGCTGAGCGTGCGCGGGGTGATCCGCTCGTAAAACTCGTTGGCGTCGGCAACCCGGGACTCGAAAATGTGGTCGAATCCGCTGAATGCATCGGCGGAGCGCCTCGCCGATAGCCGCAGACGGATCGACTGTGAACCGCGCGCCGGCACGTCGAGCGTATAGTGGGCGCCGGCCTTGGTTCCGTGATGGGCGGGATTCACCGCGTCGCGCCGGCCCGCCACCACGGATGAGTGAAACGCATCCTTCACAAAAGGCGAGGCACCGGGCTGGTTCCACAACCGCTCGCTATTGGTTTCATTCTCGGTGAAGAGCAGCTCCGGCGTGCCGTCGCAATGCAACCAGTACGTGCCGAGCTCATGGTGAGTCGCTTCGATGATGCCGCCGGCCGCCTGACGCAGGCTGGGCTTGCGATTGTCGACACCCCACGACCACGTGTTGCGGAACCACAGCGTCGGCAGCAGGCGAAGCCGCGCCGCTTCGGGCCCGCGGTTGTGGGCGGTTATTCGAACGAGCACGTCTTCCGGGTCCGCTTTCGCGTACTCCACGAAGACGTCGAAGTACCGGTCCTGATCGAACACGCCGGTGTCCAGCAGCTCGTACTCGAAGTCCGAGCGCGACCGTCGCGCGTTTGTCTGGGCAAGATCCGCGTACGGGTACTCCCGCTGCGGATACTTGTACAGGTACTTCATGTAGGAGTGCGTCGGGGTGCTATCGATGTAGAAGTAATACTCCTTGACGTCCTCGCCGTGGTTGCCTTCGCTGTTCGTCAGGCCGAAGAGGCGCTCCTTCAGGATCGGGTCGCGCTCGTTCCAGAGCGCCAACGCGAAGCAGAGCAACTGCTTGTCGTCCGAGATGCCGCCGAGGCCGTCTTCGCCCCAGCGATACGCGCGGGATCGCGCCTGGTCATGGGAGAAATAGGCCCACGCGTTGCCGTCGTGACTGTAGTCCTCGCGAACAGTGCCCCACTGGCGCTCGCTCAAGTACGGACCCCACTTCTTCCAGGGGATGTCCGCCTCGCGTGAGTCGTTCAAGCGCTTCTGTTCGGCAACGTCGACAATCTTTTCGATCATGACTTGCTTCCTCCAGGACCGGCAGTGGCAATGTAGTCGTTACCGGTCCCCTCGCAAAAACGACTGAGCGTCGCAGCGTCGGGTGAGGTCAACTCCCGAATCTCCTGACCCTCCGTGGAGACGTCGTTTGAATCGGCAGTCCAGTCCTGCCCACGGCATTCCGGAGGCACTCCGAAAGCCGGAGATCACGAATTCGCGGCATTCGCCGGGTTTCACTCGGTAAACGTCTGTCTTGATGCACGTTATTCGCAATCCTGCGGCCACCCATGTTGGCGCAGGGCTCGCATATGTGGCTCTATTTCCAATCTCGTACCGACGAGAGCCACCATGACAATCGCTAAGCGACTACTGGTTCTGCTGGCGGTCCCGCTCGTGGCACTACTGGTGTTTGGCATCCAGATCGGTAGTGAGGTTTCGTGACCGAGTCAGAGGCGCAAGTGGCCGCACCGCTGACCGCAGCGGCGATCATTGCGCAGCAGGTCGGGGCCAACGCCATGCGCGATGGGCTCTTCCTCTCCTTCTTCTCGGTTCAAACCTTTCCCTATTTCATGGGCGGTGCGGCTGTCCTCGCGATAGTCGCAGCACAGCTATCGGGACGGTTGCTTGCTCGGCTCGGCCCGGTGCGGGTTGCTCCCGCGCTCTTTGCCGCGAACGCGGCGCTGTTCGTGGTGGAGTGGGTGGTTCTCGGCTGGCAGCCGCGCGCAGCGGCCGTCCTCCTTTACCTGCACTCCACCGTGCTGGGAGCGATTGCGATCTCCGCCTACTGGTCCCTGCTCAACGAACGCTTCGACCCTCATTCGGCGAAGTCACTGATGTCGCGTGTGGCAGGGGCGGCTACGTTCGGCGGCTTGGTCGGCGGCGTGAGTGCTGAGCGCGTTGCCGCCCTTCTCCCTCCGGGCACGCTTCTTCCGATACTAGGCCTTGTCGGTGCAGTCTGTGTCATCGGCACCCGGACCGTCGGAAGAGGAGCGCCGGTCAGCCGGCCCCGTGTCGCGGACAAGCCGGATCGCGCCGGGGCGTGGAGCCAGTTCCGACGGCAACCGATGCTGCGAGACATGGCGCTCGTCATTGCCATGGCAGCGATGCTGGCGGCGCTCGTAGACTATCTTCTCAAGGCCGAGGCGGTCGCCTATTTCGGAAAGGGTCCGCAGCTGGTGCGCTTCTTCGGACTGTTTTACTCCGGGACCGCCCTGGCTGCAGTGTCTCATGCAGGCCTCCCTCGGGCGTCTCGCGCTCGGGTATCTGGGTCTCGGAGGCTCGGTGGCCATCCACCCAGCCCTGGTGGGGGCAGCCGGCCTGCTCGGGTTTGCATTACCGTCTCCCTGGCGCGGCATTCTTCCCCGCGCACTCGACGTCGCCGTGCGCAACTCAGTGTTCCGCGCGGGTTACGAGCTCCTCTACACGCCATTAGCGGAGGCGACCAAACGCTCGGCCAAGTCCCTCATCGACGTCGCGTGTGATTGCGCTGGAAAGGGCGCCGGGGCAATGCTGATCCTGCTGCTGGTAGGCCTCGCGCCGTTGCATCCGTATGCGTCGGTGAATCTCGCCGCAGCAGTTGTGGCGGCTGGCGAATTCTTCGTCGCGCGCCGCCTCCGAGCGGGTTACGTGAGCGCGCTGGAAGGAGGGTTGCGGCGCCAAGGCGAGGACTTCGCAGAGGCAGTCGAGTACCTCGATGTCCGACTTTACGGTCGCAGGAAGCATGGCTGGTCTCGATCGGGCATCGGTTCTGCGCGCGCTTGGTACTCCCGGCCCGGCACGGACGACCGTCTCCGCCCCAGACCGGACGGTCGCGGCAATCGTTGAGTTCCGTTCGGGAGACCTCTTTCGAATTCGCGCGGCATTGCGCGACCCGCCCCACGATCCGTTAATCATTGGCGCCCTCGTGCAGCTCTTGGCGAGAGACGACGTGGTGCGCATGGTCGCCTCGACACTCGCGAATGTTCGGCGCGCGAGCGGCAGGGGAAATGGTGTCGGTCCTGCTCGATCCGAGCACCCCTGACGTGATACGTCGCCGGTTGCCGCTTGCGCTCAAGTCCTGTCCCTCGGCGATCGCGCGGGACGGCCTTTTGACGGCCCTCGAGGCATTCGACTTTGAGATCCGGCTCCGCTGCGGGCGCGCGCTGCTGGCACTCACCGACGAGCACCCGGAACTCCTGGAGCCGTTCCCGGCCGCTCTACCACTCGTCGAACGAGAGCTCAGTGATGGCGGCCAGACGCACCTGGTCCGAGAGCACGTCTTCAATCTTCTCGCTCTTGCCCTGGACCGGGAGCCAGTGCGGATCGCCGCCCGCGCGTTCACCACTGAAGATGCATATGTGCGGGGCACAGCCCTCGAGTACCTCGAGACTGTGCTGCCACCGCGCACGTTCGCCGCTTTCAAACCGTCGCTCGCTGCGACAGGTTCCGCGCCCGCTCGCCGGCGTTCCGCAACGGAAGTGCGAGCAGACCTGATTCGAGCCGGCGCGACGATGACGGTGAGTCTTGACGAATTGCGGCGCCAGCTCGACGCCGCCGCTGAGGAACCCTGACGAGAGGCCGGATGAATATGACCCCTGCCGCGACCGCCGACGATGCCGACCGCATCTTGTTGGTTGACGATGACGCGACCAACCTTGACGTCTTGCACCGCACGCTCGACGGCCGAGGCTACCGGCTGTTCTTCAGCCGCAGCGGCGAGAGCGCCATCGAAGTGGCGCGCCGCGTACATCCGCTGTTGATCTTGCTGGACATCGTGATGCCCGGGATCGATGGCTACGAGACGTGCCGGCGGCTCAAGGCGGATCCTGAAACCCGCGAGGCTGCGGTGATCTTTCTATCGTCCCTGGACGAAACGAAGGACAAGGTGCGCGGGCTCGAAGTAGGCGCCGTCGACTTCGTGTCGAAGCCGTTTCAACGTGACGAAGTGGTGGCGCGCGTCAACACGCACTTGACCCTGCAACGTTTGCGGCGCCAACTCGAGACGAGGAACGCCGAACTGGCGCGCGAACTGGCGGTGGCGCAAGAGCTTCGCACGGACGCGAGGCGCCGCGTCGAAGGTCCGCTCCTTGGCGACAGCCCCGCGGTTCGAGCACTGCGAGAATCTATCGGCCGATACGCCGCCGACGCAGAACCAGTGCTGCTGACTGGTCCGCACGGCGCGGGGCACGAGGCGGCCGCCCGTGCCATTCACCACGCCTCGCCGCGCAGCAGTCACGCCTTTATCCACGTCAACTGCGCGATGCTGCCGAGCGGGCAGGATCCCGGGATCCTCAGCCCACCGGTCACAGCCTCACAGCCGGGGGCAGGGTCGCGCCTCAGCCTGCTGGAGCTGGCGACTCCAGGCACGCTCTACCTTGAAGAAATCCAGCGTCTGCCTGGCGACATGCAGAGACGATTGGCCGAAGTAATAGAAGACATCGAGGCCTCGCGCGAACGCGGCCAGCCCGCGGTGCCCGACGTTCGCGTCGTTGCGTACATCTTCGGCGCCGCTCGCGACGGCGAGCGGCTTCGATTCGAAGCTGCTGGCACTACTCGAACGCAGACAGTTGCGAGTGCCGTCGCTCGCAGAGCGCGCTGAAGACGTCTCGGAGATTGCGCTCTTTTTCTTGCGCCAGCACGCTCGGCGGATTGGCGCCGTCGTCGAAACGATCTCCGAACAATCGACCAAGCGGCTGCGCAAGTACCGCTGGCCCGGCGACGTCGGCGAGCTACAGAGTCTTATTGAGCGCGCGGTGACCTCCGCACGGGAGCCCGTGCTCGAGATTGACGCGGCTCTTCTCGACGAGGGCCTGCCGCTTGGGCACTACCGTCTGATGGAGAAGCTGGGCGAGGGGGGGATGGGAGAAGTATGGCGCGCCCGGCACCACCTGCTGGCGCGTCCATGTGCGATCAAGTTGATCAGGCCCGAATTGCTTGGCGAGAGTAGGCGAGAGGTGGCGACCGAGCGTTTCCGTCTCGAAGCTCGAACCATCGCGCGATTGAGTTCGCCGAACACGGTGCGGCTGTATGATTTTGGTGTCAGCGAGACGGGCAGCTTTTACTTCGTCATGGAGCTGCTCACCGGCATGGACGTCGCCTCACTGGTCGAGCGTTTCGGGCCAGTCCCAGCGGAGCGCGCGGTTGCTGTGCTGCGTCAGGCCTGCCGCTCTCTCGCTGAGGCGCATGCCGTAGGAGTTCTCCACCGCGACATCAAGCCGCACAACCTGTTTCTCTGCCGGCTGGGTCTCGATTTCGACGTCGTGAAGGTCCTCGACTTCGGACTCGTCAAGTCCCTCGATAGAGGCGCCGCACAGCTCACGACAGACGGGACTCTGACGGGGACGCCCGGTTATATGCCTCCCGAGCGCGTCCTGGGCGAGGCTGGGGACGAGCGTTCAGACCTTTACTCGCTCGGTTGCGTGGCGTATTGGATGCTGACCGGCCGGACCGTGTTCACAGGCGAGCCGATGACTGTGATG
The DNA here is from genome assembly GCA_963755695.1 of uncultured Acidobacteriota bacterium. Lineage (GTDB taxonomy): Bacteria > Acidobacteriota > Vicinamibacteria > Vicinamibacterales > 2-12-FULL-66-21 > QHWT01. Next base: position 953,756 of record CAVWLB010000001.1, on the reverse strand, counting down.
ATCCATCATGCCCGGACGCCTCCTGAGGCCCCGTCGAAGATTTCCGGTCGTCGCATTCCTGATCGTCTCGAGCAAATCGTCCTGACCTGCCTCGAGAAAGCGCCGGAACGGCGACCATCGTCGGCGCTCGAGCTGTGGCGCGAGCTTGGCGAGGTGTCGCTAAGTCCTCAGTGGACTCCCGAGCGCGCCGAGAGCTGGTGGCTCGAACATCTTCCGGACCTCGCGCGGTCGTACCCGGACAGCGACTCCAGCAGCGAGCTGACGATCGTGCCGCTTCAATAATTGGAGTCTCTCGAAAGAGCGCCAACTGCAACCGGCCACGAAATCCCGTCCTGGCCCACTGAGGGCGAACAGTAACCGCGCCGCTGACGCGACGGCGACTCGATGATGCGGTTGACGTCGTGACCGGGGAAACGCTGACCCGGGTCGGAGTTCAAAACAACCCGGACGGAATTCCATATGCATGGATGCAGAGAAGTGAGTTAAGCGGTACCTCGAGGAGCTGCCCATGCTGCATGCATTCGCTCTTGGTGCTTTGAGTCAGCTCTCGTTGGTGCTGAGCGGTCTCGCGGTGTTTCTCATCGCGGTGCCGAAGCGCGTGGTTGGGGCGCTGGCCGGGTTCGGCGCAGGCGCGCTGATCGCCGCCGTAGCCCGCGATCTGCTCCCCGAAGCGCATACCCTGCAGCTGATCCAGAGCTCGCTGTGGGCGATGCTCGGCGCCGCCGTCTTCGTCGCCGCGGAGCACTACGTGGACGAGAAATTCGGAAGCGAGGGCGCCGCCGGCGCGCTCGGGATCGTGATCGGGTCTATCGTGGACGGTGTCCCCGAATCGATCATCTTCGGCATTCAGCTGGCCAGCGGTGAGCCGGTGAGCGCGGCCTTCATCGGCGCGGTGTTCGTTTCGAACATTCCCCAGGCGGTCGCGCCGTCGGCCGACCTGTCGGCGACGGGATGGAGCTGGCGCCGGGTGGCCGCGCTCTGGTGCCGGGTCATCCTGGCCTGCGGCATCGCCGCAGTCGCCGGATTTGCGGCCGGGACAGCCGTGTCGAGGGTGAATGGTTCCAGGATGGCTGCCTTTGCCGCCGGGGGCATCCTGGCCATGCTGTCGAATTCGTTGATTCCGTTCGCACACGAGCGCGCCAAGGGCGCGGGATTGTGGACCGTCGTCGGCTTTTGCGCGTCCTTTGCGATGACGTGACAGCTGCCCGTTCGAAGAGGGAGGGAGACCCCGGGCGTCAGCGCGCTGTCACCCATGTACCCGGAATAGACCAAGTAAGGTTGGCGCGCCCGGCAGGACTCGAACCTGCGACCCTCGGCTTAGAAGGCCGATGCTCTATCCAACTGAGCTACGGGCGCGTTGGTCCATTCTACCCGGGCTCTATCGTTGGAACGCATACGACAGCTTCACGAAGAACTGCCGGTCCGAGGGCTCCAGCTGATTCTGGTCGGTCAACTCGTGGGCGCTGCCGTAGCCCACGAAGATCACCGATTGCCAGTTCACCTTGTAAGACAGCAGGATCGAAGAGGTGAATTCTCCCGAACGGGCCGTAGTTTCGGTTGTGTAGAGCGAGGGATCCCGATCGGTGGATACGTATTGCGCGATCACCCGGACGAACAGGCGCGACGTGAACGTGTAGGTCGAGCGCACGCGTGAGACGCGCGCGGTGAACAGCCGCTGGTCGCGCGCTGTCGCGGTGTCGACATTGAGCCAGCGCAGGTTTTCGAGCAACGCCAGCTCGAGATGCTGGGTTGGATTGAGCCGGGCATTCAGATTGATGGTCGACCCGTGACCGGGGCGCACGTTGTCGAAGTCGATCTCCTCACCGGTCAGGCCGTCGAGGCCAACCTGCGACAGCCAGCGCGTCGGACTGAACTGCGCGACATAGCCAAACCGCCGTCGTGGGAACACCTCGTCACCGGCGCGCACCTGTTCGTCCTGATACCGGAACTGCAGGAAGCCGTCCCGTGGAATATCCATGCCGAGGCCGGGGGTCAGGTTGCGGGAGATCAGGCCGCCGCTGCGGTCGTACTGATAGTCGACGTTCAAGAACGTCCGCTGCCGCGAGATGAATCCTTTCGGCCGCACGGTCCATCCGCCGCCGCCGAGCCCTTCCCGGTACCCGACCTGAGGCACGAAGCCGCTGTCCGCTCGAAAGCCATTGCCAACGTCCTGATAGAACCCGAACCAGTCGGCATGCTTCGAATTGTGTTCCCAGCGGACGTGCGCGGCCTGGCCACTGAGATGCTGTCCCGTCCACTCGTCGGCCAGATCCGGACGATTTGGCGTTCGGCTGGAGCTGTACAGCCACTGCCCGGTCACCGCGTCACTCCCGTTGGGGCGCCACTGGAAATCCGGACCGACGACCCGGTTGTTGCCATTATCCTTGCCGCTGTTCACCGCATCCGTGCTCTCATGCGCCTCGCGATCGGTCGCGAGCATGCCAATGAACGACAGTCCAATCTCCTTCTTGAGACGAACAATCATGTCAGTCGATCCGAATTCCTGCGTCGCGAGATCCGAACCGTTTGCGCCAGGGATGATCACGCTGCCGCCTCCGGCATCCTGGGCGAGGAGCACGGTGTAACGGAGGCCGGCGGTCTTGCCGGTTATGCGTCCACCCCAGTCCGGGTTGGTAATCGTTCGCGTATATACGGCCTGGATTGGCGTCTGGAACAGATCTGACCCTTCCAGAAAGAATGGACGCTTCTCCGGAAAGAACAACGCAAAGCGCTCGTTGGCCGAAATCTGCGCGGTGTCCGATTCGATCTGTGAAAAATCCGGATTGATCGCGAAGTCGATCGCGTTGTCGGCGTTGGGCGTGTACTTGACGTCAAGGCCGATGTGCGGCTTGACCGGTTCCGACACCAGCGGTGAGCCGACGTCCTGGTGTGGCTGTGCCTGCTCGCTCGCGCTGACGTACGGCGCCGCGACCAGATGCCCGCCGCCAGGCAGATGCTCGAGTCCGGTCAGCGTATTCGATCGGCAGACGAGACAGTTGCCGCCGCGCGGGAGCTTCGCGGAGAAAAACTGAAAGTGCCGATCGCGCGGATAGTTTCGATAGAGCAGGATGCCCCAGGTCTGCGGATTGGCATTCCGGTAACGCAGCGACGAGAACGGAATCCGGATTTCGAGCGTCCATCCGTGAGCGTTGATCCGGGTCGCCGAGTCCCAGAAGAAATCCGGCGCCGAATCCTCGTTGGACGCGTCGTCGAACACCGAGTCGTACTGAATGTTCCGGGGGGTCACGACGAAGAGCGTCGCGGTGCGGCCGCTGTTGCGGCTGTCCACGAAGACGCCGCCGTAGTCGTTGTAGCCGTTCCCAATGTTGTCGCGGTCGGCGAACGGGGCCTTGATCGCCGACGGATCGGGGTCCTCGAATTCAAAGCCCGCGTACAAGAATCGATCGTCGTAGGTCAGATAGCCGACGTTCTTCACCTTGGGTTCGGTGTTGTCGCCAGGATTGACCTCGTACCACTTCTCAATCTTCTTGGCGTTGCGCCAGCCCTCGTCCCCGAGATCGCCGTCGATGGCGATCTTGCCGGAACTGCGCGAAATGGCAATCGGTTCACCGGAGAGTGCCGACTGGGCGGTGGCGCGACCGGCCGGGCTGACGAGCGTCGATAGGGCGAGCACGACAGCCAGGCGCATGTTAACGCTCCCCTCGCGGAGCCGTCCTTCCCTCAGGTAAGGAGGATCCATGATCGCACGCGTTCAATACGTTACGACGGCGCTCGTCCTCGCGTTCGTCACTTTCGCCCGACCCGCGCTGGCCGGTCCGCCCCTGCTCTGCCATCCCTTCGACATCGGCACGGCGGCATCGCTTCCTTGGAGCGGTGCAGCGTCCTGGTTCGACGGAAAGCCCGATTACAACCTCGCCAACCTCGTCGTCGACACAGAAACGCTCCTGGCGCCGTCCACGCCGGTCATCGTCCGGATGGAGACGCTGCGACGGGCCTCGATCTACGCCAGTCGCGACGCGAAGGTGGCCTCGGCGCTTCTCGAGCGGCTCACCGCAAAAGCTCAAGCATCGAAAGCGTCGGGACAGCCCGATGCTCTCGCGCTGCTCGATGCGGCCTATGTAACTGAAGCATTGCGCCAGGTCACGATGATCGGCGGTGTCTCCGGATTCAAGGATCAGGTCAGCGGTATCAAAGACGTGATCAGCAATGCGGATGGTTGGCAGTACATGAAGGCAAGTCTGGCCGCGCGACCCGACGATCCCGCGCTCGAGTTTGCGGCGGCGCTGATCGCTTCGGACAAGGACCGCAGCGCATACATGGGTCACGCGCAGCGAGCGCGCGCGGGCGCGGCAAAGGACGCGCTCCTTGCGCGCAACCTTTCGCACATTTCCTGACTCTCGAGGTCCGAGGTCCGAGCTCAGAGGGGCGAGCGCTGCAAGTGCTGCGTGCAAAGTGCGACGTGCGACGTGCTACGTGCTACGTGCTACGTGCAAACGTGCCTCTGGTGCTAGGCGCGGTGCGAGGCGGGACGATTTAGCCGAGCTGTCGATCAAGCGCAATTGGGTCAGCAGTGCACATCGCGCATCGTAGTCAAAGCATTAACGCTCGCACTCGCACCGGGCACCTCGGATCTCGCGACCTCGGATCTCGGACCTCGCTCCTCGCTGCTCGCTCATCAGACCTCGCTCCTCGCACCTCGGGCATTCAACTGTATTGACTCCAAGAGATTGCGGACGTAGCCTCCCAAGGCAAGTTGGTGTGTTCGTCACAACCGACAACCGACTGCATGTCTAACGGGAGGAGCTATGGGTCAATTCATTCGAGGGGCGACGCGCGCCGTGATCGTGTACGCCTCTCTCCTGCTGCTTGCCGCGCCGGCGGCAGCGCAGTTCGATCGGGGCCAGATCTCCGGTCGCGTGAAGGATGCGCAAGGTGCCGTCGTGCCAGGCGCCACGGTCACCGCGACCAACAATCAAACGCAGACCACATCGACGACGGTCACCGACGGAACCGGGTTCTACACATTTCCGAACCTGCAGGCGGGACGTTACAACGTTTCCGCCGAGCTGCAGGGATTCAAGAAGGCGTTGCGGAACGACGTGCAGCTCGACGCCGCCGGAGCTGTCACGCTTGATTTCGCGCTCGAGACCGGCGCCCTCACCGAAGTCGGTGACGGTCACGGCCGAGAGCACGGCGCTCCAGACCGACGTCGCCGTCCGCAAGACGGTCGAGGCGAAGGACATCGAGCAGCTGTCGTTCGCCGGCCGCAACCCGATTGGCGTGCCCGCGCTCAAAGCCGGCGTCGTCGGCGGCAACTTCAACAACGCCGGGTTCGCTGCCTTCACCAACGGCGGCTTCAGCATCAACGGCGGCCGCTCCGACGAGAACACCATCACCGTCGATGGCGCGGTCGCGATCCGCACGCGGTCGGCCGGCGCGATCATCGGCGTGCAGAACGTCGACGCGGTGCAGGAAGTCCAGGTGCTGACCGCCAACTACATGCCCGAATACGGCCGCGCGAGCGGCGGCCAGATCCGGTTCATCACGAAGAGCGGCAGCAACCGGTTACTCCGGCAAGCGCGTCGTTCTTCTACCGCGACGAATCGCTGCAGGCCAACACCTGGGCGCGCAATCGCAGCCCGAACCGCGATCGAGAACTCCGGTCCGCGCCGTTCGACTACAAGCAGTACGGCTATTCCGTTCGGCGGCCCGATCCCGGCCATGTTCAAGGACAAGATGTTCTTCTTCGGCGCGCAGGAGTGGGTCAACTTCTTCCAGGTGCAGACCAACACGGCGACCGTGCCGACCGAAGCCATGCGGCACGGCGATTTCAGCGAGCTGCTCGGCCCGAACCCGTTCTTCAGCTCGCCGCAGATCATCCGCGATCCGCTGACCGGACAGCCGTTCCCGAAAACATCATCCCGCCAGGACCGGCTGTCGCCGAACGGCATCGCGATCATGAACCTGTATCCGCTGCCGACGCCGGGTTCCAGCAGGGAACGGCGAATGCGATCTTCAACAGCGACAACCCGCAGGATCAGCGGAAGGACAACCTCCGGTTCGACTACCGGCTCAATCGAGAACAACCAGTTCACCTACCGCTACTCGCAGCAGAACTGGATGGCGATCGATGCGTTCCGCGGCACGTTCCCGTTCGCGCGGACGGACTGGGACCGGCCGAACTCGACGCAGAACTTCAACTGGACCAGCACCATCTCGCAGCAACCTGATCAACGAGTTCAGCTACTCGCACTCGATCGACCAGGTGTTCATCAACGTCTTCACCGAATCGGGCCTCTACAAGCGGAGCCGCACCGGGATCAACTATCCGTACATCTTTCCCGGAGCAAGGAAATCGAGGACAAGATCCCGACCGTCAACATCGACACTTTCACGCGGCTTCGACGGCGGCCCGTATCCGTCGTCGTCGCAGGGCCCGATCCACCTGTTCTCGAACGCGACGACCTATGTGAAAGGCCGTCACACGTTCAAGGGCGGCATCGCGATCGAGTACTCGGGCGAGGACGACTTCGATCAGATCAACGTCAACGCCATTCCGGGCGGCACCAACAACCAGAACGGGCAGTTCGCGTTCCGCAACAGCTCCAGCGCGCGCTCAGGGGTCGGCATCGCCGACATGGCGCTCGGCGTCTTCACCAACTACGCCGAGATCGGCCAGCGCGCGTTCACCAAGTGGCGCGCGCTGGCGACCGACATCTTCGTGCAGGACTCCTGGAAGCCGACGCAGCAATCTGACCGTCGAAGGCGGCGTCCGCTGGGCGATCTGGCCGCCGTGGTATTCGCACGACGAACAACATCGCCAACTTCGATCCGCGGTTCTACGACACGGCGAAGCCAGGCCGTCATCAACCCGGCGACGGGCGTCTCGTCTGGCGGCGATCCGCTACAACGGCATCGTCGCTGCCGGGCGACGGCTTCGAGGGCGACGGGAACGATCTCGTCGTCGCGCAGGATCCGCAGGTCCAGGCGCTGTTCCGCGGCGAGCCGCGCGGCTTCTCGGAGACGCACTACAACGTGTTCGAGCCGCGCCTCGGGCGCGTCGTACTCGTTCAACGACAAGACGATCTTTCGCACGCAGCGCCGGGGTCTTCCACAACCGCGTCACGCTCAACGACTCGACGCTGCTCGGCGGCAACCCGCCGTTCCAGCCGATGGTCACCGTCGCGAGCGGCAACGTGGACAATCCCGGCGGTGGCGCGGCGGAGCGAACGATCTGCCCGTTCGGCATGCAGGGGCAGGACGTCGCGTTCAAGCACCCGACGTCGTACATGTGGTCGGCGGGCGTGCAGCGCGAGGTGCCGTTCGGGTTCGTCGTCGACGTCGACCTACGTCGGCCGCCGCGGGCTGTACCTGCAGCGCGAGCGCAACATCAACCAGCTGGCGGACAGGCACGCTGCTGGCGAACCCGGACGACGAACATCGCGGCGCTGCGTCCGTTACAAGGGCTACGGCGCGATCCGCCTGTCCGAGAATGCGGGCTATTCGAAATACAACAGCCTGCAGATCAGCGCCGATCGCCGCTACACCAACGGCTTCAAGTTCGGCGTCGCGTATACGCTGGGCAAGTCCGAGGACAACGCCAGCGACAAGCGCGACGTCCTCTGGAACACCTACGACGACACCAACTTCTGGGGGCCGTCGAGCTTCGACCGGCGCCACGTGCTGGTGGTCTACTACATCTACGACCTGCCGTTCTGGCGCGAGCCGAACAACGCTGATGACCAGCATCGCTCGGTGGCTGGCAGATCTCGGGTGCGATCTTCTTCCGCTCCGGCACGCCGTTCTCGATCACGCGCACCAACGACATCGCGGGCGTGGGCGACGGCGGCTTCACGGCAGCCGGTGGACATCGTCGGCGATTCGAACTCGAACGCGAACGGGCAGTTCTCGACCGGAACGGGCGACGACAACTTCTTCTTCAACCCGCAGGCGTTCGCGAATCCCGCTGCCGGCACGTTCGGCAATTCGACGCGGAACATCCTCCGCAATCCGGGCGACCAGCAGTGGGACCTCGCGCTCTTCAAGAACTTCACCATGTACGGGTCGCAGAAGCTTCAGTTCCGAGCGGAGATCTTCAACTTCCCGAACCACCCGAACCTCAGCCCCGGGAACGGTGGCAACGGCGTGGAATCAGACATCACGAGCCCGAACTTCGGACGCGTGGTCACGAAAGACAACAACCGGCGCGACATTCAGATCGCGGTGCGTTACCTGTTCTAAACCGAGGACCGAGGACCGAGGATCGAGTTCCGATCTTCGGTCCTCGGAGTTTCGAACGCCGGACCTCGGACCTCGGACCTCGGACCTCGAACCTCGGACCTCGGTATCTCGCCTCCCGCCTCCGCGGCGAAGCCGCTCCGGCGGGCACGCGCACATCGCTTATGCAAATCATCAGAAGCCGCAAAACCTACGACGTCTGCATCGTCGGCTCCGGCGCCGGAGGCGGCATGGCCGCCAAGGTCCTGACCGAGGCGGGGGCTGATGTCGTCGTGCTCGAAGCCGGCCGCTACTGGGACCCGGTGAAGGAATCCAAGATGTTCGCGTGGTCGTACGACTCGCCGCGCCGCGGCGCGGACATCCCCGAGCGGCAGTTCGGCGAGTTCGACGCGGGCCTCGGAGGGTGGACGCTCGAAGGGGAACCCTACACGACAGCGCCGGGGTCGGAGTTCGACTGGTACCGGACGCGCATGTTCGGCGGCCGCACCAACCATTGGGGCCGCATCTCGCTCCGCTTCGGACCGTATGACTTCCGGCGAAAAAGCATCGACGGCCTCGGCGACGACTGGCCGATCACCTACGACGACCTCAAGCCGTATTACGACAAGCTCGATCGCCTGGTCGGGATCTTCGGCACGGTCGAGAACCTGCCGAACGAACCCGACGGCATTTTTCTTCCACCGCCGGCACCGCGCTGCTACGAGCTCCTGATCAAGCAGGCGTCGGAGAAGCTGAACGTCCCGGTGATCCCGTCGCGCCTGTCGATCATCACGCAGCCCCATAACGGCCGGCAGCAATGCCACTACTGCGGTCAATGCGGGCGCGGGTGTGCGGTGTTCTCGAATTTCTCGTCGCCGGGCGTGCTGTTCCCACCAGCCATGCAGACCGGCCGGCTGACGATGATCTACGACGCGATGGCGCGAGAGGTGACCGTCGACGCAAACGGCGTGGCCGACGGGGTCGCGTACATCGACAAGACGACCAACCGCGACACGCACGTCAAGGCGCGCATTGTCGTGCTCGCGCCAAGCGCGTGCGAATCGGCGCGCATCCTGCTCAATTCGAAGTCGTCCAAGTTCCCGCAGGGCCTCGCGAACTCCAGCGGCACCGTCGGTAAGTACCTGACGGATTCGACGGGCACCAGCGTCACCGGCTTCATCCCGCGGATGATGGACATGGTCCCGCACAACGAGGACGGCGTCGGCGGGATGCATCTCTACATGCCCTGGTGGCTCGATAACAAGAAACTGGATTTCCCTCGCGGATATCACATCGAGATCGGCGGCGGCCGGCGGATGCCCAGCTACGGGTTCATCGGCGGGGTTCACAACTACACGGGCATCGAGCAGGCGGGCAACAAACCGATCGCGTTCGGCGGCTACGGCAGGCAGTTGAAGAACGATTACCGGCGGCTGTATGGCGCCACCGTCAACTTCGCCGGCCGCGGTGAGATGGTCCCGAACGAGAACTGCTACTGCGAGATCGACCCGCGCGTCGTCGATCGGTGGGGCATCCCGGTGCTGCGCTTCCACTGGAAGTGGAGTGACTACGAATACAAGCAGTCGAAGCACATGCAGGAGACCTTCCGCGCGATTATCGAGGAAATGGGTGGCACGTCGATGTCCCCGATGCCGACGGCAGAGGACGGCTACAATCTCGCGAGCGGCGGACGGATCATCCACGAGATCGGCTGCACGCGGATGGGCAGCGACCCATCCACCTCCGTATTGAATGGCAACTGCCAGGCGCACGACGTCAAGAACCTGTTCGTTGCCGACGGCGGGCCGTTCGTGTCGAACGCGGACAAGAACTGCACGTGGTCGATCCTTGCCCTATCCATGCGCACCAGCGAGTTCATCGCCGACGAGCGCCGAAAGGGGAGCCTGTGACGAACCTCAAGCGAGGCGCCGAAGGGACCGCCGCGAAGCGGCGGCGCCGGGCGCCAAAATCAAGCGACGGACGCTGCTGCAGATGATGGCCACGGCTCCTCTGGCTGCGTCCATGACCTGGACCCCGGCGGAAGCCGCTCAGGCGCACGAGCAGGCGCAGGCCGCGCGGGCCACGGCAGCGAAGACGAAAGCGCCTTACAAGCCCAAGTTCTTCAACCCGCACGAGTGGGCGACGGTGTCGATGCTGGTCGACATCATCATCCCGAAGGACGAGCGCTCCGGCAGCGCAACCGACGCGGGCGTCCCGGAGTTCATGGACTTCATCATTAACGATCAGGAACCCCGGCAGAACGCCATGCGCGGCGGCCTCGCCTGGCTCGATTTCGAGTGCCAGCGGCGGTTCGACAAGATGTTCGTGGATTGTACGGACGGCGAACGGACGCAGGTGCTCGACGACATCGCGTGGCCTCAGAAGGCCGCTCCCGAGATGTCACACGGGGTCGCCTTCTTCAACAGCTTCCGCGATCTCACCGCCACCGGGTTCTGGACCACGAAGATGGGGATGCAGGACCTTCAGTACATGGGCAACACCTTCGTGCCCGTGTGGAAGGGATGTCCGGATGAAGCGCTGGAGCGGCTGGGGGTGAAGCGCGAGGCCTGAAACCGAAACACCGTTTCGCACCTGAAGCGGCGAACGGCTGGAGGGAACGGGATTGAATCCCGTTCCCTCTTTGTGTTTGTGGACTAGAAAATGTACTTCAGCGCAAACTGGAAGTTGCGCTGCGGATCGAGTGCCGCCGTTAGCCGTGCCCGTGATCCTGCCGGCGTTCGGGTTGTTGTTCCCCGGCACGCCGATCTCCGAGTCGGGGTTGCCGAGGTTCACGTGGTTGAAGATGTTGACCGCCTCGACCCGGAACTCGATTTGGTGGTCCCTGACGACGTTGAACCTCTTGAAGAGCGACGCGTCGGTGCGCCAGTAACCGGGCCCCCAGAGCGAATTCTTCGCCAGGTTGCCGAACGTGCCCTTCGCCGGGCGACCGAACGCGCTGTTGGGATCGCCAATCGGCGCCGTGTTGAACCACTGGTCTCGAGTCTGCGGGCCGTCCGGATTGCCGATCAGGTTCGGCCGATTCGGTCCGGTGTCCCGATCCTGGCCGGCGTCGCGATAGCTGACGTCATACGGAACGCCGCTCTGAATGATCGTGTTCTGGTTGAACTGCCAGCCGCCAAGGAATCGCGTTGTCTTTCAGGAACGGCAACTCCCACAGCGTCGATACCGTGAAGCTGTGAATGCGATCCCAGCCCGCCGGCCCGTATTCGAGATCCGGCAGGTAGAAGAACTGGCCGCCATCGTGCTGCCGCTGTCGCTGCAGCGTGTACGACGCGAAGACCGAGTATCCGTTCGCGAAGCGCTTCGTCAGCTTGGCCTGGAGCGAATCGTACCGGTTCGTTCCGCAGTTGCAGAAGACGTTGATGCCCTGGCTCCAGCCGTAGCGGGTGAAGTACGGTTTCCGCTCGTTCTGCGACAACGTTCCGAATCCGGTCAGCACCGGCTGATTGAGGTCGAGAGCCGGGCCGTCGCCGACGAACGACCGCGCGCCGTGGTTGCCGACATACGCCACTTCCGCGGAGAGCATCGAGCCGATCTCCCGCTGAACCGTGACGTTGTAGGCGTCGACGGTCGGGAGCCGTTGCTTGTCCGGCAGCGCGCTCGTGAAGACCTTGTCGGGCAGCGGGAACTGTCCGTTCGGCGGAACGTCCGTGAACACCGTGGCCGGCGCCGGCTGCGACAGATTGAACACGGCGTCGAAATCGTTCGCGCCGCTGATTTGCTGCGCCGAGAGCACCGGCAGGTTCTGCGTCACGGTGTGGCCGAAGGTCGAGCCGAAGACGCCGATGTCGTAGCTGCGACCATATCCGGCGCGGATGACCGTCCGATCGTTCAGCTGATACGTCACGCCCGCCCGGCCGGCCCAGTTCCACGCGTTCTTGATTCCGCCGTTCGAGGGGATGCCGCCGACGCCTGCCACCCGGATGTTCGGCGACGGAATGTCGGCCGCACCGTCGGTGACCGACGCCAGCAGGAACCCGCCCTGCCCGTCATTGACCGTCTGCGGGTTGATCACGTCGGCCCGCAGGCCGTAGTTCAGCGTGATCTTCGGCGTGGCGCGCCAGGTGTCCTGCGCGTAGTAGAAGTGACGCCACTGTTTCTCCCCGGCGTCGGTGAACGGGCTGATAAAGCGGCTGAACCTGCTCACGTCGCCCAGCAGGAACGTCGCCAGGCCGAGGCCGCCGCCTGACGGTCCACGGGTTCGCGCGTCGTTGAAAGTGAGCTCGCCTGAACGGTGAACTGTCGCTCGGCACGCGAAGATTCCAGGCGCGGCGCACGTCGACGCCGAACTTGAACGTGTGGGTGCCCATCATCCGCGTCAGGTTGCCGACAAACTGCACCTGCTTCTCGTCTTCGTCGAGCGGGCAGTTGCAGCGATTGACGCCCAGACCGGATCCGAAGTTGAATCCGCGGCTCCCGTTGACGAAGCCCGCCGGACAGTCCAGACGTGAAGTTGTTGTCGAGATTCAGCCCCACGATGCCGGCGTCGGTTGCCGGCGTCGTGCCGAAGTCGAACGGCAGCACGTTGACCTTGTATTTGAAATACCCGACGCGGAAGTCGAACACCATCTTCGAACCAATCGTTTTATCGAAGCCGCTTGCGAGGCTCTGGTTCCGTACGTTGGACACGCCGCCGAGCGACCCGAGCTCCGGGCCGCCGCCGGTGCCGAAGGCGGTCGGGCCATCGCGCTTGAAGTCGGCAAAGCTGTAACGCCCGAAGAGGTTCAATCGAGGGGTTGACCCGGCCGTCGATGCGGACGTCGAAGGTGTCGTTGTTGAACACTTCGCTGCCCGACGCGACGAAGTTGTCGCGCGTGCCGTTCTCCGTCCCCGGCGCGTTCGGCTGTGGAATGAGCGCCAGGAGGTTCCGCACCTGCTGCGGGATTCGATCCGACGGAATCACGTTGCCCGGAAACTGTGCCCGCGACCGACGGGTCGCCCGTCGCCGGATCGAAGATATTGATCCCGTACGCGCTGAGATCGCCGTTGCGCGCCGCCGCCGTCGGAACGCTCAACAGCCTCGAGCCCCCGACGTTGCTGCGCGTGCCCTGGTAGTCACCAAAGAAGAAGATGCGGTCCTTCTGGATCGGGCCGCCGAGCGATCCGCCGAACTGATTCTTCTTGGTCTCCGGCAGGAACTTGCCGGTTGATGTGTTGCGCTGCGCCTGGGTGAACGGGTTGCGCGACTGGAACGCGTCGTTCTGGAAGAACTCGAAGCCGCTTCCGTGATAGTCGTTGCTGCCGGATTTCGTCTGAATCGACACGACCCCGGCGGTCGCCTGCCCGAACTCGGCATCGTAGTTCTGCGAGGTGATCTTCGATTCACCAATCGCCTCGAAGTTCGGGTTGATGACGATGATGCCGAGGACCGGGTCGCGGTTGTCGGTGCCGTCGAGCTGATAGCCCGTGCCGCTGAAGTTCTGCCCGTTCACCATCGTCTGCGTCGACCCCTGCGGGTTCTCGCTCGCGGCGTGCTGCCATCCGAGCTGCTGCGTGCCCGGCGTCAGCAGAATCAGCTTGGTGAAGTTGCGGTCGAGCACGGGGAGTTCGTTGATCTCGCTGCGTGTCGAACGTCGACGCCACGTCGGCGCGATCGGTCTTCAGCACCGGGCTGAAGCCGGCGACCGTCACGGTCTCGCTCACCGCGCCGGTATCGAGCTTCACGTTGAGCGCGGTCTGCGTGTCGACGCTGACCTTGACTGCGGGGTACACGGCGGTCTTGAACCCCTGCAACTCGGCCTTCACTTCATACGTGCCGGGCAGGAGCCGCTCCTTGACGTAGTAACCGGACTCGTTGCTGACAACGGTGTCCGAGGTCTTGCGCTCGACGCTGGTGACCGTCACAGTCGCCCCGGGCACTACCCCGCCGGTCGTATCGGTGACGATGCCGCTGATGCTGCCGTACACGGCCTGCGCGCTCGCGGTGGCGGGCGCCAGGGAAAAGAGGACCGGCTAGGAGCAGGAGAGAATACCGAACACGAGAACGAGACACCGACGAAGACGAAATGCTCATCTCACGCTCCAGGAATCGGATGGTACGAAGTCCCTGAACCCAGTGATGGGTGACGGGGATGCTATCACCGCTGGGTCGCGCGTCAAGTGCATTTCGGCACACTTGACGGGCAAGAATGCGCAGTCCTACGCTCGCGACCGATCACACGGAAACATGGATTCCGATCCATGCGAGCCGTGAGGTCCGTGGTTGAGGTGATGAAATGGGGTTGATCCGCGCCGCTGCACTGATGCTCGCCGGAGTTCTCCTTCTGGGAGGACAGAATGTCCCGTCGTCGACAGACGGTATTCCAAAATTTCAGATTAAATCCGGCGGATTGGAGTTGCGGCGCGCCACCCATCCCGGCTCCTTCTTCGACGTCGTCGGCCGGCGCGCGGCGATTCTGGGCTACGAGAACCGCGAAGCTGAGGCATGGGTCTATCCGCTCGAAATCCTCGACGGATTCTCGTTGTCGTTCCGGCTCGAAGGCTATCCGCTCGACATCGACGGCCGCACGATTCTCTCGTCGATCGTCGTTCGACCCGAGGCGACCACCTTCGTATATGCGCACGCGGCGTTCACCGTGCGTCAGGTGATGTTCGTGCCGCTGAACGAGCCGGGGATGGTGATCCTCCTCGACGTCCAGAGCGTGCTGCCAATCTCGATCACCGTGTCGTTCAGGCCGCGACTGCGACTGATGTGGCCGGCAACCTCCATGACCGCATCGATTGGCTGGGACGCCTCGTCACACCTCTACTCGCTATCAGAGGAAACCGGACGTTTCGCGGGCATCGTGGGATGCCCGTTCGGCCGCGACGTGTCGGTCATGCCGTACCAGGAGGAACCGCGTGACGTGCCCAACAGCTGCGTCATCTCCACAGCCACGGAACGCACCGATCTCGCCGATCCGCTGAAGACGCGCTTCGTGCCAATCGTCATCACCGGCAGCGCCGAAGGACGCGAGGCCGCCCGACGCAGCTACGACCGCATACTCGCCAGCATTCCCGCGCTCTACACGAGCACCGCGGACTATTACGAGCAACTGGATCGCACGACGCTGAGCATCGAAACGCCGGATGATCGAATCAACACCGCGTTCCGCTGGGCCAAGATCGGCATCGACAAGGGGCTCGCGACCAACCCTTTGCTCGGCACCGGCCTCCTTGCCGGCTTCCGCACCGCCGGCGAGAGCGAGCGCCCCGGATATGCCTGGTTCTTCGGCCGCGACTCGATGTGGACGGCGCTCGCCACGACGGCGACCGGCGCATTCGACACGACGCGCGCCGCGCTGGAGTTCCTGCGGAAGTATCAACGTGCGGACGGCAAGATCCCACACGAGATCTCCCAGTCCGCCACGCTGATCCCGTGGTTCGACCAGTACCCGTATGCCTGGGCCAGCGCCGACGCGACCCCGCTTTACGTGATCGCACATGCCGACTACTGGCACGCGACGGGCGATCGAGCCTTCATCGAAGCTGCGTGGCCATCGGTGGTGAAGGCCTATCGCTTTTCAGCGGCAACCGACACGGATCGCAACGACCTGATCGAAAACACGAGCGTCGGCCACGGGTGGGTCGAAGGGGGCGCGCTCTATCCACCGCACGAAGAAATGTACATGCAGGGGCTGTGGGTTGCGGCATCGCGCGGCATGGCGGATCTCGCGAGCCTGATGCGCGACGAGACCGTCGCGGCCGAAGCCCGCGCCGGCGCCGAGCGGACGCGCGCGTCGATGGAACGCACCTACTGGCTGGAAAATCGCGGCTTCTACGCGTTCGCTACGGCGCGTCCGACGCGCCTGGTCGACGAGGACACCGTGTTGCCCGCTGTGCCCCTCTGGTTCGGCACGGTGCAGGCCGACCGGGCGCAGCAGGAGATCGATCATCTCGGGAGCGGCGCGATCGAGACCGACTGGGGCTCGCGCATCCTGTCGAACCAGAGCAAGCTCTACGACCCGCTCTCCTATCACTACGGTTCGGTCTGGCCGCTCTTCACCGGCTGGACGTCGGTCGGCGCATATCGCTACGGCCGTCCGCATGTCGGCTACGACGCGTTGATGGCGAACGTCCTCCTCACCTTCCCGGGCGCGCTCGGCTACGTCACCGAGCTGATTTCCGGAGATTTCGCCACCGCGTTCGGCCGATCGTCGCATCATCAGATCTGGTCCGAAGCGATGGTGGTCGCACCGATCGTGAAAGGCCTGCTGGGGCTCGGGGTCGAGAATGCCGGCACGACGTTACGGCTTTCACCGGCGCTCCCGGCCACCTGGGATCGCGTCGTCGTCCGCGGAGTGCATGCGGGGACCACCATCTACAACGCCAGGATGGAGCGCTCCAACGGTCGACTCGTCGTCCATATAGATCGCCCGGAAGACGTGAAAGCCGGGACTCCACAACGACTGGTCGTCGCGCCCGCTTTCCCAATTGACGCCAGAGTCAAAGCGGTCACGGTCAACGGAGTCGACGTGCGACCTGAGGTGTCCCGGCTGGGAGACGAGCAACGCGTCCAGGCGACAATCGCACAGGCCAGCGCGTCAACGGACGTGGTGTTCACGTACGACGAAGGGACCGATGTCGAAGTCGATCCGCGCGAGCCGCTGCCGGGCGCGTCGAACGAAGGCCTGCGACTGCTTCGCGCGTCCGCCGATGCCGGTGCGCTGCACCTCCTCGCGGAGGGACGGGGAGGCCGCACCTACACCGTGCGCGTGCGATCTCCGAAACGGGTGAGCGCCGCGGAGGGTGTCCGCCTGCTGCCGCAGACCGGCAAGATTCAGCCGCTCCAGATCGCGTTTGAGGGAAACCCAGACAGCTACGTGCGCCGGACGATCACGCTGGCGCTGTCGCCTCGTTGAGCTGCAGAGTGTTGTCCGCAGCCAGCCTGTCACGGACGTACTCACGCAGAGCGCGCGGAGCTCGCGGAGGATTCAAGGTTACTTTTGTCCAAGTAGCCGCTCTGCGACCTCCGCGAGCTCGGCGTGAGATCGTACGTGACTAGGTACATGGCGCTGAGCACGTCATCGGCCTTGCCCGAGGCGGTGCCGCTGGCGGTGCATCCTCCAGAATCGTTCTATCTCTGTCGGTGACGGTTCGGCAGCGCTGCTCGATGTTGCATCGAGGGCCGAGACGCGGGTCCACGTCCCGCACTCGGGTTCCGTATGAAATCCGGCGTCACTGGCTTTGATGTCAACCAGCTGCTGCCCTTCGCTCGTGACGAAGTTGTTGGCGAGAACGGCGCTGATCGTTCCCTCGAAGTTGCGCAGCCGCTCCCAATAGCAATCCAGGGATGCGTTCGCTCGATATGTGCCGGGAGGAAGCTGGGAGTTCACGAGCCACATACCGGGCGAAATCGCCGCCTGGTCGACTACTCGCGGAGCATTGACCCAGGTTCCGCAGTCCGCTTCGGTTTTGAATGCGGCGTCCGATGGCAGCACGTCGACGATCCACTGCGGAGGGTCGAACTCGATCAAGTTGTTCGCAATGATGTCGGACAGATTACCGCCGAGACCGGACTCTCTTTCCCAGTAGCAGCCATCCGCGGGATCACTGAAGTATCGGCCAGGCGAAATATCCGAGCCGACGAGGTATTGTCCCGCTCCAAACTGGGTGCGCGGGCCAGAACGGTCCAGCCCGAAATCGAGTGTAGCGTCGGACGTGAGATTTACGGTCTGACTCTTTGGTTTGTAACCCTCGGCCGACGCCGTAACGGCAAAGGCCGAGCGCTGCAGATTCGGCAGGGTGTAATTGCCACTCGTATCGGACGTGGTCGAGCGCCCGATATTCGGCCCGTCGCCGATCGATACGTTGGCGTTGACGATCGCGGTGGTCTCCGTCGCCCCTGTTTCCGTGACGCGTCCGTTGAGCGTAAATGTTGTAGTGGTTGGGGTTGGCGAAGACGGCGACGATGAGCCTCCGCCGTTGTCTCCGCCGCATGAAATCACCGAAACCGTGCCGACAACGATCGTCAATGCCAGGACCCATCGCATGTGCTGGGACCCTCCTCGAGTGTTCCGGGTCCGTGCAACCGTCTCGCCACCTCTGGCTGGGCCGTTTCAGCATCGCGCAGGTGAGTGAGGTCACATCTTGCCGGTGGGACGGTCGGCGACTGCTGAGCCTTCCTTGAGAAGGACCACCCGGTCGGCGCTGACGTCGCGGACGGTGTCGATGCGGCCGCTGGGCCAGGTGACCTCGATCGTCTCGACGCGGGCCGCCGCCCCGAGGCCGAAGTGCAGTCGCAGATCGTCGTGCGAGTAATAGCTGGTCTGACTGAGGGCCGCGCGGGCCTGGGTGCGGCCGCCGGCCATGACGCGGACCATCGCGCCTAGAGCAGCGCGATCGGATTTCGTCCCTTGAAGCTTCACCGATATCCAATGATTCTGCCCGTGGTAATCGTTGCGCAGGAGCGAGGGGGGTTCGTTCATATTGAAGACGAGCACATCTTCGTCGCCGTCGTTGTCGAAATCGCCAAACGCCGCGCCGCGACTCGAATGGGGGGTCGTCGCGCCAGGACCGCTCACCGCCGTGACGTCCTCGAACCGCACGCCATCGATGTTGCGGAAGACGACCCGCGGTCCGCGGTGCGGATACTGTTTCAACACCGCTTCCACTTCGGGGTAGACATTTCCGCTGACGTAGATCAAGTCGGCGCGCCCGTCGTTGTCGAAGTCGGGCATCCCCGCGCCCCATTCCACGTACCGGTTCAGAATGCCGACGCCCGATGCCATCGCGACATCCTCGAAGATCCCCTTGCCTCCATTTCTGTACAGTGCCGGCACATCGTCGGCGAAATGCGTCTTGAGGATGTCGAGCAACCCGTCGCCGTTGTAGTCCCCGACGGCGAGTCCCATGCCGGCCTGCTGGGTGCCATTCTCGCTGTAGGCCACACCGCTTTCGACCGCGGTGTCCGTGAAGGTGCCGTCATGATTGTTGTGATACAGGATCGACGCCGTCGAATCGCAGGCGACGTAGATGTCGAGCCAGCCGTCGCCGTCGAAGTCGGTCGCGGCGGCCGTCATCGAGTAGCGCCCGGTGACCTTCGCGACGCCGGATCGGTCTGACACGTCGGTGAAGGTGCCGTCGCCATTGTTGTGAAAGAGCAGGTTGGTGTCGGTCGGCAGGCCACGCGGACCGCAGTTCACGGGGACGCCCTTCCAGACGCAGTTCGGCCCCTTGCCCACTTCCGGCGCCGCGGCGAGATCGAAGCGCAGGTAGTTCGCGATGAAGAGATCGGCGCGGCCGTCGCGGTCGTAATCGAGAAAGGTGCAGCCCGATCCCCAGCGTGTCGCGCCGGTCGGCAGCCCGGCGCGGCGCGTGACGTCCTCGAAGGTACCGTCGCCGCGATTGCGATAGAGCACGTTCTCGCCGTAATTGGTCACGGCGAGATCGATCCAGCCGTCATTGTCGTAGTCGCCGGCGCAGACGCTCGACGCCCAGCCGACCAGCCGCAGGCCTGAACGCTCGGTGACGTCGCTGAACGTGCCGTCGCGGTTGTTGCGATAGAGGTGCGACATCGGCGCGGAGCCCGACGGGTACTTCTCGTTCTCGCGCGTGCCCGCCTGGAGGCGCAGGCCGCTCAGGACCAGCGCATCGACCCAGCCGTCATTGTCGTAGTCGATGAAGGCCACACCGGCGCCGTTGGTCTCGATGATGAACCGCTTGCGATCGATGCCACCGTACACCGACGTCGCGCGAAGGCCGGCGCGCTCGGCCACGTCAACGAACGACACCGGCCAGGATCTTCCCGGTGATGGCGCGGTCTGAAGCAATGTGAGTGACGCCGCAAGGACGATCGCGGCGCGAGCCAGGATCATTTCACGTCGCCCTGGAGCCGTTCTGCGACCGCGAATTCGCGCTTCGCTTCCTCGAGCTTGCCCGCCTGCTGCAGCACTTGCGCGAGCAGATAATGCGCCGATTTGTTGTTCGGATCGACGCTGACGGCCTGCTTCAGCATGTCCTCCGCCTCCCCGGCCCGACCGGTCTTGCTGAAGGCCTTGCCGAGCAGAATGTAGGGACCGCTGAAGTACGGGTTCATCCAGATCGACCGCTGCAGAGCGTCGATTGCCTCGGTCCACTTCGACTGGCGAACGAAGATATCGCCGATGCGGTAGAGCGCCATCGCATGCGCCGGGTTCAGCGCCAGTTCCTCTCGCATCAGCGCGAGCCCCTCGTCGAAACGCGATCGGAAGATGGCGATCTGCCCGAGCAGGTAGTGCGCTTCAGGCATCTTGGGATCTGCCTGCACGGCGGCCTTGAGCTCCGCTTCTGCCAGATCTTCCAGCTCGAGGCGGTTCATCATCTGCCCGGTCAGGAGATGGGCGGCCGCCGACTCGGGGGGCACGCGAAAGGTGCGGGCGATCGTCCCGCGTGCCTTGTCGGGTTGCCTGGTCTGCGCGTACGCGGTCGCGAGCGCATAGGCCACCTGACTGTCGTCCGGCGACGTTTTCAGAGTCTGTTCGAGGAATGGAATGGCTTCAGCGATGTGCCCGGACAGGTACTGGGAGAGCGCTTGCTGACGGACGTCCTGAGAGCTGGCAGGACCCTTCTCTTGCTCCTGCGAAGAGGGAGGACTGTCTCCCTTCTTGGTGGCGTTCACCTCGGCCTTGGGGGCGTTCCCCTCTGTCAAGGTGTGAAACTTGTCGACGTCCAGGTTTTCCCACGTCTGCTCGGCGCCGTTGGGCCAGCGCACGTCGACGCGGTCGACGCGGGTGGCCGCACCGAGACCGAAGTGGACACGGAAGTCGTTCTGCGAAAGGTAGCTTCCGCCGCCACGCACCTCCTGCCACTGCTGAACGTTGCCCGTGACGAGGCGGACCCGCGCGCCGATCGCGTTTCGATTCGAGGTCGAGCCAACCAGCTTCAAGGTGACCCAGTGGTTGCGTGGGCCTCCCTTCGACCGATACAGATCCGGCTGATCGTTCACGTTGGCAATCGCGACGTCGATCTGTCCGTCGTTGTCGAAGTCGCCGAACGCCGCGCCACGTCCCGCCTTCGGGGTCGTGACTGGAGGGCCCAGTTGTTCGCTGATATCGGCAAATCGGCCGTTGCCGAGATTGCGATAGACCACCTTCCGCTGCGCGTAGCCGGCTTCCGTCTTCAGTTGACGGACCTCTGGATAGACGTGTCCGTTCGTGAGAAACAGATCGAGCCAGCCGTCGTTGTCGAAGTCGACGAACCCGGTGCCCCACCCGAGCCATCGCGTGTTCATCCCGATACCGGCGGCAAACGTGCGGTCGTCGCACAAGCCTTCGCCGGAGTTGGCATAGAGCGTCGACGTGTCGCCGGCAAAGTTGGTCTTGAAGATGTCCATCGTCCCGTTGCGATCGTAGTCGCCGATCGCCACGCCCATTCCTGCCTGCGGCTTGCCGTCCTGGCTGTACGCGCATCCCGCTTTGACGCCGACATCCGTGAACGTGCCGTCGTGATTGTTGCGATAGACCGCGCTCGGGTTCGAATCGTTCGCAACGTAGACGTCGACCCAGCCGTCGTTGTCGAAATCAAACGTGCTCACGCCGAGGCCGTAGGTGCCGCTCGCGTGGGTAATCCCGGATTTCTCGGACACGTCCTCGAACGTGCCGTCGCCGCGATTGTGGTACAGGATGTTCTTGCCGCCGGTGAGTCCGGGAGGGCCGCAGGCGACCTGCAGGCCCTTGTATCGACAAAGTCCCGATTCCGGGGTCGGCGCCGTGGCCAGGTCGAGGTCGATGTAATTGGCGACGAGGAGATCGAGACGGCCGTCGCGGTCGTAATCGACAAACGCGCAACCGGTGTTCCAGCGGACGCGCGACTGGTCCAGGCCTGCCGCTTTCGTCACGTCTTCGAACCGGCCGCCGGTGTTGTGATACAGGTGGTTCTGCCCCCAGTAGGTGACGAGCAGATCGTCGCGCCCGTCGTTGTCCACGTCTCCGACGCAGGCGCCCTGGCCCCAACCGCTCGCGGCAAGTCCCGTTTTGCTCGTGACATCCTCGAAGGTGCCGTCTCCCTTATTGCGGTAGAGGTGATTGGTCGGGGCCTTTCCCGGAGGAAACCCTTCGAGCGTCGATCCGTTGACGAAGAAGAGATCGAGCAGGCCGTCGTTGTCGAAGTCGATGAAGGCGACGCCGGTGCCGGTGGTCTCGAGGAGATACTTGTTCGAGGCGGCCCCGCCGAACACGATCTGATCGTTCAGTCCGGCCTCGCGCGCCACATTGACAAAGGAGAACGGCGCCGGTTCCTGCCCTCTGCGCCCGTGACCATCCACCACCATCAGCGCCGCAAATAACGCAACGCATCCGAGCCATCGCCCCATTCAGCGCATGTTAGCACCGGCACCCGAGCCGCCGGGCCGTTTCGAGCTCGGCTTTCGCCTCGTCGAGCGCGCCTCGTCGCCGAAGCGCCAGCGATAACTGGTAGTGCGCCTGTGCGCTGTCCGGTGCCAGCCGGATCGCCTCACGAAAACTCGCGATGGCGCCCGGAATGTCATTGCGTCGAAGCCGCTCCATGCCGGTGTTCACGGCAAACACGGCGGCCTGTGAGTTCGCCTTGAGTTTCGTGAGCCGATCGGCCTCCGCCAGCGCAGCGGCGGCGCTGTCCGCATCCTTGGACGAGGCCAGCGTCTGCCCCAGCGATCGAAAAGCTTCTGGAGAGGTCGGATTGATGCGAGTGGTTTCGCGGAACTCCGCGAGCGCCGAGTCGAGGTCGCCCTGCTGTTTGAAAATCGTGCCCAGCATGTAATGCGCGTCGGCATAGTCGGCGCGGCGCGACAGCGCCTCACGAAACATGGCAATCGCCTCGTCGGCTTTCCCCGTCTGCCACAAGACGACCCCGAGCGTGTACGGCGCTTCTGGCAGTTTCGGATCGAGCCGGATCGCGCTGCGAAGCGCCGCCTCCGCATCGTCGAACTCGTCGTGCTGCTTGAGCGCGAGACCCAGGTCGTAAAACGCCTCGGCGTTCTGCGGTTCACGCTGCGTCAGTTCACGGTAGACGACGATTGCCTCGTCGATCGCGCCGGTCTGCAGCAGTGCCGTTCCCAGGTTCAGCCGCGCACTGCCGAACTCGGGATGCTGCTCGACGAGCCGTCGCAAGGTCGTGACCGCGCGCTGCGCGTCGCCGCGCTGCATCAGTGCAAGCCCAAGACTGTTCGCGGCATCCGTGCGCGAAGGATCGAGCGTGGTGGCTCGCTCGAGCGACGCGATCGCGCCGTCGATGTCGCCGCTCTCCTGCAACGCGACACCGAGCTGCATATGCGCGACGGCGAGCGACGGATTGACTTTGACGGCCGCGCGGAGATCCACGATCGCCCCGGCAACATCCCCCTGTTGACGCTTGGTCAGGCCCAGGTAGTAGCGGGTCTCCGCATGCGACGGCCGCAGTTTGACCGCTGCTTCCAGCGCCTGTCGCGCACCGTCGATGTCCTTGGTCCACCAGAGCGTCGCGCCAAGGTGATACTGCGCGTCGGCAAGCTTCGGATTGAGCGCCACGGCCCTCCGGAATTCCTGAATGGCGTCGGCGGTCGCGCCCTGCTTGCCGAGAACGAAACCCAGACGATCGTGCGCGACAGCGGAAGACGGATTGGCTGCAATCATCTGCTCGAGCGCGGTTCTCGCCTCATCGAGGCGACCGAGCGCAACCAGACGATCGACGTGGGCGAGCGGGCTGTCGACCGGCCGAGCTTGCTCACCCGAACGTTGCGGCGCGAGCAGGACGATGAGGACGAGGAGGGCCGGTGCCGTGGGCAAATTCTAACAAAATCACGCTACACTCCCCCGCTGGACCAAAGGAGGAGCATCGATGCGCACGGTAGCGGCAATCGCCATTGCGATGACGGTAGCCTACCAGGGCCCGACGGCCAGCCGACCGGCGGGCGAGAAGGACGAGGCCGCCATCCGCGCGGCGGTCGCCGAGTATCTCCACGCCCGCGAGCGGCGTGATGCGGATGCGATCCGCGCGCTTTTCATAGAAGACGCCGATCAGCTCACCTCATCGGGCGAATGGCGCAAGGGTCGCGACGATATCGTCCGCGGCACGCTGGCCTCGTCGCAGCAGACCGGCGGCCAGCGCACGATTACGATCGAGACCGTCCGGTTTCCACAACCAGACACGGCAATCGCGGACGGCCGTTACGAACTGGCTGGGGTCGATCAGGGCACCCGGAAGATGTGGACGTCGTTCGTGTTCGTGCGCAGCGCCGGCGGGTGGCGGATTGCCGCGATCCGAAATATGCTGCCGGCGCCGGCGCAGGCTCCGCGTTAAGAGGGTTCCCGTGGGTTCAATGAGTTCCCGAGTTCCCCAGGAACCGCGCATCCGAGGCAGGTAACCGCAGATGCTCACGTTGATTGTTCTGTTGATGGCAATGTGCCAGGCGCCCTCGCCGGCCCCGGCGCCGCCCCAGCCACAACGGCCGCCAGCGGAGGCCAGCCCCGCGGCGCAGGCGCCACCGGGGACCGCTTCGCCGCAGACGTATCCGGCGGAGCAGGTTCGCGCCGGCGCGCCGCTCTTTGCGGCGCAGTGCGGGTTCTGTCACGGCCGCGACGCGACTGGTGGACAGACCGGCCCCGACCTGACGAGATCCCCGCTGGTTGCGGAAGACATGCGCGGCGACAAGATCGGACCGGTCGTGACGCAGCGGTCGTCCGGAAAAGGGCATGCCGCCGTTCACTCTCGGAGATGCCGACCTCGCGGCCATCGTCGCCTTCATTCACGACCAGAAGGGGAAGTCCGACCTTCAGCAAGGCGGCCGCCGCGGTGTCGACGTCAGCGATCTCCAGACCGGCGACGCGAAGGCGGGCCAGACATTCTTCAATGGCGCCGGCGGATGCGCGAAGTGTCATTCCCCGTCGGGCGATCTCGCCGACGTGGCGGTCCGACTGAAGGGACTGGAACTGCTCCAGCGGATGCTCTATCCGAGCGGAAGGGGCGACGACGGCCAGTCGAAATCAATCAAGGCGGCGGTGACGCTTCCGTCGGGCGAAACCGTCAGCGGCAGGGTCGCCTACCGCGACGAGTTCACGATTGCCCTCAAAGACACGGACGGATGGTACCGATCGTGGCGGACGAGCGACGTGAAGTTCACGATTGACGATCCGCTCGATGCCCACGCGGCGCTGCTCCCGAAGTACACGGACGCCGACATGCACAATCTGCTCGCGTATCTTCAAACGCTCCAGGCGGTGAAGAAGTGAAGCGCCTCGTTCTGCCTTTCGTCCTCTGCGGCGCGGCAACGCTTGCCGCTCAGGGACTCGATCCGGCGGCGCTCCTGAAGCCGCCGGCCGACAGCTGGCCCACTTATCACGGCGATTACACCGGTCAGCGGCACTCACGCCTGACGCAGATCACGCCCGATAACGTCCACCAACTCACCCTCGCCTGGGCGTTTCAAACCGGACAGGCAGGGCAAATCAAGGCGTCGCCAATCCTCGTCAACGGCGTCATCTACATCACGACCCCCGACAACATCTGGGCAGTCGATGCGCGGTCCGGGCGACAGGTGTGGCGCTACACCTATCCCAAGAACGAGGGCTTTCATATCGGTCACCGCGGAGCGGCGGTCTACAAGGATCTGGTCTACCTGACGACCCCCGACGCACATCTCGTGGCGCTCGACGCACGAGACGGCAAGGCGCGGTGGACCGTGCAGATTGCCGACGCCAGGCGCGGCTACTGGTCCACCAATGCGCCGCTGGTTGTCCGCAACCACCTGATCGTCGGCGTGTCCGGCGACTTCGACAACCTGCCCGGCATGTTGAAATCGTTCGACGCCGAGACCGGCAAGGAACAATGGACCTTTTACAGCACGCCGCCGCCAGGCACGCAGGGCTCGACGAGCGGCGGCGCCACTGGCGGGCAGATGTGGATGACCGGGACCTACGACCCGGATCTGAATCTCGTCTATGTCGGGACCGGCAATCCCACACCGGTGCTGAACGGACCGTACCGTCCCGGCGACAATCCGTGGACGTGCAGTATCGTCGCAATCGATCCCGACACGGGTAAGCTCGCATGGGGATTTCAGGCGTCACCGCACGACACGCACGACTGGGACGCCGCTGAAGTCCCGGTGCTGGTGGACGGGAGCTTCGGCGGCGCGCCGAGAAAACTCCTGCTGCAGGCGTCGCGCAACGGCTACTTCTTCGTTCTCGATCGCACGAATGGGAAGAACCTGTTAACGACCCCGTTCGCCGCTGTGAACTGGGCGCAGGAGATCGACAAGGACGGTCGACCGATCCCGGATCCGGCGAAGGAACCCGCGCGCGATGGACGCCTCGTCGCCCCGAACGAAGGTGGAGGCACCAACTATCGGTCACCGAGTTTCGATCCGAAGACGGGAACGCTCATCGTGAGCGCGGTCGACGCCTACGGCATTTACTTCTTCAAGAAGGAGCATGGCGACTACGGCTGGGCCGGGGCCGATTACGGGGTATATGGAAAGGCGTTCCTGCGGGCCATCGACTACCAGACCGGGAAGATGCGCTGGCAGCACGACATCGGCGGCGGCTCCGGTGCAGGCGTGTTGACGACGGAGAGCGGCCTGACCTTCAGCGGCGATTCGTCAGGCAGCGTTCTCGGCCTTCGTACCAGTGACGGCACGACCTTGTGGCACGCGGGAATTGGATCGGTAGGAAACGGTCCGATCACCTACCTTCTCGATGGCCGTCAATTCATGATGGTGGGCGGCGGCGGCGTGCTCTACGCGTGGGCACTGCCCCAGGAGCCAGTGCGTCCGTAGGACCGCCTGCCAGCCGGCGGAGGCAAACGTGGCGCGTTCGCGCCGCATCAATCGGGCCAGGGACAGAATTCGGATCGGATTTCAAAAGTGCAATTCTGACCGTCGCCCCGGGTAGGGTGCACGCGCAACTACCTGCAGTTGCTGGAGTCCCAGAGATGCACGGCGTGGCCTGTTTCTTGGTTGCGTCACGCCCATGCCTCCGTCGGTCGGTGTCTCGGATGCGCCGTATCTGGAACCGGCGACAGCCACTTCTGCTGCGCGCGCTCGGTCGCGCTCCAGCCTCCTCGTAGCGCTGTTTGCGACCACCCTGTTCGTCAGCGCCTTTTTGATGTTTCTCGTCGAGCCGATGATCGCGCGGATGGTGCTGCCCGAGCTCGGTGGCGCGCCGGCCGTGTGGAATACCTGTCTGGTGTTCTTCCAGTTCATGCTGCTCGGCGGCTACGCCTACGCGCATGGTGCGACGCGATGGCTCGGCATCCGGCGCCACATCCTGGCGCACTCGGTCCTGCTCCTGATGCCGTTGCTGGTGCTTCCGATCGGATTGCACCAGGCGCCGCCGCAGTCGTCGCAGAGCCCGGTTGCGTGGCTGCTGCTCGCGCTCTTCGGATCGATCGGGTTGCCGTTCTTCGTACTCTCGACCAGCGCCGCGGTGCTGCAGAAATGGTTCTCGACGACCGACGATGAGGCGGCGAGCGATCCGTACTTCCTGTATGCTGCGAGCAATCTCGGCAGCTTCATCGGGCTGCTTGCCTATCCGCTGGCGGTCGAGCCGACCCTGCGGCTGCAAGAACAGGCGCGTTTCTGGACCATCGGCTACGCGATTCTGGTTGCGCTGTCTTTCGGTTGTGCAGCGGTGGTGTGGCGACGGACGCGTTCGATGGAGAGCGGCGTGCGCGCAACTAGCGCCTCGGAACCGGGCGAGGCAATCTCGTGGCAGCGCCGGTTGCGGTGGACGGCGCTTGCGTTCGTACCATCCAGCCTGCTCCTCGCCGTCACCAACTACATTTCGACCGACGTCGCGTCGGTGCCGCTTCTGTGGATTCTCCCGCTCTCGCTCTACCTGCTCGCGTTCATCGTCGCGTTCAGCCCGTCGTTCGAACGCGTTCGCAGCGCGGCCACCAGGTTGATGCCGCTGCTGGTGATCATGCTCGCGCTGGTGCTGCTCGGCGAGATGATTTCACCGCTGTCGCTGGTCATCCCGCTGCATCTTGCCGTCTTCCTCACCATCGCCATCGTGTGCCACGCCGACCTTGCGCACGATCGTCCCTCGTCGAGCCGGCTGACCGAGTTCTACTTCTGGATTTCATTCGGGGGCATGCTCGGAGGCCTGTTCAACGCGCTCCTCGCGCCGATCATCTTCAGCACGATCGTCGAATATCCGCTCGTGCTCGTCATCGCGTGCCTGCTGCGAAGCGTTCCCTCGTCCGGTGACAGCCGAAAGATCGCGCTAGCGGATATTGCGGTGCCGCTCGGGATTGGAGCGACGGTCGCGGCGACGGTGCTGGTCAACAACCGGTTCGGATCGATGTCGCGCTTTCTCATTCTTGGAGCGTCCGTGCCGGCACTGGTGGCGTTCAGCCAGCAGCGTCATCGGATCAGGTTCGCGGCATCGATCGGGATGATCCTGCTGGCCGGCGCACTGACCTCGAGTCCATTCGGACGCGTGATCCACACGGCACGCACGTTCTTCGGGGTGAATCGGGTACGCGTCGACGAGCGGCGTGGCTACCGCTTCATCTTTCATGGCACGACGCTGCACGGTATGCAGAGCCTCGACCGGACGCGCAGCGCGGAACCTCAGAGCTACTTCCATCGAAGCGGTCCGATTGGGCAGGTGTTTGCCGGTGTTCCGCAGGCCACCGCAACTCGCGACGTCGGCGTCATCGGCCTCGGCGTGGGGACGCTGGCCGCCTATCGCACGCCGGCGCAACAGTGGACCTACTACGAGATCGATCCGGTGGTCGAGCGCATCGCGCGCACCGAGCAGTACTTCACGTATCTCAGCGCCTGCGGTGCCCAGTGCACGGTCATCACGGGAGACGGCCGCATCTCGCTGGCACGCGCCGAAGCGAACACGTACGGAGTGTTCATCATCGACGCGTTCAGTTCGGACGCCGTGCCGATGCACCTGATCACCAGGGAGGCGATGGCGCTTTACGTATCGAAGCTCGCGCCGGGCGGCGTCATCGCGTTCCACATTTCCAACATGCACCTCACCTTCAGCTCGGTGCTCGCGCGCATCGCGGAGGACGCCGGGCTGGCAGTGCTCTGGCAGCGCGAGGCCCCGACCGACGGTTCCTGGGAGACCGGCAAGTTCCCGTCCGAGTGGGTCATCCTCGCTCGCGAGCGGCGCGACTTCGGGGCGCTGGCGAGCGACCCCCGCTGGAAAGTTCCCGTGGCCGCCAGCGGCACGCCGCTCTGGACCGACGACTTCTCGAACATCCTGAGCGTCATCCGGCGTGACGGGGAATGACGGGCTCCGGGCTCCGGGCTCCAGGGCGGTCCTGAAGCCTGAAGCCTGAAGCCCGAAGCCTGAAGCCCGAAGCCTGTTTACGCCACTCCCGCCATCAGCCGCATGACGGAGTACCTGATTCGCCTCGGCGCGCGACAGTTCTCCGGCAATCTGCCCTTCACGGAGAACCAGGATGCGAGTCGAGAGATTGAGCACTTCCAGCAGCTCGCTCGAGATCAGGACCACGGCGTTGCCGTTGGCCGCGAGTTGATCGATCAGGGCGTGGATCTCGGCCTTCGCGCCGACGTCCACGCCGCGTGTGGGCTCGTCGAGGATGAGGACGCGCGACCTGGCGGCCAGCCATTTTGCGATCACCAGCTTCTGCTGATTGCCGCCTGACAGTCCGGCGGTTGCGGCATCGAGCCCCGATGCGCGCACGCGAAGCCGTTCGAAGTACGTCGCCGCCAGCGCGCGTTCCGAACGATGTCGTATGAACGACAATCGCGTCAGGTTCTGAAGAATGGCCAGCGTGGTGTTGGCAAGCGCGCTCATCGACAGCACCAGGCCTTGCCGTTTGCGATCTTCCGGCACGAGGCCAATCCCGGCGCGCATCGCATCCGCCGGAGAGTGCAGCTTGACCGCGCGCCCTTGCACCCAGACGCGGCCGGTAGCCTCGGCGTCCAGTCCGAACAGCGCCTGCGCGACCTCGGATCGGCCGGCGCCGACGAGGCCGGCAAACCCGACGACCTCTCCTGACCGTGCGCTGAACGAGATGTCGCGGAACCGTCCGGGGCTGCTCAGTCCTTCGACGCGTAACAACTCCTCCCCTGGCGCGCCGGTCACGTGTGCCGGAAAGTAGTCTTCGAGGCGACGGCCGATCATCATCTGGACGAGATCGGCGGGATTGAGATCGGACACGGCCCTGGTCGCGACATGCCTGCCGTCGCGCATCACCGTGACGGTATCGCACAGGCGGAAGATTTCTTCCATCCGATGGCTCACATAGATCGAGGTGACGCCGTTGGCGCGCAACCTCCCAATCAGGTCGTAGAGCTTTTCCGCTTCGTGCTGCGACAAGCTGCTCGTGGGCTCGTCAAAGACGATGATCCGGGCGCGGCGGCCGACAGCAACCGCAATCTGCAGCATCTGCTGCTGACCGGTCGTGAGATCGCCCACCTGGCGCCGCACATCGAGTGAGGCGTCAATCAGCGCGAGCATCTCCTCGGCGCGCTTCCACATCGCCTCGCGCGAGAGGAATCCTCCTGTCGACGGCAGCGTGCCGAGGCAGAGGTTCTCCGCGACCGACAGGTTTTCGCAGAAGGCCAATTCCTGATGGACCATGCCGATCCCGGTCGCGAGCGCATCTTCGGGACCGCCAAAGTTGACCGGCTGGCCGAACACGACGAGACGGCCCGCGTCGGGACGATAGATGCCGGCGAGAATCTTTCCGAGCGTGCTCTTCCCTGCGCCGTTCTCTCCGCACAGGGCATGGCACGAACCGGCCGTCACCTCGAAGCTGACATCCTCGAGCGCCAGCGCGCCGGGAAATCGTTTGGTGATCGATTCGAATCGGACAGAGGAAGAAGGACTCATGGCTTATGGCTTCGGGCTCATGCGGCTCAGGACCCCATGGCTCAGCGCCACGACAGGATCCGGCTTTGGCCTAAATCAGCATGAGCCATGAGCCATAAGTCATGAGCCATGCGTGAGTCCTGAGCCCGCTTGAGTCCTGAGCCTCGAGCCCTTCACTGCATGCTCAGATACTTTTCCGGAACGTCGCTGAATCCCCAGTCCTTCAGCTGCCGCGCCCACGTCCCGAGGTTGTCCCTCGTCACGCGCACCAGTTCCATCGGAATGATCTGCGGGACATCCTTTTTCAAATGCACCTTGTCCACGATCTTCTCAACCGAGACTTTTCCCCAGAGATAGGTCGGCTGCGCGAGAAGGACGGGGGCGAGTCCCTTCTCGACGTAAGGAAGCTCGGCCGGCAGGGCATCGACTGCAACGATTTTGACTTTCTTCGGATCCAGGTCCGTCAGCAGCGTCGCGGTAAACAAGGGCCAGCCGCCAATCATCGCCCATCCCTGGATTTGTGGATACGCGTTCTGCACGCGCACGACTTCCGCGGCGGCGTCCTGCGGCGTCTCGATGTGGTAGAAGGTGTCGACGATCTTCATCCCGGAGTATTTCGCCGCCTCCTGGCGTACGCCGTCGGCGCGCTTGCGCAGGTTGGGCGCATTCTGGTTGCCGGCGAGGATCGCGATCGACCCCTTCTCGCCCATTTGCTTCGCGAGTTCGGTCATCACCGTCTGCCCGGTCTTCTCATCGTCGACGCCGTAGAAGGCGAACCGCTTCGACTGCGGAGCGTCGCTGTCGAAGGTCATGACGGGCACGCCGCGGCTGACGGCATCGTCGATCGCGCCGGTCACCTTGCCGGCATCGGAACAGGAGATCAAGATGGCGCTCGCGCCCTCGTTGACCGCCTGGGCGATGCGCTGCGCCTGGACCTGGCCGTCCTCGGCGGGCGGCGTCAGCCACACGATCTCGATCGGCACGCCATGCTTCTGGGAGAGCTCACGTGCCGCGGCTTCGGCGCCGGTGCGTGCCGACAGGAAGACCGGGTTGGTCGAGCTCTTCGCAATCATTGCGATCCGCAACCCAGCCGGGCGCGCGCTCGACCCCTGGTTGCCCGCCTGCTTCTCGCCGCCACTGCAGCCCGCCACGAGCACCACCACCGACACCACGACCGCGGAGAAGAACTTCATGCTGAGTCTGCTTGTCATGCGTTCCCCTTTTTTGCAGTACGGTCCACGGTCCCGGCCGCACGCGCGAGCCGCCGGGCCGAAAAACGCGCGTTGGCCTGGTCGAGGACGACCGCGACGATGATGGCGCACCCGATGATGATCCATTCGTAGTTCTGGTCGAAGTGCAGCGTGCGGATCGACTGTCGAATCAGCACGATGAGCAGCGCGCCGAGCGTCGCGTTGATGGCGCTGCCCTTGCCGCCGGCGAGGCTGGCGCCGCCCACGACGGCCGACGCTATCACGTAAAGCTCGTAGCCGGTGGCGTCGACGCACGAAGCCGATCCATAGAAGCTGGCGCCCATGAACGCCGCGAGCCCAGCCGTCAGTCCTGAAACGATGAACACGCCGCACTGGATTCTGGGCACGTGCAGCCCGGAGAACCGGCTCGCGTCGGCGTTCCCGCCAACCGCGAAGATGTGCCGTCCCATCACCGTTTGGGTCAAGTAGACGGCGCCAACCGCGGTCACGGCAATCATCGCAATCATCGGGACCGGATAGAGAGATGCCGCAAGACCCAGCGGCGCCTTGGCGACTTCGGTCAGCGCTCTCGGCAGCAGGATGCTTTCGGCGCTGCTCAAGACGAAGGCGATTCCCCGAAGGATCCACATCGTGCCCAGCGTGATGATGAACGAGTGCACGCGCAGACCGACGACCATCAGGCCGTTGATCGATCCGCAAATCAGGCCGACGCCGACCGCAACGACCAGGCCGATGACGACGGTCTGGGCGGGAGCCATTGGACCCATCGAGCGCAGGACCATTGCAGTGGTTACGCCGGCCAGCGCGTAGATCGAGCCCACGGACAGGTCGATTCCGCCGGAGATGATCACCATCGTGGCGCCGACGGCCATGATCGCGAAGAAGCTCGCGTCGGTGGCCGTCTGAATCAACGTGTACGAGTTCAGAAAATTATTGACGGAGCGTCCGGTCAAGCCGTCGATGTGCGACCCGGCAAAGACCGTCAGCAGCGCACCAAGCAGCACGATGACGAGGATGAGACCCGCTTGTTGTGAGGCCAGGATGCGACGAATCATCGTGCGACCCTGAATCCGACGTCGAACCCGCTGCCGGGGCCCGCCGCATGCGTCGCCGGGATCGCGTTCTTCACGTCAGCGACGAAGCCGCCGCCCTTGAGCACGTGTTCGCGTCCGGTCGTCGGAGGCGTCGGGTCGGCGAAGATCTTTTCGTTGTAGAAGTCGTCGACCCATTCCCAGACGTTCCCCAGCATGTCGTACAAGCCCCAACGGTTGGGATGCTTGTCGCCGACCCGGTGCGTGCTGGTGAAGGCGTTGTAGCCGGCAATCGCCTCTTCGCGGATTTCCGTCCAGGGGATGTCTCCCTCGCCTCCCGCGCGCGCCGCGTACTCCCATTCGAATTCCGATGGCAGGCGGTAGAGAGTGGTCTTCTCCAGCGCATTCAGCTTGCGGACAAACATCTGCGCGGCATCCCAGGTCACGTTCTCGACCGGGTGCTCGCCTGCCCCATCTCCGCGGAAGACAGAAGGGTTGTCACTCATGACCCGGGTCCATTGCGCTTGCGTGACCTCGTACTTGCCGATGTAATAAGGACGGTCCAGTCTGACGCGGAAGCCAGGTGAATACTGCTCGCGCGCGAGACGCTCGAGCCGTTCGGACGACGCCGCGTCTTCTGACTTTGGATACGGCGGCTCGAAGCGACCCACCACCATCTCACCAGGCGTGATCAACACGAACTCCATTCCGATGCTGTTGGTATATGTCGGCGGCGGAGGGAACCCTGACGCGGGAAGGGCAATCGCGCTGACGAATGCCACCAGCGGCCAGCGCGTCACTTCAGTTCCCTGATCGCGATGTTGCGAAAGCGCTGAACGGCCCATGGCGCGCCGGATCCGTACGGCACGCCGGCCGCGTTGGTGTAGGTCGCGGTCCAGTGAAGCTGCAGACCAATCATGCCGCCATATCGTCCGCCGATCTGGTCGTTCCCGGCCATCTGCAGTTCCCACATCCTGACGTCATTGATCCACAAGGTGACGTGGGGCGCGTCGCCGACCATTCGAACCCTCATCGCATTCCATTCGCCGTCTCTCCAGACGGCATTGATGTCGGCTCGCTCGCCGATGTAGTGGGGTTCGCCGAGACGCATCATTTCGCCGAGCCATGCGCCGGTGTTGCCCGGTCTCACGAGCTCGATCTGGTAGGCCGAGCCGCCTTCGGACGAGCGAAGGAAAATGCCGCTGTTGAAGTCCGCATCCGGTTTCGCCTCGAGCGAGAGCTCGAAGTCCTGGTAGCTCTTGTCGGAGAGCAGCAACCCACCCTGTCCGAACGGATGCTGCCTCAGTACCAGCGCGCCATCCTCGATATTGAGCTCCGCGGTCGTGCCGTGGTGCGAAGTCCGGCTCCAGTGCCACCCGGCGGAAGTCCTGCCGTCGAAGATCGAAGTGAATCCATCCGGCACCGCTTGCTGACAGAAAACCCGCGGTGCGAGGAATCCAAAAGCGAACCAGAGAGCGACGGCACAGTTGGCAAGCAGAACCTGGCGCATGGAGCGTGGCGGTTGGAGTCTATCGCGACTCCGGCAAAGATGCGCGGCGGGTGGGCTATCGGAGGTGGACCCTACTGGTCAAACTAGTCAAGGGGACACCGTGCGCGCATGCGACAGAACGCGACGCACACACGCACGGTGGCAAGGGAACGGATTGGACGCCGAACCGACGCTACTGCACCGTGACGGTCGGGCTCGTTGCAGCGCGCGTGTAGCCGTTGTTCGGAAACAGCCGGAACTCGTAGGTGCCCGGCGTCGACGGGGCCTTCACCGTCCACGTCGTCGTGGTCACGCCCGTTCCGACATACACGAACGTGATGTAGCTGGTGTTGGAAGCGTTCGTGGGGGCGAATGCGAGCCAGTCCAGGCCGCCGCCGAGGCCATTGGTAAGTGTGACGGTCACACTTCCTCCGGGCGCCACTGTCGTCGCGCTGACCGTAAGTGTCGGCGGCGGTGCGACCGTGAACGGGAATGCCGCCGATGTTCCGCCGCCTGGAGCGGGTGTTACAACCGACACCTGCGCCGTCCCCACCGTCGCGATGTCCGCGCCCGAAATCGACGCGCGAAGCTGAGTGCTGCTGAAGAACGTGGTGGGCCGGGGGCTGCCGTTCCACTGAACGGTCGACGTGCCGACGAAGCCGGTCCCGTTGACGACGAGCGTAAATGCGGCGCTTCCGGCGCTTGCGCGGTTCGGACTGAGCGAGGCCACCGACGGGACTGGACTTGCCTGCGCCTGCACGGTGACGGTCGGGCTCGTCGACGCGCGGGTATACCCGTTGTTCAGGAAGAGACGGAATTCATACGTGCCTGGTGTCGTCGGAGCCGTAACCGTCCACGTGCGGCTTGTCACTCCTGTACCGACATACACAAATGAGATGTAGCTCGTGTTCGGTGCGCCGGTCTGCGCGAAGGCGAGCCAGTCCAGCCCGCCCCCGGGGCCGTTGCTAAGTGTGACTGTCACACTTCCTCCGGGCGCTACCGAAGTCGCGCTGACCGCCAGCCCCGGCGCAGTGTTGATCGCGACCGGGAGCGCCGCAGACGTGCCTCCGCCCGGAGCCGGCGAGAACACGGTGACCTGCGCCGTTGACGGCGAGGCAATATCGGCCGCGCCGATCGACGCCTGGAGTTGCGTGCTGCTGACGAAGGATGTCGGCCTGGCCGACCCGTTCCACCGAACGACGGAAGAGGAGAGAAAACCGCTGCCGTTTACCGTCAGGACGAACGAGGGTCCGCCGGCGCCCGCACTGGCAGGCGACACCGACGTGACCGTCGGGACGGGGTTGACCGCCACGTCGACCGTGACGGTCGGGCTCGTTGCCGCACGCGTATACGTGTTGTTCAGGAAAAGCCTGAACTCATACGGCCCGGGCGTTGACGGAAGGGTGACCGTCCAGGTCCGGTCCGCTACGTTCGTACCCACATAAGTAAAGGTCACATAACTCGTGTTCGGCGATCCCGCAGCAGCCAGGGCAAGCCAGTCGCTCGAGCCGCCAAAGCCATGCGCGAGGGTCACCGTGACGCGCGACGATGGCGCAACGGTCGTTGCGTTGACGGTCAACGACGGCGGTGGATTGATTGGCACCGCCAAGGTCGCGGACGTGCCGCCCCCCGGCGCCGGGTTCGATACAAACACCTGTCCGTTCGGGCCGGTCAGGAGATCGGCGGGCGCGAGTTGCACCTGCAGCGTCGTCGTGCTGACGAGCGTGGTCGGTTTCGGGGCACCGTTCCACGATGCCACCGACAGTCCGTTGAACCCGCTGCCGGTCAGGGTGATGGTCACCGGCGAACTGCCGCCCGCACGCAGGCGTGCCGGCGAGAACGAGGTCAGGACCGGCACCGGGCTGTTGACGGGTACCAGCGAGGCGAGCGCAGCGAAGACACTGATCCGAGGCACGGTCGCGCCGCCGCCGAAAAAGGGTCGATTGTCGGTGATCGGGAGACCCGTCTGCCGCAGCCTGTCCAGGAGCGTCGTCACACTGGCTCCAGGCACGGCCTGCCGCAGGATCGCCCAGGTTCCCGCCACGTGCGGCGCGGCCATCGACGTGCCGCTCAGCGGCGTGAATCCGCCGCCGGGGACTGATGAATTGATGGAATCGCCTGGCGCGAACAGCGACAACGATGGTGCGACGTTCGAAAAGAACGACACCTGATTCGACTTGTCCGTCGAACCCACGCTCACGGCCGAGGAGATGCACCCCGGGGACGAAAGCATCGACCCGGAGGAACTGTTCCCGGCTGCAGCGATCGTCGCGACGCCGATCGAGCGGAGATTGTCGATCGCCGGCTTGTACGGCTGGTCGTCACAGGGGGCCGCAAATGTGGAACTCCCAAGACTCAGATTGGCGGCAACGATGTTGAGCGATGCGGCGAGGGAGTAGACGCGCTCGAGGCCTGCGATGATGTCCGACGAGAAGGCGCCCGCGCAGGGGGCAGTGCCTCCGCAGCTCTGCGCGTCGGTCACCTGGGAAAACACCTGCACCGCCATC
The DNA here is from genome assembly GCA_963755695.1 of uncultured Acidobacteriota bacterium. Lineage (GTDB taxonomy): Bacteria > Acidobacteriota > Vicinamibacteria > Vicinamibacterales > 2-12-FULL-66-21 > QHWT01. The sequence goes on along the minus strand of CAVWLB010000001.1, from coordinate 916,610 downwards.
AGGCGCGCGCCCTTGGCCACGCCCGAGAATGGTTGCGACGCGGTCGCGCCGTTTCCTGCAGCGATCCCGGCGACGTGTGTGCCGTGGATGCAGTCGCTCAGGGAACAGGGGGCGGCTGCGCCCGGACCGACCTGCTCGTCGGTTCCATCCGGGCAGGTCGACAGGCTCAGTCCGGCGGTCGTCGTGCTGAAGCACGCTTCCTCGATTACCTTGCCCGCGAGAAACGGGTGACTCGAATCGACGCCCGTGTCGAGCACGGCGATTGTGGTGCCCGAACCATCGTAGCCGCTCGCCCACGCCTGGTCCGCCTGCACGAGCGGCACGCTCTCGGCCAATACCGGCCGGGCGATCTCGTCAGCGAAGACGCGCGCGACGTCGGGTGACGCCGTTAGGGCGGCCAGCGCGTTCGGGCCGACTTCGACGGCCAGGTACGGGAGGGTCTGGTAGCGATGTACCATCCGCCGTTCCGTCCGCGGAAGCGCTGCCCATACACGATCCGCCACGTCCGAGATGCTCTTGCGCTGAGCGGCGAGCGCAGGTGCGGCCAGTCGGCCTTCGGCAGTCATGCTGCCTTCCAGCCGCAACTCTACGATCACCCGAACCGAGCCGTTACTCGCGACGTGCTTGAACACCTCCGGGGGCAAAGACTTCGGAGGCCGTGGACCCTGAGGACCTTGTGGACCCTGTGCTGAAACGAATACACCGCAGAGGGCCGTGAAGACGAGAGCGAACGCTCCAACCGAGACAGCACGATCTCGCGGCATGTGGGCCTCTCACGCGGAATGGGGTGCACGTCTTGGCTGCCATGAATAGCCGGCGCGGACCGCGCATCGGGTGGCCACTTTGTTCGGGCTCCGGCGGGTGGCCGCGATACGCACCATGGTCAGGCAGCGGTTTACTTCCTGGGTCAGGGCGCCCGGGGTTGCGACCTCGTGACCATGCACGCGACTCGCGCAGATCACGAGAGGGATGAAGATGAGGAACGCACGAGGGATCGGATGCCGAAGCACGGGCGGGGGCATCGCAAGCGCGATACCCGCGGGAGAGCCCGAAAAATTGCGATTTCAGGGCCTGCGGCGCTGCGGGAGATTACAGTCTCTGCGCGGGAAGTACAGAATCGAGGTTACCGTTGCGTGCGCTTTGCGGCGGCCGCTATGTCGATGAACGCCCGCACCTTGGGGTCGCAAACCGGGCGGCCTGTCGCTGAGCCCGGCCCGGTCCGCCGCTCTCCAGCCTGTCAATTGAAGGGGGCGCCGGGCAATGGGCTGGACGCGAAATGAAGCTCCGACCGCTTCAGCAGCCAGCCCCCGAGCGGGTCGCCGTCCTCGCAGCGCACCTGGGCGTGGGCAGCACAGACGTCGCGGAGGCGCGACTCCGCGCGCCGGGCGACGAAGTGCGCGGCGGAATAACCGCACATCAGTCGGAACGCTTGCCGACTTGCCAGGTCGTTCCACATACCTTCGAGCGCGAGTGCGGCGTCGACGTCGTCGTACTCGGCAAGCATGTCGACCATCTCGCCATAGATACTTAGGCTTCCCTTCGCGGCAAGCGCGCGGACGGGTGCGGCAATGACGGTCTGAAACGACGGCCCGTGCGGCTGGCCATTGAGCGACAACTTCGCGAGCGTCGCGACCGCATTCAGCACGACGAGGCGTCCGCTCGCGGTCGCCGCACCTACGTCGACGCCACGCGCTGCAAGGATGCGCTGAATGGCGACGCAGTTCGATTCACGCGCGACGATGAGGAGACAATCGCCGGCGGCGTGCCGAGCGATCATGAATTCCGCTGCGGCGGCCGACAGCGATTCTCTCGAATCGCACAACTGTACGAAATGTTCAGACACGGTGTGATCCCGGGTCATCCCTGGAGATTCGTAACGATTGATGATAGTCCCGCGGCCCGCATGCAGCCATCAAATTCTGGTCACGAACGGGCTTCGCCCGGTTCCCCACGGCCGGACTGAGGGAGGCGCACCCGAAACGTCGCACCCCTGTTGAGCCCGGGGCTCTCCGCCTGAATGGTGCCCCCATGCATCTCCACAATGCTGCGGGCGATCGAGAGGCCAAGGCCCAATCCTCCGTACTCGCGGGTGAACCGCACGTCTGCCTGCCGAAAGCGCTCGAAGACGTGCGGCAGGAACGCGGGATCGATGCCGTTGCCGGTATCCGTGACGACGATCTCGACGTCAGCGCCGGCATCTTCCACGCTGACCTCCACCCGGCCGCCACTCGGCGTGAACTTCACTGCGTTCGTGAGAACGTTCCAGAGCACCTGTTGCAGCCGATCGCGATCGCCGTGCAGCGCGGCAATCCCATCGACGCGCGCTTCGAGCTGGATGTTCTTGGCGCGCGCCGCCGGTGTCACCGTCGCCACCGCGTCGGCCACTAGTTGCGGCACGCTGACCAGGCCGAGGTTCAACCGCAGCTTGCCCGAGATGATCCGCGAGACGTCGAGGATCTCTTCGACCATTTCCGCCAGCATCGTACCGTTCCGCTCGATCACTTCGAGCGCCGCCGGTTGCCGCTCGCGTGCGACGACCCCAGTGCGCAGCATCCGGGCGTAGCCGATCATCGCGTTGAGCGGCGTGCGCAGCTCGTGCGACAACGTCGCCAGGAATTCGTCCTTCAGCTGGTTCGCCATGCGCGCGTCGTCGTACGCCCAGGCGTGCTCAATCGCCACCGCCGCGCGATCGGCAACGGTCTCGGCGAACCGAAGATCTCCTTCGGTGTAGCGCCGTCCCGATTCGGCAGAGACGAAGGTAATCGCGCCCACCACTCCGTGTCGCGTGCGCAGCGGCACGATCATGTAAGAGGTCACCCCGAGCTGGCGAATCGCGGCGAGTCGCTCGGGATCCTTCACCGCCGCCACGATCATCTCGTCGGTCAGGTGCGCCAGCCGCTCTGAACGTCCGGTTCGAATGACGTTCGGCAGTCCCGTGGGGGCGTCGGGTTGGGGAGGATACCTTCGCTGGAACTCCTCCGCGAGGGCGACGCGCCCCGGATCGGCGTGGGTAACCGCCAGGCATTCGAGAGCGGTGCCGCGGCCGACCATGTGGATCGCGCACCAGTCCGCAATCTGCGGCACCGCGAGCTGGGCAACGGTTTTCAATGTCTGCTGATAATCGAGCGACGCGGCAAGCGCCGACGCCGCTCGGGCGATGAACAACGCCTGCCGCTCGCTATGCCGCTGTTCGTCGTGCAAGTCGGCGGTACGCAGCGCAGCGCCGGCCAGGTTGCCAAGCGCGCGCGCGATCTCGACCTCGTCGGGCGTGAACCGGTGCGGACTGCGATAGTAGAAGACCAGCGACGCGGTGGCTTCGTCCTGGACGACGAGCGGGATCGCGAGCATCGATTGGATCCCTTCGCGCGCATAGGCCTCGCGGCGCGACGCAAGAAGCGGCAGCTGGTCTACCCGTTCGGCGGCAATCGGCTCGCGCGAAATCATCGGTGCCGCCGGCTGCCCGCGGTACGTCGAAATCATCGCGGCGGCAAAATCCGCCGAGACTCCCGCGTGCGACGCCACGTGCCACACTGTTCTCACCGCATCGAGACGCCAGACCGCATAACCGTCTGCGGAGACGAGATCGCTTGAAATCTCGAGGATCGCGCCGAGGACATCCTCGAGCCGTGGTGACCCGAGAAGCGCGCCCGACCTTTCGATCAGGGCGACCAGCTGATGTTGGAGTCCGCCCTCGAGCGATCGAGCGTCCGCCATGGCATCGGCATTCTATCCCCGTCGAGGGCCGGTCAACGTGAGACCGACTGCTCCAAGCCATGCGCACAGCACGGCGATACGGTTCAGTCGTGGATCCAGATTCGAATCTGAACTTGCCGCTCGACGGCAGGCATCCGCGACGATCATCGAAAGGCGCGGGTCGCCATAGGTGAGTCCTCGTGCGTCGCAGGCGACGGTTCGGTCCTCACGGATGGCCTCCAGCACACCGTTCACAGTCGCAGCCCGCGCGAAGATATAGGTGCGGCACAAACCAATCGGCGCCAGGTAATGGAAATCGGACGAGCCGATCTGTGCAATCGAAGGATGCTTCGCCAACGCGCGACCAGTTACCGCGTTCAGGTCCCGGCCCGCCTGGTCGCTCCGATGACGGACGGGATGTGCGGTTTCGATGCCATCGAGATCTCCGAACACGGAGTCGAGCGCTTCCGCGGCGCGGTCATCCGGATGCGCGGCAATCGCCACCCCGCCGGCAGCGTGGACGCGAGCTGCCACCACCGCCGCCGATCGGTCCCATTCAACCGTGTGCTGCACACCGACGGCGGCCATGTGGAAATCCGGCGTGGTCACTTCTTCTCCCGGCAGCAGCAGCACCCCCGGTGACGGCGACCTGAGCCACCTCGCCAGCTTCCATGACAGCATCTGGTTGTGATTGGTCAGAGCGATGGCGTCCAAGCCTCGGCGACGGGCCTCCGACGCGAGCGCCCACGGCGGAAGCGCCCCGTCGCCCGGAAAGCTGTGGACGTGCAGGTCCGCGCTGAGCACTTGGAAGCCGTCATGGACGAGCGGGGAAGGAGTGATTTCGCGCTCGCTCAGCGAGCCAAGCACGAGCCCCGCGACCCATAAGCCGGCCACGGCCAGGCGGACGCGCTTCATCGTACGAACATTCCGACAATGCGCGGCCAGATCGCGACGGCGCTCAGCAGGATCGCAAGCGTGCTGCCGACGCTGAGTGCCTGATGCGCGACCGTACGCCGGAGGGCGACGTCGTGCGGAAGGGCCAGCGCGCTTCGAAAGAACGCAAAGACGATCAGCGCGTTCCAGACGATGGGAATCATCATCGACCCGAGCAGCCAGCGCGAGTCCCGGTGGGAGATCGGCAGCATCAGCGCCCAGAAGGCTGTGGCCAGCAGCCACAACGACCACGGAGCATGCCCTGAAAAGAGAAGATCCAGCGCGCATGCCGTCCCCATCCCGCGGCGGGCGGCCGAGGGGATCACCATCCACGCCGCCAGGACCTGGATGACGATGAGAAACGCCCAGCATGCCGTCACGCTGGCAACCAGGCCGAGGCTGACGTGTGCCGTGGACGATATCGAGGCGGACGTGCCAATCGTGACACCCACAATCAAAGGTCGGTAGCTCGCGTCGAGAACTGACAGCGCGCGCGGCTTCGCCGCCAGCTCTGAATACGCGCGGCGCGGGGCGCACATGATTTCTATTTCAGGGGACACCCGAAACGACATCAGGCACGACCCTTGTAAGCTGGCAGCAATGCACTACGCTGGATAAGCTGAACCATGTCCACCGGCTGCGCCTCCCTTCTCACTCTCCTCATTCGGCACGATCAGGACGTCGTGACCGCGCGCCAGCGCGCCGGAGACATTTCCGCCCTGCTTGGTTTCGATTCCGGCGAACAGACCCGCATCGCCACCGCGGTCTCCGAGATTGTGCGCAATGCCTTTCGCTACACCGGTTGGGGCCAGGTCGAGTTTCTCATCGACCGCGAGGCGCATCCGCAACGGCTGATCGTCACCGTGATCGATCGCGGCCAGGGAATTCCACATCTCGAACACGTCTTGAACGGGACCTACAAGTCGACGACGGGCATGGGCCTCGGCATGACCGGCGCCCGGCGCCTGATGGACGATTTCCAGATCGACACGGCGTCCGGGCGCGGTACCACCATCGTGATGCGCAAGACGCTGTCGCCCCGCGCGTCGGTGGTGACCGAAGAACGGCTCGGCCAGATTCTCCATGCGATTCGATCCCGGCAGCCGGCAGGAATCGCCGAGGAGTTTCAGCGACAGAACCAGGAGCTCCTTCGCGCGCTCGACGATTTGCAGTCGCGGCAAGAGGAGCTGGTGCGCCTCAACCGCGAGCTCGAAGATACCAATCGCGGCGTCGTGGCGCTGTATGCCGAACTCGATGAGAAGGCGGATCACCTGCGCCGCGCCGACGAGCTCAAGTCCCGGTTTCTCTCCAATATGACCCACGAGTTCCGCACGCCCGTCAACTCGATCATCGGCCTGTGCAATCTGCTCGCCGAGGATCGCCAGCGTGAAGGGCGGGAAGTCGAGCAAGAAGTCGTCTACATTCGCAAGGCGGCAGAGCAGCTCGGTGAACTGGTCAACGATCTGCTCGACCTTGCGAAAGTGGAGGCGGGCAAGACTTCCGTCCGCCCTGCCCCGGTCGACATCAGCAAGTTGTTCGGCGCGCTGCGCGGCATGCTGCGGCCGCTGCTCTTGAACCAGGCGGTCGCGCTCGTCTTCGATGCTGCAGACGACCTGCCAACCCTGACCACCGACGAAGCCAAGGTGTCGCAGATCCTCCGCAACCTGATTTCAAACGCGCTGAAATTCACCGAGCGCGGCGAAGTCCGGGTCGCCGCTTCACTGGCGGCTGACCACCAGCATATCGCGTTCACGGTCAGCGACACCGGCATCGGCATCGCCCCGGCGGACCAGCAGCGCATCTTCGAAGAGTTCACGCAGATCGAGCATCGGTTGCAGCGTGGCGTGCGCGGTACCGGCCTGGGACTGCCGCTCTCGAAACGGCTGGCGGAACTGCTGGGCGGCACGCTCAGCCTGGTCAGCGAGCCCGGCGTCGGTTCCACCTTCAGCGTCACATTACCCAGGCGCTACACCGTGCCCGAGGAACCACGGGTCCCCGACTTCACGTGGCTGCCGGAGCCGGGAAAGCGTCCGGTCCTCGTGGTGGACGACGCCGCCGACGAGCAGCTGATCTACGAAAAGCTCTTGAAGGGAACGGCCTTTCAGATCTATCCGGCCACCACTCTGGAACACGCCGAACACGCCCTTGGCATCATTCATCCAGCGCTCGTGATACTCGACATCCGGCTGCGTGGAGTCGAGTCATGGGACTTTCTTCTCCGTCTGCGCCGGGATCCGGGAACCGACCAGATTCCCGTGATCGTCGTCTCTGCGCTGGACGAGCGCGAACGGGCGCTTGCGCTTGGCGCCCAGGCCTGCTTCTCGAAGCCGGTGCCGCGCCGGGCGTTGCTCGATACGATGGCCGCGCTCACCACATCGAGGTACTGGGCCAATGCGCGTGCTGCTGGTCGAGGACGAGGAGATCTCCCGCTACCTCATCGCGCAGGCCCTTGACGGGGCCTACGAGGTGACCGCGTGCAACGATGCGGAGGAAGGCCTGCGCGAGGCGCGCGCGCGAACGGCGGACGTGATTCTGCTCGACCTGATGCTGCCAGACATTACCGGCTGGGAGATGCTCGATGCGCTCCGCGACGACGCCACCACCCGGGATGTGCCGGTGATCATCGTGACCGGAAGTGCGCTGGACCACGCCGGGCGCGCGCACCTGCTGAGGCACGCGCGCGACGTCATCTCGAAGGCGGACCTCACGCGCGAGCGCCTGCTCGGAGCGATCGCCGCCGCAGTTGGGAGATAATCTCCGTTTATGCTGACCGAACTCTTTGGACAGGACGAAGCTGCGATTCTCCAACGATGGCTGGACAACCAGCTTGCCGCGACCACTTTCCGGCCGGATCGATTGAGTCGGGCCGAACTGCATGAGAACTCGACGCAGTTTCTGTCCGCCTTCAGGCGTGCGCTGTCCTCGGGCAACCCGGACATCCACTCCGGCGATTGGGCCGCGGTGCGCCACGTGCTCGACACGCTGTCGGCCTCGCGCGCCGAACGGGGGTTCTCCCCGTCCGAGACCGCGACGTTCGTCTTCTCGCTCAAGGAACCGTTATTCGACCGTGTTCGCCAGCAGTACGGGAATGATTCAACCAAGCTTGCGGAGAGCACGTGGGAGCTCAGCGCACTTCTCGACCGACTCGGGCTCTACACCGCGGAGGTCTTTCAGCGCGGACGCGACGCCATCATCGCCCGGCAGCAACAGGAAGTTCTGGAACTGTCGACGCCAGTGGTCACGCTCTGGGACGGGATCCTGGCGGTGCCGCTCATCGGCACGCTCGACAGCGCGCGCACCCAGGTGGTCATGGAGACCCTGCTGCAGCGCATCGTCGACAGCGGCGCGGCAATCGCGATCATCGACATCACCGGCGTGCCAACCGTCGATACGCTCACCGCACAGCACCTGCTGAAAACCGTCGCTGCCGCGAGGTTGATGGGAGCCGACTGCATCATCAGCGGGATCCGGCCGCAGATTGCCCAAACGATCGTTCATCTGGGGGTCGAGCTCGGCACGGTGGTGACCAAGGCCACGCTAGCCGACGCCTTCAAGATTGCCCTGCAGCGCACCGGCCTGGCCGTGCAGAAGCAGCAGACCCCGCAGCGGCAACGAGCAGCCGACGCGGAGCGCGCGGACCGGAGCGAGGGCTGACGTGGAACGCATTCCGATTCTGAAAATGGGCGATTACCTGCTCGTGACCATTCAGGTTGACATGCACGATCGCCTGGCGATGACGCTGCAGGACGACCTCACCAGCCGGATCGTGTCGGCCCACGCCAAGGGCGTGCTGATCGACATCTCGGCGCTCGAGATCGTCGACTCGTTCATCGGCCGCATGCTCGGCGACATTGCGGCGATGTCGCGCGTGCTCGATGCCGAGACGGTTGTTGTCGGCATGCGTCCTGCGGTCGCGATTACCCTCGTCGAGCTCGGCCTGTCCTTGGCCGGCGTACGCACTGCGTTGAATGTCGAGCGCGGCATGGAGCTGCTGCGCCGGCGTATCGCCGAACACCAGGGACTGGTTGATGGCGGTACTGCTTAGCGAGACGCGCGGCATCCACGCGCCGGAAGATGTGGTTGCGGTGCGCCAGGCCGTCCGGCACCGCTCGGTCGAACTCGGGTTCAACCTCGTCGACCAAACCAAGCTGGTGACCGCGGCGAGCGAGCTCGCCAGAAATACGCTCCAGTACGGCGGCGGTGGAATCGTCCTGATCGAGGGGATCGGCGACGGATTGCGACGAGGGTTGCGCCTGACCTTCGAAGACCACGGTCCCGGGATCGCCAACATCGAGGAAGCGCTGCGCGACGGCTTCAGTACCGCGGGTGGCCTGGGGCTCGGGTTGAGCGGTGCGCGGCGACTATCCAACGAGTTCCATATCGAATCGTGCCCCGGCGAGGGTACGCGCGTAACCATCACGCGGTGGCGATGAGCGCGGCCGGCGCAGGCTTTCCGGTCCAAGATTCCTCGCAAGTTGCCGCGGTCCGGCGCGCAGCGATGCGCGCCGCCGAATCGATCGGATTCAGCGAAGTCCGCGCCGGTCAGCTGGCGCTGGTGGTCACCGAGCTGGGGACGAACCTCGTCAAGCATGCAAAGCACGGCGAGCTGCTGCTGCGCGTGCTGGACGAGAATGCTGCGGAGGGTGCGGGGCTCGAGGTGCTCGCGCTCGATCGCGGACCGGGCATCCCCGATGTCGCGCTGTCGGCCCGCGACGGCTATTCGACATCCGCGCACGTTGGGGCACGGACTCGGAGCGATCCAACGGCAATCGGATTTCCTGCAGATCTACACGGACCCATCCGGAACGGCAATTCTCGCGCGCGTGGGGCGCGAGGCGCGAGCACCGCTGGTGCGCACGCCGCGTCTGGAGGTCGGGGCCGTGCAAGTGAATGCGACCGGCGAGCAGGTGTGCGGCGATGAGTGGACCGTACGCTTCCGCGAGCGACGTCTGGCAGTGATCATCGCAGATGGCCTCGGCCACGGACTTTTCGCGCACGAGGCCGCCCGACAGGCCGTCTCCACGTTCGCTGGTATCCACGAAGACGATCCCGGCGCCATCGTCACCGCCCTGCATGCGGCCTTGCGGCCGACACGCGGTGCCGCGGTCGCGGTCGCCGTTGTCGATCTCGAACGGGGGGTTGCGCGATACTGTGGCCTCGGCAACATTGCCGGGGTGATTCTCGGGCCGGGTCGCCGGCGGCATAGTATGGTGTCGCAGAATGGAACCGCCGGACACACGGCCTCCCGGATCCAGGAGTTTCACTATCCCTTTCCACCGCAGTCGATCCTCCTGATGCACTCGGACGGCCTCGGCACACAGTGGGACCTTGGCGCATACCCGGGGTTGCAGGCGCGTCATCCAAGCCTCATTGCCGGAGTCATCTACCGTGATTTCAGCCGGCGGCGCGACGATGTGACGATTGTGGTGGTGAAGGATCGACCTGAGGTGTAACGTTGACGGGGGCTGCCGCAGGGCGGCAGCGTCCTCTGCCCGGCCGCTATTGACAAGCCGTGATTGGCACCCTGGTCCGGCACGCAGCTTGATTACGATGGGCGCACCCATGGCCATCGCCCGGTTTGACCCGAACGGTTCCGAGCTCGGCAACCTCGACGAGGGGCCCCGCAGTACGGCAGAGCTCCGGGACTGGATTCAGGAGAACCTGAGACTCCCCCCCGACCGTGAGGCCCGGCTCCTCCAAGTCATCGACCAGGTGGTCGGACTTCAGCGACAGCTCGTCGAAGAATCGAAGCACGAGGCGATTCGGGCGCTCTCGGAGGGCTTCGCGAGCAAGATGGACCGGCTTCAGCGCCAGCTCACCGAGAAGGACCTGACCGTCAGCAACATCGCGCGCTATTTCGAGGACATCGTCGCCGAACTGACCGAGAAATCTCACCGCGATCCCAAGACCAAGCTCCTGAATTTCGACTGGTTCATGGAGCGCGTGGAATCTTACCTGGCCGTCGAGCAGCGGGTCCGCTGGTGCGGCGTCGGCGTCGTCGACATCACCAGTTTCAAGTGGTACAACGACACGCTCGGTCACGCGCTGGGCGATCGGATCATTGAAAGCGTGGCGCGGATTCTCGCCGATCAGATCCGGTCGGAGGACTTTCTCGCCATGGACCGGGGCAATGAAGCGCGCGACCTGCACGCGCGTTTTGGCGGCGACGAATTTGCGTTTCTGATTCCAGATCTGCCCGGATGCGGCGCCGCCCGGGAGATCGGGAATCGTTTCAAGCGATCGGTGGCAGCCCACGACTGGGCGCGGGACGACCACCGGCTCAAATCGCGGCCCGTGGGGGTGGATGTCGGAATCGTGTGCCTGCGGCTCGGTCCCGTCGCCGAGCGGCGGGGTGTCGCCAGAAAGCTGGCCGCTGAGCTTATTCAGCGCGCCGACAAGTTGATGTACGACGCAAAGAGCCAGCAGTCTCCGCACGTTCATTCAGCCGCCGTCCGGGTCGTTCACGGGGAACTGACCGAAATCCCCAACAGCGAGACCGTTGTTCGCGAATCGAGCGAACGGCGCCGCACTACCGATCGCGAGAATCCCTAACCCGGACAGCCCTAAGGGAGCACCGATAAGCGTCTGCGGGCAGCGCGGGGCCTTTCTCTGCCCGATGAACAATCGGAAGACTGGCCCGGCGGGCACGAAGAGAACTCTGCTAGACTTGTAAGGTTCTAGCTGCCGCGAAATGGTGGGTGTAGCTCAAAGGTAGAGCACCGGACTGTGGCTCCGGACGCTGCGGGTTCGAGTCCCGTCATCCACCCCAATCCCCAAACAGTGATTACGGTTCAGGTTGGGCCGGGACTTTGTGTGTCGCATCACCGAACAGCACGTGAAGCGTTTTTGGTGAGACCTCCGGCGGGCCACGAGCCGCCTCCAGCCACGAGCCCTGAGCCATAAGCCATTCTCACCCCCGCGCGCGTTTCTTCTCCTTCACGGGCGAGGCCTTGGCCACTTTGGCCGGCTTTTCTATGTCGGCCACCTTCACGGTCTTCTTCTTCGTCGTGCTGACGCGATCGAGGCTCTGGCGGAGCGCGTCCATCAGATTCACCACTTTCGGCGGCGCCTGCTCCTCGGTCGCAACCACTTCCTGGCCGGCAATCTTCGCGTCGATAATGCGCTGCAGTTCGTCCTGATAGGCGTCGCGATATTCGGTCAGATCGAGATGTCCCTCGAAATTCCCGATCACCTGCTTCGCCATCTTGATTTCGTCGGGCTTCAGCTTCTCGGGCACGTTCTCGAGTTCCTCGATGCCTTCCATGCTGCGCACTTCGTTGGAGCGCCGCATGGTGTACATCACGAGGCCCTTCTCGCGCGGCTGGACGGCGACGAGGTACTCGCGCCCGTAGAGAGCCAGCTTGCCAATGCCGGCCTTCCCTCTCATCCCCTCGCGAATGACGGCGAACGCCTCGAGCGCCATCTGCCCGTCAGGCGCAAGATAGTACGGTCGCTCCACGTAGATCGGATCGATTGCCTCCACCTCGGTGAACTGCACGAGATCGATCACCCTCGTGGACTCGGGACGGACCTTGGCCAGATCCTCCTCGTCCATGACCACGTAACGCCCTTTCTCGAACTCGTAGCCTTTCACGACTTCCGACAGCGGCACCTCGCGCTCGCACTTCGGGCACCATCGCTTCTGCTGAATGCGCGTCTGGCACTCGCCATGGAGCTGATTGAAGCTGATGGTGGCGGCGGAGTCCGTCGCGGGAAACACCCTGACCGGGATGTTCACGAGACTTATCTTGAGGAAGCCCTTCCAAGTCGGACGTGCAGCCATAACTCACCCATTATCGGTCGAATCGAGACGCGCCACACGGCGTGCGCAAAACTGCGCAGCCTGACACTCGCCATTTGGCGATTTGGTGATTTGGTGATCCGGTGATTTGGTGATTGGTGATTTTGGCGCTCGGGACGGCTCTAGCCTCCCGCGCCCCAATCACCAAATCACCAATCACCAAATCACCAATTCCCTATTGGGCCGGGACCCAGGGCCGCACCTCCACGAACTTCCAGTCAGATCCCACCCGGCGCACGACCGCCATGAACAGGCCGCTGTTGCCATCCCCGTCGCTGGACGAGGTCTGCCACGACCCCTGGACGGCGGCAATGTCGTCGGTGACCCAATGGACGTTGGTGTTCAGAATCGACATCTTGGTCACGCCCTGCAGCCCGTCACCGAGGGCGGCCCCGATCTGCGCCGGGCCGGCGAGCTTGTCCCCATCCGGCGTGTAGTAGACGCCGTCGGTGTCCCAGAGCGCCCCCGCCTTCACGAAGTTACCGGTAGACAGCGAGTCGACCAGGGAAGCGTTCAGTTTCTGGAGGGCGGCTTCATCGGCGGTATGGCTGGCGCTCCCGCCCGCAGGCGGTTTGGACTGAGCGGAGAGCGCCGCCACTGAACAAATAAGCACAAAAACCGCAGCTGCGCGTCGCATATCGATGCCTCCTCGGGCCATTAGACGAGAGCGGCGCGAATCTTACCCGATCGAGGCCTCAGAACTGGTACCGAACCTGGAACTGCACCATTCGCGGCGGATCGATATTGGCCAGGCTCGGGAGCGCATTAGTTGCCGTGCCGACGGCCACCACCTGGCCAAATGTCGGATTCGCGGTCCCCGTATCGCCGTAAGTCGTTTGCGCGCGGCCGAGCAGATTGCCGTGATTGAGCAGATTGAATCCCTCGACCCGCAGCAGGATCGCCCCTCGCTGCAACTTCAGCCGCCCTTCCCCGAACAACGAGATGTCCTGCGTTCCGGTTCCGCGGAACGCCGACTTGCGGATTACCTTCCCGTCAATCACCGGCCGGTCGTTGTTGGCGCCGTCACCGTTGTTGTCGATCCCGGTGGTGGAATTGAACGGCCGCGCAGACGCCAGCATCATCAGGGTACCCGCGGTGATGTTGTACGGCAGGTTGTAGCTGGCCGTAATCACCGCGCGATGCCGCTGATCGACCACGCTCGGTCCGCGCTCTTCTTCGCCCAGGCGCGCGAGGTTCGCGTCGTTCGAACCGATTCCGTTGCCATCAGGCTCGGTGGTGTTGGTTGCCTTCGAGAGCGTGTAGCTCAGGTCCGCCTGGAACCGGCGGCTGCCGCGATAGCCGACGTGGGTCTGCAGGCCGTTGTAATCGGCGGTGCCGAGATTCATCAGCACGTTGACCGACCGCACGCCGCCGTTGACCGGGACGATCGGCCGGGTGGGGTTGGCGGCCGCGACGGTCCTCGTCTGGCCGGACGCGGTGCGATCGAACGGTGTCGGCGCGTTCAGGTCCACCGTCCGATCGAGATCGGTCCAGCGCTGATACACGTAATCGGCTCCCGCGAACAAACCGCTGATGATTTCCCGCTCGACGCCCACCGATGTGACCTGGCTCCGCGGGTTGACGAACTCATCGGGATAGTTCGGCAGCAGGTCGAAGTTCAGACCGTAGCTGGCAAACTGCGTCGTGTAGAAGTCTCGCCGACCTGCCTGGATCGTGACGTTTCTTGCCGGCTGCTGGGAGAGCGGCAGCGTGCGCGGATCGATGCGCAGTGGGACGCACGTCAGGCACGTCGGAAATCCTGTCTGTCCGGGCACGGCCGTGTAGGTCACGATGCCGTCGAGCCCACCGGTGAGCGCGCTCGCGAGCGCATTCGCGCGAATCTGCGTGTAGTACATCGCGTAGCTGCCGCGAACGACCGTGCGCGAATCGGCTCCCGGGTGCCACGACGCGCCAACCCGCGGCGCGAAGTTGGTGGTCGAGTCGGTCAGCGTCTGCCGATCGTAGCGAAGGCCCGCATCGAGGGTGAACTGGTCGTTGATGCGGAATTGATCCTGCACGAACGCCACCGACATCCACTGCTTCATCTCGTAGCTGGTGATCCCGAAATTGATCGGCTCCGAGTACTGTTGCACGTCTGCCAGCGTCAACTGCTCGAACGGCGCGGTCGTGGTGCTGAGAAAGGTGAACGTGCCGAGCGTCGCCTGACCGGGCTCGCTGCCCGAGCCGCCGGTGGTGTGATGGATCACGCTGCCGCCGAATCGCAGGTTGTGGTTGCCGCGCGACCACGACATCGTGTCGGCAAACTGGAATTGGTGGCCGAAGATGTCCGCCGCGCGCGACTCGCCGATCGTGAACGGCACCGCGCCGCCGCGGGTGTACGTGGTCGAAGGATCCTGCGCCTCCCAGAGCGTGACCGGATCGCCGTCGAGGTAGGCGAAGCGCGCCTCGTTGAGAAGGTTCGAGCTGACGACCGTCGTGTGATTGAGCCCGACCGATCGCGACCCGCGCGTGTACCGCCGCGCTACCGTCGGCGCGCTCGTTCCAACGACCGCGTCGTTGGGATTGGTGTCGTAGAAGTGATCGTAATTCGCCCGCACCATCAGCGTCTGAGATGGCGTTAGCTTGTGATCGACCCTGCCGTTGAACAGTGTCTGCCGATAGCGGCCGACGTAGTCGAGGCTGCCGTCCGCGGGCAGGACGAACGCCGGCAGCGTGGGAGAGAGAAACGTGGTGCGGTCCTGCATCGTGTAGTCGGCGGTCGCGAAGAAGAAGGCCTTGTCCCTGACCATCGGTCCGCCGATCGATCCCGAGAACTGATGCAGTTCGTCCGGCAGATCCGCGGGATTGATGGCCACGAGCGTGCTCGGCGTCGTGCAGGTCGGAACCGACGGAGGGCAGAAGCCGTCGGTCGAGAACGTCTTGGCCTGGAGTCCCCCCGGGCGCGCGAGATAGAGCCCTTCGCCCCGCAGGCTGTTGGTGCCCGACTTGGTCACGATGTTCATGGCCGGTCCGGCCGTCCAGCCAAATTCCGCGGAGAAGGCATTGGTCAGCACCGCCGCCTCCTGCACGGCGCCAAGCGGCACCGTCGTCAGCATGGTCTGGCGGCCCCAGCCTTCGTCGTTGCTCGCGCCGTCCAGCATGTAGGTCGTGGCGCGCCGGCTGCCGGAACCGGTGATGAAATAGGTCGCATTGACGAACAGATCCCCAGTGCCCTTCCCCTGACGGAAGGCGGAGTTGAACAACGGCAGCGTCGTGACCTTCCGTCCGAGAATCGGTGTCTCGTCGATCGTCTCGCTATCGAGGCGAACGCCGATCTGCGAGTCGGAATGCACACCCTGGTCGCTGCCGTAGACCGTGACTTCCGCCTTCTCGCTTCCAACGAGCAGCTTCACCTTCAAGGTCGCGGTCTCGCCCGATCGCAGGGTCAAGTCGCTGCGGGTCTCGTCTCCGAAACCCGTTTTCGACACGGTGACCGAGTAGGTTCCAGTGAGTGACAACGCCGGAAATGTGGCGCTGCCGTCGATACCTGACGTCGACTCCCGGACGGCCCCGGTCTGGTCGTTCATCACTGAGACCTGCGCGTCTTTGATGACCGCACCAGACTGGTCGGTGACAAGAACGACGATGGATGCGTTATTCGGAGATTGCGCCGCCGCGGGCCCCGCGATTGCCGCGGACACCAACACCAATAGGATCACCCGGAATGTTTTCACGACCTGCTCCTCCCATTTCCTTCCGAAATCTACCGCTCGCCCGCTGCCGCAAACCGGCTTCGACGGGGTAAGCCCGTCGCCCTTCGAACGTCGCTCTTCGAACGTCGCCCCTCGCCCCTCGGACTACTTCGGCTCCACGACGTAATCCTTGAAATAGCTGGTGCTGTCGGTTTTGGCCCAGAGCCCGATCCGTCCAGCGACCGGCGGACGGAGCACCGGATTGTTCGCCGGGAACAGATCCGGATGCGGCGGCGCGTTGTTGCGCCCCGGACCCGGTTCGCTGCCCAGCGTGTGTTCCAGCGCCGGCTGGCCATCGAGCCACGCCTGGAAGCTGGCGCCGTCCACCGACATCTTCAAGTCGTGCCACTGGCTGCGATCGAGCATGAATTTCTTGGTGCGATCGCTGAATTTGACCGGCCGTCGGATGCCGTTGTGGAACTCCCAGAGCGCGACGTTGTTCTCGGTGTCGTTGTAGCGGATGGCGAGCCAGTCGCCATTCGCCTTGACGTTGAAGAGAATGCCCGACGCACGGTCGGCGTCGCCGGCCACGGTCTTGAACTTCACGGCGATCGTCCCGTTCGAAAACTGGTCGACGCTCTTGAGAACGGCTACCGGGTAGTAGGCAAACTGTTTCGCGTTGTCCATCAACTCTTCGTTCGAGGTGCCATACAGTTTGCGAGCACTCTGCACCAGCAACTTCGTTGGGTTGTCCTTGCTCGCGACCCACGGCCGGCCGTCGACCATCACCACCTTGTCACCGGCGTCCTCGGCGATGACCCACGTTCCTACGATCGGCTCGAAGACACTCGGCGGTTTTCCAACCTGCTCCTTGCTGAGATCGACTTTGGTTGCTACGGCAGCGAGCGAGGCGACCAATACGACGACCCATATGAATGGCTTCATGAGTTTCTCCTCCGCGCAACGCCGGCGAGCACAACCAGCGCCGGCCACGCGCCATAGAAAATCGCGGCGGCATGCGTGGGCGAGGCCGGCAGCGGGTGACCGCGAAACACGGCTGCGCCGGACTCGGCCGGCGGCGTCATCGCAGCTACGGTGTAAATGGCTTCGAGGACGCCTTCGGCGCTGGTCACCCGGCTCATCGTCCGACGGCCATCGAGCTCGTACCAGACTTCGCCGTAATGTTCGGCGGTTTGTTCGAACAATCCCACCGACGTCGCCGAAACGTACTGGACCTGCACGGCAGGCATCAGACGACGCAGCTTCGAGAGCGATTGCCGCTCGAGATCGACACGCCGCGGATCTTCTTGCGCCAGGTGCGCTTCGATTCGCAGCGGGCCCCGTATGTGCGACAGCGCTTCCTCGTCGGCTTCCGAGAACGAATTCGCGCGATTCTCGGAAACATCCCAACTCGACGTCGCCCTGGTTGCGATGATGGTCCCGGCGACCGCAATTGCCCCGATCGTGATCGACTCGAAGACCCGTCGACGCACCGCCACGCCAAGCCGCATCCAGACCGCCGCGAACGCGAGACCTGCAGCGATCAGCACGCAGGCGACCAGCACCGCATCGAGTCGGACGAGGCCGTGTTGGAATTCGGCAACCATCGCCGTCGGCGTGTATCCGGCAGCCCGTTCCCACAGGCCGCCATGCACCGCCGCGATGAAGTTGAGGATCCACGTGCCGACGGTCACGCTCAGGGTCAGGATCGCCGCGGTGGAGGGATGCTCTGTCACCGATGCGGTCGCCGCGGCAAGCGCGATGGTCAGGCCGGCGTTCAACATGTGTCCCGCACCCACGCTCAGGAGCTCCGGCAGGTAGAGGCTGCCTCCGTAACTGCGCCACAGCACGATCGCGATGAGTGGCGCCAGCGATGCGACCAGCCACCCTGCCCCCAGGACGAGTGCTTTCGCGCTGATGCGAGCAAGGGTCGGCATCGGGTGCTGCAGCTCGAGCTTCAACGCACCGCTGTGCCGGTCACCCGCCACCAACCGAATCGCGACAAACGGCAACAGGAACGCCGCGGCCAGTTCACACGCGCTGAACGTTGGCGCCCAGACACCAATCAGCGGCGAGAACGCCTCCCCCACTCCGGCCGACGTGCCATTCAACCCGCTGAGCTCCGCGTAGGTGCGGACGGCGCTGATGAAGGACACGCCCACCAGCGGCCCGATCAGCGCCAGCATCACCCACCAGGCGCGGGATGCCAGCAGCTCGCGCCATTCCTTTGTGACGAGCCACGCGAACGCGGTCCTATGTAAGGGCAAGAACCACGTCCTCGAGATCCGCCGGCGTGCGCGCGGCGGTGGCGCCTGCGAGTGATGCCAGCTCGTCGAACGTACCTTCGCCCCGCACTCTTCCACCGCTCAACAGCACGAACCGATCACAGGCCCGCGCCGCGTCGGTAATCTGATGGATCGACAGGAACAGCGTGCGTCCATAGGCGGCGTGCTCGCGAAGCGCGTGGCCGACGTCGCGCGTCTGCCGCAGGTCCAGTCCCTCGAACGGCTCGTCTGCCAGCAGTACCGGTTGCGGCGTGAGAAGGCCCAGCGCCAGTACCACCCGTTTCCGTTGACCCTTCGAGAGCGCGCCGATCGGACGGGTCATCAGCGGCTCGAGCGCGAGGCGCGAAACGACCTCCTGCTTTCTCGCCGGGAGCCCTCCGAAAAATCCAATCGTAAAGTCCAACGCCCATCTCACCGTTTCCGACGGCCACGGTGCAATCGCGTCGGGAAGATAGAAAAGGTGACGCCCTCGATCGGCGGTGGCAATGTCCTGGCCGCCGATCGACACGCGACCGCTGTCGGCTGGCAACACACCCGCCATGCACTCGAACAGCGTGGTCTTTCCCGCGCCATTGGGACCGATGAGACCCAGCACCTCTCCCTGGCGGATGGAGAGGGACACGTCGTGCAAGGCGACGATTTCCCGATAGCTTTTCGTGAGACCGGTGACCCTGACGAGCGGCTCCATCAGAAGCTGAAATTCGAGTCTATCGGCGGGATACGAACTACTACCAGCCATCGTACGTGCTGGCGCCTGTAGTTGCGGCAGTTACGTTGTGGAGAAGGCTGAGGGCTGCCCTATGGCGAAACCCGGAATCCCGAGGCCTGAGCTTCGGCGGGCTGCGGTCGGGTTGAAACGCCCGGCTACGGCAAGAACCTCACAATCGCTTCAAGCGCGTCGTGCAGAGCCGGGCCAAAGACGACAAAGGATACGCAGACGATGGCGGCGAACCCGAACGAGAGTGCCCGAATCGAAATTCGCGCCGCGATCTCGGGCTCGGCCGGTTCGAGCAGGCGTCGAACCCGTGCCTCGATGGTGTCGCCAAGGTAGAACGCACTCGCGGAAAGTGGTCGATGCGTAGCCGTCGCGAGCCGCGCGACGCGTATCAGCCCATGCGCGAGATCGGTCCGGAGGCTTGGACGAAGTGCCGCGGCCGCGGCATCTGCTGCCTCCTCGGCTGCGCGGCTCCAAAGGGTTTCCAACCCCCTGTTCGCAGACAACAGGGCCGGGCACGCGCGAACCACGAAGCGCTTGATGTTGTCGCGGGCGGCGACGTGTGCGCATTCGTGGAGAATCATCGCACGCACCTCGTCGGGCGGGCAGGCGCGAAGCACGCGCTCGGAGATGAAGAGTTCCGGCCGGCGGAATCCTACGACCGCGACCAGCGGATAGGTCTCGTCGATGGCGAACACCGGAACGGGTGCCTCGAACATCTCGAGCCGTCGGCCGCGACCGCGCCAGCCGCGCGCGAGTGCACGCGTCGCACGCCATCCCGACAGGGCTCGCCACGCGCCACGCGTCAGCCATCCAGCGCCAGCCACCGCAGCGACCGCAAGCGTGATCGCCAGGGGCTCGTTGGTGTCGGACGGTTCGAACCATAGGAACATCGGCAGAACGATACCGACCGCCCCGAACAATCCTGCGGCGGGGGGCAAGAGCCGTAACGCCAGCAGGCCGGTTGCGCGTGACCGAGGTCCCTGCCGCTCGAGGCGCCGCGTGAGTGCGGGTGAGATCAGCGCCGACACCAGCGACAGAATGCACAGGATTGCTGCGAAAGACCCCAACGTGATTGCTGTCGCCAGCCGCCAGTAGATCACCGTTCGCGCTCCTTTTCCCGGCGCTTCGCCTGGACCAGTCGCTCCAAGTCGTCGAGCAGCCGCTCGTCCTGCTCGCTGACGGCGTCGACGAACCACGACAGAATCGGCTCGGCGTTGCCCTGCCCGAGAAGCGAGCCCACCGCCCGCGCGGCGGCTCCGGTTTCCATTTCTTCGCGCGAATAGCGCGGACGATAGACGAACGCCCGGCCGAACTTCTCTCGATCCAGGACACCCTTCCGATGCAGCCGGTCCATCGTCGTCATCAGCGTGGTGTACGCGGCGTTGGGAAAATCCACGTGCAGGTCGCGCACGCTGCCGCCGGCCGGCCGTCGCCACAGCGCTTCGAGAACGCGTAGCTCGAGCGTCCCGAACATCGTCGCCAGACCGGAGAGTTGCGCTCGGCGGAACATTCCGGCCAGATTATCCCATGGACTTGCGTCCGATGCTCGCGACATTGGCCGAAGCGCCCCTGGTGGCCAAAAACCTCGTCTACGAGCCGAAGTACGACGGAATTCGCGCGCTGGTCGAGATCAACCCGTCGCGAGGGGGCCCGGGGGTACGCATCTGGTCACGCAACGGCAATGACAAGACGATGCAGTTTCCGTCGATCGTGCAGGCGCTTCGCAGTGCCGCTGCCCAGCTCGAGGGAAGGGTGATCCTCGACGGTGAGATCGTCGCCCTCTACCCGGATGGTCGTCCGGCTGGCTTCCAGCGTCTCCAGGGACGCATTCATCTCACCGGCGCCACCGACGTCGAACGAGTCGACCGTGATCAGCCGGTCGCACTCATCGTCTTCGACGTGCTGCGCGAAGGGACCAAGGATCTGTGCAAGCTGCCGCTCGCATCACGGCGTGAGCGGCTCGAGCGGCTCTTCGAAGAGACCTTCCGCCTGAAAGGGCAAGGAACGCTTCGACTCAGCGAACAGGTTGCCGGCGATGCTCGTCAACTGCATGCGCGCGCGGTGAAGGAACAGTGGGAGGGGCTGATTGCAAAAGACGCAACGTCAACGTATCAGGCCGGGCGCCGCACTCCCGCGTGGCGGAAGATCAAGGTTCTGCACGAGCAGGAATTCGTGATTGCCGGATGGACGGAGCCGCGCCAGACGCGGACCCACTTTGGCGCGCTGCTGCTCGGTGTCTACGAGGGGGACGCATTGGTGTATACCGGCCACACTGGGACCGGGTTCAATCAGAAGGAGCTCGCGCGCGTCTGGCGGTTGCTCAAGGAGCGCGAGATCTCGAAGTCTCCGTTCTCGACACCAATCAAGACCAATGAGCCCGCGCACTGGGCGCGCCCGGATCTCGTTGCGCAGATCAGGTTCACCGAGTGGACCGCCGACGACAAGCTGCGCCATCCGGTCTATCTCGGGCTGCGTGATGACAAGAATCCGCGCGAGGTCGTGCGCGAACAGCCGCGTGCGGATTCTCACGCTTCGAAACCGACGGTTGCGGTCTCCGCGCCCCGTCGCGGCCGGCCTCGGCCAGGCTCGAAAAGCGTCGCCGGAACCGACGCGATCGGTCGGAAAGACGGCGCTGGCGGAGCGAACGCGATCGACCGGAAAGATCTCGACCGTCTGATCGAGCAACTGCGCACGCTGGAAGACGCACGACGAGATGGCGAGCTGACTCTCCCGAACGGAGATCGTCTCAAGATCACGAACCCCGCCAAAGTGTTCTGGCCGGACCTCAAAGTCACGAAGGGAGATCTTCTCCGCTACTACGTAGAGGTCTCACCGTTCCTGCTGCCCGCGATCGCGGATCGACCGCTGGTCATGAAGCGGTTTCCGAATGGCGTCAAAGGCAAGGCTTTCTACCAGCAGCGCTCGCGCGACGAGAAGCCGCCCGCAGGCGTTCGCATCGAGACGCTCTCTGACGAGCTCGATCCGATTCGCGAACCGGATGCCAGGCGGCTCGTCGGCGGATCGCTCACCACCCTGCTCTACATGACGCAGATCGCGGCCATCTCGCAGGACCCGTGGTTCTCGCGGGTGCAGTCGCCGCTCTATGCGGATCATGCCGCGATCGATCTGGATCCGACCGATGCGGCCACCTTCGCCAAGGTGCTCGACGTTGCGCGATGGGTCCGCGATGAGCTCGATTCGCTGGGTGTCCCGGGCTTTCCCAAGACCTCGGGATCGAGCGGACTGCACGTCTACATTCCGCTGCCGCCCCGCACCTCTTACGAATCAGGCATGCTGTTCTGCCAGATCGTGGCAACCGTGGTCGCGTCGCGGCATCCCAAAGTCGCAACCGTCGAACGCGTCGTCGCGCGTCGGCCGCGCGGAACCGTCTACGTCGATTTCCTGCAGAACATTTTGGGAAAGACGCTCGCCACCGCTTACAGCGCGCGCGCCAGCGAATTTGCCGGCGTCTCGACGCCGCTCACCTGGAAGGAGGTCGACGGGAAGGTCGATCCGCGCGAGTTCACGATTCGCACGGCGCCCGAACGATTCCGCAAAGCCGGAGATCTCTGGCAAGGGTTGCGGACCACGAAGCCTGCCAACCTGGAAGCGATCTTCAAGAAGTACGCGAAGCGGCGCTGATCGCGCGGACACCGGCGATGAACCCGACCAGGGCGAGCAGGCCCGTGGTTACCGGACGATGGGTGGCGGCCCAGAGCTGACGGCTGCGAGAAACCGCCCGCTCGTCGAACGTGCCATGTGCGCCACGATCGCCGTGTTCGCCGTCGACGGGATGCCAGAGATTGTCGCGACGATTCGGATCCTCAGGCTCACCGGTCTGTTGCGACTCGTACCCCGTGCGGCCGAGATATCGATCGCCGAGCCCGGACATGAGTCGATTTCCGACGATGACCGCCGCCGTCGAGGCACCAACCCACAGCTCTCGACGACGATGGTGCGCGGCCCAGTGGATCGCCTCGGCGGCAACCTCCGGCTGGAAGATCGGCGGGACCGGCTGCGCCTTGCGCGGCAATCGGCTTTTGACCCATTGGAACTGCGGCGTATTGACCGCCGGCAGGTTGACCATCGTCACGTGGACCCGGCTGCGATCGTGGATCATCTCGGCCCGCAGCGAGTCCATGAAACCATCGACGGCGTGCTTTGCCGCGCAGTACGCCGACTGAAGCGGGATTCCGCGTTGCGTGAGCGCCGAGCCTACCTGAACGATCGTCCCGCGGTCGCGGGGCAGCATGCGGTGCAAGGCCGCCAGCGTCCCGTGGACGACGCCGTGATAGGTGACGTCGGTCACGCGCCGGTACTCTTCCGGACGCATCTCGCGGACCGGCGAGAATACCGAAGCCATTGCGTTGTTGATCCAGATGTCGATCGGTCCGAGATCGCGCTCGATCCGCTCGGCCGCAGCATCGACTTCGTCCCACTTGGCGACGTCGACAGCAAGGGCGAGGGCGCGCCCGCCTGCGGCCTCCACGTCGCGGCGGGCGCCTTCGAGGCCGTCGCGACCGCGCGCGAGCAGGCCGATGCGGGCACCGTCACGCGCGAAACGCCGCACGACGGCCCGCCCCACACCGGCAGAGGCGCCGGTCACGACGACCACTTCAGAATGCTTGCGCGTCAGACGGTTCCGTCCTCGTCCTCTTCTTCCTCGTCGAGATCGTCGACGTCGTCGAAATCTTCATCGACCTCGTCCCCCACACCGCGGATCCTCTCGTCGGCGGTGCCACGGGTCATGTCTTCGGACTGATCTTCACGATTCCGCTTGTCACGATCCGTCATACACACTCCTTTGTTGATCCGCCTCGTCCAGTGGTTCCCACCAAGTGCAGCAAAGGAGGTGCCGCCGCGTTAAGCTGTCGTGGTGGGCAAGAACGCATTCCCGTCACCGGAGCTTGCAGCGGCCGCATTCGGCGTGGGTAAGCTGACGCGTCATCTTTTCATCTGTCTCGGTCCCGATTGCACCGACCTCGAGCGCGGCGAGCAGACCTGGAATTACCTGAAGAAGCGATTGAAGGAGCTGAACCTCGCGGGACCGGATGGGCCGTTTTATCGAACCAAGTGCCAATGCCTGCGCATTTGTACGGGGGGTCCGATTTGCGTGGTGTATCCGGAGGGCACATGGTACCGCAACGTGACGCCCGAGAATGCGGAACGCATCATTCAAGAACATCTCATCGGCGGACGCATCGTGACCGACCTCTGCTTCGCACGGAATCCGCTGACGGATCTGGTAGACTCATAAGGTTGCGCGCCCGTAGCTCAGTTGGATAGAGCGCCGGGCTTCGAACCCGTAGGTCGGGGGTTCAAATCCCTCCGGGCGCGCCAGCCTTCGCTCGCGCCTGACCAGCGGGCAAGCGTGAACTTCGGTTGGGCAGGCCCACGCGAAGGCTACCCCACTGTAGCTCGCGTTACCGAGCGGAGGCGAACGTCACCCGACCTAATTAGTTGTCTGTTGCGCCCGTAGCTCAGCTGGATAGAGCGTTGGCCTCCGGAGCCAAAGGTCGCAGGTTCGAATCCTGCCGGGCGCGCCACATTTCGAGGGTCGGTGTGACGGAGGCGGGCGTGCACGGCATTCTCGCCGTTCTTGACCAGCCGGAGCGCTCGACGTCTCGTCCAACCTGACCTCAAGCCCCTTCCGTACTTCCTCATCGGTTGCATTCAAGTTGCGCTGCGTTTGCTGGACGCTCGCGTGTCCGGGCGTCAATTGGATGATGCGAACGCCGACGCCGTCCGCCAGGAGGCGGCAGGCACCCTCGTGCCGGAGGTCGTGCCAGTGGAGGTCGGTCTTGCGCAGCTGCTCGCGATTCCAGCTGTCGCCCGCTCTGGAACGACGTGGCGTGTAGCCATGCGCGAGCAGCCGCAGCGTGTCCCAGGCCGTCTTGATCTCCGCTTGATACTGTCCGCTCTCGGTGCCAACACGAACGCAGGCGGTCCGAGCGATCGGAAGCACACGCGGCGATCGGAAGCACACGCGCGTCTAATACTACGAGCAACGAGACCAGCACCATGATCACCCCGAGGGCCGGCACAGTCTCGTGGTCCAGCGCCGCAGCCATTCGGAACGTCTTCTATCCGAAGCCTCCGCCGTGGCCCTGTTCGCGCGCCGGGTGGCTCACTGTCACGAAAACCTTCCAATCTGGCGACGGTTTCGCCTCGAACTCCCAGCGATTCGGCTCAGTCTCGCCGCTCGGCCGCTGTCATCCCAGACATGTGATTCTGGGACAGCCGATCGACCGAGGAATCCGGTGTCGCCAGATAAGTCGACACTGATGGTATTGACTCCTCCTGGTCTCCCGGCGGAATGGCCGGTGATGATGTGGATCCGCTCGGGTCCTGGGTTCGGTTGATCCTGTCGGAACCGGGCCGTTCGGTTAAGCTGAGGCCACCTTGCTCACGAACGCAGTGAGCGCATCTCATGGAAGGATCGAATGGCTCGAGTATCGGTTCGGTATTGCGTGTTCTGAGTGTCGGGCCTACATGCCGTCCGTGTGGCGGCACGGCTCCGTCGCGAACTCGGAATCGAGGTGGAAACGAACCGTGGCCGCTGGGGTGAGTATAAAGTTCTGGTGGACGGCGAAACCGTCGTCGATGGCGGACGCCGGGTCACTCTTGGTGTGATGCCATCTGCCGTGAGGATCGTTGAGAAGGTGAGAGAGCATCTCGCCGGAGAGTGAGACTGGAGGGACGGCGTGAGCAGCGCCGTGCCTGCCGCGTCCCCTGCCAGGATGTCGAGTGATGCGTTTTCAGCTCGGCAACGCTACCTGAAGCGCGGCGGGACGGGCCGCAGACCACCGCGCGAGGCATTCACTTCACGCGAGACGCAGCCAGGCCGAGAAAGACGATGACGGCGCGATTGAGTTGGAGGATGTCCTGGTCCGACAGCCGGCCGATCTGGTATTGAACCTTCGTCTTTGAAACGGTCGTGATCTTGTCCACCATCAACTGACTCGACACGCGAAGGCCGTTCAGCTCGGACGGCTCGATTGGCAGTCTCATCAAGGGCGCATCAACCGCGTGAGTCGTGATGGGACACATCGTCACGGAAGCCGTCGCATCGAAGGCGTCATCCTGAAGAATAACCGCTGGTCTCGGCTTCCCCGCATAGTCGGGACCACCAGCGACCGTCCAAATCTCCCCACGCTTCACTCCGCAGGCCACTCAGAAATCGCGTCGACGTAGTGCTGCTCCTCACGGTCGAAGGCGTTCTTTCCGACCAGCAGGGACTGGCGGTGTGCCTCACGCGCGAAGCTGCGAGAGCGAACGTCTGGAACCCAGATCTGGACCGGCCGCAGCCCGCGGCGACGCAACCGGGCCCGATGTGCGCGAACCCTGTCTCGGGACCGAGACGATCTGGTTGGAGGCATGGCGCTCGCTTTCGATTGGTTACATGTAACCTATCACACAATCGTCCTCTCTGGAAGCCACCGCAGCACTCCCGCTTTGGCGTCTACGCAGCGGAGCGAAGGGACTGGAGTTGGCGCAACCGGGACCCAACCCGGTTCCAACTCACGCTAGGCCGCTCCGACGAGCGACGTGAGCCGCAGGTCAGGTACTGATGCGGCAACTCCATGAATTCGACGCGCCCCTCGCCGTACGCCAGTTGCTCGCGCAGGAGGTGTGACGAGAGGTTCCAAAGCGCCAGGTGTAGATCGATTTGCCACATCCGATACCGCACGCGAAAGCGCGCCGCCCGGAACTTCCGAGCTGCCGCGAAGCCCAAACCGGGCGGCTTTTGCGTGAGGTCAGCCGTGCCCGCGCGGTGGCGAAGCACTCACTCGAGTTCGTCCACGACGGACGGTTCAAGCGTCGTGGCGAGTTCATCTCGGACGGCCAGCACCACGCGTTCGATCTCGGCTCCCTCGTCGCGGAGCCGCCGTTCGACATCGAGATAGGCGTGAAACAGTTCGGCGTCGTGCTGCAGCTCGCGCTCACGACCCAGCTCAGTATGAAACTCCTGGCCTCGGTCATCATGTCGGTCGCGTCGATGCGCATCGAGCACGTCCCGGCCTTGGTCGGTCAGGACCGCCGCACGTTCGTCGGCATCGACGTCGACGAAGCGGATCAAGCCCTCCTCGGCCAGATGATCGAGCGTGTCGTCACGAGGATCGGCGGAGGCGTCGCGAACGTCGTCGAGGTCGTGTTCGGGCGACGATGCGGAACGCGCCGATCGTGGCGAGCATTCGGGCGTCCTCGCCATTGAGTTCGTATAGGTTGTCTCGCTCGTCCTGCACGAGCTCGCGCTCCAGGCCGCGCGCAAATCGAGACTATCGACGAAGGCGTCCCGCGGATCGCGATCGCGAAAGTCCACGTCCCGCTAGCGCTCGTCCCGATCGCGCGGATCCTCGCCCCAGCAGGGGTCGTAGACATCCTCGCTGTAGTGATCGCGGGACTCGATATCTCGAGGATCGAAATCAAACATGGGGCTTCCAAAGAGTCTCGTCAGCGCCCGACGCGCTCGCGATGAACGGCTGAGCTGTGACAGAGGTGTGACAGGCGCGCACGGTTTAGGGTCGGCAGCAGTTGCCTCCGTCCTTAAAGGGAGGCCGTAAAATCAGGTGGAATCGTCTGGAGTGGGGTCGGGTGGTTTAGTGGACTCCGCCTCCGGAGCCAAAGGTCGCAGGTTCGAATCCTGCCGGGCGCGCCAATCTTCTTCATTTCCTGGCAAGTGACTGCGCCTGACATGCTGCGTGAGCTCAGCCAACTCACCCATCCATTCCAGTCGTTGTCGTGACCGCGGGGATCGGTACCGCCCACCGTCAGAGCGATGCACCTTAGTCCTCCCGACAATATAATCGATTGACTCTATGCTGACTGCGAGACGGCCCCGCACGCTTCATCAGCCCATTCTCCGCATCTCGCAAACCAGATGGAATTACTGGTTCGCGTACGCGATCGATCTCAGCCTCATGACCTTCTTCCTGGCGTGGGACGCCGTTTGGCTCGGCGTGACCGCCGGATGGATGGTGTCATCGTATGCGCTCGGGCTCGCCGCCTGGTCGTTGACCGAGTACATCTTCCACCGGTGGATTTATCACCTGGAGTGGGGAATTCTCTCGTACGGTCACGATACCCACCACAGATATCCCAGGGCCTACGTGGCCATGCCCTGGTTCGTGACGCCGGTCCTCTTCTTGCCGCCGCAACTCCTGATCGCCAACTACTTCGGTGTGCGTGGCTTCTCGACGTTTCTGGCCGGGTGGTTCGGCGGCTTCATTGCCTATAGCTTCCTGCACCACAGCCTGCATCACTACAACCTCCGCTTCATGTGGTACCGGCGTCTCCGGTCACAGCACCGGATCCATCATGCTTTTCCGGAGACGAACTTCGGCGTGACGACGCGGTACTGGGATCGCGTGTTCGGGACCGAGTTCAGCAAGGAAAAGCGCTCCCGCTAGTGCTCCCACGATGGAGCGTGGACGCGGTGTCTCAACGCGCAACAATCTCAGGGCATTTTCGTGGTTTGGCGGCCGCCCGAGGAGGACGTTTCTGGCCTCATCATTGCTCCACTACAGTCTGACAATGCTGCCATGGACAGGTCACTACCGACACGAGACTGTCTTCGCACTGATCCCCACACAAGATAGCCAGCGATGCGCAGTCTAGTGTCCGCTGCCGCGCAGGCAGCCTGCGGGACACTACTGATCGCTCTGGCAGCCTCCGGCGCGAGCGCCCAAACCGCAGCGGCCCCCCAGCCCGAGGCGGCAACGACGCTCCAGTCGGGAGGACGGGTCACACTGTTTCCCTCCAGCGATCTGTTCGGCGTCTACGTCGCCGACCCGGACCGGCCCACCAACACGATCTCGTTCCGCTTCTACGACCACAACGTCATTCCCGAGACACGGACTCCGCGTGCGGCGCTCGGCGCGGGAGGTCGTTTCGGGATCCTGCGCATCAATTCCGCGCGTGCGGGGGGACGATCCTGGCAAGTCAACATCGATGCGGGGCTCGACGCGTTGTTCGACATGCAGAACCGGGAGGACGCGATCGGGTGGGACGGGAGCTACGGCATGAGCATCACCACGGCCTCGGGCGGGCCGTTCGCCTTCAAGTTCGGCATCGTTCACACGTCCGGCCATATCGGGGACGAATACGAGGAACGCACCGGCGCAGCCCGGGTCAACTACACGCGGCAGGAGGTCGCTCTCGGCGTGAGCCGGCGCTTTGGGACAGCGTGGCGCGTATACGGCGAAACGGGCATCGCCTATTACACTGGAGGTCCCGATCTGAAGCCGTACCGGCTGGAGATGGGCGCCGAGTTCGAGTCTCGCCGGCGGCTCTTCAGGGACAGTTTTTCGTGGTACGGCGCTGGCGACTTCTCACTGTGGGAAGAGCGCGATTGGCGGCTCGACACCTCGATCCAGGGCGGGATCGTCACGCGCTCCGAGGGACGGGCCTACCGGTTCGGGATGGCCTTCAACGACGGCAGGCCTCCGGTCAGCGAGTTCTTCCGGTTTACAGAGGCCAGCATGACCTTTGGTTTCTGGATCGATTTCTGACGGGCCATCCGTCAGGAACGTTTCCGTACGGTGACGGTCTTCCGCGAGACATGGGAAAGTAGGCTAGTCCGGCGGGCCTGAAGACCGGCGCTGCAACTCTGAAAAACGGCCGTCTCGGGTGGTAGGTTCGCCTGCCGGCGCCTATCGGCCGGGGGGCCATGGACTGCTGTAGGCGGCCGCCAACATTTGCAACGGCTCGGCGGCATTCGACCATACGCTTGCGGCTGATGGCACCTGATGGCTGCTGATGAACGTCTGCAGCTTGGCGGCGCCGGCGAGCACTCCGTCGGCTTCTGCGGAACTGGGCTCGCCATCTTTGACCCGATCGCGTAACGCCTTGGCGTCCTTCGCCAACTGATCGGCCGCATTGACGACGCCGCGGCGCGTGTCCTTGTCCATCGCCGCGTCCTTTTTCAGGTCGTTGTCGAGTGCCTTCTTCAGCTGCTCGGCGGTGTGCGCGACATTGTCAATCGCGGATGCGAGTTCGTGATCGCCGATGCGCCGGACCGGCGCCTTGTCCGCGAGCGGAAAGTCAGCTCCGTAGGCTTTCGCCAATGCTCTCATGTCGGTGGCTAGCCGGTTCCACTCACTCTCTCCGCGGGTGCCTGGCGGCTGCTGTCGAAAGAAGGCATCGATGACCGTCGCCTGCCGCAGCAGCGTGCCGGCTTCCGCGCTTGCCGCATAGTCCGGCTTCAACCGCTCTTCCAGACGATCGATGTTCTTCTGAAAGTCGTTCAGGAACGCGTCGACGTTCACTTCACCGTTCGGCCCGCGGACGATGCTGTGCTTCAACTTGTCGTCGAGTGCGTCGTCGAACGTGTCGCGCCCCTTTTCAATGCGATCGACCAGCGCCTTGACGTCCCGATCGGTCAGCCTGTCGGCTGCCAGAATCGGAACCGAACAAATTGCCATCAGACCAAAGAGGAGTACCGTGCGTTGCATGATTGGGCTCCTCTTTCGTGTGGCGTGGCCGGGCGCAGTGCGTTTACGGCAAAAACGCCCGTACTGCCCAACACCTCGAGGTTGTGCAGCACGAGCGTCGATGCAGGCGAAGAACCGCTCAGGACAATCGGCGGCGGCGTGCAGCCAGGCTCAGCGCGAGCGCCAGCGAAGCAACGCCGAGAAGCCCAATCAGCGGGAGCGGGCTGCCGGTCTTGGGAAGCTTCTTGGGTGCCGGTGCAGCGCCCCCGGCTCCCCCGGCTCCCCCGGCTCCCGCGGCGCCCCCGGCACCCGCGGCGGCCGAAGGTGCGGCCCCTGTCCCGGCGGTCGACGCCGGCGCCCCGGCTGCCCCGGGCGCAGACGCCATCGATGCCTCAACCTGACGCTGGGTCATTACTTTGGGCGTGCCCTCAGTAATGATCGTGGCGGACAACTTGTCACCCTCGCGAAGCTGGGTGAACTCGACCGGTTGCCCGTCCTTGATGATCTTGACACCGCGTTTCGTCGCATCCCCCTCCGAGAACATCTTGATGCCGTTCGGTCCACGGACGATGATCGAGTTGCCAGAGACCTTCATCACCTCACCGTTGCGGACTTCCGTCACGTGAACGGGGGTCACCGTTGTGGTGGTGGTGATCTTTGCCGTTCCTTTCATTCCTGGCTTCAGATCGTGCACCGACACGTCTTTCCCGTCCACAGTGAGGTGGAAGTCCTCGGGCACCGTAATCTCCTGCGCACCGTTCTGCCCTTTCACGACCACCTTGTTGCCGTCGACCGAGACGATCTCGAAGTGTTTGACCTCCGTGCTGCTCGTCGTCTGCTGGGCGAACGCGGTGCCGGCGCCCACGAGACTCACGATGCACATGCTGAGAACCGCGGCCAGCCAACCCTTAACCCCTCGCATAAAGACCTCCTTTTTCCTCACGACACCGATCCGCCTCAGGAAACCGGCCCAATCTGCACGTGCGGCGTCATGCAGGCGGGCGTCTTGCCGTCGATTCCGTGCGAACTGCTCGAACGATGAAGCGTCGTGGCGCGGAGCCGACGAAATAAAACGGATAGCAGGTCACCAGCGTCACGGACGGAGATTGGGTCGCGTCGAGCACCGACACGTCTTCGGGCTCGACGATCCAACTGCGCTCCACCCGATAGCGATCGACGCTCTGCACCGTCTCGATTTCCAGAAGATCACCGACGTGAATGTCTTTGAGCGCGCGAAAGAAGCCGTCGCGGTGCCCCGCGATGCCGGAGTTCCCGTCGGTGCCCGGCTCCGGGGTGTCCTCGATATGGCCGACGCCCCTGTTCAGGGTCCACTCGTCGGTGCCCTCGAGCACCGGAGCCTCCACTTTGATCCTGGGAATCCGAAGCACGGCGAGCGGACCCGGCGCCTGCTTCTTCTGCGTATCGCCCCACGCGCGGATTCGCTCCGGCGACCAGAGAGTCTGGTCGGGCGATGTAGCGACAGTGACCGCATCGGACTGGAGTGCCGCAAATCGTCGCAGCTCCCGGCGTGTGCCTATCGTCCCGGATACCGTGGCCACGGTCCAGAACGCCAGGGCGACGATAGCGGTCACCCAAGCCGTACGCTCAATCCAAATCCAGCCCTTGCTGGCGAGGGCGAACGGGTCACGAAGCACGACGCACAGAGGGTATTTGGGAGCCCGTCCGGTCACAAGTTAGACCTTAGTCTAATAGCTGGAACGATGAGCCAGAGAACGCTATGTCGCCCGGGGGCGCGTTACTGCTTGACCTGGCGAAGGTTGCGATCCTGCGACAGCACTGGCGGCAGCAATTGGGAGGCTCACGATGAAGGCGGCGCCCTGGCCGAGCCCAGCGCTTTCCGCGTGAATCGTCCCCCCGTGCACCTCGACGAGATATCGCGCCAGCGCGAGTCCGAGGCCGAGGCCACCGGATTCGCGCGAAACGCCACCCTCGGCCTGCCAGAAACGCTGGAACACCAGCGGCAGCTGCTCGCGGGCAATCCCCAGACCGGTGTCTCGCACTTCCAGGCGAATCGAAGATCCCTCACGGCACAGGTTCACGTCGATCCGCCCTGCCGACGGGGTAAATTTCGTTGCGTTCGATACCAGGTTCCAAACCACCTGGCGCAGCCGGTCGCAGTCACCGACGATTCTTATATCCTCCTCGATGTTCGTGTGCAGTCGGAGGCCCTTGGCCTGGATCGCGTGCCTTTGTGTGTCGATCGCTTCGCGGACGATCTCACCAAGCTCGAAGGCCGCGTAATCGAGCCGAAGCTTGCCGGTCACGATCCGTGAGGTATCGAGGACGTCGCTTACCAGCTTGATCAGCGTATCGGCATTGCGCACCAGCGCGTCGACCGCCTTTTCACGCATTTCAGGCGTCACGATCATATCGTTGCGCTGCAGCATGCGCGCGTAGCCAACCACCGTGTTGAGCGGCGTGCGCAATTCGTGCGACAGCACGGCGAGGAATTCGTCCTTGGCGCGGCTGGCCTCTTCGGCGATGCGCCTCAGCCGCTGCGATTCCGTGACGTCGCGTGCGATCTTCGACGCGCCGATCACTTGTCCTGAAGCATTCCGGATTGGCGAGACCGTCAGCGAGATGTTCAGGAGCCGTCCGTCCTTGCGTTGTCGAATCGTCTCGAAATGCTCGACCGACAGGCCGGCTCGAATTCTCGAAAGGACCGTCGTCTCTTCGCTCAGGCGGTCCCGCGGAATGATGATCGTGATCGGTTGACCGATGGCTTCGTCCGCCGTGTAGCCGAACATCTGCTCGGCGGAACGGTTCCAGGTTTGAATGATGCCGTTGAGGTCCTTGCTGACGATCGCGTCGTCGGACGACTCGACGATCGCAGCAAGTCGGTAAGCCTCGCCCTCCATCCGCTTCATCGCGGAAATATCACGGGCGCTCTTTGAGACGCCGATGATGGACCCGTCTGGCGCGTGGATCGGAGAAACCGTCATCGAGACGTCGACCAGCGAGCCATCCTTCCGACGGCGCTGCGTTTCGAAGTGCTCGATGGCGACGCCGGAACGCAGGCGCGAAAGCAC
The DNA here is from genome assembly GCA_963755695.1 of uncultured Acidobacteriota bacterium. Classification (GTDB taxonomy): domain Bacteria; phylum Acidobacteriota; class Vicinamibacteria; order Vicinamibacterales; family 2-12-FULL-66-21; genus QHWT01. The sequence goes on along the minus strand of CAVWLB010000001.1, from coordinate 883,066 downwards.
GAACTCTTCTTCGCCCCGCCGATCCTCCGGAATGATCAGCGCAATCGGCCGGTCGATCGCCTCGCTTGCGGTAAACCCGAACATGCGCTCGGCCGCCGCATTCCAGCTACTGATGACGCCATCGAGGTCGGTGCCGACGATGGCATCTTCCGACGATGCGACGATCGCAGCCAGCCGCGCGTCGGGAGGAGGGATCTCCGGGGACATTCAGACTGGTATTGTAGCGAAGTTCCTTCACGCGCACGTTGGCCGTTGAGCTTTCCACCGTTCTTTGGATCTACAATTGCACCAGCTGATCCCGGAGGAACCCTTGATTGTCAACGTAGACGACCACGATTCGGCGCGATTTCTCAGAACTCGCGTCTTGACTCAAGAAGGTTATCGTGTGGTCGAGGCAGCCACCGCCGCCGGCGCGCGTGAACATGGTGCGGCCGACGAGACCGAGCTGACGCTGCTCGACATCAACCTTCCCGACGGCAGCGGATTCGACGTCTGCCGGGCGCTCAAAGAGGATCGGCCGTTTACTCCGGTGATCATTATCTCGTCCACACATCGAACCACACAGGCTCGCCTCGATGGTCTCGCGGCGGGTGCTGATGCCTATCTCATGGAGCCGGTCCCGCCGAAGCAGCTCGTTGGCGTCGTTCGCGGATTTCTCGGTCATGTGTCGGATGCCGACCGACACGACTCAGGCTGGGTGATCACGGATCCCGGCGGCCTGATCGAAGCGGCCAGTCAAGGCATGGAACGCGTGCTCAATCTGACGGTGCGCAACCTGACCGGACGGCGGCTCACCGACTATTTCGAGGATCGCGACGTCGCCAGCGCGCTGCTGCGCGGAGCCGTCGGCGGCCATGGGAGTCTTCGAACCTTGCGAGTGCGTCCGCGAGAGCGTGCGGCACTGTCATCAATCGTGCAGACATCTCCTGTCGCCATCCCCGGCGACTCCTTGCATCACGTTCGCTGGGCATTCACGGTCGAGGGGCGCTGGCGGAGGGCGACGGCGCCAGCCGAACACAACTAACGACGATGGGTCAACCGCCACCGGTCATCGCCGTTCTCAACACGAGCGACGAATACAGTCGAATTGTTGCGGGTCGGTCTCGAGAACGAGGGCTACGTTATCGTCTGCGCCGTACGACCTGAACGAGATCGTCAGCGCGGTGAAGCAGGCACTCGGTCAATCATGATCTGACCGCGTTCACCACTCTGGTCCGTCCACGCAATCACCAGGTCCTCTCCTGCCACCGCGATCGCCGGATAGCTGCTGGCGCGGCCGCTGCTGGTTACTTGCACCGGCTGGTTGCCACGGCGCAGCGCGACCTGGCGCCGATCCCCTGTCATCTCGTCCCAGACAAATACCGGGGCGCCGTCGACATCGACGAGCATCCTCGGGTGTGACGGGTCGGTCCCGCGGGCGCCGTCGATGCGCTCGCGTGGCGAAAACGTTGCGCCGCCATCGGTGCTGACGGCGTGGAAGATGGCGAGGCGCGCCCGATCCGGATCGTTCACCAGCGTCGGCCAGACGACGTGGAGCCGTCCGTCGAGTGCGAGTGCCATCGACGGCCCATCGTCGGGACATGCATCGATCTTCCAGTTGTCGGGACTGACCCGGACCGGTGAAGAGAAAGTGCGTCCGCCGTCAGTGGACCGCCCGACCGCAATGTCGCGCATGCCGCCCTCGAATACGTGACGCCAGGCGACGAACACCTCGTCGCCGCGGCTGACGATAGCCGTCTTGCAGCAGAAGCAGACTTTTGTCGCCACCAGGCCTTCGATCGGGACGTCCGTACCGCGCCACATCGCGTGGAAGATGTCCTGGCGAATGGGCTCGCCGTGGTGATGATGGGAAGCCGATGCCTGCGGCGAGGCCGGCTGCGCGGCGTTGCGGCCATCGAGCCAGGCGGCGTGAATGACCCCGTCGTCGGAAATCGTCGCCGATTCCCAACCGCGCGCGCCGGTCACGCCGCCTGGCGTGATCGTTCGTGCAGGCGAAAACCTCTTCCCGCCGTCAGTTGACGTTGCGGAACGAATCGCCGCGACCCCATTCTGCTTCGACACCCAGAGCACCGACACGTCGCGGCCGCGCAACATCACCCACGGCGGCTGCTCGCCGTTGGCAGTGGCATCGCCGTCGACATCGTTCACCCGAGTCGGGGCGCCGAAATGCACGCCCGCATCGTCACTCATGGCCAGGAAGACGTCGGTGCCGCGTGTTCCGGTTGCCGCCCAAACGGCGGCCACAGCCGTCCGGTCCGACGCAAGCGTGACGTGGGCATTCGCGCGATCCGGAACCGTCAGCACCACCGTTTCGGACTTGGACGCGCGCGGCGCGCAGCCGAGATTGAATACGGCGCACCACAGCGCGGTCAAAAGACCGAGCGCCTGAGATCTGCTGAGGAGCCCATCGAGGGTGCGGATCACCAAATCACCAAAATCGCTGGACAGCCGCGCGGATAGCGGTATGCTGGGCGTGCGGGAAGTCGCGAAAACGAGGGACATCCGCTACGCGCGCCGAGGCAGAGCGCGCATGAATGGAAGTCCTCTCCGGCAGAGATCATTCTGACGGTAGACTTACGACGCGCGCAAGCACTTACGCGGTCCGTAAAGACCGGCATGCCGTCCGGTTCCAGATCCTCCGGCCCATTCCGGAAATCTGGCGGTATGCCGGCAGCCCGCGCGCGTCGGGCAGCGTCACTGCAGGATCTGTGCTCAACTCGCGGCGCCCGCAATTACAATTTCAGCGAACAGCCGCTCCCCTCGGCAGAACCGTAAATGGACTTCTGACGGGCGCGCGATCGAGCGCCGCGCGATCAAGGGCGCTGGTCGGTCGCGGACCGCAGCGCCGCCACAGACAACAGCAGTGGCGTGGTTCTTCGACCACACTGCCGTATTCGTTCACGCGCTGCCACGTCGAACGTGCACGCTGTCGATGGTGGTTTGTGCGTGGAGCGCCACGGCGCATGGCCAGCTACAGAATCTGCGCTGACGCGATGATCAAGCCGCGCCGATTGGGCGACGAGCGCAGCACCTGCGATCGATCCTCGGACTTGAGCGTGTGGTAATATTGGGAGTTGCACACCTCGTGATGTGGGCCGCTAGCTCAATTGGCAGAGCAGCAGACTCTTAATCTGCGGGTTGTAGGTTCGATTCCTACGCGGCTCACCAGCCTCCGCTCTCGTTTCTCGCGGAGGCTATCCGCCGGAGCCGGCACACGATTGCATGCCGCGTAGGCGGACCTTCCGCTCGCTGAGAGACTACGGCTGGCAAGCCAGCCTTTGCGCACGACCAGGCGAAGGTTCTCACAAAGCACTTGATCGAGCGACTCACGACACGCTGAGGCAGCCCTGATCCATGACTCCTTGCGAGGCTTCTCCCGCGCCAGGATCTGCCGAGCGGACTCAACGACGCGCACGGCTGCCCGCCCGCTCATTCTGCAACCCGATTCGGCTTGATTGTTGGCAGTTTCTGCAACGCCGATTGATTGCCTTCTTCGCCAGAATCGGCGCATTCGCGCCCAGCAATGGGCGAGCAGCCGGCCGACTTGATCTTGCGAGAGCGGCGGCACCTTTGCTTCCGAACCACGGGTGTCCAAGCCGAAGCGATTCGTCTACATATTGAAAAGCCTCGCGAATCCGACGCAGTACTACACTGGCGTGACGTCGGATCCCCAGGCGCGACTGATCGCCCACAACGAAGGCCTTTCACCTCACACGGTCGAATTTCGTCCTTGGCGACCACTCGTCGTCATTGAGTTCGATGAAGAAGAGCCCGCGCTCGAATTCGAACAGTATTTGAAGAGCGGATCTGGGCGCGAATTCGCGAGGCGCCACTTCCGCCAGACCTTCTCACGCGCGCCCAAGAGTTGAAACGGTTTCGTCGGGGTGAATTGCGCATGTGTCGCTCGCAAAGGGGTGCCTTTCACATGAAAGAGCCGCCAGCACTCCCTACTCGAGACCATTGACGAAGCAGCCATTGCTGCGTATGGAATGATGTGGAGCGTGGTCTTCTGGCGCGGCCATCCGGAATCGAAACTGAGGGTCCAAGGGGGAACACCTCGCGCACGCACAGCCGTCTTCCCCTCCTGTTCCCCTAGCTGCTTAGGAGACGGCAGGCCAGGAGGAGACCTTGGCCGGCGGAGGCGTGGATGGTACATTGCTGGTGTGACGCTCACGATCGAGCTCGAACGAGAAGACGGACGCTGGATCGCCGAAGTGCCGGCCCTTCCCGGCGTCCTGTGTTACGGACCGGATCGCGATGAAGCCGTGGCCGGCGTCCAAGCTCTTGCCCTCCGCGTCATTGCCGAGCGCCTCGAGAACCGCGAGGCGCCCGCGGAGTTCCTCAAAGTCACTTTCCAGATCGGCGACGCGAACTCTTCCCCACGAGGGTACGCGCACCTCGGAACAGAGCGGAACGGCGTAGTCGTGTGACGCACAAGTGGAGAGCGGTTCACAGGCCCACCACCCTCAACCAACGCGCCATCGATGTTGACTTGGATGCGTGCAAGCTCTCGTCGGGCACCGCACGACTCTCGATTCCGACGGTGAAACGCCGACGACGTAGCCGAACTCCTCGCATCGCTCCGTCTCCAGCAACGATCCGATTGCGACACGGGAGACGGAGACGTGCTCAAGCCGACTGTGTGAGCGTCGCCAGGCTTCTCAACCATTCGCTAAGACGGTTCCAACTCGCGAATGTCAGGCTCACCACACTTCCTGCTCTCACACCCAACGACTTACGAGCGATGCGCGCTCAAACGCGACGCCGGCACTTCACGCGCGGCGTACGGTCACGGCCCGATCACGGCTTCACCTCGTACAGGTTGTTGAATGGGTTCTCCAACGGCACACGCCGAACGCTGCTGAAACCCGCTTCGGCACACATCTCGCGCACTTTCGGTTCATGGAAGCCGAGCGTACCGAGCCCAGCACCACCGCGCGACAACGACGTCGTCATGCAATAGAGCACACTGAACCCATGAAACATCGCGCCAAGCGGATGGATGTTCTCCTCGAGCTTGTCCGAACAGTTAATGTCCAGACAGACGTAGACACCGCCCGGCCGAAGCGCGCGACGAATCGAACGCAGCAATCCCAGCGGATCAACCGAGTCATGGACAACGTCGAACGTTGTGATCACATCGAACTGCTGCGGCAGACCGCTGCTCACATCGCGTTCTTCGAATCCGACACGCTCGGCCACGCCGGCCGCGCGTGCTCTCTCCGTTGCCTCTGTGACAGCGAGAGCGAAGACGTCGTAGCCGACGTAGCGCGAACGCGGAAACGCCTGCGCCAGCTTGATGAGCGCGCGACCACGGCCACACCCGATGTCCGCAACATCGGCTCCATGTTTGAGATGGGCCTGCACCTCCGGCATCGCCGGAACCCACTGCTGAAGCAGGAGATTCTCGAACCACCCTGCGGTGAACCGTTCGAGGCCGTGCCACATGTCGGCGGAATACGCCGTCTGAGTGACGCCACCGCCCTGCCTGAACGCCTCGGTTACCGAGTCGAGGACGCTCGTCAGCGCCGGCAACATTTGATAGATTCCGCCGAAAAAGAAGGGGCCATTCTCCTGTGCGACGGCCGCTTCATGTTCGAACGGGAGCGTGAATCGCTGTGTGGTTGAATCGTATTCGACGTACCCGGCGCTCGCCATGCCGCTGAGCCACTCGCGGGTGTATCGCTCGTTGAGACTCATCCGGCCGGCCAACTCGCGCGTCGTTGCCGACCCGTGCTGAGCAAGATTCTTGAAGAGTCCTAGCCGGTCGCCGATCACGGCGAGCAGCGTCGTCATCGTTCCGCTCGTGTGATCGAGCACCTTGTGGATGAACGCCTCCTGACGGGCAGCGTCGACTTGATGCGTTGTCGACATAGAGTTCTCCTTTCGGGATGCCGATGCTGGATCTTTTACGCCGAGACTCGGCCGAGAGCAATATCGATCAATCCGTGTACCTCACGCGGCCTCGGCGTAGATCCGGCGCTGTGACGTTCTCTGCCGGCGGGATCTGGTGTGTCGAATGCCTCAAGCGGCCCGTCGCAAGCCGGCAATCTGCCGCAGCAGTGCGCCCATGAGGTTCCAACTGGCGAACGTTAGGCTCACCAGCCTCCGCTCGCCTGATTCGTGAGCGAGGCTCCCGCTGGCAAGCCAGCCCTCGCTCCTCTTCGCCAGCGAAAACTTATCCCAAATCATTTTCACGAGCGAAGTTACCATTCGCGGAGGCTGTCGCCAGAGGACTGGCGGTCCGTTCGCAGCTGCGCGCCATCAGAAAGTCGCAGTGGGCCGATTCAACAGGTTTCGATTTGACAGGAGATGTCGACATGTGGCGCTGGACGATGCGCATTTTCGTCGTGCTGGGCGCGTTCCTGATCGTTGCCGCACTCTCCGGCGCCACGTACCAATGGCTTGCGACTCGAAAGGAGCTCGCGGCGACTCCGCCTCCCGGACATCTCGTCGACATCGGAGGGTACAGGCTGCATCTGTGGTGCACCGGGGACGGCGCGCCTGCCGTCATCCTCGACACGGGCCTCGGCGGCTCGAGTGCTGACTGGGGCTTCGTCCAACCTGATGTTGCTCGATTCACGCGTGTCTGCTCCTACGACCGGGCAGGTATGGGTTACAGCGATCCCGGCCCGTCGCCGCGGACAGCACGCCGCATCGCGAGCGAGCTGGCCGAACTCCTCGTCCGCAGCGGAATTGGCGGACCGGTGGTGCTCGTCGGGGCCTCCATCGCGGGTTTCGACGTCCGCGTGTTCGCTTCCGATCACCCTGAGCGCGCCGCAGGTCTCGTGCTCGTGGATGCCTCCCACGAAGACCAGGCACATGAAGTGCCGCAGATGGCGCGATTTGTTCCTCTGCTGTCGACGATCGGCGTCCTCCGACTGTTCGGCGTATCGTTCGGCCAGAGAATCGAATCGCTGGCTCCATCAGTGCGGCAATTCGCGCGGGCGACGAGTTTCCGCGCAGCCGGATACCAGGCGGCGGCTGACGAAATCATTCATATTCGGCAGAGCGCGTCGGAAGTCAGGAGCTCGCGCCGCAAGCTCACCATCCCTGTCGTCGTCATCACCGGTGGCCGAGGAGCCGACGAGAATTGGCGACAGTTGCAACGCGATCAAGCCTCGCTGTCAGAACGAGGATGTCTGATCGATCGCTCAAGAGTCCGGTCACGTCGTGCCGGTCGACCAACCAGAGGTCGTTGTGGACGCGATCCGGACGGTCGTGGAGACAGCCAGAGGACACGATGTCCCCCTTTGCGCTACGCCTGCAAACGTTGAACGCGGCCGCCCTCGGCAATAAATCCGCGTTCAGGCAAGAGACTGACCCGAGCGCTTCCACCTGATCTACGCAGCTTGTCGCGGCGCTTGAATCCGGACCAGCAGGATCGTGGCATGGTTCCAACTCGCGAAAATGCGGCTCACCAGCTTCCCGTCAATGATTCCAGACGACCGGATGTGAACCCAAATAGTCAAGCGAACTTCAACCTGGGTACGGCTCGTCGATGGTGATGCGCATCGCAGGCCACAGCTTCCAGGTTCTCCTTGACAGATTAGGAAAGCGAGCCATATTCTCCTAATGAGCATAGGAGAGCACTGGTGGTTCCCGAGGCTGAGCTCTTACCGGGCACGCTCGACTTACTGATCCTGAAGGCCGTTTCGCTCGGCGCCGAACATGGTTACGGCGTGTTGCTGCGCATCGAGCAAATCACCGGGAACGCGCTGAACATCGAGCAGGGCGCCCTGTACCCCGCCCTGTATCGCCTCGAACATCGGGGACTGCTCGACACCGAGTGGGGCACGTCCGACAACAACCGCAAGGCCAAGTTCTACAGCCTCACTGCCGCCGGCCGAAAGCGGCTGAAGGCCGAAACCGAACGTTGGAATCGCACCGCTCTCGCTGTTAACACGGCACTGCGCGCACAGGAGGCGTAATGGCGCTCTGGGCTCGACTGCGTTCGTTCTGGCACAGCGTCCTCCACCGCTCCGACGTGGAGCGAAACATGTCCGACGAATTGCAGTTTCACCTCGAGCGCCGCGCCGAGGACCTCATGGCGCGCGGCGGCCTCTCCCGGAAGGAAGCCATGCGGATCGCGCGGCTCGAGTTCGGATCCGTGGAGAAATACAAGGAAGAGGCTCGGCAGAGTCTCGGGCTGAGGCTGTTAGACGAATTGCGCGGCGACCTGCGATATGCGTTTCGCACGTTCGGCAGAAGCAAAGGCTTTACGGCGGCCGCAATCGCGACGCTCGCGCTCGGCATCGGCGCGAACACGGCGGTGTTCAGCGTCGTAGACGCGCTGCTTCTTCGCAAGCTTCCGGTGAAGAACCCTGAGGAACTGGTCGTGTTCGACTGGCTGCGCACGCCGGATTCGATGGTGGCCCGCCATTCGGGCTACGGTCGATCGGGACCGGCCCCCGGACTGGGGGTTCGCACGTCGTTTTCCGCCCTCACCGTCGAGCGGTTCCGTGAACACACCGCCACGCTGTCAGACGTCTTCGCCTTCTCGCCTGCCGGCACGCTGAACATCGTCGCCGATCGACAGGCCGATACGGCATCCGGCCTGTTCGTCACGGGGAGTTACTTTGCGGGACTGGGCGTCCGGGCGCTCGTCGGGCGCACCTTGTCAGCGTCTGACGATCGCCCGCAGGCGGAACCGGTGGCGGTGATCAGTCATCGCTATTGGCGACGCCGATTTGCGAGCGACCCGAGCGTCGTCGGGAAGACGATCGATGTCAATCGGTCACCTGTCGTGATCGTGGGCGTCACGCCGGAAGGATTTGATGGACCTCGGATGAACGAATCGAGCGATATCACGCTACCGATCGCCATCGCGGCGCGTCTGAGTCCGACGGGCCGCGCCCGGCCGGTATCGGTCTGGTGGCTCCAGATGATGGGGCGATTGAAGCCGGGCGTGACGCGAGAACAGGCGCTCGCCGAGCTGCAACCGACATTTGCGGATACGGTGCGTGAAAGCTGGGCGGCGCGCCCGCCCGATACGCCGAATCCCGACACGGAGTGAGCTTCCACAGCTCCGCGTGCGCCCTGGCGCGCAAGGGCCCGATGGCCCCCGCATCGATGCACAGCAGATCCTGTCCGCCGTGTTCGCCGTCGTCGCCGCCATTCTGCTGATCGGATGTGTCAATCTGGCGACCCTCCTGCTGGTGCGCGCGTCTGCGCGCCGCCAGGAGGTAGCGGTGCGTCTGACACTCGGCGCGAGCCGCTGGCGAGTGGTTCGGCAGTTGCTGACCGAAACCCTCCTCCTGGCCGTATTCGGGGGGATCGGCGGCGCCATCCTCGCCTGGTGGGGGAAAGATTTCATGCTGTGGCTCCCAGCACGGGAGACTCCCATCGTGGATGCGCGCATCGATCCGCGGGTGCTCGCATTCACGGCTGTTCTGTCGGCGATCACCGCGGTGCTGTTTGGGATCGGACCTGCGCTGCGAGCGACGCGGACAGACCTTGGACCGTCGCTGAAAACCAGCGCGCAAAAGGGAAGCATCACCCGCGGGGTTGCGACCAAGGCGCTTCTCACCGCGCAGGTCGCCATCAGCCTCGTGCTCCTCGTGGGCGCCGGACTCCTGGTGCGCACTCTTTACAATCTCAGCAAGGTTGACGTGGGGTTCAACGCCGACAACCTGTTGGTGTTTCGGATTGATCCTGCCTTGCAGAGTGACAGTTCGTCTCGCACCTTTGACCTGTACGACCGGATCATGGCTGCAATCGAAGCCGTTCCCGGCGTTCAGTCTTGCTACGATGTCTGTGATGCCGCTCATCGCGAGGAGCGAATGGGAAGAAGCCGTGCAACCAGATGGTACCGGCCTGCCAAAGAACGCGTTCATTCAGATTGCCCGGTGGAACTTCCTCGAGACCATGGGCATACCGTTGGTCGCGGGACGGGACCTGTCGGCCGCCGACACGCAAGGTCGTCCTCGCGTGGCCGTCATCAACGAAACGATGGCGCGGCAGGTGTTTGGTGAGCGAACGCCTGTCGGGCGCCATTTTCAGTTTGTGAATGGCGCCGACCGCAATGTCGCCAATCCAGGTGATCGGCGTGGCGCGCGATTCGAAGTACGCGAGCCTCGAGCAGCAGGTGCCGCCGACGCTCTTCATGCCGCATGCGCAGGCCCCGCCCAGCGGAATGACCGTTGAAGTGCGCACTGCCTCAGATCCGATGACCGTCGCCTCCGCAATCCGCGAGGCGGTTCGACAGACTGATCCGACCATTCCACTCGCCGAGATGAAGACCCAGCGACAGCAAATTGCCGAGACGATTGGGAAGCCGCGCGCGTTCGCGGCCCTGACGACCGTCTCGGGAATGATCGGACTGCTCCTGGCCTGCGTCGGCCTGTACGGCGTCGTGTCGTATGAAACGATCCGACGAACACGCGAGATCGGAATCCGTATGGCTCTGGGCGCGCGGCGCTCCGACGTCCTTCGCCTCGTCATGCGCCAAACCGTCGTCGTCGTGACGATCGGAGCCGGTATCGGAGTCGCTCTCGCGCTGGCCGCGTCGCGGCTGATCGGGAGCTTGCTGTTCGGCATCGCGCCGAGCGATCCATTTGCGATTGGGTCAGCGCTCGCCGTTCTGATCGGAGTCGCGTTGGCTGCCTCGTATCTGCCCGCACGTCGGGCGTCGCAGCTCGATCCGACGCAGGCGCTCAGATATGAATAGCTCCAGGGGTTGCGCGAGTTGACGCGGGATCGGCGCGCACGTCCACTCACGTCCGCCGAAGGGCGATGATCGGATCGATGCGCATCGCGTGGAGGGCAGGAATCAGGGAGGCCGTGAGGCCCGCAATCGCAAGCACGACACACGCGCTCACGAACGTCACCAGGTCGGTGGCGGTCACGCCAAACAACTGCGACTCGATGTACCGAGTCCCCACGAGCGCACCCGTGAGGCCGATGGCCGCTCCGATCCCGAGTAGTCGAACACTCTGTGCCAACAGCAAGCTGACTATCGATGCCGGTTGCGCGCCCATGGCGAGGCGAATGCCGATCTCCGGCGTCCGCTGAGTCGCGGCGTGTGCCATCACTCCGTAGAGGCCGAGAGCAGCCAGCAACAACGCGACGCCACCAAAGAGGCCGACGAGTGTTGCCAACATCCGTTGCGTGCTGAGCGTTCGATCGAGAACGTCGCCGAGCAGTTGCGGGCGCTCGAGGGCCAGCTGGCTGTCGACTTGCCGCACGGCTTCTCGAATCGCCGGCACGAGTGCCATTGGACTGTCAGCGGCGCGCACGTGCAACGCGACGCCCGACTCAAAGTTCTGCGCCAGCAGCAAGTAGTAGGTCGGCGGCCTCTCGCGTTCCAGCGTGCTCGTGTAGACCGTATCGGGGACGACGCCGACGACCTGCAGTTGTTGGCGTTCGTCTCGCAAAGGTCTTGCCTATCGGCTCCTCGTTTGGCCAGAGCCGGTCGGCCAACGACTTGGTGACGACTGTCACCCGATCGGTGCTGTGGCCCATCGGACGCATTGAACGGGCGCCCTCGGAGGATCGGGATGTTCATCGTCTCGAAGTAGCGATGGCTGACGACATTCGCGCGGACGCCCAGCGCATTGCTGTTGTCCTTCTCGATGGGGCGGCCATCCGTGCTGACCGCGGTCGAGCGAGCACCGCCGCTGAGGACCGTCATCCGTGCAGCGCTGGCCGCGACCACGCCCGGGAGCGCTTCTACCCGGGAGAGAATCTGTTCGTACACGGCCAATCCGGCATCGGCCCCCCGCGGCCCGCCTTCGAAGTAGCCGCGCGCCTGGAGATTGAGAGAGGCGACCAGGACGCGATCGATCTGGTAGCCCAGGTCGACGGAATACGCGTTGTTCAGCGTGCGGAGGAAAAGGCCGGCTCCCACGAGAAGCACGAGGCTCACGGCGACTTGAAGCACGACGAAAGCCGCGCGCATCCGCGCCGCGCGGGCGCCGGTCGCAACGGTGCCTCCCTCTGCGCGCAGTGACGTCACGGTATCGCGTCGGCGTACCTGAAGAGCCGGGGCGAGGCCGAAGAGCAGCCCGCTTCCAACACCAACGATGAGCGTGAAGGCGAGGACGCGCGCGTTCACGGAGAGGTCAACAGCCTCCGGAAGCACGAAGGTGTGAAGCAGCGGCGTGGTCGCCCAAACGACGAAGAGCGCCGCGATCGAGCCGCAGACGCCGAGCAGCACGGATTCGGTGAGCCACTGACGGACAAGTCGTGCCCGGCTGGCGCCGATGGCGACCCGCACGGCGACCTCCCTCTCGCGCGACACCGCCCGCGAGAGCAGCAGGCTCGCGACGTTCGCGCACGCGACCATCAGCACCATCAATACGGCGCCCGCAAGCTGCCGCAGAATCGGTCGCGTGGCGACGCGAAGGCCTCGGCCCTCGCCAAGCGGCGTAAGCGTGAAACGTCGGTTGCGGTTTGTATCCGGGTATGCGGTCTGGAGGCGGCTGGCAATGACTTCAGCGCGCGACGCCACCTGGTCGATGCTGGCACCACGCGGCAGCCGACCGACCATTCTCAATCCTCGTGAACTGCGCAGGTCGAATATCGCGGAATGACCGCGGGCGCGGCGCACGGCCGCTGACGGCGGATCCACTTCGGGCTGAAGCGCAGCGGGAACCCATACATCCGTCGCCACTCCGAGGACCGGACCACCGAACCCTGGCGGTGCGACGCCGATGAGCGTATACGGGTTGCTGTTGAGACGGACCGTCTGGCCGATCAACGACCGGTCACCGTTGAACACCCGCTGCCAGAGCGCATGCGAGATGATCGCCACGCGAACAGGCGCCCCGATTTGATCTTCGTCCGGCGCAAACCCGCGGCCGACGGCCATTGCGATCACCAAGAACGTCGAAGTAGTTGCCGCTCACGAGCTCGCCGGCGAGAGGTTCTGGCTGACCGTTCGCATCCATCGTGATGGACACTTCCGTATAGGCCATCAGTGACGCGAACGTCCCACTGTCCCGCAAATCGAAATAGTCTGGATAGGACGAGCGTGAGTAGAGGTTGCTTGCCGGATGACGTATAGACGTCGACCAGCGTATCGGGATCTGAAACCGGCGCATCGCGCAGAAGGACCGCGTCCACAGCGCTGAAGATGACCGAGTTCGCGCCAATGCCGAGGGCCAGTGTCGCAATGACCGTCGCCGCAAAAGTAGGCGCGCGCAGTAGCATCCGGATCGCGTACCGGAGATCCTGTTTCATCGTGCTCCAATGCTCCGTCGGGGCGTGAAATACGAGATCTCCGAGTACTTGCAGCCACAGCCTGCTGGAGCCCTCGGACGCTACGGTCTCGGAAGAGCAGCGACATCTCCTCGCCGTACTCCTCACGGAATTCGCGCGGATAGAGGCGCAGAAGCCATCGATAGAGTCGCTCTGACCTCCTCACCTCTCATCCTTCGTTCGAGCGAAGACTGGTCAGTCGAGCATGGTTCAGGAGGGCCGACATGCGTGCCATCTCCTGTCGCGCAGCTTCACGCCCTTCGCGGGTCAGTCGGTAGTACCGCCGGCGCTCGTCGTCGGCCGTGGCGCGGCCGGGGACTTCGTCGATCCAACCGCCTTCGAGCATCTGCTTGATCGAGCCGTACAGCGTGCCGGGGCTCAACTTGACCTTGCCGTCGCTGCGCTCAGCGATATCCAGCATGATCCCGTATCCATGGAGTGGTCGGTCGGCCAGCGCGATGAGAATCTGGAAGACCGCCGGCGCCATCGGTCGCTCAGGCAGCAAAGGCTTCGGCATGACCCGCGCACTATATCTGAATATGGATATATCTGCAAATCGAGCTAGTTGAGTGTCGCGACGCGCAGGCTGGCGACTGCTGGTTGCTTCGGTTACGCTGCCCGGCGGAGCGTGCCAAGCTGCCTGCGCGCGTGAGTCATGCCACCCCGCCACGAGTTGGGTCACCGGGCGAGTCTTGCGACGCGAGATCTCTATGACACAGAAGGTTTCACCCAAGCACTGGCTGGCAGGTGTAGGATGTGGCCGATCAATCGACCTCGAGGCAAAGGGCAGATCCCGTGGCAGCAGAAGAACGGAAGATCCGCTGATCGGCGGCGTCCTGGCGAGTGCGGGCCTGCTGGTGTTTCGGACTTCCGGCGGAGGGAGTACAGATGCAGCGCGTCATCATCGTCGGACTTCTTTCGATTCTCTCGGTTGGTGTGATGGTTGCCCAGAGCGTGAGCGATTCGGCCCTCGGGTCGTGGACGCTGAATCACGCGAAATCGACCTTCAGCGGCGCCGTGCCGTATCGGCGGGTCACGAAGTTCGAGGTGGTTGGCGATGCCATCAAGGAAACCACCTATACGATGAGCACCAACAAGCCAAGCGTCCTCGTCGAGTACACCGCGCGATTCGACGGCAAGGACTATCCGATCTCCAACTCGATTCTGAGCACGGTGTCACTGAAACGTGTGGACGACCAAACGGTCGAGCGGACCGGCAAGATTCAAGGGCAGGTCGTGGAGACGGAGACCCGAACCGTTTCAGACAACGGCAAGGTTTTGACGGTTACGACCAAAGGCAGCCGGGACGGCACGGAGTACTCGAGCGTTCAGGTTTACGATCGACAGCGATGACCTAAACGCTGTCAGCTATCTTTGCCGTTCTGTTCGTGCCGGGCGATCGGCGACAACCGCCTCCCATCGATTCCGACAGTCACCGAAACTCTTCGGCGGGTGCGGAAGACCAACGACGAAGAGAATCGCCTACGCGCTCGGCAGTCCTGGCAATGGCCGCGCGATAAACAGACGCCGACACGGCCGGGCGATGAGTCGCGCCCAGCGGTTGGCTCGATTCACGCGCGCGCTATCCGTGGCGATTCCGGTGTTCGCGTACATTTGTCGATAGAGCTTCGAAATCAGCACAAAGGCGAGGCGCGACCGCAGCGTTCGCGTGCACCGGGAGCGCTCCCAGACGCGGCGGAGACTGTAGAACCGATCCCACACAGCTTGCGTGCGCGCACGAATCTCGTCGGGCGTCATCACGGGGTGAGGCGCGTATACCTTTGGTCGATCTGCCTGCGGGATCAGCCAGTGGCGAGTGACCGGGATGCCGGCCACCTTCTTCGCCTCGGTGCCAAGCTTCTTTTCCCACGCCTCGAAGTCAATGGTGCCTGGATACGGCGTCAGCATGACAAACTGGGCGAACGCCAGTTCCGCGCGCTCGGCGACATCTGCTGTCGCGTCGAAGGTCGAGGGGCGATCGCTCGGTAAGCCAAAGATGAACGAACCGAGGACGTACACGCCGCGTTCGCGGAATTTGCGGAGCCGCTGGACCAACGCCTCGCCGACCTCGTTGAAGCCCTTGTAGACGTCCTTCAGCCCCTCGGGCGTGACCGCCTCTACGCCGACGAGGGCGCCCTTGATGTTCGCGCGTCGCATCGCATCGAGGAACGCTTCATCCTCTGCCGCTTCCATCGTGATCTGCGTGAAGAAGACCATGTCGCGCGGCAACTCCGCCAGCCTGGCCATCAGCTCGAATCGCTCGGCTCGCAGCGACCGCAGCTGTTCGAGCCGGGGCCCGTTGCGCTGCCGCTCTGCCATGGCGAGGTCGGTCAGCGTGACCGGATAGAAGTTGTCGTCGGCGAGCGCCACGAACCGGAATCCACGCCGGCGCAGCTCCACAATCTCTGCGACGACGCTGTCGACGCCGCGCTGGCGCGGCTTCTGCCCGTCCGTCCGCCACACGGAGCAGAACGAACAATGTTTCGGGCATCCACGTACGGTCTGTACGGAACCCCACATGTATCGGCCTTCCGGCAGCAGATCCCAGCGCGCAGGGACGAACTGTTCGGCGCCGACGCGTCCACCCTCGTATAGTGGTCGGAGTGTGCCCTGCACGGCATGATCGATCACCAGCGGCCACACCACGTCGCCGTCGCCGCGGACGACGGTGTGCGCGCCGCCACGTTCATGCGCCTCGTCGGGATACAGCGTCGCGTGTATGCCGCCGAAGACCACCGTCGCCCCGCGCGCTCTCGCGGCGGTACCAATTTCATAGCCGCGCAGCGCATTTCCCGTGTGGATCCCAATCCCGACAATGTCGTCGGCGTGGACGGTGTCGAGGTCGAGTGGCTCGAGCGTCTCATCGACGATGCGTGGCCGTCCGTATGCCGGCGGCGTGGCCGCGCCCAGCACGAACAGCCAGCGCGGCGTGATCACGCCAACGCCGAAGGACAGATGGCTTGGGTTCACCAGATGGACGGTCATCGCACTCCACAGCAGACGGAGGGCACGGTCGCATTGAACACGAAAGGTGTGAAAGGAACTGCAGCTGACATCGTCACGCTCCTGCCGGAAGGGCTCAATGGCTCCCGGAAGCTCGGAGGCTGAAGCGACGTCCCGATGGCGTGCACCAGTCTGGCGGGCAAATGTAGTCTACAGGTACATTCCTATGCGGCCGATCCCGATCCCAGCCGCAACGATCATGCACGTCCTCAGGCGGCAAGGACGCGAAGCGGCGTGTCCAGGTGACGCCGCCATCCGCCGACATTTCGTTCGGTTTGGGCCGCAGACTCGCGAGGTCATCATGGATCCAGTGGAAGCACAGGCCAAAGCGATCATTGCCGCGGCATTGATTGTCAGAGGCGCGGTAGAGGTCCCGGCGATGCCGTCCGAGAGCCAGCGCGCGCCGGATGCGGCGGGAGTGCGCCTGCGCGAGCTCACGGACTACCTATATCGGCTTCTCACGATCGACGGGGCGCAAGAGGCGAAGTAAAGGCCAGCGCAGGCCGCGATCCAACCCGAGGCGGCCATCGATTTGGGGTATACTCTGCGCTCCTGCTTTTCTGAGCCCTAGACCACTCCGGTCCAGCCCTCACCAAAGCCTTTGGCGTGAGGGTCAGATGGCCACCGACGTACCCACCGTTGCCGTGCCACCACAGGCGGCCCTATCCACCGCAGTACCTGAGGCAGCGAGTTTCGATGAACGGTGGGCCGTGTGGCAGGCGAAAGGTGCTGCGCACGACCGGGCCGTCCGTCGGAAGATGGCGGTCGCCGCACCCATACTGATCGCCGTCGCTGTCGTCATCTACGTGCTACTCGCACGCTGAGCGTTACATCACGTGCGCTCGAGGCCTGTGAATTCACCCGACTTCGGCAGAAGCGACGCGTCTCGGTCAGGTTCGGTTGATGCCGCCAGGACCCCGACTGTGTGTCCTGCATGTCAGTCGTCCTCGATTGCGACCAACGCGCGAAAGCCCGACGCGAATGCGTATTGGCGGTGTAGCAACTGCGGCGAGGTCTGGAACGCCTCTCGACGGGAGGTCCGGCCGAGCGGAGGCCATAGATGGTGGTGAACGCGGGTGACCTCATACGTGAGCTCGAAGAGCTGATCGCGGCCTTGGACCGACGGGTGCCGCGCGTCGAACAAGCAGGTGAGTCTGCAATCGCGCGCGATGCAGCGGCGCTGCGGGCTAAGGCCTCCGACCGCTTGGCGGAAGTCGCCGCCAATTCAGCGGCTGGGCCGGCGCCACAGCGGCGATCCGACCTAGGTACCGGAGGCCAGGATGCGAAGGACCCCCTTCCCGGCGAGTCCATGTGATGTGGTGGCGCTGAGCGTGCCAGAGTTCACATGCGAGCTGGACTTGAATGGGTCGGTGTCGCTGGATGCCGTCTGCCGGCGATTTCTCGAAGACCCCGACAGAGCCGTGGTCTGGTTTATCCGATTCCGTGCGCTGACGGCCTGGTGCGAGCGCATCGACGTGGCCGGGTGGCTGCGATCGGAGCCGTCGCACGCTCACCACGCCTGTGAGCTGGCCGCGAGTTTCGATCTGAATGAAGCCTGGGAATTCGACGTCGACCGATTCCGTTCGGCTGTCGAATCAGTCGCTCGCTAGACGGAAGGCTCGGAAGGACAGACGGACCATTTCACGGATGCAACGGATCTCGGCGCGGGCTCGAGCAGAACGCTCGATGACTGAGTCGCAGCAGAGGCGACCGACATCGAATCCGATGCGGGAGGCCAGAGCGCAGCTGTCAGAAGGTGGGATCCGCCGCGCTATACGGCGGTCCACGTATCGACCTGCGCCAGGTTGATTCCGACAGGACAATCGGGTCGCGCGCAGACGTAATTCGTCGAGCCGTGTCTGTCTTCACTCAGCTTCCGCTGAATCTTGGTCTGCGGGTGCTGGCACACCGGACACTGGTGCAGCACGGGTGGCGCCGCCGACGATTTCGAATCGGCCATGTCATCCTCCTCAGGCGCTGACCGCGGCCGGGTAGCTCTGGACCCCGGTCTCTTCGGTCTCGAACGTTTCGAACACCGCCACGAGCCTGTCGTTCAGCTGCGCGCCATCGCCGATTGTCAGCTTTCCACTGAGGTCGAGGATGGTGAGGCCGGCAAGGATCCCTTCATCGATCTGCATAAGAAGAATCTGACCATTCAGGGTGTTCCTGCGATGGCGCGATTCGTCCGCCGACGCGAGTTGTTGCGCCGGGGTTGGAACCGCGACGTGCGCTGGCCGCCGGGCCGTCACGATCGGCGCTGGCCGGTTATCTGAGCGCATCTCGGATGACCTCGGAGAGGGTCTGCTCCTGCTGTTTCCGCAGACGGATCAGGAGGAGCGGCGGAAGGAAGCCCCAGGCGAGAAGTAATGTCCAGCCGCCCGGGGAGGCCAGCGTCGTGGCCCAGGCAATGGTGCCCAGGCCGAGGATCCACCCGGCGATGATTGCTGTTTTCGTGTGGTAGCGGTACATGCTGGCAATTGTATTGAGGGAACGAGGGGGATGCTGTTCCAGATTGCACAGCCTGGTCCTTGGCCGCTCGGCAGAAGTCGTGCTCTACGTTCAGGAGGGCAGCGTGAAGGAAGCCAGGACCGTCTCCGATCCGGCCTGCCAGTACGGCCCGCGACCAGCCGGTCGCTTACCAGCGTGATCCGAGGCCAGTGGAGCGGGCGGGCACCGGTTTCGCTTCGTTCACAGTCAGGTTTCGACCCCCGAGCTCGTGCCGATCGAGCTCCGTGATGGCGCGCTGTGCGCTTTCGACATCGCTCATCTCGACGAACGCGAACCCACGCGGTTGGCCAGTCGCTCGATCGCGAATGATGTTGATCGTGCTCACCTGACCGGTGGCCGCGAACAGGGCCTGAAGATCGGATTCGGTGGTTTCATACGGCAGGTTGCCGACGTACAGCTTCGTGGTCATACACTCCTCCTGGATCTCGCAATGCAATTGATCTGATCGCGGGCTCGAGCGGAATGCTCGGCGACGGAACGCAGGACAGACGAACGGCTCGGATCTGATGCGGAAGGTCGGTGAGCGCAGCCCGCAGAGAGTGTTCGAAGAATACCATACACCGCAAGCCGTGCGTCATCGCGAGATCACTGCAAGAGACCCGCTGCCTGCTGAACCGCCGCGACGACGACATCGGGTGTCGATGACTTCGGCACGATGGCCACGAACCACTGTTCAACCCAGGCTTGCGGGATCGAGGCAATGCCGGTGTAGGCGATCACTTTGGCTTCACGGAGCCCTTCAGCGGCCTTGATGAGACGGGTTGCTTCGAGTCCGTCGAGCACCGGCATGGTCACGTCCATGACGATCACGGAGGGCTTCATCTCATGAGCCACGAGCAACGCGTCCAGGCCATTCACCGCGGTTCTCACAAGGAAGCCGGCCTCGCGCAGGACAATCGCCACCAACTCGCGCAGGTCCACGCTATCGTCGACGACGAGCACAGGAGCAAGCGTGGAGCGACCCGCACTCATCGTGTCGTCTCCTGCGGCGCACTGGGTGTCGATTCGACTCAACAAGCGGCGCGCCGCTACCTGCTGCTCGCGCGCCCCGACGCATGCCCGGTGGGCTGCGTCAGCATTCTCGACACTCTCACTCAGCTGGTCTGAACACAGACGTTGCAAGTCCGTCGCGCTGAGGTCCCCTTCGGTGAATGCCCGGGAGAGCTCGGTGGCTTGCCGCATTGCGCGCTCGGCCGTCCGCAGCAGTCCGTTCAGGTCGTCCTGATGGCTTCGCGCGCATTCCACGATCCGCCGCGCGTCATCGCGAATGCACGCAAGATGTTCGGGAAAGGGCGGAATGGACATCGTCACGCTCCTGGCGCGGCAGCCACGTCGGCTGCCTGAAGCTCGGAGGCTGAGGCGACGTCACAGCGGCGTGGCACCAGTCTAGCGGGCAAATGTAGTGTACCTGTACATTCGCCTTTAACGTGATACGCTTCGCCATCTCTGCTTTCCTGAGCTGCGCTCGCAGTTCGCCGCTGCGCCCCTCCAGCATCATCGAAGCACCTGAACTGTTCAGGGTTGCTCAGAGGAGAGGCCATGCTAGCCGCGCGATCACGTTTGACCCGACTCCTGCCTGACGGGAGCGCCTTGCGCAATCGGATCCTCGGGGCTCTGCCACGTGCCGATTACGACCGAATACTGCCCTACGTCCGAATGAGCACTGTGACCACCGGTGACACCCTGCAGGCACACCGCGTGCGGATCAAGGACGTCTACTTTCCAAACGGTGGTGTCTTCTCCATTACCAACGAAATGCGGAACGGCGGGCTCGTGGAAGTGGCCACCGTCGGGTGCGAAGGCATGCTCGGGATCGGTGTCTTCTTCGGCGACCCCAATGGAATGGGTCGCACGTTCCAGCAGGTGGCCAATGGCCGGTTGCCGTCGATGGCCGCCGCGAGATTCGTCAAGGAGACCACCAGCGCCGGACCATTTCGCGATTTGGTCAGTGTCTACGCTCAGGCGAACTTGCTGCAGATCATGCAGTGCACCGCTTGCAACGCGCTGCACAGCGTGACCCAGCGGTGCTGCCGATGGCTCCTGCAGACGCGCGATCGCGTTGAAGACGACACCTTCTTGCTCAAACAGGAATTCCTTGCGGTGATGCTTGGCGTCCATCGCCCGACGGTCACGGTGGTGCTGCGGGCGCTCCAACGCGATGGGTTGATTGCGAGCCACTATGGACGAATCCGCATCCTCAACCGAAAGCGCTTGGAAGCCGCCTCTTGCGAATGCTACGGCGTCATTCGCGGCCATTTCGCACGACTCGGGCTGTAACGCTGGTGGCCCTGACTGGAGAACTCCGATGAACAGCAAGTCTGAAGCGCCCCGCATGGAAATCGATCCGACATGCTGCCCGCGGTGTGGCGCATCGGACGCGCTGCTGCCTCTGCTCACGTCGATGACGAGATATTTCGTGTGTCGACGCTGCGACTGCCGGTGGGAAGTCTCTGTGGTTACCACGCCAACCACGGCCGATAACGTGTCGCTCAACCGCGGCACACCACCGGGGTCTGCCAGCATTTGGCCACCCTCGCCAGAACCGAGACGCCGTGAAGAAGCCTAACGGAGGCGCGCTGCAGGAAGGCTCGGGATTGTCCCCGTCCAGTCGCACTGGCGGCAGCGCCGCAATGCTGTAACGGTGATGACATTCACGAACGGCCAGCGAAGATCGAATGGCGGGCGCCGGCCAGGCCACGTCCGCCTCATGGGAGCTAGCACAGGGCCTCACCCGTGGGATGATTGGCTGCACATGCCGCCTAGGCCGTCCAGAGTCCGCGGCACGCCGCCGGCCTTCAACGTCGAGGCGTTCCTCAAGTCAGCCGGGGTGTCCCCGCGCACCGTCCGGTTCGCGACTGGCGCCGTGGTCTACGACCAGGGGGCCCAGGCGAACAGCGTGTTCTACGTGCACGAGGGCGGCATCAAGCTGTCAGTGCTGTCCTCGGCTGGCAAGGAGGCGGTCGTGGCCATGCTCGGCCCCGGCGATTTCCTCGGCGAGGGCTGCCTGGCCGGTCAACTGTTGCGCATGGGAACGGCGAAGGCGGTGATGCGGACGGCTCTGCTCAGAATCCCGAAACGCGACATGGTCAGGATGCTGCAGGAACATTCAGAATTCTCCGGCCGGTTCATTGCGCACATGCTGACGCGCAACATACGAATCGAGGAGGATCTGGTCGATCAGCTCTTCAATTCCAGCGAGAAGAGGCTTGCCCGCACGCTGCTGCTCCTAGCCAGATATGGGGAGGAGGACACGGCGCCGCGCGTACTCCCAAAGCTTTCGCAGGAAACGCTTGCCGAAATGGTGGGGACTACGCGCTCACGCGTGAACTTCTTCATGAACAAGTTCCGCAAACTTGGGTTGATCGAATACAACGGCGGGCTCAAGGTGAACCGCTCGCTGCTGAGTATCGTGCTGCACGACTGAGCGATCGCCGCAAGAAGGCCCGTGCCACGGGTTGATGCCTGACCCCGCGGCGCACGAGATGGTCACGAGTCGAACGCACCTCACCGCCTCGATCGTCCTCTGGTCGAAGCTCGACCACCGCTAGAGACTATTGGAAGACGCGCATCATCCGGTACGGATCGTGCCTCCCGTTAGAGGAGAAGGGGGAGGCATGCGAGCTGAAATCTGGACGATGACTGCGCTCCTGATGGTTCCGGTGTCTGCACAACAGCGTGGAGTCGTCAGCGGCGTGGTGGTCCCCAAGACCCCGGCGCAAGCAGGCCTGCCGGTCGAGATCACCATCACCGGGACGAACCCTTGCGGCGCCGTGCGCATCGATCCCGGGGATGGCACCGAACGGATCACGCACGCGATTACACAGGTGCCGTTGACGGTGCAGTACGTCTATCGGAAGGCGGGACGATTCGAGGTACGCGCCGAGGGCATGGGCAACTGCGATGGCGTCGCGGCGACGAGCCTTCAGGTCAATCCCGCGCCCGCTCCGCCGCCGCCCGCTTCTCAGCCAGCCGTTCCGCCCGGTGGCCGCGTCCGCGACATGGACACGGATCACGATGGCGTCGTGACGCATGCTGAGTGGCGCGGCACCGACCAGGCGTTCCGCAGCCACGACACGAACGGCGACGGCGTGCTCTCTGGCGCAGAAGTGCGGGACGAATCAGACGAGGTGATGGTCACGGCGGCCGATCGCTGGACCAGCACGGGTGTCTATATGCGCGAGGGTGAAGTGGTGCGCATCGAGTCGGCGGGCACGGTGCAGTTGAGCGCCGACGCCGCGGATACCAGCAGCCCGGGCGGTGCAGGATCCGGCCGCCGCGCACCGTCTGCCCCGATGCCCGACCGTCCGGCGGGTGGACTGATCGCCCGAATCGGCAACAGTCCCCCGCTCTTCGTCGGCGCCGACCCGATGTTGCGGGCCAACGCGAGCGGTCAGCTGTATCTCGGCGTCAACGACGACTACCTCGCCGACAACCGTGGCGGGTTCCGCGTGAAGATCGACGCGCCGCCGCATGGCCGACATCGACGATAACGGCGGGGCCGAAGCTGCCCCGCGCGTCTCGACGCGGTTCGACTCGTGTGCCGTGGTCGACTAGAGGCTGTCTGGGCGATCACTTGGCGTCGCGGTCCCTCTGGCCCTGGAGATCGAGGCTGCGATCGACGACGTTCGACCACTCGGACGACCGGGCATCGTCGTATGCGTCGTGCCAATTCCACCATTTGTATGGAGGCGTCTGCGGGTAGCCCTGCGGCGAGTCCTCCCACGCCTCCTGGCGCCCGAGCGCGGTGATGTCGAGGTAATTCCACGTGTTCCCCATTTGTTCGTCGCCGCGATTGTTGATGAAGTAGGTGCGGAACACGTTGTCGCCGGCGCGGATGAAGGCGTTCGTGCCATGCCACTCGTCGACGCCGAAATCGGCATCGAAGCTGTCCGTTATGGTGTACCAGGGCATCTTCCACTCCATTCGTTTCTTCAGGCGTTCGATGTCCTTCTGCGGCGCGCGAGAGGCGAACGCGAGCGTGGTATCACGCGCGTTCAGATGGGCGAGATGGGCCACCTGGTCGGCCACAAAGGAGCAGCCAGGGCACGCGTGTTCCGGCCAGCCGTGCACGCCGGGCTCGAAGAACGCGCGGTAGACGATCAGTTGACGGCGGCCTTCGAAGAGGTCGAGCAAGCTCGCCTTACCCTTAGGCCCCTCGAACTCGTACTGCTTCTCCACGGCCAGCCACGGCATCCGCCGACGTTCAGCGGCCAACGCGTCACGGGATCGGGTCAAGGCTTTCTCTTTCACGAGGAGCCCTTGCCGCGCCGCTTCCCACTCCTGGGGCGACACGATCGGTGGGGTGTTCATTGAGAGTTGTTCTTTCAGCTGCTCCATGTCTTTCTCCTTGTTCCGGCTTGCTCCTGCTGCGGAGCCTGCTCGCGACGATTCGCGATCCCGCCCGTCGAGGTGAAGGCCGTGGCAAACCATCGCCACTGTCGTCACGCATGCAGGACACAACACTCGGCCCCTCGAGCGGTCGGGATCATGGAAGCCCGACAATCGTTGGCAACGATCCGCCTCTGATCAGTCACAAATGACGGGGTCCGCAGGCGACGACATCGTTCGCGCCTTGGCTTCGGAACTCCTTCATCATTCGTTCCGTTCTCGAGACGCGGTGGCTGTGTGACCGTCTCGAGAATAGTTCTAACGCCGCAGATTGAACTGACGGGAGTGACAAATGTGGCGGGATTTGGATGGACGCGGACGACCTGGCGCTTAGTCAGGCGTCGGATGAGCAGCTCGTCTACAGCACTGCCATTTCGTCGTTCTCCACGGTAGAGCGGAGCCTTTTGCGCTCCATGACGATCACCTACGTTTGACTGACCCCGACCCCACCGGCGGCTTCGATCCAGCTCTTGGCGGTGATCTCTTGAGAGGCCGCCAGCACCGCCTCGGCGTCCGATGAACTCAGAGCGGCAGCGAACAGGTACCCCTGACCGCCGTCGGAGCCGAGCTGAGATAGCCGCGACAGCTGGTCCACGGTTTCGATACCTTCCGCGATCACCTCCAGCCGCAGCGCCTGCGCAAGCGCGACGATGGCTTGAATGATACTCGACTGCTCAACGGTCATGGCGCTCACGAATGACCGATCGATCTTCAACGCGTCGATCGGGAACCGATGAAGATAGCTCAGCGAAGAGTGGCCCGTACCAAAATCATCGATCGAGATCCGGAGACCGAGTGCCTTCAGTGCTTCGAGCACGCCGATCACCGAATCGGGGTTCTCGATGACGGCGCTTTCGGTAATTTCGAGATTCAGCGACGACGGCGGTAGACCCGTCGCCTGAAGAATCTCGGCAATTTCGGTGGCCAGCTCCGGATGCACAAACTGCCTGGCTGACAGGTTGACATGAATGGTCAGCCCTGCCGACGATGGATGAGCCCGGTTCCAGTCGCTCATCTGGGTGCAGGCACGGTTCAGCACCCAGGCGCCAAGAGGCACGATCAGGCCAGTTTCTTCGGCAATGCCGATGAAATCCTGAGGCGAGACCAGACCGCGCTGCGGATGGCGCCAGCGCACCAGCGCCTCGAAGCCGGCGAGCCTGCCAGTCGCGAGCGAAATGATCGGCTGATAATGGAGTTCGAACTCGTTCTGCTCGATCGCCCTCCGGAGGTCAGTCTCGACCGCGAGCCGCGCGATTGCCGCTTCCCGCATCCGTACATCGAACACCTCGCAGCGCGCCTTTCCGAGCGCCTTGGCGCGGTACATCGCCGTGTCCGCGTCGCGCAGCAGGTCCTGCGGATTGCTGTAGCCCGTCTCGCTCGTCGCGATCCCGATGCTCGCGGAGGTGAACAACTGGCGGCCATCGAGCTCGAAAGGCCGCTTCAGACACTCCTGAACCCGTTCGGCCACGCGAACCGCGTCGCTCGGATGCCTGACATTCTCGAGCAGGATCGTGAACTCGTCCCCGCCGATACGGGCAACCGTCACTTCGGAGTTCACGCGGGCGACGGTATCCACGGTTCGAACGCTGCGTTCCAGCCGGTTGGCGATTGCGGCAAGGAAACGATCCCCGGCTTCATGGCCAAGGCTGTCGTTCACGAGCTTGAATCGATCCAGATCCACGAAGAGAACCGCCGAGACGCGACCGTGCCGCTTGGCCCGTTCCATCGATTGTCCGAGCCGATCGAGAAACAGCACGCGGTTCGGCAGGCCGGTGAGCGGATCCGACACCTTGCCTTCGGTGATGTCGGTGAGCGACCCGGCCATGCGATGTGCCCGACCCGTGGCGTCGCGGACGGCGACGCCACGCGCGAGCGTCCAACGGTAGGTGCCGTCGGCGTGCAAGACGCGGTGCTCGCTCTCGAAGTGTGGCGTGAGCCCTTCGAGGTGCGCGGCGATGTCGGTCCTCAGTCTGTCGACATCATCCGAGTGGACTCGTTGCAACCACTCGTCAGGAATGCCGGCAACGATGTCGTTGGACAGGCCGAGCATCTGCTTCCAGCGATCGGAGAAGAAGATCTCGTCGGTCAGCAGATTCCAGTCCCACAGTCCGTCGTTTGCGCCGCGAAGCGCCAGCGCATAGCGCTCCTCGCTCTCGCGGAGCGCCGTCTCAGCGCGCCTCCGGGCCAACTGGGCGTGGATGCGCGCAAGCGCGACGGGCAGGTCGACGGGCTTGGTCACGTAGTCGTTCGCGCCGCCGTTGAGGGCTTCGACGATGTCGGCGCTCTCCTGCCGGGCGGTGACCATGATGATCGGGAGCTCGCTGGCTGAGCGGCGCTCCCGGATGACCCGCAGAACGTCGAGGCCGCTGACCCGCGGCATCTCGATATCGAGGAGCACGAGCGCGAAGTCTCGGGCATCAACCAACTCCAGCGCATGAGCCCCGTCCACCGCGGTCACGACCTCAAGACCGTGCCGCTGCAGACGCCGGGACAACATGTCACGGTTCGCTTCGTTGTCGTCGACCAGAAGCAGTGTGTCTTTCAAGACAGTCATGGGGTTGACGCGCTCCTTAACATCGTCTCAATCTTCATCAACAGCCGCTCAAACTCGACCGGCTTGGTGTCGTAATCGTCGCAGCCCGCCGCGAGCGCCTTCTGACGATCGCTGCTCATTGCATGCGCGGTCAGCGCAATCACCGGGATACTCCGTGTGGTGTCGTCCGACTTCAGTTGCCGCGTCACCTCCCAGCCGTCGATTTCCGGGAGGCTCATGTCCATCAGAATCAGGTCGGGAGCCTCGCTCCGGGCGGCAGCAAGACCCTGTCGGCCATCCATGGCAAGGATCACCTGGTAGCCTCGGCGTTCCAGACGTCGCGACAACATGTCTCGATTCATTTCGTTGTCTTCGACGATGAGAATCCTCGACATAAACGTGCCCTACGAGCCCGCAACCTGAGTAGCCAGGCGTGCTGTCACCTGCTCACGCACCGCGATCAGCAGGTCCTCACGGTTCCAGGCCGACTTGTCCAGCACTCTTCCTACCGAGCCGTTGAGTGACTGACGATCGGCCGCGGTGAGGTCCTTCGCCGTCAACACGATGATGGGAATCGCCGGCGCGACGCTTGTCTGGCGGAGTTCGTCGAGGAATTCGAAGCCGTCCATGTCCGGCATCAACAGGTCGAGGATGATGAGCGCGGGCAGGCGCTCCGCGACGCGACGCAGCCCGACGCGTCCGTTCTCTGCTTCGAGAACGGTCCACCCCTCGCGCTGCAGTACCTGGTGGGTCAGGCGCCGCACCGCCGGATCGTCGTCGACGACGAGCACCGACGCCGTCGGTCCGGCATCGCCCAATTGTCTTCTCAACGCCGCACTGAGCCTGCCCGGCTCGATAGGCTTGGTCAGGTAGTCCGAAGCGCCGAGCGCGTATCCCGTCCGGCGATCGTCGGTCATCGTGACCATCACGACGGGAATGCTGGAGAGCTGGGGGTCGGCCTTCAGCGTCGCCAGGACCGTCCAACCGTCCATGCCCGGCATCATTACGTCGAGGGTGATTGCTGCCGGATGCAGGCGGCGCGCGAGCGCCAGACCCTCCTCGCCGGTCGACGCGACCACGACCCGGACCCCGTCCTTCGCGAGGAACCGCGCCATCAGGTCGTGCACGACCGGATCGTCATCGATCACCAGCACTGTGTTCTGCACCGCCGACGATGCCGTTTCGTGCTCGCCCGGCCTCTCCGCCGGCCCCGCGTCGTCGGCGGCGGCGCTGAGTCCGACCGGAATTCGGACGGTGAACGTCGATCCTTCTCCAAGCGCACTCTCGACAGAGATCTCACCGCCCATCATTTCCGAGAACCGCCGGCTGATCGCCAGGCCGAGGCCGGTGCCGCCGTACTTCCGGGTGGTCGAGGCGTCAACCTGGGTGAATTCCTGGAACAGACGACTGCTCTGCTCGGAGGTCATCCCGATACCGGTATCGGTCACGCGGAAGTGAATCCATTCGGTGCCACCGGTTGCGGAGCGAAATGCCTCGAGCCGGACCGATCCGCGCTCGGTGAACTTGCAGGCGTTGCTCAGGAGGTTGAACAAGATCTGGCGCAGCCTGGTCATGTCGGCACGGATGACGCCGAGATTCGGGTAGTGCGCCTGCAGCGTGTTGCCGTTCCTCTCGACGAGCGGCCCGATTGTCGTCAACACGTCCCTGATGACATCGCCAACGTCGAAGGTCTCGAGAAACAGTTCGAGTTTGCCCGCCTCGATCTTCGAAAGATCGAGGATGTGGTCGATGAGCGATTGCAGGTGCCGGCCCGCAGAATGAATTTTCTGCAGGTCGGGGATCGATTCGTCCTGCCCTGAGTCGAGCGCCTGTTCCTGCAGCATCTCGCTGTAACCGATGATCGCGTTCAGCGGGGTGCGCAGCTCATGGCTCATGTTCGCGAGGAACTGGCTCTTGGCGCGGTTGGCCGCCTCCGCCGCGTCTTTGGCCTTCAGGAGCGCTTCTTCGGCGCGCTTGTGGGTGGTGATGTTGTGAAGCACAGCGACGCCATTGTGGAGAACGCCTTCCTCATCCCGTAATGGAGTGGCGTTGACACTGACCCAGAGCCCTTCGGGAACCCCGGCGTGACGGACGAAGACGTCGGCGGCTTCGACGGCGTGCCCGCGAATCGCCTTCACCAGCGGGAACTCGTCGGGCGGATATGGCGTCACGGCGTCCGGCAAGTGGAAGCCGAAGCGCTCGGACCAGGTCTCGGTCGGCGCCTCGGTCAGACGGCAGTGCAGGATGTTCTCGGCGGCAGGATTGAAAAGGATGAACCCCCCTGCCTCGTCGGCGACGATAACGCCGTCGCTCATGCTGTTGAGTATTGATTGCAGGATTCTCGTCTGCTTCTCGAGCGCATGCTGGGACCGCGCAAGTTCCAGGCTCCGCTGCTCCGCTGCCGCGCTCCGCTCGGCGACGCGCTGCTCGAGCGTAGCGTTCAGACTCTTGAGTTCTTCCTGTGTGCGCAGCCGCTCGCCGATCTCCTGCTCCAGCTCCCGCGTGCGGGCCTGAAGGTTCTCGTTTGCGGCCTGGACCGCGCTATCGCGCTGCTGTATCTCGGACAGCATCGTGTTGAAGCCGTCGATCAGCGCACCGACTTCGTCGTCGTGCGCCTTGGGTGCGCGCAGCGCGAAGTTCTTGTGGTTCGAGACGGTCCGCATCGTCCGTTCCAGATCGAGAATCGGTCTGGAGATGACGGTCTGCAGTTTCGATGAAAACAGGAAGGCAATACCTGCCGCGCCGACCATCAGGAAGAAGACAATGTTGAAATAGCGTTTGAGGCGCGCATCCCAGTGCCGCATGTCGGACACGATTTGCAACGTGCCGAGCGCTTCCCCATGCAGGACGATCTGCTGGGAGACCTCGAGACGGTCGTTCTCGAAATGATACCCGCTGCCTTGCGGCCGCGGCGGCAGGCCCGCCGCGCCGGCGCGCAGGTATGAGGCGAAGAGTTCCCCGTTCGGGGTGTAGAGAGCCGCCGAAACCGTCTCGTCCCTCGCCTTCAGGGCGGCAAGGATCTCGCCGACGGCGCGCTCATCGTGGAATGCCAGGCCCGCGGCGCTGTTGGCGCCGATGATTCGTGCCTCGGTCATCAGGTCCTGGCTCATTCGGGCACGAAACGCCACCAGGTCGTAGACCAGGAAACCCGCCGAAGCCACCAGAAGGGCGACCGAGCTCGTCAGCATCGTGATGAGCATCAGCTTGCCCTTGATGGACAGCGTTCGAAAGCTTATCGGAGTCATGGTCTTGGATGAACGCGATCTCGTCCGTCAGGGAGTGCGGACAATCCGCGCCAGGTTCAGCAACTGGGAACTGATGGTCAGGTGGCTGCGCTTCGCGGCATCGACGTTGATGTCGAAACGCACGCGATTGTCCTCGATTCTGAAGTTGATCACCGCGCCATGGCTGGCCAGGTCCTGGGTTTCGCCCACAATCAGCACCGAAAGGCCGCCGAGGCGGCGCACGACATCGGCGATTCTGCCGCCGTCCGCGAGGAACAGGATGTGACACTGCCGCAGGTCCTGAGCCAAGTCGAGACGCTTGACGACGAGCGGCCTGCCGTCGATTCGCTTGTCGCGGACGGTATCGTCGATCGCCGGCCCGAACGGGTCGTTGCCGACGATGCCGATCACGATCGGCGAGTTCTTGCTGGCGAAGGCTTCGGCAGGCCAGTCGACGAACATCGCGAAGTGATACAGATATGCCGCCTTGATCATGTATTCGGGCGGAGTCGCGCGCGCAAACGAGACGGATGCACGCAGCATGCTCAAACAGGCGAGGACCACAATCGCGGCGGTCCTGGCAGCCGTCCCTCCCGCGCCTCGCATGTGAATCCGGAGCATCGCTTGTGCAGACAGGCGGTCAGTTGCCGCGCGCGAAGTGGTAGGTGAGCTTCACGCGAAAGTTGCGTCCGTCCTGAACGATGGAATCCTGCCGGTGCTCCTCGGAGCCGGGATCGCGGTAGGTCGTGTTGGTAAGGTTGTACATGCTCGCCGACAGCTCGAGGTTTCTGGACAAACGACGGCTGACCAGCGTGATATTCGGCACGAAGACTCCGTCCACACTCTGGCCCGCGAGCGTCCTCCGCGCGCCGACATACTGGAACTCGACGCCCGCGGAACCGGCTCCCTTGAGGAGCGGCATCATGAGATTGAACTGAACCAGGTTGTTCGGAGAGTTGGTGAGACTCTCGCCGGTCATTTCGTTCCGTGTATGCTGAAGCGTGTAGCTCACCCGACCTTGCAGACCGCTCCGCCACTTCGCTTCTGCCTCGAGTTCCAGCCCACGGCTAGTGATCTCGTCCACGTTGTCGTAGAAAAGCAGTCCGTCGCCTGCCGAATCCGTCTTTTGGGTAATCAGATCGTTGATGTGGTAGTAGAAGCTCGTCGCGGCGACATGAAATCGACTACCGAGGTAGTGCTCGACGACGACTTCTCCGGTCCGATTCGTCTCCGGGCGCAAGGCCGGATTGGCTTTGGCTACGCCGCTCTGCCGCCAGTACAGCTCGTAGGCATTGGGCGCGCGGAACGCTTCGCCATACAGCACCTTGAGCGTCGTCGATGTTCGCGGATAGTAGATGAGCGCCAGTCTGGGATTGGTTGTTCCGCCAAAGCTCTCGTAACGATCGTGGCGGACGCCCAGGTTCAGGAGGAGCTTCGGATGGACCGCGATCTCGTCCTGGGCATAGAGCGCCCAGTTCTGCGAATACCGCTGATCATCGAGGTACTGAACGAATGGATCCAGGTCGTAGTTGTATTGATCCTGCCGAAAGTTGTTGCGGTACTCCGAGCCGAGTGCCACCCGGTGGATTCGTGCGACGCGTCGGCTGCCTTTGATTTCCGCCCCCCACGAGTTGCCTCGGGCAAAGTCCTTGTTGATCACTCGTGACGCGGGGCTTTGCTCGTCGGATCCGTATACGTAGTCGCCGTCGTAACCATAGCGATCGTAGGACAGCCGCGAGGCCAGCTCCCACTGCGCACGCAGCTTCCGCGTGTACTGCATGTCCAGGAATCCGAGCGTCTCGATGGTGCGGGTTCGCGGGTCGTCAAAGACGGTTCCGAACGATGCGGTGGGAATTGCCTTGTCCCTCGTGCCGTACAAGGCCTGCAGCGTCAGGTTTCCCGCCGAGACCCGCGCGAACAACTTGGCGAACCCATCGCCGTCTGCGCCCTCGGCGATGCCGTTGTTGGTAACCGGATCGTCGAACTCCGGGAAGAAGAGCGCGGGTTGACCGTCGCTGTGAAAGCCGGTCCCCGAGAACAGCAGCTCCGGTCCCGCGGCGAACTGTCGGCTGTAGGTGGCCCGCCCCTCATATGCGTCGAAGCTCCCCAGCGTGGCGGATGCTTCGAGCCCGCTCTCGCTGCGACCCCGTTTCGTGATCACGTTGATCACCGCGAAGAACGCGCTGGTTCCATAGAGCGCGGAACTCGGCCCGCGGATGATCTCTATGCGCTCGATCAGATCCACATCCAAGGGGAATTCGGTGCCAAGAAGCGCGCTGCCGAAGACGTTGTCGTTCAGCCGGTGCCCGTCCACCTGCAGGAGGATGCGGGCGTTGTAGTCCCCGGGACGTGAGAACCCCCGCACGCCGAGATAGCTGTAATTCCGGTCGTAGGTGACGTAGAAGCCGCGGACGGTCCGCAACACGTCAGCGAGCGTGCGGTGGCCAAACCTCCGAATCTCGTCGGCGGTAATGATCGTTACCGACGATGGGGCCTCGGTCACCTTCTGCACGTACATGGAAGCGGAAAACACCGAGTCGATCGGCAGATCGGCGAGTTGCTCCAGACTCAGCTGAGACAGCTCTGACTGTGGCTGCTGCTCCTGAGCCGCCGGCTGGGCCGACGCGGTCGCCACCGGCATCATCAGAACCGTCAGCAACAAGAGCGTCGCGCCTCCGCGAGGCAATCGCGGCGCGGTCAAGCGACGACGGTAGGGTTCGAAGCACATGGCTGCAATCCTTGATGGATCCTCGGTTCAGATCACGACGACAGAACTCGCAGGGTTTCGAAATGCTCATCCGCCGCGCCTCGTAGCGCCGCGCCGCTGTCCTTGAGGCAACGCAGGTACTCGATGGCCTCGAGCGATACGACCTC
Source organism: uncultured Acidobacteriota bacterium (assembly GCA_963755695.1). Classification (GTDB taxonomy): domain Bacteria; phylum Acidobacteriota; class Vicinamibacteria; order Vicinamibacterales; family 2-12-FULL-66-21; genus QHWT01. The sequence goes on along the minus strand of CAVWLB010000001.1, from coordinate 850,336 downwards.
CCCCACGGCGATAACCGGTGCGCCGGGTGGATACGCCGAGATCGTCTCGCCGGACACCCGGCCCACGGCGTGGCGAAGCGGCACTGCACGTTTCTGCGAGTACTTGGCGGTGCGGGGAATCACGGCCATGGACGGAACCGGTGGTGGCAGCGGCAACGATCGCGGCGGCCGGGTGTGACCAACGCGGTCTAGCCGGACCAGGCTGGCGAACAGTCGCTCGAGATCGCTCTCCGTCGTCCCGGGCGTCAAGAGAAACAGCAGGTGCCGCAGCGTGGCCATTTCGGGATAGATCCACTCGCGATTGAGTTCCCGCTCGACGTCAAAGCCGGTCAAGCCGGTGCGGGAAACATCGAGCGTGATGCGCGTCGCGTCCATGTCGTGAAACCCCGGCGAGGAGATCCGTTCACGCCCGAAACAGGTGATATTCGAGAGACCCCGCAGGTCGCGGCGGAAGCGTTCCGCCCGCTCGACGGTTCGGCGCCAGATCTCCTCTCCTTCCTCCACCAGCTGCTGAACCCCAAGCTCGAGAGAGGCGAGGATCGGATATGAAAACGAGGTGCTGACAAAGCCCAGCTCGTTCACGTGTTCGTACAGCGCTTCGATGAACACCGGATTGTTCAATAGCAACAAACTGCCTTGGGACAGCGCAGTCGCGACCTTGTGCGTCGATTGCGCGACCAGATCGGCCCCGAGATCTTCAGCACCCACCGGCAGGGCCGAGCAGAAATGGAAGTGAGGCGCGTGCGCGGCATCAACCACGACCGGGATCCCTCGCGCATGCGCCCGTTCGATAATCCCGGCGATATCCCCGACGATCCCGAAGTAATTGGGAGAGGTGACGAACACACAATCAACGCGCTCGCGAGTGAAAAGCTCGTCGAACCGGTTCAGCGCCGGCCCGGTCGACAGGCCGAGCTCGATGTCGTACTCGGGGCTGAGATAGACGGGTTCGAAGCCACCATGGATCAGCGCCGCCGTCACCGAGCTGTGGGCATCCCGATTGACGAGCACGCGTCCTCCCATCGGACACGCGCTCAGGAGCGCCAGAATGTTCAGGATGGTCGTGCCATTCGTCGACGGAAAGCACCAATGCGCTCCATACGCATCGGCCAGCCGGCGTTTCAGGCGATGAAGCGGTTTGTCGCTATCGCGGTCGAAGAGGCTCCCCAGGATGTGGGCGGTCGTGTAATCGAGTCGAAACGCTCCCTGCAGGAGATCGGCGGCCTTATGGGACACGCGACTCACCAGCCCCGCTGCCGACACGAGGCGTGGTCCGGCAACTCCGGCCCCCACGATGCCCTGGGGTCTGGAAGGAGATCGCTCGGGCGGCGAACTCGAGGAGCGCCGCGGTCAGCGGAAAGGCGCTGACATCCGCCGTCCGGTCGTCGGTCAGCTCGTTCCGCGTCAATGCCTCTGGGGCCATGCGATTCTCCTGTCTCGTCGCACAAACACGTCCGATGTCACGCCGACCTCGCGCTGGACCACCGCAAGTGGCCCGGGACTTACAGAACTCGTATGTCGAGTGGCTTTGGAAGCAGCATCGGATAGCGCAAACCCCGTACCCTGTCGCCTCGCGATCCGGCGGCACCGCGAAAGCGCCGGCAGATCAAGGGTTTAGGTACGGAGCGTGGAGTTGGCTGCTGGAACCCGGTGACACCAACGGCAGGTGGCGCTGCACGATTCTGAAACCGCGCCGACCAAAACTGTCATCGCCTCACATAACGGTCCTGGAGGCGGCGGCCATGCAGTCTCGTGCAGTTATGCGCTGTAAAGAAAGGCGCGCCAGCGGTCAGGCAGTCCGCCGTCGGATTCAACGGCGGACGCCATGTCACCGCTCGATCATCGAACCCGTATTTCAGACCGCATCCATGGATGGATACAGCACTGCCATTTCGACATCCCCCGCGGGAGAGCGGAGCTTCCTGCGGTCGGACCCGGCAAGATGGCTCCGTCGGGGACCCCGATGTTCGTGCCTGACGGAGCGGCGAGGCTTCCAGGCGTTCCGCATTCCGGCCTCGTATCTCCTGCGCCAGCGAGGGCGTTCAAGTCGGGAAGGATGCCTCCCCCAAATTCAGCGACGCGAGTGAAGGTGTGGAATTCGCCTCCACGGCTCTCCAGCACTGTTCCCTGCCCACGATCGAGCCGCACATCATCGGGGTTGAATCGCCAGGCGCCGACCTCCTGATCGTCCGTCAGTTCCGCGATAAATCGGGCGAACGTGGTACCCCCATTCGAGGCCGGATTACAGACCACCCCGGCGCCAGGTCCGGTTGGGGGTCCCGCGTTGAATGTTGCCGGATCGCAATCGTCGCGAAAGCGAAACACCTGGGCGCTCGGAAGCGCGGCAACGACCACCGCCGTGAGCGCCATGGATACCGCGACAACAGCGTAGACCCTTACTTTCTGCGGCATAGTGCCTCCATCCAGCTATGAAATTGCTAAGCTGAGAGGGGGCAACAGTATGTAGTGATTAGGGACGTGTCAATATACCAAACGGCAGGGCTTGGCGCGTGCAGTGCGGCCGGAGCCAGCCGACGCGACCGCAATCACGAGCGGACCAACGAGCGGCACGAACTCGGCGGAGCCGACAGCGACCCTTAGGAGCGCGCCCAGGCGGGACACACGGACCTGGGTTTCGCCTGTCCTCCCAGATGAGCGGCCGCGTGGACCCGCCCGTGATGACTCGCGCTACTTGCCACCCGTGGCGACGGCCTGGCGACTCAATTCCTTGACGAGCGGTTGACCTCGGCTGGACTTTCATCGCCCGCTCCCACGCGGCTTCCGGATACGCCATGGAGCCTCCAGCTCCGCTGTCCTATCCCGGACGTCCGCAAAGTAGAAGCGGTCAAATCACATACTCTCGCGAGCGGTCAAATCATGTACTCCCTACAGCCACAACACTTCGCATTGACAGCGCCGGCGGCTGGGCTTATCCTTCGACACCATTTCAACCCTCCCCGTGGGCCGACGCTCTTTTCATCCGGTAACCGAAAGCCAGGGAGGTGGACATGCAAGTCAGAAGATTGAGCATTGCGACGCTCGTCGCGGTCGCTCTGGTCGTCACGGTTCATCTCGCGGTCCCTCGGCCCGCTGAGGGGTCCATACACGAAATCATCGCGGCCATGTGCAGAGCCGGCGGCGAAGAGGTCGTACCGCCGGGTCAAAACCGCGTCGATGGGAATTCGTTCCTTGCAGCGTTGATGGCGACTGGGTTCCTCACCGCGATCGATTTCTCGGACCCGCAGCAGGTCGTCTTCCACTTCGACCCCACGGTTCCGAACTCGAAGTTCATATCGGCAGGGTTTGACCTCACGATCCCGAACGGCTTTGCGCCGGGCGTCGATATTGTGCTGAGTCCGCTGGTTATCCCCGATCCGAATTTCCCGGCACACGCCGCGTGCCACAATCTCAGGTAGTCAGTCCGTAACCCCTGTTCACGTCGGTTCGGGTCGGTACACGCCGACCCGAACCTCACATGCTGTACCCTCGACCTTGCCGCGTGCTTACGTCAATTTCGCCTCATTTGGATCGGCACGCGGTGTGTGCCTGGCGGCGCGGTTCGCTTTCGGAATCAGCTGGCTAGCCACAACTCCGGCGCCGACATTACTCGAATGGAGAGCTCGCCGTTATCTGCCGCTGGTGGCTCCGGCCTGGCGGCTCAATTCCTTGACGAGCGGTTGAGCCTCCGCCGGAGCGGGAACCTTTCCGAACGCGATCTCCTTTGGTTCCACCTTTGGACCGTACACGTCGGTGTTCGAGTCCTTGTCCGGGCCGAGCACCCCGCCGGCGAGGTCGATCCCCGCAAACACCCCTCGAGCCCGCGAGTACGAGAGGATCTCCGCCGACATTTGCGCGTCGGTGGCTGCGGCCGCGGCGCGACCGACCGGTCCGGCGGCGATTGACGCATCCGCCCCGAGAGAGACCTTGTTGTTCAACAGCTTTTCGGCGCCCTGACGATTCATGACGAGCAGCACGAGATCGACCTCGGCGCCGCCGATCTGCGCTCCCCATGTGCCTTTTGCAAGCTGCATGAATGCAGCGGAGCTCCAGTGTTGAGCCTCCCGGCAACTCATGACGCCTCGTCCATATTCGCCGCCGATGCCCAACGCCGCCTTCTTGAGGTCGGGAATGACGATGACGCATGCCGCGCGTTGCCACAACTTGTCCGGTATGCCCCTGTCAGGTTGACCGCGCAACTCACGGACCACCGCCGCTGCGTTCTCCAGCCGTTTGATCTCCGCTGTCGAGATTGCCGCCGTGGCTGTTCCGATTGTCATCAGCCATGTTGCGGCCGCGAAAAGATACCTGTGTCCCATGACTCACACTCCGGGGATCTCGATTTCCAGAACCGTGCCGATCTCACGACCTCGTCGGCTCCGCCTACCCGGTGTAAAATCGGCTGGCCAAAAATGCCCAGCTTGCGGCGTGGGAGACGTGCGAGGTCCGTATGAAGGATCCCAAGGCGTATTCGATCGAGTTGGAAACCGAGAAGATGCAATTTCTCGAGGCGATGGCCGCGAAGTATGGGCTGCCGGACGTCGGCAAGGCGGTTCGTTGCCTGATCAACTACGCGCGCGAGAACCCCGATAAGCAGGCTGACATGTTCGAGGAAGTTCGCTGCCTCGATTGTTAGCAGCCGAGCGGACTCGCGTCGATCAGTACTCCCCACCTCCTTAGTAAGCTTCTCTCTTGCTTGGTTCCCCTACAGTTGAACGCGCCGCTGCGCTGTGCTGGTGAGCTTCGTTCCGACGAGTGTTGCGATCAGCACGCGCTCAAACTCAGTGATCAGCCGCGTGATAGACTCCGGGTGCGGTCCATTTCGACGGATACCAATGGAGGGACGGGCCATGAGGATGAGTGCGCTGGTCATGATTGTGATCCTGGCGTGCGCCAGCACCGCACGAGCGCAGAACAGCAAGATCAGTCCTAGAGGGATGGGAGGCTTCGGGTCGGGCACGGGCGGGGCGACACTTCAAGAGCCAAGCGTCCGAGCCGAAGGCCCCGAACAAAACCGGTCGTTCCAGAAGTTCATCGATGGCAGCGTGAGCCGGGCGCGAGTACCCGCATCGGGCGTTCCGCGACCCGACGGTCTGCCGGTCACTGTCGCGAACCCCACGTTTTTTGGAATCACCCACCTCGATCAAGGCATCGCCGACCCTGGCCATCAGTTCAGCCTCGAGCCGCCCGACCAGGGATTCGGGATCGGCGGGACTACCGAATGCAGTAGCGGTCCGTGCATCCTCGAAGCCGTCAACAGCGCCGTCGCGGCCTACGACCGCAGCGGCACGCGGCTCGCCATTGAATCGCTGCATCAATTCTTCGGCTTGCCCCCGGCGTTCACCGCGCCAAGCACATTCGGCCCGTTCGTCTCGGATCCAAGAGTCTATTTCGACTCGCAGACCAGTCGCTGGTTCGTCACCGCGTTGCTGATCGAGAGAAACCCGACGACCGGAGCATTCGGCACACACTCGGCGCTTCTTGCCGCGGTCAGCAGCGGCGCGAGCCCCTTCACCAGTTTTGTCGTCTATGAGATCAATGGCACCAACGACGGTACCGGCCGGACGCCGAGCCACCTGGGGTGTCCGTGCTTTGGGGATCAACCGCTCATCGGGGCCGACACGCATGCCTTCTGGATTTCGACCAATGAATTCCCAATCCGCGGGGCCGGCTTCAACGGAGCGCAGATTTACGCACTCGACAAGCTGGCGCTGGAAACCGGCGGCCTCGCAAACGTTCAATTCGTCTTCCAGGGCGGTCCGCTCGCTGAAGGCATCTCGTACAGCGTCCAGCCGGCAATCGTGCCTCCCGGCGGCGCCTTCGCCAGCGTCAACAATGGAACGCAGTATTTCCTGAGCGCGCTGGACTTCTTCGGTACGCTCGACAATCGCCTGGCGGTTTGGGCGGCAACCAACACTGCCAGCATCCACACGACGCCGGCAATCGCGATCCAGAACGAAATCGTGGGGAACACCACGGTGTACGGACAGCCGCCGTCGGCACAGCAACCGAACATCCCGGTTGCAGACATTTGCGCTCCGAGTCTCTTCATGCTGGTCGGCTGTGGTCTTCGCACCGGCACCCTTCTTGACGAAGTATTCAACGTGCATGCGCCACTCGTCGACGCCAATGACGATCGGATGCAGCAAGTCACGTTCGCGGCCGGCAAGTTGTGGAGCACCGTCACGACGGTCGTCAAGACACGCAACGGACCGACCCGCTCGGGCGGCGCCTGGTTCGCCATCACGCCCGGCTGGAATGGCAGCGATCTGACCGGCGCCTCCTCGGGCGGCGGATATGTCGCCGTCAACGACCAGAGCGTCCTGTTTCCAGCGATTGCCGTGAACAAGGATGGCAAGGGCGCCATCGGCTTCAGCCTGGTCGGACCCGGGCTGTTCCCGGGGACGGCCTACGCGAAAGTCACCCTCGCGGCCGGTGCGACGGAAGTGAAGCTCACGTCGCTCGGCGCCTTCCCGGATGACGGCTTTACCGGCTATCCGGTGTTCGACGATCGCGACGGCAGGTGGGGCGACTACGGGGCGGCCGTTGCGGACGCCGACGGCAACATCTGGGTCGCGAACGAGATGATCCCCTGTCAGGAATTTGCGGGGCCCGGCAACGGTTGCTTCCGCACCACGTTCGCCAACTGGGGAACGCTCATCGCGAAGATCATTCCGTAACTCTGCGGGCGGAGAGCGCGGGAGATACCGCGCTCTCCGACGACTCGGATTCCTGCACGACCAGAACGCCATGTCAGAGCCACAGCGCACTCGCGGCTACGTCTACGGCAGCCTTTAAGTCGTGCGTTTGCCGAGCCTCATTTCTCGGATGCGATCGTCAGTCTGAACCCGCTCGGCTCGGTCACGTCGAACACGCGACTGCCCCACGGAGTGTCGTGCGGTTCACCGTCCAGCGCGATCCCCGCCTTCTTGGCGTCAGCCGCGAGCTGATCGATGTTCTGCGTGGTGCCGATGAAGAGACGTAGGCCCACACCTTTCTGCCGGTCGCGCCCCTTCTTCCAGTCATCCTGACTGAGATTGATCATCGCCTCACCTGCTCGCAACATCACCCCAAGCAGGACGCCATTCTCTTCCCATCGTTCCTCGATACCAAAGCCGAGCCTCTCGAAAAAGGTGACGCTTTGCTGAAGGTTGTCAACGGTGAGCGTCGGCGAGACGGTCTTCGCCTTCAGGCGAGTGTCGAGTGTTGTCGCCATGATTCTGCCTTCTCCGCTACTGAGCCTTTTTTGCGTGCAATGAGAACGCGGCGCCCTGGGGATCCATCGCATTCGCCACCCAGTCGCCGCCAGGAACCTCCATCGGTCCATTGAGGATCGTGCCGCCGTTCTTCTTGATGCGCTCCACCGCCGCGTTGATGTCGGGCACGCGGAAATAGATCATCCAATGAGGCGGAACCTGCGCCATGGCGGGAGGCTTGTTCATCATGCCGCCGATCATTCCGTGAGGCCGGTTGAACATGTAGTACTTGCCCATCTCGCCCATGTCCATCGTGTCGCTCGGCTGCCACTGGAAGATCTCGGTATAGAACTTCAACGCCGCAGGCGCGTCGGTGGTCATCAGCTCGTGCCACGAAGCCTCGCCAACTTCCGGCGCCCCCTCGGGTCGCTCTTCACTCGACGACGGCTGAATGATGTAGAACGCGGCGCCTTGCGGATCTTTCATCATCTGCAATCGCCCGACCGTGGGGACGTCGACCACCGGCGACAGTTCGCTTCCACCGAGTCGCTTGATGTGGGTCACGGTATCCTCGAGTTTCGGGACCGCGACATACATGGCCCAAAATGGCGGCATGTTCATGCCCTGGGGCCTTGGCATCAGGCCAGCCACCTGCACCTCACCGTTGCGCTTGAAGACGGTGTAAGGATTGGGCGAGCCTTCGAAAGGCGCGGACGTCCAGCCAACCACGTTCTTGTAGAAGGTCTCGGCAGCTGCCGGGTCCGTCGTCATCAATTCGTACCAGACGGGGCGTCCGAGCACACGTGAAACGGTCGTTGCCATCGCATACCTCCTGAGTCGCAACAGATGGGATCAAAGGAACACTTCGCGAAAGGGAGCGACCAATCAGTCTGTCACAGTCGATCGCTGAGCGTGCAGCACATTTTCGCAAACTCGTGCGGGGATTCTGACGAGCCGGGACAACTTCAGCTCTTCGCGTACTGCTCCTTCATTCGGGCGTGCTGCGCGACGGCGTCGCCGCGAACCTCGTCAGACGGCGTGAAGAGCTGACGAATCTCGCATTCGCCATCGCCGGCAACCTGGAGAAACTCCTTCGCCAGCTCGATCGCTTCCGCTTTCGAATTCACCTGGAGAATCGCGAACCCGCCAACCAACTCTTTCGATTCGACGAACGGGCCGTCGGTCACCGTCGTCTGTCCTTCGCCCAGGCGTACGCGGGCACCCAGCGCGCTCGGCAGGCACCCCTCGGTTGCGACCAGCACGCCGGCCTTCATGCTCGCTTCGATGAGCTGGCCCATTCTGGCCACGTGCTCGGGGGAGGGAGGCGTGTTTCTTTCAACGGTCTTGTAAATCGACAGAAATCGCATGTCAGCTCCTTGGCTTTCTGATTGAACGTCGGCCCAATCCGGGGTCTCGAATCACGAGCAGCAGCCGCTTACTAAGTCATCGAACGAAGACGCGATGGATCGACATCGGATTGGAAAAAATTGTGACGGCTGAACCGGAATCTACTGACTGAGCTGGGTCAGGACGTAGCGCATCGGGCCGCTCGATACCTTGATGACGCCGTCGAACGGGCTGTCCAGTTCCAACACCAGAAACACCGCCGCCGCAACTGAGATGGCTGACACGAGGAGCACTGCGACCACGGTGGCGTTGCGCGGCGCATAGAGACCAAAGCTGCCGAACGTCACCGCCAGCCAGAAAATCACCACTCCCAGAAACGGAGCCGGCACCGAGCCGGCGCTCGAACCCAGCACCCGCCATCGCGTCCTCACGACCTCTTCGCTCAGCTTCAATGCTTCGGATTTGAACCAGCGCTGGGTATCGGTCTGTGGCGACAGACTGAGGATCTGGTTTTCGATTTCTTCGACGGGCGGACTGACCTCACTGGACAACGCGTGCAAACCGCCAGGACCGCGGGCGGGCCAGATCGTCTCAACCCGGTAGGCCACCGTTCGGCGAAGCAGCTCGCGCGTCGGTCTGGTCTCGGGACCGTACCGCGCAAGATCCCGATCCAACGTCAGAATTGCGGCCGCACTGTTCCTGATTGCGGTGTCCGTCGCATCGAATGCGCTCCGCGCCGCGGCGGTCACCAGACCGAGGAGAAGCGCGGTCATCGTCGCCACCAGGCCGATGCCGAGCCGTACGACATCCTGCGACTCTTTGGCGAGATGTGCCGGTGGCAAACGGCTGCGGACGAAGGTCGCCGCCAGCGCACAGCTGAAGCTGCAGATGAAGGTGACGAACGCGACGATTACTGCGGCCACGTCAATGTCGAATAGCGAGGGGTGTCAATGAAATCTCCTGCGCGGTGTAACCACGATCACAGGTTTGGCTCAGCCGTCGCGGCCGAATCAATAACACCTTGGTCCTACAAGAGCGAGAGGCGTTCGAGCCGTGGCGGGTCGGAATGCAGCCGAGCGGGTGAATCGCAGGTACCGAAGCCCGCTAGAATACCGGGCGGCGACGAGTTCCCCGCACGATGACTACCGCGATCTTTGTTGCAACCAGAATCATCGCGAATCCGGTGTCCAACGTCTTCCAAAAGCGTCTCACCGATGCCACGGCCAACCCTCTCTTCATCATCGCCGTCACCCATATGGGTCTGACGATGGTCGCGCTGCCCTTCCTGGCTCGCACGGACCCGACCGCGTTGACCGCCGCTTTCTGGCTGAACATGACCCTCAGCGCGGTCCTGGCCGTCGTCGGTAACGTGCTGCTGGTTTACGCGCTGAAGTTCGGCGACCTGTCAGTTCTCGGGTCCCTGAATGCATACAAGGCGATCCTGGGCCTCGTCCTCGGCATCTTCCTGATTGGTGAGGTGCCGAGCGCACTCGGCTTGCTTGGCGTGCTGCTCATTCTGTTTGGCAGCTACTTTGTCGTAGACCGGACCGAGGGCCAATCGTCTCGTGGAGCATTCGTCCAGTTCTTTCGCGAGCGCGGGGTGCAATACCGGTTCGCAGCACTCGCCTGCTCCGCCACCGAGGCGGTATTTCTCAAGCGCGCCGTGCTGCAGTCGTCGCCACTGCTCGTGTTCCTTCTCTGGTCCACGCTAGGCCTGCTGGTCGCGTTGCTCTTCGTGGCACTACTCATCGGCGGAGAGGTGCGGCAGGAGATGAACACGCTGCGACAGCACTGGAGCGCCTATGGAGGGCTCATCTTCACGACCGGTCTGATGCAGGCGACGACACTTCTGACTTTTGGGGTCATCCAGGTGGGGTATTCGCTAGCCCTCTTCCAGTTGTCGACGCTAATCAGCGTTTTCCTGGGCTACCGTTATTTCCAGGAACGGAACATCCCGCGGCGCCTGTTCGGCTCGATCGTGATGATTATCGGAGCCATGCTCATTGCGGCGCTCGGTGCGGGCCGCTGACGTCATGATCGCCTTGTGAGGCGGCTGAACCGGACCTCATCATCCGCCGCTGCTACACTAGATTCATGACCCGGGCCCATATCCTAGCCGCGGCTCTTCTGTCGTCGATCGGCATCGTCGTGGCACCGCTCGCCAGCATCGCCTTGCAAGGAGCGCAGAGGTCCCCGAAACTCGCGCCGGACGTCCCCATGCCGCAGGACGTCGTCGAGCGGATGCTGACCTTCGCGGCCATCTCGAGCCAGGACACGGTCTACGATCTCGGCTCCGGCGACGGCCGGGTCGTCATCACCGCTGCCAAGAAATTCGGAGCGCATGGAGTCGGCATCGAGATCGATCCCTCGCGCGTGTCGGAGGCGCGTCGAAACGCCCAGCGCGCGGGGGTGGACGGTCTGGTCACATTCCAGGTCCAGGACGCCCTGCAGGCGGATGTGTCGCCCGCCACCGTTGTCACGCTGTTCCTCACCACGTCGGCGAACGCGAAGTTGCGTCCGCGTCTGTCCCAGCAGCTGAAGCCTGGCACTCGGATCGTCTCGCTGGCATTCGACATGGGCGACTGGAAGCCGGTGAAAGTGGACCGGTTCAACGACATCACCGGCACCCCCCGCGTGCTCTACCTGTGGGAAGCGGGCCGATCTTAATAGCTGAAAAAGAACAGAAAATCCAAGCCGAAGTGCTCGACCCGTTCGTACAGGTTCTGCCGGGTGCTGAGCGCGGCGTCGGAGAGCGATCCTTTCACCCTGAAGGCACGTGACAGCTCGTACTCGATCAACACTTCGTTGAACCCGCGGTTGCCAAGCTGACGCACGTAGGTCGCAAAGAGTCGCGTGCCAAACTGTCGGCTGGCGGTGATGCGCGCCGCCCCACCGGGATCGGCGAGAGGGTCGATTCCGAGCGTGTCAAAGCCAAACGCCCGACTGACCGAGTTGAGGATCGGAGTCGTGACAAAACCCGATGCGAGCGCCGCAGCACGGACGCCGAGCTCGTAGCGCTGCTCGGAAAGCAGTTGGTTCGCCGACGAATTGAAGACAATCAACGAGAGGATGTCGGCTTCGTCCAGGGGAGGCGTGCTGGTCAGCGTCAACTCCGGCTTGCGCCAAGTTCCGTTCACATCCGCTCGCGCTTCGACACCAAGAATGGTCCGGGTCGCGGCCAACGAAAGGATCGGATCAATCGGGGTCTCTCCGGTGAACCGGACTTCGCCATCGGGCAGAATGTCGAACCGCTTGCCCTGAAACGAGTAGGTGCCGCGAACGATCCGAAGTGGGCCGACCAGATGCAGTGGCCCGCTGGCAGCCTTCTGGACCGACAGATCGCCGCCCGCCACCACGCGGATATCTCCAATCCCGATCGCGCCACCTGACGGACTCAGCTCGTCGCCGCGCAACGACAGGTCATCGGGAATGCTGACCCGCAGGGCCAATGCGAGGCGTTGCCAGAGCGGTCCGATCACCATAGGACCTGCTGCTTCTTCGGCGCCGATCACGTTCTCTACGCCGGTGACACTATATGGGCGACGGAAGGTGTCCTCGATTACGGGATTGAGGTTGACCGATGCATGACTCAACACCACGTCGCCGGCAATCGTCGGAGCGCTGATGGAGCCCTGAATCTGCACCAGAGCATCGACGTCTACATCGCCCTTGTCGTTCGACAGCAGCTCGAACTTCGACGCGCTGACATCCAGCGCGATCTCGCGAATGCGCAACTCGTGAGTAGCGATTCGCCCGCTCACGTCCAGCGGGTCGTCCTTGTCATCTTCCAAGTGGAAGCGTTCGACTGTCATCAGGTCCGGCGCAAACACCAGCGCGATATCACCGGCGTGATACGACGTTCCGAGCAGCGGAACGAGAAACCTCGCATTCGCGATCCCGAGCTTTCCATTGAAGTGCGGATCCTCGGCGGTACCTCGCACGCCGAGATCGATCGTGAGCGTCCCCTGCGGCGATGCAATCCGCGAGGTCAGCGGACCGACAATGGCGAGATCGATCGGGCTCGACTTGACAATCAAGTCGACTTGACCGGTGTCGCCAGGCCGGCCGAAGCTGCGCGGGATGGTTCCTTCCGCCTCGAGCCACACGCCGGGCGCCTGGTCGATGCGTAATCGGCCATTCGCCGCGGCATTCGAGTAGCCGCCATTCGCGGTGAGCCTCGCGAAGCGGAATCCTTGAATCTGACCGTTGGTCACCTCGATCGAACCACGCACGTCGGGTGTACGGACATTGCCCGTCATCGTCAGGGTGCCGGAGAGCAGGCCCGCATATCCATTGCCTCGGCCCACGAACCGACTGATCGTGGCGATCTGCAGCGCCGGAACCTTCACCTCGAAACGGCTGTCGTTGCCGGTCCACGCGAGTGTGCCATTCAGCTCGATTCGTTCGGCACCGTCGGGAGTTGACATGAGGAGAGGCGAAGGAATCCGTACTGAGCCGCTCGACCACTGAATCGCGCCGCCCGCCGTCGGCTGCAGTTGCCATCTCGTGCCGGCGATGGTGAGGGTGGCCTCCTCGACGTGTACCTCGTTGTGATCAGCGTGTACGACCGTGGATCCCTTCAGAGACGCTTCCGATTCTCCCCTCCGTGCGCTGAGCTGCACCTTCGCTTCCGTCTCCGAATAGTCGACGACGCCCTGCGCCGCTTCGATCGATTGACCGCCGATCGAGATTCGATCCGCCGTCGCCTCCAGCGTGCCGGCAGCCTGCGAGACCTGCCACTCCGGAAGACTCACGCTGTATTTGCCGACAATCGCTGCCGCCGACACAGACGACAATGTCAGCGTAGACGCTTCGAGCCGGCCTTCGACGCGCGGTTCGGAAGCCGTGCCGGTCAGACGCCCTTCGACAATGCCCTCGCCTCGAAGATCAGGCACCCCGGTGGGGAACACAGAATCCTGGCCCAGTTGCATCTTGAACGAGAGATCGCTGGTTCCGTTTGTCAGAGCGAGGCGTCCCGAGGCCACCACGTCGGTACCTTGCGAGATCACGTGCGCCGGTCGCATCGACAGCGTGCCGTTGTCGATGCCGCCGGTCAGCTCCGCTTGCTGGAGGTGAAGCTTCTTCCATGACGACGACTGCAGTTCGACGGTGCCGTCGGCGCGGGTAGCATCGAGGGACCAGTCGAACACGAGCCACCGGGCGACGCCGAACGACATGCGCGCGCGGCCGGTGAGCCGCGATTCATACGATGAGTCCTGCAACGCGGTTCCCAGGTTCAATCCTTCGAAACGCCCGTCGAATGTGCCGTTCACGTCTGCGTGGTCGATCGCGAGACTGACGGCCGCGTCCGTAATCTGTGCCCCGAAGATTGCGGTCTGGTCGAGACGCCCGCTCGCGTGCAGCATCATCGACGCCGCGTCGGTCCCCCCGCCCGTGACATCGAACGTTCCGTTGACAGTGCCGGCGAACCGAGGCTCGGTCAAGGTCGACACCTCCAACGCTCGACCGAACCGTTGCAGATCGACATGAGCCAGCGTGCCCGAGCCGGAATAGCGCACGACATGACCGCTCGTGTCGATCGTCCCGTGTGTTCCGGCATCCAGTCGAGCACCAATGAATTCGGAGGGCTCGAACCGCGCTTCGCCAACGAGAAACGGCTTCGAGAACCGGCCGACGGCGTGATAGTCGAACGTCAGCCGGCTCGGGACATGAGGCACCGGGATCTGCCGGGGTAAACCCGTCAGATCAATCTCCGTCACATGACCGCTCAGATCGAAGGAGTATGGCTCGGTAACACCGATCGTGCCAGTGGTGTCGAAGGGAGCGCCGTATGCGATCCCATTCGCGCGATCGATCCGCACGCGCTCGGGAGTGGTCACGCCTCGCGCGCTCAGGCGGGTGGCTTGATAGCCGGCGAAGAAGGCCTGTGAGCCCGAGAACGTGAACGGTCCCGACGGAAAGTGGCGGCCGATTCCGAGGTCGAGATCGAAGCTGGCCCGACCCGTGATCACCGTCGGTTTGTCGGGCTTGCTGAACCAGGGCGCGATGTTGATCTCCCGCAGGTCCACCGTACCGGCGGCGTGCCACCCGGGGCGCACGAAATCCATCGTCACCGCGCCGGCGATATCGCCGCCGCTGGACTTCACGTCCATATCAATCTTCATCGCGTTTCGTGGACCGGACAACTTCGCCGTGAATGCGGACGACACGCCAATGGTGTGAATTCCGGGGAGGATCCGAGCGACCTCCTGGAAGTCGAATCGCTCGGCGACGACCTTCAGGTCGAACCGCGCCGGACCGGGCCTGGTCGCGATCGACCCGTCCACCTTCAACGCCGTGCGCTCGGTTTGAAGGTCGATCGCACGAAGCACGATCCGGCCGTCGGGTAGTTCGACGGTGCCGGAGTAGCGTCGAACAGCAAAGCCGGGATCAATGCCCCGGGCCTCGAGGGACTCGACCTCGATGACCCGCATGTCGGCACGGTTGCGAAATCGCGCGACCGCGTTAATGTCGAGAATCCGTTCCGGCAGGCGGAATGCCGACGCCGAGCGGTTTCCCTGGATCAGTATCGTGGAGTCGCCGATCTCGATGCGATCGAGATCGATCGGTCGTCCCGGACCGCCAGCCGTTTTGCGCGGCTTCAGCAGGTGCGCGACATTCCACGATCCATCGGCGCGATGATCGAGGAAGAGAGAAAGCCCCGAAAGCTCGAGCGAACGGATTCGGGTTGCGCCGTTTCGAAAAAGCTCACGAAACTGGTAGCTGACGGTCAGCGACCGAATGGCCACTGCCGACTCTCCGTCCTGCACAACCTTCACGTCCAGCAGTTCGACGCCCGACCACCAATTTCCGCGAATCGCCCCAATCGAGAGCGTCCCGTTCAGGTACCGCGCCGCCTCATTGATGACGTATCGACGGGCTCGTTCTTTGAACCACGAGGACTCGATCAGACCGAAACCGATGAGGAGGCACGCCGTCACCAACAGCAGGATCACGAGGGCGATGCGTCGGGCGCGGCGCATGAATAGCTGACTTCAAGCCAGGTGCCACATCACGAATCGATGGACCATTCCCGGAGCAGCTGGGCTTAGCGGGAGTCCTCCGCCGGGACATAGGTGCACGAGCCATGCAACACCGTTTCCTCGGCGTAGCGTCGCGCGGCCTCGCTCGCCTGTAACGCGGCATCGGCGAGATCTGCCGCGCGATCGAGGAGGGCCTGGCACATGCGGGTCAGATCTGCGGTGCAGTGATATCGATCGAAGATGTGCGCGGCATCCGGCGCGGGAGAAGAACTGTCAGCCAGACGCACCAACGAAACACCTGGCGCCGCACCGCCACACTTTCTGACGAGGGCGGGAACGAGCTCCTGACGATATCGCTCCGTGGTCTCGGTCAGCTGCAAGCTCGAGGAGACGACTTGTCGAATCCGGCCGAGCATGCTGTCGTGTTCGACGATCTCGCGGATCAGTTTCTCCCGTTCGCGGTAATACTCCGGAAAGTGTCGCTCCACATCGGTTGTCAGCGTGTCATCCTGCCAGATTGCCTGCCTGGCGTCGTTGGCTACCTGAGTCAGATATCGCCCCGCGCGCAACGCCTGGCCGATGGCTTTCAAAGACTCGGCCTCGGTGCGAAGCAGAGTCTGGAGTTGGACCAGGTGTCGGCTGCGCGCGGCCCAGACCCGCTCATCCCTGTCACGTCTTGCGCCCCACAGCTGACCAAGGCCAACCGAGAAGATGACGGCGATTGCGATCGTCGCCGTAAGGGTCATGACTTGAACGCCAACGCGGTGATCGCGAAGCGCTGTGAGCGACAAGGAGAGACCCCCGCTGGCCACAATGACGACGGCGAGGGCGGCCAGACCGGTCAGGAAGATTAGATGCTCGAAGGGCCACATGGTTCGAGACGATCAAGCACAAGCCGACTCTCGAGATCGGCGATGTCTCATTATTCCTCATTCCTCCGTTCGAGCCCGTCTGCAGCCAACGGACTCGCCGGACGCGAGCTTGAATCGCCTTGCACGGCGGCCAATACTGTCGGTCGATGCCCTTCCTTTTCTCTTACGGCACGCTCCAGGACGCCGCGGTTCAGATGTCGATCTTCGGAAGGTTGCTTCAAGGCACACCCGACGAGCTCATTGGCTTCGAACAATCATTGCTGAGGATTGAGGATCCGCAATTCGTGAAGAAGAGCGGGAAGGCCGATCACGCCGTCGTGAAGTTCAATGGACGAAACGCCAGCCGCGTGACTGGCACGGTGTTCGAGGTTTCGGAGAGCGAGCTGGCCAGCGCGGACCGATACGAGCCGGTCGGGTACAAGCGGGTCTCGGCGACGCTGGCATCGGGCAAACAGGCGTGGGTCTACGTTGACGCGCGATTTTCATAGCCGCTCGTTCAAGCTCCCACGGCCCCTTCAGACGTGGAACAGTATCGCCGCCTGAGTCATCCGGTGTATTCTCGCGCACCATGGTTTCGGCCTGGAAGCACTGGAAACGCGTTGCCCATCGTGCCGCGGAAATCCAGGCCAACGGGCTCTTTCTGCTTCTGTACTTCCTCGGAGTCGTTCCCATCCGCGCGTTGGGTATCGGCCAGGACGTCAGCACCCAGACGAAGAGTGATCAGCCAGGCCCGCAGTGGATCGCCAGGGAACCGATCAATTGTGATCTGCCGTGGGCGCGGCGGCAGTTCTAAATGCGGATCCTCGGAATCTCCTGCTATTTCCACGATGCAGCAGCGGCGCTACTCCAGGACGGTATGCTGACGGCGGCGGCAGAGGAAGAACGTTTCAGCAGAATCAAGCACGATTACGGCTTTCCGCATCGGGCGATCCGATTCTGCCTGGAACACGGCCACGTCACCGGCGCCCACCTGGACTACGTCGCCTTCTTCGAGAAACCATTCGTCAAGTTCGATCGCATCGTGCGCTGTGCGATTTCGACCGCGCCGCGATCGCACTCGGTGTTCCGCAAGGCCATGACGACCTGGATGCTCGACAAGCTCTGGGTCAAGAGCCGTATCCGCGACAGCGTCGGCGTCAGCGATGACCGCATTCTGTTCGTCGAGCACCACCAGTCCCACGCCGCGAGCGCGTTCTTCTGCTCCCCCTTCACCGACGCCGCGGTCCTGACGGTGGACGGCGTCGGAGAATGGGCGACGGCAACGACCGGTCGCGGGGCGGGGACCGACCTCACCATCGACGGGGAAATCCGGTTTCCGCACTCCCTCGGGCTGCTCTACTCGGCGTTCACCGCCTTCCTCGGCTTCGAAGTAAACGAAGGCGAATACAAGGTGATGGGCATGGCGCCGTACGGCGTGCCGCGCTATCAGGACCAGGTGTGGAAACTGATTGACGTCGCACCAGACGGCGCCTTCGCGCTCAACCTCGATTATTTCGCCTTCCACCACTCGTCGATGACGACCTACAGCAGGAAGTTCGAGGAGCTGTTCGGCCCTCCCCGCAGTCCCGAGACGCCGTTCTTCACCGAGTCGTCCGGCTATCCTTCGTATTTCGGCGACGCGCCGGCGAACTACCACGAGCTGGCGGCAGACAATCAGCATTACGCCGACATCGCCGCGAGCATCCAGGCGGTTACGGAAGAAGTGCTGCTGCGGATGGTGCGCGGACTCTCGGCTCGCATCAACGCCACCCGGTTGTGCATGGCCGGAGGTGTCGCACTCAACAGCGTGGCCAACGGACGCATCCTGAGAGAGACACCGATAACCGATCTCTACGTGCAACCTGCGGCCGGCGACAGCGGCGCGGCGCTGGGCGCGGCATTGTTCGTTCAGCATCAGGTGCTCGGGCAACCGCGTCGTTTCGTCATGGAACATGCGTACTGGGGCGCTTCTGCAACCGCCGACGCCGTACGGCAAACGGCCTGCGCAAGCGGACTCCGCCGTGTCGAGTGCACGGACGACAGCCAGGTCATTTCGCGAACGGTGGACCTGCTGACGGCGGGCAAAGTGGTTGGGTGGGCACAAGGGGCTTTCGAATGGGGGCCACGGGCTCTGGGGAATCGCAGCATCCTTGCTGATCCGCGGCGCGCCGACATGAAGGATATCGTCAACACGAAGATCAAGTTTCGCGAGCCGTATCGGCCATTTGCCCCGTCGGTGCTGATCGAGCGGGCGACCGAGCTTTTCGATCTGGCTCAACCGGAGCGTCACTGGCCAACCCGGTTCATGTTATTGGTGGTGCCGGTCCGCGACGCCGCGAAGACGAAGATTCCGGCAGTTACCCACGTCGATGGCTCAGCTCGGCTTCAGACGGTCGCCGCCCAAACGAATCCGAGATACCATGAACTCATTCGTACATTCGGTGAAGCGACCGGGGTTCCGGTCGTCTTGAACACGTCGTTCAACCTTCGTGGTGAACCGATCGTGAATACGCCGGCGGAGGCGCTGAGTACGTTCGTCCGTAGCGGGATGGATGCCCTCGTCCTGGATCGGACGATTCTCTACAAGGACGGTTCATGAAAGCCGCAAGAAACGTCGCCGGCGGAATGAGCACCATTGGCGAGCTGTTCCAGTTTTTGTGGTCGCAGCGTCTGTGGTGGCTCATCCCGTTCGTCACGGTGCTGCTGCTGGTTGCGGTGCTGTTGATCGTCGGCGAAGTCACCGGCGTCGCTCCTTTCATATACACGCTCTTCTGATGGAGCCTCCGGCGCCGGTGAAGCCGCCGCACCGCCAGGCGGTGCGTGTTGCCGGGGGGATGATTCTCGCGGTCCTCAGCCTCGCGATCTCCCTGCTGTTCGTTGAAGGTTTGTTGCGAGTGGTGGGATTCGAGTACCACCTGGCGCCGACCGTTCAGGTCGGCTGGCCCGATCCGCAGACGCTTGAATCCCGCTACGCCACGGATCCGGATCTGTTCTGGGTCACGCGAGACTATTCCGAAAAGCTGCGCGCGGCCGAGCGTTCCCATCCGGCGGTGATCTTCATGGGTGATTCGTGCACGGAGTTTGGCACCTACCCTGCCGAAACGATCGCGCAACTGGCCGGCGCGCAGGGGATCACCGTGAGCGGCATTCACGTCGCCGTGGGCGGCTGGAGCTCCGAGCAGGGCCTCGCACAGCTCAGACGGGACATCGTGCCGCTGCATCCTCGGGTGATCGTCGTCTACTACGGATGGAACGATCACTGGATCGCTCTTGGTCCAACCGATGCCGAACTGCGGCAAGCCCGCAGATTCCTCTCATTCTCCGAACATTCCCGGGTGATGCAGCTCGCGCTCGAGGTACGAATGGGTCTGGCTGCCAGGCATGCCAAAAGCGGGAATCGAGTGCCTCCCGATCGTTACGAGCAGAACCTGGAGTCGATCGCCGGTACCGCGAAGCGGGCCGGGATCGTGCCGGTGTTCGTCACCGCCCCATCGAATCACGTTGCCGGCCACGAACCGGCGCACCTGCTTCGCCGTCACGTTCGGAGTCTTGCGGAGGTGATTCCGCTGCACAAGCAGTACGTGCAGCTCACCCGGGACGCCGCCAAGGCGAGCGGCGCCGTCTTGTGCGATGCGGTCACGGCATTCGAAGCCTTACCGCCTCCGCATGACCAATATTTTCAGAGAGACGGAATTCATTTCACAGCGGCAGGCGATCGTCAGCTGGCGAACATCGTGAGCGCCTGCATCGCGCGGGTGCTGCAGCACACGGAATCACAGTGATTCACTGATCGTCGCATTGGCAAGTTGGCCCACGCTACTTGCCGCCCGGCGCCTCCATCACCTCAATGGATACGACCTGACGGACCCAGCGAGCGGGCCGCTTCTCCCCCGGAACAATCACTGAAGCGCACACTAATAGCAGTCCACGTCTCGCGATCGGTGCCCGGCACTTTAGTTTAGGACTGAAACATCAATCAAATCGGCTCGAACCGAATCGAACTGCTCAAGCCGTGACCAACTCAATCCCAGCGCAAGGCGACCATCGGGTCGACGCGGGAGGCCCTTCTCGCGGGCATCAGGCATGCCGCGAGCGCGACGAGCATGAGGACCGCGGAGATTGACACATACGTCAGTGGATCGCGTACCGCGACGTCGAACACCAGGCTGGCCAGCGCCCGGCTGAGCGCGAGCGCGCCGATCAGGCCTGCGCCAATGCCCAAGGTGCCGACCGTCATTCCTTCGCGGACGATGAGTTGCAGGACCGCCGCGCGCGGCGCACCGAGCGCCAGACGCACACCGATCTCCCGGGTGCGCTGGTTGACCGAGTAGGCGAGCACGCCGTAGATTCCGATCGCCGCGATTAACATCGCCACGCCGGCGAAGACGCCGAGCAGGATAGCGTTGAGCCGAGGCTGGGCAGCGCCATTCGCGACCCATTCATCCATCGTCCGCACCGTCGAGACCGGCAACGCCGGATCCAGTTCGTGGACGCGTTGACGCACCATCGGCAGGATCGATTCAGGCTTGGGGTCGGTTCGGACGACGATGTCCATCACCGGCACGCGGCCGGTGCTCGGGTAATAGATGGAAGGGGACTCCTGGTTGAGCGTGGTGTTCCGCACGTCGCCGACCACGCCAACGACGGTGAACTGCTTCGAATCCCCTTGACGATGGAGCGTGCGCCCCAGCGGATCGCTGCTTCCCCAGAACCGCCTGGCCGTCGCCTGGCTGACGATGACGACCTGCGGCGGGCCGATGGCTGTCGGTGTCGACGAAATCGCGGCCGCGGACCAGCGGGATGTTCATCGTGTGGAAGAATCGCGGGCTGACGATGCGCCAGTCGGTCGCCACCGCGGTATCGGGCGGCAGGGGCGACGGCCCGGTCGTCGCGATCGGCGTCGTCGTGTAGTTGCCCGCGCCGAACGGAATGCCGCTCGACACGGCTGCGCAGCGCACGCCCGGTATCGAGTCGCAGCGACTCCAGCAGCGTGCGGTAGAACACGGCGGCCTTGTCCGCCGGATACTTCGTCTGCGGCAGCGAGAGCTGGAACGTCAGGAGCCGATCAGGTTGAAATCCAAGGTTGACGTGCTGAAGACGCATCAAGCTCTGCGCAAGCAGCGCGGCGCCGATGAGCAGCATGGTCGCGAGCGCCAGTTCGACCGCTGCGAGACCATTACGAAGCCGTGGCCGGGCGCCCCCGCCGGAACCGCGCATCACCTGTTTCAGCACGACGTTCAAATCTGGCCTCACGGCGTGCCACGCCGGAGCGATGCCAAAGAGGAGACCGGTGACAACCGTCAGCGCGATCGCGAACACCAGGACGGTCGTGTCGATCCCGACGTCGTGAAACCGGCAGAAGGTTCGGCGGCAGCGCCGCATCAATCGCCTCAACCGCCCACACTGCCGCGAGCAGCCCGGCGGCGCCACCGATAGCCGATAGCGTCAGGCTCTCGACGAGCAGTTGCCGCAGCAAGCGGCCGCGGCCGCGCCAAGCGCGGTGCGAACCGCCATTTCCTTCTCCCGCGACGCCGCGCGTGCGAGCAACAGGTTCGCGACGTTCGCCGAGGCAATCAGCAGCACGCAGCCCACGGCGCACAGCAGCACAACCAGCGCGGTGCGCAACTGCGCTGCTCACGAGCCAGTCGTAAAAACTCACCAGCTGTATGCCCCACTCCTTCATCTCAGGATACTGCTGGCTGACGCGTCGCTGCGACGACGTTCATCTCCGCTTGCGCATGCTCGATGGTCGCGCCGGCCGGCAGACGCCCGACCGCAAGGATCACGTGGTTCAACCGGATCTCGCGTCCGGGATCGATCGTCATGGGCATCCACATGTCGCCGGTCGACAGCAACGCGAGCGACGCGGGCGCGATGCCCGACGACCATATAGTCGGCGCCATTGAGCGTGAGATGACGGCCCACGATCGAAGCCTCGCCACCGAATCGGCGTTTCCAGAGCGCCTCGCTGATCATGACGACCTTGGCACTGCCCGGGCGGTCCTCGCCTTCGGCGAACGATCGTCCGAGCACGGGCTTGATGCCAAGTAAGCGGAAACAGAGAGGGAGATCGGGTCCCGCCGGTGAACTGCTCGGGCTCGCCGCTGCCGACCAGCGTGAAGCTGGCGAAACCAAATGCGCCCATGCGCTCGAAGGCGCTGCGACCGCTCTTTCCACGAAAGGTAGTTCAGCACCGAGGTCGCTGAAGGTGGGCAGATTGAGCTTGTCGTTCTTCTCAGCGATCCAGACCAGCCGGCCAGGCTGCTCGTAAGCGGCAGCGGCCGCAGCATCACGGCGTTGACGACGCTGAAGATCGCGGTGTTGGCACCGATACCGAGCGCGACGGTCAGTACCACGGCGAACGTGAACAGCGGCGACTTCCGCAGCATGCGGACGGTGTATCGCAGATCGCTCAGGAACATGGCGACTCTCCCCGCCACATGATAGGTGGGATGGTGGACCGGACGCGTCGAGGTGGGACGGAATGACGATTCCCGGTGACGAATGGGTCAGGGCTCATGACTCAGGGCTCAACCGGCTCATGGCTCGAGGTACCGCAACGAACCCCGCCGTGTGCCGCCACAACCTCGAGCCACTGAGTCCTGAGCCATGTGTCATAAGCCTTGGGGGCGGCACTGAATCGAAGCCGTCGACGTCCCCTAACGTGCGGGCCGGATGGAGCGGTCCGCCACCACGGTTACCTGCATGTCCCGCGCGAGATTCACGATCCGCTGCACGAAGGCCGAGGCGAACCACGAGCGCAACGGGCTGAGCTTCCCTCGCGCGACGAAGATCTGCGTGACCCGATGAAGCCGCGCGAAATTGACGACCGTTTCGGCGACATCGGCTCCCTGAAGAATCCGCGTCTCGATCTGCAGACCCCGGGCGAAGTTGAGGTGGCGTTCCAGTGCTCGCGTTCCGATTCGGTGAGATCGTGCAAGTCCGGCGTCGTTGCGACATGGACGGCGAGGCAGTCGGCCTGCAGGTAGTCGGCCACGCGGCGGCCGCGGCGGATCAACGCGGCGCTCGAGGGATCCGGCGTAATCAGCAGCAGCAGCCGTTCCCGGGCCTGCGTGCCGGCCGCAACTGGGCCGGCAGCTGAGAGTTCTTCGCCGGGCAGCCGGCTCTCGATCGCATGCGCCGCCTGACGCATCGCCAGCTCGCGCAGCGCCACGAGCGTCGACTCCTTGAAGAAATTCTCCAGCGCCGCCCGGGCCCGCTCCGGCGGATAGACCACGCCGCGCGCCAGTCGGTTCAGCAGCGCGCGCGGCGTCAGATCGACCATCACGACTTCGTCGGCCTGCTTCAGCACCCAGTCGGGAATCGTCTCGCGCACGCGGACGCCGGTGCTCTGCCAGATCTGATCGTTCAGGCTCTCCAGGTGCTGCACGTTCATCGTCGTCAGGACGTCGATGCCGGCATCGAGCAGCACGTGGACGTCCTCCCAGCGCTTGAGCCGCGCCGATCCCGGCACGTTCGTGTGCGGGAAACTCGTCGACGACCGCCACCTGCGGATGCCGGCGGAGAATCGCGTCGGTGTCCATCTCCTCGAAGCGGGAGCCGCGGTACTCGATGATCGTTCGCGGAATCGTTTCCAGGCCCTCGCTCAGCGCGATCGTCTCCTTCCGGCCGTGCGGCTCGAAATAGCCGATGACGACGTCGACGCCTCGGGCTTTCAGCTCGTGGGCCTCGGTCAGCATCTGGTAGGTCTTGCCGACGCCGGCGGCGTAACCCAGGAACACCTTCAGCCGTCCGCGTGCTGTCGACTCGCTGCGTCATTGCGGGAACACGCGGACGTCCATGCCTTCGGCGTCGCGGATCAGCCGATCGAGCGGCGTGCCGCCCAGCCGCGCCCGCCAGGTGCGGCGCAGGTTGTGGCCGACGAAGATCTGGGTGATGCCGTGACTGCGGCGCGTATTCGAGAATGGTCCTGACGGGATTCCTGCCCTTCCAGGATCTCGACGCTGGCCTGCTGCGCGCGCGCCAGCGTGACGTTGCGCTCGAGCGCCATGCGATCCTCGGACGTCAGGTTGCGCTGCGTCACGTAGATCGCGAACAGCTCGCCGTGGAAGCGGTCGGCGTTGCGCCGGCCGCTGGCCAGCATCTTGGCGGCGTTCGCCCGCGGCGTCATGCACACGAGGATCCGCTCCTGCGTGCCCCACGACGATTGGATGCCGTGCAGCCGCAGATACGCCTCGAGCTGCCGGTCGACGACATCGGCCGTGAGCAGCAGCGCGCGCTGGCGAAGCTGCGAGAGCTGATGCTGACTCGATGGCGGTGGCCGCCTCGGGCGGGGCGTCGACGACGACGACTTCGTCGGCGCGGTTGATGAAATCCTGCGGCACGGTCTCCTGCTTCGTCCGGCCCAGCACCTGCTCGACGAAGTCCTGTTGCTCGGCGATGTATTCGAGGTTGATCGAGGTGACGACCGAGATGCCCGCCTCGAGCAACTCCTCGACATCCTCGTAGCGCTTGGAGTGCCGGCTGCCCGGCGGGTTGTCGTACGCCAGGCCGTCGACGAGGCAGAACTGCGGATGACGGGCGAGGACGGCGGGCACGTCGATGACCGGCACGCCGGCGACCTCGTGGGTGCGGAATGACTTCGAGGCCGTCGAACTATCGCCGCAACCTCGTGGCGCCGGATCAGGCTGCACCGCGGCGACGACGACGTCCTCGCCCCGCTTGCGGCGACGGCGGCCCTCGTCGAACAGCCTGAACGACTTGCCGACGCCGGACGCGTATCCGAGGAAGATCTTCAGCTGCCCTGCCCGCTGCTGGTCGGCGGCCTCGATTCGCCGGAGCAGCGCTTCCGGATCGCGAGCTGGAGAAAGCCGATCGTTGGCGGACATCGGCGAGGATTGTATCCGGCGCCGGCTACAAGCCAGCCGAGAAGCGTGCTATTTGTCCAGCGACAGATTCAGCTGCAGGACGTTCACGCGAGGCTCGCCGATGAACCCGAGCCACCGCCCCGTGGTCGCCTGCTGAATCAATTTCCTGACCGCTCCTGGATCCATGTTGCGCGCACGGGCGACACGAATGGCCTGGATGCCGGCGTTCGCTGGACTGATGTGCGGATCGAGACCGCTTGCCGAAGCGGTGACCGCATCGGCCGGAACGGGCCCGGTGTAATCGGGATTCTCCTTGCGATACTGCGCGATCGACGCTTTGACCCGGTCGATCAGCTTCTGATTGGTCGGACCGTAGTTCGATGCCGCGGAGGCGCTGGCGTCGTAGCCACTCGTGCCGGCCGCCGAGGGCCGCGGATGAAAGTACTCGGCTTGGTAAAGTTCTGGCCGATCAGCGCCGAGCCGACAATCCTTCCGTCCACCGAGATCAGCGAGCCGTGCGCCTGACCGGGGAACAGGACCTGCGCGACGCCGGTGACCGCGGCGGGATAGAGGAGGCCGGTCAGGACGGTCAACACGAGCGTCAGTCGAAACGCCGGCGCGAGATGAGACAACATGACGACCTCACGCCAGATGCAAGCAGGACCAGCAATCGGTCGATCACCCAGATGCCGGGAAACGGCGCGATGATGCCGCCGACGCCGTAGATCAGCAGGTTGCGCCGCAGCATCTGCCGCCGCGCTCTGCGGCCGGTATTTCACGCCGCGCAGCGCCAGCGGCACCAGCGCGATGATGATCAGCGCGTTGAAGATCACGGCCGCCAGCACCGCGCTCTGCGGCGTGTGCAGGCACATGATGTTCAGCTTCGCCCAGCGCCGGATACGTCGCCATGAACATCGCCGGAATGATCGCGAAGTACTTGGCGACGTCGTTCGCGATCGAGAACGTCGTCAGCGCGCCGCGCGTGATCAGCAACTGCTTGCCGATCGCCACGACCTCGATCAGCTTGGTCGGATTGCTGTCGAGATCCACCATGTTGCCGGCTTCCTTCGCGGCCATCGTGCCGGTGTTCATCGCCAGGCCGACATCGGCCTGCGCGAGCGCGGGCGCGTCGTTGGTGCCGTCGCCGGTCATCGCGACCAGGCGGCCGCCGGCCTGCTCCTTCTTGATGTATTCGAGCTTGTCCTTCGGCGTGGCCTGCGCGAGGAAGTCGTCCACGCCGGCTTCGGCGGCGATGGCCGCGGCGGTCAGCGGGTTGTCGCCGGTGATCATGACGCGAGCGAATGCCCATCGCGCGAAGCTGCGCGATGCGCTCCTTCATGCCGCCCTTGACGATGTCCTTCAGGTGAATGATCCCGAGCAGCCGCGCGCCGTCGGCGACGGCCAGCGGCGTGCCGCCGGTCCGCGAGATCCGGTCGGACGATCTCCGTGAACTCGGCGGGCACGCGTGCCGCCTCGCTCCTTGACGAACGTCGACGATCGCGTCGGTCGCGCCCTTGCGCAGCTGGCGGCCGTCGATGTCGACGCCGCTCATGCGCGTGTAGGCCGAGAACGGAATGAAGTTGCGCGTCGTGTGCCGCGACCTCGCGGCCGCGCAGGCCGTACTTCTCCTTCGCCAGCACGACGATCGAGCGGCCTTCCGGCGTCTCGTCGGCCAGGCTGGACAGCTGCGCCGCGTCGGCCAGCTCGCCTTCGGTGACGCCGTCGACGCGGCAGGAACTCGACCGCCTGGCGGTTGCCGAGCGTGATCGTGCCGGTCTTGTCCAGCAGCAGCGTGTTGACGTCGCCGGCGGCCTCGACTGCCTTGCCGCTCATCGCCAGCACGTTGTGCTGCATCACGCGGTCCATGCCGGCGATGCCGATCGCCGAGAGCAGGCCGCCGATCGTCGTCGGAATCAGGCAGACGAGCAGCGACACCAGCACGGCGACGCGTCGGCACGGCTCCCGCGCCGGCCTGCGGCCACGCTGTAGGCGGCGTAACGGCAGCAGCGTCACCACGGCCAGCAGGAAGATGAGCGTCAGGCCGGCGATCAGGATGTTCAGGGCGATCTCGTTCGGCGTCTTCTGCCGCTCCGCGCCTTCGACCAGCGCGATCATGCGATCGAGGAACGTCTCGCCGGGATTCGAGGTGATCTTGATCTTGATCTGGTCGGACAGCACCTGGTGCCGCCGGTCACGGCGCTGCGGTCGCCGCCCGACTCGCGGATCACCGGCGCGCTCTCGCCGGTGATCACCGATTCGTCGACCGTGGCGATGCCCTCGATCACCTCGCCGTCGCCGGGAATCAGGTCGCCCGCCTCGACAGATCACGACGTCGCCGGCGCGCAGCGTCGACGCCGGAACCTGTTCGATCTCGTCCGCCGGACAGCAGCGCGGTTCGCGATCGTGTCGGTCTTCGTCTTGCGCAGCGTTCGGCCTGCGCCTTGCCGCGCGCTTCCGCCATCGCTTCGGCGAAGTTGGCGAACAGCACCGTGAACCAGAGCCAGAGCGCGATCTGCAGCTCGAAGCCGATCGCCGCCGGCGCCGGTGACGATGTCGCGGACGAGGAACAGCGTCGTCAGCGCGGCGCCGACCTCGACGACGAACATCACCGGGTTCTTCATCAGCGTCACCGGATTCAGCTTCACGAACGAATGCCTTGCAGCGCGCGCGCGACGATCTCCGGATCGAACAGCGGACGCGCCCGCGCCAGCTTCTTCGGAAGCAGCGACGTCGGCTCGTCGCCGGCGCGCGGAGCGTGCGGCGGACGGCGTCGGCGGTGCAGTGGTGACGTAGACATGACTTAACTCCAAACGCGGGAAGCGACCAGACGAGAACAGCCTTGCCCTGATGCATCAGGAAATGCTCGACGATCGGACCCAGCGACAGCGCCGGGAAGAATGTCAAGCGCGCCGACGATGACGACGGTGCCGACCAGCAGGCCGACGAACAGCGGCCCGTGCGTCGGCAACGTGCCGCTGGTCATCGGGATCGCCTTCTTGGCCGCGAGGCTGCCGGCAGCGGCCAGCGAGCGGAATGAGGAACAGGAAGCGGCCGATCAGCATGGCGAGGCCGATGCGTCAGGTTGTACCAGGGCGTGTTGGCGCGTGATGCCGGCGAACGCGCTGCCGTTGTTGCCGGTGCCGCTCGTGTAGGCGTACAGAATTTCGGCTCAAGCCGTGCGGGCCGCCGTTGTTCAGGTTGGCGATCGCCGGGCCCGGCGGGATTCCAGTAGCTGCCCTTCGCGAACGGGATCGACCGACGCTGATGCGCGGTGAAGACCAGGATGCTGAAGCGCCGTGGCAGATCAGCGCGAGCATCGCCATCTTCACTTCCTTCTGCTCGATCTTCTTGCCGAGGTACTCCGGCGTCCGGCCGACCATCAGGCCGGCGATGAACACCGCCAGGATCGCAGTACAGCAGCATGCCGTAGAGGCCCGCGCCGACGCCGCCGAAGATCACCTCGTCGGTCTGATGTTGAACAGCGGCACCAGGCCGCCGAGCGGCGTGAAGCTGTCGTGCATGCTGTTGACGGCGCCGCAGCTGGCGTCGGTCGTCACCGTGGCAAACAGCGCCGAGTGCGGCGATGCCGAAGCGGACTCCTTGCCTTCCATGTTGCCGCCCGGCTGCGTCGTCGGTCGCGGCGCTCTCGACGCCGAGCTTCGCGAGGATCGGATTGCCGGCCTGCTCGGCCCGATAGGCGACGAACACGCCGATCAGGAACATCACGCCATCGCCGCGAACAGCGCCCAGCCCTGCCGCGTGTCGCTGACCATGTTGCCGAACGTGTAGGTCAGCCCGGCGCCGAGCACGAAGATCAGCAACATCTGGACGAGGTTGGTGAGCGGCGTCGGGTTCTCGAACGGATGCGCGGAGTTGGCGTTGAAGAAGCCGCCGCCGTTGGTGCCGAGCTTCTTGATCGCTTCCTGCGACGCCACCGGGCCCTGCGCGATCGTCTGCGTCGCGCCTTCGACCGTGGTCGCGCCGGTGTACGGGTTCGAAGTTCTGAATCACGCCCTGCGAGACGAAGAACAGTGCGCGCGACGATCGAAGAGCGGCAGCAGGACGTAGACGCGTGCGCGCGCGTCACATCCACCCAGAAGTTGCCGATCGTCTTCGTCTCGTGCCGCGCGAAGCCGCGGATCAGCGCGATCGCCACCGCGATGCCGGCAGCCGCCGACACGAAGTTCTGCACCGCCAGCGCGGCCATCTGCACGAAATAGCTCATCGTCGTTTCGCCGCCGTACGCACTGCCAGTTCGTGTTCGTCATGAAGCTGACGGCGGTGTTGAACGCCAGGTCCGGCGTCACTGCCGTGGCGCCGGCCGGCGCGTGAGCCGTGCCGAAGCCCTGCGGGTTCAGCGGCAGCAAGCCCTGCAGGCGCTGGAGCAGATACGTGAACAGGAACTGCGATGCTGAACGCCAGCAGCGACGCCGGCGTACTGCGTCCACCGCTGCTCGGCATCCTCGCGAACGCCGCCGAGCCGGTAGATCAGCCGCTCGAGCGGCCGCAGCACCGGATGCAGGAACGTGCGCTCCCCTTCGAACACCCGCGCCATGAACAGGCCGACCGGCCGGGTCAGGGCGAGGATCAGGCCGAAGAAGAACAGGATCTGGAGATCCCGATGACGGTCATCGTCATCCTCAGAACCGCTCCGGCCGCAGCAGGGCGACAATCAGATAAACGAACACGAACACGGCTGCGATTCCGGCAACGATGTAATCCATGACTGGCTTCCTCAGAGTCGATCGCACGCCTTCACAAACCACCAGCATCCATAGAGAAATGCCGTGCCGATGGCGAGATAGAACAGATCGAGCAACATTTGGCCTCTCGTCAGCAAGCCGCGAAACGATGAGGGGGAAGCGCAGGCGTGTTCGACCTGACGTCCCAAGACACCACCCACTGTAGGAGGTGCGACCTTAGGAAGTCATAAGACGGCGCTTAGGATTTTATGCGCGCGGTGCTCTCGGCGGTCGGAACCTGGAGCCGATACCCAACCCATGGTTCGGTCAAGAGATAGACCGGGTTGGATGGTTTGGCCTCGATCTTCTTTCTCAACTGATTTACGACCACCCGCAAGTAGTCGACTTGATCGCCGTAGTCCGGTCCCCAGACGGCCTGCAGCAACTCGCGGTGTGAGATCACCTTGTTCGGATGGGTGGCCAGGTAGCGAAGCAGCTCGAATTCCTTGGGCGTGAGGCGCACGCGCTGGCCACGGATCGCAACCTGCCGAGTATCGAAATCAATCTCGGCGGCGCCGAGTTTCAGTCGCGCCACGCCCGGCCCCTGCGTCGACGGCGTGCGACGGAGCGCAGCGCGGATCCTGGCCGAGAGCTCGGAGGGCTTGAACGGCTTGGTCACGTAATCGTCGGCACCGGCGTCCAGCGCCCCGACCTTGTCCGACTCGTCGTCGCGCACGGTCAGCATGATGATGGCGATGTCGGACTGGCTCCGAATCAATCCGACATGTCTCGAGCCCGCCCATCCCGGGCATGTTCATGTCGAGCAGCACCAGATCGAAACGGTGCTCTCGCAGTTTTTCGAGCGCCTCCTCCCCGTTCTTCGCATCGTCGACTTCATAGCCCTGGCCGGTCAGCGTGACCCGCATCACGCGGCGAATCTGCGGATCGTCGTCGACCACGAGGATCCGGCCGGCGCTCACCTCGCCGCTCCTTCCTTCGGAAGCGACAACGTGAATTGAGTACCGAATGTTCCGCTGCTCATCACGCTCAACGTTCCGCCGTGAGCCTGAGCGATCTGTTGCACAATCGCCAGCCCCATTCCTGTTCCGGCAACCTGTCCGGCATGTGTTCCACGGAAAAAGCGTTCGAAGATTCGCTCCTGCTCGTTCACCGGAATCGGCTGGCCCGAATTGCCGATGGCAATCTCGACCGAGCCATTGCTCGAGGCACTCACCTGGATCGTCGATCCGGGCGCTGAGTATTTGACCGCATTGTCCAGCAATTGCCGCAGCGCCAGCGCCAACAGATCGCGGTCGGCATCGACCAGGAGCGTTGGCGGCACCTGGTTCAGCACGACATGGCCGTCGAGACGCGTTGAAAACTGCGCGAGCGTCGCCTGCACGACATCTGCAACCGCGTGGCGCTGGCGGTGGACCGCGAAGTTGCCGGAATCGATCCGGAGCATCTGGACGGCATCAGTGACCAGTTCCTGCAGGCGGTCCAGTCCTTCGTCGACGATCGCCACCAATTCTCTCTCGCGGTCGGGGAGGCCGGCCGAAAGCAGATCGTCGGACGCCGCTTTCATCGAGGTCAGCGGCGTCTTGAACTCGTGCGCCAGTGCATCCATCATCGTGGCGCGCAATTCGCCGCTCTGGCGGGCCGCTTCGGCGCGCGCGGCGGCCTGCTGTCCCCGGGCGCGCTCCAGCCCAATCGCCGCCAGGTTGGCGATCGATTGCAGCACGGTATCGGTGAGGCCGATGTCGGCAACCGCAAGGCTGCCGATTGGCGCGCCACCAAGCCGAACCGCCGTCACGATCATGCCGTCGACACCACGCAGCGAGATTGCCTGCCGCCCGACCTC
Source organism: uncultured Acidobacteriota bacterium (assembly GCA_963755695.1). GTDB lineage: Bacteria > Acidobacteriota > Vicinamibacteria > Vicinamibacterales > 2-12-FULL-66-21 > QHWT01. The sequence continues at coordinate 818,591 of CAVWLB010000001.1, read as the reverse complement.
ACGAAACCTGTCTTCGAGCTGCGGGAGCTCACGGTCTCCAGCCCAGAACACCCGATCTGCCTGCTGATCGTAAAGGGCCACCGCATCCAGCTCGAAGGACTCGGCAATGCGGCGGGCGATGCTGCCGGCCGCCGACGCCCGGTCGTCCGACAGGAGCATCGATCGACTGAGCGCGTAGAGCCGCTCGAGGTCCCGCTGTCGCGCGAGCGCGAGGATGTTGCGGCGCGTGGCACGGCCGGACAGCTGGCTCGCAACAATCGCGGTCGCCAGGAACACGAACAGCGCTACCCAGTTCTCTGGATCGGCAATCGTCAGCGTGCCGACCGGCGGGAGAAAGAAGAAGTTGAGGCACACCACCGCCGTAATCGACGCCGCGGTCGCCTCCGTGATGCCCCAGCCAGTCGCAATCACGAGAATCGTGACCACGTAGGTCAACGCCACGGTCGTCGGATTGACGGTCAGGACTCTGATGTAGATCGTACTGATGAAGATGACCGCGCCTATCGACGCGATCACGCGAGCGAACAGCGCGTCTCGGCGCATAACAGAGGCCGGGTACGAGCCTACCTAATGGGATCGGAGGCGTCAAACGCCAGTGGGATCTCAGAGCGGGATACAGTTACATCTCCGAAGCGTACGGCCGGATACCACTTCGAAAACTGGCGGTAAGGCGTCAGGCTGGCTGATCGGCTTCAGGCAACGGGGGAGGATCCTGGCGGCAAACCAGGATCCTACCGCGAATCACCGTGCCACGATCTCCACGGCTACCATGTTCCAGTCGTCGTTGGACGGTCCGGTGCAGCTGACGGTGGCGACAGAACCGGCGTCGGCAACCGGGTTCGCGAACGCCTGCACCCAGAACGTTCGATTGTCTCCTCTGTCAACCCACTGATGGACCATGGTCTGGTTCGACGGAAGCGTTCGCGCTGACGGTCGCTCCGGATCGACGCCTACGCCGTAAACCAGCGATCCCGGTTGCGTCGTGATCAGCGAGACTGACGGCGTCGTTCGGCGGCCGCCGGCCGGTGCGACGTCGCCAATGCCGCTCGCGCCCGAAAAAGCAACCACGGTCAGCGACTGATGGAAGCCGTTGCTGCTCTGCGTCGACGTGACGACGGCGTTCGACAGCGGACCAGGCGCCGTAGCCGTCCACACTTCGGCGGTACCAGACTGGGTGTTCGCACGTCTCGCCAGTGTCCACACCAGTCCGGCGCCCGTGATGTTCACGGTCTGTCTCGTGAAAATGCTCGGCCCGTCGGATGACGCGAATGCAACCAGCAGTTCGTCGCTTCCGGTCGTGCTGAATGCTGGTGTCGTCACGGTGCCATCACCATCGGCCGCCACCGTTATATCGACCTCCGGCGTTCCCGACGCCTGTCCTTCCGAGATCACGATATCCACCGTGCTGCCGGGTAACAGCGTCGCACCGGCAATTGGCGTCTGACTGATCACGGATCCGATCGGCACCGTCGTGCTCGGGGCGCTCGTGAGGCTGCCGAGCGACAGGCCCACACCCGCCAAGGCGCTGGCTGCGCCGGCTTGAGTCAGGCCGACGAGGTTTGGCACGACGACCTGCGGCGAGCCGGAAGACACGACCAGCGATACTGAACTGCCAGTCGAAACCTGCGTGGCCGCCGTGGGCGTCTGACTGGTAACCGACCCGGCCGGCACCGTCGTACTCGGCTCGGTCGTGATGCCGCCTACCACGAGCCCCGAGTTCGCGATTGCGGTTGCCGCCGCGGCCTGAGTGAGGCCGACGACGTTCGGCACGGCAACTTGCGGCGCTCCAGTCGACACGACGAAGGACACCGAGCTGCCGGTCGCAACCTGCGTGGCTGCCGCGGGCGTTTGACTGATGACGGAGCCGGACGGCACGGTCGTGCTCGAGGCAGTCGACACGCTTCCGACGACAAGTCCCGCGTTTGTGATCGCCGTCGTGGCCGCCGCCTGCGTAACCCCTACGACGCTCGGTACCGCGACCTTCGCCGGACCGGATGACACGACGATTGCGACTGCGCTGCCGCTCGCCGCCCGGGCGAAGGCAGCAGGCGTCTGGCTCAGCACGATGCCGGACGGCACCGTGGTGCTCGACGCCGTCGTCACGTCACCGACGATGAATCCCGCGTCGGTCAACGTGGTCGTGGCCGTGGTCTGCGTGAGGCCAACCACGTTTGGAACAGTCGGACTGGCTGCGGTGCTCCCGACCAGGATCTCGACCGTCGCCAGGTTCCATCGATCGCTCGTCGGCGTCACGTCGCTGATCGTCGCGACGGATCCGGCAGCGTCGACTGGCGCGGAGAGCGCCTGAACCCAGAACGTGGAGGCGCCGAGCGTGTCGATCCACTGATGCACCATCGTCTGATTCGGGCCCATCGTGCGAGCGGCGGCGCGTGCGGAATCATTGGCCACGCCGTACACCAACGAGCCTGGCCGAGTCGTCGTGAGCGATCCGATTGTCGCCCCGAACATCGCACTGGCGGCTCCGATGGCCCCCGTGCCGCCGGCGCCCTGGAACGCGATGAGCGTCAAGGATTGATGGAAGCCGCCCGCGACCGTAAGGCTCTGCACCGAGGTGACGGTGGCATTCACCAGTGGCGCCGACGCGTACGCCCTCCAGACTTCCGCAGTGCCGAACTGTGAATTGACGCGATTGACGAGCGTCCAGTCGAGTCCGGCCCCGGAAATCGCCAGCGACTGCTTCAACGACAAGGAGGTCGGCCCCATCGAAGTGGCGAAGAGCAGGAGCATCTCATCACCCGCCTTGGTGCTGAACGGCGGGGTCGTCAGCGTGCCGGATCCATCAACGGAGATCGTGTTGTCAATCGTGAGCGCCGCGGGCGCCGGCGGCCCTGAAGAGACGAGCAGTGCCAGGGCGCTGCCAGCGACAACCGGCGTAGTCGCCACCGGGCTCTGTTCGATGACGGCTCCGGCCGGAACGATGGTGCTCGACGCGGTGGTTATCGCTCCGACAGTGAGGCCCGCGTTGGTGATGGCAGTTGAAGCGGCCGCTTGCGTCAGGCCGACGACGTTCGGAACAGACACGAGCGGCGGGCCGGACGAGATGACCAGATTGACCGAGGTCGTGGCCGGAACCTGGGCTCCCGCAACCGGTGTTTGACTGATGACCAGTCCGGCTGCAACGATCGCGCTCGGCGTCGTTGTCACGGAATTCAACGTGAGGCCTGCGCTCAGTATCGAATTGGTCGCCGCCGCCTGCGCAAGACCAACGACGTTCGGCACGGTGACCTGTGCCGGGCCGGAAGAAACGACAAGCGCGACGGCGCTGCCGCTCGCGACCTGCGTCCCTGCTGACGGCGTTTGACCAATCACCGATCCCGACGGCACCGTCGTGCTCGACGCCGTAGTGACCGCACCAAGGGTCAGGCCCGCATTCGTGATCGCGGTTGTCGCAGCGGCCTGGGTGAGACCAACGACGCTCGGCACCGCGACTTGTGGCAGACCCGATGAAACAACGAGTGCCACGGTACTGCCGCTGGTGACCTGCGTCCCGGCCGCTGGCGTTTGACTGATCACCGACCCAGACGGCACCGTTGTACTCGACGCCGTAGTGAGCGCACCAAGGGTCAGGCCCGCATTCGTGATCGCGGTTGTCGCAGCGGCCTGGGTGAGACCAACGACGCTCGGCACCGCGACTTGTGGCAGACCCGATGAAACAACGAGTGCCACGGTACTGCCGCTCGTGACCTGCGTCCCGGCCGCTGGCGTTTGACTGATCACCGACCCAGACGGCACCGTCGTACTCGACGCCGTAGTGACCGCACCAAGGGTCAGGCCTGCATTCGTGATCGCGGTGGTCGCAGCGGCCTGGGTGAGACCAACGACGCTCGGCACCGCGACTTGTGGCAGACCCGATGAAACAACGAGCGCAACGGCGCTGCCGCTCGTGACCTGCGTCCCGGGCGCAGGCGTTTGACTAATGACTGATCCGGACGGCACCGTCGTGCTCGGCGCCGTCGTGACGGCTCCCACCGTCAGCCCGGCGCTGGTGATCGCGCTACCCGCGGCTGTTTGCGTGAGGCCGACGACGTTCGGTACCGCGACCTGCGGCGGACCCGATGAAACAACCAGGGCGACGGCACTGCCACTCGTGACCTGCGTGCCGGCCACGGGCGTCTGACTGATTACCGATCCGGACGGAACCGTCGTGCTCGAGGCGGTCGTGACCGCACCCACCGTCAGCCCTGCGCTGGTGATCGCGGTTGTCGCAGCGGCCTGCGTGAGACCAACGACGCTCGGCACCGCGACCTGCGGCGGACCGGATGAAACGACGAAGCGCGACGGTGCTGCCGCTCGTGACCTGCGTGCCGGCCACGGGCGTCTGACTGATCACCGATCCGGACGGCACCGTTGTGCTCGACGCGGTTGTCACCGCGCCGAGCTTGAGGCCGGCGCTGGTAATCGCGCCGGTCGCCGCGGTCTGGGTCAGACCCACGACATTTGGCACCTGCACCTGCGGCGGGCCTGACGACACGACGAGCGCAACCGCACTCCCGCTGGCCACCTGGGTATTTGCCGCCGGCGTCTGACTGGTGACGGAGCCTGCCGGAACCGTCGCGCTCGACGCCGTGGTCACGGCGCCGACAGTCAGCCCGGCATTCGTGATCGCCGTCGTTGCCGCTGCCTGTGTGAGACCGACGACAGCCGGAACGGAGACCTGAGGCGGACCAGACGACACCACGATCGCGACGGCACTGCCAGTCGCCGCCTGCGAACCTGCCGACGGCGTCTGACTGATGACCGATCCAGACGGGACCGTCGCGCTCGTTGCCGTGGTGACGGCGCCGAGGACGAAGCCCGCATTGGTGATCGCTGCCGTGGCCGCCACCTGGGTCAGACCGACGACGGTGGGCACCGAAATCTGAGGTGGTCCGGACGACACGACGAGATTCACGGCCGAGTTCGCCGCGACCTGGGTGCCGGCCGTGGGACTCTGGCTGATCACGGAACCAGATGGTACGGTCGCACTCGATGCCTGCGTGACCGTCCCGAGCGCCAGCCCGGCGGCCACTATTGAGGTGGTGGCCGCGGTCCGCGTCAGACCGACGACGTCGGGAACCAGGTTGACGACATCGATCCTGACGCTTGCGGTCGCGGTCGTGAACGACGCCGGGTCAGTTGGCGTGAACAGCACCGAGAGAACCTGGCCCGGGCCAATGGGCAGCACGGTGCCAGCCGGCGGCGTATACGCGAACGTGCCTGTCGTATTCGCCCGCGCATTCAATTGTGTTGGACCGAGTGGTGTTCCCGCGGCCAATCTTCTGCGGCGTCGGCCAGGTGATGATCGGCGTCTGGATATTCGCGACGGTCACCGAAACTTCTGCCGCCGTGGCGGTATTGCCGGCCTCGTCACGCGCGATCGCTGTGAGGACGTGCGCGCCATTGGCAGCGGTCGCCGTATTCCACTGCGTCGTGTATGGAGCGGCCGTGACCTCCGCGCCAAGGTCCGCGCCATCGAGGCGGAACTGCACGCCGGCAACACCAGCGTTGTCGGATGCGCCGGCCGAAACCGGAATCGTGCCGCTTACGGTGGCGCCGTCCAATGGCGTCGTCATCGAGACCGCCGGCGCCTTGACGTCGGGAGACGCGGCAAACGAGTACACCATGACGTCGTAGAGCGACTTGCCTTCGGTCCAAATCAAGCCGATCTGGTTGTTGCCAACCACGGGAGAGCCGGAAATGTAGTTGCGGTTCTGGATGCCGATCTCGGTGCCGGCAACCGTCGACCATGGCGTCCAGGCGGTACCGTCGAACCGTCGTACACAGGACTGAATTCGCCACGTCGGTGTTGATCGCGCAGAGCCAGACGCTGGTTCCGTCCGTTGTGCCAAACAGCCCAGCGCCGGACTTGAACGACTGGCCCACGCCAAACGCCGGCGGCGCCGGCGACATCGACGACCAGTTGTTGGCTGGCGACGTTGTACGACGCCGCGTCGACCCCGGTCCCGTTCGCCTTGCGTCGGAACACGAAGATCTGGCTGGTGCTGACCGGGACCAGCGCCCAGTCGTTCTGATTGATGACCGCGTTGGTCGCGAAGACGTTGCCGTCGCCCCCCAGCTGCGATCCGACCGTGATGCCGGGCCACACACCATTGGCGTTGGAACGTTTGTAGCGAAGATTCGTCTGGTTCGGCTCGACGTTCTGGCCGTTGTCGTACACGGCGAGCATCACGTTGTTCGCCAGCGGCGCAAAGGCCAGGGCGTTGTCCTGATTCAGCATCGATCCGTCGATCACCGCTGGAAGCGAAAACCCGCTCGTCCAGGAACTGCCGGTATCGGCGTTATTGGACTTGCGCGCGTTCGCGTCCACTTCCTGCTGGAGGATCGGACCGCCGGTGTGGATGAACTTTCCGGTGGACACGCCGATGGTGTTGGCGCGGGGCAGCGTCCAGGTGGCTGCACCCTCGTCGAAGAAATTCCAGGACGCCCAGGTGATCGACGTGCCGGTCACCACCGCGCGGATGTGCCCGGTGCGGCCGTCCTGGCCGTCGAACGCCATGCTGATGTCGGCATGAATGACGTCGACCGGACTGTTGTTCAGATATGCAATACCAAGCGATCGGCCGCCGCCGAGGCTCTGGTTCGGTGAGCCGGCCGGCACTGCCGGACTGTCTCGCACCGGGCGTCCACGTGGCGGTGGCGAGGTCCGGACCCGACGAACGGAACGACTTGACGAAGTGGTTCGCTCCGCCTTCCGAATCCGCGGTGGATGTCAGGGTGAACAGCCACCAGACGCGCGAATTCGCCGCGTACACGAGATGCGATTGCGCCGAATGCCCGGTCGCGTCGTCGAACGTCCCGGCGATCTGATCGCCAATGGATACGGGCAGGCGACTGATTGCCTGCGCACCGAGAGCGGCTTTGCCGGCTCTCGACGCGGGCGTCGCTGCCGCAGGCGTTCCGGGTCGAGACGAAAGAGCTGCGACACCTGCTTCAGCACCAGCCGTGCGCGCCGGGTCCGATGCCGAGATGACCGGCAGTCGGGTGGCGAAGGTCGCAACCGACAGCGCAAGTCCGATGACGAGAAGTCTCGCCATTCGAGAACTCGATGCCGTCGCTGAGGTCGTGTACGCGCGAGTAGACATGACCCACGGAACTGCAATCCTTTCGCCCGAACTCGCGAGGGGGAATGAGGCATTAGTCCGCGCTGCGGTGGAATTCTGTCTCCCGCAAGCAATGAACAGGTACCAAGGTCCTAGCCGGGATGCTGGTGCGCAGTACGCGATTGCAGAATGACTTTCACCGCAGTGATCTATTTCGATGCACCGGCTCGATATATTCCTTTTCGTGTCCGGCGACTTTCACGCTTTCGCCTGCGTCGCCTCGAACACCAATCAGTTCCAACGGACGAGACGATCTTGGTCATCTGCCAAACCGGCGCCAAGCGATCACGAGCAACCTTTCGTGCGCGGCGCGCCAACTGAATGTGCGTCGGCGGCTAATCGCTGGCGGTTGTCGGGCCTCGAGGAATCCTGTAGAGGATCACCGCCTCGCATGCGCGGCGGAATCGCAAGGAAGGTCACCAACGGCGCGGCTTTTCCGGTCAGGATGACAAGAAAATTACAACTCAGGTCTTGACCGACCAATTTGGTCGGATTTATCCTACGGAAGGTTTTGGCTGGATTGGCCTACGCTGGCTGGCCCGGCCAAGATGAAAATGCCCGCCTGGTGCGGCAACACCGGCGGGCCATCGAACCCGGTCTGGGCAGACCTTATCAACCGCTCTTGCGCTTGACCAGTCCGACGTTTGTCATTTTACGGACGAGACGAAGTCGGCGCAACCGGGTCACGGAGTAGCGCTCATGCGTCGGCTGTTGTTGACTCTCCTCGTCTCGTTCCTCTTCTGTCCCCTGCGGGGCGCGCACGCTGACGAAGTGCGATTCACGCTGAACGGGAAGGTTCTCGATTCGAGCCGGAGTCCTCTTCCCGGCGCCCGGGTCACGGCCGTGCCCGATCATCAAGGGCCAACCGCTTCGACGGTCAGCGATTCGGGGGGCAACTTCACCCTGCTGCTCGAATCCGACGGGTACACGATCAAGATCTCCGCCGCCGGTTTCGTCGAGGTGACACATCGAATCAACGCGGTTGGCGATCCCGGCGAACGGCGCGAGTTCGTTCTTCAGGTCGCCGGTGTCGAGGAGAGTGTCAGCGTCAGCGCCCAGGCGGACTACGGCACGACAATCGTCAGTAGCGCCACCAAGATACCGACGCCGCTTCGCGACGTGCCCCAATCGATCAGCGTCGTGTCGAAGGAACTCATCAAAGATCAATTGATGATGAACGTCGGCGACGTCGTGCGTTACGTCCCCGGGATCACCTACCACCAGGGGGAGAACAATCGCGATCAGGTGGTGATTCGCGGCAACAGTTCATCGGCGGATTTCTTCGTCGACGGCGTGCGCGACGACGTGCAGTACTACCGGGACCTCTACAACCTCGATCGGTTCGAGGCGCTCAAGGGGCCCAACGCGATGATGTTCGGACGCGGCGGCGGGGGCGGCGTGATCAACCGGGTGATCAAGCAGCCGATGTTCCAGCCGCTTCGGGAATTCACGGTGCAGGGCGGCGAGTATGGCAACAGGCGGGTCACGGCCGATGTGGATCAGCCGCTTTCAGGCTCGGTGGCCATCCGGCTGAATGGGATGTTCGAAGACTCGGACAGCTTTCGTCAGTTCGTGGACCTGCAGCGCGTCGGCATCAACCCGACGTTGACCTTCGTTCCCGACAGCCGTACCAAGATCACCATCGGCTACGAATATCTGCACGACACGCGGGTCGCGGATCGCGGCATCACGTCGTATCAGGGAAAGCCTGCCGATGTGCCGATCTCGACCTACTACGGCAATCCTTCCGACAGTCACGTCCGGGCCGATGTCCATCTCGCCTCGGCAACGCTGGAGCGGCGGATCGGTGAGGTCAATCTGCGCAATCGGACGCTCGTCGGTGGCTACGATCGCGCCTACCAGAACTATGTTCCCGGCGCGGCATCCCTGGACGGAACGCAGGTCGCCTTGACCGCTTACAACAACGCCACCGACCGGGTGAATGTCTTCAACCAGACCGACGCCACCTATCTCCTTGCCACCGGCGCGCTGCGGCACACCCTGCTGGCAGGCGCCGAATTCGGGCATCAGGTCACCGACAACTTCCGCAACTCGGGATTCTTCAACAACGAATCGTCGTCGATCCTGGTGCCGTTCGACAGTCCGACAACGACGACCCCGGTCACGTTCCGGCAGAACGCCACTGACGCCGACAATCACCTCGTCACCAACGTTGCCGCCGCATACGCGCAGGACCTGGTGGAGCTGTCGCGCCACGTGCAGGTGATCGGGGGCGTTCGTTTCGATCGCTTCGACCTGCAATACCACAACAATCGCAACGGCGATACGCTGGATCGCGTCGACAATCTCGTGTCACCCCGGGCCGGCGTCGTGTTCAAGCCGTTGATGCCGCTCTCGGTGTACGGCAGCTACAGCGTCTCGTATCTACCCAGTTCTGGCGACCAGTTCTCGTCGCTGACGGCGATCACCCAGCAGGTGAAGCCTGAAAAGTTCGATAACTACGAAGTGGGTCTCAAATGGGATGCGCTGGCCGGCTTGTCGGTGACCGGTGCGGTCTACCGGCTCGATCGTACCAACACGCGCTCGATTGATCCCAACGATCCGACGCGCATCGTACAGACCGGAAGTCAGCGGACGAATGGATTCGAGCTGGGTCTGAACGGCCGGGTGACGCCACAGTGGACCATCGCCGGCGGATACGCCTACCAGGATGCGTTCGTAACCAGCGCCACTGCGGCGGCGCGCTCGGGCGCACAGGTGGGCCAGGTTCCCCACCACACGTTCTCGCTGTGGAACAACTACAGCATTCATCCGAAGGTTGGGGTCGGCGTCGGCGTCACGCGCCGGTCGGACATGTTCGCGGCCATCGACAACACCGTGACCTTGCCTGCGTATACGCGCGCCGATGCGGCGGCATACTTCACGCTTCGTAAAGGTTTGCGCCTTCAGGCGAACGTCGAGAATCTGTTCGACCGCACCTACGTCCTGAACGCGGACAGCAATACGAATATCTCACCGGGATTCCCGCGCACGTTCCGGATGGCTTTGATCACGGGGTTCTAGCCGCATCGGTCGAGGTCTGCGAACGGCCGGGCTGCCGAGTTTCCGACAATCGAAGGAATCGAAGGGAAGCGAAGGAGTCGAAGGAGCCAAACATACTTCAATCGAAGGAACCAAACCCACATTGGTTCTCCTTCGATTGGGATGGTTCTCCTTCGATTGGTCGATTTCGGTTTCTTCCTTGGGATTAGGGTTGGGTTTCTCCTTCGATAAGATTTGGCTCTCCTTCGATTCCTTCGCTCTTCCTTCGAACCCTTCGATTGTCTAGGACAGCTACCTCCCTGACGGAGATCCGCGCACGCGGGCCGGCGTCGAATGTGGAGATTGCGGTATCGCCACACGACCCGCGTACAACCGCGAAAATCGCTGATCGCCCCGCCCTCTGGAGACACGGCAACATTAAACGACACCGCGGCGCTCATCATCCGGGAGCACACGGATCCCGATCCGTGTGCTTCTGATCGCATCGCCCTCCTCAACGTCATCAACCTGACCGGGTTTTCCGCGCGGGACTAACGGTAACTTTCCCCCACCGCAAGTGGGACATCACCCGATGGTGACGATGCCTGACTCCTCCTACTTTTGATCTCGCACTCGATTCGTCACTTTCATTCCCGCGGTTCGGCTGACGCGAGGATGCAGGAAGAGGTGGGACATGTTGCTTCATAAGACGCCGCTCAATCGCATTGGCGTTCTAATCGTGCTCTTGATGTTCGGTGGTGCGGTGCCGGCCCTCGCACAACTCGAACGCGTCGGACCGACCAACCCGGTCCACGGCTACCCCGATTGGTATCAGGACACTACCGGGGTGGCGACTGAATTCTGCACGCCGCTCAATCAGGCGGAGCTCGACGGCGGCTGGTGCCTCCTGCTGCCAGCCGACACGGTTGCACCTGAAGTCTTCCCGACACAGTTTTTCGACGAGCACTTCTACTGGTCAGCGGGCGCCAGCATCAACTACTCCGCCGGTGGGGTCACGTCCAAGGCTCTCCTGACACTCGCGCTCGAAGGCGCGTTCGTCAACGGCGCCGTCGTGCCGGGCGACCAGATCACCTTCACCCGCATACGGGTCAACATCAAAAGCCTTCCCTTCAGCGGCACCTACACCGTGTACCACCCGTACGGCGTGAAGGTGTTTCCAAACCTGGTGGCTGGACAAAGGCTCTTCTACACCGAGGACGTCGGGATCGCGTGCCCCGGGAACTTCACGTGCGCTCTGAACGGGTTCGGTCCTTTCCTCGCCGCGTCGACGCTACCGGGCGGCGCTGAACTGCCCCCGATTGCAGGACCCGTTCCGGGAAAACTGTATGTCGCGGATCCCGCGCGCCTCGGTCCGGCCACCGGAAGCCCGGTCCTCGACGCGACTGGCACAGCTCAGAACTACTTTCGTATCGTGGGCCCCGGCGGCTGGACGATCGAGACGAGCGACTTCACGCTGCAGGGACGTTATTTCACCGGGACGATCCCGGGCAAAGTCAGTGTGAATCGAGCGACCTACGCGAGGACGGCTGCCGGTACGAAACTGGACGTGTTCGCCACGGCGTTTCCGACGTCCCAGTCGCGGCTGCCCGCGAGCCCGAAGCCCGCGGCGGTCACGCCCGTGCTCGGCTACTACACTGCGCCGTGCGTCGCCGGTGCCGGCGGCGCGCTTGGCGAGCCTGCCGGAGCAACCCTGGTGCAGATGACGAACACCGACAGCGATTACTGGGGACAGATACAAATCACCACCGCACCTCCGTCGGGTGTGTGCGTCGAGGACTACACCGCGAGAGATCCAACGGGTCAGGTGGTTCCCACTTTCTATGACGGCAGCGTCACCGACGAGGTAACCATCTCCGAAGCGCTGTTTGATCCGGCGGGCGGCGGCTCGCTGTCGGTGAAAGCGGTCTCCAGCGATCAAGCGGGTCTACCCGTCCTGACCGCGGTCGGCCTGGGCGATCTCGTGAGCGGCCAACTCCTGAAGACGCCGCGCTCGGCGCCCCCGTCGAGGGTGACGGTGAAATCGGCGAACGGTGGCATGACCGATCTGCTGGTCACCACTGGTGTTGGCTCAACGAGCGGCGGTGGAATCCCAGTCGCCGGGAGCGACAGCATCACACTTCCGGAGGATTCGCCGATTGTGTCGATTCCAGTTTTGGCCAACGACACACTGAATGGCTCACCAATCGTATTCGGTCCTCCGACTGTCGTCGTGACGATCGTCGGGGCGCCCCGTCTCGGCACCGCCGCGGTTGCGGCCGATGGAACGATTTCCTACACGCCGAGTCCCAACCTCAACGGCGTCGACGGAATCGGGTACACCGTCAGCGTGAACGGCGCCGTCTCGGCGCAAGCCTACGTGACCATCAACATCACGCCGGTGAACGATCCACCGGTGGCGGTCGCGGACACCGCCTCTGGAGTGCCCAACCTCGCGCTGGCCATTAACGTCCTGGCCAACGACACGGATGTCGACGGCCAGGCCGATCTCTCGACCGCGGTCATCGTGACGCCGCCAGTCGGCGCGACCGCGGTGGTCGGTGCCGGTGGGATCATCACGTTCACTGCAGCGATCTCGCGCAGTTACTCGTTCACTTATAGCGCCGTCGACAAAGCGGGGGCACAGTCGAACCCGGTGACGGTAACGATCAATATCGCGGCGGCGGAGGGTATTACCATCGCGCGCGCCGACTTCGTGCGCTCGACCCTGCGGTGGCGGGTCAGCGGAACCGACACCGTCCTTGCCGGCCAAACGCTCACTATCGCCTACGACAACGGACGGCTCCTGAACGGCACGCTGTTGCAGGGAACGGTGATTGGAACCGCGGTCGTCGATGCGACCGGCGCATGGGCGCTGGACCTGAGAGTGCAGGCCACCGACATCCGCAATGCGTCGGGCGGCAGCGCTCTATTCTCGACGGCGCCGACACGGATTCGAGTGAGCTCGCCGCTGCTCGGATTGGCGACGGCGAACATTGCTCTCAAGTAGATCATCGGAACGGACGACGGAGCTTCCGTCGTCCGTTCCTTTTCCGCCATCCGCCCGTCCTGGGCACGAGTCGAAAGTCTGCTCTTTAGCGACCTTTGACGCAGGCGACGACTCGCCGTAGAATCTGCACACCCTATCAGGTAAAAAGTTTGTATACCGCGTAGTTCGGGCCTCTGGATGTCTCTGTCAGACACGCCCCTTCGCGGCAGGCACAGGGCCGCGGCGGCTGCGAACGCCGGCGACCGTTCGTTCCCCGCCCAGTTGACGCAAGTCGCCGCGAAGGTCGGGATCCGCGTGGACAACCCGCTTGACGCAATCAAGGTGGAACGCGGCGACGCGGTCTCGCGCGAGGCACGCAGGTTTCGTGTACTCGTCGAAACCAGCTCCGACGGCATTGTCCTTCTCAATCGCGATCTGAACGTGGTGTATGCGAGCCCTTCGACGACGCGGCTGCTCGGATGTCCACTCGACGAAATCGTCGGCCGTCCATGCATCGAGTTCGTCCACCCGGACGATCGCTGCGAAGCGCACGCAAAGCTCGTCGAGCTGACCGAGACGCCGCGCGGGTTCGTTTCCTCGGCGTTTCGCACCCTCTCGCCGGGCGGCGCGTCGACGTGGATTCAAGCGGAGACGACCAACCTGCTCGACGACGACGACATCGGCGCCATTGTTTGCAAGTACCGCGACGTCACCGAGCAGCGGGCGACGAGCGGCGCTCTTGCCACCGAAGCGGCGGATCGCAAACGCCTGGCCCAGGCGCTCGAAAAGCTGTCCAGTGCGATCGAGCAGACGGCCGACAGCGTGATGATGACCGATCGTAACGGCGTCATCGAATACGTGAATCCCGCGTTCGAGCTGATGACCGGTTACTCGCGGGCGGAAGCCATCGGTCGGACGCCGCGTCTTCTGAACTCCGGCCACCAGCCGCTTCGCGTTCTACCAGAATTTCTGGGCTGCCATGCTCCGTGGTGAGGTCGTGCGGGTGATTGTCACCAACAAGACGAAGGACGGCAGGCTCTACGACGAAGACCAGACCGTTACGCCGGTGCGGGACCAAACCGGCGCGATCACCCATTTTGTCTCGACCGGCCGCGACATCACGCAGCGCCGACGTACGCAGGAAGCGCTGAAGCGTCTGAATCAGCAGCTCGAAGACGAGGCCGCGCGCATTGCCGGGGTCTTACACGACGAGGCGGGACAGTTCCTGACCGCCGCACATTTGCTGCTCGCCGACGTCTCTCGTGAGGTCGATCAACCTGTCCGCGAGCGTCTCAAGGAAGTCCGCCGCACGCTCGACCAGGTAGAAGAGCAGCTCCGACGCCTGTCGCACGAAATTCATCCCCGCGTCGTCGAGGACCTCGGACTGAGTGAGGCCGTGCGCTTCATTGCCGGCGCGTTTACGCGGCGCACGGAGATCCCGGTCACCGTGCAAACGTCCCTCGCCCAACGGTATCCGCGAGCCCTCGAGACCTGTCTTGTACCGGTTCGTTCAGGAGGGGCTGACGAACATGGGGCGACACGCCCGCCCGACGGCCGGTTGGATCGCGCTCTCGACCGAGCGCGACGCCATTCTGTGCTCGGTCCGCGACGACGGGAACGGCTTCGATGTCATGACGACGCTGGGATCCCGTGGCGACGGCGGATCTGGGACTTCGCGTCGATCCAGGATCGGCTCGAGGCCGTCGGCGGCACGCTCGCGATCATTTCAGCCCCCGGTCAAGGGACCGAGCTGCGGGCCACTATTCCTTTGGAGACCTGAGATGGCACTGCGCATCCTGCTCGCCGACGATCACCTGCATCGTGCGACAAGGACTCCGGGCGCTGCTCGAGCGCGCGGGCTTCGAGGTGGTCGGCGAGGCGACCGACGGCCACGAAGCGGTCCCCTCGCCCAGAAGCTCAAGCCGGATGTCGCCGTGCTCGACCTGATGATGCCGACGCTCAATGGGCTCGACGCCGGGCGGCAGATCCTGCAGGCCGGCGACCACGAAGGCCATCGTGCTGCTGACGATGCACACCGAGGAGCACCACGTGGCCGCGGGCGCTGCGCGCCGGCATTCGGGCGTACCTGCTGAAGACCCAGGCCGCCGAGGATCTGGTGCGCGCGATCCGCGACGTCCTGCGCGGTCAGCGTCTTCCTCAGCGCCGCCGTCTCGCGAGTCGTTGTCGACGGCTATCTTTCCGGGCACGCAGGCGCCCGACGACCCACTGGCGCCGCGCGAACGCCAGGTGCTGCAGCTGGTCGCCGAAGGCAAGACGTCGAAAGAGATCGCGGCAGATGCTTGGACGTCAGCGTCAAGACGGCCGAGTCCTACCGCGCGCATCTCATGGAAAAGCTGGACATCCACGAAACGGCCGGGCTCGTTCGCTACGCCATCCGGCGGGGCCTGGTGCAGCCCTAGCGGTTTCCTTCCCCCGGCCACCGGGATTTTCCCAACCACGGCACCGGAGATCGCCGGCTGACACGGCCGGTACCAATCTGTCTATTACGTGTCCCTGGCCGGTGGTCATGATTCTCAGAGGTCATCTCACGCGCGGCCGACCAGTCCTCACTGGGCGTGTTCATCACGAATCGTGATGGCATCATCGAATACGTGAACGCCGCGTTCGAAGCCATTGCCGGCGTTACTCGTGGGAACCTCATCGGCCGCACGCCGAACCTGTTCCGTTCGGGGGCGCACAAGCAGCCATTCTACGAAGCGCTGTGGAGCACAATCCTGGCCGGGCGCACGTTCCACGCCGTTTTCAAGGACCGCCGCCGCGACGGCAGCCTGTTCGCGTACGACCAGACCATCACGCCAATCCGCAACGACTCCGGCGTCGTCACCCACTTCATGTCCACCGGGCGGGACGTCAGCAATCTGACGGGCGGAGAGACCCGGCGCGGCCGCAAGCGGCGCGACCGGGCAACCAGGTATCTCACCGAGTTGCACGCGGAGACAGGACAGTTCCTCGCGCTCGCGCACATGACCCTGGCGGATGTGACCCAGAATGCGGATCCGTCAATCACCGAGCGGCTCGAAGAAGTTCGCCGCTACCTGGATCAGGTCGAGGAGCGGCTCCGCAGCGCCACCCGTCACGCCAACCGGCCAACCGTCTCGGATATTGGTCTCATCGAGGCGCTCACGCTTCTCGCCGAAGGATGGAGGCGCCATGGCGGCGTGGAGGTCTTCATCGATTCATCGCTCACGGCAGGCTGTCCGGGCGCCGTCGAAACACTGTTGTACAGCGTGGCGCAGCAGGCGGTGAGGTTCCTGGTCCGCCACACCGCGAGCCGCAAGATCACGATCGAGCTGATGCGCCTGGCCCGCGGTGGACCGAAGGGCGAGGAGGCGGTGGCCTGCTCAATCCGGGGTGACGGCTGCGGTTCGAGCGCCCTCGAACTGATTGCTTCCGCAGAGAGTCCGGTTGGACTGGACACGATTCGAAAGCGCCTTGACGCCGCGGGCGGTGTCTTGGATATTTTCAACCTTCCCAACGAAGGTAGCGTCGTTCGCGCGCTCTTTCCGTTACCGATCTGAAGTGACCTCCGGCGTGTCGGCCTCCACGACCTGATCCCTTTTCATATACTCCCATCGAAGCGAGTCCGTAAGTTCCCGCTTCAGTTCCAGTTTCATCCGCCCGTTCTCACCTGAATTTCCCCGTCACGCGCGCCGCAATTTTCCAGCGCAATCCCGGGATTCACCGACTGTGCGGCTCGCGGCGCGTCCCGTTACATTTCAGCTGCACAGGGAAACGAGTCAAAGAGGGGATGGGGTGATTCACCGTGGGGCCATATCCAAGGTGCGATTCCGATTCGGGTCGTTCCGGTCCATGGCCCAGGCCGCGATACCGGAATTTCCGGGCGACGACGCCCTGAAATTCCCTGGCCGCAAGCGGAGAACACCGACTGAGGCACACGGGCGGCACCGGTATACGTTGCGCTCGTGGCGTCAACCGCCACATGAACCGTAATGGCATGAGGAGGCCTTTATGCGACACATACGCAAATTCATGGGGGCGGTGATCATGGCTGCGATGCTCGCGGGGGGCATGACCCTCGGGGCGGCCACCGTCGAGGCGAAGAGCAAGTCCGGCGGAGGCGACGCGCGGGCGGTAAAGTGCGCGTATTTCGAGAAAATTCTCAGCCTATCCGTATCTGACCCCCTCTATCCGCGATTACGTATACAAGTTGTGGCTGGCTTACGGGTGTGACCAACTGTAATCGCCGCTGATCGCGCATCCGCGCATTACGGGGCCGAGCGGGAAAACGATCGCTCGGCCTCGCCGCATCTTCACCACGCATTAAACACGTCCCTCGCGTCAACCTTCGCGGCTCGATCATCTGCCCACCCTCTGCGCGCAAAGGCACTGATGACCCGCAACATATCTTCTGGGTGACGGGCAGTTGCGGCGTTCATCCTCGGAGCACCGGGGTTTTCCCCCCACGCCTGCCGGAAACTTTCCCTCCCGATATCGAAACTCACCGACTAACCATTCGACGCCGCGGCAGTTATCTTCCGTTCATCTCGTCAACGAGGCGGTTGTCAACAGTTATCGCCGCCCGGTATCGCGACACAACCCGGAGGACAGTCATGACTCGAATGAAAATCAGCTTCGTCACCCTCGCCGTTCTGTGCTGCGCCATTCTGCTTGGAACCCCGCAGACGGCTGCCGCCCAGAATTCTACGTTCATCTCGCCATTTAACGTGACCTTACTCGATCCTTGCACCGGCGAATTAGTGGACCTCTCCGGTAGCGCCACCACCACTCTCGCCGAAAAGGTGAACAAGGACGGCACGACGAGCACGTCTGTCAGCGTGGTCACGAAGGGAACCGGACTCGGGCAGACGTCCTTGGGCGGTTACGTGTTCTCGGAAAGCACGAACTTCAGCATCAAGGCCGTTACCGTCGGCGAAGTGTTCGATTCGAGCTTCAGCGACAAGCTGTCGCTCAAAGGCGACGGTCCCACCGACAACTGGGTCGTCAGGGAATACCTCCGCCTGAAGATCGACGCCCTCGGCAACACTCAGGTCGCGATCGAGCGTTTCACCGGCGACCAGTGCAAGGGCTGAGGTGGCCCTGAGCGCGTCGCGGCTGGTCGAAGACCGGGACGGCGAGAGATGAGGCTGCCAGGCGACCGAGCGTCGCCTGGCAGCCTCATCGTTTTTTTGCCGGATGATCACCGGAATTCCCTACCAGCAGGCCCCCCAAAGTTTCCCGACTGTTGTCGGGATTCACCGACTGACGTGGTTTCCCGGCGTTTCGTATCTTGCGCTCATCTCTTCGCGCCCACAGGAGGGGCCACCCCATGGCGAGGAAGCTTCGAAACACGCTCATCATCCTTTCGATGATCACCCTGGGCGGCGCCGTGTGGATGCAGGCGCAGTCCCAGACACAAACGTACACCTGCGTCACTGGATTCGGCGAGGAAGTCCTGCCGCCGGTCCTGCTGGCGAGCCTCGACACCGTGCCCAACCCGGTGATTCCAAAGGACCCGGTCACCGGCGCGCGCCAGCTGCGCGGCGATCTCGTGGACTATGTCGCGAACCTCGATGCCGCCATCCGCCTGGGCAAGGCTCTCTTCTGGGACGTGCAGGTGGGCAGCGACAACAAGACCGCGTGCGCCACGTGTCACTTCCAGGCCGGTCAGGACGGCCGGACCCGCAATCAGTTCGCCCCTGGCCACAACGGCCAGTGGGACGGCTTGGTCCCGAACCAGGACGCGTGGGCGGGCGCGTATCCCTTCACGCTTGCCGACATCAGCGATCTCGACAACATCACGGGATCGCAGGGCGTGCGGAAGGCGACGTTCGGCGGCATCAACAGCAAGACCGGCGCTGAGTCGACCACCGCGGTCGCCGATGGCGTGTTCAGCGTCGGCGGCAAGAACGTGCGTCAGGTGACGGGCCGCAACGCGCCGGGCGTCATCAACGCGGTCTTCAACCACCGCAACTTCTTCGACGGACGTGCGCAGGCCGAATTCAACGGCGTCAACCCGTTCGGCACGCGCGACACGACCGCGCGCGTGTGGTTCGTCGGCGTGCTCGGACCGACGCAGATTGACATCACGATCAACAACGCGAGCCTCGCGTCGCAGGCGGTTGGACCGGTCCTCAACTCGGTCGAGATGTCAGCCGACGGCCGCACGTTCCCCGACGTCGGCCAGAAGCTGCTCGGCGTCAAGGCGCTGCGCCTGCAGGCGGTGTCGCCGTCCGACAGCGTGCTCGGCGCGTATGCGGACCCCTCTGGCAAGGGACTCAGCGTCACCTACCAGTCGATGATCCAGCAGGCGTTCAAGCCGAAGTGGTGGAACACGACCAAGTCGCTGCGCCTGGCGAATGGCAAGTCGTTACTCGATGACGGCGGCGAACATGTCGTTGTTCTGGGGCATCTCGGTGATGCTCTACGAGGCGACGCTGGTCTCGGACCGGACGCCGATCGATCAGCTACCTTCGCTATCGTTCGGTAGTCGGCGGCGTGCCCGATCCCACGGTGCTCGATCCGATCGTCTCGCAGTTGCAGGGCGACATGCCCGGGCTCACGCGCGACGAGATCCTGCAGGGCCTGGCGCCTGTTCGAACTGCCGCCGGTGCCCGCGCTCGCGCCGAACGGCCTCGGCTGCGCAGCGTGCCACGTCAGCGCTGAGCTGACCAGCGCGTCAATGCGCAATCTGACGGCGGGCGCGGAAGCTGGTGACATCCACTTCGTCAACGCCGGCTTCGATCAACGCATGGAGCGGATGTTCCTGCAGCTTCCGCCCGTGTCGCCTGGCACCACGTCGGTGACGCTCAATACCTCGGATTACACGATGACCGCGGGGACGCCGTCGGGTCAGCAACCGGTTGGCGTCGGCACCTACGACGCCGGTTACTACAACGTCGGCGTTCGCCCGACGTCCGACAATCTCGGGGTCGGCGCCAACGATCCGTTCAACAAACCGCTCTCGATCATCAAGCTGCTGCAGCTCCAGAACGCCACGTGGGTGAAGGTGCCCGGCAACGCACTCCAGTGCGGCGCGGTCGCCGTGACCAACTCGACGGGGTTTCCGCTGCTGTCGGGTCCCGTGAGCAAAACAGAAAACGTGTTCGTGGACGGGCTCGTACAAGACGCCGAGCCTGCGCAACGTCGAGTTGACCGGTCCGTACTTCCACAACGGCGGCAAAGCGAGCTTGATGCAGGTCGTCGAGTTCTACGACGACGGGTCTGACTTCCCGTCCAATCCCACGCTCGCGCCGCTGATCAAGCCGCTCGGGCTCACGGCGGCCCAGCGCCGCGCGGTCGTTGCCTTCCTCCTCGCGCTGACCGACGAGCGCGTGCGGCTGCAGCAGGCGCCGTTCGATCATCCGCAGTTGTTCATTCCGAACGGCGACAGCACGCCGGGCATCGACAACCGTTCGAGCTTCCGGCCACCGGCGCCGCGGGCGGTGCGCCGCTCCCGCGTTTCCTGAATCTGAGTCCGTTCGCGCAGTAGGTTCCGTCACCAGGCCTTTTTACGTGCAAGGAGAGCCATCATGGATAAACGACATCCGATCACACATGAATCGGCGGGACCTGCTGAAACTCGGCAGCGGCCTGCTGATTGCGGGGCCTCAGGCGCTGCGGGCGGGCGCCGCCGGACTGCGGCGCGCCGACGCGATGCAGATCAACGGACCCCTGCGCGGACGGCGGGCCGCTCTACACCGAGGTCTTCCCGACCAGCCCGCTCATCCTCGAACCGTTCACGCAGGCATTCCTGAACCCGGTGCCGCTGAAGCCGTCGAACCCGGCGAACTGGACCGCGCTCGGCACGCACGACTGGGCGCGGCCGGATTGCAGAACGGGCGGACGCAAGGACTGCGACTTCGTCAAGCATCAAGTCGGGCCCGAGGCGATTCCGGTCGGCACGGGAACACGAAGGGTCTCATACATAGTACCCGGAACCGCTCTACTATCGGCTCGCCCTGCAGGTCGGACAGCATTACTTCACCGCTCGAAGGTCTAGCCGATCCTGCCGAACGGGCTCCCGGTTGGCCGGACTCGCCCGGATACGGGCAGACGCACCTGCCACCCAGCACGATCTACGGGTTCAGCGGGACGCCGGAGATTCCCAACAGCGCGGCGTTCCCTGGCGCGATGATTTACGCGCGCTACGGGCAGCCGGTCAACTCTGCGCCTGGAAAACCAGCTGGACCGCGACGGCGGCCTCGACCGGAAGCGACTTCGGCTCGCCGGAATGGGGCTTCCTGACGCACCTGCACAACGGCCACACGGCGTGCGAGTGCGACGGGCACCCGAATACCACAAGCCGGAAGCGTACCAACCGGGCGACTGGTGTCGACAACCTCTACCTGAACTACCCGGCCGGAAACGATCCGGGCGAGATGCAGTCGTTCATGTGGTTCCACGACCACTACATGCACCATACGGGCGCGAACGTCTACAAGGGCATGGTGGGCCTGTATCCGATTTACGACCCGCTGCTCGATCCTGGTGACGAACGGCTCGGACTCCGCCTCCCGGGCGTGCCGAACCCTTCGACCGGCCGCACGGATTACGACCTGCCGTTCGTGTTCTACGACGTCGGATCGACGATGGCATCGACGGCCACCGCGACGCGCACAACGGCTGCGGCGAAACGCACCCGGAGTGGTGGGGCCACCACTTCTTCCGCCACTTCCCGAACCACGGGTTCGTCGGCGACGTCTTCACCACCAACTGCGAGGCCTATCCCGTGCTCAAGGTGAAGCGGCGCAAGTATCGCCTGCGTTTCCTTGGCGCGTCGATCTCGCGCATTTACGAGCTCTCGTTCCAGACCGACGGCAAAGTGGTGCCCGCCGGCCTCGACGCCGCGGCGAACGGCCTATGTCAAGATCCGGGACTCTCGATTTCGCCACCGCCAACTGGGACATGAACCCGAACAAACGGCAAGGCCAGTATCGGCTACCGCGGCGGCCGCAGTCGCATGTGCTCCATCAGATCGCCGCAGAAGGCGGACTGCTCCCCTTCCCGCTCGTTCGCAACAAGTTCGAGATCTGGCCGGCCAAGCGCCGCGAGTTCATCGTCGACTTCTCGAAGACGCTGGACGGGCAGCCGACCTACGACGGTCAGGTCATTCTACCTCGTCAACACCTACCAGATGGCCAACGGCCGCAAGCGGACCGAGCCGACGCGGGTCAAGCACGATGAGCGGCGGCACGGCTGCTGCCGGCAGCTCGATCCCGAACCCGGATTTCGAGCCCGGGTTCTGCGTCGCCGATGGTGAAGATCGTCATCGAGGGCAACGACTCGGCCGGCGGACAACAGCCTGATCCCGGCGCAGCTGCGTCCGCTGCCGGTGATCAACATGAAGAAGCTGAAGGACCTGCGGACGCGCACCTTCGAGCTGCAGCGCAGCGGCACGTTCGGGGCGAGAGACGAATGGCTGATCAACGGGCACCAGTTCGACCCGCTGTTCCAGGAGGCATCCGTGACCACGCGGGCCAGCCGGAGGTCTGGACGATCAGGAACGGCGGCGGCGGCTGGGTCCACCCGATGCACCTGCATTTCGAGGAGCACCGGGTGATCACGCGTAACGGCGTCCCGACACGGCTCGATCCGAAGCACCCGGACGACAACTCCCGGGAGGACGTCGTCGCGCTTGAGCCGAGCGAAGAGGTGGTGATCTACCGCAACTTCCGGACGTTCACCGGCCACTACGTGGCCCACTGCCACAACCTCGCCCACGAGGACCACAACATGATGTTCGCCTGGGAGGTTCTGCCGTAGGCAGGAGCAAGACAGCCGGCGGTGGTGCCGCAGGCATCACCGCCGGACTCTACCAGGATCGGGCTCCTCCACAGTCGCAGTCATAGGTACACGACGATGCTTAAGAACGCCATTTACTCATTTGTCCTGTGCGCGATTGCCGGCGCTTCATTTCTCGCCGGTTCGCTGCACGACTCGCGGCATCCGGTGACGGCCGCCGCAGCCGATCACCGCACGCCGCTCTATTACCGATGCCCGATGCATCCCAACTACACGTCGGACAAGCCTGGCATTGCACGCTGCTGCGGAATGGCGCTCGAGCCGGTGTACGACGGACCGGTGCCGGCGCTCGCTGCCGGCAGCTCCCATGCCTCTGCCGACACGATCGTCGTCAGCCCTCAGCAGCAGCAGCTGATTGGCGTGAAGGTCGGGACGTTCGAAAAGGTGTCGGGAGTTGAGCGCGTCCGGCTGTTTGGACGCGTCGTTGCCGACGAGAGCCGGATCCGCAAGCTGACCGTCGGCGTCAACGGCTACGTCCGCGACGTCTTCGAGGCCACCACGTCGAGCTACGTGCGGAAAGGCCAGGTGCTTGCGACCTTTGCCACCATCGAGCTGCGTCAGCCGATCAATGCGTACATCAGCGCACTCGACGTGCTCGACCGCGAGCGGAAGAGCGGCGTCACCACGCCCGGGCAGACCAACGCCACGCAAACCAGCGTGGACCTGACGGTCGAAAGGCTGCTCACGCTCGGCGTGTCGCCGGTGCAGCTCGAGACGATCCGGAGCACTCGCGTCGTCCCCAGCGAGATCCAGGTGATCTCGCCGATCGATGGATTCGTGGTCGCACGCGGTGTGTTCGCCGGGCAGAAATTCGAGGCCGGGATGGAATTGTTCCAGATCGCGGACCTGCAGCGCGTGTGGATTCTCGCGGACTTACCCGCTGAAGACACATCTCGTGTGACGCCAGGGATGGACGTGACGGTGAACGTCGGCGGTCGAACCACGAAGGCGCGCGTCAGCAGCAAAGTACCGCCTCAGTTCGATTCCTCGACCCAGTCGTTCAAGCTCCGCGTGGAAGCGGACAACACCGGATTCGTCCTCCGCCCCGACATGTTCGTCGACGTGCACCTCGACATTCCTTACGACGGACTGGCTCTCCCGTCCGAGGCGGTCGTGAGATCCGGCCTACGCAACACGGTGTTCGTCGAACGCGCCGCTGGCGTATTCGAGCCACGCGAGGTCGAAATCGGACGCCGTCTTGGCGATCGCATCGAGATCGCGCGGGGGCTCTCGTCCGGCGAACGCATCATCGTCTCCGGAACGTTCCTTCTCGACTCGGAAACAAGGATGAAGCGCCATGATCAACCGCATCATTGACCTGTCGGCGCGGTATCGCGGGTTCGTCGTGCTGCTCGCGCTCGCGGGCGCGATGGCGGGCTGGTGGTCGCTGACGCATGTGCCGCTGGACGCGCTGCCCGACCTGAGCGACACCCAGGTCATCGTCTATTCGCAGTGGGATCGCAGCCCCGACATCATCGAGGACCAGGTGACCTATCCGATCGTGACGGCGCTCCTTGGCGCGCCGCGCGTGAAGGCGGTCCGCGGATTCTCGGATTTCGGAGCCTCCTACGTTTACGTCGTCTTCGACGAAGGTACCGATATCTACTGGGCGCGATCGCGGACGCACGGAGTATCTGTCGACGGCGTTGTCGCGCCTTCCCCAGGGTGTCAGGACGGAGCTAGGACCGGATGCGAACGGCCTCGGCTGGGTATACCAGTACGCGCTCGTCGACGAATCGGGAACTCGCGACCTTGCCGAGCTCCGTTCTTATCAGGACTGGTACCTGCGGTATTACCTGAAGTCGGTCCGCGGTGTCGCCGACGTCGCCTCGCTTGGCGGCTACGTCCGGCAATACCAGGTCAACGTCGATCCCAACCGCCTGCGCGCGCGCGGGCTGTCAATCCGCCAGGTGGTGGACGCGGTGCGGGGCGGCAACGCCGAGGTCGGCGGCCGCGTCATCGAGTTCGGCGGCACCGAATACATGGTGCGCGGCCGCGGCTACGCGCAGACGATTGCCGACTTCGAGAACATCGTGCTTTCGGCGAGTGCGAACGGCACGCCGGTGCGCATCAAGGACATCGGCCAGGTGGGCTTCGGCCCGGACATGCGCCGCGGCGCCGCGGATCTCGATGGCAGGGGCGAAGCGGTCTCGGGCATCGTCATCATGCGCCATGGCGAGAACGCGCTCGACGTGATCGAGCGCGTCCGCGCCAAGCTGCGAGAGATCGAGCCAGGATTCCCCCGTGGCGTCAAGGTCGTACCGGTGTACGACCGCTCCGACGCTGATCCGGCGCGCGGTCGACAACCTGCGCATGACGCTGATCGAAATCATGATCACCGTGGCGCTCGTGATCCTGCTCTTCCTCTGGCACATTCCGAGCGCCATGATCCCGATTCTCACGATCCCGATTTCGGTGCTGATTGCGTTCATCCCATTCCGCGCGCTTGGCTTCAGCGCGAACATCATGTCGCTTGGCGGGATCGCGATCGCGGTGGGCGCGCTCGTCGATGCCGCGATCGTGGTCGTCGAGCAGACACACAAGAAGCTGGAAATCTGGGACCGGACGGGACGACAGGAGTCTCACGAGTCGGTGATCGTCAACGCGGTGAAGGAAGTCGGCGGCCCCAGCTTCTTCGCGCTGCTGGTGATCGCGGTGTCGTTCCTTCCGGTGCTCACGCTCGAAGCCGAGGAAGGCCGGCTGTTCACGCCGCTTGCCTATACCAAGACCCTGTGCATGGTGGTCGCGGCATTGCTGACGATCACGGTGGACCCGGCATTGAGGCTCCTGGTGATGCGCTTTGGCCGTATCCACGCGGAAGAGCGCCACCCGATCAGCAGCGCGCTGATGCGTATCTACGAACCGGTGGTCCGGTGGTCGCTGCGCAGAACCGGTGTTGTCCTCGCCGTGGCAGCGGCGCTCATCATTGCGACGGTTCCGGTCTACATGCGGCTGGGATCGGAGTTCATGCCGCCGCTCGACGAGGGGACGCTGTTCTACATGCCGACGACGATGCCCGGCATTTCGATTGGCGATGCGCAGCGCCTCCTGCAGACGACGGATCGCGTCATCAAGCAGTTCCCGGAAGTCGAGCGGGTGCTTGGAAAGGCCGGACGCGCCGAAACGCCGACCGATCCGGCGCCGCTCTCGATGCTCGAAACGGTCATCACGCTCAAGCCGAGACACGAGTGGCGCAGCATCCCGACGTGGTATTCGGCGTGGGCGCCCTCATGGACGAAGCCCGTGCTTCGTCGCATCACCAGCGATCGGATTTCCCAGGAACAGCTCGTCGCCGAAATGAACCAGGCGCTCTCCCTGCCCGGCGTGTCGAATGCCTGGACGATGCCGGTCAAGGCGCGCACCGCGATGCTGGCGACCGGCATCCGGACGCCAATCGGGCTGAAGATCTCCGGTGCGGACCTCCGCGAGATCGATCGAATCGGCGCGCAAGTCGAGGCGCTGCTGCCACAGGTGCGAGGCACGCGCAGCGTGTTTGCCGAGCGCAGCGGCGGCGGATCGTTCCTCGACGTCAGATGGAAGCGGGAGGAGCTCGCGCGATTCGGTCTCGGCATGGAAGAGGCGCAAATCGTCGTCCAGAACGCGATCGGCGGCGAAAACGTCACCACGACGGTCAGCGGCCGCGAGCGTTATCCGGTCAACGTGCGCTTCCTGCAGGATTTCCGGAGTGACATCACCGCCCTCGGCCGCGTGCCGGTCGCCGCCTCGGACGGGCAGCGACAGATTCCGCTGTCGCAGCTCGCGACAATCGAAACCCAGACCGGTCCATCGATGATTCGAAACGAAGACGGTCTCCTCACGGGATACGTTTATGTCGACCTGGCCGGTCGCGATCCGAGCAGCTACGTAGCCGAAGCACGATCAGTGCTGGCGGGCAAGGTGACGCTGCCCGCCGGTTACTCGCTCGCCTGGAGCGGGCAGTACGAGGCCATGCAGCGGGTGCGGGCGCGGCTGATGCTCATCGTTCCAATCACGCTCGCCTGCATTGCCCTGCTGCTCTACGTCAACACCGGGTCGATGGTGAAGACCGCAATGATCGCGCTGGCGGTGCCCTTCTCGGCGGTTGGCGCGATCTGGATTCTCTACCTGCTCGGTTACAACATGAGCGTCGGCGTGTGGGTGGGGCTCATCGCGCTCGTCGGCGTCGATGCCGAGACCGGCGTGTTCATGCTGCTCTACCTGGATCTCGCCTATGCACAGGCGAAGTCCGAAGGACGGCTCAACACGTTGCGCGATCTGCAGTTCGCGATCGTTCATGGCGCCGCACGGCGGCTCCGCCCGAAAGTCATGACGGTCGCCACGATGTTCCTTGGCCTGATCCCGATCATGTGGTCGACCGGCACGGGCGCGGATGTCATGAAGCGCATTGCCGCGCCGATGATCGGCGGCATTCTCACTTCGTTCGTGCTCGAGCTCGTGATTTACCCACCGCTCTATCAGGTCTGGCGCGGCCGCCGCCTGCCGAAGCTGTGAGGTGGACGCCCACTGACCGCGACGCTGCCGGCTTTCCGGCAGCGTCGTGCCGGGTTTCCAGTCCACGTTTCATCCGTAGGCCGGATCCGTAGAAATGTAGGCCGAGTCTTTAGACCCGGCAACGGAGTCGCCACGCCACTCGTGGCACACCAGGTGCTCCCTGCGATCGGGCCGGTGCCTCGATCTCGGTGACAACCTGAGAGGTCGTCATGCGAATTCATCTTGTGGCAAGCGCGATTCTCGTGTCGTTCATCGCAGCCTCGTGCGGAGGAGCCAGCTCGCCAAGCGCACCATCGGCGCCCGGTGCTTCGCAAGGCTCCGGCGCCCCCGGCGGGGCAACAATCAAGGGGACGGTCTACCTGGGATCCACGAGCGTCCCGGGTGCGGGGCTGACCGTGCAGGTGACGGGCACTGCCCTGGCCACCACGTCCGGGCCGGCTGGTGAGTTCGCGCTGGCGGGAGTGCCGGCCGGCCCCATCGAGCTGCATTTCACAGGTCAAGGCGTTGACGCGAAGACCGGTGTGGCGCCGGTGACGGCAGGCGACACCGTCGCCCTCGCCATCACGATCACCGGGCCGACAGCCGCGATTGGTGCCGAGGATCGAACGAGCACGAGCGGCCAGGCGCAGGTTGAAGGCACGATCGAGCGTTTGAGCGGCACGGCCGCGGCGTTCACGTTCTTTGTCAGCACACGGGAAGTTCGGGGCAACGACCAGACCCGGTTCGTGGATGACAGCGGAGGTGCGCAGTCGTTCGCAAGCCTCAGCAACGGCCGGCGGGTCGAGGTCACTGGAGCCCTGACCGGCGCCGCGCTCGTCGCGAACACGGTCCATGTCAGCGGCAGCTCCGGCAACGACGACAACCCCAGCCCAGGCAATCCAACGGGCAACGAGGTCAGGCTGACCGGCCGGATTGGCGGAATGTCTGGCACCGCGCCGGCGCTCACCCTTGCCGTCGGCAATCGAACGGTCCGGACAAATGCGGCGACCGTGATTCGCCGCAGTGGAAACGTCGTCGGGTTCGGAGCGCTCGCCGTGCAGCAGATGGTCGAAGTCGAAGGCACCTCCCGTGCCGATGGAACCGTGGACGCAGCAAAGATCACGATTGAGGATGACCAGGCGCCGCAAGCTGAAGCGGAGGTCGAGGTGAAAGGCACCATCTCGGCTCTCGGCAGCACCGGATCGTGCCCGTCCCTCAGGTTTACGGTGGAGAACCGAACGATCGTCACGAACGCGGCGACTTCATTCGAGCGCGTCGCGTGTAACGCGCTGCGCAATGGGAACCGAGTTGAAGTCAAGGGTAAGGGTGAACCGAACGGCCAGGTGACGGCTTCAAGAGTGAGGCTCGAATAGTGCCTGGGGTTGCGGCTTTGAAATAAGAGAGCGGGGGTGGATTGAATCCACCCCCGCTTTGTATTTTGCGAACGCGCGCGCGCGCGTTACTGATTGACGCGGACGTTATCGAATTGCTTCTCTTTCCAATTGGCGATTGCTGCGATCGATCTCTCACCCCCGGGATTTTCCATAGGCCAGCACCGGAATGTTCTCTGCCGATTCCTCTGGTTTCATGTCTTCACCAGGATTGCTGCGCAGCCTACTGTTGGACCACGCGAAGGGCGACCTGTCGGCGCCGCCTACAGGGGGCAGCACCGTGAGTCTCAACAGTCGCGAGGAGCAAGGAGAAAGGCCATGCGAGCATTCCTCACACGCGCACTCATTGTTGCAAGCTCACTCCTGATCGCCGCAACCGTCTCGGCGCAGGCGACCCAGGGGCTGGAGCGAGTGGGACCGACGTCCCCGACGAACGGATACCCGACCTGGTATCAGGACAAGACTGGAATCACGTTGGAGTTCTGCACGCCGCAGAATGCGGTGGAACTCAGCGGCGGATGGTGTCTGCTGCTGCCCGCCGATACAACGGCGCCGGAAACGTTCCCGACGCCGTTTTCGGAGGAGCATTTCTACTGGGCCGCGGGTGCGACGCTCGCCGCGAACCTGGGCGCGACCCTGACTCTCGGGCTCGAAGGCGCCTTCGCGAATGGACCCGTCATCAATGGCGACCAGATCACGTTTGCCCGCGTCAGGTTCAAGTTCCGCGCGCCGGTGGCGGGCCAGTACACCGTGTATCACCCGTACGGCACGAAAGTCGTGACCGCAGCGGCAGGCGAGCTGGTGTTCATCACGGAGGACGTGGGTCTCACGTGCCCTCCGGGCACGTTCGACTGCGCGCTGCGCGGAGCCATCGGGCCATTCCTCCTGGCGTCGAGCACGCCGGGCGGGCCGGAGTTGCCGGCCATCGCGGGTCCGGTTCCAGGAGCGCTCTACATTGCGGATCCGGCGCGGCTCGGACCGGTGACCGGCAGCCCCGTGAACCAGAACTTCTTCCGGATCACGGGACCGGCCATTGACGTGAGCACTAATGACTTCAGCCTGATGGGACGGCTGTATACGGCCAATCTGGGCGGACGCGTGACTGTCGACCGCGCCAGCTATTCGCGAGATGCCGGACAGGTAAACGGAGAGCTCGACGTGTTCGCGACGGCGTTCGCGACGGCCCAGCCGCGTGTGCCAGGCAGCGCGATTACCGGCGCCAGCGTTCCGGCCCTTGGGTTCTTCCCCACGGCCTGCGCCGTCGGGGCGGGCGGCGCGCTGGGCTCCCCCGGCGGCGCGCCTGTTCAGATGTTCGGTGCGGATACCCGGTACTACGGGCAGGTGACCGGTGCGATTCCCACCGCTGTCTGCGTGCAGGACGTGACCGCGCGCGATGCCAATGGCCAGATCGTTTCGAGCTACACGCAGAAGACGGTCACCGACATGGTGACGATCAGCCAGGCCCTGTACAATCCCGCGAGCGGCGGCTCGTTGACGGTGGCCGCGGTCTCCAGCGACGCCAACATACCGCCGACGTTGACCGTGTCAGGGTTCGGTTCGTTCACGAGCGGCGCGTCCCTTTCGTTGCTTGTCGGCGTGCCTCCGTCGAAGGTCCTCGTCACGTCGGCGAACGGCGGCTTCGCGGAGATCGAAGTCAGCACGAACCCGGGCCAGCCACAACTGCCGCAGGCGCCGTTTGCGGCCAGCGACGCCTTCATCATCGCCGAGGACAGCGGCGCGAACAGCCTGAACGTGTTGGCAAACGATACGTTCGGCGGTGCCGCGGTCGTGGCGGCGAACACGACGATCAACATCGTCCAGCAGGGAGCGTTGGGCATCGCGACGGTCGCGAACGGCGCCATCGTCTTCACGCCGGCGCTCAACAAGTTCGGCAGTGACCTGCTGCAGTACTCGATCACGGACATCGCCAGCGGCACCACGTCGCCGGTCACGTTCGTGCAGATTACGATCAACAACGTGAACGACGCGCCGGTTGCCGTGAACGACACGGCGCAGGGCGTGGCCAATCTCGGCATCTCCGTCAATCTGCTCGCGAACGACAGCGATCCGGATGGTGCGGCGGATCTGGTCGGCGCGAACATCCTGACGGTGTCGCCGGCCGTGGCCTTCACGCTCGTGGGTGGCACGTTGAGCTTCACCGCGGCGGCCGGGACATACACGTTCACTTACCAGGCGAAAGACGTCTTGGGCGCGTTGTCGAACGTGGCGACCGTCACGGTGACTTTGTCGGGAGCCGAGACGCTGGCCATCACGAGGGCCGATTACATCGTGAACAAGCGCCGGTGGCGCGTCGACGGGACGAGCAGCGTCTCCAGTGACCAGACCGTGTTCGTCGTATATGCGAACGGCACGTTCGCGGACGGGACCAGTGCCGCGGGGTTCCTGGTCGGAACGACGCAAGTCGTCGGCGGACTCTTTACGCTCGACCTTACGCTGGCCGGCTCGAACGACCCGCGCAATCCGGCCAGCAGCACGGTCTTCAGTGTGAGACCGACCGCGGTCTACACGACAACGTCGCTGGGTGGCAGGTCGGCGGTGAGGACGTTGAATTTCAGGTAGTCGTCTGGTCGTCTCCACAGGGGTCGCCTCGACGCGCGCCGGTCACGCCAGGGCGCGTCGAGGCTTTTTTCATGCTGGCGCCGCTCAGATTTCGGCGCCTCCTACGTTTACGAGATCCTACGGGTGCTACGACCTGTTCGCTGGACGGCCTTTCAGAATCTCGACGATCTCCGGGTGCTTGAAGAACTCGGCCCAACCGATCGCGTCGCTGTCGTGTTTGCTGTCGCGGATGCCGGGATCGGCGCCCGCTGCCACCAGCATGCGCACTATCTCGCCGTGCCCCTGTGATGCGGCCAGATGGAGCGGCGTCACTTCCGCATCCCAGTGCGCCCAGCGGGCGTCGGGATCCGCACCGTGCTCCAGAAGCCACTTCACCGCCGCCGCATCGTTGCGCTTCGCCATCAGGTGCAGCACGCCGCCGGCAGGTTCGACGAGTCCAGGATTGTCGCGCAACAACTCGGCCGCCGTCTCCCACTCGCCAAGCGCGAGAAGGGCGACGAGATCCATTGGACCACCCCGCGGCGACCGATGGCCACGGACTGCGCTGGTCAACTCCGCCGACGTCATTGCGCGGATCTTCTTCATCACCTGGCGGTCGGTCTGCGGCGACGTCGCGTACACCGCAACCGACTGGCCGCCGCCGTCCACCGCCAACGGATCCGCCCCCAGGTCCAACAGCAGCGAGATCATCTCCTGACGATTCATCAGTACGGCGAAGTGGAGCGGCGTCCGATTGTTCTCGTTACGGCTCTGCCGCCTGTTCAACGCCGACGGATCCGACGCAACGATCCGGCGGACTTGGTCGGCGAGGTTCAGGGCAATCGCCGAAAAAATGTGGTGCCGGGCGCCGCGGCTGACGAGAAAGTCCACGACCGCTCGATGCGCCGCATCGTTGCACCCCTGCCAGCAGCTCG
Source organism: uncultured Acidobacteriota bacterium (assembly GCA_963755695.1). Taxonomy (GTDB): domain Bacteria; phylum Acidobacteriota; class Vicinamibacteria; order Vicinamibacterales; family 2-12-FULL-66-21; genus QHWT01. Next base: position 786,364 of record CAVWLB010000001.1, on the reverse strand, counting down.
CCCAGCCGATGACCTCGAGGTCATGGTCATCACCGCCGCCAACGACGTCCCCGCCCGCATCGGCGAGACGCCGCACGACATCGAGATGACCTCCCGCCGCGGCCCAATGCATCGCGTAGGTGTTGTCTCCCTTTTCGCGCGTGTTCACGTCCAACCCGCGTTTGAGCAGCAGGTCCACCGCCTCGAGATGGCCGTTGTGTGCGGCGGCGTGGAGCAGCGAGCCTTCGTACGGCTGGTCGCGCGCGTTGATCTTGTCCGGATGTTCATCGAGGAGCTTCCTCAATGTGCCAGCCTGGCCGTTCCGCGCCGCGTCGAACAGTTGGCCCTCTACCGTCAAGGAATCGATCTGCATCTTGAGCGCACGCCAGCTGGGAAATCCGTACTGCTTCGCCAGCTCGAACTGCGCGTCGGCGAGCCGTGCCGCGGGATCGAGCTCCTGCAGTTCGTCGAGACGACGCTTCGCCTGCTTACGGAGCCAATCGAGACTCGGTTTGTCGGGAAGCGGCAGCGAACCGGAGGACGAGTCAGGCGGCGATGCGGACATGGGTCACCTTCTTTCCTTCGAAAGGGACGAAGCCCTTTCATCCGCCCGAGGTCCGCATTTGGGCGAGGAACAGAAGGTTGTGCAAGAAACGAAAGGGCGGGTTGAACCCTTTACGCGGACCGTCGGCCGCCCCTCACGGCACGTTCTTGAATGGTAGTGCCGCCGGTCGGGCAACCGCAAGCGCCGCCTGGTATCGAACCGGCACATAATGGGCCCATGACGACGCTTTCAGGAGAACAGGCAAAACTCATTCTCAATACGGTCGGTCTGCCGGGGCTGAAGGCGGAACATCCCGTCACCGAACGGGTCATCGCCGCGATTCCGCCGGACAAAATCGACTATCGGCCCGATGAGATCGTCAAGAGTGCAATCGATCTCGCCTGGCACATCGTGTCGGCTGAAAATCGTTTCCTCGACGCAGTGATCAACGGCACGTTCGACCTGTCGCCGGCGCCCCGGCCCGATACCATCCGGACCGCGGATGCGGTGAATCACTGGTATTCAGAACGATTCGAGAAGAATCTCGAGCGGCTCGCCACTCTCACCGGCGATCAGCTGACCAAGAGCGTGGACTTTCGCGGACTGTTTCAGTTCCCCGCCTTCATCTACGTCCAGCTCGCGCTGAATCACTCGATACACCACCGCGGACAGCTGACGATGTATCTGCGACCGATCGGGGCCAAGGTGCCGTCGATTTACGGCGAGAGCTATGACGCGCGCACAGCACGGGAGGCCGCAGCGGCCCAGAGATGAGTTTTGCTCACTTGACGCTGGCCACGTCCGAGGTCGAGAAAACCGCGTCGTTCTTCGAGCGGACCCTGGGATATGCCCGGCGGGCAGTGCCGGACAACTCTCCGGTCAAAGTGATCTGGCTCGACCTGGGACGCGGCCAGGAACTGCACGTCCTGTTCGTGGAGCGATTCGAGGTATCGCCATTCGAGAGTGAGTTCGGCCGCCACGTCGCGGTGTTCTATCCGCTGGCGCAGTTCTCCGCTCTTAAACAGCGACTCGCCGCCGAAGGTGCAGAGTTGATCGAACCGCTCCGGACGACGCCGTTCGAGCGGTTCTTCTTTCGCGAACCGGTGAACGGCTACGTGTTCGAGGTGATCGACGCGGAACGCGCCATCCACTTCGACCAGTAGAACGTCAGCGGCACCTTCCCGGTGTTGACGATTCCATGCGGCGTGTTGCCAGCGCAGTACATGATCGCGCCCGGGCCGACCGCCGTCGTCTTGCCGTCGCACTCGATCTCGCCGGTGCCCGCAGCGATGATCAGGAACTCTTCTTCGGGATGCTGGTGAACCGGATGCGGACTGGCACCAGGCTCCAGAACCGCCATCCCGGTACAGACGCCGCTCAACTGATCGGTTGGACCGTTGTAGTGCACGAACACCGTGCATCCGCTCTGTGACTCCGGTTCGAGCGCGTCAATCGCGAGCACGCCCTCCGGCAGCTTTGCCGCAGTTGTTTCGACACTGACGACGCTGTCCTGTTTCGCAACCATGCGCGGCATCGTCCGACATTCCCGCGCCGAGGTCAAGGCTACTGCTCTATCGGGCTCGGAACCTGGCAGTCCTGTCCGCGTGCGTAGTCCGGTGCGTCGAGCGGATGGGGCAATGTCGGCGTCCTGGTGGAATCGAGAACGCCGATTCGCTTGTTGACGAGAAGGACTTGATAGACCGATGCCGGAAGCGGGCTCGATTTCAGCGCGGTGCAGGCGTTGTTGTTGTAGTGCAGGTGGACCAGGTAGAACGTCCGTTTGAGCTTTCTGACCAGCGCGAGAAACCATCGATCGGCGCCGTGGATTTCCATGGCGAGCTCGTCGATGCGCCCGAGGACCGAATCCGGTGTCGCCATCAGCGACGCCAGCTCGGCGCCTTCGATGTCGATCTTCACGACCAGCCTCTTGCCCGCATCGCCGTTCCTCGACAACTGCGCGCTGAGCGTGTCGAAACGCCGTGAGTCGATGGTCGCCCGCCTGGGACCGATGCACTCGTCGTGGAAGATCGATCGGCCGTTCGGACAACCGGCGAGCGGCGGGCTGAAGCAATCGTATTGATGAACGGTCAAGCCGTAGCGCTGAGAGACGACACATCCCCAGTCGTCGGTGGGTCCGATGCCATAGGAGTACGCCACTTTGGCATTGCCGAGCAGGTTCTCGCACATCAAGTAGCCGCCGTCGTTCGCGCCGCCAAACCGTCGCATGGTGCAATTCTTCAGCGCGACCGGATGAAGCTCCTGCAGCAGCTGTGAACGAATCTGACGTGCCGTCAGTGGCGGCTGCAGACGCGGCAGGACCACGAGCGTCGTGACGGTCGCGACGAACAGCGCCAGGGAAATCCAGCGGAGCCCTGAGAGCCAGGGCGTCCGCTGAGCAGTGGTCATCGATCTCGTCTCGAAGGTGAAACGCGTCTACTCGGCGACCCCCTTTTCGCGAAGGATCTTCCACACCTTCTCCGGCGTGATCGGGATGTCGATGTGGGTCACGCCGAGGTGCGCGAGCGCGTCGACGACCGCGTTGACGATCGCCGGCGGCGCGCCGACGGTCGCCGACTCGCCCACGCCCTTCGCGCCGAGCGGATGATGCGGCGACGGCGTGACGGTCTTGTCGGTCTCCCAGTGCGGGGTCTCCATGGCGGTCGGCAACGAGGTAGTCCATGAAGCTGCCGCCCTGAATGTTGCCGGCCTCGTCGTACTGGATCTCCTCGAAGAGCGCCGGCGCCAGTCCCCATCGTCAAGCCGCCGTGGATCTGTCCCTCGACGATCATCGGGTTGATGATGTTGCCGCAGTCGTCGACCGCGACGAAGCGCCGGATCTTCACCTCGCCGGTGCCGCGATCGATGTCGACGACGGCGATGTAGCTGCCGAACGGGAAGGTGAGGTTCGGCGGATCGTAGTAGTTGACCGCTTCGAGCCCGGCCTCCATCCCCGGCGGATGATTGGTGTAGGCCGCAAACGCGATTTCCTGGATGGTCTTCGACTTTCTGCGGCGCGCCCTTCACGGAGAACTTCCCCGGCTCCCAGTCGAGGTCGTCCTCGCTGACCTCGAGCAGGTGCGCGGCGATCTTCTTCGCCTTGTCGCGGATCTTGCGCGCGGCGATCGCCGCGGCGGCGCCGGCGGTCGGCGTCGAGCGGCTGGCGTAGGTGCCGAGGCCGTAGGGCGCGGTGTCGGTGTCGCCTTCCTCGACCTGGATGTGCGCTGCGGGAATGCCCAGCTCCTCGGCGATGATCTGCGCGTAGGTCGTCTCGTGCCCCTGGCCCTGCGACTTGGTGCCGAAGCGCGCGATCGCCTTGCCGGTCGGATGCACGCGGATCTCGCACGAGTCGAACATCTTGATGCCGAGGATGTCGAAGTGCTTCGACGGGCCGGCGCCGACGATCTCGGTGAAGCTGCGAGATGCCGATGCCCATCAGCTCGCCGCGCTGCGCGCTTCTCGGCCTGCTCCTTGCGCAGATCGGCGTAGCCGATCTTGTCCATCGCCTTCTGCAGCGCCGCCGGCATAGTTGCCGCTGTCGTACTCCCAGCCGAGCGCCGACTTGTACGGAAACTGCTCGGGCGGGATGAAGTTCTTCATGCGCAGCTCGGCGGGATCCATCTTCAGCTCGTGCGCCAGCACGTCGACCATGCGCTCGATGGCGTGCACCGCCTCGGTGACGCGGAACGAGCAGCGATAGGCGATGCCGCCCGGCGGCTTGTTGGTGTAGACGCCGTCGACCTCGGCGAAGGCGTGCTTGAGAGTCGTACGAGCCGGTGCAGATTGAGAAGAGCCCGGCCGGAAACTTCGACGGGTTGGCCGCCGCGTCGGTGTAGCCGTGATCGGCGAGCGTCTTGATGCGCAGCGCGGTCATCGTGCCGTCCTTCTTGCGCGGCCAGCTCGGCCTTGATGTGGTAGTCGCGCGCGAACGAATCGGCCTGCAGGTTCTCCATCCGATCCTCGATCCACTTCACCGGCTTGCCGATCACCACCGAGGCGGCGATGGCGATCACGTAGCCGGGATAGACCGGCACCTTGCCGCCGAAGCCGCCGCCGATGTCGGGCGAGATGATGCGGATCTTCTCTTCCGACAGTCCGACGTGTCCGGCGACCAGCGCGAACGACGGTGCGGATCGCGTGCGGCGCCTGCGTCGTCATGTAGACGGTGAGCTTGCCGGTGACTCGATCGAAGTCGGCGACGCAGCCGCAGGTCTCGATCGAGGCGACGTGGATGCGCGGGATGTAGATGTCCTGCTTCGACGGTGACGTCGGCGCTCGCGAACGCCTGCGTCGGTGGCCTCCCGGTCGCCCGACTTCCCAGTGGAAGATGTGATTGTCCTTCTTGTCCTTCTTGTCGGTGCGCAGCACCGGCGCGCCTGGCTCGAGCGCCTTGAACGGATCGACGACGACCGGCAGCGGCTCGTAGTCGACCTCCACCGCGTCGACGCCGTCGGCGGCGGCGTAGCGCTCGGTGGCGATGCACGCGCCGCCACTTCCTGCGCCTGGTACATCACCTTCTCGGTCGGCAGCACCATCTGCGTGTCCGACATCAGCGTCGGCATCCAGTGCAGGTTGTACTTGGCGAGCGTCTCGCCGGTGATCACCGCGAGCACGCCGGGCACCTTGCAGCGCCGCTCGGTGTCGATCTTCTTGATCGTGGCGTGCGCGTACGGGCTGCGGACGATGTCCAGGTAGAGCATGCCGGGCAGCTTGATGTCGTCGACGTAGTTGCCCTTGCCGCGGATGAAGCGCGGATCTTCCTTGCGCTTGATGGAGTGGCCCATGCCGCCGACTTCGGCTGTCGTCTGCGGCGCCATCGGCTCCTCCCTCATCGCGGCCGTGCGGCCGCGTACTGGATCGACTTGACGATGTTGACGTAGCCGGTGCAGCGGCAGAGATTGCCGGAGATCGCCTGGCGGATCTCCGCTTCGCTGGGCGTCGGTGTGCGTCTGAGAAGCGCGTAAGCCGGTCATCAGCATGCCCGGCGTGCAGAAGCCGCACTGCAGCCCGTGCTCCTGCCAGAACCCTTCCTGGAGCGGATGGAGCTTGCCGTCCTGCTCGAGCCCTTCGACGGTCACGATCGTGGCGCCGTCGGCCTGCACCGCGAGCACGGTGCACGACTTGACCGGCTCGCCGTCGAGGAGCACGGTGCACGCGCCGCAGTGGGTCGTGTCGCAGCCGATGTGGGTGCCGGTCAGGCCGAGCTGATCGCGCAGGAAATGGACGAGCAGCAGCCGCGACTCGACCTCCGCCTCGTGCGCCGTGCCGTTGATCGTGACGCGAATGTTGTGCTTCGACATGGCTACCGTCCTCCCGGCCCGCTCGACCGCCGGCGGCAGGGCCCGCGCGGTCAGCACCCGCGCCATCTCGCGCTTGTATTCGACCGACCCGCGCCGATCGGGCGAGGGGGACGCCGCCTTGCCCGCCAGCCGCGCGGCCTCGGCAATCGTCGCCGCGTCCGGCGTCTTGCCCTGGAGGAAGCGCTCGGCCTCGACGCCTTGATCGGCGTCGGCCCGGCGCTGGTCAGCGCCGATGCCGGCCCGCTCGATCGCTCCGGTCGCGCCGAGCGTCACCTGCACGGCCGCAGCGGCCGTCGCGAAGTCGCCCACCTTGCGCTCGAGCTTCACGTAGGCCCCGCCGCTCCGCGGCGGCGGAATGGGGATTCGGATCTCGGTCAGGATCTCGTCGGGCGCGAGCGCGGTGCGAAAACAGACCGGTGAAGAACTTCTCGATCGCGATCTTGCGCTCGCCGCCGGGACCGGTCACGACCACCTCGGCGCCCAGGGCGAGCATGGTCGCCGGATGATCGTTGGCCGGATCGGCGTGCGCGAGGTTGCCGCCGACGGTCGCCCGGTTGCGGACGAGCGGATCGGCAATCACGCTCGCCGTGTCGTAGAGAATCGGATACTTCGTCTTGATCAAATCGGACCGCTCCAGCGCCGACTCGCGCGTGCGCCCGCCGATCTTCAGGTATCCATCCTCTTCCTTGATGTATTCGAGACCCGGGATGCGTCCGATGTCGACCAGATGGACCGGCGACGCGAGGCGCAGCTTGAGCAGTGGCAGCAGGCTTTGTCCCCCCGAGAGCACCTTGGCGTCGTCGCCGTGCTGCTGAAGCAGGCCAATCGCATCAGCCAGCGACGCCGGGGCGTGATAGTCGAACGGCGCAGGGATCATCGATCGCTCCTTTCATCTCTTGGCGCTCGGGTCCTTCGGCCCCTCGCTTAGGCTTCCTTCACTCCGCGGCCGCTCTGTCGGCCGCTCCGTTTCGTTCGCGACCGGCGCTCGCGACCCTCGACCCTCGCTTAGGCTCAGTTCACTACGCGGCGCTGCGTCGGCCGCTCCGTTCCGTTCGCGACTGGCGCGTGGGACCCTTCTACCGTTCCTCAGCTGACCTTTTCATCACCTAAACAGTAAATAGATGATGACAAGCACTACGAGAATGCCGACCCATACGAGCGGACGGCGAACGCTTCGGCCTGCCGCGCGCCCAATCACCGTCGAGGCGGTCGAGAACACTTCGATCGGTGGCGCGGCAGGCGGCGCAACTGCGGGCGGCTGTGGAAGCACCGCAACACCTGCCGTCGCCGCCGAGGCCTGATGATTGCCCGTCACGCCAATACTGCCAGGCGGCGTTTCGAGCTCGGCGCGGACTGCGCCAACGAACTTGTCGAACACCTGATCGCTGACGTCCTGGATGATCCCCCGGCCGAACTGCGCGAGCACGCCGACGACATTCACGTTCGAGGCGATCGTCACTTCGGTTTCGCCGGGAGCCCGCTCGATGAGATGGCTCGTCATCCGCATGTCGGCGCCGCCCTTGCCTTTGACGTCCTGGCCGGCGGCCACGATTTCGGCGGTGTGGGTCGCGGCGTCGATGCGCTCGAAGCGGAGTGTGCCCTTGAACGTGGCGGTGATCGGCCCGACCTTCATCGAGACCGTTCCGGCATGCGTCCGTTCGTCGAGCTGTTCGGTGATGGTGGCCCCAGGAAGGCACTGCGCGACCCGACGCGGATCGGTGAGGAATTGCCAGGTGACATCCGGTGATGCACCAACGACGAAGGTTTTCGATATTTCCATGAGACTCCCTCAGGCCAGCTCGGGCAGCAGTCGTTCCAGCGACTCGAGGTCGTGCGCGGGCGCAAGACAATGGATGAACGGCCGCGCGGCGGCCATCGCGCGCGCGGTCGGCTCGTAACGGGCATCTCCAGCGAGCGGATTCAGCCAGATCACCCGGCCAGCCCGCGCTCGAATCGCGCGCATCGCCCCCGCCACGAGCGAGGTGTCGCCTCGATCGAGACCGTCGCTGAAAATGATCACGACCGACTTGCGACTGACGAGTCGATCGAGATGTCGCGACACGAACTCGTTCAGGGACTCACCGATCTTCGTACCCCCCGACCAGTCCGGCACTCCTGATTCGAGGCGATCCAGGGTGCGGCCGATCTGGCCGGTCGCGATCGACGAGGTGACACGCCTGAGCGACGTGTTGAACACGAACACCTCGGTATTGCGCGCAACCCGGCGCAGCGCGATGGCGAACGCGAGCAGAAATCGGGCGTGCCGGTCCATCGAGCCGCTCGTGTCGCACAGCACGACGAGCTCGGGCCGTTCGATCGCCCGGGCGCGATATGCGAGCGAAACCAGCTCGCCGCCAGTATCGATCGCACGCCGCAGGCTTCGGCGGAGATCGGTGATTCGGCCGAGGCGCGACGGAACGAGTCGCCGGCTGCGGTGGGCCGCAAGCTTGCGAGCCAGCCGTGCGAGGAGTCCTTCCATGGCTGCCAGGTCGCCGGCGGAGCACTCGTCGAACGGCTTTCGGCGCAGGACATGATCTGGACTGTAACCAGGCTCGGCGGCCGCGCTGCGGGTCGAGCGTTCGACGGCCGTGCGGATGTCGAGGCCGTGCGACCGGTCGAGCCGTCCGGGACCGCCGGCAATCGCGGGACTCGAGCGGCGATCCTCTGGCATGAAACGCGGCACGGCCGACGTCCACAGCCGGCCAAACAGCTCATCGAAGACTGGCCAATCGCGGCGATGAATCTTCAGGACCACCCGCAGCGCACGGTGGACTTCGGCGCGGTCGGAGAGGTCGACCAGCAGCAGCGCGCGAGCGGCATCGACCTCGTCGCCGACACCAATCGCGAGGCCCCTCGAGCGGAGATGTCCCGCGAACCGCGCGAGGTGTACCAACAGATCGTTGGTCATGCCCCGTCCTCGGTGGTTTGTACGGCGGCGACCAGCGCGTCGATGTCCGAACCGCCGACGGTCTCGATGTCCTGGTGATCTTTGAGAATGCAGCCGAGGGTCTCGGACACCACCTGGGAATCGAGACGATCGTGGTGCAGTCGAACGAGCGCCGCTGCCCAGTCAATCGTCTCGGCGACGCCCGGCGTCTTCGACAAATGCCGCTTGCGCAGCACCTGCAGGAAACGGCCGATTTCGGTCGCCAGCCGCTCGCTGACCTGCGGGACCTTGGTGCGGATGATCCGGACTTCCTTCTCGAGCGTCGGATGTTCGATGTAGAGATACAGACACCGCCGTCGCAAGGCATCACCGATCTCGCGGCTGCGATTCGACGTGAGGACAACGTACGGTTGGTGCTCGGCGCGGATCGTCCCGAGCTCCGGAATCGTCACCTGAAAATCCGACAGGACCTCGAGCAGGAACGCCTCGAACCCCTCGTCCGCGCGATCGATCTCGTCGAGGAGCAGCACTGCCGGGGCGTGCGGACGGGTGATTGCCTGGAGCAGCGGCCGCTCGAGAAGGTAGCGCCGGCTGAAAATGAGATCCTCGACTTCCGAGGCGCTCATTCCTTCCTGCTCCGCGAGCCGGGCGCGCAGGATCTGTCGGGGATAGTTCCACTCGTACAACGCGGTGTTGACGTCGAGACCCTCGTAGCACTGCAGCCGAATGAGCTCGGTGTCCAGCAGGAGTGCCAGCACTTTCGCGAGTTCGGTCTTGCCGCCGCCGGCATCTCCCTCGACAAGAAGCGGCTTGCGCAGCTCCCGGCTCAAGAAGACTGCCGTGGCGATTGCCGGATCGGCGATGTAACCGTGGCGCTCGAGGCCGTCCTGCACGGATTGGATCTCGGGTTTCACGCGATCCCTCAGGCCAGCGCGGATGTGAACCGCTCGGGGGAGGCGAGGAACTGCTCGCGGCATCCGCCACAGCAGAAGTAGAACGTGCGGCCGGCGTGCTCAACCCGATGCCTGGCGCCGGCCGGAGAGACCGTCATGCCACATACGGGATCGCGCTCCTCCGCGACGGCTTCCACAGGCGCGTCACCTGAGTGATCTCGGTCGGCGGCGCTGCACCGGACGCGCACGATCTCCGCGAGGATACTGAGCGCAATCTCTTCAGGCGAGCGGGCCCCGATGTCGATACCCGCTGGATTCGTGACGCGTGCGAGCGCATCCGACGGGACACCCCGGTTGATCAAGGTGTCCGCGATCTGCGCGAACCGCTTCCGGCTGGCTACGACGCCAACATACGCGGCTTCGATGGCCAGCGCGTTCATCGTGGCTTCTTCGTCATGCTGACCGAGCGTCGCGACCACCGCGAAGACGCGCCGCCGTTGCGATGCCGGCAACACGCTGAAGTCTGACGCGCGAAACTCCGCCATGATCCGATCCGCGCCGGCGAACGTCTCGCGGTCTGCTTCGGGATCGATGGCATCGACGGCATAGCCCATGACCGCGCCAAGTCGCGCAAGTGCCTGTGCTGCCGGAGAGACGCCGAACACCAGGAGCCGCGGCGCGGGCATGACCGGCTCGATGAAGATCTCCACGCTACCTCCGCTGTGACAGGTCATGGCAAACGTTGCGACGCCCGGCCGGCGATCCGCGTCGGGATTCGGCGACAACGAGATGAGACGCGGCGCGGCATCCTTGATTGCCGCCGCCGCTTCGCGAACGACGGTCGGCTGGATGCAGCTTCCGCCGAGCCACCCGTGAAAAGCGCCGCTCTCTTCCACGAGCGCCGTGTTACCGACCTGGGCGGAGCTTGCCGGCTCCCGTCGCACGACGGTGGCAACGGCAAAGGCTTCGCCCTTGCGCGTGAGCTCCGCCGCGCGGAACAACAGGTCAGCGCGCATGTCCGGTCGCCTCTTCACGCTTGTCGACCAGGGCCTTGACCCGGTCGTAATCGTCGGGCACATCGAGATCCAACAAGCGTTCGGACGGCCACGAGACCGCAATCGCCTCCTCGCGGTGGCGCTTCACTACTTGCTTGCCGCAACCCTCACCCTCCATCGAGAGCAGCTCGTCGAAAAGAGAACGGTCGTAGAGCATGGGCGGCGCGTTCACACCGCCGTAGTCCGAGATGACCAGCGGCGCGGTGCTGGTTTGGTACCGATCGGCCAGCGTCGCGATCATCTCCGATGTGACGAACGGCATGTCGGCCAGCACGACAACTGCCGCCGCAGATTGCGATACGGCGGCGATCCCCGCCCGAATCGAACTGTTCACGCCGCGCAGGTACTCCGTATTGAGGACCGGCACGCAGGTGAGGCCAGAGAGTTCCTGACGAGCGCGCTCGGCTTCATGACCGAGCACGACGACCACGGGATCGAGGCCGGCCTCCGAGACGCGTCGAACCGCACGCCGAAGGAGCGATTCTCCTTCGAGCTCGATGAATAGCTTGTTGCGACCCAGGCGAGTGGACGCTCCCGCCGCCAGCACGATTCCCGCGACGCTACCCCGGTCAGATGACATGGATGGACTCCGGTTTCTTGCGCAAGTGACCGCCCTCGCGGCCGACCCGAACGGCCAGCAGTTCAGCGACGATGCTGATGGCAATTTGCTCGGGACCTTCGGCGCCGATATCCAGGCCGACGGGACCGAAGATTTGCTCGGCGGCAAGACCAAGCTCGTTGGCGATTTCGCTCTTGCGATCGCGTGGTCCCAGGATGCCAATGTACGGCACGCCCGCCTTCACGAACTGGCGCACCCATTCCCGGTCCGACGCAAACGAGTGAGTCTTCACGACAACGAACGCGCGCTGGTCGACGCCGAGCGCCGCGATGTCTTCCTCCGGCCGCATCTGCTGGAGACCTTTCGCCGATGGAAAGCGTTCGGGCAAGAGGTAGGCTGGCCGATGATCCACGACCGTCACCGCAAAGCCTACGTCCGATGCGTAGCTCACCAGCGGACGCGCATCATCGCCGGCACCGCAGACGATCAGGCGAGGTGGCGCGCCAATGACATCGGTGAACAGCAGCCGGCGATCGATTTCGTCGAGTCTCGAGAGACCGGCCGCCAGAGATGCGGCGGCCACGCGCGCAACCTCGCGATCGAGATCCGGATTGCCGGTAGAGCCCGCGAGCACACCGCCAGCGTCAGCCAGCATCGATCGACCCGCGCCATCAGGCGCATCGACGATCGTGGCAATCACCAGTGGCTCGGCATCCCTCCCCAGCAGCACCTGGACCGCCTGCAGGGTGTCCAGCGCCGGCGCCTGGGTGGCCGACTGGACGAACACGTCCACCGAGCCGTTGCAGCCCAGGCCGAGTCCCCAGATGGTGCGGTCGTCGCTGCCGGTCTCGTAGTGCAGCAGGCGCGGCTTTCCGGTACGCATTACGTCCATGGCGATGGCGCGGACGTCAGCTTCGAGGCAGCCGCCGCTTACTCCACCGAGCGTGCTGCCATCGTCCTCGATCAAAAACTTCGCACCAGGGCGGCGGTATGAGGAACCAGTGATTCGAACGGCCGTAGCAAGAACCGCGCGGCGTCCGGCCGCGGCGAGGTCGCCGACACGGGCGACGATCTCCCCAGTCTCCTTGCGGTGTTTCATTGGACTGCGGGGGCGGGAACTTAATTCTCTGCGAAGCTTACTCTATTCGCTCCGGAGGACGTTGCGCAACTCCGGGAAGGTTTGGGATTCGGCGATGACCACTCGATGAGCCGGCAGGACTGCGGATGAACGATCGGCAATCGACGATTCACGTTAGTGGTCCGATCGGGAAATCCCTCGGCATTCGGCCGAGGCTTCATCCCGCGCTGCTGCGTTGCTCCTCCCTCAAATACTCCCGGTATTCTCGGTCGTCGCGCCTTGCAGCGCGGCGCATCCTCGCCCTCGGTGCTACGAGGGATTTCCCGATCGGACCACTATCGTCCTTCCCGCGTCAGGTGAGCACGCTCCATCGCGGAGAGGATTTCGGTGTTCTGCATGAACCAGCGCCAGACTCGTCCGGTACGGAGATTTTCGGCGCTGAGGAGGGTGATGCCCAGGTCGATGCCGATCACATCCGGGTTCACCCAGCCGTCAGTTGGATGAAACGCATCGGCAAACCCATAGCGCCCATAGATCCGCTGGCCAAAGCGGCGGCGCAGTTCGCGCACCACAGGCACCGTGATGTCCGGCGCGAGCATCAACGAGCCCGCGGCCGCACTCGGGACGACGCTGCCGTCGATTGCTTGATGACGGGGCGGTCCGCCCCACGTAACGTAGCCCTTGCGACTGTCCGAAGCGGTGATCCCCCAGACGTTCTCGGCATAGCCCGGGAACTCGCGCGAGAGTTGCAGGCAGAAGGCTTTGTGCACCCGGGTCGCCGTCACCGAGTTCTGCCACCAGTCGGTGTGCGGTGACTCCTGCTCGCGTAATCCGCGAAAGTCCACCCATGCATGCGAGAACTGGTGCACGAAGAGCGGGTCGGGACCACTGATGTAGGACTGACCCTCGAACGTCATGATCGGGCGGCGCCAGGCTCGCCACGATTCCGGTGGGATGGGATGAGTGGGCGAGCCAATGCCGAGCAGGTAGAGGATCATCAGCTCGCAGTAGTGGTCCCAACGCCCGCTCAGAAACCCGCTCTCTGGTTTCCAGCCGTGCGAGAGCAGTAGCCGATCGCCCGCCAGCATCCATCGAAAATCGACGCGGCGGTAGATGATCTGCGCAAGCCGAGGGATTTCGAGATCGCTCGTGAAGCATTGGCGGACCGTGAGCACGCCTGCCAGCAGAAGCGCCGTGTCGATCGAGGACAGTTCGCTGTTCCATTCCCGCTTCCCGGTCGACAGGTTGATGAAGTGATAGAACCAGCCGTGCTGCTGATCGATCCGGGCGGCGAAGAATCGCAGCGTGGTCCGCGCACGCTCGATGGCGTCCGCCCGCGGTACCCACCGACGTTCAGCGGCGATACACAGACCGGTGAGCCCGAAGCCAACTGCCGCGATGCTCCCGACGTTGCGCCCTGCTCCGTCAACCGGCGTCCCGTCGGTCCGCGATCGGTCGCGGACGATGCCGGTTGATCGATCGGCCTGCTCCCAGAAGAACATGAAGGAGCGTTTCGCCAGATCCTCGAGCAGCAGATCGTCGTCGGCTGAGAGGTTCTCTTGGCGGGCAGCGCCAGCAGACTGATCGTGAGCGACCGCCCTGCCTGAAGGTGACAGTGTCCCGGCCGACAGTGCAGAGCAGAGGACGATCCCTGACGCGATTGCGAGCCTACGCACGCGGTTCAGAAGCCGTAGCGCACGCCGAATTGCAGGCGGCGGCCGACCAGAAATCGGAAACGGTTGACGAGCGTCTTGAGGTGCACCGATCTGAACCTTGCCGTCAGAATGGGACGCGCGACTGCGGTTGATGTTGCGCGGCGCGGAAAAGTCGTGTCCCATAGCGTTCGAGCGACAAGCAATCATCGGACCGCGCGAACCCGCTCAGCTTAATCGGTCGCGCTGCCGTGACGCCTCGAAAAGTGGTTGAAGTGAGAATCCCTGGTTTCGCGATCGTCTTGTGGGTCACCGGTGCGAGTGCGTGGTGGTCGCAAGGTCCGCGCGCAGACGTAGCCGTCATCCTCGATGTCGATGCGCCTGTCGCCGCCCCGGAGAATTCAACGCGGCTGCGCGAGCGCGCGCTTGCCGATGTGGAACGAAATGGTCATCCTGTCTACTTCGAACTCACGGCAGGCGCGATCCGTTCCGTCCCCGACGAGGCGCGCGAGAGCTTCCGCAGCTCGAAGCTTCCCATCCCTCCCCCGCCGGCCTACAACGGGGTGTCGCTGAGCTTCACTGAGGCTGCAGAGATTCTCCGCAAGAACGAGGCGGTTCGCGACACGGTCATCCGCCGCGCGTGTCCGACCTCAGGCGATTGCGGAGCGGCCGTTCACGCCGCCGCTCTCACATTGACCAGGGATACCGAAGTCGCGAGCGCCACGAAGCTGCAACACCTGGCGACCCTCGCGAGACAGCAACCCGCGACGGCGCTCGTGCTCGTGACAGCCGGCTGGCCATACCGCGATGAGGAAGGCTTGAGGCTCGACGCCATCGTTCGTGACCTTCGAGCGGGCGGAACGAAGCTGACGGTCCTGAGAGTCCCGGCGAGCATCGCCTATGGTCGGCTGGTGAAGGACGCGAGCGAGCGCATCACCTCCCAACTCGCGGGCACGTTCATCGCGCTCAATGACGATCAGGGCGCGGAGCGCGCCCGCCGCATGCTGAGCGCCAGCCTTCGCACCGCGGTCAAGGCGCCAGCGCAGCCTCTGCCGACGCCGTCAGAAGCGCCGGCGGCCCGAGATGACGCCGTGGTCTCGACGCCACCTGGCGTTCTCGACGAGCCGCTCCGTCGTGCCGCCGACTATGTCGCGCGCTTCGAGGACACGTTTTCCGCCGTCATCTGGCGCGAACGGTACCATCAGGAAGACCGCCTGCCACGAAAATTCAACTCGTCGGGCACGACGTTCTCCACGATCGCGGCGCAGCGGAAGCTCGACTCCGATCTGCTGCTCGTGTGGCTTCCCCGGGAGGCGAGCTGGATTGCCGTGCGGGACGTCATCGCAATCGACGACACGCCGCGCTCCTCCGCCGAGCGACGGCTGCAGGCGCTGATGAGCAGTCAGACAGTGCAAGTGGACCAACTGAAGAAGCTTGCCGCCGAGAACGGCCGCTTCAACATCGGCCGGATCGTCCGCAGCTTCAACGAACCGACGCTCGCGCTGCTGTTCCTCGACGAGCACTATCGCCATCGCTTCTCGTTCGCGCCGGGCGGAGAGCAGGCGCTGGATGGGACACGCGTCGTGAGGTACGAGTTCATCGAGCGTACCAGGCCAACGGTCATCCGCAATGGCAATCGCGATGTGCCGACGCGAGGCACGCTCTGGATCGATCCGGTGAGCGGTCGCATCCTCCTGACCTCACTGCGGGTGACCGACCCGGGGACCCGGCTGCAAGGCCGCATGACCGTTCACTACGGGCCGGCCCCCAGGTTCGAGGTGCTCGTTCCGCTGGAGATGCGCGAGTGGTACACGTCGCCGGACGGTGAAGAGATCACGACGCTGGCGAGCTATTCCGATTTTCGGCGCTTCGAGACGGGCGGCCGTCTGATCGTGCCCAAGTAGCCGGACGCACGACCGAGACAGCCACCGTCCGTTCCGAAACCGCGATTAGCCGATTCGGATCCTCACCGCCAGTCGGACGGTCAGGTGCCATCACCGCACGAGCAGACAGCGTGCTGACGGTGATGTGCACGACCGTCGGATTGCCGAACATTCCGTTGATAGCGCTGTGTGGATAGACGACGAGCATGTAGCGGCCCGGCTTCAGCTTGGCCGTGAACCGGAACCCGGACGGCGTGAACCGGGATCCGAAGATGTTCCCCACGTCGGGCCGTGCGCTCCCGTAGGCCGCCACGCCGAGCAGTTGCGGCGCGCCTCCGGACTCCGGATACGCATACGCATGCAGCGTGTCGATGCCGGTACCCGTCCACGACGAGAGGTCGATCGCCCAGCCTGCGATGTCAAACGTCTCACCGACCACGGCGCCGGCCGCGGGTGTGTCTATGCTGAGCGCCAGCCGCGAGACCGGCGTCGCAACCGTCACCTGGCTCACGACGGGGCTCACGAAGTCGTTCGACACGGTGCTCCGCGGATACAGCACGAGCGTGTACGTCCCAGGACTCAGGGTCGCGTTCAAACTGAATCCGGACGGCGTGAAGCGCTGGCCGAAGCTCGCGCCGACGTCGGCTCGTGTCGCGCCGTAGGAGGCCGCGCCGAGGAATATCGGCGACCCGCCGGCCGCGGGATAGGCATACGCGTGCAAGGCGTTGATCCCGCTGCCGGTGGGCGAGGCTCTGTCGATCGACCAGCCGGCGATCGTGAAGCTCGGCAACAGCACGCTGCCGTTCGTGGGAACATCGATGCGGGTCACCGGATCGGGTGCTGCGACGGTGAGGTTCATCGTCACCGACTGGTTGAACGTTCCCGTCACATCACTTCTCGCAAACACGACGAGCTGGTATCCGCCCGCGGCCAGGCTCGGAACCGTCAGGCTGAATCCGGAAAATCGCAGCCGCGGCAGCCCGAAGACGGCGGCTACATCCGGCCGGTCGAGGCCGAGCGTCGCAGCGCCGAGGAACATCGCCGGCGCAGTCGAGCGCGGATACGCCCAGACATGGACGGCGTTGATCCCTGCGCCACTCGTCCCCGACAAATCCACCGCCCATCCTTCAATCGTCACCGACGACCCGGACACGGAATCGTTCGACGGTCGATCGATGTTCATGTGCGGCTGGCTCTTTCGGACGAACATCGATACCGTCTTCGTGGCCGACGAGTAGTTCGCCGAGTCGTGAGGTGTGAACGTGACTGATAGCGTTTGCGAGCCGCCGTCGAGTACCGCCCCGGCCGCCGGTGTGTACGCGAGCGTGCCGTTTACGTTGGCGGTTGCATTCAGCTGCGCCGAACCGAGCTTCGTGCCGTAGGTGATCTCCGCCGGTGCCAGCCAATTGATCACCGGTGTCGCTTTCGTCACGGTGAGGGACACCGTCTTTGTCGCGCTCACGTAGTTCGTACTGTCTGGCGCACCCGGCGTAAACACTGCGCTTAGCGCGTAGTTGCCGGCGTTCAATTGCCGCCCTTGGGCGGGAGTCCCGTCTAATGTGTAGGAAAAGCTACCCGAGATCTGCGGCGCCACGGTGGCATTCAGCTGCGTCGCCGAGAGTGCCGTCCCATACGTGATTGCTGGTGGTGCCCAGGTAATCGTCGGCGTCGCCGAATTGACGATGATGCTGACAGCCTTGGTCGCCGGACCGTAGTTGGTATCCGTCGGCGTAAACGTCACCGACAGTGTCTGTGTCCCGGCATTCGGTACCTGTCCGGCGGCCGGGGTATAGACAAAGCTCCCTACAAGCCCCCCACCCACCGTGGCGTTCAGTTGCGAACCGCTCAGTGCCGTGCCGTAGGTGATCGCGGCGGGCGTCGGCCACGTGATCGTCGGCGCCGCCTTGAGCACGTTGATAGTGACCGTCTTCGTCGCGGCAGTGAAGTTGGCGGCATCCGTCGGCGTGAAGGTGACGGAGAGCGTCTGTCCCAATCCCGCATTCAACACCGAACCCAGAGCGGGTGTGTAAGCCAACGTCCCCGACGTGTTCGCGGTCGCATTCAGCTGCGTGGCACTGAGTCCAGTTCCATACGTGATATCTGCCGGCGCCGGCCAGGTAATCGTTGACGTCGCCTTTAGCACATTGATGCTGACGGTCTTGCTTACGGTCGAGTGGTTAGCAATGTCCGTCGGCGTAAACGTCACCGACAGTGGCTGTGTCCCGGCATTCGGTACCTGTCCGGCGGCCGGCGTGTAGACAAAGCTCCCTACAAGCCCCCCACCCACCGTGGCGTTCAGTTGCGAACCGCTCAGTGCCGTGCCGTAGGTGATCGCGGCCGGCGCCGGCCACGTAATCACTGGCGTCGCCTTCGTCACCATGATCGACCTCGTCGCCGTCGCCGTGGTGTAATTCACAGCGTCGCTGGGGGTGAAGACCGCGGTGATCGTGTAGGTCCCGACGGTGAGCCGCTGCCCATCGGCCGCCGTACCGTTCACCGCATAGGCAAAGCCGCCCGCGACCACGGGAGTGGTCGTCGCATTCAGCTGATCGGTCTGGTTCAGGGCGGTGCCGTAGGTGATCGCGGCCGGCGCCGGCCACGTAATCACTGGGCTCGCCTTCGTCACGGTAAGGGTCACCGTCTTTGTCGCGCTCACGTAATTCGTACTGTCCGGCACACTCGGCGTAAACACCGCGGTCAGCGTGTAGCTCCCCGCGTTCAGGCGCTGCCCTTGTGCGGGGGTCCCGCTCAACGTGTAGGCAAAGCTTCCCGCGATCGGGGGCGCCACCGTGGCATTCAACTGCGTTGCCGAGAGTGCCGTCCCATACGTGATCGCCACTGGCGCGCCAGGTGATGGTCGGGCTGGCTTTGTTCACCGTGATCGTCACGCTGGAGGTCGCGCTGTTGTAGCTCGCCGGATCGGTGGGCGTGAACGTGACGGACAGCGTGTTCACTCCTGCGGGCAAGACCGTGCCCGCGGCGGGCGCAAATGCAAAGGTGCCAGGAACCGTGCTCGTCGCATTCAGCTCGGTGCCGCCGAGCGCGGATCCGTAGACCATGGCAGCCGGCTCAGGCCAGCTGATGTCAGGAGTTCCTTTGGCCACGGTCAGCGAGACGCTCTTCGACGCGGGGATGGTGTAGTTCTCCGTGTCGGCCGGAGTGAAGGTGACGGTCAGCGTCTGAACGCCAGGCGAGAGAACGGCACCGGCCGGCGGCGAGTACGTAAACGTCCCCCTCACGTCTGCCGTCGCGTTCAACTGAGCACTGCTCAGGAGCGTGCCGAACGGAATCGGGCTCGGCGCCGCCCAGGTGATCGTCGGGGTCGCTTTGAAGACATCGATCGCGACCGTTCTTGTGACCGGGCCATAGTTCGTGACGTCGGCGGGCATGAACGTCACCGACAGCGTCTGCGCGGCGCCGGCAGAGAGGAGGGTTCCGGTCGCGGGCGTGTAAGCGAACGTTCCCGGCACGCTGGCGGATGCATTCAGTTGCAGCGCGCCGAGCGGCGTTCCGTAGAAAATGCTGGCCGGTGCGGGCCACGTTATGCCAGGCGTCCCTTTGGTGACCATGATCGACACGTTCGCCGCGGCCGTCGTGTAAGTCGTCGTGTCCGTCGGAGTAAACGAAACCGACAGGGGCTGTCCACCACCGACAGGCAGCACGGTGCCCACGGCCGGTGAGTACACGAAGCTTCCGGGTACACTTGCCGTCGCGTTGAACTGAGCCGCGCCGAGTGGTGTGCCATACGGGATCGCCGCCGGCGCGGCCCAGGTGATCGTCGGAGTCACCTTGTTCGCCGGGATGCTGACGCTGATTGACGCTGACACCGTGGTGCGGCCCGCTGCGTCCCGTGCCCGGGCGGACAACGTGTGCGTGCCACTGGTCGCGGTCGTCGGGTTCCAGTTGATCGCGTACGGCGCTGTCGTCACTTCGGTACCCAGTGCCGCCCCATCGAGCAGGAACTGAACTCCGACGACCCCGACATCGTCTGAAGCGTCCGCCGCGACGACGACGCTCGTCCCCGAAACCGTGGCGCCGGTCGCGGGTGCAATCATCGACACCGCCGGTGGCGTGGTGTCATTCGTCACCGTCACCGAGACCGTGTTGGTGAATCCCGTTGCGCCCGTGATGTCTCGAGCGACGGCCGACAGGAAATGCGTCCCTACGCTGGCAGTCGTGATGTCCCATGACACCGAATATGGAGACGTCGTGTCTTCGGCACCGAGGTTTGCGCCATCCAGCTTGAACTGCACGCCGGCGATCGTGCCCGCCGTCGACGAGGCGGACGCGCTGAGGGTTGTGGCTCCAGATAGCGTGGACCCGTTCGTCGGCGCCGACAGCGTTGCAGTCACCGGGGACGGGCCGGCCGCACCCATGCTGAGCGACGTCGTGAAGACGTCGACGCTGGTCGAGCCCTCCGTCCAGGCCAGGCCAATCTGGTTGCTGCTGACAGTCCGATAGCCGGTAATGAAATTGCGCGTGTGGGTACCAGTGCTCGTGCCGGGAACGGCGGCCCACGGCGTCCACGATAATCCATTGAACTTGGTGAACAGAATGGAATTGGCGGCATCACTGTTGTTGATCGCGAACAGCCAGACATTCGCGCCATCTGTGGCACCGAACAAGCCGCCGCCCGACTTGAACGACTGACCGGTGCCGAACAAGGGCGGTGCGGACAAAACAGCAGACCAGTTGTTGGTGCCAGTGTTGTAGACGACGCCGTCGACTCCGGTGCCGACGGACTTCGCGCGGAACGTGTAGATCACCGTCGTGCTGAGCGACACGAGCGCCCAGTCGTTCTGATCGATGGTTGCGGTGGTCCCGAAGACGTTTCCGTCGCCACCGCCGCTCACCGGAATATTGGTCCACGCGCCGGCATTGCCCGATCTCTGGTATCGCAGGTTCGTGATCTGCGGCTGCAGCGTCGCGCCGTTGCCGTAAACCGCCAGCATCACGTCGGATGCCAGCGGCGCGAACGCCAGCACCTTGCACTCGTTCGCCATGGTCTTGTCGATGACGGCGGTCGTCCAGGGCGGCGAGGTTCCCGCTCTTCCGGTGGGACTCGTATTCGCGCCGAAGCCATTTACCCAGCTGGCGGCCGTATCGGCATTCGTCGATCGGCCGACAGCGCAATCGACCTCCTGATCCATCGTCGTGCTGAAGTGATGGATGAAGCCGCCGGTCGAAATACCAACCGAATTGCCCCACGGCGTGTGTGAAGGCAGGCCAGTGGGACCGGTACCGGGTGGTCCTTGCCATTCCGATGCGGCGTTGGGCGATCCCGGATTGTTCCATGCACTCCACGTAATCGAGCCGGCGCCAAGTTGCGCTCGCGCGTGCCCGTTCGACGAGACCTGCCCGTCGAATGCCGCAGACACGAAAACGTGCACGTAGTCGGTCGTCCCAATCGTCCGCAGCGCCACACCAAGCGATCGGCCACCAGCGAGCAGGGAACTCGTCGCACCGCCGGTATTGCCAAGCGTGGGGCTCGATGCCGTGGCGGTCCACGTTGCCGTGGCCAGGTCCGGCCCGCTGCTCACGTAGGTCCGCACCGTGCGATCGCCGGCACTGTCGTGTGCAGACGAAAGCGTGAACAGCCACCAGCGGTTCGTGTTCGGCGAGAAGACCAGGTGCGATTGTCCGGAGTGCCCCGTGGCGTCCTTCCACGATCCAGCTATGGTGGTCCCAATCTTCACCGGCGTCGGCGTTGTGCCACTGCCGGACGACACGACGCTAATCGCCACTGCGGCGCTGGCAGAGGCGACGTTGGCCGGGTCGGTCGGCGTGAAGGTCACCGACAGACGTTGACCCGGACCCGCCGGACAGCACGGTATTCGCCGCCGGCGTGTACACAAACGATCCGCCGACATCGGCGGCCGCATTCAACTGCGTCGCACCGAGCGGCGTGCCAACCGTGATGTCCGCCGGCGTTGGCCACGTGATGACCGGCGTTCGCTTCAGCACGATCAGCGGCACCGTGGTCGTAATCGGTGCGAACGCGGTGTTGGTCGGCGTGAACGTCACCGAGAGCGTCCGCTGACCCGCGTTGAGAATCGTGCCCAACGGCGGTGAATAGGTGAACGTACCGCTGCCGGGCGGATTGACCGTCGCGTTCAACTGCGATACACCCAGCGCCGCGCCGAAGTTAATCGGGGCCGGGGCATTCCAGGTCATCGTCGGCGGGTTCAGCACGTTCAACGCCACCGTCGCCGCTGAGGACTGATACGTCGCGGTATCCGTGGGATTGAACGTGACGGAGAGGGTCTGGCCGTTGCCGGCGTTCAGCACCGTACCGGCGGCGGGGGAGTACACGAACGTGCCCGGGACATTCGCCGTCGCATTCAACTGCGTCCCGGTGAGCGGAGTGCCCTTCGCGATGTCCCGGGGAGTCGCCCACACTATCGTCGGTACCGTCTTGGCGGAGGCCGAAGGGGTCGGTGCGGTATAGCTCGTGAAGCTGTAGTCGCTGGATTGAAAGGCGCCGCCGATCTTCGAAGACAGCCGCACCCACACCGTACGACCGTCGGCGGGAAGGCCGGTCACCAGTTCCGACTGTGCCTGTGTCTCGACACCCGCGTGAAGATTGCTCGCGCCCTGGGTCGTTCCGAGATCGAGCTTGTAGGCAGTGACGCTGGTGCCGGCCGTCCAGGTGAAGCTCTGCGCGCTCGAGCCAAATGCTTCACCGAGAGCTGGCGTGAGCAGCTGCGCGGGCACAGGCGTTGGATCCTGCGCCAACGCCAGCGCCACTGCGGTCGTCGCCGCTGCAGGATAGAAATCGACCGCCCAGCCCGCGCGCTCCGCGAGATCCGGGGCTCGGCCAGTCGCCGCGCTGTCCCAGAAAATGTTCACGCCGATGAAGGGCCACAGATAGTCGTACGCGTTCTGCGCGCCGGTCCATCCGGCTTCGATGCCGATCATCAAATTGAGGCGTGCCTCCGGGCCGTAAGAGCCCGCGAACTGGCGCTGCAGATTCGGATTGTTCGTCTGCGCCCAGACGTCGGCGATCGTCTTGTTGTAGGTGAAGACATTGGGACTCGGGCTCGTCCCGTAGTTGAGGAGGTACGGCATGCCCCAGGTCAACACCGTCCCTGCAGGAGCGAACGTACCGTCGAACAAAGTGACGCCGGGGCTCTGGACAATGGTTTCACGCGGCCAGTCCGGTTCGCTCGTGAAGAGCTTCAGCTGCAGAGCGGCGATCGCATCACGGTGCGCGAGGCCGCCGACGAAGCCGTGCCGGTTGGCGCGATCGATCGCCCACGCGAGGGAGGCCTGCTCCCAGAGCGCGATGAACCCGGGTTCGGAACGATAGCCAGACCACAGCACCTTCAACGGATTTGCGACCGGATCCTGGCTGTTGGCGTAGTTGTCGAGCCACTGCAGGTTGGCGAGCACTTTCTCCGCCAAATAGCTGCGGACCGCGGCCTCGGGATAATAGGCAGCGGCGTCGGCGAGATTTCGGAGCGCCCACCCGAACCCGCGCACCTCGTTGTGCGCGAGAACGCCGAGCGAGCCGCGCACGCCGTCGCCGTTGGATGTGCGCAGCATGGCGTAGTCGGCCCAGAACATCATCTCGTCGGCGTAGTACCGATCGCCCGTGAGCAGGTACGGCACATAGGCAAGCGACGGTTGATGCGCGTTGTCGGGAATGAGCCGCGTCTGGCCGGCAGGAAGCGGTTGACAACCTGACGGCGGTGGAGCTGGCGGCGCCGGACAGACGGGCGTGTACTCCAGGATTGGCAGCGGCGCGCCCTTGATGAAATCGACGCCCGCGCCCTGCCCCCGCTGGTCATACCAGACCGATGGCCGCTGGTTGAGCGAGATGAACCGACCGGCGCCGAT
The DNA here is from genome assembly GCA_963755695.1 of uncultured Acidobacteriota bacterium. Classification (GTDB taxonomy): domain Bacteria; phylum Acidobacteriota; class Vicinamibacteria; order Vicinamibacterales; family 2-12-FULL-66-21; genus QHWT01. The sequence continues at coordinate 762,698 of CAVWLB010000001.1, read as the reverse complement.
TCCGCTCGTCGCGCTCGATTCCGCCTCGCGCACGTGCACCGGCCACGAGCCTGCGAGATCTCCGTTCGCAAGCACGAACGCGCGCTGCGCAGGATCCTTGTGAACGAGGTAGCGCGCAGTCCAATCCGGGTACGGCGCCAGCGAACCGCGCCCGGAGAGCGCCGACATGTCACTGTTGAGCGCGCCCGTCCCCATGATGTCGTAGCTGGGGTCGGAGGCCAGATCGATCTGGTCGACGCGATTCGTGACGACTGGCAGGTACGGCGGCAGCGCACGCGACACGTTGAATGGCGTCATGTCGGGCGTAATCGTCGCCACGCTCGTCGACGGGAGCGTGAACGTCTTGCGCCACCGCGTCAGGTAGAAGTGCTGGACCGCCGGCTTCGAAAACACCGACGCACCGTTGAGCGCCAGCGTCACGTCGTAAGTGACAGCCGTCGCACCCGCGAGATCGAGCACGTTCTCGACGGTGAAGTCCACGCGCGCACTGCCGTCGTTGAAGACGCGCGTGTCGAAAACCACCCGCAGAAACGGATGCGGGTTGCCACTCACGGTCGGGGTGACGACTGAACGACCTTCGTAGGCCAGCGGACCCGAGAGCCACTTGTCCGCGGAAGGCCCGGACGGCAACGTCGCTGTGTAGATGACGCCGCCGATGTTGAACGTGGCCGATGCCGTGGGAATTGCCGGCGCAAAGGTGCCCGGCGAGATCGCGGCCGCCGTGAGCGGATAATTGCCGGCGGACGGAACCTGGACGGTGACGACCGCGAACTTGATCGATCCGTCGGGCCACGTGTTCTTGATATCCGTCTGCGTCGGCAGCAGACCAGCCCGAAGGCCCGAACCAGCCGGTGCCAAACCTTGCGGTACCGCCTGTCCAAACGTCGCCCAACCTGGCGTGAGCCCGATTGTCGCGATCGGCGGTTGCGCAGAGACCCGCGAGGCCGATGCCGTGACGAGGGTGAAGGTGAGCGCCGCGAAAGCGCGGGACGCCAACCGTCTGCGATAGTACGCACGTACCCGAGGGCCTGCGGGGCTCGCCGCCAGAGTACTCACCTTAGAGTTCCGTCCTTCGCGCAGTTCGGGCGCTCCGCGGCAGCACCGTGACGGACCACGGACTGCCGTGTTGAAAACAGACCCTCGACGTTGTTTGGGATGATTCCGGGAGTCGGAGAGCAGCCCCACCTGGCCCGACCGCCCACGAGCTATCGCGACCAAGCAACAGCTCTGCCGTTATGGGGTGTTCGTTCTCACGCCAACGAAGTCGAAATCCGGCCAAAAATCACAGGAATTCCGTGGCCTTCGTTGCGAGGTTTCGGTGGGCCCCGAAACGTCCGGAAGACAAAAGTCCAGCGACCGGCGGACTTGTGCCAGCGTCTGACCGGAGCGGGTGATAGCCTATGCCCGCTTCAATAGAAAGGCGGGAGGATGTCTCAGTTGACTCGACGAGAGTTCTTCAAGAAAACCACGATTGATGCCGCCGCCGCGGCTATGTTCGCGGCCCGAGTGGCCCACCTGCGCGCCGATCCCCTCGGGTTGCCGATCGGATGCCAGACCTGGCCGGTGCGGTCGATGATCGCGAAGGATTTTCCCGGAACGATCAAACAGCTCGCAGACGCGGGATTTCAGCGCATCGAGCTCTGCTCGCCGGTTGGCTATGCCGACTCCGGTTTCGGCGGCATTGCGAAGTTCAAAGGCGCGGAACTTCGCCGAATCCTCGGCGACGCGGGGGTGAGCTGTGAGAGCTCCCACTTCGGCATCAAGGAGCTGCGCGACAGTCTCCAGGACAGAATCGCCTGGGCCAAGGATGTCGGCCTCACGCAGATGATCGTGCCCAGCCTCGACGGCCCGAAGAATCCGACAATGGACGATGTCAAGCGCGCCGCGGACGAATACAACAAGATGGCCGAGCAGTCGGCGAAAGCGGGGATTCAGCAGGGTCTGCACAATGAGGACTTCGAGGTCTCGACCGTCGACGGCAAGCGCACCTACGACGTGCTGTTCGATCTTCTCGATCCGAAGCTGGTGAAGTTCCAGTTCCAGTGCTCGACGATCAGTCAGGGCTACGACGCTGCCGAATACTTCACCAAGTATCCGGGCCGCTTCATGTCGATGCACGTGCAGGACTGGTCGCCCGAGAAGAAGCAGACCGTGGCGGTCGGACAGGGGACGCTCGACTGGAAGAAGATTTTCACCGCGGCAAAGACGGGTGGGATCAAGAACTATTTCGTCGAGATGAACCTGGATCTGATGAAGGCGAGCGTGCCCTACCTGCGGAAGCTGGACGTTTGACCTAAGGATGTATCCACGCTTCGATCTCCAGGATCAGGTAGCGCTGGTGACCGGCGCGGCGCGCGGACTCGGTCATGCCACAGCGCTGGCGCTCGCACAGGCGGGTGCCGACGTGGCGCTCGGCTTGCGCGACCCGACGAGCGGCGGCGATCTCGCAAAGGCAATCGAGGCGCTGGGCCGGCGCGCGCTGCGGCTGCAGATGGACGTGACCGATCGTTCGCAGATTTCGACATCGGTCGACCGCACTGTCGCGGAATTCGGCCGCATCGACATCCTGGTGAACAACGCGGGCATTGCCCCGGAGAATCCGGCGGAGATGGTGACCGAGCCGGACTTCGACCTGACGTGCGCGGTCAACTTGAAGGGAACGTTCTTCGTCAGCCAGGCGGTGGGACGGGTGATGATCCGGCAGCAGGCCGGCCGCATCATCAATCTGAGCTCGCAGGCCGGTTTCGTCGCGCTGCCCGGGGAGTCGATCTACTGCATGACGAAGGCGGGCATCTCGCACCTGACGAAATGCCTGGCCGTCGAGTGGGGCCAGTACGGGATCACCGTCAACGCCGTCGCGCCAACCTTCATCGTCACCCCGGGGACGGCCCCGGCCCTCGAGAATGAGGCCTTCAAGGCGGACGTCATCGAACGGATTGCCGCACTCCATCGCGTCGGCCAACCGATGGACGTGACCGGCGCGATCGTCTTCCTCGCATCACCGGCCGCCTCGCTCATTACCGGACATACCATCCTGATCGATGGCGGGTGGACCGCACGCTGATCGCCGCGCGACGCCCACGCTACTGGAAGAGTACGCTGATCACGGAGGGTTCACGCCACGACGCAAAGGCGCGGAGATCGAACACTCAACTGAGGCAGCTTACCCGAACGGCTATTCTTCTACATGACGAACGTTCAAGTAGAATCCGCGCGATGCGGCTGCTGCTCGAGGTCATCGTTCAGACTGTCGCGGACGCTCGTGCCGCCGCCGATGGAGGGGCGGACCGGCTCGAGGTCGTCCGGGCAATTCGTGACGGTGGATTGACGCCTGATGCCGCGCTGGTTCATGCAATTGCCTCGGCCGTCGGCCTGCCGCTCAGGGTGATGGTCAGAGAAAACGCCGGTTTCTCCACGAATGACGACGAGATGCAGGTGCTGCGCGATGCGACCCGAACATTCGCGGCGGACGGCGTGGACGGCGTGGTTCTCGGCTTCGCCCGGCAAGGCGAACTGGCTGTGTCGGAAACGGTTCGCGTGCTCGAGGCGGCGCCCGACGTCAAGGCGACATTTCATCGCGCGTTCGATCATCTCAGCGAGCCGCTCGAGGCGATCGATCGGCTGACCGGGGTTCCGCAAATCGATCGCATTCTGACGAGCGGCGGCGTGGGCAGCGCCGCCGAACGATGCGCGCGGCTTCGTGCCTATACCGCTCGCGCGAGCGGCCGGTTGACCATCATCGCGGGAAGCTCGGTCGACGAAGAAATGCTCTCACTCATCGCCCGGACCGGGTGCGTTGGCGAGGTGCACGTCGGCCGGGCCGCGCGAGCCGACGGCAATCAGGACTCGCCAGTGGTCGCGTCTCGCGTGGCTCGGCTCCGCGAATTGGCAGGCTCGCGATGACGATCGTCGCCACGGCCGTGATTCTGTGATGAAGGCGTACTACGCCGCACTAACTGCCGCGGCGTGACCATGTCGGCCCGACGCGCGCCGGCGTATCGAGCGCATTGAAGACCCCGAGGGCGTCAACGCGTTCGACGAACCGATCGCGCTCCTTCTGAAGGAGATCAATCGGGCGCTGGAAGTCTGATAGGTGCTTCTCGTAGACGACCATTTCTCCCCAGTACTCGACCAGCAGGTACCGAGTCTCCGAGGCAAGGTCCTTCAGGAAGGAACTGCCCAGGAAGGAGCGGCTGCGTCGGGAAAGGGCGGTCCATTCGCCATCGGCGCCGTAGAACCGCTCGAACTGTTCCGCCTGCCCGGGTCGAACGTCGAACGACCAGACCATTGCAATCACAGCAGTAACTCTACCCGTCCGGTGGCGGCAGGTAAACATGCGCACCGGACTGTCGAAAATGGCCGGGCTGGCATTCGAGCAGCCATTCAAAAGGAGCAACAAAAACGGGCCTCGAACTTGGCCCGCGCTCTTGGATTCCAGGCATCTTCCCTGCATTTCTTGCGTCAGCCCTAACTGCGGGGGCTGCGAAACCTTTATGTGGACGTCACTCAGGCAGGCAGATGGCACCTCGTCGCGCTCGCATGTCTCAACCGCCTTGCCGGATCCCCGGCGCATGGCGGCGTCCGCCCAGGACCTAATCCGTCGGGCGATGCCCCGGACCTTTTCGATCGAGCACCTGATTTTTGCCATTGCCGTCGTGTCGCTCAGCTGGTTCGGGTTCAACGCGTTCTCGACGACGCGCGAGGAGGCCGCCCTGACGAGCGAGCTGGAGCAGCTCCGAGTCGCAGCGAGCTCCTCGCCCGTTTCCGAACCCGGACCGCCCGCGCTCACCGCCCGGCTGGTGCCTGGCGCGGTCATTGGACGGATCGACGTGCCACGGCTGAAGTTCTCGGCTCTCGCGCGTGAGGGGTCCGACGTCAGGACGCTGCGCACCGGGGTCGGGCACGTTCCCGAAACAGCGATGCCCGGCGAAGCTGGAAACGCAACCTTTGCGGGTTACCGCGACACCATCTTCCGCAGTCTCGAAGGCTTGCGAAACGACGACGAGATCGTCGTGACCACCACGACCGGCACCTACAGCTACATCGTGACCGCGACGCGGGTGATCGCGGCGAACGACACGCTGACGCTTCCGGCGAACCGCGGAAACACTCTCACCCTCGTCACGAGCTACCCGTTCGACTACATCGGAGTAGCCCCGGAACGGTTCATCGTTCGCGCAGAGCCAGTCGCGCCTGCGCGACGCCAGTAGCGTCCGCGCGACCTTACCTGGTCCTCTCGTCAGGATTTCATCAGAAATTCGCGCAATTCCGCGTTGGTCCGCCGGTTGCACTTTCGCCGGCGGTCCAGCGGAGAGCGAGATATGCGTCTGGTGCGGGATTTCAGGTTCGCGGTTCGAACGTTCTTTCGCGGAGGCTCGGTGTCGGCGCTCGCTGTGCTCGCCTTCGCGCTCGGCATCGGCATCACATCGGCAGTGTTCAGCATCTTCAACAGCGTGCTGCTCAAGCCACTGCCGTTTCCAAATCCCGACGAGCTCGGTACTGGTGTACGACACCCAGCCCGCCTGTTCGACCTGCCCGGCCTCCTTTCCGAAGTACCACGACTGGCGAGATCGCAACCAGGTGTTCTCGGCGATGGCTGGCTCGGTACCCAATCAGTTGACGATGACCGGACAAGGAGAGCCGGAGCGCGTGATGGGGGTTTCAGCAACCGCGACGCTGCTGGACGTCTTTCAAGTGCACCCGCGGCTCGGGCGCTGGTTCACCGAACAGGAGGATCAGCCTGGCGCCGGACGCGTGGCGGTGCTTTCGTATCGGTTCTGGATGCGTCGGTTCAACGGCACGCCGAACATCCTCTCGCAGCGGCTGATCCTCGATGGTGAACCCTACCAGGTGATTGGCGTGATGCCGGAGGATTTCACCCATCGCAACGGGGACCTCTTCGTGCCGCTCGCTCGCAAACTGGATCCGGCGACGCGCGGCTCGCATTTCCTGGTGGTCTACGCGCGGATGAAGCCGGGCATGACTGTCCAGCGGGCCGCGACGGAAATGCGCGCGGTCGGCCAGACCCTCGCGCGGGAGTTCGGCCACAATCACGGCATCGACGTCAAGTCGTACCACGAAGCCGTAGTCGGCGGGATCCGCGCTCCACTGCAGATCCTGTTGGGCGCGGTGTTGCTGGTCCTGCTGATCGCGTGTGCGAATGTCGCGAATCTGCTGCTGGCGGCGGGCCTGGCGCGACGCCGCGAGTTGGCCATCCGCCTGGCGCTTGGCGCCGGGCAGTGGGATCTCGCGCGACAGCTGACCGCTGAAGCGATCGTCCTCGCGCTCGCCGGCGGCGCGATCGGGCTGCTGCTGGCGTTGTGGGCGGTCCGCAGCTTCCTGGTCCTCGCTGCCAACCTACTCCCCCGCGCCAGCACCATCGCGGTCGACGGCCGCGTGGTCGCGTTCACCGCAGCGCTCTCGCTGTTCGTCGGGGTCTTCTGTGGGCTCTGGCCCCTCCTTCGTCTGCGCACCCGCGAGCTCGCGTCTTCCGTCCGGGAAGGTGACACCCGCACCGGCAGTGGAACCGGCAGTCACTTCGGCAACGGCCTGGTGATTGCGGAGATTGCGATCGCATTTTCGCTGCTCGTCGGGGCTGGATTGTTGCTGAAGAATCTGGTGCTGCTCGAACGGCGCGACACCGGCATCAGGACCGAACGGCTGGTCACGTTCGACGTGTCACCAACCGGCGAGCGCTACAAGGACCCCGCGCAGGTGAGCGCCTTCTATCGAGATCTCCTGGAGCGCCTGCGGCCGGTTCGTGGCGTGCAATCGATTACGGCAACCAACCATCTACCGATGTACCGCTTCGGCAACAACGGCGAAATGCAGCGAGAGGGAGGCAATCCCTGGGCGCCCGGCGATGCGCCGCTGGTGGAGTACAACTACGTTGGCGGCAACTACTTCAGAACAATGGGAATTCCCCTCTTGCAAGGCCGCGTGTTCGACCAGCGCGATCAGCCGAAGAGCGCGCCGGTGATCGTCGTCAGCCGGGCGATGGCCGAGAAGTTCTGGCCGGGCGAGAACCCGATCGGCAAGCGCGTCGCGCCCGCGGACACCACCACCACCTGGTTCAGCGTGATTGGCGTCGTTGGCGACGTCCGCTCGTTCGGCCTGGTTGCGAAATCGCCCTACGAGTTCTACCAGACGATCGAGCAGCAGCCGGTCGACGCGATGACCGTCGTTCTCAGAACCGAAGGCGACGATCCGGGTGTGACGATCAAGTCAGCGCGGCAGATCGTCACGAGTATGGACCCGATGCTGGCGATTACGACCGTGCAGACCATGGAGCAGGTCGTCAGCGCATCCGTCGGGCAACCTCGCCTGATGTCGGCCCTGACGGCGCTCTTCGCGGCGCTGGCGGGTCTTCTGGCAATGGTCGGCATCTATGGGGTCACGTCCTACAACGTGCGAAGGCAGCGGCGCGAGTTCGGTATCCGCATCGCCCTCGGTGCAGAGCCTCGTGCCGTCCAACGGGTGGTCGTCGGCCGTGGACTGATTGTCGCGTCGGTGGGCATCGGGCTGGGCGTACTGGGATCGTTGCTCCTCACCCGCACGCTGCAGGCGATGCTGAACGACGTGCAGCCAACCGATCCGTCGGTGTTCGTTGCAAACGCCGTCGTCGTGCTGCTGGTGTCGCTCCTCGCCTGCTATCTGCCCGCCAGGAACGCCGGCCGTGTGGATCCGATGGTGGTATTGAGAGACAACTGATCGGCGGGTCTAAGGACCGCTGGAGGCGCGTCTAAAGACGTGCCCTACACCAGAGGGATGTAGGGCACCTCTTTAAGAGGTGCCGAGGGTCATGAGCGCTGAGCCGCTCTCACTTGTCCGCCGAATAAATCAACGGAAGACCATTCTTCGAGTTGCCCACGACGATCACCTTGGAATTCTGGCTCTTGGCGAGTTCGATGGTCGCTTCGATACCCTTCCAGTCGAGCAGCTTATCGCTGATGCCCTGCGACACGATGTCCTGGAAGTCCTTGATGCCGGCCGCTTCGACGCGCTTGCGTTCGGCCTCCTGCTTCTCGCGCTGAAGGACGAACTCCATCCGCTGCGCTTCCTGCTGCGCCTGCTGCTTCGCCTCGATGGCGTGCTTCAGCGTTTCGGGAAGCTGCAGGTCGCGCAACAACACGTTCTCCACGACGACCCCGCGGGAGGTGACCTGGCGCGCCACGTCGTCGAGGATCTGGCGCGCGATGTTCTCGCGGGCGTCCGAATACAGCGCACTCGCCGTATTTGCCGCGGTGATCGCGCGCATCGCCGAGCGGAACGTCGGTTGGAGCAGGACCTCCGCATAATTCGGCCCGACGCGCTGGAAGACCGTGGCCGCCTGCGCTGGGTCGAGGTGATAGAGGATCGACGCGTCGATCCCCATGATCAACCCTTCCTTCGAAGGCACGGCGGCGTGCTCCTTGATCTCCAGCGTCTTGATGTCCAGCTCGGTAACGTTCGCTGCCGGATTGACGAAGTGAAGCCCCTCGGACAACGTCTGTCCGGTCACCCGTCCGAACAGCGTGACGACGCCGACGTGTCCCGTGCGCACGCACGACGTGGACGAAAGGGCAAGGATCGCGACCAGGATCAAAAGCACGAGCGTCCCGGTCGCGCGGAGAAAACTGCGTCCGCCCGCCGAGTGTTCGATCGCAAAGGGTTCGCGCATATGCCTCCTGAAGAGATGTCAGGAGAATACACCCGGCGTGTTACATCCCTGTTTCCGCCTCACGCGATCTGGCGGCGCCAGGATGACGTTATGATCGGGAAGTGTATTGGTTTCGCGCATTGAAATGCATCATCGTCTGCTCACTGGCGCTTCTCGTCGGCTGGCTGACTAAGCCGTCCGCAGTCGAGGCCGTCTCCTCTCAGAGTCGAGTTGCCCTGCTGCGAGTTCCTGACGGCGGATTGCAGCCGCGGGCGGTTGTCGATACTGCCGGCGTCGTGCACGTCACCTATTTCGGCGGTGAGCCGTCGCATGGCGACGTGTTCTATTCGCGCCTCTCGAACGGGCACACTTCGGGCCGGCCGTTCGCGTGAACACCCAGCCCGACTCTGCGATTGCCATAGGCAACGTGCGCGGACCGTCGCTCGCGCTTGGACGCGATGGACGCGTGCACGTGGCGTGGATGGGATCCGATCGCGCGCCTCGCGCTGGAGATGCCGCGCCGATGCTCTATACCCGGTCGCGCGCCGACGGCACGTTCGACCCGGAACGCAACCTCCATCAGAATCCAGGACCGATCGACGGCGGGTCGATCGCCGCCGATCGAAACGGTCATGTCTATGTGGTCTTTGCGTTGATCTACTAGAGCGCGACTCGCCGCAGCCGCAACGCGTTGGCAATCACCGAGACCGAACTGAACGTCATTGCCGCGCTCGCCCAGATCGGACTGATCAGCACCGAGGCGATGGGATAAAGCACGCCCGCCGCAACCGGCACACCTAGCGCGTTGTAGACGAACGCAAGGAACAGGTTCTGCCGGATGTTCTTCATGGTCGCACGACTGAGCCGTCGCGCCCGCACGATGCCGCGCAGATCGCCACGCAACAGCGTGATGCCGGCGCTCTCAATCGCAACGTCAGTGCCGGTGCCCATCGCGATGCCAACGTCCGCCTGTGCGAGTGCTGGCGCATCGTTGATGCCGTCGCCGGCCATCGCGACCGACCGCCCCTCGCTCTGCAGGCGCCGGACGACTTCACGTTTCTGATCTGGCAACACGTCGGCTATCACTTCATCCACGCCCAGGGCCTGTGCGACCGCCTTGGCGGTGACGGCGTTGTCGCCGGTCAGCATGAGGATCCGCAGTTTTTCCTGGTGAAGTGCCACGATTGCCTCGCGAGCGGACGGCTTGATCGGATCCGCCACGCCGATGAGGCCGGCCGCCCTGCCGTCGATCGAGACCATCATCACGGTCTGTCCAGCCGCCCGCAGTTCGGCCGCCTGCGCGTCGAGCGCGGCCCCGTCGATTCGCGACTCTGCCAGCAAGGTCGCATTTCCCGCGAGCACCTCGTGTCCCTCGACGGTGCCTCGAACTCCGCGGCCGGTGACACTCTCGAATGCGGAGGCCGGCGGGAGGCGCAGGGCGCGTTCCCGCACACCCGCGAGAACCGCGGCTGCAAGCGGATGCTCGCTCGCTTGCTCGAGCGCTGCAGCCATGCTCAGCACGTCGACTTCGGCGAACGGCGCAAGTGCACGAATCGTCACCAGCCGCGGCTTGCCTTCGGTCAACGTCCCGGTCTTGTCGACGATTAACGTGTCGACGCGTTCCAGCCGTTCGAGTGCTTCGGCATTGCTGATGAGCACACCGGCATGCGCCCCCCGGCCGGTTCCAACCATGACCGCCATTGGCGTCGCAAGTCCGAGCGCGCAGGGGCACGCAATGATCAGAACCGCGACCGCGCTCAGGAGCGCGTGCGCCAGCCGCGGCTCGGGGCCGAACAATGCCCACGCGACAAAGGCGACAAGCGCGGTGACGACGACTGCCGGGACGAAGGTACTCGGCGACGCCATCGGCGAGGCGCTGAATTGGCGCGCGGGTCCGCTGCGCTTCGCTGACCATGCGCACGATCCTGGAAAGCAGCGTGTCGGCGCCCACCCGCTCGGCGCGCATGACGAAGCTGCCGGTACCGTTCATCGTTCCGCCGGTCACCCGCGCGCCCGCGTCCTTTTCGACTGGAATTGACTCACCCGTCAGCATCGATTCGTCGACGGAACTGCGTCCGTCGACGAGGGTGCCATCCACAGGCACACGCTCACCCGGGCGGACGCGCAGCAGATCACCAACGGAGATCGATGCGAGCGGAACATCCTCGTCGCGGTCGCCGCGCACGACGCGCGCGGTGTTCGGCGCGAGCTTCAGCAGATCCCGCAGTGCCGCGCTCGTCCGGCCGCGGGCTCGAAGCTCCAGGACCTGTCCCAGCAACACGAGCACGACGATCACGACAGATGTGTCGAAGTAGGTTTCCACGCTGCCGTGCACCCGGAAGCCCGAAGGGAACGCCTGGGGTACGACCGTGCCAGCAACGCTGAACAGGTATGCCGCGCCGACACCCAATGCGATCAGCGTGAACATGTTCGCGTGACGGCTGACGATCGAATTCCATCCGCGCTCGAAGAATGGCCAGCCGGCCCACAGGACCACGGGCGTGCTCAGGACCAACCCAATGCCGTTGGTGACCGACACGTCGATCCGGCCGCCGAGTCCCATCCCCAGCACCATGTCTCCCATGGTCAGCAGGAACACCGGCGCTGCCAGTACGGCGGCAATCCAAAACCGCCGGGTCATCTCGACGAGTTCGGGATTTGGTCCTTCCTCCGCCATGACGGTGCGCGGTTCGAGCGCCATGCCGCAGATCGGACATGCGCCCGGACTGTCGCGCACGATCTCCGGATGCATCGGACAGGTGTATTCGGCAGCTGCAGCGACAGTCGCGGGTGGTGCGGGCTTCAGGAACGAGTCCGGATCTGCCTTGAACCGCGCGAGGCAGCTCTCGTGGCAGAAGTAGTACTTCTTGCCGAGATGGTCCCAGGATCCGGCAGCATCGGAGGGGCCGATCCTCATGCCGCAGACCGGATCGAGGACGAGTTCAGACTCGGATATGTGCGCTGAGTGTGCCATCTTTCTCATTCAACCGGCATCCGGTGACTGCTCGGCGCCGCCATCCGCATGTTCCACATGCGTCCCATCGGCCCTGCCGGTGGTCGTAGACGGAGAAATACCTGGAATGACGTCGGTCTCGATCCGTGTGTCTCCCTCAGAACATCGGGCACGGCGTAGAGCGTGACATCCGCGCCGAGGCCTGCCTCGAATCCACCGGGCACCCGAAAGTCGCGCACCGCGCCAACCGTGAAGGCGCCCACCCCGCTGCGCGTGTCGGCTGCGACAGCATCGGAATGAGTGTCGAGTAAGAGTTCGGTCTCTACCTGAACGAACTCGGCGCGACCAAAGAACGACGTCCAGCCCAGGTGGCGCGTTGCCTCGACGAACGCGGCATGACCTGCACCGTGACTGGTATTGTTGACGCCGTAACCAATCGTCACCGCGCTGAAGTCGTCACCGCGCTGATTCATCCAGCCAGCCGACGCGGTGGTCCGCTGGATATTACCGGGTTCGAGGGCCTCTGGATCCTTGAGATGCCCAGTCGAGACCTGAAGATCCCAGTTCGGGTTGGGTTTGAACCAGACTCGGCCGGACACCGAGTCCATGCGGCCGAAATCGAAGTCCCACCGATCCTGGTCGGGCTCACGACCGTTGAATACCGAGCCTTCGAACGTCCACCTGCCGCGATCGATCGCCGCCGTGACCACCCCGAACGCGACGTGCGTCGAATCGAACGTGTGATGTCCGAGCGGCGCCGGCGGCAGGTCGGCGGCCGAGGGCCGGTGCATGAAGGCCACCGGCCCAAGCGCTGGCTCGCCGACCGGCGCTCCCGCGATGGTGAAGCCGGTGTGCCCGCTCAGCGGCACGCGCCACACTGCGGCCAGTTGCATGAATAGGTCGTGCGGATGTTGACGGTCGACCAGCGGGTGGCCGTCAACTGATTCGCCGATCTGGAACAACTCACGATAGCCACGCTCACCCACCGAGGCCGGATCGAGGCTCAACATCGTCGTCAACGTGAGCTCGGATTTGCCGGTGGGATGCGACCACATGCCCATCCACCAATTGGGGACCTTGAACTCGTCGCCGCCGCGCGGACCGCCCTGATGATTGAACAGTCCATAGACAACGCCGTCCTGGGAGAAGGTCCATTCAGGGACACTCATCTCCGCGTGTTGGTGCTGATGCGACGTCTCTTGGGCGACGACGAGCGGCGGTCCGAGCAGCAGCAGCGCTGCCGCAGTAAATCCACTTACCGATCGAGACATGAATGACTCCCTGCCGCGGCCTGCATGGCGCGAGGATCGTGGTAAACCCGATCGATGGGGCCGGGCTTAGACGCGGAGAGGAATCGAACCGGTACGAGGCGGGCCGCCGCAGCTGTCGAGAGATGAGACAGGCGTCACGTTTACCGCGGCGATCGTCACGCTGAGGACGTTGGCGACAACGGTTGCGACCGCAATACCCGCGCGCGCCGACGCGCCGCCGTCGTTCGGACGGACCGCCGGAGTGGAGGAAGGCAGGTCGAAGCACGCGCCGCCAGTCGACGCCATCGTGGCACGTGACGCGGATGCCGATTGGTGGCACGGGGCGCCCACAGGGCCTGATGTCGACGTCCGATGGCAGGCGACTTCATGATGGCAGTGCAGCACGCAGCTCTCGCCGAGAATCGGCGAGAGCGCCATCAGCAGCGCGGTCACGACCGAGGCTATGCGGGACATCCAGACTGATGATAGCGCACCTGGGCCGCCACACCGCAGATCTTCGCTCTAAGGGCTATTCCGATCGCAAGGCTATCAGCGGATCTACCCGCATTGCGCGCCGGGCCGGCAGGTAGCAGGCAAGCAAAGCCACCAGGCCGAGCGATAGCGCCACCGCAACATAGGTGGCGGGGTCGGTTGACCTGACACCGAACAACATCTTCGAGAGAAGGCGCGCGGCGGCAAAGGCTGCCGCCAACCCGACGCCAAGGCCGATACCCGCCAGGGTCATTCCGCGGGCTACGACCAGCCCGAGGATGTCGCGACGCGCGGCGCCGAGCGCCATCCGCACGCCGATGTCATGGGTGGCCTGTTCGACCGAATACGACATCAAACCGTAAATGCCAATCGCCGCCAGCAGCAGCGCAATCGCTCCAAAGATCGTCAACAGCAGCATGTTGAAGCTCTGCCGCGCGATTGAATTCGACACCACCTGCTCCATCGTCCGAACGCGCGAGAGCGGGAGTTGCGCGTCGACGGCGAGAAACTCTTTCTGAATCCGTGCCGTCAACCCTGCCGGACTGCCGATGGTTTTCACGATCCACGAGGCGGGAATGACGCTGTTTCCGAGGCGGGTCAACGGGTCTGACATTTGCGCGGCCGGCAAGTACATGATCGGCGGTGGTTCCTGATCGAGACCGTTTTCCTTGACGTCTGCCACCACGCCAACGATTTCGCGGGTCGGATCCTCGAACTCCGGCCCGAGCCCCTTGCCAATCGTGATCCGCTGATGGAGCGGGTCGCCAGTCTGCCAGTACCGCTTGGCCATCGCCGCATTGATGACCACGACCGGCGTCGCACCCGCAGTGTCGCGGCGATCGAACACGCGTCCGCGCATCACCGGAATCGAGAGGGCGCGGAAGTATTCCGGCGATACGGATCGCCAGTTCTCGTCGCCGTGGTACTGAGAGTCTCCGTCGAGCTTGCGCCCTTCAATCTTGAACGGCAGATCGACGCCCCCCTCGGTGGGTAGCGAAATGGCGGTCGCGCTCGCTTCGACGCCGGGCAGCGCATCGATGCGTTCGGTCATCGTGGTGACGCAGCTGGTCGACACCGCGCGTGGTCTCGTACCGGCTTCCGGCAAGCGAGGTCTGGAAGGTCAGCACGTTGTGGGACTCGAATCCGGGCCGCACCTCGCGAAGTTCCATGAACGTGCGAATGAGCAGCGTCGCCCCAACGAGGAGGACCAGCGCCAGCGCCATTTCCACGACGACCAGCAGCCCCCGCGTGCGCGCCGCTTGCCGGCCGGTCGAACCACGACCGCCGGCGTCCTTCAGCGTCGAGCCCAGATCCGCGTGCGCCAGGTGCAACGCCGGAGCAATGCCGAACAAGAGGCCGGTGACCAGCGAAGCGGCAAGGGCGAACGCGACCACCCGCCAGTCCAGCAACGTCGACCAGATCGGCGATTCCGCAAAATCGTTGACGCGCGGCAGGTTGCCCGGACTGATCGCCACCAGCGCCTGCGCTCCCCAGACGCCGGCAATCACACCGGCGATCGCGCCGAGCGTCGAGAGCAAGAGCGATTCGATCAGAAGCTGCCGAATGATCTGTCCGCGTCCCGCACCTACCGCAGCCCGGATTGCCACTTCCCTCTGGCGTCCGGCAGCGCGGGCGAGCAGCAGGTTGGCAACGTTCGCGCACGCCATCAGCAGCACCAGGCCGACCGCACCAACCAGAATGAGCAGCGCCGGTCGAACATCCCGGACGGCGATATCCCGCATCGGGTAGACAGCCACGCGTTCGTTGTCCGACATCCACTTCGGGTTGGCGCGGCGGAACGAGTCGCCAAGCAGCTTCATCTCCGCGCGCAGCGAGGCTAACGTCGCGCCAGGTTTCAGATGGCCGGCAGCAGAAAGAAAATGACCCTGGTTGGTGCTGTTCGGGTCGGCCTGCAGAGGAATGAACACATCGGCATCGGGCTCGGCACGAAATCGCTGCGGCAACACGCCGATTACCGTGTAGGGATCGCCATTCAAGGAGATCGGTTTGCCGGCAATTTCGGGGTCGCGTCCAAAGTGATTGGCCCACAGCTGGTAGGAAAGGACCGCAACCTTTGCGCCTCCCGGCCGATCCTCGTCGGCCGCGAACGTCCGGCCGACGAGCGGCGCGACGCCGAATACCTGGAAGTAACCGGACGAAACGTGGATCCCTTTCACCTGTTCCGGCCGATCGCCGCCGCCGAGGTTCAGGCCCGGCCCGGCGAAATCGTAGGCCGCGACACTGTCGAGCGACTGGGCCCGGGCCCACGTGAGGAACTTGGGAATCGACGTGGCACATTGACGGCTCGGCCGTTGAACTCGCGGCACAGGCGCACCAACCGATCGGCGTCGGCATACGGCAGCGGTTGCAACAGCACGGCGTTGACGACCGAGAAGATCGCCGCATTCGCGCCAATGCCCAGGGCCAGGGCCGCGATGGCCACCAGGCTGAATCGTGGATTCTTGAAAAGCGACGCGGACGGCGTATCGAAGATCGGAGGCGAGTGCTGGTCATGATGCGTGCCGGACGTCAGTTGCGGATTCGCGCACTCCGCCGGTTGCCAGGCTGACGAGGTACCCTACGGTCCCGCAGATGGCAAAGCCGACCAGCACGTACCACGTCCACGCCAGCCTCGTGGTCGCCCAGATCACGATCATCGAGCCAGCCGAAACCGTCATGCCGGCGATCGCGCCCGTCGCGGTCGCCGCGGGTCGTGAGCACGCCGAGCAGGAACGCGCCGAGCATCGGCCCATAGACAATTGACGCCACCGTCAGGCCCGCGGTGAAAACCGACCCCCAGCCGCGCGCGATGATGGCGATGCAGATCAGCACGACGCCCCAGCCCGCGGTGCACCATCGCGACAAGCGAAGAAGCCGCTCGGTCCGGCACGCTGCCACCGGCGAGCGGCTGATAGAAGTCAATGACGGTCGTCGACGCCAGCGAGTTCAGCGATCCGCTCAGATTCGACATCGCGGCGGCGAAGATGGCGGCAATGACCAGCCCCGACACGCCGTGCGGCAAGCGTCGTGACGATGAACCGTGGAAAAATCTCGTCGTTGGTGGTGATCGCCGGCGGCGGACCGACTGGTAGTAGGCGAACAGCATGATGCCGATGCCGAGGAACAGCACGAACTGCAGCAGCACGATGAAGCCGCTGGTGACGATGGCCTTCTGACTGTCGCGGAGGTTCCTGCACGTCAGCAGCCGCTGGACCAGCAGCTGATCGGTGCCGTGGCTGGCGTTGGTCAGGAACGTGCCGCCGATCACGCCGGCCCAGAACGTGAACGGCACGGTCACGTCCGGTCGAAAACGACAAGACCTGAAGCTTCCCTGCCGCCGACGCGGCACTGCACGATCCGCCGCCATCCGCCGGGCGTCAGCTGCAGCAAGCTCGTAAGCCGCCAGCAGCGATCCGCCGATGTAGATCACGAACTGAATCAGGTCGGTCCAGATGACCGCGGCGATCCCGCCCTCGAAGGTGTAGATCAGCGTCAGCACCCCGACCAGGCCGATCGACCAGAGCCACAGATGCGGGATGCCGGGAAAGCTCGAGGCCAGGACCGCCGACAGGACGAGCGACGCGGCAAACACCCGCACCCCCTCCGCCAGCGCGCGCATCACGAGAAAGAGCGACGCGGCCAGGTGCCGCGTTCCCGCTCCGAATCGCTGTTCGAGCAACGCGTACGCCGTCAGCAGGTCGCCGCGAAAGTACGACGGCAGGAACAGGCGGGCGATGATGAACCGCCCGACGACGTAGCCGATCAGCACCTGCAGATACGTCAGCGTCCCTCCCTGCTCGGGGCGCGCGAAACGCCCATAGGCGAGCGCCGGCACGCCAATCAGCGTCAGCGTGCTCGTCTCGGTCGCGACGATCGACAGGCAGATGATGATCCAGTGACGTATTCCGCGCGCCGACAAAGTAGTCCTTGACGCTCTTGTGGGATTTCTTGAATCGCATCCCGAACGCGGTGATCCCGGCGAGATACACCAGCAGCACGAAGTAGTCGATCGTGGAAAAGCCCATCGCTGCCACACCTTAGCACACTGAAGATTGCCGATTGCAGATTGAAGATTGGATTGTCGATTGACGATTGAAGATTGGATTGTCGATTGTAGATTGGCGATTGATTGTCGATTGACGATTGGGGATTGGGATTGGGGATTGGGGATTGGGAATTGAAGATTCCCGATTGGCCTCGGCGTTTGGAGACCTCACGATAGTAGATTCGTCCAATGTCGGCAGTGAACTGAGTGGCAGAATTCGCGATACTTGAAGCACACCTGTCCCATTTTCTCTCGACGTTTCTGAAGGTCACCGCATGGCGCGTCCTCTGCATTGACGCCAGGCATGAATGCCAAGGCGTTGGAACTCCAAGAGCGGACTCAGAAGTTTGCGGCCCACGTAATCAAATTCTGTGAGGGTCTTCCGGATGACACGGTCTGTCGTCAGATCGTTGAGCAGCTCACCGATTCGGCAGGCGCCACCGACAGCAACTACCGAGCCGCATGCCGAGCGCGATCGCCGGACGAATTCATCGCGAAGATCGGCGTGGCGGCGGAGGAGGCGGACGAGACGAAGGGCTGGCTGGAGCTGCTGGTCAGGACCAGCTTCACAAGCATAGAATCCGCGCGCGCGTTAATCCAGGAGGCGGACGAACTCACAGCCATCTTCGTTGCCTCGAGGAAGACGGCGAAGCGTCGACAAGAACTGAGGCAACGCCTGGCCAGGCAGCAGGCGAGCGGCAGAAACTCCACCCGCCGGAGCTAAAGCCACCAGCAATCGCCAATGACCAATCGTCAATCGGCAATCGGCATCGTCAATCGTCAATGCCCAATCGTTAATCGTCAATCGACAATGCCAATCGTTAATCGTCAATCGACAATGCCAATCGTTAATCGTCAATCGACAATTCCAATCGCCAATCGACAATTTCAATCGTCAATCAGCAATCTTCAGTGCAATCTTCAATCTGCAATCTTCAGTCTTCAATCGGACATAATTGCTTTACGAATGGATCCTGATTACAAGCGGATGATGACCTGGGTCCTGATCGTGCTCGTGGGCTCGGTGCTGGCAGCGATCGCGATGGTGGAGTGGGTCATCCGGCATTACGGACAAGGATGATCGACGCCGGCGGTTACTTGGCCGCCGGCGCGGGATTCAGCGTGACGATGGTGTAGCGGTCCATCGGGAAGTACTGCTTGAAGGTTTCCTGCAACATCGGAGCGGTGAGCGCGTCGATGCGCTCAGTCCGATGCACCAGCAGCGCCGGGTCCTGCCCGTACATGTGGATGAACTGCAGTCTTCCCAGCCAGTAGCCATTCTGCTTGAGCGATGTCTCGTAATTCCTCCGCGCGGTTTCCTTCGCGCGGTTCAGGAGATCCGCTGACGGCCCTTCCTTCTGCAGCCGCTGCACTTCCTGCAGCACACGATCGGTCATCTTCTGAATGTTCTCGGGAGCGGCACCGAAGCTGACCTCGATATTGCCGCCTCCCTTTTGCGGAAACAGTTGTACGGAATCGACTGACACAGTGTAGGTCTGTCCGAGCTCTTCGCGGAGGATGTCGCGGAGCGAGATCTCCAGCACCTCGGTGACCGCGCTGATGCGCTCCTGCTCCATCGGATCGACCAGTGGGTCGGCGAAAAAGCTGACCACCGTTTCGCTCTTCGGCTCGCGTCCCTTTTCCACCGTCGCCCGCTCGATGCTGGCCGGGAAGTGAATCCCGACATCCTTGAAGGTGGAGCCCTTCGGCCCTTTCGACGGCAGCGTTCCGATGTATCGCGCGAGCAGCGGCACGGCCTCTTCCACCTTGAACGCGCCCACCATGAAGAAGGTGAAGTCCGGCGCGTTCGAGAAACGATCGCGGTAGAACGACACCATCTTGGCGCGATCGAGCTGGTTGATCCGGTCGACGGTCAAGGGTTTCGCGGTGTAGTGTCTCGAGGAATTCACGTCCTCGACCTTGTCGCCGAACACGACGCTCGGGTTGTCGAGCCGATTGACGACCGTTGCCGCCAGCTGGCGCTGAATCAGCTCGAATGCCTCAGGGTCGTCGCCGGGTTGGGTGAACCGGGCATACAGCAGCTGCAGCGCCGTCTCGAGGTAGGCGGGGGCGGCGGAGCCCGAGAAGCCGTGCGTCGACAGGTTGATGAATGGCGAGGCGGTGGCGATCTTGCCCGCCAGCATCTTCTGAAGATCGAGCGCTTTCAAGCCGGCGGCGCCGGACAACCCGATGTAGCCGGCCGCGAGCGACGCCTCCGGATAGTCCTGCGGCGGCGCCAGCGACGCTCCTCCCTTCGCATACATCGTGAAGACAATCTGGTCGTTCTTGAAGTCGGTCGGCCTCAGCCAGGCTTCGATGCCGTTGGCAAACGTGACCACGGTCACCTCGACATCGGCGATCTCACGGCGCGCGGTGACCGCGGCCGGCTCCGGCACGTGCTCGATCAGGTCGCGTGTCGACGTCGTGTCGGTCCACGGCGTGACGGCGGTGGCGTCAGCCGACGCCATCGCCGCGCGCAGCTGTTCTTCGGTTGGCACCGGCACGCCGGTCTTCTCCGGCGTCAGGGCGAGCACCACCCGGCTGTCGGCGGCCAGCAGGGTCTTCGCGGTAGCCGACACCTCGGCGGCTGAAATGCCAGGCAGCAGTTGCTGAACCAGTTTGTATTCGTATTCGATGCCGGGGCTCGGCTCCTGCTCCAGAAAGTGGTTCAGGTATTCCTGCGCAAACGACGCGCTTTCGGTCTTGTCGCGCTCGTTGTAGGCGCGCTCGTACGACGACAGGATCCATTTCTTCGCCCGATCCAGCTCGGCGTCCGCGAAGCCGTGCTCGCGAGCGCGCTTCGCCTCGATCGCCACGGCGGTCAGGCCGTCCGGAATCTTGCCGTCCTGCACGTTGACGCCGAGCGAGACCGTCTCCACTTTCGGGCTCAGATTGCCGCTGTACATGCCGGCCCCAAGGAACTTGGCATCAGGCCGCCGCGTCAGCTCGTCGAAGCGATCGTTGAGCATCTGGGCGAAGAAGCGCTGGACCAGATCGCGCCGATAATCGGCTACGCGCGTTTCCCCTTCGCGCGGACGCTTGTTGACGAGGCTGACCGTTGAGCGGGTGACTTCCGGATCGGTCACGATGCTGAAGAGCGTTTCCTGGTGCAGTGGCACCTCGGAATTTCGGTCCGGCGCGGAGACCGGCCGCGACTTGACGTCGGCGAATGCCGCGCTCACCGCCGCCTCGAGCTTCTCGAGATCCATGTCGCCGACCGCCACGACCGCCATCCGATCCGGGCGATAGAACGTGTCGTAGAAAGCGCGGAGGCGTTCCGGCTTGAACGTCCGCAGGATGTCCGGCTTTCCGATCGGAAGCCGTTCCGCGTAGTGCGAGTGGTAATAGAGGACCGGGATCTGCTTGTCGCGCACGCGCGAGCCGGCACCGAGGCCGCCCCGCCACTCCTCGATCACGACGCCGCGCTCCTTGTCGATCTCCTTGGGATCCAGCGTCAGGCCACCGGCGAAATCCGCCATCGCGGTCAGCCCTTTGTCGACGATCTCCGTCTTGTCGGACGGAAGGTCGAGCATATAGACCGTCTCTTCGAAGCTGGTATACGCGTTGACATGAGGTCCCAGCCGCGCCCCCGTGGATTCGAAATACGAGACCAGTTCTCCAGGCTTGAAATGCGCGCTGCCGTTGAAGGCCATGTGCTCGAGCATGTGCGCGAGCCCCTGCTGATCGTCGGCCTCGTCGAGCGAGCCGGTTTTAACGGCAAGCCGCAGGAGCACCCGATTCGCGGGCCGCCCGTTCTTGCGCACGTAATATTTCAGTCCGTTTGGCAGCGTGCCGGTCTTGACCGCCTGGTCGAACGGGATCGTATCGGTCGCAGCAAACGTCTGCGTCGGCGGCTTCGGCGCGGCCTGTTGCGCTCGAGCCCCAGACGAAAGCGTGACGAGCAGAGTGATCAGTGGAAGCAGCAGGCGAAGACGCGGCGTCATGTTTGGACTGTAGCACGGCCTGCGGGGCGGCTCGTTGGAACCGTTCCTTCAGTAAATGCTTCACGCAATGGCGCCATGGCGCAAAGACAACTCGATCTTTCGATTGCCTGATGACTTCGCTGTCGTTCGCGTATGGAGAAGACAAGCAAGGAGCGGCTGCACTGCCGCCTTCGCCGCCGCGCTTCGCGCGGCAGGAGGTCGCCCGAGCCGACGAATACGAGCGGCGCAGGTCAACAGAGCCGTTCGTATTCGTCTCTCGGGTGACCTCTGTGACGCCCGCCGCAGGCGGGCGCGGCGCAAGGCGTGCAGCGGCAGCCTTCTTCTTGGCGCCTTTCTGCACTTTCTTTCTTGCGTGCTCTGCGCACTCCGCGTGAAATCGTCCGTAACAGCTACAGCCGTCGGGTGCCACGGGACGTACTCGCGCCGAGGTCGCAGAGCCCGCAAAGAACATCACGGGGTTCGAGTTGCAGCTAGACTGCCGCCTTCGCCGTCGCGCTTCGCGCGGCAGGAGGTCGCCCGAGACGACGAATACGAGCGGCGCAGGTCAACAGAGCCGTTCGTATTCGTCTCTCGGGTGACCTCCGTGACGCCCGCCGCAGGCGGGCGCGGCGAAGGCGTGGAAGCGGCAGCCTTCTTCTTGGCGCCTTTCCGCCATTGCGTGAGATCGTCTTCTCCGCACGCTGTCCACGAGACGCGCACGTAAGCCGACGGCCAACGGAGAGTCAGCGCACCACGGACAGAGTCCGTCGATCACGAAACGCTTGGCGCGAGATCAGCGAAACCGTGCGAGGTCGAGGCGCGTCTGCCAGACGATGGTGCCGTGCTCGTCATTCACGACCAGAGTCGGTTCGGGCGCGTCTACGATGTCGGCGCGGGGGAATGAGGCTTCGAGACGGATCCCAATCATTGCACTGCCGGGTCCCATCGTCCCAGGAGGATAGACCGGATCGCGCTTGATTTTTGGCGCGGCCACCGGCTTCGATGCTGGTCCGGTTCGCACGTAGAGATCGGTACTCGGGCGGCCCGGCATAGGTGTTCAGCGGGTGCAGCCGCACCTGGGCGATGAACGTGACGAGGCCGCGATACGGAGTCAGGGCGGAGGCAAGATCGTTGGCCGTGAACGAGTATTCTCCCTGCAACGCGCGCTCTCGAACGATCAGCACGGCGCGACGGAACTCGGTGATCACTTCAACGCTGTCGACGACTCCTGACGGCGTCAGCCGGTAACCGGCGCTGAAGGCGTCATACAGGGCCTGATCGTGCGTGCGCCCGAGATTGAGCGCGTCCCGCGCAGCATCGGGCTCCGGGGCTACCTGGATGAGCGCCGCCGCAAGCAGGTTGGCCACCAGCACTACACTGGAATTGAGCAGCCTCATCGACTCCCGTCCGCGCTCAGCCTGGTCTGGAGCCGGCGCATCCTCCTCGCATAGGATGGCGGGATGAGCAATCAAGTGCAACTGGTGACCAGCAGCAAGCTCCCGACGCCGGCAGGTCCGTACTCACCCGCCACCATCGCGGGCAATCTGGTATTCGTCTCCGGTCAGGGCGGACGCGACCCGTCGACCAACCAGCTCGCCGGGCCTGATGTCGAAACCCAGACGGAGCAGGTGCTGAAGAACATCGCGGCAATCCTCGAAGCGGCAGGGTCTGGACTGTCGCACGTGCTCCGCTGCGGAGTGTTTCTCGTCGACATCGCGGAATTCCCGCGGATGAACGAGGTGTACGGCCGCATGTTCGGCAGCCATCGGCCGGCCCGGACCACGGTGGAAGTGTCGAACCTGCCGGGCGCCGGCATGCGCGTGGAGATCGACGCGATCGCGGTGATTCCCCGCGGGTAATTGGTGAAGTGGGATGTGGTGAATTGCCGATGTGCTTCCGGCAGGGCGATGCCAATCGCCAAATCACTGAATCACCAAATCACCAAATCACTAATTCACCAATTCTCATTGCCTGGAGTCAAGAAGTGCGCACGATCGAAGAAGCCGCGCTGCGTGAGGCCGTTACCGCGGAACACGCCGTCGAGGCGATGCGAGAGGCCTTTCGGGCGGATGGCGAGGGACGGACGCACGTGCCGGCGGTGATCAACCTCGAGGTCCCGCCGGCGCGCGGCGAATTCCACGTCAAGACGGCATTCATCGAAGGGACGCCCCACATCGCGGTCAAGATCGCGAGCGGGTTCTACGGCAATCCGGCGAAAGGTCTGCCGAGCGGATCGGGTCTGATGGCCGTGTTCGACGCGACGACCGGGATGCCGACCGCCATGCTGTTTGACAACGGATTTCTCACGGACATTCGGACCGGAGCCGCGGGCGCGATCGCCGCGGACGTCCTCGCTCCTCAGAACATCGCCATCGTCGGTGTCCTGGGGAGTGGCGTTCAGGCGCGTCACCAGGTGCATTGCCTGCGCATCGTCCGCGTGTTCTCCCGGATCGTCGCCTGGAGCCCGAATCACGAACACCTCCAGAAGTTCTGTGACGAGATGCGTCTGTCCGGCTATGACGCCGCGGTCGCGCCGAACGCGGAAGCGGTGTGTCGCGAGGCCGATCTGTTGATCACGGCCACGCCGTCACGCGTCCCGTTGGTCCAGGCCGAGTGGCTGCACCCGGGCCAGCACATCACGGCGGTTGGTTCCGACTCTCCCGGCAAGCAGGAGCTGGCGGCCGACTGTCTCGATCGCGCGGATCTCGTAGTCGTCGATCGCTTCGCGCAGTGCGCGGCATTTGGCGAGCTGAGACATGCACTCGACGCGGGACTGCTGACGCGACACGACGTTCACGCTGAACTCGGTCAGCTCGTAGCCGGTCGCAAACCGGGCCGGACCCGCGAGGATCAAATCACCATCGCCGATCTCACCGGCGTGGGCTTCCAGGACACCGCAATTGCGAGCAAAGCCATCGATTTGGTGATTTAGCGATTTGGTGATTTGGTGATTTGGTGATTTGGCGAGATCAACACCGAATGACCAAATCACCAATTCACCAATTCACCAAATCACCAAATCACCAAATTACATGCCTCGCTTCAAGCTCGTCATCGAATATTCCGGCACGCGCTACAGCGGCTGGCAGATTCAGAAGAACGCACGAACCGTGCAGGGAGAGATCGATCAGGCGATCCGCGAGGCGACCAGACGCCGGGAGTTCGAGCTCTATGGCGCCGGTCGCACCGACGCGGGCGTGCATGCGTTGGCGCAGGTCGCGCATCTGGAGTTATATACGGACCTGCCGCCGGCAACGCTGCGGTTGCGAATCAACGAAGCCCTCCCGTCAGACATTCACATCCGCCAGATCGACAAAGTGCCGCACCGCTTTCACGCGCGTCACGACGCCGTGTCGCGCAGCTACCTCTATCAAATCGCCAGGCGAAAGACTGCGTTCTTCAAGCCGTACGTATGGTGGATCAAGGAGCCGCTCGATGCCGATCGCATGCGCGCGGCTGCGACGGCCTTTGTCGGGATGAAGAACTTCGAGTCGTTCACCGCGGATGAACCGGGAGAGAAATCGACCAAGGTGCTGGTCGATCGGCTTGAAATCGTGGACGACAGCGCGTTGCTGCTCGTACGGATTCAAGGCTCGCATTTCCTCTGGCGAATGGTTCGCCGGATCGTCGGGGTTCTTGCCTCGATCGGGCGCGGCGAGCTGAGTGCGGCCCGGGCCGACGATTTTGTCCGGGAACGCTCCGATCTCCCCGCAACGCTGACGGCGCCGGCGTCGGGACTCTTCCTCGAGGGTGTCTACTATGCAGGGGATGCCGGTCCTGGCCCGCTGCGAGGCGTATTCCGGGTGGAATGACCAACGGCCTCTGGCTCATGGCTCACGGCTCATGACTCACGGCACGAAGTACGCGAGCCTTGAGCCATAAGCCCTGAGCCCTAAGCCTTCTTGATCATCGGCACGAACCTGACCGGCAGGGTGCCGATCGTCTCGAGCTTGTCGCCGACCCGCCGGATCACCTGCAGCTCCTGATTGAGTACGCCAAGCGGAATGGCGAGAATCCCGCCGTCAACGAGCTGATCGATGAGCGCGGGCGGGATCTCGTCGGGCGCCGCTGCTGCGAGGATGCGATCGAATGGCGCGTGTTCCTGCCATCCCGCATAGCCGTCACCGGTACGCAGGTACACGTGGCCGTAGCCCAACTCGCCCAGCAGGCCGCGCGCGCGCCGGGCGAGATCGTCGATCACTTCAAGCGCGTAAACCGTCGCGCCGAGTTCCGCGAGAACCGCCGTCTGATATCCCGATCCCGCGCCGATCTCGAGCACCCGATGCGGCGGTTCGACAGCGAGCGCCTCGGTCATGAATGCCACGATGTAGGGTTGAGAGATGGTCTGGCCGAAGCCGATCGGGATGGGATGGTCTTCGTAAGCCTGGTGACGTTCGGCGGCGGGAACGAACCGGTGTCGCGGCACCCGGCTGATGGCGTCGAGCACGCGGGGGTCGCGCACTCCGCGCGACCGGATCTGCTCGGCGATCATCCGGGACCTCGCAGCCGCATACGCGGCTTCGTCCATCGGATGATTATCGCGCCAACGTCATCTGATGATGCGCAAATTGAGCGGTGCGCGCGGCGGCGAGCCGCCACGCCACCCGAGCTGAACAACCTCGAAATCATCCGCGGTCAAGCCGTGAAACGCGGGATTGAGGACATCGTTGTTCCAGCGCGGATCCATCGTGCCGCTGATGTACATGTCCGACCCGTTGTCGGCGACGATGAGCCCGTAGCGCTGCAGGGCGCGAAAGATACGCTGCACTTCCGGGGTGTAAGCCGAGAGGTTCTTCGTCGACTTCAGCCGAAGCCGCGCACCCATCGGCAGCGCGCCGGCTGTGTCGCCGGCGCGGTGTGACGCAGGCCACACGTAGCCATTCGTCGCTCGGACGGTTACGCGGAAGGCGTGGGTAATCTCTCCGGTCCCGAATGCTTCGTCGTAACGAACCAGGCCCGGAAAGATCGCGAGCCCGGCTGCGTCCGCAGACGTCCAGGTCTCGGGGCGGCGATCGCTGCGATTGAGATCGAAGACCGCCCCGCAGTTGGCTTCCCATCGATTCGCCACGGCATTCCAGCGTGTCGCGCCAGTCTCGTAGAGCAGCCAGTTGTCCTCGTCGACGATCAGCATGTGGCGATCGCCACTCGTGCCGCCGCCGATCACTCCCCCCTCGATGTAATTGGCCGTCGTCCGTGCTTCTGGCGGGATCGGATATCCCGGAGGCCGCCCCGGCGCACCCGAGTCGCTCTCATCACCATATGCGGTCCACGTCGGGATGACCAGCGGCTGATCGGCGGTGACGACCACGTAGGGAATGCCGTACGGCGGCGGACCGAAGTCGGGATGCACCTGACGGGTGCGGCCGATGAAGCTGAGGAACGAGGCCGACGCGGGATCGAGCGGTGCGTGGCTGACATCGAGGTTCCACCAGTTGGTCGGTGGAAAGACCTGACGCCCAACGAGCGAACCCGACAGCTCCGGCGCGCCAAGGAGCACCGCGCCACCGAGGATGAACAATGCGGCAATCATGGCAGGCCGCGGAATATTCCGTCCTCGGTTCTCGCTCAACCGTCTTCCGATTGGGCGTACGGGCACGCTCGCTGCATTTCACCGATCGTACCAGCCGTAAGTTGCTGATTACGACGCTCGCCGGTCGCGGGGACGGCACATGTTTGTTCGCCCTCTGACGAAGTTGAAAGGGACGGCGGCGCGGGAATGGATGCGACAAGTTGAATCAGACCGGTAAAGGGAGACGCGGTTGCAGCCGAAAGAGAGAGCAGCCACAGATGGCGCGCGAGTTCCGCTATCACCTGCTGTCGATCGGCGTGAACCGTGAATCGAACGGCGCCACCGTGCGCTCGGCGGAGCGCGACGCATTCGGCGTGTCGTGGACCTTCGCGCAGCTTGGCTACTGGCGCGCCGAGCGCAACCGCTGCCTCACCGGCGCGCAGGCGACGCCGGCTGCCATTGACACCCACCTGTCGCAGTGCGGATCGCTCGCCGATTTGAATCTGCTGATGATCTATTGGAGCGGGCACCTGTTCGCCATCGATCCGATCGTCGAGGCACTGGCCGAATCAGTCGCCGCGCGGCTGCGCGTGCTGATCGTCGACACCTGTCACGCCGACGATCGCATGCGAAAACTCGACGCGGCGCTTGCCGCGCTGCCGGTCGCGAACCGCCCCGTCGCGCTCGCCTCGTGTGCGGCCGACGGCCGGGCGCGCGAAAACAGCGTCCACGGGTTCTTCACCGGGGCACTGCTTCGTCAGTTACGCCGGCCACGACGTCCAGGCACGCGGTCGTTGGACCTGCTCGACGTCTTCAATCGCACGGCGGACGAAGCCGTCAGCCGGGTCGGCCAGGAACCGTTGTTCAGCACCAATGGCACTTCCCGTCTGCGCATCCCCATCCTCACGCAGACATCTCTTCCGTTTGACTGACCGGTACGGCGATTGCTCCTTCAGTGGCTGGAGGGAGCGATGAAATCGACGAGGCTGCTTTTCGTTGGGCTCTGCCTCAGCGTTGCGCCGATCGTCGGGGCGCAGGATGGAGGCCGTGGCAACGGCGGCATGCGTTTCCAGAGCATGGACAGCAACGGCGACGGCGTGATCAGTCGCGAGGAGTGGCGAGGGAACGACCGGTCGTTTCGTAACCACGACTGGAACGGCGACGGCAAACTGTCGGGAGACGAAGTACGTCCGGGCGCGAGCCGCGAGTCCCGATGGGACGACCGCGATGTGGAAGACTCGATCGTCCGCGAGGATGATTGGACCGAAGCGCGCTTCCACAGTCTCGATCACGATGGCAACGGCCGTCTCAGCGCCAACGAGTGGCACGGCGATCCGGAACTGTTCGGTCGCATCGATCGCAATCGCGACGGCTCGATCAGCCGTGCCGAATTCCTCGGCGACACCGACGACGAAGATCGCGAGGACCGCTTCTTCGATCTCGACACCAATCGGGACGGTCGTCTGACGCGCGACGAATGGCACGGAAGCGCTGCGGTCTTTCGCGCCCTCGATGCGAACGGCGATGGCGTGCTGACCCGCGCCGAGGCGATGGGCCAGGGGAGCACCGTCGGCGACGAGTTCCGCAGCGTCGACATCAACAGCGACGATGCCATCTCGCGCAACGAATGGCACTGGAATCAGGCCGCGTTCGACCGACTCGACACCGACCACGACGGACGCTTGTCACGGCGTGAGTTCGAGACCGCGCCGGCCACCGACCTGGCGCGACAGCCCGCGGTCTATCGCGCGGGATACGAGCGGGGACGCCAGGAAGGGATCCAGGCCGGCAAGGAAGACAAGCCGCGGCACTGGGATCTCGAAGGACAGCGCGAGCTGCTGAACGCCGATTCCGGTTACGAGCCGCGTATGGGCCGGTACGAGGATTATCAGGCCGGATATCGTGCGGGCTTCCGTGTCGGCTATCGCGACGGATTCGGTCCACGGTAGCCACAGCCAGGCGCTCAAGGCCACTGAGAAACAGCCACTGAGACAGCCACAGAAACGGCCACAGACGGCCACAGAAAAACACAGAAAAACACAGAAACACAGAAAAGCGCACGAGAGGACGGTGTTCGTGTTTCCGGATCTGTTGAGAGTTTTTTGGTGGCTTTCTGTGTGCTGTGTTTCTTAGAGTGGCCTTTTCTGTGTTCTTCTGTGTTCTTCTGTGTTTTTCTGTGGCCGCGTTGTGCTTGGGGCTTTGTTGTGCCGTGGCCGTGCTGTGCTGTGGCCGTGTTCTTCAGTGGCTTTGACCAACCCTTCGTGGCCGTCTCCGTGGTATAACGTCGCCGCGTGCGTGTGTTGCCACGGCTCGTCTGCATCGTTCTCCTCGTTACCATCCCGGTCTCGTTGAAATCCCAGAACACGCCACCGGATCGTGCCGGCGGGCCCGCACAGATCCTGACGGCCGACGATGTTCGGGCGGTGTTGACAGTGGCGGCCACGGCGCTCGGCAACGAGACGCTGGCGGCGGCGGTCGTCGATCGCACCGGCAATATCCTCGGCGTGTACACACGCCTGCAGACAGATGAGCGAAGTCCCGATGTCGCCGTGACGCTGGCCCGCGCCGGGGCGATGTTCGCCAACGATCAGGCGCCGCTCTCGTCGCGCACGGTGCGCTTCATCAGCGGCATTCACTATCCACCGGGCGTGCAGAACACGCCCAATGCCGCGCTCTACGGCGTCGAGAACATCAATCGAGGTTGCAAGGTCGATCCACTCGGCGACGCGGTCTTCAACGCGCCCTTTCCCCGCCCGAAATCGATTGCCGGCGTCTTCGGTGACGGCGCCGCCGGGGCTCCGCTTCCCTGCGAGCCCTCCGATACGCGCGGCTGCGCCCGCGGTGGTCCGATGCTCGACGATGCCGGCCAGACGCTGTCGTCGATTGGCATCACCACCGGAAAAGCAGATGTCTTCGATACCGGTCAGAGCGATCCGAATACGGTACCGGTGAATCCCGGCGGCATTCCGATTTATCGCGGCGGCAAGGTCATCGGCGGCGTGGGCGTCACGGGCGTCCCCCCCGACTTCGCGGAGTACGCGGCAACGCTGGCGGCAGCTGGGGCCGGCCGCGGCATGGACTTCTCGGAACCCCTCGGCCGACCGGGCGCGGTGTTCGTTGACGGAATCCGGCTGCCCTTTTTCGGCGCGTGCACGAACATCCCTTGCATCAGGCGTGCGCTTCGCGGGCGGCCCGCCGGATCCGCGCCAGGTCAGGTATCGACCGGGCGATTTCTCCTGGAGCCGCGCGACGGACTCCAGGCGCCGGAAGGATATCTGCTCGGGCCGCGCGGCAGCACCGTCGCCGGCGGCCTCACCGCCGACGAGGTTCGGCGGATCGTCGAACGATCCATCGACGTCGCCCTTCGCACGCGCGCGATGATCCGACTACCGATCAACCAGCCCGCGCGCATGACGATCAGCATCTCCGACGAGACGGGCGCGATCCTGGCGCTGTATCGGATGGCGGACGGCACCGTCTTCTCGTCCGACGTCGCAATGACCAAGGCGCGCAACGCCTTCTACTTCAGCACGCGCGAAGGATACGAGGTGCTGCGCACCATCGCCCAGGCCAGCCCGCGCGAGCAGTACACGTGGACTCCGGATCCGCCGGCAGGACACGGATGGGCGGTTACCGCTCGCACGCTCAGCTTCGCAGGGCAGCCGCTGTTTCCTCCGGGCATCGACCGGGAGGAAGAGCTCGAGGAGCGCGACGATCATCCACGGCCCGGACCGTGGTTCGACTTGTACGTCTTCGACACGAAGAATCCGTGCACGGAGGGACCGGGACCATCGCGCGGCGCCAATCGTGCCTATCTCAATCAGAGCGGGATCGTGTGGTTTCCAGGCAGTGTCCCGCTGTATCGCGGCGATCGTCCGATCGGCGGCCTCGGCGTCAGCGGCGACGGCGTCGAACAGGACGACTACGTGTCAGCGCTTGGAAGCGAAGGGTTTCATCCACCCAACGAATTGCGCGTCGACAACAGTTTCATGGTCGACAGCCATGGACGGTCGGTCCGGCTCCCGTATTTGAAGCTGCCGCGGAATCCGGAAATCCAGCAATGAGCCTCGCGTCAGTGCACGATGTTCAAGCATTGACGCCGACACGCAGGTCAAAGCTGCAACGCGTCCCCTTCACTTGACGTTTCGGTCGCCCCGAAGATGCGGCGGGCATCCGCTCGAATCCTGACCAGTTCTTCGTCCGATCGCCCTGGCTTGTGATGGAACAGCCACAAGCCGCCAATATCGTTGGCGGCGGCGAACTGCGAGCACTGGCGCCAGTCGCTGTGTCCCCAGCCGCGATGCTGCGGCAACTCCTGTGGCGTGAAGTGCGCGTCGAGGACCAGCGCCGCAGCGCCTCGCGCAAAGGCCGCCAACGGCTCGTCGTAGTCGGGATCGCCAAACTCGTGGTCGGTGGCGTAGACGAAGTCTCCCGTGACACCACGGATGCGGTAGGCCAGCGCGCCACCCGGGTGATTCAGGCCGAGCGCGGTGACCTCGAAGTCCGGAATGGAGAGCTCACCGGGTCGTACCAGCTCCACCCGTGGACGATTGGGCAGGTGCTGGTAGGGAACCGGAAAGAACGGCGACTTGAACATCGTGTCGAGCCAGGACGGATCGTGCGCCGCGAGCGCGGGGGTGTGAATCGTCAAATCCCATCCGGGCTGATAGAGCGTCGCAAAGAACGGCAGACCCTGCAGATGATCCCAGTGATAGTGCGTCAGGAGCAGGGAGATGGGACGCGGCACCGGCGACATTGCCGCCGGATTGACACCAACAATCCCGGAGCCGGCATCGAGGATCAGAATTGCGCCGGTGCGCTCGTCGAGGATTTCAATGCACGGCGTGTTGCAGCCGTGACCGATCGCGTTGGGCACGGCCCAGGGTACAGAGCCACGCACACCCCAGAAACGCACCCGCATCCCCTCATGTCCTTCCCGCAAAACGATTGATCGACGCGCTGACCGCGATCACGATCGCATTGCGACGCATTCGCGGCCCGCAGATAATACCCGACCACATGCCGTCGCGCACCCGCCTGACAGCTGAACATCAGCGGCTTGCCGATGCCACTCCCGCACTTGTTCCTCCCTGGCGACGCTGGGGCTGTTATGTCAGCGAACGCGCCTGGGGCACCGTCCGCGAGGACTACAGCGCCGACGGCGACGCCTGGGACTATCTGCCGCACGATCTGGCGCGCAGCAAGGCCTATCGCTGGGGCGAAGACGGCATCGCCGGGCTCTGCGACCGCTATCAGCTGCTCACGTTCGCGCTCGCCTTCTGGAACGGCCGCGACCCGATTCTGAAGGAGCGGATGTTCGGCCTGACGCTCGAGCGAAGGCAACCACGGCGAGGACGTCAAGGAGTACTACTTCTACCTCGACGCCACGCCGACCGGCAGCCTACATGAAGTTGCTCTACAAGTATCCGCAGCGCGAGTATCCCTACGCGCAGCTGCTCGAGCGAGAACCGCGCGCCGCGGCGGCCGCGGCATGGAGTTCGAGCTGCTCGACACCGGCATCTTCGACGACGATCGCTACTTCGACATCGTCGATCGAGTACGCCAAGGCGGGCGCCCGAAGACATCTGCATCCGCGTCGAGGCGTTCAACCGCGGGCCACGCGATCGCGGCGCTGCACCTCCTGCCGCACCTCTGGTTTCGCAACACCTGGGCGTGGGGACGCGAGCGGCAGCGGCCGCCGGTGATTCGCCGCTCGGTGCACGGGAAGAACTGGCAGTCGCTGGTCGCCGACGACACCGGCACGACGCCGCTGCCCAACCTGCTGTTCGAATACCGGCTCGGGCCGCGGCTACCTGTACGCCGCCGGCAGGCGGACGGCCGCTCTTCACCGACAACGAGACGCAACGCCTGAGCGCCTCTACGGCCGTCGAGCAGCCAGGTCCGGTTCATCAAGGACGCCTTTCACCGCCACATCGTCAACGGCGAGCGCTGCATCAACCCGGACGAATTCGGCACCAAAGCCGCGCCTGCACTTCACACGACTGGTGCCCGCGCGCGGATCGTCGGTCTGGCTGCTGCGGCTGACAGACCGAGCGCCTGCAGTGCTCCGCTGCGACGAGGTCGAGGCGATCGTCACGACCGCGGCAGCGCGAGGCCGACGAGTTCTACGACGCCGATCCATCCGCCGAAGGCGAGCGACGACGAGCGGCTCGTGCAGCGGCAGGCGCTCGCCGGGCATGCTGTGGACGAAGCAGATCTACCTCTTCGACGTGAACCACTGGCTCGAGGGCGACAACCCGACCATGCCGCCGCCCGAGTCGCGGCAACCGCATCCGCAACACGCACTGGCGGCATCTGAACTCGATGCGCATCCTCTCGATGCCGGACAAGTGGGAGTATCCGTGGTTCGCGGCCTGGGATCTGGCGTTCCACTGCGTCGCGCTCGCGCTGGTCGATCCCGGAGTTCGCCAAGGAGCAGCTCTGGGTGCTGCTGTTCGAGCAGTTCCAGCACCCCAACGGACAGATCCCGGCGTACGAGTGGGAGTTCTCCGACCTCAACCCGCCGGTGCACGCCTGGGCCGTGCTGGCGCGTCTACAACCTCGAGAAGGAGCGCAGCGGGCAGCGCCGACCGCGAGTTCCTCGAGAAGTGCTTTCACAAGCTGCTGATCAACTTCGCGTGGTGGGTGAACAAGGTCGACAGCCAGGGCATCAACGTCTTCGAAGGCGGCTTCCTCGGCCTCGACAACATCACCGTCGTCGACCGCAGCGAGAAGCTGCCCGACGGCGGCGATTCTCGAGCAGTCCGACGCGACCGGCTGGATGGGGTTGTTCTGCCTCAACCTGATGCGCATCGCGCTCGAGCTGGCCAAGGAGAACCAGGTCTACGAGGCGCTGGCCACGAAATTCTTCGAGCACTTCATCTACATCGGCGGCGCGATGAAGAAGATGGGCGGCCGCGACTACCAGCTCTGGGACGAGGAGGACGGCTTCTTCTACGACGTGCTGCGCTACCCGAGCGGAGCCGTTTCACAAGTTCCGCGTGCGCTCGCTGGTCGGCCTGATTCCGCTCTTCGCGATCGACGTGCTCGACGAAGACGAGCTCGAAGGCGCATGCCGATTTTCGTCACCGACGTGCACTGGTTCATCCGCAACCGGCCGGACCTCGTCGGGCAGGCGTGCTACACCGAGATCGCGGGACGGCAGGCGCCGCGACGTTCTGTCGATCGTCGATCGCCACCAGCTCGAGAAGCTGCTGCGGCGCGATCTGGGACGAATCGGAGTTCCTCTCGCCGGGCGGCATCCGCAGCCTGTCGAAGTATCACGAGCAGCATCCGTTCTCGCTTCGGCGCGGGCACGGTGCGCTACGAGCCGGCCGAAGCGGACGTGAAGATCAAGGGCGGCAACTCGAACTGGCGCGGCCCGATCTGGTTTCCCGACGTCCTACCTGCTGATCGAATCGCTCGCGAAGTTCTCAGAGGCGTTCGGCCCGGAGTTCAAGGTCAGGTCGCCCGCGCCAGCGGCCGGGAAGGCGATGACGCCCGCACGAGATGGCTCGCGAGGTGGCCAACCGCATGATCGGCATCTTCACCCGCGACGCGGCACGGCCGCCGCCGCATTTACGGCGGCACGGAAAAGTTCCAGCAGGATCCGCACTGGCGCGACCTGCTGCTCTTCCACGAGTACTTCCACGGCGACAACGGCGCCGGCCTCGGCGCGAATCACCAGACCGGCTGGACCGGGCTCGTCGCGAACCTCATCGACGAATGGCGGCGATGATTTCCGCATTGGTGATGGCGACCGCGCTGACCGGCGCGCCAACGATGTCTGGTGGGCGTTCTGACTGGCGCGCATCCGGCCTTCTGAACCCTGGATCAGCCGCACCAGCCTCGCGCCTGGCACCGAAACCGCGTTGCAGATTCCCAATCCACAACAGCGCCGTTCTGCGATCCAGGGCCTGGTGACCGATCAGGGAGGCCGCGGTGTGCCTGGCGCCGAGGTCGTTCTGAAGAGCGGCACCCGCGAGGTCGCGCGAACGCTCACGACGGCGACGGCGTGTTCCGGTTTCATCGATCTGCCCGGCGGCGAGTACATCGCTGACCGTGACGCACGAAGGTTATCAGCCGCTGACGCAGAGGGGACTGCGCCTCGAGGCGTCGGACTTGTGCGAGCGTCGACCTGAAGATCGCCCGCATCGGCGAAGTGGCGCCTGTCGGCGCGGCCGATCGAGCCGGGCCCGCCAACGCCCTACGGCACGGCTTCCGCAGCCGCAGGACAGATCCGCAACGCGGAGGCGACGCCGCTTCCGCCGGGCGAGAAGGTGTTCGTTCCCGTCCCTGACCGCTGGAACCTGCCGCTGCCCGAGTGGGATCGCTACGGCGTCGGCGGCGATTATCCGTACGTCAGCGGACAGCTGGTGGGATCCCTACAATCAGAACCGGCTGAAGGGGGACTACCCGGTCCTCGGCAAGCGCACGTTCTTCGCGTTCACTGGCGTCAGCGACTCGCTGCTCGAAGGACGCAACCTGCCAGCGCCGAGCGGCGTCAGCACGGAGCGCCCGGGCAGCGAGCGGTTCTTCGGCCGCGGCGGCCATCTACCTGCCGGTAACCGCGCTTCCGCACATCGTTCGATCTGTTCCGCGGCGACACGGCGTTCCGGCCGGTCGACTGGCGCGTCCGCGTCGCGCCAGCCTTCAGCGTGAACTTCGTCAACCTCGCCGAGTTCAACGGCGTCAACGCCGACGTCCGCGCGAGGACACGCCGGCTCGATCACCCACCTCGGATTCAGGAGGCGTTTGTCGAGAAGAAGCTGTTCGATCATCAGCCCGAATTACGACTTCATTTCGGTCCGCGCCGGCATCCAGGAGTTCAGCTCCGACTTCCGCGGCTTCATGTCGGTCCTCGAGGCGCCCGGCGTGCGCGCTGTTCGGCACGCTGAAGTCGAGCCGCATCGAATACAACCTGGCGTTCTTCGACCTGCTCGAGAAGGACACCAACAGCGGCTTCAACGAGCCGCACCGCCGCCGGCAGCAGGTCTACATCGCGCAACGTCTACATCCAGGATTTCCTGACGCCCGGCTACACGCAGCCGATTCAGCTTCCACGCGAACCGCGACGAGGGGGAGCTGCACTACGACACGCAACGGCTTCCTCGTGCGCCCTGCGCCCGATCGGTCGTCATCGGCAACCAACGAGGTGCACGCCTATTACCTCGGCGTGGGCGGGCAACGGCCACATCGGCCGATGGAACGTCAGCCACGCGTTCTACCAGGCGCTCGGCCACGAAGACGCACAACCCGATCGCAGCGGCAGCCGCGTCGACATCAACGCGCAGATGGCGCGCGCTCGAGCTGTCGCTCGACAAGGACTGGCTGCGCGATTCAAGGGCACGACGTTCTATCGCGTCAGGCGACGGGGACCCGAACGACGGCAAGGGGCACGGGTTCGACGCCATCCTCGACATCCCGACGTTCGCCGGCGGGCCGTTCAGTCTCTGGAACCGACAGGGTCTGCGCCTCGCGCAGACCGGCACCGGGCTCAAGTCCCCGCTCAGCCTGCTGCCGTCGCTGCGCACGAACAAGGACGAGGGGCAGGCGAACTTCGTCAACCCTGGCGTCTTCCTCGCTCAACGGCGCCGCCGACGTCGAGCTCACGCCGAAGCTGCGCGGGTTCCTCACGACGAGCTGCTCCGCTTCATTGAGACGGAGTCGTTGGAAACGCTGCTGTTCCAGGAAAAGGTGCGACCGAACGTCGGCGTCGAGTACGGCGGCGGCGCCTCGTACCGTCCGCCGCTCAGCGACAACATCGTCATCATCGGCGGCGTCTCAGGGGATGGTGCTGGGACAGGGACTCAAGGACATCTACGAGCGCGACCACCTGTTCTCGGTATTCGTGAACGCTGAGGCTGCAGTTCTGACGGATCGGAATCGGGACCGCATATGACGCGCGCGACTCGGTGGGTACTGGGCATTCTTCTCTTGTGGGCGGGGACGCTGCTGACGGCGGTCGGGCCTCCGGAGTCTGCCATCCCCGACGCGGCTGTCGGACAATCACGAGTTTCGCAGCAGTCTCCCGAAAACGCCGCGAAACAGAGCGCCGGCTGCATCACCTGCCACACGAAAACCGACGAAGCCGTCGATGCATCCCGGCGGGCACGGTCGCGCATCGGCTGCGCGATTGCCACGGCGGCGACCCGCATCCATCAGCGTCACGAGCGATCTGGCGAGCAGCTCCAAGGAGTACGACGCGGCGCAGGAGCAAGGCGCACGTTCTGCCCGCGGAACACGAGCCTCTGGAAAAGTTCTGCGAACGCCGATCGCGTCCTTACAGCGCCTGGCTGGCAGAGTCGCAGGAGTACATCCAGTTCGTCAATCCCGGCGACCTGCGGGTCGTCGACAGGACGTGCGGGTCGTGTCATGCGGCGGAGGTGCGCAACGTGCGCACCAGCATGATGACGACGGGCGCGATGCTGTGGCAGGCGGCGCTCTACAACAACGGCGGCGCGCCGTACAAGAACGCGCGCTACGGCGAAAGCTACGCGGCCGACGGGACGCCGCAGCGTCTCCAGGCCTTCCCGGCCGCCGACGGAGGAAGAAACGAGAACAAAGGGCTGGCTGCCGTCCTGGAGCCGCTGCCCCGCTGGGAAGTTACGCAGCCCGGCAACGTGCTGCGTGTGTTCGAACGCGGCGGCATCAGGAGCAGCGAGATCGGCAACCCGACGCGCAACGAAGAACCGGGCCGGCCGGATGCGAAGTTGAGCGATCGCGGCTTCGGCACGCTGCTACGCACCGACCCGGTGTTCCTCGGCCTGCAGAAGACGCGGCTGCTCGATCCGCTGCTGTCGTTCCCCGGCACCAACGATCAACCCGGGCGACTACCGCACCAGCGGCTGCACGGCCTGCCATGTCGTCTACGCCAACGATCGCGCACCGGAGCACTCCGGACAGTACGCGCAGTTCGGCAACGACGGCCGGACGCACGACCGTCGATCCGACGATCGATCCCGAGCGTGACGAGCCCGGGCATCCGATCAGGCACACCTTCACGCGTTCGATTCCGTCCAGCCAGTGCATGACGTGCCACATGCACCCGGGCACCAACATGGTCACGACCTACTACGGCTACACCTGGTGGGACAACGAAACCGACGGCGAGCACATGTATCCGGCCCAGACCGCTGAAGCGGACCGACGAGGAACGCCTGGACATCCGGTCGCGCAACCCGGAGCAGTCGGCGCTTCGCGGGCAAGTGGGGCGACGAAAAGTTCCTGGGACAGATCGGCACGCCCGAGTTCAACCAGCCAGCTCGAACACACGCAGTTCGCCGACTTCCACGGCCACGGCTGGGTGTTCCGCGCCGTCTACAAGCGCGATCGCCACGGCAACCTGCTCGACGCCGACGACCAGCATCGTTCCGCACGACGATCCGGAGCGATTCGGGAAGGCCGTGCACCTCAAGGACATCCACCTCGAGAAAGGGATGCACTGCGTCGACTGCCACTTCGAGCAGGACAACCACGGCAACGGCAAGCTCTATGGCGAGACGCGCAACGCGGTCGAGATCGACTGCGTCGACTGCCACGGCTCGATTGAGCGGAGCGCGCGACGCTGATCACCAGCGGCCCGGCGGCGCCGCCCGGCGGCACCGCGCTCGCCGCGCTGCGCACGCCCTGGCGCGAGCGCCGCTTCTACTGGGAGGGCGAGAAGTCTGTTCCAGCGGTCGATGCTGGACCCGGGTCTGACCTGGGAGGTGGTGCAGACGCTCGACACCATCACGCCGGGCGCACCGCACTACACGCGAGAAGTCGCGGCTGGCCAAGACGATTCAGCGCGACGGGACCACCTGGGGACCGGCCGCTGCGCCGGAGACGCTGGCGCACTCGAACAGTTCGATGACCTGCTACACCTGCCACACGTCGTGGACGCCGACCTGCTTCGGCTGCCACCTGTCGATGGTGGCGAACCGCAAGATGCCGATGCTGCACAACGAGGGGCTCACGACCCGCAACTGGACGGCGTACAACTTCCAGGTGCTGCGCGACGACTCGTTCTTCCTCGGGCAGCGACGGCACCGTCACCAGCAACCGGATCGCGCCGGTCCGTTCCGCGTGCGCGATTCTCGTCAGCTCGCAGAACCAGTCGCGCGGCGTGGCTCTACTACATGCAGCAGACGGTGTCGGCCGAAGGATTCAGCGGCCAGGCGTTCAGCACTTTCGTGCCCCACACCGTGCGAGCAACAGAAACCAAGACCTGCACCGACTGCCACGTCGCCGCGGACGGCAACAACAACGCCTGGATGGCGAACGTGCTGCTGCAGGGCACGAACTTCATGAACTTCATGGGCCACAACGTCTGGGTCGCTGATGGCAAGGAGGGCTTCGAAGGAGTGGCGGTCGCGGAGCGCGACGAGCCGCCGGCGATCATCGGCAGCCACCTGCACAGACTTGCGTATCCGGAGCAATACGCCAGGCACGAGAAGCGCAAGCTGCAGCTCGAACATGCTCATCACCATCCGGGCGACAACGTGCTCGACGTGCAGCAGCGGGGCGAGTACCTCTATGCGGCGCTGGGCAAGGGCGGCTTCCGGATTTACGACATCGCCAACGTCGATAACAAGGATTTCAGCGAACGCATCGTCACCGCCCCGGTCTCACCGCTCGGCCAGCGACTCTACGTGAAGACGAAGTACGCGACCGCGGTGGCAACGCCCGACGACGCTGGGCGTGGACCCGCTGCGAACCCAGCGTCCCGAGAACGAAGAACAGAAGATCCACCTCGATGTACGGGTTCCTCTACGTCACCGACCGGGACGAAGGACTCATCGTGATCGGCAACAGGGATCCGAAGAGCCGGAACATCATCGGCGTCGGTACGCTGCTCGATGGCAACCCGGCGAACAACTTTCTCGAACGCGCCGCCACCTTCAATCCTGACGGAATTCTCACCGGGGCGCGGCGAATTACCATCGCCGGGACATTTGCCTACATCGTCACGGACAGGGCGCTGGTGGTCGTTTCGCTCGAGGATCCATTCCATCCAAAAGTGACGGCGCAGATTGGCGCACCCGATCTCGTCGACCCGCGCGGCGTGCAGATCCAGTTCCGCTACGGCTTCGTCGTCGATCGTGACGGGTTGAAGGTGCTGGACGTCACCTCGCTCGACAAGCCGCGGGTGGTCAGCGGCGCCCGGGTGCCGTTCAAGGACGCGCGCAATGTCTACGTCGCGCGCACCTATGCTTACGTCGCCGCCGGAGCGCGACGGCCTGGCCATTGTCGATGTCGAGCGGCCCGAAAGACCGATCGCTCGAGCAGATGTTCAACTGGCGGAAGGGGCGATCAACGATACCAACGACGTGAAGATCGGCATGACCAACGCCAGCCAGTTCGCCTACATCGCCGACGGCCGGAACGGGCTGCACGTGGTGCAGCTCTTCTCGCCGTCCGACAACCCGAACTATCTCGGCTTCAGCCCGCATCCCGACGCCGATGCGCGTCGCCCACTACGCGATGGGCGAGGCGCTGGCGATCTCGGAAGGCATCGATCGCGATCGCGCGGTCGACGAGAGCGGCAACCAGCTCGCCGTCTTCGGCCGCCGCGGGGCCCGGCCGTTCAACAAGGCGGACATGGAGCGGCTCTACCTGCGCGACGGCAAGGTATTCACCGTCACGAACGAACCGGTCGGCCAACCGGCGGAAACAAAATCGTCATCAGTGATCGGGGCGTTACGACGTGCCTACGACGATCTGGTGGCGTCCGCCTTCGGGCAGAAGTCTCCGCGCGAACCGTAGTCCCTGACCGCGGCCACAATAGTCGCGGCCGCGGCGGATGGCCCTGACGCATCCCTCTCAGTCGCATCCTCGCAACTGCAAGGCGGTAAACGCGATAGAGCAGACGGCGCGTACTCGAGCGCTCCGGCATAACGCCTGCACTTTCGGGAATCCCCTTCCCACGCGAAATCTCAATCGGTTGTCTTCAGGAGGACGAAAGATGGAGGTACGTCTCAGGGCCATGCTCCTGGGTACTCTTGGCGCCATTACGCTCGCAGCACCGCTGGTGGCACACGCCCCGTCCGGGGCCATCTTCACGACCGTCGCCGACGGCAGTGAGGTCAACTTCAACCACTATCCAAGCAAGGAGGCGGTGTATTTGGACGGCGGTCCAGGACCTGGCGCGCCGCAAACCGCAGCGGGACTCGATGATGGTCGATATGTGTTTCAGGTGACCGATCCGAGCGGCAAGCGACTGCTGTCGACCGATGCCGCCAAGTGCCGGCTGTTCGACGTCAGTGCCGGAATCATCACGAACGTCGTCGCGACCGGGTGTCAGCACGTGACGGGGTTCGACATCGATCACGGCGCGACGACCGTGCAGCTCATGCCCTACAGCGACACGCCGAACCACGGAGGCGTTTACAAGGCGTGGGCGACGCTCCTCTCGAACTACCGCTGCTCGCTGAATGTGGTGGATTGCGGCTACAGCCCGGGCTCCAACGTGCACGGATTCGTGCCCTCGGACAGCAAGACCGACAACTTCAAGGTCCGCTCCAGTGCCGTGCAGGAGATCGACACGCGGTTCTTCCTCGATGTCAACGGCAACAACTACGCGGACGAGGAGATCTATCTGGATGGTCTGCAGATCACGTGGACCGACACGCTCGGGGCAGCAAACAACAAGTCTTCGTATTTCGACGCGTCGCTGAACGTGAACCACGAGGCGCACGTGGAGGCACCGGAGGACGGCGCGCACCAGATCGTGATTCCGGCACAGCCCGGCTGCAACGTGGGCTTCGTCTATGTCAACGGCATCCGTCAACCTGAGCCCGGCCCGCAGCAGGTGACGGTGATTTTCCCGAAGACGAACAAGCCGCTGACGATCTTCGTCGACGTTCAGTGCATCCCGTAACGGAATGAACGGGTAAAGGTTCGGAAACGGGGACACTCACACTTCGTCCCAATCCGAGACGAACTGTGAGCGTCCCCGTCCCCGGCCCGGGCTGCCCCCCTGCCTGAGGCAACCCCCTCCACAACCGACTCGCCGGAGTCGGCGCCGTGAGTCCTAGCCCTGAGCCGTGCGAATCACGCCGGCTCCGGGCTTCTGGGGAGTGGCTTGACCAGCTTGAGACCCGACTTCTGCGCCGGGCCGCAGCCGACCCCGGCAACCGACGCAGCGGCGGCGACGAACCCTTCCTCCTCCTCGTCCATCGCCGG
Source organism: uncultured Acidobacteriota bacterium (assembly GCA_963755695.1). Classification (GTDB taxonomy): domain Bacteria; phylum Acidobacteriota; class Vicinamibacteria; order Vicinamibacterales; family 2-12-FULL-66-21; genus QHWT01. The sequence goes on along the minus strand of CAVWLB010000001.1, from coordinate 720,723 downwards.
CACCACCAGCGCAGACGCCAGGCGGGGCGCCAGCAGTTCGACCAGCCGCACATCGTCGTCCGAGAACGCACCCGCCTTGTCGCCGTAGAGCGCGAGGACCGCGACGAGGGCCTCGCTGTCCATCAGCGGCACCGCCAGGCACGAGCGGAGTTGCGGTGTCAGTTCCATCGCCCGAAGCCCGAGATCGAGCGCGGCGTCGGCGTTGACGGCCGGCCTCGCGTTCACCGCGACCCACCCGGCGATGCCCGTTCCGGTTGGTCTCGTGACGCTCCGCAACACGTGCGCGTGCGCGCCGGCGGCGAATCGCACTGCCACCTCGTCGTGCTGTTCATCGACGAGGAAAATGGCCATCGACTGACACGGCAGCACCTGCCGCACGATCATCCACATCAGCGAGCCGACGTCGATGATCGTTGCATCCCCGGTCATCGCGCGCGACAGGCTCGTGACCGCCAGCAGCGTGTCGTTGACCACGGCGGACGAAGGCGCCGCCACCTCGCGTGCCTGGTCCCGCTCGGCGCGGTCCTGAGCCCGCGCGTCGCCTATCGCCCGCGCCGCCGGGTGCGGAGCGCTGTTGGCCGCCGGCATGATCTGCCTGTAGTTCTCGGTGAACGTGTCGACGACCAGCGGGTCGTACATCGTGCCGCGCCGATCACGCAGGATGGTGAGCGCCTGTTCTTCGGTCATGCGGCGGCGGTATGGACGATCCGACGTCAGCGCGTCGAAGCAGTCGACGACCGACAGGATGCGCGCGCCGAGCGGAATCTCCGCTCCGCGCAGGCCGTCGGGATACCCCGTGCCGTCCCAGTTCTCGTGATGGTGGCGCACGATCGGCACGACCGGATAGGGGAATTCGATCGACGAGAGGATCTCCGCGCCGATCGGCGCGTGGCGCTTCATCTTCTCGAACTCGGCGGGCGTCAGCTTGCCCGGCTTGTTCAGGATGTGCTCCGGCACCGCGATCTTGCCGGTGTCGTGCAGAAGCGCCGCCGCCTCGATCGCCTTCAGCATCTCGGTATCCGAGACACCCAGCAGGCGCGCCAGTGCGAGCGTGCCCTGCTGCACGCGCCGCACGTGATCGTGCGTCACCTCGTCCTTCGCGTCGATCGCCGTCGCCAGCGTCTCGACCGTGGAGAGCAGCAGGCGATTGAGCTGGGTAACGTGGACTTTCGAGTCCTCCACGCGGCCGAACGATGACCGCACGGTCAGGTACGAAATGAACAGGAGCGGCAGGACCAGCGCGAACGCCATCAACTGCCCCTCGCGCATCACGACGACGAGAATCAGCGAGACCGATGCGCCTGCCAGGTAGCTCGGCGCCAGTGGAAGGAAATGGGTACGCCACAGCGCGACGAACGGCTGCCCCGATTCAGCCGCAACCGCGCATGCGGTCAGACCGCTGTTGAGCAGGAAGTAGGTGGCCGTCGTCACCGAGAGCGCTGGAATGAGCGCTCCGTAGTGGCCGCTGCCCTGGGAAAGCGGCGCCGATCCGGACACGGCGAAGAAGACGGTCCCACACACCCAACCGGAGATTGCCAGATTGCCAAGATTGAAGACGATCAGGATCATGCGCTGCCACGTAAGTCGTCCACGCAGCGAAAGCACGATACCAAGGCACGCAAAGGAGAACGCGCCGGGGGCCGGACCAAACAGGAGGATCGCGGCAAGTGCAAAAATCTCGGATACCGCAAGCGTCGAGTTGATCGAAGGAATCTTCAACGTGAGGCTCGCGCTGGCGAGCGTCAGCGCCGCAAAGGCCAGCCAGGCCGGCGGCGGCGGCGTGTGAACGATCGTCCACGCACACCACGACGCCACGACGAGACCGCAGATCGACACGGTCGCGATGAACGCGCGACCTTCCGTCGACAAGCGTGCCGGACCGGACGTCGGTTTCATGCTACCGTCCATCCTTCACGACGGAGCTGCCCCACACGACAACCTCGCCGTCGGTGTAGTCACTACTGCCCCAGACGACCACCTGTCCCGAGGGGGACTCGATCCTGCTGCCCCAGACGACAACGTAGCTGTCGCTCCATCCGGCAACCTCGCCCCAGACCAGCCGATTCACCGGCAGCCCGGCGAGCGGGTTCGAAAGGCCCAGGAGATTCAACACACCCCACTCCGCGTGGTCGGCGCTCTGGAACAGCCAGCCGAGATCGAGGATCTTCAAAAGTCGTAGACCGGTCCGGTTGTAAAGGCGATCCGTCAGCGATCCGTCGTCGCTGAACGCGGCACCGGAGCCCTGGCCGAGCACACTGCTCACGGTGTTCAACAGATTCGGAACGAGACCGCTCTGCGCGATCCGCAGCGTTTGCGGGAAGTACACGGTGCCCGCGCCGCCGCCAATCAGACCGCCGGTTGTCGAGTAGCGCGCGCCCATCTGCAGCGCCATCTTCACCTGCGCGGGCGAGAGCGACGGCTGCGCATCGAGCAGCAACGCCACCCCACCGCTGACGACGGGCGCGGCCATGCTGGTTCCGCTCAAGCGCAGGTAGGCATTGTTGCCGCTGCCGGCCACGTGCCATTGCGGATAGGTGGCACTCAGGTATGACTTCTCGGATTCGAGCGATACGATCCGCGTGCCGGGCGCCAGCACGTCTGGCTTGACCGTGAGATCGTACTTCGTCGGGCCACGCGAACTATACGGAGCGATCTTGTCGTCGGATGTCTCCGCGGTCCCGTTCGTGTCGATCGCCCCGACGGTGATTGCGAACGGAGAGTTGCCGGGCGAGGTGATGCCACCGAGAATCGGCGCTCCGGTCTCGGTCTGTCCGTAATTGCCGGCTGACGCCACTACGACGATGCCCTGCGCAACCGCGCGCTCGACGGCCTGACACAACGGATCGGCTGCTGCCGGCTCGGCGACGGTGTGCCCGAGCGACAGGTTGATCACCCGGATCTTGTAGGTCAGACGATTCGCGATCGCCCAGTCGATCCCCGCGATGACGTCGCTGGTCAGTCCCGAGCCGTCTCGACCCAGAACCCGCACGTCGACCAGGCTCACGTCCGGTGCCGAGCCACCGGCGAAGCCTGGCGTCACGAATTTTGCGGCCGTGGTGTTGCCGCCGATGATCCCGGCAACGTGGGTGCCGTGTCCGTATGGATCACCGGACGTGTGCGGCTCGTCGGAGACCAGATTGACTCGCGCGATGACCCGAGAGCCGAGCGCGGTGTGCGGCGCGATCCCGGAATCGACAACTGCGACCGTTGTCCCGGATCCGTTGTAGCCCGGAATGCTCCCGATCCCCAGCAGGCCGCCCGTCCCCTGCCAGACGCTGCTCGCCCCCGTGACCTTGTTGGTGACGGCCATGTCACCGAACACGCGCAGGTCGCCGGAGATGTGCGCAAGAGCCGGATTGCGAGAGAGCGCCTCGAGTTGCTCGTCGGAGACTTCCATCGCCACGGCGCCTTGCACCTGCCGCCGCAGCACTCCAAGACCGCGGCCGCGGAGCGATGCGAGCGCGCCGGGGTCCGCCTGCACGATGACACGGTGTCCGTGCTGGCCCGCCGGATGCGCGGCAAGGTCCTGCGACAGCGTCGGCCCGTGTTGGCCCGACACCGAGGAGACCAAACCAGCCATCAGGCTGACGACGGCGACGGCAAAGGCAGCAGTGGTTCGCTTCATGAGCAGCAATGTCCCGCGTTGAAACTGCGCTCGAACTTTGGCAAGGACCAGTCCAGCTGGACGGCAGACGTACGTGACCTCGTAAGTGGTTGACTATCAGCGACTAATTGGAGCGCTCGAGGCCGCTCTCAGTGAGAGACAATTCTGGGCCTTTGTTCCGTTCTGCAACACGGACGCACGGATTCAAGATGATCCTTGGTTGTAAAACGCTGAAATCGATAGCTTTGCGGCCCGATGTTCCGCAATGCGACAGCCAGGTCCACCGGCGGTACACGTCCCAGCCACGTTGACGCCTCCGGATCCGGCGTCTACGCTGGCCTGGTGATTCGCGAATTTCGGCTGGCCTTCCGCGCGCTCGTCAAGCAACCCGGGTTCACCACGATCGCCGTCCTGACCATTGCGCTTGGCGTCGGAGCCAACTCCGCCATCTTCAGCGTCGTGGATGCCGTGATGCTGCGGCCGCTTCCGTTTCGAGACGCCGATCGCGTCGTGATGATCAACGAGCACACGCCGCAGTTTCCGCTGCTCTCGTTGTCCGCGGAGAACTTCCGGGATGTGTGCGACGAGGCGCGATCCTTCCAGGCGTGCGGCGCGTTCCGCAACACGACGGTGAACATGAGCGGCGGCGACGAACCGCAGCGGGTCACCGCCAAGATGCTCAGTGCCGACCTGCTGCCGATGCTCGGAATCGCTCCGGAGATCGGGCGGCCGTTCTCGGCGGAAGAAGACAAGGCTGGCGGCGAGGCGGTGGCCATCCTGAGTCACGGGATTTGGCAGGCGCGGTTCGGCGGACGGGCCGTGCTCGGCGAACGCGTGCTGCTCGATGGCCGTCCGTCGACCATCATCGGCGTGCTCCCGGCACGATTCCGGCTGTTCCAGAACGCAGACGTCTTCGTGCCGCTGGGCCCGTTCATCGCCGTCCAGCCCGAGGATCGGGGGTGGCATCCGGGCATTCTTCCGCTCGCCCGATTGAAGGATGGGGCCTCGATCGACCAGGCTCGAACCGAAGTCGCGGCGATTGCCGCACGGCTCGAGAAGGCCTATCCAGAAACGAACAACCAAACGACGATGTTCGTGACGCGCGCGCAGGAGGTGATGATCCAGGGTGTGCGCACGGCATTGCTCGTGCTGCTTGCGGCCGTCGCCGGCGTGCTGCTCATTGCCTGTATCAACGTCGCCGGGTTGCTCCTGGCGCGTGGCTTGAGCCGGAGGCGTGACGTGGCCGTCAGAATTGCCCTTGGCGCCAGCCACCGACGCGTCATCGGTCATCTGCTGGCGGAAAGCGTGCTGCTGTCGCTGGCAGGCGGGGCGGCAGGGCTGGTTCTCGCCGCCTTCGCGGTGCCCGTACTGGTACAACTCGTCGGACCGACGCTTCCGCGCGCCGACGCCGTCGCCGTCGACTTCCGCGTTGTCGTGTTCACGTTTGCGGTGGCGCTGACGGCGGGCGTCCTGTTCGGGCTGGTTCCCGCGTTCCAGTCCGTCCGCGTCGACGTGCGCGAAGCGCTCAACGAAGCAGGGCGATCCGGGATCGGCGGTGGCGTCTGGCAGCGTCGCGCACGCGCCGCACTCGTGGTCACCGAGATCGCGGTGACGGTCGTGCTGACGATCGGTGCAGCGCTGTTGATCCGGAGCTTTGCACGGCTCCAGCAGGTCTCTCCCGGTTTCGACGCCGATCGCACGCTCGCGGCGGAGCTGCCGCTGTCGGGAGCGAAGTACACCAGCGACGAACTGCGCACCGCGGTCGTGGATCGGGTGCTCGAGCGGCTGACGTCACTGCCCGGCGTGCGTGCGGCGGCGGCGACGACCATGCTGCCGATGAGCGGCGGCGGAGCAACGATCCATTTCAACATCAAGGGACGTCCGCCGGCAGGGCCCGATCAGTACACGATGGCCGGCTACCGCGCCGTCACCGGGCAGTACTTCCAGACACTGGGGATTCCGTTGAAGCGGGGCCGGCTGCTCGATGCGCGCGATCGCCAAGCCGCGCCACCAGTGATCGTGATCAACGAGACCATGGCAAGACAGCATTTCTCGCACGTCGACCCGATCGGCCAACGGATTCAGCTCGGCACCGTGCCGGATCCCGACCCGCACTTTCCTTACATGGAAATCGTCGGAGTCGTCGGTGACGTCCTCCAGCAACCGGATGCGGAAGCCAAGTCCGAGATGTACGTGCCCTACGCGCAGTATCCCGATCAGTTCCTGCAACGCATGTATGCGAACGTGACACTGGTCGTGCGAACGACGAACAAGCCCGCCGATGCGGCGCCGGCGGTGCGCGAGATCGTGCGCGACATCGACCGCGATCAACCGGTCGCCAACGTGCGCACGCTCGACGAGGTGCTCTCGGCATCGGTGTCGCAGCCGCGATTCAGAACGTGGCTGCTGGGTCTCTTTGCCGGTATCGCACTGACCCTTGCCGGCATCGGCGTCTACGGTCTGCTCGCGCACGGCGTCGCGCAGCGGCTGAACGAGTTTGGTGTACGGATGGCGCTCGGCGCGTCCGCTGGCGACGTGGTCGGCCTGGTGCTGCGTCAGGGAGTGACCCTTGCGGTGACCGGCGTGGCAATCGGCCTGGGATGCGCGGTTCTCGCGGTTCACGCTCTGAGCACGGTGTTGTACGCCGTCAGTCCATGGGATCCGCTCGCATGGATCGTCTCTGCCGCCACGCTGCTCGTGGTGTCGTTGCTCGCGAGCTGGCTCCCGGCGCGGCGGGCGTTGCGGGTCGACCCGGTGGTGGCGCTCCGAGCCTAGTGGTCCGATCGGGCCGACCTACGAGATTTCGAGCGTCGATTTGATCCCGCCTCCGCGTTCGCTGAACCACGACTTGTGGTTTTCCCACGGAATCCGGTTGGTGAGCAGGCGGTTCAGCGCTCCCGGCCACTTCCTGTCGATCGTCACGAAATCCTTGACGCCCATTGCGAAGTGACGCGGGTTGGCGTTCACGCTGCCAAAGACGACCTGGTTGCCAAGCACGATCCGCTGGTTGATCCGATCGATCGGCTGTTGCGCGAGGGTCTGCCCACCAGTGACGCTGAGCAGACAGAGCACCCCGTTCGGGCCGAGGATCTGCATCGCATCGAACACCACCCTGGCGTTTCCGGTCGCTTCGATCACCACGTCGGGAAACCCCGTTTCCTTCGCCAGCTCCTCGACGGTCTTGTTGGCGGCAGAGAGATACTCGGCGCCGAGCTGCTTCGCGATCTGCGCGCGCAGGTCGGTCGGATCCTCGCGAGCAACGACGATCGTGCGCAGTCCGCGGGCGCGGAGCACGGCGGCCGCGAGCAGGCCGATCGGGCCGCCGCCGAGCACCATGGCAAGCCTCGGTTTCCAGCCCTTCACCCGGCGCTGGAGCAGGAACACATGGTCGATGCCCTTCTCGACGACCGACATCGGCTCGAGCAGCACGGCGAAATCGCGGACGCCTTTCGGCATCTTGCTGAGGAACGTGCGGCGATTCGACGTAGTACTGCGCCATGAAGCCGTGCCGGCGCATGATGCCGCGCTCGGTGTATTGCCCGCTGCTGCACATGTCGTTCTCGCCGGCCTTGCATTGCAGACACACGCCGCACGGCCGGCGGACGGTGGAGACGACGAGATCGCCCGACCTTCCAGCCCTTGACCTTCTTGCCGACCTCCTCGACGACGCCGAGATTCTCGTGCCCGAGGATCAGGAACTCGTCTCCGTCGGGTGGCTTGCCGTACAGGCCGTGATTGATCTCGGCGTCGGTCGCCGCACAAGCCCGACGCGCAGCATCTTCACCGCGACCTGATCCGGCTTCATCTTCGGATCCGGCATGTCGCGCATGTGGATGCTGTCGTTCTCCCCCGGCCTGACGACGATGGCTTTCATGATCGACTGCTCCGTTCACTTGAAATCCGTCAGCTTGAACGCGGGACGTCACCGCGTGCGATTTGCTCCAGTCGTGGTACCGATGGCACTCGAAGCAGCGCGCTTCCGCCCCTTTTGACGGCGCATGGCAGGTCGGCACACGTCGCCTGGTTCGGCATCAGGACGTCCGAGGTCCGCTGCTGCCGTCCGCGGCATGGCAGTCCGTGCACTTCACCATCAGGTGCGGCCGGTGGTCGAATGTCGCGCGCGGCATCCAGCGGGCAGTGATGTTGGATGCGGCATATGTGGGGACGGAACGGGGGACACCCGCACTTCCTGCCATTCTGACGTGGCAGACCTGCGCAGGTCTTGTTCCAGAGCAGCCGCTCCGCGTTTGCACGCACGGCGCGCCACCCATTCCTGCGCGTTCCGCGCCGGCGGCTCCGGCGGCCGCGGAAAATTCAGCGGCACGCGCCGCGGATGCCGGTCGGGCTTGGCGATCTCGCCAGGGTTCGCGGGATGTAGGTCCGCGAGCGCCTGCTGCACGAACGCCTGCACGGCTTCCGGCTTGGCGTGCGGCGCCGCCTGCTCGATGCGTTCGTCGAAGAACGAGCGGATGGCAGCGGGCGCAGTTCTGCGGATAGTTGCCCGGCGCCAGCAACCCCGACCCCTCCGGCCTGGGTTCCACCTCCAGGCGGAACGGCGGATGCCGCGACTCGTGGCAGTCGGTGCACTGCAGGACTTCCACGCCCTTCAGGCTTCGGATCGCCAGTTCCTTCTTCAGGTGGACGGCGTGGTTGAAGCGCAGATGGTTCCGGGATCCTGCGCGCCGTTCCCGGCTGACGGCGAACTCCGGGTGGGCCTGACGGAAATCGCCCCGACACTCGGAGCCACCGTCGGCGACCCGTGTGTCGTCTTCAGATCGCCATGGCAGTCCAGACACACGCCGTCATCGACCTTCGCGAGCTGCACGCGGCCGCGGTGCTCACTGGTGGCAGGTCGCGCAGGCGGGTGGTGCCGTCTGGTTCGCGGCGTGCGCCGGCGCGTCGTGGCAGGTCAGGCACGCCTGGTCCGATGGTGTGCGCGCGGAAGCCAGCGGTCGCGGCGCGCCGACGCATGGCACACCTCGCACTTCGTCTCGGCGAAGGCGTGCGCGCTCGACACCGGACCGGCGCTGTACGGCTTGCGGCTGCCTGCGGCGGCGATACCCGGCAACCACAGCAACGCGCGATCGGCAGAATCGCCATCGACAGCAGGTATCCGCCACCGCCTGCAGCCCGTGCGCACGCTTGAAGTAGTTGAGGTCGATCCTCTGCGCGAGCTGCCTTCGCTGTGCGGACTCGCATGCAGAATCTCAGCGCCATCGACGATATGCGCGACCGCGAGAGCCATCAGCGCGAACGACAGCGGCACGTGGACGAGCAGCCAGGCGTGGAGGAGCCGTGCATCCGTTCCTGGCGCAGCAGCTGCCGCTCCTCCTCGCAGATGCTCTCGAGATCCGACAATGGCCTGGCTCGAGCGAGGCCGGCAGCGAGCGGGCGCAGCTTGCCGAACAGCGCCCGGCGGCGCTCGCTTCATCGGCCAGCGGGTGGCTGCGGGTCGGCGCCTGCACGAACGGGCGCATCTCCTTGAGGTAGAACTCGCGCAGCGGCGCCGTCATCGTCTGCGCCGATTCGCATCACCGTGGCCAGCGTCGTCGCGCCCGCGACGCCGCCGGCCGGCACCGACGACCTCGAGCGCGCCGCGTGGCGTCGGCGACGACCGTGTCCGCTTCGTCGAGCAACTGCTCGCGGACGTGATCGATCTGCTCGTAGATCGTTTCCATCGGCACGTCGCGCAGGATGCGCCGCGGCATGCGTGTGCTGCAGCCAGGCGCCGAAGACGCCGCTCGCATAGACGACGACGAACAGCCACATCAGAACCGAGCGTCAGACCGTGCCCGAACAGGAATCCGGCGTGCAGCAGGATCAGCGGCAGGCTCAGGGCGCCGAGCCAGAGGTGCCCGCGCATCCACGTCTGCGTCGCGGCCGATCCGCCAGATCGGAAACTTCTTGCGCAGGCCAGCAGCGTGACGAACGACCATGAAGCCGAAGCCGACGATCCCGTAGACCAGGCCGAGTGCCGTGCCGCCCGCTACGGCGCGTGGCGGCGAGCGCATAGGGAATGTACGCCGCAACCGCGAGGGCGAGGATCCCCGCGCTCGCGAACGCCCACGGCCGGTGGGAGCGATCGATGATCACGATCGACCCTCGAACCGGGGCGCTCGGACCTCGAGCCTTGCATCCCGGCTCCCGCCCACGATGCTCACTTGCTCGTCGCCTCGGTCGAGCCGCGTCCGCTTCTGATCCTTCGCCGCGAGCATCGCCCCGAAGAACGTCAGCGGCTCGACGCGGTGCGCGGCGTCGTGCGGGCAGGCGTAGACGCAGCTCGGCTCGGCGTGCTCCATGCACAGATCGCAGCCGGTCGCCTTCTTCTGGTCGACGGCGATCATCCGCGCCGGCTGCGCGGGATCGGGCACCTGCGACCGCGAACGGGTGCAGGTTGAGGTTGCCGTACGGGCAGTTGCGCACGCACAGGCCGCAGCCGATGCACCAGTCCTCGATGATGATCTCCATCGAGTTGCGGCGCCGGATCGAGCCGACCGGGCAGCCGACCATGCACAGCGGATCGCGGCACGAGCGGCACGACGTGGCGACCAGGTACTTGTCGAAGCGCAGCCCCTCGCGGACCAGCCGCGTGACGCCGTCGTGCGCGTCGGCGCAGGCGCGCACGCACTGATCGCAGCGCGTGCACTTCTCGAGGTCGAGGACCAGCAGGCTCTGCGCCTCCATCAGCCCCTGGTTGAGGAAGTCGTCGATCGGCACCTGCTCGGTCGACGCGACGCGCTGACGGTTCTGTCCGCGCGCTCGCGCGCGACCTGCTCGAGGCCGGCGCGGATGTCGGGAAATCGCGACAGCATCAGGTGGAAGTCTTCGCCGGCGATCCTGACCACGTCCACGTGATCGAGCGCCGTGCAGGTCGCCGTGCGGACGCCGCCGCCGAGCAGCCCCATCTCGCCGAAGTACGAGCCGCGCCCGAGATAGGTCAGCACGACCTCGCCGCCCGGATGCCGCTCGCTGACTTTCACGAACCCGAGTCGCACCAGGTAGAACGCGTCGGCGGCATCCCCCTGCCGCACGATCACCTCGCCGGGCGAGTAGCGGATCAGCTCGACGCGATCGCGCAGGTAGTCGATGAACTCCTGCGGCATCGACGCGAAGACCGGCACGCTCTGGAGGTGCGTCTCCAGCGCGCGCTGGCGGTACTTGCGATCGAGCTCCGCGCGGAACGTCTTGTTCTTCTGGAGGATGTCCAGCACGTTGCGCAGCATCTCGAGCACGACGACCGTCGGTCTTGGCCCGCACCGTCGCCGACCGCGGATGGAAGCTCATGCACGTCATCTCGCCGAACAGATCGCCGGCGCCCAGCTCGGCGATCGGCTTGTCGTAGGGCAGGTCGACGGGCGCGTCGATCGGAATGTAGCGGCGGCCGCTCTCTTCGGTTCGCGTGTGCTCCTGGCGATCGGCCAGGCGGCTGCGAATGCGGCTGAACCAGCCCGCCGCCGCGTCTTCCTGCTTCACGTGCGCGATCGGCGTGCCGATGAAGACCTCGACCGTCCCTTCGAGGATGTAGAAGGCGGTCGAGCCGAACTCCCCTTCGCGGCAGATCACTTCGCCCGCCGGAGATCCGGCGCTTGACGACCGCGCCCTGGTTCAGCTCGAGGAACGTGCCGCGACACGCCCTTGAAGACCGGCAGCTGGAGGATCCACTCGGGGTCGAGCGTCTCGCCAGCGAGCTCGGCGTCGATCGACGCGCTTGTTCGTCAGCGCGCCGGTCGGGCACGACACCATGCACTCGCCGCACGACACGCAGGTCGAGCTGCCCATCGGCTGATCGAGATCGAAGCCGATGTGCGCGGTGTAGCCGCGGCCGCTGCGGCCGATGACCATGTTCTTCTTGATCTCGTCGCAGCCGCGGATGCAGCGATCGCAGAGGATGCAGGCCTCGTGATCGACGGCGATGCTCAGCGACGAGTCGTCGCGTCCGCGCGGCGACAGCCGCCGCGCGAAGCGCGGCTCGCCGAGGCCCGCCGCCTTCGCCATCGCCTCCAGCTCGCAGTCGCCGCTGTGCTGCTGCCGCGCGCACGGCGACGGGTGGTCGGCCATCAGCATCTCGACCAGCGTGTTGCGCGCGCTGCACGACCGCCGCGGTGCCGGTCTTCACCTTCATCCCCGGCTCGCACTCGCGGATGCACGATGCCGCGTAGACGCGCGCGCCGACGTCCACGACGCAGACGCGGCAGACGCCGACCGGCGCCTGGTTCTGCTGGTGGCACAGCGTCGGGATCGGGATGCCGTTCAGCCGCGCCGCGTCGAAGATCGTCGTCCCGCGCGGGACCGTGACCTCGCGGCCGTCGATCGTGAGCGTGATCTGTTCGCTCACGCGGCGCTCCATTCGGAAGCAGACGCCGGCCGGGCAGACGCCCTTCGCGTGCGCCTCGACTTCGTCGGGAAAATGCTTCATGACCGAGGCGATCGGCACGGCACGACCTGGCCGAGACCGCAGATCGACGTCATGCCGCATCGCATGGCACAGCTCCTCGTAGAGCGCGAGATCGTGCGCGCCGCGCCGCCCCCGCGTCCACTCGGTCAGCATCTCGGTCAACTTCGTCGAGCCGGTCCGGCACGGCACGCACTTGCCGCACGACTCGTTGCGGAAGAAGCGCACGGAGTTGAGCGCCATGTCGAGCATGCAGGCGCGGTCGTCGCAGACGACGATCGCGCCCGAGCCGACGGTGGCGCCGGCCGCGGTCATCGCGTTCCAGTCGAGCGGCAGATCGAGCATCGACGCCGGCAGGTAGCCGCCCGCCGGGCCCGACGGCGCGTATGACTTTGAGCGTCCGCCCCGGCGGCGACGCCGCCCGCCAGTCCCTCGATCAGCTCGCGGTAGCGACGTGCCCATCGGCACCTCGAACACGCCCGGGTCGCAGCACGTCGCCGCTGACGCCGACGAACTTCACGCCCGCCGATCCGTTCCGCCCGGCGGTCTTCATCCAGTCGACGCCCCTGCGCCAGGATGACCGGCACGAAGAAGAACGTCTCGACGTTGTTGATGACGGTCGGCTTGCGCCCACAGCCCGCCGCCGATGCTGCCCGGGAAACGGCGGCTTGTTGCGCGGCTCGGCGCGCTTGCCCTCGATGGCTTCGAGCAGCGCGCTTTCCTCGCCGCAGATGTAGAGGCCGGGACTGACGAAGATTTCGAGATCGAACGCCAGCTCCGGATCCCATCACGCTGGCTGCCGAGGATGCCGTCCCGGTAGCACCGATCGATCTCGTGCTGGAGGATGTGCTCCTGGTCGGTGTACTCGTGGCGGATGTAGATGATGCCATGCCGCGCGCCGGCGACGAGGCCGCCGAGGATCATCCCCTCGATGAGCAGGTGCGGCGGCGTTGGTCATGATGTGGCGGTCCTTGATCGTCCCAGGCTCGCTCTCGTCGGCGTTGCAGACGATGTACTTTCCGGCGCCGGGCTGGTTGCGCACCAGCTCCCACTTCATCCCGGTCGGGAACCCGGCGCCGCCGAGGCCGCGCAGGCCGCTCGCCTTCAGCGTGGCGATGAGTCCGGCCCAGTCCTGCGACTGCACGTAACGCCGCAGAACTCCATACTGTGACGAGGTCGTGGGTTCGGGATTCGACGCGCGACGATCGGAATCCGATGCCCTCGGTTCGGGGGCCGAGGCTCGATCCGCAAGATACGGGTCACACAGCACCGGCCTCCGCTGCACGGGCCGCTTGCGGGTCGCCAGTTGCTCGGGCGAGGCACCGGCGATTGCCGCCTCGATGAGCGACGAGGCTTCCGCTTCGTTCACCTGCTCGAAAATCTGATCGTTCACGGCGATCGCCGGCGCGAGATCGCAGCGACCGAGACACGAGACGTGCTGGATGTTGGCGTCCTGCGCCTGAAACCGCGCGGCGAGCGTTTCGCGCAGCTCGTTGCCGCCGTATCGATGGCACGCCATGTCGCCGCAGACGCGCACTTCCGCGCGCGCCGGCGGCTTCAGGAAGAAGTGCGGAAAGAAGCTGGCGACCGCCTGGAGCCGATAGAGCGGCACCTCGAGTCGTTCCGCGAGCGCACGCATCTCTCCGTCGGGAAGATAACCACGGGCGCGCTGAATCCCACGAAGTTCGTCGAAAATAGGGGTCGCTATCGAACGTGGGGGCACGGAACCACGGAATATATCAAGATTTGGTGATTTGGTGATTGGTGATTTGGTGATTTGGTCATTTGGTGATTGGGGCCATCGGGTAGCGAAACCACAAACGCTCGAATGGTGAAGATCGCCAAATCGCCAAATCACCAATCACCACATCACCAAATCTGATGAATCACCAAATCTGGTATAACCCTTCGCAATGCGTCGAGTGCGGTCCGTATTCCTTCTGGTTCTGACTGCCGCGTTTTTCCTGCTGGTTCTCACAATTTCACTCGGGGCGCGTGTTCGATCAGCGAATCCGTCGCGTGCCATCTCCGCTCAGGCCGCGACTGCGGACCCGGGCAATTTCACCGGACCCGGGTCCTGCAGCGCCGTCGCGTGCCATGGATCGATTCGACCGGTCGCCGGCAGCCGGATTCTTCAGACCGAATACAGCACGTGGGTGTCGCAGGATCGTCACGCGCACGCGACCGAGGTGCTGTCCGGCGCTGTGTCCGTCAGCGCATGGGACGGATCCTCGGCATCGACCGTCCGGACCAGGCACCGAAGTGTCTCGCGTGCCATTCGCTCGACGCGCCGGAGGCTCAACGCGCACGCAACTTCGCCACCGAAGGGGTGAGCTGCGAAGCGTGTCACGGCCCTGCCACCGGGTGGCTCGGCTACCACGTGACGAAGGATGCGAAGCACGACGAGTCCGTCCGGCGGGGCATGTACGACACGAAGGATGTCGTGAAGCGGACCGAGAAGTGCCTGACCTGCCATCTCGGCACCTCCGACAAGTTGGTCGACCACGAAATGATTGCCGCCGGGCATCCCGACCTGGTGTTCGATCTCGAGGCGTTCAGCTCGGCGATGCCGCGTCACTGGCGCGAGTCGAGCAGCGCCGACGCGTTCGGTCCGGTGCGGACGTTCGCCGTGGGACAGCTCGTCCACCTGCGATCGAGCCTCGATCGCCTCGCCCGGCGCGTCAAGGGCCCGGTGTGGCCGGAGTATGCCGAGCTCGATTGCTTTGCGTGCCATCACAGCCTCACGCGCGCCGAAGACAGCTGGCGGCAGGCCCAGGGATACGCGCAGCGGCCACGGCCCGGGAATCCGCCGCTGAATGTCTCACGCTGGGTCACGTCACGGCACGTGCTGGAGGCGCTCGACCGACAAGCCGCATCGGAGCTCGACACGGTCCTGCCGAAGCTCGCGATCGAGGCGAGCCGGTTGCGGACCAATGAGGCCGAAGTCGTTGCGCTGGCGAATCAGGCAGGCGGGATCGTCGATCGCGGCGTGGCTCGCGCGCTCGCTGCCTCGCCAACCGCGGAGGTCGCCTCGCGCATCTTGCGGGCAATCTTCGCGGACGCATCCGAGATTGCCGGACGCGGCGAGCGGGCGGCAGAACAGGCGGCGATGGCCGTGGAAACGTTGTCGTCTGCTCTCGCACGCGCGCGTGGGCAGGATCCGGCCACGATGAAAGCCACGTTTGCGGAACTCTTCCAGCAGTTCGAGTCGCCGAGTTCCTACGATCCCCGGCGCTTCGTTGCGGCGATGAAGAAGGTAGAAGAGGCGGCGAGGCAAGCGTACGGCCTATGACTCAGGGCTCAGGCTCAGGCTGATTCAAGGTTCGCGCGGCTCAGAGCTCAGCGATCCGGGCTCAGGGTGGAGTCTCACGAGGCGGGCTCCACGAGAAAGAGGTGCGCCGCGCCTCCAGCCAGGCGTACATAGAGCCCCTCCTCCAGGTCCTCTCGCGCCCAACGATAGCGCTGATCCGACAGCTGGTCGTTGAATGAAAAAGCGGGCGCGTGCGGCAACGACCCGAGTTGCACCATCCCCTGCGCTTCGTGATTCGACACATTCGCGGCAATGACGGCGTGGTCGCTGCCCTTGCGCCACGAGAAGGCGACGAGATCGTCGTAGGTGGTGTCCCCTGCGCCGTAAACGCTGAGCAGCTCCCACGTGCCGTCATGGAACAGCGCCTTATCCGTCGTCCGCAGGATCCGATCGTAGAGGTCGTGGACGCCCGCGTTCGCCGATTCTTCTGCCCAACGACCAAGTTGGACCGGCGGCTTGATCTCCGCACCATCGAGCTGGCCATCGAAATAGAACCGCATGCCGGGTGCGGTAAGCGCAACGGCGGCCGCCGCCTGCAGCCCGGCGCCAAACGTCGCGGCTGCCCGGGCCTCATCGTGGTTCTCGAGAAAGCGCGCCAGCTTTGCGGTGAATGACGCGTCGGCCTGCAAGTGCCCCCGCACCCCGCTTCCGGATCCCTGATGGAGCCGATCGAGGAGCCGCTTGTCATAGGTAAATGCGAAGCCCTGCTGCTGCAGCTGCCATTCGCGGTCCCAGTAGACTTCGGCGAGATAGGTGAGCTGGGGCACGCGACGCGTCGCCTCGGGCCAAAATTCCCCTGGCGGCATCGTCCAGAGCAGATCGATCGTATGACCCCACGTCTGCTGGAAGACGTCGTTCAGCACCAGCATCGCCATGTCGCACCGAACCCCGTCGGCATGCTGGGCGATTGTCCGCAACACCCCGATCATGGCTTCGCGTGTCTCGGGGTTGAAGTAATTCAGCTGCGCGACGTCGCGCCACGGCGGGAAGAACGGATCCCGGCCGCAGGCGATGAAGTGCACCGCGTCCGGGGTATCGATCGGATGGAAGTTCTGTGGTGTGCGGCGGTAGTCATCGAGCGTTCCCTCGACATACAGCTCTGGCCGGGAGGTTACCCATTGGTGATCGAACCCGGTGTGATTCGGCACGAAGTCGACAATCAGCGCCAGGTGATGCTGAGCGAGCGCCTCGCGGGCCCGATCCAGACCCGACCATCCGCCCATGCGCTGATCAGGCTCATATGCCTCTATCGAGTAAGGCGATCCAGCGACGTCTCGCATCGACCATCCCGGCAGCACCCCGTCGTATTCGCGGAGCAGCACGGGATCCGTACGCGCAATCAGGCGGCCGACGCGGCTCCGTTGCCACACTCCCATCAGATAAACGAGATCGAAACCGGCTCGGGCGATGCGGTCCCACTCTTCGTCCGGTACGTTCGCCAGAGTAATGACTCGATCGTGACGGCGTGACAGCCGATCGAGCCACGGCCAGGCACTGATCTCGTATAGATGCGGGTGTGCTCGCATAGGCAGGCTTCAGGCTTCAGACTCAGGCTTCAGGCTTCAGGCTGCAATCTGCAGTCTGCAATCTGCAGTCTCAATCTGCAATCTGCAGTCATCAATGCAATCTTCAATCTTCAATCTTCAGTCTTCAGTGCTTAGAGCCTGTAACAGAACCCGCATTGGCAACGGTCGGGTTGGTGTCTTCTGGCGAGTTGGTCAACACTGCGCGACCACTCGTTACTAATCCTGGCCTTCCTGTCGGTGCCGACGTCATGGTGCGGGCGCGACGCTCGCAGCGCTCATGTCGTGGGTGATGGCTACACGCGCTTTCCATAGCTGAACGATCGCCACACCCACTCGAGCGGACCGAAGCGGAAGCGGCGTAGCCACAGCGCGCTCGCGATCGCCTGAGCGGCGTAGATCGCGATCGCAAGCAGAATGCCGTTCGCCGCGCTCATGTGGCCGAACTGGCCGAGCCCCCAGCCGTAGAAGACGAAGCTCAGGATGAACGACTGCGCGAGATAGCACGTAAACGCCATCCGACCAAGCGGCGCGAGGAAGCAGAGCGGCCGTGCGGCGAGGACGATGGCGCCTCCGTACCCGAACGCGAGGACGATTGACGCCCAGTCCGCGCCGATCATTGTCGCGTATATGCCGAGTGCGAGTCCCACGATCGCAATCGCAGCGAGCACGCGGCGATCGCCGCGCAGAAGATTCCATCGCCACACACATGCGCCGAGCAAGAAGAGACCGAGCGTGCGCGGAACAATCGAGAAGAGGAGCACGCCCATCGGACGCACCTCCTCAATGCGGAACTTCAGCGCTTGTACGAAGGTCCCATATCGGTACACGTGGCCCGCGGCTTCGACGTGCTCGCGAAGATCAGCTGCCGTCGCAAACGGCGGCGGATACGGCACTGGTGCGATCTGCAGCGCGAAGAACAAGATGGAGAGCCCCAAGAGAGCGCGGGTCGGTAGCCGGAGCAGCGGCGCGACGACGAGACCGCAGAGCGCGTACAGCGTGAGGACGTCGCCGTTCCACACGAGGAACAAATGCACGAGACCGATGACCAAGAGGAAAACGAGTCGGCGCAAGATGTAGCGATGGAAGCCGTCGATGCGTTCGCGCTGCGCCTCCAGGCCGATGCCGAAGAGGAGCGAAAAGAGGGTCACGGCTTTGAACTCGAGCCCCAGCGACACCGCGCGCGCCCACGCGTCCTCGGGGCCGTGGAGGAACTCCTGGAACAGCGAGTAGCCGGAAGATCGTGACGAGGTTCACCGTCAAGACGCCGAACAGGGCAACACCTCGAAGCACGTCGAGGGCCTCGACACGGTCAGCAGGTGCGACGGGCACGGACACCGCGTGAGCCTACCGCGATCGAGGCGCCGTGAGGTCAGCCAATCTGCACCCGACAAACGCCGCAGTGTGGATCCGCGTTCGCAGTCCAGATTCATCGCCACTTGGCGACTTCTCAGGATGGATCCGTTCCAGCCGCGCCAGGAGGCCACCTGGCGCGGTGTTATGCAGGTCGACCTAATCAAGGCCTTACGAGAGCCCGCTTACTCGATAAGTCCCTGTCGCCGCACGAAGTTGTGCACATTCTTCGAGCAGGCCGGTTTGGCATTATTCTGCGAGCCTCGCAAGGTCGTCCGAGATATGCCGGTCGGCCTACTAGTAGTTAGGCGGACATGAGTCACGCGCGCAGCGGGAGGAAGGACATCCATGACGCGCTTTGAAGTATTGCTGGTGATAGCGCTTCTCCTGGTGACGCTGGCGGGCCTTGGCCTTCGCTGGCTCTGGCGCCAGTGGGGCCTCCGGCAAGTGACGCTTATCAAGAAAGCGATGATGGTGGTTGTGTTCCTAGGATGCCTACTAGCGCTCTCGCTGGCCGGCGCAGCGTTCTGGGGCCTCTGGCTCGAGCGACCCAAGCCCGTTACGACGGACGACCTTCGCATTCTGGAGAAGGCAGATGCGCTCTTGAAGGACGAATCCGGCTGGAACCGCAACGATGACCGAGCGTGTGATGACGACAGGGCCACAGGCAAGTTTAGTCTCTTCTGCGCGCTGGAGACAGCCTGTACCGAAGTGCTGGGGGAGTACAATCATCGGAGGGCCGCGCTACAGGAAGTCCGGGTCGTCGTCGAGGAGGCAACCCAGCAAAGGAGGTTCGAGCATCGACTGATGGACTTCAACAATCTGCCGGAGACACGTTTTGACGACGTCAAGCAAGTGCTACGGACGTCGGCACAGCGAGTAGCGGCTCGGCTGAAGCAACCGCAGCCGTGATGCCGCCCAACAAGCGGTTGGAGCGGACCGCTGGAAAGCGCGGCCGCTCAACCGCAGACCGTTATCCGGACACCCGAGGGTGCAGTTGAGCCTCTTATGCGGGTGGACATGCAGGGACCGGTATGGCTCTCCGGCGGTGAGGACGGGTTCTACGCGAGCGCGTTCTTCCTCGGCCTCCTCGTCATCCTCGCATTGGGTGTGCAGCGCCGGTTCCCCTCCCCGAGTTCAACGCGAATCCTCTCTTCTCGGAGGGGCTTGGAGATCAGAACTACCGGTGGCTTACGATGGATGTGGGCACTGTCGCCGCAGTTGGTCAGAATTAGAGTCTCCCAGCGTCGGGAGTCGTGATGTCCCTGATGTCGGCGGCGTTCGCCAAAACAACCATGCCGGATAACAACGCAATGCACCAGACAAGTCGCGAAGGTGTGGCCCTTGCCCCCCGTCGGGGGCCAGTCGTTGAGGCGCGCCTTGCAGGTGATTGCGAGTGTTAGTCGCGAAAAACGCCGATCCCATGAGTCATGAGGTCTGGCGCTTCGGACCGAGCTGGGCGCCAGCCGCGGGCGAGACGTCGGTGAAGCTGGCGGGCGACGGACAGGAGGCCGTCGCCCATGCCCAAATCCCGATTGAAGTCCCGTGCGAAGAAGCCACCGAAGCGTGTCTTGGCGCTCCCAGACCTCGAGCAGGCCAAGGCGGCCGTCCTGAACAGCCTGACCTCCGCAAGTGGCCAGCGCACGTACGACCACGCGATCACCGAGTTCGTCGCCTGGTACTGCTCGGAGCCCCGGCTGGCGTTCAACCGCACCGTCGTGCTCCGCTATCGCATCCACCTCGAGCAGCGCCACTACGCGCCGGCCACGATCAACCTGCGGCTCGCGGCCGTCCGACGCGTCGCCTACGAGGCGGCCGACGCCGGTCTCCTCAGTCCGGAGCTGGCGGCCAGCATTCGCCGCGTGAAGGGCGTGCGGCGCCTCGGCGTGCGGTTGGGGAACTGGCTGACGGCGGAACAGGGCCGGCGGCTCCTCCGCACGGAGGCCCCGCTCACCCTTCGCGGACTGCGCGACCACGCGATGGTGGCGCTGCTGCTCGGGTGCGGCCTGCGCCGCGGCGAGGTGCTGGCCTTGGAACTCCAGTCGATCCAGCAACGCGAAGAGCACTGGGTCATCGCCGATCTGCTCGGCAAGGGCGGCCACGTCCGGACCGTCCCGATGCCCCTCTGGGTGAAGGCCAGCCTTGACGCCTGGACGACGGCCGCCGGCCTCACACAGGGGCGCGCGTTTCGCGCGATCAACAAGGCCGGTCGCGTGTGGGGTGACGGCATGACGGCGAAAGTCATCTGGGACGTGGTGAAGGCGGCGGCCAGGCACGCCGGCATCGAGAAGCTGGCCCCGCACGATCTCCGGCGCACCTGCGCCCGGTTGTGCCACCTCGCTGGCGGCGAACTCGATCAGATTCAGTTCCTGCTCGGACATGTCTCGATCCAGACGACCGAACGATACCTTGGCTGCAAGCAGAAGCTCCGGTGCGCGGTCAACGACACCATGGGGCTTGAGCCCGAACCGTCAGCGTGAGCAAGGCCCATCCAAGGGGCGGACGGCGACAGGATCGTCCGCCCCTTCGCGACTGCTCGGGTACCTATCCGTTGGCGACCGCTGACTGGAGCCTTCAATTGGCCCCTGAGGGCTAATCCGGTATGCGGTGCTTATCTCACCTGCGCCGGGTCGTGATTCAATGGCGGCTCGCAAGCGGGCCCGCTGGAACGAGTTGACGACCGCCCGGCCACCCAGGAAGATCGTGGCCGACGGATTGATCAGGATCGGCGCGGGGGGCGAGTCCCTCATGGAAGGACCAGTAATTGGCCCTCCACCCATACCACGTTAGCCCGGACGCCGTCGGTGCAGCGACACACGATCATGATTGACCCTACGTACGAAGAGGGGGATATCCCGTACGGCGACGACTGGCAGAGTGCTGCCGAAGTAGCGGCATGGGTTGAAGCCGCCGATCGGAAGCGCCCGTGGCGCGCCAAGGTTCGCGACTGCATCGCAGGGCATGTTGCCGCCTTGCCGCCAAGTGCTCGAGTCTTGGAGCTTGGCTCAGGGCCCGGGCTCCTGGCGGAGTGCGTCTTGCAGCATTGCCCAAGACTCGCGAGCTACACGCTGCTCGATTTCTCGACGCACATGCTTTCGAACAGCCGAGAGCGCCTCGCACGTTTCCCTTCTGCCAGGTTTGTCCTTGCCAGCTTCAAATCGCCGGACTGGGTTGAGCACGTTCGGGGCCCATTCGACTGCGTGGTGTCGATGCAGGCCGTTCACGAACTGCGCAACAAGCGACACGCACCGAATTCTGTACCGTCAGATCTACCAGGTCACAGCCGAGTCCGGACGGATTCTCATCTGCGACCATGTTCCGTTTGACGATTCCGCCAGGAGCATCGCGCTTTATATGACGGAGGAGGAGCAGTTGCGGGCACTCTCCTCCGCGGGCTTCGAGTCACCTCAGACTGTGCTCTCGCTCAATGGCTTGCTGCTCTACGCATGCGAGAAGGCCCGCTAACAGGCGCGTCGAGTCGACGGTTGCGCGGCAGCTGCGGCAGAATCCGCGGCATCCAACGTCGCGGCTCACGCGCGGTCGTTAGTCACGATCAACGGCCCAGTGCTTTCGATCACGGTCGAGCCGGTCGAAACATCCTTCGCGACTACACAGGAGCATTGTTCGACGTTGACAGGCTGGCTATCATGACGACGGTCTCGGCGCCAAGCTGCGAATGGCCGCTCAACGACTTCCCTTCTGGCAGGACGTTCAGGAAGTAAGGTGATGAAGGTCCTGTTGGGTATTGCCTGCCTGCTGCTCATCGAATGCGCGCCGCGGGCGCCAACGGTGGCCATCCCCGACGCGCGGACGCGGGCCCCGGCCGTGGCCATCCGAGCTGTCACCGTCGTCGATGTGATGGATGGATCCCTCCGTGACAAACAGACCGTTCTTGTAGCGGGCAATCGCATCACGGCCGTGGGCCCGGCCGACCAAGTCCGGATACCCCGCGATGCGGAGTTGGTTGACGCTGCAGGCCGCTACGTCATCCCCGGCCTGTGGGATATGCACGTCCACTCGGTGAATCCCGTGGGGGTTGACACAGCCAACCGGTCGATCGCGGCCCAGGACTGGCACTTTCCTCTGTTCCTCGCTTACGGCGTCACCGGCGTTCGCAATATGAACGACGGCACCGCCGACGTGACGCTCGAGCTGACAAACACGATCAAGCGCCAGTTGGCGGAGGGAAGTCGTCGCGGCCCACCCCGATTCCTCAGCGCCGGCCCTGCGGTCGATGGCGATCCTCCCCTGGGGATCAGCAAGAAGGTCGTCGTGCGCACCGCGGCGGAGGCTCGGGCGGTCGTGGAACAGCTGGCCTCGAATGGCGCCGATCTCATCAAGGTCTACGAGAACGTCTCCAGGGAGGCCTACTTCGCGATCATCGACGAGGCCAGGCGCAGAAAGATCCCCGTGGACGGTCACGTCCCCTTCCGCGTCACTCCCGAAGAGGCCGCCGCCGCCGGTCAGCGCACGCTCGAGCATCCGGAGGCCCTCGCGGCGGGTTGCTCCACCGAGGCCGACGACGAACGGGAACGTTTCGCGGGTGTCCTCGCCAACTACCACGGGCCGCCGGGGAGCGAGAAGCTCCTGCTGATGCAGATCCAACACTATCGTGCGCTCTACGACAGCCGGGATCCGGCCGCCTGCGCGTCGGCCTTCGAGGCGTACCGGCACAACGGTGTGGCGGTCGCTGCCGATCTGCTCGTCTATCACCACATCGTGCACGCGGACCAGATCCTTTCGGACACCGCCCGCTTGCGACTCGTCCCCGAGGCGGTCCGTCGCAACTGGGCGCACTTGCTCGACTCGGAAACGGCTCGGGAGCTCCAATCGATCCTTCGGCCGATCCCCCCTCTCGAACTGGAGAATGTTCGTCTCGCGAATAAGGCCGGAGTCGTGCTGCTGGCGGCGACAGACGTCGACATCCCGATGGGAGTCCCGGGCCTCAGCTTGCATGAGGAGCTGGTCAGGCTGGTCGAAGCCGGTCTGACTCCACTCGAGGCTTTGCAGGCGGCCACGCTCAATCCTGCGCGCGTGCTTGGCCTGGCGGACTCGCTGGGGAGGATCGAGCCGGGCAAGCTCGCCGATCTCGTGCTCCTCGACGCCAACCCCCTCGAAAACATCCGCAACACGCAGAAGATCGGTGCGGTCGTCGCCGATGGCCAGCTCTACCGGCGCGCCGACCTCGACCGGCTGCTGGCCGAGGTCGAGGCGTTGAATCACAAGGTTGAGAAGCGAGAGAAGGAGTAAAAGGCGCGGCATAACCGCTGTTGCATCTGCTGCGCGACCCGCAGGTGAACAGCGGCCGTTAGGTCACGATAAACGCCGTTGCGTTTACCGATGTCCAGCGCCTGCCACCGCGAACCGCCCCCAAGCAGGCCGCATGACTTGATTTCTGCGGAAACACATCGACCTCGTCGATGGACGCCCGAGAAGGATGGCATCGGCCTCAGGCGGTTCTCCATGTCTTGCCCAGCGATTGCCAGCAAATCAGGGCGCACCCGAGCGAGAGGAACGCCTCGTGGATGTCGGCCCGCTTGTCGTAACGGACGCGCAAGCGTCGGAACTGATTGAGCCACGCAAACGTCCGCTCCACGACCCACCGCCAGCGACCTAACCCACTCCCGTGCGCAGTACGACGCATAGCGATCCACGGGACGATATGGCGCGCCCGCAGCCCACGACGAATCGCCGCAGCGTCGTAGCCGCGATCCCCGAGCACGCAGTCTGGCCGCTGCCGCGGTCGGCCCCGTTCGCCGTGCAGCGGAGGAATCGCATCGACCAACGCCAGGGCCTCTTGCGAGTCGTTCCGATTCGCGCCGGTCAGACGCACGGCGAGCGGCACGCCTCGCCCGTCGCAAATCAGATGGCGCTTGCTCCCGCGCTTCGCCCGATCGGTGGGATTCGGACCAGTATGGTCACCACCATGCACCGCGCGGATGGAACAGCTGTCCACGACCGCTCGCGACCAATCAATCTGATCCTTTCGAGCGAGCCAATCCAGCAGCGCGAAGTGAATGAGATCCCACACGCCCGCTCGTTGCCAATCGCGCAGGCGGCGCCAACACGTCATCCCCGAACCGCACTCGAGTTCCTGCGGGAGCATCTGCCAAGGGATGCCGCTGCGGAGGACGAACAAAATGCCGGTCAGACACGCGCGATCCGAAATGCGCGGCCGTCCGCCCTTCGGCCGACGTGGTGTTGTGGGCAAGAACGGTTCGACTAGATCCCACAATGGATCGGGAAGCAGCGCCGCAGCCATACCCGTTCACGTTACTTCGCCGGCGAGGATCAGCTTTCGGAGGTTTTGTTACGTGCTCTTAGGGATGCTGCCAGGGTGCCCGGTAGGGCCGGCGCAGCAGCTGGTTGGCTTCATCGTCGCCGACCACCATCCCCTTCTGGTGGTCCCAGTCCAGCGACCGGCCAAGACGCATCGACAGGTTGGCAAGGATGCAGGCCGTCGTGGACATATAGCCTTGTTCGATATCGGCGATTGGACGCTGTCGTGTGTCGACGCACTCGAGAAAGTTCTTCATGTGGGCGCGGATCGCGGGGGCAACGTGGCGTTCCAGATCCTTTTCCGTGCGGTCCTCAGGATACTGGTCGAGTTCGTAGACCACGTCTTCGTGGATCTCCGGCTGCGGTTTGCCTTCGACATTGAAGTCGTAGCCCATCACGCTGGCCTTGAGCGTTCCTTTCTCGCCATAAAACGTCGCGCCCCATGGATACTTCGGATCCGGCGCGTCACCGTACGATCGGTGGGTCCACACGACCTTCAGGTCATCGAAGTCGAACGTGGCGGTCTGGGTGTCGGTGATATTGGCTTTACTGGCCTTGTCGACCAGGATGCCGCCGGACGAGCTGATCCGCGTCGGCATGCCGAGGTCGAGCATCCAGCGCACCATGTCGAGCATGTGTACGCACATGTCGCCCATGATCCCGTTGCCGTACTCCATGAACGCGCGCCAGCTGCGCGGATGAACGAGCTTGTTGTACGGACGCATCGGTGCGGGACCGGTCCACATCTCGTAATCGAGATAGTCGGGCGGCGTCGTGTCCGGTGGGTTCTCGCGCGCTCTCATGTGGTAGTAGCAGTAGACCTCGACGAGACCGATCTTTCCCAGCCGTCCTTCGCGAATCACCCGGTTGCGCGCGGTGACCAGGTGCGGCGTGCTGCGGCGCTGCATGCCGACCTGCACGACGCGATTGTATTTCCGTGCCGCCGCCAGCATCGCCTGCCCTTCCGCGACATCGACGCTGACCGGCTTTTGCACCCACACATCCAGGCCCAATCGGCACGCTTCGATCATCGGCAACGCGTGCCAGTGATCGGGCGTCACGATCAGGACGATGTCGAGGTCGCGCGCGTTGAGCATCTGCCGGTAGTCGCTGTAGGTCTGCGGGGTCTTCTTCGACTGCTGGCGGGTGGCGACCAGCGCCGCCGCGTCGGCCAGCATGTTCTTGTCGACGTCGCACAGCGAAACGACCTCGACCGGCGCCACCTGAATCATCCGAAGCAGATCGGTCTTGCCGTACCAGCCGGTGCCGATCAGACCAACTCGCTTCCTGGCCGGCGTCCCTTGATAAAAGGAGTGCGGAAGACTGGACGCGGCAAACGCAGCTGCGGTCTTCTTGAGAAACTCGCGACGTTCCATTCGCTCCTCCAGGGCTATCCGCCGAACATGTTTTTCAGCACGAACGTCACGTTCGCCGGCCGCTCTGCGAGCCGGCGCATGTACCACGGGAACCAGTATTCACCGTAGCTGATGAGCACCCGAATCTTCCGGCCGCTCGCCGCGAGCCGTCGCTGCTGATTGACGCCAATGCCATAGAGCATCGCGAATTCGTGCGCCGACGCCGGCACTTTGTGCTCGTCGATGAAGCGCGCGAGACGATCGGCCAATGCGACATCGTGCGTGGCAATGTGCAGGAGCGAACCGTTCTTCTGCGCATCATCCGCCATCAGGCGCGTGCAGAGCTTGTAGAAGTTCTCGTCGACGTCCGCTTTGTTCGGATACGCGACCGTCGCGGGCTCGAGATACGCTCCTTTGACGATGCGGACGGCGGGTCCGAGCGGAATCAAGTCCTCGAGATCCTTGGCCGTGCGGTAGAGATATGCCTGCAGCGCGATGCCGAGGGCGCGATGCCGCTCGCGGCTGGCGCGAAACAACTTCAGCGTCGGATCGACGTAAGGAGAGCTTTCCATGTCGATCCAGACCGGCGTGTTGTTCACGTGATCCGCCTTCACGAGGATCCGCTCGAGATTGCGCTGACACACATCCGCATCCATGTCGAGCCCGAGCTGCGTCGGCTTGACCGAGATCTGCGCGTCGAGTCCTGCGCGTTGCACGCGGTCGAGCACGTCCAGGTAGTGCTCGGTGACCTCTTCCGCCTCGTCGAGGTGGGTCAGGTTTTCGCCGAGCCTGGTCAGAATCGTGGTGATGCGTTCCGGTTTCAACCCCGCCGCCGCCGCCAGCGCATCCTCGATCTTCTCACCCGGCATGAACCGCGACACCGACTTGCGTATGAATGCGCGCCGGGTCGCCTGCTCGCGCAGCCACGGCGAAGTCGATCCGGCGAGCAGCACTTTCCGCATCAGTGACATGTGATTGGTGTCTTGACAATCAATCGAAGTGTCGAAGGAATTATCGAAGAAATCGAAGGAGCCTCAATATTCATCATCGAAGACATCGAAGGAGCTCAATGATTGATCGTCGAAGAGTCCGACAAGCTTCAATGGTTGATTCGGAGAAACCAATTGAACGTTCCTTCGATTCTTCGGTCTTGCTTCGATCCCTTCGATGGCAAAAGCTACAACACGCCCTTGATCGCTCCACCATCGACCTGTACGGTTGCGCCGGTCACGTAGCTGGCGGCATTTGACAACAGGAACGCCGCCACCCGCCCATATTCGGGCGGCTCGCCGTACCGTCCGATCGGGATCGCGGCAATCGATTTCGCCTTCGACTGCTCGAGGGTGATCGCCTGCTTTTGCGCGTTGATCTCGTCGAGGTGACGTACCCGATCGGTATCGATCCGTCCTGGAATGATCTGGTTCACGCGGATCTTGTCTGCCGCAAGCTCGAGCGAGAGCGTCTTGGCGAGCGCGGACACGCCGGCGCGAATGACGGTCGACAGCGCAAGGTTTGGAATCGGCTCTTTCACCGACGAGGAGGTCGTCACCAGGATCGAGCCGCCGCCGCGCTTCTTCATCGAGGGCACCACGCCGCGAATCATGCGGATCGTGCTGAACAGGAGCAGATCAATCGAGTTCTGCCAGGCCGCATCGTCGAACGACAGCGTCGAGCCTGCGGGCGGACCGCCGGCGTTGGCAAACAGCAGATCGACGCCGCCAAACCGGTCGATGGTCTGCTGGGTCCACGACGCGATCTGGCCGGCGTTTCGCACGTCGACGGCTGCGCTCATGATCTGCGAGCCGGTCGAGGCGAGGCGTTTCGCCGCCTCGTCTATCGACGCCTGATTGCTCGAGGAGATCGATACGGTCGCACCTTCCCGGGCAAGAGCTTCGGCCACCGCGAATCCGAGCCCGCGGCTCGCCCCGGACACCATCGCGATCTTGCCTTTCAGATCGAGATCCATTCCAAGCCTTTCTGCGTCGTCACCCATGCCAGGACGCGGTCGAGCGCCTGCTTCGTCGCGGCGTCCATGTTGCCGGCTGGCGGACGCGTCTCCGGACTCGCCAGCGCGCCACGCCGGTGGAGCACGCCCTTTCGAATCGCCATGCCGATGCCTTCCTGGAACTCGAACCGCATCAACGGCACTGTCCGATAGAAGAGATCCGCCGCCTCGTCGATTCGGCCGCTCCGGAACGACGCGACGATGCGCACCAGAATTTCCGGAAAGGCAAATCCGGTCATTGCTCCGGTCGCACCGGAGATCAGCTCCTCGAGCAGGAACACTCCCCCGAGACCCCCGAAGATCTGAACCGTCGTGCTGCCCGTCTGTTCGAGAATGCGCGCCGTCTTGAATGGCGTCGGCGGATCTTCCAGCTTGATCGTGCGTGCCGTGGGAATTTCTTTCGCGATGCGCGCGAGGAGCGTTGGCTCCATCGCGAATCCGGAAATCGGCGGATAGTCCTGCACGACGATCGGGATATCGATTGCATCCGCGAGCGCCTTGTAGTGCCGCACCACCGCATCGGAGTTGAGTTTCGGCATGCGCGGCGGACTCACCATCACGGCCGAGGCGCCAATTTCTTGTGCCTGACGGCTGTATGAAATGCAGGTGCGCGTGCCCTCCGCCGTGGTGCCGGCGACGATCGGCACGCGCCCTGCCGCCTGCTTCACGGCCACCTCGAGCACGCGTGACCGCTCGCGATCCTCGAGCCGTGCGACCTCGCCGGTCACACCAAGCGCCGTCAGCCCGTTGACGCCTTTATTGATGAAGAGATCGACGACCTTTCCGAGGCTGGCCTCGTCGAGATCGCCGGAATCGGTAAATGGAGTTGGGAGAACGGAATAGACGCCTTCGAACGCCATGAACTGAGGATCATAGTCCAAGCGGGGCATGCAGGGCTCACGGCTCATGACTCATGGCTCATGGTTCGAAGCACACGACGCCTTGAGCCATAGAGCCCTGAGCCAGTCTGAACCCTGAGTCATACGCCCTGAGCCTGCCCCCAACCATCGGCCCCGAAGCGCCGTCCAACAGCGCATGTCCGACCTGCGAGATGCCTTGAGAGCCCTCCGCGGCACGCCCGTGGTGTCCGCCGTCGCCATCCTGTCGCTGGCGCTCGGGATCGGCGCGAACACCGCGCTGTTTTCAATCCTCAACACGCTGCTGCTCCGGTCGCTGCCGGTGAAGGACCCGCAGCAGCTGGCGATTGTGACGACGGATGAGGAGTCGGATTCCTGGACCAACCCGATCTGGGAGCAGATCCGCGACCGCACGCAGCTCTTCGCGGGCGCCGCCACCTGGAGCAGCGGACGTTTCAATACTGCGCCCTCGGGTGAGACCGAATTCGTGCAGGGCATGTACGTCAGCGGTCGGTTCTTCGACGTGTTGGGCGTGCCGCCAATGCTCGGACGGACGTTCAGGGAAAGCGACGATCGGCGCGGTGGAGGGACCGACGGGCCTGTCGCGGTCATCAGCTACGACTACTGGCAGCAGCGGTTCGGCGGCGCGGCGGATGCGATTGGGAGGACGCTCCTGATGGATGGTGTCACCTTTACCGTTGTGGGCGTCACACCGCTGGAGTTCTTCGGACCGGAAGTCGGCAGCAGGTTCCAGGTCGCCATTCCCCTCGCCACCGAGGGCCTGCTTCGCGGACCGGATTCGATCCTCGACGAGCGATCCGCGTGGTGGCTCACGGTCATCGTGAGGCGTCGCACGGATCAGCCGCTCGAGGTGGCCGCCAGCGCCCTGCGCGGCGTGCAACCGCAGATTCGCGAGGCGACGATCCCGCCGCGCTATCGCCCGGAGGACATCGCCGACTATCTCAAGCAACCCGTCCGGCTCGTGCCCGCTGCGAGCGGCGCTTCGTATCTGCGGTACCGGTATCAGCGGCCGCTCACGACGATCATGGTGGTCGTCGGGCTGGTGCTGCTCATTGCGTGCGCGAACATCGCGAGCCTGCAGCTCGCGCGGGCAAATGCACGCCGTCACGAACTGAGCGTCCGCCGCGCGCTGGGCGCGTCACGCCTGCGGCTCTCCCGATTGCTGCTGACGGAAAGTCTGTTGCTCTCGGGATGCGGCGCCGTACTCGGGCTGCTGTTCGCTCAATGGGGCAGCCGCATGCTCGTTCGTCAGTTGTCCACGGCGACCAATGTCGTGTTCCTCGATCTGTCGATTGACTGGCGCGTGCTGGGATTCACCGCGCTGGTGACGATCGCCACCGCGCTCCTCTTTGGCACGGCGCCGTCACTCCGCGCCGCGAAGGTGGAACCGAACGAGGCGCTGAAAGAGCAAGGCCGAGGCATTGCCGGCGACGCACGATTCGCCCTTGGCAGCGCTCTCGTGATTGCGCAGGTGGCGCTGTCGCTCGTGCTGGTCGTCGCTGCCGGCCTGTTCGTACGGACGTTTCTCACGCTTACGAGTCAGCCGCTCGGCTTCGATCCGGATCGCGTGCTCGTCGCCTCGGTCAATGCCAGCGCCGCCCGCGTCGAACCAGGGGATCGTGTGCCGTTGTTCGAACGCTTGAGGGAGGCGGCCGCGACTGTTCCCGGCGTGAGCGCTGCGGCGGCGTCGGCGGTGACGCCAATATCCGGAGCGACATGGCAGGTACCGAATCGAACTGCCTGACGGCCCGCCGCTTCCCGAACGCGAACGCGGTGTGCACGTGAACGTCATCAGCGGTGGGTTCTTCCAGACCTTCGGCACCCGCCTGATCGCCGGGCGTGATTTTAGGATGGCGGATGGATCGAGTGCACCGCCGGTGACGATCGTCAACGAGGCCTACGCGCGCAAGTTCCTGAACGGACAGAATCCGCTGGGCAAGCGCGTTCATCTCCCCGAATCCCCATCCCGGCCGGCTGTGTCGCGCGAGATCGTGGGTTACGCGCAAGATGCGATCTACCGCAATCTCCGCCAGGCAGTCCCACCGACAATCTACATTCCCCTCGGCCAGCAGCCGGAGCTGCGTCCGGCGATCAACATCAGTGTTCGGGCGGCCAGCGGATCGCCCGCGCTGCTGACCCGGGGCATAGCCGACGCGTTGAATCGCACGTCGCCGTCACTGTCGATCACGTTCCGGCCGCTTGCCGAGCAGGTGCACAGCTCGCTCATTCAGGAGCGGCTCGTCGCAAATCTTTCGGGCTTCTTCGGCGCACTGGCGCTGCTACTCGCGGCGATCGGCCTCTATGGCGTCACCTCCTATGCCGTCAGCCGCCGCCGCACCGAGATTGGCATCCGCATGGCGCTCGGGGCAGCACCGGCGAGCGTCGTCCGCATGGTCCTCAGGCGTGTGGCCTGGCTCGTGTCAGCAGGCGTCGCCGTCGGTGCGGTCGTTACCTTCTGGGCAGCCACACTAGTCTCCTCGCTGCTCTTCGGGCTGACAGCGCGCGATCCGGTCACACTCGTTGCGGCCGCTCTCGGCCTCGTCACGATCGGCGGCGCCGCCGGCTGGCTCCCTGCCTGGCGGGCATCGCGGATCGACCCGGCGCGGGTGTTGAGGGAAGGGTGAAAGAAGGCTTCAGGCTTCAGGCTTCAGGCTTCAGGCTTCAGGCTTCAGGCTTCGGGCTGCAGGCTTCGGACGGTCTCAAGGCCTTGAGCCGTTCACAAGGCGAAGCCCGAAGCCTGCAGCCCGAAGCCTGGAGCCTGGAGCCTGGAGCCTGGACCCGCAGGTTTCTGACGCTACACTGCCAGTGTGCTCACGCGATTCGCGCCCGCGCCGACGGGCTGGCTCCATCTTGGTCATGTGCTCAATGCCGAATACGTGTGGAACTCGGGCGCCCGCGTGCTGCTTCGGATCGAGGACCACGACCGCGAGCGGAGCCGTCCCGAGTACGAGGCGGGGATTCGGGAGGATCTCGACTGGCTCGGATACCGGCCCACCATCTTCGGGCCGAGGCAAAGCGATCGCTCTGTGGTGTATCGCGAAGCGATCGAGATCCTGCGCGAGCAGGGATTGGTGTACGCCTGTGATTGCACACGGATCGGGGTACGAGGCGCAATGCGCGGTTCGCGCAAGGACGCAATCGAGCTTCTGTATTCCGGACGCTGTCGCGATCGCGGCCTGCCGCTGGTCGACGGCTATGGCTGGCGAGTCCGGATGGACGCCGGCGTCGAGCGTTTCGTTGACGGCCGGCTCGGTCTGCAACAACAGAACCCTTCCCAACAGTGCGGCGATTTTCTGCTGCGGGATCGGCGCAGCAACTGGACCTATCAGTTCGCCGCGACCGTCGACGACTGGCGCCAGGGCATCGATCTCGTCATTCGAGGCGTTGACCTGCTGCCGTCCACCGGGCGCCAGATCCGTCTCGCGCGTCTGCTCGGACGCGAGCGTCCGCCGGCGTTCTTCCATCACCCGCTGATCATGAAATCTCCCGATCAGAAGTTGAGCAAGTCCGATCGCGACACCGGCGTGCGCGACTTGCGCGCGAGTGGGTGGACGCCGGAACAGGTGCGCCGAGCGGCGCACGATGGAGCTTCCGGCTACGTCTGAGGCCGCGTCTCTCTTGAAGCGTCGCTCGACGCCAGCAAATCCGGCTTCATGTCGAGCTGTCGGGGGCGCTCGCAGTCTGCATGTATCCTTCGTGCCCGCCAAAGTACTCCTTGGCGTCCGGTCGCTTGATGTCCGAATGAGCGACGATGCGGTCGCGGCGCCGGCCCCGAAAATCGTCGAGCGTGCGCCACCCGTCCTCGCGATGCTGGTCGAGAAATGCCTGCAGGCCGGAGATCAGGGTCTTGATCACGTTGGGCCCGATCGCGTGATCGAGCATCGCCGCCGTGCACACCTGCACCGTGCCGCATCCCAGGAGAAAGTAATTCAGCGCATGGGTGAAGTCCGAAATCCCGCCGATCCCCGAAAAGCTGCGATCCGGAAAGGCGGTGGTCATCTGCGCCATCTTCGCCAGCGACTGCGGAAGGATGGCCGGGCCTCCCAGCCCGCCGTACGAGACCTTGCCTTCGACGTGCACCTCGAATTCGAGCGACTGCGGATCGATGAGCGGCAGCGACGTAAACGTATTCGATGAAGAGATCGCCTCGGCGCCGGCGGCGAATGCCGCCTCGGCTTCCTTCGCGATGTTCGTGGTGGTCGGCGTGAGCTTGACCCAGACCGGCACGCGCGCCGCAGATTTCACCACCCGAACCACGGTGTCGATGAGCTCGCAGTTTTTTCCGATGTTCGAACCCATGTCCTCGCGATCCATGTGCGGGCAGGACAGGTTCAGCTCGAACGCATCGACGCCTTGGGCCTGGCACGCCTCGGCCAGCTCGCGCCAGTGATCGAGCTCGCGGTCGTCTTCCGAGCCGGCCATGATCGACGCCACCAGCACGCGATCCGGATAGGCGTCCTTGATCCGGCGGAGCCGCGGCAGCCACCAGTCGAGCGGCTTGTCCGAGATGAGCTCCCAGTTCCAGGAGGAATGGAGAGCGGTATTGGGGCGCTTCTCCATCGAGATCTGCCCGTTGTCGGTGGCCGTGCGCAGGAACTTGGTCTTTGGCCCCTTGACGTTGACGACCGGGTGCATCCCGATCGTCTTGGTCACGACGCCGCCCCATCCGGCCTCGAACGCTCGGAGGATGTTCGAATCCGACTCGGTCGGCGGCGCCGACGCGAGCAGAAATGGATTTTGAAATCGAAGACCGGTAAACACCGTGCCGACGGATGCGGACATTCGAATCTCCCTGGGCCGGAAGGGCTGAGTGTAGCGCAACTCGGTGAAAAACCGTGTAATCCGTGTTACCTTGCGGACCTTCCCCACCGGAGGCTCTGATGGCTCGAACCGTTCGTGGCGGATTGATCCAAGTGAAGGCAGACGTCCCGCTCGATGGCCCAGCCGGCGAGGTCAAGCAGCGGATGATCGATAAGCACATGCCACTTATCGAGGAGGCGGCCCGGCAGGGCGTTCAATTGCTCTGCCTGCAGGAACTGTTCTACGGGCCCTACTTCTGCGCCGAGCAGAACCCGCGATGGTACGAGATGGTCGAGCGCATTCCCGACGGACCCACGATCAAGTTGATGCAGGAGGTCGCGACGTCGCCACGGCATGGTCCTGGTCGTACCAATCTACGAAGAAGAGATGACCGGCGTCTACTACAACGCCGCGGCGGTGATCGACGCCGACGGCGCGTATCTCGGGAAATATCGCAAGCACCACATACCGCACGTCGCGCCGGGTTTCTGGGAGAAGTTCTACTTCCGTCCGGGTAATCTTGGCTATCCGGTGTTCGAAACCGCCGCAGGTCGGGTGGGCGTTTATATCTGCTACGACCGCCATTTCCCTGAAGGAGCCCGCATCCTCGGTCTCAACGGC
Source organism: uncultured Acidobacteriota bacterium (assembly GCA_963755695.1). Lineage (GTDB taxonomy): Bacteria > Acidobacteriota > Vicinamibacteria > Vicinamibacterales > 2-12-FULL-66-21 > QHWT01. The sequence goes on along the minus strand of CAVWLB010000001.1, from coordinate 686,603 downwards.
GCCGAGATTGTGCTCAACCCGTCAGCCACTGTCGCCGGCTTGTCCGAATATCTGTGGAAACTGGAGCAGCCCGCGCACGCGGTCGCCAACGGGTACTTCGTGGGGGCGATCAATCGCGTGGGCGTCGAGGCGCCCTGGAAGATCGGAGAGTTCTACGGGCAGAGCTACTTCTGCGATCCGCGGGGACGGTTCATCGCCGAAGGCAGCCGCGACAAAGACGAGTTGATCGTCGCCGACCTGGACCTCGGTCTCATCCGGGAAGTACGCAACACCTGGCAGTTCTACCGGGATCGTCGGCCGGAGACGTACGGAACGATCACCGCTCTCTGAGATGGCTCAGGGCTCATGACTTAGAGCTCAAGGTGGCTCAAGGGTTCATGGCTCATGGCCGCATGCCTGAGCGACAAAGCCGTACGCCGTCATGAGCCGTGAGCCCTCAGCCATGAGCCGTCAGTCTGAGCCATGAGCCAGAGTGCTGAGCCTCCCTGAGCCTGAGACATAAGTCATGAGCCTTTTGATCACGAACGGCCGCATCATCACCGCGACAGACGACTACGTTGCCGACGTCTACTGCGAGAACGGCACGATCGCGGCCATCGGCAAGGACCTGCCGTCGCATCGCTTCCAGGCGGAGCGCACGATCGACGCCTCGGGCAAGTACGTGATGCCCGGCGGCATCGACGTGCACACGCACCTCGACATGCCGTTTGGCGGCACGACGTTCAGCCGACGACTTCGAGACCGGCACGATCGCCGCCGCGTTCGGCGGCACGACCAGCCTCGTCGACTTCGCGATCCAGTACCGCGGCAAGACGATGCGGCACGCGCTCGACGACTGGATGGCGCAGGGCCTCCGGCAAAGCGGTGATCGACTACGGCTTCCACATGATCGTCACCGAGCTGCCCGACGCGGGGCTCGGCGACATGGACACGATGGTCCGCGACGAGGGGATCACCAGCTTCAAGCTGTTCATGGCCTACCCCGGCGTGTTCATGGTCGACGATGCGACGATCTTCAGGGCGCTGCGGCGCACCGGCGAGAACGGCGGCCTGGTCTGCATGCACGCGGAGAACGGCGGCGTGATCGACGTGCTCGTGCAGGAGGCGCTGCGCAAGGGGCGAGAAGGCGCCGAAGTATCACGCGCTGACGCGGCCGCCGCGCGCCGAAGGTGAGGCCACCGGCCGCGCGATCGCGCTCGCCGAGATGGCCGGCGTGCCGATCTACATCGTCCATCTCTCGTCGGCCGACGCGCTCGAGAAGGTCCAGCAGGCGCGCGACATGGGGCTGCCGGCCTACGCCGAGACCTGCCCGCAGTACCTGTTCCTGTCGTACGACAACTACGAAGAGCCCGGCTTCGACGGCGCGAAGTACGTGATGTCGCCGCCGCTGCGCGAGAAGTGGCACCAGGACGTGCTGTGGAAAGGGCTGGCGAAGAACGACCTGCAGGTGATCTCGACCGACCACTGCCCGTTCTGCATGGCCGAGCAGAAGGAGCTGGGCAAGGACGACTTCAGCAAGATCCCCAACGGCGCGCCGGGCATCGAGACGCGCCTGACGCTCGTGCACAACGGCGGCGTCCGGCCCGGGCGCATCAGCCTGAACCGCTTCGTCGAGCTCTGCTCCACGACGCCGGCGAAGATGTTCGGGCTGTTTCCGCGCAAGGGCACGATTGCCGTCGGCAGCGACGCCGACATCGTCGTCTTCGATCCCGAACGCGAAGCAGACGCTCGGCGTCAAGACGCTGCACATGAGTGTGGACTACAACCCCTACGAAGGCACCATCGTGCACGGCGCGCCGGCAGTTGTCATCTCGAACGGCAAGGTGATCGTCGAAGCGGGAGAAGTTCGTCGGAAAGAAAGGCGCGGGGCGCTTCGTCAAACGCGGGCCGAGCCAGGCGCCTGCGGGACTCTGAACGGCTCAAGGCTCAGGGCTCACGTTGTGCAACGTGAGCCCTGAGCCATGACCTTGACCCATGAGTCGTAAGCCATGAGCCACTCATGATCAGTACCAGCCAGACCACGCTGCCGGACGGACGGGTCGAGCTGCGCGACCGGTCGCGCATCGAGGCAAGTCCGCTCTACAACGAAGACCTCGCGCCGGTGCCGATCGCGCGGCGCAACTGGACGACCTACAACTACGCGGCGCTGTGGATCAGCATGGCGCACTGCATCCCGACCTACATGCTGGCGTCGGGACTGATCGCCGCCGGCATGAACTGGTGGCAGGCGCTCGTCACGGTCGCGCCTCGGCAACACGATCGTGCTCGATCCCGATCCTGCTGAACTCGCATCCGGGCACGAAGTACGGCATCCCCTTCCCGGTGTTCGCGCGCGCCGCTTACGGCACGATCGGGTCGAACCTGCCGGCGCTGATGCGCGCGATCGTCGCGTGCGGCTGGTTCGGCATCCAGGCGTGGATCGGCGGCGAGGCGCTCAACACGTTCTTCACCAGCGTCGATTCCCGGCTGGCCGACGCTGCTCGGCGCGGGCTTCGGCGGGCACTCGACAACCGAGTGGGTCTCGTTCCTGCTGTTCTGGGCGCTGAACATCTTCATCATCTACCGCGGCATGGACCTGCTGCGCCGGGTCGAGAACTGGGCGGCGCCGTTCGTGCTGGTGATGACGGCCGCGCTGCTCGCGTGGGCGGTGTGGCGGGCGCACGGGTTCGGGCCGCTGCTCGCGCAACCCGGCAAGTTCACCAACGCTTCGCGAGTTCTTCACGGTCTTCGTTCCCTCGCTGACCGCGATGATCGGCTTCTGGGCGACGCTCTCGCTCAACATGCCCGACTTCACCCGCTTCGGCCGCAGCCAGCGCGAGCAGGTCGTCGGCCAGGTCGTGGCGCTGCCGACGACGATGTTCGTCTTCGCGGCGATGGGCGTGATGATCACCAGCGCGACAGCGATCATCTACGGCGAGCTGATCTGGGATCCGGTCAAGCTGATCGGACGATTTCGCGATCCGCTGGTGATCGCAGTCTCGATGTTCACCGCGGTGGTCGCGACGCTCGCGGTCAACATCGCCGCCAACGTCGTCTCGCCCGCCAACGACTTCGCCAACGCGTTCCCGCGCGCGATCAGCTTCAAGACCGGCGGCCTGATCACCGGCGTCCTCGGGATCCTGATTCAACCGTGGAAGCTGCTCGCCGATCCGTCGGGCTACATCTTCACCTGGCTGCTCGGCTACTCCGGCGGCCTCGGATCGATTGCCGGCGTGCTGATCGCCGACTACTGGATCGTGCGGCGCAAGGATCTCCGACTGGAAGACCTGTATCTCGCCGGACGGCCGTTACCGCTACTCGAGCGGCTGGCACATGCCAGGGACAGTCGCGACGCTCGCGGGCTGCGCGGCCGCATGGGGCGGCCTCGTCATTCCTGTCATGCGACCGCTCTACGACTACGGGTGGTTCATTGGATTCGGTGTCGCGGCCTCGACTTACCTGCTGCTCGCTCGTCGTTCGAGTGGAGTGGCGGACACGCTGCCTGAAAAAACCGCGACCGAAAGAGCGTAGCGATCCAGACCCCTACCCATCCGAGCGGCTGAGCCCGCCTGCAGGCAGCACAGGCATACCTGACCTCGCATTCTGTCGCAGACGAGCTCACGACGACCACACTCACGTGTCGGCCTCATTGCTGGTTTCGGGAAAGTGCTCGAGGACCTCGGCCATTGTGCCGGCTGAGTGATCGCCAGTTGCAATGAATTCCCGAGTATGAAGCACACTTCCCACGAGAACGGGGCATCACATGGCACATGAATCCGACGCTTCGATGAGCACACTGTTGCGTAACGCGCTCGATGACGTTCGTGAGCTGTTCAGGGAGGAAGTGGCGCTGGCACGCGCCGAGCTGCGCGCGGAAGTCTCCAAGGCGGCATCCGCCGCAAGCGGTTTCGGCGCGGCAGCAGCGGCACTCGTCTGCGCCGGCTTGTTCCTGCTGACGGCGTTGGCCCTCGGCATCGCCACATTGATGGAGTGGCCCGCCTGGACCGGCTTCGCGATTGTGGGCGTCGTGCTCGCGATCGCCGGCGCGATCATGTTCATGAGCAGCCGCCGCACGTTGGGCGAGATCCGCGGCCTGCCGCGGACGGTCGAAACCGTGAAGGAGACCTTCCAATGAACCAGAGCTACGACACGTCCAGACCGGAGATGGCCGCCATCGAACGCGACATCGTCCGCACCCGCGCATCGCTCGATCGGAAGCTGACCGAGATCGAACGCCGGCTCGCGCCGGACCACGTGAAGGCGGAGCTGAAGCAGGCGCTGAAGCGGCGCGCCAACCCGGAACCGTATCTTGGATGGATCGCAACCGGGCTGGTGGCCATTGGCGGGTGGATGGCGCTGCGCGGCGCCCGCCGTCATCGCGAAGTGGAGTTTCCGGTCGCTGACTACACGATTCCGATGTAGCGGGAGGACGCAGCAAAGGCAGGACAGGCAAAAAAAGAGGGCGCGCCAAGGCCCGCCCTCTTGGTGTACAAAATGCGAGCCGTCTTTCTACCAGCGCGGTTCGCGCCGGCCGCCACGGCTGCCACCGCCGCCGCCATAGCCACCGCCCCCACCGCCCGTCCGCTCCTTTGGGCGCGCCTCGTTCACCGTCAGGTTGCGGCCACCGAATGAGTAGTTGTTCAACTTCTGGATCGCGTTCTGCGCGTCCTCGTCGCTGCCCATCTCCACGAACGCAAAGCCGCGCGCCCGGCCGGTCGCCTGATCGCGCATCACATTCACCGATTCCACGGTGCCGGCGCTGCCGAACAGATCCTGAAGATCCTGTTCGCCTGCGGTGTAAGGAAGGTTTCCGACGTACAGTTTCCGAGCCATGCTGCTGACACTCCTGCCCCTTGCGCGGGGACGTGGTGATGATGTCGGACCGTCAACGTCCATTCATCGACTAACGGGCCATGGGGTCACATGCGGACCCTGAGCGGTGGGAGAAGGCTCGTAGCTGAAAAGCGGCGGGCTGTTCTCTGACCTGACGCGCGGGATCTTAGCACGAGAGAAGCCGTATACAATCCCGGCCGTGCGGCGTCTTACCTCGGCCGTGGCGATTTACATTCTCGCAATTGGATCACAGATCGGGCAGACGTCCGGCTGGCCCGTGCACGGCGGGAAATCCTCTATCGGTTACTCGCCTGTTACCCCGCTCGACCCGTCGTTCGCCAAGTACTGGGCGGCGAACAACCCCGGCGAAGCCGCGAAAGCCGCCACCGAGATCCTCAAGAGCGGGGCAGCATTCGATGATGTCTATGCCCAGTTGAAGCGGGGTCGTCCTTATCCGAGAGACGTCGCCAGAGGGATCGTTCTGGCGCATCGCGGAGAGTTTGCTTACACCATTGACGTTCCCGAGACCTACGATCCGTCGCTCCGCTATCAGGTTCGCGTCCAACTGCACGGCGGCGTCGGGAACTCACGCGAGAATGCCGAGCGCCGCGGACGGAATGGCATTGGCCGACTCGCCGGAGCGACCCAGATCTACGTGCTTCCCGCCTCGTGGAGCGAGGTTCCGTGGTGGAGCAGCGCACAACTAGAAAACCTGCGCGCGATCCTCGACACGGTGAAGCGCACCTACAACGTCGACGAGAATCGCGTCGTCGTCTCCGGCGTATCGGATGGCGGGACCGGCGCGTACTATCTGGCCATGCGCGACTCCACGCCGTACGCCTCGTTTCTTTCCCTCAATGGATTCATCGGCGTCCTGAACAACGACGACCTTCACATCGATGGCGACCTGTTTCCTGGCAACCTTCGCAACAAGCCGCTGTTCGTCGTCAACGGCGGGCGTGACCCGCTCTATCCGATCGCTGCAGTCGAGCCTTACCTTGAACACCTCGCGAAGGGCCAGGTCAGGATTACGTATCGGCCACAGCCAGAGGCAGGCCACGACACCACCTGGTGGCCGACGGTGAAAGACGAATTCGAGACATTCGTACGCGATCACCCGCGCGAACCGTATCCCGATCGCCTGACCTGGGAGACGGCGGATACGCGGGAATCCGGACGAGTTCATTGGTTGGTGATCGATGGGATCGGCGGCGCTCGCGGCGATTCAGCCGGGATGGATGATTTGAACGATTTCACTCCCCCGCCACACGCCGAGTTGGGGTTCCGTTTGGGATCGGGACTCCGCGTCGATCGGGTCATGGCGCACACGCTTGCGGACCGGCTTGGGATGCATCAGGGAGACGTACTGGACTCAGTCGGCGACGTGAAGCTGGAGACCACGGCAACGCTGCTCAGTGCTCTGCAATCGTACGCGCCGCACTCCCCGATCAGGCTCACCGTCAGGCGCGGCGACCAGACTGTCACGCTGTCCGGCACGTTCGATCCCGACACCATCCCGCAACCGCGCGGAGCGATCTTCCGCCGTACCGGCCGCTCGGGCCGGGTAGACCTGGTGCGTCATGCCAACACCGTGGAACTGGTCACACGCGGCGTGAGTGAGCTGACCCTGCTCCTCTCACCCGATCAATTCGACTTCGCACAGCCGATCAGAGTGATGGTCAACGGCCGGATGATGTACGAAGCGCGCGTCGAGAAGAACCTCGCGACGTTGATGAAGTGGGCGGCCAAGGACAACGATCGCACGATGTTGTTCGGAGCGGAAGTGAGGGTGAAGCCGTAAAAGGCTTCGGGCTCCGGGCTTCAGGCTTCGGCTGGAGCCTGAAGCCTGGAGCCTGGAGCCTGAAGCCTGAAGCCTGAAGCCCTATGCTTGGCGAAGCGCCTCCATGGGCTCGACACGCGTTGCCCGATGCGCGGGCAGATAACATGCGGTCACTGCGACTCCCGCCAGGATGCCGATGACGGCAGCAAATACGCTCGTATCGTGAGGAGCGACGTCGAACAACATCGACTTCAGATAGCGCGTCACCACCAGAGAGCCGGCCACTCCGATAGCAATGCCCACACCGGCACGGGACAGTCCCTGGACGAGAACGAGCGACAGGATCGACCGGCGATCTGCGCCCAAGGCCTGTCTGATGCCGAACTCCCGGACCCGCTCTGTGACGCCGAATGCGACCACGCCGTAGATGCCAATCGCGGACAGGAACAGTGCGACGATGCCGAATACAGAAAGGAGCATCATTGGCGTGCGCCGCGGCTGCAGCGATCGTCCGATCCACTCCTCCATCGTCCTGATGTCGGCTATCGGTTGTTCTGGATCGATGGCTCCCGCGGCGAACCGCAACTCGGGAACGAGCGATGATGGCTCGAGCGCGGCCTTCACCACCAGGGTCATCCCGCTGAGCGGCAATTGCGTGGCATTGAGGTAAACCCTTTCCTCTGGAATGGGCTTACCGAGATCCTCATACCTAATTGTCCCGACTACGCCAACGATCGTGTAGTTGCGTGCACTGCCGAAGTTGATTTGACGGCCGACCGGGCTTTGTCCGGGGAACTGGCGGTTGGCGAAAAGCTCGTCCACAATCACGACGCGAGGCGCGTCAGCGCTGTCGGCGTCGCTGAAGAGCCGGCCCTGGAGAAGAGGAATCTGCATCGCCCGAAAGTAGTCGCCGGCTGCGAAGTCCTGTTGTGCGTGCGGCGGCCGCTCGCCGGGAGCGTAGGAACGGCCCGCGATTCTGTAGGTGCCGGCACTCGTTGCTCCGCTGAATGGAAGGCTCGAGATCGCACCGGCAGCAGAGACGCCGGGAATCCCACGCGTCCTCTCGAGCAGGCGCGCCCAGAACGCGCGGGTCGTGCCGTCACCCGGATATCGCGAGACCGGGAGGGTAATTTGCGCGGTCAAGACGTGCTCGGTGCTGAAGCCTGGATCCACACGCAGGACGCTCGCAAAGCTCTTGATCAGCAGGCCGGCGCCGACCAGAAGCACGACCGCCAGTGCCGTCTCGACGACGACCAGCGTCGCGCGCAGGCGACCGGTCTGGGTACTGGCTGACGCACGACCGGCATCGTCTTTCAACGCCGAAGCGGCGCTCCGGCCGGCGGTCGTGATCACCGGGAAGACCGCAAAAATGATCGCGCTCATCGTGGCGAGCGCGATCGTGAAAAGGAGGACTTCGGGACGGATCGCGGCGCCGGCCGCCGATGGGAGCTGATCTGCAGTGATCGCAATCAACGTCCGGATGCCGAGTGCCGCAACGGCCAGTCCTGCGCACGTGCCGATCACCGAAAGAACTGCTCCTTCCGTCAGCAGCTGTCGTGCGATTCGCCATTGTCCCGCGCCGAGAGATGAACGGATCGCGAGCTCGCGCTGGCGTCCGGACGCGCGCATCAGGACCAGGTTCGCCACATTGGCACAGGCAATTAGCAGCACGACGAACACAGCTGCCTGCAGGAGCCACAACGACGCTCGCGCGTCGCCAACGAGGTGATCTCTGAACGGTTCGGCCACCCCTGTGAATCCGCTGTTGCGCATGTAGGCGGCACGACCCGGCACACGATCCATCAGCCGCGCCACAATCGCGTCCATCTGCGCGTTGGCTTGTTCGATCGTCGCGCCCGGCCGCAACCGCGCGATCATCTCGCTGAATTCGTTCCCACGCTCCTGGTCCGAGCGCTGCTCCGGCGTAAATCCGAACGGCACGAGCAGAGCGACGGCGCGCGAGGGGATTTCGAAATCCGCAGGAAGTACGCCGACGACTGCATGATTCACCCCGTCGAGATGGATGCTCCGCCCGATGACTGACGGATCGCGTCCAAAGCGGGAGCTCCACAACGCGTGGGTAAGGATCACGAACCGGTTGGTGGCTGGCTCTGCGTCGGCATCGGTGAAGGCACGCCCCAGCAGCGGTTGCCGGCCGAGCGTCGAGAAAAACGAAGGAGTCACGCGCAGCGCGAACACCTGTTCGGGCTGCCCTGCAATCGAAAGACTGACGCGGGCCTTTGTGAACAGCGCCGCATCCTCGATAGCCGGTACCTCGGCGCCCCGATCCAGATAGTCCGGAATCGACACGTTCGCGAAACCGTTGCCGGCCTTCTTGTAAGCGTTCCAGATGAAGACAAGGCGAGTCGCATCTGGGTAAGGGAGCGGACGGAGAACGACGTGATAGAGGAGGCTGAAGAGGGCGGTGTTGGCGCCGATCCCTACAGCCAGCGTGAGCACCGCAACGGCGGTGAAGATCGGCTGTTTCCGCAGCCCTCTCAACGCATACGCAAGGTCGTGATTCATGTTTCAGGCGTTCACGGCTTCGGGCTTCGGGCTTCGGGCTTCCGGCGTGAAGCCTGAAGCCTGAAGCCTGGAGCCTGGAGCCCTTGTCAGGCTTCCCGCAGCGCTACCATTGGATCCACCTCGGTGGCGCGACGCGCGGGGATGTAGCACGCGACGAGTGCCACGGCGAGCAGCACCGCGCCGACCCCGGCAAACACCACGGGGTCTCGGCTCGTGACGCCGAAGAGCAGGGCCTGCAAGTACCGCGTCACCATGACGGCAAGGACGACGCCAATCAGGATGCCGGCACCGGCCGTCCGCAGTCCCTCGGTCAGCACCAGCGAGAGAATCGATCCCCGATCGGCACCGAGCGCCTGCCTGATCCCGAACTCCCGCACGCGCTGGGCGACGCCGAACGCCAGCACGCCGTAGATGCCGATGGCCGAGAGCAGCAGCGCAACTCCACCGAAGACCGCCAGGAGCGTCGTCGGTGTTCGCCGGTTCTGCAGCGACCGCGCGATCCACTGATCGAGTGTCCGCACGTCGGCGATCGGCTGCTCGGGATCGATTTCCCGGACCGCCGCCCGCAACTGTGGAACCAGCGCTTGCGGGTCGAGCTTGGTCTTCAGCACAAGAGCCATCGTGCGTGGCGCCTGCTGTGTCGCCGGATAGTAGATCCGCTCTTTGGTGACCGGCTGTCCGAGGTCGATGCTGTTGATCGTCCCGACGACGCCGACGATCGTGAATTTGGGGCTGGTCGGACCGCCACGCTGAATCTGCTGCCCCAGCGGGCTGCGGTCGGCGAAATACTTCTTCACGAGATATTCGTCGATTACGACGACGGGCGCCGCGTCTCGCGTGTCGCCATCGTTGAAGGTTCTGCCGGCGATGAGCGGAATCTGCATTGCCTTGAAGTACTCGCCTCCGACAACTTCCTGGCGGCCGTGCGGCGCAGGATCGCCCGGCGCCTGATTCAGACCGACGATGGAATACGAGCCGGAGCTGATGTTGCCGTTGAACGGCACGTTTGTCGTGAGGCCGCTCGACGTCACGCCGGGCAGCGCTCTCGCCTTGTCGAGCACACGCGTCCAGAATCCGATGCGTGCGGCATCGTCTGGATATCGCGACGCGGGAAGCGCGACTTGCACAGTGAGCACGTTCTCGGTGGAGAACCCTGGATTGACGTCCTGAAGCCGCCCGTAACTCTTGATCAGCAGGCCGGCGCAGACCAGCAACACCACCGCCAGCGCCGTTTCCGCGATCACCAGCATCCGCCGGGTCACGCCCGTCGCCTTACCAGCAGTGCCGCGCGTGCTGTCGTCTTTCAGATAGGTTGCAGCGCTCCCCCGCGCAATCGTCACCGCCGGCGCGATGCCAAACACAAGGCCGGTCAGAAGCGCGAGACCGGCAGTGAACAGAAGCACGGCTGGATGCAGCGCCGCATCCGGCGAGCCGGGAATCTGGGCGGTACTTATCGCGATGAGCGCCCTGACCGCAATCAAGCCGAGCACCAGGCCACCGGCCGCGCCGCCGATCGACAACACGATCCCTTCAGTCAGGAGCTGGCGCAGAATCCGCCACTGGCCGGCACCGAGCGTCGAGCGGATCGCCAGCTCGCGGGACCGCGCCGTCGCTCGCATCAGCAGCAGGTTTGCCACGTTCGCGCACGCGATGAGCAGCACCACGATGACGCTGGCCTGAAGCACGTAGAGCGGCGAACGGACGTCGCCGACGATCTGATCCCGCATCGTCACGGCGTATCCGCCGAAGCCACTCGATTTGGCAAAGGCCGCACGAGCCGGCAGCCTTTCGATGTTGCGATCGACGATGGTCTTGAACTGCGCGTTTGCCAGCGGGATGGAGGCGCCGGGACGCAACCGCGCGATCATCGAGCTGAATTCATTGCCGCGGGCATTGTCCGAGGTCTGCTGCGGGGTGAACGAGAACGGCACGAGCAACGCGATGTCGCGCGACGGCAGCTCGAAGTCCGCGGGCAACACGCCGACGACCCGATGAGCCTCACCATTGATCCGAATGTCGCGGCCGACGATGCCGCGATCGGACGCGTAGTGGGACGTCCACAGCGCAAATGTAAGAATCGCGAACTTGTCCGCATCCGGCTTGGCTTCATCTTCGGAGAAGGCTCGCCCGAGAAACGGCTGGCGCTGCAGCGTCGAGAAGAATGACGGTGTGACTGCCAGCGCGCGCAGCTGCTCGGGGCTTCCGCCCTCGGTCAGGTTCGCCGTGCGCCCTGTGAACAGTGTGGCATCCTCGATCGCCGGTGCCTGGGTCCGCCGGTCGATGTAATCGGGAATCGACACGCTCGCCTGCGGAAGGTTGATTCCCGGATACGTGTTCCACACGAACACCAGGCGGTCCGCGTCCGGATACGGCAGCGGCCTCAGCAGAATCTGATACAGCAGGCTGAAGATAGCCGCGTTCGCACCGATGCCCAGCGTCAGCGTGAGCACCGCGACGAGGGTGAAGATCGGCTGTTTCCGGAGCGCCCGCAACGCATAGCGAAAGTCCTGCATGGCCGCTTAGACGTCGAGAGAAATGCGAAGGTTTGAAGATGACGCGCCCGGACGGCGGCGGAGTTCCCGTCCCCTCAGGCGCTGCGCGACCCGGCAACCTCGAAACACGATCCGGGGCTGTGAGCTACGTCATTTCTCCATGATGTCGAGGATTTCGGCGACGGCGTGCCGTCCCTTGTCGTCGGCGTACCACTGGTGCCGCAGATCGCGGACCTGATCGGGGTAGAGTCCCTGGCCGTGCTCCTCGACGTAACGAAGGAGCGCCGCCGGCCTCTCGATGAAGACACCCTTGGGCCCACCTTGACTATCAAGCACGACGATCGTCGGCGTCGCGGCACGCCCGTCGGGAGTCTGGTGCGCGTCCTTTACGGCCTGACCCACGGCGGATGTCACGATCCGCATCGAAAGCTTCTCGGGAACCAGCTCGGTCAGCTTCGCGAGATAGGGAACCGTGTTGACTGAATCGTGACACGAGTCGTCGGCCACAACCAGCAGCTGCCATTGAGTCGTCAACGCGCGCGCACGCGCCAGCACATCGTCATCGATCGTGGCGTGGGCGTAGTTGTCGCGCCACTCGTCGCGCAGCATCCTCGCGCCGTCGAGGAACTCCGCGAAGCTGATCCCCTGGGCGTAGAACGACGCGTAGTCGAGCGTCCGCAACGCCCTCGACGGCGCCACTACATGTGTGCGAAGCGGCGCGGCTGCCCCTACCAAGAGGGACGCGGCCACCAACGCAAGTGCCTTGAGCATGCAGCCCCGATCATACAGGCTGCGCATTGCGACGTGAGATCAGGTTTACAAAGTCAGCTGGAGGAGATTGCGAGCTACGCCGGCGCTCGTCACAGGCCTGGAGATCTGCGCCACGAGAGGTCGCGGGAACCGGCCAATTCCGGCGTCCGCGGCTCTCTGCCCCCGAATGCGGGTTGTTTGGCGTTCTTCAGGGCCGTCTGCCGGACGGCCATGCCGCCGAGGACCGTCGCGAGCTCGATGACCGGTACGGGCTCCGTCGAAACCTCGACGTGGCCGTCACGTACCGCCGCGCAAATCGCGTCGGCGTGCGCTTCGGCGCGCACTAGTGAATGCGTGCGACCCAGCTGACGGATATCGTGCATGTCGGTGTTGCCGACGATTGGCTTGCCGCGAGCGCGGGCCCATCGCGCCGCGCGCGAGTTGAAGTTGATCTGACGCGTCCAGAAGTAGCTCCACTCGACCGCATCGAAGAGGTCGGGGTGCGCGTCGAGCTGGCGGCCGAGGCATGAACCGCCGGGAAAAAACGGATGCGGCGCGATCACCAGGCCGTTCCCCCGCGACTTGAGCCAGGCGAGATCACGGAACGTAAACACTGACTCGACCGCAGCTCGCGGAAAGTTGATGAGCAGAACGTGCTTGCCTTCGATCGTCCGTTCGATTCCGGGGAGCAGTACGATCCCCCGCTCGCGGGCGAAATCCGTGATCCGTGGGTCGTCCAACTGCCGATCGTGGAGAGTGATGGCAAGGGCATCGAAGCCGGCGCTCGCGGCACGCTCGATCAGCGTCGGCGCGTCGTGGCGTATCAGATCAATGGGATCTTCGCCGGTGTGGAGATGAAAGTCTGCCTTGAGCACGCCTTCCGCCCGCTGAGTGTCCATTTCCGACCAGTTGGCTAGTGACACCCCGGCTGTTGAGCAAACGGCGTTCCGAGGCTGGTTACTGTGCTCTTGCTGATTTTCGGCCTGATTTCATCAATGGGTGTCATGGAAAGGAACAGTTCCCACACTTACAGGTTCCCCGTTTAGGCGAAAGATTTCACTGTTTGACGACGCGAACGGCTGCCGAGCGGGGGCTCTCTCGGGTACCGCTTCCGTCAGCCACAAAGGCGGCGACCTGAAGGGTGTGCGATCCGGACGACATCGATGGAAGCTGACAGGTGCACTCGAACCGCTCGTTCGTTGCAGGCGGGCCACACGACACGTCCGTCGCTTCGCTGCGGGTATTGTCGACGTACAGAGCGTAGTTGAACGAGGCCAGTTCGCCTGCATCGGCAGCCGGCTGATCCCATCCAAACCGTTCGAGGCCTGTAATGCTCTCGCCACCGTCCGATCCGGATCCACCGGATGAGCCACCGCACGAGCAGAGGACGACACAACTCAACACTGCCGTGAGCCGCGAGATTCGAGCCATGCGCCTCACTATAATCGCGTGGTGAAAGCCGGTCGAGCGTTCGGCGCGATCATCCTCGTGGCATACGCGATCACGCTCATCGCCCAGGGCACGCTGCGAATCCGCACCTATGCAGCGGGCTTCACGAACCCGCTCGCGTTCGTCCAGGATCCCTCCGATCGCAACGTGCAGTTCGTCGTCGAGCAGGTCGGCCGCATTCGCGTGGTTCGAAGCGGCGTGACGCTCGACACCGACTTCCTGGATATTCGCGGCGCGGTCCGGTCCGGTGGAGAGCAGGGCCTGCTCGGTCTCGCGTTTCCGCCCGACGCGTCGAATCCCCGCTTCTTCGTCAACTTCACCGATCGCTCCGGGAACACCGTCGTCGCGCGCTTCCGGCGATCGTCCAATCCGGTTGTTGCCGACCCCACGTCACGGGTGGATCTGCGGTGGCCCGACGGTCAGCGGTTCATCAGCCAGCCGTTTGCCAATCACAACGGCGGCAACCTCGTGTTCGGCCCGGATGGCTATCTGTATATCGGCCTCGGCGACGGCGGGTCGGGCGACGATCCCGATCATCGCGCGCAGAATCGCGGGGAGCTTCTCGGCAAGATGCTGCGCATCAACGTAAACGTCGCCGACTCGGATCCGACCGGATACGACGTGCCACCCGATAATCCCTTCTTCAACGCGTCAGGAACGCTACGCGAGATCTGGGACTTCGGCCTGCGCAATCCATGGCGCTACACGTTCGACGATCCCTCGCGCGGCGGCACCGGAGCGCTCGTCATCGGCGATGTCGGGCAGAACCGGTTCGAAGAAGTCGATTACGAGCCGCGCGGGCGCGGCGGGCGGAACTACGGGTGGCGCAATCGCGAGGGAGCGCACGATTACGTGACCTCGCGTCCGCCTGCCTTCACGCCACTGACCGATCCGATCTTCGAATACGATCACACGGTCGGCGCGTCGATCACTGGCGGATACGTCTACCGCGGCGCGGCGCTCGGCTCCGATTTCGTCGGACGGTACTTCTTCGCGGATTTCATCCGCGGACGAGTGTGGTCCATCGCGCTGGTCGTCGATGCCGCGAGCGGCGAAGCACGAGCGACCGGTTTGATCGAGCACACCGACGAGCTCGGAGGCGCCAGCGCACTCGGAAACATCAGCTCGTTCGGCGTCGACGCGGACGGCGAGCTGTATCTCGTCGGCTACTCGCGCGGCATCATCTTCAAATTGACCGGTCCCCTCGCGACGCCACCGGCGCCGCTGAATCCGCGCATCGTGAGATGACACAGGCTTCGGGCTTCGGGCTCTCCAGGCTCCAGGCTCCAGGCTTCGGCTGACTCAGGCCTCAAGGCTCATGCCGGCAAATGCCCGAAGCCTGAGGCCTGAAGCCTGAAGCCCGAAGCCCGAAGCCCTGACCAAGTAGAATGTCCACGTGGATTTGCGTCAGCTCGAGATTCTTCGTGCGATCGCTGAAACCGGCTCGTTCACCAAGGCGGGCGCCAAGCTCCACGTGTCGCAGTCGGCAATCAGCCGGCAGATCCTCCTTCTCGAAGAAGAGTTCGCAGAGCCGCTGTTCATTCGATCCGTCGGCCGCGTGCAGATGACGCCAACCGGCGAAGCGCTGCTTCAGCTCAGCCATCGCATCTTTGCCGACATTCGGGACACAGCGTCGCAGATCCTCGACCGCCAGCAGACGCTCACCGGCACGTTGACCATTGGCGGGGGCATGACGGTTGGGATGTACGTCATCCCCGCCTTGCTGAAGGAATTCAGCCGCGTGCATCCGGCTGTCGAAATCAAGGTCGTGACGTCCGGCTCGGCGCGCATGTTGCGGCAACTGCGCGCCGGCACGGTGGACCTTGCGCTCCTGACCCTTCCAATTACCGACACGGTGCTGCGCACCGATCCCGTGATGAGAGAGGAGATGCTGCTGGTTCTCCCTCCCGCACACGCGCTCGCAAAGGAGACCAAGGCCATCACTGCGGCGCAGTTGCACGGGCAGCCGTTCATCACGTTCGAGAGCGGCTCGAACACCCGTCGCGTGATCGACGAATTCTTCGTCCGCGAAGAAATCGCGCCGCGGGTCGTCGCCGAAACTGAAAACGTGGAGATCGCGAAAGCAATGGTGGGCGCGGGACTCGGAATCAGCCTGGTACCCTTCCAGGCGATCGCACGCGAAGCGGCAGCGGGCACGCTCCGTTACGCGCGCGTTGCCGGACCCCCGCTGGTGCGGACGACGGGATGGGTGTACCTGGAGACGGCGCGCGTGCCCCGGATGGTGCAGGCCATGATGGAGACGCTGACGCGCGTGGCGCCGCACCTGAACCTGACGCCGGATACGGAAATGGCGTGATCTCGCGCCCGGCCGCGGTGTTCGAAGCCGGCGGAGAGCAGAACCAGAGATCCGGCGAACGCCAGTCTGAAGGGACCTACGCCACGATCAGGATGTGGCTTCAGTCTGAGCTCGCGCGGCAGCCTTAGCCTCGAGCTCCTTCTGGCCGCGCAGGATGCTGCACCAGTCCTTGTGTTCCGCGACTGGCATACCACACTCGATACACACCCGAACCCGCTGACGCGGGGCTTCCGGCTTACGGGAAAAAAGCTTCTGCAGGATCGTCATCGGGACTCCGTTGTGAGCTTCCTATCCTGAGACGGAAGAAGAGGCCCGGAGGTTTGCAGAAAAATTCAGGCGGCCGTCTCGGCAAAGATGGCCGTGACGACGTCATCCGGGGAGAATGGCTGGATCTGGCGCAAATCGACGGATCGGCGGGATAGCTCGGCGGACGAATCTTCGATCCGGAGCACCCGTTCCGACTCCAGATGGGCAAGGCTTTCGAGCGGAAGGAGATACCGGTCCTTTGCCAGCCATCCCCCGCGCTTGACCACGAGATAGCGAACGCGGCGACGAGCTGGCTCGATAATCACACCCTCCACGGTGCCCAGACTCTCGTTGTCTCGACTGCACAATTCCAAACCTGCCAGCGTCCCCGCTGGACTCTGCACCCTTCGTGCGTCGAGGTAGCGCAGCTCGTCGTCCACACCGAAATAGAGAGCAATGCGAGTGCCAATGTTTTTACCCTAATTGCATGGACTTGGCGACCACTCACGTCGCGCTGCGATACACACTTGCCCAAAGTGGCAACAGATCCGTAAACGTCCGATCGATCCATCGGACGAGCTTTGCTGGATCGGCAAGGGTTTCCGCATGCTCGGCGCGATCGAGGAAGAGCCAGCGTCCGCAGAAGATCCAGCCGAGTTCGCGTGCATCGCGGCAATCGATCAGCCATCGGACCGCGTCATCTGGCAGCAGCTCCAACGCCGGAGGGTTGTTACCGGTACTGAATGAATCCTCCGTTGGCTCCCATCCACTCCTTCAACAACTGACGCCACATCGACGCGACGAGCTGCTGCAAGCGTTCGAAGTGTGCGATGACGCGCTCGTGCCCGCTCTCGCGATCCGGATCCCTGTCGGCGTCCGCCAGGTTGAAGCCGATGCCGGCGCACAGACTGTCGTGTCCGCTCTTGTTTGCGGCGGACCAGCCGATGTGAATCTGCGGCTCCCATCGCCCGCCGTGATGAAAGGCGAAGACATGCCCGGCGTCGCCGGGATAGAAGCTGTTGCGACGAAAGAGGCGGCTTCCGGATCGTCCTGCGCGATTTCGCGCCTCGACCACCTTGGCGGCAAACGGGCGCTCGTTGATCGCCATCAACAAGGCCTCGATGCGCGGGCCAAGCGCCTCCAGGGCTGCGGCGGGCGACAGGTGGGCAAGCCCTGTGAATTCCGGCCTTCCGAAGCCGCCGGCAGGTCGCGCCGGCGAGATCGACTTTGTGCGGGTTGTTGTTTTCGATCGGGACACCTTGTGGCTCTCGCTGGGCGCCCGGCGCCGGGCGATTTCACCCTGCAGATTGCGCGCAATCGTGTTCTGCGGGTTGAGCTGCAGCGCGGCATCGGCAGCCGCGGTTGCTTCGTCGAGTTGTCCGAGCTCCATGCAGCATCGCGCCAGGCGGGTCCAGGCGCCCTGGTTGGTCGGCGCGCGCTCGGTCAGCTCCTCATTGGCCCGTTTCGCCTCGACGCTAAAGTCGCCGCGCTTCGCAAAGTCGATCGCCTGCTGTTCGAGCGATAAGATGTCGGCCACATTGCATCATTGCACATGCCGCAGCTGAGCGCTCCCCAATGGATCCTTGCAGCGATCGGCGCCTCGTCCCTTGGCCTCGCGAAGGCCGGACTGGCAGGAATGGGGCTCGTCTACGTCGTCATCTTTGCCTTTCTGTTTGGCGCCAAGAGCTCGACCGGTGTCGCGCTGCCAATGCTGGTTGTCGGCGATGCCTGTGCCGTCACGGCGTATCACGCGCACGCGAACTGGAGATACGTCAGACGAATGCTGCCGCCGGCGTTCGTGGGCGTCGTGCTCGGTGCGGCCACGATGGGTTCGATCAGCAATGAAGCGTTCAAGCCGACTATTGGCTGGATCATCCTGGTGCTGTCGGCGGGGCAGCTGGTGCGGATGCGATGGCCCGACTGGCTCGGCGCAGTGCCGCACGCGCTCTGGTTCGTGTGGGGGATCGGCCTGCTTGCCGGTTTCACCACGATGATGGCAAACGCGGCGGGACCGATCATCCTGATCTACTGCCTCGCGATCGGGCTGCCAAAGTTTGAAATGGTGGGCACCAGCGCGTGGTTCTTCGCGATCGTCAACGCATTCAAGGTCCCGTTCAGCGTTGGGCTGGGATTGATCGGGCCAACCACGCTGCGTCTGAACCTGATGTTGATCCCATTCGTGTTGGCGGGCGTCCTGGGCGGCCGATGGCTGGTCTACCGGATTCCTCAGCGGGTGTTCGAAGTGATCTCGCTCGTGTTCGCCGCAATCGCCGCCCTGAGGCTGATTGGGGTCTGACCCCAATTCGCTCCGGGTCGGGCCTTCCTGGGGTCTGACCCCAATCCGGGGGTCTGACCCCAGGGCCTCAGCTCAGAAGCACTTCGAGGTCTTCCTTTTTCAGGTCCCGGAGGAGGCCAGCGTCGGCATGGAGGATCGCATCCGCCAGATCGCGCTTGGTGGCCTGCAGCTCGGCGATCTTTTCTTCGACCGTATTGACCGAGATCAGGCGGTACGCGAACACGTGCCGGGTCTGACCGATCCGGTGCGCGCGATCGATGGCCTGCGCCTCGACGGCGGGGTTCCACCAGGGGTCGAGCAGGAACACGTATTCGGCCGCGGTGAGATTGAGGCCGAGGCCGCCGGCCTTCAGGCTGATGAGAAACAGGCCGCAGTCGGGATCACTTTGAAACCGGTTCACGCGGACGTCACGATCGCGCGTCTGCCCGTCGAGATATTCGTACCGGGCCCCGTCCTGGTCGAGCCGGGCTCGCAACAGCGCGAGCAGGCTGGTGAATTGCGAGAAGACCAGGCACTTGTGACCCTCGTCGCGGACCTCGCCAAGCAGCGGCAGGAGCGCTTCGAACTTCGCGGAGGGGGCGCCGCCACGCCGTGGATCGACGAGAGCCGTGTGACACGCCGCCTGCCGCAACCTCAGTAGCGCCTCGAGGATGTGCATCCGGGATTTGGCCAGGCCATCGCGTTCGATGCGGTGAAGCAACGTGGCTCGGTAATGGGCGCGCAGTTCGTCGTACAGCTCGCGCTGCATCCCCTGCAGCTCGCAGTGAAGGGTCAGCTCGGTGCGCGCCGGGAGCTCAGGTGCGACCTGCGCCTTCGTGCGCCGCAGGATGAACGGCCGCAAGCCACGCGCCATCAGCTCCATGGCTGCAGGATCGCGCTTCGATGCCGCCAGGCTATGCCTCGCAAACGTCGACGAGGTCCCGAGAAGTCCGGGATTCAAGAACTCGAAAAGGCTCCACAACTCGCCGAGGTGATTCTCTATCGGGGTGCCGCTGAGGGCGAGTCGATGCCTCGCCCGCAGCAGCCGCGCGGCCTTGGCGCTCGCCGTCGACGCATTCTTGATGGCCTGCGCTTCATCGAGAATCACATATTCGAACTCGAGGTCTTTCAACCGGACCGCATCGCGCCGCATCGCCCCGTACGTGGTGACGACGAGATCGTATTTCTGAAGATCCTCGGTCGATCGCGCCGCGCCGCTGAAGTCGAGCACGCGCAGTTTCGGCGCGAAGCGCGCCGCTTCTTCCTTCCAGTTGAAAACGACCGATCGCGGCACGACGACCAGCGACGGCACGGTCTTCTTGCGCTCGCGACGCAGGCGATCGAGCCAGGCCAGCACCATCACCGTCTTGCCGAGACCCATGTCGTCGGCGAGACAGCCGCCGACATGGAATCGCTGGAGGAACGCGAACCAGCCGAGCGCATCACGCTGGTAATCGCGCAGCTGACCCGCGAATGTGGGCGCGGCATCGAGCGGGCCGATCCCGCTGAACGTGGCCAGCTGTTCGCGCGTCCGGGCAAATCGCTCGTCGACCCGTATCGCCGGTTGCGACGCGAGCGCCGCGTCGAGAAGCGCGACCTGCGACACTTTGAACCGCACGTGATCGCCGGAAATCTCGCCCATCCCCGCGATCCCGCTCCAGCGGCGCAGCCACTCCTCGGGCACGATGCCTACGGTGCCATCGTCCAGGGCGATGGTGGCGTTGCCGTGCGGGCGATCGGCAAGCAATCGCGGGAGCGGGACGAAGTGGCCATCGCCGAAATCGACCGCACCGTGCAGCTCGAACCAGTCGACGCCGGAGCGAACCTCGGATCGCACGGACTGCGCCGAGCGGAACGTGCGCCCTTCCGCTTCGACCCGCCAGCCTTCGCGGATCAGCACGCCCATTGCGTTCGAGAACTGATCGGCGCCGATCCAGAGGTGCTGACGCGCGAGCATGTAGTCCCAATGACGTGAGAACCCGAGCTGCGACAGCCGTGTGAGGGCAGCCTGCTCGAACCCGGAATCGCGGCGAATCAGCCGGCGTCGATCCGTGTCGAACACCGTCGTGGCGGTGCCGGGTGGCACCCTCAGTCCGCCGTAATCGAACGCGACCTCCGCGTCGAGCATCGGCATCGGGCCGCGCCTCGGGCCTGGCGTCACGCTGACACAGGCCTGTGGAGATTCCGACGCAATCTCGAATCGCAGCTCCTCCGGAAGATCCAGCGGATCGATTCCCGAACGCGCGAGCACGTCAACCAGACGGCCGGTCGCATCCGAGGGAATCACCGTCGGACCGGAACGCCGAAGCTGGGTGAGCCACGCAAAGGCGCCGCGCGCGTCCAGGCGCGCCACGGTTCCGCCATGGAAGACGTAGCCCTCGATCAGCATCCACGGTTCTCGGATCGCCAGGCGCTCGCTCCCCCGCAGCAGCGCCCCATCGATCGAAAACGCCTGGTTGCCGGTGCCATGGACAATCTCCAGATGAAATGTCCACGGCGGGCCATCGTCCCAGGCAAGCGGCACGATCTCCTCACCGGGCTGCGGCCTGGCGCGCAACAGCGCTCGGCCCGACTGTGCGACCAGCGGCAACACCCGGTCGATGAGTGGACCGGCCAGCCGGAACGATGCGCGCCCGTACTGGCTGAGATACGGCGCGCTATATGGATCGGACGCGCCCAGAAGCAGCGGCACGATCTCCCGGTCCACCGCATCGGGCAATTGGGCCACCTCGGAGAGGGCCACTGACGTCGCTTTCGGCTTCGCCCAGTCGCCGTTTTTCTTGCGCTGCCGCGACTGCACTTCGAGCGCGAATCCGGCGCCGCTCAGCGTTGCCGCGCGATCGATGATGTAGACGAGTTGCGCGGCGGCAAACCGCGCCGGCGGGCGCGCCGCATCCGCTTCCGTCAGACTCCGCGAGAACTCGTCGAGAAAGCGTTCCCACGCCGGATGGCTTCGTCGAGTCTGAGCGTCCGGCCGCGAACGGACTGGCCGGCCGCGAAATTCCGGGTCCGAGTCGTCGCCGTTGTCGGTCGCCTGCAGGACCGCATCCCGCGACACATCGCCGTCACCGGTCAGAAGCTGACGGCGTTCGGCCTCGAGCATCGCCGCCCAGATATGCTTGCAGACGACGAACCGATCCTCGAAGTACGGGCACTCACAGGATCCGGAGAATACGTGCCCTTCGCGGCGGATGGTGACGTGATAGTCCCGCGACCCGCGAACGGTCGCGTCCACCGACCACTCCCCTCCCGCGATGTAGACGACGGCGCGGTCGAGAAAGTACGCACGTCCCTTGACGCGGCTTCCTCCGGGGACCCCGGGCGCGAGGACCTGGGTGACTGTCACACTTATCTTTGTACCACCAGCGCGCGCGACTTCGCCTCAAACACGCGTGAACGTTCGGTCGGCCGTGATAGCATCCGCGCGTCAATGACCGTGACCATCGCGGCCCGATCCACATCGCGGGCGCTCGGATTCTGGACCGCCGTTGCGCTGGTGATGGGCAACATGATCGGGTCCGGCGTCTTTCTTCTTCCCGCCTCGCTCGCACCCTATGGCGGCATCAGTCTGATCGGGTGGTGCGTATCCGCTGCGGGTTCCGTACTGCTGGCGCTGGTGTTCGCCCGACTTGCAGGACTCAATCCGGCCGCCGGAGGACCCTACGCGTACACACGCCAGGCGTTCGGCGATCTCCCGGGGTTCCTCGTCGCCTGGGGCTACTGGATCTCGGTGTGGAGCTCGCAAGCAGCGCTGGCGGTTGCGTTGGTCGGCTACCTCGATCCCTTCTTCCCATCAATCGTGCGTACGCCGAAGTCGGCGGCTGCGCTGGCAATCGGCTTCCTCTGGCTGCTGACGGGGCTGAACGTCCTCGGCGTACGCGCCGCCGGGCGCGTACAGCTCGTGACCACCGTCCTGAAAATCATTCCGCTCGTCGTGATCGGAATTGGCGGCCTGTTCATCGTCGACACGTCACACTTCGCAATTGCCGCCAGCAGTTCGGGCGCATTCGTACGGACCGTCTCGGCGACCGCGACCCTGACGTTGTGGGCGTTTCTCGGCCTGGAGTGCGCCACGATTCCGGCAGACAGCATCGAGGCGCCCGAACGCACAATCCCCCGTGCCACCGTGGCAGGCACGATCCTGACCGCTGTCATCTACATTGTGAGTACCTGTCGGCGTGATGGGGGTGCTTGCGCCGTCCGTGCTCGGCACCTCCACCGCGCCATATGCGGACGCGGCACGCGCCTTGATCGGGCCGGGAGCCGCGGCGTTCATTGCCCTGGGCGCCGCCGTCTCGTGTTTTGGCGCACTGAACGGCTGGATTCTCGTCGGCGGCCAACTGCCGCTGGCCGTTGCGCAGGACGGGCTGTTCCCGCGGGTATTCAGCACCCTTTCGGACCGCGGTACGCCGGTTCACGCCATGGTGATCGCCGCAGTCCTGGCAAGTGGACTGATCGCGATGAATTTCACGCGCTCGCTCGTGCAGCTCTTTACGTTCACGATCCTTCTGTCCACTCTCAGCAGCCTGATTCCCTACGCGTTTTGCTCGATGGCGGGGTTCTTTGTTTCGGGAGAGCGCCAGGCGATGCGTATGAATCGCGGAGCCACTGGAATCGCCATCCTGGCGTTCGCCTACGCCATGTTCGCCATCGCCGGGGCGGGCGCAGACGTCGTGTATTCCGGGTTCATCCTGCTCATGTGCGGCCTGCCGGTCTACGTGTGGGTTGCACGCGGCCGCGGCTGACCCACCAGCGCTCTCTCCTCACTTGATCTTTTTGGGTGGAAGAACACCCCTGCTGGCCCTGCGGTCTCGCAAGGCTTTCCGCGGCGACTGCAGACACGGCCGCACGATCAGGGTAGGTTACAATGCCCCCCTTGCGACCCACGGGTAACGCGTTGCTCCAGCGACGTCCCAGAATTCTCACTATCGCTTTCACGGCTTCGGTGCTCGCCTTCGTGACGACGCTGCAGGTCGTGCACTTGAACGGCTCGCGCCGGCGTGCTCTCGAGGACGGCCAGACGCGGGCGGGCAATCTGGCGATCGTGCTAGCAGAGTACGTGCACGCGGATCGTTTGCCGTGGCGGATGCCTCTCTGCGGCAACTCGTCATCCACGCGCGGCGCGTTGGCGGCGTGCGTGCCGCCGCCGAAGAGTGGGTTCCCATTCTCAATGCGGCCAAGGCCTCGCTCGCCGGCGGCGGGTCGATTACCGTCATCGACCGCGACGGGCGCATCGTCCACTCGACGCAATCGGTCATCGTCGGGGCGTCTCGGCGCGACAACTACATCTTCAAGCGCCTCTCGACGGTGGAACGCGACGAGCTCGTTGTCGATCGTCCATTCCTGACCGTGGTCGACCCGCGCCAGTACGTGATTCCAATCGGCCGTCGACTGACGACCGACGAGGGACGTTTCGACGGGATCGTCGTTGCTGTGCTGTTCCCTGAGCGCTATCGGGACTTCTTTCGGACACCGGATGTCGGCCGGACGGGGATCACGTGGGTCTTTCATCCCGATGGCGTGGTGCTCTTCCGCGAGCCTTCAGCGACCAACCCAATCAACGAGGCCGCCGCGGACAATCCGATTCTGCTGTCTGCGCTCCGCTCCGGGACCGAGGGCATCGTCAATGGACCGGTGCATCCAGGCGGGCCGTCACTGGTCAGCGCCTACAAGCCAGTAGGCGAGCCGCCGCTCATCGTCGGCGTGTCGCTCAATCGCGACGAACTCTTGACCGACTGGTATCGTCAGCGCCGATCGGCGGCGCTCGCGCTCAGCGCGCTCGCCTTCACGCTCGGCTGCATGGTGTTCTTCGTGTTCCGGGAAATGGACGCCCGCGCGAGGGCGGAACGCGACTTGATGGACGTGCAGCACCTCGAGGCCGAACGGCTGCGGAACACCAACGAGGCGCTGGAACACGCGCTCGAGAGCGAGCAGAAAGCGCGGCGCGACATCGAGGAGGCCAGTTATCTGAAGGACGAGTTCCTGATGACGGTCTCGCACGAGCTGAGAACGCCGCTGACGGCAATCTATGGATGGGTACGCGTTCTAATCAGCAAGGACATGACCCGCGAGCAGCAGCTGCGGGCCCTCTCCGCGGTCGAGCGAAACGCCATCGCACAAACCCGGCTCATCGACGACCTGCTCGACGTCTCACGCGCGATCGTCGGCAGGCTCCGCATCGAAGCGCGAATGGTGAACCTCGCTCATGTCCTCGATGATGCAATCGAGACGCTGTTGCCGGCGATGACCGCCAAGTCGATCAAGTTCACGGGACGCATCAAGGCAGACATGGAACCGGTGTTCGCCGACCCGGTTCGATTGCAGCAGATCGTGTGGAACCTGCTGTCGAACGCCATCAAATTCACACCCGAAGGGGGGAGCGTCGAACTTCGCGCCTCGCGGGTCGGGGCGCACGTGGAAATCGCGGTGCGCGATTCGGGCGCCGGGATTCCCGCCGAGTTCCTGCCGTATGTGTTCGAGCGCTTCCGTCAGGCCGAGGCTGGCACCAGGAGGCGTTACGGCGGCCTGGGCCTCGGCCTCGCGATCGCCCGCCACCTCGCGGAGTTGCATGGCGGCACCATCACGGTCGACAGCGCTGGAGAAGGCCAAGGATCGACCTTCCGCGTCTTCCTCCCGCTCAAGCCTCCGCCCGAGCCGCCCATGCCCGACATCGATATCGACAAGAGCCTCGACGACGTCGAGGTGTCGTGATCAACGCAACTTGAGATCGCCGGCGAAGAGCTTCGCCCGAACCACGTACTTGCCGGATCCGGAATAGGACAGCGATCGGAAGATTCCGCCCGTTGATCGATTGAACGGCGGAGCGGAAATGTCGCCGAAGCGCACCGTCGCGTCCACTTGCCGATAGAGCTCCGCCTTGCCGACGTCGATGGTCACGTCGCCTGCCCACATCGAAAGGTTCTTGTTCCCCTCGACGTCGAGCACCTCGAGGTCGCCCGCGTTCAAGTCGACGTCGAGATCGGAACGCGCTGGAAGGTCGATGTCGAACCGCGCGCCGCTATTGTGCGGGGCGGTCGTCCGGATCACGGCGCGCGCGCCCTGGACCTCGACGTCAGCGTGAAGCCGGTCCTGCATGTCGGCTTTGGAAGTCCTCCATCGGACCCGGATGCGGTTGTCCGCACGTCCGCGGATCCGATAGGCCGCCGCCGCAAGGTTGAGGCGGATACTGCCTCCGTTGGTAAACGCGCGGTCGGGATACTGCGTGGACTGTGAGATGCCTGGAACCGCCGTGAGAACCGCCGCGAGCGCCAGCATCTGGAACTTCATGGGCGCGCCTCCATCCCTATAAGGGACGGGCGTTGGGGCGGAGAAGTTCAAAGCACGAAGCATCGAAGGAGGAAGTCCGAGGGTCGAAGCCGAAGCGCGAAGGTCCGAAGCCAGAAGACCGAGGGTCAAGCCCAGAAACCGGAAGCCCGAAGCCCCCGAAGCCGGAAGCCCGAAGCCTGAAGCCTGAAGCCTGAAGCCTGAAACCAGCCATGGCGGCTGTATAATCCGGCTGAGTTGACCATGGTTGCGCAGCCACACGATGAAACGGCGCGCCTTGCCGCACTCGAGCGGTATCGCATCCTCGACACCGAGCCCGAGCGGGCATTCGATGATCTCGTCATCATCGCCGCGCAGATCTGCGGCACGCCGATCGCCTTCATCGGCCTCGTCGATGCCGACCGGCAGTGGTTCAAAGCGAAAGTCGGCCTCTCGATTTCAGAAGTCGCCCGGACGGTGTCGTTCTGCAGCGCCCACACGATCCACCAGCGCGGCTTGATCGTCGTTCCCTCCGCGCAGGAAGACGTCCGGCTGCGCGACAATCCGCTGGTCACGGGGGAACCGCACATCCGCTTCTATGCGGGGGCACCGCTCGTCACGCCTGACGGGCACGCGTTGGGAACCCTGTGCGTGGTGGACAATGTTCAGCGAAGGCTGACCGCAGAGCAGCTCGAGTCGCTGGAGGCGCTGAAACGTCAGGCGGAAGCGCAACTCGAACTGAGGCGGAATCTGATTGAGTTGCAGGAGGCGCTGGCGGCCCGGGGTCGCGCCGAAGCCGAACAGGCCGCGCTGAACAAGCAACTGCAGCTCGCGCTCGACGACGTGCAGAAGCTGAGCGCGCTCATCCCCTACTGCTCGGCCTGTCAGTTCGACATGACCATCCCGGCGGACCCGCGCGCGATTCCCACCATCACCGATGGTGTGACGCGGCTCCTGGCCGGGAAGGGCTGGGCCGAAAACGAGATCATCGCAGTCGAACTCGCAGTGCAAGAAGCGGTCGCCAACGCGATCCGCCACGGATGCCGCAACGATCCCACCAACAAGGTTCAGTGCTGCGTCACGTGCGACGACAGCGGCGAGGTGATGGTGGTCGTGCGCGATCCCGGAACAGGATTCGATCACACCGCGATCGCCAACCCCCTCGACCCGGAAAACATGCTGAAGCCGAGCGGGCGCGGCATCTTCCTGATCAACGGCCTAATGGATCGCGTGGGCTATGCTGATGGAGGGCGAGAGCTGCAAATGCGGAAGCGCAAAGCCTAGGCCAGACTGAGCCGCACGCTTTGCACTGTCGCCACTCGAAATGGTGGCCCTTACCAACGCGCGTATCGCCTGCCTCGCACGAGCACCGGCGCACCGGGTCCCAATCCTCGAGCCGCCGTCCCCCGCGAGAGACCGCGCGGCGTTCTTGATGCCGTCGCTCCACATGGCCCATGACCGCGGAAGGTAGCAAGTCCGTCGCCAGTCCGTAACGACCTGGCAAGATGTCCAACCGATCGAGCGTGGCACGACGTCCGCCGGTCAAACCTGGAGCCGACTGGCTCGACACGGTTGGCGCGCCGCATCATCGATACAACTACCAGCCACGTTGAGACCTCATCAATATCGGTTCTTCGGGCCCTTGCTGACGTCCGCCTTCGGCTGAGTGGACACGCACACCCACGCCAGGGCGGCGCGCATCGCGTCATACAGCTCCGATCGCGCGCCCTTGAAGCTGTGATTGCCAGCGTTGATCGCCCGGAAGCGCCGGTGCGCGGTGTCGGGGCCGAACAGAGCTCGAGCGGCGGCGGCCGGCAGGTAATTGTCGCGGGTGGACTGAATCACGGCGAGCGGCAGGTCGCCAAGGTGCGGCAGGTACTCGTAGACATCGACCGACACGCCACGCTCCGCACCATCGCCTCCCCCGTGTCGCTTGAACCAGTGCACGTACTCCTCTTCCTGGGTGAGCGCAACCGCGACCACACCGGCAATGGAACGGCTGAGTGCACGCTGCCCCGCCGCGACAACCGACAGTCCCGCTCCACGTGACACACCAACCAGCACCACCGGATATGCCGCACCGAGGTGCAGCACCTGCCGGGCGGTGTCGATGATGCGCTGGTAGTCGGTCGCCAGCTTTGCCGGAGTCGTGGTCGCCTCGGCGCCGAGATGTGTCACGTAGTCACGGGAATCGAAGCCAACGACCGGGTAACCCGATTCCACGAGATGACGATAGGTGTCGAGATCCTTGCGGCGCATGCCACCATCGCCGGTGGCAAAGACCAGCAGCGGTGGCAACCCGGCGTCGAGTGTGCCTTGCGGCGGGTTGGCGAAATGCAGACGCAGCTGATGTCCATTCAGGGTTAACGGCCGGTCGGCCACGGCCGGCCGCTCGCGGGCCGCACAGCCAGCCGCACTCGAAGCCGCAAGCAGCACGACGAGAAGGAGGCTACGCCTCGCCAACTGCGAGCCTGTTGCCCTTCGTCGCGCGTGACGGGTCACGCCCTGGAAGCAGCGCACTGCCCCAGCTTCCCGCGACGAGCGCGCTTACGTTCGCCAGCGCGATCGGCCACTCCCCTGCGCGCTGATAGGCGAGATAGCGTGGCACCCATTCCGGATTGAACTTCTGCTTGTAGAAGCGGACTCCCTGGAAGTTGTACCAAGGTTCGCCGCGCCGGAAGAACAGGCCGGCCAGCCGTTCGCGGGCGTGCGCGTCGCGATGCTCACCGACCGAGGCGAGCGGCGCCATTCCGAGATTGAACGTGCGATAGCCGGCCTGCCTGCCGTGGAGGAGCAGCGAGGTGATCAGAAAGTCCATCACATTCGGACCATCGGCGCGGTAGCGCATCAGGTCAATCGACAGCTCTTCGCGCCGTGGTCCCTCGAGCAGGTTGGCAAATGCGAGAATCCGGCGGTCTTCGCAAGACTCCTCGACGATCGCGCAACGGCAGCGCCCCAGGTAGGCGCGGTCGAAGTAGCCAATCGAAAACTGCCGCTCGACCAGATGCTTGGACTCGAGCCACGCGTCGGAGATCTGCTCCAGTTCGGACATCCGCAGGTCGACCTCGGGGGTCTCCATGATGCGGAACGCGACTCCGTCGCGCGCCGCGCGACGAACGATCTGTCTGGTCATCTTTCCGGCGTGCCCCTCGGTCGTCACACGATCGAGGGGCACGTTCGCCTCTTCGCCGAGCTTGAACAGGTGATAGCCGCGGTCGTGCAGGAGCGGTATCCAGTCGACCGAGACCTGATAGAACAACGGACGCCGATCGAGCTCCGCGGCAAATGCGAACAGCGCGTCCATGAACGCGTGGCGCGCCGCCGGGCCGCTAACCACTGGATCCGAAAAGACGACGAGATAAGGCCCGATGGTGCGATACAGGCAGAATCCCCGGTCCTCGTCGAAGAAGACGGATTTGTCGCCCACGCCGACCATCATCGCCGTGGTCCCGGTGCCGAAGGCGCCGTGTTGCTCGAGCGCGCGAGTGATGTCGCGTTCGTCAGGTCGCTCGAAGTGGACGGGGGTCCTGAGCAGGACGTAGAGCGTCGCGGTCACCACCACCAGCAGCATCGACGCGGCACTGCGCAGAAATCGCGCGGTCTGGAAGTGATAGCCGATTGCGTTCCACCGTGCCAGGGCCGCGGCGCTCACATGATGTGAGAAGGTGCCAAAGAGGAGAAACAGCAGGAACGCGGTGACACCAAGACCAAGATCGGCCCATTCCAGCCAGTCGCCGCCGCTCGGCCGATCGAAGATGCCAGCCTGCGACCATGCCGCCACGGCCACGCTGCCGAGCGCCAGGCTCTCTTCCCAGTCCAGTCCCTTGAGAATCGACGAAAAGCCGGCCAGCAGCAGCAACGCCATCGTCGCCTTGTATGCGGCCGAATATCCCCGGGCAAGGCCGCGGGCCAGGACCAGAAGGAGCAGCCCCGCCAGCGCCGCCGTCACCTGGCTGACTTCCACCAGCGGCAGTGGCACATAGTGCTCCATCAGCAGCAGCCGTGCGTGCAACGCAGGAGAAGCGCTGCTCAGGATGATCAGCACGCCAGCCCCACCCACGAGGCTGGCAATGATCCTCCGCGCAACGTCGACGCGGCGCGACGATCGCCGTGTCGCCCACGAAAGGAGGACCAGCGACGCGATGAACCACGGCCCGATGTAATAGATGAAGCGATACGCGGTGAGGGCCGCGGCGCTGACGCTCTGGTTGAATGGCAGGCGCGCGATCCAGAAGGCATCGCTGCTACCAAAACCACCCGGCACCAGGCTGGCGAGGCCAATGACCTGCCCGTAGAAGAACGTGTCGATGAGGCGCAGCGCGGGCGCCTGGAGGCGCGTCGCGTGCAGGCACGCAATGAACGCGGCGGCAGCGAACAGCCAGTCGATCCAGCCGACGATCGCCAGCTCGATCGTCCGCGCCAATCGAGCTGGGGCCCCGGCGAAGCGTTCCGTGCGCTGCGCGATGGCCCGACCAATCCAGGCGGCCGCCAGGACGAGCAGGAGCGCGAGGCCGGCGAGCGCCACCACGCCGCCACCGACCCGCGCGATCAACAAAGCCGCCAGCGTCCAGCCGGCAAGACCAGACGCGAACGCGATGACCACCGAGACGATCCCGGCATGCAGCTCAACGAGATCGTCGACCCGGCTTCGATAGAGCCAGAAGCGAATGGCGGGCCCGGCCAGCGGACCAAGCGTCAGGAAGTTACTCCAGCAGAACGCCACCGCGCCGAATCGCCAGCGCTCCATCGGCCTGGTGCGCGTGTGACGAAACGCGAGCACGTCGTAGAAGCCCATCACGGCGACGTTGAGGATCGTGAGAACCGCGACCAACGTGAGTTCCTGGACGTCGAGCGAATGCAGCGCGACGCGGAAGTCGCGAGTGTGGATCCCTCGCAGTGTGTGCCAGGAAACCGCCAGCACCAGTCCGATGAGCGCGAATCCCCAGATTCGGGCCGCGTGCGCGACCATCCACTTCCATGCGTCTTCGAGGAACGTCACGTGCGTCCCCCTTTCGCGAGGATCTGCTGGATCCAGGCCAGCCCCGCGAAGTACGCCGCCCGAAGTTCCTGGCGGCGATCGGTAAAGCGATGGTTGCTCGCGTCGATCAGCGTGAGCTGCTTCGGCTCGCGCGCTGTCGCGAGGAATCGCTGATAGTCGGCCTCGGAGACAAATTCGTCCTTCCGCGACTGGATCATGAACAACGGCAGCGGCGAGACCGACGCGATGACGGACGCCGGCTCGAACGACGGTTCTTCGGCCTCGTGGTTGGTGAACCACGCACTGATGTCGGTCCACCGCCACGCGAGCTCCGCCGTCGGGGGCAGCCCCATGGTGATGACACCGTCGATCCAGCTATGGTTCTTGCGATCCGACGCGGCCAGCACCGCGATCGCGGCCCCTTCGGAAACGCCCGACAGGATCACCGGACGCGCCACGAGCTGTCGCTGCTTCAGAAACTCGCCAATCACATGAAAGTCGCCAGGAGCGTCCGCGACCTCGAGATGCGCGGTACCTGACGTGAATGACGAGAGGTACTGCCGGATGTTGACGCCCACGACGAGGTAGCCCTGGTCCGAAAGCGTCTCAGCCATCGAAACGGCAAGGCCAACCCAGCCGACATCCCCGCTGCCCATCACTACCGTACCGCGGCACGGCTCAGCGCGGGGCTGATAGACTGCCAGGGTCAGGGTTCGACCCCGGACGTTGACGTCGAACTTTTCAGACGAGGCTGCCGTCGCCGTGGCAGGAAGGGCGAGCGCAACGAGCCAGGCCCCCAGAAGGTGCCGTAATAGCATGGGTATCTTCCGCCTATCGTGGCGGTCAGACGTGGGGGCGTCACCAACAGAGTAACGTACCTGTGACAATGAACGGCCTCTGCCTCGCTCGTGCCAGCCTGGGTGCGACAATCAAGGAATGCGCACTACGTGTATCTTTCTCTTTTTGCTGACGTTGTTCGTCGGCGGCTGTAACCGAACCATGCCCGATCTTGCTGCTCCACCGGACGTCGCGGCGCCTCCCGCCGATGCGATCCGCACACCGACCAATCTCGCCAGCAAGGTGCTGATCCCAGGCAAAGGCTCGCGCCATCCGGGACCCACCTCGCGAGTGACCGTCCATTACACCGGCTGGACCACGGACGGCAAGATGTTCGACAGCTCCGTTCAGCGCGGGGCACCCGCCACTTTCGCACTCAATCAGGTGATCGATGGATGGACCGAAGGTGTGCAGTTGATGGTCGAAGGAGAAAAGCGGCGCTTCTGGATTCCGGAGGCCCTCGCGTACCAGGGAGCCTCCGGCGCACCGCGTGGGATGCTCGTCTTCGATGTCGAGCTGATCAAGATAGACTAACGGTTAGCGGGTTCGCGATTCCCCAGTTCACAATCCGCTGGCTGGGACCGCAGCCGACAACAGTCGTGCTTGCAACAACCGCTTCATGTGCCGGACAGTTGAGTCATGAAATTGTGTATCACCGGAGAGTTGAGCGCCAAAGAAGACCTGACCATTGACGGCAGCTTCGAAGGCACACTCGACCTCCCCGGCCACCACCTGATCACCGCCGCCGGATCGGAGGTAAAGGCCCGCGTCACGGCCCGAGCGGTAACGGTCCTCGGCCGTCTCGAGGGACACATCACCGCGGACGCGGTCGACATCCGATCCACCGCGGTCGTCGAGGCGAGCGCGGTCACAAAGCGATTCGCCCTCAAAGACGGGGGGCGATTCAACGGGCAGGTGAACACGGAACGGGCTCGCGCGGCTGGGGATATCCTGCGGCATCGCGCGCAGCAGCCGAAGAACAAGGACCGCTCTCCAGAACCAGCCCACGCCGCCGGAACCTAGAACCGCATTTGATCGGCAGACCGACCTGGAGCGCCATCTGACACTGGTGATATCGTTCCCGCTGACCGGAGGGCGCGATGCAGAGGGGGGGCGACGCAGCGGATCGTGAGAAACAGCGTGAGCAGCTCTATGCGTTGCGCATGCTGCTGGAAGAGGCGCTGCACGACTCCAACGAACTGCATCACCGCATTCGGGAGATCCAGCTGCGCGTC
This sequence comes from uncultured Acidobacteriota bacterium, assembly GCA_963755695.1. Taxonomy (GTDB): domain Bacteria; phylum Acidobacteriota; class Vicinamibacteria; order Vicinamibacterales; family 2-12-FULL-66-21; genus QHWT01. The sequence goes on along the minus strand of CAVWLB010000001.1, from coordinate 653,643 downwards.
GCGCAACTCAGCGCATGGGTGGAGCGGGGAGATCTGGGGGGATTTGCAAACGTGCGGTAGTTCGATGCACGGCTGCTAACCGCGAACCGTTAACCTGCACACCGCGAAGCAAACGCGACTTACCCCGCCCGCATCTCACGCAAATCGAAACTGCGAATCGCCTGTTCTTCCTCGTCGAAAATCTCAAAGACCGTATCGAGCTGGGTAATCTGCAAGACCCTGCGCGAGGGAGCACTCGGCTGCAGAATCTTCAACTGCCCGTCGCGCTTCATGAGATGCAGGTACATTTCCACCAGCGACCCGATGCCGCCGCTGTCCACGTAGCTGACCCGGGACAGATCGACAATCAACCGGCGGCCGCCAGCCGCCGCAAAGGCTTTCACTTGGTCGCGAAAAATCCGATCGCCTTCGTCGAAAACCAGGTGACCACTCAGCTCGAATACCGCAATTCCGCCGGCTACGCGCTGCGCGATCTGCAGAGGCGCTGACATTCGCACCTCCTCATGTGCGTGTTCGCAGGTCCGCTCACGATGGGATGTTTCGAGTATACGCCTCTCGGAAGCGGCCGCAAACGGCCCACTGATGAGGTAGCCCGGGACGGCCAGTCCCCTCTGAGCCCACAGAAAAACACGGAAGAACACGGAACACGGCAAGGCGACCAAAAACACCCTGTGTCGTCGGCGTAATTTCAGTGTGATTCAGTGTTGTTCTGTGGCCGTTTGGTCTGTGGCCGTTTGTTCTGTGGCCGTTGTTCTGTGGCCCGGATCTGAAGATTAAATCCATCCAGTAGGCAGACACACCTACGTTGGATTTCAGCCACGTCGGTCAAACACCCGCAATTCGTCGGGTTGTTCGTGGCCAAACTTTTGCGGGCGGCCGCCCCATGACACTCGAGGCGCTGATTGGACGCACGCTGGCGGTCTCGGTTCATCCGGTCCTGGCCTGGAAGGGTCTGCGCTTGTCCGGCCGTATTGCGATCGTGCTTGCCTATTTCGGCGCGGCTTACCTCAGCGTTCTGACTGCACTTTTGGCGCTTCGGTAGCCCTTGACTTGCATCCTGGCGAGGTGCATGCTGGCGCCTGCTTGCCTTCCGTCAGGAGGCTACGTGGACACGCCACCGGACTGAGAATGGCTGGCGAGGTTCTGCCGCACTCGCGCCGCGCGGCTTCCGGATTTCATCCGGCGCACACGGTCCCAACCACTCTGGCGACAGAACCTCGCGCAAGCCTCATTGCCTTCCTCACGACACACAGGGTTCATCTCCACAGCCAATAATCACCATCCATCATGTCGAAACGATCACCAGCCAAGCGAAGCAAGGCGCGCACGAACGCCAAGAAATCGACGCGGCGGACAGCGACCAAACGATCAACACCACGGCGCGCGCCCGCCAAACGCAAGGCGGCGAAACGGAAGACCGCTGCCCGCGCTGCGGCATCACGGTCCAGGAAGAGTCCAGCGGCGAAGAAGTCGCCATCGAAATTGTCGTCGGTCGCGACATCCGTTCGTGGCGTAGTGGCGGGGGCCGTGGCCACGGTCACGACGCGACTTCCGGGTGACACCGATGCGCTCGCCCTCCTCGAGCGCGATCATCGGCGTTTCGAGGATCTGCTGAAGCAAGGGGAAGAGACGACCGAACGAGCCAGGCAAGGCCGAACGGCGCTTCTCGACACGATCACCTCCGAACTGACGGTTCACGAGATGATCGAAGAGAAGGTGCTCTACCCGGCGCTCAAGGCACACCCGCAAGGTAGGGATCTCGCGCTGGAGGGATACCAGGAGCATCACGTCGCGGATCTCCTGGTCAAGGAACTCCACGACCTGGCCAAAGACGACGAGCGATGGGGAGCAAAGTTCAAGGTGCTGAAAGAAAACCTCGAGCACCACATCGACGAGGAGGAAGGGCCGATGTTCCGCACCGCACGTGGCCTTTTCAGCCGCGAGGAGTTGCAGGCGCTCGGGGCGAGGATGATGAAGATGAAGGCCGAGGCCCAAAGCCGCCAGTAAGGCTTCGAACCTCGAACCTCGGACCTCGGACCTCGAACCTCGAACCTCGGACCTCGGACCTCGAACCTCGGACCTCGGACCCCGGACCTCGGACCTCGGACCTCGGAGCTCGGACCTCGGAGCTCGGACCTCGGAGCTCGGACCTCGGACCCCGGACCTCGATTCAGAGAGCCTCGATAGGACCTGAAGATGAAGCTGACAGACTTATTTCTCGGAGAGCTCGAACGCGAAGCCCCGATCACCCGTCGCGCGCTCGAACGCGTGCCTGAAGGGCGTGACGACTGGAAACCACACGACAAGTCGATGCCGCTCGGCCGGCTCGCCGCGCTCGTCGCCATGATGCCGGCGTGGCTGGCGATGATGATCGACAAGGACGAATTCGACGTGCATCCGCCCAGCGGCTCGTCATCATCGTTCGCCCGCCAGTTCCGCACGAACAAAGAGCTGGTGGAGGCTGTGGATGAAGCGTTTGCCGGAGCCCGCACGGCGTTTCACCGCACCACCGACGAGCACCTGATGAAGCCGTGGCGGCTGCTCGCCGGCGGCAAAGTGGTTGCGGAAGCGCCGCGCCATGTCATGCTGCGCGAATCGATCAATCATCTCGCGCATCACCGCGGTCAGCTGACGGTTTATCTGCGGCTGAACAACGTGCCCGTCCCCTCGATCTACGGGCCAACCGCGGACGACGCAAGCTTTGGGTAAACGGGGCTTCGGGCTCCGGGCTTCGGGCTTCGGGCTCCGGGCTCCAGGCTCCAGACCCATGAGCCCTGAGTCCGAAGCCCTTGAAGCCTGACGCCCGAAGCCCGAAGCCTTATCTTCGTCCGATCACGATGAACTCGCTCGGGTCGCCGCCAGGATTGCTGAGCGAGTACGGCTCGTTTGCCGCCAGTACGCGAACATCGCCGCGGCGCACGGGCACCGCGTAGCCGGAGTAGGACGGCTCACTCGGCCAAGTGTACCCTCCGCGCAGATACACCACCACGCGGTCGTTCGAGTCGATCCCCGGGGCCTCCAGGTACATCGAGGCCGGTTGGCGCACTTTCGTGACCGTCACGCCACCAGCGTCGACGAGCGTCTCGGATTTCACGCGCTCCCGGTACGAGTAATCCACGTAGCCATATCCATAACCGCTCCACGTGAGCATCGATGGCGTCATCCCGCTTGCGGCGCCAGGCGAGGGTTCAGCGGTCGTCGAAGTCGATGCCGGGATGGTTCGCTTGTATTGGATGACCAGCGCCTCGAACCGTGCGCGTCCGCGGTTCTCCATCTCGATCGCTCCGGCGGGCTGCCAGGTGGCTTCTGCCGGCGGCATCCGGCCATCGAGGTTTGCAGTCAGATAGACGATTACAGATCCGGCAGGCGACTCGGCAGTCACGCGCTCGCCGGGGGCAAGCATCACGCGCGCGACCCGGACATCGTCATCTTCCCACTCGACGTGATACGGCTGAATGCCCGATTGTCGGGCGGCCTCCTGTGGGGGCAAGCTGATGTGCAACGCTAGCATGGGCACGAGCGCCAGGGTCAGCATGTGTCCTCCTGTCGGTCTGGACGTAACTGCGCGATCGAGTTGCAAGGGACATGCTATGCTGAATTTCTTCCAAGGGAGATCGTTGTGACGGTTACAGGTGTCGGTCGGCGGACGGTCGCCGTGTTCGGGTGTCTCATTTTGTGCATGGCTGCAGCCGCTTGCGGCGATCCACCAGTTGCGCCGACGACCGTGCCGTTCAGTCAGGCGGATCTGAGCGTCGGCACAGGGACTGAAGCGGCCGCCGGCAAGGTGCTCACGGTCAACTACACCGGATGGCTGTACGACGCGACCAAGCCGGATTTGAAGGGGCTCCAGTTCGATACCTCAGTCGGTACAACCCCGATCACGTTCACGCTTGGCATCGGTCAGGTGATCCCTGGGTGGGATCAGGGTATCCCCGGCATGAAAGTCGGCGGCGCACGGCGGTTGGTGATTCCGTCGTCGCTCGCGTACGGCGCCGTCCGTCGCGGGCCGATCCCACCTTTTTCGACGCTCGTCTTCGAGATCGAATTGGTGGAAGTGAATTGACAGTTCTCGGGTTCTCAGGTTCTCGGGTTCACGGGTTCTGGTGCTCCGGTTCGGGTTCGCCGGTTCTCAGGGTTCGTGAACCTGGAACCAGAGAACCCGAACCCGTGAACCCGAACCAGTGAACCCGAACCGGTGAACCCGAGAACCCGAGAACCGTGAGAACCCTAGTTAGAGCTTGATCTTCACGCGTGCGCCGAACAGGATCGTGCGCACGTGGTCGTCGACCACGCCGGTCCCCTCGACGGACGAATTTCTCAGTCGCGTGAACCCCAGTTCGCCGTAGAGTGCGAACGGCGACGCCAGCCAGAACTCGGCCCCGCCGTTCCAGATCCAGAACCATCCGTTCGTCTTGAACTCGAAATTCTGCGTCGCCCCATTGATGGTCTCGCTGGTTCGCGAGGTCGCACGGTGGTAATTGGTGCCGACGGTTCCATAGATCCGCACCGGACCTGCGGGAACACCGATCTTTCCGGCCAGCGTGAAGATGTCCACATCGAGTGAGTTGTTGAACGAGAACGTGTCCGTCGTGCTGCTCACGTTTGGCTTGGGTGGCCGGATGTAGCCGCCTTCGGCGCCGATGTATTTCGTGATCCAGTAGGTCGCGCCCGCGCTGTACGCGATTCCCGAGTCGTCGACGGCGCACGGGGTCACGTTCCCGCACGAGGAGGCCGCGAAATCGGCGAACGTCCCAAGGCCGGCGCCGCCGAAGAACACCACTCCCGTTGGTGGCGACGGCCAGCTGTGCGCAGGGCCGCCGCTGTACTCCCCTTTCACCAGCATCATCGTCGGGTTGGCAGCACCAATGTCGATCACCAGCGTGTTGATCTTGCGCACCCAGAACAGGCCGGAGACCTCACGTCGCTCGCAGCCCGGCTCCTGTGGCGAGATCGGCTGGCCGCGTTCGGCGATGATGATGCGATGGCGTTTGTCGCAGGTATCGACGAAGACGCTGGCGTCGATCTCGGTCTTGCCGCCGTGCGCGCTCAAATCGAGCGGGAGAGTGACGACCCCCTCGGTATCAGCAGTTCCCGATCCCACGCTGGTTGCATTCAATACGATCTCGATCGTCTCACCCGCCGGTGCATTTCTGACGAAGACCGCCTGCGCCGCGGCTGTCCGGGCGCCCAGACTCACACTCAACGCGGCCGCCGCAATCAGCGGCCGCCAGGGAATCACCATCCTGGCTCCTTGAAGAAGTCACTATCGTATACGACGCGGCAGTTTCGCGCCCCTCAGCGGCTCGTCGACCACATGCCACGGCGGTGGTCCCGAGCATCGGCTTCGGCGCGTCGCAGTTCCTCCAGGCGCGCGAGCGGCACACGGGTCGACACGCGAGCGAGCCCTTCCCGGACGAGGAGCGCATTGACCAACGTCCCGTCCTCGAGCAGCACGTACGCGAGGCGACGATCGTACAAATCTTCCCGCTGGCCGTCGAATTCCAGTCGCACCCACCGGTGCGCGATCAGGCTGGTGAGCCGTTCTTTCGCTTCCCGGCCGAAGGGCGCACTGGAGTCGAAACGGTGTCCGATCTCGGGCGCATCGATGCCGAGCAGCCGCACGCGACCAACCGTCGCCACATCGATGGTGTCGCCGTCGAATACGACGCGCACGAGCACTGGATCCGTGCGCACCGGCGCGTGCGCGGTTTGAACCGCGGCCATGGCCGCGACAATGAGAGTACACGCAGTATCTGCATCCGCGATCTCCTCGAGAAGCAGTTACGGGGATTGCGGATGACACGTGCAAATGTCGCGCTATCGACCGGCGAATTTTCAAGCTCGCCACGAGGAGCGGCGGCCCTGCTGCCGCAGGTGCTTAGCGTTCGTGATTTATTTTCGGCGGCACCCAGCCGTCGACGAAATCAACCTGCTCCTCGGTCTCGGGAGATCGCGGATCAAGCATCTGCCTGCGCAGGTCTGCGATCCGCGCAATCGCGTCAGCGGCGGCGCACGTGCCTCGATTGATCAACCAGCAGCCGACGACGGTGCCGGTGCGGCCGATGCCGCCCCAGCAATGCACGTAGACTGGACGGTCCGCCTCGATCTCGTCGGCAATGTGCCGCAGGACGGAGCGCATGTGGTCGACGGTCGGAATCCCGCGGTTCACGATCGACATGCGGCGGTACTGCACGTCGACGTGGCGCTCGCTGGCACTCTCGTTCAGCAACGAGCGGTACGGGGTGAGCTCGTGCATTTCCGTCAGATCGAGGAACGAACGGATACCCGCATCCAGCAACGCCGTCAGTCGCGCGCGCCGCTCTTCGTCAGAGCCCAGTGCCGGATACTCACCGGCGAGAAGCTGGCCTTCGATGACCCAGTAGGAATTGCGCAGCGGAATCATGTGAAGTGGTGATTCGGTGATTGGTGAATTGGTGATTGATCGCCGTATCGTCACTCAGCAAGTGACAAATCACGAAATGACCAGATCACCAAATCACACGATTACCAGATCCCGAATTGGATCATGCCTTGCACTCGATCTTCAGATACGAAAGGAGGCGTTTCGTGTCAAACGAACTGCGCAATAAGCGCGTGGCAGCGCTCGTCGATAACGGATTCGAGCAGGCAGAGCTCGTCGAGCCGAAGAAGGCGCTCGAGGCAGCCGGAGCGAAGGTGGATATCGTGTCGCCCCAAAACGGCAAAGTAAAGGGCTGGCAGCACACCAAGTGGGGTGATGAATTCGCTATCGATCGTCAGCTCGAGCAGGCTCCTGCCGACGAGTACGACGCGTTGCTGCTCCCGGGTGGCGTGATGAATCCGGATCATCTGCGGATGAATCCGTCGGCCGTGCGATTCGTCAAGGCATTCGTCGACAGCGGCAAGCCGATTGCGGCAATCTGCCACGGACCGTGGACGCTCATCGAAGCAGGGGGCGTACGCGGACGCAAGGTGACGTCTTGGCCGTCACTGCAGACCGACCTTCGCAATGCCGGTGCTCAGTGGGTCGATCAAGAGTGCGTGACCGACAACGGGCTCGTGACGTCGCGCAAGCCGGACGACATTCCGGCGTTCAACCAGAAGATGATTGAAGAGTTCGCGGAGGGACGCCACGACAAGGCCACGCGCCAGCGCGACCTGGCGTCGACGACTAGGTAAGTAGGCTCAAGCCTCAGGGCTCACGGCTGAAGGGGCTCAGGGCTCAAAGGCTCAAGCAAATTCGTCAGCCTGAGCCCTGAGTCCTAGGCCGTGAGCCATTTCACCGCGGCACCAAGGCTACGGCACGCAAGGGTCCGCCGGAGCCGCCTTCGATCTTCATCGGGAGCGCGATCACGAACGCGCCGCGTGCCGGCAGGCGATCCACATTGGTCAGATTCTCGAGTCCGGGAACGTTGTGCGCCGCGACGATTCGGTGAACCTGGAAATCCGACGAGCGCCCGTAGTCGATCGAAGCCGTGTCGATACCGAGCGCCGCAACATTTCGCTGCTCCACCAGCAGCTTTGCCGCATCCGCCCCGTACGATGGAAACGACAGCTTCGAGGCGTCCCCTGGCGTGTCGTCTCCGAGATAGGCTTTCGCGTTGGGCCAGTATCGGCTCCAGCCGGTCCGCAACACCACGATGGTCCCGCGTTCGATTGTCCCGTTCGTCTTCTCGAACTGCAGCACGTCCTCCGCCGTGGCGCGATAGTCGCGGTCCGCGGAGGCGCGGGCGGTCACGTCGATCACGACCGCCGGCGCGATCAGTTGCTCCAGGGGCACCTGATCGGCAGGGCGTCCGGTTTCAGAGAAATGCAGCGGCGCATCGAGATGGGTGCCGCCGTGTTCCGGCATGCAGAACGTGTTCGCCGCGTAGAAGTAGCCCCCTTCGGTCTTCCCGAAATTGAGCTTCTTCAGCTCGAAATGAATCGGCGATGTCGGCCAGAAGACCGTTGACGGGCCATAAGCATGAGAGAGGTCGATCATCGACTGCTTCGACAGATCGACCGCCGGTCGCTGGGCGAACATCGCCAAGCCGGCAATCGTGATCACCGCGACTGCTGTCAGTGTCTTCATGATGGCTGGGGATTATCCCGCCGACCGCACGGTCCCGGCAACAATCTCGTAGGAGCGCAGGCGCGCGCCATGATCGTAGATGTGAGCCACGACGATTAACTCGTCCGGACGGATTCGATCGATAAATGCGTGCACGTCGCGCGCAATCGTCTCCGGCGAACCAACGAAGGACACCGACTGGGCACCCTCGATGCGAGCCGGATCGAAGGGAACGACCTCCCTTTCCCATTCGGGGCTTGGCGGCGGCAGCGCAATCGGCGTCCCGGCGCGCAGGCTCGCGAAGGCCTGACGACCGGACGAAGCCAGTCGCCGCGCCTCGTCGTCGGTATCGGCGGCCACGACGTTCACGCCAAGGATCACATGCGGACGTTCGAGCTGTCCTGACGGCTGGAACCGCGCGCGGTAGATGTCAACGGCAGGGATCATCTGCATCGCGGCGAAGTGCGAGGCAAAAGCAAACGGCAGCCCGAGCGCCGCTGCCACCTGGGCGCCAAACAGGCTCGAGCCGAGAATGTAGATCGGCACCCTCAATCCCTTGCCCGGCACCGCTCTCACCCGCTGACTCTCGTCCGGGTGAAAGTACGAGAGCAGTTCGAGCACGTCGTGCGGAAACGCGTCGGGATCGCTGGCGAGCGTGCGCCTGAGCGCGCGTGCCGTCTCCGGATCGGTTCCCGGGGCGCGACCGAGACCAAGGTCGATTCGGCCCGGGAACAGCGACTCGAGGGTTCCGAACTGCTCAGCAACGATCAATGGCGCGTGGTTGGGCAGCATGATCCCCCCAGCGCCGACACGGATCGTCCGGGTCCCGGCCGCGACGTGCGCAATCACGACCGCCGTCGCCGCGCTCGCAATCCCCGGCATGTTGTGATGCTCGGCAAGCCAGAAGCGACGGAACCCCCAGCGCTCCGCGTGCTGCGCGAGGTCGAGCGAGTGCTCGAGCGCCACTGCCGCGTTGCTGCCCTGGGTGATGGGCGAGAGATCGAGCACTGAAACCGCGACCATCGTCCGATTGTAGGGCGGCTCTCCAGATCGCCGGTGAAACCAGGCCTCACTCCCATATGGAGGGGAACGAGAACTCGCCTGCCGGCGTCATAGCGACATGTCCATCAGAGCCGTCAAGCAGATCATCCAGGCCACCCTGACGGTAGAGGGCGCGGGCGTCAAGCTCCATCGCGGCTTCGGGTTCGGGGACACGAGCGAGTTCGATCCATTCCTGCTGTTCGACGACTTCCGCAACGACCGGCCAGCGGATTTCCTGAAAGGCTTTCCCTGGCATCCACACCGCGGGATCGAGACGATCACCTACGTGCTGTCGGGAACCGTCGAGCATGGCGACAGCCTCGGAAACAAGGGCACGCTCGGCTCTGGCGACATTCAGTGGATGACCGCCGGCAGCGGGATCATTCATCAGGAGATGCCCAAGGGGGATGCGCACGGCCGCATGCACGGGTTTCAGCTGTGGGCCAATCTGCCTGCCTCGCTGAAGATGACTTCCCCGCGCTATCAGGACCTCCCGGCGCGCGATATCCCGTCGATAACCGATGACGATGGAACGCACGTGCGCGTGGTGTGCGGGCAGTTCTGGGGCAGGCGCGGACCGGTAGATGGTATCGCTGCGGAGCCGCAGTACCTCGATATCTCGGTCCCACCCAACACCCGCAAGACACTTCCCGTCGAAGTCACGCGTCATGCATTCGCGTACGTATTCGCTGGCTCCGGGACGTTTAGGGCTGCGTCATCTCCCCGTCCCGTGCTCACCGACAACACCGGCACGAGCACCGACGACCACCTGGTCTACAACGACGCCCGCGATCGCTCGCTCGTCCTGTTCGATCGCGGCGACGAGGTGACGGTGCAGGCGGGCGATCAGGGGATTCGATTCCTTCTGGTGTCGGGCAGACCGCTCGAGGAACCGGTAGCGTGGTACGGACCGATCGTGATGAACACCGAGGCGGAGTTGGAACAGGCGTTCCAGGAAATCCGCAGCGGGACATTCATCAAACACCGGTGAACGGGCGCTGAGTGCCGATTGTCGACGCCACGGAAGTCGCTTGAGAGTCCGCTTGCCACGGACGCTCACGCAAAGGCGCAAAGGCGCGAAGATGTATCGGAGATCAGTCCGATTCGACAATGATCTCGTGGCGACGCCACGTGCGTGCGGAGAGACCACTGAAGAAGCGGGCTGCGCTGACGCAGTCGCCGCAGCCTTCCTTGGCGTCCTCTACATTTCTCGGAACCTCAGGGGCACGACTTCGATAAGCGACACGCAGGGGCTCCGCATCCTCGGCGCGCTCCGCGCGGGATCGTCCGTCACCATGACAGCAGTGGCGTGCCACGGGACGTACCTCGCGCCTAGGGCGCCGAGCACGCCGAGAACATCACGGGTTCGAGTTGCGGCTGCGCTGGCGGCACAGCCATTTTGGCGCCCCTTGCGCCCTTGCGTACGATCGGCCGTGCCACAGTCGACTCGGGAATAGTTGCGGTCTGGGTAAGAATCTACCGGCTTCATTCACCTTGCTTACACGCCGCGCAAGTGGCCACCAACACCGCCTCGGCAACTGCAGGTTCGATTCCAAGCGGACACGCGTCGATTCCGAGCGAGATCGAACGCTCGCGCCACGCCGCCAGCGTGGTCCGCCCCTGAACGACAGCGGCAAGCTCGCTGAACGGACGAAACTCCTCCGCCCCTCGCCGCAGTACCGCCTCCTCGCCAGGGTACGTGTCGGCTCTCCATCCGAGCGGCAGCAGCACGACGGCAAAGGCGGCCACGATCAACCGCCAGGCTGCATGGACGCGCGTCTCGTCACTGGCGTCGGCTGGTACGATCTCCCGACCGATCCTCTGGAGCGCCTCCTCGGTGGCGGGAGGGTTGGCGCAAGTGTAGCTGCGCAGCAGGCTACCGTATTTCTTGACCCGCTCCTTCCACATCGGAACGTAGACGGCGTCGCTGACAGCCCGCCAGTCGAGCGGCTTGAGATTCGACAGTTCGGCGCCAAGGCTGTCGAAGAGCCGATGCTCGCATGCCTCCAGAGTTCTCAGCAGCGAGGCCGCCGGACGCGAGTCGATCGCTGGACGGGAGGGCTGCTGCTCGAGCGCGGCCACGCGATCTCGCAACGACGGGTGCGTATCGTAAGGATCGGTCTTCCCTTCTGTTTCCTCCTGCCGCACCACCGAGTCCATCAGCCGCGACATCTCCGGCCGAGAGGTGTAGCGGCCGAATCCCGCGGAGACGGGCGGGCGAAAGCCGGCCTGCATTACTGGCACCAGCTCGGAGTACCAGTAAGTGTGATACGCAAACGCGGCGCCGTTCAGCTTTCGCAGACCTGAGGTCATTGCCTGCGATCCGACCACCCCGGCCGCTACTTCATCCGCGATGAATTCCTGGCGACGCGACACGGCTTGCGTGACGCGAAGGAAGAGAGTCCCATAGCCAATGAAGATGAACCGTAGCACGCTATCGGAGAGTTGCCCGATGGTGCGCCCGATCGCGATGCGTGTCTTGTGAACCCACGGACCGAGCGCGACGTCTCCCGCATGATAGTGGCCGAACTCGTGGGCGAGCACGCCCTTCAACTCGTCGACCGTGAGTGCCTGCATCAGCGGCAGTCCGAGGCCCATCACGCGGCGGCCGCCGATGCCCATGACGCCGCCGCGCTGCGTAACGAACGCGTTGACGTCGTTCAACAGGTAAACGTCCTGGGGCATCGCCTGCGACGTGGCCTTCGCCACGTCGTGAATCAGGCAGAACAGCTCCGGCTGCTCCTCCGGGGTCAGCCGCGGGCCCGGCGGTTCAAAACGGTCTCGGCGCGGGAGGATGGCCCACAGCACCGACGCCGCGCCGGCGATGCAGAACGCCACCAGGCGCGCCGCCGGATGGCGCGTGCGCACGATGTCGAAGTACGCGAGCCACAGGAGTCCGGATGCAACGGCAAGAGCGAGAACGTAGAAGCTCACCATCAGCACGATGGCGAGCACGGCGCGTCCAGCCAACCACGTATTTCGGGACATACCAGTTCCCTGCGGACTGCGGGCCCGGGTTCGAAGTTGTGCTGGGGAGGGCGAGATTATACGCGGAATCGATCCGGTCTGAACGGGATCTTTAATCCCGTCGCAAAAATAACCGCAGGAAGCCCGGGAAAAATGCGAAAGACCACGCACCAACCGCGGCAATCAGCCCACGAATCATTTGGCGGGCGGGATCACGGGCAACTCGATGAAGCTCGCCCGATCCGGCGCGTGATAGATCCGTTGAACGGCCTTTCGATAGTCAGTCGGCTTGGCCCAGAAGATATTCGGGACGAACGTTTGCGGGTTGCGATCATAGAGCGGGAACCAGGACGACTGCACCTGCACCATGATTCGATGACCAGGCAGGAACACGTGATTGGCCGTCGGCAGCGCGAAGCGATACGGCAACGGCGTCTCCGCGGCGATCGGCTTGGCCGTCTCGAAGCTCTCGCGATATCGGCCACGAAAGATGTCCGCCGACACCATCAGCTGATATCCGCCCATCGATGGTTGTCCCGCCACTTCGTCGGGATACACGTCAATCAGCTTCACGACCCAGTCCGAATCCGTCCCGCTAGTCGATGCGATCAGGCTCGCGACCGGCTGTCCGCTGATCCTGACCGGGGTCTTCAGCACTTCTGACGAAAACGCCAGGACATCCGGCCGTCCTGATGCTTCACGCTGGTCGTCGACGAGCCACTGCGGCCACGTCAACGGCGGCACGTAACCAACCGGCTGGCTGGGACGGGCGCGATACGGGACCGGCTTGGCGGGATCGGAAACATATTCCTCGAACGGTGCATCGTCTGCCTTCGGCGCGGAGAAGCTCAGGGCCAGACCGGCGTCGAGATAGAGCGGCGTGGGCTGTGGCTTGCCGGCCGTGCCCTGTTCTGCCGGAGGCCACGACGAGAAACGCCGCCAAATGTTGGTCCCTGTTTCGAACGCCGTGACCGGCGCCACGTCCATCTTCGGCGCGTCATCCTTCAGATAGTGATCGAGAAACGGCCGCAGAATCTCCCGGCGGAAATAGAGCGCGGTGTCGCTGTCGAACTTCAGCGCGCCGAGGCTGCTGCCGTCGTCGATCTCCTGACCGTGGTGCCAGGGCCCCATGACCAGGAAGACCTTGTCATTGTTCGTGTCCTTGGGTTCGATGGCTTTGTAGACTGCGGGGGCGCCGTAGATGTCCTCCTGGTCCCACAGGCTGTGCACCAGCATCACCGGCACCTTGAGCGGCTGCGCGCCGAGAATCTTGTCCACCGCCTGCTCGCGCCAGAACGCGTCGTAGCTGGGATGCTTGACGATCTTGTCCCAGAAGCCAATCTGCTCGAGACCATGACGCTGGCCGAGCTCGCCTGCCGATCCGGCCTGCATGTAGAGGTCGTAGTCGTCGAAGTGATCGGTCCACCACTTCTCGTCGTTCGCGCGGGTTGCAACCTGCTCGTAGATGTACGGCATGTTCTGCTGCCGGAACGCGCCGTTGTGAAACCAGTCGTCACCCATCCAGCCGTCGACCATCGGATTCATCGGGACGGAAACCTTGAGCGCCGGATGCGGATTGACCAGCGCCATCAACGGCAGGAACCCGTCGTAGGAAATACCGAGGATGCCAACCTTGCCGTTGCTCTCGGGGACGTTCTTCACCAGCCAGTCGATGGTGTCGTAGGTGTCGGTCGAGTGATCGACGGTGGTGGGATTCAGCGGCCCGCGCAGCGGCCGGTTCATCACGTAATCCCCCTGCGACCCGTATTTGCCCCGCACGTCCTGGACGGCGCGGATGTAGCCACCTTCGACGATGACGTCGGTGGCATTGTCGTAGCCGGACAGAATCGGTCCGAGGTGGGCGCTGTTTGCGTGACCGGTCAGCGCCTTCGCTTCGTATGGCGTACGCGTCAGCAGGATCGGCGCGTGCCGCGCGCCTTTCGGCACGAGGATGATCGTGTGGAGCCCGACCCCGTCCCGCATCGGGATCATCACGTCGCGCTTCACGTAGTCGAAGCTGTCGGTGACCGGCGTGAACTGCGCGGGTGTCTCGCTGGGCAGCCCGGGCGCGTTCGCCGGACGCTGGGTTTGGGCGATCGGAAGCGCGGCGCACAGCGCGAGTGCGGCCGCCAGCGCGAACCATGTTGTCCGGTCAGAACGCATCGTGACCTCGAATGTTGGGATGGTAAGGGCGCCGCCTGGCGGCGCCTTTCGGGTGGTGCGCGTCCTGGACGTCGCATCCGCGGTCAGATACGCACGAAGATCTTCCGGCGGTACATCCAGTACAGAATCAGCCAGAACACCAGGACCACCGCCGCGCCGCGCAGCACCGGAACGAACGGCGGACCCAGCCACGAGAACGCCGGCAGGCCCACGTGTCGCATCAGCGCGTCCGTCACGAAATGCTCCATCGTCCAGCTCATGACGTAGACGGCAATCGAGTTGGCGCCGATGACGAGCAACGGGAAGAACCAGCGCTTCCAGCCCCGCAGCTCGATCGCGGCATAGAACGCGGCCAGGATCAGGATGACGAGGCCGCCGCTATAAAGGGTGTACGACGAGGTCCAGATCCGCTTCACGATCGGGCAGATGTGCAGCCACTGGAAGATGAGGCCGCCAAGTGTGAGCGCCACGCCGGCAGCAACCAGGCCCTTGAATTTCTCTACGGTCGTTCGCGCCGACTTCAGCCATGCGCCGCACCACAATCCAAGCATCATCGTCGCGAGCGTGGGAATGAAGCTCAGGGTCGACCATCCGCCCTCGTTGAACACGAATGGGCTCTCGCGAGGAAACAGGTTCAGGAACCAGGTGTCGAAGGCCCACGAGAGATTCGAGTTCTTGTTGAAGTGCGAGAGGAAGCCGGTGTAGAGGTGCGGCCAGTCGGCCGGAACGCCGACGCGTGCGTAGTCGAAGGCCGGGCCCGGCGCGGGATACAGCGCGAACGCCGTCCAGAAGCCGACCAAAATCACTGTGAACACCACGGCCTGGCTGCGGAGCGGCGCGAATGCCAGCAAGAACAGGAAGGTGTAGCCGAGGCCGATCTGCGTCAGCGTGTCTTCAAATGTCCAGTAGGTGGTCGTGCTTTCGAGCGAGCGGAGAAAGATGCCGAGAAAGATCAGCAGCGCGCTGCGCCACACGGCGTGCGCGAGCATGCGACCGAAGGTCTGTCCTTTGGCGCTGCGGCTGCGCGATGGAAAACGGCATCGCGGCGCCGACCAGGAAGGAGAACGCCGGCTGAATCAGGTCGTGCAGCGAGCAGCCCTGCCACTGCACGTGCGTGGTGTTGAACGCGACGATTGCCCAGAACCGGCTCTCCGGAAACGCGCGGTGAAGCGTCCACAGCCGCATGGCCTCGGCAAGCATGAGGAACATGACGAAGCCGCGGAACGCGTCGATGGAGGTGACGCGCGACACGGCGGCGACGGCCGTGTCGCGGGTTGGGGGTCGACTGACGACCGAGGGAGCAGCGATCGTATCCACGACCGCGCATTCTACAGCGCTTGCAGAAATTTCGCTGCCGCGTCCCTCCATGAGGTCACGGGGGCGGGCGCGGCCGTCAAGCCGTCCAGCCACTTCTGCGCCTTGGCGGCCAACATCCGCCACTCGGGCTCTGCATCAAGTACGGCATGGTCGAGCCATGCGAGAGCGAGTGCGGTAGCCCAGGCCTGTCGCACCTCGACGCTGGCACCCGTGGGGCCGGGCAAACCCTGCTCGAGGTCGCGCAGGTCCTGACCGATGGCGTCGGCGAATTGCTGGGTGAGATCCCAGGAACCATCGGCATGCTGCAGGCTGATCAGCGCGTACATCCCCGTTGCCGGAACCCGCTCACTGGGCTTATTGAGGCTCTGGAACTTCCCCCAGCCAGAAAGAACCGCCGGTGATTTGGCCGACCCGTCCAGGAAGAAAAAGACCGTTCGCCCTTCAACGGACATGCGGGCCGGCTTACTCGGGAGGGCGGCGGCTGGCGATCCAGGTTGCTGCAGTTGAGGGCTGAACGCATCGGGCATCTTGCGAGCGAAGAGCATCTCGTCGAGTCCTCCCCATCCGGTGGTCAGCTGCACCGGCACGCGACGAAGCTGAATGTCGCCATGGACCGGTGTGTCGCGCCTTTCTATGGCCACATAGGACGCCTCCCGGGAGGCGAGGCCGTAGCGCTTGCTGAGCGCGATGATCTCCTGCCTGACAGGGTCAGGCTTGCGGTCCTTCTGGCGTGAGCCGCGGGTCTTCGTCCATTCCGGGCTCTCCTCCAGTTCGCGAATCCGTGACCGGGCGGCTAGCGTGGCGACGGTGCGCCCCGTGACGGCCTTCCGCGTATCGATCTCGACGTCCCACGTCTTCGACCCCGATGGAGCCTCCGCGCTGAGGCGGGCCCGCGCCGGCGTCGCGCCTCCCTGCTTAAGGAGGCCATACAACAGCAGCCGTCCGCCTGAAAACACCGGGGGAACGGCAGACGGCGCTTGCACGACGTCAGCTCCACTCCAGTCGATTCGAACATTGGTCATCGCCGGAGACAGCAGCCGACCGAACAGCCGAACCACCTTCGGCTCGATTCGCTCCCCGGGATAGATGAACTCCGCGAGGCCGGTACCCGCCCGCGCAAGACCTTTGACCAGATGGTGACTGGCCCCAGCGCCAATGCCAAAGGTGAATATGCGGGCCTCGGCGCAGTGTTCTTTCGCGAGCGCGAGAACCGGGTCGGTGTTGGTCACCTGTCCATCGGTCAGAATCACGATCTGTCGGGACAGCGTCCCATGCCGGGGCTGCTCCAGCACTGCCCGCAATGCCGGCAGAATCTCGGTTCCACCCAGATTCGCGTCGAGGGAAGATACGTGTGCGCTTGCCTTGGCCAGGCTTTGCTCGTCGTACGCCCGACTCTGGGGGAACGCCCACTCGAACGTCGATCCGAATCCATAGATGTTGAAGTAGCACCCCGGAATCATCGAGCGCAGACATAGCTGAAGCGCGTTGCGGACCTCTTCGATGGATGTCCCAGCCATCGACCCGGATCGATCCGACGAGGAACGTGATTTCAGCCGGTGCCGTTGCCTGCTCCAGCGTGGGGACGAACGAGACCGCGATCGATTCCTCGCCGTCCTCGCCGCGCTCCACCCACGCCCGGGGAACGTCCAGGGCATCTGCCGAAATCGACAGGACGAAGTCCCGATCCAGCGCCGCGTCGCGCTGCGCCAAGCGTCACGGTCGCGTCCTGACCGTGGATTGAGACGGCAACCGGATGCGACGGCGACTCGAGGCGCGTGATTGCGCCAGCCATCGCGACCTTGACGGAAAGACTGAGCCCATAGGGCACCCGCCATGCCAACGGTGGACTGAGCGTCTGCGCATCGGACCGACCGAACCCGCGGTGATCCTCTGCCGGCGCGTAACGTGGCGAGACGGTCGTTGGAATCGAGAACCGGATGCTGTCGCGTTCGACCGTGAGCTCGGTCACGTAAGTAAGCCTCAGCAAGACTTCCTTTCCGGGTGGCAGATTCCCGACGCTCGCCTGGAAGACGTCCGGCCGTTCTTCGTCCAGCAGATAGGCTCCATGGCCATCCTCCATGGCCTGGTCGTACAGGTCGAATGCTTCTTCCCTATCCTTCACCTCGCCGACGACGAGCGTGCCGTCGATGATCGCTTCGAATCCGCACACCGCAGCCCCCTCATCGAGGGGGAACACGTAGACCGCTTCGATTGACTTGGTTTCGCGATTGATGAACCGCTGGGTGACAACGACGCGCGCGCAGAAGGTCGAGATCTCGGCGTCGATGGCCACGCCGTCGAGCGGAACCGGCGCACGCTCGGTCGTGAACAGGCCGGCGCGAGGAAGGGTGAGTGGTTCAGGCATCGTTGTCCTCTTCTCTGGCAGTCCCGGGAAAATGTATCCGGCACCACGCGGCGAGTTCCGCCAGCTTTCCAGGAAGCGGCAGGCGCACGTCGCTGGCAACACTCAATTCCACACCCGGCGCGAGGGTGATCCGGCGCCACACCGTCCGTTCGAGGGCCGGCTCCGGCAATCTGAGTTCACTCGGCCGGGATTGATCATGGAGCGCCTGGCGAATCTCCTCCAGGGTCCGCCCGCCCTCCTGCAGGGACTTCACCTTCAGCAGCTGATCGAGGTGTTCACGACCGTAATGGTTGCCGCGGCCGACCCCATAAGGTTCGGGGAGCAGTCCTTCCTGGACGTAGTAGCGCACGGTCCGGCGCGACACGCCACCGAGGTCCGCGAGATCGCCTATCGCGTAGCGCGAATCATCCGGCACATCCAGCGTTATATGACAGTCACTGTCACATTGTCAACTGGCGCTATTGTGGGAGAGAGGCCATTGACAGAGCGGTTGCCAGGCGGCGGTTGGGACCCGTCAGGTTGGCAGTTGGCAGTTCCCAGCAGCGGTTGGCGGTTGGCGGTGCGAACGCACACCGCGAACCGCGAACCGCAAACGACGATCAGTTGTCGTAATACAGGTAGAACTCGTGCGGGTGCGGCCGCATGCGCATCGGATCGAGTTCCCGATCCCGCTTCCACGTCAGCCAGGTTTCGATGAGATCCGTGGTGAAGACGTCGCCTTTCAACAGGAAGGCGTTGTCCTGCTCGAGCGCGCCGATCGCCTCTTCCAGCGAACCGGGGGTCGTCCGAATCCCCATGTGCTTCATCTCTTCGCGTGTCATCTCGTAGATGTCGCGATCCAGCGGGGCGCCGGGATCGATCTTGTTCTGGATGCCATCGACCATCGCCATCAGCATCGCCGACCAGGCCAGGTATCCGTTGCAGCTCGGATCCGGACAGCGGAATTCGAGACGCTTGGCCTTGGGGCTCTTGGAATACATCGGAATCCGGATCGCAGCCGAGCGATTGCGCGCCGAAAGCGCGAGGTTGACCGGCGCTTCGAAGCCCGGCACCAGGCGACGGTAAGAGTTGGTGGTCGGCGCCGCGAACGCGAGGATCGCGGGTGCGTGTTTGAGAAGTCCGCCGGCGGCAAACAAACCGGTCTGGCTGAGTCCGGCGTAACTGTCGCCGGCAAAGAGCGGCGTGCCGCCATTCCAGAGCGAGACGTGCGTGTGCATGCCGCTGCCGTTGTCCTCGAACACCGGCTTGGGCATGAACGTGACGGTCTTGCCGTGACGCTTCGCGACGTTCTTGCAAATGTACTTGTACCACATGAATTGGTCCGCCATCTTCAGGAGCGGCTGGAACCTCATGTCGATTTCGCTCTGCCCGGCGGTTGCCACTTCGTGGTGGTGCGCTTCGACCACGATCCCGATCTTGCGCATCTCGTTCACCATCTCGCCGCGGAGATCGTGAAAGGTGTCGGTGGGACTCACCGGAAAATAGCCGCCCTTGAAGCTTGGCTTGTACCCGAGATTCGGCTCCTCGATCCGCCCGGTATTCCACGCGCCTTCAACCGAGTCGATCTCGTAGTAGCCCTTGTGCTGATTCTGCTCGTAGCGCACCTCGTCGAAGATGAAGAACTCCGGTTCGGGACCGACATAGCAGGTGTCGGCAATGCCGGTCTCCTTCAGGTAGGCCTCTGCCTTGCGCGCGACATGTCGGGGATCGCGGGTGAACTCCTGGCGGGTGATCGGATCGACCACGTTGGCGATCACGCTGACCGTGGGCTGCGCGAAGAATGGATCGATGCGCGCGGTCGTCGGATCGGGAAGCGCCATCATGTCGGACTCGTGGATCCCCATCCACCCTCGAATCGACGACCCGTCGAACCCGAGGCCCTCCTCGAACGTTCCCTCATCGAGCGCGTCGATGGGAAACGAACAGTGCTGCCAACTCCCGAGCATGTCGACGAACTTGAGGTCGACCATCTCGGATTGCTGATTCTTGGCGAACTTGAAGAATTGGTCGGCCGTCTTGGGGGTATCGTCGGGCGACATAGGCAGCACCTCCACTTTCTCGGGTGCGAACGCTATGACAACTCCGGCTTCGAGGCAACTGCGGACATAAATGGCGCTCGCGTCGGATCGCGAGCGCGTGGCGTCATGGCGGAGCAGGAACGATCGGCGTGAAGATCCCCGGTGACGCTGACGGCCGGCGATTTGTTCTGATCCTGGTGTAGAATCCGCGGCACCGCGAACGTGACGATCTACCGGAGTTCCCATCCGGCGCTCGAGATTCCGTCGACTCCGTTGGCGGAGTTCGTGCTCGCGCGCGCGCGCGAACGGGGCAATCGGGCGGCGCTGGTCGACAGCACCGACGGACGCACCATCACCTACGCACAGCTTCCCGACCTGGTCGATCGTGCGGCCGCCTCACTGGCGGGGCTCGGGCTCGGAAAGGGTGACGTCTGCGCCATCTTCAGCCCCAACACTCCGGAGTACGCGATTGCCGTCCTCGCCGTCGCCCGGCTTGGCGCGATCGTGACGACGGCAAGCGCGATGAATACGCGGGAGGATCTGGTCAGGCAGCTGAACGACTGCCGTCCGCGGGTCCTGTTCACCTCACCCGCGGTTCAGGAAGCGGCCCTCACCGCCGCCGCGCAAACCAAGCCCGAACACATCTTCTCTTTCGGCACCATGCCTGGCGCGACGCCATTCGACGAGCTGACTGCGCAGGCTGCCGCACCACCATCGGTCTCGATTGATCCCCATGACATCGTCGCGCTTCCATACTCGAGCGGCACGACCGGACTTCCCAAGGGCGTGATGCTGTCGCATCGCAACCTCGTCGCAAACGTGTTGCAGCTCGACGCGGCGGGGCACCTTCGCGATGGCGAGGATACGCTCGTGTGCTTCCTGCCCTTCTTCCACATCTACGGCCTCGTCGTGATCATGCTGCTCGGCCTGTGGTCGGGCGCCACGCTCGTCGTGATGCCGCGCTTCGATCTCGACCGCTATCTCGAGCCGTCGAGCGCTACCGCGCGACCGTCCTCCACGTCGTACCGCCGATCGTCCTTGCGCTCGCGAAGAGTCCCGGCGTAGACGGCCGCGACTTCTCGTCGATCAGGAAACTGTTCTCCGGCGCGGCGCCGCTCGGCGCCGACGTGATCCGCCAGTGTACGGCGCGCGTCGGCTGCTTCCTGCAGCAGGGCTACGGCATGACCGAAGCGAGCCCGGCCACGCACACGACGTCCCGAACAATCCCATCGGACCAAGCCGGGTTCGGTCGGCCTGCCGGTCGCAAACACCGAGTGCCGGGTCGTGGATCCGACGACCGGAAATGACCTCGAGTCCGGGCAGGACGGCGAGACTCTGGATCCGCGGTCCGCAGGTCATGCTCGGCTATCTGAATCGTCCCGATGCGACGCGCGCGACGCTCGACGTCGAGGGATGGCTGCATACCGGCGACATCGGACACGCCGACGCAGACGGCCACTTCTTCATCGTCGATCGCCTGAAGGAGTTGATCAAATACAAGGGCATGCAGATCGCGCCGGCGGAGCTCGAGAGCGTGCTGCTGTCGCATCCTGCCGTTGCCGACGCGGCCGTCGTCCCGCAAAAGGACGAGGACGCCGGAGAGATTCCCGCGCGCCTTCGTCGTCCTCAAGGCGCCCGCGACCGCCGACGAGTTGATGGCGTTCGTCGCCGGACGCGTCGCCCCTTACAAGAAAATCCGTCGGCTGGACTTCATCGACGCCATCCCGAAGTCGCCGTCGGGAAAGATCCTGCGACGTGTGCTTCGCGACCGGATCGTCGCGGAGGCCTAGGCGGGTTCTCGGGTTCTCGGGTTTTCGGGTTCTCGGGTTCTGCCGCCGCGATTCAAGATGTTGAAGCTGCTTCATCTAAAGGGCAACCTGGAGACGAAAAGCTTCCGACTCATGCCCCAGTGGGGGACATTTCCTGAACATTCCGCGAAGTCTACACACTTGATCAAATGCCCCAATAATGGCTCAACACTTGCACTGCCGTCTCCGCCGGATGGAGTTGGACCGATCTCCGGGGAGGAGCCATGGCGAGCGGCCGGCGGGGGGTTTCCGTGGAGCGTGCGGCGGGCGCGTTCGAGCCCGTATCCGAGATGCTGGATTCAGGACGGTGCGAACCGCTGAAGGCCGCGGTGCACGGTGTTCTCCTGGTAACGGTTTCTGTCTGCGCGGCTTACAACGCCGCCGCGTGGTTGAAACGCCGGCAGCCGCATCTTGCGGTCAATGCCATCATCTATTCGGCGGCGGTGTGGTGGGAGCGGTGTCACATTGCCCGTCATCTGGCAGCGTGCCCGCCGGCTGAGGCAAGCGCACCGCAGGACGATTCCAGCGACGCCGCGTAGCGCAGGCGCTATATAATCCCGCGCCATCTTGTCACCTCACGAGGAGACTGCGATGACGCGAGTACGTACAAGTGTGAGTCTCGTTTTCGTGGCCGCGCTGGTCACAGGCCTTGCCGCACAGACAGCCCAGAAAGAGAAACCGGCGCCAAAACCCCCCGCCAAACACGCGCCGGTCACCTCGGCCGACTTGAAGTGGGGCCCGGCGCCGCCGTCGCTCCCTCCGGGAGCGGAAGCTGCGGTCGTCGACGGAGATCCGACGAAGCCGGGTCCATTCGTGATGCGCGCGAAGTTCCCCGCCGGCTATCGCGTCCCGCCGCACTGGCATCCTACCGACGAAAATCTGACCGTCATCTCCGGTTCGTTTGCCGTCGGCACAGGCGACAAGTTCGAGGAAGGATCGATGAACGCTCTCGCCCCCGGCGACTTCGTTCGCATGCCGCGGCAGATGCATCATTACGCGATGGCCAAGGAGGCCACGATCATCCAGATCCACGGGATGGGCCCGTTCGCGATCACGTACGTCAACCCGAGCGACGATCCGCGAAAGAAGACAACCACCGAAAGCAAGTAGCGCGTCATCGGTCGGGTCGAACCCTTGGGGTCAGACCCCGATTTTGCATTGTTCTGAAAAATCGGGGTCTGACCCCATTCTCCCCCTCTTCCCGGCGCAACCGCGCATTTTGATCAACACGGTTCAATGACGTGCACGCACATTCCGAGCGACTGACGCTTCTCTTCATCCTTGCGCATCCAGACGACGAGAGCTTCTCCGGAGCGGGAACCGTGATGCAGTGCGCGGCCGCGGGGGCGCGCAGCATTCTCGTGACGGCAACGCTCGGCGAGCGCGGCAAGGTGGGCGATCCTCCCGTCTGCGATCCGCGCGATCTTGCCACCTGCCGTGCCGCTGAATTGCGCGATGCCGCGGCGATCATCGGATTCGACGAGTTGTACCTGCTCAACTACGCCGATGGTGACCTCGCGCATGCCCCGCCAGATCAGATACGTGGCGAGCTGGTCGCGCACATCCGGAACACCAGGCCTGCGGTCGTGATCACGTTCGATCCCAACGGATTCAACGTGCATCCCGATCACGTGGCGATCAGCCGGTTCGCGAGCGACGCCATTGCCGCGGCCGCCGATCCGCGATGGCACCGCCACGCCGGGCCGCCACATGCCGTACGGCGGCTGCTATGGACGCCCCCGGTCGCGCCCTGGAATGCCACGCTCTCCGACCGCCTCGAAGAACAACCGGGCGCCGACTTCGTGATCGACGTCTCCGCGTGGTGCGAGCGCCGCATCGCCGCGCTCCGTGCGCATCGCAGCCAGCATCTGTCGATCGACCGTCACTTCTTCAACAAGCCCGATATCGATCGAATCCTGGCGATCGAAATCTGGCGACAAGCGTGGGGACCAACCGTGCGCGAGCGGCCCGCAAGTGACGTCCTTATTGATCTCTATTGATCTCTGAATCTCGCGCGTCGCTCGACGTCACGTCCGATCCGGCGTGCAAGTTGCACTACACCTGGGAGACCACGCCGCGTCTTCGCACCACGAGGACTTTTTCTGTATTTTTTTCCTTGTGGCGAGCGCGGCCGTGTAGATACCGCCGGGCGTGTCATAGGAGGTGACTCATGGGTCCCAGGTTACTGTCGAGCTCTCTTGCTGCGGGCTGCGTATTCAGCCTCGTTGTTTGGGCGCAGGCCCCCGCGCAACAAAACTCGCCGCCGCCTACTGCATCGCCGACCGAGACGAGCGACCAGCAGAAAGACACGACGACCTCGCGGATCACCGTCACCGGATGCATCTTAAACGAGTCGAGCGTGCTGAAGCGCGGAGCGGTTGGAACCGCAACCACGGGCGCTGGATCGGGCGACGAGTTCGTCCTGACCCAAGCCACGGTTGAGGATTCGACGACCGCGACCGAGAAGCCGGAGGCCGAGGCGACTGGGACGCCAAACGAACCCGTCGGCACATCCGGTACGGACGTCAACTTCGGTAAGGTCTATCGCTTGGCCGGCAAGCAGGAGAGCGATCTCAAGAACTACGTCGGCAAACGTGTCGAGATCGTCGGCACCTTCAAGGATGCAGACGATGCGAAAGCCGAGACTGGCGCGGTGGGAACGAGCGGAACGGCACCCGCGGGCGAGCTGACGGCGGCCAACACGCCGGAGCTCACGATCACGTCGATCACTCCGTCAACTGGCTCGTGCTCGGCGCCGGCGATCAAGTAGGTCGCGACCCCGGACATGCGGATCGCCGAAGTTGCACCACTCTTCGAAAGCGTGCCGCCCGCTCTATATGGCGGCACGGAGCGTGTCGTCGCCTACCTGACCGACGAGCTCGTCGCGCAGGGGCACGACGTCACGCTCTTCGCAAGCGGTGATTCTCGCACCAGCGCCACGCTCGTGCCGATGTCTCCGCGGGCCCTGCGTCTGGACCCTGACTGCCGGGACCATCTTGCCTGGCACGTGTTGATGACCGAAATGGTCGCCGCACATGCAGAGCTCTTCGACATCATTCATTTTCACATCGGCTTCATCCACTTTCCTCTCATGCGACGGCTGGCCGTCGCGCAGGTCACGACACTGCACGGCCGGCTGGATCTGCCGGAGCTCGTACCGCTCTACGCTGAGTACTCGGACATGCCGGTCATCTCGATTTCCGACGCCCAGCGGACGCCGCTTCCGAACGCACGCTGGATTGCCACCATACCCCACGGGCTTCCCGAAAGGTCGCTGCGGTTTCATCCGGGGCCCAATTCCTATCTGGCGTTCCTCGGGCGGATCTCGCCCGAGAAACGCGTCGACCGCGCCATTGCCATTGCCACCGCGCTCGGCTGGCCGCTGAAGATCGCGGCCAAGGTCGATCGCGCCGACGCCGAGTATTTCGCACGGGAAATCCGGCCGCTGCTCGACCACCCGCTGGTCGACTACATCGGCGAGATTGGAGAAGCAGACAAGAACCAGTTCCTCGGCGGAGCCCGGGCACTGCTCTTCCCCATCGACTGGCCGGAACCCTTCGGACTCGTCATGATCGAAGCGATGGCCTGTGGTACCCCGATCGTCGCGTTTCGCGGCGGCTCGGTAGATGAAGTCATCGAACCCGGGGTCACCGGCTTCATCGTCGACACCGTCGAAGAAGCCATCGAGGCGACCAGCCGGGTGGCTACGATCGACCGGCGCGCCTGCCGCTACACGTTCGAACGACATTTCACGTCCCGCCGCATGGCCGAACAACACGTCGCCACCTACGCTCGCGCGATTGAAGAACGTGCGGCGACCGCCGCACTCGAGGACGTGCGGTAGCCGCCGCACTTGAGCATGCGCGAAGACAGTCGCGCTCTGAGCGGTCCGATGCAAGAAATCCTGCAGCTCGAAGACGAGTTTACGATTGCCGCCGACACCCAGCGCACGATCAGCCCGCCGCGGGTGTTGAAGCACGGCGACACCTTCGCGGTGTTCGATCAGCACGGCGACGTGGTTGCGGCCGAGGGAGGCGAGCACGGGCTCTATCATCACGGCACCCGGTTCCTGTCGACGTTCGAGGTGCTGCTCGCGGGTCGCCGTCCGCTCCTTCTCAGCTCGACGGTCAGCGATGACAACATCGTGTTCGTCGGCGACCTGACCAACGTCGATGTCCGCCGGGACAACCGCCTGGTTCTCCCTCACGGCGAGGTCCACATTTTTCGCTCCCGAATCCTCGGCGACGGGAACAGCATCGACGTGATCCGCCTCTGCAATCACAGCACGCAAGCGATCGAGATGTCGCTGCTGGTCCGGTTCGACGCCGACTTCGCAGATGTCTTCGAGGTGCGGGGCACGCGGCGGGTGCGGCGAGGTTCGCGCCTGCCCGATCGGCGGGGCGAGGACTATGTCCTGGGATACGTCGGGCTCGACAACGTCGAACGGCGGACCCGCCTTCACTGGAGCCGGACACCCGACGCGATTGACCCCGGGCGCGCGATGTTCCGGTTCAGGCTCGACCCGCGCGCGCTGCTCGAAATCCAGATCGCGGTGACCTGCGAGGACAACGAAGCCCTTGCCGAGGTCCCCGATTTCGGCAGGACCCTTGAGCTCGCTCGCAGGCGCTTCAGCGAGCGGACCGATCGCGCCGCCATCGCAAGATCGTCCAACGAGTCGCTGAATCGATGGCTGAAACGATCGGCGGCGGACCTCGAGATGATGATCACGGAAACGCCGCACGGGTTGTACCCCTATGCCGGCATTCCGTGGTTCAGCACGCCGTTCGGCCGCGACGGTCTGATCACCGCGTTCGAGCTGCTGTGGGTGAATCCGGCGATCGCGCGCGGGGTATTGTCGTTCCTGGCCACCACCCAGGCGACGATCCGCTCCGACGCGCAGGACGCCGAGCCGGGAAAGATTCTCCACGAGATGCGTCAGGGAGAAATGCCGGCGCTCGGGGAGGTGCCCTTCGGACGCTATTACGGAAGCATCGATTCGACGCCGCTGTTCATCGCCCTTGCCGCGGCCTACTATCGTCGGACGGGCGATCGCCCCTTCATCGATCGTCTCTGGCCACATCTGCTCGCCGCGCTGACCTGGATGGAGCGGGACGGCGACTCCGACCGCGACGGCTTCCTCGAATATGCCCGCCACAGCGCCAACGGTCTGGTGCAACAGGGGTGGAAGGACTCGGCCGACTCGGTGTTTCATGCGGACGGCCGTCTCGCGCAGGCGCCGATTGCCCTCTGCGAGGTGCAGGGCTACGCCTATGCCGCCTGGCGCGGCGCAGCGGAGCTCGCCGAATCGCGGAACGACACTGCCGCGAGCGACTGGCACGCGCGGGCCGACCACCTCCGGGAGCGCTTCGAGAATGCCTTCTGGTGTGAAGACCTCGATACATACGCGCTCGCGCTCGACGGCGACAAGCGGCCGTGCCGCGTGCGATCGTCCAATCCCGCGCACTGTCTCTTCACCGGCATAGTCGACTCGCAGGATCGCGCACGCCGGATGGCGGCGACGCTCATGGACGATGCGTCGTTTGCCGGGTGGGGTCTGCGGACGGTGTCGTCGGGCGAGGCGCGGTACAACCCGATGTCGTACCACAACGGATCGATCTGGCCGCACGACAACGCCATCGCGGCCGCCGGGCTCGCGCGCTACGGCTTCACCGCTGCCGCCACGCGCCTGCTGGATGCGATGCTCGACCTCAGCCAGGCGATGGACCTGCACCGGCTGCCGGAATTGCTGTGTGGGTTTCACCGCCGCTCCGAAGAACGGCCGACCCTGTATCCGGTCGCGTGCGCGCCGCAGGCGTGGGCGGCCGGCGCCGTCTACATGTTGCTTCAGGCGGCAATCGGCATGGAGATCGATGCCGTGCATCGACGCATCACCTTCACGCGCGCATCCTTGCCACTGAGCATCGAGCGTCTGGTCCTGTCGAATCTCGCGGTCGGCGACGCCAGAGTCGATCTCGCGCTCGAGCGTCACGCGAACGACGTCGGGGTCAACGTCGTCCAGCGAGAAGGCGACCTCGAAATCTTCGCAATCAAGTAGCTGCGTGCCCGGCTGCGTGGTGGCCACATACGCGGCAGGCTGGCGACTGCCCGGTCGCCCTGGTCGCGGCCGCGAAAGCGGCCCGTCGGTGTATGCTCGGTCGCGCTTGGACATCGTCCGCGAAACCCGGCCGGCGACTGCTTCGATCGAGGACCGTAGCGCGGCTCTGCGCAAGGATCTCGGCCTCGTCGATCTCACGCTGACGCAGGTCCTGTTCATCGTCGGTCTGCCCTGGGTTGGCGTTGCCGCAAAGCAGGGGCCCGCACACGTCGTCCTCTGGCTGGCGGCGATTGCGTTCTTCTATCTTCCTTCTGCCGCCGTCGTCATCCATCTGAATCACACCATGCCGCTCGAAGGCGGCCTCTACCAGTGGGCCAAGCTTGGATTCAACGAGCTGACCGGATTCATGGTCGCGTGGAACCTCTGGTTGTTTGCCATTCTGAACACCTCGGAGACCGGCCTGCAGGTCACGCAGTACTTCCGCTACATCCTCGGTTCCGAAGGCGAATGGCTGACCGCGAACAAGTGGTTCGTGACCGTGATCAACATGGTGATCGTTGCCGCGCTGGTGCTGGTCACGGTCAGAGGTTTGAGCGTCGGCAAGTGGCTGCACAAGGCCGGTGGCGTGCTGATGCTGGCCACCTTCGCGATGCTGCTGGCGCTCCCCTGGCTGAATGTCGCGCATGGAACGCTGCCAGCGTTCAATCCGCTCGCGACGGCGATGCCGGTCATGTCGCTCCTGAGCCTCAACATCGCCGCGAAGATGGGCTTTGGTGCGCTTGGCGGCTTCGAGTACGTGGCGATTCACGCGGGGGAATGCCGCAATCCGGCCCGCACCATCGCGCGATCGGTCGCGCTGGCGGCGCCAGTCATCGGCATCATGTTCATTCTGGGCACGAGCTCCGTGCTCGCCCTGGTGCCACTCGAGCAGATTGACTTGATTGCACCGATCCCACAGGTATTGAGCGCGGGCTTCAAACCACTCGGCCCGGCTGCGGCAGTGGCGCCGGTCACGATTCTCGTGCTGCTGTGCATCCGCATCGCCCAGGCGAGTGTGATGTTCGCTGGCAACACCCGCCTGCCGATGGTCGCCGGCTGGGACGGATTGCTGCCGACCTGGTTCACGCGCCTGCACGATCGCTATCAAACGCCGGTGAATTCCATCGTCTTCGTCGGTGCGGTGACGCTCGCGTTCAGCATCGCCGGGCTCATCGGTGTCGGCAAGCAGGAGGCGTTTCAACTCCTGTGGAACGCCTCGGGGATCTTCTATGCGGTCACCTACCTCGTGATGTTCGCGATTCCACTTGCCGGTGTGCCGGCGCCGCTCTGGCTGAAGGCCTGCGCCGTCTCAGGGTTCCTGACCACGCTGCTGTTCGTGGTGCTCTCGATTCTGCCAATCGTGCAGGTTACGAGCTGGCTCACGTTCGCGGGGAAGATCTCGCTGGTGATCCTGTTGGCCAACGCCGTGGGGTTCGCCATTTTCACAAGAGCACAGCGTCGGGTCTGAAGACCCGGCGGATCGCAGGAGTCCACAATGCAGAAGCCGCTGATCATGTTGGTGATCGCGCTCGGCTCGGTCGGCGCGTTCGTGACGCCGGGTGCGGTACGACTCGGCGCGCAGGCGCCCGCGCAGCAGGCGTCCACGCGGACCGAGCGCACCGTCTGGTACCTCTATCGGGTGAAGTGGGGCTTCCAGGACGAGTTCGTCTCGCTGTTTGCGAGAAATCACCTTCCGATCCTGAAGGAACAGATGAAGAGCGGTCGCCTCAAGGACGTCCGCACGTATGTGCCGACCTATCACGGCGACGGACGCGCGGACTGGACCTTCGCCGTCGCGATCACCTATCGAGACATCGCGGCCATGACCGGACCTTCGGAAGATGCGGAGATCATCCGGCGGCTGTACCCCGACCAGGAGAAGTTTCAGAAAGAAGAACAGCGCCGCTTCGAGATCCTCGACGCGCACTGGGACGTACCATTGAACGAGCTGGATCTCGAAAGCAAGCGGTGAGCGCTCACGCCTGAATCGCGACCATCGCGCGATGTCAGGCGCCGCACTTCTCTCCGGCGCGGGTCGAGAGCATGACCAGCGGACTCCGGCCGCTGACGCTGAAGGAATGCGGGGTCCGTCGCGGGACCACGAGAAGAAATCCGGCGTGCAAGCGATCGTCGCGCCCGCCCACGTGCGCGGTGCCGTCGCCGGCAATCACATAGATGAACTCATCGGCGTCGGGATGCGAGTGTTCGGCGATTGGCTGGTTGATTTGAATCAGCGACGAGGTGCCGCCAGCGCTGCACGCGATCGACAGCGTCTTTCCGGCGGCGCGTCCCACGTAATTCTTCTCGATGAAGGAGGGCAGGTCGAGCAGCACCGCTTCGGCAGTCGGTGCCGGCTCGGGTTCGGGCGGTGGCGGTTGCAGCGCGGGGACCGGCTTCGGTCGCGGCGTCATGGTGACCTTGACGTCGACCGGCGCGCGCCCTCGTGCGGTGACATCCTTCTCCGAGAGGTAGAAGCCCTCGCGCTGAAAGGTGAAATGATAGGTACCTGCCGGCAGGTTCTCGAGGGCAATGCGACCGGCTTCGGTCGTCGCCTGCCGCTCGACGGGCCCGTCGACCGATACCGAGACGCCCCCAACCGGGGCGCCTGCGGGATCGGTGACGAAGATTGCAAAGGTCACCGGTCCGGTCTGCGGCCGCCGCTGCCCCTGGGAAGCGGCTCCAGCCACGCAGACCATTGTCATTGCCAGCCACGCCACGTATTGCACCGATTGCCTCCTGCTACAGCGCTCGAGCGCACTGCGCTTCGAAGGTGCGACGCGCTCTGCGCTATGGGTTCAATGAATCGTGGCGCCCGCGACAGCGGTCAGGCCCGGACCGGCGGTCGGCAGCCGCACGATGAACGATGCTCCGCGGCCGACGCCGGAGCTCTCGGCCGTGATGGAGCCCTTGTGCGCTTCAATCAACTCACGAGCGATCGACAGGCCGAGGCCAGCGCCGCCATGACGGCGCGCCGTGTCCCCATCGGCCTGGCGGAAGGCGTCGAAGACATGCGGGAGGAACTCTGGATCGATCCCTTCCCCGGTATCGGTGACGCGAATCTCGACTGCGCCATTGAGATCGCGGACACCGAGCGCCACGCGCCCTCCCTCCGGCGTGAATTTCACGGCATTGCCCAGCAGGTTGAAGAAGACCTGCTCGAGGCGCCGCGTATCACCGCGCAGCTTGAGCGAGGGAATCGTTTCGATGTCCAGCTGCAGATTGCCGCCCGCCGCGACCGGCACGATCGATTCGATGACCCCGCGCAACAACCCGCGCAAGTCGACATCCTCGATATTAAGCGCCATCCGTCCCGATTGCAGCCTCGAGAGATCCAGAAGATCTTCGACCAGCCTCAGCTGACGCGTCGCGTTGTCGTGAATCGTCTGCAGCGCGCGTTTCGACATCGACGGGTCGATCGAGCCGTCCTGCAGCATGGACGTCCAGCCGAGGATGGCATTGAGCGGCGTCCGGAGATCGTGGGACACCACCGAGACGAACTCGTCCTTCAACCGGTTCGCTGTTTCGGCGTCGGCGCGCGCCTGCTGCGCCGTTTCGTACAGCCGGGCCCGATCGAGCGCCTGAGAACAATGCTGTTCAACCGAGCGCAGCAGCGCCCGATATTCATCATCGAAGTTCACCGGAGCGGTGAAGTGGAAGGCCAGCACGCCGATCGGTGCGCCGTCGACCAGGAGCGGCAGGGTTGCCGACGAGACGTAGCCGCCGTCCGCGGCGATCGCGGCCGAGCGGCTGTAGCGTTCCTGCCACTCGTCGAAGGACCCGACGAAGACCGGCTCGCGCCGTTCGACCACGTCGGTTGCGCACAGTCCGGGCTCGAGCGGAATCCGCGCGGTGTAGGCTGAGTCGCGCGGCACATCCGAATAGAGCACCGCGAAGCCGCCGTCCGCAAGCAACAGCACATCTCCGCTCGCCGCGCCGAGCACGTTCCGTCCGTGCTGGACGACGGCGCGGGCGACCGCCTGCAGGGTCACCGACTCGGACAACGCCGCCGCCAGGCCGTGCAGCCGGCTCGTGCGCGCGGCCAGGGTCCGATAGCGCGTCTCGCTGGCGCGCAACGCGCGTTCGATCTTCTGACGTTCGGAAAGCTCCTGGTCTGCCCGCTCGCGCAAGGCCTCGGCGTCGGCGCGCGCCTGGAGCGCCGACTCGTATTCGAGCGTGCGATCGAGCGCCTGCGCGGCACGCGGACCGAGCACGTCGATGTACTCACGGTCGTCCTTGCTGAAGACCCGCGGGGCGCGGAACTCAAGTTGCACGACCGCCACGACGCGGCTCCCGACGAGCAAGGGGACGGCGATGAGCGCGCCGGGCGCAGACGGTCCGCCGCCGCTCGGCGACACACGGTACTCCGCGCCGTACGCTGCCGCCGACTCGAGGATGACGGGGGCGCCACGGCCCAC
This sequence comes from uncultured Acidobacteriota bacterium, assembly GCA_963755695.1. Classification (GTDB taxonomy): domain Bacteria; phylum Acidobacteriota; class Vicinamibacteria; order Vicinamibacterales; family 2-12-FULL-66-21; genus QHWT01. The sequence goes on along the minus strand of CAVWLB010000001.1, from coordinate 621,423 downwards.
CGCATCGGAGGCCGGGTTGCGAGCGCGGAGCGCACCGGCCGATGGCGCGAGCCGCCCGCTGCTCGGATAGCCCACCGCTCTGGCGGTCTCGAGGCCGCGGCCGTCACGGCCGACGATCAGCAGCGCGCCGGCGTCGGCGCGCAGCGCATGGAGCGGCTCCTGCAGCGCGGCTTCGATCGCCGCCGATTGCGTGCGCGCCCGGGACAACGCCGTCGTCAATTGCGCGACCCGGCTCGATTGGAGCGCGGCATCTTCGGCGGTACGAAGCGACTGGCGATCGAGGGCATGACGGCGACTGACGCGCTCGGCGATGGCAATGAAGGCAACCCACGAGGCGAGGTACGCGGTCAGCACGAACGCGTTCGCCGGCGCTTGAAACTCGAACAGCGCGTGCGGGCCGATGATGAAGTAATCGATCGAGATCGTCGAGAGGATCAGCGCGAGAAGACCTGGTCCGAGTCCGCCGAGCCAAACGCTCAACGCGACGCAGAGTCCAAACGGGGTCAGTGAGAGGGCGCGGACCGAGGAGCCTGCGATGAGCAACTCGAGCCACGTCGCCGCGGAGACCGCGAGCACACAAAGGGCGTAGGCGGTGAATCTGGGTACGGCCCTGCGGGGCCGCCAATCAGATTGCATCAAACCTCCCAGGTCATTTCGCAGGGAATGGCTGAGCCAACGGCTGAGTCCCTCAAAGGGTACCACAGCCTTGGTCGAGCTCTCGGGTTAGATCTCGATCACCCTGAAAAAGGCCGAGTTCGGAGCCCAGCCGAAGCGTGCTGGGCTCTCAAACTTCAATGGTGGGGATCGAAATCGGTGCCTGCTGAAGACCTTACCAACCGGATGTCGAGGGCGTGATATAACCCAGCCGGGTGAAACGGTCGAAATTCCCTTTCAAACTGGCGCGCACGATCCTAACGGGCTGGCTCCTGATGAGTGCCTGTGCGGATCAAACGGCCCCCGTCCGCGAGATGAAGGGAGGTGACGGCGTGTTACGGCTCAGCTTGCCAGGCGAGCCCCGCTCGCTCAATCCCAACGTCGCGCCACTGGACGAGTACGCCCTGCTGCTCGGTCAGAACATTTTCAGCAAGCTGGTCGCGCTCGCCGACAACGGCGGGGTGCTGCCGGACGTCGCGGAACGCTGGGAGCAGTCCGGGGACGGCCGCACCTACACCTTCTATATACGTCGCGGCATCCGCTTCCACGACGGTCAGCCACTGACCGCCGAGGACGTCCGCGCGACGCTCGCGCGGATCGACGAGTCGTCGAATGCCGAACTGGGACATCACCTCGCGAGCGTGCGCGCTCCGGACGCATCGACCGTCGTGATCACGCTGACCACACCCTGGGCCGCGTTCATCCCCACGCTTGGCTGGTATGGCACGTCGATCCTGCCGGCGCACGTGTACGGGAACGGCGCCTGGCGAAGCAATCCGGCAAACATGCACCCGATCGGATCCGGTCCGTTCAGATTCAAATCGTGGGAACCAGGATGGCGGATCGTACTCGAGAAGAACCCGGACTATTTCGGGCAGGGACCGTACGTCGATGAACTCGAGTACGTGATTGCCCCTTCGACGACCGCCGGGATCGAGTTGTTGACCGGCGGCCGTACGGATTATCTCGTCGGACGGGCGCCGGCCAGCATGGTGCCGCAGCTCTCGCGAACCGGAGGAATCCGCGTAAGTACCTCGCCAAGCGACGCACGCACCTATCTCGGATTCAACATGCGCCGGGCGCCGTTCAACGATCTCCGCGCAAGACGCGCGGTCAATCTGGCGATCGATCGCCGCCGCATCATCGACGGCGTGCTTTCCGGAATCGGAACACCCGCCGTCGGCTTCTACACGCCTTCGGTCGCATGGGCCTATAACCCGAAGGCGAGGGCGCCCGAGCCCGATCCGGTAAAGGCAAAGGCGTTGTGGGCCGAAGTGACCCGGCTTCTGCCGTCACCACCGGCCGTGACGTTCGCGTTTCCGGGGCCGCCGGATGCCTCTCCGAGCGAGCTCGGCGCCGAAGTCGTCCAGCAACTGGGAGCAATCGGCGTTGAGGTGCGCCCCAGACCAATTGCTGCTTACGAGTATCTGGAACGGCTGCAAAATGATCGCGACTTCGATATCGTCATCCTGAGTGGAAACCAGGGACCGGACCCCGACTCGCTGGTCGCGCGGTTCGGGTCAGCGGGATCGATGCAGATCATGGGCTATTCGAACGCCGACCTGGACGGCCTGCTGGCAACCGGCGGACAGCAGCTCGACCCGACATCGCGCGCCAGCGCGTACCTCCGCGCGCAGGAGATTCTTGCGGCCGATCTTCCGATTGCACCGCTCTACGAAACTGTCCGCGTGTCCGTGTTTCGCGACGGCATCCGTGGTCTGCCGCATGAAGATGCCGAAGGGCTGGTTCCCGACTACGCTTTCAATCTCGTGCGGCTTCCCCGCCAATCGGTACAACGCCAGTGAGAGTCCTCGACCGCTGGCACGACTGGCCCTGGGCGTGGAAACTGGCTGCGCTGATCGTCGCCTTGTCGATCCTGCCGATCGTCGTCGTGACGATCTTCAACGAGTCGGCGGCGCGACGCTCGTTCGTCTCGCAGGCACACACCCGTAACCTGCAGGAAGCCGACAACACCGGCCGGCTGATTACGCGCTATCTGCGCGATATCGTCAGCGACGTCACGATCGTCGCCCAGACCCCCTTGACCGGTGAAGTCCTGCTGCACCCCGACGATCCGTCCCCCTTGCACCGGCTGGATGTGACGCTGAGCAGCATCCGGAATACGAAGGAAATGGAGCTTCTCCAGGTGCTGGACCACGACGGGACAATCGTGGCCTCAACCGATCCTGCGCGCGTCGGCACCAGCCGGATCACCTCTCCCTACTTTCTGTCGGCGATCGCCGGGCAGACCCGCGTCCACGACCCGCGGTTCGTTCCCGACGACAACGCGGTTCACGTGCACGTCTCGGCGCCAGTTCGCGACGATGATGGACGGGTTCTTGGCGCTGCGGTCGGACGTGTGTCGCTCGACGAGCTCGATCGGCTGGTCGCCGCCGATAGCGATTACGGAGGCCTCGGCGAGTTCGGCTTGATCTGGGACGAGCAGGGGATCGTGCTGAGCAGCCCGGCACGACCCGAGCGCCGGTTCCATCCATTGGCGCCCTTGCTCCCGTTCACCCGCAACCGTCTCGTTGCCGAAGCCCGGTTCGGGCCCGATACCGCGCGTCTCCTCGACGCAGCCGACCGCGCAGACGCACTGGTCAGTCAATCCCGCTGGCGGCTCTACGATCGCACCGCGAGCCCGCACATCGAGGCGGCGCTCCAGGAAGGAGGCCTGCAGATCACATCGGTGCCGATTGAGGGCACCCGATGGACCTATGGACTCGCGACCCCGGAGAGCAACGCTTTCGCGGCGGTGCGGGTGCAAAGCCAACGCAACCTCGGCGTGGCCGTCGCAACTGCGCTCATCGCGATGGTCCTGGCGGTCGTCGCCGCCCGTCGGCTGTGGCGTCCGCTCAGCCAGGTCGGCGATGCGGCGCGGGCCCTGGCAGCCGGCGACATGGAACGACGTATCCGCATGGAGCGACGCGACGAGATCGGACAGCTGGCCGGCACGTTCGATTCCATGGCCGTCGCGCTTGCGCTCAAGGACGCGGAGCTGCGCCGACACGCTGAGGCGCTCGAGCGGCGGGTCGACGAGCGCACGGTGGAGTTGAGCGGCCTGCTGCGGGCTATTCCCGACCTGATGTACAAGGTCTCGGCCGACGGGCGCATCCTCGAGCACGTATCGGCCAAGGATGGGGAACGCGCGGTGACGCCGACCGTGCTCGTCGGGCGCAAGCTGTCGGACCTGCTGCCGCCCGACGTCGCTACCGCAACGCTCGAACGGGTCGGCGCGGCGATTCGCGGCGAGAACGTCCCGCCGTTCGAATACCGGCAGGTACTCCGCGGAAGAGAGCACCATTTCGAGGCCCGCATGTCGGTGACCGGCCGGGACGCGGTGGTGATTCTGGTGCGCAACATCACGGATCGCCGGCGCCATGAAGAGTACACCCGCTTCCTCGCCCGCGCCGCGTCCAGCCTCTCATCGTCGCTCGACTACGGCAGCACGATCGATACGCTGTCCAACCTCGCCGTGCCGTTTCTCGCGGATCTCTGTGTCGTCGATCTGCTCGAGCACGGCCAGCTGCGGTTGGGGAGCGTCGCCGCGGCAAACCTCAAGCACGATGCGACGGTCGTGACCGCACGCGCGCGGTTCCCGATATCACTTGGCAGCCAGCATCCGGTCGCGGTTGCGATTCGCGGCGGTGCGACCCTGCTTCCGACCTGTTCGCCCAACGACTTCGAAGGTCACGTCCAGTCGGAGGAACACGGAAGACTGATCCAGTCGATCGCGCCGACCTCGCTCATGGTGCTGCCGCTGGTCGCGCGCGGCCAGACGCTCGGCGCGATGACCTTTGTCAGCACCGATCCCTCGCGGCACTACTCGGATCAGGACCTCGCCGTCGCGCGGGAGCTTGCGGATCGCGCCGGGATTGCCCTCGACAACGCACGCCTGTATCGAGAACTGCAGGAGTCGAACCAGCTGAAGGACGAGTTCCTCAGCACCGTCTCGCACGAGCTGCGCACGCCCCTCAATGCGGTTCTGGGATGGACGCAGATCCTCCGCCGCGCGATGTCGAATCCCGATCAGACTGCGCGCGCGCTCGAAGCCATCGAGCGGAACGCTCGGGCGCAGGCGCAACTGGTCGACGACCTCCTCGACACCTCCCGGGTGGTCAGCGGCAAGCTTCGCATCGAGTTCCTGCAAACTGACGTCAGCGAGATCATCCGAACCGCGGTGGACTCGTTCGGACCACTGGCGCGCGCCAAGGACGTAACCCTCACCCTTCGCACCGCGCCCGATCTCGTCCCGGTCACCGGCGACCCCGCGCGCCTTCAGCAAGTCGTCGGCAACCTGCTGTCGAACGCGTTGAAGTTCACTCCACCCGGCGGTCGCATCGACGTCGTCGCACGCCGTGCCGGTGCGACGATTGAAGTCGTGGTATCGGACACCGGCGTCGGGATCCCGTCGGAGTTCCTGCCGTTCGTGTTCGACCGATTCCGCCAGGGGGACAGCACGACGACCCGCGCCCACGGCGGTCTCGGGCTGGGCCTCGCGATCGCCCGGCACCTGGTCGAGCTTCACGGTGGGACGATCCGGGCCGAGAGTGGCGGCGAGTCGTACGGCGCGACGTTTACCGTCGTCTTGCCCGTCCGCAAGAGCAGCGAGTTCGCCTCGTCCACCAGCCCGGCGGGCGACTTGATCTCGCCGGAACTCGCGACGGTTCGCGTGCTCGTCGTCGACGACCAGGAGGAGGCCCGTACGCTGCTGCGGACGATGCTCGCCAACGCGGGGGCGCAGGTCTTCGAGGCGTCCTCCGCTGACGAGGCCAGGGAGGCGATCGCGGAACAACGCCCCGACGTGCTCGTCTCGGACATCGCGATGCCACGCGAGGACGGCTACGAGCTGATTCGATCGATCCGGCAGGCCGATGATGCGCACGATCGGCCGCGGCTGCCGGCCGTCGCGGTCACCGCCTACGCGCGAGAGGACGATCGCGACCGGGCAATCGCCGCCGGTTACGATCGTCACATCTCGAAGCCGGTGGATCCGGAGGCGCTGTTGCGGGCGGTGGCGGCGGTTGCTGCGCATCGATCATCCGCCTAGGCAGCCATGACGATCGGCCAGCGCCACCTGCGGCTGCGCGTGCTGGAGGCGCTCGAACGCTGGGCAAAGCAATTCCGATCCTACGAGGACCTGTGGCCGTTTCGCATCCCGCACGAGCCGTTGCCGCTGGACGAGATCATCCGCGAATCGCTCGCTGACGAAGGAGGCCGGTTCGAGGCGGCTGCGTTGCGCGCCCGGTCGGTCTTGCGAATGGAGTTCCGGGACGGCGCAATCTGGGAGGCGTGGGTCATTGCGCTGCCATCCGGCATCACGCTGTATTGCGACACCGACGGCGACGAGACGCGCGTGCTCGCCTCCGCGAAGCGCAGCAATCCGCTCGAGGCGGATCGATTCTTTCTCGAGCTGCTCGCCGAATCTCGCGGTCATCACTTCGGAATCGAAATGTCGAGTACCCCGCCCGATCGCGTCCGCACATCGATCACCGATCGCGGCTTCCTGGTCGACGTTTTCGTCGACCTCCTGGAAGGAACGGCTGCGGAAGACTCGATTCGCCATGTTCCTGGCACCCGAGAGGAACCGGTAACATCCAGTCAACCTGCGGACGGCAGCGACTTTCGAGCGGACGTCGAGCATTGGCTGATGCAGGCGCTGGTCCTTCCCCCTTCCGCCTCGTCACGTCCGGGACGCCGGCGTCCCCGGCGCCTGCGAGATGAATTGCTCTGACTAAGGCTTCGGGCTTCGGGCTTCAGGCTTCAGGCGGGCTTCAGGCGCCGGGCTTCAGCCTTCGGGCTCCGCGAGTTTCCTGAAGCCTGAAGCCTGAAGCCCGAAGCCTGAAGCCCGTTCGAGCCTGTTACACTATTGCTGTGCTGTTGGCTGCTGCCCTGCTCAGCGTCGCGCTCGCCGGACAGGCGATCGGTCCGCGCACGGCCGTTCAATGGACAGATGCCGGTTGGCAAGCGCTTCGTGCTGGACGCGTGGAGGAAGCCGCGAACGACTTCGATGAAGCGCTGCGTGTCGACGCCCGAAACCCGATTGGCATGCTTGGCGCAGGCGTCGCCGCGCACTTGCGCGGGAAGACGGACGAAGCGCGACAAGATCTCGCCGGAGCGTTGCGGCTGCAGCCTTCCTTGACGGCCGCGTCGCTGTTGCTCGGAGAGATTCTCTATCGTGAGGCGGATCTGCAGGGAGCGATCGCGGTGTACGAACAAGCACTCGTCTCGGCGCCGTCCGATCGGCAGCTGACGGTCAAGCTCGAGGCGTGGCGCCGCGAAGCCGCCGTGCACGACGGGTTCTCGCAGCGGATCGCCAGCCACTTCACCATCATGTTCGAAGGGCCGCCAGACCAGCCGCTCGGAAGCCGGGTCGCGGAGATGCTCGAGGCGGCCTACTGGAGAATCGGCGGCGCGCTGGGCGCATATCCGCGCGACGTCGTGCCGGTCATCCTGTATTCGAAGGAACAGTTTCGCGACGTGACCCAGTCTCCCGGATGGGCGGGAGGCCTTTTCGATGGGCGAATTCGGGTGCCGGTCGGCGGCAAGATCGACGGGCGGGAGCTCGACCGCGTCCTGTCGCACGAACTCACGCATGCGATTGTTTACGGGCTTGCGCCGCGTGGCGTACCGCAGTGGCTGAACGAAGGACTGGCGGTGCTCTTCGAGCGCGGCACAGCGGCCATCGATCGAGCGCCGCTCGCCGACGCCCCTTTGATTCCACTGCCGCGCCTGGAGCGATCGTTCCAGGGACTTTCGAGCTCTGACGCCCGCGTTGCTTACGTCGAAAGCGCGCTTGCTACGCAGAAAGTCATCGACCTGGGGGGGCCCACGGCCATCTACAACCTGCTGACGAACATTGGGAGCGGGATGACGTTCGACGCGGCCTTCGAACGCGCGGCTTTCATTCCCTACGCCGAGTTCCTGAAGACGTGGGCGGAGTAGTTCGACCCGACCATGATCCTCGACTCGCTCGCTCGATCCAGCCGGTATCACGCACTGCACCCCGCCTTCGCTCGCGCGTTCGACCTGCTGGCGAACAGCGACTGGACTACGCTCCAGCCCGGACGACACGAGATCGATGGCGACCGGATCTACGTCTTGGTCGATCACACTGAAGGCCGTGGCCGGGAGGGGACGCGCCTCGAGGCCCACCGCCGTTACCTCGACATCCAGTTCACGATCGACGGCTGCGAAGAGATTGGCTGGATGTCTCTGAACGAATGCCGCCAGGCGGCAGGCGGATTCGATCTCTCCAGGGACATCCAGTTCTTCAGCGACCTACCTCGCACCTGGGTCACCGTTCCTGCCGGGCACTTCGCGATCTTCTTTCCGGAGGACGCGCATGCGCCGCTTGCCGGCCGCGGCGCCCTGAAAAAGGCCATCGTCAAGGTTGCAGGTATGGAAGCGCCTCAACACGCAGACGTCCAGAAGTAATCAAACACCGCTACCACCGCCGCCGGAACAGCGCAGCGACACGAAAATCGCCGGCAGGCGTCGAGGCGCATGTCAAAGCGACACCTTATATAGAATGTTGCTTTTGGGAGGTGGCGTGTGGATCGTGTCGCGTTTCTTGGAACCGGGCTGCTCGGCTCGGGCATGGTCGAGCACGCGCTCGTGTCAGGCACCGCAATAACCGTCTGGAACCGCACGCCGGCGAAGGCTCGAGCGCTCGAGGCGTATGGAGCGATCGTCGCCAACTCGCCGCGCGATGCCGTTGCCGCGGCCGAGCGCGTGCACTTCGTCCTCCAGGACGACAACGCGGTCGATGATGTGCTCGAGCAGATTGCTCCGGCTCTGCGGTCGGACGCGATCGTGATCGATCATTCGACCACATCCCCTGCCGGCACGAAGCAGCGATTCGAGCGCGCACGTCAGCGCCGTATCCGCTTCATGCACGCGCCGGTGTTCATGTCGCCCCAGATGGCGCGTGAGGGTGCCGGCCTCATGATGATCTCCGCCGCCCAGGCCGGACTACGAGGCGGTCCGGCAGGCACTCGAGCAGATGACTGGTGAGGCATGGTATCTGGGCGAACGCCCCGATCTGGCGGCGTCCTACAAGTTGTTCGGCAACGCCATGCTGTTCGCGATCAGCGGCGGACTCGCCGACATCCTCGCAATCGCGACGGCTAACCAGATCGATCCGCCCGATGCGCTCGCCGTGTTCTCGAAGTGGTCGTTCGCTGCGCCGGTGCTCGCGCGTGGGCAGCGGATGGCGCGAGGCGACTTCTCGCCGAGCTTCGCGCTTTCGATGGCTCGGAAGGACGTGCGGCTGATGCTCGAAGCGGCAGGCGGAAAACCTCTCGTCGCCCTGCCGGCGATTGCCCGGCGGATGGACGAAGTGATTGCCGCCGGACACGCCGACGACGATCTCGCGGCGATTGCCGCCCCCGTGCTCGGTGGCGCTACGTCCGATCGAGGTCGGGTACCCACTCCCGGATCGCGCGTTTGATGTTGAGGGGCGCCAGCCGTTCGCGAGCCGCGCGCTCGAGAAGCGCCGGCAGCTCGGTGTCGGGGGCGAAGCGCAGCGCGGCGATTTCCTTCATTCCGAGTGACGCCAGCATCCGCTGCTGCTCCGGCGTCAGCAGCGTCATGCCCCGTACCCGCATCTCCAGCCGAATGATGCGATCCTGCAACGCCGTCGTGTAGACGCGACTGATGGTCAACAGGATCGCCACGGCTGCGACCAAACCGCCCAGGCCAATCGCCATCGTCACCCGTCCTCCAATGTCGAACCAACGCAGCGCGAACGCAGTGATTGCGGCGCCGAGGAACCAGCCTCCGACCAGGGTCATCGTCGGCTGGTGCGCATGACGCTCGAATGACTGTGATGGCATGGGCACCCATCTTACGCGCGTGTAGAATCGGCACACAACCAAGGAGACCCCAGTGAAGCGTCCGGCCTTCTGGATCGTGCTCGCGCTCGTGTCGATCGCGGCCGCGTTCATCAGCGTGCGCTATTTCCCGCAAGCGTTCTCGATTGTCGCCCTCGACATCACGATGGATCGCGATCGCGCGCTCGAGGAGGCGCGCAGCGTGATGACCCGCGACCGGCGGGGACCATCCGGTTACCGGCAGGCGGCCTCGTTCGGCCTGGATGAACAGGCGCAGACGTTCGTCGAGCTCGAAGGCGGCGGCAAAGAGGCGTTCACGAACATGATGCGCGGCAGGCTCTACTCCGCTTACACCTGGCGCGTGCGGCAGTTCAAGGAAGGGGAGACCAACGAGACCACGATTCGCTTCACGCCAGATGGCCAGCCGTACGGGTTCGTCGAGAAGCTGAGCGAGGATGCTCCGGGGGCAGCGCTCGACGCCGCGGCTGCGCGCGAAACCGCCGAGCGCGAGGCGGCGGCCCGCTGGCGAGTCGATCTGTCTCACTACGCCCTGGTCGAGCAGGGACAGGAGCGGCGTCAGGGCGGGCGCATCGATCACACGCTGACCTACGAACGGCCGTCCCCCACACTGAACGAGGGGCGCTACCGGCTGCGGCTGGTCGTGTCCGGCGATCGGCTCACCGAGGTCACCCACTTCATCAAGATCCCGGAGGCGTTCAACCGGCGGTACGAAAGCATGCGTTCGGCGAACGAGGCAATCGGCGTCGGCTCGGTTGTCGGCATGGCCCTCATCTACGTGCTCGGCGGCATCGGCGTCGGCCTGTTCTTCATGCTGCGAAAGCGGTGGGTGCTCTGGAAGCAGGCCGCGATCTGGGGCGGCGCGGTAGGCCTGATGCAGATGCTCGCGGCGATCAACGAGTTACCGCTGATCTGGATGACCTACGACACTGCGCTTCCGCGGTCGACCTTCCTCGGTCAGCAGATCGCGCTCGCGGTCGCCGGGCTCGTGGGCTTCTCGGTGTTCTTTGCGCTGTCGTTCATGGCGGCCGAAACACTCACCCGCAGGGCGTTCGGGAATCATCCCCAGTTCTGGCGCGTGTGGGGAAGAGAGCCGGGCGCGTCCGTGCAGATTCTCGGCCGCACCACTGGCGGTTATCTCCTGGTCAGCGTGTTCTTCGCCTACGACGTGCTGCTGTATCTGGTCACGACGAGGACGCTCGGGTGGTGGTCGCCCTCGGAGGCGCTGCTCCATCCGGATGTGCTCGCGACGTATGCACCCTGGCTCTCGGCCATTGCCAACTCGTTCCAGGCCGGTTTCTGGGAAGAGGCGTTGTTCCGCGCGGTGCCGATTGCCGGCGCCGCGCTGATTGGCGAACGACTGGGTCAGCGGCGGCTCTTCCTGGTTCTCGGCTTCATCGTGCAGGCAATCATCTTCGGTGCGGGGCACGCACCGTATCCGAACCAGCCGTCATTTGCGCGTCCCGTCGAACTGATTCTGCCGTCGATCGGCTTTGGCCTGCTCTACGTGTATTTCGGCCTGCTCCCCGGGATCATCCTGCACTTCACGTTCGATGTCGTCTGGTTTGCGCTCCCGATCTTCCTGGCCCACGCCCCGGGCCTGTGGCTGCAGCAGCTGATGGTGATCGTGATGACCCTGGTTCCGCTGTGGGTCGTGCTGTGGCGCCGCGCGCAGGTTGGGCGGTGGACGGAGCTCTCCCCCACCGATTTGAACGCGGCATGGACGCCGCCACCGGCGGAAGGGCGCCGCGCACCCGTAGAGAACGTGCCGCTCGCCACGCTCAGGCCGCGTGCAAAGACTGCCTGGCTCGCCATCGGCGCGGCCGCACTCGTTACCACCATCACCGTCACCGTTCTCCGATCAGAAAGGGTGACCGTCACCGTTTCTGCCGACGATGCGGCGACGCTGACGCGCGCGGCAATCGCTCAGCGGGGCGTGACGCTGCCGCCCCGCTGGCGGGTCATGCCGGTTCCCGACGATGGCGTCAACTCGGCGCATGAGTTCGTCTCGGAGACGGCCGGCGAAGCGCGCCGTCGCGAGCTGGTCGGTCTCTATCTGCCGGCACCGGGATGGCGCGTGCGCGCCGCCACATTTCAGGGCGACGTCGCCGAACGGGCCGAAGAATGGCGTGCCGCTGTGACGCCGTCGCGTGAGGTGCGGGACCTGCAACACAAGCTGCCCGAAGGGCGGCCCGGCGCTTCGCTCGACGAAGCATCCGCACGCGCGCTCGCCCTTCGCGCGGTCACGGATCGGTTCGCTCTGCGAGCCGATCAACTCAAGGAAATCTCCGCCAAGCCGGCGAAACTGAAGGCACGCACCGACTGGACCCTGACCTTCGTGGACACGACCATCCCGCCGCTCCCGCAAGGAGAACCGCGCATTGCCGTCCATATTGCCGGTGACGAGGTCGCATCGGCTTCTCGATTCGTGTTCATACCGGAAGCGTGGGAGCGTCAGCAGCGCGCGGCCGACACGCGCAACCTGATCCTGCGCATCGCGCAGACGCTGGTGTTTGCCGGGCTCGTCGTCGGCGCCGGCGTGGGCGGGATGCTCGCCTGGAGCCGGGGCCGCTACACGCCGCGGCTCTTTCTGGCAGGAGCCGCGCTGATGCTGGTCGTCTCGATCGTGAAAATGGCGAACGGCTGGCCGACCGTGCTGGCGTCGCTCACGACCGCCGCGCCACTGCAACTCCAGCTACTCGGGGTGGTCGGCATCGGCTTTGTCGGGCTGACGGTGATCTCGGCGCTCGTGGGGCTCGCGCTCGGTGCGCTGCCACGCGCGCTTCGGATGTCGCCAGTCCTCGGAGAGCGAGACGCGGTGCAGCTCGGGATCGCCGGGGGTTTGTTCGGCGCGGCAGCGGGGGCCGTGGCCGGCGCGCTGCGCACGCCGGCCTGGGCGCACGTCCCGGATCTCGCCGCGCTCGGCAGCAAAATTCCAATCCTGCAGATTGCCCTCGATCCGGTGACCGGCTTTCTAACCCGCGTGGCGGTGCTGATGGCAACGCTCGCCGTCCTCGAGCAGTTCACGCTCTCGTGGACCCGCCGTCGCCTCCTCGCCGTCATCGTGCTGGGGATCATTGGATTCTTCGCTGGCGGCCTGCCCGCAGGCTCGCATACCGCTCCGTGGATCGCCGCGGGGTTGGTGCTGGCCGCTGCGTTGATTGTGGCGTATGCGACGCTGCTTCGGTTCGATCCCACGATCGTCCCGGTCGCGATGGGCGCCATGACTATTGTGAGCTCGATCGGTCGCGGAATCGGACGCGCATTTCCCGGAGCGCTGTCCGGATCGGTCGTGGCCGCGGTGTTGGTGGCTGGACTCGGGTGGTGGTGGTTCCGCGCCTTGCGGCGGGCCCGGACGGCAATCGATGCCGGTGAAGCGCACGTGCAGGTATGAACCTGCACGTGCCAGTGATTCGAGCGGTGCTAGCGACGCGCTGCGATTGTATTGCTGGGCGCGGTGTCGAAGAACCGGTGATGCTCGACGGCAAGCGTTGCGAAGAACATCAGGATGACGACAACGCCCAGCGCCGCGCCAATAGTGCGGGTCATGATACGAACTACCTCCCTTGGGTTGAGACCTTTGACGAGGAGCAACCCGCGTGCCGCTGGCGATCAACCACGGCCATCGATGTTTTCTGCGGCAAATGTGCGTGGTTTCGACAATGACGGCCGGGTGCGATCACGCTTTCGGTGAGCGGATTACGAGATGAGCGGTGTGCGCACGGTGCGGTGCCCGCACGGCGCGCAGCGCAATCAGTCGACTGAGACTTTGCGCAGCAGCGGCAGGTCGGTGAGGATCTTTCCCGCGCCCAGAACCACCGACGTCAGGGGATTTTCCGCAACCAGCACCGGCAAGCCGGTCTCTTCGCGAAGGCGCTTGTCGAGATTGCGCAGCAGCGCGCCGCCGCCGGTGAGCACGACGCCTCGATCGTAGATGTCGGCGGACAACTCGGGGGGAATCCGCTCGAGCGCGTCTCGGACCGCCTGGACGATTTGCCGCAGCGGTTCGGAGAGTGCTTCGCGAACTTCGGTGTCGCAGATGGTGACCGTGCGCGGCACCCCCTCGACCAGATGACGTCCCTTGACTTCCATCATCAGCGGCCTGTCGAGCGGCGCGGCCGATCCGAGTTCGAACTTGATCGCCTGCGCGGTGCGTTCCCCGATCAGCAGGCTGCAGCTCTTGCGCATGTACTGCATGATCGCATCGTCCATCGCGTCGCCGGCGACCCGAAGCGACCGGCCATAGACGGTGCCCGCCATCGAAATTACCGCAATGTCGGTCGTGCCGCCGCCGATGTCGATGATCATGTTGCCTGCCGGGTCGGTGACCGGAAGGCCCGATCCAATTGCGGCCGCCATCGGTTCATCCACCAGGTGCACTTCGCTGGCCTTCACCCGGAATCCGCTGTCCTTCACCGCCCGGCGCTCGACCTGAGTGATCTCCGGCGGGACCCCGATCACCAGTCGGGGCCTCACGAAGGCTCGCTTCCCGTGGGCCTTCTTGATGAAGTGGGTCAGCATCTTTTCGGCGGCGTCGAAATCGGCAATCACGCCATCCTTCATGGGCCGGATGGCCTTGATGTTGGGCGGCGTCCGCCCGAGCATCTCGTGCGCCTCGGTGCCCACCGCTTCGATCTGACCGTTGGCGGTGTTGAACGCCACGATTGACGGCTCGTTCAGGACGATGCCCCGGCCACGAGCGAAGACGCAGGTATTGGCAGTGCCAAGGTCGATCGCGACGTCGCTGGCGAAGGCCGAAAAGAAATTCATGGGTCGTCCTTAAGAGACGAAGGCGGTAGGACGGGACCATACGCCCGCCCCACCGCCATGGTGACGTGGAGGATGTGCTTAGCCCTAGGCAACAGTCGTTCCCATCGGCCGTTCATGACGGGATCGCACAATTCCGGGCCGGTACGTGCAGTATTGTCGGCAAGAACGCGCTAACTCTACATTCCGCGATCACGAGTTTCAACAGAAATAACGGATCTGTGATCGGTCGGTCGCCCAATTAGACGGCGCCTCGGAGCTCTTCCTTACACTCAAACCCTGAAGAGGACGCCTGAGGCGGGTCGTCCTGTGGAGCGCGAGACCGCGCCGACATACTGCTCGAGCTGAGCGCGATAGCGCGTCTCGCCGGCCGCGAGCTCGTGATCGGTCTTGAAGTCGACTACGACCGTCTTGTCGCCCTCGTCGAACGCAAGATCGAGCACGCCTTCGATCAGAGTTCCATCGCGCTGGACCCATGCGACCGGTGTTTCCCGTTTCAGTGACGAGGATCTTCGGGCGCGGTTGATGATGTCGTGCTGGAGTACCGCTCCCACGACCTGTCTGGCGGCCGCGACTTCGTCCGACGTGGCATTGATGATCCTCGCTTCGGTTGCAGCCGTACGCGCGATGACGTCTTCCTGCGCGTCGAGCGGAACCATCGCAAGCACCGCATGCACGAGTGTTCCGAAGCGCGGACCTCGCGGGCGATTGCCGGCGCCGGGGAGTTCGATGATTGCGACCGGGTCCGAGCCCACGAGCGCTTCATCGATCCCGAGCTGGGCTGCTTCGGCCGCCCACGCCGTCGCCGTCTTCACCCGCAGCGACTCGCGCGAGCCCTGCGCGATCACCTCAGCGCGCTCGTCGCGCCAGCGCTCGTAGTCTGCGAGCCGATCCTCGACGGCGAACATATCGCCGTCCTTCACGATCAAGTCCTCGCGCCGCAGGCCGAACGAGGAAACCGCACCAAGGTTGAGGACGTGCGGATCCCACCAGGTCACCTGATACGGGCCGAGTTGCGAGGTGCGAGTCGCGCGGCGCGAAGCTCCAGGCTCGGTGTCCGAGGTTCGAGGGTCGAGATCCGACGCATCGAAGCTGAACGTGCCGGGGGCGACGGTGCGCGGCGATGCCGGGTCGCCTTCGGGACGCTTCAGCACTGTGTCCTTCGACCCGAACTTCGGACATCCACTCGCTTGTGCCGGCGTGCGCCGCTCGGACTCCGGAGGGTATATCGCCGGCATCAGCGGATCGAGCCATCCGCCGTCGTACGGTTCGTCACCAATCGCGGGAATGACGAGCAGGTCGCGGGCGCGGGTCGCAGCAACGTAGGCGAGCCGCTCGGCCTCCGCCCTGTCGCGCGCCGCTTCCTCGGCGTCGTGGAGCAGCAGATCGATAGGGGCCCAGCCACCCAGCTTGAGCGCGCAGACGTTGGCGTCGGGATCGAGCCACCGTCCGGCCTCTGCGCGCGCGAGCTTGCAGGTGAGGTCCGCGAGAATCACGACTGGAAACTCGAGACCCTTTGCCTTGTGCACGGTCATCATCCGGACGCCGTTACTGCCCTCTTCGAGAATCGGCGCTTCAGCCGCCTGGGCGTTTTCCGCCGCGAGGCGCAGTTCGTCGACGAATCCGCGAAACGACAGTCCACCGCCCAGTTCGTACTGACGCGCGAGCTCCGCAACGTGGAGAACGTTTGCAAGCGCCTGCTCGCCTGCGCTTCGCAGCACGAAGCCCACGTGCGCGCGTGTCGCGTCGAGCAGCCGCTGCAGCGTCTCGGCAACCGGGATGTAATTCCGCCGCCGATGGAGGCGCTGGAGCAGCTCGAGTGCCTCGGCTATCGGAGCGAGGTGCGCAAGTTCGGGAGTTCGAGTTCCGCGATCCCGGAATTCCGGGTGAGTTGTTCGGAATGGCTCGGGAATCCGGAATGGATGGAAGGCGGCGAATCGCTGCTTCCATTCGAGCAGCTCCTCGTCGCCGATCGCGAACAGCGCGCCTCGCAGCGTCGCAAACACCGACAACTCATCGTCCGGCCATTCGATTGCCGCAAGCGCCGCGCGGATGGTCTCCACTTCCTCACGATCGTGGAAGCTCTTGCCACCTACCAACACGTGATGGATACCTCGTGCCTCGAGCGCGCGGGCGTAAGGCTCGGTGACGTCGACGCCAAAGCTGACGAACCGGCGGAAGAGGATGCAGATGTCCCGGCCGTCAACGTTCCAGCGGCTCTCGTTGACGATCCAGTCGATCAAGGCCCCGACGGCATCGGGCAGCGATTTCTCGACCGCCATCGCCGACAGATTGCGCGAACCGTACGGCTCCGGAACCGGCAGCGCGATGACCGCGGGCCGTCCTTTCAGTTCAGAACGATACGGCGAGAGCGGCACATAGTCGGCCTGCAGCGTCGCCGCATCGCCGGTCATGACCGGGGCGAACGCCGCGTTCACGCACGCCTGGACCTGCGGCACGCTGCGAAAACTGGTCGTGAGCTTCAGACGTCTCGCACCGCACTCTTCGAGACGCGCGCAGACCTGCCGGTAGATTCCCACGTCGGCGCGGCGGAACCGATAGATCGACTGCTTCGGATCGCCAACGATGAAGAGGCGGCCGGGAATGGGCGTCACGGTCCGCCAGTCGGTCACGGCCGGGTCCTGCGCAGCGAGCAGCAGGAGGATCTCGGCCTGCAGCGGATCCGTGTCCTGGAACTCGTCAACGAAGATGTGCGTGAACCGTTGCTGGAAGCCGATACGGACGCCCGCATTTCCCTTCACGAGGTCGCGAGCCTTGAGCAGCAGGTCCAGGAAGTCGAGCGCTCCGGCGCGTGACTTCAACTGCTCGTATCGCTCGATTGCACCCTGGAGTTCCTGCTGAAGTGCGGCCGCCAGATCGGCGTCTGCACTCAGACGGAACTGGTCGAGGCTGGCGCGCAGTAGGTCGAGCGCCTCGACCACCCGCGCGCGGGTCACACCTTGCCTGTATCCCGGTCCTCGGCCGTGGCGCGCCTTGGCAAAGTTGCGATCGCGCGACAGATCGATCAGCCGGGCTTCCCAGCCATCGTAATCTGCGCGCGCCGCGGTGGCGTCCTCCGCTCCAGGACCGAACGGCCGCAGGCTGGTCGAGGATGGCTGGTAGCTTTCCTGCTGCAGCCGGATCTCGGCGCTCAGATGCCGTGCGGGAGCGGTGTCGAGAAACAGTATGTCCTTCGCGTACGAGGGCTGGTCGGTCAGCTCCGCAAACGCATGGAGCTGCTCGACCAGACGGTCGATGTCCGCGGCGCGATTGAACACGCGCCGGGTCCACGCGCCATTGAAATCGCGCCAGTCGGCGAGGTCCCATGCAGCACGTCGCAGCCGATCGATTGGCGTGTCCTCTCGTCTGGTGGCGCCGAATCCCTGCCACACCGAGCGGCGGAGCGCGCGACGGATACCCTCTGGCGGATTCTGCAGCTGCTGCTGCAGCCAGCTTCCGAACGCCTCATCGAAGAGCCGCTCCGCCTGCGGTTCCGTCAACACGGCGAACAACGGATCGATCCGCGCCTCGACGGGCCGCTCGCGCAGCAGCTCGGCGCAAAAGCCGTGGATGGTGCTGACGTGCGCTTCTTCGAGACCCGCCAGCGCCGCGTTGAGCGTCTCCGGCGAACCCGCGTGCTGCCGCGCCACGTCCAGGGCCTCGCGCAGCCGCAGCTTCAACTCTCCCGCCGCCTTTTCCGTGAACGTGACCGCGACGATGTTCTGGACCTTGGTCTTCCCGTCGGCCAGGATTCGGACGATGCGCTTCACCAGCTCAGTGGTCTTGCCTGTGCCGGCCGCGGCTTCGACGACGAGCGTGTCGTCGAGCGCGTTGGCAATCGCGTCGCGGGCTTCTTGATCGGGCTTCGGGCTCATGGGTTGATGAGGTCAGGGCCGCTCGCGGAGCGCCTCGAGGTCACCGAGTTTCTCCGGTGGTTTGTTCGCAACGCGCCGCGGTTCATCGGGTCCGCAGACCGGACGGAAATCGCACCAGGTGCAAGCGCGGTCTGCGGGAGCCGCGGGCAGGAATCCGAGCTCGATGGCCCGATCGATGATCTCGAGCGCCTCCAGACCGATCCGACGGTTCGCGTCGTTGATCGGGATCTCGTGATCGACGAAGCCGCCGGCCGATGTGCAGTAGAACAGCCGCCCCGATGCCACCGTCGCTCCAAGTGCCTGCTCGACCGCTACGCTATAGAGCACCGGCTGAAGGATTCCGCCACCGCCAATGACCGTCTTCCAGGTCGTCCGGTTCTTTCCCGTCTTGTGATCGGTCACGCGCAGCGTGGCGGTGCCGGCCTTGCGTTCGATCAAATCGATCGAGCCGCGCAGCTTGAAGCGGCCGTCGACCAGCACGGGATCCGGAACGCTGTCGGGATCGCGTCCTTCATCGGAAAGCCCGAACGCGAACTCGAAGTGCAGCGGTTCCCAGCCGGCGAACTGGGGAAGCCGTCGAGCCCACACGCGGAGGTCGCGCGCGATGTCGCCGATCTCGTCCTGCCAGACGCGTTCGATCGCCGGCGCCAGGTCCTCGTGATACCTCGCCGCCACCGTGGCGATCACGGTATCGAGCGTCGCCAGCGCATGCGGCACCTCCGCCTCCGTTACCGGCAGGCGGTTCTGCTGCTTCAGCGCGCGGAAGAACGTCGCTTGTATCTCGTGAAAGATCGATCCCCGGGTCAGCGGATCCAGCTTCTGAAGCGGCTCCGGTTCCTCGGTTGGCTCGAGACGATAGATCGCGGACAGCAGAAACTGATAGGGGCAGGCGGCAAACTTCTGGAGCGCAGAGAGCGAGTACGGCCGGGCGCTGAGCCGCTGCGCCTCGAGCATCGGCCTGGTCATGCCGGTAATGCGCGTGATGCCGTCGAACTGCGTCCACAGCGATCGGCCGCGTCCCCAGCGCGCGGTCACCGATCGCTTCAGTGATTCGTTCAGCCGCAGCAGGTAATGGGCGTGGCCGCGGACCGCCGTGCGCGGCTCGACCTGGAGCAACTGTTTCAACACGGAAAGGTCGTGTTCGAGATCGTCGATCGCGGCCGACGGCTGCGTCGGGCGCTGGCCAGGCCAGCCCGGCACCTCCCGCAAGGGCGGCCTCCTCTTGGAGCTTTTCGTGCTTGGGCACCTGCCCGGTGATCGCACGCATGACGTCGAGCGCGTAAAAACTCGGGACGCGCGGACGCGACTCCGCAATCTCGATGCGCGGATAGGAGAGCCAGAGCCGGTCGGTCGCGGCCCCGACAGCCAGTCGCAGCAGCAGCCGCTCGGTGCGAGCGCGATCCTCCTGCACGACGAGCCCGGCATCGAGCGGCACGCGCAGCTCGTTGTCGAGCATCATCGGATCTTCGTGGGGGCGTTCGGGAAACATTCGCTCGGCGAGGCCGGCGACGAACACGACGCGGAAGGCGCGTCCTCGCGCCTGGTGTGGGCTCCCCACGAATACGCGGCCATATCGGTTCTTGGGCGGATCGATTTCCATCGACAGCAGGCGGTCCGCGATCACGTCCCGTGCTTCATCGAGTGGCACCGGACCGATGGCGCTCATCGGCCGCAGCTGCTCGACCACCCGCAGCACGCGGTCGGGCTGGCGAAGGACCATCGGGGCCAGCATCGCGAAGCGATCGAGCCATTCCCCCCATGTCGCGGTCGACGGCCACGACGCCAGCAGATCGATGATCGGCAGGGCGAATGCGCGCAAGTGGCCCAGGTTTCGCCAGTCGCGCTCGAGACGGGCCGCTCTCGGCGACTCGGGATCCTCTTTGCGTTCCTCCGCGATGCGAACGCGAAACTCCTTGGCCAGCCCATTCAACCGCCGATGCCACCGCGCCGGATCGCCGCCGATGACCGCCGATTCGACGATCAGCGTTTCCCACTTCCACGGAGCCCGCAGCATCCCGTGCACGATGGCTTCGTCGTCGGAATCCGAGGAGCGCGACGCCTGGGGAGAGCTGGGAGGTTCGACGTTCGAGTCTTCGTCCCGGCCGGCGTTTTCAGCATCGGTCTTCGACGCTGCGTCGGCGACCGCGCTCAACGCCTCATCGTCCGGCACGAGAAACTCCCGCGCGCGTGCCTTGTCGTCGAGCGACGGTACCTGGGCGAGCGAGAGGTATTCGGCAAACCGGCGCGCGGACAGGCGTTCGCAGGCGCATGCGAGAATCGCGAGAAAGGCGCGGCCGGCGGGGTGCGGACGCCGAGTGCCGCGCTCGAACCATGCAGGAACGCCCGCTCGACCGAGCGCGTGCTCGAGCAGGCCGACGTAACGCTGCGGTGCCCGCAGGAACACCGCCATCTCGTCGAATCGCACGCCCGCACGAGCCTCCTGGAGAATTCTGCGAGCGATCTCCACGCACTCTCGTCCTTCGCCAGGCGCCGAGAAAAACGTCACATCGCCGTGCGGGCTGCGAATGGGCGGTTGGCGGGTGGCAAACAGGTTGCGGCGTAGCGCCACGAGATCGGAATCCCCTTCCTGTTCGACAATCTCCGGTTCGAAGCCAATCGATTGGAGCCGCTTCAGCGCGGCAAGGTCACCGAAAGGAACCGTAATCAGGACCGAGGCCTGAGGACCGGGATTCGAGGTCCGGGTCTCGAGCAATGCGCGGACGAACGCGAACTCGACCGGCGAGTCGAGCGGGACGTCGAGCAGCAGCAGCGGAGCATCTGCGAGAAGCAGCCGACCGTCCTTCTGCCTTCCACCTGACTGGAGCGCCCGGGTTGCGGTGTCGAACAGAGTGGCGCGATCGGTCGCGGAAGCGGCGGCGAACTGCTGGTCGAAGCGGGTCAGGAGCTCGGACAGGTCGCGCCCGCCCAGCGGCAGCGAGGCGAGGCGATCGCCATCGACGCCCGCAAGCCGAATTTCCTGCAAGGTGCACGCGAGCGCCCGCGCGAACCCGGGCATGCCGGCCACCGGCTCGAAATAGTCGAGCGCCTCATCGCGACGGGCGTCGAAAGCCGCACGGGCGGCGACTGCCTCGGTGGCGAGGTACGGCGAGGGCGCAAGCTCCTGGCTCGCGAGAATTGGCGCGGCCAGCCGCGCGGCGAGCTGCGTGATGCTGAATCGATGCAGCCCAATGGTGGCCCCGCGGTCGATGGCGATCGACCGCGCCAGATCATCGGCGGCGGCACGGGATCCCGCAACAATCAGGACGTCGCCGCGTCCGGCCTCGCGCTCGACGAAGACACGCGCTTCAGCCAGCCGGAGTTGTGTTGCGGAGGATTCGAACAGGCGGACCATGTGCACTCCGTCCCCGGACGTCATGCCGGGTCACCGTCACCGGCTGCGCCGCGCAGCCGTATGCACAGTATAGCGCATCGCCTCTCGCCCCTCGCCTCTCGCCCCTCGCCTCTCGCCCCTCGCCCATCGAACCTCGGACCTCGGACCTCGGACATACTATTGCTCGTGCTTTTCGCAACGACCTCGCTCGCCGCCCGTGTCGAACGGGCGGAATGCGCGATGGCGGTGGCCTTTGGCGAGTTCGCAAAGGTGCGCCGCGCGGATGCGTTGATCGCACCGGTTGGTGGCGCGGCTGCGGTGTACGGCGGGCCGGGCGAACCGTTCAACAAACTCGCAGGGCTCGGATTCGCGCCGCTCGACGAGCACGCTCTCGCCGAGGTGGAGCGCGAATTCGACGCCCGCCAGGCACCGCTGCAGGTGGAGTTCGCCGCGCTTGCCGACCTGACGATTGCGACCGCCCTGGCCCGGCGCGGCTACCATCTGGTCAACTTCGAGCACGTGCTTGGCCTCGCACTCACACCGGCTGCGATCGATCGTGCCTCCGCGGAATACGAAACCCACGCAGAGAGCGGCATCAGCGTGCGCCGCACCGCCGCCTCGGAGTCCGCTCTCTGGATCGACGCGGTCACGACCGGATTCGCGCATGCCGATGTATTCGACGGTCCGCCATCGCACGAGCTCGTACGCCCGCGAAACGCTCGAACGTGTGTACGAGGACTTCGTCCGGATTCCCGGTCTCGTGAGTTACGTGGCGCATCGTGACGCCGCGCTGGCCGGCGGCGGATCCCTCCGCATCATCGACGGTCTGGCCCAACTCTGTGGCGCAGCCACGCTTCCCGATCACCGCCGCCGTGGCGTGCAGTCGGCGCTCCTGCGCGCGCGGCTGATCGATGCCGCGCGGCAGGGATGCGACCTCGCCATCGTGACGACCCAGCCGGCATCGAAGTCGCAGGAAAACGTTCAGCGGGCCGGTTTCACCCTGCTCTATGCCCGCGCTATCATGGTTCGTCAGCCTCGGGAAGAGAGCGGTTCTACCGGAACCGGCCTGCGATCCCGTCCGTAACATCGTACTGTCCCCAGAACCACGCTTTGGAGGCCATGTGTCGCGTGCCATAGAGAGCTCTGTTCAGGACGAACAACAGCAACAACAAGCCACTCAGCTCGTTTTCCAGCTTGCCACCGGATACATCGTCTCGACGGCCCTACAGGCAGCGGTGCAGCTCCGGATTGCCGACCTGCTCGCGGACGGGCCGCGCTCGACCGCCGACCTTGCGCGCGACTGCAGCGTGAACGAAGACCCGCTGTATCGCGTTCTGCGCGCGCTGGCCAGCGCGGGCGTGTTCGAAGAGATCGAGTCGCGCCGGTTTCGGTTGAACCCGGCCGCTGCGATGCTGCGATCGGATGTGCGGGGCTCGCTGTACGACATGGCGCGCTGGATCAGCAGCCCCTTCCATTTACGGGTATATGCCGAGGCGATGCATTCGCTAAAGACCGGCGAGCCTGCCGCGAAGAAAGCCACCGGCATGGATGTGTTCGAGTACTTCTCCGAGAATCCCGAGTTGTCGTCGATCTTCAACAATGCGATGACCAGCTTCAGCGCAGCGGTCGTGCCGGCAGCGCTCGAAGCCTACGATTTCAGCGCCATCCGCGTGCTCGTGGACGTCGCCGGCGGCCACGGCGGTGTCCTGACCGGCATCCTCGAACGATTCCCATCGATGCGCGGCATTCTGTGCGACCTCGATCACGTCCTTGCCGGCGCGAGGAAGCGCATCGCGTCCATCGGTATGCAGGACCGCGTCGAGTGCATCACAGTCGACATCTTTGCGGCAGCGCCCGAAGGCGGCGATGCGTACGTGATGAAGCACATCATCCACGACTGGGACGATCGAGCGGGCCGGAACCATTCTGCGGAACATCCGCAAGGTGCTTCCTAAGAACGGGCGGGTGATCCTGCTCGAGTCCGTGCTCGCGCCAGGCAATGCGCCGGACCTCGGCAAGCTCATCGATCTCGAGATGCTGATGATGCCGGGTGGACGTGAACGCACGGCCGACGAGTTCCGGGCGCTCTTCGAAGCGAACGGTTACGAGCTGACGAAAATCGTCCCGACCAAGTCGCCGCTGTCCGTGGTCGAGGCGGTGCCCCGATAACCGTCAACCCGTCCTCGAGATCAGACGGCCGAGGCTAAGCCGCGAGCGCGTCGACGCGCTCGCGGACCTTTTGAAGGTCTGACGCCAGCTGCGCGAAGGCGCGCATCCGTCTCCTGCAGCTTTTCGCGTTCCGCGCGGACGAAACGGCTGTAGGGGCCGACGCTCTCCTGCATCCGCGCCGCGCTCCTCGCAATCTCCTCTTCGAACTGCTCTCTGAGCGCGGCCGACAACCGAGCGCGGACGTCGGCGATCTTGCGCCGCATCTCGGCCTTGGCTTGGCTCCGCTTCGCCGGGATGATGAAGAAGCCAAGCGCCGCGACCACGCTGGCGAGAATGATCCCGGTCACATCTGCGGCGGCGGTGCTGGCTGCAACGGTGACGAGCGTCCCAAGGCCCACGGCGCCCGCGCCGGCTGCGGCTGCGGCCGCAACGGCATTGCGCGCGCTGTCGGCCAGCTCGCTCGCTTCCCTCCGCCGGTCGTAGGTGTCGACGACCGTCTGCGCGGTGCAGCCGACCGATTCCACGAGCCGGCGTCGCTCGTCGTGAAACGGCCGCGACTCCTCGTCGCCTCGATCTTGCCCGACGATGCGGTCGCGAAATTCGCGGCGGCGATCGGATAGGTGACGCGTGATGCGCTGCCACTGCCGGAAGTCGGCGTCGACCAGCCAGTCGATCAGATCGTTGACCCGCTTCTCGATCTGCTGCGGCGCGTCGCCAATCGACCTGCCGTTCGAAACCCTCCTGCACGCGCGAGCGGTTCAGCAGATCCATCATCCGGCCGATGCGCATCGTGTCGTCGAAGAAGTCGTGGCCGCGGCGCTCCATCTCCAGCAGCACGTTGTCGACCGATCGCCATTCGTCCTTCGAACTCGCGCGCCATGTCCTTGCTCGAACACCGCGAGCTGGCCCTCGACGTCTTCGAGCAGTGAGAAGTCCTCCTGCAGCGCGCTCAAGCGTTCCCGCGCCGCCACCTGGTACCGTTCGATCAGCGCGGCGCCGACGCCCAGCGGGTTGAGCAGTTTCAGTCTCGTCCGCGCAGCCTGAGTCCAGCGACGATCGTGACGTATCGTTCGAGCGCCTCGAAGCCGCTCGACGGCCAGAACTGCGGCTCGCCGTTCTTCGCGCGGAACGCCGCCTTGGCGCTGACCGGGAAGATCTCCGGCGTCACGCCGAGCAGCCGCCGCGCGTTGTCGGCGACGTAGGCCCGCACTTCGTCAACCTCTTTCGCTCCCGCTCAGGATGTCGACCTTGTTGATGACGATCGACGACCTTCTTGCCCCAGTCGCGGATCTGCTCGAGGAAGGCGCGCTCGGTTTCGGTGAACGGCCGATCGGCGGACGTGACGAAGAGCACGAGGTCGGCGCGCGGCACGAACCCGGACGTGATCTCGCTCGTGCTCGCGGATCACGGCGTTGGTGCCGGGCGTATCGACGATGTTGATTTCGCGAAGAAGTTCTGCTGGAGCGCTGACCGCGAGCAGCTGCGGCTCGATGAGCTGCGACGCTCGTTCCGACCCGAACCGCAGCAGCGTCACCTGCGCGGTCGTCGGCGTGACGCCTTCTTCCATCACCCTCTCGCCGGCGAGGGCGTTGATGAACGCGCTCTTCCCGGCGTTGAATTCGCCGACGACGACGAGCAGGAACAGCTCGTCGAGTTGCTCGATGGAGCGTTCGAGCGGGTCGAGGTTCTCATCGCTCGCTCCGAAACGGATGAGGCTGCCGCGCAGATCGTTGAGGATTCGCCGTTCCTCGCGCACCACTTCCTGTTCGGCCGGGCGCAGGATACCGTTCAGCGACACGCGCGCACCTGTGCAGATCGCTTGCCAGCCGGGCGGCTACTGAAGGGTGAGACTCCGAATCGTGCCGTTCCGGGCAAGATAGAAAAATGTTTCACCACTGAGCGCTCCAGCCGTCTCCGACGCGACATCGTCGTCCACCACGTCCAGACGCTTGACGGTCTTTCCCTCGTCGTCGAGCGTAAGCCGGATGAGGCGTGGACCGGAAGAGGTCTGCTGCATCGCCAGCAGCGAACCGCCATGCCACCGGAGCCTGCCGATATGACCGAGCGCGGCGTCCTTTGGCGCGCTCACCGACGAGGCTCCGCGCTTGCCCAGATCAACACGAAGAAGCGCCGTGTCGGTACCGACGAAGAACGTGTTGCCGTTCGCATGGGCGAGCGCGCGGGTACCGGTTGCGCCGATCCGCTGGACCATCTCGAACTCGCGTGCGCCGGGCGTCAGCCGGAACAGGCGCCCACCGGCGGCATCCACGGCGAAGACGGTTCCGTCTGCGCCGACCACCAGGTCCTCGAATCGAATCGGGTCTCCTTCACCACGCGTCACCACCTTCGCGAGCACGCGGCCAGAAACCAACTGGAGCTTATGCACTGCGCTCTCACGTTCGTCGGTGCTCGCCACCCACAGATCGCCGCGCTTCGCGTCGATGGCAAATCCGGAGATCCTCGCGAGGAAATCGGCAGACGCCGCGCTGACCAGATTCACGACGTGGTGCGATACCTCGTCGATGACGATCAGTCGGCCTGCGGTTCGATCCCCGATCAGGAATCTCCGTGATACGGCGTCGTAGGCAAGTCCTACCGGGTCCAGCGACCGAGCGTCGAAGGTCAACGCCGTCGTCGGCGCCGCCGACGGGATCGGCGGAGATGACGGCGCCGGAGGCACTGGGGATGGCGCGACCGGCGCTGGCGGCGGCGCCGGAGACGCGGCCGCGGGCGGTGATGTCCCGGCGAACTCGGCCCAGCCTTTCAACGCGCGAACGAAACGGAAATCGTCGTTGGTTGCCGCGTCGGTCGTGATTCCAAGCTCTCGAAGGCGTTGCAACATCACCAGCGCGTCTCCCGGACGGCCGCTGAGCGACTGCGCCCGCGCGAGAAGGTACATCAGCGCCGGATCATTGGGTTTTCCCTTCTGCACCGCGCGCCAGGCGAGATCGTGGAAGGTCTCGTAATCGCCTCGATCGGCAGCCTCGGCCGCCTGCTTGCGGCATTCATCGACGTTGGGACACGGAGCTCCGCCCTGGAGCGCGGCGACGAGGAGGAGAACAGGAATCACGATGCAGACTTCGGTTTGATGATTGAAAACAGAGGCTCACACTGGCCATGGGGTCTCGAGCCACGAATCCTCAGTCAGTGTAGTGCGTTTTGTTACCGAGGCGTTCTGGTATACCATCGGGAACTCATCACAGCGAGGAGACGTGTTGCGAACCGCACGTATGGTCGGCTTCGTGGTGTTCTGTGCGGCAGCGGCGGCCGCAATTGGCGTCCCTGCCGTGCTCGCGCAGCGCAATCCTCCGGCCGCGATCCATCCGAAGGATGCACGCGCCGTTGCGCAGAACAAGATTGCGCCTCGCGTACTGTCGGAGATTTACCGGCGCCGGGGTGATGTGCGTCAGCAAAGCGTTGGCGGCGACCGGACTCGCGTCCCGGTCGATCGTCACGGACGCGTCCTGGTCGACGTCCGGGCGGACGTACGCCCTGCGCTCGAGAAAAAGATCAAAGCGCTCGGCGGCGTGATCGTGTCGTCGTCGATGCCGTCACGATCGATCGTCGGCTGGATGCCGCTGATGACGCTCGAGCGTCTCGCCGCCGACCCGTCAGTCAGTGCGATCGGCTTGGCGGGACACTGAGAGCCACCGTACCCCACGCGTTGAGCGGTTTGGGGGCCTGGTATCCGCCTTCCCCGTGACCCTCCCCGCCATGCATGCCGCCATGGCCGCCCATTCCGCCGCCATGTCCGCCGTATCCACCGCCACCGCCGCCATAGCCGCGCCCGCCGCCACCAGATGATGACCGTTCCGGCTTCGGCGTTTCGATACCGATTCCAATAGTCTTTCCCGGTGCCGTGCCGATGGCGTACGGATGGTCCGTGGTCTTGGCGAGCGGCACTTTGAGCTCGTAGCGGAGTGTCCCCTGGTCGATGCGAGCGGCAGCCTCGATGCCGGCAGCGTGATCCAGCGTCAAGCTCCGCTCGTCGTCTTTGTTCGAGCCAAGAACGTCGATGCGGTCGGCCGGCTCGTAGCTCTCCTCGCTCGGCCGTTCGCGGTCAGCTCCGCCGCCGCCACTGCCGTGGTGCCCGCCGTAATGACCGCCTTCCTGCGGCTCACCGCTGCTCTCCACGACGGGGTACTTGAGGCCGAACCGTTTCTTGGTCTTCCCGTCTTCGTCGAACCACACGATGAACCCATGACGGGTGATTTGATTTCGAGCGGACGGGTCGGACGTGACCATCCGGAGATAGAGAAAGGTGCCGTCGTTGGCGACCTGGATCGAGACCGGTTCGGTCCCAAAGGGCTCCACAGCCCCGCTCCAGTCGTCGTGGCGTCCGTCGATGACGATTGCGCCGGAGACTGGCTGGCTCGCGAATTTCGAGTGTTCCGCCGCCCAGGTTTCGGCCCCGAGCAGGGTGACGACACAGAGGGCAAGGAAATAGCGATTCGACATAAAGATCTAAGACCCCCGGCCCGCCTCACCGCGGGCACTCGCTCGATGGCGCAGCCTGGAGCCGCTCCTCAGGCACAGACGCGTCCTTAAGAGTTAGACCTTCCAGCGGATGACTTCGTTTGATGGCAACCAGAAAGACAGTTAGGGCGTCCTACCGATCACAGACCAGAGTCGGCGCCTGCTGAGCTGGTACGGGTATACGAGCCATGGCAAAACTCGAATACGACGTGTGCGCCCGGTGCGGGGCGCTTTTCGATGACCAGGGAGAAAACGGCTGGTGGCTTCGGGAGAGCCTTTGGTGGCACGAATGTGACCAGAAACGTCCCGCCCGTATTGTCGTTCGCAAACTTGAACTGAAGAAGACCGCGTAAGATCGCAAGACGTCACCCGTCCAGAGAGGACCCTTGAGGGGTGTGCCCACGAAACGCCGCGCACCCATAGTGCAGTCTGCAGGTCCGCCACCACTCGCTTCACCTGGCGTTCGCCAGGCAGCTCTACCAGGACGACAGCGCGTGACGGGCACGGATCTGCGCCAGCCGGCGGCGGAGGTCGAGTTGGCGGTATTTCTCTGGCCCGCGAAGCCCGCTCGACGGCATCGCCAGTCGCAAGCCATTCCGAAAACCCCTTGCGATGGTTCGCTCGGACGGCAACTGTCCGAAGTCGAGGGTTCGTGCGGTAGTGTCGAGTCGGCGTTCCATCTGTCTCCTCCCTTACGACCTGGAATTCGACCCAACTCTAGGCTCGAAGGATGACAGGGCAGGTCACTAGCCAACCCGCGCTACCACTGTGAAGGGTACCTCTCTCTAGAGAGATCTCCCGGGCTGTATCCTCTTAACGTGCCACGCAACGCTGAAGTCATCCGTCAATGGTCGATCCTCCGCGACCTCGAGTCGTCGCGCAGGATGACGATTGACGATCTCGCCGAACGTACTGGCGTGACCACCCGCACGATTCGGCGCGATCTCGAAGCGCTCCAGAGCGCAGGATTCCCATTGTTCGACGAGCAGATCGATGGAAAGCGCTACTGGATGCTCGAGGCGCGCGCGTTCAGGCGGCTCGATGATACGGGCTTCACGATTGCGGAGCTGAGCGCGCTCTACTTCAGCCGCGCGCTGGTCGAGTGCCTGGCCGCCACGCCGTTTCAGAAAGATGTCGCAAGCGCTTTCGAGAAGCTGGCGGCGGCGCTGACGCCAGGCATGCGGCAGTTCCTCGATCGGTTGCCGCTGGTGTTCCAGGCCAAGGGGGCCCCACCGCGCCCGAGCAACGAGAAAGCCGAGCGTGACTTGCTCGCGCGGCTGCTCGACGCCACACTGCATCACCGGCGCGCGACGATGAAGTACTTCTCGTTGTCGAGCGGCCGCGAGAAAGACTATGCGATCGAGCCGTACCGCCTGGTCTACTCGCAGGGCGGGATGTACCTGATTGCTTTCGTGCCGGAGTATTCGGCCATGCGGACGTTCGCGGTGGAACGGATTCGCGGATTGTCGGTCGGCGAGGAGCGATTCACGCCGGAGGCGCTCCCGGACGACGCCTTCGCGCATTCGATTGGCGTGAACGAAGGGCCGCCGGAACACATCGAGATCGCGTTCGAACCGCACATCGCGCCGTACGTGCGCGAACGCCGATGGCATCCGTCGCAGCAGAACTCCGATGCGGCAGGTGGCGGCCTGCTGGTCGCGCTCCATGTCTGCAACGACTGGGCGCTGCGCAGCTGGATCCTCAGCTTCGGTCCCCTGGCGCGGGTCGTCTCGCCTGCCGCGCTCGCGGCGCAGATCAGAGACGAGATCGACAAGGCTCGCGCACACTACGCGGCGCTGGAGTGACAGCGGTGATGATTTCGAACTGTAGGCCGGCTCTTTAGACCCGGCGATGACCGGCGGACCTAAAGGTCCGCCCTGCACCAGGAAATTGCCAGGTCCGTCCGACAAACGACAGATTCCCAGCTCAATAATTCAGCCAGTAGCTCAATTTAACCAGAAACACGTTGGTCGACGGCACGCCGAAGATCCCGCCGAAGTCATGCGCGAACTTGAACTGTCCGGTATCGAGCGTGTCCTGGCGTCCCTGCTGCCACACCACGAACAGAGCGGACCCTGGCTTGTACTCCCATCGCAGCACGTTGGTGCTGCGGAACGAGCGGAAGTTGAAATCGGGGTTCGTAGCGTAGGCGTACGCAGCGTAGCGATCGTCGTATCCCGGCGCACGACCGTTCACGAGTTCCTTGAAACCGCTGTAATCCCCTGCCGATACGAATGGCTCCGCGTATATCTGAATCGTCAGCTTCGGCGTGATCGTGTAATTGGTCCGCAGGGTCAACGAGACGGTCGTCTGATCGAGGTGGCCGAACAGGTAGTGGCCGTCGTCCGTGTTCTCAATCCATTGAGAGTCGTCGACATTGTGAAAGTACCGGAAACCGCCGCTCACCGTGAGAAACGACGCCGGACGATAGGTAATCGTCGGCTCCAGGCCGAGCCAGTGGGTTCCGTACTGATCTCCGCCCAGGTTGAAGAAGTTTCCGACGCTGATCGGCTTCCTGTCGTCTCCCTGCACGTATTGCCAGTACGCAAGCCTGGGAGTGCCATACGCCCCGGGACCGCCCCGGGTTGCACGATCGTCGAACGGACGCGCCAACACCGTCAGTCCAGTACCGGTCCGCCAGTTGTTGGTGAACTGCCAGTGGGCGTTGACGTTGCCGCCAAGATCCATCCGGTCGCCGCCGTAGTTCCAGCTTCCCCACTGATTCAGGTTCCACCGGAAGTTGCGCACGTGTTTTGTCGGCGTGTCCCGCCGGAACTGAATCCAGTTGCTCTCCGATCGCACGTCGGCGCGTTGCATGAACCCGAGGTCGTTGAGATCGAGCCCCGGACTCTTCACCGAGACGTTCGAGTTGAAGCGAACCTTGGATCCGCCGATCTTCGCGAGCGCAACCGAAGCGGCATATCCATTGAGCGACGTGGCCAGCGGGTTGTAATCGAGATGGTCCGCGTCCGGCCGTTGAAAGCTGTGCACCGTGCTGGTCTGCAGTTCGTCGATCGCGTCAGCGGTGCCGTGAATGGTGCTGCCGGCCCAGTAGCCTTGCAATGCGTAGCGCTTCTTCAATCGCCAGTCCCAGTCGATCCCGCCAGCGAGCGCGTTGCCCGGCAGAAACGACGTGTCCGTATTGAGACTGCGCGCAGTGTTGGCCACGATCAAGCCAACCGTCGACTGATTCGCAAACTCCCGGCGCGCACGGACCACGGAATAGTTGGTCAGAGGCTCGACGGACTGTTGGGTCTGCGAAGTTCCAAGCGCGATCGTTGCCTGCTCGTCAGCGGTGACGGCGTTCAGTGCCCCGACGGAGAACTGTCCGACCTTTCCGGTCAGCTTCGCGGCGCCAAGAATCGTGGTCTGCTGCGGAACGTCGACGAAGCCTCCTTCGGGAGCCTCCGGTGATCCGCGCGGCGATCGGCCGATGCGCCGCGAGTAGAACAGTCCGGTGCACTGGCCGTCGCTGCAATCCATGTCGAAGCTGAACATTCCGCTTCCCTCGACGAAGAACGGACGGCGTTCCGCGAAGAACGTCTCGAACCCGCTGAGATTGACCACTGCGGGGTCGGCTTCCACCTGCCCGAAATCGGGATTGACGGTCGCGGTCAGCGTCATGCTCGGGCGTACGGTGTACTTCAGATCCAGGCCAACCGATGCGTCGGGATCGCGAGGCGACACGAGCGGATTGCCGGGATCATCCGGCTGGGTCGTGACCTGACCGACGCTGTAGGGTACGAGTTCCAGACGCTTTTGCGACTGACTCAACTGCAGGCCGACAAGATCGCCGAACGACGACACGTAACCGTTCGCGCTTTTCGAAATGAGCGGCCACGTATCGGTCTCGTTCAGGCGGCCGATCTGTCGGACGACGGCAAAGCCGAAGGTGGCCTGGTCGGAGTGACGGAACCGGAGCTGTGAAAACGGAATCCTGAACTCGGCGCGCCAGCCGTTGGTGTCGCGCGACACCGCCACATCCCACACGGCATCCCACCCATCGTCCTGGTTGTTGTCGTTGTACCAGTAGCTGTCGCGCTTGACGCCCGCTGGATTGACGGTGAACTCGAACGCGGTACGACGATCGTGAAACGAATCGATCATCACCGTGATCCAGTCCGACGGCGAATACGTGTCGCGGCGAGTGCGCAGCGCGACGAGTTTGTCGGGCTCGGGATCGTGCGCGGTCACCGCGACATACATGTTCGTCGCGTCGTAAGCGACCTTCACGTCGGTGGGAAAGGTCGGCTCGCCATCATCCTTTGGATCGCGTTGCCGGAAGTCGCTGATGGTCGGGGCGCTCTCCCAGATCGTCTCGTTGAAGTCGCCATCGAGCTTGAGCGCCGAAGCCTCGGGGATCGCCGTCGCGGTCACCCGCGCGGGACTTTCCGCCGCACATACGGAAGGAAGGATCAGGATCGCAATAACGACGAGCGAATTTCTTAACATTGCACCAACACCCGTTAGACGGGCAGCTTTATCAACGGGTTTGCGAGCGTTTACCGAATTTCGTCACGGAAAGCGTCAGCGGTGTGCCGAAACGGACCACGACTCCGCCGATTCGAGCGGGCAGGAGTGCAAAATCTGAACGATTGACGCGGTTCGGTCCGGCTCCGGTCTTGCGTCGGAACCGGCCGTGATCTGGTTTTACGAAAGAAAAGGGGAGCACCTGCGGTGCGAAATCCGGCAGCAGCTGGAAGGCGACCGGTTCGCGCTCGTGGTCACGATGCCCGACGGCACCGAGCGCGTCGAGTTGTTCGAAGACTCGACCACGCTCAATCGACGCTCGCTCGAACTGGAAAAGATTCTTCGGTCGAAGGGTTGGGGCGGGCCGTTCGCGCGCGATATCTGAGAATCGTTCTTAGCGGTCAGTCATTCGGTCGCAGGAGCCTCTGCCATCGAGCCGGTCGCTGAGAGCGAATTGGCGACCCGGCTCTTGCGCCACTCACCCGTGACCTTCACGTGGCATTGCCTGCAGAGCAGGCGATAGTTCTCCAGCCCGCATTCTCCGCCGCCATCGGCAACCGGAACGATGTGATCCGCTTCCCAGCGCGGACGAGCGGCGCGCCACTTCCGGCGTGCCAGCCGATCGAAGCCGCGTGGCTTCTGACGTCGCCACAGGCGTTCGGCCTTCCCGACATTGAATCCGCATCCTTGGCAGATGCCGGCATCGCGCTTCCAGATCTTTTCGCGGACATAGCCCGGACTGCTGCGCACTTTCCATTCGTGCACGCACAGGTCGCCGCAGAACGTCCTTCGAGGCGGGCGGACGAGACTACGACACCAGCGGCAGATCGGCTCTCCAGATGCGTTGCGATCGGGTTTGCCCCAGCTGTCGGCAGTGACGGCGCGTCGCCGAACGGTGCTCACGGCCTGAGGTATCGGGGGTTGGGGGCGTCGCTGTTAGGGTGCTACGTGCGAGGTGCTACGTGCCAGGTGCTACGTGAGTGCTACGTAAGGTGCTACGTGCCAGGTGCTACGTGCCAGGTGCTACGTGCCAGGTGCTACGTGAAAGGTGCTACGTGAAAGGTGCTACGTGAAAGGTGCTACGTGAAAGGTGCTACGTGCTGCGTGCTTCCGGTGCCAGGTGCGGAGCCGACATGCGACTTGCGAAGCGTGAGCGTTACAACGCGCGCACATCGCACCAGACGCACCTAGCACCCGGCACGTAGCACCTAGCACGTAGCACCCTTAGCGCACCTAGCACCAAGCACATAGCACCTGGCACGTAGCACCCTTAGCGCCCCTCGCCCGACTAGATCGCAGTAAACAGTGTCAGCGCGAACTTCGCCTCGTCGTCGATCCACTGCTCGGCAATGACGAACCCGGCGCGCTCGCCCATCCGTTCGATTTGCGCCTGGTCGTACTTGTATGAGCTCTCGGTCCAGATCCGTTCCCCGCGCCCGAAGTGGACGGTCGTGTCGGCGGCTGCGATCGTGACGGTCTGGTCGGCGAGACTCTCGAGATGCATTTCGATGCGATGCGCCTCCGGCTTCCAGACGGCCCGGTGCGCGAACCGGTCGATGTCGAACGTGCCTCCGAGCTCGCGGTTGATCCGGACCAGCAGGTTGCGATTGAACGCGGCCGTCACGCCGAGCGGATCGTCGTAGGCAAGGAGCAGATCACGTTCGGGCTTCACGAGATCCGCTCCGAGCAGCAGGAAATCTCCAGGCGCGAGCGCGGACCGGATCTGCTGGACGAATTCGTCGGCCGCCGGCGTGTCGAAATTGCCGATGTTCGATCCCAGCAGCAGCACCAGCATCGGGTTGCCGTCTTCGCGCTCTTCCGCGGCCTGCCGGAGACCCACTTCGTAGGTTTCGCGATGCCCGACCACCGAGAAGTGCCGCAGACGACCGAGAGTCCGCTCAGATTGCTCGAGTGCCTGCGACGAGATGTCGATCAGGTGCACGCGCCCCCGGCCGCCGGCTGCCTGCAGCGCCTCGGCGAGGATCACCAGCTTCTCGCCGCTGCCGGGGCCGAGTTCGACGAATAGCGGCACCGCCGCCTGGCGCACATGAGTGAGACGTTCGACGACGTCAGGCGCGCGATCCTCGAGCAGGCGCCGCTCGGCGGTCGTGATCCGATACCACGGCAGCCGGCAGATCGCCTCGAAGAGGCTCGACCCCAACGCATCGTAGAGATATTTCGACTGGAGCTGCTTCGGGGTGAGCACGAGATCGCGCCGCACGTCCGCCGCGAAATCGACAACAAGATGATCGGTGAGTTGGCTCATGACTCAAGGCTCAGGCCGGCTTACGGCTCAGGACTCCCGGCGATAAGCCACCGTGAGCCTTGAGACCTAAGCGCTAGGCCACCGTTCGGAATTTGGCGTACACGTAGGGATAGTTGCCCCGGAACCAATTGCGAAAGCTGGGACGCACGAGTTCTCGGGCGGTTGCCGGCGAAGCGCCTTTCATGACGTAGTGCTGGCCGTCGAAGAAATCGGCAGAGTATTCCGGATAGGACGGCATCGGGGTGAAACCGGGGAACGGACCAAAAATCGTCGACGTCCACTCCCACCCGTTGCCAATCAGATCGTGCACGCCCCACGGGCTCGGCGGAAACGAGCCAGCCGGCACCGGCTCGAAGCCGGCAAAATCGAAGTGCCCGAGAGGTGTCTCGGTTCGGTTGCGCTCGGCGCCGGAAGGATCGGCGTACGCCGCCCGATGGAACTCCGGCTCGGTCATCACCCGGCGCCCCTTCCACCGCGCAAACGCGCTGGCCTCCGCGTGGCTCACGTAGACCGGCCAGTCTGCCGGGAGCGGAATCTCTTCGAACATGCCGCGCCACAACCACGCCCCGTTTCTGCGCGACCAGAAGATCGGATATTCGATCGAATCGTGCTGAAGCATCGCCCAGCCTTCGTCCGACCAGAGATCGCGGGCGCGATAGCCGTCCGCGTTCACGAACTCGAGATACTGCGCGTTGGTCACTGGAAGCGTATCGATCTCGAAGGCGTCGACCTCCACGTGGTGCGCATCGAACTCGTTGTCCCAGCCGAAGGGAACCTCATGCCTCCCCGCGCCGAGAAGGGCGGTCCCGGATGCGACGGCGATCCTTCCGGGTGTAGTGGGCAGCCACGCCTTTCGGGCTTTGTTCTGGCTGTTCCTTTGATCCGTGCGGCTTGCACTTTTCGCCGCAAGATCCTTTGGCCTTCTCTTCTGCTCGTACGGAAGCCGGTGCCACATGTAGAGCAGCGTCTCCTGGTGCATCGCCTCGTGCTCGAGCGCCGTATAGAGTCCCTCGAGCGGCAACACTTCTTCTTCACTCAGTGCCGCGAGGACCGCCTCGTCGCACTGACGCGCAAAGGCACGCACCTGGTCACGTGACGGCCACGTCGTCGACGCGCCGCTGCGCGGCACGGCGGCCACCTCGCTGTCGGGATCTATTCCGCGCGCGAAGAGCTCCTCGAGCCGCCGGTCGACCGCCGGCTTGCTCAGGCCGCGTCCGAGAAACGCAATGACCGTGAACGCGGGAAGGTGCCCTTCGTAAAAGACTATGGGATTGCGAAGAGAGATGGGCCGAGTGTAGTACGCCGAGGGATCGATCAGATCGAAGATCTGTTCCGAGCGGATCCGGTTGCGGCGGTACCAGTCGATGGCGGCAGTGCGATCGATCGCAACGGTGGTAGGCATTCTCTGTCCTCGCGGGCGGCCTGCTGCGGCAATCCGAGCTGAAGCTTGCGGCAGACAAATGGTACCGACGGTGGAAGGGCCGGAGCCCGAAGCTCCACGCGTCGTTCCAGTCGGCCGCGCGCCGGAATCGTGAAGCTTACGCTACGTGCCGGCGCGAGCGACCAGCTTTCTTGGTCTTGGACGCCGCCGCTTTTCGGGTGGTTTCGGCCCTCGCCGCGGTCTTCTTTCCGCCCTCGAGCGAAGCCCGCAAACGCGCCATCAAATCAACGACTTCCGCCCCCTGTGGGGTGGATGCCATCTCTGCCAGCTTCGGCCGCTTGCCTTTCAGCTTGGCGTTGATGACCCGCATCAGATTTTCTTTGTATTCGTCGGTGTACTTGGCAGGATCCCATTTCGACGTGAGGTTGTCGATCAGCTGCTGAGCAATCTTCAACTCCGCCGGGCGGATCTCCGCTTTGTGAGGGAAATTGAAATCCTTCAGATCCGCCAGTTCGTCAGCGAAGCGCATCATGGTCAGCACCAGCGCATCACCAATCGCTTCGACAGCAGCGAGATGCTGCGCCTCGCGCAGAATGATCTTGGCGATGCCGATCTTGCCCGATTCGCGAATCGCCTCGCGCAACAGCGAATAGGCGCGCTCCGATCCCTTTCCCGGCTGCAGGTAGTACGGCGTTTCAAAATACCGCTCGTCGATTTCTTCAGGATCGACGAAGTCGAGAATGTCGATCGTCCTGGTCTTCTCGAGCGCGGCGGTCTTGAAGTCGTCCTTGGTCAGGACAACGAATTGTCCTTTCGAGTATTCGAAGCCCTTGACGAGATCTTCCCAGGCGACGGGCTTGCCTTCGGTCTGGCAGACGCGTTCGTATCTCACCGGCGCTTCGTCCTTGGCGTGCAGCAGCCGGAATCTCGGACGGTGATCTCGCACCGCGCTGTACAACTCGATGGGGATGTTCACGAGGCCGAATGCGATTGAGCCTTTCCACATCGATCTCGCCATGGACCACCTGCCTTGACCCCTGAACGGCGTCGAACCGCTCGAACTCGAACCACGACTCCGAATCAACCTGACATAAAAACGCCAGCCCGATGAATCACCGGGCTGGCTCTCGTTCGACCGTGACGTCTCTCGTCGAGAGAGGCTACTCCGAGCAGCTCTCCGCGATCATCTTCACCGCGGTCACGTTCAGGCTCTTCGCGCTGCGGCCGGACGTACCCGCCGCTCCGGCGGCAGTGTCGCCACCCGTGGGCGCCGCGCCACCGGCGGTCGTGCCGCCCGCGCTCGCGCCGCCACTCTTCGGCGTGCCGGTCACTTCGATCTGATGTCCAACGTGCTTGCTCAGATCGACGTCGCTCGCCGACGCTGTCAAGTTGACTTCGGCTGCCGACGAGCTCGAGGCGCCAGCTGTCGCGCCGCCCGCCGCCGTCTCTCCGGTTGTACCCGGCGGTACCACCAGGCATGCCCTTCACTTTGGTCAACGTGAAGGTGCCGGCCGTATCCCCGGCCTTCAGACAGCCAGAGAGCGTCACCGGACTGCCCTTGCTGCGCTGGCTCCCGGCCTGGCTCGGATCCTGGCTGGCCGTCGCCCCGGTGGTGCCAGTGGGGTTGGGTGATGGTGGCTGTTGCGTCGGAGTCTGCGCTGACAGCGCGACCGCGCATGCCCCCGCGAGACACGTCGCAAGAATCGTCCTCTTCATTGAACTAACCTCCTCGTGTTCGGGCCTCCGGAGCCCAAAGAAGTGTGCAAAGCGACGATTGCATTAACTGCGCCACTCAATCGCGCAGGCACCGCATCTTTATTAATCAGGAAAACTCACGCGCAGGAAACGGCTGTGATGTCGTGGAGCACTACACGCCGCTCAGTTATTTCATATGCGCAGCGGCGCGCCATAGTTCAGTCGGACCTCGTGTAATACGTGTTACGCTAGACTGTTGCCGGTTCGCGGCCCTTCGTCGCAGGGCGCAGTCGAGCCGCTGGTCGACTGTGCGAAAGTGGCGGAACTGGCAGACGCGCCGGACTTAGGATCCGGTAGCCGCAAGGCTATGGGGGTTCGACTCCCCCCTTTCGCACCAGCCTTCGCTCGGCGCTGGTGCGCCGAGCTTCGGCTCGGCAAGCCAGTAAAGGCTGTCGCGCCGAAGCTTTAGCGGAGGCGGATAGGTCATCCTTTTCAGAGCCAATCCGTGCAATACGGAACAGGCGCGGCTCCCTCAGATCCGATAAGCGTTCATGAAGACCGAGTACATCGACGTCAGCGATACCCGCAAGAATCTCGTGGTGGAAATTCCGAGCACCGTGGTCGATGCGGAGATCGACAAGGTCTCGAAGGATTACAGCAAGGCTGCGCGCATCCCTGGTTTCCGTCCGGGCAAGGTGCCCGCGAAGATCGTCCGACAGCGATTTCGCGATCAGATTCTCCACGACGTGGCGCACGGGCTCATTCCGCGCGCCGTCGATGAAGCACTCCGCGAGCGCGGCGTCGAACCGGTCGACACACCCGACATTCGCGACGTGATCGTCGAAGAAGGGCAACCGCTGAAGTTCACCGCGACCTTCGACACGGTGCCGCCGATCGACCCCGGAGACTACGGTTCGATCCAGTTGCGCCGCTCCGCACCGCAGGTGGACGAGGCAGCCGTCGACGAAGCGCTGTCGCGGCTCCGCGATCGCTCGGCACGCTACGAACCGGTCGAGGACCGCGGGATCCTGACCGGCGACTCGGTATTGATGGACCTGACGCGTACTGCCGAGAAGAAGACGGATGACCAAGAGTCCGAGACTGCCGAGCCGCAGACCGATCGCCACGAAAGCGTGACCGTCGACATCGGCGCGCAGGCCAACCCGCCGGGCTTCGATCAGGAGCTCGCGGGATTGACGGCGGGGTCGAGCAAGACGTTCGACATCACCTATCCGGACGACTACTCGATCACCGAGCTCGCCGGGACGACGGTGAAATACGACGTAACCGTCAAGGCCATCCGCAAGCGGTTCGTACCGCCGCTCGACGACGAGTTCGCCAAGGACCTGGGAGAGTTCGACTCGCTCGACGCGCTGCGGCGGCGCGTGCGCGAGGATCTGGAGCACGAGGCGAAACAGGAAGCCGAGCGGGAAGTGCGCGCCGACCTGATGAAGCAGTTGGCCTCGCGCGTGCAGTTCGACCTGCCGCAGGGGCTTCTCGATCGCGAGATCGATCGCCGGGTCGAGGAGTTCGTCCGGCGCTTGATCGATCAGCAGATCGACCCGATGAAGACCAACATCAATTGGGAGGAATTCCGCGAGCGGCAGCGGGACGCGGCGTCGGAAGCGGTCCGGGGCGCCCTGGTTCTGGATGAGGTCGCCCGGCGCGAGGCGCTGACGGTGTCCGATGAAGAGGTCAACGCGGAAATCGCACGGTATGCCGAGCGCACCGGCCGCACGCCGGCGGCGGTCCGCGCCCGGCTGGACAAGGAGGGGGGGGTGGGACGTGTGTACCCAGGGTTGCGCCGCGAGCGGGCGATTGATTTCCTGCTCTCGCGTGTTACAATGGTACAAACGTAAGACAGACCCGTCCCTGCTCCCCACAACAAGTAGTCGTCTCTCGTTCCGGCGGACGCTTTCGCATGGCTCATTCTTCCTACTCGCAATTAATCCCCATGGTGGTCGAACAGACCAACCGGGGGGAGCGTGCGTACGACATCTTTTCGCGGCTCCTCAAAGACAGCATCATCTTTATTGGCACGCCGATCGACGACAACATCGCCAACCTGGTCATTGCGCAGATGCTGTTTCTCGAGGCGGAGGACCCCGATCGCGACATCCTGCTCTACATCAACAGCCCAGGCGGGGTGGTCACGGCGGGGATGGCAATCTACGACACGATGCAGTTCATCAAGCCCGACGTGGCCACCTACTGCATCGGCCAGGCGGCCTCGGTGGCGGCCGTCCTGCTGGCGGCGGGTGCCCGGGGGAAGCGGTATTCCCTCCCCAACTCGCGGATCCTGATCCATCAGCCCTGGGTGCAGGGGCTGGGCGGGCAGACCACCGACATCGACATTCACGCCCGCGAGCTCCTGCGGACGCGGGAACGGCTGAACCAGATCCTCGCCGAGCATACCGGCCAGCCTCTGAAGCGCATCCAGGATGACACCGAGAGGGACTACATCATGGGGGCGGACCAGGGGAAGGAATACGGTATTATTGACGACGTCATCCGAAAAAGGGCGTAACAGGTCTATCCGATGGTCAAGAAAAACGGCGAGGGAGAGATTCTCCGCTGCTCGTTCTGCAACAAGGACCAGAACGACGTCCGCAAGCTGATCGCCGGCCCGACGGTGTTCATCTGCGATGAATGTGTCGAGGTCTGCAACGACATCATCGCGGACGACAACCGGTTCGAGGCGCGCGGCGGCGCCCGCTCTTCCCTGCCGGTTCCGCAGGAGATCAAGAAGTTCCTCGACGAATATGTCATCGGCCAGGAACAAACCAAGAAAAAGCTCGCGGTCGCGGTTTACAACCACTACAAGCGCATCGAGATCCAGAAGCAGTCGCGCAGCCGCAACGAGATCGAGCTGACCAAGTCGAACATCCTGCTGATTGGCCCGACCGGCACCGGCAAGACCCTGCTCGCGCAGACGCTCGCCAAGCTGCTCTCCGTCCCGTTCACCATCGTCGACGCGACGACGCTGACCGAGGCGGGCTACGTCGGCGAAGACGTCGAGAACATCATCCTCAAGCTCCTGCAGGCGGCCGGCGGCGACATCGAGAAATGCCAGCAGGGAATCATCTATATCGACGAAGTCGACAAGATCTGCCGGAAGGACGAGAACCCCTCGATCACCAGAGACGTCTCGGGTGAAGGCGTTCAACAGGCGCTGCTGAAGATTCTCGAAGGCACCGTCGCCAACGTTCCGCCACAGGGCGGACGCAAGCATCCGCACCAGGAGTTCTTCCAGGTCGACACGACCAACATCCTGTTCATCTGCGGCGGCGCGTTCGTCGGCCTCGAAAAGCAGATCGAGCGCCGCACCGGCAAGAAGACCCTGGGCTTCAAGGCGGACGTGAAGTCGGTCGCCAACCGCGACATCGGCACCACGCTCGAGCAGGTAGAGCCGGAAGATCTGATCAAGTACGGCCTGATCCCCGAATTCGTCGGCCGCCTTCCCGTGGTCGGCACGCTGCACGAGCTCGATAAGGCGGCGCTGGTCCAGATCCTCACGCAACCACGCAACGCGATCACGCGTCAGTACCAGAAGCTGTTCGAGTACGAGAACGTGAAGCTGCGCTTCACCGACGACTCGCTCGAAGCGATCGCGGAGCAGGCGTTGCAGCGCAAGATCGGCGCGCGCGGCCTCAGGATGATCATCGAGGATTTGATGCTCGATTTGATGTACACCCTGCCGGGCCAGAAGAAGGTCCGCGAGTGCGTGATCACCCGCGAGGTCGTGCAGAGCAAGGAAAAACCCATCACCCTCATCGAAAAGGCGGGATAGCTCCCGGCTTCCAGCTCCCAGCTTCCAGCCGGATCGGCTCGAAGCTGTCCGCTGGTTGCTGGCAGCTGGCAGCTGTCAACACATGGAACTCTACGAGACTCTTCCGATCGTTCCGCTCCGGGACGTCGTCGTTTTCCCTCACATGATGATGCCGTTCGTGATCGGACGGCCCTCGTCCACGCGCGCGCTCGAGCATGCGCTGGGCAAGGACAAGCGGATCTTTCTCGCCGCGCAGCACGATGCCGCCGTCGACGAGCCGCAGCCATCCGACATCTTCACGATGGGATGCGTCGCCAACATCGTTCAGAGCCTGAAGTTGCCCGACGGCAACATCAAGGTGCTGGTCGAGGGGATCGAACGCGCCCGCGCCGTCGAGTGGAAGGAAGACAAGGGTTTCTACCGGGTGGTGGTGAAGGTCGTCCCGAAGCACAAGGAAACCGGGGTCGACGCGGAAAGCACCATGAGCAAGGCGGTGTCGCTGTTCGAGCAGTACGTGAAGCTCTCGAACAACCTGCACTACGACGCGATGATTGCCGCCGTGCGGGTCGACGATCCCGGCAAGCTCGCCGACACGATTGCCGCCCACCTGGTCGTCGGGGTCGACGAGAAGCAGAACCTGCTCGAGATCATCTCCCCGATCGAGCGTCTCAACCGGATTGCCGGCCTGCTCGAGGCCGAGGTGGACAAGCTCCAGGTCGATCGCCGCATCCAGTCTCGCGTCAAGAAGCAGATGGAGAAGGCGCAGAAGGAGTACTACCTCAATGAGAAGATGAAGGCGATCCAGAAGGAGCTGGGACGCAAGGACGAGAAGGGCAACGAGATCGAGGAGCTGAAGAAGAAGATCGACCAGGCGAAGATGCCTGAGGAGGTCGAGGAGAAGGCGGTCCAGGAGCTGAAGCGGCTCGAAGCGATGCCGCCGATGTCCGCGGAGGCGACCGTCTCGCGCAATTATCTCGACTGGCTGATTGCGGTGCCCTGGCACAAGAAGACCAAGGAGAGCCGCGATCTGAAGCGGGCCGAAGAGATCCTCAACGAGGACCACTACGGGCTCGAGAAGATCAAGGACCGGATCCTCGAGTTCCTCGCCGTCCGCGCGCTGGTGAAGAAGCCGAAGGCGACGATCCTCACCTTCTCCGGCCCTCCGGGAGTCGGCAAGACCTCGCTCGCCAAGTCGATCGCGCGCGCGATGAATCGCAAGTTCGTCCGGCTGTCGCTCGGCGGCGTGCGCGACGAAGCGGAGATCCGCGGCCATCGCCGCACCTACATCGGCGCCTTCCCCGGCCAGATCATCCAGATGATGAAGAAGGCCGGGACGATGAATCCGGTCTTCCTGCTCGACGAAGTCGACAAGATGTCGATGGACTTCCGCGGCGACCCGTCGGCGGCGCTGCTCGAGGTGCTCGATCCGGAGCAGAACAACTCCTTCCTCGATCACTACCTCGACGTCGAGTACGACCTGTCGAACGTGATGTTCATCTGCACCGCCAACGTGCTGCACACGATTCCGCAGGCCCTGCGCGACCGCATGGAAGTGCTCCAGCTCGCCGGGTATACCGAACAGGAGAAGGTCGAAATCGCGAGGAAGTTCCTCGCACCGAAGGCCATCGAGGGCGCGGGTCTGACCAAGGAGAACATCACCTTGCCCGACGAGGCGTTCTCGACGATCATTCAGCGCTACACGCGCGAGGCCGGCGTCCGGAACCTCGAGCGCGAGATCGCGTCGATCTGCCGCAAGATTGCCCGCAAGGTCGTGGTCGCAGGAAAGGCCTTCAGCGAGGAGATCAGTGCGGCAAAGGTCACCGAGTATCTTGGTGTGCCGCGCTTCCGCCCGACCCTCGCCGAAGAGAAGAACGAAGTCGGCGTCGCCACCGGCCTGGCCTGGACCGAAGTCGGCGGCGAGATCCTGGTCATCGAAGCGACGCTGATGCCGGGCAAGGGAAAGCTCACGCTGACCGGCAAGCTTGGCGACGTGATGCAGGAGTCGGCGCAGGCGGCGATGAGCTACGTCCGGTCGAGGGCCGACGATTTCCGCATCGCGAAGAACTTCAATCGCACCACCGACGTCCACGTGCACATCCCCGAAGGGGCGATTCCCAAGGACGGCCCGTCGGCGGGGATCACTCTGGCGACGGCGCTGGTAAGCGCGCTCGCGCGCACGCCGATCCGCAAGGACGTGGCGATGACCGGCGAGATCACCTTAAGGGGCAAGGTGCTCCCGATTGGCGGGGTGAAGGAAAAGGTGCTCGCGGCGCACCGCTCGGGACTGAAGACGATCATCGTCCCGAAGGACAACGAGAAGGACCTGGCGGATATCCCGAAGAACGTGCTCGACACGCTGAATCTCTACATGGTCGAGTCGATGGATGAAGTGCTGAAGATCGCGCTCGTCGAGCCCATTTCCGGGATAACGGCGACGCCGCCCGACACCGGGATCACCGGCGACTCGGCGACGATTTCGCACTGAGTCAGGCGTCAGGCTCCGGGCGCCAGGCTTCAGGGTTCTCTCTTGTCCCAAAGCCTGGAGCCCGAACCCCGAAGCCCTTGAAGGTCACAGAAGCTCGTTTCGTCACCAGCGCCCCGAACGCACGAGCGATCCCCACTGACGGGATTCCGCATATTGCGCTGGTCGGCCGATCCAACGTCGGCAAGTCGTCGATCATCAACGCGCTGATGGGCAGGAAGCTCGCGCGGACGAGCGCAGCGCCGGGAAAGACACGGCTGGCCAATCTGTATCGCGTGCTGGTGGACGGCGGGCCGGGCGGACCGGGCCGCTGGAGCGTGTATCTGGCAGACTTGCCGGGATACGGCTACGCGCGGGGCGGCGGGGAGTCGGTCGCCGAACTGGCGCGGATCGCTGAGTCGTACCTATGTGCAGGGGGGGTCTCTGGACCTGCCTCTGAGCCGGGTCTACAGACCCGGCCTACAGAGACGACGTATCGCATCGTCGGCGCGCTGCTCCTGGTCGACTCCCGGCATCCCGGGCTCGATGCGGACCGCGATGCTGCAGCGTGGCTGGATGGACTCGGCGTCAGACGGACGGTGCTCGCAACGAAAATCGACAAACTGTCGCGCAGCGAGCGCGCGACGAATCTCAAGGCACTCGAACGGCAACTCGGAACGGCCCCCCTGCCCATTTCGGCGGCGAAGGGCGAAGGACTGGATGATCTGTGGACACTGATAGCAAGACTGAGCAGGCAACGGTAGCGACGACGACGGCGCCGCCCGCATCCAACAACGTCGA
This sequence comes from uncultured Acidobacteriota bacterium, assembly GCA_963755695.1. Lineage (GTDB taxonomy): Bacteria > Acidobacteriota > Vicinamibacteria > Vicinamibacterales > 2-12-FULL-66-21 > QHWT01. Next base: position 576,456 of record CAVWLB010000001.1, on the reverse strand, counting down.
ACTCTCGACGCTGAAGGAGATGAACATCACCGAGCTGACGAAGGTCGCCAAGACCCTCGACGTGCCGGGTGCGACCGGGATGCGGAAGCAGGAGCTCATTTTCGAGATCCTGAAGTCGCGCGCCGAGAAGAGCGGCAATCTCTTCTCGGAGGGGGTGCTGGAGACGCTGCCGGACGGCTTCGGCTTCCTGCGCGCGCCCAGCTACAACTACCTCCCGGGTCCGGACGACATCTACGTATCGCCGTCACAGATCCGCAAGTTCGACCTGCACACCGGAGACACCGTCAGCGGACAGATCCGCCAGCCGAAAGAGGGAGAGCGCTACTTCGCGCTGATCAAGGTCGAAGCAGTGAACTTCGAGCCGCCCGATCGCACCCGCGAGAAGATCTTCTTCGAGAACCTGACCCCGCTCTATCCAGAGCAGCGGTTGAAGCTCGAAACCGTCTCCGACAACCTGTCGGCGCGGGTCATGGACCTGATGGTTCCGATTGGCAAAGGGCAGCGCGGCCTGATCGTCGCGCCGCCGCGGACCGGCAAGACGATGCTGCTGCAGAACATCGCCAACAGCATCACCGCCAACCATCCCGAGGTCTACCTGATCGTGCTGCTCATCGACGAGCGGCCGGAAGAAGTCACCGACATGCAGCGGTCGGTGAAGGGAGAGGTCATCTCCTCGACCTTCGACGAGCCGGCGCAGCGTCACGTGCAGGTGGCCGAAATGGTCATCGAGAAGGCGAAGCGACTGGTCGAGCACAAGAAGGACGTGGTGATCCTGCTCGATTCGATCACCCGCCTGGCCCGCGCCTACAACACCATCGTGCCCGCCTCGGGCAAGGTGCTCTCGGGCGGTGTCGACAGCAACGCCCTGCAGCGGCCGAAGCGCTTCTTCGGCGCCGCGCGCAACATCGAAGAGGGAGGCTCGCTGACGATCATGGCGACTGCCCTCATCGACACCGGCTCGCGCATGGACGAAGTGATCTTCGAAGAGTTCAAGGGAACCGGCAACCTCGAGATCCACCTGGATCGCAAGCTCGCCGATCGCCGGGTGTTTCCTGCCATCGACATCCAGAAGAGCGGTACCCGGAAGGAAGAATTGCTCATCGCGAAGGAAGACCTCAATCGCGTCTGGGTCCTGCGCAAGGTGCTCAACCCGCTGTCGCCGCAGGAAGGCATGGAACTGCTGCTCTCCAAGATGGGCAAGACCAAAAACAACAGCGATTTCCTGGGCTCGATGAACGGCTCCAAATAATCGGGAGCCAACAAGGGTGTAGGGCGGGTCTTCCGCCCCTTCGCGCGAATTGCTTCGGCGGACCGCCGCAGCCTTGGCGGAGGCTGGTCAGACCCGCCAGGGTGAGCGTCGCAGTGCTCTCTTCGCAACCTGCTAAAGTGCCTACGACAGAGGTCAGTCGACCCTCAACGCGTTAATCACGTCGAGCCGCAGGATGCGGCGTGCGGGAACGTACGCGGCAAGGAACGCCGCCGCGAGCACCAGCACCGCAGCACCGCTCACTGTCGAGAGGTCGCGCGCGGCGACACCGTACAGCATTCCAGCCAGAGCGGGAACCGCGGCCCACGCGGCGGCTCCGCCGCACAACACACCAGCCGCGGTAACGCCAACCGTGCGGCGCAGCACGTCGGTCATGACGGCCGATGCGTGCGCGCCGAGCGCCATGCGGATCCCCAGCTCGCGCGTCGACTCGGAGATCCGCTGCGCCACGACCCCGTAGACGCCAATCAGCGTCAGCCCCATCGCCACTGCCGCGAACAGCGTCAGCAACAGCGTGCTCGAGCGGCGGGATGCCACCGATCCCGCGACCAGATCGGCGAGTGTCTGCACGTTCGACAGCGGCAGGTCGGCATCGATCCGCCGGACGACCGAGCGGATGCCGCTCGTGAGCCCCTTCGCGTCTGCGGTTCCGCGCACCACGAGCGTCAAGGCGGGTGACGGCATCTGCGCCTCCGCCACATAGATATGCGGAGCCGGGTCCCGCTCCAGTGACGTCTGGTGCACCTCCCCGACGATGCCGATGATGGTGCGCCAGTTCTGATCGTTGGTCGTGCGGACGCGGCTGCCGAGTGGATCGCGGCCGGGAAAGAATCGCGTCGCGAGCACCTCGTCAACCACCGCCACCAGAGGTGCGCCGGCCGCGTCCCGCTCGGCGAGCAGGCGGCCTGCGCGGAGCGGAATTCCCATCGCCTCGAAGTAGCCGGGCGTCGCCCAGCGCAGGTACGCGCGATCGGGACGATCGGGCGGCGGTGGCTGGCCGTCAATCACCAGGCCAAATCGCAGCAACCCTTCCCTGCCGGCGAGCGGCAACGGTCCGCCGGCGCCTGCCACCTCCACACCTGGAAGCGCCCGGATACCGTCCAAGGCGCGGGAAAACAGCGTGGCCCGCGCCTCGCGTGGATATCGCGTGGTCGGCAGTGAGACGTCGGCCAGGAGCGTCTGGTCCGCGCGGAAACCGGCATCTACCGTCGTCACGCGCTGCAAACTTCGGAGCAGCAGGGCGCCCGCGACGACCAGCACCATTACGACCGCGACCTGTACCAGCACGATGGCATTGCGCAGCCTGGCGTGCCCGACCGTGGATCGCGCACCGGCGCGCAGCGCGTGTTCATGAGCCCTGGCCGTGCGCAGCGCAGGCACCAGCCCGGCGATGAGGCTGGCAGCAATCGACGTCGTAAACGCCATCGAGAGGACGCGCGTGTCGAGCGTCACCGCACCGCGCCACGGCAGCGACAGGTGCTCAGCCGCCTGGAGCGCGTCGAGCGACCACGCAGCCAGGGCGATGCCGGCAAGGCCGCCGGCCATCGCGAGAAGCCCGCACTCCACCAGCTGCTGGCGAACGAGACGTGGAGCGGACGCGCCAAGCGCGGCTCGAACCGCCATCTCGCGCGTGCGCGTGACGCCGCGCGCGAGCAACAGACCCGCGACGTTCGCGCACGCGATCAGCAGCACGCACGTGACGGCGGAAAACAGCAGCAGGAGCGGCGTGCGCACGTCGCCGACGACGCTGTCTCGCAGCGTCGTCACGGTAACGCCCCATCCACGGTTGGTATCGGGATAGGCTTGGGCCAGCCGCTGCGCGCCAGCTTCGAGGGCGGCATACCCGGCCGCTGCGCTCGTTCCAGTCGACAGCTTTCCAACGGCTTCGAGGTAATGGGCGGAGCGCGACTCGTTGCGGCTCGCGTCGGCAAGCGGTAACCACAGGTGAACGCCGCGCCCCGGAAACTCGAACGATGCCGGCATGATGCCAACCACCGTGTGCGGGTTTCCATCGAGCACGATCGCGCGCCCGACGAGTGAAGGATCCGCGCCGAATCGCTCGCGCCAGAGTCCCTCGCTGATCGTCGCCTCACGCGACCCCGATCCGGCAGCATCTGAGGGCTGTAGCGTGCGGCCGGCGAGCGGCCGTACGCCCAGCAGGTCGAAGAGGGCCGGCGTCACTGTCGAGCCCGCAATACGGGTCGCATCACCGCCCGAAGACAACGTGAACGTCTCGCCGGTCGTAAACGCGGCGAGGGCATCGAAACCGCTCGCGGCATCGCGCAGATCGAAGAAATCGGCCGGCGACATCATGTTCCGGGGAATGCCGCGGGGATTGGCAGACCAGATTCGCACAAGACGCGACGGCTCGGCATACGGCAGCGGGCGGAGAAGGATCGCATCGACGAGGCTGAAGACTGCGGTCGTCAAGCCGATCCCAACCGCGAAGGTGCCGATGCCGGCGGCGCTGAACGTCCTGTTCCTGGCCAGCATGCGGCCGGCGAACCGAAGGTCCTGCCGTGCCTCGGCCCACATGCGATGCAGGCTGTTACGCATCGACTTTCCCGAATGCATCCGCCGTCGGCGCCGCATCGCCAGCGCTGGCGCGACCGAGCCGGCCAGCTGCCGCCAGTACCACCAGCGCGCCGCGAGTCGGCCGCGGGCCGGCCGAATGGACGTCAGGTACTCGGCGTCGAGATCGGCGAGCACCGCATCGCGGACATCGGTGGGCATCAGCCACTGGACGAGCCAGCGCAGTGGGTTCATGACGTCCTGCCGGTGCGGCGCAGACGCAGGCCGCGCCACAGACGATCGCGCAACGCCGCCGTTTCCTCGAGCGCACGGGTACCCGCTGGCGTGACCGCAAAGAACCGGCGGGCGCGGGCGTCGCGCGCTTCGTCGCGGGGCGGCTCCGCCGGACGTACCAGCGCCTTGTCCTGGAGCCGCTCCAGCGAGGCGTAAACGGCGCCGATGGCCACGCTCCTCCCGGACTGGTCCTCTATCTCGCGCCGGATGCGCATTCCATACGCTTCCGGCTCGCACCGGGCAACGGCGAGCAGGACGATCTCCTCGAGGTCTCCGAGGTGCGTTCCTTTAGACATGTCTGCTTGTGTCCGTGTAGGCCCGCCTCTATCCGTGGTCCTTTTTCTACTATACAGAAAATCATTTCGTCAAGTCAGCGGAACCGCCGTTGACATTTATCCGTAACGGATATATCTGTAACGGATAAATGATGACCTCCGCCGTCCTGCATATCCTGCTGTCGCTTGCCGCCGAAGATCGCCATGGGCTCGGCATTGCCGCCGATGTGAAAGAGTTCACGAATGGCCGGCTGGAGTTCGGCCCCGGCACGCTCTACGGCACCATCAAGCGGCTGCTGGACGCCGGCCTGATCGAGGACCTCGGCCAGCCATCAGGGGACGAACGCGAGGAGCGGAGCGGGACGACGGGGCCCCGCGAGCGACGAGCTTGGCGGGGTGCAGGGGTCCCCGCCTTCAAAGATGACCCGCGGAGGCGGTATTACCGGATCACGCCGAAGGGACGGAAGGCGCTCGCGGCCGAGACCGCGGACATGGCGTCGGTGCTGACGGTGGCGAAACGGCGTCGCGTGCTGAAGACGCCATGACGGTACGCGGAGAGCGAGTCTACCGGCGGCTGCTGCGCCTCTACCCCGAGGAGTTCCGGTCCCGGTTCGAGCCCGAGATGCTCGAATTGTACCGGGCGCGTCGGCGGGCGACCTCCGGCACGCCGCTTGGTGTCGCCCGATTCTGGGCCTTCGTGCTCAGCGACCTGGCACGGTCGGCATTCCAGGAGCGCTTCGCTCGCCACGGCGATCCGTCGGTGCCCGACAGTCCGAGGAGCCTCGCGATGGGAGACGTCGGCTACGACATCCGCCAGGCCTGGCGGGTCGTCACCCGGGCCCCGCTGTTGACGGCACTGATCACGCTGCTCATGGCGCTGAGCATCGGCAGTACCACCGCCGTCTTCGCCGTGGTGGATGCCGTCCTGCTGCGGCCGTTCCCCTTCGCGCAGCCAAAGCGCCTGGTCATGATCTGGGAGCGGCGCGGTGCCGAGATCCCTCGCAATACGGTCGGCGGCCACGAGTTCGGTGAGTGGAAGGTTTCGGCTCGCTCTTTCGAGCACCTCGCGGCGATTGCCTTCGATCGTGACTTCGCGCTCACAGGCAACGGAGAACCTGCGGCGCTGACCGGTGCGCGGGTCACGTCGGATTTCTTTCCGGTGATGGGCGTCGCGCCGATTGTCGGCCGCGTCTTCGGGCCGGAATCGGATCAACCGGGCAGCGCTCCGGTCGTGGTGATCAGCGAGTCGCTCTGGCGCCAGCGCTTCGGCTCCGATCCGGCGATCGCCGGCCGTTCAATCCACCTGAACGATCGGCCGTGCACCATCGTCGGTGTGATGCCGGTGAGCTTTCAGTTTCCACCGGGGACGGCCGGCGCTTCGCCGGATCTATGGGCGCCGATCGCCGAACCGATCCACCTCTATCGCGGACGCCACTATCTGTTCGTCGTCGCCCGATTGAAGGATGGGGTGACGATCGAGCAGGCCCAGGGGGAAATGGATGCAATTGCCGCGCGGATTGCCGGCGACCTGCCGCAATTCAGCAAAGGACACGGCGCGAACGTCCTCCCGCTCCACGGCGAGCTGGTGGAAGGTGTGCAGCGATCGCTGCTGCTGCTGTTCGCCGGTGTCGCGCTGGTACTGCTGATCGGCTGCTGCAACGTGACGAGCCTGCTGCTGGCACGCGCCGCGGGGCGCCAACAAGAGATCGCGGTACGGCTGGCGCTCGGCGCCGGCTGGCTGCGAATCGCGCGGCAGCTTCTCACCGAAGGCGCCCTGCTCGCGCTGCTCGGCGGAGCAGGCGGGACCGTGCTGACGTCGTGGCTGCTCGCAATTGCGGTGAAGGTGGGCGCAGGAGAGGTGGCGCGACTCGAGGCTGCGCGGATCGAACCGCGAGTGATCGCGTTCGCCGTCGGCATCAGCGCGCTCACCGCAATCGTCTTCGGCCTGGTGCCAATCGTCCAGCTCGCGCGCATCCAGGTTGCGGACCGCTTGAAGCACGGCTCGAAAGGAATCGCGCGTCCCTCGCGTCAGCGCCTGCGCCGGGGGCTGGTGGTTGCGGAGGTGGCGCTTACTGTCATCGTTGCGACCGGCGCTGCTCTGTTCCTTCAGAGCTTCTACCATCTCCTTCAGGTCCAGTCCGGGTTCACGACCGAAGCCGTTCTCGCGGTCGAGATTGCCCTGCCAGGGGCGCGGTATGCCGGCGCACCGAGCCAGCGCGCCTTCTTCGCCGAAGCAGTTGCGCGGACGGCGACGCTGCCCGGCGTGCGGTCGGCCTCAGCGACCAACATGGTGCCGCAAGGCAGCGGCAGATCCGGCATCACGATTGGCATCGAAGGACGTCCTACGCCGCCGCCGGGGCAGGAAGCGTATGCGAACTACCGGGTCGTCACGCCAGATTATTTCCGTACGCTGAATATCCCGATCCTCCGGGGCCGGAACTTTACCGCGCAGGATGCGCGGCTGGCCGTGCCGTTGATCCGATGGTTCCCGCAGCAGCCGCTGCCGCCCCGTTTCAACGAGCCTCAGGCCATTCCAACCGCCGTCATCAATGAATCAATGGCGCGGACCTACTGGCCCACCGAGGATCCGATCGGACGCCGGTTCACGGTGCTGTTCAGTCCGACGATCACCGTGGTCGGTGTCGTGCGCGACAGCCGCAACCACGCCCTCAGCGATGCGCCCGTTCCGGAGTTCTATCTGTCGGCAGACCAGGAACCACAGACGCGGATGACGCTGCTGGTCGCTTCGGCGCCTCTCGGAGCAGGTTCGAGCGAGTCGACGCTGCCAGCGTCAATTCGCGCACAGCTCGCCTCAATCGATCGCGACCTGCCGGTCGGACGCGTTCGAACGCTCGCCGACATCCTCGACACGAACCTCGCGCTTCATCGCGCGATCACGATGCTGCTTGCCGGGTTTGCCGCGATCGCATTGCTGATGATGACGGTCGGCGTCTACGCGGTGGTGTCCTATATCGCGGCACAACGGTCCTATGAAATCGGCGTGAGGGTCGCGCTCGGCGCGCAGCGTCACGATATTCGCCGCCTCATCGTGTTCAACGGCGCCGGGTTGGCGGCGGCCGGCATTGCCGTTGGCCTGGGCGGCGCGTTCGCCCTCGCCCGTTTCGCCGCAAATCTGCTGTACGAGGTGAAGCCGACCGATCCGAGCACGTATCTGGCTCTCTCGAGTCTCGTTCTGATGATTGCTACGGTGGCCAGCTGGATTCCGTCACGACGTGCCCAGCGGATCGACCCGGTGGCGGTGCTTCGGAACGAATGATGGGCCCGGCCACGTGCAATCTCGACCGTATCGGCATAGCCTCTGCATAGGCATTTGCACATCATGCGGGCAACGGGTTCCACGTCCAGATTGCTGAAGGCGGCGACCGAAATACGGAAGGCTGTGGGCGTACTGGCACGGAAGGGTCCAGGACCGTTTCTGGCGGAGAGCCACCTGCGATTGCAGATGCACTTCGCCCGGCAGTTTGTCCATGCGGACGGGTGCCGGTTCGATTCCACGCTGCTTCCTCCGGCTGTCGTCAGAGAGATCCTCAGGGGAAAGTACGAGATCAACGAACGCCAGGCCCTTTCGTGGATTGACCCATCCCTGCCCCTCGTTGAGTGCGGCGCCGGGTTGGGAATCGTCGCCTGCCTCGCCAATCGTCGTCTGAAAAATCCCACGCATCACGTACTGGTCGAGGCCAATCCCGCCCTCCTCCCGGTGCTGGCACGTCATCGCGCGCTGAACGGGTGTCAGTTCGAAGTACCTGAATTGCGCCGTGGGATACGGTCGCGCGACTACGGAGTTTTTCGTTTGCAGGAACCCGCTGGCCAGCAGCCGAGAGCGCCCCTCACCTCGGAGGATCGAAGTCCCCACGGTCACGCTGAACGAGCTCCTCAAACCTTACGAGTCCGCGACGGTGATCTGCGATATTGAAGGCAGCGAGGTGGAACTCGTAGCGGAGGAGACGCTGGCGTGGGCGAAGATCCGAACGCTCGTCCTGGAAGTGCATGAAGAGCTGGTTGCTGCAGAAGCCATCCGCGCCGCTCTCGCAACCCTCCAGACGCGTGACAAGTTCCGCCTCGTCGCTCAACTCAACGACGTCGTCGTGCTCACTAAATAGGCCGATGCCTGGCTACGGAACTGGCTGACGATTCGCTTCGACGAACTCCTGATGTAACCGCCTCACCGCTTCGTCAACCTGCGCGGACCGTATCAGCCAGGAGATTCGGAACGACGAGGTCGCGAGCCCGCGCGCTTCGATCGCGGCCTGGTCGAGGGCCTTCGTGCCGCGACGGAGGTTCACGTAACTCGCGTTGATGCCTGCGCCAATCACGCTGACTGCGCCCAAGCCGTCGACCAGAGACGCATCCGCCGAAAAGCGTTCTGCCAGATCGCCCCGCAACCGATCCTCGTCGTGGAGATTCTCGCGCGAGAGCAGCACCGTCATCCCGTCGCATCCGCGTCCGAACGCCGCTACGTGCAGTTGCTTCCCGGCGGTGCCGCGGTGGTCCAGCATCTCGAACAGCGACGAGATCGTCTCGCTCGTGCCGCGCGCCTGCAGCACCAGCAGATCGCGCTCGCTCGCGACTCCCGCGACGGCGCCGGGCACCCTGGGTGCATCGCGCCGCACCACGGTGCCGTCGGCAGACGGATCCGCGCCCGGAAGCGCTGACGCCGTCGCCCGCGCGTAGATGGCAATCCCCTTTTCCTTGGCGAACTCCACGGCCTGGGCGTTCAGCACCCTTGCGCCCGCTTCTGCCAGCTCTTGCGTCTCTTCATACGAGAGCGCGCCAATTCGCTGAGCGGCGGGCACGACCCGCGGGTCCGCTGTGTAGATACCGTCGACATCCGAACAAATCTCGCAATACTCCGCACCGAGCGCCGCGGCCATTGCCACGGCCGTCGTATCGCTCCCGCCACGCCCCAGGGTCGTCACTTCGCGACGGTACGACACGCCCTGGTATCCGGCAATGACCACCACGCGGCCGCGCGCGAGCTCGTCCTGCACGCGGAACGGACGCACCTCGATAATCCGCGCGTCGACGTGGCGATCGTTGGTGATGATGCCCGACTGGCTGCCAGTGAAGCTGATCGCGTCGCCCCCGAGCTCGCGAATCGCCATCGAAAGAAGCGCCATCGAGATGCGCTCTCCCGCCGACAGCAGCATGTCGAGCTCACGGCGATCGGGATTCTTGGAGACACGCTTGGCGAGAGACAACAGTTCGTCCGTCGTGTCTCCCATTGCGGACACGACAACGGCGACGTCGTGGCCGGCCGCCCTTGTGCGCATGACCCGCGTGGCAACCTGCCGGATGCGATCGACGTCTGAAACGCTGCTGCCACCGTACTTCTGGACGACAATCGACATGATCACAGATTACACGGATCGCGCGCCGCACCTGGGACACGACGGAAATGGATTTGATCCGTGCGTTTGGTGCGGCCGCCGATCCGGGTTCAAGCGGAGAGCCGTGCCTGGCGAATGATCTCGCGGAAGCTCGGACGAGAACCGGCGCTCAGGAGGCCCACCCGGAACAGCCTGCCGCCGACGCGAAGAGCCATCCAGCTCGATACGGCGAGGACTACGAACGCGCCCGCAACTTCCCACCACGCCAGGAACGTGGGGTCGAGGCTGGCTCGAAACATCACCAGTGGCGCCGCGGTGAAGGGAATCCAGGTCATCACCCGGGCGGCGATGCCATGCGGATCGCTAATCAGGAGGGCCATCATCATCATTGGAAGCGCCGCCGTGAGCGACCACATCATCGCGAGCTGCTGCGACTCGCGCATGTTGGAGCCGAGCGACCCGGTGCCGAGCATCAGGCTCCCAAAGAACAAGAACCCCAGAAAGAACAATGGCACCGCAAGAGCCAGCGAGATCCAGGGAAACTCGAAATTCGACGACAGGATCAACGGGACGATGCCAAGCCCGCCGGCAGTGAGAATCGACAGCCACACGAAAATCTGCAGCAGGCCCGCACCACCGAGACCGAGCAGTTTGCCGCCCAGTATCTCGTCTGGATTCGCCGACGCAAGAAGCACCTCGACGACCTTATTCTCCTTTTCCGTCGCGGTGCCTTGAATCAGATACCCCGAGGTCATGAGGACCGACATCAGGAACAGGACCATGAACGCCACCGGAACGCCAATGCGGACCGCGGATGCCGCGCCGCTTCCTTCCTGGACGTTTCCCGTTCTCGTGATGTCGTAAGATCGGTCGCCCTGAATCGGGTTGAGAATCCGAGCGGCAATCCGGCCGTCGGCAAGCCCGGCGACGAGCCGTTCCCGCAAGAGCCGCTCGAACGCACGCCGTGGGTCCGATCCCGACAGATTGATGTCGGCAGCCTGGTAGCTCTTCACTCTGCCGCTCGCGAGATAGTCCGGCGGAACGAGGAAGTAGCCTTTGACGCTGCGCCTCGCGACTGCCGCGCGGGCGGCTCCCTCGCTCTCGAATGGCCTGAAGACGAAATGTTCGCTGGCAATGGCCCGCGCGATCGCGCCGCGCTGGCCGGCGGCCTCGAGCGTCTTGCGAAGCGTCTCGGGCAGGCGATCGGCTGAGGGCTCCGCGTCGGCCTTCAGCGCGAGGAGACCCGATTCATCCACGACTCCCCAGACGGATAGTTCAGCGTCCTTCTTCTGAGCGTAATAGGCTGGCAGGGCGACCACGCCTGCGTAGATCCCCATGAACACCGGCATCCCGAACGTGGTGACGAGGTACCCGGTGCGCTTCACCGTGGCGAGAAACTCGAAGGTCGCAATCGCCCTGACCTTTGCCCATCGATTCATGGCCGTGCCTCCCGTACGACGCGAAGAAAGATCTCCTCCATCGGCGCCAGCGCCGGCTCGAACCGATCAATCTCGGCGCCGCGGCTGACCAGCGCAGTCAACACTTCTGCAGGCGGCGCGCCGTCGACCAGCCGCAAGCGCCAGAGTCCGGTCTCCGATTCCGTTGCGCACGCGACCTGCGACACCATCGGCAGTGGACCGCGGGCGCGGACGAACACTTCAGGCAAGGAATACCGGCGTCGAACTTCGTCGACCTTGCCGTACACCATCAGCCGCCCCTGGTTGATGAGCGCCACCCGATCGCACAGCGTCTCGACCTGGTTCATGTGGTGCGTGGAGAGGATGGTCGTCCGTCCACGGGACCGGCGTTCGATCAAGAGATCCTGCACCAGCCGTACGTTGACCGGATCGAGACCGGTCGTCGGTTCATCGAGGACGCACAACTCGGGATCGCTGAGCAGCACCGACGCGATCTGAACCTTCTGGCTCATGCCTTTGCTCAGGCGATCGATCCGCCATGACGCCACCTGCGACAGCTCCACCTTCGCCAGCCACTCGAGCGCGCGCCGGCGCGCCTCGGCACGATCGAGCCCTTTCAGGTTCCCGAAATACATCATGACGTCGATGACAGTCTGCTTGGTGTAGAGGCCGCGTTCCTCCGGCAGGTAGCCCAGGCGATCGAGATGATCGCGGCGGCGTGGCTCTCCGAATACGTGGATGGCGCCGCTGTCTGCGCGGATGATGTCCATCAGAATTCGAATGAGCGTGCTCTTGCCGGCGCCGTTCGGACCGAGGAGGCCGAAGATCTCGCCGTTGGGGACGTCGAACGATACGTCGTTGAGCGCGGTGGTCTGCCCGTAGCGTTTCGACAGGTGGTCGAACGACAGGATGATCATGAAAAGGTGTAAAGACCCGACCTACACGCAATTCTTAGGGCGGTACTTCAGCGCCGCAGGCAAGGGCGGCTGCGCAGTTTCGGCCTTGGCGAGCTCGATCAGTTCGAGGTTGCGCTCGTACGACAGTTGGTCCGATCGCAGCGGAGGATACCGCGGCGTCGAGTAGACCGGATACGCCTCGGTTCTGAGATGCGCGAGCATGTGATGGCCCGTGCGTTGGGCCCGCTCGTGACGCACCGCGCGTGATGTCGATCGGCGCGACGACGATCCGCTCGCCGGGACCGGGCGATGGCCTCCGCGAGGATGCGGCCGTCGAAGTCCACGATCTGGCTGCCGCCGGGCCACGAATACGGCGGATAGTGGCGCAGGCTGGCGCCCTGGTTCGCGGCGACGACGAACGCGGTGTTCTCGAGCGCGCGGCAGCGGTTGACGATCGTCCACCAGTTCATCGGCTCGGTCGCGCCCCACGGGATCCATGTAGGCGGAGACGCGAACCAGCACCTCCGCGCCGTTGGCCGCGAGCTGACGGATCGCTTCGGGGAACAGCCAGTCGTAGCAGATCGCGCAGCCGATGCGGCCGATCGGCGTGTCGGCCACGGGAAACAGCGGCTCGTCGTAGCCCTCGAGATCGTGCGGGCTGGCGTGGACCTCGTAGGGGATCCACGGATTCACCTTCCGATACTTGTAGAGGATGCCCTCGGGCCCGATGAGGCACGTCGTGTTGAACAACGCACGTCGGGCCAGCGCGGATCGGCTTCGATCATCGATCCGCTCTGGATGTAGACGTCGTGCTCGCGCGCCTTTGCGTGCAGCCGCGCGGTGTGCTCGTTGGGAATCGGGACCGCGAGATCTTCTCGCGCAGCTCGCTCAACGGTCGGGAACACCGGCGCCGCATGCGCGAACTCGGGAAAGACGACGAGACGCACCGGCAGGAACGGCGCCGCGCCGGCGACCGCGGCGTCGATCATCGCCAGCATGCGGTCGGTGTTCGCGGACATCTGCCGGCGATCGAGCGGGTTGGCGAGATCGGTCTGGCAGGCGGCCGCGGAGTAACGAATGGTCATCGCTGCGATGAGTGGTCGAGTGCAAGCGCGGCACTGAGCTCGAGCGAGGGCACCGGCGCCGTGACGATGCGCGTGTTGTAGCGCGCGAGGTAGTCGCGATGCTCTGGCGTGTCGGGGTAGCGACTCGTCCTGCGCCGTACGGATAGCTCCGCATCGCGTGGAACGGCAGCGGCGCAACCGCGTCGGGGGTCGCCGAGCGGATGTTCATCTCCTTGCTGAAACCGTCCGCATAGAGAAGGAACGTGCGCGTCGAACCCGGGCTGAAGCGGCGGCAGCGCTGCTGCGTCGAACGTCAACGTCGACCTCGTCGCCGGGAGCGGCAATCGCGAACATGTCGTCGGCCGCGCAGGAGCAGCGGCCGCACGTCCCCGTATCGCGTGTAACGCCCGGCCGGGACCTTCCATGGCGAGCCACGCCGACCCGCGCGTAATCGTAGGCAAACGGCGGCCGGCCATCGGGACTGGTCTCGGCCGAGAATCCGCGCGAGCGTAACGTGCGCTCCGATCGGATTCACCCGCGTCAGCCTCGCCTGCGCCTGGCCTCGCGAGGTGTCGACCAGCACCTGGTCCCAGTAGATCGCGCATGTTCGTGACGATCCGCACCTCGCGCGAGCGGCCGGGAAACTTGCCGGTCAGGTCGACGGCAATCGTCTGTGGCCGGCCAACCGGGAACCCGACATCCTCGATCACCGTACGCCATTTGCCCGTCTCGTCCTTCATGTCGAGACGGGGCGGCTGCATCGCGAGGCCGGCCTGTCGCGGCCGCGACGTTGTCGTTTGAAAACGCGTATTCCGTCCACCCAGTGAGCAGGAGAACCACCCGATCGGATGCCGCGTCCAGATCGAGCGTCAGCTCGTGACGTTCGGCATAGCCGCGGATCCGCGACAAGCCGAAGTCGTCGGGCGCCCGACGATCGACGCTGCGGACCAGCGGCGTCACGTCGTGACCGTGCTCGTCGACGGCGCGTCGGGGCGGATGCGCTCCTTCGGTCGTATAGATGCGGAAAGGCTCCAGAGGCGGTGACCGCAGTCCTTCGTTTGGATACACGTCGACGTCCTCTGGATGATCGACAGCCACGAGCTGCACTCGATCCAGGAACATGCGCTTCTTCGAGCTCGTTGGTGATCCGCAGCTCGTAGCTGTCCGTCGTGGGGCTGCAGTTGATCGCCGCGGATGCGCACGTACTCGTCGGGATCGGGCCGATTGCAGACGCCCGGCGCAACCCAGTCGCCCATCTCGCCGCCGCCGAGGAAATCGGTCACGAACTCGAAGCGCGAGCCGTTCCACGTGAACAGGAACGGGCACGACGAGGGCTTGCGATCGAGCTCTTCGACCTTCATCGAGACCGGCGCGGAAGCCGGTGCGGCCGGCGCCGGCACAACCTCTGTCTGCAGAATGCCGGATGGCCACAGCACCCGGACGATGTCCGCGGTGGCGCGGCGGCCGAGGCCGAACAGCAGATCCGCCGGTGCGACGGCGGGCGTGGCGGAGGAGGTCTCGAGCTTTTCGCGCAGCGCCCCGGCCTGCACCTCTACTTTGGTTCCCGTCCCCGCTGCGGTTGCTCACGCGCGCGGCCAGCTGGACCCGAATCGCAGGACTACGGTTCCCTCCCTCGTTGCGCCAGATCTTCAGCTCACCGCTTGTCGTTCGTGGTGATGACATCGCTGTCGCCGTCGCCATCGAGATCCGCAATCGACAGCTGGGTGACCGGCTGCTTCGAGCTGTCCAGGGAGGCCGCGGCGCTCGACATCCACCCAACGCGTTCCGAGGTTTCGAAACAGGCGTAGCCCGCCAGGACCGCAGGTCAGCAGGTCGAGCAAACCATCGTTGTCGTAATCGACCAATTGCGCCGCCACCGCATCGGCTGACGCTGGCGGCGCGTCGCGCAGCACGAAGTGGGTCGCGCCCGTCGCTCATCGCGAACACCGGTGGCTGGCCGGCGCGCGCGATAAAGAGATCGGTGATAGCCATCCTTGTTCACGTCGCCTGCCGCCACCGCGCGAGCGGGCCCGGCGGCCGCAAGCCCGACATCCTGCGCGACGTCGCGGAAGGTGCCGTCGCGCATGTTCTGGTACAGCGTCGGCGCGCGGTCCTCGCTCACGACGAGAAGATCGATGTCCCGGCGGTTGTCGTAGTCGGTCGGGACGATGCCGATGGCCCGGGCTGAAGGACCGGCCGTTCCCGCCTCGGATGCGATATCGGTGAACGTGGCGTTGCCGTTGTTGCGCAGCAGCCGGTTGCGGAACCGACGTCCCCGCAATCACGATGTCGAGGTCGCCGTCGTGATCGACGTCGGCGAACGCCGCCGTGCGTGCCGCAATCGCGCCGGACGATCCCAGGGCTGCGCCGGTTACATCCTCGAAGGCCCCGTCGGCACGCTGGTGCAGCAGCCGTGGACCCTCGTCCCGCAGCACGAAGAGGTCTGGCTTCCCGTCGTTATCGTAGTCGCCGGCCACGGCGCCGACTCCGCGTCCGGGCAGACGCGCGTCGAGCTTGGTCGCGGCAGTCACGTCGGTAAAGCGTCCGCCGTCGTTGCGATAGAGATGCAGGGCTGCGGCGTCGAGGACCAGCAGATCCTGGTCGCCGTCGCCGTCCATGTCGAATAGCGTCAGGCGTTCACCCGTGGCTGACGCCTGGTCGGGCGGCCGCGCGGCGAATGCTGGCGGCGTGGCATCGGCAAACGTGACACGCGGCGTGGCCTCGTCGACCAACTCCGGCTCGGCACCGGTCGACACGATTGCCTCGGCATTGCGGCCTTGTTGAAGATAGCCGGGCGCATAGGTGACGCCGTAGGCGCTGTCGCGCAGCTTCTGGAACTGCTGCATCGCCTCTCGCCCAGCATCGGCTTCTCCGCTGCGGAGCAATGTCGTTGCGAGGCCGTAGGCGGCGGTCACGTTGTAGGGCTCGCGCGCGAGCGCCTCGCGAAACATCGGGAGGGCTTCCTTGACGTTCCGTTCCTGCAGATAGACCTGGCCGAGATTCACCCGGCTGCCGACATCCTCGGGATCGATCTGCAGCGCACGCCTGAAGGCCGCGATCGCCTCGTCGGAGTTGTTCTGCCCTTTCGCAATGAGCCCGAGCATGTAGGGCGGCTGGGGCGCTTTTGGGAGAGCCCTTTCCGCGGCACGAGCCTCCTCCTGAGCCGCGTCAATCTGGCCGGCGTAGTACAGCGCGATTGCGAGGTTGGCCCGCGCGGCCGCCAGCGAAGCCTCGATCCCAAGCGCTTCGCGGAACGCCGTCACCGCGGCGTCGTAGTCGAACTGCTCGAGCCTCGCGACGCCGCGATTGCTCGCCCGGTATGCGTTCTCGATCCGGTCGGCGGCGGGCTGCGGTTTCTCAGCCTGACCAGCCGCCGCGCGGACCGTCGCGGTCCACCCAAGCGCATCGCGCGAGGACGGGAACCGCTCGTCTCGAAAGGAATGAGTGGAAGGCTGCCCGAGGAATGCCGTCGTGAGCGTCAAAGTACTCACGCCGATACACGCGAGCGCGGCGCGGACTGTCATGATGTGTGTCGGATCTGTTCCGTACGAATGATGCCTTTGCCTTCCTGCACGGTCACCACCTGGTCAGCGGCCGTACCTGGAAGTCGTTCCACCTTCCCGTTCGGCCAGGTAATCTCGATCGATTTGACGCTGGTGGAGCTTCCCAGCCCGAAGGTCAGCGGCAGCTCGCTCTGCGAACAGTAGCTGGATCCGGTTTTTACTACCGCTACCCGCGCGGGTCCGCCCTCGACGGCCACCCGCACCTTCGCGCCGATGCCGTCGCGATTCGACTCGGTGCCGATGGTCTTCACCCGCAACATGTGATTGCGGTTGCCGCCGTCGTTGCGCAGCAGTCGCGCGGGACCGTTGTTCGTGATGACGAGCAGATCGAGATCGCCGTCGTTGTCGATGTCCCCGTAGGCGGCGCCCCGCGCCACCACCCGCTGTTGCAGCGCAGCGCCCGACGTCGCGCTGATGTTCTCGAATTTCTTGCCGCCGAGATTCCTGAACAGATGCGCCGGTTGCGCGTAGGTGATCTTCGGCTGCACGGTATTGATGTCGTCGGACACGTGGCCGTTCGCGGCGAAGATGTCGGGCAGTCCGTCGAGATCCGCGTCGAAGAAGAAACAGGAAAACGTCAGCGTGAGCAGCGACGCATGGCCAATCGTGGAGGCGGGGGCTTCGTCGATGAACAGGCCGTTTCCATCGTTGGTGTAGAGCGCCATCATCTCGTTCGAGAAGTTGCCGATAACGATCGCCTGACGCCCCGAGCCATCGATGTCGGCCGCGTCGACACCCATGCCGGCGCGTGCGACCCCGGCTTCGTTGAAGGCAACCCCCGCGGTCATGCCCTGCGTCAACGAAGGTACCATCGCGGCGGTTTCGATACAGCTTGTTCGGCTGCGTATCGTTGGCGACGAACAGGTCGGGCCAGCCGTCGTTGTCGACATCGATCAGCGCAACGCCCAGTGCCTTGCTCGACGGATCGTACAGGCCGGCCTTGCGCGTGACGTCTTCGAAGGTGCCGCCGCCGCGATTGTGGTAGAGGGTCGCGCTCTGTCCTTTGTACGATTCCGGTGTGCAGTACGACTTCGTCTTGCCGTCGAGCGTGCAATAGAGATCCGTCTCCACCGTCCACTGCACGTAGTTGGCCACGAACAAATCCAACTTGCCGTCGCGGTCGTAATCGAACCACATCGCGCTGGTCGAGAACCCCGGATCCCCCACGCCCGCGGTGCTGGTAACGTCCTTGAACTTGCCTCCGCCCACGTTCCGGAACAGGTGATTCGGCCCGAGTGCGGTGATGTAGATGTCGATGTTGCCGTCGTTGTCGTAGTCAGCGACGGCGACGCCCAAGCCGTACATCTGGACGGCCAGTCCGGCCTGGCGCGTCACGTCGGTAAACGTCCCGTCGTGGTTGTTCCGGTAGAGCGCGGGATACGATGGAGTTCCCTTCCGCGACGGCCACGCCATCGAGTTGACGAACAGCACGTCCTGCCAGCCGTCGTTGTCGTAGTCGAGAAACGCGCAACCGGAGCCCAGCGTCTCGGGCAGGTACTTCTTGCCGAAGGCGCCGTTCACGTGACGAAACTTGATGCCTGCCGCGGCCGTGACATCAGTGAAGGTGACCGGAATGGCTGGCGCAGCCACCAGTAACGCGACGGATGCGCCGGCGCACGCAAGAAAGGCGGCAATCCGCCGAACCCTGATCATGAAGGCTGCCCGCCGATGCTCGCGGAGCGGTTGCCGCTAATGCAAATGCATTACTCGAAGAATTCCCGCTCGAGCGTCTGGGGAGAATACCGGAAAACTTTGCGGGCGAACAACTCGGGTTCGCGGGTTCTCAGGTTCACGGGTTCTCAGGTTCAGGTTCACGGGTTCTCAGGTTCACGGGTTCGCGGGTTCTCAGGTTCACCCCGAGACCCCGCGAACCCTCCTGTTCAGAACGTCACCTTCAACCCGAACTGCGCCTGACGAGCATCGCGCGTGCGCGTGGCCTGACCGAAGTTCGCGCCCGGCGTGAACGCCACGATCTGCGTCCGGTCGGATCGAGCGTCACCGACGCAGGGCTCAGCGACAGGTTCAGGTCCTGACTCAGGAAGTTGGTGTTGTTGAACACGTTGAAGATCTCGAATCGCAACTGTATCTGCGCCCTCCCGGTGGCGCGCATCGTCTTGTAGAAGGCCAGATCGGTCTGGAACATGCCCGGACCGCGGCAGGCGCCGCGCCCCTCGTTGCCGATCGTGCCGAGCTGGATGCCGACGAGCGTCAACGCCGCAGGATTGATGATCTGCTCCGGCGTGGAGCTGTCGTTCGCGCGGCATCGACACGCCCGATGACCATGTTCGGCCGCTGGTTATCCGTATATCCGGTGCCTGATGGTCCGCCGTTCAGGTCCGGCAACGAACCGGTCGTGACGGTCACTGCCTGGCCGGACGCGGCCTGGACGATTCGTCCCAGTTCCCATCCGCCAAGCAGCCATCGCTTCGGGCCGTGATCCGCCTTCGAACGTCGGAAACGCCAGAACCAGCGCGGCATTGAAGACGTGGCGCCGATCGGTGTTGGCGTAGCCCTCGTCAGCCGCGGGATTGGTCAGATCCAGGCTGGTTTCGCTTGCCGACAGGCCGCCCGAGCTGTCGTCGAGGCCAACGTTCGCAGCGGTTGCGCGACAACGTGTACGACGCCTGGAATTGCGACGCGCCCCAGCGGCTGATCACCTGCGTCTGCATCGAGTGGTACATCGAGTGGCCGGAGTGCTCCCAGAACGCGATGCGTCTGGTCGCCGAACGCGCGCCGATACGGCCTGAGCACGTCGACCCCAGTGCCGCCAGGCGTGATCACGAACTGCGAGCCGATCGTCGACGCCGTTGCCGTTGAGATCGCCCGGCGCGACCTGGTTGATGTCGGCCGTTCGCAGCAGGTCCACACCCTTGTTGCCGACGTAACCGATGTCCCAGGTCGTGTGCGGAAGGATCTCGCGCTGGTACGAGAGGTTCCACTGCCAGTTGTTCGGCGTCTTCGACGTCTGCTCGCGCCCCGACTTCGGCGAGCCGAGCGAGCTGCCGAAACATCCGTCGCACGGTTCGGCGTTGGTGTCGAGCAGACGGCTGCCCGTCACCGTCGGTGACGAACGGCGGGTTGTTGCCGATGTTGAGACCCGGACTCAGACGTTCGCGCAGGAAGAACTGGCCGAGACCGGCGCGCAGCGCCGACTTGCCGTCGCCGTTGATGTCCCAGGCGACACCCAGCCGCGGCGCGAAGTTGTTGTAGTCCTGCGGGAACAGCGACCGGTTCGGACCGGTGGTTCCTCCCTGCAGTCCCGCGTCCTGACAGAACGTCGTCGCCCGGCGGCTGCAGCAGGCCGTTGCAAGGATCGCCGCCCAGCGCCGGGTTGAACGTCGCCGGGTCG
Source organism: uncultured Acidobacteriota bacterium (assembly GCA_963755695.1). Classification (GTDB taxonomy): domain Bacteria; phylum Acidobacteriota; class Vicinamibacteria; order Vicinamibacterales; family 2-12-FULL-66-21; genus QHWT01. The sequence continues at coordinate 556,471 of CAVWLB010000001.1, read as the reverse complement.
AAGCTCATGATCTTGTTGTCGGCGGCGTACGGGTTGTAGAACAGCCGAATACCGCAGACCGTAGTCGACGGTCAGCCGGGACGTCGGCTTCCATGAATCGGACACGTATGCCTCGAGGTCGCGCCACCGCTGCGGCACCTGGCGCTGGCCGGAGTTCTCGGAGAACCCGAGGGTCATGTCCTTCAGCAGGAAGTCGGCGAGGATGTTGCCGGTGGTCACGCCGTCGGTTCCCAGCAGGCCGGCACCACCCCAGAACGCCGAGTTGCTCGAACGAGCCGAATCCGCCGACGTCCTCGTTCTTCTTGTTGGTGCTGAACAGGCCGCCGGCCTTCAGCAGGTGCTTGCCGAACACGAGCGAGTAGTCGTCCTTGAAGACGTACAGATCCTGGTTGTTGTGGAACGGGCGCCTCGTTCCAGAGCGCATCGTATCCGCCGCCGCCCCAGAACACCGGGTGCCCTTCCTCGACCGGGGTACTCGTGACCGCTGCTCGGGAAGATGATGGGAATCAAGCGAGTTGATTGTCCGAGTTCAATTCCGGCTGCGTGCCGCCGCGGGTGACGGTGATCTTGTTCGCCGAGTAGGAGAACTGCAGCGTGTTGACCGCCTTCGAACCCAGCGTCTGGTTCAGCGACGCGACGAACGATTTGCCCGGCTGATCCCAGTTCGAATCCACTGCCGGGAACGGATCGTCGCCCCAGAGGTTGCTCTGCAGGTTCGGCGCGTTGTTGGTCCAGCTGTCCTGCGTGTAGCGCACCATGATGCGCGAGGCGTTGGACAGCGAGTAGTCGACGCGCACGTTTTCCTGCCGCCAGTCGATCGGCGTGTTCAGCGACGTGACCCAGTTGTTGCAGCTGCCGGCGGGTGGCGTGGTGTTCGGCAGCGCGTAGAGACTCAGGAACGCCTGCGCCGGCCGGGCTCAGCCGATCCGCGGGAATCCGGTTGCCGGGAAACGCCTGCGCCGGTCAGCGGATCGATCGGGCGTCGGCAGGCGTGCAGCCCGGAATCGGCGCGGCCGCTGAAATCGCCGGCGCGCTCGGCCGCGGTCGGCACGAAGGCCGCGCGCACCGATGCCGCGCGTTTCCTTGTTCCACTCCTGCGAGGCGAAGAACTGCAGCCGGTTCTTGACGATCGGTCCGCCGAGCGTCCAGCCGTAGTCGTTGCGCTTGAGCTTGTCCTTCGGCTGATCCGCCTTCTCGAGGAAGTAGTTCTTGGCGTTCGAGCGCGTCGTTGCGGCCGAAATAGAAGCCGCTGCCGGTGAACTTGTTGGTGCCGCGCGGGTGACGATGTTGATCTGCGCGCCGCCGGCCTGGCCGAACTCGGCGCCGTAGCTGTTGCGCAGGATCTTGAATTCCTCGATCGCGTCGACCGACGGATAGACCAGGATCGTGCGGTTCGACCCGACGTCGTTGTTGTTCGCGCCGTCGACGGTCCACATGTTGGCGGTGACGCCGCCGCCGCTGACCGACAGGTCGGATCCGCCGAGCAGCCCCTTGTCCTTGACGTTGAGGAAGTCGGGGGCGCTGACGCCCGGCATCAGCGTCGCGAGCTGAAGGAAGTTGCGGCCGTTGAGCGGCAGCTCGCGAACCTGCTCGCCGTTGATGACGCCGGACACGTCGCCGCCGACGGTCTTGACCGGCGTCGACTCCGCTTTTACGCTGACGCTCTCCGACAACGCCCCGGTCGCCAGCTCGAAGTCGACCTTGCGGTCGTCGGCGACGTTCAGGGCGATGTCGGTACGCTTGGCAGTCTTGAAGCCCTGGAGTTCGACAGTGATGGAATACTGTCCGACCGGTAGCTCCGTAGCGGAGTACACGCCCCTCAGTATTCGTGGTCACCGTGCGGCTCAGGCCGGTAGCCTGGTTCGTGACCGTGACCGTGGCGCCAGGAATGATGGCGTGGGTCGAGTCGGTGACAGTGCCGCGAAGACTCGCGGTGGTGCGTTGCGCAATCGCCGGAACGACACTCGCAACGAGAAGACCCATGGTAACGAAGAGCAGGGTGACATGCTTCCGCATCGGACTTGGTCTCCTCCGGGGGCTGCAGATGAACGCCAACCAATCCTATTAACGGTAGACGCGTGGCTTTGTCAAGATCCTTTAAGAAGTCCTCTCGCAGGTGGCGGCCGGCTCGTGATCCTAGCCGCCGTGCTGGTAATCCGGTGTTCCGGATCCACCGAACGACCTCTGCCTGCGCAACCGCCGAACGTGCTGCTCATCACCATCGACACGCTGCGAGCCGATGCGCTGGGCGCCTACGGCCATGCAAGCGCCGTGACGCCGTGGATCGATCGGCTGGCGCGCGACGGCGTGCGCTTCGATCGGGCGCACGCGCACAACGTCGTGACGCTCCCCTCGCACGCCAACATCATGTCGGGGTTGTTGCCCAACGACCACGGCGTGCGCGACAACGCCGGATTCCGCTTCCCCCAGCCGATCGACACGATCGCCACAATCCTGAAACGCCGCGGCTATCGCACCGGCGCGTTTGTCAGCGCCTTTCCGCTGGACGGCCGGTTCGGCCTGGAGCGTGGATTCGACGAATACGACGACCGGTTCGTAGATGCGACACCTCGTCCGGCATTCCTCGAGCAGGAGCGGCGCGGTTCCGAGACCGTAGTTCGTGCCGAGCGCTGGCTTGCCGCGGCGCAAGGTCAGCCGACGTTCTGCTGGGTCCACATCTACGAGCCGCATTACCCCTACGCCCCGCCTGAACCGCTCGCGTCACGCTTTCGGAGCGCGCCGTACGACGGTGACGTCGCCGCTGCGGACGCCGCGTTGGGGCCCCTGCTCGAGCCGATCCTGTCGCGCGGCCGACAAGGGAACACGCTCGTGGTCTTCACCAGCGACCACGGCGAATCGCTCGGCGAACACGGTGAAGCGACCCACGGCATCTTTGCCTACGAATCGACACTGCGTGTCCCGCTCATCCTTTACGCACCGTCGATGCTCGCGCCCCGCGTCGTTTCGACGCCGGCACGGCATATCGACCTGCTGCCGACGATCCTCGACGCCCTCAACGTCCCCTCACCGAGCGGCTTGCGCGGACGCAGCCTGCTGCCGGCCGCGCGTGGTGGAACTGAGTCGGAGAATCTGGTGACCTACTTCGAAGCATTCTCCGGTGCGCTGAATCGCGGATGGGCGCCAATCACCGGTGTCCTGCGCGGCGGAACCAAGTACATCGATCTCCCGATCCCCGAGCTGTACGATCTCGAGGCAGATCCGAAAGAGCAGCACAACCTGGCCGAGCGGGATCTCCGCCGGCTCGACGACATGCGGGCCGCGCTGCGCCCTTACGCCAACGCTCAGCCGGTGACTGCCGCGCGCGAAAACGCCGAGACCCGCGAGCGTCTGCGCAGCCTTGGCTACGCCAGCGCAGGCGAAACGCGCTCGCGTCCGACCTACACCACCGCAGATGACCCGAAGCGGTTGATTGCGCTCGACGCTGATCTCCAGGCAATCCTTGGTCAGTATCTCGGTGGTGATCTCAAGGGCGCACTCGAAAGGGCGCGCGACTTTACGCGCCGGCACCCCGAGATGGCTCTCGCCGAGGCGCAACTGGCTCATCTCGAACGGGAGACCGGCAATATGGCGGCCGCAGTCACGTCGATCCGTCACGCCCTCGTGCTTGCACCACATAACATGCAGATTGCTGCGCTCCTCGGTGCGTACCTCACCGATGCCGGGCAGCCGGCGGAAGCGGTTCGCGAGCTCACGCCTTTTGCGCCAGGAGATGCAACGGACGCCGACGTCGGCGTGCTGGTCTCGCTCGGGCTGGCTCAAGCTCGGCTTCAGCAGTTCGACCAGGCGCTTGCCACGCTCCAGCGCGCGCGCGGGCAGGCGCCGCACAATTCCATGCTCCTCGTCGACATCGGAACCGTGCAGCTGATGGGAAATCGCCGGGACGAGGCGCGTCGAACGTTCGAGTCGGCAATCGCCGAGAACCCTTCGCTCGCCCGTGCCCACACCTCGTTGGGGACGATTCACGCGGACCAGGGGCAAACCGACGCCGCGATTGCCGAATGGAAGACTGCGTGTTCGATCGACTCGTCCGAGTACGGGCGGCTCTTCACTCTCGGCGCATCGCTCGCCCGCGCGGGACGCGTTCAACAGGCTCGGCCGTATATGCAGTTCTTCGCCGAGTCGGCGCCTGCGGATCGCTACGGGGCGCAGGTCGCACAGGCGCGCGCGTGGCTCGCCGCTCCGCGTCGAGCACTACAATGATCTTTCGATCGGCGACGAACGACCGTGCTCATACTTGGTTCCTATCTCGTCCTTTTCGCAATAGCGGCCGCGCGAACCGCGCAGGCGCCGACCAAGGCGCCCGATCCTCTCGCGGCCATCGATGCGGAAGTGTCACTCGGAGAGCGGGCGCTTCAGAATGACGAGCGGCAGATCGCGGAGAGCCACTTCCGCGAAGCGCTGCACAACGGATGGATGCTCACTGGCGCGCTCGCGTTGAGCGATGGTCAGGTCGAGCAGGCACGCGACGCTTTCACCCGTGCGGCGGCCGCCGTCGTCAAGAGCGACGATGCCCTGCAGTCGCTGGCGATCGTGGATTTGCGGCTCGGCGACACTGCCACCGCGCTTGCCATCCTCACCCGGCTCGTCGGGGCCAATCCCAAACAGCCTGCCCTGCGGCGAGTCCTCGCCCAGGCGCTCGTCGCCAGTCGGCAGCCGGAGGAAGCGGTACAGGCGCTCGAGGAGGCACACCGCGCAGCGCCGGACGATCTCGAGACGACCTTTGCCCTCGGATCCGGCTACCTCCGGCTGAAAAAGGTCGATGCCGCCGAGGAATTGTTCAGACAGATCACCGTCGCCCGTCCGATTCCCCAAACCTACGTGCTGATTGGCCGCGCCTATCGCGATGCCGGCGAGTTCGAGCGCGCGCGGGCGGCACTGGAGAAGGCGCTCGCGATGGACCCGCGGGTTCGCCACGCCCACTACTACCTGGGGACTCTCGGCGTCCGGGCGGAGGGAATCCTGCGGGTCGAAGACGCGATTGCCGAATTCCGCCGCGAGCTCTCCCTTTCGCCGAAGGACCCTTTCATCAACGAGTGGCTTGGGATGGCGCTTGTGGAAGGACACCACGAGACCGAGGCGCTTCCGCATCTCCAACTGGCCGCCGGCGCGCCCGGCGCGTCCACGTTGACGTTCCAGTATCTCGGGCGCTGCCAGCTGGCCCTCCATCAGCCAGCCGAAGCCGTCATCGCGTTCCGACGCGCGCTCGCCCTGGCGCCGAAGCAAGACGAAGCGAAGCAGTTGGGCAACCTGCACTATCAACTGGCCCGGGCGCTGCAGCAGTCGGGCGACAGCAAAGCGGCGGAAACGGAATTCGCAACTGCAGAACAGCTGTCGGCCACCCGGGCCGAGGACGCGCGGGATCGGCTTGCGCGGTTCATGCACGAGAGCGAAGATGCCGGAGACCCGGGTTCGGCGTCGGTGGTGGCGCTGGACACCAGCGCCCTCAGTGCGGTGCCCCCAGAAGCGCGACGCACGCTTGCCGCGCGCGTCGCGACAACCCTCGCGCGTGTGAGCCTGAACCTTGGAATCATGCACGCGCAGGCGGGACGCTTCGCCCGCGCCGCGGAACGCTTCGAGGAGGCTGCCGCCATCGATCCGGCCTTTCCGCAGGTGCAGTATTCGCTTGGCGTCGCGTATTTCAACTTGCTGCAGTATGCGAAAGCGGCCCCGGCGCTGGCACGCGCCCTCGCCGCCGACGGGACCAACCAGCAGGCACGCCGGATGCTCGCGATTGCATCGCTCAATATCGACGACTTCGCGAAAACGACGGAGCTGCTGCGCGACGATCCCGAGCGCGACAGCGATCCGTCGCTGCAGTTCGCCTATGGCATCGCGCTCGTACGCAGCGGAAAGGCCGCGGAAGCCGAAACGATTTTCGGTGAATTGCTGGCGACGCATCGCGACAGCCCCGAGCTGAACGTCGTGCTCGGGCAGGCGCATGCCGAGCAAGGAGACTACGACGCCGCCGTCGCGTCGCTGCAGCGCGCGCTGGAGCTGAAGCCCGACGTCGCCGAAGCAAACAGCGCGCTGGGCGTCATCTATCTGAAGCAGGGCAAACTCACGGAGGCGTCGCAGGCTTTCAAGGCGGAGCTCGCTTCACACCCGGCGGACGTCAAGGCTCGTTACAAGCTTGCGACCGTGCTCGATCTCGACGGGCAGTCCGATGAGGCGATTGGTGAGATCCGGACGGTGCTCAAGGCGCGTCCGGAATACGCGGACGCACGGTACCTTCTCGGCAAGATCCTGCTCGCCCGGGGTATGGCGGCGGACGCGGTGGAGCAACTCGAGATCGCTGCGCGGCTCGCGCCCGAAGACGCCAACGTCCAGTATCAGCTCGGGCAGGCCTACCAGAAGCTGGGTCGCGCGGAACCGGCGCAGCAGCACTTCGACGCCTTTCAGCGCCTGAAGGACAAGCGACGTGGAGGCAGTCGATGACGGCGTTGATGCTGACCGTCGCGCTCACGCTGCAGTCGCCGTCGGGACGCGCTTCGGACAAGGCTGCCCTACTCATGCAGGCGACGGCCGCCATCACCGCAGGTCGGCGTGACGAGGCCAAACAGCTGTTGCGGACGGCGGCCGACCGATTCCAGTCTGTGCAGGCGCTGCTGCAGCTCGCGCGGCTGCAGTCCGGCGAGGGTGATGTGCAGGCGGCATCGAGACGCTCCGGAAGGCGCGCGCGCTCGCGCCAAACGCCGAAGAGGTCCTCATCGCCTTCGCGCAGGTGTCGCTCGCTGCGCGCATGCCGGTGCCGGCTATCCTGACCCTCGAATCGCTGACGCGCATGTGTCCGACCGTCGCGCAGTATCACTACCTGCTGGGCGTCGCGCTGATGACGGCGGGAGACACGATCGTTGCCGTCGACGTCGCTGAAGCGCGCCGACGAGCTCGAGCCCGACCGGCCGCTGACCCTCCTGGCGCTCGGCCTCGCCTACAACAGCCAGAAGCTCTTCGCCGAGGCTCGCGAGCGTCTTGCGCGCAGCCTCGAGCTCGAGCCCGAGACCGCCGAGACGCTTGCCGCGCTGGCCGAGGCCGAAGCAGGCCCCGGCGACATGGCTGCCGCCGAACGCACGCGGCCGCGGGCCCTGGCGAAATCGGCGTCCAACGCCACCGCGAACCTCGTCATCGGGATGGTTCGGATGACCCAGCAACGCTACCCCGAGGCGCGCGACGCGCTTGTTGCCGCCGCCGACGGCGGATCCGCGCTCGCCCAAGCCGGACTACCAGCTGAGCCTGGTCTACGCGCGCCTGGGCGACGAGGCGAGCGCGCAACGCCATCTCGAGCGCTATCAGCAGAAGCTGCGCGCGATGGAAGCCGCCGTGACCGCACTCCGCGAAGCGGGATTCGTCGGCGCGTCGACCGGCTCAGCACAGACCGTCCGCCCGTGACCAGCAGGATCCCTGGCCTCCTTCTGTTGATCACGTGCGCCGCCGGCAGCGGCGCCATGCAGTCGGCGCCGCCTGCGGCGATCCTCTTTCGCGACATCACCCAGGACAGCCGGCATCACCTTCCAGCATCACGCCGCCCCGGAGAAGAAGTTCATCGTCGAATCGATGAGCGGCGGCGTGGCGCTGTTCGACTACGACAACGACGGCCTGCCCGACATCTACTTCGTCGATTCGCTGACCGTCGAGACCGCCGGCAACCCGAAGCCGGCGCGCAGCGCGCTCTACCGCAATCTCGGCAACGGCAACGCTTCGAGGACGTCACCGACAAGGCCGGCGTCGGCCACCCTGGCTGGGGCATGGGCGTCTGCACCGCGGACGTGGACGGCGACGGCTGGGAGGACCTCTACGTCACCGCGCTCGGCGGCAACCATCTCTATCGCAACAACCACGACGGCACGTTCGCCGACGTCACCGAGCGCGCCGGCGCTCGCCGTCGGCGGCTGGTCGGCCGGCTGCGGCTTCGCCGACTACGACCGCGACGGCCGTCTCGATCTGTTCGTCAGCCGCTACGTGAAGATCGACCTCGCGCACCTGCCGGAGTTCGGCAAGGACAAGACCTGCGAGTACCGCGGCATCGCCGTGCAGTGCGGGCCGCGCGGCCTGCCGGGCGAATCCGACTTCCTCTTCCACAACGACGGCAACGGCCACTTCACCGATGTGTCGGAGAAGGCCGGCGTCTCCGATCCCGCGCGGCTATTTCGGCCTCGGGCATCGCCTGGTTCGACTACAACGACGACGGCTGGCCCGACCTCTACGTCGCCAACGACTCGACGCCGAACTTCCTGTACGTGAACCAGAAGGACGGCACGTTCAAGGAGCAGGCCTTTCCGCTGGGCGTCGCGGTCAGCGAAGACGGCGCCGAGCAGGGCAGCATGGGCGTGGCGCGTCGGCGACTACGACCACAGCGGACGGTTCAGCCTGTTCGTGACCAACTTCTCCGAGGAGTACAACGCCCTCTACCACAACGACGGCGACCACTTCACCGACGTCTCGTTCCGTTCGCGGACCGCCGCCAGCAGCCTGCCCTACGTCGGCTGGGGCGACGCCTTCTTCGACTACGACAACGACACGTGGCCCGACCTCATCGCCGTCAACGGGCACGTCTATCCCGCAGCTCGACAAGGTGAAGCTCGGGCGCGTCGGCGGGCTATCGCCAGCGCAAGCTGCTCTACCACAACCGCGGCGACGGCACGTTCGAGGAAGTCGCGGCGCAGTTCGGACCGGTGCTGACGGAGGAGCGCGTCAGCCGCGGCCTCGCCATCGGCGACCTCGACAACGACGGCCGGCTCGACGTCGTGATCAACGATCTCGACGGCGCGCCGCAGATCCTGCACAACGAGCTGGCGTCACGCGGCAACTGGCTGATCGTCAAGCTCAAGGGCAACGCGCCGAACACCGACGCGATCGGCGCGGTCGTCACCGTCACCACCGGCGGTGTCCGCCAGCGCGCGGCCGTGCAGAGCGGCACCAGCTACATCTCGCAGAACGACATGCGCCAGCACTTCGGCCTGGGATCAGCTGAAACCGTCGACAGTCTCGAGGTGCGCTGGCCCGATGGAACGACGACGAAGCAGGAACGGGTGAAAGCGAATCAGATCGTCACGATCCAGCAGGGCCGATGATGTTCAGGCCGACAGCGCCTTGAGCCGCTTCCGTAACTGCCGTCTCGCTTCAGCAGCGGCGACCAGGAGGCAACCCACCACCGGCGCTTCCTTGCCGAGAGACGCGGGAACGACCTCGAACGGTGTTCGCGACAATTGATGGACGATGCGTCGCACCTGATCGACGAAGGGCTCGGCCTGTGCGAACATCGCTCCGCCAAGCACGACCAGGGAGGGATCCACCACCGCCCCGACATTTGCGGTGGCGATAGCAATGAAGCGTGCCGTTTCCATCATCGCTTGCCGTGCCTGCTCGTCCCCCGCGGTAGCGGCTTCGAGCAGGGCGGGGATCCAGTGTTCATGGTTCGAGGATCGACGGCCGGTCCAGCGGGTTTTGAGCGCGTCGAGTCCGGCCAGCGCTTCCAGACAGCCGTGCGTTCCGAAGTCCTGGCCGACGTACTGCGGGCCCATGCACATGACGGAGATCTCTCCTGCCATATCGTGATGGCCGCGATGCAGGGCGCCGTCAATCAGTAGCGCCGACCCGATGCCAGTGCCGACAAATACGAAGGCGCACGTTTCATGACCTCGGGCGGCCCCCTGCCAGTGTTCTCCCAGCAGTGCCAGGTTCACGTCGTTGTCGATCAGTACCGATGTCCGCAGCTCGCGCTTCAGGATGTCGCGCAGCGGAACGTCGTGCCATCCGCTCAGGTTCGGCGCGAATGCAACCACGCCCTCATCCGGACGCACGATCCCGGGCACGCCGACGCTGACGGCGAGCAGGCGGTTGGCGGCCGCCCGGGTGGAACGGAGGAGCGACTTGAAGGCCTCGGCCAGATGCAGCAAGGTCTGCGGCGGCGGGATCGATGCTGGCGTATCGACGATTTCATGCCCGAGCCGCGTGCCTCGAAGATCCGCGACAGCCAGGCGGGTCCGGGTCGGACCAATGTCAATACCGCCGACGAAGGCATGCCGGGCGTTGAACTCCATCAACGACGGTCGGCGGCCGCCCCGCGACGGGGCGGTACCCAGATCTGTAATCACGCCGGTACGAATGAGGTGCGACGTCAGGCTGCCGATGGTCGGAGCCGAGAGGCCGGAGGCTTCAATCAGTTCGGCGCGGGTAAACGTCCCCGGGCGATCAATCGCAATCGACAGCACGCGATCGATGTTCAGGCCGCGCAGATGTGTCGGGTGCCGCGCACCAACGTCGTGGCTGCCAAGTTTCGATGAGCGCCGCAAGTAGGCCGTCATCGCTGGCGGTGAAGATTACAGAAGCAGGAAGCGCTTGGCAACGGCGCGCGGGTGTCCGCTGGACGCGAGAATCATGCCGCGCTACTATTCCCCCCACTGTGCGTGCCTGGCTTCTACGACCAAGCGCGCTCGCGCTGCTGGCTGGCGTCCTCGTAGCACCACCTGCAGGCGCCCAATCCAGCACCGTCCGAGCTCTTCCCGTCCTGACCACTGTTCAGGAAATTCGTGCGCTTTCGCAGGATCAAGGCGCCAAGGGCTACCCCGTCCGCGTTCGGGCCATCGTCACGCACATCGACGAGGTCGCCGACGTTGGTCTGATGATTCACGATGGCGCCTTCGGCCAGTTCGTCATGCCCCCTGCCGACTCGAAAAGGGTGCCCGCGTGGTCCGAGCTTCAGCGGGGTGACATGGTTGAAATCGAAGGGCGCACCGAACGTGGCGGATTCGCACCGAACATTCGGCCGACCGCCGTCCGTCGGATAGGTCGCGCGTCGCTCCCGCACCCGAAACACATTCCGTTCTCCGCGATGCTGACGGGACGGCACGACTGTGATTACGTGGAGATCGAGGGGGTCGTGCAGCGGGCCTGGTTGTCGACCGACCCCAGCAATCGAACCCTGTTCGTGGACGTCGCCTACGGGGACGGCATCGTCCGGTCGACTTTCTGGGATTACACACCGGCCGATCTCACGCGCCTGATCGACGCGCGCGTCCGCCTCCGTGGGAACGTCGGCACGTTGTTCGGGCCAACCGAACAGCTTCGCGGGGTGTCGCTGTTCGTCGGCCACACACGCGATGTCACGATGTTGGAGCCTGCCCCCGATCCTTTCTCGCTTCCGACGCGAACCATCCGAAGCCTCTATAACTATTCGGCCGGCGGCGAAGCGAATCGACGGATTCGGGTACGCGGCGTCGTGACCTGCTACGTGGGGGGTCACCCCGTCGAAGTCAGCGATTTCACGAGCACCACGAAGTTCCGCTACGTTCGGCACGTGCTCTATGTGGACGACGGGAGCGGCAGCGCACGAATTGAAACGGAACAGGCCGAGCGCGCGCACCCAGGCGCCATCGTGGAGGTTGTCGGCTTCCCCGCCGTAACGCCGGGAAAACCGATCATCACGAACGCCGTGTTCAAGAACACCGCCGAAGCGACTGCCCAGCCGGCCGCTGTCCGGGTTGCGACCGCCAACGTGATGACGCCGGAGAACGACGCGGCGCTCGTGCGCATGGAGGGCAACCTGCTCAGCCTGCTGAGAAATCCCACCGACCGGATTCTCGTGGTGAAGGTCGGCGAGACGGTTTTCGAAGCCGACCTGCCAGAAGATACAGGGATCGACGCGCTCGAGAAAATTCGTCCGGGCAGCCTGGTCTCGGTGACCGGCGTGTACTCGTATCACTGGGGTCCCCCGCCATCATTCCGGCTGTTCCTTCGATCGCCAGCGGACGTCGTCCTGATTGCGGCAGCTCCCTGGTGGACGCTCCGGCATACCGTGGTCATGCTCGTTCTCCTCGGGCTCGGAGCCGGATGCGCAGGACTGTGGGTCAGGGCCACGGCCAACAGAAAGCGCCATCAATACCAGGCCGTGCTGACCGAACGCACACGCGTCGGCCGGGAGCTCCACGACACGCTGGAACAGGGACTGACCGGGATCACACTGCAACTCGAGGCCGTGTCGGCGGCCCTCAAATCGTCTCCGGACGTCGCGGAACAGTCGCTGGACGTGGCGCGTCAGATGCTGCGCTACAGCCTCGAAGAGACACGACGATCGGTCATGGATCTCCGCTCGCAAGCGCTGGAGAGCCGCGACCTGGTCGGGGCACTCGCGAACCTCGCGCGCCAGATGACGATCGGCACCGCCGTGACGGCCAGCGTGCGGGTTGAAGGATCACCGCAACGCCTCGACGCGGCACACGAACATCACCTGCTCAGGATCGGCCTCGAAGCGCTGACCAACGCCCTGAAGCACTCCGGCGCCCGACACATCGAGATCGTCGTCCGGTTCGAGCCCGAGGCGACGAAACTGAGCATCACCGACGATGGCTGCGGCCTCGGGCACGGCGCGCAGGATCTGCCAGGATCGAATTTCGGTCTGCAGGGCATCCGCGAGCGTACCGACAAGATCGGAGGCCTGCTTCACATCGATTCCGCGAGAGGCAACGGCACCTGTCTGTCGGTAACCGTTCCGGCGGAACGTCACACCGACGCAGGAGTTCCGGCAGGAGTGGTGGAGTCATGGCGGACAAACTGAAGATCATGATCGTCGACGATCACTATCTGGTCCGCGTCGGACTGGCCAGCATCATCGCGCTCGAACCGGACATGACGGTGTGCGCGGAGGCCTCGTCCGGCGAACAGGCGCAGGTCTTGTTCCGGACGCATGATCCCGATGTCACGCTGATGGACTTGCGGCTGCCGGGAATGAACGGGGTCGAAACAACCAAGGCGATCCGCCGCGAGTTTCCAGACGCGCGGATTCTGATGCTGTCGACGTACGTCACCGACGAAGAGATTTACGGCGCACTCCAGGCCGGCGCGATGGCGTATCTCGTGAAGTCGGTGCAGCGCGAAGAATTGATCCGTGCGATTCGGAAGGCGGCCGTAGGCCAGCGGCACATTCCACCGGAAGTCGCCGCCAGGCTGGCCGATCGCGTGGCCCGATCAGAACTATCGATGCGGGAGCTCGAGGTGCTCAGGCTGCTCGTCGGCGGACGCCGCAATCGGGAGATTGCCGGTGCGCTGGACATCACTGAGGGCACGGTGAAGCTCCACGTCAGCAGCATTCTTGGAAAGCTGGGCGTCTCCGATCGCACCGAAGCCGTCACCGTAGCCCTACAGCGCGGCATCGTGCAGCTCGGCGTCTGAAAGCGCGGGGTTCGCTACTCCTGTCACCGTCACGCACGATTCCTCGCAGAGTTCGCCGAGGACGCGGAGTCCTTGCCGAACTCGAACTCCTTAACGCTCTCCGCGGCTTGCGGACAAGACGATTTTCACGCAAGGGCGCAAGGGCGCAAAAGGTCTGGCGATTTCGGCGCAGCCGCTTCATTCCTGGTCTGCTCGACGCGCGGTGGCGTCGCGAACGGATTGCCGACGAACCGAATGAGCCGGTTGCGCCGCGGCGCCCTTGCGTGAGGGATCCGTCGCGAGCGGACATCCCTGTCAACACAGCACGGCCACTATTCGCCCACGTGCTCAACGGCGGCAATACGAACGCAATGTCAATCTGTTGAACCAGATCCTCGCCGTCCTCAGCGAAATCGGCGTCTAGCCTCTCGACGGGCGGACCCACACCTGAAATTCCGGATACCCTCCAAGAAGCCGCCGGCCGTTGCACGAGAACCAGCGAACCAGAACCCGAGAACCAGAACCCGAGAACCCGAACCCGAGAACCCGAACCTAACCCGAGAACCAGAGAACCTGAGAACCTGCTTGTGCGAGCCCCTACCTCGCCGCCGTCGTCGTGATCTTGGGCTTGATCACCAGTTGCACCGGCCGCGCCGCGGACTCGTTGCGCAACGGCGAGTTGACCTCGACCCGTCCAACGACGAGGATCGGCAGCGTTTGAGGCTGCACCCAGGGCTCGGCAACGATGTGAACCGTGCGGCTGGTCTCCTGCTCGGTAATCATCACGCCGTTCAGGCCGATGTCGTTGACCCGCACTCCGTGCGGAAGGTTCATGACCGAGATCGGCACCCGCGCGGTGAATCCGTTGTGCCGCTCCACCGTCACGGTCAAAGTGATTTCCTGGCCGGCACTCAACTCGATCTCCTGTGTGTTGGTGGTCACGACCAGATCTGGAGGCGGCGCGAGCGCCACGACGCTGACCGGCTCCATCAGCTCGGCCTCGTGCGTCACCGGCTTGCCGTCAATGGTGGCGCGTCCGACCAGCTTCAACGAGGTGACCCCGCTGACGTCGTAGGTACCGCGCCACATCGAAGGCAGGGTGGCGCTGGTCTCCGCAAGCGACGCATCTTCCGCGGCCGATACCATCAGGACCGTCGTGTCCGCACCCGTGGGGATCGTTCCGCTCGTCGCGGTCAGGCCTGCGGGCAGATCCTTCAACGCAACCTCGATCGGTCCGTCGAAACCATCCTTGCGATCGGCGGTGACGGTCACCGAGACGCGTCCACCACGAGGGATGTTGAACGACTTCGGATCGAAGGTCAGGTCGAAGTCAGGGGCCGGCTCGCGGGCGGTGAGACGGTAGGCAAAATGCTCGCCCTGGAGACCGCGGACGTCTTTCAAACGAAGCAAGTAGTCGCCATCCGCCGGCGCCTCGAAATGGAGCCGTGAGTCCTTCCCGCCAAACCTGGTCCCGCCATCGTCGTTGACGTAGTCGACGCGGAAGACCGGCATGCCGTTGGGTTCGAGGCGCGTGTCAGGAGGATGGATCTCGACCTTGTAGACCGCCTCGCCGACCGAGTGGTTGCGCGGGGAGGTGTCCAGGAAGGCGATACGACCGCCGCGATAGCTCATCAACTGGATGTCGTCGTCCGGGTGGGTCGGCATCGAGGCGACTTGCAACAGCTCATCGCCGACCATGAGGTAATCGTTGATCCCGATCTCGTTCCACGCAGCGAGCCGGACGCTGCGGCGGCCAGAGTCTGGATCGTTGAGCGCGATCTCGGTCTGAGTCAGACAACGGATCATCGCCCGTGGCACGGGACGGCCGGTCGCGTCGAGCACTTCAATGATGGAGTCGAGTGGCGACCCGAGCTGCTGCGCGGTGATGTCGAAGACGATCTTCTGGCCCTTGCGTGCAGTGAAGCGGAAGAGGTCTTCATCAGCGCGTGAGGAACGCGCCGACTCGTCGAGCGTCCCGCCACTCTTCCAGATGTGGCCGTTCACCGTCGACGGAATGGCCAGCTTCTGCGCCGTCTCGGGGCTGTCGTTCGGTTCGATCTCGAGCCTCTCCGGATACCGACCGAGGATGGCCGCCTTGCGATTCAGTGCGGGACCGCGGGGCAGGGTCACCGAGAGAGGGACCGGGGTGCCGATGTGCGCCGATGGATTGCCGGCAACGTCCACCGTCTTGACAGCGCCCAGATTGACGCCGGTTACCGCAATCGCGCCCCCCTCGGCTGCAGGTACACCGAGCGGGAATGCGGAGGTGACATACGGCAGTGCCCCGGCATAGATGCGATAGTCGTAGCCGTCCTTGCCGCCGCCGTGCTCGACGTCGTCGATCGTCAGCGTGTAGATTCCAGCCGTCGCAAAATGCCAGCGTCAGCACCGAGTCCCGGCTCAAGTCGATATCGTTGTCCTCGGCGACGACTTTGCCGGATGCATCGAGCAGCCGGATCACGCTGTCGAGACGTGAACCCAGCGGTCGCGCCACCACCTGAAACACCATGTCCTCACCGGCGCGCGCCGCGAACTGGAACGCGTCGACGTCCCCGGCAGTGCTGAGCGCTCCGATCAGCGCGCGCGGCAAGGTAACCTTCTGCGGCGCGTCCGGTCCGTTCGGTTCGCGCTCGGCGATTTCCGGCAACGCGCTCACGGCGAACCGGAGCAGATTCGAGACCCCGAGCGGCGTCTCGAGACGAAACGAGTGCACTCCGTGGGGCACGTTTGGTCGCGATCGTCACCACGCGCCGTGACTTCGTAGGCCTTGGCCTTGTCCTCGATTGGCGCGTCGGTCCTGACCACGCCCTTCGGGATCTCGGGCTTTTCGACTGGAATCTCCTTCGTTGCGGTGATCTCGCTGGAAAGCCCTGGTTCGCTGAAGATCATGCGGGTCGCGCCCGCGATGTTGGTGCCCTCGATCGTCACCGTGACGCGAGTGCCGCGCTCCCCGCCGGAGGGTTTGACCTTTTCCAGTGTCGGCGGCGCCGTCTGGGCCATTGCCGCAGAAACGCCGGAGAAGAGAGCCGCAGAAAGGGTCAGAGAAACCACTGCACTCGAAGCCACAGAAGAACACTGAAGACCACGGGAACACTGAAGAACACGGACATGTTTAACGATGTTCATCCGAGCCCCCTCGTTGCTCGCCCCTCGCCTTTCGCCCCTCGCCCCTCGCCCCTCGCAGGGTCTACCTGTCGCGCGGCACGACGAATTCTTCGCGCGAGCCATCCCCGTTGAATCCATACAAACCCAGGGTGCCGTCGTAGCGCCCGGCCGCGAGCCACTTGCCGTCCGCGCTGAGCGCCAGCGCCATCACCCAGTCCGGCTGGCCGTCGAACAACTGCCGCTCGCGCAGCGTCTTCGCGTCCCACACCTTCACGACGCGATCTGCGCCGGCGGACACCAGCATGGATCCGTCGGAGGAATACGCCAAACGCAGGACGGCGTCGGCGTGTGCGAAGGTGGATGCCTGCAGCGCCGCCGGGTTGGTCTCGGACGTCTCATTCCACGCCCACGTGCGAACGATCCGGTCCGCCCCGGCTGCGGCGATCTGGGTGCCTGCCGGATTGACGGCGACGGCGTAGAGCGAGTCGAGCGCGTCGTTGACCGTGGTCAGACGTGTGCCCGCGGCGACGTCCCACACTTTCAGCGTGCGATCGCCCGCGGCTGAAACGAGCCGCTTGCCGTCCGGCATGAAGGCGACGGCGTAGACCGCGTCGGTGTGCTCCTTCAGGCTCTTGAGCTGCTTGCCAGTATCGACGTCCCAGACCTTCACCAGCTTGTCGTAGCTCGCGCTGGCGATGGACTTTCCGTCCGGCGAGAATGCGATTGCCAGAATGGTGTCTCTGTGGCCGTGAATCGTGGACCGCAGCTTCGGCTTGGGCTGGTGCACGTCCCAGATCTTGATCTCGCCGAAACGGCCAGATGGACCGCCGGCGACGGCGAGCCAGTTCCCGTCGGGGGAGAACGCGATCGCGCGAACCAGGTCGGCATGCCCGGCGAGCGTCGCGATCCATTTCCGATCGGGGAGCGACATCAGGTGGACCGACTGATAGCTGCCGACGGCGATCCGCCGCGTCGACGGATCGAAAGCAATTGCCGCGACCGCTCCATTGACTTGAACCGCTGGCTTGATGTCCGGAAGCGCGGCGATCTCATGCTCCGGCGGACCCGCCGTGCCATCGGTCGGCGGCGGAGCCGGCGCTCCCTGATCGATCCAGCGACGAATCACCTCGATCTGTGATGCGGATAGCGCATCTTCCTTGTAGGGCATGCGCGGCTTCAGCCTGCCCTCGATCATTTGCACGAGCCGGCTCCCGCTGCTGTCGCCAGAAAGTATTGCAACCCCGTGATCGCCGCCCGCGACGAGCTCGTCGTAGCTTTCGACGAGGAGGCCACCCTTAGCCTTATCCTCGTTGTGGCAGTGCTCACAGCTCTCGTTGAAAATCGCCTGGACGTCTGAGTACCCAACACGCGCCGACGGCTGTGGACCCTGGACGTGCGCCGTTCGGGGGGCGCAGGCTGCGACGAATGCTGCCGCACACACCGCGGCGGCAGCAGCAACAACGGTACGGCGACGTTTGATCATCAATGGTTGAACAGGAATTCCCTGCCGGTCAGGATGGCCCATGCGAGATCTTCGAGAACCTGACGCCGCGGCGACGACGTACGAGCCGCGGGCTGATCGGCTTCGTCCTCTTCGACGTCGCGCCATTCCTCACCAGGGCCTGCAGCCTGTGCGGTCGCGCGCGCCATCGACTCCTGCATCGCCGTGACGAGCGCGCTCCTTTCCTCGTCCGACGGGAACCGGCTGAGCGCCGCCAGGTAGATTCGCTCGATCGCGGTCTGGTCATCGACCTTGTCGGTGACAAACTGCTGTATCAGGCCCTTGGATGCGCCGAGCTTCAGGTTGATCGTGTCGCCGTTGATGACGTGGAGCGCCTGGGTGATGCTCGGCTCCTGCATCCGTTCGGAGGCAGCAGCCGTGATCCGCGGCGGACGTCCAAAGGCAGTGAGAAAATAGGAATCGACGGTGGCATCAGGCAACTGCAGGGCGCGCCTGCCCGGGTAACCGGTGAAGGTATCCCGAACGCCGGTGACCTGGCCGATCGCATCCAGGATGACTTCGGCCGGCAACCGTCGCGCGATGTAGTGCGAGTGGTACTTCAGATCGCCCGCATTGGTCTCCGTAGGCTACAGACGTCAACTGGTAGGCGGCAGAGTTCATGATGGTCCGCGCGAGCTGCTTGATGTCGAAGTGATGCGCGACGAAATCCTCGCGTCAGCGCAGCAAACAGCGCGGGATTCGACGGAGGGTTCGCGTCCCGGATGTCGTCGACCGCCTCCACCAGCCCACGTCCCATGAAGTTCTTCCACACTCGGTTGACCATCGCGCGCGCGAAGAAGGGATTGTCGGGCGAGACCAGCCAGTCGGCAAAATACTCTCGACGATCAGTCGCCAGGTCGAGCGCGAGCGGCTGTCCATCCGGGGGCCGCGGCGCCAGCGGCACGTTCAATCGCGGATGGTTGATCTCGCCGGTGCGCGCCGGATAGACGATGATGTCGCCGCGGTCCGCGCCGTTCTTGATGGCCACCCGCGAGAACAGGTTGGCCATCTGGTAATAATCCTTCTGGGTCCAGCGCTCCAGCGGATGGTTGTGGCAGCGGGCGCAGGTGATCGAGAAGCCCATGAACGTCATCGCCACGTTCTCGGTGACGTCGATCGGATTCTTGTGGAGCACGTAGTAGTTCGCCGCCCCGTTGCTCAGCGTATTCCCGGACGCAGTCAGGATCTCGCGCGCCATCTGGTCCCACGGCTTGTTCGCCGCGACGCTCTCGCGGATCCAGTCGTAGTAGGCCCACATCGCGTTCGACTGCAGGTTCTTGCTCGAAACCAGCAGCAGGTCCGACCATTTGTAGGCCCAGTAGTCCACGAACTCCGGCCGCTCGAGCAGGGCATCGATCAGCCGCGCACGCTTGTCGGGGCGCGGGTCGGTGAGAAAGGCGCGCACGTCTGCCGGCTCGGGCAGAATGCCCGCCGCATCGAGATAGACGCGCCGGATGAACTCGCTGTCGGACGAGAGCGGAGACGGCTCGATGTTCAGTTCGCGCAGCTTGGCCAGCACGAGGTCGTCGATGAAGTTGACGCGCGGAGAGCGTGCGTAACTCTCGGGATCGACATGCGCGGTGAACGGTGACGCGATCCGCGCGGTGACGATGCGGCTCAGATACCACACCGATATCGCCGCTTCCCCCGCGCCCTGCACTGTAACCAGCCCCTCGTCCGAGACTCCCGCGACTGCCGCTTCGTTGGTCGTGAACTTGGCCCACCGTGTCACGTCTTCTGTATGACCGTCAGAAAAATGGGCACGAACGATGAGCGGCTGCCCGTCGCCCGGTTTCAAGCGCGCGACCGGCGGGAACACCTCGAGCCGGGTCATGGCCGGGTCGGAGGCCGACGGCGCAGGCACGCCAGCCGCGATCCACTCGGAAAGGACGCGATATTCCGGTGAACCTGCAGCGAATCGCTTGCCCCCGCCGTGCGAAACCGCGAGCGTCGGTTTCAGCAGCATGAGGCTGTGCGACGGTTCGACCGGGTTGACGCGGCGCGCGGTGGCTTGCCTGGTCAGCATCAGGTAGTCCGCCTCCGGGTCGTACCCGCGCAGCGTCAGCTTGAATCCGTTCTTCCCCGCGGCAGCGCCATGACACGGCCCGGAATTGCAGCCGGCTTTCGTCAGCACCGGGATCACGTGATTGCGAAATGTCAGGGGATACGGGGCGCTCGCACGCTCGACCTCGACGATGGCCGTGGCCGTGCGTTCGCCGTCGCGCGCAGTGATGGTCGCGCGGCCGTCGCGCACGGCAGAAAGGACACCCTTTTCGTCGACGGTGACGACATCAGGATCCGAAGAGGTAAAGCTGCAGATGTCGGTGCGGCTGCCGACATAGGTATCGCTCGATCGCGTCTCGACGAGGATCCGCTGCTGGCTGCCCTGGCCGCGAAGCAGGACCTTCTCCGGAAGGATCGTGAGCTCGCCTGCCGCCTCGCCACCAGTCTCGGCGACCCGCAGGCCGATGGTGGCGGCAAGCGCGACGAGTGCGATCGCGGTCACGAGCGCCCGCAGCGATCTCAGCATGCTCACCAATCCCCTGATTTCAGAAAAGCTCGCGAATCGGCGCGTGGCCGTAGTCGACGACCGGCACGGGACGATTCGACGCACCGACAATCGGCGTCTCGATGTCGATGCCGAGAGCTTTGTACACGGTCGCGGCCACGTCGGGCGGAGGAATCGGGCGATCCTTCGGATACCCGCCAATTTCATCGGACGAGCCGATCACCTGCCCACCCTTGATGCCGCCGCCGCCCATGAGGATCGTCCAGCAGTTCGTCCAGTGATCGCGGCCGCCGGCAGGGTTCACCTTCGGAGTGCGGCCGAACTCTCCCATCGCGAGCACCAGCGTGTCCTGCAGCAAGCCGCGGTCGTGCAGATCCTCCAGCAGCGAGCTGTAGGCGTTGTCGAACATCGGTCCGATCAGATCCCGATAGCAGCTGATCGGACTGAACGGCGCGGAACCGTGAATGTCCCACGTGATTTCGTTGAACACGGTCTCGAACATGTTCACCGTCACGAACCGGACGCCGCGCTCGACCATCCGTCGCGCGAGCAGGCAGCTCATCCCGAAGCGGTTGCGCCCGTAACGGTCTTTGGTCTTGTCGTCTTCCTTCGAGAGATCGAACGCTTCGCGCGTCGATTGCGAGGACATCATCCGGTAGGCGGAGTGGAAATTGCTGTCGAGCAGCCGGGCATCCGGGATTGACTCGAGGTGCGAAACCGCGTTGTCGACCAGTTGCCGCATCGACTCACGGCCGTCGACCCGCAACGGCGGCAGGTAATCGGGCGGAATGAGATCGGGAACCTGGAAGTTCGGCTCCGAAGGGTCGGCTCCCAGGACGAATGGGTCGTAGGTCTTGCCCGAGAAAGCCGGCGTTCTGGCCGTGAGGCAGGTTCCCACCCGTGTTGCCGATCGGCCTCGGCAGCAGCACGTGCGGCGGCGCGTCTCCCTTCGGACCTTTCAGTTTGCTCAAGACGCAGCCGAAGTGCGGCTGTTCGTTGCCGAACTGAAAGAAGCGGCCGGTCTGCATGTACTGGTGGCCGACGTCGTGGACGCCGGCGCCGGTGTGGTAGACGGAACGTAATAGCGCGTACTTGTCCGCGTGCCTGGCCATCCGCGGGAAGATCTCGCTGATCTGGATGCCCGGCGACGTTGGTGGGGATCGCCTTGTAGGGACCGCGGATCTCTGCGGGTGCCGCCGGCTTCATGTCCCAGGTGTCGAGGTGGCTCGGTCCGCCAACCAGCATCAGCAGGATGCAGTTGACGTCGCGGGACCCATCGACCAAGCCGGCTGCCTTCAGCCGGAGGAAATCCCCAAGGCCCAAACCAAGTAACGCCAGCGAGCCTGCGTGCAGGAAGTCGCGCCGCCGCATGCCGTCGCAGAAATGCACGCTCTTTTCTGCGTCGAATTGGAACATGGACCCTCCGAGCGGAGCTGCCGGCGCCGATACAATACCGCAAAACCGGCGGAGTCGTGGTGCTCGCGGGTATGATCGGCGGATGCAGTACCGAACGTTTGGACGAACTGGATGGCGCGTGTCGGAGATCGGCTATGGCATGTGGGGCATGGCCGGATGGACGGGCTCGATCGACGAGGAGTCCGAGCGCTCGCTCGACCGCGCGGTTGAGCTTGGCTGCACCTTTTTCGACACCGCCTGGGCATATGGCGACGGCCGGAGTGAACAACTGCTGGGACGATTGCTGAAGCGGCACCCGGATAAGCGGCTCTACATCGCAACCAAGATTCCACCCAAGAACCGCACGTGGCCGGCACGCCCCGAGTATGCCCTCGACGAAGTCTTTCCCGCCGACTACATCCGCGAGTACACGGAGTCGAGCCTCCGTAACATGGACGTCCAGTCGATGGACCTGCAGCAGTTCCATGTGTGGACCGATACGTGGGCAAGCGACGATCGGTGGCAGCGCGCCGTGTCGGCTTTGAAGGAGGAAGGGCTGACCCGCGCGATTGGGATCAGCATCAACCGGTGGCAGCCGGCGAACGTCTTGAAGGCGCTTGCTACTGGACTCATCGATAGTGTCCAGGTGGTCTACAACATCTTCGACCAGGCACCCGAGGACGAGCTCTTTCCTGAATGTCAGCGGCGGAATATCGCCGTCATCGCGCGAGTGCCGTTCGACGAGGGGAGCCTCACCGACACGCTGACCGCCAAAGCGACGTGGCCGGAAGGAGATTTTCGCAACATCTATTTTCAGCCGGAGAATTTGCGTAACACCATCGAGCGCGTCGCCAGACTGCGCCCGGCCGTTCCCCCGGGCATGACGATGCCGGAGCTTGCGCTGCGGCACATCCTGCAGCATCCGGTAGTCAGCACGGTGATCCCGGGGATGCGGAAACTGAAAAATGTCGAGGCGAACCTGCGGGCGAGCGACGGTCAGCGGCTGGCCGATGGAATAATGGCCGAGCTGGCCACCCACCGGTGGGATCGGTGGATAGATATCCCCTAGGGAGAGAATAACTTAGCGCTGTGATATAATAGCCCTTTTGTTGGAGTCCCCAAGGAGCCGCTTGTGAAGGAAGGCATTCACCCCAAGTACTTCGACGTCGAGGCCCGCTGTGCCTGCGGCGCCACGTGGAAGACGCGCTCGACCAAGCCGGAACTGCACCTCGAGATCTGCAACAACTGCCACCCGTTCTTCACCGGGCGTCAGAAGCTGATAGACACCGAGGGACGCGTGGAGCGCTTCACGAAACGGTTCGGCGCGCAGACCTCCGAGACGCGCAAGGCCGCTGCGAAGACCGCGAAGAGCAGGAAGCAGCCCGCGGCCGCGACGAAATAACGCCGGCCCCCGGGGCGTAGATTTTCCGGCCCGGGGTTACAGGCTGGCGTCTCGTTCTTCAGGCCGGGTCTTCAGACCCGGCCGTCCTCACAGCCATCGAAAAGATGGCTGTCGTTCTTTCTGGCGATCTTTTTCTCGAGGCGCGCCAGGCGGTGTCGCGCGGCCTCCGCTCTCCTGGCGTCCGCTCTGGACGCTTCGGTTCTCAGATAGAAGTCAGGCCCATCGTTCTCGTCGAGCAGGCGGAGCGCAAGCTCCTTGGCGCCCTCGTAGTCTCGCTCGCGGTGCTCGTGATGAATCGCGAGCGCCTCGACGGCGAACTGACGAAGTGGCGCGAGCAGCCGGCTGCGGCGGCCGAACCGCCCCTGTTTCAATTCCAGCAACCGCCGCCAGGCGGCTGCTGCCTTCTCGAACCGACGGTCTCGCCGCAGCCGCAAGCCGAGTCTGTAGATGGCCTCGGCCCGAACATCAAGGTGCGAGCTTTCATCGTCAGCGGCTCGCTCGAAGCAGGCAAGCGCGCGACTGACGGAGCCCGCGCGTTCGAAGACCTTGCCGAGCGCGAGCGCCTCCGCCGCATCGCGGCATCGGTCGGTCCCGTGCTCCACCAGCCGCAGCGCGTGCGCGGTCACCGCCGCCAGCGACACGAGATCGATGCGATTGTGCTCGAGCACCGGTTCGAGGGGACGCGCATCGCCGCTCCGCAGGAACCGGAAGTAGCGGGCTGGAATCTCCATGCCCGGAACGTCACCGACACGATTGACGTCGCAGAGGACGCGTTCGAGCGTCGACAAGCGGCAGCCGCTCTCGGCAGTGTCGAATTCATCCGTCCGCGTCCGCCAGAGCCGACGCGCCGGATGGAGCATGTCGAAATGCCGCACCGACTCGAGCGGCATCGGCATGCGGTGGAACATCCAACGCGTCTCCATTACCGGCACGTCGAAGGTCTTGCCGTTGTAGGAGACGAGCAGCGACGTGGCGTCGAGACAATCCGCGACCGCGCTCAGCAGCGCGCGCTCCGCCGAGTAGCTGGTCAACAGGAACTGACGCACCTGGAAGGCACCCATGTCGAACCAGCCACAGCCGACCAGAAACGCGACGGTTCCGGCGCCACCGCTGAGACCGGTCGTTTCGAGATCGATGAACAACGTCCGATCGCCGGCGCCGTCCGGAGACGGAAGGGCAGGATCCAGCAGCCGCAGAGCGTCGCCGTCCTGCACCTCGCAGTCGCCAATTCGCAGATGACCGTGGAAACGATCCGATTCGTAGCGGCGATCGATGACCAGCGCACGCCCGTAGGAGTTGGTAAGGATGCGCCCGCCGAGCACGTCCGCGACACGATCGATGTCGATGGACGCTTCGTACCGCCCGGTGTCGGGTTCGTAGGTGAGCTCGCGTCGGCTCTGCGTCTGGTCGACGTGAACCGGTCGGCCAGAAGGCCGGACGATCGACCGGAGACGCGACGTGAGGTCCATCAGGCGACTTCCGCAGTCAGAAGGTGATCGAGAATCAGCGACGCCACCTGCTTGGCGTGCGGCCCCGTGTTCCCTTCCGGTCCCACACATGATGGACAGCCAGAATCGCACGGACAACCGGTGATCAAATCGCGGGTGCGCTCGAGCAGGAGTCCGTGCATTTCGAACAGCGGCCGGCTGAATCCGATTCCGCCGGGGTAATTGTCGTAAATGAAGACATTCGGTTCGGTCGCCAGCGCTTCAGGCACGCCACCCGTGCCACCGGTCCGCGCGGATCGTTCGAGCGACCCGCCGTCGACCGACAGCCCGAGGTCGTGGCGATCGCACATCAGCAACAACTGAGCGATGTTGCGCATGGCAAAGGCCAGCCCGATCACGCCGTCGCGGCGATCGTCCCCGCCGAATGGCAGCGCCGCCATCACCGCTGCAGGAATGGTCAGCCAGTACGACGAGGTGTGCATCTGCTGTTCCGGCAGATCGAGTTCCCCCGAACCGACGTTCTCGTTGGTGTAGAACTTGATCTTCTTGAAGCCCACCACGCGGGAAACGACGTGGACCTCGCCGTGCGAGCGCTTCGCGGGCGTCGGCGAGGATCGAGGTCCGAGGTCCGAGGTTCGAGATCCGGGGTCCGAGGTTCCGGACTCGAGGCCCGAGGCCCGAGGCACGAGGCCCGGAAATTCAGTGATTTCTTCGACCGATTCCGTACTCTGGACCACGGATCTCGGACCTCGGAGCTCGGAACTCGAGTCTCTGCCGTCGGGCCTCGGGCCTCGGACCTCGGAACTCGGGTTTCTGCCTTCGCACCTCGGACCTCGCCCCTCGCTCCTCGTCTCGAACGTATCCAGTATCGTCACCTTCGTATACGTGATGGCGTCGGTGTAGTAGTCGCAATCGACCGAGCGCACGTAAGCCTTCCGGCCGTCGAAGTCGAGCCGCTCCACCTGGAACAACGCTCCCTCGATGATGTAGATCGCCTTCTCGTGCAGCGTTGCCGGGCCGCTGGTGAAGTCGGTCTCGCCGATGACCCGCTCGCCATGCGTGATGTCGACGATCACGAAGTTGTCGGAGGAGACGGACCGAAGGCTCACCGCGTCGGCCGGATAGGATTCGTTGGTCCAGTTCCACTGGCCGTCGGCCCGATGCACGAAGCCTTCTTCCGCCAGAACCGTGAGAATCTCCTGCAGGTTCTCGCCGCCGAACGCATCGTCTTCCTTGAACGGCAGCTCGAACGCGGCGCACTTCACGTGATCCAGCAGGATGTGCAGGTTGTCGGGGTTGATCAGCGCGTGCTCCGGCGACGATTCGAAGAAGTACGACGGGTTCCTGATGATGTATTGATCGATCGGCGCACTGCTCGCGACGAGCACGGCAGCCGACCTGGTCGAGCGGCGCCCGGCGCGGCCGGCACGCTGCCAGGTGGCGGCGATCGTGCCGGGATAGCCTGCCATCACTGAAACGTCGAGCGCGCCGATGTCGATCCCCAGCTCCAGCGCGTTGGTCGACACCACCGCGCGCACCTGGCCGTCGCGTAAGCCACGCTCGATCTCACGGCGTCGATTTGGCAGGTAACCGCCGCGATAGCCTCGAATCACGTCGGCCGATCCCGGCGGCCCCTGATACGCATCCTTCAAGTAGGTCGTCAGGATCTCGGTGGCGAGGCGGCTCTGCGCGAACAAGATCAACTGCAGGTTGTGCTTGAGAAATTCCAGTGCGACACGGCGCGCCTCGGACAGGTACGACCGCCGTATGCCGAGCTGCGCATTCACGACCGGCGGATTGACGAACAGGAAAAACTTCTCGCCGCGCGGCGCACCGCTCCGGTCGATCAACTCGAAGCGACGCCCTGTCAGTCCTTCGGCAAGCTCACGCGGATTGGCAATCGTTGCCGACGAACAGATGAAGATCGGATCCGAGCCGTAATGGCTACACACGCGCTGCAAGCGCCGGAGGATGTTCGCCAGGTGGCTTCCAAAAACCCCGCGATACGCGTGCAGCTCGTCGATGACGACAAACTTGAGGTTCTCGAACAGCTTCGCCCAACGGGGGTGGTGAGGCAGTATCCCCGAGTGCACCATGTCGGGGTTGCTGAGCACGACGTGCGCCTTGCCGCGGATCGAGCGCCGCGCATCCGACGGCGTGTCGCCGTCGTAAGTGAAGACGCCTATGTCATTTATCAGTTGCGCGTGGGGCCCCACCCCCACGCGCTCGCGCTCGGTGTCGCCTTCGGCGCTTCCCTCCGGCACCTCGCGCTGGCCGCAGGCGCTCTGCTGGGCGATCAGTTCGACAAGTCCGTGCAACTCGGCGAGCTGGTCCTGCGCAAGCGCCTTGGTTGGAAACAGGTACAGCGCGCGCGTCGACGGGTCCTTCAGGATCGCATCGAGGACCGGCGCGTTGTAGCAGAGCGTCTTGCCCGACGCCGTAGGAGTGATGGTGACGACGTTTCGCCCTGCCAACGCGTGCTCGAAGGCCTCCGACTGGTGCGTGTAAAGCTGCTCGATGCCGCGCGCCGCAAGCGCTCGCCGAAGCCGCTGGTCGGTCTGTTCGGGGAACTGGCCGTAGGAAGCCCCGACGGCTGGCAGCCGGCGAGTGGCCGTCACGATAGCGTCTGCGTCGCGCCCCCCAGGCGCTTTCGATGCCGAGAGCCGGCCGAGCGCCTCCTGGAGCGAACGGTCCTTGTCCCCGCTGACCACAGGAAGCGTTTGAGGCGTCATCGTGGAGGTAACCTGCTGGATCCGTGGGAATTGTGGAGCGATCCTAGCAGGACGGCGCCTGGCGATCAAGCAGCGAAACCTCGAAGAATCGAAGGAGGGTGAAGGGGCGAAGGAGCAAGGTCGAAGGAGACCGAAGGGTTGAAGGAGATCGAAGGATCCTTCGACGACCAGATTTAGGCTCCTTCGACTCCTTCGACCGTCCTCCGACTCTTCGATTGCTTGAGACAGCCTACTGGATAGTCTTTGGGTCGAGTCTCTGCCGGGTCACTTCACGCCGGGACAAGACGTCGCCCGCCGACCCGTTGGCCGCTTCCTGGCGAAGCCGCTCGAACTCGGCAAGCGCTTTCTCCTGTTCGGGCACGTTCCCGAGCGCGCGGTGGGCCTGCGCCAGCTGGTAGTAGGTGACCTCGTTGGACTGGTTCAAGGCCAGGGCGCGCTTCAAGACGGGCAGCGCCTGATCGGGCTTCCCCAACGCGATGAGCGTCCGGCCAAGGCCGACCAGGGCGTCCTCGAAGTCGGAATCCTGTTCCAGCGCGCGATTGAAAAACGCTCGCGCCTGGTCGAGTTCTCCGGCCGTGCGATGCAATTCCGCAATCTCGTACGCGGCGTTCGCGTTACCCGGATCGATTTCGAGCTCCGCCTCGAACTCCTTCTGCGCCTGCGCGGTCGATCTGGCGTCGCTGGTAGTCTCACGCGCCCGCGTCAGATAGACCCGGCCGAGACGGAAATGCACGCCGGGGCGGCGAGGTTCGAGCGCGAGTACCGCCTGATACTCCCTGACGGCGCCGTCGAGCCCGCCCTGACTCTCGTTCACCTCCCCCGCCGTCAAGTGCATCCACACCGATTCAGGCGCCACCTTCGACAGCTTCTGCATCGTGACATACGCAAAGTTCGCGTACAAACGGCTCGCGTGATAGAGGACTTCCGGATCGTTGGGATAAAGGCGCTCGAGTTCCAGCGCAACTTCGACCGCCTTGCTGTCGCGTCGAAGTCCGGTGTAGGTCCGCTGCAGCTGCAGACCTGCCATGCGCTTGAGCGCAGGGTCCGACGAACGCCGGAACCCGCGCTCCAACCCCTCAAGGGCCTGATTGTACTGGCCCAATTCAGACAGCGACATCGCCAGGAGGACGTCTGTGTTGGGGAGCGACGGCTTCAGTTTGAGCGCCTGCCGTAGCTCCGGTACGGCCTGCGCAAACTTGCCTTCCTGATAGTAGGCCAGCCCGAGCCGGCCGTGTACTTCAGCGACCGACGGATCGGCGGCACGTAGTTGTTCGTAGAGCTGAGCGGCTTCGCTGTATCGCCCGTCCGCGAGAGCGCGCTCAGCCTCCTGGAACTTGCGCTGGAACTCGGCGGCATCGCGCGACTGCGCGGACGCCGATACGTGGAAGAGGCACACGAACACCGACAGCGCTGCGGCTATGGCCAGACAACGCGCGCTCGGCATTCGTGCACCTCCGTGGGCCCGGTCAGAAGATGAATTTCAGTCCTATCTGGTTGATGCGTGCCGGTCGACTGCTGAAAACCCGGCCGAAGTTCTGGTTGGCCACGTTCGTTTCAACCCCGGCCCACTGAGTATGGTTGAACGCATTGAACGATTCGAACCTGAACTGCAGCCGCGTGTTGCCTGGGAACTCGATGTTCTTGAACAGCGCCAAATCCCAGTTATTGATCCCGGGCCCGCGCAGCGTGTTACGCCCGACGCTGCCGAACCGGCCGGGCGCCGGCTGCGCAAACGCCGCCGTGTTGAACCATGCATCCTGGCTCGAGCTGAACCCGCCGGGATTCGGGTCGCCCACCAGATCCGCGCGGTTCGTGCCGAAGCTGTCGTTCAGGCCACCGGCGTCATTCGCCTGGATCGTAATCGGGAATCCGCGCTGGAACGTGGCGATGCCGTTGACCTGCCAGCCGCCGATGAGCGCGTTTTTCACGCCGCTCGCGTCCCCGGCGAATTTCTCGCCGCGGCCGAACGGCAGGTTGTAGACGAAGCTCGTGACCAGCCGGTGATCGACGTCGAAATCGGATCGTCCGCGATCGGCCTCGGGGTCGTTGTTGTTCAGCAGCCCCTGCCAGCCGTTATACCCCGACGCGCCGATGCCCGCGGCTGCCGACTTGCTGTCAACGCTGCGTGCCCACGTGTAAACGACTGTTGCGACCAGCGAGCTGGTGTGGCGCTCCAGTTTCGTGTTGATGGAATGGTAGGTCGAGTCGCCCGAGAAATCGCTGTCGATGTAGACCTCGAAATTCGGGAACGGTTTCCTCGCCGCGACAGGGAGCGGGTTCGCGGGATCGTAGGGCAGCGCCTGTGCGATGTTCCTCCGCATCAGCAGATGCGTCCCGTGGGTCCCGATGTAATTGACCTCGGCAATCGTGTTCGTCCACACCTGCCGCTGCACTCCAGCCGACCACTGCTGCACGTATGGATTACGCGGCTCGGGGGACATGCTCACGGCAAGGAAGGTGTTCGCCGCTGGCGTTGCCGGGCCGAGATCGGCGAAACTCGGAAACAGTTGGTCCGTTGTCTGTAGCGGCGCGGCCTGTCCAACGCTCTGGTTGTAACTGCCGCGACTGACATAGGGATAGATGTCTGCGGCCCCGTCGATTTCCCTTCCTTCGAACGAGTCCCAGAAGAACCCGTAGCCGCCACGGACTACCATCTTGTCGTCGCCCGCAGGACGGAACGCGAAGCCCACGCGCGGGGCAAAGGCGTTCTTCGACGCGTCTCTGGGATTGCGGCGTCCGGCGAAGCGGTAATAGCTTTGATCGCCCACGATGCCTCGGTCGACGAGTGTCTGATCGGCGACGAGCAGCCCGCCTTGCGGGTTGGAGAGATCGCGCCAGCCCATGCGATCGTTCGATTCGTAGGGAATCGTACGGAAGTCGTACCGCAGCCCGAGGTTCAGCGTCAGCCGCGAGCTGACTTTCCAGTCATCCTGGATATATGGCGCAAAGTACTTGAAATTGAACTGGCGCGGGTTGCCGGACTTTCCCTCTACGCTGAAGCCAGCGGGCTGGAAGACGCTCGAGCCCGAGTAGTATCCGAGCAGCATGTCCGCCACGGCGTTGCCCGTGAAGAATCCGCTGAACGTGAACTGCCCGAGGAAGTCGTTCGCCAGATCGCGCTGCAACGACCAGCTGCGATAGTTGGCGCCGAAGTTCAGCGTGTGCCGGCCGCGGATCCACGTCGTGGTGTTGCTCAGGTCCCACATCGGCTGGTAGCTCGCCTGGAAGTCGTTGACCGCGCTTCCAGCGCCTATCAGGTCGGATCCGGTGCCGCCAAAATTGAGCGCGGGATACGTTCGTTGCCCCGGGCCCAGGTTGGTGAACACTCCGGTGAGTCCCGCGGCGTCGATGTCGCTCTGCGGTGCGGTGAAGCCTTCCTGGTTCGCGGTGGCGCCGATGTACCCCAATCGGAACTGGTTGACCAGCGTGGCGCTGATCGGCATCGAGTGCGACACCTGCCAGTTGTGCGTCCGCTGCACGAAGAAGATATCGCCCAGCTCGGTGACGGTACCGATCGATGTATTGGTCCAATCGGTCTGTGTGTAGCGGCCGAACACGGTTCCGGCGCGCGTCCCGAGCTGCTGATCGACCCGAATCGTGAGCTGGTTGGTTTCGGTCGGGAGATCTCGCGACCTGATGTAGTTACCCAGCGGAACGTCGGCATTCGGCGCCGGCCAGTAGTTCTTGTCGAGAGCAAGGTTGGCCAGGCGCGAATAGCGGTTCCGAGGAACCGTGTTGTTCGGGAACGGCTGTCCGGTCACAGGATCGATGATCGGAGTCGTGAATTGACCGTTCAATTCGGACGGTAACGGCACGCGCAGGAAATCCTGGTTTCCAACGGTCCGCCGTAGTCCCTCATAGTTCACCAGGAAGAACGTCTTGTTCCGCCCGTCGTACATGCGCGGCAGCAGCACGGGCCCCCCGACCACGAACCCGGGTTGCTTCTGATCCAGCTTCTGCTTCTGCACATCGAAAAACCCTTTCGCATCGAGCTTGTCGTTGCGAAAGAACCCGAAGGCAGTGCCATGCAACACGTTCGTTCCCGTTTTGCTGACGATGTTGACTTGATTCGCGCTGAATCCATACTCGGCGGAATACGTCGCGGTCTGCTCTTTGAACTCCTGGATCGCGTCGATGGACAGGATGGCCGCCGGCGTCCCGAGCGCGGTGTCGGTGTTCGAGGTTCCGTCGAGCAGGTAGTTGTTCGACGTCGGCCGCGATCCGTTGATGCTGATCGCGTCGCCCGCGCCCTGCCGCATCGCGCCCTGCTCGCCCTCGGTCTGGACGGCACCGTTGCCGAGGAACAGCAACTGCAGGAAGTTGCGGCCGTTGAGTGGCAGATCGTTGACCTGCTTCTCGGTGACCACCTGCCCGATGCTGGCGGTCTCGGTGTCCAGTGCAATGGCGCGCCCCGTGACCTGGACGGTCTCGGTCATTGCACCAACCTCCAGAACCAGATCGACGCGCAGCACCTGGTCCACCTTCAACTCGTTGGTGGCTGATGCGGCGAGCTTGAAACCTTCCTTCTCCGCCGTCACCAGGTATACGCCGACGGGAAGCAGTGGAACTGAGTACGACCCCTTGTCGTTGGAGGTCGCCTCACGCGTGAGCCCGGTAAGCTCGCTGGTGACTTTGATTCTGGCGCCCTCGAGCGCCGCGCCGGTACTGTCGCTGACGGCGCCGGTGATCTGGCCGGTGGCTGTCTGGCCCCATGAAGTCCCCGCTGCACCGAGTGCCAGCAGCAGCACCAGTGCGGGCAATGACCGTGTTCTCATCGTGACTCTCCTCCTCGAAGGTCAACTCCGAGATAGACGGGCGGATTCTGGACCCTGGCACGCGAACGGTCAATGCTGAAATGGAAGGGGTTCGGTTTATCGCACTGCGAAACTCGGCTGCTAGTCCCCGGACGGCTGCGGAAAGTGGGGGATCCCAGTCGATTTGCCGAGTTTTTGGTATGCGAAACGCGCGACCAGCCCGCTCAGGCCGATCAACCCAATCAGATTGGGAAAAACCTGGAGCGCGTTCATCAAGTCACCCCACGCCCACACCACGTCGACCCTCTGAACCGCGCCGAAGGGAATCAGCAGGCAATAGATCCATCGGTAGGGCAGCGTGACCGTGCGACCCAGGATGTACTCGAAGAACTGTTCCCCGTAGTACGCCCATCCGATCAGCGTCGTGTAGCCGAACAGGAACACGCAGAAGGCGACGATCCATCCGCCGACCGTCGGCATCACGCTGTTGAAGCCGGCCGCGACGGCGGCGCTGCTCGTGACCCCCGATTGCCAGACGCCGGTCAGCAGGATCGTCATCGCGCTGATCGTCGAGGTGACAAACGAAACGGTGAAGACTTCGATCACCGCATTCAGGCCCTGTTGCACGGGCTGGGAACTCTGCGCCGTGCCGTAGGCGACCGCGGCGGTTCCATAACCCGCCTCGTTCGCATAGATGCCTCGCGCAATCCCGTAGCGCATCGCGATCAGCATTCCCAGCGTCCCGCCGGCAGCCGCCTGCATCGAGAACGCCTGGGTCACAATCGACGACAACACTCCGGGAATACGCGACGCATTGAACACGATCACGATCAGGCCGCCGGCAAGATAGAGGCC
Organism: uncultured Acidobacteriota bacterium; assembly: GCA_963755695.1. GTDB lineage: Bacteria > Acidobacteriota > Vicinamibacteria > Vicinamibacterales > 2-12-FULL-66-21 > QHWT01. The sequence continues at coordinate 523,606 of CAVWLB010000001.1, read as the reverse complement.
GACCTTGAGTGGCGACAGCCGTTCGGCCGCCCGCCCGATCGATTTGATACCGCCGATGATCACCAGCCAGGTCAGGACGGCGACGATGAAGCCGACGACGATCTTGGGGACCCCGAAGACGGAGTTGACGACCAGGGCAATCGAATTCGGCTGCGTGAACGGGGTCGTCGTCAGCGCCGCCACCGCCGCGACCAGCGCGAACAGCCATGCGAGAAACGGAGACTTCAGGCCGTCGCGCAGGTAGTACATCGGCCCGGACAGCACTGTGGTTCCACGAACTTCCCGGAAGCTGAGGCCGAGCGTGGCTTCCGCAAACTTGATGGCCATCGCCACGAACCCATAGACCCAGATCCAGAAGAGCGCACCGGGTCCCCCGGACACAATCGCGGTTGCCACGCCGGCGATGTTGCCCGGTACCGATGGACGCGGCAAGTGCCGTCATGAAGGCCTGGAATGGCGTGAGCGCGCCGGTCGTGCCCGTCGACCTGCGGACGAACGCCGTGGTCCATGCTTCGCCAAATCGACGCACCTGCACGACGCCGGTACGGATGGTGAGCCACAGCCCGGCGCCGAGGAGCACGCCGACAACCCACGGCATGAAGAGTCGATCAGCGAGAGCCTGAATCAGGGGGAATGCCATGTGGATTTGGTGATTCGGTAATTCGGTGATTTGGCGATTGTATTTGGTGATTTGGTGATTTGGTGATTTGGCAATCAAAACTGCGCATCAGGGCGCCTTGTGAATCACCAAATCACTGAATCACCAATCACCAAATCACATGTTTGCCCGTCCTTGGACGCCATCCACGGGAATGGAGGCGCCGCTGATCCAGCTGGCGCGCGAAGACGCGAGGAACGCCACGAGATTCGCGACCTCCTCCGGTCGGCCGAAACGCCCGAACGGAAGTCCCGCTTGATCATCTCGGCGATCGCTTCCGGATCCGCCTGCTGACGCCGGTGCCAGGAGCCGCCTGGAAACATGATCGATCCGGGCGCGACGCTGTTCACGCGGATGTTGGCCGGGGCAAGCTGTTGCGACATCGCCTTGGCCAGGCTGATCTCCGCTGCCTTCACTGCGTTGTAGGTCATGCGTCCGCCGGATTCGCGACCCCAGATCGAGGCGATCATGATGATCGAGCCGCCGCCGCGGCTCTTCATGTGGGGAACGGCGAGGCGCGACGCACGAATGGCTGGAAAGAGCGTCTCGTCGAAGGCTGCCTGCCATTCGGCGTCTGTCGTCCCCAGCAGATCGGAGCCTCCCGCCCGGCCGACGTTGTTGACGAGAATATCCAGCCCGCCGAATGACTCGATGGTGCGGCCGATCACCATCTCGATGCCCGCTTCGGTGGAAACGTCGGCCTGGACCGCAATCACCATGTTCGGCCGCTTCGCGACGGCCTCGACTTCGATCGCGGCTTCCGCCAACGTCTCTGCTCCGCGCGCGCAGATGCAGACGCGGCATCGTTCCGCCACCAGCGCCCGCGCGCTCGCCAGGCCGAGGCCGCGGCTGGAGCCTGTGACGATTGCGGCCTTGTCGGCTAGTAGGAGGTCCATATTTAACTTCGCTCGGTGGGGCCGCTTCCACATTCCCCACTTCGCTGCGCGCTCGGGCCCTCGCTTGCGGCTTCGCAGGACTTCACTCCGTCGGCTCGCGCCGGCCGCAGGCGCGTCTTCCCATTTGGCCTGAAGGTCACTCGATGCGTCCGCCGGTAAGATCGTTCAGACGCCAATCGAACTGGTGGAAAACCACCTTGAAGGCATTCTGCTGCACGAATTCCTTCTCGAGCGGAAGAAGGGCCGGTTTGATGAAATTGAGAATCGCGCGCTCGATCGGTGACCGCTGGGCGACTGCGGGATCTGGTTGATCGTAGGCGGCGATGAATTCCTGTTCGCGCCAGCTGATGATCGGCGTGACCGACATCTCACCAGCGAGCCGATCGATGCGCAGCATCTGCCGATTCGTCACGAACTCCTGCTGCAGATCGGCGAGCTGCGTGTCGAGGCGATCGCTGGTATAGGCCTCGCTGCGCAGGCGGCCGCTGCCGACGGCCCCGCGGCCAAGCGCCAGGTACAAGCGCGGCTCCTTGAACTCCGGCAGGATCGATTTCTCAATCTGCTCGAGCGTGACAGCGCGTCCTGCGGCGCGGAAGCTCGCCTGTTCGTAGCCGGGAATCTGGCGGATGCTGACCGCGGGATAGCTCGCGCTGCGGGCCCGAATCGGATAGTGATCGATGACTGCCTGGAGAATGACGGCGTTGTAGGCGTTCACCCAGAACGCCATCTGCTGCGCTTTCGACCAGCCGTCATAGGTCCCGGCTGGCACGTTGAGCGACGAGATGTAGCGATCGAGCCGTCCCCGCCCTTCTTTCAGCGCGCGGTAGTACACCAGACCGTCCCGCACATTGAGATCGAGAATCTCATCGAGAGGACGATGGAGGGGATCCGTCCCGGGCGCCGGTGTGTATTGCGTCGTGCCTCGGCCGAGCAGAGCGCCCGACATCGACAGCGCCACAAGAAGAGCGAGGGTGCGCATGGCCTACAGATTACATAGGCGCGACGAGAAAGTCATGAAGCGCATCCGTGAACTGGTCTGGACGCTCGACGCTGGCAAGGTGCCCCGCGCCGGGAATCACGGTCAGCCGCGATCGGGGGGTCAGCGCCTGCATCCGTTCCGCCTCGGCGACCGGCGTTATCTGATCCTGCTCTCCGACGATGACCAGCGTGGGACAGGAGATGCGAGACAGGATCGGCGTCGAGTCCGGCCGATCCATCATTGCCACCAGCGCGCGGTCGATTGCCTCCGGTGGAGTGGCCTCGATCATCGCCCGTACTTCGCCGACCACACTGGCACCGGCGTGTTCCGAAAGCAGCTTCGGCAACATCTGATCGGCGATCGCCGAAGGGCCGCGCGCGGCCAGCAGTTCGCGCATCTTCGTTCGCGCCGCCTTGCCGTCCGCCGAATCGGCGCCAGGACGCGTGTCCGCCAGGATGACGGCCGTGAACCGCTCGGGTGCCAGGCGAATCAGGGAGAATGTGACGTAGCCTCCCATCGACAGGCCGCCGATGGCCGCATTCTCGATCTCGAGAAGGTCCAGCAGGCGCGCAACCCCTCGAGCGTAATCGTCCATCGTCGTTGTTTCAGCCAGCCTGGTTAGATCGGGAGCAATGAAGCGCCAGCCATCGGGCACTCGCGTGAGCTGCGGCCGCCACATGTCTGCGGTGAATGGAAAGGCGTGGATCAGCACGACCGGCCAACCTGCACCCGCTTCGAGATACCGGATCCCGTCAATCACGCGCTCCCGCATTCGCCGATCTTAACCGAGGGGCGAGGAGCGAGGAGCGAGAGGCGAGGAGCGAAGCCTGGTGCGATACACTCACGCGTCTGTGACCGCGGTCGACGTCTCTGGAACGATTGCGCTCGGCGCAGTCGGATTGCTGACGGCGAACCTGTTGCTCGGCCTGCTGTTGTCGGTTGGTTACAACCCGACGCGGCAGTGGCCCAAGCGGCGGGTGAAGCTGTTCACACTTCACAACTGGACCGGCTACATCGCGCTTGCCACGGTGGTCCTGCACGCCGGCGCGCTGCTGTTCTCGAGCGATCCGCGCTTCGCCGTCTTCGACGTGCTGGTGCCGCTCTGGTCGCCGGTGCAGCCGCTCTCGAATACGCTCGGCGCAATCGGCTTCTACCTCGTGCTCTTCGTGGTATCGACGTCGTTGAAACGCGTGCGCAGCGCCACCGGGCGTCACTGGTGGAAACGGTTCCATTACACGACCTACGCGGCGGCCGGCGTATTTTTCGTCCACGGCGTCATCGCGGATCCGAAGCTGAAAGCCCGTCCGGTCGACTTCATCGACGCGGAAAAGGTGTATGTGGAGCTGTGTGCGCTGGCCGTGGTGGCGATGATCGTGTGGCGAATCAGGCACCGCCGCGCCGTCCGGCGCGCTGCACCACGGCGAAGCGATTCCGGCCACTGATGATTACGGAAAAGATCGGGGCCACAGAGACCACAGAGACAACAGAGACAACAGAGACAACAGAGCCACAGAAGAACACTGAAGAACACTGAAGAACACTGAAGAACACTGAAGAATACGGCACAGAAGGCCTTCAACAAAGTTCGTCGCTCTCTACTAGTTCTCCTGCTTTCTTCTGTGTTGTTCCGTGTTCTTCTGCGGCACGAGTTTGATTTCGAACAGTCGTGGCCACCACTTCCCGGTGACGAACAGCCGGTTGCCGGCCTCGTCGTAGGCGATGCCGTTGAGCACGTCGGCGCCGCCGCGATCGGCCGGCGAAAGCAACCCAGCGAGATCGATCCAGCCGGTCACCCGGCCGTCCTTCGGCGAGATGCGGGCAATCCGCTCGGCTTGCCAGACGTTCGCGAAGATCTCGCCGCGCACGTACTCCAGTTCGTTCAGGTTCTGGACCGGACCGTTCTGATCGCGAACGACGAGGCGTCCGCTCTCCTGGAACGTGGCGGGATCGAAGAAGCGCAACGCAGACGATCCGTCGCTCATGATGAGGCGGGCGCCATCGTGCGTGAGTCCCCAGCCCTCACCCCGATACGCAAACGTCCTGGTCTGCTGGAACGTCGTCAGGTCGTAGATGAACCCAATCTCGCTCTGCCACGTCAGCTGGATGATCGATCCCTTCCACTCGGTGATCCCTTCGCCGAAGTACCTGCCGCGGGATCGCGTGGACCTGCAGAACTTCGCCGGTTTCAACGTCGACCTTGCGGATTCCCGACTGCCCGTTCATGCCGGTGCCTTCGTACAGGAACCCCTTGCGATAGATGAGTCCCTGCGTGAACGCACGGCGATCGTGTGGATAGGAGTGGATGATCCGATAGGTGTACGCGGGCGGCGGACCGCCCGCAGGCTGCCTTGGAATGAAGCCGATGGTGCCCATCAGGAAGATGGCAGCGAGTCGGAGTCGCATCGGGCTAGCATACCCGCACGATCATACGCCCGCGCACGTCGTGCTTCCTGGCGTCCGGACTGCGGATGGGAGCTGCCGGATCCGAAGATCCGGCTTCCATCGGCCGAACCGAACGCTCATTTCTTGCGAGACGCGGTGAACGTACCGTCGGCGAGCCCGCCGTAGCTGACGTCCCCGTTCATCGTGTCGTTGTCTACCACCGTTCCGCTGTATGACACGCTCACGGCGTTGCCTTCGATCGACATCTCGAAACCAAAATCGATGGTCGTGCCCTTGATGGTGCCCTTCAGCGGAAACTTGCCGTACTGCTGGCTCTGGTATTCGCCGGTGAGCGATTCGCCGTCCTGCTTCAGGACAATCGTCGGCGTCGCGCTGATGTCCGGGAGCACGATCGCGAACGCCCACGTGCCCGTCAGATCAATCTTCTCGGCAGCGTCGGCTTTCGGGGCGTCCTTCCCTTGCGCGTCGCCGCGAGTCGCAGCCCAGGTGCCGGTGTCCGCGCCGCCGCCGTGGTCGAATGTGCCCTTCATCGCATCGCCCGCGGCCTCCCCCTTCATCTCAATTGGAATCGGACCGTTCTCGCCCTGCATGGTGAACGAGAACGTGACGGTCTGCTCTTTCACGACTCCGCTGATGGCAAACTCTCCGCGCTCGGAGGAGATGGTGCCCGTCGCCTTGTCGCCCTCCTCCTTGAGAATCAACTTCGCCGGATAGGCCTGGCCGTTGGTTTCGAACGTCGCGGTCCAGGTGCCGCTGACGTCGGCGTTCTGCGCCGACACCGCCGACGGAGCCGTCGCGAGCGCCACGATGCTGAGAATGATGACTCTGTCAATCATGTTTGCTCCCGATTGGATGGGCCGGATCTGCGGCCCCGAATTGAAGTCCCGGCATTCTAGATCGGCGATCCGATTCGCGCCTGCCACTGATACTGCCTCCGAGTTAGGAAAACGGCGACCGCAGGTGGCTAGAATCGTCGCCCTTGACCAGGGATTTCTTTGACTGGAGGACTCCGTGTTCAGAAAAGGCCTGCTCCTCGCGCTGTTGATGACGCTGACGCTCGCTGTCTCGGCGCGCGCCGCGACCAAGACCTACCAGGTCACCGGCCCGGTTCTCGAAGTGCGACCCGACGCAATCGTCGTTCAGAAGGGCACCGAGAAGTGGGAGATTGCGCGCGACAGCAATTCGAAAGTGCCGGATGACGTAAAGGTCGGAGCCAAAGTGACGATCACCTATCGCATGACGGCGACCGACGTCGAGGTCAAGCCTGCAACCGCGACCAAGGCGGCTCCCAAGAAGAAATAGATCGCGCCTGGGGAGCGGTTTCTACCGCTCCCCCAGCCAGCGGTCCTGCAGCACCTGCAACGGCTTGGTCAGCTTCTTCCCGCCGACCTCGAGCGTGACGATGTAGGTGCCGGGCTCGACCGCGGCGACGCCGCCGCGCGCCGCCGCCGAATCCGCCGCCGCCGCCCTGACCGCTGCGGCGGCGGCTGCGGCGCCAGGTTCCACATCACGCGGTTGATGCCCGCGGTCTTCGGTCCCGTCGAGCGTGCGGATCACCCGGCCGTTGACGTCGGCGATCGTGATCTTCACGTCGCCGGTCGCCGCCGACTTCAGGTAGTAGTTGATCGCCGCGCCGCGCGGCGCGTTCTCGCCGACGAACACCTTCTGGCCGCCGACCTGCTGGTTGCGCTGCTGATCGTTGAGCCATGCAATCGCCGGGCGGATGTCGAACAGCGTCGCATCCGGATTCGCGCACCGCCGGCGTGAGCTGCTGCAGCGGCGTGATGTCGTCGGCGATCCAGATGCTGCGCCCGTGCGTCGCGACGATCAGATCGTTGTCGCGCGGGTGGACCAGGATGTCGTCGGTCCGCACCGTCGGGTAGTTGTTCATGAACTTCTGCCAGCTCCTTCCCGCCGTCGAGCGAGATGAACAGGCCGAACTCGGTGCCGACGTAGAGCAGATCCTTGTTCTTCGGATCCTCGCGAATCACCTGCACGTTGCCGTACGGCGGCAGGTTGCTGGTGATGCTCCTGGAACGTCTTGCCGTAAGTCGCGCGTGACGAACACGTACGGCTTCAGGTCGTCGCTGCGATGGCCGTCGACCGAGACGTAGGCGGTGCCCGGATCGAAGTGCGACGCGTCGATGCGCGAGATCCAGTACTGATGGTTGGCCGGCAGCCCCGGCAGGTTCTTGCCGACTTCGGTGAACGTCATGCCGCCGTCGCGGCTCACCTGCAGGTTGCCGTCGTCGGTGCCGGCCCACACGACGCCCGGCATCACCGGCGATTCCGAGATCGAGATGATCGTGCTGTAAGAGACGACGCCGTCGTTCTTCGAGAGCTGCGTGCGGTTGCCCGGCACGCCCATCAGCGTGCACGGTGTTGCGATCGATGTTCTTCGTCAGATCCTCGCTCGCGACCCAGGTGTCGCCGCTGGTTGTACGACTTGAACAGCCGGTTGCCGCCGAGCCAGACGATGCTCGGGTTGTGCGGCGACAGGATGAACGGCGTGTTCCAGTTGAAGCGATACTGGTCGCCGGACGTGGCGTTGAGCACGTTCGGCGGGCCGCCGCGCCGCCGAAGCCTCCGCCGGCCGCCGGCCTGCACGGGTGGAGCCGGCGGTTGTCCTCCGCCGGCGCCGCTGGCGCCGGCCCGCTGCCGCCTGGCGCCGACCGCGTCTCGACCGCCGCCGCGCCCGCCGCGCCGCCGCCGGCATTCGGCCGGATGCTCTGTCCGCCGTCCCAGGCGCAGGTCGTAGCGGTTCGTGTTGCCGTCCTGCGATTCGGTGTATGACGATGTTGTAGTCGGTGGGATCGACGGCGGTGTGGAATCCGTCGCCGCCGCCGATGCCGAACCAGTCGGAGTTCATGATGCCGCCGCGTCCGCGCACCGCGCTCGGACCGCCCCAGCTGCCGTTGTCCTGCAGCCCGATGTAGACGTAGTACGGATGCCGCATGTCGGCGGTCACGACGTAGGCGAGCGCGGTGGCCATCGTGTTCACGAAGTCCCACGTCTTGCCCTGGTCCCAGCTGATGTTGAGACCGCCGTCGTTGCCGTTCATGATGTGCTTCGGGTTCTTGGGATCGATCCAGATCGCGTGCTGATCGACGTGACCTGGCTCGCCGTTGCCGCCGGCTTCGTCGAGCGTGGCGAACGTCTTGCCGCCGTCGAGCGACTTCGCGACCGGGAGGCCGGCGACGTAGATCGTCTTGTCGTTGGTGGGATCGACGCGGAGCTGGCTGAAGTACATCGGACGCGAGTTGCAGTTGCTGATCGAGCGTCCACGTCTGTCCCTTGTTCTCGGAGCGCAGCACGCCGCCGCGCTTCGGATCGAGCTCAGGAGGCGTGCGCGGACTGCGGCTGGACTCGGCCGGCTGTCCGCCGCCGCCGCGACCGAAGCCTCGCCCGGGCCCGCCGTTGTTGCACCAGTTGTAGACGGTGCCGCGTCCGCCGCCCCCGCCTCCGCCAGGCGGCGTCGCCGGCGGTGCGGTCGTGGCCGGCGCGGAGCCGCGCCGCTCGGCGGCGCCGGCCGCTGCGCCCCGGGCGGCGTGCCCCCGGGTGGCGTGACCGCGGCGGCACCCGGCGGCGTCGCTTCGGTCGCCGCGCTCGTGCTCGACGCCGGCGACGCGCTCGGGCGTCCGGCTTGCTCGCCCGCTTCGATCTGCGCGTAGACGACGTTCGGATTCGAGCGCGAGACGTCGAGCGCGATGCGGCCGTAGGTGCCCGGCGGCAGCCCGTTGCCCGTCAGCTTCGTCCACGTCTTGCCGGCGTCGGTGGTCTTCCAGATGCGCGCTGCCCGGCCCGCCGCCGTTGAAGCAGCAGCCGCTGCGGCGCCGCTGATAGCTCGCGGCATAGAGGATGTTGGTGTTGACGGGATCGATCGCGATGTCGGTGAACCCGGTGTCGTCGTCGATGAACTTGACCTTGTTCCACGTCTTGCCGCCGTCGGTGGTCTTGTAGACGCCGCGCTCGGGATTCGGGCCGAACAGATGCCCGGGCGACGGCGACGTAGACCGTCTCGGGATTCTTCGGATCGATCACGATGCGCGCGATCGTCTGCGTTTCCTTCAGACCGATGTTCGTGAAGGTCTTGCCGCCGTCGGTCGTCTTGTAGATGCCGTCGCCGAACGACGAGGTCTGCCGGTTGTTCGGCTCGCCGGTGCCGACGTAGACGATGTTCGGATCGCGCGGGTGAATGGCGATGTCGCCGATCGACGCGGTGCTGTAGGTCTCGAACACCGGCTCGAACGTCACGCCGTTGTTCTCGGACTTGAAGACGCCGCCGACCGCGTAGCCGACGTAGATGATGTTGGGATCGCTTTCCGACACCGCGATGTCGTCGATGCGGCCGCCCATGCTCGCCGGACCGATCGAGCGGAACCGGAATGCCGACAGCAACGGATCCTGCGACGCGGTGGAGGCGCGCTCGGTCTGTGCCAATCCTGCCTGGGCTTCCGGACGCATCCCCAGAACGATCACGCCGAGAACGATGAAGGGCAGCGCTGCGAGCACATTACGACGAATGAACCACCAAGCGACCATGACGGCGCGAGTATATACGCTGTGACTTTTGCCGATTGTGGTGACGCCTGACGCGGTGGTGCCTCGCGTTCGAGCCCGTCAAACCGGCAGCCTTCGCTGATCTGGTAGCATGCCAGCGATCGGGTCAAACATGCTGCGACGCCGCCTTTTTGCTCTCGCGCTTCTCTGGTGGTTGATCGGTGCGCTACCGACGTCCTGCGCCAAGCCGGCGCCACCGGCGGTCTCGCCATCTTCTCCGCCACCGACTGCGGCCGCTTCACCGACTCCGGCAGCTCCTGCGACCGAGGCCGCACCTCGTCCCGCGATTCCGGATCAACTGAGCGACCGCGAGTTCTGGAACCTGGTCACGGAATTTTCAGAACCCAACGGCTTCTTCCGTTCCGACAACCTGCTGTCGAATGAAGTCTGGATGCAGTACGTGATTCCAGAGCTCGTCGAGATCGCCAGGCCCGGACGTGTCTACATGGGTGTCGGGCCAGAGCAGAACTTCACCTACATCACCGCCGTGCGGCCGTCGATGGCGTTCATCGTCGACGTGCGCCGCGGAAACCTGAACCTGCAGTTGATGTACAAAGCGCTCTTCGAGCTGTCCACGGATCGCGCCGATTTCGTCTCGCGGCTCTTCTCGCGTCCGCGCCCCGAGGGGCTGAGCGAAGCGTCCACCGTCTCGGACATCTTCTCGGCGTACTGGCCGACGCAACCGAGCGACGAACTGTTCGCGGCAAACTTCGAGGCGATTGTGACCCTGCTTTCGAAGACGCACGGATTCGAACTGTCGCCGGACGACATCGAGAACATCAGGAGCGTGTACTCGCAGTTCGAGAGTGCTGGTCCGGCGCTGACCTATTCGATGGGCGGCCGCGGCGGTCGAAACTTCCCAACTTATGCGGATCTGATGGTGGCGACCGACGAGGGTGGTACGGCCCGGAGCTACCTCTCCAGCGAGGAGAACTTCGAATTCATCAAGTCGTTGGAGTCGCGGAATCTGCTGGTTCCCCTGGTTGGAAACTTCGCCGGCCCCAAGGCCGTGCGTTCCGTCGGCGCCTACGTGCGGGCACGCAACACGATCGTGCAGACCTTCTACCTGTCCAACGTCGAGCAGTACCTGACGATGGACGGCATCTGGCTGGATTTCTGCCGCAACGTCGCCACGCTTCCGATGGACGAGAGCAGCCGGTTCATCCGTTCGGTGCGTAACACCCAGTTCGGCTTCCCGGGTGGTCTCACCAACCAACTCGGCGCAATGGCCGAAGAGGTGAAGTCGAACGGCTGCGGAATGTGAAGTGGCTCCGGGCCGTTGGCTTCTGGCTTCGGCTCCGGTGCGACCGAATGTGAGGCCGACAGACGTCAAAACCTCACGCCGACTCCCAGCCGCACCTGATTGACATGGTACGCGTCGCCGGCATTCAGGACCGATGCGACGGTACCTCCGGCAAAGATCTTGTTGTATCGATATCCGAGGTCGAGCGTCAGTGACCCGCTCTGGACGAGCATGCCCCCGCCGACGCCGAGCATCGGCTCGGTTCGATGGAGAAACGCGAGACCGGCATCGATGATTGCGTCGGCGCGGCCGCTGACGCCCTCGATGCTGGGCGTGAGCCGCGCGATGCCCGCCGTGGTTTCGACATACGGACGAACGGTCGAATGAGACGTCATCAACCGCACGCCGGCTTCGCCGTACCACGCTGACAGCTGCAGCCCCACCGGCGTGTATTCGAGGACGTCGAACAGCGGCGACTTGATGTCGGACATCCGCCCGCCCTCGCCGATTACCTGCATGTTCGGCATCAAATCAACGGCAATGCGACCGCCAAAGGTCGACGCGCTCGTACTTCCGAAGCTCGAGGATCCGAACGTGAGGCCGCCGAATCCCTGTACTTCCGTTTTCGGACTCTGCGCAGCGGCAACTGACGGCAAGGCACAGCCCGCCATCATCCAGGCGAGGATGAACAGTCTTCGCATATGAGGACACTCCAGGCGTCGGCAGGTCATGTGAGAGCAACCTGAGTACCATCGATGGAACGGTAAAAATCGGCCACAAATCGGCGCGGAGCGGGTTGCGGCGCCGATTCACCGACCTGCGAGTAAGACAGCTCGGCGTTACGGCAGCGGCCGCATCTCCTGCACCGACACGGCGAGGCCAACGTGGAGCCACCGCAGAGGAAACTCCCCGGGGATGTAGAGGTCGGGCCGCGTGACTTCGTCGGCAACCTCCACGAGCACCCAGCCGTCGGACCGCACCTCTTTGACCGCGTAGGTCTGTGCGGGTCCGCCGCTAGCCCACGTAAAGGCGTATCGCTTGCCCTGCTGAACAAACGTCGGCGTGGCCAGGTTCACCACGCTTCCTGGGGCGAGACCGACGACGCTCCCGGTCGCGAGCCGAACGGTGTCCTCACCGCTCGCGCGAACTGGCGTCTCGTGTGACACGGTGAGACCGAGGACGAACGCCATCGGGATTGAAAAGAGGCCGAGAGGGCCGAAGAGGCGGGTAGGCGCCATGGGAATCACTCCTCCAGGCGCTGGCCTCCACAGAATACCAAACTGGCCAACGAACGATAGTCGCCACAGGCCGGAGAAAGCCACAGAAAAAGGGGCCACAGAAAAACACTGAAGAACACTGAACAACATTAAACGCAGGAGAGAAAGGCATGACGAGATAAGAAATGCAGAAGGCGACAAGGCGGCAAACAAGAAAGCTGCGGCGTCACGCGTTCGCCGCCGTGCCGCAGACTTCTTGTTGGTGCACAACTTGCTCATTTGGTTCGTCGGCAACAGGAGATTAGGAGACGCAAAGCTAGAGCAGCTTCGGCAAGCGTGCGTCGGGGTCGCCCATCACTCGTCGTTTATGTTCGAGTCGCTGTCCAAAGTTCACGAGCAGTCCAACTCCGCCGCCAGCACATTTGAGATAGTTGAGCAGTTGTGCCTCGTCGCAGCCGTTCAGTTCCTTTACGGCCTTGACTTCGACCATGATCGTGCGGGCGACTACAATGTCCGCTTTGAACGTACCGATCAAGGCACCGTGGAAGTGCACGTTGATCTCGCGTTCCTCAATCGCCTCCAGCCCCATTTCCCGCAGGACGATGGCGACCGCTCGCCGATAGAGCTTCTCCGCAAAACCGTGACCGAGTTCGCGGAATACGATGTAGAAGGCTTCGATGATTCGTCCAGTCAGATCCGAGTGGGGATAGACGAGCACGGACAAAGGCTTCGCAAATCATGTTCCTTCGCGATTTGCTGAGAAAACCCCCGCAACGCCCCTCGAAGTACTCAGTCTCCGCAACCCGCCGTCGCATAGAAGTACGCGGATACTTGATGCTCTGCACCGGGGAGTGACGACGTGTGTTCTTCTGTGTTTGCTGTGTTTGCTGTGTTTTGCTGTGTTTTTCTGTGTTTTTCTGTGGCTTCTTCTGTGGCCTTCTTCTGTGGCCAGCTTGTCTGTGTTCACTGTGGCTGCTGTTCTGTGGCCTTGAGCAGCTGTTCGAGATACTGCTGCCACACTGTGGCGACCGTGTGCGTCCCGTGGCCCACCGTCTGGTCGCTCAGCGGAATGATGATCGCGCGGCCGTGCGGCACACGCGTGATCTCGCGCTCCAGCACGCCAATCTCTGGGGGGTTGACGAGGTCGTCGGCAGAATTGATCGCGACGAGCGGCGCGGTGATGCGTTCGAGCGCCGGGGCCGGATCGTAGTCGCGCGACGACTCGAGCGCGTACAAGGTGTCGTTGGCGTCGTTCGTACGCACGTAGTTGGCGACGTAGTCGTCGATCGCCTTGTCGGCCGCGTCGAGCGTCGGCGCCTCGCGATATCGGATCAGCGGATTGCTGCCGACCAGCCACAACATCTGCGCGGCGGTTCTCAGTCCCCGCGGCTGCGGTCCGGTACTCGCCGCCGTTCCATTCCGGATCGTTTCGTATCGCGTCGATCGCGATCCGTCGCCAGACGCGATTCCGCCCGGCTATCTGCGACGGCACGCTGGCGAGCGGCATCAGCGCGTCCATGAAGTCGGGATACCGCTCGCCCCACAGCCAGGTGTGCATCCCGCCCATCGAGGTGCCCATGACCAGACGCAGGTGGTTGACGCCAAGGCCGTCGGTCACCAGTCGATGCTCGGCCTCGATCATGTCTTGATAGACATAGCGTGGAAACTTCGCGCGCAGGCCGTCGCTCGGCTTGCTCGACTGTCCGTGGCCGATGTCGTCGGGCAGGATGATGAAGTACCGGGATGGGTCGAGCAGCTGGCCGGGACCGAACAGCGCGCCCGCGAACCGGCTGCCGGTGAATTGCGCTCCGCTTCCTCCGGTGCCGTGCATGATCAGGACGGCGTTTCGCACGATCCCCTGCCCATCCCGCCGCGGCTGGCCGTACGTCCGGTAATGAATGCGTAGTTCCGCAAGGGTTTCGCCCGAGGCGAAGCGGAAGTCGCGAACCACGTAGTCGCCCTGCTTCGGCTCCTGGGTTTGCGCAAGCTCGCCTTTGGCAGGCGCCTGAAGCAGCAGAACGGCGAGCAGCAGCGCCAGCGTCACCACAGGCCCACCTTGCCGCTCACCGACGCGATCAGCTTCGCGGGATCGAAGCCGACGCCTCGCTTGAACACGGTTTCGACCTTGCGCACGTCAGCGATGGTCGTCGACGGATCCCCGTCGATCACGACGAGATCGGCCTGCTTGCCGTCGTGCGATCGAGCCGACGCGCGCGTCTCGTCCGAGGTACGTCGCGCCGTTCAGCGTCCCGATCTGAATCGCCTCGAGCGGCGTGAAGCCTTCCTCGACGAGCAGTTCGAGCTGACGCTGGTTCGAGTACCCGGGAACGACGCCGCCGAATGCCGGTCGGATCGGTTCCGGCGAGCAGCAGTCCGCCGGCCCGCGCGAACGCGCGCTCGAGCGCCATCCCCTTGGGCAGCAGCGTCGGATAGATCGACTGCTGGTTGCCGCGACGCGCGTTCGTACGATCTCCTCGAACTGCTGCTTCAACTCCGGCAGCAGCACGTCGAGGCCGGGTGGCTTCGGGCGTCCCGGCGTGAAGGTCTCGAACACCGTCATCGTCGACGTCAGCGCCACGTGCTTGTCGACGAGTTTCTTCACCAGCGACTTGAACGGCGCGCCGTTCTCGTCGAGCGCCGCGATGGTGCGCTGCCCGGCGGCCTGTCCAGGACACACGTCCGGCTGCTTGTCGGTGACGAAATCCGTCGAGGCCATGAATCCGTGCTCGAGATTGTCGATGCCGAGGTCCGCCGCTTCCGCGTAGGTGACCGAGCAGAGATGGCCGGTAATCTTCAACCCGCGCGCGTGCGCCTCCTCGATGGCGGCCCGCAGCTCGTCGCGCGTGATCTGCATGTAGGCCTTGAACGAGGTCGCGCCCATGTCGGCCCAGTAAGCCACCTGCTTCCGCGCATCCGTCGGCGTCGGTCGAGCGTGTGCATCTGCAGGAGGCTTTGCGGGCCATTCAAGTATGGCGCGGTCGCATCGATCGCGGGTCCCGCCGCCGTGCCGGCATCGATCTGCTGTTTCAGGTTGATGTCCATCAACCCGTTCGTGTTCCCGCCGGTCCTCATCGTCGTGACGCCGCCGGCGAGATACAGCCGGACGAAGCTCGCGCCGAGCTGCCCGTACACGTTCGGGCCCGGTCGGATAGTAGAGGTGCTCGTGAACCATCACCAGACCGGGAATGACGGTCTTGCCCGACGAGATCGATCGTCGTGGCACCGTCAGGCGGCGTCACGCGCTCGGCGTCGCCGATCTCCGCGATCGTCCCGTCGCGGATGAGGAGCGTCTGGTCGCTCACGCGCAGGAGCGCCCGTGCCGTCGATGACGCGCGCGTTGGTCAAGGCCACCACCGGCGCATCGACTGATATGAAATTGCGAATGGCGTTCGCCTGCTGCTGTGACGGCTGGATCGCGACGACGGCCGAAGCGCCGGCCATGAGGCTCCCGAGAACAACGGCTCGGCTCGACATGATCCGCGGATTCTATATCGGAGGCTGATGGACGTCAGCAGTCAGCCGTTCACGGGTCAGCGGTTGGCGGACGGCGGTTCGCGATCACTGCCTTCGCAAGCTGCTACAGTAATAGGATGTGCCGCAATATTCGTCCCCTGTTCAATTTCGATCCACCCGCCACAGACGAAGAGGTCCGCGCCGCGGCCGTGCAGTTCGTACGGAAGATCAGCGGTTTCACGAAGCCCTCTCATGCCAACGAGCAAGTGTTCGAGCGCGCCGTGGATGAAGTGTCGCGCAGCGCCCGGAAACTCGTGGATGCGCTGAAGACCTCGACGCCGCCCCGCGATCGCGAGGAGGTCGCGCAACGCGCGCGCGCCAGGGCTGCCGAACGCTTCGCGGCTCGTTGATCGCGCGACCCGCTGCCTTGCCTCCGGGCAGAACTACGCGGCGTCCTGCCACGGTCTGCACCTAAGGTCCTCAGAGACTGAGATCGTTTCCGGCCTCCCAGCATTGAATCAATAAGGCGGGCATTCATGCCGTTCGTGCGAAGGGTGCAGGTCGCACGCGTCAATCGTGCGTCAAAGAGTCTGGATCCAGTTAGGTTGAGTTCGTGCGTTTCGCAGGTCCACCAACGTGCATTGGCGAGAACACCGAGTGACCGCCGTCGTTCAGTTGGAGCGCGCCGCGACGTAGGTCCTTCTCGCGCGCGCCGTGAGGCCGGACGTCTTCAGGCGCACTTCCAGCTTGTGCGCCTTGCCATCGAGCTTCTCGGGCTCGAATCCCAGCAAGTACTGGTGATGCAGCTCGTCGGCGACCCGGGCGAACGTGGATGCCAGGTCGTTGGTCCTGGTGAGCTCGAAATAGCCGCCACCGGTTGCTCCGGCGATCTTCGGAAGACCCTGATCCGGTTTCTGGATCTCCGGTCCGCCGCCACCGCCGAAACCGCCGAACCCTCCTCCTCCGTGGCCGCCGAAACCGCCGGAGCGGCCCCCTCGCTGACCACCGAACTGTTCGCTCGCCAGTCCGATCGCATACACCATCACGTCTTCCTGTTCGGCGCGCTTCATCACCTCCCGGAGCGAGGCATTGTTGCCGCTGCCGTTCATCGGACGATCGACGCCGTCGGTGAATACCAGGATGACGCGGCGTCCTTCCTGGTGCTGGAGGGCGGTGACGCCGACACTCACCGCATTCCAAAGCGGTGTCGGTCCCGCCTGCTGCAACTCGGTCCGAAGGATCTCGAAGAGCTCTCCCCGGTCCGAGGTAAAGTCGCGCGGGTCCACCTGAATGCGCGCCGCAAAGCTGCCGACGCGCGCTCTGTCGCCGGCCATCATGCGTTCGACGAACGCTTCGGCCGCCCGCTGCACGAGAGCGAAGTTGCGAAACATGCTGCCGCTTCGATCGAGCATCATCACGACCGTGATCGGCTGGACGTCGTTGGCGAAGGTCGAGATCGTCTGGCGCTTGCCGTTGTCGAACACTTCGAACTGGTCACGCCCGAGATCGGGAACGAGCTTTCCGGAGGCGTCGGAGACGGTGGTATACACCGCAACCGTATACGCACCGCTGCGAAACTGGGGCTGCTGAGGAGCGAGCGCGACCGACAGGGTGAGCGCGACCAGGAGAGCGCGCATATCCGATCATAGCGTGAGAACGCTAGAACTTCCCGTCGTGCAGCCCACGATACGCGGCCGCCACCGCCGGGCCGGCTACGTAGTTACGGAAAAGGGTGGCCCGTAGGGATGAATCGCCGGCAAACTCGCGTTGAAGCGCCTCGAGGTGGATGCTCTTTTGCGCCTGCTCCAGTGTTTCGCCACGGGAGACCGCGGCAGCGGTCTCTTCCTGGACCGCGCGGAACATTCGGGCCATCTGCTGGACATACGACAGATCTCGCATGACCGGGCCGTGACCGGGAACGATTACTGCCGGCTGGATCTCGGCGATCTGATCCAGCGAAGAGATCCATGGGCCGATGTGCGACTGATCGCTGCCCACCAGCGGAACCGGCGCGACAACCAGATCCCCGGTCGCCAGGATCCGCTCTTTCGGAAGAAAGACGACCAGGTCTCCGGCAGTATGACCGCCGCCAAGAAAGCGGACCTCGACGTCGCGGCCGCTACGGTGCAGAGTGAGCCGACTGGTGACCGCAATGGTCGGAAGGACGATTTGAAACGACGGCGCGTCGGCCAGATATCGCGTAATCAATCCAACATCGCTCGAGTATCCGGCCCGCTCCTCATCGGTCAGCGTTCTTCCTGACGGAGTCTTCCCGTCTCTGAGCATGTTCTCGAGCTGCTCCTTGAACTGCGGCAGCGCCGCCACCTGACGCTGGCGCGCTTCGAGACCCTTGCCCGGCAGGTAGTCGCGGGTGAACGCATGGGCGATGAATTCGGCGCGTGGAAAGAGTTCTCGATAGACCTGGTTGCCGAGCACGTGATCGTCGTGGGGATGCGTGTTGATCACGTACTTCACCGGTTTATCGGTGATCGTGCGGAGCGCGGCTGCCACCTCGCGCGTCGACGTTGCGCCGAAGTTGGTGTCAACGACCACTACTCCGTCGTCATCGACGACGAACAGGTTGTTGGCGTCAACGCCAAGGCCGACCGGTTCCTTGCGAATCGCCGCGTAGACGCCGTCGGCAAGCTTCTGCATCTCGAATCGCGGCGGGGCGTCCGGTGTCAGGACGGCCAGCGCGGCGCACAGCAGCAGCGGCAGTGGTTTCAGCATGCGACGATCTTCTACGTCGACTGGATGGCTATGAAGCGACTTGGGGCGAAGTCCGGCGATCGTCGTGACCGAACCGCTGTTTCCAGGTACGAGCGGGTCTTCGCCCGGCCGACGCCATGTCTGCGAGGTAGGTGCGCGTGGCGCCCGACCGCGCGACGTCGAGCCAGTCGCGTTCAGCCACCTACTTCGCCACGTACTTCCAGTTGCGGATCTTGCCTTCGGCCATCCATTCGATGGCGGTCTTCAGACGGCGTTCGCGCGTGTCATCCGCCCTGGCCTCGACCACCCACTCCACGTATTCGCGCCGATGGCTTGGGGGAAGCCCCTCGAACGTGGCCATCGCCTTCTTGTTCTTCCGAAGCGCCGTCATCATGTAGTCAGGCGTATCGACCGGAGCCTTGGGCGATTTCACGCGGTTTGGTTTGACGCCAGCGTCGTTCAGCGCCACTGCCTTCTTGACCATGGCGATGAGCGTCTTATCCGCCGGCAGATCGTCAATCGAGGTCAACCGGCCGAACTGACCCATCGCATCCGACGATTTCTGATCTGCACTCATCATCGAGTGATTCCAAAAACCAAAGACGCAATGGGCCTTGAAGGCCGCCATGCTGCAGAGCATTCCCTTGTACTGAAAGTGCGGGAAGCTCCATTTCATGGTCTCCTCGACGTCTGGACAACCGGTGTGGACAATCTTCCGCAGGTGCTTCAGTACAGGCCTGGCGAACGGTTGGGCCTTCGCGATGTATTGATCGACGCGCGGATCACGGCTTGCCATTTCACCTCTCCCGCAGATAGATGCCGATCATTATCCGACCGACAGGCCGTTCTCGTCGACGATGTGAGTCGAATCGGGAGGGTGCTCGCGAAGCAGACGGACGAAGCCTCGCGTTCGGATAAGTCCGGGGGAATGGAGCGCCGCCTTCGGGAATACCAGAGTGGGTTACTTGCTACGCGCCGGGCCTGCCTCCCGGCGCGTAGCACCCTTGCCCGCCGACCCACCCACCCACCGACGCGTCCTATCGATTGAACGCGATGACGAGGTCCTTGACCGCCGGAGCCTGCGCGGTGTTCGTCGTAGACTCCTGGAGCTTGTACTGGATGTATCGCGAGGATCCGGCCAACGCTCCGCCCGAGGCAGGAACCGTCGCAAAGGCCGTCCATGTCGCATCCGGCTTCGGGGTGTTACCTGTCCGGTAGCTGACGACGATGTCGGTGCCGGCCGGCTTGTCGAAGCTCCATGACATCGTCAGCCAGCCGACTGGCGCGCCCGCGTCGAACACCTTGGAGGTGTAGGTTCCGGCCGCAGCGTACGGCGTGGAGCGCATCCAGTCGATGGTCAGCACGCCGCTCGACCTGGTCACGTCGCTGGCGACCATGGTCATGTTCATCGTGGCCGGGAACGAGGCGGTGTGCGTCGCCACCTTCGCGCCATCGATCCAATACACGACGGTCGTAGTGTTCCAGTCGATGCGGAACCGGTGCGGCGCACCGAACCAGCTGCCAGGTATGAGCGTCTCTACGGTTTTCGATCCGTTCACGGTGCGCGCGTAGAGACCTAGCTTGGTGCCGGTTAGCTTCGTGTTGAACTGCGCGGGCGACAGGCCCGCGAACTGTTGCTGACCATTGAAGGTCGCCGCGAATTCCATCGAGCGGCCGCCACTGATGAGCGGCAGCGTCGAGGTGATCTGCGCTCCTTGCAGCTTGACCGAGCCGTTGTTCACCTTCACCGTGCCCTTGGCGGTCTGCAGGGTCGAGACCCAGCCGCTTGGCAATGTGGGTCCGGAGAACTCGGTCCCAAGCGCCGGCGTCAGCATGACCTCGCCGTTACCCGACTCGGAGTAATAGGCTCCGGCGTCCGCCGTCCCGCCCTTGAAGTCCGACGTCGTCGTATCGGTGACGAGCGACGTGTCGTCGTCGACGATCGTCCCGACTCCCTGCGCGTCGGCGATGTTCGCGTTGACCGCCGCGGAGAGATTCGCGGTGAACGTCTTGTTGGGCGTATCAACCGTGTTGCCAATCACCGGCACCGTGATGGTCTGCGTCACTACCCCAGGCGCGAACGTCAACGTCCCGGACCTGGCCGTGTACTCAGCGGGCGCCAGCGCTGAACCATTGGCTGTCGCGACGTTCACGCGGACGGTTTGGCCGCTCTGTGGCGACAGCGTCACCGTGAAGGTCATGTTGACCACTCCGCTGTTGCCTTCGCCCACCGTTGCATCGCCAATGGTCAGGCTCGGGACCGAATCATCGTTCTGGATGATGCCGGCGCCCTGCGCCTTCTTGATGGTGCCGTTGATGGCATTGAACAGGTTGACGTTGAACCTTTCGTCCGGTTCATTCATGGTGTCGCCACTTACGCCAATGGCGATCGGCAGCGACACGACACCGGGATCAAACGTCAGGACGCCGGCTGCGGCCGTGTACTCACCAGGCGCCGTCGCCGTCGAGTCCGCTGTTGCGAACGACACCGAGACCGGCTGATCGCTTGCGCCCGTAAGCATCACCATAAAGGTGAACGACGTGATATCGCTGTCGCCTTCCGCCATCATGACGTCACTGATGTCGATGCCGGGGATCACGCTAATCACCAGCATCTGCGCGTCGCTGGTATCGACGCCGCCATCGGCCGTGCCACCGTTGTCACGGAGCCGTACCGATACGTGCGCGACGTGATTGACACCATTCACGTTGCCGGCGAGCGCATACGTCAGCGTTCCACTGGCAGCGACCGACGGCTGGACCGAGAACAGCGCGGCGTTGTCGTTCGTGACGACGAAGGTCAGCCCCTGCGCGGCTTCGTTCACCGGCCCCGCGCTCATGTTCGCCGCCCAACCCGCCACCGTCTGCGCGCCAGAGGTCTCGAGCACGCGCTGGTCGGCGCCCTTTGTGAAGGCTGGCGCATCGTTCACGTCGAGCACACTGAGCGCCACCGTTCCGGTTGCAGTGCCACCGTGACCGTCGCTGACGGTATAGGTGAAGCTGTCGGCGCCGAAGTAGTCCGCCTGCGGCGTGTAGCTCACGGCTGTTCCATTGCCGGCGATCGCTGCGACACCGTGCGCCGCGGACGATACGGCGGTGACCGTCAGCGTCTGCCCAGGATCGGGATCGGTATCGTTCGAGAGCACCGCAATGCTGGACCCGGCGCTGTCCTCGAGCACGTTGACGGTGTCGCTGTTTGTGACCGGCGGCCTGTTGGGTGAACCTACGACGATCGACGCCACGGCCGACGAGGTGAGCAGGCCATCGCTGACGGTGTAGACGAACGCGTCGGGCCCGCTGTAATTTGCCGCGGGCGTGTACTGGACCGAGCCGTCGAAGTTCACGAACACCGTCCCATGCGAGGCGGGGCCGGCGCCGACCACCTCGAGGACGTCGTTATCCGCGTCGATGTCGTTTGCCACCAGGCTGCCGGGACCGGCCGCAGGCAGCGTCATCGTCGCGTTCTGGGGCGTGTTGATGCTGTCGTCGACCGCGACCGGCGCGTGGCCGGTAGTGATGATGACATCCTGGAGTTCCGGCGTGACAGCCGGATCGGTAGTAGCCAGGACCGCTCGGTATTGAATGTAACGCGAGCTCAATGCGAGGGAGCCGGGGGACGCGATCGGCTGCCACCCTGTCCAGGTTCCATCTTCCGCATCCGGCGTGCTGCCCGTGCGCACGCTCATCGCGACGCTGGTTCCGGGCGGGGTGCTACCCTTCCACTGAATACTCTGCCAGTCGACGATCGTATTGGCGTCGAATACCCGCGACTGGAACA
Source organism: uncultured Acidobacteriota bacterium (assembly GCA_963755695.1). GTDB lineage: Bacteria > Acidobacteriota > Vicinamibacteria > Vicinamibacterales > 2-12-FULL-66-21 > QHWT01. The sequence goes on along the minus strand of CAVWLB010000001.1, from coordinate 501,710 downwards.
CGCCCGACACCGCGAATGGCCCGAGACGGATCCAGTCGATCACGACGTTGCCGCCAAACACGCTGAAGTCGCTCGCAGCGAGCAGACGCATCGGGCCGGCGACGGCGAGGTTGTGCGTCGCGACGACCGCGCCGTCCACCGAGTAGACGACGCGTGTGTCGGACCAATCGATCGTGTAGCGGTGCGGCGAGCCCAGAAAGCCGAAGCCGAGAGACGTTTCCTGGCTGGTTGCACCGGTACTGGTTCGCGCGGTGAGCGCGCCTCCCTCCAGCGTGCTGAAGATCGCCCAAGGCTGTGAGGCGGTCGAGAAGTCCTGCGCAAAGCCCGAGTGCTGGAATGCGTCGCCGGTAAACGTCGCCGTGAACTCCAGCCGATGCCCTGGCGTCAGTGCCCACTGTTCCCGGCAGGTGCCGCTCACGTCTACGCACGTGCCCAGTCGCGAGCCGTCGACCAGCGCGATGCCGTTGCCGATCAACGCCGCGCCACCGGTGCCATACGGCACATCGATCCATCCGGGAGGCAACGTGGATCCCGAAAACTCGATGCCGGCAACAGGTGCGAGGATCACTTCACCATCTGCGGTCTCGGAAGTGTAGATGTTGCTGCCCGCGCCGGCGTCGAAGTCGGAGGACGAGGTATCGCGCAGCGTCGGGCCAGGCACCCTGACGCCCGGCGCAGGCACGTCGCCGGCGTTACCCGAATGATCGACCGAGATCACGCGGTAGTAGTAAGTCGTGTCTGTCGTCAGTCCTGACAAGGCGATGTGGTGCTGGGTCACGAACGCGGCGTCGTTGACCGTCACCGTGTGAGGAGGAAGCACGGACGTGCCGGAGAGTATCGCCGGATCCGTCGAATATTGAATCTTCGACGTCGACTCTTCGTCGGTGATCCAGGTGATCGTGACCCGCGAGCTGTCCACGGTCGTCGCCTTGACATGGGAAATCACCGGCGGGTTGGAGTCCGCCACCGTCGAGGCGAATACCACGTCGACCCAGTAGTTCGTCGCGTTGAACGTGCCGGTCGGGAACTGTGACTCGCCATACGCGAACACGCCGTTGCCGCCGGCAACGGGACTGGTCGGGGCGTGCAACGGCGGTGAATCGCGCGGCGCCGTCGCGAAGTACGCCCCGTCGGCGGCATACGCTCCAACGTTCGTGTGGTACGAGACGACGTAGGTCGTGTTCGCGCTGATTGCCACCGGCGACGAGAAGATCGCCTGCTGCCAGCCTGACGGCGACTCGTTCGCAAACGTCACCGTTGCCAGCAGTGTGCCGGTAAGGGTCCACAGGTTGCCGACGTGTGTGCCGGTATTCGCCGTGCCCTTGTAGAACCGGATGCCGGTGATCAACCCATCGATGTCGCTGTAGAACTTCGTGCCGACCTCGACCGGGTTGTTGTCGGCCGCAGCGGGGACGATCGGTGTCGCCGCCGACCGCCAGAGGCTCGTGCACGGGCACGGACCGGGCACGACCGAAACCATGATGCCCGCGCTTGCCGCTTCGACGTTCCCGCTGTCGTCGAACGCGCGTGCGCGGATGGTTGCCGTGCCGGGCGATCCCGGGGTCCATTCGTAATTCCAGACGCCCGAGGGTACCAGGCTGGCCGTGTGCCACGTCGTCCCGCCGTCAACCGAGACTTCGACCCCTGCAACAGATCCGCTTCCATTTTCGATGGCGGTGCCGCTGATGCTCACACGTGAACCACTCTCGGCCGAGGACCCCGCCGCGGGCGACACGATCGTCGATGTCGGTGCTGCCGTGTCGCTCGACATCGTCGCGGGCACGAGCAGAGGTTGGTTCGGGTCGCTGCCGACCTGCAGCGTCTGAGGCTGGACGCCCATGTCGGCCAGCAGATTCACCGTCGCCTGCTGCATCGCCTGGTCGGTCTGCACTTGCGAACGATCGTGGACGGCGTCGAGGCCCCACGACCACTGCACCGTGCCGGCGCCGAAGACGAGCGCGCCGCTGGCGTGACGATAGAGCGTCAGGCTGTGGGCTGCTGTGCCCTGCGCAACGTTGATCCCGAAGTCGACCACGCGCTCTGGAACAACGAGAGTGGTCTCGGACATGCGCACGAGGCCCGGCGGTAGCAACCCATTGTCGATCACCTCGTCCCACTCGTAGCCAAGGCTTTCGACCGACGTGCGGTAGCCGATCGGATCGCCGGGTGCGAGGTTCGCAACCGCGGTATTGCGCCAGAAGCGCAAGCCGGCCATCGAGGCCGGCACGTGAATTCGATCGCTGCAGCAGTTGACGGCCCAGAGCTGTCCGATGAGCGAGTTCTCCGGGTTCCCGCCACCCGCCTCAGGGAAGCGCGGATCGCGCCAGGTGCCGGTCCATGGACTTGTTGCATCGGGATCGACGCGGCTTCCCTGACCAAATGTCTCCTTGTAGCTGACGAGAGTGCGGTAGGTAGTGTTGGATCCGTCGATCGATGCTTCGTAGCGCGTCTTCCAGAACATCTCGTTGCCGCTGAAGAACGCCAGGCTGACGCCGGCGTTGCGCGCGGTTTCGACGTGCGAACGCTGCCCGGCCGACCAATACTCGTCGTGCCCGACCGAGAAGAATGCCTTCGGGTGGTGCGGGCTCGTCAACCCGATTGCCGGATCCGCGCCGAACCGATCGGTGTCGATGCCGGTCCAGTACTTGACGTCGTAACCATTGGCTTCGAGCCAGCGGACCATCGGATACTCGGCGTTGAACAGGAAGCTCTGGGGATCGTGCGCGCGTGTGTCGAACGGACGGTTGTAACTCACCTTTGCAGCGCGGGTCAGGCACGAGTAGTCTCCCGCGCTGTTGCTCAATGGCCCGCCGCAGTACAGGCTGTTGCCGCCGTATTGGTTGTAGGCCTGCCAGGTCGTGTCGGAGGTCTGGAACAGAATCTCGGACGTTCGCGAATCGTCGCGCACGATGAAGTAGATGTGACTCGAGGTGTCGGGATTGTCGGTGCGCGACAGTTTCGCGATGAAGATCCCGGAGGTCACGCCGGCCGTGTTCCACGAACCGGTGACGTCCCAGTTGCCGCAGTCGATCAGGCCTGACGCGGCGTCGGTCTCACAGGCGGGCTGTGTCTGCGCCAACGCGATGTCGGCCGCGGTTGGTGTAACTGTCGCGATTTTCCGGGCGCCCAGGCCCTGGTAGTAGCCGAGACGATAGATGTCGATGACGAATCCTGGCGCGCTCGTCTTGATCTTGAAGGAGACGACGCTTCCGGAGTTGACGCTGATGTCCGTGGCAAATCCCTGCAGGGTCGGGTCGCCCGCTCCCTCGATATCCCATTCGCTTTGAGGACTGCCGGCCAGGCCGTTCTCGATCACGACCGGGTTGCTCATTGCCTGGGCCTGGATCGTCGGCCGGACCGAACCGCCGGCCGCGAGCAAGATTGCGGCGCTCAGCGCGACAACCACCCGAATCGCCGACCCGCAGGTCAAGCGCTTCATCATCTCCATCGTTTTCTGGCTCACCGATTTACGGACGGACGTGCGCGCGATCACACGGGTCGCGTGTTCCGTGTACGCAGCCGCCTCTGACTCGTAGCGACGGGATTACGGCTGAGCAAGGAGCAACGAACGGTCCAGCTGAGGGAGACTCTGTCGGATTAGTTCTCTATGAAGGAGATAACGGCTGCTATACGGTAGAGATACGGGGAATCGGCTTCAGGTCAACACGGCTGCTCAACGTCGCCGAGGCTTGTGGGTGATCCTGAAAATGGGGTCGGTCGTCAGACCTAAGTCCTCATTCAGGAAGACTTCGGCAGCAAGGGGACTCTCCGATTCGATTGGCGTGATCTCTACAACTTCCGCTGGATGCCACGGGGAGGACGAACTGCGCGCGGAACTTGTCTGCCTAGCGGATGAGCCTTTGGCCGAAGTTCTCAATCAGGCAGACTTTTATGCATGACCCAGGTTACATGCTACGCGCCGGGCCTGCCTCCCGGCGCGTAGCCCTCCTGCCCGCCGACTTACTTACCCACCGACCCAAGTCGTCTCGAATGAACGTGATGGCCACGTTCTTCAACCGCCGGAGCTTGCGTCGCGTTCGTGGCGGCGCCAGCGAACGTGCCGGCTCTATCGCCAAGATCCTGCCAACTCGACTGAACGCACATAACGACACCATTCCGTCGAATGTCTGCCCTACCGGGTGAGCGCCGGACTCGCGGCGTCCGCCGCGATTTCCGCGGCTGACAGCCCACGGCCGAAGATCTTCACGTCGTCGATGAGACCGATGAAGAGCTCGCCCCACCGCGCGTCTCCCCCGATTGACAGTGTGCCGTTCGATTGAACGAGTGTGCCCAATAAGCCTGTCAGGCGCGCTGCCTGAACGCCATCGATGTAAATCGTCAGTGTCCCGCCTGAGAACACCGCCGCCAGGTGATGCCACGCGCTTGTCGGCAGCCGCACGGCGGCCGTCGCATGACGGTCGGCGCCACTGCCGGTCGTGCGGACGTAGGTGCCCGCTCCGCCATCCGTCGCGCTGTTCGCATAGAGCGCGTAGCCGATGCCCGTACCGGCGGCACCGCTGTCCTTCAGGATCACGTTCCTCCAGCCGTTGACCGAGTCCGGCCGGACCCACGCTTCGAGCGTCATCGCCGACGAGAGGTCGAGCGACGACTTGGTGCCGGGATCAGGGACCCTGATGAAGCTGCCCGCAAGCCCGGTCAGTCGAAGGGCGCCACCAGCCACCGCCGAACGATCCGTCGTGCGAACGATGCCGGTGCCGGCGGGGAACGTACCGTTGTTGGCCACATCGATGCCGACACCGAACGCGGCGTCGTTGACGGTCGTTCCGCTCGCCTCATTGAAGTCGTAAGAGGCCACCAGCCCGTTGTTCCGGACATTCACCCGGACCTCCGCCGACGGCTTCGCCACGCCGGCGCCGTCGTAGGCGACGGCCTTGATCACCGCCTGCGCACCTGCGGTCGTCGACGTCGGTGCCGTGTCCGCAACGGTGCGCGAATTCCACGCCACCGAATAGCCGTCGGCCGCATTCGTGTCGGAGCCAACCACGACGTTGTTGACCAGGAAATCGACGCGTGCCACGTTCGCGACGGCAGGCGCCGCAGCGTAGATCCTCACCCTGCCGCCAACGGTCGCGTTGGGCGCAGGTCCGGTGATCGTCACCGCCGCGCTCGTCATGGCGACGCTGATCGCGAACGTCTGTGGAGCGCTCGTGTCGATTCCGCCGTTCAGGGTGCCGCCACTATCCTGGAGCCGGACGGTCACCCGCGCCGTCGAGTTGATTCCGCTCAAGCTCGACGCGATGGTATAGGTGAGCGTCCCGCCGGCCGCCAACGATGGCTGGGCCGAGAACAACGCGTTGTTGTCATTGGTGACGATGAAATTCAGCGCCTGGGTGGTCTCGCCCGCCGGACCCGCGCTGATTGACGTCGCCCAGTTCGACACCGTCTGCGGCGCCGCGCCCTCGAGCACCCGTTGATCGGGGCCCTTCGCGAAGCTCGGAACGTCGTTCACCGAGAGAATGTTGATGGTGAACGTCTGCGCAGCGCTCGTGTCGACCCCACCGTTCGCAATCCCGCCATTGTCACGGAGCCGTACCGTAACCGTCGCGAGACCGTTCGCGTTGGCGGCCGGCTTGTAGGTCAGCGTCCCGTTGGCGGCAATCGCTGGAGGCACCGAGAACAATGCGGGTTTGTCAACGCTCACCACAAACGCCACCGTCTGGCTCGACTCGTTCGCAGGACCGTCACTGATCGCGGTCGCCCAGTTGGCAACAGACTGGGCGCCTGCATCCTCTCTTATTGTCTGATTCGCCCCTTTCGTGAACGACGGCACGTCGTTGACCGGACTCACGGTAATGGTGAACGTCTGCGCAGCGCTCGTGTCGACGCCGCCGTTTGCCGTTCCGCCATCATCGTGGATCCGCACGCTGACGGTCGCCGAGCCATTCGCGTTGGGCACAGGCGTATAAGTGAGCGTGCCGTTCGGAGCAACCGCAGGTTGCGCGGCAAACAGGGCGGGATTGTTGTTCGACACGAGGTAATTGAGCGCCTGTAGCTCGTTGGCGGGACCGGCGCTCGCGCTCGTGGCCCAGCCAGCGATGCTTTGAGCGGCCGCATCCTCTTTGACCGCCTGGTTCGCGCCCTTGATGAAGCTCGGCGCATCATTGACGGCGGTCACCGTGATCGACACCGTCCCGACCGCCGTCGCGCCATGCCCGTCGGCGATCGAGTAAGTGAAGCTGTCGGCGCCGAAGTAGTTGGCCGACGGCGTGTAGGTCACGCCACTGCCGCCGGTCGCAACCGCGGCCACACCATGAGCGGGTACGGTGACGCTCGTTACGACCAGAGTCTGACCCGGATCACCGGTATCGTTGGCGAGCACCGCGAGCGCGTTGGCACCGCTGTCCTCGAGGACCGAGACGGCATCAGCTCCGGCCGAGAGTCCACAGCCGATCACGATCGACACGGTCGCCTCGTTGCCGCTGTTCGTCCCATCCGATGCTCGATACCTGAACGATGCCGGACCGCAGACGCCGGCGGCCGGAGTGAAGGTGAAGGCACCGCTTCCGGCGAGGGTGACGGTACCGTTCACCGCGGACCCGGCGGACAGCACGGCGGTCAAACTGTTGCGGCCGTAGTCGTTGCCAAGCACGCCAGGGGCGGAAATCGTCAGTGGCGCCGGGCCGCCCGGATAGACACCGTCGTTCTGCGCCACCGGCGCGGTACCAACCACCGCCGACGAGGCGCCGAGATTCCATTGACTGGCGTGAGATGTCAGGATGGTCAGCGTTACGTCGTTGTCGGGCGCGGCGCCGGCTTCTCGCGCGGTCACGCACGGATCCTGGCTGGCTGAAGGAATCGACGACTGCCCCAGACAGTCGACAATCCGTGCGCCGTTCCGGAAAACCTGGAACGAGGTCTGGTCCTCGCCAGGCAGCAGCAGCGATCGGTCGACCGTGAACGCCACCCGGATCGGCGACGCAGCCGAGGCTGCCACTTCCGATCCGTCGGGGTTCAATACCGAAATGTTGATCTGCTGATTCAGGAACGTGTAACCGGCCGGCGGCTGCGATCCCGCGATCACCCCCTGGGCGATCCGGATCGTTGCGGGGACCGGAGAGGTCACCGAGGTCGCAATCGGATCCGTGGGGGTGACGGTGGTTCCCGTGCTCACGGTCTCACCGGCATTGACACCCCGCGATACCGCCTTCATGGCAACGGTGATCGTCACCGTGGCGGTATTGCCTGCGGCGCCCAGATGATCGACCGCGGCGTACGTGAATCGATCGAGGCCGACGTACTGCGCGTTGGGCGTGTAGTCGAACGAGCCATCGGTGTTCAACGTCACCGTGCCGTTTGCCGCGCCGGCTGCGAGCCGTGCACTGAGCGGCGAGAGATCATCGATGTCGTGGTCGTTGGCCAGCACGCCGGCTGCGGCAATGTGCAGCGGCTGGTTGATCACGGCCGAGTATGCGTCGGCTTCGGTGATCGGCGGATCGTTGACCTGCCGCACATCGATCTGGACCGTCGCCGGCTCGCTCTTCAGGCGCCCGTCGGACGCCTGATAGGTGAACGCGTCGGGTCCGGCGTAGTTGCCACTCGGTGTGTAGGTGAACGATCCCAGGGAATTGAGCGTGAGCGCCCCGTGAGCCGGCCCGGTCACGAGACTTGCGGTCAGAGGATCGTTATCGGCATCCGCGTCGTTCGCGAGGATGCCGTTCGCGGCCGCGACGGTCAGCGTGGTTCCCTCGTTCACGTTGTAGAAATCGTTGTTCGCGACCGGCGCGACATTGCCGCTGCGCACGGTCACGGTCACCAGCGCGGACGCGGTCAACAGGCCGTCGCTCACGGTGTAGAGGAAGGAGTCCGGGCCGCTATAGTCGACCGCCGGTGTGTACTTCACCGTGCCGTCGAAATTCACTTCGGCCACACCGTGCGACGCGGGACCTACCGCCACGACTTCGAGCGCATCGTGATCAGGATCGGCGTCATTGGCAACCAGGCTGCCCGTGCCGGATGCCGGCAGCGTCGCCAGGCCGTTGACCGGAACGATGATGCTGTCGGGAGCGGCGGCCGGCGCGTGCCCCGTGCTGATGATCAGGTCCTGGAGATCAGGCGTGACGTTCGGGTCGCTGGTCGAGAGAACCGCGCGGTACTGGACATACTGCGAGCTCAAGGTCATCGCACCTGGCGCCGCGATTGTCTGCCACTGCGACCACGTCCCATCGTCGGCATTCGGTGTCGCGCCGGTGCGCACGCTAATCCCAACGCCGGTGCCGGTCGGGGCGTGCGCCGTCCATTGAACGGTGTTCCAGTTGACGATCGAATTCGCGTCGAACACCCGCGACGTGAAGGTGCCGGCCGGCGCGTACGGCCCAAGACGGATCCAATCGATGACGACATTGCCGCCGAAGACGCTGAAATCGCTCGCCGCGATGGGACGCATCGGGCCCGCAACCGCCAGGTTGTGGGTGGCGACGACGGTGCCGTCGATCGAGTAGACCACGCTGTTGTCAGTCCAGTCGATCGAGTACCGGTGCGGGAAGCCGAAGAACCCCGTGCCAAGAACCGTGTCGAGCGAGGCCGTTCCGGTATTGGTGCGCGCGGTAAGCGCGCCGCCGCTCAGGGTGCTGAAGATGGCCCAGGGTTGGGTCTGGCTCGAGAAGTCCTGCGCAAAGCCGGAATGCTGGAATGCATCACCGGTGAACGTCGCCACGAACTCCAGCCGGTGGCCGGGCGTCAACGTCCACTGCTCCTGGCAGGTGCCATTTACATCCGCGCAGGTTCCAAGGCGCGATCCGTCGACGAGCGCGGCGCCGTTGTCCAGAAATGCCGCACCGCCGGCAGCATACGGAATGTCGGTCCATCCGGGCGACAGCGTGGATCCGGAGAATTCGGTGCCTGCCGTCGGCGCGAGGGTCACTTCACCATCGACCGTCTCGGATACGTAGGTATTGCCCTGAACGCCGGCGTTGAAGTCGGGAGAGACCGTGTCGCGCAGCGTCGGACCGGGCAGCGATACGCTCGGAGCGGCAACATCCGTGGCATTGCCGGAGCGATCGACCGAGACGACGCGATAGTAATACGTGGTGTTGGGCGTCAGGCCCGATAGCGCGATGCTGTGCTGGGTGACGAACGTGCCGAGGTTCACGGTCTGGGTCCCCGGCGGGAGCGTCGTGGTAGCACTGAGGATGTCGGGATCGGTCGAGGTACTCGAGCTTCGACGTCGCCGCCTCGTTCGTCGTCCACGTGATCGTGATTCTGGAACTGTCCAGGATCGTCGACTTGATGCGTGAGATCACCGGCGGCGTGTTATCCACCACCGACGCCGCAAAAACCACGTCGACCCAGTAATTCGTCCCGTTGAACGTGCCGGTCGGGAACTGCGATTCGCCATAGGCGAAGACGCCGTTGCCGCCGGCGACCGGACTGGTCGGCGCGTGAAGCGGAGGCGAATCGATCGGCGCGGCGCCGAAATAGCCGCCGTCGGCGGAGTACGACCCGACGTTCGTGTGGTACGAGATGACGTAGGTCGTGTTGGCGGTAATCGGAACCGGCGACGGGAATATCGCCTGCTGCCAGCCGGATGGTGTCTCGTTCGCGAAGGTCACGGACGAGAGCAGTGTGCCGTTGAGCGTCCAGAGATTGCCGATGTGGGTGCCGTTGTTCGACGTGCTCTTGTAGAACCGGACGCCGGTGACGAACCCATTGATGTCGCTGTAGAACTTCGTCCCGAGTTCCACAGGATTCGTATCGGCCGCCGCTGGCACCGTCGGCAAGACGTTCGGCTGCCACAGACTCGTGCACGGGCAGGCACCGGGAACGATCGAAACCGTCACCCCGCCGGCCGCACTTTCGATGTTGCCGCTGTCGTCGAACGCACGCGAGCGGATCGTTACGGAGCCCGGCGAACCGGGTGTCCACTCGTAGTTCCACACCCCCGAAGAGAGAAGCCCCGCGGTGTGCCACGTCGCGCCGTCGTCAACCGATACCTCCACGCCGGCCAGCCTGCCGCCGCCGTTTTCGATCGCCGTGCCGCTGATGGTGATCCGCGCCCCGCTTTCGACCGACGAACCTCCGGCCGGCGAGACCACCGTCGAAGTCGGGGCCAACACATCCCCCGACATCGCACCGGCGACCAGAGGGCGCAAGGGATCCGCGCCGGTCTGCAGCGTCGCCGGCTGCACGCCCATGTCCGCAAACAAGTTCACGGTGGCCTGCTGCATCGCCTGATCGGTCGGCACCTGCGAGCGATCGTGAACCTCGTCGAGGCCCCAGGCCCACTGCACCGTGCCGGCACCGAAGACGAGTGCGCCGCCCGGATGACGATAGAGCGTCAAGCTGTGCGTGGCGGTGCCTGCGGCGATGTTGATCCCGAAATCGACGACTCGCTCCGGCACCGGGAGCGTCGTCATCGACATGCGCACCAGGCCCGAGGGCAGCATTCCGTTGTCGATCACCTCGTCCCACTCGTAGCCGAGGCTCTCTGCCGACGTGCGGTAGCCGTTGGTATCTCCTGGCGCCAGGTCTGCCACCGCCGTGTTGCGCCAGAACCGCAGGCCGGCCATCGAGGCGGGCACGTGGATTCGATCGGCGCAGCAGTTGACCATCCAGAGCTGGCCGATCAGCGCGTTTTCCGGATTGTTGCCGCCGGCCTGTGGGAAACGCGGGTCGCGCCACGTGCCGGTCCAGGGCTGCGACGTGTCGGGATCGACGCGGTCTCCTCTCCCGAACGTCTCTTTGTAGCTGACGAGCGTGCGGAAGCTGCGTACTCGATCCATCGATTGACGGTTCGAAGCGCGTCTTCCAGAACATCTCGTTGCCGCTGAAAAAAGCCAGGCTGACACCCGCGTTGCGCGCGCCTTCGACGTGTGTCCGCTGCGAGGCGGACCAGTACTCGTCGTGCCCGACGGACAAGAATGCCTTCGGCCGATGCGAGCTCGTCAGGCCAACCGTGGGATCGGCGCCCATGCGATCGGTATCCACGCCGGTCCAGTACTTGACGTCGTAGCCGTTGGCTTCGAGCCAGCGCACCATCGGGTACTCGGCGTTGAACAGGAAGCTCTGGGGATTGAGGTCTCGCGTATCGAACGGACGGTTGTAGCTGACTTTGCCGGCGCGGGCCGGACAATCGTAGCGACCCGCGCTGCTGTCGAGCGGCGCACCGCAATAGAGACTGTTGCCGCCATACAGGTTGTAGGCCTGCCACGTCGCGTCTGACGTCTGGAACAGCAGGTCTGCGTTGCGGGAGTCGTCGCGGACGATGAAATAGATGTGACTGGAGAGATTCAGGTTGTCCGAGCGTGAGAGCTTCGCGATGAAGATGCCCGAAGTCACCCCCGTCGTGTTCCAGGTTCCGGCGACCGCCCAGTTGCCGCAATCGACCAGCCCCGACTGCGCGTCGGTCAGACACGCAGGCTGATTCTGTGCGGCAGCAATCTGCGTGGCGGTGGGCGTAACGGTCGCGACCTTGCGCGCCCCGAAACCCTGGTAGTACCCGAGCCGGTAGATGTCGATGACGAAGCCGGGCGCGCTCGTCTTGATCTTGAACGAAACGACGCTTCCTTTGTTGACGCTGATGTCGGTGGCGAAGCCCTGGAGGGTCGACTCGCCACTGCCTTGAATATCCCACTCGTTCTGCGGGCTGCCGGGCAGAGCGTTTTCGGTGACGATTGGGTTGCTGGTCTGGGCTTCCAGCGTCAGGCGTATCGCGCCGCCGACCGCGAGCACTAGAGCGGCGCTCAATGCAGCGAACAGTCGAAATGCGGGTCCAGGGGTCGGGCGACTGATCGTCATCGTTCCTCACTCGACGATTCCCAGACGACCGCCCTCTGTACACACGTGTCACGTCTCCGCGTGTGCGGTCGCCTATTCGGTTGTTCGACTTGGGGCCTGGGAGGAAAGTACGAGTTACCTCAGGTTCGGTCCCGCTCAGGAAAGAGCAACGAGTGGTCCATCAAGTTACGATAGTCCCGGGCGCGGCGATGTCCCGGAGCGATAACAACTTTAGTCGTCGGCAGATAAAGGACTCCTGAGAAGACGACAGAAGTCACCCTTCCTGCACCACCGGCGCATGGCACCTTCGTGGGATCTGGGAAAATGCATGCGGGAGCCGACACTTAAGTCGCCGCTCAGGCAGACTAGAAACGCCGCCTGGAATCCAAATGTATGCAAACCGCTGAGGTTGGAGACATCCGCGACATGACTGGTCGCACGGGGGAATTCAGGTGAAGAAAACTCGGATCAGACCACTGCCGACGGCCTGACCCCTGACTGGCCGCGCGGATTTCGCTCCTGTAAACTAACTCGCGTCCATCCACGTCGAACGACACCGATGACCAATCTGAAATATGCCCTCCGGACGTTGTTTCGTAAGACTCCGTTCGTAACCGCCGTCGCAATCGTCTCGCTCGCCCTTGGGATCGGCGCAAATGCGGCCATCTTTTCGATGTTCAACGAAGTCATGCTTCGATCGCTGCCGGTGCAGGATCCGGAGCGGCTCGTGAACCTGTCGGTTCCGGGTCCCAAACCCGGATCCCAATCGTCTATCAGGCGGGCGACTGCGACGAGGTGTTCAGCTATCCAATGTTCCGGGATCTGCAGCGCGTCCAAACCTCGTTCACTGGCCTGGCGGCGCACCGGTTGTTCAGCGCAAATCTCGCTTACCAGGGACAGACGCTGAACAGTGAAGGCCTCGAGGTGTCCGGCAGTTACTTCCAGGTGCTCGGTGTTCAGCCGGCACTCGGGCGACTGATCGGGCCAGACGACGACCGCGTCGTCGGCGAGTCGCACGTAGTGGTGATCAGTCACGCGTATTGGGCCAGTCGCTTTGCCTCGGATCCCAAAGTTCTCAATCAACCCATGGTCGTCAACGGGCAGACCTTGACGATCGTCGGGGTTGCGCCTCGCCGGTTCAATGGGACAACCCTCGGTTCGAGGCCGCAGGTCTTCGTACCTATCACCCTGCGCACATTCATGGAACCGGGATTCATGGAACCGGGATTCAAGGTATTCGACAATCGAAGGAGCTACTGGGCGTACGTGTTCGGCCGGCTGAAGCCCGGAACATCAATCGAGTCGGCACGCGCCGCGCTCGGCGCCCAGTACAAGGCGATCATCAACGACGTCGAAGCGCCGCTGCAGAAGGGCATGAGCGATCAGACGATGGCGCGGTTCCGCGCGAAGCCGATTCTGATCACCGAGGGACCACGCGGCCAGAGCTCGGTCGAAGGACAGGCCGGCACGCCGCTCAAGCTGCTGCTCGGCGTCACCGCGTTCGTCCTCCTGATCGCTTGCGCGAACATTGCGAACCTGCTGCTCGCGAAGTCGTCGGCTCGATCCGGCGAAATGGCCGTGAGGCTGTCGATCGGCGCCAGCCGCGGACAGCTCGTCGCGCAGTTGCTCACCGAGTCGCTGGTGCTTGCCATCCTTGGCGGGCTGGCCGGAATCCTGGTCGCAGGATGGACGCTGTCCCTGATCGGGGCGTTGCTGTCCTCCGACGCCGCCCGGACGCTGGATTTCCAGATCGACGGAACCGTGATGCTCTTCGCCGGCGGGCTGGCGATTGCGACCGGTCTCATCTTCGGTTTGTTCCCCGCCCTGCACAGCACGCGTCCGGATTTGGTCTCGACCCTGAAAGGCCAGGCCGGCCAGCCGTCCGGTGCGCGCGGGGCGAAGTGGTTCCGCCTGATCCTGGCAACGGCCCAGATCACCATGTCGATGGCTCTGCTCGCGGCAGCGGGACTGTTCACGAAAAGCCTGATCAACGTGAACCGCGTGGACCTCGGTCTCAAGGCCGAGAACATCGTCACGTTTGGTATTTCTCCGGTGTTGAATGGCTATACGCCGGACCGCTCACGCGTTCTGTTCCAACGCCTTGAAGAGGAGCTCGCCGCAACCCCGGGTGTCACCGCGGTCACGACCGCGACCGTGCCGCTCCTGGCGGGCAGCAACTGGGGCACCGGCGTGCAAGTGCAGGGTTTCAAGGGCGGCCCGGACGTCGATAATGGCTCGCGGTTCAACTCGATTGGACCCGGCTATTTCCGGACCTTGGGCGTTCCGCTGATCTCCGGACGCGAGTTCAACGCAAGCGACGTCCTCAATGCACCAAAGGTAGCGATCGTCAACCAGGAGTTCGTGCGCAAGTTCGGTCTTGGCCAGGATGCCGTCGGCAAGCTGATGGGCGACGACGACTCCAAGAACACGCTCGACACCCTCATCGTCGGCGTGGTGCAGAACGCGAAGTACAGCGAGGTCAAGGACAAGATTCCGCCGCTCTATTTCCGTCCGTACCGTCAGAATCCGGATATCGGCTACATCTCCTGTTACCTGAGGACCTCGGCAGATCCGAAACCGGTGCTCGCGGCAATTCCCGGGGTGGTGAAGCGACTCGATCCAAACTTGCCGCTCGAGAATGTGCGCACCCTGACCGAGCAGGTCAAAGACAATACGTTTCTCGATCGGATGATGAGCACGCTCTCTGCCGCTTTCGCGCTGCTCGCAACACTCCTGGCAGCGGTTGGACTTTACGGCGTTCTCGCCTATACCGTCGCCCTGCGGACCCGCGAAATCGGACTACGTATGGCGTTGGGAGCCGACCCTGGTCGCGTGCGGCGGATGGTGCTTTCGCAAGTCGCGTGGATGACGGCGATTGGCGCCGGGCTCGGCCTGGCCGGTGCCATCGGGGTCGGCCGGGTGGCGCAGTCCGTGCTCTACGAACTAAAGGGAAACGACATCTCTGTATTCGCGCTCTCGGGCCTCGTGCTGTCGGCGATTGCCCTGCTGGCCGGTTTCGTGCCGGCTCACCGCGCGTCGCGCATCGATCCGATGCGGGCGCTTCGATACGAGTAGCACCCGGCTACCGTGCCTCGAACCGATTCACGAGATAGATTCCGATCAGCACGAGTGCCCCACCCACCGACTGCCAGGCCGTCAGCGGCTCACCGAGTAGCACCATGGCAAGTAGCGCGGTGCACGGCACTTGCGCAAGGAGACCGACGGACGTGATGGTCGCCGGCAGGTGGCCCAGCGCATGGACGAGCGCGAAGTAGGCTGCCAGCTGCGAGATCAACCCGAGCGCGACGAGCGAGGCCCAGGCGCGTGGTGGATATCCGGTCAATGGAACGCCCGCCAAGAGACACATGATCAGGAGCGCGATCACGCTTCCCGCAATCGCCAGCGAGTTGAACGTCAGAGTGTCCATGCGCTCGCGTATCCGCTCGGTGGTCAGCAGGTAGGCGGCAAAGAAGACGGAAGCAGTCAGCGCAAAGACATCTCCTGACAGACTGTGTCGGGTCGGAGCCGTGCCGCGGCCGAACTCTGCCAGGACGATGACGCTGCATCCCGCCACCGACAACAGGAGACCGCCCCAGAATGCGCCCGAGGGGCGGCGTTTGAAGATCCACCAGCTCGCAAGGCCGACCACGATCGGCGTGTTGTTGCCGAGCAGCGACGCGATCGCCGCTTGCGTGCGGAGCACCGCGGTGTTCCACAGCGCCAGATCGAAGGCGAAGAACGCGCCGCCCGCCATCGCGAGCAACGCGGCCCGTCGATCGAATGGCCGCGTGGCGCCGCGACCGAGGCGCCATGGGATCAGGACGGCAGCGGCGATCAGCACGCGGTAGAAGCCCGATGCGATGCCAGACACGCCGGCCCACCGAACGAAGATTGCGGACCAGGCGATGCCGGCGACCGTCAGCGCCAGAGCCGCGTAGGCACGCCACGACGACGGCGCGGTCTCGATATCACTGGCTCGGCTGCGCGCATGCTTCAAGCGAAGGCATTGTAACGTGATGGATCCTGCGAAGAATGCGCAACCGTCCTTTCCGCTATTGTTCGCGCAACATCACCATCGGATCGACGTGAGTGGCGCGACGCGCTGGGACGTAACACGCGACGAATGCCACGCACGCGATGAACAGCGCGACGGCGGAGAGCGTCAGCGGATCGGTCGGATTGACGTTGAAGAGCTGCGCCTGAAGAAGGCGTGTGAGCGCGAATGACGCGATCAGCCCGGTGAACAGACCAATGATGGTGAGCCGCATTCCCTGGCCGAGCACCATGCCAAGCACGCTGCCGCGCGTGGCGCCGAGCGCCATGTGAATGCCAATCTCCTTCGTCCGCTCGCTCACCGAGTACGACAGGATTCCATAGGTCCCGATCGCCGCCAAAGCCAGCGCCAGGCCGGCGAAGATCGCCAGCAGCTCCGCGAGGAAACGCGGCCGCGCCGCCGACTCCGAGAAGACATCCTCAATCGAGCGCAGCTTGACGATCGGCAGCGTCGGATCCATCGACTGGACGATGCGCCGGATGTCCGCAGCGAGCAGATCCGTCGAACGCGCGGAGCGGACGACGATGTTCATGCTGGCGGGCGCGAACTGCGCGATCCGCGGTCCCTGGTTCGAGAGGAAGTACAGTTCCGTCCCGGTCTTGTTGGCCATTCCACCCTGCTTCACGTCGTGGACCACACCGACGATGGTGAACCAGATAGGTGTGTTCGAGAAACCCGGATTGACCCGCTGACCGATGGGGTCGCGATCCTTGAAGAACGTGCGCGCCAGCGTCTCGTTCACGAGCACGACTGGCCCTCCCGCAATGTCGGTCCGCTCGAATCCTCGCCCGCGCACCACCGCGACCCCCATGGTGTCGAGATATCCGAGCGTGACGGTCTGGTAATAGTCGACGTTTTCGAATGGCCCCTCCTTTGGCGCGGTATAGGTTTCGAAGTCCACGTCGTTCGCGTTGACGTCGCGGCTCGGCGGAAGGCCGGTCATCGCCGCGGTACCGGTCACCCCGGGCAGTTCGGCCAGCTTCGACGTGAGGCGATCGAAGAAGTCGACGCGGGGCTGGGCCGCTCGATACTGGGCATTCGGCAGCACCACGCCGAAGGTCGTGAGCTGGGCTCGATTGAAGCCTGGATCGACCTCCATCAGCTTCTGGAAACTCCGGAGCAGGAGTCCGGCGCCGACAACGAGCACAACGGCAAGCGCGACCTCTGCCATCACCAGTCCACTGCGGACGCGCGCGCGTGCGGACCCCGGCGTCGCACGCTGTCCCCCTTCCTTCAATGAGATGGTGACGACCTGCTCGCGAAGATGCAGCAGGGGCGCCGTCCCGAACAGCAGGCCGGTGAGAATTGAAATCACGATGGTGAACAGGAACACTTTCGGATCGAGGGCGATGTCGGTGGCTCGCGGAATGCTGTCCGGGTTTGCGGCCAGCATGGCGCGGAGCCCGCCGAAGCCGAGTGCGGCGCCGAGCGTGCCGCCCATCAGCGCCAGGAGCACGCCCTCGGTAAGGAACTGACGGAGCAGCCGCAACCGGCCAGCGCCAAGCGCCGAACGGATCGCAAACTCCTTCTGGCGCGATTCGGCGCGAGCGAGCAGCAGGTTGGCCAGATTGGCGCAGGCGATGAGCAGCACGAACCCGACTGCCCCCTGCAGCACCCACAGCGCGGTGCTGATTCCGCCGACGAGATCAGTCTTGAGCGGATGAATCTGCAGCCGATGGCCCTGGGTATTGGGAGAGTGCTGGTTGTTGCTCAACCCGCGCCATTGGACCAGCATCGACTCCAGGTCAGCATTGGCCTGCGCCAGGGTCACGCCCGACTTCAGTCGGCCAACGAGGTACAGGAAGTGGCTGCTGCGATTGCCGGCCAGTTGCTTGGGATCGATCGTCAGCGGCAGCCAGACTTCGAATCGCTCGTCATGCAGGTCGTACCCCGGCGGCATGATCCCGACGATCCGCGTCGGCACGCCGTCGATCTTCACGACTCGCCCGAGCAACGACTCGTCGGCGCCGAAATCTCCATTCCATGTCTCGTACGACACGATCCCCACGTCTTCTACGCCTGGTCTGCTGTCCTCCTCGGTCAACAGCCGGCCTCGTAGCGGTTGAACCCCGAGGGCATCCATCAACCCGGGGGTGACAAGCGCATAGTTCACCCGCCGCGGCCGGTCCTCGGTTCCGAGATTGACTGCCCCCGCGCTGTAGCCGCCGACGCGCTCGAGCGATCGGTTCCGCTCCTGGAACTCGAGCCACTCTGGCAGGGAGACCCAGAAGCGATCGAATCCAAGGTTCGTGAACCGGCTGCTGATGAAGGCGAGCCGCTCCGGTTCCGGATATGGCAGCGGCTTCAGCATGACGCCGTTGACGACGCTGAAGATGGCGGTGTTCGCGCCGATTCCAAGCGCGAGGGTGAGCACCGTGACAAAAGCGTAGCCCGGGCTTCGGCCAAGCGTGCGGAGCGCGTAGAGAAGATCCTGCTTCAGCGTCTGCATGGCGGTAGATACCATGTAATAGTTTTGCGAGGCAACCATTAGACGTTGACCGGGCGTCCAATGGTTGCTACAACTGGCTCCTCGACGATGGGCAAGGTCGATCTCGGCGATCTCGAGCATCTGGTGCTGCTGGCCGTCCTCCGGCTCGGTCAGGACGCCTATGGCATCCCGATTCTCGACGAAGTGTCGGCACGGAGCGGACGAGACGTGTCGCGCGCCACGATTTATGTGGCGCTGAAGCGGCTCGAACGGAAGGGCCTGCTGACCTCGCGCCTCGGCGACAGCACCCCCGAGCGCGGCGGACGGGCCAAGCGGTTTTTCAAGCTGCGTCCGGCGGGGCTCAAGGCGCTCAGGGACTCGCGCGCGATGTTTCTCGACTTGTGGCGCGACTACGAGGGACTCCTCGACCGGGCGTGAACGCCATGCAGCACCTGCCCCGTCTCGCGGCGACGCTTTCCCGGCTCATTCCGGCCGCGGACCGCGAGGCCATTCTGGGCGATCTGCTGGAGGATGCCGCGTATCGCGATCTGTCGGGGCCGTTTCTCACGCTGTGGCTCTGCGCGGAGTGCAGCGCAATTGCATCGGGCTTGACCGTCGATCGGATGCGAAAGGCGTTCACGGTTCTACCGCTCGGAGAGATGGTGTCGGGTCTCGCTCTCGACGGCACGCACGCGTTCCGTGTCGCGCTCGACGCTCCATGGACCGTGCTCCTTCGCGCGATCGTCTTTTGCGCGACGATGGCGGTGCTGACGATGGTCGCGGAGATGCTGATCGCCGCACTGTTCAGCGCATCAGGACTGGGAATCGTGAATCCCAATCCCTGATTGGGAAACCCCGATCGTCCATTTCGAACCGGAATCGCAAGCCGTCTGCGGAAGCCGGCGAGTTGCGCGTCGCAGGTGAGTCACCGGCTGCCGCTTCGCTCCTCCGCGACGGAGAACTCGAGGCCATCGGAATCGAGATATTGAGCGATACGCGTCCCGAAGGTTTCCTTTGGCGGCTGAACGCACCTGACCTGATGCTCGATCATCTTGCGATGGAACTCGTCGAGATTCGGCACGTTCAGGCCCGGCCGACAGCGGCCCGGGGGCTCGCCTTCGGTCTGGACGTGGAGCGCCAGCGTCGCCCCCTCGGTCGCGAATTCAGTCCATCCCGGAGACTCGAACCTGAGCGGCAGCCCGACCACATCGCGATAGAAGGCCACCGCGCTCTTCATGTCACTGACGAAAACGATCGCGTAGCTCAGACGCATGCCGGCTCCTCAGGGCTGTGGAGTCGCCGATTCGCTGTTTCGGACCCCCGGCTTTTCGTGGACCAGGCGGGCGCGCAGCACGTTCACCGCATCCTGCCCCAGAAATGGCTTGCGAAGAACCGGGAAATCGTAGCGATCGCAAATCGACGCCTCGTCGGCCGACAGTTCCATCCCGGTCATCAGGATGATTTGCATCCGCGGATGCTGGCTGCGAAACTCGAGCGCGAGCGACACCCCATCGCCATCGGGAAGCATGACGTCGAGGAGCGCCGCGTCCGGCGTCTGTGCCGCCACGATCTCGCGGGCCTTGGCAGCGGTGAGCGCCCGAATCGGCGTCATCTCGGCGGCGTCGAGGACCGTCTCGAGCCAGCCGAGAAGATCGACGTTGTCGTCGAGCGCGAGCACGACCGGCGTCTGCCGCGCCGGCGAGGGCATCTTCGTCGCCGGCTCGTCGAGCGGCGTGATCGCAATACTCCCGCCGTCCGCATCCGCGACGACCCTGGTGCCAGGAGCGATGCGTCCGGACGCAACCAGAGCCGCAAGCGGCTGGGTGAGCAGTCGATGAATCGTCCGTTTCAGCTCGCGCGCGCCGTACTCTGGACTCGATCCCCGTTCGAGCAGCAGCCGGCGGGCGGCCGCGGTGACGTCAATCTCGAATGACCGATCGCCCAGTCGGCCGTAAACGTGGCGCTGCAGCTCTTCGATGTGATGGTCGAGGATCTTCGCCAGCGACTCTGGATCGAGCGGCTGATAGGTGATCACCACGTCGATTCGGTTGACGAACTCCGGCGAGAAGCGGCGGCGGACGGCGGCAAGGCCGATACTTTCGAGCTTGCCCGCGACTTGCTCCGGCGTGCGGTGATCGGTCGGTGCGAAGCCGAAATCCGGCTTCACCTCCTTCATCATCTCCCGTGCCCCGAGATTGCTGGTGAGAAAGATGAACGTCCGCTCGAAGTTGACCACGGTGTTGTCGCCGAGATTCAGCGTCCCGCGGTCGAGGATGCCGAGCAGCAGCACGGTGAGCGACGGCGCGGCCTTCTCCACCTCGTCGAACAGCACCAGCGACAGATCGCAACTCGACGAGGTCACCGCCGCCAGCCGCTCCTGCGTCAGCATCGGCGTCGTTTCGCGATGACCCAGATATCCCGGAGGAGCACCGATCAGTTTCGCGACCTCGTGATCCGACTGGAATTCCCCGCAATCAACCTTCAGAACCGCTTTGGGGGAACCGTGGAGAACCTCTGCCAACGCTTCGACCGTGCGCGTCTTTCCAGTCCCGGTGGGTCCCAGCAACAGGAAGATGCCGGCCGGACGATCGGGCGGCGCAAGGTCCGCCTGATACATCTGGAGATACGGCACGATGTACTGCATCGCAGCAGGCTGCCCGACCACCTTCTTCGCGAGCAGTTCGACGAGCGTGTCGTTCGATTCGGGTGCTGGCGGATCGGTCGCGTCCGCGGGATCGGGCATGGACACCTCATTCCGTAAAAATTATAGCTCGGGAGGTGGAAGGCACGAGAGGCACAGCGCGATCTGCGGGCGATTCGACGACGGACGGTCGAGATTCACGACGCCGATCGAGCTGGAATCGGCACTCTATAATGAAGCGCAATATGGGACCACGGCTTCGCCGCGTGCTGCTGGCCGCCGGGCTCGTGTGCATCGTTCTGTACTGCGCCGCGGTGGCCTGGCTGATGTGGCACGAGACCGCCATCGTGTTCGGGGCGCCAACCGAGCTGGGTCGGCGTCGCCCGACCGCTCCATTCGAGCAGATCGAGGTCACGCGACAGGATCGCGCACGGCAGATCGCGTGGGTCATGCGCTCGAGCGAAGACCCGGACAGCCACCCGTGGATCCTCTACCTGCACGGCAACAGCAGCACTATCGCGCACCGGCTCAACATCGTCCATTACGAACACCTGCGGGCGCTGGGACTGAACGTGTTCGCGCCCGAGTATCGCGGATTTGGTGGCCTGGTTGGCGTCCCGACCGAGAGCACTCTCGACCTCGATGCGCGCGCCGCGTACGACTATGTGCGCACAGCCCTGCGTGTGCCGCCGGAGCGGCTGGTGATTTACGGCTGGTCGCTCGGCTCGGCGGTGGCGGTCGACCTGGCGTCGCACGTGGACGAGTCCGCTCTGATACTCGAGGGTGCGCCGTCGTCGCTCGTCGCGGTCGGGCAGCGGCGCTATCCCTTCATGCCCGTCAAGCTCGTGATGCGGAACCCGTTCGAATCGATCGTGAAGATCAGAAGTGTCGACTCGCCGGTGCTGTTCTTGCACAGTCCCGAGGATGAAGTGATCCCGTTCGGCGAGGGAAAGCGCCTGTATGACTCCGCCGAGCAGCCGAAGACGTTCGTCGTGGTCCATGGCGGCCATCTGTACGCCGCCGAGCGGGACCCGCAGTTCTTCCCGGCGATTCACGAATTTCTCTCCGCCAGGCACGTGCTGCCCTGACTCGATTCCACGATGTCCGATGGCCTGTTCAGGTGACAGTCAACGGCATTGCTGCGGGCACCGGCAACGTCGCGTGAGGGTTCGATGCCACTGGAAGTGACGCCGGCGCTGACGATCGACGACGCGGAACTGCAGGAGCGATTCGTGCGCGCCTCGGGACCAGGCGGTCAGAACGTCAACAAGGTTGCTACCGCCGTGGAACTGCGCTTCGACGCGGCGCGGTCGCCGTCAATCACCGGGCCGGTACTCGCGCGGCTGCGCACGCTCGCCGGCAGTCGCATGACCGACGAGGGCGTCATCCTCATCGACGCGCGGGCGTTTCGCACCCAAGCGCAGAACCGCGAGGACGCGCGCCTTCGTCTGGCCGATCTCATCCGGCGGGCTCTCGTCGCGCCGAAACGCCGCCGCAAGACGAAGCCGACCGTCGCCTCGAAGCAGCGGCGCCTCGAGACGAAGCGACACCGCTCGGAGACCAAACAGCTCAGGGGACGATCGCGGGGGGAAGAGTAAAAGGGCTTCAGGCTTCGGGCTGCAGGCCTCAGGCTTCAGGCTCCGGGCTGCAGGGCAACGGCCACCGAAGCCCGAAGCCTGAAGCCTGAAGCCTTATGGATGCATCACCACCTTCAAACAATCGTCACGCTTGTGAAGGAACTTGTCGTAGCCCTCGGGCGCATCGTTCAGGCTCATCTCGTGCGTGATGATGAAGCTCGGGTCGATCTCTCCCTTGTCGATCCTGTCCAGCAGCGGCCGCATGTAACGCTGCACGTGGCACTGGCCGCTCCGGATCGTCAATGAGCGATTGACCACCGCACCGATCGGGAACTTGTCCATGAAGCCGCCGTAGACGCCGGCAATCGACACGGTCCCGCCGTTGCGGACACACATGATCGCCTCGCGCACCACGACCGCCCGTTCGGTTTCCAACATCAGGTTGGTCTTGATCTTGTCGTAGACATGCCACGCGTTGGCTGCGTGGGCCTCCATCCCGACCGCATCGATGCACGCATCGGCGCCGCGGCCGCCGGTCATCTCCTTGATCGCCTCGTAGACGTTGGTGTCCTCGTAGTTGATCGTTTCCGCCCCGGCGCGATCGCGCGCAATGCGCATGCGATAGTCGATGCGATCGATGGCGATCACCCGCTCGGCGCCGAGCATGTAGGCACTCTTGATCGCGAACTGACCGACCGGGCCGCAGCCCCATACCGCGACCACGTCACCAGGCTGAATGTTCGCCTGGTCTGCGGCCATGTAGCCGGTCGGGAAAATGTCTGACAGGAACAACACCTGTTGATCACTCAAATGCTGCGGGATCTTCAGCGGGCCGACATCGGCAAACGGCACGCGTGCGTACTCCGCCTGCCCCCCGGCATAGCCACCGAGCATGTGCGAGTACCCGAAGATGCCGCACGGCGAGTATCCCCACATCTGCTCGGCCATCCACGCGTTGGGATTCGAGTTCTCGCAGAGCGAGTACAGCTCCCGTTGGCACATGTTGCAGCGTCCGCACGCGATCGGAAACGGCACGACGACGCGATCGCCGGGGCGCAGGTTCTTGACCTCCGGGCCCACCTCCTCCACCTCACCCATGAACTCGTGGCCGATGACGTCCCCCTTCTCCATGGTCGGAATGAACCCGTCGAGCAGATGAAGATCGGAGCCGCAGATCGCGGTACTCGTGATCCGAACGATGGCGTCGCGGGGATTGATGACCTTGGGTTCCGGCACGTCACGAACTTCGACGCGCCCGGTTCCCATCCAGCAGGTGGCTCTCATGATCGTCCTCCTGCCATCACCGGCTCGCCATACTCGGTCGGTTGGGCGGCTTGCAGGACGCTCGAGCTGCTGGAGCTCGCAGCAATTTCCCCGGACTCGAGCAGTTGTTTCAGGCGCCGCAAATCCTCCTGAATTACTTGTTCTGGCGACTGACCAATCATCTTGACGAGAAGATCCGCCGTGCGCCCGCCGGGTGGCGCGTACTCGAGCAACACGCGAAGTTCGGTGCCGCGATTACCCGGTGCGCGATCGAAACGCACGGTTCCGCGATTCTCCACGTGGGATCCCGGCAGAGAGCGCCACGAGATACTGCGGTTCGGCGCGTCTTCAATCGTTTCTGCTTCCCATGCGACCCTGAACCCTCCCGGTCCCCGCGCCACCCACCGCGATCGCTGATTGCCGAGGAGCTCGACTGATTCGAGGTGGGTCATGAAGCGCGGCAAGTTGTCGAGCTGTCGCCAGAACCCGTACACGTCTTCGCGCGATCGACGGATCGTGAACGTCTTCGATACACGAACCGTGTTGTCTTTGCGCCTTTCCGAACGCGCACCCAGTGATCCCGAGCCCAGCCGGCGCGCCGCTACGATGTCGGCGACCATGACGCCGGCAACCGACGCGAGGCCGAACGCGACCTTGCGGACGTCGGACTCGTCGCGCTGAAGCGCCGCGGCAAGCGAGGACAGATCGACCACGTCCCCCGCCACGCGCGCCCACAGCCACCGGGCATCGGGCTGCGAAAGAATCGCAAGGCCGTTGGCGAGTTCTCTCGCGCCGTATCCGCGAATCGTCGCGCGTGTGCGCGCGCCGTCTTCGATACCGACCAGCTGCGCGACGGATTGCGGCGCCGCCATTTCGGCCAGGCCGAGCCCGATGCTGAACCATCCGAGTCCCCGGGCCAGTCCGTCACCACGTATCTGCCTACGTTCCATGTGCGCTCCCCTGATGAGTTCCCCCATCGGAAGTGAACTGACGAAAAGGTCAGAAGGGTGCAATGGCGGTTCCATCGCGGCGGGGTTCCGGACGCCCCGGGTTCCAGCTAGAATTGGGTCCCATCCGCCGTATGCACATCGGGCCCATCAAGCTCCAGAGAGTAGTCCGCCGACTTGTGCGCGCCCCGCTGTTCACCTCGGTGGCAGTCGCGACGCTGGCGCTCGGCATCGGCGCCAACACCGCGATCTTCAGCGTCGTCCGTGGCGT
The DNA here is from genome assembly GCA_963755695.1 of uncultured Acidobacteriota bacterium. Taxonomy (GTDB): domain Bacteria; phylum Acidobacteriota; class Vicinamibacteria; order Vicinamibacterales; family 2-12-FULL-66-21; genus QHWT01. The sequence continues at coordinate 476,796 of CAVWLB010000001.1, read as the reverse complement.
CCTGCTGAAGCCGCTGCCCTTCGAAGCTGCCGATCGGCTGGTCGCTGTCTGGCACACCGCGCAGGGACTGAATATTTCCGTCGTCAACATGTCACTGGCGTTCTACTTCACGTACCGCGAAGAGGGGCGCAGCTTCGAGGACATCGGCGGCTGGCATGAAACCTCGGTGTCGGTGACCGGCGTTGGCGAACCGGAGCGCGTGCAGGCACTCCAGGTCACCGATGGCACGCTCGCGTTGCTCCGGGTCACGGCTCTCCTCGGTCGGCGATTTACCGCGGACGACGATTCACCGCGGACACCCGAACGGGTGATGCTGATGCACGGTTACTGGCAGCGCAAGTTCGGCGGTGACCCAGACGTGGTCGGTCGGCTGGTGACGATCGAAGGCAGGCGCCGGGAAATCATCGGCGTGCTTCCCGCCGAATTCACCTTCCTCAACACCAACCCGCAGGTGGTGATGCCCTTCCGGTTCGATCGGGCAAAGGCGTTCGTCGGGAATTTCAGCTTTCAGGGAATCGCCCGGCTCAAGCCGGGCGTGGCCCTCGCGCAGGCGAACGCTGACGTCGCTCGCATGATCCCGATCGCGATGGAGCGCTTTCCATTGCCCCCGGGATTCACCAAGGAGATGACCCGCGGCGTCAGCTTCGGACCATCCGTTCGCGCACTGTCGCAGGACGTGGTCGGCGACGTCGGCCGGGTGCTCTGGGTCATCTTTGCGACCGTCGCGGTCGTGTGGTTGATTGCGTGCGCGAACGTGGCCAATCTCTCTCTCGTGCGCGCCGAGACACGTCAGCAGGAATTGTCGATTCACGCGGCGCTCGGTGCGAACTGGCAGCGCGTCGCGTGGGAACTGATGTCCGAAAGCCTGCTCCTCGGCCTGCTTGGCGGAGCCGTCGGCCTGGCCGTCGCAACCATCGGAGTCAAGGCACTCATGGCCGCGGCGCCTCAGGGACTTCCTCGTTTGACCGAGATCACCATCGATCCCGTCGTCCTTCTCTTCACGCTGGTGGTGTCGGTCGCGGCGGGTCTGCTGTTTGGGCTGATCCCCGTCTTCAAATTCGCGACGCCGCACCTTGCGTCGGTGCTGAAGCAAGCGGGACGCGGCTCGAGCGCCGGCCGCGAGCGCCATCGCGCCCGCAATGCGCTGGTCGTCGTCGAAATCGCCCTCGCCGTCGTGCTGCTCGTCGCATCGGGCCTGATGATTCGCACCTTCCAGGCGCTGCGCCATGTCGAACCCGGGTTCACCGATCCAGCGCAGGTGTTGACCCTGCGCGTGTCGATTCCGCCATCTCTCGTCGCGGATGCGGAACGAGCCGCGCGCACCCACGAAGCGATCATGCACAGTATCGAGCGCATTCCCGGAGTCGCATCGGTGGGACTGACCTCGTCGATCACGATGGACGGAGCAGCCAGCAAGGATCCGGTCTATGTCGAAGACTTTCCGCTGCCGGATCAGCGGGTTCCGCCGCTGCTCCACTTCAAATGGATCGGCGAGCACTACTTCGAGACCATGGGCAATCGACTACTCGCTGGGAGGACGATCACCTGGACCGACATCTACGCGCGGACGGAAGTCGTCATGGTGACCGAGAACTTCGCCCGCCAGTACCTGGAAGGAGCCCGAGGCGTCGATCGGCCGCCGGATCCGGAACAACCCAAAGGATCCGTGGCGCACGATCGTGGGAGTGGTTGGAGACGAGCGCGATGATGGCGTCGCGCAGGCGGCGCCTGTGACCATCTACTGGCCGCTGCTGGTCAAGAGTTTCTGGAACGAGCCGGTGCACGTGCACCGGGCCGTCGCCTACGCGATCCGCACCGATCGCGTGACATCACCGACGCTGTTGAAGGAAATCCAGGAGGCGGTCTGGTCGGTCAACGGCAGCGTGCCGGTGGCGAACGTTTGTACGCTCGGGCAAATTCAGGCGCAGTCGATGGCCCAGACCTCCTTCACGCTGGTGATGCTCGGCATTGCTGCAGGCGTGGCGCTGCTGCTCGGTGTGGTCGGAATCTACGGCGTGATTGCTTATTTGGCCACGCAACGGACGCGGGAGATCGGCATCCGGATGGCTCTTGGCGCGGCGCGACGCGACGTCAGCGGGCTGTTCCTGAAGCACGGTCTGCGGCTCGCTGCGACCGGAATTGGAATCGGAATGATCGTGGCGGCGGTGGCGACGCGGGCGATGTCGGCGCTGCTCTTCGGCGTGGGCGCACTCGACCCTCTCACCTACATCGCGGTCGCGATCGGACTCGGCGCCACCGCTCTGCTGGCGAGTTACCTGCCCGCCCAGCGCGCCTGCCGGGTCGATCCGGCCGAAGCGCTGCGGGCGAACGCATAGCCGTGGTCAGTCGAAGCATCGAACAGACGCTGGAAAGAATCGAAACCTGATCGTCAGGCTGGCACCTTCGAATCTCTCCAAGCGCCTTACGGCGCTTCGATTGAAGTTTGCGATCAGCCGCAATACCCCGTGCAGGGCGGCGGATCCGGCGTCGCGTTGCCGTTAAAGCTGCCCACCATGCTGGGGTGGTTCGAGCAGTGATAGCTCTTGTCGCTGCCGATCGTGATCGGCTGGCTGGAAGCGCCCGGCGCAATGTCGCCCGTTTGCGCGGTTCCGTCGTCGAGCATGACGTGATGCACGACGCGGTCGTTGTTCTTGAAGACGACCAGCTGGCCCGATGCCACCGTCGCGGGATTCGGGTCGAACGAGAGCTTCCCGGCCACCCCTTTGATGTTGATCGTGACGATGGTGCTGGTGCCACCGCCCCCGCCGTTGTTCGGCGTCGGAGTCGTGGGGCTGCTGCCGCCGCCCCCGCCACAGCTGACCATCGCAAGCGCGCTCGCTAACGCAAACGCCAGCGCTCTGCCTTGTCGCATTGCCCTTCCTCCCAGAGTCTACGGAATCGTCCGGGGATGGGATAGGGCAAACGCGATACCAAGCGAGGGTGCGAGAACAGGCCTGTTTTTGTAAATCTTCACTCTCAGCATTACGCGTCAGGTAAACGACTTACGTTGGCCGGCTTGCCAAGTTCTGGCTTTGGCTGGTTGGGGCGCGAGCACGCCTCTCGCGGGTAGGAAGAACCCCTCATTGGAACACTTAAGCGTACGCCCTGGACCCATTGACGGACCTCCGGTAGCTCAGTGAGGGTTCGCAGGTCCTTCGCCGCCGCGAATCGCAAGCTCGGTACCGCTATCGCTCGCTACCGTGCTCGTTAATCTCTTCGGTCTCGTCGAGCGGGTACAGGTTCTCGTCGAACCCGGCGTCGTAGTCAGTGCCGGTGTCGCTGATTTGCTTCTCGAGGTTGCGCGCCTCGTCCGTGTCGTGGCGGGGCTCGGTCTCGGGATCCCAGTCGGTCTGGGTCGCATCATCGTGCGGCTGGCGCATCGCATCCTCCACTTCGGCCCAAGGTGGGCGGCGGATCGAATCTGGCTGTCCGAAGTTTAATAGAAGCCGGCGCTCTCAGGGATAAAATCAAACGGTCACTATGAGGGGCTTAGCCGCGGCGGCTGCGGTTTCAGCGTTGACGCTGAGCCTGCAGAATCCAACCATCGTCGATCGCCGGCCGCTGCGATCCAGCGTCGAGCTGACGGTCGTGACTGCCACCGTCCGTGATACCGATGGCCGGCTGATCACCGGCTTGCCGCGAGAAGAGTTCGAGATTTACGAGGACGGCGACCGCCAGTCGATTTCGCAGTTCACCAACGAGCGGGTGCCGGTCGGCCTCGGCCTGTTGCTCGACATCAGCGACAGCATGTTTGGCCGCCGCATCGTCGACGCCCGGGGCGCGGTCGAGCGATTCCTGCTCGAATTGCTTCAACCCGCCGACGCCTTCTTCGTGATGGCATTCAATCACGAACCGCGCATGCTGACGCAGTGGACCAACGACCCGTCGACGGTGCGGAGCGCTCTGGCCGGTATCAAGCCCTGGGGCGGCACCGCCATCTACGACGCGATCATCCGCGCCGAGCCGATGCTCGACACGCGAACGCGGGAACGCGCGGCTCTCGTCGTGGTCTCGGATGGGGCCGACACCGCCAGCGATGCCTCGCTCCGCGACGTGCGCTCGGCCCTCCTTCGGACCGACGCCTTCATCTATGCCGTGGCGATTGATTCAAGCGAGCGGCGCCCGATCAACACCGGCGTAAATCCTGAGGCACTGCGCGAGATCACCAACCAGAGCGGAGGGACCACGGAGGTGGTGCACGACAGCGGCGATCTCGACGGGGCGACGTCGCGTATCGCCGAGGAGTTGAACAACCAGTACGTGCTCGGCTACTCACCACCTCACGGCTTGGATGGCCGGTATCACAGCATTCGCGTGCGGATGATCAATTCCACTTATCGCGTGCGCGCCCGCAACGGTTACGTGGCCGCGGCGCGGCCGTAGATGTGTGTCGGACGCGAACGCCGCGCACTCTGGTTTCTCGACTCTCGTCCGCCGCCAAGCAACGACTATTTGATGATTTTGTAATCCGGCGGCACGGCCAACATGCCGGCAGGGATCGCGTCGGTGGAAATCGAGCTGACCTTGCTCGTGATCTTCATCGCCCCCATTTGTTTCATCATGTCGGCCGCGGCGCCGGCACCCTGGATCGTCAAGTTCATTTCGGTCAGGTAAGGGATCCCTTCTGCACCGGTAAATTTCTTCATCACTCGGTCCATGCCGTTCGAGGGCGTGCCCGGCACGCCGCCGGCGAGAATCGTCGCGAGGTTCGCCTCGATGGCGGCTTTCTGGAACGCCTGATACTCCGCAGCACCAGGTGCCGACTTTGCAGCCCAGATGGATCCTTTCATGAGCATCTGGAGATCCTTGAGCATTTCACCGGCCTGCGACGGCGTCTGCTGGCCTGAGGTGATGTCGCTCATGGCCACGGTCATGCTGAAGGCGTACTCGTCGCACTTCACCCCGTCGATCGTCTGAGAGCGGCCAGTCGGTTCGAAGGTTCCGTCGATCTGAGGCATCCGGGCGGGAGGCGTTCCCGGTTTTTCCGGGGTGGTAGCGCTGACCACCTGCGCGGTCTTGTCCTCCGAACGAAGCAAGATCACTTCTTTCTTGTTCAGATCGACGAGGCTCGAAACCGTGCGGCCCATGGCTTCCATGTCGGCGCGCCCCTGCATGCCCTTGATGCGCATCACCGTCTTCGGCGTCGAGTTGGCCAACATCGCACCGAGGCCCCCTTCAATGGTGGTTGTTGTCGTGATCGTCACGTCCGCGTGGAGGCCGGTCGAGCACAGGATGACGACCAGGAACGATCCAATCCAACGATTCATGATGACTCCGTCATACAGTTTGAGGTTTGCGGTCTGTGGTTCAGGGTCTGCCGTTCGCGGTTCGCGAAGTCCTGAGGCTGAAGCCTGGAGCCCGAAGCCTGAAGCCTGAAGCCTGAAGCCTGAAGCCTTGAGCCCTGTCACTTCTTTCGAATCGTCCCCACGACTTCGATCTGAATCGGCACGCCGTCGATTTCCCCGGGCGGTTCCACGCCCTCGGCGAGCGGCTCGCTCAGGTTGACCTTCACGGCGTATTCTCCGTCGATCCTGGTAACGCCCACACCGACAACAGTCCCGAGATCCTCGAACTGGCGCAACGCGGCCGCCTTCGCCGCCCGGGCCTGTGCGAGCGTGACGACTGCCATGGCGCCTCCATCATCCCGTCTCACGGCCTCTAGAACAAGAGCGTAGCCTTCAGATCCGCCAGTACGCGCTGAATCGGATTCGCGTAGGTCAGCCCAAGCCCGTTGCTCCCGCCCTGATCGCCGCCGGCAAAGAGCAGCGCGACGGCCTGCATGGATTCGTTGACAATCAGCGAACCGCTGTCGCCCCCGTCGCTGAACGAGCTTTGTCCCGTGCCCTCGATTTCGATCTGGTTGTCGAAGCGGAGATTGCCCACATCGTACGCCACCACCACGTTGTCGACATCGAACGCGGTGACCCGTCCCCTGGTAGGACCGGTGGTACGTCCAACCTTGTAGACGAAATCTCCGGTGTCGAGCGGATCCTCGGCAACACCGGCGAGCTTGGCGTCTTCCCCGTTCACGAGCTCGCGCAGCCGTCCGGCATCGAAGGCGATCTTCGGCTGAATCGCCGCAATGGCGCAGTCGACGAAATTCGTGCCCGTGGGCTTGAGGCGCACCCACCGTTTCAGCCGTGCGACCCGCTGGGCCGGCTGACGGCCGCCGTCGTACGGCGCCCGCTGCAGGATCCAGTCGTTGGTCTTCGCCTGATCCTCGTTCGCGAGCACATGATTGTTCGACAGCACATGCACCGCGGTTCCACGCCGCACGAACGCGGCCGTCGTCCCTGCGGTGATCTTGACGTGGCCGATCGAAGCGCCGATCAAAAGCGGCCGGGCATCGAGTTGATACCAAGGGAGCTTGGCTTGCGCTGAAGCTGTCACTTCTCGACGCCGCGCGGCGCCCTCTGGCGCTCGCCGAGCCGACGGCTGTCGGGTGGACACGCGGCGAGCCCTCGCGCGCTTGTCGATGTGACCGATCAGCCGGACGTCTACCTCGCCGTTCGCATCGCGGGTAAGCCGCTCGACGATCGGGCTGTCCACCAGACTCGCGCGCTGAAGGCGAATCGCGATCCGAAACTCGCCGTTGTGCGGCGCCAGGCCGATCGCTATGGAACGGTGCACACGCGGCACGCTGTCGAGCGGCCGCGCGCCGACAGCAAAGGGTTCCGATCTCGTAAACGGGACGATGACCTCCTGCAGCAGCTGCTGCTTGAGGCCCTGGGCCGATTCCAGTCGCATAGCGCCTCCACATTTTGCCGTGGCCGAAGCCCTTCAGGACTTCCCGCGGCTGCGATCCAAACCGCCATCAGGAGTCTGGCGTTGGCAAGACCCTACAAAAGATATGATGTGAGGATCGATGGCAACCATTCTTCAGAGTCTTCCGATTGGCCAGAAAGTCGGTATTGCTTTTTCCGGCGGGCTCGACACCAGCGCCGCGCTCCACTGGATGCGCAGCAAGGGCGCCATCCCGTATTCGTATACCGCGAATCTGGGGCAGCCGGACGAACCGGATTATGACGACATCCCCAAGCGGGCGCTGCAGTATGGCGCCGAGAAAGCGCGGCTGATCGACTGCCGTGCCCAGCTCGTCGCCGAAGGGCTCGCCGTGCTGCAGTGCGGCGCCTTTCATATTTCCACGGCCGGCGTGCCCTACTTCAACACCACTCCGATTGGCCGCGCCGTCACCGGCACGATGCTGGTCGGGGCAATGAAGGAGGACGAGGTCAACATCTGGGGGGACGGCAGCACCTTCAAGGGAAACGATATCGAACGGTTCTACAGGTACGGCCTTCTGGCGAACCCCGCCCTGAAGATTTACAAGCCGTGGCTCGATCAGCAGTTCATCGACGAGCTCGGCGGCCGCGCCGAAATGTCCGAGTACATGACCCGCGCCGGGTTTGCGTATCGGATGAGCGCGGAAAAGGCCTACTCGACCGACTCCAACATCCTCGGCGCGACCCACGAAGCGAAGGATCTCGAGCAACTCAACACCGGGATCAAGATCGTCGAGCCGATCATGGGCGTCGCCTCATGGCGCGACGAGGTGACCGTCAGACGCGAAGAGATCACCGTGCGCTACGAGGAGGGCCATCCCGTCGCTCTCAACGGCATCTCGTTCAAAGACGATGTCCTGCTTCTCCACGAGGCCAACCGCATCGGCGGACGCCATGGCCTGGGAATCTCCGACCAGATCGAGAACCGGATCATCGAGGCGAAGAGCCGCGGCATCTACGAGGCGCCCGGCATGGCACTGCTCTTCATCGCTTACGAGCGGCTCATCACCGGCATCCACAACGAAGACACGATCGAGCAGTACCGCGACAGCGGCCGCCGTCTCGGCCGGCTGCTCTATCAGGGACGCTGGTTCGACCCGCAGGCGATGATGCTGCGGGAAACCGCCCAGCGGTGGGTCGCGCGTGCGATCACCGGCGAAGTCACACTGGAACTTCGTCGCGGCAACGACTACTCGATCCTCGACACTTCGTCTCCGAACCTCACCTACAAGCCCGAGCGGCTGACGATGGAGAAGGGAGAGTCGATGTTCTCTCCACAGGATCGCATCGGCCAACTGACCCTGCGCAATCTGGACATCGTCGATACGCGCGACAAGCTGTTCACGTATGTCAAGGCTGGACTGCTCGCGCCCTGGAGCGGCACGGCGCTACCTCATCCTGCCGAAGAACACGTCGAGAAAAAAGACTGAACGCACCGATCACCCGCAATACCGGCATTCGATGTGAGCACAGGTACTGCCTTTCCCTGATGCGTTCAGTATTCTGCGGCTAACGGCACTCAGGGTGCTGACACCCGCAGCGCAACTCCGACATGCCGCCGGCATCTTTGCAGTGCTCGCTGCAGTACCTCCCCCACTCACCTTTTTCCGGGACGGTACAATTGCACGCAGGGTGCGCGCATTTTGCGGGTTGGCTCATCGGGTCCTCCTAGGTAGCGGGACCGACGCCTCATTAGACCGACGCCTCATTATAAGTCGTTCCCGGTAAGATGCTGTGGTGCGCACGACGTTGCCGGTTTGGCTCGCCGCAATGCTGGCGGCCTGTGGCGGTGGCTCCTCATCCTCGCCCGCATCTCCGACCCCCACGCCGACGGTTCCAGTCAGCGCCGCGTGCAGCGCGCTGGGAGGCGTCTCCGCGTCGACGTCGATTGTGAATGGCGCAACCTGCTCCACGAGCAACTCGCCGGTCGTTCTCATCAACCTGCGCGATTCAGATGGCGTTCTGGCCGGCGGGTGCTCGGGAACCGTCATCGCTCCGCGCGCCGTTCTGACTGCTGCACACTGCCTCGATGCGCCGACCGCGTCCGCGCGCATCTTCACCGGCAGCGGTCCTCAGATAGCCGCCGAGAGTCTGCACGCCTATCCCGGATTCCGGGAGGGGGACGCCAACGCGCTCGATGTCGGCGTCATGCTCTTCTCGCAAGACATCGGCACTGCGCTCATTCCGCTGCTGCTCAGCCGTGACGCCCGCGTCGGCGAAACCGCCGTCATTGCCGGCTGGGGCAGGGATCAGACCGAAACCGGATCGACCTTGCGTGCCGGCTCGACGACGATCTCCGTCGTTGGTCCTGTTCTGCTGCAGACCGAATTCTCGAGCACGAACAGTTCGGTCTGTCCTGGCGATTCAGGTGGTGCGCTGCTGCTTTCGCAGGCGGGCACGTGGTCGGTTGCCGGCATCATTTCGGCGAACTCCACGACGTCGTGTGCATTCGGCAGCAACTTCTATACGAACGTGCGGAATGCGCAGATCACGGCATTCATCCTGGGACTCGTGCCGAATGCCCGGCGGCTATGAGGAAGTCGCGGCTCACGCTCAGGAGCAGGCCCGGGTCATGCGGCACCAGCCGAAGAGCCGTTCGCGATATCAGGAACCCTGGCCTCACGTGGGCATGAGACCCGAGTCGTGAGCCGAAATGAACGGGTCGTTCGCGGGTCCGGAGCGATGATCGCGGTGATCTATGCGTCGATGATCCTTTGGGCCTACGCACGTCAGCCGCAGACCATCGCACAGGTGACGGGAGGGCTCGGCGCCACGATTGGCGTCTATCACGTCGATCCGCAGTCTTACGCCGACGGCCTGCAGTTCTTCAAACGCGATCAGTTCGTCGAAGCGCGCGCCGCGTTCGCGCGCGCCGACGCCGCGGAGCGCGATTCCACGACCCAGTTCTACATTGCGTACAGCTATTACCGCGAGGGCTGGGGGCGGCTGTACAGCGACGATGCGCTGTTTGCCAAAGGACTCGAATCGGTGAACAAGGCGATCGCGCTCGCGCCGGGCGGCCGGCTCGTCGTCGAAGATCCGGATCTGCAGATGCACTCTGCCGACGAACTGAAGGCCGAGCTCCAGCGCGGCCTCGAGCGCGATGTGTCCGACCTGAATCCCATGCGGTTGTTCAGGACGCGGAAATGAGCGCCCGGCGTGAAGCGTTGTTCCTGCCGCTGGCGCTTCTGACGGTGGCGCTCCTGGGAGGACTCGAGCCCGGGAGACCGGCTCCTTTCCTGCCGCCGCCGCTGTTCGCGCTGGTGCTTGCAGTCATGTTGTTTGCCGCGCTCGTCCGAAGCGGCGCCCTGGTGCCGCAACGACTCGTCCACGACTCACGTGCCAGCCTCGCCAATGCCAACGGCGCCATCGTCCTGCTCGCCCTGTTCGCGGCGACGACGCAGCTCTTCAACCTGCTGACGCCGCGATCGGGGTTCCCGCTCGTCGCGGTGAGTGCATTCCTGTTCGTGCTCCTGCTCAACACACTGGTTGCTTCGCCAGACCGGCCGCGGTTATTACGAAGTCTGATGGTGATCTGCGGATCCGCGTTCGTGCTGAAGTTCGTGATCCTTGCGGGACTTTCGGATCCCGCCGGCGGCCGGACGAAGCGGGTTCTCGTCGCGTTGTTCGATGCAGCGACGCTGGGCATCATCACGCAGGAGCCTCTACCGGATCTGGCCGGTTACATCGCCTTTTTCACGATCGTGTTGTATCTCGTGGCGGTTGCGGCACTCCCCGGTTCCACCCACGCATCGGCCGTAATTCGCCGGCTGGATTCCGGGCTGCCGCAGCCGATTCCGCCCGACCGGGAAATTTACAAGTAGGGGGTACGGGCCACGACGCTGGCGAATTGAGGTATCCTGATCCATTCCGCAGAGAGAGTGGGTCGGTCCCATGTCCTTCTCCCGCTTCCATCCAATCGTTCAGAAGTGGTTCACCGACACCCTCGGAGATCCCACGCCCGCGCAGGCGCGCGGGTGGGCCTCGATCCGTGACGGCCGCCACACGCTAATCGCGGCGCCCACGGGATCGGGCAAGACATTGGCCGCGTTCCTCACCGCGATCGACGATCTGTTCCAGGAAGGCCTCGCCGGCCCGCTTCCGGATGAAGTGCGTGTGCTCTATGTCTCTCCGCTCAAAGCGCTGAGCGCCGACATTCACAAGAACCTTGCCGAGCCGCGGCGGGGCATCCGTCAGCTTGCGGAGGATGCCGGACTCGATGCGCCACGGATCACCGCGGCAGTACGGACGGGCGATACGACCGCAACGGAGCGTGCGGCAATGCTGCGAACGCCGCCGCACATCCTGGTGACGACGCCGGAGTCGCTGTATCTGCTGCTGACGTCCGAGCGCAGCCGTCAGATGCTGCAGACCGTGGGTACGGTCATTGTCGACGAGATTCACGCGGTGATTGGCGGGCGCCGCGGCGCGCACCTGGCGCTGTCGCTCGAGCGGCTCCAGCAGGTGGTCTCGCGTGGGTTGCTCCGGCTTGGATTGTCGGCGACCCAAAAACCGATCGAGGCGGTCGCACAGTATCTGGTCGGCGTCGAGGGCGACTGCACCATTGTCGATGAAGGGCATCGCCGGGCCATGGACCTCGGAGTGGAGATTCCCCGTTCGACGCTCGATGCGGTGATGTCGCACGAAGTCTGGGAGGAATACCACGATCGGCTGCAGGCATTGATCGAAGCGCACCGGACGACCCTGGTCTTCGTCAACACGCGCCGCATGGCCGAGCGCCTGGCGCGCCATTTGAGCGATCGTCTCGGTGACGAGGCCGTGACCGCACATCACGGCAGTCTGTCGAAGGAGAAGCGGCTCGACGCGGAGATGCGGCTGAAGACCGGCCGTCTTCGGGCGCTCGTCGCGACGGCTTCGCTCGAACTGGGCATCGACATCGGCCACGTCGACCTGGTCTGCCAGATCGGATCGCCGCACCGGATTGCCACCCTGCTGCAGCGCGTCGGACGATCGGGCCACACGATTGTCGGCCTGCCGAAGGGGCGCGTCTTTCCAGTGTCGCGCGACGACTTGATCGAATGCGCGGCGCTGCTGCGGTCGATCCGGCGCGGCGAACTGGACGCGATCGTCCAGCACGATGCCCCGCTCGACGTGCTCGCCCAGCAAATCGTCGCCGAGTGCGCCTCGCGTGACGAAGGAGTGGGCGAAGACGAGTTGTTCGCGCTGGTCCGACGCGCCTGGCCCTATCGCGATCTCGAGCGCGGCGCCTTTGATGCCGTGGTGTCGATGGCCGCCGACGGATTCTCCACGCGACGGGGCCGTCGGGGGGCGCTCCTGCACCGCGACGAGGTGAATACCCGCGTTGGCGGCCGCCGTGGCTCGCGCCTGCTTGCGCAGACCTCGGGCGGCGCCATCCCGGAAATTGCCGACTACCGGGTACTGGTCGATCCCGACGAGACGTTCATCGGCACGTTGAACGAAGACTTCGCCATCGAGAGCAACGCCGGCGATGTCTTCCAGCTTGGTAACGCCTCCTGGCGGGTGCTTCAGGTCGCCGCCGGCACGGTTCGCGTCGCCGATGCGAAGGGTGCGCCGCCGACGATCCCGTTCTGGCTCGGCGAAGCGCCGGCACGCAGCGACGAACTGTCGCGCGCGGTCAGCGAACTGCGTACCGACATCGATCGGTTGCTGACCGAGGACCGGAAGACGCTGACCGATTGGGTGAGCTCTGAAACCGGGCTCGAGTCGGCCGCCGCGGTGCAGATTGCCGACTACGTTGCCGACGGGCAACGGGCACTTGGGGTGGTACCGACACAGGAGACACTGGTGCTTGAACGCTTCTTCGATGCGTCCGGCGGGATGCAACTCGTGCTGCACGCCCCGTTCGGAAGCCGCATCAACAAGGCGTGGGGGCTGGCGCTGCGCAAGCGCTTCTGCCGGCAGTTCAATTTTGAGCTGCAGGCGGCCGCCACCGAGGACGCGCTCCTGCTCTCACTCGGACCGCAGCATTCATTCCCGCTCGCGGACGTGTTCCGCTATCTGCATCCGGAGTCGACGCGCGACGTGCTCGTGCAGGCATTTCTCGACGCGCCGGTGTTCCAGACGCGCTGGCGGTGGAACACGACCGTCGCGCTGGCCGTCCCGCGGACGCGGAGCGGACGCAAGCTGCCGGCGCAGCTCCAGCGCATGCTCGCCGACGACCTCATGGCGGCTGTGTTTCCCGACGCCGCAGCCTGCCTCGAGAACATTCCTGGCGATCGCGAGATCCCGGATCATCCGCTGGTCAACCAGACCGTCGGCGACTGCCTGCAGGAGGCGATGGACTTCGAGGGTCTTCGCGACGTGCTCGGCCGGATTCATCGCGGCGAGCTCCGGCTGGTCGCACGTGACACGCCGGAGCCGTCGGTCTTCGCCCACGGAATTCTCAACGCGCAGCCGTTTGCGTTTCTCGATGATGCGCCCCTGGAGGAACGGCGGACCCACGCGGTGCAAACGCGTCGTGCCGGCGCCCCCTCGTCGGCGGATGATCTGGGCACGCTCGACCAGGCCGCAATCGATCGGGTGCGCGACGAGGCGCGTCCCGACCCCCGCAACCCCGACGAGTTGCACGACACGCTCCTGACGGTTGGATTTCTGTGCGAGTCGGAGGCGTCCGGCCTCGACCCCGGGATGTTCGACACCCTGGTCGGTGACCGCCGTGCCTGTAGTGTGGGTCTTCGGACGAACACCGCCGCTGCACTCGAGATACGCTTGAAGATTGCGGCCGAACGGATCCCGGAGCTTCGCGCGATTCAACCGGACGCGATCTTCGAGCCTCCACTGGACGCACCCCGTTCTCGATCGCAACGCACGTGGTCGCGAGCCGAAGCCATCACCGAACTGTTTCGGGGCCGCCTGACGATCGCCGGCCCAACGACCGCATCGGGGCTCGCCGCCTCGCTGGCGATCGATGTCAGCGAGGCCGACGCTGCGTTACTGACCCTGGAAAGTGAGGGCGTGGTACTGCGCGGGTGACTTTACCCACCGCAAATCGGACCTCAAACCTCGAACCTCGGACCTCGAACCTCGGACCTCGAACCTCGGATCCCGGCCCTCTCTCGAGTGGTGCGACCGCGCGCTTCTCGCGCGTATTCACCGCTACACCCTCAATCGGCTGCGGGCGGAAATCGAGCCGGTGACACCCGCCGACTTCATGCGGTTCCTGTTCGACTGGCAGCATGTTGCCACCTCGTCGCACCTCACCGGCATCGACGGGCTCCGCGAGATCGTTGCCATCCTCGACGGCTTCGAGCTGCCGGCAAGCGCATGGGAACGGTCGGTGCTCTCAGCCCGGATGGACCACTACGACCCGGCACTGCTGGACATGCTGTGTCTGTCGGGAGAGGTCTGCTGGGCGCGGTTATCGAGCCCGACGCCGAGTCTCAAGTCGCGGCCGACGATAATCGGAGCGACACCGATTGCGCTGTTCTTGCGCGATCACGCTGCCGCGTGGCACGCTCTCCGCGAAACGGGCGCGCCCGGTCACGAGGCCGCGTTGAGCGAGAATGGCCGGGTCGTGCTCGACGCGCTGCGCAAGCGCGGCGCATCGTTCTTCAACGATCTCGTGGCGGCGACCGGGCTCGATGCGTACGCCATGCGGGCTGCGATTGGTACGCTGGTCGGGTCGGGGCTGGCGGCTTCCGATGGCTTCTCCGGACTGCGCGCGCTGGTGTGGGCGGCGCGAGGCAAACCTGCACCGCGCGATCGGCGCACGAACTTTGCGGGTCGATGGACGGCAGTGGAAACTCCACCGAATGATCGGGTCGATGAGAATGAAAGCAGGAACGCCGCCACCGAGCTGCAGGCATGGACGCTGCTCCGCCGATACGGGATCGTCTTCCGGCGCCTGCTGGCACGCGAGCCGAACGCCGCACCCTGGCGCGAGCTGACGCGCATCTATCGTCGGCTCGAGGCGCGCGGGGAAATTCGAGGTGGACGGTTCGTCTCCGGCATGTCGGGCGAGCAGTTCGCGCTGCCGGACGGAGTGGAGCGTTTGCGCGAGGTGCGCCGCAGGCATGCGGACGGCGCGGTAGTCACGATCAGTACCGCCGATCCTCTCAACCTGGCCGGCATCATAACCAGCGGCGAGCGCATCCGCACGGCCGGCGGCAATCGCCTGCTCTATCGTGACGGTGTGCCGCTGGCAGTACGCGAGGGGGATTACGTCCGCGAGCTGGCGTCAATCCCGTCGGAGATCGCCGCCGATATCTCCAAGGCGTTGGCTCGTACACGGCTCAGGACTTACGTTGGCTGAGGGCTCATGTCTCAGGGCTCAGGGCGGCTCACGGCTTCAGGACCTAGGGTTATGAGCCGCCTGAGTCCTGGGCCCTGATGCTGAGCCTTCAGCGAGCCCATGAGCCTGCACCGCCGCGTCGAGTTCACGCGCCGCCGCTCCCGGATGCGCGAGGATGGCGCGCGCCCGGGTTAGATCGAGGGCATTGTCCCAGCGCGCGATCGCAACCGTGGCAACGGCATTGCCGGTGATGTTGGTGAGCGCGCGCACTTCCGACATGAACCGATCGACGCCGACCAGAAGCGCGAGGCCGGCGGGAGGAATTGCGGGCACCGCCGACAGCGTGGCGGCCAGCGTGATGAACCCGCTACCAGTCACTCCGGCGGCCCCCTTCGATGTCACCATCAGCACCGCCAGGATCGATAGCTGCTGCCAGAGCGACAGTTGCACGCCGCTCGCCTGCGCCACGAACACGGCCGCCATCGTCATGTAAATGGCGGTGCCATCGAGATTGAACGAATAGCCGGCGGGAACGACCAGGCCGACGATCGACTTGCTGCAGCCCAGACGTTCGAGCTTCGCCATGAGACGCGGCAGCGCGGACTCCGAAGAGGAGGTGCCCAGCACAATCAGCAATTCCTCTGCGATGTAGCGGAGGAACGGCAAGAGACGGAGACCCGACATCCACAGGATGCCGCCGAGCACCACGATCACGAACAGCAGACAGGTCACGTAGACGCCGGCCATCAGCTTGCCCAGCGACAGCAGCGAGCCAATGCCGTAGCGGCCGACCGTGAATGCCATCGCACCGAACGCACCGATCGGCGCGAGCCGCATGATGATGCCGATGACCGCGAAGAGCACCTGCGACGCCTGGTCGATAATCGTGACCAGCGTCCTGACGCGATCGCCGAGGCGGAGCAGCGCAACTCCCGCCAGCGTGGAAACGACGAGGACTTGCAGGATGTCGCCGCGGGCGAACGCGTCGACCACGGTCGTGGGAATCAAATTGAGGAAAAAGCCGGCGATCGTCTCGTGCGATTGCGCGGCCTGACTGCCGTATCCGGCGGCAGCCTGCAGGTCGGCCGGCGTCGCGGTCACGTGCAATCCCGCGCCGGGCTGCAGCACATTGACGACAACCAGGCCGATCAAGAGGGCGAGCGTCGACACCACTTCGAAGTAGATGACGGCCCGCAAGCCGATACGGCCGACCTCCCTCATCTCACCCATGTGCGCAATGCCGACGACAATCGTCGTGAAGATGATCGGCGCGATGAGCATCCGGATCAGCTTGATGAATCCATCGCCGAGCGGCCGCATTGCCGCGCCGCTGTCGGGCCAGAAGATGCCGACGATGACGCCGAGCGCGATGCCGACGAGGACCTGGACGTAGAGATTCCGGTACACAGTGGTTGCTCTATACTAGTCGGTCTACGGCAGCCTGAACGGCTGCGCGACGAGTTGTTGCGGCGAGCCGTGCGCTGAATGCGCTTCTCGCCGAAGCGTCCGCATCAAGAGCGGATGGAGCGAGGCCATGGCCTATACGTTGAACGTCAACGGCAAATCGACCACAGTCGACGTCCCGGCGGACATGCCGCTGCTCTGGGTCCTGCGCGACGTCCTGAATCTCAAAGGCACGAAGTTCGGCTGCGGCATCGGCCAGTGCGGCGCCTGCACGGTGCATCTGGGCGGCCAGCCGGTGCGCTCGTGCCAGACGCCGGTGTCGGCCGCCGTCGGCGCGCCGATCACGACTATCGAAGGCCTGTCGGCCGACGGCTCGCATCCCGTGCAGCGCGCGTGGCATGGAGATCGACGTCCCGCAGTGCGGCTACTGCCAGGCCGGCCAGATCATGTCGGCGGCGGCGCTGCTGGCGCAGAAGCCGCGAGCCGACCGACGCCGACATCGACAAGGCGATGAACGGCAACCTCTGCCGCTGCGGCACCTACCTGCGCATCCGCCAAGCCATTCACCGCGCGGCCGATTTGTCGCGCAGCCGAACCACCACCAGCGAGCCGGCCAGGAAGGCCGGCGATCGAGTAAGGAGGACGTGCCATGACCACGATGGTCCTGAACCGCCGCTCGTTCCTCCGCGTCACCGCCATCGCCGGCGGCGGCCTGATGATTGCCGCGTATCTCGATCCGGTCGCGGATCTGTTCGCGCAGGCCCCGGGCGCGCCTCCGCCGCCGGTGCTCTCGCCGATCGCCTTCATCACGATCAACGCCGGACGGCATCGTCACGATCATGGCGAAGAACCCGGAGATCGGCCAGGGCGTCAAGACCTCGCTGCCGATGCTCATCGCCGAGGAGCTCGACGTCGACTGGAAGGACGTCAGGATCGAGCAGGCCGACCTCGACGAGAAGGTACGGCCGACAGAACGCCGGCGGCAGCACCGCGACGCCGACCAACTGGGAGCCGCTGCGCCGGTCGGCGCTGCCGGGCGCCAGATGCTGGTTGCAGCGGCCGCGCAGACCTGGAGCGTGCCGGAAACGGAGTGTGACGACCGCGTCAGGACAGGTCGCTCCATCGCGCAACCAGCAAGTCGGCCACCTACGGCGACGCTCGCGGCCAAGGCGGCGACGCTGCCGCCGCCGGATGTCTCGACGGTGCCGCTGAAGGATCCGAAGGACTACAAGATCATCGGCAAGCCGACGCCGGGCGTCGACAACCCGTCGATCGTCACCGGCAAGCCGCTCTTCAGCATCGACTTCACGCTGCCCGGCATGCTGTGCGCGGTGTACGAGAAGTGCCCGGTGTTCGGCGGCAAGGTGGTCAGCGCCAACCTCGACGAGATCAAGGCGCTGCCCGGCGTCCGCCATGCGTTTCGTGGTCGAGGGCACGCAAGGAACTGACCGGGCTGCACAGCGGCGTCGCGATCGTCGCCGACAGCTGGTGGCAGGCGCGCACCGCGAGAACGCAAGCTGAAGGTGCAGTGGGACGAAGGCCCGACCGCCAGCAAAGCAGCGCGGAATTCGCCAAGCGGGCGCTCGAGCTCTCGAAGCAGGCGCCGGGGTTCTCGATCCGTGAAGACGGCGACGCCGACACCGCCCTGCAGCGGCGCGGCGAAGGTCGTCGAAGCGCGCATACGCCTATCCGTTCATCTCGCACGCGCCGCTCGAGCCGCAGAACTGCACCGCGCAATTCAAGGACGGCAAGTTCGAGATCTGGGCGCCGACGCAGACGCCGCAGGCGGGCCGTCAGCTCGTCGCGAAGACGCTCGGCATGCCGGAAGAGCGACATCACCATCCACCTGATGCGAGCCGGCGGCGGATTCGGCCGGCGACTCACCAACGACTACATGGTCGAAGCGGCCGCGATCGCGAAGGCAGTCGGCGTCGCCGGTCAAGCTGCTGTGGACGCGCGAAGACGACATGCACCACGATCACTATCGTCCCGGCGGGTTCCACTTCCTGAAGGGCGGCGTCGACGCCTCGGGCAAGCTCGTCGCGTGGCGGAATCACTTCGTGACCTACGGCGAGGGACGAGCAGTTCGCCCCGTCGGCCGCTATCGGCGCCGCCCGAGTTCCCGGCGCAGCTTCGTGCACGAACTTCGCGTTCGGGGCATCGCTGATGCCGCTCGGCGTGCCGACCGGGGCGCTGCGCGCGCCGGGCAGCAACGCCTTCTCGTGCGTGTTCCAGTCGTTCATCGACGAGCTCGCGCACGCGGCCGGGAAGGATCCGGTGCAGTTCCGGCTCGACCTGCTCACCGGTCCGCGCAAGCAGAGCCGACAAGGACAGCGACGGGTTCGATCGCGGCGCGCGCGGCCGGCGTGCTCAAGCTCGTTCGCGAGAAGTCGGCTGGGGCACGCAGAAGCTGGCCGCCGGCACCGGGCATGGGCGTCGCGTTCCAGTATTCGCCATCGCGGCTACTTCGCGGAAGTCGCGGAGGTCACGGTCGACGCGGCAACGCACGTCAAGGTGAACAAGGTCTGGGTCGCCGGCGACATCGGCAGCCAGATCATCAACCCGAGCATGGCGATCAACCAGGTGCAGGGCGTCGGTGATCGACGGCCTCAGCCACCTGATGGCGTGGGAGATCACGTTCGAAGGCGGCACACGCGGTGCAGAACAACTTCAACGAGTACCAGCCCATCGCGGATCGCGCAGGCGCCGCCGGAGATCGAAGTGCACTTCCTGAAGACCAACAATCCGCCGACCGGCCTCGGCGAGCCGGCGCTGCCGCCATGCTGCCGGCGGTCTGCAACGCGATCTTCGCCGCCACGGGCAAACGCATCCGCACGTTGCCGCTCAGCAAGAGCGGAATGACCTGGGCCACCTAACTTTTACGCCGGGTCTTAGACCCGGCTTCGCCGGGCGCCTCTCTAAAGAGGCGCCCTACACCGTCACTTGTAGGGCGGGTCTTTAGACCTGCCCTACCCTCGAACCCAACGCCTACCATCTCACGGCGCGCGTTCGTCCAGCGCAACTCACCTCAAACGTGAAAGGCGTGACTACGTTACTGCTGTCACGGCGACTCGCCAAGTCGTCACTGACAAACACTCTCACGCAAGGGCGCCAGGGCGCGAAGGCACAATGGGAGTCCGCCTGGTTGGGTGACGACCCACTTGCAACACCACTCGCATGGGGAGAAGCGGCTGCGCTGCCGCCTTCGCCGCCGCGCTTCGCGCGGCCAGGAGGTCGCCCGAGCTACGAATACGAGCGGCGCACGCGACCAGGGCCGTTCGTATTCGGAGCTCGGGTGACTTCCGCGACGCCCGCCGTAGGCGGGCGCCGGCGAAGGCGCAATCCGCCGCCCACTCGTCGTCTTTTGCGCCTTGGCGCCCTTGCGTGAGCATCCGTGACAGGCGAAATCTCCGCCGGTCTTCCAACTCGAGGTTGACATATCATTTTAGTTTGATCTAAATTAATGCCGTGCAGCCCGCTCCGGCCATCTTCGCCGCCATCGCGTCCCCGCGTCGCTGCGAGATCCTCCGGCTGGTGTGGCGTCGCGAGCTTGCCGCCGGGGAGATTCATGCCGCCATGCCCGATGTCTCCTTCGGCGCGGTCTCGCTGCAGTTGCGCGCGCTCAGCGACGCCGGTCTCGTCGAGTGCCGCCGCGAACACAGGTACCGCTTCTACCGCGCGCGGCCCGAGGCGCTCGGTCCCGTCGCCGCAACGCTCGAGCGCATGTGGGCGGACGCTCTCTGGCGGTTGAAGCTCCAGGCGGAGCTCGAACACGCCAGGCGCGGACCCCGGCCCGGGCGCGCCTCCCCGAAACGCATCAGCAAACGAAAGGGCAGGTAATGGATCTTCCGCACACGCTCGACCGCACGATCCTCATTGCAGCCCCCCGCGAGCTCGTCTTCCGCTATTTCACCGACGGCGAACGCTGGGCCTCCTGGTGGGGCGCCGGATCCACAATCGACGCGCGTCCCGGTGGGCGCGTCCTGATTCGTTATCCGGGCGCCGTTGAGGCGTCTGGCGAGGTCGTCGAGGTCTCGCCACCCGACCGCATCGTCTTTACCTACGGCTACGCCTCCGGCAAGCCGATTCCGCCGGGAGAATCGCGCGTCACGATTCGCCTGGACGTCTCCGGCCGGAGCACGCGCGTTCACTTGCGGCACGAATTCGCCGATGCCGCAATCCGCGACCACCACGTCCAGGGGTGGCGCTATCAGCTCTCGCTGTTTGCCAACGTCGTCGCCAACGAAGCGCATCGCGACGTCGATCAGACCGTCGAGACGTGGTTCGCGGCATGGGCGGAGCCGAACCAGGCCAATCGTCAGCGCACGCTCGAGAGCATCGTCACGCCCGACGTCCGGGTGCGAGATCGTTTCAGTTGCATCGACGGCCTGGACGACCTGGCGCATCACGTCACAGCGGCGCAGCGGTTCATGCCCGGCGTGCGGCTGCAAAAGGCCGGCAAGGCCCGCCATTGTCAAGGGACGGTGCTCGCCGACTGGACCGCGATCGGCCCGGACGGACAACCGCGCGGGCAAGGCTCCAACGTTTTCGTGCTCGGATCCGACGGCCGAATCGAATCGGTTACGGGTTTCTGGACAACCTGAGTTCGCGGTTGACGGTTCGGGGTTTACGGTCGCGGTTCGGGGTTTGCGGTTCGCGGTTTACGCGATTGGTGCCGGGGTCAACGGGTAACCGCAGGCCCGCCGCGGCTACTGCGCGTTCTCGGATGCGATTGTCCAGACCCCGCCTGTCCGCATTGCGCGTTCGAAGACGATGCGATTGCCACGGGGAGACCACGCGGGGTCGCGAACGTAGCCGCTCGCCGAGGTGAAATGGGTGAGCGGCGTCACCGCGCGAGTCGAGCGCGAGACCGAATAGACGTTCCAGACGCCGTTGCGAAGGCCCGCAAACGCGATGCGATCGTTGTCCGGCGCCCACGAGCGCGGCCAGCTCTGTCCTTGCTCGAACGTGAGCTGCTCGATCGGGCCGCCCGTGCGGGCGACGACCCCGATGTGCGTGTGACCGCCGCGCTTGATCTCGACTGCCAGCGAGCGGCCGTCGGGACTCCACTGGGGGTACGAGATCGCTTCGGTGTCAGACGTCAGCTGTACTCGCGGACCGTCGAATGGCTGCCTCCAGACATTCATGACGCCGTTCGGCTCGATCACATGGAAGGCCAGTTCACGCCCGTCAGGCGACAGGCGAGGATGCCGCATGTCGCCGAGCTTCATCGGAAGAGTCGTCGTTCGCCGCGTGTCCAAGTCCAGCCAGCCCAGCCCGCCCTGCCCGCTCGGACCGCCAACGATGAGCACACGCTTCATCGACGGATCCCACTGCGGGTTCCACGCGTCCGTGCCCGCAATCAGCGGCGCCCGGGCCGATCCATCGTCGCGGCTCACGAAGATCGACACCGCCAACCCCACCGCCATCTGCGTGTAAACGATCCGGCCGTCGCGCGAGTAGTCGATGTCGGTATTGCGCGCCACATCGTCAGTCCAGCGGACCGGTTCGTTCGAGTCCCGGCCGGTGGATCGACGTTGACCGCCCAAAGGTTGCTGTCCTCGTTGACGAGGCCGAACGCAATCGTCCCCGAAGGAGCGATCGTCACGCCGTCGATGATTGACGCGCCAAGCGGCAGTACGACGGCCTCGTCTCCGATCGGAACGCCGTCCGCCGAAATCTCGTGACGCCACAGCCGGCCGTTGCCGTCCTTGTTGGAGCCGCCCCAGTAAACCGAACGGTCGTCCGGCGCGAAGCACGGACTCGATCCGTTCGGTGCGAGGGCAACACGGTGCGTGATTGCCCGAGCGACGTCGATCGTCCAGATTTCGTTTGTCCATCCGCCCTGCGACACGACGAACGCGACCAGCCGTCCGTCGTGCGACCACGCAGGTGCGCGGTGGCCGCCCGGCGACTGGCCGAGCCGGGTCAGTTCGCGCGGGTCGCTGCCATCGAGGCTCACCGTCCACAACATTGACTGCGATGTCATCCCCCCGGCGTCGGAGGTGAAGACGAGACGCACGCTGTCGGGAGACCACGCCGGATGGGAACCGAAGTCGACGACCTGTCGCGGCACGCCACCGGTCGACTGCACCACCCAGATGCCCCCGCGCGTTCCGGAGTGAAACGCGATCCACTGTCCGTCGGGCGACCATGCCGGCTCGCGGTTCTGACCTCCGTCGTTCGGGAGCGTCATCTCGGCGCTACCTGGCGCCAGACCGACGATGTAGAGCTCCAGACGCCCTGTGGTGTCGGAGGCATAGACCACTGCGGACCGTCGGGTGACAGCGACGGCGTGCCGCTGTACCCGCTTCGCGTCGTGACACGGCGGATTGACGGCGTGCCGTTCTCCCGGGTTGCGCCGCTCTTCCACGCGACCGCCGCCACCGTGGCAATGATCGCAAGCGCAATCGCCACGACGCTCAGACGCGCGCCACTCCACCTCGGAGCGGGGACCGGAGGAGGGACGGAGACCGGCGACGGTGACACCATGGCTGCCGCATCGGCGGCGCCGCTCGACACCACCGTCACGTCCGCAATGAACCGATAGCCCCGCTTTGAGATCGTCTCGATGAATTTCGCGTCGTGCACGTCGTCGCCCAGCGCCCGACGGAGGTGTGCGACGGCGCGCGTGAGCGCGTTGGGCGTGACGAATGTGCCGGCCCACACGGCATCGAGGAGCTCGTCTTTCGTGACCACCCGATCGCGGTGCTCGATCAGATACCGAAGCACGTCGAACGCCTTGGGCTCCAGCGGGATCGGAGAATCCCCGCGCAAGGCACACAGCCGTCCGAGGTCCACCCGGACATCGCCGAAGACATACATCACACGACCCGTCACAAGGTCTCCGACAACATCATCATGGCTTCGTCACCGGACCATCACGACCCGGCCAGCCACCCGCCGGCACATTGACGGCGGAGGCAGGCATGCATCTGCGGTGGCCCGGATTCGCGGCGTTTGTCTCATTCGTCAGCGGGTTTGGCCCTTGCCCTCAGCTCGTCGTCAGCGGGGCCGATCGGTCGGCGCTCCGCCTCCCGACCTTTGATGAGCGAGGCGGAGTCGCTGTCCCAGTAACGATAGGCGGCGCCGGACCTTTCATTTTCATGCTGGATACCGGATCCGGTCGAACCATCATCGCTGACGATCTGGCAGCCCAGCTGGCTGCACCGGTTGTGGCTCGCGGGGAGGTGGTGTCGAGTGCAGGTCCGGAGGTGCATGACGTCGCACGACTGGAGCGTGTCGTGGTGGCGGGCGCGAGCGCCGATTTCCTCCTCGCATCGGTCATCCCGGCCGCTAGACTGCGAACCATCGGATCGGAGATTGGTGGAGTCCTCGGACAGGACTTCTTGTCGCGATTCAACTATACACTCGACTATCGGCACCGCCGCTTCACGTGGGACGGATCCGGCGTCGCGGCCTGTGGGCATCGCGATGCGCTTCCTCTAATCGACGTCGCTGGACGGTATCTGGTCCGCGTGACGGAGGACGGGGCCTCACGATCCCTCGGCCTCATCCCGGACAGCGGCTCGGACTCGCTCGTCCTCTTTGCCTCGGTGAGAGATGCCGGTCACATGAGCGGTCGAGGGGATGTTTCGCTGACCAGCGTCACAGGCAGGGCGCGAGCTCTGACGGTGATGGGACCGAAGCTGCTCGTCGGCAACGTGACGCTTCCGAGTTCCACTGCCGTCATCGTGGAACGGGACGGAGCAGATTCGGATGGCCTGCTGCCGCTCCACCTTTTCGCGAGCGTCACGTTCAACATGCACGACCGGTGCATGATCGTGCGTGGTCGGTGAAGCGGCTTCGAAAGCCCTCGACGAATCTCGCGGCCTTGATGCCCGTGCGATCCGGGCGGACCGAAGCCGACCACGATCACCAGGTTCATTCCCTTGCCTTTGTCGATCGTCGCAGATAGGCTCTGCGGCGTGCCAAAAGTCTACATCGCTGAAGCCATCGGAACGATGATGCTCGTGCTGCTCGGAGACGGTGTCGTCGCCAACGTCCTGCTGACCAAATCAAAGGGTGAACAGTCCGGATGGATCGTCATTACCACTGGATGGGGCGTCGCAGTCGCCGTCGCGGTCTACGCTGTCGGCCGCATCAGCGGAGCACATCTGAACCCGGCCGTCACCATCGCGCTTGCGACGATTGGAAGCTTTTCGTGGGCGCAGGTGCCCGGCTACATTGCCGCGCAGATGGTTGGCGCCTTCGCAGGAGCGGTGCTCGTGTGGCTCACCTACCTACCGCATTGGGAACGAACCGCCGATCCCGCCGCAAAGCTCGGTGTCTTCTCGACTGGGCCGGCGATCCTGCGGCCGGGGCCAAACTTCATCACCGAGGTGATCGGCACGGCCGTGCTGTTGTTCGGGATCCTGGCGATCGCCGCTAACGCGCAGGAGCTCGCGCGTCCTGGCGAATTGAACCTGTCGTACGTGTTCAGCCGCGGCCTGCAACCATTCCTCGTGGGCGTGCTGGTGCTCGGCATCGGCCTGTCGCTGGGCGGTCCCACCGGCTACGCCATCAACCCCGCACGCGATCTCGGACCACGCCTCGCGCACGCCGTGCTGCCGATTGCCGGCAAAGGCTCCTCCGACTGGCAGTACGGCTGGATTCCAGTAATCGCGCCAATCGTGGGTGGCATTGCTGGCGCAGGACTCTTCGCGCTGATTGGCTTCTAGCCAGGGTACAGCCTGTCGAGCCGTCGACCAACCTGCTCTCCAGACGCTGGTACTGCAGCGATTGACATTGCCAATCCGCAGCCGCCGCCCAATGGACGACGGCTGTTGTGAGCAGGGATCAGGCGGAACGTGACGACTGGTCGCCGTGGCTGGCGCTACAAGGTGTTGTAGACGAGGGCGATGAAGTCCTTCGGGGTGATCCGCCCTTTGCCCCACGTCTCGTCGAAGTCCGCCGTAGGCTTAGCGGCCTGCACTTGCTCGAGCGATTGCCCTGAGCCCTTCAGCCTCCCCACCGTATCCCTGACGGTGCTCAACATCGTGCGGTAGCGATCGAGCGCGGCGCGATCGCCGAGCGGCCCGTGTCCGGGGACGACCTTCGTGCGCGAGTTGATGATCTTCAGCGCGCGCTCAGCCCCGTTGACCATGCCATTGATGTTCCCGCCGGTGCTTGCATCGATGAATGGATAAGATCCGTTGAAAAACACGTCTCCCATGTGGACGACGTTCGCGTTGCGGAACTGCACGACGACGTCGCCGTCTGTATGAGCGGGAGGAACGTAAAACATGGCAATCTCTTCCGCGTTGGCGCGCAGCAGCTGCCTGTCGGAGAACGTTTCGGTCGGCAGCGCCGCGGCGGGCGATGGAGCGAAATGCATCCCGAGCAGATCGTGCGACTCGGTCATTCGCTTCTTCGTGTTGTCGTGCGCGATGATGGTTGCCCCGGCCTGGTGAAAGTTGGCGTTGTTGTCCGTGTGATCGAAATGCCAGTGCGTATCGATCAATGTCTTGATCGTGCCGCCAGGAAGCTTGTCCAGCGTGGACTTCAAGCTTTGCCACGCAGGCTGCAGGAAGGAATCCACGACAATCTTTCCTTCAGAGCCGTGCAGCACGACGACGTTGCCGCCGGGCCCGGAGAGCATGACCAGACCGCTGCCAAGCGGCGTCGACTGGATCGGCGCGCTCCCCATCTGGGCCCGCATGGCCGCCAGCGGATCCTTTTGCGTTGCAGCTGCCTGTTGCATCGCGGCCATGGCCTCGATTCCTGCCAGAGTCGAAGGCACAAAGGGTGCGACCAGTGCGGCGGCTCCGAACGTCGCGGTACTTCGGAGGAAAGATCGGCGGGAGAACTCGTCAGATCGGCTCGTCGGCATCATCACTCCTTATTTACGTGGGGCTCCGCCCCACACCCCGGCTCGGTCGCTTGCGGGGACCCCTACGCCCCGCGCCGCTCCCTCGCAGGCGCGCCGTGCGCGCCTTGCACGCGCTCCGCCCCCACACCAAGGCTCGGTCGCTTGCGGGGACCCCTACGCCCCGCGCCGCTCCCTCGCAGGCGCGCCGTGCGCGCCTTGCACGCGCTCCGCCCCACACCATGGCTCGGTCGCTTGCGGGGACCCCTACGCCCCGCGCCGCTCCCTCGCAGGCGCGCCGTGCGCGCCTTGCACGCGCTCCGCCCCACACCATGGCTCGGTCGCTTGCGGGGACCCCTACGCCCGCGCGGCTCCCTCGCAGGCGTGCCGTGCGCGCCTTGCACGCGCTCCGCCTCACACTCCGGCTCGGTCGCCGGGCGGGGACCCAACGCCCTCGGATTTGGCGGCAAGGCGCACTACAGCTGAACCGCCATTGTATCCATATACTGATGCGCATGCAGGAGTCCGTCGGCTTCATCGGCCTGGGCGTCATGGGCAAACCCATGGCAAGGAACGTCCTGGCAAAGGGTTCCCCCCTCGTTGTCCATAATCGGAGTCGCGCCTCGGTCGACGAGCTGGTCGCGGCCGGAGCGGAGCGGGCAGCTTCACCGGCTGATGTCGCGCGCCGCGCACGCCGCATCATCACCATGCTTCCCGACTCCCCGGACGTCGAACACGTGCTCGAAGGGCCCGACGGGGTCTTCAGCGGACTGCAACCCGGGAGCATCCTGATTCGACATGAGCAGCATCGCGCCGGCAACGGCCCGTCGCCTGGCGGAGGCAGCGGAGACGCGTGGGGCGCGGATGCTGGATGCACCCGTCAGCGGCGGTGAGATCGGCGCCGTCAACGCGTCACTGTCGATTATGGTTGGCGGTGACGAGGACGCCTTTGCGGAGGTCAGACCGCTTCTCGACGCGATGGGCAATCCCGAACGCGTGGTCAGGATTGGCGATTCAGGCGCGGGTCAGATCTGCAAGGTCTGCAATCAGATGGTGATTGGCGGAACCCTCGCGGCGGTCAGCGAGGCGTTTGCGCTGGCGCGCAAGGCGGACGTGGATGTCGCGCGTGTACGCGACGCGCTGCTCGGCGGATTCGCCGCCAGCCGGGTACTCGAGGTGCACGGCGACCGGATGTTGAAGAACAACTACAAGCCTGGGTTCCGCGCGCGTCTCTATGCAAAAGACCTCCGGATTGCCAGCCAGACGCTGGCGGAGCACGAAACCCCGGCGCCAGTCTCTGCGGCAGTGCACCAACTCGTCACAGCTCTCGTAGCGTCCGGCCGGGGCGACGACGACTATGCCGCCCTCGCGACCGTGTTGTTCGAACTCGCACATTTGTCGTTGCAGGTCTGACGATATGGTGCTTCCCCCTGCAGGCAAATGATGGCGCTGAATTTGCTGTGATTACGCTGCTCTGGACAGGAGGCGTCTCATGACCATCGAACAGCTGGTGCCCCTCGCAAACGGCCTCTCACTGATAGCGTGCAACCAGACGCTGGTGCTCGACGGAACGCGGGTCACGCGGTTTCCGGACCGGAGCATCGAGATGGCCTTCCGGATTGCCGGCACCGACCTCGCTCCGCGGTTTCATCTGTCAGGGATGCGGCTCGCCACCAGCTCCCTCGACGACATCGTCAGCATCGTACGTCGCGTGGCCTCGAGCGCGCTGGGGTGCCGGTAGGAGCGTCAGCCTCCGCCCTTCTTCTTGAACAGACCTTCGAGGAGCGTGCGGGTTCGGCGCTTCAGTTCGTTGCCCAGCGCGCGCTGCATCGCAGCGGCGACATCGACCGATACGTGCGGGCTCGACAGCGTGCCCCCGACGGTGGCCGGCACGATGACCCGACCGTCCTCCTGTGCGTAGCGGCGAAGGTCCGTCCCCGCCTGCGCCGTCAGCTCCGGCGACAATGCCACGTCGGCGCGCGCGTCCACGCCGCTGCTCGCCAGGTTCAGCACGCCGCGGCCGTGCATGTCGAAATCGCGCGAGGCGAGCGACAGGTTGTCGGACGTCAAGGTCTCGTTGGCGAGCGCGAAGGCGCCGGCAAGGCGGGAGAATGCTGAACCCGATCCTTGCGGGGGCGCCCCGGAGGGCCTTCCGAATGCGAGCACGATCGTCCGCACCATGTCCAGGTGCGGAATGCTGCCATCGGTAACCGCGGCGTCAATCGTTCCGCGCGCGCTGCGCATGACCCGCGCAGCATCGGCGCCATCAGCCGTGAGGTTGACGGCGCCGGCAAGCTTTCCCGTGATCCCACCCGGCGACCCGCTTGCCTTCATGGCATCGGCCACGTTCAACCCCTCGACGCGCCCGTTCAATCGCATCCGCGGCACCGCGCCGGACGTGTCAACGTCCACCCGACCCTGAAATTTGCCGTCGAAGGTCCTCACCGACACCGGCGAGAGCGACACACGTCCGGGAATCAGATCGATCGACGAGGAGAAATCACGAAAGGCATAGGCTCCAAACTGACCGCTCGGCGCAGCAATCTTCGCGACGATGTGCATCGGGATCGTCTCGCTCGATCGCGTCTTCGGATCCTGCGGGAGTGGCTGAGTGGGCCTCGACACCTGACCTCTTGGTCGCGCCGAACCACGCGCAGGCGTCAGCCCTGCCGGGGCGGTAAACGCCGAGACGATGGCGATGGTTTCGTCGAGATCGAGCGGCTCCGCTTTCGCCTCCACGGTCCCCTGGAGTGAGGCGACGCTGGTCAGCGCGCCGTGCGCTTCGACTTTCGTCCTCTTGCCGTTCATCGTCAATCGTGTGATGTCGAGCCGATCGCCGTCGACGGAAGCGTCGAGATTGATCCGCACGGCCTGATTCCCCGCGGCCACATCGATGTCGCGGAAGGAAATGACGCGGATTGACGTGACAGTGAACCCGGGGCCGGAGGAAGCCGGCGCGTTCGGAGCGGGCGCAGGCACGAGCGAGAACGGCAGCGGAAGGGATAGACGGCTGCGGGAGACAACGACCTCCGCGTCCTCGATCGTACGGGAGAACAGGCCGCGAAGGCCGGTGACCACCCGCAGGTCACCCAGCTGTACGGCCGCGGATTCCCCAACCGTCACGCCGCGGAGATTGACGGCCACGCGAGGGAACAAGGACGCAGCGACCGAGCGGATGTGGACCGGCTGGCCGAAACGGGTCGAGAGCTGCTGCTCGAGCGTGGAGCGGACGAGATCCGATCCGAGTACGCGGTTCGCGAAGAAATAGACGCCGGCCGCAATAACGGCCAGCCCGACAATAAGCCCAAGCAGAAGTTTGCGCCGCACCCGCGTTACGCGGACGATCGTGCCACAGATCCGGTCAGGGCCCGAGTGAAGAGATCGGCGTCCACGTTGGCGCCGGTAAGGACGATTCCAACGGATCGTCCGCGTACACGGGCGCGCTCCCTCAGGAGCGCTGCGAGTCCGGAGGCCGCTGCGCCTTCCGCCACGTTGTGGGTGTCGTCGTAGATGGCGCGCATGGCGTCTTCGATCTGAGCGTCGGTCACCTCTACGACGCGTTCGACGCCCGCGCGAATGAGGTCGAGCGCCTCCATCACCGGCGTGCGACAGGCCATCCCGTCCGCGATCCTTGTCGTCGCGTCGTGCGAGACCAGTCGTCCGAGTGCGAGCGACCTGGCGTACGCAGGGGCGGCGGCAGCGACGACACCAACGATTTTCGTGCGGCGGTCGAGGGCATCTCTCGCCGCGATCGCTCCGCAGATTCCCGATCCGAGACCGATCGGAACATACAAGGTATCGAGGTCTGGCGCCGCCCGAAAGAGTTCGAGCGAGTAGGTGGCAACGCCGCGGACGAGTAGCGGATGAAACGAGGGCACCATATGCCAGCCATTGGATCCGGCCAGCCGTTCTGCGGCCTCCAGCGACGCCTGGAAGTCGTGCCCCTCTTCGATGAGCTCGGCGCCAAGCGCGCGCATGGCCTTGTTCTTCCCGATGCTGTTGCCGTGCGGCACGACGACGGTGGCGTGAAAGCCGTGGCGCGCCGCCGCAAAGGCGATCGACTGTCCGTGATTCCCGCGCGTGGCTGCAATGACCCCAGCGACATCGGCTTCGCGCTGCCGGAGATCGTTGAGATAGACGAGCCCGCCGCGCACCTTGAACGCGCCGACCGGCGTGTGGTTCTCGTGCTTCACCCAGACGGCTGCGCCGCAGCGCTCGTCGAGCAGCGGCCACCGCTGCTGCGGCGTTGGGGTCATCGCGCGGTAGACGATATCTGCAGCCGCTTCGAGCTCTTTGATCATCGTGCTAGGGGCCGTGTACGACATCTGCACCTTGACGACCGAGGCGATTGAGTTGACCGGGGTGGTCGGCAGCTTGATCGTAAAACCATCCGCGGCGTTCTCAATCTTCAGACCGGCGTCGCCTCCAAGGAGTGACGCACTCGCAGGCTTCGCGCCGCCCATCGACGGAGCCTTCAGGATGCCGTCAGCCGGCCAGTCGAACACGTGCAGGTAGAGCGTGTCTCCCTTCCGGGTGGCCCGTCCCCAGGTGAGCTGCGTCGTGAAGGGACTCGCCGTGGTGCCGTAGATCGATTCGCCGTTGACTTTCATCCATTGTCCCATCGCCGCGAGCCGCTCGACGCTGGCAGCCGGAATCGTGCCCTCCGGTGTCGGCCCGACGTTCAGCAGGTAGTTGCCGCCTTTCGACACGATGTCGACGA
The DNA here is from genome assembly GCA_963755695.1 of uncultured Acidobacteriota bacterium. Taxonomy (GTDB): domain Bacteria; phylum Acidobacteriota; class Vicinamibacteria; order Vicinamibacterales; family 2-12-FULL-66-21; genus QHWT01. Next base: position 445,849 of record CAVWLB010000001.1, on the reverse strand, counting down.
GGTTGCGAATCAGACGCTCAGACGACTTCCAGTTCTCGTCGTATGACTTGAACCCCCACGTGTCGTTCATGGTCATGCAGCTCTCCCAGTCGACGCCGGAAAGCCCGGAAACAGGGATTTGCTGCTCCGGTGTGCCGAAATCACCGGCATACGCGCGATCGGTCTTGTTGAGTCCCTCCATCCCCTTCCGACCCTTGCCCACCCGGTTGTTGATGAGAATGTCCGGCTTCAGGCTGCGAACGTACTTGTAGAGATCCTGGCCGTCTTCTTCCGTCCACCAGTCGACCCATTCGCCGTCGAACCAGAGCACAGCCGGGTCGTACTTCGTCACCAGTTCTTTGAGCTGGGCCTTCATGTACTCGACGTATTCCTGTTTGCGTCCTTCGCGCATCTTGGTCTGGCCGTTACCCGCCGTGGGATCCTTGCCCGGTGCGTCGACGTACTGCGACGGGTGATGCCAGTCCATGATCGAGTAGTAGAAAGCGAACTTCAGTCCCTGACGCTTGCATTCGTCCGCCAGCGCACGCATCGGATCTTTCTTGAACGGCGTCGCGTCGACGATGTCGTAGTTGGTGACCGCGCTGTCGAACATCGAGAAACCATCATGATGCTTCGAGGTGATGACCAGGTATTTCATCCCGGCGTCCTTCGCGGTGCGCACCCACTCGGCGGCATTGAACTTCTCCGGGTCGAATTTCGGCGCGAACTGCTCGTACTGCGCGCGCGGGATGTTGGCCCACGACATGATCCACTCACCGATTTCCTTCGATCGCTTGCCTTGGTACTCGCCCGCCGGCACGGCGTAGAGTCCCCAGTGAATGAACATGCCGAACCGCGCGTCACGCCACCATGCCATGCGCGCATCGCGCTGGCTGGGCGTCTCCTGAACGGCTCGGGCGCCATTCACAGCGTCCAACCTCCTTCTGCCAGCGCCGCTCGCCGCGTCCGCCCTCAGGTGGAAGTCTCCACCGAGAACTCCTGCCATGACCAGCATGAGCGACAATCGCTTCATCGGAATTCCTCGCTGTTGCAGCCGCGAACGGCTGGGCTACGGTTGAATTGCATTTTCAGATCACGCCGGCTTTCTTCATGACGCTCAGCGTGGTCGTCAGCCCCAGGCGTGCGCCTTCTTCGGGCGTCATGTCCGCCGGGACGCGGCCGAGCGGTTCCGGGCTCACCCCATCGGTGTAATCGATCTTCTTCAGCGCCTGGAAAAACCCGACCAGATCGATTACCCCTTCACCCGGCATCAGCCGTTGATTGTCGCGAACCTCCTCGGCAGGCTGCGCCTTCGCGTCAGACACATGGATGTGGACGATGCGCGATTTCCCTGCCGCGACGATGTCTGAAGCGGTGGCGCCGGCGTGATGCCAGTGCCACGCGTCGAGCAGCAGGCCGACGTTGGGTCCGCATTCGGTGCTGAACTCGAGCGCCTCCGGCATCCGCCAGATGAACTCGTGGGGCTGACGCGCACGAAAGTGCAGCGGGCCGAGGAACTCGAGCCCGAGCCGCACAGTCTTCGACTCCAGGATCTTCGCGATCGCGGTCAGTCGTGACTTCAGGAGCGCGCGAAATTCAGCCTTCGGTGTCGCGCTCGCCGGTGGCAGCACCGCAACCATCCGCGGGCAGCCGATGACCGCGGCAAACGTTGCCAGACTTTCGAGCTTCGCCAGTCCCGATTGGTAGGCCGCATCGTCACCGGCGAAGGCCACCGGCAGGCCGATGGACCCGGGCTTGATCTTCAGGGAATTGAGGAGCATTCGCGTGGCAGGTCCGCCCTGCACGCTCGCGGCACCAAGGTCGACGTCCACGCCGCCGTATCCGGTAGTCGCGGCCAGCCGCGCGAATTCGGGCCACTCCATCCGCCGCGTCAGTGACGAATTGAGCGAGACGAACATGCGGTCCTGTGATTGTGCGGCAGGCGAGAAGCGTGGTGAGAGCCCTGCCGCGAGCGTCGCTTTCAGAAAGGCGCGCCGGTCCATGACGCGACATTATGCACGCTTGCAGGAGCGGCCGACCAGTCGCGGCAGAGGCCGCCGCGAGACGATCGAACTACTGGTCCCAATCCAGCGCGACTGGGTGCTAGAGTGCTGCGAAGATGCCGATACGGTGTGACGTTGTGCTTGCCGACGCGCTCGTCCTGACCATGGACGATCGCTTCACCATCCACGAGTCCGGCAGCGTTGCCATCGATGGCGACGGCATCGTCGCCGTCGGACCGGCCGCGGCGGCCTACGAGGCCGCGGAGCGCATTCGACTGCGGCGGACGCGTCGTGATGCCGGGCCTGGTCAACGCGCATACGCACGTGCCGATGACGCTGCTGCGCGGGCTGGCCGACGATCTGCGGCTCGACGTCTGGCTGATGGGCTACATGATGCCGGTCGAGCGCGAGTTCGTGAGCCCGGACTTCGTCCGGCTCGGCACCGCGCTCGGCTGCGCCGAGATGATCCGCTCCGGCGTGACCTGCTTCGCCGACATGTACTACTTCGAAGAGGCGGTCGCCGAGGCGACGGCCGCCGCCGGCATGCGCGCGCTGTGCGGGCAGACGGTGCTGCGCTTCCCGACGCCCGACGCGACCAGCTACGAGGACTCGCTGGCCCGCGCGCGCGATTTCATCGAGCCGCTGGCGCGGCCATCCGCTGATCGTGCCCGGCGCCGGCGCCGCACGCGCCGTACACCTGCACGCCGGAGATCCTGCGCGCCTGCGCGGAGCTCGCGGTCGAATTCGACGTGCCGCTGCACACCCACCTCGCCGAAACGCGCTCGAGGTCGACGAATCGCGGCGACTGACACGGCATGCCGGTCGTGCCGTGGGTCAAGAAGCAGGGACTGTTCGACGCGAAGGTGCTCGCCGCGCACTGCGTCCACGTCGACGAGGGCGAGATCCGCGCGCTGAAGAATTTCAACGCCGGCGTGGCGCACAATCCGACGAGCAACCTGAAGCTCGGCGCCGGCGTCGCGCCGGTCGCGAAGATGCTGGAGCTCGGCGTCGACGTCGGCATCGGCACCGACGGCCCGGCCTCGAACAACGACCTCGACATGTTCGAGGAGACGCGGCTGGCGGCGCTGCTCGCCAAAGGGATCAGCGGCGATCCGACGGCGCTGCCGGCGCGCGACGCGCTGGCGATGGCGACGCGCCTGGGCGCGCGCGCGCTGCACCTGGATCACCTGACCGGCTCGCTCGAACCCGGCAAACGCGCCGACCTGATCGTCCTCGACCTCGATCGCCGCTCCACAACGTCCCCGCGTTCGACCGCGATCCCGACGGCATCTACGCGCAAATCGTCTACGCGTCGAAGTCCACCGACGTCGTCGACGTGATGTGCAACGGCCGCTGGCTGATGCGCGACCGCCAGCTGCTGACGCTCGACGAGGCGGCGTTGCGCGAGGCGGCGCGCGAACACGCGACGCGGATCGACGCGTTCCTCGCGAGCCGCGAAGTCAGCGTGCTGCAGAAGCTGGTCGCCGTCGGCGGCGCGGTCGAGCAGGAGAGCTTCGAGGTACAGGTGAAGGCGCGGATTCCGGCAGCCGAACAGGTCCTGACGGTGATCGCCGCGGACGAACTGACCGTCGATCCGCGGCAGCCACTATCACCAGTTCGATACCTACTGGTCGTTCGACGATCCCGACCAGGGCTGGCTGCGCTATCGCGAGGACGAGTTCCTCGACGAGAACGGGCAGCGTGACCGGAGCCCGCGCCCGGCTCACCCTGACCGGACGCACTCACGAAGATCGATTCGGCGCACGTGCTGCTGTTCCGTTCGCGCTACCTCGCGCCCGCCGCGCACTCCGCGCGCTTCTACCGCGAGTACTTCCGTCCGGCGGCCGAACACGTGGTCGAGAAAGAACGGCGACGGTGGCTGGTGGTCTACCGCGGCGTCGAGTTCTACGTGCACCTCGATCGACTGATCGACCCCGTCAGCTGACGGCTACTTCGTCGAGGTGAAGTCGCGGACGTGGTCGCGGCGCGACGCGCGTGACAAGGCGGCGGTGATCGCAGAGCTTCTCGCGCTGTTCGGCGCTCGGCCCGACGACACCATCAGCGACGGTTACGTTGATTTCGCGCAGCGATAGCCTCTTCGATCACCCGCGACAGGTCGCCTGCGGCCTTTGAATTGCCGGTCTGGCCCGCCGCGGTCCGGCCATTCTTGGCGCGGCTTGACGGGTTGGCGCCGCGCGCGAGCAGCGCGGATCAGAGTCCCCCGCTGCCGCTCGAACGTGGAATCCGCTTCTCGTACGGCGGGCGCGCCGGCGCCGGCGGCATCTTCGCCAGCCGGTCCATCACTTCCGCTATCGCACGATCGAGCTGAGGGTCGCTTCCCTTCGCGAGCGCGGTTGGATCCTCGTTGACGGTGATGTCGGGATCGACGCCGTGGCCTTCGGCAAACCATTCGCCGTTCGGGGCATACATCCGGAAGCTCGGCACGGTGACCGCTCCGCCGTCCACGAGACCTGGTGCGCCGCTGATTCCGATGAGGCCGCCCCACGTGCGCGCCCCGATCAGCGGACCAAGACCGGCCTGGCGGAAATATGCCGGAAACGCGTCGCCGCCAGATCCGCTCCAGCCGTTGATCAACATCACCTGAGGCCCCCGATGCGCGACGGGAGGCCACTGCTGGTCCTTGCCCTCGCGGATCGCCCAGTAGGCGAGAATCGGTCGGTTCAGCAACTCGATGAACCGGTCGGGGATCTGGCCTCCGTTGTTCCAGCGCTCGTCGATGACCAGACCGTCCTTCTTCCACTGCGCCATGAACTGGCGCACCAGATCGTTTTGCGCGTCGACGCCGGTGCTCTGCACGTAGATGTAGCCGACTTTCCCTTTCGTCGCCTTGTCGACAATCTGCCGCCGCTCCTCGATCCAGGCCGCGAACCGAAGCTCGGTCTCGTCCTCGAGGCACTTGACCACGACCTGCCGTGCCCCGGTGATCGACGGCGCGGCGTTCACGCTCAGCACCACGGTCTTGTTGCCGAGGCCTTCGAAGGACGCCCAGGGATCCGCTTTAATGTCGAGCGGGACGCCGTTGACCGCCAGCACGTATTCCCCTTCCTTCACCACCACGCCAGGGTCATCGAGCGGCGAACGCACCGGAGCGTCCCACGGGCCGCCGCGCACGATCCGCTTGATGCGATACGCGCTATTGGCCAGTTCCCAGTCGACGCCGAGCATCCCGACCGTCCGCTTCGGCGCCTGCTCGGTATCTCCGCCACCGTGGTAGGTGTGCGAGGCGTTCAGCTCGCCTATGAATTCACCCAGCACGAAGTCGACGTCCCATCGGGTGACCGCATCCTCCAGCAGCTTGCCGTACCGCTGACGCAGGCCCGCCAGTCGACGCCGTGCATCCCCGGGTCGTAAAAGAAATCCCGCTCGAAGCGGAACGCGTCGGCGAACAGCTGACGCCATTCGGCGCGGGGATCGACCGGCGCTTCCATGTCGGTGGTGCTCATCGGCTTGTCCAGCTTCTGGTTGGGTTTGATCTCGACAATCGCGTACTTGTCCTTGCTCACCACCAGCAGCTTCTTGCCATCGGCCGTGGCCTCGAAGTCGTTCGCGTCCTCGACCACCGTTTTCTCCTCGCGCTCGGCGAGATCGAAGAACACGACCGGACTTTTCTCCTCGCCGGAGCCCGCCCGGGGCGGACGGCGATACAGCAGCTTGCCTTTGATCGCCGTCAGGTCCGCGTAGATGCCGGCCTTCGGCGGCAGCACGACCGCGCGGATTTCGAGTCCGTCGAGATCGATATCCACGTTGGGAGGAGGCGTCGGCTTTTCGTCGGCCTTGTCGTTGCCCTCCTCCTGCTTCTTGTCGTCCTTCTTCGCGTCCTCGGGCTTCTTGTTGCTGTCGAGCGCGGCGTCCTCTGAATCGTTGCGCGTCTCGACCGGCGATTTGAGGTCCTTCCGCAGCGTGACGACGACCAGCTTGGTCGGATTGGGATACGTCCAGGTGTTGTCGAAGCTGCCGTAGACGGGATCGAACGCGCGATCCGACGCGTAGTACAGATACTTTCCTTCCGGGTCGAACGTCGGTTGGCTGTCGTTCAAATATCCGGTCGTCACCTGGTGCCGCTTGCCGGCCCGCGTGTCGTAAAGGAATATGCCGTTGTTCGTGCCAGTGGGGCGCGCGTAAGTGATCCACCGTGAATCGGGCGACCAGCGAATCACGAACCTCTCGAGTTCGTCGTGCGAAAGCCCCTCCGGGCTCTGATCGATTTCGGTGACCTTGCTGGCGTCGAGGTCTGCGACCCGGATGCGCATCGCCTGATCGATGAACGCCAGCTTCTTGCTGTCGGGAGACCACTGCGGCGGATAGCGGAACCCGGGTCCGAGCGATGTGACCTTGCGCTCAGTCCCATTTCCGTCAGCGGGACGCAGCGTCAGCTCGTACTCGCCGCTGCGATCGCTCCAATAGGCGAGCGTCTTGCCGTCAGGCGACCAGCGCGGGTATCGCTCGGCCACACCCGATGAACGCGTCACGTTGACGACCGCGCCGAATTCCGCCGGCACGCGTGAACACGTCTCCGCGTGCTTCGAACGCGGCGCGCTTGCCGGTCGGAGACACCGAGGCGCTGCCGATCAACGGGGCGACCGCCGCGGTCCGCGGCCGCAGCGTCGTTTCATCGGTTACGACCCGCACCGGTACTTCGGACGCCTTCTCCGAATTCAAATCGAGCATGTACAAGCGACCGCCCGCCTGAAACACGATACCGTCCGGACCGAGAGACGGGAAGGTGATGTCGAAGTCGCCGAAATCGGTCACCTGTCGGGTGCGGCTGCTGGTCACGTCGTACGCCCAGATGTTGTTGCGTTCGTTGGCCCCCCGGTCCGACATGAAATAGATGGTGTTGCCGTGCCACATCGGCTGCGCGTCGTTGGCGGGATTCGAGGTGATGTTCTTGGTGGCGAACGTCTTCAGGTCGAACAGCATCAGGTCGGGCGCCCACCCGCCGCGATAGCGCTTCCAGTTGCGGAAGTCCTGCGACATCGGCATGTAGACGAACTGCTTTCCGTCGGGCGAGTACGTCGCCGAACTCGCCGTAAGGGATCGGCAGTTTCTCCGGCAGGCCCCCGTCGAGGCCGACGGTGAAGAACTGGTTGTAGCGCTGACGTCCGCTTTCACGGCTCGACGCGAACAGCACGCGCTTGCCGTCCGGCGTCCAGCCGACCACGCGATCCGCCATCGGGTGATGGGTCAGTCGCGTCGGCTCCCCGCCTGCCACCGAGACGACGAAGACATCGACGTTGCCGTCGTACGAGGCGCTATAGGCGACCTTGCTGCCGTCAGGTGAGAAGCGGGGGAACGACTCTTCGCCCGGCGATGAAGTGAGCCGCACTGCGGTACCGCCCGCCTTCGGCGCGAGCCAGATGTCGCCCGCGTAGACGAACGCGATCTGATCGCGTGAGACCGCCGGATACCGGAACATCCGCGCGTCGATCTGCGCGACCGCGCGATTCGAGAACACCGCCGTCAGCGCGAGACACACGAGCACGCGAGGAATGCACGTCCTAATCATGAACATTGGCTCCAGGATTTTCCGAAGATGCACGCGCGGCGGGATGACACCTTTGGGGTCTGATCCTGATGTTCAAAGAGAATGAACATGGGTATCCGACCCCAGATTCCCAGCCACGACGGCCTCTATCTGTACGCAGGACTGTCAGGGAATCAGCGCACGGGCATCGCGGACGGTGATGACCTGGCTGTAGAGAGGACTATTTTTCATCCCGCGCTGCTGACGCTACTGAACGACGACCGAACCGACCATCCCTGGGTGGAAGGTGCAATGATACGGGTAGGTGCCCGCGGCTTGAAACGTGAAGCTGAAGGATTGGCCGGGAGCGATCGTCCCGGAGTTGAACACGCCCGTATTGCTCGTTGACGTATGCCCGATTGAGTCGTTGTTCGTCCAAGTTACCGCCGTGCCCACCGCGACGGTGATCGGGTTGGGCACGTAGGACCCAGGCCCGAGATTCCGCGCGCCGGTTGGAATCGCGACGGCTGAACCGCTCGTCGACGGTTGCGGCGTTGGCGTTGGCGACGAAGGTGTGGCGGAATTGCTGCTCCCGCACGCGGTTGCCAGGGCGAGGATACCGGCCAGAAGAATGAACCGAAACGCAGACATGAAACCTCCTTGACCCCTGCGGAGTCGATCCCGGTCTGCCTCCCGCCAACTGCCTAGCAACTGCGCTGCCGACTTTACGCGGCGCGTTCCCGACCGTTCGAGCTGTCGATTTCGTGGATGGGTTACGCCCGGCGATGGGGCGTTACATGACTGGAAAGTCTTCGATCCTCACCGCTGAGCCGCGAGCCGCCAGAACTGTGTCTCGCTGAGCAGGATGATCCGATGTCCCTTTTCGCGGAGCCGTTTGATTTCCATCAGCTTCAGGCCGGCGTCGCGGCCCGCCGCCTGCTGGACATTGGGCCGGCCGCGGACCACCACCGTCGTGAGCGCCGAGGGGCCACCGTGCACGATCGCCCCCGCGCGTTTCGCCGCACGGGCGGCGTCGCGGCGCGGCTTGGTGAGAATGCCGGTGAACGCCAGGTGCACCCCCTTCAGCGATCGCAGTATGCCGGTCTTCAGCTCCGCCGGTGGATTTCGTAGCGCGTCGATCATCTCGTCGGCGCTCTCATAGCGCTTCCGCCGCTCGCCGATGCATCGGTAGACGATCTCCTTCAGATGATCGCTGCAGCGAAGCTGCCGGACGTCGTGCGGACGAATGCGCGACTTCGCGTCGCCCCTCACCAGCATCCCCAGCAGCTGGCCGACCTGATACACGTCGTCTCGCGCCTGCCACTTCGGCACCGTGCGGTCGAGCAGATCGCTCGGCGCCGTCATCGCGTTCATCGTGTGCGCCGTAATCCCGCGCCGATCGCTCTGCTGGCGGACGATGCCGAAGTCTCCGAGCTTGAGCCGCGGCCCTTCACAGACGAAGACGTTCAAGGGCGTGAGATCCCGGTGCAGCAACTGGCCGCGATGCAGCTTGCGAAGCACTTCGAGAATGCCGGCGATCTCGCGACGCACGGTCGCTTCCGACCATCCCTTTTCGGCGCCGTGCAGGAACGCCCGCAGGTCGCCGTGCTGTGCGTATTCGAGCGCGAGATAGTACAGGACGCGGCCGTCGGCGCGCATCAGCGGGAACATGTCGAACACGCGGATCGCCCGTGGATGACCGTCGAGCAGCTGACCGAAATACGCCTCCCGGAGCCATCCGTCGATGCGCGCGCTGACCTTGATGCAAACCGTCGCGGGCACCGATCCGATCGCCCGAGCCGACGAGCCAGATAGACCTGGCCGAATCCTCCTTCGCCGAGCAGCCTTTCGATCCGATATTGCAGGTGCGTTTCAGGGCTTTCGACGACCTGACCCGGCACCAGCAACTGCGGGGCGCGCGCGACCGGGATGTGAATGGATCGCGTAGTGCGCGTCGGAGCGGTCCAGGGATTCCGGGTCATCTAGATTCGCCAATTATCCTATAGTCAAGGTGTCCGTCATCATGCCTGCCGACGCAGTCGTCGCCTTCTATTCGGGCGGCTTCGACAACCAGCACCGCACGCTCGAAGAGCTCTGGTCGTGGTCTGACGAGCGGCTGGAGGCGGTGCACGACTACATTCAGTGGATGTTTCCAACCGTGCAGCCGAGTGGCGTGAATCCGTTCGCACCGCTGGTCACGCGCGACACGGTCGCGGCATTCGACACGAACCCAGCGCTCCGGACTCGACTGCGACGCTCACTCGATCGGATGCTGGCGTTCTACGGACTCCGTCAGGCCGCAGCGTCAGTTGGCGCCGACCGAATCGAGATCGATCCGGTGCGATTTCCTGATCGCGCGGCCAATTGGCTGCATCCTGGCAATCACAATCACCTCCGGCTGACCAGAATCATGGAGTCCCTGTCAGCACTCGGCCTGCCGGCCGAGGGGAGGGCGCTGCAGCGGTGCCTTCTCGAAGATGTGTGCGAGGGACCGGGACCTCAGCGGGTCACGCGCGGCACGATGGAGTTCTGGCGGAGAGTCTCGTTTACGATTACGCCATGATGAAGCGGCAGACGCTGTTGGTTGTCGTGTGGTTGAGCGTGTCGACGGCGACCTACGCGGCAGATCTGAAGCTTGGCCTGGTCGGAACGGACACCTCGCACGTACTGGACTTTGCGAGCCTGTTCAACGACGCCGCGTCTCCCGATCACGTCCCCGGCGCCCGCATCGTCGCGGCGTTCAGAGGCGGCAGTCCCGACCTTCCTTCCAGCCGCGATCGGATCGATCGTTTCACCAGGACGCTGCAGGAGAAATACGGCGTCGAGATCGTGGCAACCATCGCCGAGCTCTGCGACCGCGTGGACGGCGTGCTGCTGACGAGCGTCGACGGGCGCGTGCACCTGGCGCAGGTCCGCGAGATCGTCGCGGCACGGAAGCGATTGTTCATCGACAAGCCGCTCGCGTCGACGCTCGAGGACGCGCGTGAGATCGCGCGGGTCGCGAAGGAGGCGGGCGTCGGGTGGTTCAGCACGTCCACCCTGCGGTATGGCGTGGCGGCGCTGAAGACGCCCGACCTGGCTGGCGCAACTGTCTGGGGACCGGGACCACTCGAAGAACATCACCAACTCGATCTGTCATGGTATGCCGTTCACGAAGCCGAGATGTTGTACACGCTGCTTGGGAGGGGATGCGAGGTGGTCACTCGCGTAGCGGCGCCGGACGCCGACGAAGTGACCTGCCGATGGAAGGACGGCCGCATCGGGTCGATGCGCGCGCTGCGGCCGTACGCGGATTACGGCGCGGTCGTCTTTCGCAAGAATCCGGACGGTCAGACCTCGCACATGATCGTCCCGGAGGCGGGACGTGTGCCGCTGGCGCGCGACCTCGTAAAGTTCTTTACGACCGGCGCCTTGCCGGTCGCCAACGAGGAAACGCTGGAGCTGATCGCGTTCCTCGATGCCGCACAGAGAAGCAAGGACGCCGGGGGACAGCCGATGCGGCTGCGCTGAAATCACATCCAGGGTTCGTCCGCGGTCGGTCCGTAAATCGACGGAACCTTGCCGCCCACCATCCGCAAATAGACCGACATCTGTCCGCGGTGATGGACCGAATCCATCAACATCAGCCAGAGCACTTCGCTCACCGGAAAGTCTCCCATCTGCTTCGGGCCGGTGAAAAACTGGATGGTCTCGCGAAGCCGCGAGTCCGGCGTCTCGTCGAGCGTGTCCAGGAACGCCCGGGTCGTGGCTTGATAAGCGTTCACGACTTCCGCGAAGGTCGGAGGGACCGGAGGGAATTCGCCGTCGAAGGTGAGCGGCCCGCGCAGCGCGGCTTCGGCCATCTTGTTTTCGATTACGAACGTCCACGCGAGATTGAGCGCGGAGTTCGAGCGTTCGTGTGGCTTGAATGATGCCTTGTCCGCGGGAAACGCGTTGAGTACCTTCAGTGTGGTCGCGTGCTCCTTGGTATAGACGTCCATGAATTGCTGTTTCAGCGTCCGCGAGGTCGCGGCTGGCGCTGCGGATGTCTGAGCCATCGGGTCCTCCTTGCGGTTGATCGGGTGAGTTTACACCTTCGTCCACCCGTCCGGGAGCGCGGCTCACGGCAAAGGAAACGGTGACGGTCACCCGTTCTGTTGTCAGGGTATCGAGAAAGTGTGAGTGTCCCCGTTCTGGGGTTGGAGGACAATGGGATCAACCCCTATGTCAGCGGACGCATTGATTGGCAACACGCTGGCCCACTACCGTGTGGTCGAACGCCTGGGATCGGGCGGCATGGGAGACGTCTATCGGGCCGAAGATCTCCGGTTGCGCCGGATCGTCGCGCTGAAGACCCTCCGCGCCGACGACGACAGCGACGGTGGCACCCAGCGACTGCTGGCGGAAGCTCGAGCGGCCTCAGCGCTCAACCATCCGCACATTGCGGTGGTCTACGAGATTGGCCAGGGCAAACACGAAGGCCAGCCGCTGGACTACATCGCAATGGAATTCGTCGAGGGGACCACGCTTCACGCGATGATGCAGGCGGGTCGATCTGGACCTCGATACCATCCTCGACATCTTCGAGCAGATTGCGGATGCCATCGAGGAGGCCGAGCGCCAAGGGATCGTTCACCGCGACCTCAAGCCGGCCAACGTCATGGTCACACCGGCCGGACGGGTGAAGGTCCTCGACTTCGGCGTCGCCCAGCGCCGCGCCGCGATCGCGCCCTCGCCCGACGCTCCGACGCGGACGGCGGAGGTGCCGCGAGCTCACGACCGGATTCGCCGGCACGGTGCCGTATGCGGCGCCGGAACAGATGACCGGACGTGACGCGGACGTGCGCGCGGATCTGTTCTCGCTCGGGGTGATGCTGTACGAGGCCGTCGCCGGTCAGCGTCCCTTCCGCGGAGACAACGCGGCGCAGAGTACTCGAGTCGTCCTTACCGGCGACGCCGCCGTCATTCCCGGATTCATCACGCGATCCCCGGCTGCCGGCGCTCGAACGGCTGGTCCGGCGAATGCTCGCGCGCGATCGCGCGACGATCGGCTTCAGACCGCTGTCGGGCTGCGTCAGGCGCTCGCGGCAATTCGAACCGGCGAAGGCCTGAGCGCCGAACCAGCGCGCCAAGTCACAGCAGCACCGTGGTCGTCGCGCGGCTTCGTCGAACATCTCGGGGAGTGCCGACGATGACTGGGTGGGCGCCGGAATTGCCGAGACGCTGACCGCCGACGCGGCGCAGCTGGAAGGCGTGACCGTCATTCCGCGCGAGCGCATCTTGCGAAATCGCTGAAGACCCTGCGGCAGCAGACGCGGCGAGCCGCGACGACCGGCTGTTCCTGCGCGCGGCCCGCGCAACTCGAGGTGCGCTGGCTCGTGAGCGGCGGATTTCAACGCGCGGGTGACGCGCTTCGGGTAACGGCGTCGCTGACCGATGTGGCGACCGGACAGCTCGTGCGATCAGTGAAGGTCGACGGAACGCTGACCGCGATTTTCGAGGTGCAGGATCGGCTGGTCCGCGAGCTCGCCAGTTCGCTGCGCGCGGTGGCGACGCCGGCCAGCGCATTGCCGGAGACGGAAGTCATCAGCGCGTACGAGGCGTTCTCGCGCGGACTGCTGAATCGCCAGCGGCGAAACATTCGAGACGCTCGATCGCGCGGTGACGCTGTTCGAACGAGCCGTGGCGCTGGATCCATCGTACGCGCGCGCGCACATCGAGCTCGGCGTCGCGTATTCGACGAAGGCGCGACTACCTGTCGATGCCGGAATTGCACGTGCGTGCGCTGCAGTCGCTCCGGCGCGGGACCGAGCTTCAGCCGCAGTCCGCGCGAGCCTGGCGCGAGCTGGGCGTGGACGCTGAATATCCTCGGCCAGGACGGCGAAGGCATGCCCGCGCTGCGGCGGGCGCTGGCCCTGGACCCCGAGGACGCGAGCGATATACGGCGCCGATGGGACGCGCCCTCTTCATCAACTACGCGCGGTTTCGCGACGCTGCCGACTGGCTCCAACGGGCACTCGAGAAGAACCCGAATGCCGGCTGGTACTGGCTGCAGCTGGCGCATTGCGCCGCGCTGATGCGCGCGTTCGAACGCGGTGAGGCGGCGGCGGCGCGAGGCATGGCCCTCCAGGAGGCGTTCCTGTCGGGACGCGAGGGACTGTTCATCGCCGGCGGCTACATGCGCGCCGGTCATCTCGCGGCGCTGCAGGGACGCCACGACGAAGCGGTCGATCATTTCCAGCGGGAGCTCGATTTCCTCGTTCGCACCGAGCATCCGTTGAGACAGCGGATTCTCGTGGAGCTCAACACCCGGCTGGGAGCTTCATACCTGCGGCTCGGCGAGTCGGCCAAGGCGAATGCCGTCTTCGAGATGGCGATCGAGAGCTTCGAACGCCGCGTGCGCCTCGGGGCCGACGATCCGTTCACGCGCTATTACGCCGCCTCGGTGCATGCGCTCCTCGGCGATGCGGAACGCGCGCTGGCGTTTCTCGAGCGTGCGCTGTCGCAGCAGCGGGCGTTCACGGCAACACGCGCGGCAATCGAGCCTGAGTTCGAAACGCTGCGTGACCATCCGCGCTTTCAGCAGCTGATCCGCCTCGCAACCGAACAACCGGCGCTGTAACGGCGAGCGCTGCTACTGCGAACCGTCGTTGGCGAGCGTACGCGCACGCGCCAGCTCAGGCCGTCCGGGGCTGTCGGCCTTGGCGCAGATTGCGATCAACTGCTTCGCGTATTGCCGTGCTTTCGTGCGATCGCCTGACGCCAGCGCGGCATTGGCCGCACCGGAGAGGGCCCTGAAGCGATTGGGCTCCTTCGCCATGGTCTTCTCGAACTCGATGAGCGCTTCCTTCGGCCGTTTCAGTTGCAGGAGCATTTCGCCGAGCAGTTCGCGGGCGGGCGCCAGTGGCCCTGGCGTGATCGCGTTCTTCTCGGTGCGGTCCTCCCGATCGGCGGCCGACCTCATGGTCTGCACCGCCTCGGCCTCGCGTCCCTCGGCGAGCGCGAGCCACGCCGAGGCGTCGAGCACCTGGATCGATACCTGTTCATTCCAGTAGCGCTCACCCGCCGTGCTCAACCGGTCAGCAATCCTCTGGAGCGCATCGACAGCCGCGCGAGCGGTGGCGGCGTCGCCGGCGCGGGCGGCGCCAAGCGCGCGCGCGAACCAGGTCATCGCGTCGGCGTGCAGGAACTTCGTTTCGCGCGGCTCGAGCCGGGCGGCATCGCTCCAGGCGCCGCGCTCGAGGGCATATCGGGCGGGTATCGCGGCCAGCGCAAACACGCCGGAGACACCAGGCGCCGCCGACGTGTTCGAAGTCGGATCGAGCCGCGCCCCGATCGTTCCGGACTCCTCCAGCACTCCACGCGCTTGCCGGTCCTGTGCCGTCTGCAGATAGGCATAGGCCTGATAATCCATGGCGTGGAGTTCTTCCGGGATGCTGCCGTTCCGCCGCGCCGCGGCGGCGGAGAGAACGTTCGTATCGATCGACTCCTGCCAGTAGCCGAGGCGGGTAAAGGTGTGCGACGGCATGTGGAGCGCGTGCGGCGCGTCGGGCGCGATCTTGCCGTAGCGGCGCGCCGCGTCGACCGCGTGTGACGCGAGCGACGGCACGTCGTAGCTGTGAATGATGTAGTGTGCCAGCCCGGGGTGCTCCGGCTGCGCTTGCCACAGTTTTTCGAGGATGGCTCCTGCCTTGAGCTGTGCGGCATATGTCTTGTCCGCCGGATCTGCACTGGCCGCCAACGCGAGCGCATAGAACGCGGACGCCTCGCTGTCGTCGGAGTAGCTGGCAGATACGCGTTCCATCGCGTCACGGTAGGCGATCATGCGGGTGCGCTGATCGACCGCGGCCATGTTGTCGTAGAGCTTGGCGACTGCCTCGATGTATCCCCGTTCGCGTTCGGTCTTCGCGCCCGCGACGCGCGCTCGCTCGACCGCCTCGGCGCCAGGCTGCAGCTGCGTGACTGGTTTGATGCCGGCGGCAAATGGATTTCCCCATTGCGCCAGCGCCTGACCCCACCAGGCGATACCGCACCCGGGATCCTTGTGCGCCGCCTGGGTGAAGCCTTCGATGGCTGCACCGAACTCGAACGAATGGAGCAGCGTGACGCCGCGCGTGAAGCTTGGCTGCGCATCGGGGCTGCAGGAAGTGGCAAAGGTCACGACGCCGAACTTTCCGGCATCGCCGTGTTGATGCGGGTCCTGCGCCACCATCGGTCGAACGGCGAGCAGCACCGCGATCGGTAGGGAGGCTCTCAGCATGGCGCGTCTCCTCTGATCATTGACGCGTGATTTTCCGGTTTGGGCCGAAGTCGACGGAGAAGCCACAAGGTGAGTTAGTCTACCGCCGATGTCACGATCACTGTCACGGCGAGACTTTCTCCAGGTCTCCATTGGCGCCGGAACGCTGGCCTCGACTGATCCATTTCGGACAATGCCGATTCACGATTCTCGCCCGAAACCGGCAACGCTCGAGCGAGAGGAGCCAGGCAGCTGGTTCGACACGCCGATGCGCTGGGTGCAATTGACGCTCGTCGAAAACGATCCGGGACATTTCGATCCGGCGTTCTGGCTCGACTACTTCCGTCGTCTGCACGCGGATGCCGCAACCTTGAGCGCCGGCGGGATCGTCGCGTATTACCCGACCAATGTGCCGCTTCACCATCGCAGCGCGTGGCTGGGCACGAGCGATCCGTTCGGCATACTGGTCGACGGCTGCCGCCGGATGGGCATGCGCATCCTGGCGCGAACCGACCCGCATGCCGCGCGCGACGACGTGCACGAGGCCCATCCCGACTGGATTTCCATGACCCGCGAAGGTGAGCCCCGGCGGCACTGGGCCAACCGGGAACTCTGGGTGACGTGCGCGCTGGGTCCTTATAACTTCGACTTCATGGACCAGGTTCACCGCGAGATCGTCTCGCGATACAAGGTCGACGGCATCTTCGCCAACCGCTGGGCGCCGCAGGGAGGCGATTGCTATTGCGTCCATTGCCAGCGCAACTTCAAGGACGCCACCGGTCACGACCTGCCGACGACAACGGAGATCAGCGATCCGATCCGCCGTGCATACGTCACGTGGCGAAAGCAGCGTCTCACCGAACTGTGGAAGCGCTGGGACCAGACTGTCCGTTCCGTAAATCCCGAGGCACGCTTCATCCCGAACGGCCCGCCGGATATGAAGACCGCCGGCGACATGGAAGCGCCGATTCAATTTGCCGACAATCAGGCGCGGCGGGGTGTCGCGCCCCCGTGGGGCAACGGCCGTCGCGCGAAAGAATACCGCTCCGTGATGGGACGACGACCGGTCGGCGGCATCTTCAGTGTCGGCCTGGAGGAACCGTACCGGTGGAAGGATTCCGTTCAGAGCGAGCCGGAGATCCGGCTGTGGGTGGCTGAAGGCACGGCCAATGGCGCACGACCGTGGGTGACCAAGTTTTCTGGTGTTCTCTACGATCGCCGCTGGCTGCCGGGCGTCGAACGCATCTACGACTGGCATTACCGTCACGAGAAATATCTCCGCAACGAGGAACCGCTCGCGCGTGTCGCACTGCTCTACTCCGAGCAGACCCCAGCCCTCCACACCGGGATGGGCCGGGGCGACCGCCCTGACGATCACGTGCTCGGCATGTATCACGCGCTCATCGAAATGCGGATCCCGTTCGAGCTGATCCACGAGGCGTTCCTGACGCCGGATCGGCTCGATCGATTCAAGCTGCTGATCCTCGCCGACGCCGCGGTGCTGTCGGATGCGCAGTGCGGCGCGATCCGCTCTTACGTCCAGCGCGGCGGCAGCATCCTTGCCACCTTTGCTTCCTCCCTGTTCGATGAGACCGGCGCCAAGCGCGAGAACTTCGGGCTCGCCGACCTCTTCGGCGTGTCGTTCGCAGGCCGCGTCGACGGGCCGATGCAGAATTCGTATCTGAGCCTCGACACCGATCCAAAGAGCGGCAAGCGCCATCCGATTCTCGATGGATTCGGCGACACAACCCGCATCATCAACGGCGTGTTCCGGATTGACGTCCGCCCGGCGGCCACCTTTCCGTCACCCCTCACCCTGATCCCGACCTATCCCGATCTGCCGATGGAGGATGTCTACCCCCGCGAGCCCCACACCGACACCCGCGAATTGTACGTTCGCGATCTCGGACGCTCACGGATCGTCTATGTTCCCTGGGACATCAGCCGAACGCTCTGGGAGGTCATGGCGGTCGACCACCTCAGGCTATTGCGCAACGCCGTGTCGTGGGCGGTCAACGAGCCGCCGCCAGTAGAAATCGACGGACCTGGATTGATCGATGTCACGCTCTGGCGGCAGCGCGAATCGATGACCGTTCACCTCGTCAACCTGACGAACCCGATGATGATGAAGGGACCGCTCCGCGAGGTCTTGCCGACCGGGCCGCTCGGTGCACGCATCCGCCTGCCTGCCGGAGCGGCAGCGAAGAAGGTTCAGCTGCTGACGGCGGGGACGTCGCTGGACGCTCACGCGTCAGACGGCGTGCTGGGAGTGACGGTCCCGTCGGTCGACGTTCACGAAGTCATTGCGATTGACCTGGATTGACGGGAGCCGTTCCTACTCCCAGCGGAACACCCTGGCAGAAATGGCCGTGCACACCAGAAACATCAGGGCGAGGATCACGACATCGGCCCGATGCGCCCACCAACCATCGCCGTGCCAGATTCCCTTGAGCAGCGATACCGCGTAGGTCAATGGCAGTGCGCTGGCCACGGCGCGCAACGTCGGCGGCAAGTGTTCGACCGGGATGAACAGCCCGGACAAGCCGAGCATGGGATAGAGGATCAGAGAGCCCACCGGCTGCGCGAATCGCGCGGTTGGAACGATGCTCGCAATGATGAAGCCGATGGACAGGAATCCAAGTGTGCTCAGGAGCAACGCCACGGTAAACGACAGGAACCGGGCGTCGATGGCCATCGGATATTGGCGCGCGCCCACCAGCACGGTGATGAGGAGTGTTGCGCCGGTCAGCAGCAACTTCACGACCACGTGCGCCGAGAGAATCGTATAGGGCCGGATCGGCGTCGCACGCAACCGCTTCAGAATGCCGCCTTCGCGATAGATCGCGATGATCGTCACAAACGACAGCACTGCGCTCAACGAGATCAGCATGGCGGTGAACACGGGAAGATCGGTGGTCGCGAACGTCGGCATCCCGCTCGAGCCATACCGCGGCCGCGATCGCGGCAGCATCCCCATCGAAACGAAGATCAGAGCGGGCAAAACAACGGTACCGATCACTCCCATTGGTTCGCGCACGAAGATCTTGATTTCGAGCCAGCTCAGTCGCCAGAGTCCACGCAGCATGTGTTCTCACCCTCGAACCGAGTGACCCGTCACCTTGAGGAACACGTCTTCCAGGGTCGGACGCTCGGTCCGGAAGTCGATGACCCGCATGTCGTGCTCCGCGAGGCATTGAATCACCTCGGTGACCAGCTCGTTGCCCCGGCCGCGGATGGTGAAGGTCAGGTGTTCACGGGTCACCGAGTCGACGTGCGGGATGCGCCGAAACCGGTCTTCCGCGCCGGGCGCATCGGTCCCGACGATGGCGGTCTGTTCGGGGCAGTGACGGCCAATCAGCTCGGCCGGTGTGCCAATGTCGATGATGCAGCCCCGATCGAGAATGGCGACCCGATCGCACAGCCGCTCGGCCTCTTCCATCAGATGCGTCGTCAGGAACACGGTTTTGCCGCGTGATCGGATGCCGCGGACGAGTTCCCAGATCGCCCGGCGGGCCTGCGGATCGAGTCCCGTCGTGAGCTCATCGAGAAAGACCAGCTCCGGATCGTTGATGAGCGCGAGCGCGATGAACAGGCGCTGCTTCTGGCCGCCGGAAAGCGTCATGAACCATGCGTTGCGCTTCTCCGCCAGTCCAAGCTGCTCGAGCAGCCGATCGCCATCGATCGGTCGTTGGTAGAGCGACGCCCACAGGTCGACAGCCTCCTTCACCTTGATGCGCTTCTGCAGCTGCGCTTCCTGGAGTTGCACGCCGATGCGGTTCTGCAGTCGATAGGCATCTCGAACAGGATCGAGCCCAAGGACCGAGATGCTGCCGCGGTCCGGCTCGCGCAGCCCTTCGACGCATTCCATCGTGGTGGTCTTGCCGGCGCCGTTCGGACCAATCAGGCCGAAGATTTCACCCAATCGTACGTCGAACGACACGCCGTCGACGGCCACCGCGCGGCCATAGGTTTTCCGGATGTCCGCGACCTGGACGACGGACGAAGACGCCATCTGGGCGGATCATACCCACAGAAAAACCGCAGCGGTCCACGGCAAGCATCAAAACCACCGAAATCACGAGAACAGCGCCAGAACCCGCACCCGACGCGGCCCCTACGTCAGCACGTCACTCAGGGCGCACTGCGCCGCGAAGAAGCCGCACATTCCGTGTACGCCGACGCCAGGCGGCGTGGAGGCCGAACAGAGATACAAGCCGCGCTTCGGCGTCCGGTACCAGGAGAAGGTCGGACGCGCGATGGTCTGTCGCACGTTCATGACCCCCATGCCGATGTCGCCGCCGACGAGGTTCGGATTGCGCCGCTCGAAATCAGCGGGCGTCATGACGTGTCGTGCGAGAACACGATCGCGAAAGCCGGGTGCGAACCGCTCGATTTGCCGCTCGATCCGCGGCAGCATCTCGGCCGTCGAACCGTTCGGGACGTGACAGTAGGTCCACGCCGTGTGGCTGCCATCAGGCGCGCGGGTCGCGTCGAACAGGCTGGGCTGCGCGAGCAGCACGAAGGGACGGTCCGATTCGCGGCCATTCCAGGCGTCGCGCTCCGAGGCGGCGATCTCCTGCAGCGTGCCGCCCACGTGAACGGTTCCGGCGCGTCCGACCTCCCGGTCGCGCCAGGGTATCGGTCCGTCGAGCGCCCAATCGACCTTGTAGGCCCCCATGCCGTACCGAAACTGTTCGAGCTTTCTCTTGTAACGATCGGGAAGCACCCGTTCCGCGACGCGCAGGAATGGAAACGGCGACAGATCGCAGAGGATTGCCCTCGCGGTTGGCAGCTCCTCGATCGCATTCACTCGTGCGTTGGTCACGATCTCTCCGCCAAGCGATCGCAGGTAGGAAGCCAGGGCATCTGCGAGCCGCTGCGATCCGCCGCGTGGGAACGGCCAACCGGCGGTGTGAGTCATCGCCTGGAGCACCAGCCCCACTCCGCCGGTCATCATTGCCTCGAGCGGAAGCATCGCGTGGGCCGCCGTCCCGGCAAACAGGGCGCGCGCACGTTCGCCTTGAAAACTGCGCATGGCGAGACGAGCAGCCGGTTGCATCGCGCTCAATCCGAATCGCCCGAGGGCAACGGGATGCCGCGGCAGGCGCGGTGGCCCGAGGACCGCATCGTCTATCAAAGGCCAGGCGCTCGCGACTGATCCAATCAACCGGCGATATGCCCCTTCATCGAGGCCGAGCTTCGCGGCCGTGTCGGCGAGCGACCGCTCCGCGATTGCCGCCGGTGTCCCGCCGTCGAACGGGTGCGCCAGCATCGCCGGCGGCTCAATCCACTCGAGGCCATGTTCCGAGAGCGGAAGGGTCTTGAAGAACGGCGATGCCACGGCCATCGGATGCACGGCCGAGCAGACGTCATGAACGAATCCCGGCAAGGTCAGCGCCTCGGATCGGCAACCACCACCAATCCGGTCCTGGGCCTCGTACACGACGACGGATCGGCCCGCTCGGGCCAGAGCGATGGCCGCCGCCAGCCCGTTGGGACCCGCACCGATCACAATCGCGTCAAAGGCGGCCACGTCTTTGCTATAACTCTGCTCACGGGATTTCCGGTGCTGGACGGATGAACGACGAGCTCGCGTCCTACTGGTATTCGCGCCTGCTCCTGGAGCGCGGCCTCGCGCTCATCTATCTGATCGGTTTCATCGTTGCGGTCAACCAGTTCGTGCCGCTGCTCGGCGAGCGCGGCCTGCAGCCGGTCGCGCGCTTCGTCGAAGCGGTCCCGTTCCGCGCGTCGCCAAGTCTGTTTTTCCTGCACCCGACCGACGCGACCTTCCGCGGCGCTGCGTGGATCGGAATCGTGCTGTCGCTCCTCGCGCTGAGTGGTCTCCCACAGAGCCGTGGCGCGGTCGCGGCGGCCAGCGTGTGGGCGCTTCTCTGGTTGTTGTACCTCTCCTTCGTCAACATCGGCCAGACGTTTTACTCGTTCGGGTGGGAATCGCTGCTGCTCGAGGTCGGCTTTCTTCACGATCGTTGCCGGCGCATCAAAGACGATGCCCCCGACCATTCTCAACTGGATCTACCGGTGGACGCTGTTCCGGCTCATGTTCGGTGCCGGCCTGATCAAGCTCCGCGGCGATCAGTGCTGGCGCGATCTGACGTGCCTTGATTACTACTTCGAGACCCAGCCGATCCCCAACGCGCTCAGCTGGTACTTTCACTGGCTGCCGCGCCCGGCCCTGCACGGCGGAGTGGCCTTCAATCATTTCGTCGAGCTGATCGTTCCCTTCGGCTATTTCCTGCCGCAGCCCTTCGCCGGGATTGCCGGGCTGATCACGATCGTGTTCCAGCTGACCCTGATCGTCAGCGGCAATCTGTCGTGGCTGAACTGGCTGACGATCGTGCTGGCATTCGCGACCCTCGACAACCGGTTCCTGTCATGGATCCCGGTCTCGGGACCCACGCTGCAGCCGATGCCGTCGGTGCAGCGAATCGCGGTCTCGGTGCTTGCGGTCATCGTCGCGGTGCTGAGCGTCGCGCCGACGCTCAACATGCTGTCGCCCAACCAGGCGATGAACATGTCGTTCAATCCGCTGCACATCGTGAATACCTATGGCGCGTTCGGCAGCGTCACCCGGGAGCGGTACGAGATTGCGATCGAGGGAACCGCCGACGAAGAGGTCGACGAGAAGACCGTGTGGCGCGAGTATCAGTTCAAGGGCAAGCCGGGGGATCCCGGGAGGCGGCCATCACAGATCGCGCCGTATCACCTGCGACTGGACTGGCTGATGTGGTTTGCCGCGATGGGCAGCGCTCAGGACGAGCCCTGGTTCTCGGGATTGATGCTCAAGCTCTTGGAAGGGGACAAGGAAGTCCTCGGCTTGCTGGCCGGCAACCCATTCCCGGATCGTCCGCCGCGATGGGTTCGCGCCCGCATGTACCGTTACACCTTCACCACGCCGGCCGAGCGCAAGGCCACCGGGCGGTGGTGGAACCGCACGCCCGCGGGTGACTACTTTCCTGTGGTGCGGCTTCCGCAGCGTTGAGGCGCCGGCAAACTTTTGCTTGTCTACAGGAGCAACCAGAGCTGAAGGCGGCAGGAGCGCAGGACGATTACAGCTCGACGCGTTCCGACGGGCGCAGCTGATCGAGAACCGCTTTGTCGCCGGTGGCCAAACGGTAGCCGCGGAGGCGGGCATGCGCGACGATCAGCCGGTCGAAGGGATCGCGCGTCCAGGCCTCCTCCGCGGCGCGCTCGAACCAGTCGATTGCCGGGGGCTCGTCGATCTCCCATTCATCGGCCTCGACGATGGCGCCAAGACCGGAGCGAAGGCGAATCCGGCCGATCTCCTGCAGCAACTGCAGCTCGAGCAGGGTCGCCGGGGAGACGAGGAGTCGGGTCGCTCGCGCCAGCTTGCGGGCTCGCGGATGGTTCCGATCGATCCAGATCAGCGCGTTGGTATCGAGCAGGATCACCGGCGTCCCCGGACCCGCAGCTCGCCCTTCGGCCAGTCCCACGTCCACTCGCCGGCTTCAATCGCCGTGTCGAGGACCTCGATGCGCGGCGATGCGGCACGCCGCGGTCGGCGGGGTTTTTCGACGCTCAGCCGATAGATGACTCCACGCCGCTCGATCAGCACCGCCTCTCCGCGCTCCGCCTGATCGAGCGCATCGCACAACCGCTCGCGCACCCGGCTCGCGGTGTATTTCTTCATGTGTACCATTGTACATCACTTATCGACGGGGCACCAGTCGGGCATCGGCACCCGCCACCGAATTGACTCCGCCTGCGGCGGCTCACTAAGATGCGCTTTCCGGCAGTGCTTTCATCACCGAAACCTGTCATCCGGAGGCGGTCCATGAAGCTTCCCGTCACCATTACCATCAACGGCCGCGCTTACGAGCGGGAGGTCGAGCCGCGACTCCTGCTGGTGCACTTTCTGCGCGACGTCGCCGGGCTGACCGGTACCAAAGTCGGCTGCGACACCAGCCAGTGCGGCGCCTGTACGGTGCTCCTCGATGGCGTGGCCATGAAATCATGCACCTGCCTGGCGGTCCAGGCCGATGGTGCCAGCGTCACGACGATCGAAGGCATTGCCACCGACGGCCGACTGGCACCGATTCAAGAGGCTTTCTGGGAAAAGCACGGCCTGCAGTGCGGCTTCTGCACGCCGGGGATGATTCTCGCGACGCGGGCACTGCTCGATACCACCCCCCAGCCGACCGCCGAGCAGATCCGTCACGCGCTCGAAGGCAATTTGTGCCGCTGCACCGGCTACCAGAACATCGTCCGCTCGGTGCAGCAGGCAGCAGCCGCGATCGGAGGCCGGCCATGACGATCGAAGCAGGCCGCGTTTTTGGTTCCGGCATCCGCCGCCGTGAGGATCCCCGGTTGCTCACCGGGACCGCCCGTTACACCGACGACATCGTGCTGCCGGGCCTGGTACACGCGGCCATCCTCCGCAGCCCGCACGCACACGCACGCATCATGCGCATCGACACTACGCGCGCCAAAACGGCGCCAGGTGTGCTGGCCGTGTACACCGCGGCCGACACGGACGGCATTCTCCAGCCGATTCCCTGCTGTTGGCTCTTGCCTGGCTCGAACCTCAAGACCACTCCGTATCATCCCCTGGCCAGAGAGGTCGTCCGCTACGTCGGGGATCCGGTTGCCGTCGTGGTGGCCGACTCCATATACCAGGCGTACGACGCGCTCGAGCTGATCGATGTGGAGTTCGAGACGCTGGACGCCGTCGTAGAACCACGGAAGGCGGCGCAATCCGGAGCGCCAACGCTTCACACTGAAGCGCCGGACAACGTCGCGTTCCACTGGACGGTGGCCGGCGGCGACGTGGAGGCGGCATTCAAATCCGCTGAAGTCGTCGTCCGCGAGCGCATCTGCCAGCAACGGCTGATCCCGACGGCAATGGAGCCGCGCGGTGCCGTCGCACAGTTCGTCCCGGCCACCGGCGAACTGACGCTCTGGAACACGACCCAGAATCCGCACATCGTCCGGTTCGTGGCCTCACTGGTAACCGGGATCCCGGAAGATCGGCTGCGCGTGATCGCGCCGGAGGTCGGCGGCGGCTTCGGCAGCAAGATCGCGCAGATTCCCGGTGACTTCATCACCATCTTCTGCTCGATGAAGCTCGGACGTCCGGTCAAATGGACCGAAACCCGAACCGAGAATTATCAGTCGACGACGCACGGCCGCGACCATCTGCAGGAGATCGAGCTCGCGGCAACGCGGGAAGGTCGCGTTACGGGATTACGCTGCTCCGTGTGGGCGGGCATGGGCGCCTACCTGTCGACCGCGGCGCCTGGCATTCCAACGATCCTGCACGGCCTGATGCTGTCGGGACCGTACCAGATTCCTGCGGTAAAGGAAGACGTCTACGGCGTCTACACGAACACCACGCCGGTCGAGGCGTACCGCGGCGCGGGACGGCCGGAAGCGACGTTCATCCTCGAACGCATGATGGATCGCCTTGGAGACGAGATCGGCGTGGATCCGGTAGAAGTCAGGCGACGCAACCTGATTCCGCCATTCCAGGATGGTCACGATGTCGTCACCGGACTGAAGTACGACAGCGGCAATTACGAAGGCGCCCTCGCCAAGGTCCTTCAGCACGTCGGCTACGACGGGTTGCGAGCCGAACAAGCGGCGGCGCGGAAAGAGGGGCGGTATCTCGGGATCAGCGTGTCGTGCTATGTCGAGATCTGCGGCCTTGGTCCATCGCAGGTGGCAGGGGCAGTCGGCTTCCAGGGCGGACTCTGGGAGAGCGCGATCGTCCGCTTCCATCCGAGTGGCAAGGTGAACGTGTTCATCGGCGCTTCTCCGCACGGCCAGGGAGAAGAAACCACGTTCGCGCAGATCGTCGCCGACGAGCTCGGGGTCGCGGTATCGGATGTGAAGGTGATTCACGGCGACACGGATGCCACGCCGATGGGATGGGGCACATATGGCAGCCGCACCACCGCCGTCGGCGGCGCCGCGCTCGCGGTTGCAACCCGCAAGATCAAGGAGAAGGCCAAGCTCCTCGCCAGCCACCTGCTCGAAGCCGCCGTGGAGGACATCGATTATTCGGCCGGACGCTTCTTCGTGCGCGGCGTGCCGGATCGGCACAAGACCATCCAGGACATCGCGTTGATGGCCAACGTGGCGTGGAACCTCCCGCAGGGCATGGAGGCTGGTCTGGAAGCCACCTCGTTCTACGATCCGCCAAACTTCACGTTCCCCTTTGGCGCACACGTCGCCGTCGTCGAGGTCGATCCGGAGACGGGGCACGTCACGCTGAAGCGCTATGTCGCCGTCGACGATTGCGGGCCGCAGATCAATCCGGTGATCGTCGAGGGGCAAGTACACGGCGGCGTCGTGCAGGGAATCGGCCAGGCGTTGTGGGAAGAGGCGGTTTACGACGACACCGGACAGTTGTTGACCGGGTCGCTCGCCGACTATGCCATCCCTCGGGCCGATGTGCTGCCGGAGATCGAAGTGCTCTCGACGGTCACTTATTCCCCTCACCATCCACTCGGCGTCAAAGGTATCGGCGAGGCAGGCACCATCGCCTCGACCTGTACGGTCTACAACGCCGTGCTCGACGCGCTCGAACCATTCAAGGTGCAGTCGGTGCGAATGCCGCTGACGCCCGAGCGGGTATGGCGCGCGATCCACGACGCGGGAAAAGGAGGCACGGAAGCTCCCGCGAGCGACCGGGCCGGAGCTCGCAGCAGAGCCGCAGCTGACCAAAATCCGCGGAAAGGAGCCTGACATGTACGCGGTGGATTTCGAGTACTACCGCGCCCGTTCGCTGGCTGACGCGCAAAAGTTGCTGGGCGACCACCCAGGCGCGAAGCTGCTGGCCGGCGGCCACAGTCTGATTCCGTTGATGAAGCTGCGGATTGCTTCGCCGCCCGCGGTCGTCGACATCGGGCGCGTCAGCGAGCTTCGCGGCGTGACGATCGGCGGCCACACCGCCCGGATTGGCGCGCTGACGACGCACGCCGAGATCGCTGCCTCGGCGGACCTCCGCCGCGCGGCGGCGGCACTGCCCGAGGCGGCCGCGCTCGTCGGTGATCCGGCGGTCCGCAATCGCGGCACCATCGGTGGCAACATCGCGCACGCCGATCCCGCGTCGGATCTTCCAACCGTCCTGGTTGCGCTCGACGCCCGGATCGTAGCGGCCGGCCCGAAAGGCCAGCGAACGATTGAAGCGGCACGGTTCTTCACCGGGTTGATGATGACCGCGCTCGACGAGAACGAGATCATCACGTCGGTTGAGGTACCGGTGGCAGAAAAGGGACGCGGATCCGCCTACGTGAAGTTCTCGAACCCCGCATCGCGCTACGCTGTCATCGGCGTCGCCGCGGCAATGACGCTCGACGGCGGTAAATATTCGAAGGTCAGCGTGGCGATCGGCGGTCTCGTTTCGCACGGGCGCCGCGTGCCGTCGGTCGAGCGCGCGCTCGACGGCCAGGCGCCGTCCGAATCCGACATAGCGAAGGCGGCAGAAGCGGTCGCCGCCGATCTCGACGGCGAGGTGAGCGGCGACATCTTCGCATCGGCCGAATACAGGACCGCGGTTGCACCGGTCTACGTCAAGCGAGCAATCGTTGCCGCGGCGGCCCGCGCGGCCGGCCGGTGACGGCAAACCCGCGTGTCCACTGAGATCCTGCCGATTCCGCGATCGGTCGACGAGCTGCAACAGGCGCTCGGCGCGCGACAATACGTCGCCGATCGCGGCCTCGCCGTATCGATATTTCTTGCGCTTCGTCTGAGGCGCCCGCTCTTTCTCGAAGGCGAGCCGGGGGTCGGGAAGACCGAGGTGGCCAAGACGCTCGCCGTCGCGCTCGATACCGGTCTGATTCGTCTTCAGTGTTACGAAGGGCTCGACATCAGCCACGCGGTTTATGAGTGGAACTACTCGCGGCAGCTGCTCGAGATCCGCCTGCTCGAAGCCGCGCACGAGCTCGATCGCGCCGGGGCCGCCAGACATCTCTTCACCGAGCAGTTCCTCATCAAGCGCCCGTTGCTTCAGGCGCTCGAGCCGATCGGCGGACGTCCCCCGGTCCTGCTGATCGACGAAATCGATCGGGCTGACGAGGAATTCGAAGGCTATCTCCTCGAGCTGCTATCGGACTTTCAGGTGACCATCCCCGAGCTGGGCACGATCCGCGCGGTCGAGCCACCCGTCGTGGTGATCACTTCGAACCGCACCCGTGACGTGCACGACGCGCTGAAGCGCCGCTGCGTCTACTGCTGGATCGAGTACCCCGATTTCGACAAGGAGTTACGCATCGTCTCAGCAAAGGTCCCTGGCGTATCGGCGCGGCTGGCCGAGCAGGTGACCGCGTTCGTGCAGGAGCTGCGGCAGGTCGAGCTGTACAAGGCCTCCGGAGTCTCGGAGACCCTCGACTGGGCGGCCGCGCTCGTGGCGCTCGCTCGCGAGACGATTGACGCGGACACGATCGAGCAAACGCTCGGCATCCTGCTGAAGAATCAGGAAGACATTCAGGCGGTCCGCGGCGAGCGCCTGCAGGCGCTGCTTGCCCGTGCGCTGATGCGCGGCACTTCGTCGGCGGGAACGACGGCATGAGTCAGGCGCTCGTTCCCAATCTGCTGCTCTTCGGCAGGCTGCTGCGTCGCGCCGGACTGGACGTGCACCTCGGCCGCATGCTCGACGCGCTCACCGCAGTCGAGTACGTCGGCGTTCGGTCTCGCGCAGACGTGCGCGCGACGCTCTCCGCGCTGCTCGTGCACCGTCGCGAGGACCTGCGAACATTTCACGACGCGTTCAACCTTTTCTGGCGATCCCACGAACTTGGTGAAGGCGGGCTGCCGCTCTTCTCGCTGGGTGAACGCCCACGTGTGGTTGCCAAGCGCGTCTCGGGATCGGACGTGGGTCTGGAGATTCACGACGTGGCATCGGGTGAAGACCAACCGCCGCGGCTCACCGCGGGCGCCTACAGCTACTCAGAGGTGTTGCGTTCCAAGGATTTCGCGGACTTGAGCGACGATGAGGTCCGCCGTGCCGAAGCGTTGCTGGCGGAGATGGGCTGGCAGTTGGGGACACGGCGCACGCGACGCTGGGGACGGGGCGCAGCAGGCGCAATCGATATCCGCCGCATTGCCCGCGCGAGCTTGAAATACGGGGGAGAGCCGATCGAACTGCCACGCCGCGAGCGCATGGAAAAGCCGAGACCGATCGTGGCGCTCTGCGACGTGAGCGGATCAATGGAACGATACAGCCGCATGTTGCTGCAGTTCCTGTGCGGCCTCACCCGCGGCACCGCCCGCACCGAAAGCTTTCTCTTTGCGACACGCCTGACCCGCATCACCTCGCAGATCGATCAGGCGCGTCGCCGGGACGGCATCTCTCCGCTGGTGCGAAGCGTACAGGACTGGGGCGGCGGCACGCGTATCGGCGAATCACTCCGCATGTTCAACATCCACTGGGCGCGGCGGGTCATGCGCGGCGGACCGATCGTGTTGATCGTGTCGGATGGCTGGGACCGCGGCGACCCCGCGCTGGTCGCCCGGGAGATGGCCCGACTGCGCCGGCACTGTCACCGCCTGATCTGGCTCAACCCGCTGCTCGGAATGGCATCGTACGAGCCGCTGACGCGTGGCATGCTGGCCGCGCTCGACCACGTCGACGAATTTCTACCGGCCCACAACATCGCCAGCCTGGAGCAGCTTGCGGTCTATCTCGCCCTCGGTCATCGCGAATGGAAATCAACGGGACATACACGTTCGACGGCCCGATAGATGCCGTCTGGGCGCTGCTGATGGACACGTCGGCAATCGCCGCGTGCGTGCCCGGCTGTCGCGAACTGCGGGCGGTTGGAGACGACCGCTTTCGCGCCGAGCTGTCGGTGCCGGTGGCCGCGATCACCGGGCAATTCGAAGCGACGATTTCCCTCGAGGGCAAGATCCCGCCGCGGGCCTACACGCTCATCGTGCAGGCGACGGGACGTCCGGGCTTCGTGAGAGGACAGGCGGTTGTCACACTGGCGTCGGAACAGGACCGGACCGAGGTGCACGTCCTGACCAACGCGGACGTCGGTGGCGCCATCGCACGTGTCGGCCAGAGGCTTCTCGAAGGCGCCGGACGGATGATGATGGACCGCTTCTTCGAGTGCCTCATGAAGAAACTCGCCGACTCGCAAGGGGCTCGGTGAACCTTCAGTGCGCCCTACAGACTTGCGTAGGGCGCCACTCTAGAGGCGCCGCATGAAGCGGGCTTCTAGTGTTGCTGCATCGGCTTGACGATCCCCAGCTTGCGCATCCGGAACTGCAGCGTGGACCGCTTGATCCCCAGCCGCGCGGCGGCGCCGTTCGGACCGGCGATCACCCAGTTGGTGCGTCTCGAGCGCGCCGATGATGTGCGGCGGTCGGCCTGCTTCCAGCGTCTGGCATCTCATCGATCCTGATGCGGCATCCGCATGCCGGCGCCCGTTCAGCGCCGCAACCGGCACGTCGAGCGTCGGCCCGGCTGACAGGATCACCGCGCGCTCGATCAGGTTCTGCAGCTCGCGGATGTTGCCCGGCCAGTCGTACCGCGTCAGCGCGTCCATCGTCTCGGCCGGGATGGTCTCGATCTTCTTCTTCATCCGGCGCGCGAACTGCTGCGCGAAGTGGCGCACCAGCATCGGGATGTCCTCGCGCCGCTCGCGCAGCGGCGGCACGTGAATCGGGAAGACGTTCAGCCGGTAGAAGAGGTCCTGCCGGAACTTCTGCTCGTCGACGAGCGCCGCCAGGTCGCGATTGGTCGCGGCGATCAGGCGCGCGTCGGTGCGAAGCGTGCGCGTGCTGCCCAGGCGCTCGAACTCGCGCTCCTGCAGCACGCGCAGCAGCTTCGGCTGCAGTTCGAGCGGGATCTCGCCGACCTCGTCGAGAAACACCGTGCCGCGGTTGGCCAGCTCGAAGCGGCCGATCCGCTGAGTGATGGCCCCGGTGAACGCGCCCTTCTCGTGGCCGAACAGCTCGCTCTCGAGCAGCCCCGTCGGGATCGCGGCGCAATTCAGCTTGACGAAGGCGCTGCTCGCGTCGCGCGCTCAGCTGGTGGATCGCGCGGGCGACGAGCTCCTTGCCCGATCCGGTCTCGCCGGAGATGAGCACCGTCGAATCGGTTGGCGCCACGGTCTGGATCTCCCGCAGCACCCGGCCGAGCGCGCGGCTGCGGCCGATGATCTCCTCGAACTGGTGCTCGCTGCGAATCTCGTCCTCGAGGTACAGCTTCTCGCGCGCGAGCTGCGCGTTCAGCTCCTCGATGCGCTCGTACGAGCACGGCGTTGCGGACGGCGATCGCGATCTGACCGGCCACGCGCGTCAGCAGCGGGAACTGATCCGCGGAAAACGCATCGTCGCGAACGCCCCGAGGTTCAGCGTGCCGAGGACGCCGTGCGCCGTCGCGAGCGGGACCGAGCAGGCCGACCGGATACCACGCGCCCGGATGAACGCGCTCTCCGGGAAGGACGTCGAGATCCGCCAGCGGAAAGACCCGCGGCTTGCCCGTCTTGAAGACGATGCCCGACGCAGACCCGTCGAGCGTGCTCGGTCGACGCTTTGCGGCACGTCGGACCCGGCAGAAGTCGTCGGGCGCGTCGCAGACGTGGTGACGCAACACGCCCGCCTCCGCATCGAACAGCGCTGAGCGCCGCGACGTCGGCGCTGCAGCAGCGCCGCATCGCGGGCGCGACCGCACGAAAGAGTTCGCGTGTATCGAGCTGCGTGACGACGGCGTTGGTGACATCGAGCAGCAGATCGAGCTGATCGCGCTCGCGCTGCAGTGTGACCACGAGGTCATCGACCTCGGTGCTGATGGCAAGCATGTCCCTCCCCTTCTCTCTAAACGTTAGACGTCACCGGCCGGCCGGCAGTGCCAGTCGGCTGGCGCGGTGCCAGCCTGCGGGCGCCGCATTGGTTGGCACCGCGACTGTCACGGGCTCAGCCGCGAGACCGTAAGTCTCAGTGACTACAGGGGTTACCGCCATCGCCATTTCCCCAGCATCTTCGGCACGCCCATAGCTTTGCTGACGTGGCAGAAGGTGCCCATGTTCCGAATCACTTCCCTTTTCAAAGGCGACGAGATCCTCCTGAAAGTCGAAGGCTCCCTGATCGACGAGGGAGTGCGCGAGCTCGACACGTGCTGGAACGCGGCAACGGCGTGTTCACCAGGGCACGTGCGGGTTGATCTCACTGACGTCTGCCGCGTGGACGAGGCGGGGCGGGCGCTCATGACGACCATGTATCGAGCGGGCGCCGACCTCGTCACGAGAGGCTGCGTTATGCCGGAGCTGGTGCGCGAAATCGCCGCTGCAGACGCCGGCAGGAGGAATTGACGTGTCCGTCTTTACGCGTTCCGCAGTCCCGGTGCTTGCCGGCGCGCTGGTCGCGTCGTGCACGCTGGGACCCAATTACAAGCGTCCTGTCGTCCAGACGCCGGCCACGTTTCGCGGCGCTGCTGCACCCACTGCCGAGTCGCTTGCGGATCTCAAATGGTTTGATCTCTTTCGCGACGATACCCTGACGCAGCTCGTCAACTCGGCGTTGAAGCAGAACTTCGAACTACGCATAGCGGCCGAGCGTGTCCTGCAGGCTCGCGCGCTCTACGGAATCACGCACGCCAATCAGTTTCCGACCGTCGACGCCTCGGTCGCCCTGAACGCGCTTCGCACGTCGCGCGACGGAGCCGCGCCCGGCATCCCGGCAGGAGTCAGCACCGACGTCAGCTACGCGCAAGCTGGTTTCACGTTGGGCTGGGAGATCGACGTCTGGGGACGGCTGCGGCGCCTGAACGAAGCGGCCCGCGCGCAGTACCTGGCAACGGAGGAAGCGCAGCGCGGCGTGATCACGACGCTCGTGGCCGACGTCAGCCAGACCTACCTCCAGTTGCGCGCCCTCGATTCGGAGCTCGAGATTGCGCGGCGCACGCGTGACGCGGCCAACCACAGCCTGCAATTGACGGAGGCCCGCCGCTCGCAGCGGCGCCGCCAGCGGACTCGATGTCCGCCAGGCGGAACAACTGCTGTTCACCGCCACCGGACAGATTGCCAGCCTCGAGCGTCGAGATCGCGCAGGCGGAAAACGCGCTGAGCCTGCTGCTCGGTCAGGTGCCTGGAGACGTGCCGCGGGGCCGTCGCTGGAGGCCGTTCAGGCGCCTCCGAGCGTGCCCGCCGGTCTTCCGTCCGCGCTCCTCGAGCGGCGGCCGGACATCAGGCAGGCCGAGCAGGAGCTGATCGCAGCGAACGCGCAAATTGGCGCGGCCAAGGCCGAGTACTTCCCGCGCATCAGTCTCACCGGCTTCTTCGGCGCGCAGAGTCGGGCGCTGACCAGCCTGCTGAGCGGACCGGCGGTACTCGCGACGGGAACACTGGGAGCCACGGCGCCCATCTTCAATGCCGGCCGCACGCGCGCAAACGTGGAATTCACCGAAGCGGTCCAGCGCGAGGCGGTCGTGAATTACCAGCGGGCCATTTACAGCGCGCTTCGTGACGTCTCCGACTCGCTCGCGGCGTACGGCAAGACGAGCGAGCAGCGTGTGCAACAGGAACGCCTGGTCGAGGCGCTGCGCGAATCGACCCGCCTCGCGACGGAACGATATCGCGGCGGGCTGGACAGCTATCTGCCGGTGCTCGACGCGCAGCGGAATCTGTTCGAGGGAGAGCTGGAGCTCGCGCGATCTCCGTCAGCAGGAGCTGACGTCGATCGTGCAGCTCTATCGGGCGCTGGGTGGAGGATGGTCGTTGTCCTGAATCCGATGGCTTCCGCGTCAGGCGGAAATCGTAGCGGAGAGAGACTCGATCAACAGAGGGACATATGGCGAAGCGGATGATTCTCATGTTGGCACTGATGATGGTCTTCATTGCGACACTTGGATTCATCAAGGTCCGGCAGTTCCAGGCGATGGCCAAGCAGTTCGCCGCGATGCAGCCGCCTCCCGAGGCGGTAACCACGATCGTGGCGAAACGCGAGGAGTGGCCGGCAACGCATCAACACCATCGGGACCGTCGCCCCGGTGCAGGGCGTGACGGTCAGCGCCGACCTGCCCGGCGTGGTCGACCGGATCGCGTTCGACTCGGGGAAGAGCGTGCAGCAGGGAGACATCCTGGTGCAGCTCGACACACGACAGGAACAGGCGCAGCTCGCCGCGGCGCAGGCGCAACTCGAGGTTGCCCGGCTGAACTACGAGCGCATGCGCGGTCTCGTCGACCAGGACGCCGTATCACGCGCTGAGTACGACAATGCTTCGGCGGTGCACAAGCAGGCGGAGGCCCGCATTCAGGAGATCCGCGCGACCATCGAGCGTAAGACGATTCGTGCGCCGTTCTCCGGCATTCTGGGGATCCGCCAGGTGAACCTCGGTCAGTACCTCACGGGTGGCGATCCGGTAGTGCCGCTGCAGTCGCTCAACCCGATTTACGTGAATTTCGGCATTCCTCAGGAGCAGGCGCCCGCGGTGCGAGCCGGCTCCAGGGTTCAGGTGAGCGCGGGTGAACTTGGCGCCCGCCAGTTCTCCGGTCGGGTGACGGCGATCAACTCCGTTGTCGATCAGGCAACCCGCAACGTCCAGGTTCAGGCCACGCTGGCAAACCCCGGCGGCGTGCTGCGCGCGGGGATGTTCGTGCAGGCGCAGCTGCATCTCGGCGCCAGCCAGTCGGTGATCGCGCTCCCCGCCTCCGCGATCAACTACGCGCCGTATGGCGATTCGGTCTTCATCGTCAGCGACCTGAAGAACGAGAGCGGACAGTCCTACCGGGGAGTGCGTCAGCAGGTGGTCAAGGTCGGAGGCGCACGCGGCGATCAGATCGCGGTGCTCTCCGGGCTCAATCCGGGCGAAGAAGTCGTGACCTCGGGCGTGTTCAAGCTTCGCAACGGCGCCGCCGTGCAAGTGAACAACAAGGTGCAGCCGGCCAACAGCCGGACGCCGAAGCCGGAGGAAAGCTAATGAAGTTCACTGACCTGTTCATCAAACGCCCGGTTCTGGCGATCGTCGTCAACCTGGTGATCCTGATCGCCGGGCTGCAGTCGATTCGTGCGCTGAGCGTGAGGCAGTATCCGCGCAGCGACATCGCGGTCGTCAAGGTGACCACCGTCTATGTGGGTGCCAACGCGGATCTGGTGCGCGGCTTCATCACCACCCCGCTCGAACGGGTGATCGCCAGCGCCGACGGCATCGACTACATGGAGTCGTCCAGTGCACAGGGCCTCAGCACGATCACCGTGCACCTGACGCTGAACTACGACACCAATGCGGCGCTGACCCAAGTGCAGGCCAAGGTGGCGCAGGTCCGCAATCAGTTGCCGCCCGAAGCCGAGGCGCCGGTCATCGAGATGGAAACCGCGGACAACCAGTTCGCGGCGATGTACATCGGCTTCTCGTCCGGTGATCTGGATCAGAACCAGATTACCGACTATCTCACGCGAGTGGTGCAGCCCAAGCTCAGCGCGGTGAGCGGTGTGCAGCGCGCCGACATTCTCGGCGACCGCACGTTCGCCATGCGCATCTGGCTGAAGCCGGACAAGATGGCCGCCTACGGCATCTCTCCGTCCGCGGTGCGGGAAGCGCTGGCGCGCAACAACTATCTTTCCGCGCTCGGCAAGACCAAGGGATCGATGGTGTCGGTGAACCTCGTTGCCAACACCGACCTGCGGACGGCCGAAGAGTTTCGACAGTTGGTGGTCAAGGAAGACAAAGGGGTCGTCGTCAGGCTCGGCGATATCGCTGATGTCGTGCTCGGCGCCGAGAACTATGAACAGGACGTGCGCTTCAATGGCCAGACCGCGACGTTCATGGGCATCTGGGTCCTGCCGACCGCCAACTCGCTCGACGTGATCCGCGCCGTGCGCGCGGAGCTGCCGGCGCTCAAAGCGCAGCTGCCTGCGGGCATGACCATTGGAATTCCCTACGATTCGACCGAGTACATCCAGGACGCGATCGACGAGGTCCTCACCACGCTCAGCGAAACGCTGCTCATCGTGATCGTGGTGATCTTCCTGTTCCTCGGATCGGTGCGGGCGCTGATCATCCCGGTGGTCGCGATCCCAATCTCGCTCATCGGCGCGGTGTTCCTCATGCTGGTGGCCGGCTTCACCATCAACCTGCTCACCCTGCTCGCGATCGTACTGTCGGTCGGTCTCGTCGTCGATGACGCGATCGTGATGGTCGAGAACGTCGAGCGGCATCTGCACGGTGGAACACGTCCGTTGCAGGCGGCGCTCGACGCGGCACGTGAGCTGGTCGGCCCCATCGTCGCGATGACGATTACCCTGGCCGCGGTATACGCGCCGGTCGGCATCCAGGGAGGGCTCACCGGCGCACTGTTCCGCGAGTTTGCGTTCACCCTGGCAGCGGCGGTCATCGTTTCGGGCGTCGTCGCACTGACGCTCTCGCCGATGATGGGATCGAGGCTGCTGCGCGCCGGCGACTCAGACCGCGGATTCGCCGGGTGGATCAACCGCCGGTTCGACCGAGTGCGGAGCGGCTACGCGAACCTGCTGTCGCGGACGCTGCGCTACCGGCCCGTGGTCCTGACGATCTGGGCCATGGTGGCGCTTCTGATGGTGCCGTTCTACATGTTCTCGCAACGCGAGCTCGCGCCGGCAGAAGACCAGGGCGTCGTCTTCGGCGTCGTGCAGGCGGCCGCGAATTCGACTGTCGACCAGACCAACCTGTTCACCCGCCAGATCTACGACGTGTACCACTCGCTTCCCGAGGCGGCGAGCATCTTTCAGATCACGTTCCCGACGGGCGGCTTCGGCGGAATGGTCACCAAGCCGTGGAGCGAGCGCACCAAGACCGCACAGCAGCTCCTCATGGAATCGATGGGACCGCTGTCGCAGATTCCCGGCATTCGCGTGATCCCGCTGACTCCTCCACCCCTCCCGGGCGGCGGTGATTTCCCGGTTGACCTGGTGATCGCATCCGCGGCAGAACCGGAGCGGCTGCGCGAGTACGCCGGGCAGCTGGTTCAAAAAGCGTTCGGCAGCGGCATGTTCATCTTTGCCGACGCCGATATGAAGTTCGATCAGCCGCAGACCGAGGTCGTGTTCGATCGCGACAAGCTGCGATCGCAAGGGGTCGATCTGAGCCAGGCCGGACGCGACCTGTCGACGCTGCTTGGAGGAGATTACGTCAACCGGTTCAGCATTCAGGGACGCAGCTACAAGGTGATCCCGCAGGTCAAGCGCGGAGAGCGCCTGACGGTGGATCAACTCTCTGAGATGTACATCACCGGATCGGAAGACAAACTGGTCCCGCTCTCGACCTTTGCCACGCTGCGCACGACCACCGGACCACGCGAGCTGAAGAAGTTTCAGCAGCTGAACGCAGTGCGCATCCAGGGCGTGATCCCGCCAGGGGTCCCGCTCGATCAGGCGCTGACGTTTCTCGAGCATGAGGCCCGGGAGATCCTGCCCCAGGGTTTCACCATCGACTACGCCGGCGAGTCACGGCAGCTGCGCACGGAAGGGAGCAAGTTCCTCGGCGTGTTTCTGCTCTCGGCGGTGCTGATTTACCTGGTGCTGGCCGCCCAGTTCGAGAGTTTCCGCGATCCGTTCATCATCCTGGCGGGCTCCGTGCCGCTGGCGATTTCCGGCGCGCTGCTCTTCTCGTTCCTCGGCCTCACCACACTGAACATCTACAGCCAGGTCGGCCTGATCACGCTGGTGGGACTGGTCGCGAAGAACGGGATCCTGATCGTGCAGTTTGCCAATCACCTGCAGGAAACGGGGATCGACAAGCTGCACGCCATCATCGACGCGGCGGAAACGCGGCTCAGGCCGATCCTGATGACGACGGCAGCGACAGTGGTCGGACACGCCCCGCTCGTCGTCGCCACCGGACCGGGCGCGGGAGCCCGCAATAGCATCGGCATCATGCTCGTGAGCGGGATGATCATCGGTACGCTGTTCACGCTGTTCATCGTGCCGTCGATCTACATGCTCGTCGCGCGCAAGCGAGTCACCGTGACCGTGGCTGAGCAGGAACAGCCGGCGCACGTCCCCGAGCTCGCGGGAAGCGCCGTATAGTGATCGTAAGCGGGAAAGGAGAAGACGAGTAATGACGGCGAAGTCCGAACGGACGTTTCTTCCAGCGGCAGGTCATGACTTCTTCCTGCCGATTTACGATCCGTTCACGAAACTCTTCGGCTTCGACAAGGCCAGACGAGTGCTGCTCGACCAGGCTGCCCTGCAACTGCATCACCGGGTTCTCGACGTCGGCTGCGGGACCGGCACTCTGGCGGTCCTCATCAAGCGGCTTTACCCCACCGTCGATGTCGTGGCACTCGATCCGGATCCAAAGGCGCTGGCGCGGGCTCAGCGGAAGGCCGAGCGTGCGGTGGTCTCGATTCGCTTCGATCGCGGCTTTTCGGACCGACTGGGCTATCAGGACGCCGCATTCGATCGGGTGTTCTCGTCGATGATGTTTCACCACGTCGACAAGAACGACAAAGACCACACGCTCGGCGAAATCCGTCGCGTGCTCAAGCCGGACGGGCGTCTCGAGTTCCTGGATTTTGCCGGACCGCAAGCCCACGGCCACGGCGCGCTTGGCCACTTCATTCACTCGCATCAGCGATTGACCGACAACACCGAAGACCGAATTCTCGAACGCATGTCGCGCGCCGGGTTCCGCGACGCGAGAAAGGTTGGCGAGCGCAACACCTTCTTCGGAGCCGTCGCCTACTACCAGGCGACCCGGTAGCCTGGTGCATGCAAGGAGGGAATGACCGAATGAAGAGATTCGTCGAATCGCATAAAGGCAGCGTGCTGGCGGCGATACTCGGCGCGGCGATCTTGATGGTGACGACCACCGGCGTGTCGACACAGACGCCGGCGGCGGCTTCGCCGGGCACACCGCGATTCCTCCAGCCGGGACACTGTTACCGTTTCACCTTCTCAATCGAGGGAACCCCCGAATGGAAGGTACTCGAGGTGCTGGATGCCGGATGGATCAAGGCAGAAGTCGACGTCGGACCCTCGTCCGCTCGGCGCGAACCCGCCTGGGTCAACACCGCTCAGCTCGTCACCGCGAGAGAAATGCGGTGCTCCGATTAGCATCTGGCTGCCGCGAGGGAATCGGAATCCGGTGATACTCTCCACCCAACTGGCAGCACCATGATGCCGGATGACAGTGGGCGGCCGTCGCCACCCGCGCCGGGCACTTGATCTGGCCACCGCCGTCGACCTCACAATGTAGTCCACTGTGACAGCGATTCACGCGCGTCTGGCGTTCCTGGCACTGCTCCTGCCGTCCCTTTTCGTGCCATCACCGCAGCCCGCCCGCCCGCCGGACTTCGATGCACTCGCCGCCCGGATCGATCCCTACGTGACCCGGCAACGTGTCGTCGTGCTGACCGACATCGCCAATGAGCCGGACGACCAGATGTCGATGGTCCGCTTTCTGGTCTACTCGAATGAGCTCGATGTCGAAG
Organism: uncultured Acidobacteriota bacterium; assembly: GCA_963755695.1. GTDB lineage: Bacteria > Acidobacteriota > Vicinamibacteria > Vicinamibacterales > 2-12-FULL-66-21 > QHWT01. The sequence continues at coordinate 406,771 of CAVWLB010000001.1, read as the reverse complement.
GCCTCGTCGCCGGAACGTCCACCTGGATGCGCAACCGGGTCAGGCCCGACGTTATCAACTCGCTGATCGACGCGTACGCGCAGGTTCAGCCGAACCTGCTTCAACACTCGAGCGGCTTCCCCACGCCCGCCGCACTGCGAGGAGTTGTCGTGTCCGGACAGACGGGGTTCGGAATGCAAGCAGTCGGTCCGGACAAGATGTCGGCGGGCGCTGAACTGATTCTCCGCGCCGCGGACCGGAACGAGCCGCGACCGCTGTGGGTTACGGTTTGGGGGGGCGCGAACACGCTCGCTCAAGCGCTGCTGCACGCGCGCGCCACCCGATCGTCGTCCGACCTCGACACACTCGTTTCGAAACTGCGCGTCTACTCGATATCGGATCAGGACGATGCCGGACCGTGGATCAGACGGGAGTTCCCCACGCTGCATTACATCGCGATGCCGTCGACACCTGACGGCGAACAGTACGCCTCGGCGACGTGGACGGGCATCAGCGGCGATCGCTTCTACAAGAATGCTCCAGGGGCCGACTTCACCACCTTCACCAACGAGTGGGTCGACGCGAATATTCGCAGCAAGGAGACGCTCGGCAAGTTGTATCCCTACCCCTGCTGCATTCACGAAGGAGATACGCCGTCGTTTCTCGGCTTGATCGACAACGGTCTGGCCAGCGCTCGAAGCCCGAGCTACGGCGGGTGGGGAGGCCGGTACGTATGGCGCCAGTTCTACGGCGAGACCCGGCCGTCCTGGACGCAGGGAGGAGACTCCTATCCCGGCCGCGACAGTTCACGAGACACCGTGGTTGGTGCCGACGGAAAGACCTACACCTCGGATCAAGCTACGATCTGGCGATGGCGTGAGGCATTTCAGCACGACTTCGCCGCGCGAATGGACTGGACCATCAAGGACCGGCGGCACGCGAACCACAATCCAGAAGTCGTCGTCAACCAGCGGCCGGGCAAGGCACCAGTTGAAATCGACACGGAGGTCGGCGCGAGCGTCGTGCTCGATGCTGGCGGAACGAAGGATCCTGACGGCAATGCGCTGACATTCAAGTGGTTCTTCTATCCGGAGGCGGGAACGGGTATTCCCGGTCAGCCTGTGGCACTCAGCGGGCGGGCGGCGAGCGGCGGCGGTGGCAGCCAGAACGAAGGTGGGATTCCGTCAGCGCCGCAAGGGCCGCCCGAGCCAAAGCCGCGCGTGGTCATCAGTAATCCAGACAGGGCGAGCGCCATTGTCGTGCCAAAGGTGGCAGGCACTGCACACGTCATACTCGTCGTCGAAGACAACGGGACACCCAGTCTGACGTCCTATCGACGGATCATCCTGCACATCAAGCCCGCGTCGGGCGGACCGCGCTGACGTCGACGGCGACACGGTGTCGGCCTGTCGCTTGCACTCCGGTTCGTACTGGAGGGTCAGCGTGGCGAAGACGACTCAGCGGTCAGCAGCACGACGGAACATCAAGAAAGCAGCAGCAGCCGCAAGGCGGAAGCGGACGATCGCTCACCTGCCCAAAAAGACCCGAACCGCACTGGGCAAGAAAGGGGCTGCGGCCGCAGCCAAGAAACGCTAGTCCCCGGGCGTGAACTCCCGCACGATCTCGTTGGCTTCCCGGACAATCGCGCGGACCACGTCCGCCGCGGACGGCATGTCGGCGATCAGGCCCGCGCTCTCGCCGGCCGGCATTGGAAAATACTGTGCGTCGCCGCGCGCAGCGGCCGCCTTGAAGATGTCGTCGGCGGCATTGGACTGAAGCACCGGAGGAGGTACCGGCGCAGTGCCGTACTCCAGGATGACGTCGAAATTCTCTGTGACGAGCTTCGGGAATCGTGACGGTATATGCCTAAGGTCGAGCAAAGGGCAGATGCACGCGGCGTCATCCTGTCATCATCACATACGCTGGACCGCCAGTTGCCAGCGTTCCGGCCGACGAAGTAAAACTCAGCGACCGCGAAGTCGTGCGGGAAAGCCAATGCGAGCACCAACCGCCGTCCGTCCTGACGCAGAGAAACAGCTGCAGGCGTTCATCCGCAAGTTCGATCCAACCGATCAGCGCCTGATTCGTGCGGTGCGCGCCGCACTGCGCCAGCGGCTTCCGACGGCGAACGAGTTGGTCTGGGACAACTACAACTTCTTCGTGATCGGCTACTCCCCGACCGAACGGCCGTCGGATGCGATCGTGTCGATGGCGGCCCGGGCAAACGGCGTCGGGTTGTGCTTCATCCACGGCGCCGGCCTGCCCGATCCCGAGAAGGTGCTGCTCGGCTCCGGCAGGCAGACGCGATTCATTCGCATCGACTCGGCCCAGGTGCTCGAACGTCCGGAGGTCGAGGCGCTGGTCGCGGCCGCCATTGGCCAGGCACGCGTGCGCCTTCCAACCGGCGGTCGTGGGAGACTGATCATTCGCTCGGTATCGGCGAAACAGCGGCCACGCAGGAAACCAGCGAGATCAAGCCGCGCCAAATAAGAAAGGGCCGGCTTACGCCGGCCCTCAGGGGCTTCAGGCTTCGGGCTTCGGGCTTCGGGGTTTGCCTCCTGCCTTCTGTCTCCTGACTTCTGTCTCTACGCGCACCCGCTCGTCGTGCCGCAGTTGGTGCACTTGTAGCACGCACCGCTGCGCACCATGATCGACCCGCAGGTCGAGCAGGGAGGCGCGTCCTCCTGATTCTGAATCGCCGCGAACGTGGATCGTGGGTTTGCGACTCGAGAATCGGAGGAAGTCGAAGGTGTCGAAGCGGGCTTCGCCGTCGCCGCGACATCCAGCGGCAACTGCTCCGGCGTCGTCGTCACCTCTTCCCGGTTGTTCACCCCTGCGCGGAACTGCGCCTCGGGCGACAGGAACTTGGCCGCCATCCAGCGGAAGATGTAGTCGACGATCGACTTCGCGAAACGGACGTCGGGGTTCTTGGTCATCCCCGACGGCTCGAAGCGGACGTGGCTGAACTTGTCCACCAGATCCTGTAGCGGCACACCGTACTGCAGCGCGTAGCTGATCGCCTGCGCAAAGGCGTCGGCGAAGCCAGAGATGGTCGAACCTTCCTTCGCCATGACCAGGAAGATCTCCCCCGGCATGCCGTCCTCGAACAGGCCCACCGTGATGTAGCCCTCGTGACCCGCGATGTCGAACTTGTGGGTGATCGCGTGACGCTCGTCGGGGAGCTTGCGGCGCATCGGTCCGGCCGGCGTCGCCGCCTGCTGGGCCTGGGCGCCGGCCGCGAGAATCGCCGCCTTGCTGGTGTTCAGCGGCTGCGTCCGCTTGCTGCCGTCGCGGTAGATGGAAACCGCCTTTGCACCCATCCGCCACGAGTCGATGTAGGCCTGCTGGATCTCCCCGACCGTCGCGTCCTTCGGCACGTTGACCGTCTTGCTGATCGCTCCGGACAGGAACGGCTGGGCCGCACCGACCATCTTGATGTGGCCCATGTAGTGAATCGATCGCACCCCGTGCGACGGCTTGAACGCGCAGTCGAACACCGCGAGGTGCGGCTCCTTCACGTGCGGCGCCCCCTCGATCGTCTCGTGGGCATCGATGTGCTCGATGATGTCCTTGATCTGCGCCGGGCTGTATCCGAGCTTCTTCAGCGCCATCGGGACCGTCTGGTTGACGATCTTCATCATCCCGCCGCCGACCAGCTTCTTGTATTTCACCAGCGCGATGTCCGGCTCGACGCCGGTGGTGTCGCAGTCCATCATGAAGCCGATGGTCCCGGTCGGCGCCAGCACCGTCGCCTGCGCATTCCTGAAGCCGTTCTGCTCGCCCATCTCGATCACTTCGTCCCACACACCCTTGGCCGATTCCATCAGGTCCTTCGGGACGTAGGTCTTGTCGATGTCCTTGAGCGCCGCACGGTGCTTGCGCATGACGCGCATGAACGGGTCCTTGTTCTTCTCGTAGCCCGCGAACGGACCGCCATGATCGCGCGCGATACGCGAGGACTCCGCGTACGCCGCGCCGTGCATCAGCGCGGTAATTGCCGCCGCATAATCACGTCCCGAGTCGCTGTCGTAGGGCAGGCCGCGCGACATCAGCAGCGCCCCGAGATTCGCGTAGCCCAGACCGAGCGGACGAAACGCGTGCGAGTTCTTCTCGATCGCCGGGGTCGGATAGCTCGCGTTGTCGACGAGGATCTCCTGCGCCAGGATCATGGTCCGGCAGGCCTTCTCGAATCCGAGGACGTCGAATTCACCGTCCTCGCGCACGAACTTCATCAGGTTGATCGACGACAGGTTGCAGGCCGTATCGTCGAGGAACATGTACTCGGAGCACGGGTTCGACGCATTGATGCGCGCGGTGTTCGGGCAGGTGTGCCAGTCGTTGATGGTGGTGTCGAACTGCATGCCGGGGTCGCCGCAGATCCAGGTGCCCTCGGCGATCTGACGCATCAGGTCGCGCGCCTTGTAGGTTTCCATCGGCTCGCCGGTGCGCACCGCCCGCGTCGTCCACTCGCCGTCGTCGAGCACCGCGCGCATGAACTCGTCGGTCACCCGGACCGAGTTGTTCGAGTTCTGGAAGAACACCGAGCCGTAGGCCGGACCCGTGAACGAGCCGTCGTAGCCGGCATCGATCAGCGCCCACGCCTTCTTCTCTTCCTCGACCTTGCAGTTGATGAACTCGAGGATGTCCGGGTGCTCCGCGTTGAGGATCACCATCTTGGCCGCGCGCCGCGTCTTGCCCCCCGATTTGATGACGCCGGCAAACGCATCGAACCCCTTCATGAAGGACACCGGGCCCGAGGCAGTGCCGCCGCCCGCCAGAAGCTCTTTCGACGATCGGATGTTGGAGAGATTGGAACCGGTGCCGGAGCCGTACTTGAACAGCATCCCCTCGGTCTTGGCCAGCGTCAGGATCGACTCCATCGTGTCCTGAACCGAGTTGATGAAGCAGGCCGAGCACTGCGGCGCCTTCTCGAACCCGACGTTGAACCAGACCGGCGAATTGAACGCGGCCTTCTGATAGACGAGCAGGTGCTTGAGGTCGTCCGAGAACGCCTGCAGATCGTCTTCCGTCGCGAAGTACTTCTGCTTCGTGGCCCACTCGGAAATGGTGTCGACGACGCGGCCGATCAGCTGCTTGACGCTCTTCTCGCGCTCCGGCGTACCAATCTGCCCGCGGAAATACTTCGAGACGACGATGTTCGTGGCCTGCTGCGACCAGAACTTGGGGATCTCGACATCACGCTGCTCGAAGACGACCTCGCCCTTTTCACTCCCGATGACCGCCGCGCGGAGATCCCATTCGACCTCGTCGAAGGGATCCACGCCTTCTTTCGCGAAAAACCGTTCGTATTCCAGTCCAGGCACGGTCGGTTGAACCCCACGGCTCGAATCCGACACGCCCGCACGCGGCGTCGGGCTTACAGGCGAAGCGCCTCTTTCCATGCTCCCTCCGAACCAACGGCAGCCGACACCTATCCCCGAGGGTCGGCCGCGGAAATAAAAAGTGTGTTGGAACAGCGCGCCAGAGCGGCGATTTCTCGGGGGCTGGGAAGCCCCGGTCCCGTCCGTCGGCTGGCGGACCAATATGGACCCCGTTTACGCCGTTGTCAAGCGCTGATCCACTACATATTGTGCGCCTTATTTAGGGCACGCGCAAGATATCGACAAATCCGGCGTATTGACGGGCTGTTCGTTCGCGTGCCCTATTTTTGTAATCGAAGAGTGAAAGAGAAGAGCGAACGGTCGAAGGAGATTCGTTGAGCCCGGGTTTCTTCGATAGCTGAAAGAAGTTACCTTCGACCCTTCGCTCCCACCTTCGATTCCTTCGATTGTGAAGGTCTACCGGCCGGCCAGCTCCTTTGCGAGGGTCTCGGCCTTGTTCGCCACTCCTTGAGCGAAGACGAAGTTGCCCTGCTTCGACGCCTCTTCAGCCTGCTGAATGAACATCTTGGCGTCGTTGTAGGCCTTCTTGCGCTCGTTGTTGAGCGGCGCGTAATTGACGCCGCCGAGCAGCTTGTTCGCCCGATCGATCGTCGATCGGACGTTCCGTTCGGCCTCGCTCGAATCGGCCGTCTGCGGCGTGCGGAGCTGCGGGGCCGGCTGCGTCGCGGGCGGTGCCGGCGCGGGGGGCTCACTCGGCGTCGTCTCCCCGGGCTTGGTTTCGGGTGGTTTCGCCGGTTCCTGCTTGGGATTCGCATCGCGGGTTGGTCGCGACGGGCGATTCGGCACCGGAGCGGGAGGCAGATCGGGAACCGGCTCGGGCACGGGATCCGGCTCCGGCGCCGGCTCGATGACGCGCGCCGGCGGCGGCGGCACCGCCAGCGGTGGCCGGTCGGCGGGGTTGGTCTTCGCACTCGCAGAGGCGCACGCGGAGGCCAGCGGGGCAAGCGCCACCAACGAGATGACGAACAGCAGCTTCCTCATAACAACACTCGCCGGTTTCCGGCGGTCTGGATCCGGTTGCCAGTCAAAATGCCCAGCTGGAATATTAGCCGGTAACGGGATCTACGCTTGAGGAAAGATCAGTTTAAACCTTGTGCCAACCCCTGGCGTGGATTGCACCTCGACGTCGCCGTCATGGAGCTGGACGATGCGGTAAACCATTGAGAGGCCGATGCCGCTGCCCTTCTCCTTGGTCGTGAAATACAGGTCGAAGATCTTCTGCAAGTTATCGGGCGGGATCCCGACGCCGCTGTCTTCAACGTCGATCTCAACCCGGTTTCGCGACGCGCTGCGGCATGCCAGCTTCAGGGTGCCACCGTTTGGCATCGCCTGGCACGCGTTCAGCGCCAGGTTCAGAATCGCCTGACTGAGCATCGCCGGATCTGCGTTGATGTCGGGGAGGTCGCGCGGACACTCCGACTTCACCGCGACGTTCATTCGCTCGGCTTCGGGCGCCACGGTGGTGGTCACGTCGCTGATGATCGTCACGAGCTGGACCGGCTGCAGCTTGAGTTCGTCGGGCCGCGCGAACTTCAGGAACCCCCCAACGACCTGATCGAGACGCTGAATTTCCTTGCCGATGATGTCGACGTGCTTGGTGATGTTGCTATCCACCAGCGCCTGACTGGTTTGGCCGTTGAATCCGTGCGAGTCCGGCGGCGCGCTGCGCGCCAACCGCAACCGCCTGCGGCTGGTGCCGCGCGAGCTTCTGCCGCAGCAACTCGAGATGAATGGTCATCGCGTTGAGCGGATTCTTGACCTCGTGCGCCACGCCGGCCATCAACCGTCCCAGAGCGGCGAGTTTCCGGGAGTAGTTCAGCGTCGAATGCACCTGGTTCAAGTACGCGAGGTTGCGCGCCACCAGCATCGCGCCGACGAACTTGTCGTCCGCGTCGTCGATGGGATGCGTCATCAGGAGGCGCTCTTCACCCTGATCGTTCGACATCGAAACGGGTCCCTGCGGCCGGTGCGCGGCGAGCGTGCGTTCGATGAGCGTCCGCACCGGGTCGTCCTCGGACGCCATCTCGGACAAACGTCGCGTCTGCCCTGGTGAGAACCCAGGGAGCAACGCACCCATAGCCGGGTTGCAGAAGATCAAGTCGCCGTCGGGGTTGAAGAGCGCGACCGCGTCTTCGAGATTCTCGACGACCGTCTCGAATTCGGTCGGTGTCGACAGCGCCTTGGCCCGCGACGCCGACAGTTGCGCGCTCACGGCTTCGAACGAGGTCCAGAGCCCTTTGAATTCCTCCCCCTCGGGCAGCTCCAGCCGGACGTCCAGCTCCCCTCTGCCCAGGCGAGAAAGGCCGCTCTGGATGACGTGAATCGGTCGCAGCATCCACTGCGCGAGCAGGATCGCGACAAACGACGAAATCAGCAGCGCGATGAGAACGTTCTGGGCAGCCGCCTTGAACGCCCTCTGGAGCTGGCTCTTCACCAGCAGGGTCGAGATCCCTATGCGAATCGAACCAAACTGCTGGTCGCCGAACAGGAGCGGCTGGCTGATCTCGAACGTCCGATCCGAGTAGACGTTGCGCAGCAGGTCGATCGAGGCTTGGTCGACAATCTTGGCGAGGTCTTCCTGCTCGGGGAGGCGCTGACCTTCCTACGCCGGGAAGCTGTGCGCGACGGCGGTTCCCTCGCGGTTGACGATGGCGGCGTAGGTGACGTTCTCGGAACAGCACGCGGCTGACTCGAGCAGCGATCGGATGCCGCCGTCCTTCTGCAGCGCCGCGTAGGCGGATTCCACGTCGTTGGTCGTGGGAACCACGTCGCGCGCCCGCTGGAAAATCGCCTGGCGTAGCAGTTCTCCACGCGAGGCGCTCTCCTGCAGGCTCAGGCGCGCGAGTGTGGCGAGATGGTAGGCCGACAATGCCGCCACGATGACCACGACCAGTGAGGTCACGCCGGCCACCTGGCGCGATTTGATCGACATGGGATGGAGGCGAAAGTCAGGGCAAGAAACCAGGAGCGAGAAGTCAGAAGCGAGATGCCCGGCGCGGCTCTCTCGGCGTGATGACTTCCGGCTTCGGCCTCTCGCTCCGCGCTTCTAACTCCGGTTCTCCTCCTCCTTCATCCGGTTCAGCTTGTTGTGCAGCGTCTTCAAGCTGATGCCGAGGATCTCGGCAGCGCGCGTCTTGTTGTTGCGCGTGTGCTCGAGCGTCAGCAGGATCAGGCGGCGCTCGGCCTCGTCGACGGTCGTCCCCGGCGCGAGCGTGACGGTGGGCAGGGTCTCTTCGCCCTTGGTCACCAGCAGCGGCGGCAGGTGCGTGGTCGTGATGAAGTCGGTGTCCGAGAGAATGGTCGCCCGCTCCATGACGTTGCGCAGCTCGCGGATGTTCCCCGGCCAGGGATATTGCTCCAGGATCTGCATCGCATCCTGATCCACGGCCCGCACGGCCTTCCCGTTGATGGTGTTGAACTCGTTGAGGAAGCGCTGGATCAAGAGCGGCACGTCCTCGCGGCGCTCGCGCAGTGGTGGAAGCTCGATCGCAAAGACGTTCAGGCGGTAATAGAGATCTTCGCGCAGCTTGCCGTTGCGGACGGCCTCCACCGGATTCATGTTGGTTGCGGCGATCACGCGAACATCAACGGTCTGCTCCTGGCGGCCGCCAAGCCGCCGGAATGTCCGCTCCTGCAGCACGCGCAGCAGCTTGACCTGGGTTGCCGGCTGCATCTCCGCGATCTCGTCGAGGAACAAGGTGCCGCGATGCGCGAGCTCGAAAACGCCGGTGCGCCGATCGTGGGCGCCGGTGAAGGCCCCTTTCTCGTGACCGAAGATCTCGCTCTCGAGCAGCGTCTCGGGAATCGCCGCGCAGTTGATGGCGACAAAGGGAAACGACAAGCGCGGGCTCAGCTCGTGAATCGTCTGCGCAACCAGCTCCTTGCCGGTGCCCGACTCCCCCCAAATCAAGACCGACGCGTTGGTCGGCGCGGCCTGTTCAATCACCCGGTAGACGCTGCGAATCCCCGGACTGTTGCCGACGATCCTGCCGAAGCTCCCCTGCTCGCGCAACTGGCGCCGGAGCTGCCTGACCTCGCGCAGCGTCTCCTGCCGTTCGACCGCTTTCTGGAGCAGGATCTTCAAACGCTGCGGATCGACGGGCTTGGTCAGATAGTCGTAGGCGCCTTCCTTAATCGCCTCGACGGCGCTCTCCACGGTGCCCTGAGCGGTGAGCAGAATGAGCGTCAGATCGGACAGCTGGTCCTTGAGCGCGCGCAGCAACTCGAGGCCACCCATCCGCGGCATGACGAGGTCCGACACGATGATGGCAGGCCGGAAAGTGGTTACCTTCTGCAGCGCTTCTTCACCGTTGGCGGCCGCGTCGGTTTGAAAGCCCCATTCGCCGACGAGCTCGGTCAGGCCGACTCGCGTTGCTGGATCGTCTTCGACGATCAGGACGCGTTCGGCGGGAGCCCCGGCACGATCTTCAGGCTCTTCGGTGGGCATGCGATCTGTTTCTGTCAGCGTAGCCACAGATCCGAGTGTACCACCACCGCGTAAGAATTACCGAGTTCCAGCTATCTTTCCGTTTATCAGCAGGTTGCGGTTGAGTTTAGACCCGGGTACACCCGTTGCACAAAGGGTGAACGGAGGATATTTCCCATGAAGCGAATCTTCGTTCTGCTCGGCAGCGCCACCCTGATCGGTGCGTGCTCGCGGGAGCCGGAGACGCTGAAGGTGCCCGCGGCTGGACAGCCTGTTGCGGCGACGGATCTCGCGGATCGGAGCGCCGTGGCTGCGGCCGGCCGCACCGCTGACTATCACGAGGTCACGATTCCGGCCGGGACCGTGTTGCCCGTGACGCTCCAGACGTCCGTCGGATCGGACATCAGTCGGGTCGAGCAGCCGGTGCACGGCGCGCTGCGGCGCGCGGTCAGGATTGACGGCGTCGAGATTCTGCCGGCGGGCACGGCGATCAGTGGGCATGTCACCGCGGCGAGGCGTCCGGGCCGGGTCAAGGGGCGCGGCATGGTCGCGATGCGCTTCAATCAACTCGACACGCCGGGTGAAGGAACGACGAGGATCAGTGCTGCGACGGTATCGCGCTTCGCGCCCGCGACCAAGGAGAAGGATACGCTCGAAATCATCGCCCCGGCAGCTGGCGGTGCGGTGCTCGGCCGTGTCCTCGGCGGCAAGAGCGGTGCGGCGAAGGGGGCGGTGATCGGCGGAGCGGCAGGCACAGGTTATGTGCTGTCGACACGCGGCAAGGAAGTGCGCCTCGGCACAGGCGCGAGCCTCGCGGTCCGGCTGACTGCCCCGGTGACGATTCGCGTTGCGAATCACCGGTAACCAACTCTCTACACCGACCCTCAGGTCGGGCGTGCTCGCCGCTGATTCGGTCACGCTCGGCCTGAATGGTCGGTCCAACGGGTGTGCTACATTCGCGCGGTGGATCCGGCACCGCCGATTCTCGAGCAGCAAGCGGCGCTACCCAGACCGATTCTCCCAATCGAACGTGCAGCCGCGGCGCTCGAAGTCATCCTGTGTTCGGGCTTTCCCACACAACTCATCATCATCGCCGTGCTGACCGCCTTCGGGATGAAGCCGGTCGTGGCTGGCGGGGCGCTGTCACCTTCGTTCGTGTTCTCGCTGACGCTGCTCGACACGCTGCTGTTGATTGGCCTGATTCTGTTCTTCGTGAGGGCGCATGGCGAGTCGGCCAGCGAGATGTTCCTTGCGGCGCGGCCGCAAGCACGTGAGCTGCTCATTGGCGTTGCGCTCATCCCGGTTTCATTCTTCGTGGTGATCGGCGTGCTGCTGCTCGTGCAGCTCGTGCTTCCGGGACTGCGCAACGTCCCGCGCAATCCGTTACAGGACCTGGCCCACACGCCCGAGAACGCCATCATCTTCGCGCTCGTGGTAATGGTCGCCGGCGGCGTGCGAGAAGAAGTGCAGCGTGCGTTCGTGCTGCGGCGCTTCGAACAATACCTCGGTGGGGGGGCGCTCGGCCTCGTGCTGTTCAGCGTGATCTTCGGCCTCGGGCATCTTCCGCAGGGAAACGACGTGGCCATCGCGACGACGATCCTTGGTGCTCTGTGGGGCGCGGTCTACCTCCGCCGCCGCTCGATCCTCGCCCCGATGGTCAGCCACGCAGGGTTCAATCTCGCACAGGTCGTGAAGTTCGTCATGGTTGGAGCCTGACCGAGGTCCGAGGTCCGAGGTCCGATAAGATAAAGACATACGCGTGGCCTCAGCGATACAACCGGCGGCCGTGACCAGGCGCCAGTGGGTTCTTCTCTTCTGCCTGTTCCTTCTGTCGCTGCCGGCGGTGACGCCTCGGATTTATTCATCGGACGAGATCCAGTATTTCGCCTACCTCAGGTCGGTCTGGTTCGATCGCGACCTGTCGTTCGAAAATGAGTACCGCTATTTCTACGACCGGGGCATCGCGCGCTCGCAGGGCTTTCATGAAACCTTCCTCGAGCGCGAGACGGAAGCCGGCCGACGGGTGAACTTCGGTACGATTGGTTGCGCGATCTTGTGGGCGCCCTTTTACGCGGCCGGCGGCCTCGTGGCACGCGCGACCGACGCGCCACAGGATGGTTTCTCGAAGCCGTACATCGGGGCCGTCGCCTACGGCTCCGCTGTGTACGGGTTGCTTGCGATTGTGCTGGCCATGCTCTCGGCCGAGCGCCTCGGACTGCCGTCATTCGCCGCCGCGCTCGCCGTGTGGATCGGGACGCCTCTCCTGTTTTACATGTACGTCGCGCCGCCCTTCTCGCACGCGTGCTCGGCATTCGCTGTCGCGCTCTTTGTGTGGACGTGGCTGAAGGTTCGCGCTTCGTGGTCCGGGCGTGGGGTGCTCGCCTTGGGCGTCGCCGGCGGGCTGATGGCGATGGTCAGAGAACAGGATCTGTTCTTCCTGGCCGGACCTGCGGTTGATTTCGTGGTTTCGGCAGTGAAGGCGAGATGGCACGTCTCCAACTCAAGACGATGGCTCGCCGTCGCCTCCTGCGGAGTGCTCGGGTTTGTACTGGCCTTCATGCCACAAGCGATTGCCTATCTTCGACTGAACGGCCACGTCGGGCCCTCACGACTGGTCACGCGAAAAATGAGCTGGCACGCTCCCCACGGTTTGCAGGTGCTGTTCTCCCCGGAGCATGGATACTTCGTGTGGACGCCGCTGGCCCTCGTCGCGATCGCCGGCCTGGTGTGGATGGCGGTGGTGAAGACGAACGGCGAGACGCGGATCGCTCGCTGCATGCTGCTGATGGCTGCGCTGCAGGTCTACGTGGGGGAAGCGTTGAATCGTGGACGGTGGCGGGGGCATTCGGGCAACGAAGGTTCATCGCGCTCACGGTTTTCCTCGTCATCGGCCTGGCAACCGTCCTGCGCTTGCCCGCGAGGCGGGTGGTCACGGTCGTCGTGGCGCTCGCGGTGTACTGGAATCTCGCGTTGATTGCCGAGTTCGCCACCGGGCTGATGGACCGGCAACGCCTCGAGCCTGCGAAGAATGCCTACGATGCCTTCGTGACATTGCCGCGACAGGCGCCGTCACTGGCATACCGGTACCTGTTCGATCGCGGCTCGTTCTATCGAGGCCCGCGCTCGGAGGGCCCAGGACCGGGCTCATAACGTGCGCATTCTCTATCTGGCGGATATTCGCTTTCCGCTCGAACGGGCAAACGGAATCCAGTCGATGGCCACGTGCCATGCCCTTGCGACCCGCGGACACGACGTCACCATGGTCGTTCGGCCCGACACCCATACGCCTGGGCTCGATCCGTTCGTCTTCTATGGGGTGCCTAAAACAGATCGGCTGCGGATCGAGATCGTACCGCTCACCGGACCATCGGCAGCCAGCGCGAACCGGTTATCTGACCTACGCGATCGCTCGATCGCTCGGCCGTGCGCGGCAGGATCTGATATTCACGCGCGATCTTGGAGTGGCAGCGCTCGTATTGCGTCTGCCCTTATCGCTGCGCGTGCCGCTCGCCTACGAGGCTCACGGGATCGCCGCGGATTCAGCGGCGGCGCTGCCCGAGCTGCTCTCGTCTGCGCCGCGGGCCTCCGCCGGAAAGCTGGGACGTCTCGAGCGTCGGGACGCGCGGGTCTGGCGAGACGCTGACGGCTACGTCACGATTACCGAAGGACTCGCGCGAGAACTGGTCCGCCGATTCGGCAAGCGGTCGCGGCTCGCAGTGGTCCCCGACGGCGTGCGTCTTCCCGCCGTGAACGATTCAAAAACCGTCACGGATGCCATCGGTCAAAACCGGTTCACGATTGGCTACGCGGGGCACCTGTATCCGTGGAAGGGCGTGCATCTCGTTATCGAGGCGATTGCGGCGCTACCGGACACGCGGGGACTGATCATCGGCGGCCACGAACGCGAAGGCGATCTGGGGCGGCTGCGGGCGCTGGCCGATCGTCTCGACTGCACGTCGCGCGTGACGTTCACCGGGCGGGTCGCGCCAGTCGACGTGGCGCCGCTGTTGAAGCAGGCGGATGTGCTCACGCTGCCGAATCCGGCGTCGGCGGTTTCTACGGCGTTTACGTCGCCGTTGAAGCTGTTCGAGTACATGGCCGCGGGTCGCCCGATTGCCGCCAGCGATCTGCCATCGATTCGCGAGATCCTCAGTGATGACCGCAACGCGCTGTTGGTCGAGCCCGGCAACCCACAGGCACTGACCGCGGCGATTCGTCGGCTCAAGGAGGACCCGGGCCTTGGGGAGCGGATTGCCCGGCAGGCGCTCGAAGACGTGCAGCAGTACACCTGGGAACGCCGCGCCGAGCGACTCGAATCGCTTTTCGCGCAGACCGTCGAGGCCGACGCGTGATCTCGAGGCGATTGATGTCGCTCGTACGCTGCCCGGAGTGTCATGGCTCTCTGAATCATTCCTCCCCCGCGTTGACCTGTCGGTCGTGCGGCCGCACATACGGACGGACCTCTGGTGATTTCCTGGATCTCCGGCCGCAGGTCGCGTTCGAAGAGCGCACGAAATATCTCGACGAGGCGCTCCACGCGGACGCCCGCCACGAACGCGTGTCGCCGCCGCTGCTCGGCTCGAAAATCCGCAACGACATGCTGCGCGCAGTTCCTTGCGCCGACTTCCCCCGATGTGGTCGCCGATCTCGGATGCGGGAGCGGACGCGCGCTGATGTGGAATCGCGACTGGGGCTCGACGAACGTCGGAATCGACATCGCGCCCTTTTTCGCGCACGATGCGCGACGCAGGTCGATCTGCTGATCGGCGACCTGCGGCGTCTTCCCTTCGCAGATGCCAGCTTCACCAAAGCCTTCTCGCTCGACGTCCTGGAACACCTCTCGCCCGAGGCGCTCCGCGGCGATGCTGACGGAGGCCGCGCGGGTGATTGCGCCCGGCGGATCGCTGTTCGTCTACACCCACGTGCGCAAGAACGCCCGGATCGCCGCCGGGCTGCGCTGGGTGAATGCTCTGGCGCGGCAACTGGATCGCGCCGACCTGATCGATCTCAGGCAGGAACACCTGCGCAAGTCCGACCATCTGAATCCGCTCGCGGACATCCCTGAACTGCGGCGCGTCGCCGCCGAAACCGGCTTCCACGTCGCGCGCATCCGGTATTACACGCCGATTGTCGGGGGCTTCATCGAGAACATCCTGGTGCGGATGGCCGAGCGACAGATGGCGCGCCGCGCCGCCGGGCGGTTGGCCTCGAAGATGGACGCCGCGTCGGCGGATCGACAAGCGATCGAAGGAAGCGCGTCGCGAAGCAAAGGCACGCATCGCGGCAAGCGGGACGACCCGAGCCGTTTTTCGCGCGCTGACGGCGGCGATGAAGCTGGATTTGCTCCTGTTCGGATCGATCGAATCCGGACCGTTCTTCGCACTGCTCGAACGCGTCGGGCCTCGAACTTCGGACCCCGCACCTCGGACCTCGGCCTTCGCGCCTCGCACCTCGCACGCCGAAAAGTCGATGAAGATCCTCTACGCCGCCATCGATCAGATCGTGCCGGGCACCAAGGGGGGATCCGTGCACGTGATGGCCGTCGCCGAGGGGCTCGCGGCGCTCGGACACGAGGTGCATGCGCTGGTGACGCCGGGCAAGGAGCAGCCGACATCCGGCGCCGGTCGCGCTGGATCGCCGATGCCGCCACCGCTCGGCTCCTCGCACCTGCGGCTGGCGCGATCGGGAGCGATCGCGGATCTCGCGCGCGGCTGCGGCCCGACGTCATCATCGAGCGGTACCACAACTTCGGCGGCGAGGCGATCGTCGCTGCGCACTCGATCGGACGCAGTCGCCGTGCTCGAGGTGAACGCGCCGGTCATCGATCATCCTGGCTCACGCAAGGCGCTGGCTCGATCGCGCGCTGCTCGTTCGAGCCGATGCGTCGCTGGCGCGAGCGCCTCTGCGCGCTCGCCGATGTCATCGTGACGCCCAATGTCGCCATCTTGCCCGCGGGCATTCCCGCGGACCGGGTGGCCATCCTCGAATGGGGCGCGGATACGGATCGCTTCCGTCCGGGCGCTGTCCGCACCTGCACCGTTCGCGCGCCCCGAGTGACGACGCTGGCGGTGTTCGCGGGCGCGTTCCGCAGCTGGCATGGCGCGATTCATCTGGTCGCGCGCGATCAAGGCGCTGCACGCGCGCGGCCGCACCGATATTGGCGCGGTATTGATCGGCGATGGTCCCGAACTTCCGCGCGTCCGCGACGAAGCGTCAGGCGTGCCCGGCATCCTGACGACCGGGGCGCTGCCGCACGACGCGATGCCGGCGGCGCTCGCCGCGGCGGAGGTCGGCGTTGCGCCATTCGATCTGGGCGCCCACGCACCGCTGTCGCTCGGGTTCTATTGGTCGCCGCTGAAGATCTTCGAGTACATGGCCGCCGGCCTGCCGGTCGTCGCGCCGGCCGTCGATCGCATCCCTTCTCTGGTTGCCAACGGCTGCGAAGGCGTCCTCTACGATCCGCGGGATCCTGAGGGGCTGCCTGCCGCGCTCGAGCGGACGAGCGACCCGGACCTGCGCGCGACGCTAGGCGCTGCGGCCCGCGAGCGCGCGGGGCGCGACTACAGCTGGAGCGCCCACTGTCGCGCGCTCGAAGCCGCAATGCTTCGGGCGCGCGCCCGCCGCCGCACCGCATGAGGATCCTGATCGCCACCGACGCGTTCCCTCCGGTCTGCGGCGGCAGCGGCTGGAGCACCTACGAGCTGGCACGCGGGCTCCGCTCCCGAGGCCACACCATCGACATCGTCCAGCCGCGGCCGCAGGCCGATCAGGTGGCACAACCACTGCAGACCACGTCGTATGACGGCTTCGACGTGACCGAGTTCAGGTTCCGGGCCTCGACATTGCCGTTCGCACGCAACTACGACAAGAGCGAGCGGCTGACCGCGCGCCTCTCGATCTATCTGGCTGACCGCCTGAAAGAGAAACGACACGATCTCGTGCACGCCCAGCACGTGATGACGGTGCCGCCCGCGATCACTGCCGCGAGGGTGGCCGGCGTGCCAGTCGTCGCCACCGTCCGGGACTACTGGCCCGTCTGCTACTGGTCCGACCTGTTGTATACGCGCAGCGGTCTCGCACTCTGTCCGGAATGCACGGTCGGCAACATGACCCGCTGCATCCGTCCGCGTGCTGGCGCAGCATGGCCGCTCGCACTTCCGATGATTCCGTACATGCGCGCCAACCTCGCCCGCAAGCGGCGAACGCTCGCCGATGCGGACGCGGTGATTGCGGTGAGCCGGCGCATTGCCGACGATTTGCGCGCGCGCGCGACCGGGTTCGACGCGACGCGCATCGAGATCATTCCGAATCCCGTGAACGTGCGCGCGCTGCGGACGCTCGCTTCGACGCGGCCGATGACTACCGCCGCACCCAACGAGCCTTACGCGCTCTACCTCGGCAAGATTGCGCCCAACAAGGGCACGAGCTATCTGGTGCCTGCGATCGAGCGCGCGGACCTCGACTGGCCATTGATCGTCGCCGGAGATGGCCCCGATCGACACGAGTTGGAGCAGGAGGCTGCTGCCTCCGGTCGTGATGTCCGTCTCATCGGATGGATCGATCAGGCCGCGGCGGCAGGATGGCTGGCGCACGCAGCCATGCTCCTGTTTCCGTCGCGAGGTCCGGAGTCACTCAGCCGCGTGCTGATCGAGGCGAGCGCGCTTGGTGTGCCGATTGCCGCAATGGATACGGGTGGCACGCGGGACATCATCGAACCGGGCGTCACCGGCCTGCTGTCCTCGTCGGCCGAAGGATTCGCCGAGGACGTGCGGACACTGAGGCGGGACGAGGCGCTTCGTGTCCGGCTGGGCGCTGCCGCGCGGCGCAAGGTTGAAAGCGAATTCGAAGCGGAAGTGGTGGTCGCGCGGGTCGAGCGACTGTACCTGGAACTCGTCGAGCGGCCGTGAAAGTTGCGCTGGTCGCTCGATCGGTCTTCCCCATTCATGGATACGGCGGCCTGGAGCGTCACGTCTACGATCTGGCGCGCGCGCTCGCCGATCGGGACGTGCGCGTAACGCTCATCACGCGCCCGCCGGTTGCCGGGTGCGAATGGAACCGGTCAACCATTCACGACGGTGTGACCGCGGAGTTCGTTCCGTATCACACGTTTCCGTTCGCCGGGCGTCGCGGCACGACCGTGCTCGATCGCAGCACGGCATATCCTCTGTTCGGAATCCGGGCCGGCAGGCGGGCGCTGGATCTCGTACGACGCAACCAGGTCGACATCGTCCATGGACTTGGCGCGAGCGTTCTTGGCTACGCCCGCAAGCGCGAGACCGTCAAAGCGCCGCTGGTCCTCAACCCGCAGGGTCTGGAGGAATTCGGCGCGACCGATCCGTCGCGGGCGAGACTCAAGCGCGCGATGTACCTCCCGCTGCGGCGCGCCGTGCTTGCCTGCGCGGCGGTTGCGGATGCCGTAATCGCCACCGACCGGACGCTCGCACCGGTGGTCATGCATCACCTGAAAGTCGACGCCGGCAAGGTTCATACGATTCCCAATGCGCTGGATCTCGCCGCTATCGATTCGCTGGCGAATCCGGCGTTGGTCGGCGAGCTCCGGCGGCGACACGGCATCGCTGCCGACGAAATCGTCCTCCTCAGCGCCGGACGACTCGAAGAGAACAAGGGCTTTCAGGTTCTGCTGCAGGCGCTCGCGGCGGTGCGCGACCTTGGCGGCCTCGAAGGACGCCGCTGGCGGTGGATTTCGGTCGGCGACGGCCCGTATCGGGACCGGCTGCACTCGCTCGCGCGAGAGCTGGCGCTCGCCGATCGAGCGCAGTTTCAGGGGCGCGTCAGCGATGCCGACCTGCACGCATGGCACGAGATCGCGACCCTCTTCGTGCACCCGACTCTTTACGAAGGCAGCTCTCTGGTCACGCTCGAGGCGATGGCGCACCGGCGCGCGGTGGTCGCTTCCGCTGCCGGAGGACTCCCGGACAAGGTGCGGCCGGACATCAACGGATGGCTGGTCGCCCCGGGTGAGCCGAGCGCGCTCGCAGCCGCGATTAGCGGCGCCGTGTCGGATCCGGCGCGGCTCGAACGATATGGCCGCGAAGGGCGCGCGATCGTGGAGCGCGAGTTCTCGTGGCGTGCGGCGGGCGACGCGACCGTCGCACTCTACCGCTTACTGTTAGGTCTGCAGTGACACGCCCATTCGAGCGCTGCGGAAGTAGTGAGGGAAACGGGGTTGCGGTTTGCGGTTTGCGGTCACCGAGGAAGATAAAGCACCGTCACGTCCGCACGACGACGAAGGCCCGCGAGCCACTCGGCAATCAGCGTCTCACGCGCCGCCGGGTCTGACTCGCCGAACCGCTGGTTGATGTAGGTCAGGCTGCGCAGATCGTCGCGGATGTGACTGCGCAGCTGGGCTTCCGTCATCCCGACCGAAGCGAGCGCTTTCTGAAATGCGTCTGGCGGGGCGAACCGTTGCCGGATCGCTTCGACTCGTCTGTCGATTTCCTCCGGCGCCGGTTCCGGAGGTTGATAGCGCTCCACCTCCTCGAGGATCAAGGCTCGCTCAATCAGGCGATCCAGCGTGGACGCCAGGGGGTCCCCGGCTTCCGAGCGCGAGACGAGCTGGAACTCGATGGCAGCGTTTACGTCCGACAGCAGGATCGGCCGCCGGTTCACGACCGCCATCACGCGATCGATTACATCGGCCGCGGAAGCTTGGACAGCGGCAGCGAATGCAACAACCGCGATCAGCAAGATACTTCGTGCCCTCACGTCAAAACGCCTGACCGATGCTGAAGTGGACCGCCGTCCTCGGCTCGAGTCGCTGCCCGAGCACGCGGCGATCCAGCTTGAAACCCAGATCCACTCGGATCGGCCCCAGCGGCGACCGGTAGCGCAGCCCGAAGCCCACTGCGCCGCGCAATTCGCCGAGGTCGAGATCGGTCGGCCGTGGAAACACGTTGCCTCCGTCGATGAACGCCGCGGCGCCGAGATCCCGCCACACGGGAGTGCGCAGCTCGCCGTTTATGATGATTACGGCGTTACCGCCGATCGGAAAGCCATTGGCGCTGATCAGGATCGGCACCGCGACGGTATCCAGTGCGAAGCCTCTGATGGTCGTATCACCGCCGGCGAAGAACCGTTCGCTGGCGGGCACCAGCTGGACCCCATTCTCGATCGCCTGCCCGCCAAACGGGTCGGCTAGACCGAGCCGAAGGCCGCCCGCAAATACCAGATGCGGATGACCAAGGTTGCGATAGAAGAACCCCGACACGAAGGCCTTGCTGTAGCCGACCTGGGATCCGATCGCTTGCGCCGCGAACGTGCCGTCCGCCGTGATGAACGTCCCTCCCTGCGGCTCCAGAACGTCATCCCGCGAGTCGCGCGCCAGCGCCACGGAGAATGCCGAAATCCGCACCTGTGGAAAGAGCCGGTCGATCAGCGGCTTGTCCTCCGGAGGGATCTGGTCGTCGAAGATGCGCGTCGTGGTAAACGAGTACCGGACGCTGCCGCGCAGGATGTCCGAGAGACGCCGCGCGACCTCGACGTTCACGCCCTTGCGGCTGAAATTGAAGCTGGATCGCACGCCTTGCTCGATTGCTGCCGTCACCGTGAAATCGCCGGCGCCGCGGAACGGACGCGGCTGGCGATAAGTACCGACCAGGCGGTACTCGGCGAAGCCGAACGTCTTGGGATTTTCCGGATCGCGATTGGGCCGGAGGCTCAGTCGGGTATACAGGTTCGCGGTGCGATTGCGGCCGCCAATATTCCGCCGGCCGATTTCGAAGAATCCACGCGGCGCGAATTCGAGATTCTCGCGCGCCTCGCCGGTCACCGGATCGGCCTCCAGCAGGCGATTGATCTCCGCGCCGCCGCCGTAGCCGATCGTGGTGCGCAGCGCTTCCTCCACGGTGACGAGCACGTCGTGGTCGCCGGAGTCGCCGTGCTCGAGCGGCGTGATTCGCACCCGCCGGAACAACCCGAGCGCGCTCAGCCGGGTACGGCTCTCGATCAGATCCTGCAGCCCCAGCGGCTGTCCCTCGTGCAGCTGTAGCTCGCGGCGGATCACGGACTCCGCTGTGCGTGTATTGCCGACCACGATGATGTGGTCGATGATCGTCTGCGGTCCCTCGACCACCGTGAACGGCAGATCGGCGCGGGTCCCGTCGGGTGAGAGCCGCGGCGCAATCGTGACGTTGGCCGCGGCGTACCCGGCGTTCAGATACTCGACGGTGATCGCGTCACGATCGGAGGCAATCGTCGGCCCGTAATATGGCGCGTCGGTTTTGGACGCGACCCGCGCAAGCAGCTCTTCCGTCTTGAGGTGCGCGTTTCCTTCAATCGACACCGTGCCGACGACCACCCGCGGGCCTTCCGTGATGACGATGGTCGGCTGCACTACGCTGGGTTGTATCTCGTTGATCGCTGATCGCGTTTTCACGGTGGCAAAGCCGCGAGTCTGGTAGACCTGGGTAATGGCGCCGACGATGGCGTCCAGCTTTGCCGAGACGAACGGATCACCCGGCCCCAGCGTTCGCAGCGCATTCTTGAACTCTTCGACCGGAATCGAGCCGTTGCCGCTCACTTCAACGCCGCCGGGACTCACGTGATACTGCAGGCCGCGAGTGACCTGGAACACGACCGCCAGAGTCCCTGGCCCCGCCTGTTCGGTGTGTGTGACCGTCGCGCGCCAGTAGCCCTGCCCGGTGAGGTACGAGACTATCCGGTTCTTCGCGTCTTCCAGCAGATCTTCGTCGACTGATCCTTCGCGCTCGATCGGCACGAACTCGGCGAGCCTGTCCTTGGGGATCGGGTCACCCTGATACCGCACGGTGACGATCGGTCCCGGGCGCACCGCAATGGTGAGATCCGCCTGCATTCGATCCGGACTGATGGTGGCTGACTCCACGCTCGCCGATGCCTGGTAGTAACCTCGGTGGCGCAACCGTTCGACGTGCTCCGCCAGCTTGCGACGAATCTCGGCCGGCTGATACGGCTGGCCAGGCTGCACCCCAAGACGCGCAATCAGCTCCGCCTGGGGCTCGATCGGATCGCCGACGATGTTCGTCCGGGAGATCCGTGCCCGCTCGCCGGTATTCACGTCGAACACGAGGGTGGTGCGATCCGGATCGTGTTCGACGATGGGTGGAGCGGCGCGAACGTCCGCTTCCAGGTATCCGTGCTCCCGGTAAAGGTTCTCGAGACCGGCGGCAACGTCTGCGGCGCGGCCGACCGGTGGCGTCTCGCCGAACCGTTCCGCCATGCGCTCACGCAGCAACGCCTCGGGCAAACCAAGCGTGCCCCGGAATTTCACCGCATACACGGCGTGAATCGGCTGCAACAAGTAGCGGACCTGCACCGTGCCGTTGGGGCCGTTCTCCGCTTCGACCTGCACATCGTCGAACCGGCCGAGGCTGTAGAAGTGGGTGATGGTTTCCCGGACGTCGGCGATCGAAAGGGCGCGTCCCTGCCGCGTCGCCACCAGCGCGAAGAGCGGTGGCTCGAGCGCGGGCCGCCCTTCGATGGAGATCGCGATGTTGCCTACTGGACGCCCGACGTACGCAGACGCGGAGATCTGATTTCCGACCGGTGGCCGCCGTTTGTGCCTGCGCCGGTTCCGGCAGCGCAGCGATGAACGGCAGGAGGGCGAGTGCGGCAAGACGCATCAGAAGATCTGACGACGGACCCTGAAATCGATCGAGAACGGTGCGATCGCCGTTCTGCGTGAGCACCCAGCCGAGGCGATCGGCTCTGGTCGTATTCGAGAATGATGATCTGCTCGCGGTTGGTCGTGCCCAGCGCGCGGGAGTAGGTCAGGTAGGCGCGGTTCGACAGCCGCTTGCCGACGATCAGCCGCGCCGTCGGCGTCAGCGGATCGTTCTCCGTGCCGAGGCTCGGGCGCGATCTGCACCGTGTCGATGCCGAACGTCTGCTCGACCGCGCGGCCGACCGGGCCGGCGATCGGCGCCGGCAGCACGCGCACGAAGGCCGGCCTGCAGCAGCTGCTTCTTCCGACTGCGTCGCCGCCTGCGGCCGCAGGCGCGCGCAGCTCGGGGTTCTCCAGATCTCGGTCGCCTGGCCGAACAGCAGCGAGATGATGTCGACCGGTCGGCAAGCGGCGGATCGGAATTCGACGCTCGAGGTTCATCCGGCCGCCGAGCGTGCCGGTGACGCGCGATGGTGACGCGATAGGTTTCGCTCGTCCCGGACTGGCGGTTGTCGTTGCCGACGCGCACGCGCGTTTCCGCCTCGATGTCGAAGAACGGCTCGATCCGCGTCGGGATTGAGGAAGTCGATCGTGCCGCGCGTGACCAGGTAGCGGTTGCCTTCGAAGAGGATCTCGCCGCGCTCGATTTCGGCGCGGCCGAACAGTGACCGGCCGGTCGTAGGTGCCGTCGAGCGTGAGGTCGGCGCGCGCGACCATGCGCGCGAGGTTGTTCTCGACGCGCAGCGTCCGCGGCGCCTGGACCTTGATGTCGAACCGCACCGGCAGCGTCGCGGCTTCGGCCGACGCGACCGGAAGCGCGCGGCGCCGCCGCCCGCCAGCGTTGAAGATGTCGACGTTGGGCTCGAACCGCTTCGTGTAGACGCCGTCGCGGACGACCACGGTGCCGCCGAGCACCGCGGCGACGAGATGTCGCCGCGCAGCGTCAGCGCCGCGTCGACGATCGAACGGAAGCCTTCCGGATAGCGCAGGTGCATCTGCTCGCCGGTCGCGGTGAGGTTCAGATCGCCGATCGCGTAGCCGTTGATGCCGATCCGCCCGCCGAAGCTGCACCGGGCCGCCGCCGAGCTCGCGCCGTCGCGTCGACGATGCGGATGCCCTGCGCGTCGAACGGCAGCCGGCCGTTGATGGCCTGCAGGCTGTGCGGCAGCGCCGAGTAGCGGACGCGTCCGTCGGAGATCGTCGCGTCGCCGGAGAAGACCGGGCGCGTCCAGCGGCCCGCGCATCTGCGCGTGCAGCGAGGCGTTGCCCGAGCTGCGGATCTCGCGATAGAACCCCTGCAGGATGCCGAGGTTGGCATCGCCCGAGGCGTTCGAGCGCGATCCGGCTGTCGTGCAGCGCCGACGTTGCCGCTCAGCTCGAGCGCGGTGCCCTCGCCGACCAGCCGGAACCGCTTCACCTCGCACGCGTGTGCTGGTTGAGCGCGAGCTTGATCGGTCCTTCGTTGTCGGCCGGGTAGTCGAACAGCTTCAGCTGCAGCTGGTCGACGTTGCGTCTCGACGACGCAGGTGATCGATGTCCGCCAGCTCGCCGACGACGCGGATGGTGCCGTCGGCCACCGCCGTCGTGAACGGGGACAGCTTCGGCTGGAAGAAGCGGATGTACGGATCGAGCGACGTGTCGTGAAGCTGCAGCGTCAGCTCCGCGTCCATCTCGCGGCGTCAGCGCGAGCCGGCCCGAGCCCGACACCGAGAGACGCGGCGACGCCGCGTCGATTTCCATCGTCAGCATGCTCGCCGCGCAGCGACAGCCGGCCCGTGACCTGGCCGATGCCTTCGTCGCCGGCGAACAGATCGGCGATGCGCAGCTTCACGTCGTAGCGCGGCGACTCGAACGTGCCGGTGCCGGTGGCGGTGAACTGCATGACCCCGGAGAGCGGCGCGCGCGGGAAACGACAGCGTAGGCCAGCGACTCGACGGGAATCCGCGCGCCGGTCGCGTCGAACGAGTAGTTGCCGTCCCAGCGCGACCCAGGCGGCGCCGGTGACCCGTCCCGTGCTCTTCGTGATGTCGATCTTGTCGAGGCGGACGCCGGTGCCTTCGAACCGCAGGTTCGCGGTCGCGATCGTCGAACGGTCTCGCCGTAGGCCTTGCCCCGTCGTCGATCTGCAGCGTGCCGAACGCCGTCGGGCGTCTCGGTACTTGCCCTAGATGTGGATACTCGCCCGAAGCGAGCCCGTCGACCGGATAGTCGTCGAGCTCGAACGCGTGGCGCAGATCGACCAGCGGACGCTTCGATCATCCGGACGACGGCGTTGATCTCCTCGCCGCCGTCCTTGCGCGGGTAGCCGAGCGAGAACCGTCCCTCGGCGTCGATGCGTCGACTCGCTCGTGCTCGATCACGCCCTTCGTGATGTCGACGTAGCTGTTCTCGATGACGAGGTCGGCGACGCCGTGGCCCCAGACGTGTCCCACGCGCGCATGCGGTCGCCGGCGAAGTGCCCCTCGATGCGCGGCCGCGAGAACGATTCGAGCATGACGCCGTCGAACTCGCCGCGCCCGCCGATCGGGATCGCGCCGGTCGGCGCGCCGAACGCCGTCATGATGCCGGCCAGCACGCGATCGCTCTCCTGCCAGTCGACGCTGGTCACGTGGAACGGGATCTGCGAATGCTGCCCCCACGCCGTCCGTCCCTTGAACTCGACGTAGGTCTTCTCCGTCGCCGCCCAGCTGCCGCTGCCGATGGTGATCCACTCGGGATCGAGCGTGTAGGCGATGTGGCCGGCGATCGGCACGTAGCCGATCCACAGATGCGAGATTGAACGGGCCCTGCCTCGGCGGCAGCGGATCGACCTTCGCGATCGCGTCGGACGTGCAGTTCGCGCGTCATCGGCTCCACGCCCGCCGGCATCGTCGCGGTGACTTCCCCCTCGCCGTGCTTCTCGACCGAACTTGCCGAGCGGCCATTCGAGCCGGTTGTGACCCGGGGCGCGGCCGGCCAGCCGGATGCCCTGCATCTCGAGGAAGTCGGTCAGCTGCGCGAGATCGACGTCGGTGTACTGTCGCGTCCCACACGACCTGAGTCGGGTGCCGCGGCCGGCCGAGCGGCTCCATCGAGTAGTCGAACTTCGCGTGGCCGCCGTAGAGCGCCGTGGTGACGTCGGTGACCCGGAACTTGCTCGGGACCCAGAGCAGCGATCCTGCGACGTTCGGGAAGCGCCAGGCGTTTCCGCCGACCTGCCCGGCTCGGGGCTCGTGAACGTGCCCTTCAGTTCGCGGCCGCCCTTGAAGAAGTGGAACGTGCCGGTGAAGTCGCCGTGGCCGGCTGACGGTGAAGTTCATGTCCTTGAAAAAGATTTCCTTCTGGGTCGGAAAGTCGATCCGCGACTTCACGTTGTAGAGCATCTCCGGCCAGTGCGCGAGGTCGACGTAGCCGGTGACCGCGCTGGTCGCCCCTTCGCTCGTCAGATTGATGCGCTCGAGGATGCACCTTGCCGCCGTCGATCTTGAACGCGGTCTGCATGTCGGCGCGGAACGGCCGTACGTCTGGATCTCGACCGCGCCGTTCGAAAACTGCGCGGTGCCGCGGTAGGTGTCGAGCCCTTTGAAGACCCTCACGTTCAGATTGCGCGCGACCGTGCTCCACGGCGTGGTGTGATCTTCGTAGGTGAACTGCCCGTTGCGCGCGATGACCGATCGCACCGTCGTCACGAACCGCTTCGGTCCCTTCGGCCCTTTCGACTCCGGGACAATCCTGGGGAAGTTGTGGCCGTTCCGGGAACTGCTCGACCAGCATCTCCCAGTCGCTCATGTCCACGTCCTCGACGACCAGCTCGTGGGTGAAGATGGTCCACCAGGGCATGTTCACGCGATCCGCTTCGCCTTGAGAAACGGGCGGTCAGTCGGCTTGAGGCCTTCGATGACCAGGTCGTCGACGTTGAACGTGCCGGTCGAGAGGCGGACACTGAGCTTGCCGATGTGCATCGGCCGCTCGAGATACTTGGACCCGGCGCTCTCCGCGCGCTCGACGCAGCGACGGGCCGAGGTCGATCGTCAGCGACGCAACGATGAGCGCGGCGGCAAGCGCAACGAGAATGCCGAAGACGCGGAGGACCGGATGCCGGCGACGCTTTCGCGACGATGGCGTCAGAAGCCGGCTCGGTCTCGCCGCCGGCTGCTCCGGTGGACGCACGGGTTCCTCGTTCACTGGGCCTTTATTCAATGACGACGAGCACGCGGCCCGCCTCGACGGATGTGCCCGCCGTCACCGCCACGTCCTTGACGCGCCCCGCCTTCGGCGAACGCAGCTCGTTCTCCATCTTCATCGCTTCGACGACCACGACCGGCTGGCGGGCCTCGACCGCTTCCCCCCGGCCACCAGGACGCGCACGACGCGCCCGGGCATGGGCGCCGACAACCTTCTGCTCGCCGTGGGCTGCCCCGCCTCCCTCAGCGCCGCCCGCGTCCACTGCGGCGGCCGTTGACGACGATCGGGATGGTGCGTCCGGCGAGATTCGCCAATACCTCGCCCGGAGCCGTGCCCGGGGCGAGGTCAATCGTCGTTCCCGCATGCGAGTCGCCGGGAAAGAGCAGCGAGATGCCGAACTCGCCGACGCGCCAGGCATCGACCACTCTGGTCGTGCCATCGACGCTGACCCGGAAGCGGCCGGCGTCCGCGCGCTCGATCGTCACGGTGCGCGTGCGTCCGTTCACCTCGATCTCGAATGTCATCGAGCGAGCCGCCTATCCACGCAGGGCGTCCTGACGGGCCGCGCTCTTCCATGGGCTGACGGTTGCGCGGGACGAGGAAAGACTGCCACGGCTCGCCTGCCACCAGGCATCGAGCCCAGCGGCAATTGCCAATTCTGTTTCTTCAGGCTCGGTCAGTGTGACGAACGACTCACCCCGGCGCGAGGCGAGCACCCGGTCCAGGTACGTCGTATCGAATCGTCCGTCAACGAAGTCGGGCTCGCGCATCAGCCACAGGAAGAACGAAATCGTGGTTCTGATGCCCAAAACCTCGTACTCGCGAAGCGCGCGCTCCATGCGCGCAATCGCGTCGCCGCGCGATTCCGCCCAGGCGATCAGCTTCGCGATCATCGAGTCGTAGAACACCGGAACCGTGTAGCCCGCGATGACCCCGCCGTCGTTGCGGATGCCGGGTCCGCTGGCGGCACGGAGGCCGCGCACGAGTCCGGGGGACGGCATGAAGCCCTTGATCCGGGTCTTCGGCGTAGATGCGGCACTCGATCGCGTGACCGTGCGGCGTCAGGGCCCGCTCCGGATCGACTGACAATCGCTCGCCTTGCGCGATCCGGATTTGCCAGTGGACCAGGTCGATGCTGGTGACCATCTCGGTGACCGGATGCTCGACCTGCAGCCGGGTGTTCATCTCGAGGAAGTAGAACGCGCCGTCCTGATCGAGCAGGAACTCGATCGTGCCGGCGCTGGTGTAGTCTGCCGTCCTGGCCACGGCTTGCGCGGCCGAGGCGATCCGGCGCCGCAGGGCGGGCGTGACCTCGAGCGATGGCGATTCCTCGACCACCTTCTGATGGCGGCGCTGGATCGAGCACTCGCGCTCCACGAACGGCACCACCGTGCCGTAGTGATCGCCGAGCAGCTGGATTTCGATGTGACGGGGGCGTATCAGCCGGCGCTCGAAGTAGATTGCCGTATCGCCGAACGCGGAGCCTGACTCCGATCGGGCGGTGCGGACCGCGTTCAGGAGTTCGTCGGGAGTATCGACAGCTCGCATGCCCTTGCCGCCACCACCGGCGACGGCTTTGACGAGCAGGGGGTAACCGACGCGCAGGGCAGCGTCGACTATCTGCCGATCGGTCGCCGCGGCATCGAACGGTTGCTCCGTCCCGGGCACGACCGGAACGCCGGCGCGCGTCGCGATCGCCCGCGCCGCGGTCTTGCTGCCCATTTTTTCGATGGCCTCGGGTGAGGGACCGATGAACGTGAGACCGGAATCACGGCAGGCGCGCGCGAATGCCGCGTTCTCGGCAAGAAACCCATAACCCGGATGCACGGCGTCCGCTCCCGTCGCCCTGGCTGCATCGAGCAACCGGTCGATGCGCAGGTAGCTTTGAGAGGCAGGACTCGGACCGATGTGCACTGCCTGATCGGCATCGCGCACGTGGCGCGCACCACGGTCGCAGTCCGAGTAGACGGCTACCGTCGGCAGCCCCATCTCGCGGCACGCTCGCATGACGCGCACCGCGATCTCGCCGCGGTTCGCGATCAAAACCTTCATCCTGGCCATTGTAGTCGGTTCGTGGGTCGGGTTCGGGGGTTCTGAGTCGGTCCGGCGCTCGCGTCCGACGTTCCAGCTCGCGACCACGAAGCGCGAACGGTGAACCGCAAACCGTGAGACCACTAAAGGGGGATATTCCCGTGTTTCTTTGGCGGATTCTTGTCGCGCTTGGTTTCGAGTGTCGCGAGAGCCGAAATCAACTTCGCGCGGGTGTGCCGCGGACGAATGACTTCATCGATGAATCCCCGCTCGGCTGCCACGTAGGGATTGGCGAACTTCTCGCGGAACTCGGCAATCTTGACAGCGCGAGCCGCCTGCGAGTCGGCGGCCTTTTCGAGCTCCCGCTTGTACAGGATGTTGACGGCGCCCTCGGGGCCCATCACCGCGATTTCCGCCGACGGCCAGGCGAAATTCACGTCGGTCCGAATGTGCTTGCTCGACATGACGCAGTACGCGCCACCGTAAGCCTTGCGCGTGATCACGGTCACTTTCGGAACCGTGGCCTCGGCAAAGGCAAACAGCAGCTTCGCGCCATGCCTGATGATGCCGCCGTACTCCTGGCGCGTCCCCGGCAGGAAGCCGGGCACGTCCTCGAACGTGACCAGCGGAATGTTGAAGGCGTCGCAGAACCGTACGAAGCGGGCGGCCTTCACCGAGGCGTCAATGTCGAGCGTGCCCGCAAGGTGTGCCGGCTGATTCGCGACGATGCCGACGGGACGGCCGGCAAGCCGTGAGAAGCCGACGATGATGTTCTTGGCGAAGTGGCGGTGCACTTCGAGGAACACGCCTTCGTCGGCAATCGCATGCACGAGATCGAGCATGTCGTATGGCTGGTTGGCCGACTCCGGCACCAGCCGATCGAGACTGTCTTCTTCGCGACCGATCGGGTCGGCGGTTTCGCGGAGCGGCGGATCGTCGAGGTTGTTGCCCGGTAGGTACCCGAGCAGGTCGCGGATCAGCCGCAGGCACTCACGATCGTCCGGAACGGCGAAATGCGCGACGCCGCTGGTCGCGTTGTGGGTCATCGCACCGCCGAGCTCGTCCTTGGTGACTTCCTCGTGGGTCACCGTCTTGAGGACGTCCGGGCCGGTCACGAACATGTAGCTCGTGCCCTCGACCATGATGTTGAAATCGGTGATCGCCGGCGAGTAGACCGCACCACCCGCGCACGGTCCCATGATCGCGGAAATCTGCGGCACCACGCCCGAGGCGAGCGTATTGCGCAGGAAGATATCGGCGTAGCCGCCGAGCGACAAAACCCCCTCCTGGATCCGGGCTCCGCCCGAGTCGTTCAAGCCGACCACCGGCGCTCCCATCTTCATCGCGAGATCCATGATCTTCACGATCTTCGCGGCATTGGTCTCCGAGAGCGATCCGCCGAAGACGGTGAAGTCCTGCGCGAACGCGTAGACGGGCCGGCCGTCGATGCGGCCATGGCCTGCGACCACGCCGTCGCCGGGAATGAGCTGGTCCGGTTCGTCCATGCCGAAATCGCGGCATCGGTGCGTGACCAGCTTGTCGATCTCCTGGAAGCTGCCCGGATCGAAGAGAAAATCAATCCGCTCGCGGGCGGTGAGTTTACCCGCCTCGTGCTGCCGTCGGAGCCGGTCGTCGCCGCCCCCGAGTTCTGCGCGCCGTTCGAGATCTTCGAGGTGTTTGGTTGGATCCATGCAGTAGCCGTTCTCGGGTTCTCAGGGGTCTCAGGGGTCTCAGGGGTCTCGGGTTCTCGGGTTCTCAGGGTTCGGGTTCTCGAGGTTCTAAGGGTTCTACACCCGGAGAACGTGAGAACCGGAGAACGTGAGAACCGGAGAACCCGGGAACCCGGGAACCCGGGAACCCGGGAACCTGGGAGAACCTGAGAACCTGAGAACCCGAGAACCCGAGAACCCGAGAACCCGAGAACCCGAGAACCTGTCCTAGGCCTTACCCGCCAGTTGTGACTGCGCCTTTTCCCAATCGGCAATGAACTTCTTCAGGCCGACGTCGGTCAGCGGGTGGTTGAACAGCGAATCGATGACCGCCGGAGGACACGTACAGATGTCGGCGCCCATGCGCGCGGCTTCGACGATGTGCATCGGGCCGCGGGTGCTGGCGACGAGGATCTCGGTCGTGAATTCGTAGTTGCTGTAGATCTGGACGATCTCGTGAATCAGGTTCATGCCCGACGTCGCCACATCGTCGAGCCGGCCCACGAACGGGCTGACGAAGAATGCCCCGACCTTCGCTGCGAGCAGCGCCTGCGCCGGCGAGAACACCAGCGTGACGTTGACCCGGATAGCCTCGCTCGAGAGCGTCTTGCAGGCCTTCACACCGTCGCGCGTGAACGGTACCTTGACGACGATGTGTTTGTCGATCTTCGCCAGGTCGTGTCCCTCGCGCATCATCCCGTCGAAGTCGGTCGCGACGACCTCTGCACTGACCGGCCCCTGCACCAGATCGCAGATCTTCTTGAGGTTCTCGCGATAATCGCCCGGTTCCTTTGAGAGCAGCGACGGGTTGGTAGTAATGCCGTCGATGATCCCAAGCGGAACGAGCGTCTGGATGTCTTTGAAATTGCCAGAGTCGATGAAAATCTTCATAGCTACTCCTCGGGGTGAACCTAGCGGACCGGATTGGTCAGCTCGCCGACGCCGGCCACCTTGATCGTGACACGGTCGCCCGACGCGAGCGGACCGATCCCGGCAGGCGTGCCTGTCGCGATGATGTCGCCAGGCAGCAGCGTCATCACCAACGAGACGAACGCCACCAGGCGGTCGATTGAAAAGACGAGTTCCTTGGTCGTCGACGACTGACGCCGCGTGCCGTTGACCCAGCCCTCGATGCCGACGCCGTGCGGCGCGCGATAGTCGATGCCGGACGCGACGCACGGACCAATCGGAGCGAACGTGTCGAATCCCTTCGCGCGGGTGTACTGGATGTCTTTCGCCTGCAGCTCCCGCGCGGTCACGTCGTTGAGGCAGGTCAGGCCAAGAATGTAGTCCGACGCGGATGTTTCCGGCACCCGCCAGGCGCGCCGTCCGATGACCACACCCACCTCGGCTTCATGGTCGACGCGTCCGACCCCCTGAGGGAGGACAATCGCCTCGCCGGGTCCGATGACGGCGGTGGACGGCTTGATGAACATCATCGGCTCTTTCGGCAGCGGCTTGCCCTGCTCGGCGGCGTGGTCCTTGTAGTTCAAGCCGATGGCCACGATCTTCGACGGCATCACCGGCGCGAGCAGTTTCTGTCCGTTCATGGCGATGCGGTCGCCCGCCTCGTAGCGTCCGAACAGGTCCCCTTCGAGGAGCCGCCAGCCTCCGTCTTCCTCGATCACGTGCCGGGAAGCGCCCCGATGCTCAATCCGATAGAACTTCTTCATCGAGCGGTCTCTTCGATTCGCGGCGACGGCGCGCTTCGGTTGCCCGCGCGATCGACCGCGACAATCGCGTACACGTAGCGAACGCCGGGCTTTACGGTGGCATCGCGATAACGCGTTTCTCGCGTCGGCTCGCTGTTCAGCGGCTGAAGTGTGTCACCCGGGGCCGGCGCACGCAAGATCACGTAGCCAGCCACGTCGGCCTCAGAGTTCGCATCCCAAATCAGGTTGATGGCGCCGGGTCCGGCGACCGCCGACAGCGCTTTCGGTGTGGCCGGCGGAAAGATGTCACGTGGCGTGATGCAGGCGCGCGCCGAAGGCTCGCTCTCCAGGGTCGCCCCGGCAACGATCTCGACGGTTCGCACGACGAAACACTGCTCCGCGCCTGGTTGCGCGTTCGGGTGCGCGAACGAGGCCACCTCCAGGGGTTTGTCGTTGAGCGGTCTCGGCAGGTCTTCCAGCGATGCCTCCGCCTTGGGAACCGCATAGACGTTGTAAGCCATCTTGCGATCGGTGGTCGATCCGCTCTCGAGAAGCGGCGGCAGCCACGTGACGGTCACCGCTTTCTCGCTGAAAGTCGTCGCCAGTCCCCTGGCAACCGGCGGTGCCGGAACGAGCGGGACTGCCAGCCGCCCCGACGGCGCGCCTGGACGGCCTCGCTTGGTAATCCCGCGAACAACGTAGATCCGAGTCGGAACCGTGATCGGAGGCGCCGGCCCGCGGGCCGCAGCAGGCTGCGGCGCGCCCGGAGTCGCGGCCGGCGCGGACGCGGCCGGCTGCCCCGGAGGCTCTGACGTCGCGCCGCCCATTGACGCAGTGCCGGCAGCTGGAACCGGCGTCGCCGGAGGCGGCTCGGCCGGCGTTTCCTCATCGGTTTCGTCTGACGTCGGTCTCGCCGGGCTCGTCGCGGATGGAGCTTCGCCGACGGGCGGGGACGGCAGCTCCGATGCGCCGGCCTTCTGATCAGCTGCGGATTTCGGCGAGGGAAATATCTGCGGTTTCAGCTGCACTTCGGTGAGCGTCTCGAGGAACGTCACGGTTTCGCCGGGACCGGGACGTGTATCCTTCGGCGCGTCTTCCGCCGGCGTCGCTTCATCCTCGGTCACCGGTGGCTTCACCGGAATGCGGCCGATGATCCGCTCGGGCGTGAGAAGATCGCGATTATTGGGAAGCATCGCGCCAGGCGCTGCGGTGACGGCGTAGATTTCCAGATGATCCACGGCGACCGGCCCGCGACCGTTGGCATTCTTCAGCGGCACCGACATCTGCAGATAGACGGTGGCTCCGAGTCGACGCGCGGTCACGTTGCCGGCAGGTTCGGGCACCAGGTTGAGCGGCGCGAGCGGCGGACCCTTCTTGCCACAGCCGATCACCGCAAGCGGCAGCCACAGCAACAGCCACGGCCACAGAAGAACACGGAAAAACACTGAAGGCTTCAAGTCGTCTTTTATCCAACCCGCGGTTCGAAGTCCTTAGAGGATGTAGCGCGAGAGATCTTCGTTGCGTGCAATGTCGCTCAGCATGCGATCGACGTACGCGGCATCGATCGTAATGTCCTGGTCGCCGATCTCCGGCGCGTCGAAGGAAATCTGATCCAGCAGCTTCTCCATGACGGTGTGGAGGCGCCGCGCGCCGATGTTCTCGGTGCGCTCGTTGACCAGCGTCGCGAAGTCGGCGAGGCGCCCGATCGCATCTTCGGTGAACTGCAGCCGGACTCCCTCTGTCTCGAGCAGCGCCGTGTATTGCCGAACCAGCGCGTTCTTTGGCTCGGTGAGGATCCGGACGAAGTCTTCGCGGCCGAGCGGTTCGAGCTCGACCCGGATCGGGAATCTTCCCTGCAGCTCGGGGATCAGGTCCGACGGCTTCGACACGTGGAACGCGCCCGCGGCGACAAACAGGATGTGATCGGTTCGCACCATCCCGTACTTCGTGTTCACCGTCGTCCCCTCGACGATGGGAAGGATGTCGCGCTGGACGCCTTCCCGGCTGACGTCGGGGCCATGACCACCTTCGCGCCCCGCCACCTTGTCGATTTCGTCGATGAAGATAATCCCGGCTTCCTGGACCCGCTCGACGGCGGCGCGCGCGACGCTCTCCATGTCGACGAGCTTCTGCTCCTCTTCCTGCGAGAGGGCCTCGAGCGCCTCCGGTAGACGGACCCGCCGCTTCTTCATTCGTCCCTGAAACAGTCCCGGGAGCATGTCCTTGACGTTGATGTCGACTTCCTCGACCGACGATCCGGCAATGATCTCGAACGATGGAAACGATTTCTCGCGGACGTCGATCTCGACCTGCTTGTGATCCAGGCGTCCCTCGCGAAGCTGATCGCGCAGCTTCTCGCGAGTGCGCTGCGCCTGCTCGCGGATCGACGTCGCCTGCTCGTCGTATTCCGCCGCCGGCGGAAGCGGCGGCAGGAGCAGATCGAGCAGCCGTTCTTCCGCCTGCTGCTTTGCTTTCTCACGCACCTCGGCGAGGCGCTCTTCCCGCACCAGCTCGACAGAGATCTCGGTGAGATCCCGGATCATCGACTCGACGTCGCGTCCGACGTAGCCCACTTCCGTGAACTTCGATGCTTCCACCTTCAAAAACGGCGACTGCGCCAGTTTCGCAAGGCGGCGCGCGATCTCGGTCTTGCCAACACCGGTTGGACCGATCATCAGGATGTTCTTCGGCGCAACTTCCTCGGCCATGTCGGGCGGCAGCTTCCGCCGCCGCATGCGATTACGCAGCGCGATCGCGACCGCACGCTTGGCCTGATGCTGTCCGACGACATACTTGTCCAACTCGAGGACGATCTGCCGCGGGGTCAGCGACTGCAGCGTGGACGCCGTGGACGCCGGA
This sequence comes from uncultured Acidobacteriota bacterium, assembly GCA_963755695.1. GTDB lineage: Bacteria > Acidobacteriota > Vicinamibacteria > Vicinamibacterales > 2-12-FULL-66-21 > QHWT01. The sequence goes on along the minus strand of CAVWLB010000001.1, from coordinate 371,888 downwards.
AGGTAAATAGCCATGGGCGCTTCTTAAAGAGCTTCGATCGTGAGCGTATCGTTGGTGTAGATGCAGATCTGCGGCGGAAATCAGCATGGCCTGTTCGGCAATGGTGCGCGCGTCGAGACCGGTGTGCCGCGCGAGCGCCTTTGCCGCCGCCATCGCATACGCGCCTCCCGATCCGATCGCCACGATCCCATCGTCGGGCTCGATGAGATCGCCGTTCCCCGACAGGAGATAGGTTGCGTGCGAGTCCATGACGATCAACATCGCTTCGAGCCGCCGGAGCATCCGATCGGTGCGCCAGTCCTTCGCGAGCTCGACCGCGGATCGCTCGAGGTTACCGCGATACTGTTCGAGCTTGGCTTCGAAGCGCGAAAAGAGCGCAAACGAATCGGCGGCCGATCCGGCAAACCCCGCGAGAATCCGGTCGTTGTAGAGGCGGCGAATCTTCCGCGCGCTCTGTTTGACGACGGTGTCGCCGAAGGTGACCTGCCCGTCGCTGGCCATTACGGCATGATCGCCGTGGCGCACGGACAGCACTGTTGTCGCGTGAAACATCATCAGGAGGGCCGAAACGACGACCTTGTTCGCAGTCTATCAAACCCGCCTACGTCGGGAGGCCGGGACCCCGAACGGGCTTCGCCCGGCAGGCCCATGCAAGCCTCGACGCCGAAACGGCTTCCGCGCGGCCACGGGCTCGGATGGGGTGCTGACGCGAGAACGGGACGGAATGCTCTCCTCCGAGTACAGGCCGTCCCTTGGCGCCCGCAATAATCGCCGGTTTTTAGCGTCCGCGCGGTGGCAAATCTGTTGCACAATTAGAGGTGGCGTCTCGTGCAAGGAGCGCATTATGAAACCCTTTCAAAGCAGGCTCGGCATCACTGTCGTGGGGCTGGCGCTCCTGGCCGGGCCAGCTCTGGCCGGACAGCGGCCGTCGCAGGACAGCGGCGGTGGGCACGGCGGAGCTGATCGGGCCGTTGATCGCGCGAGCGGCGGCGGTACCTCGCACGGCGGCAGTGGCGGCAGCTCAGCGACGGCCGGTTCCTCGGCTGGCTCGTCTACCGTGAGCAGCGCGCCATCTTCGACGGCCTCGTCACCGTCGGTCGGTGCGGCGGACCGCAGCGCACCGCGGTCCGCTGAACCGCAGCATCGCGGTGGCGGTGGCAGTGGAAGCGCGAACAGCGGCAGCTCGCCTCGTAGTGGTGGAAGCGCTCGAAGTGGTGGAAGCGGAGGTGGCGACCGCGCGGTACCGCGGGGCACCGGCGGATCCTCGTCCCGAGGGACGTCGAAGAGTGGCGGCGATAGCACCACGAGCAGCAACTCGGGCGGAACTAAGAATGCGGCGCCAGCCCGCGACAGCGGCGAGGCCGTTCCATCGTGGAGCCGTCCTCGCGGTGATCATCCCGTCAGCGGTGCTGCAAGCGAACGAGTAGGGCCGCGGCCCAATCCCGATGGCCACAACCACTACTATCCGTCCTATTACTATCCGTTCTCTTACGGGAACTACGGCTTCAGCCCGTACTACAGCAGCTTCGCGTATCCGGGATTCGGCATCGGCTACGGATACGGGCTCGGCCTCGGCTGGCCTCTCTTCTACGATCCGTGGTACGACCCGTATGGGTCGGCTGGCTACGCCGGCTATGGATACGGCAGCATGGGTGGCTACAACACCGGTGGCTACAACACCGGTGGCTACGACACCGGTGGCTACGGTACCGGTGGCTACGGTACCGGTGGCTACGGCACCTCGACGTATGCGGGTGCCGACCAGGGCCAGATCCGGCTGAAGGTGAAGCCGCGCAACGCAAAGGTGTACGTGGACGGATATTACGTCGGAACCGTCGACGAGTTCGACGGCGCGTTCCAGAAGCTGACGTTGAACGGCGGACGTCACCGGGTCGAGATCCAGGCGGAGGGTTATGAAACCGCGGACTTCGACGTGCTGATTGCGCCGGATGAAACGGTCACGTATCAGGGCGAACTCAAGAAGCTTCAGTGACGGTTGACCATCAACCGTCGACGGTTGATCGAAGTCTACTGAGGCCGATTGCCGCGATCTCGGGAATCTACGATGCGGCGGTCGGCCTCTTTCTATTGGTCGCCGCCGACCAACTCGCCAGCCTCTTTGGCGTTCCGCCCGCGCATCCGCGCGTGTTCTCCGATCTCAATGCGATCTTTTTGCTCGCCGTCGCTGCCGGCTATTACTTTCCCTGGCGGGATCCTGGTGGTGCGCGGTGGTACTTGTGGGTGATGGGACCAGGCCTGAAAGGCGCGGGAGCGCTTGCCTTCCTGACCGACTATTTCGTGCGACACTCTCCGGCATCGTTCCTGTTGTTCGCGTTCAGCGACGGTTCCCTGGCGCTCCTGACCGTGTGGGCGCTCGTCGCATCGCGAAGTACGCTGGAATCCCCGCGGCGATGATCGCCAGGCCGGTCAGCGTAGTCGCACTGTTTCTCACCAGTTCGTTCGCCACCATCGCCGCGCTCGCCATGATGAAGATCGCGGGCGCCCAGGGATACCCGAGAGCGGCAAACGGCCGCGCCCGCGGATCGCGCCGGCGCAGGACGAACAACGCGAGGACCGCAATTCCGGCAAACAGCACGACGGCAAATCCCGTATAGCTCACGAGCTGCGAGAGCGTTCCCGACAGCACGAGGACGCCGCTCCAGATTCCCTGCGCGATGATCGCTGCCACCGGCGTGTGAAACCGCGGGTGCACGCGTTCGGCCATCTGCACGAACAATCCGTCGCGAGCCATCGCGTAGTACACGCGGGGCCCGGCAAGCACCATCGCGCTCACGCTCGCCGCGATGCTGACGATCGTGAAGATCGCGAGCAGATCCCCGGCAACGAATCCAAATAACCGCTCGGCGACCGAGTCGATCAGGCGTCCGCCCGGCAACGCCGCCACCGCTTCGACCGGCATCGCGAACAGGTACAGCGCGTTCAAGGCGATGTAGAGCACGACGACGGTCGCGGTGCCGAGTGCGAGCGCCAGGGGAACGTTGCGTTCAGGGTTGCGAACTTCCTCCGCAACATAAGCGGCGGCGTTCCATCCCGAGTAGCTGAACATGACAGGCACGAGCGCGAGCAGGATCGAGACGGGGGCGGCGCTTCCATCAGCGGCAAGATGGGACCACTCGCCGCGGCCGATGCTGAAGCCGAGCGCGACGAAGAGAACTATCGCGCTGACCTTGAGCCCCGCAAGGATGTTCTGCAGCAGACGTCCGGGCCCCAGCCCGCGGACGTGGATGATGGTGAGCGCGACGATGGGTGTCAGCGCGACGAGCGATCGTGGCGAGATCGACAGTCCAGGAATTCCGAGGATTGGCGTGGTGTCGGCCGCCGCCGGAATGAACCTGCCGATGTAGTCGGCCAGCGCCACCGAACCGGCGGCTATGGCGCCGGAGAAACCGGCGACGAATGAGGTCCATCCGCTGAGAAACGCCGCGAGCGGGCCGAAGGCCTCACGCAAGTACACGTACTCGCCGCCCGCGCGCGGCTTGAGCGCGGCGAGCTCGGCGTAGGCCATGGCGCCGGCGAACGCCAGGGCGCCGCCGGCCAGCCAGACGCCGATGATCGCTGCGGGGTTCGGTACGAGTTGCGCAACGACGACCGGGACGAAAAAGATACCCCCACCGATGACGTTGGAGATGACGATCGCGGCGGCGTCGAACGGACCAAGCCGGCGATCGAGCGCGGGGATCTCCGCGTACGGCTGCGGGGTTCGTGCCGCCTGGGACGCGCCGCGCATCAGGGTTGAACGATCAGCTGGCGGGGAAGGTCAACTGCACCGATCTCCACCCATTGGTCGGAGCCGTGTTTTGCGAAGACATGGACGCGAATGTCGCGGAACTGGCTGTTCTTCAACATGTCGGCACGTGATTGCGGCGGATCGCCGGTGTAGCCGGCCTTGGGCCGCACAGTGATCGGCGCGGTCTGATTGCCGTTGAAGGCCACACCCTGGATGAAGCTCTCGTCGAAATCTTCTTCCGCGCCTCCGGGACCGGAGAGGCGCTTGAATGCGACGTTCAGTGAAAGGGGACGGAGGTCGTCGTCGATCGACTTGCTCAGCTTGAAGGTGACGCTCGGCAGCAGCTTGTTGCGTCCGTCGACAATCCCGGCATCGAAGTAGCCAGCGCTCGGGTCGCTGACCTTCAGCGTCTGTTTCAGGTCCACCGGTTGACCGCAGGCGACAACAAGGGCTGCGAAGATGGTTACCGCCGCGGCCGCGACAGCCCGCATCGGGCGATTGTAGATCAGAACTCACGGACCTCCACTTTCTTGCGCGCCTCTTCCTTCGTGATCTGGTTGCTGCGGAAGGCCATCAGGTCGCTGCCTTTCACCTTCAGCATGATCGTCGAGGCATCGTCCAGCGCGCCGGTGGGCGGCCCTTCGCTATCGCGCGCCGCGACAATCAGCCATTCGTCGGCTCCGATCGGCAGACCACCGTAGTCGAGCATCGCATCGATCAACGACGACTTCACCGCCTCGGTGTACCGTTCGTTCGGGTCGGCGGGCTCCGGACCCGAGGCGGGGGTCGGCGATTCCTCCACCGTTTGCGCGACGGCGATGCCGGAAGGCGCCGTCTGCGGCGCAGCGGACGGAACCGGAACCGGGCTCGGCATGATCGGCCCGCCTCGCTCGAGTTGCCGCAGCTGCAGCTCCGCCTGCCGACGTGCGGGACCGTCCGCCGTGTTGGCAATGAAGCTCTGAAGATCGAGGCGACGCTGCGCACGCAGAAGCGTCTGCATCGACCACACCACGCTCTGCTTCATCATCGGCACGTCGACATCGAAGAACACACCGAAGCCGTCGAGCACGAACCCCCGCGCGCGCGCGGTACCGGTGACGATCAGGCTGCCCGGCTCCGACGTCTGCATCGTCCGGGCGAGACTCTCGGCGCCGCGCCGCACCGCGCTGGTCAGCAGCGTTTCCATGTTTCGGACCTGGTCGCGACGCGCGGCGTCAGCGCGCAATGCCTCCTGCGCACCCGCCGTCGAGGCCGCGGCGACGATCGCCGCAGCTAGCAACACTGTTCGATTCACGATTGCACCTCTGATACCTGCTGATACCTATCGCTGCCGGGACGAGGCGACGATGTAGTTGGCGAGATCACGATGCGCGGCGGCCTCGGCCGTCGTCATCGCATCGATCCGCCCGAACCCTTGTTGAATGCGATTCAGATCGGCGACCCGCTGCGCGTCGACGTCGCGGATCACCTGCGCGATGCGAAAGGCGAGCTCCTGCTGCTGTTTCGATTCGCTCTGCGCGAGCAGGTCGCGCACTTGTTTCAGAATCTCCGCATCACTCTGCCGCGCGCTCTTCAACGCGGCTGGCTGCATGCCAGACGTGGGCGCCGCCGATTCGAGCTGCCGCACCCGCGTATCGAGCGCAGAAAGCAGGACTCGAAGATCCGCCGCCGCTTTCGTCGATGTCTCTGCCGGCGCTACGGCGCTTGGGCTCGCGGTCGCTGGCGCGAGCGGCGCGACCGACGCCTGCGTCGAGCTCCACCCGGTACGCAGATGCAGACCGAGCTTCTCGTAGGTCACGTCCACGTTGGCGATTGCCGAGGCGATGGCCAGAACGAGCACCGCGGCAGCCGCCAGGCCGAATGCCGGCGTCCACCACTCGCGCCACGTCGGCTTGCGTTCGCGAACGATGTGGAAGCCGAACTCCGGTTGCGGCGGCGTCCACGAGGCCAGGTCGGTGCGCACGCTGCGCATGCCGGCCGCTTCCTCCCGGCACGCGGCGCAGGTCTTGAGGTGCGCTTCGACCTCCGCGCGCTCGGCGCGGTTCAGTTCGTCGTAGATGTACGAGACGAGTCGTTCCTTTTCACACATGGTCATTTCCTGCGTATCCCCGTTCATCCGCGGACGTGACGACGACATCGGATCCGATCCGTGACGGCGTGACTCCGCGATCTACCCCCACGGCCGACGTGCGGCCGGCATTCCATCCTTCGCGAGCTGCTTCCGCAGGACCGTGAGGCCCTGATACAGCCGCGTCTTCACCGTACTCAACGGACAATCCAGCAAATCGGCGATCTCCTGGAACGTGAGACCGTGGTACTCCTTCAGGATGATCGCGGTGCGCTGCTCGTCGGGCAGCTCCGCCATCGCGCGCGCGACCGCGCGCCCGATCTCGCGGCGCGCGACGAGATCCTCGATTGACTCGGAGGGAGCCGATTCGGACGCGAGCTCGACGAGATCGACGCCCTCGGGGGCTTGCGCGATCGGCTGCCGGCGTTCGCGGCGAATCCAATCGCGGCACAAGTTCAGGGCGATGCGATACAGCCACGACGAGAATTTCGCCTGTCCCTTGAATCCCTTGAGCGCACGGAACGCGCGGAGGAACGTTTCCTGGCAGACATCGCGCGCGTCTTCCTCGCGCCCGATGACGCGGTACGCGAGGGCATAGATCGGCCGTTCCCAGCGCAGGACGAGCTGGTTGAAGCTGTCGAGGTCGCCCCCCATCGATCGGGCGACCAGCTCTTCGTCGGTCGACGGCATGCCGAGGGCGCTCACCTTTGCCAGTTTAGACAGGTGGGAGGGGGTTTTGGCTTTGGTATTTGAGGGCCGAGGTCCGAAGCCCGAGGTCCGGAGACAGGGGACCCGAAGGCGAAAGCGCCGACGGACTGCCGGAACTCACCCCAGAGGTTCTCACGGCGGGCTCCGGGCTTCTGAGCTTCTGGGCCCGGGCCCCGCCCCGCACCATCCGGGCCTCGAACCCTCGGACCTCGAATCTCGGACTCGGACCTCGGATTGAACCTCGAACCCTCGAACCCTCGAACCTGGGACCTCGGACCTCGGACCCTCGAACCTCGAACCTCGAACCTCGGTCTAAAATACCTCCACCCATGAGCTTAGACCCTTCGCTGCACGAGGCGCTGCGGGACCTTCCGCTGCTCTTCTCCCGAGGGGTCTCGGCCTCGCTCAGCCTGGCGGCCGCCCTCGAAACGGTGGCGGGCCAAATCTGTGATCTGGTGGGTGCGCGGCGGACCGCCATTTGGGTGCACGACCGACGGGCGCGGGAACTCGAGCTGACGGCCACCTCCGACACCTCGCTCGATCTTGGCGTTCGCGTGCCGACCGACGATCCGTCGCATCCCGCCTCGCACGGCCTGCGCGTCGAGCGCGCGCAGTTTGTTGACGGCCAACTGGTCGCTCCCCTCCGCGGCTGGCGCCGCGCACTCGGCACGGTGGTCATCGAAGGGCTCGAGGATGCCCGATTCGACCGCGAACAGGTCGTCGAATTCGCGCACGAACTCGGACGCCAGCTGTCGGTGGGCATCGAGAACGTTCAGCTGCTCGACGAGGTGCTGCGGCAGCGCCGACTGCTCGAGGACACCTTCAACTCGCTGGTCGATCTCGTGGTCGTCATCGATAGAGAGCTGCGGATCGTGCAGACCAACGAGGAGTTTGCGGCCCGTGTTCACATGGCGCGGGCGGACTTGATCCAACGTCATATCGCCGACTTCGTCGCGCCCGAGACCGCCGCCTGGATTGCGTCGGCGGATCCAGCGCTGGCGACGACCGGCGGCAGTCCGATCGAGGATGCGCGTCTGGCCGGTACGTTTCTGCTGACGGCCACATCGCTCATCAATCAGGAAGGGCTGGCAGTCGGTCGAGTGCTGGTGGCGCGCGACATCACACGCCAGACACGTCTCGAGGCGGAGCGGGCAGCACTCAGGGAGCGGCTCGGACAGTCAGAGAAGCTCGCGTCGCTGGGACAATTCGTGGCCGGGATCGCGCACGAGATGAACAACCCGCTCCAGGGAGTGCTTGGCCATCTGGAGCTGCTGATCGAGGTGACGGAAGCGGCACGGCCAATCCGCCGCGAACTGAAGCAGATCTACCAGGACGCGGATCGCGCGGCGAAGATCGTCCGCAATCTCCTGGTCTTCACCGGATCGCATCGCATGACGCGCAAGCGGCTGCAGATCGATCGCGTGCTGACACGCGCGCTCGCGAGCCGCCGCGCCAGCCTCCAACGGGGAGGTATCGAAGTGACACGCAGCCAGGGATCGGCCCTTCCACCGATTGTCGGGGACTCGCTGCTCCTTCAGCAGGCGCTCCTCAACGTGCTCATCAACGCCGAGCACGCGGTCATCAATGGAGGGGCCATCCGCCGAATCGACTTCGCGACATCAACCGATGACCTTCGCGAGCGCGTGTTTCTCACGGTAAGGGACACCGGCCCCGGCATCCCGGCAGACGTGCTGCCGCGTATCTTCGACCCATTCTTCACCACCAAGGAGGTCGGCCAGGGAACGGGTCTCGGCCTGGCCATCACCTACGGCATCGTCCAGGAGCATGGCGGGACCATCAGCGCGTCAAATGCGTCGGACGGTGGGGCGGTCTTCCGACTCGACCTGCCATCAGCAGAGTTGGTGGTAAAGTGACACAGGGTCCTAAAGACATGATCGATGAAAGCTTTCTGACGACCGAGGAGGTACTCTGAGTACCTTCAAGTCAACCTGCGCACCGTGTACCGCCTGATTAAGGCCGGAAAGATCCCCGCCGTCCGGGTCGGACGCCAGTGGCGCTTCCGGAAACGCGACATCGATGCGTGGCTGGAGAGTCAGCGCCCGCGGACGGTGCGCGCGCAACCATCACCGCAGCGGGCCCCGGCCGCCACTGACGCGCGGCCCCGGGTGCTGGTCGTGGACGACGAGGCGAGCATTCGCGATCTGCTGGCGAAAACGCTGGCGCTCGCAGAATACGACGTGGATTTGGCACCCGATGGCCGCACCGCTCTGGAACGGCTCCGGATCATCCCTTACGATCTGCTCATCACGGACTTGAAAATGCCTGGCGTGGACGGGCTGACCGTCATCCGCGAAGCGCGGCGGCTCAAGGCGGACCTCCCCGTCATCATCATCACTGGATATTCCACCGAAGCCAGCGCGATCGATGCCCTCAACCTGGGCGTTTCGGGTTACCTCACAAAGCCGTTCCGGGTCCCCATGGTCCTGGCGAAGGCTGCCAAGGCCCTTGGAGAATAAGGCCGCCAGAATCTTCACGTTCTTGCCCTGAATTGCTGCCTTCAGCGCTTTCTGCCGCCGAGGCGGCTCGCTAAGGCAGTTGAGGGCTTGACATGCACTGCCAGTCGAGCTACATTGTCGTTGTTGTCATATAGAGTTCGCTGATTGCAGTTATGTGAGCGACATTGCAATTATGTGAGCGTCACAGGACGACAACAGATACGACGATGTCCAATAACGAGTCACAAGAGATGGAGGCCTTCCTCACGACCGAGGAGGTCCTGAGCTATCTGAAAATCACGCCGCGGACGATTTACAGGCTGATTCGCACCGGCGAGCTCCCCGCCGTTCGCATTGGCCGTCAGTGGCGTTTCCGGCGCGCGGATCTCGATCGTTGGCTCGAGCGCCAGCGCGCCTTCTCTACGTCGTCTCTTTAACGTCGGATCATTCCGCGAGGGCGGAGGGGCAATCAGGGAGCGAGTCATGACCAAGGCAGTCTGGACTGGAGCAGTAACGGCAGCAGCAGTTCTCTTTCTTTCGAGTCCCGTGTTCGCGGCGAACACGGACAGCAAGACGGTGACGGTCAACGTCCAGGTGAACGCGAGAGCCAAGCTGACTCTCAGCGCTACTTCCGTCAGCTTCCCCGATACGGATCCCGATTCGGGAGGCGGAGTCATGACCGCAGCGCCGTTCACCATCAACGTGAAGGCGCGAACCGGCGCAAGCAGCGGCGTGACCCTCGATGTCGCAGCCCCGAATTTCACGGAAACCGGTGGCGCCACAATCCCCATCGGCAAGCTGAGTTATGCCGCGTCCGTGGCGACCGGCTTTACAGCGACCGCGGCCTTTTCCATCGCAAGCGCCTCGGCTGGATCCTGGACCGGTTCCGGCAATCAGCAGGCGACTCACACCTACAGCATGGTGAACGACTGGGCGTATAACATCGGCGCCTATAGCACCACGGTTACCTATACGCTGACCGCTCCATAACCGATAAGAGGGCCGGAATCTCACGCTCCGGCCATGCTTCGGTCGCGCGTTCTCGAACTCGTTTTCCTCGTGTGGGCCCTGGCCGCGCTTGCTGCGCCGGCCGGGGCCCAGACGTCATCAGCGACCCTGTCGGCTGATCTCCGCGCGCTGGCCAAGCTCACGCTGTCGACTAACAGCGTCACGTTTCCAGACGCAGATCCCGACGTTGTCCCGCAGGTTCCGGCGACTGGTGGCCCGATCACGATCACCGCGAAATCGCGGGCGACCGCGGGGGCGCAGGTGATTCTCACGGTCGTCGCCAGCGACGATCTTCGCTCAGGCGTGCAGGTGATTGGCGCGTCTGCAATCACCTGGACGACAACCGGCGCAGGATTTCAGCCAGGAACTCTCAGCAAGACGACGCCGGTCACCGTCGCGCAGTGGACTGGTTCCGGCACTCGCAACGGGACGCAACAGTTGATGTTTCGCAATTTGTGGAGCTATGCGACGGGCACCTACAGCCTTTCGCTCACCTACACCCTCAGCTCGCCATGAAGCCGTGCCGGGTGTTGCTCGTCATGTGCGTGTGCGCCACGGCGCTGCTGTGTGCGGTGGACGCTCACGCGCAAAAACTCGATCTGTCGGTGTCTCCCACAGTGATCACATTCGCATCGGCCGATCCGGACACGACTCCCAGCGTGCTAGCGCCACCGATCGTGGTAAGCGTCCGGGTTCAACAGAATCAGGGGAATTCCCCCTGGCAGCTGACGGTGCTCGCCAACGGCGACCTCATTTCTGGAACCCAAACGGTCGATATCACGAACGTCACGTGGGCTGCGACGCCCGCTCCACCATTTCAAAACGGAACACTCAGCAAGACGGTGGCGCAGCGAATCGCCGCCGGAACTGGAAACCTGAACCCGACCAAGGACGGCTCGGTGACCTTTCGACTGGCGAACTCATGGAACTACGCCGCGGGCATGTACACCCAGACCATCGTCTTCACGCTGTCCGCGCCCTAACCGCGGCACTGGCGCTGTTCCGCGTCGCGTTCCCCTGTGCGGCGCAGACATCTGTGGAAGTGTCGCCGCTCCGCGTGGAATTGCAGTCGGCGCCGGGCGGATCGACGACGCAGGCGGTGACCCTGAGCAACACTGGTGATCTGCCGGTCAGGGTACGCGCGACGATCTCGGATTGGAATCTGTCCCGCACCGGTTCGCCGCAATTCGGTCAAGCTCCAGATCCTCGATACTCGGCAACCCCGTGGATGCGCATCGCTCCCCCGGAGCAGGTGATCGATGCCGGCAAAGACGCGACCGTGCGATTCACCCTGACGATTCCGGTGAACGCGGAACCGGCGGGATATCGCAGCAGCATCCTCTTCGAGTTTCATCCGGCCAATGGTGATCCGCTACAGCGCGGTCGCGGTGTTGCGATCGTCAGCCGCATTGGTACCTTGATCTACGCAAATGTCGGTCAGCCTCCCGCGGCGGTAGACCTCACGGATCTGCAGACGCGCGCGTTGCCCGATCAGCCGGCACAGATCATCGCCGTCCTGAAGAACACGAGCCGCCGCACGGTGCGTACCAAGGGCACGCTGACCGTCTACGACCAGAGCGGCGCCGCCGTGAGCCAGTCGATTGTGCCCGACGTGCCGGTGCTGCCGGAGTCGGAGCGCGAGGTCGCCATCCCCGCGATCAATCCTGACAAGCCGTCCCTCCCTGCCGGCGACTACCGCGTGGAGGTCAAGATCGACGTGGGATTACCCGCGTTGATCGTCGGCGAGACCACGCTGAAAGTCTCCTGAGCGCGGTGCGCGCGCCGGTCGCGTCGCTGCTCGTCGTGCTGTCCGCCGCGCCCGCCTCGGCGCGTCAGCAACAAGGCTCCGTCCAGTTCTCGACTGAGACGCAGATCGTTCAGGGAGATGCCCAACGGCGGGCCAGTGAACCAGGGATCGAGCCGGATCTTGGGATCTCCTATTTCCAACCCGGATCCCGATTCCGGGAAGTGCAGTTCGAAGTGCGCGGCACGCGTCGGAACGACCAGTTGCATCTCGGACGGACGTCGATGGCCCTCCGCGATGGCAAGGCAAAGGGGCTGACCTGGACTCTCGAAGCCGGCGATCTCCACACGACGCCGGCGACTCGAGATTATCAATTCACCAACCTGAGCGGCGCATCGGTCACCTTCAACGGGGCCGCGGTGACCGCGAAGACTCGCAACACAACGACTCAGATCATTGGCGGGCGCTCCGCCGCGTGGCGCAATATTTTTGGAACCGATCCCGACACCCTGGGGCAGTCGCTCGCCCTCGCGCGCGAGACCTACCAACCAAGCGACCGATTGCAAGTGAACGCACGAGTGGCGCGCGTGCGCACCTGGGATCTGAAAGAGTACACACACACGATCGACGCGAGCGACCAGGCGGGTGGCGGGACCCGTTTCATGCTTTCGCCATCGATCTATCTGGTCGGCGATGGATCCTACGTCCGATATCGCGCCGCCGGCGCCGCCGTCTCGGTCAATGACCTGTCATATCTGGTGGGAGCGCACGCGCTCGTCTCGCGCGGGTGGTTTCAGATCAATGCGTCGCGCTTCTCGCCCGGCGACTTCCCAGTGCTGAACGCAACGCTTCAGGATCGAAGCGGCGTGTTTACGGCCGGCGAGTACGCGGTCCTCGAACGAGTGCGCGTATTCGGCGGCTGGGAACGAATCGATACGAACATCAACGCGTCGGGGAACGCACTGCTCCGTCCCGAGGCCAGCGCGGATCGCGGCTTCGGCGGGGCGCGCGTTCAAATTGGCACACGAGTGGGCCTTTCCGTACGCGCCGAGGATGGGGGACGTGTATCGCGGCCGATCGTGCAGGTGTCACCGGAGGGGACCACGAGGGTCGCGACGACCAGCGATACCGGCGTCATCTCCGCGGAGCTGCAGTCGACCTTTGGAAAGCTCACCACGTTCGGACGATACGCCCGACGCAACAACGTCGACTCGTCGTTTGCGTCTTCAACCTTCACTCAGGACGATACGGCGGGCCAGTTCTACTTGAACCTTTCGCAGCACACGCAGTTGTTCGGAGCCGCAACGCTCACCAATCAGCGGGCAACATCAGGCAGCGCGAGCACGTTTCTTCAGCTCACGATCGGCGGGCAACAGCAGGTCGTCCGCGAGGGACTCTGGTTGCGAGCAGAAGGCACGGCAAGCCGCAACCACGATTTGACGACCGACCTCCTGATGCCGCGTAACGCCTTGAACCTGGGATTGAACGGGCAAATCTCGCGGAACACCACCATTGGCTTCAACGTGTATGTCGATCGGACGCCGGTGGGACTGGCCTCGGACAAGAACGGGTGGCTCACCCGATCCACACTTCGGCTCGTGCACTCGATTCCGACGGGCACGACGAGAGTTGCGAGCGCAGAGTACGGTGGGTGGACGAACGACTCGGGGCACCGGTTCGGTCCTGGGCAACGTGTTCGCTGATTGGAATGGGAACGGACTACCAGATTCGGGTGAAGGGACGATCGCGGGAATCCCGGTTGCCCTCGGCTCGATCGCCCACGTCACCACCTCCGGCGACGGGGCGTTCGCGTTCCTCAACGTTCCAACGGGGGCACAACGGGTCTCGATCGATCTCACGGCGCTGCCGGTCGACTTCGATCCCCCGGCCGCTGCTGACGTCACGGTCGAAATCGGCCGCGGCGACACGCGCCGGGTCGCGTTCGGGCTGATTCCTCTCGGCACGATTCACGGGCGGGTCATCGAAGACGCCAACAAGAACGGCCAGCTCGATCCTGAAGAACCGGCGATCGATGGAGCCGTCCTCACGCTCGACGGCGGCCAGCGCTCGGAACTGGCCCGGAAGGGCGCATTCCGCTTCGATGCCGTCCGAAGCGGCGATCATCGTGTCGAGTTGGTACAAGACTCGTTGCCGGACGGAACGGTGATCCTGGGAGGTGGCGAACGGCCGGCGTCGATCACCCGCGAGCAACCTCAGGTCGACGTCACGTACCTCGTGACGATCGAGAAGCGTCCCGAGGTCCGGAAAGTGTTTCCGCCAAAGATCGGTGGACCGGGACCGGCAGCAAGCAAATCGCCGGCGCCTGTGAAGGAGAGGCCGATGCCGCCGCGAAGCCAACCTGCTGACCTCCCGAAGACTGCAGTGAACTATACGATCCAGATCGCTGCCGTGAATGACGCCGTTCGTGCGCGCGCGATCGTTGCCGACTTGAAGGGAGCTGGTTTCGCCGCGTATCTGATGGAACCATCCTCGCGGGAAATGCCTTATCGCGTTCGCGTCGGTCAGTTCGCAACCCGGCGGTCCGCGCACCTGACTGCGCTGCGCCTCGAGTCGAAATTCGGGAGCAAACCCTGGGTGGCGACGACGCGCTGAGGTGTTAAGGCGTGCTCAGGACGAACCGCACCGGCAAGGTGTACCGGCCTGGCGCGGTCGCATGAATCGTAAACAGCAGACGTCCGTGGTGCAGGCCGCTCCCTTGCCAGCGGCCGGCTACGGTCGGCACCTCGCGGGTCAAACCTCCCGGAACGAGTCCGTCGCCCTCGCCTTCGAAGGTGACCGATGGGTCGCCGTCTGCGCCGCCGGGGCAGTCCAAGAGTCGCAGAGGCTCGACTGTCAAAACAACGTCAGCGCCCGACGGCACACGCGCACCCGCCCTGAAATCAATCGAGGCGGTCGATGCGCTGCCGCCTTCGACCACCTCGAACTGCACGGAGTAACTCGAAACCTTCAGGGAGGTGCGCGCTGCGATCCGAACGTTCACATTGACGTGCGCGGTCGCTGTCTCGGCAGCAAGAGCCTCCGAAACAGCTAGTGCACAGACGAGCGCAACACATGCGAAACACGCAGGGAGCGTGCGCATTGCTGGGGTGACATGATCCTAAGCGGATTTGGTCTTTTCACCTACGTCTCGACCGACACCAGATGAGGTGACTCGAGGAGACTGTACGCCGCACAAAGGCGCGCAAACGAGCCTGGCCTGCGGTTATGGACAGGAGGGCGGCGCCGGATGGCTGTGTTAAAATGAGGAGATCGCACACGCTCTAACTAACTGATAGCGTGCAGCTTGCGCTAAGCACCTACCTTGATTCAGCTATCCTCCCTCAGCAAATCGTTCGGCGACCGCGTCCTGCTCGACAGTGTCAGTTGGCAGATTGACGAGCGGGAGCGCGTTGGCCTCAGCGGCCCAAACGGTGCCGGCAAGACCACGGTGCTGCGCATGCTGGCTGGGCTCGACGAAGCTGATGCCGGTTTGATCGTCAAGCCGTCCGGCCTCACGATCGGCTACCTGCCCCAGGACGGGCTGAATCACAGCGGCCGCACCCTTCGCGAAGAAGCGTCGACGGCATTCAAGCCGCTGCTCGACATGCGCGACGAGATTGCACAGTTGGAAGAGCGCCTCGGTCACGACGATGAGTCGGAGGCCGACCACGAGGCGATGCTCACCCGCTACTCGGAGCTCCAGGAGGCGTTTCGGCGGAACGAAGGCTACAGCATCGACCTCAAGGTCACGACCGTCCTCCGCGGCCTTGGCTTCTCGGAAGAGGACCTCGACAAACGGACGGAAACCTTCTCGGGCGGATGGCAGATGCGGATCGCGCTGGCGCGTCTCCTGCTCGGCCGTCCCGGCCTGCTGCTGCTCGACGAGCCGACGAATCATCTCGACCTCGATGCGCGCAACTGGCTCGAGGAGTACCTGACGTCGTACCCTCACGCCGTCATCCTGGTCTCCCACGATCGGTTCTTCCTCGACGCGGTCGTCACGCGCATCACAGAAATCGGGATGCGCACGCTGACCGATTACGTCGGCAACTATTCTGCCTACATCGCAGAGCGGGCCGCACGGATGGAGCGGCTGCGGCAACAGAAGCGCGATCAGGACGAAGAGCTCGAACGGATGCGCGCGTTCATCAACCGGTTCCGCTACCAGGCGACAAAGGCGTCGCAGGTACAAAGCCGGATCAAGATGCTCGACAAGATCGTTCCTATCGAGATTCCGCCGGAACGCAAGCGCGTGCGCTTCCATTTCCCGCAGTGCCAGAAGAGCGGCCGGATGGTGCTCGAGCTGAAGCGCGTTCGCAAGGTCTATGGCACGCAGCGAGTGTTCGAAGGCGTGAACCTGCACATCGAGCGCGGCGATCGCATCGCGCTGCTTGGGCCGAATGGCGCGGGCAAGTCCACGCTGATGCGGATGTTGTCGGGAGTGGAAGCGCCGGACGCCGGCGCCCGAACGGAAGGTCATCAGCTGGTGATGCAGTACTTCGCCCAGGACGAAGCGACCCGGCTCGATCCCACGCTGACCGTGTACCAGACGCTCGCCGGGGACTCACCCATCCACATGGTCCCGCACATTCGCACCATCCTTGGCGGGTTCCTGTTTTCCGGTGACGACATCGAAAAGCCGGTCCGCGTCCTCTCCGGCGGCGAACGCACGCGACTCGCCGTTGCGAGAATGTTGCTCCGTCCGGCGAACACGCTGATCCTCGACGAACCAACGAACCATCTCGACCTGGACTCGAAAGATGTGCTGCTCGAGGCGCTCGAAGACTTCGGTGGAACGCTGATTTTCGTGTCGCACGATCGCTACTTCGTCGACAAGCTCGCAACCAAGGTCATCGACATCGGCCACGGCGACGCGCTCGTTTATCCCGGGAATTATGAGGAGTTTCTCTGGAGCAAGACCAATCGCGATGCCGAGGGGCGAGGGGCGATGAGCGAGGAACGGACGAAGCCTGCGATCGGCAGTGTGAGGCCGCAGGCGGGAGAGGCGAAACGGGACGGTCGCGCCGCCGGAAGACCGACCGCCCCTCCTCCCTCGCCCCCCGCGCTTCGCGACGGGCCTCGCCACCCGTCATACGAAGAAAAGAAGCGTGTCGATGCCGAGCACCGCCGGGCGCGCAAGGCCGCCGAGTCCCGACAGCGTCGCATTCAGGACCTCGAGAGCCGGATTGCCGAGCGCGAGCAGGCAATCAGGGACCTGGAGTCGACGATGTCCGCCCCGGGATTCTACGAAAACCACGGTACCGCCAAGCCGGTCATTGATCGCCACCAGACGCTGATGTGGGAGGTCGGCGACCTCATGCATCAATGGGAGATTCTGCAGTCGGATACAGATCTGTAATCACGCTCCAGAATTGTTACAGCCTCATCCAATAGTCCACTCAACCCCGAGGCTGTTTTCCACAGAATTTCGCAGATCGGCGCGTGCAGGCCGGGGGCACATCCTTTGCCCCTGAAGGCTGGGCTCGAACAGCTGAACTAGAGGTGTCGCTCGTGGGGTCTGACCCCGTCGGCCGCCAGGATGGGGTCAGACCCCAAGGCGAGCCGTCGGCCGCTGGATTGGGGTCTGACCCCACGGCGGCGAAGAGGAACGACAGCCACGCTTCGCTGGGTCGAGGACCATATCTATAACATGCCCAAGAGCTTGGCTCGACGCGTCGAGCCAATTACAATTACGTCGGCCGAGCTCCTCCCGGGGTTCGATGCTGCTTTGATGCAGAGCAAAACCTCGCGCGTCCCGCGGAAACCAGCAAAGGCACGTCCGGCGCGAAAGGCGCGTAAGCCGGCGGATGCTGCGGTTGTGCCGGAGGGGTTTTACCGCGACCTCGTGTGGAACCTCCGCAACGGCGTGGTAGCGATAACCCGGGACGGTCGCGTCGCGGTGATGAACGAAATTGCCTACCGCGTGCTCGGGCTCAAGCCACGCCCGTCGGACATCGGCCGTCCATTCTCTGAAGTGCTCAAGGACGTGCCGGACGTCTGCCGCATCGTGGCCGGCGTGTTCGACATTTCGCACCTTCCCAATCGTGCCGAGCTCCGACTCAGGCGGACCAATAAGGTGATCGGGTACACGCTCTCGCACGTGCGGGACTCGCGCGGCCGCATCGCCGGCGCCACGCTCTTCTTCAAGGATCTCACCCGCGTCGAGCAGCTCGAGGAACGCGAGCGGCTCCGCGATCGGCTCGCCGCACTGGGCGAAATGGCGGCGGCGATCGCCCACGAAGTCAAGAATCCCCTCGCGGGCATCGAGGTGATGGCCGGCATCCTGAAGCGGCAGCTGTCCGACTCCGAGGACGCGCAGTCGATCCTCGCCGACATCATCAAAGAAGCCAAGATGGCCAACGCCATCGTGCTCGAAGTGCTCGAGTTCGTGCGGCCAATCCGGCTGCAGGTCGAGAACATCGCCGTCGCTGACGTCGTCCGCGATGCGATCTCGATGGCGGAAACACACGCCCCCAAGGGAAGCGTGCAGGTTCGTGTCTCACTCCCCGACGACCTGCCACCAATCCAGGGCGATCCGCATCAGTTACGGCAGATCTTCACCAACCTCGTCACCAACGCGTTCGAAGCGATGACCGGCGGCGGCGAAGTGGAGATCGTCGCGGCGGCGCTGGCCGGCGAAGAGCCGGCCCCGGGCATCGACAACGCCGGACCCATGGTCCAGATCGCGGTCACGGACAACGGTCCCGGCGTGCCGCCAGAAGTGATGGACCGAATCTTCAGCCCCTTCTTCACCACGAAGCCGCAGGGTTCGGGGCTGGGACTCGCGATCGTCCGGAAAATCGTCGATGCGCACGACGGCCGCATCGACGTCGGCTCGCGGCCCGGAGGGGGCACGCTTTTCCGCGTGACGCTGCCTGTCAAGACTCAGCACGAGCTGTTTGGATAGGGGAGAAGCCATGGGACGGATTCTGGTCGCTGACGATCACGACTCGCTTAGGCGCGGGATCGTTCGCGCGTTGTCCGAAGCGCACCACGAGGTCGACGAGGCGCCCAACGGCAACGTCGCTATCGAGCGGCTGCACGAAGGCCAATACGACGTCGTCTTGAGCGATTTGAAGATGGGCGGCAGCGACGGCCTGGACGTCCTGCGAACGGCCAAGTCGCTCCATCCGACCACAGCAGTCATCCTGATGACGGCGTTTGGATCGGTCCACACGGCGGTCGAGGCGATGAAGATCGGCGCCTTCGACTACGTCCAGAAGCCGTTCGAGATCGAGGAGATGGAACTCAAGGTCGAGAAGGCCATCGAGCACCGCCGCCTCAAGCACGAGATCGAATATCTCCGTCACACTCAGCAGGACATCTACGACTTCGATCGCATCGTCGGCGCCAGCGGCGCACTGCAGTCGGTGCTGGCGATAGTGAAGAAGGTCGCCAAGAGCAATACGACGGTTCTCATCCGCGGAGAAACGGGGACCGGCAAGGAGCTCATCGCCGGGGCGATCCATCACAACTCGCTGCGCGCGGGCCGCAATTTCGTCAAGGTGAACTGCGCGGCGCTCCAGGAGAACCTGCTCGAATCGGAGCTGTTCGGTCACGAGAAGGGGGCGTTCACCGGCGCCGACAAGCAGCGGGTCGGCCGCTTCGAGCAGGCGGACGGCGGCACGCTGTTCCTCGACGAAGTCGGCGACATGAGCGCGAACACCCAGGCGAAGATCCTGCGCGTGCTGCAGGAACACGAGTTCGAGCGGCTCGGCGGCACGCGGACACTGCGAGTCGACGTGCGCGTCATCACCGCCACGAACCGCAACCTTCCGCAAATGGTGGCGAGCGGCCAGTTCCGAGAGGACCTGTACTACCGCCTCAACGTCGTCTCGATCGACATGCCGCCGCTCCGGGAACGGAAGGAAGACATCTCGCAGCTCGCCAACTTCTTTCTGCGCCGGTTCGCCGGCGAATTGAAGAAGAAGGTCGACGGCTTGTCGCCCGAGGCGCTCAAGCTGTTGATGCGTTACAACTGGCCTGGGAACATCCGTGAGCTCGAGAACGCGATCGAGCGTGCGGTGCTGCTGACGGAGGGTCCGCAGCTCTCGAACGCGGATCTGCGGCTCGGCGAATTGTCGACCAGCGCGCCGACCAGCGACGGCAGCCCGGTCGTCAAGATTCCGCCGACCGGGATCCCCCTCGAAGAGATCGAGCGTCAGGCGTTGATCGAAGCGCTCAAGATGTCGAACTGGGTGCAGAAGGACGCCGCGGAGCTGCTCGCAATCAGCCCGCGGGTGATGAATTACAAGATCAAGACGCTCGCGATCGAGTATCCGCGCGGACGACGGGTCGCCGAGCCGCAGCTGGCATAAGGCTTAGGGCTGATGGCTCATGACTCAGGGCTGGCTAGGCTACGACGGCCTAGGGCCTTAGGGCATGAGCCACTCTGAGTCCTGAGCCTCGAGTTGTTACTGCCGGTTCTTTCGCGGCGCCAGCGAAAGACCGGCAATGTCGAATCCGCCTGAACCAAGGCGATCGAGATTGCTGCCGACGGTCCAGCACTTCGTGACGCTCAGAAAGAGCGTCGCGTTCTTGCGCGGGCCGAACAGGCGAACGTCGGCGAGCCGCACGCTCATCCCCCACGTATAACCGACCCGAATCTGGCGCGACCCGTTTCCATCCGGGACCGAGAGCAGCAGCACGCCGGGAGGTCCGAAAAACTGCACGCGTCCGACATCGACGAGACTGATGTGCGAACCTACGAGTCCATAGAACCGCACGTCAGACGAGGTCGTCGACCACAGCCCGTCGAGATGAACGCGGGAGAAAAACGACGTCTTCGTCACCTTCTCCTTGTTCGCGCGCGCGGTCTGCGTCTGCTGCTGAATCGTTTTGACCTCCGGTTCCACCGACAGCCCTGCAATCAGCCGGCAGCCATGCGCGACCTGCTCCGGCAGTGACGACAAAGACGCTTCGTCGTATCCGGCGCAGATCGGCCCGAGCCAATCCGGAGCTTCTGGCTGAGGATGCCGTACGACGATGCGTCCGTAAGCGTCGTGCGCCGGTTGATTGGGCCATTTCTTTTCGACCCGCTGCCATTTCGACATGTCGTCGATCCAGTGCTCCAGCTCGCGCTGCTGATCCTCTGAAAGGTGCAGTGGACGAGTGTCGGGAATGACGATCGGTGAAGAAGGAAGAAGGGGCGGTTGCTGCGCGGCCGCCAGACGGCCCGTGAGCAAGAAACACCCGAACGTGAACGCAACCCGCAGCAGTCTGCGCATCGTTCGTCTCCCCGGCGATTGGGGAGGCTCATCATGCTGCCGTCGGCGGCCTTCGTCAAGTGACGATTTGCGTCAGGCCTTCGGGTGAGCCTTGCGATAGGTGTCGAGGAGATGCGCGGCGTTGAGGTGCGTGTACCGCTGCGTGGTGCTGAGGCGCGCGTGACCGAGCAGCTCCTGGATGGCGCGGAGGTCGGCACCCGCCTCGAGCAGATGTGTAGCGAAAGAGTGGCGTAAGGCGTGCGGGCTGATTCCGAAACGGGTGCTGCAGGCGGCGACATACCGCCGCACCAGCTTGTCCACACTGCGCGTGGACAACCGTCCACCCTGGTAATTCAGGAACAGCGGCTCGCAGTGCCGTTTTCCGCGCATGATCGGGGTCTTCTCTGCTGGCTGCGAACGCAGTCCTTCCCGATCCGCCAGCCAGGCGCGAAGCGCCTCGCCCGCCGTTCGGTTGAATGGGACGAGGCGTTCCTTCCGGCCTTTCCCAAGCACTCGAACCACCCGTCCCGCGAGGTTCAGGTCGTCGAGATCGAGCCCGACCAGCTCGCTCAACCGCAGTCCTGAGGCATAGAACAGTTCGAGGATGGCCTTGTCCCGACGTCCGAGCGGATCCTGAGTGTCCGGCATCTCCAGCAGCTTCGACATCTCGTCGATCGCAAGGTGAGCCGGGATCCGCTGCTCGCGTTTCGGGGTGCCGACGAGTGCGGCAGGGTCGCCCTCGAGCACGCCTTCGCGGCGGAGATAGCGGCCGAACGCACGAATCGCCGAGAGCTTTCGCGCGGCGGACGCCTTGGAATTGCCCCGGCGATTCAGGTCCCCAAGGAATGCCCGAGCATTCAGGTGATCGAGGTCCGCAGGGGACAGGTCGGATGCCCGGCGGTTCAGGTACGACGCCAGAAAGGTCACATATTGGGAGAGATCGCTGTCATACGCGCGCACGGTATGCGCGGATGCGTTCTCGTTCAGGCGGAGGTGTTCGAGAAATTCCTTGAGGTGCTCTCTAACCACAAATCCAGATCCTTCAGTGCCCGCTCGGAGACCGCCATCTTGCGGTCCTGCTTCTTCCTGGGGGCCTTTTCGAGCGCCGGCAGCAGGCCGAACGCGATATTCGAGGGCACATAGTGTTTCGGATCCGCGTGCGATGCGTAATAGGCCAGGGCGCCGATGGCGGTCGTCCGCGGGGGGACGGACGGCGCGTCGTCGACCGCCAGCGCCGCGGCGTTCAGGCCGGCAATGAGGCCCGACGCGGCGGACTCCACATAGCCTTCGACGCCGGACATCTGGCCCGCGAAGAACAGATCGTCCCGCATGCGGGTTTGCCACGTCTCCCGCAGGACGGTCGGCGCGTTCACGTAAGTATTGCGGTGAATCATGCCAAAGCGGACGAACTCCGCTTGCTCGAGCCCTGGAATCAGCCGGAGCACCCGGGCCTGCTCTCCCCATTTCATCTGCGTCTGGAAGCCGACGAGGCTGAAGTGATCGCCGGCAATGTTGTCCTGACGGAGTTGGACAATCGTGTACGCCTCGCGTCCGGTCCGCGGATCGGGCAGTCCGACCGGCTTCATCGGTCCGAACCGCAGGGTGTCGATGCCGCGCGACCCCATCACCTCAATCGGGAGACAGCCTTCGAAGAACTTCGCCTGGTCGAACGCGTGGAGCGCCGCCTTCTCCGCCGTCATCAGGGCGTCATGGAAGCGTTCGTATTCCTCTTTGGTGAAGGGGCAATTGAGGTAGTCCCCTGCGCCATCGTCGACTCCACACCCGGCGCCGGAACTGTGACTGTCACCCCTTCTGAGGCTCCGTCCCCAGCGTGACGCGCGGAAGACCTTCGACCGGTCGATGGACTCGGCGAGCACGATCGGGCTGATCGCATCGTAGAAGTAGAGATGTTCCGCGCCGACCAGGGACGCGATGTCGGCCGACAAGGCATCCGACGTCAGCGGACCGGTCGCAAGGATTACCGGGCCGTCGACCTCCGTCGGAATACGCGTGACCTCTTGGCGGCGGATGGAAATCAGCGGGTGCGATGCGATTGCCGCCGTGACGTGAGACGAAAAACGATCGCGATCGACAGCCAGCGCCGCTCCTGCCGGCACACGCGTCTCGTCCGCGGCGCGCATGACCAGTGACCCGAGCCGCCGCATCTCCTCTTTCAGAAGACCAACCGCGTTATCGAGCTTGTCTCCTCGGAAAGAATTGCTGCAGACGAGCTCCGCAAGCCCGTCCGTCTTGTGGACCGCAGTCGGATGGACTGGCCGCATCTCGTAGAGCGTGACGTGCACGCCGCGCGATGCAACCTGCCAGGCCGCCTCGCTGCCGGCGAGCCCGCCCCCGACGATGTGAACGCAAGACATTGGAATCTGGTGATTTGGTGATTTGGGATTCGTGTGGGATTTGGTGATTTCGATATCACCAATTCCCCAAATCATTAAATCACTAAATCGACCTATGCGGGGGTCAGTTCCTCCGACCGCACGTAGGAACAGTCTTCGTTGTTGCAGATCAGCTGACGTCCGTGCCGTTTGGTGATCTTCTCGACCAGGAAGGGTGCGCCGCAATCCGGGCACTTCTCCGGCACGGGACGGTTCCACAGCGTGAAGTCGCAATCCGGATAGTTCGCGCAGCCGTAGAAAACCTTCCCTCGACGCGACTTTCGTTCGACGATGTCGCCGCCATCCTTCGGGCAGAGGACGCCCGTGGACTTCTGCTTCACGTACTTGCAGGTCGGATAGTTGCTGCAGGCGGTGAACTCGCCGAACCGACCCTGCTTCAGCACCAGATTCGAGTCGCACTTCGGGCACTTCTCGTCGAGGATCTGATCGGGCTTGGCCGCGGTCATCCCCTGCTTGGTCGTGATGATCTTCCTCGTCGTCTTGCACTCGGGATACCCGGTGCAGGCGAGGAACTGGCCGAAGCGGCCGCGTTTGACCACCATCGGCTTGCCGCAGTTCTCGCAGGTCTCCTCGATCTCTCCTTCTGCACCCGCCTCGGGTGCCTCGAGCTCGCGCGTGTTCTCGCAGTCGGGATAGCCACTGCACGCCAGGAACAGGCCGAACTTGCCGGCCTTGATCACCATGGGCTTGCCGCACTTGTCGCACGTCACCGCGGGATCGGGCTCGTAACCTTCCTTGAGGTTGAGCATCTCCTTGGCGGCGCGCTTCAGGTCCTTCTGGAACTTCTTGTAGAAGCTCGAGAGGGTTGACTGGTAGTCGGATGCGCCTTGCTCGATCTTGTCGAGATCCTCTTCCAGCTCGCGGGTGTAATTGACGTCGAGGATGTCGTCGAAGACCGGGCTGAGAAGCTTCTCGACCAGCATTCGGCCCAGCATCGTGGGCTTGAAGCGTCCCTCGATCTTGTTCACGTACTCGCGCGCTTGAATGACGGTGATGATCGACGCGTAAGTGCTGGGACGTCCGATGCCGTTCTCTTCGAGCGCCTTCACCAGCGTCGCCTCGCTGTAGCGCGGCGGCGGCTGGGTGAACTTCTGCTCCGGTTTCAGCTCGCGCAGCGTGAGCGTGTCCCCCTCGGCAAGCGGAGGCAGCAAGCCAGACGCCTCGTCGTCTTCAGCCGAAGTCGCATCGGGCCCGGGACCGGTCCGCTCCTCCGTCGCCGGCGCGGCCGCCTCCTGGTTGTAGACAGCCATCCAGCCGGCAAACTTTGGCACCGATCCCTTGACGCGGAAGAGATACGCCGCCTGCTCCGAGCCGGTCGCAGGGATTGCGTTGATATCGACGGTCGTTTCGTCGAACGTCGCCGGCGGCATCTGCGACGCCACGAACCGGTTCCAGATCAACTTGTACAGGTAGGTACTGATCGTGCGTGAGCTGGCCGCGCACCGCGTCGGGATGGTACTGCATCGACGTCGGACGAATCGCCTCGTGGGCATCCTGCGCATCCGCCTTCGCACGGTAGTAGGTCGGCTTTTCCGGCACGAAGTCCGGACCATAGGTGTCGCCGACGAACTGGCGCACCTCGGTGAGCGCCTGATCGGAGACGCGGGTTGAATCGGTTCGCATGTAGGTGATGAGGCCAACCGATCCTTCACCCGGCAGCTCGACCCCTTCGTACAGCTGCTGCGCGATCATCATCGTCTTCTTGACCGGAAAACGTGATGCCTGCTGCAGCTTGCTGGTGATGAACGGCGGGACCGCGCTCTTCTTTCGCTCCTTGGTCGTCACCGAGTCGACGACCCAGCGCGCCTGCTTCAGATCGGCGACGACGGCAGTCGATTCCGCCTCGTTGGTGATTTTGAGGTTGGCGCCGTTCTTCTTGAGCAGCTTCGCGTCGAATTCCGGCGGCACCGGTCCGGCGAGACGCGCCGTCACGTTCCAGGTACTCTTCCGGTATGAATGCTTCGATCTCGCGCTCGCGATCGCACACCAGCTTCAACGCGACCGACTGCACGCGTCCGGCGCTCAAGCCGCGGCGCACCTTGTCCCACAGCAGGGGACTGATCTTGTAGCCGACCAGGCGATCGAGCACCCGGCGCGCCTGCTGCGCATCGACCAGTTTCTTGTCGATGATCGTCGGTTTTTCGAGCGCCGAAAGCACGCCGCGTTTGGTGATCTCGTTGAACATCAGCCGGCGGATCTTCTTCCGGTTGCCGCTGCCGAGTTCCTCGGCGAGATGCCAGCCGATCGCTTCGCCTTCCCGATCAGGGTCAGTCGCCACGAAGATTTCGGTCGCCTTCTTCGCTTCGTCCTTCAGCTCCTTGAGCACCTTCTTGCGGCTGGCGATGACCTCGTAGGAGGGTTCGAACCCTTCGTCGACGTCGACGCCCAGCTTGCTCTTCGGCAGATCGCGGACGTGTCCCATCGAGGCAACGACCTTGTAGTCTTTCCCGAGATATTTGTTGATGGTTTTCGCCTTCGCGGGCGATTCGACCACCACGAGTGACTTTGCCATAGTGTTTCTAATTCCGACGCCGCGTCCCGAGACGCGACCGCCGAGTCCTCAGACCCAGCCTCCGTCGTCCTTTCGATGACGGCCGTGCCAGCCCAATCCCGATAGATCTAAAGACGCGGCCCACGTATACCGTAGCGCCCCCCGGCGCTCCTGACCAGCCATCCCTGCATTTCCCATTCTGTAATCCGGGCCATCAGCCGGGGACCCGGAAGGTCGAAAATTGTGGTCAGCGCGTCAATATCGTAAGTCTCGCCAATTGTCAGCTTGTCCAGCAAGGGGTCTGAGCTCAACGATTTAGCGCCTTCGAGAGGTTTTTTGACCTCTGCCGGCCAACCTAGACCTTCCAAGATATCGTCCGCTGTTTCGACCACCTTCGCGCCGTCCTTCAGTAACGCATGCGATCCACGATTCCGGCCGCTCAGGATGCTGCCCGGCACCGCCAGCACATCCCGGCCCTGTTCCAGCGCGCACCGGGCCGTGATGAGCGAACCGCTCTTTTCCGAAGCTTCGACGACAACAACCGCCAGGGAGATCCCACTGATGAGTCGATTGCGAAGTGGAAAATGCTCCGGCAACGGGGCCGCACCGGGACCCAGTTCGCTAAGTAAAGCACCTTTTTCGCAGATACTTACGGCCAGATCACGGTGCTCCGGCGGATAAATATTATCCGGACCCGAGCCGAGCACTCCGATCGTCAGCCCGGACGCTCTGAGACAGCCCCGATGAGCCGCGCCATCCGCGCCGCGGGCCAGGCCGCTTACGACCACCAGCCCGCGCTCGGCCAGCTCTCCGGCGAGTCGCGCCGCCACTTCCAGCGCGTATGCGCTTGCCGCTCGCGAGCCCACGACAGCCACGGCCGGTCGCGAGAGCGCCACGCGACTACCACGCAGCCACAGGTACTGGCGGTGGGTCTCGAATCGCCCGCAACAATGGCGGATAAGTGTCTTCGTCCCAGCGGATCGGTGAGATTCCGCCACGCTGCGCGGCATCCAGGAGCACCACCGCGAGATCGCGTGCCTGCCTCGCGGCTGAATCTGTATCGCAACTGGGAGCACACACGGCGATCACGTCCTCGAGAGTGACGCCCTGGTCGGAATGCTCGCGCAATTCCTTGAAAACCGCAGCCGCACGAGCACGACTGATGCCGGGGAGGGTCGAGAGGGCTACAGCGGACCGGAGATCCATGACGCGCTCATCAGCCGCCGCGCGAAACTGGACCTCAGAAAAAGCCAAAGGGCCGTGCGCGACTGCAGTGCAGGCGACCCGACCCTCTGTCCTTATTATAGGCCTCAGTTGTCTCCCCGGGCAAACGCCCATCCTTACGCAGCCCGTCCACGCTTTTACCAAATCCGATGAAATCGTCGCTCGTTTTTGGCCCGCCTGACGCGTTGCGCCTGGTACGTGCATTGCTGGTATAGTGGGCCACAATTCCATGCGCCGACAGCTTCTGGCGTGCATCACCGCTCTTCTGATCTTCGCTCCGGCCGCGCTCGCGAACGAACGATCCGAGGCGAAGTCGCAGGTCGAGTTCGGCATCAAGGTCGCGCAGAGCGGACTGTGGAACGAAGCCCTCTACCGCTGGCAGAAGGCCGTGCAGCTCGATCCGACCTACGCGGCCGCATGGAACAACCTGGCGATAGCGTTCGAACACGAGGGGCGTTTCGAGGAGGCGAAGCAGGCGTACGAAAAGGCGCTGCAGCTCGACCCGAAGAACCTCCTCATTCGTCAGAATTACGATCTGTTCAACGAAATCAATGACCGCACGAAGCGCCGGCGCGCTCGCTAGTCTCGTCACCCTCAGCGCCATCGTGATTGCGGGGTGCTCGGGGTTCTACGAGATTCCGATCGAGACCCCGATCCAGCCGAAGATGGACGTGAGCGGCTTCCAGCGGGTGCTGGTTGCCGGATTTGTCAGCGGCGGCACCGAAGACGTCGATGCAAATCTCGAGACCGTGAGGCTGCTGCGCAGCCAACTGCGCACCAAATCACCGCTGCGGGTGATTGAAGCCGACGTGCTGCCGCTCGCCGAGATTGCGACCGAGCAGAATCGCGACCATCCGGCGACCAATTCGCCAGCACCGACCGACGGCATCCAGCCGGTTTCGCAACTGCCACCGAACGGCGCGGCCCCGCTCCCGCAGGTGCAGACGCCGCCCGCGGATCCGAAGGAAGCCAAGATCAAGAACGACAAGGATCTTCAGAAGTACGACAAGATCTTCGCGGACGTGGCGTATTGGAAAAAGCTCGGTGAAGAGTACCAGAACCCGCTGATCGTGACCGGCACCGTGCTCTTCACGCCGCATCAGCAGGCCGGCTTCGTCACGACCAATCGCGAAGTGTACGATTCGTTCGGCCGCCGCAGCGTGATCCCCGTACGCACCTACATGGAGCGCAAGGGATTCATCCTGGAACCGCGATTCATCTTCATCGACGGGCGAACCGGCGCGACCCTCTACTCGGAAAAGTTCCGCGAGGAAGTGCTCTACAACGCACAGCAGAACACTCCCGCGCTCTCGTCCTACTTCGAGTTGATGGACCGGCTGATGCCGAGTTTCCTCAGCACGCTGAGCGCCCAGAAAATCCGCGGCACGCGGGTGTTGCTGAAATAGCTGACCGGACCGAGGCTCATGGCCCAGGCCGTCCCGGTGGGTGCCTGACGTCCCTGAGCGGACTCGAGCCCTAAGTCTTGAGCCCTAAGCCCTTTCCTGCTAATCTAGAGTTTTGCCTGCCCCATCAAGGAGACGGTAGAGGTGTTCGCAATCATTCAGAGCGGCGGCCGCCAGGTGAAGGTCACGCCCGGCGCCGTGATCGAGGTGGACCGTTTCGACGCCAAGCCGGGCGATGAAGTCAGCATCGATCGGGTGCTCTTCCTCGAGAAGGACGGCGGCGAGGTCCTCACCGGGTCGCCGTACGTGGCCGAAGTGAAGGTCCTCGGCGTGGTTGACGGCGAGTCGCGCGGCCCGAAGATCCGGGTGTTCAAGAAGAAGCGCCGCAAGGGGATGCGCCGCACCACGGGGCATCGCAGCACGTTCACCCGCGTTCGCATCAAGGATATTCAGGTCTAGTCATGGCTCATAAGAAAGGTCAGGGCAGCTCCCGCAACGGGCGCGACAGCAATTCGCAGCGTCTCGGTGTCAAGCGCTTCGACGGCAACCTCGTCACGGGCGGATCGATCCTGGTGCGCCAGCGCGGCCGCCGGTTCCGGCCCGGTCTGAACGTGGGTCTCGGCAAGGACGACACGCTGTTTGCGAAGATCGACGGCCGGGTGAAGTTCACCGATCACGGCGCGCGTGGTCGGGTGATCTCCGTTCATCCGCTCGAATCGTAAGAGTCGAAAGATTGGCAGTCTGCCGTTGGCGGTCTGCAGTCGCGGTAGACGAGGATCTGGGCAAGCCGCAAGGCTGTTGACCGCGAACTGCTGACGGCAATGTTTGTAGACGAGGTCGAAATCCACGTCGCGGCCGGTCACGGCGGTCGCGGCGCGATGAGCTTCCGCCGCGAAAAGTTCGTTCCGCGCGGCGGTCCGAACGGCGGCGACGGGGGACCAGGCGGAAACGTCTACCTCGTCGCGAAGCCCAATCTCAACACCCTTCTCAGTTTCCGCTTCCAGAAAGAATTCACCGCCGGCCGGGGAGCGCACGGCGAAGGCGCCAACCGCACCGGACGCACCGGTCACGACATCACTCTTGAAGTACCGGTCGGCACCGTCGTATTCGAACGGCGCGACGAGGAGCTCGTCCAGGTCGCGGACCTGACCCACGCCGACGAGCGGGTCCAGATTGCGAAGGGCGGCCTTGGCGGTCGCGGGAATGCGGCCTTCGCCACTTCCACCAACCGGGCCCCTCGCAGGGTCGAGCCGGGTCTTCCCGGAGAGGAAAAGAGTCTCCGGCTGCATCTGAAACTGCTCGCCGATGTCGGCCTCGTCGGCTACCCAAACGCCGGCAAGTCGACGCTCATTTCACGAATCAGCGCGGCGAAGCCAAAAATCGGCGATTACCCGTTCACCACGCTGGCTCCGAATCTCGGCGTCGTCAGCCTCAGCGACGATCGGACGTTCGTGGTTGCCGACGTCCCGGGGCTGATTGAAGGCGCACATCAAGGGAGCGGCCTCGGCCATCGATTTCTCAGTCATCTGGAACGCACCAAGGTGCTCGTGCACCTGGTGGACGTGTCATCGGCGTCAGGACGCGATCCGGTCGACGACTTCGAGATCATCTCGCGCGAGCTCGCCCTGTTTCCCGGACGCGACGCGTCCGGTGAACGCCTCCAGGACAAGCCGGTGATTGCGGCAGCGAACAAGATCGACGCGCTCGACGATCCATCACGCCTGCAGCGGCTCGCGGACCATTTGCGGCAGAAGGGTGTTCCGCTTTACGCTGTGTCGGCGGCGACAGGAGACGGATTACCCGCGCTCCTCGAGGCCATGTGGAAACAGGTGAACGCCAGGCAGACGGATCTCGAACGGACCTCGGACCTCGGATCTCGAACCTCGGAACCCGCGTGAGCGCACGAATCGGCATCCTGGGCGGAACGCTCGATCCGATTCATTGCGGGCACCTCGAGGCGGCCATTGCCGTCCGCGACGCGCTCCAGCTCACCGACGTGCGGATCCTGCCCTCGCGCGTGCCTCCGCATCGCGCCGTCCAGCCGGTCGCCTCCGCCTACCATCGATTTGCCATGGCCGCGATCTCCGTCAACGGAGTCGAGGGCCTGACCGCCAGCGACGCGGAACTCTCAGTTTCGGGACCGTCATATACCGCCGATACGCTGGACCGAATGCGGCAAAGCGGCCTTGACGGATCGCAGATCTTCTTCATCACCGGTGCCGACGCTTTTGCAGAAATCGCGACCTGGCACCGCTATCCCGAAGTGTTGAACCTCGCCCACTTCGTGGTCGTGTCTCGGCCAGGACACGTGATCGACGATTTGCGGCGGCGTCTACCCGCACTCTCGTCGCACATGCGTTCTGCTGCCGACGTGATGCGAGCGGCTCCTTCGATTCCTTCGCGTTCTTCGAATCCTTCGACACTTTCGATTCTTCTCGTGGAAGCGACGACGCCCGACGTGTCGTCGACGGGCATTCGCGAACGCTTGCGTCGGGGCGAGAGCGTCCGCGGCCTCCTACCGGCGGCGGTGGAACGGCATATTCAACAACACGGACTGTATCTGGGAGATGTCCGCGCATCCGCGGACCTGAAAACGGCAGATCAGTTGCATGGCGAACACTGAAAAGCGTCGTACTACCAGAAGCAGGAAACCCCTCGACCCGGTTCATGGCAGGCTGACCGGCGATATTGCAAAGGCCGTTCGCGCGGCGCTCGACAAGAAGGCAGACGATGTCGTCGTGCTCGATCTTCGGCATACGCCGGCGTTCACCGATTTCTTCCTCTTGTGCTCGGGACAGAACCCGCGGCAGGTCCACGCAATTGCCGACGCGGTCGAGGAAACGCTGAAGGCCGGGAAGGTTCGGCCGGCGCACATCGAAGGCTACGGCCGGGCCGAGTGGATCCTGATGGACTACTTCACGTTCATCGTGCATATCTTCACGCCGCAGACGCGCGCGTTCTACTCGCTCGAGCGGCTGTGGGGGGACGCCGAGCGGATCGACGTGTCGGACCAGTCGAAGGCCGATGCGGGAGGCGCGGCCCGGTCGTGACCCGCGCGGGGCTCGTTGCGCGCAGCCCCGCAATGCGGGAGATCCTCGAGCAGGTCCGCCGGATTGCACAGGCGGATGCCACGGTGCTCATCACCGGCGAAACCGGCGTTGGCAAGGACGCGGTCGCCATGGCCATCCACGCCGCGGGCCCAAGGCGTCCGCATCCCTTTATCAAGATCGACTGCCCCAGCCTGCCGCAGAATCTGGTCGAAGCGGAATTGTTCGGGCATGAGCGCGGGGCCTTCACCGATGCCACCATCGCCCGCGCCGGACGGTTCGAGGTTGCGGGACGCGGAACCGTCTACCTGGATGGCGTCACCGAGCTGCCAATCGACAGTCAGGCCAAGCTGCTGCGGCTGGTGGAGGAAAAACGCGCCGAGCGGCTGGGCGGGACCACGTCGTATCCCCTGCAGGCGCGCGTGATCGCGTCGGCCGGCGCAGGGCTCGAATCGCGCGTTCGCAGCGGCGAATTCCGCGAGGACCTCTATCACCGATTGCGCGTGCTGCCGCTCCGGCTTCCTCCGCTCCGCGAGCGGCGCGGCGACATCGTCCCGCTGGCCCGGGTGTTCCTGCGCGACGCCGCAGGACGCCAGGGGCGCGCGCCCGTACGGCTGTTGCCGGATGCGGACTCCGCGCTGGAGCGTCATCCCTGGCCTGGCAACGTGCGCGAGCTTCGGCACGTGATGGAGCGGGCCGTGCTGTCGCTCGATCCGGATCGCAACACGCTCTCCACGGCCGACCTGCCGCTCGAACTGTTCGAGGATCCGGCGCGGCTCTTCGAACCCGACGCCTCGAGGCGGCCTACGCTCGCCGAGCTCGAACGACGCTACATCGAGATCGTCCTTCGGCAGGTGAAAGACAATCAGGGAGAAGCGGCCAGGATCCTCGGCATCAGCCGGAAGGCCTTGTGGGAGAAGCGGCGGCGTTACGGTCTGCGCTGAGACTGGCCGTCGACGGCGCGCTGACGATCCTGCTGGCGCCGGCGTGTGCCGCGTGCAAGGAACCGCTCGACGAGCCGACGCGTGGCCCGATCTGCGGACGCTGCTGGAGCGCCGTCGTTCCGATCACCCCACCCTGCTGTCGCACCTGCGGCGATCCTCTCCCCTCATGGCGGATCATCAGCGTCGCGGAATCGAGATGCCCGCGGTGCCGCCGCAAGCCGCCTTCGATCACGCTCGCGCGCGCGGTGGGACCCTACGAGGGATCGCTGCGCGCGATCGTTCACGCGCTGAAATACGGCGGTCGCTCCTCGCTTGCGCGTCCGCTCGCGGCACGCATCCGGGCATGCGGTGAAGAAGTGCTCTCGGGCGCTGACCTGGTCGTTCCGGTCCCGCTTCACCGGTCACGTCAGCGGCAACGCGGTTTCAACCAGGCCATCGAGATCGCACGCCATCTCGGCCCTCCGATGCAGGAGGCGCTTCGTCGCACGCGCCGAACCGCATCGCAGGCCGATCTGCCCGCTTCCCGTCGTCACGCCAACGTGCGCGGTGCATTCGCGCCGGCGCCGCACGCATCGGTCTCGGGATGTATCGTGGTGCTGGTCGACGATGTGAGCACGACTGGCGCCACGCTCAACGCCTGCGCCGGCGTGCTGCTGGCGGCGGGCGCGCGGGAAGTGCGAGCGCTCATCGTTGCGCGAGCCGTGACTCGAACGCCGTGAGCACGTCGGCCGCAATGGCCTCCTTCGGCCGCGCGGCGTCGAGACTCGTCCATCCCGGCTGTCTGGCCTGTCGACGATAGCTTTCACGGACCCGGGAAAGCAGTACCAGGTCGCGCTCGTACTTGTCGCGGTTCGCAGCCTTGCGGGCGGCCGCCCGGTCCGGATCGATGTCGAGCAGGATGGTGAGATCGGCAGGCGGAAGGTATCGCTGAATCTCGGCCAGCCACTGCGGATCCAGCCCGTGTGCCTCGCCGTAAGCGATACTCGAAGCAACATACCGGTCGCACACGATGGTGGTGCCGTCTGCCAGCCACCGCTCGATCTGCGGCTTGTGCTCGTATCGATTCGCCACGTAAAGCAGTTGCATCACGTCGGCGGGATACTCTCGCTCGCCGTGCAAGGCGCGGTGGATTTCCTCGCCGATGGCGGTCTCGTAGGCAGGAAAGGAGAGCAGGCGGCATCGGTCGCCGCGCGCCTCAATTGCCGCCTGGAGCCGCTCCGCCTGCGTCTGCTTGCCGGATTGATCGAGCCCCTCGAACGCGATGAGCAGTCCGCGGGTCATGCTTCGAGCGCCAGCAGCTCGTCAATCGTCTGACGCCGCTTGATGACGGTCGCCGCGCCGTTCTCGACCAGCACCTCGGCGGGCATCAACCGACGGTTGTAGTTCGAGGCCATGACCGATCCGTAGGCGCCCGCATCCAGCACCGCGTACAGCTGGTCGACTTGCGGCTGCGGCAGCGTCCGATCCCTTCCAAGGGTGTCGCTGCTCTCGCACAGCGGACCGACGATATCGCACGCCACCTCGGGGGCGCCCGTGCGGATCACCGGCTCGATACGGTGAAATGCGTTGTAGAGCATCGGACGAATCAACTCCGTCATCCCCGCGTCCATGATCACGAACCGCTTCCCGTCGGGCTGTTGCTTCACGTCGATCGCTCGCGTCAACAGGGCTCCCGCCGGCGCCACGATCTGCCGTCCGGGCTCGAGGATGATGGACAGGCCGGTCTCGCGCACCACCGGCAGGAGTGCATTCGCATATTCCGTGGCGTCCGGCACACGCGATCCGTCATAGGACACACCAAGTCCGCCACCAAGATCGAGATGCTCGATTGCGGTTCCGTCCCCGGCGAGCTCTCGCGCCAGCTGCACGAGTGCCGCCGCCGCCCGCCGCAGCGGCTCGAGATCGGTGATCTGGGATCCCACGTGACTGTGGAGGCCGACGATCTCGACCCCAGCCATCGTCCGAACCCGCGCGCAGAGCGATTTCACGTCGGAAAGCGCGATCCCGAACTTGTTGGTCTTCAAACCTGTCGAGATATGCGGGTGGCTCCTGGCGTCGATGTCCGGGTTGACGCGCAGTGCAATGTTCACCCGGGTTTGCTGTTCGCGTGCGATCGCGTCGATGCGGTCGATCTCGCCGGCGGACTCGGCGTTGATGGTCCGCACGCCGAGCTCGATCGCCTGCGCGAGCTCCGCCGAGGTCTTCCCGACCCCGGTGAACACGATCTGCGGGGGGATGAATCCGGCACGCATGGCCACGTCGATCTCGCCGCCTGAGTTCGCATCCGCATTGCTGCCGAGGCCGCGGAGGAGCCGCGCGATGGCCAGTGTCGAGTTCGCTTTGAGTGCGTAGTGAATCGCGTGCGGATAATCGGCGAAGGCCTGATCGATGGCACGATACCGCGACGCGATGGTCGCGGCGCTGTAGACGTACAGCGGTGTGCCGTGGGCGGAAGCGAGGTCGGCGAGCGGCACGCCGTCGCAGACGAGCGCGGGCCCGTGGCGGAAGAATCCTGTCACTGATTCAATTCACGAGCAAAGCATGTAAGATATCAGATAAACACGCATGTCTGCCGATTCAGCGGCGGCGCAGCCCGCAACTCCCGACACCCTCATCGAACAATGCCTCAGCGGTGACCAGGCAGCATGGGATGCCATCGTTCGTCAGCACTGGCGCAAGGTGTTCAACGTTGCGTACAAGTTCGTCGGCAAGCACGACGAGGCCGAGGATCTGACGCAGGATATTTTCCTGAAGATCTTCAAGGCCCTGAAGACGTTCGATCGCCGGGCCAATTTCCAGACCTGGATCATCAGCATCAGCCGCAACCTGTGCATCGATCACTACCGCAGCGTGCGCAAGGAGCGGCAGACGATCGCCCGCGATGTCGACCCCGGCGATCTTCAACCGGCGTCGACCGTGCGCAGCCCTCAGGCGGTGGCCGAACACCAGGACCTGCGGGCGATGCTGCGCCAGGCCCTCGAAACGTTGCCCTCGACGCTCCGCACCGCCGTGGTGCTGCGCGACCTGCAGGAACTCTCGTATCAGGAGATCGCGGATAAGTTGAAGCTCCCCGAGGGGACGGTGAAATCCCGGATCAATCGCGGCCGCATCGAACTGGCCCACCAGATCAAGCGGCTGCAGGATAAACAGCCGGTCCAGCCGCGTCGGCGCGGCGGCGTCCGGAGGAGCGGAGTAACTGAATGAACATCACCACCGAACACGCCAACGGTATTGCGGTCGTGCGGATCGGCGAATCGCGACTGATGTACCCGCTGCTGTCGGAGTTCTCGGCGGCGGTGCAGAAACTCATCGCCGCCGGCGAGCGCCGCGTCGTCGTCGACCTGTCGTCGGTCGGCTACGTCGACAGCGCCACCATCGGCTGCCTCATGGATCTGTATCGCCAGGCCAGCGCTGCCGGCGGTGCGTTGAAGCTGGCCGGCGTGCAGAAGCGCGTCGAGACCATGCTGACGATGACCGGCGCGCAGAACTTCATCGAGGTGCACCCGGACGAGCCGAGCGCCGTCAAGAGCTTCGGAGCCTGAGATGCGGAATATCAAGCTGACGACAGGCGCCGATCTCCCGCTCGATGGCGATCTGCTGACCGTCCTGGAAGCGCTGTACAAGGAAGTGTCGGCGAAGCACGACCTGCAATCGAGCTTCGAAGACATGGCGCGCGAAATCCAGCACGTCATCGAGCAGATGACCGACGATGAACGACGCACCTATCTCTCCGAGAGCCTGTTTCTCAACACGGTGTCCTACGAGAACGAGCGGCTCGGGGCGTACATGAAAAAACTGACGCAGAAATAGGCTTCAGACTTCAGGCTCCGGGGTCCGGGCTCCGGGCTCCGGGCTTTGAGCCTGAATTTTCCGAAGCCTGAAGCCCCGACTTGTCTCTCAACTATCTCGCCACTCGTTTCACCTGTTCCTGGCCCTGGAGCACGATGGTGCTCCTGTGCGACGGACGGCTCGTCTGCGGCTGCGCCGATCCGTACGGCAAGCGGGTCCTCGGTGACGCGCGCTCGGCGAGCGTTTCGGCTGTCTGGACGGGCGAAACCGCGACCGCCCTGCGGCGCGATCTCAATGCCGGCGGATCGAAATTCTGCGGCGACTGCCCGCTGAAGCTGCCGCTCAAGAGTGAAGCTCCCCCTCAGCGCGGCCTCGATGTTCCGGCCCTCCCCACCCGCCTGTATATCGAGTGCACGGCAGCCTGCAACATCTCCTGCGATCAGGCGTGCTGCGCCCCTGAAACTGGCATCACCCGCACCCGCAAGGCGGGGATGCTCGACTTCGATCTCTTCACTCGCATCGTGGACGAAGCGGCGCCCTCGCTCGTGCGGATCGATTTCTTCAATTACGGCGAAACCTTCCTCCACAAGCGCGCGATCGAGATGTGCGAGTACATCAAGTCGCGCTTCCCGCACGTGTATCTCTACACGAGCACCAACGGGCTCGCGTTCACCGGAGAACAGGCGCGGCGTCTGGCCCGTTCCGGGATCGATGAAGTGACCTTCTCCATCGATGGCGCGTCCCAGGAGTCGTACGCCACCTATCGCAAGCGCGGGGAGTTTGCCAAGGCGATCAGCAATCTCTCCGCGCTGGTGAACGAAAAACACGCGAAGGGACTCGACGTGCCGTTCGTGAACTGGCGGTACATTCTGTTCACGCACAACGACAGCGACGAGGAGATGCAGCGCGCACGGACGCTGGCGGCGGAAATTGGCGTCGATCGCCTCTGTTGGGAGATCACCGATCATCCGGAGAACATGTTCTCGCGGCGCTTCCTTCCGGGAAACGCCGACTACGAAGCGATCCGTCACGAGATCTGGGATACGAACAACCTGGGAAACGCCATCGCCGGCGCAACCCCGCGGGCAGCCATCGCGCTCGAGCGTTCCTGGCTCGGGGAGCTGATGAAACGTCCGCTTCGCGCAAGAGCCGGTGAAGCAGTGGCGCTCACCACGCGCGTCACCAATCTATCCACGCGCGCCTTCCCCGCCCAGGCAACGTACGGCAGGCGGCTGGTTCGTCTTGGCGCCCAGCTCTGCTCCGCGGACGGAGCGCTCATGAATCGGGACTACGAACGCGCATGGCTGCCGGCGTCGCTTCCGCCCGGGAAGACCGCCACCATTCCGTTAACGATCAAGGCGCCCAATCAGCCGGGGCACTATCTGCTGAAGTTCGATCTGGTGAGTGAAGGAATCGACTGGTTCGAAGCGTGCGGGTCGTCGACGACGTTGGAGCCGTTGATTGTGAGATAGGAACGGATCCGGACTTCGGACTCAGGGCTTAGGCTGGCTCAGGCCGCGAGACAGCTCGAGCCATAGGCCGTGAAGCCTGAGCCTGCTAGTTTGCGAGCCGCGCCGTGGCCTTGACCGCGGCCGAACGGACCGCCACCGCCGCCACCGACGGATCCACCTGCGTTTCGACGATGCGCCACGCATCCGATTCCTCGAGAATCCGCGACGCGAATGCGGTGTGGAGCGCGTGCCCCGCGCGGTGGGCCACCAGATGGCCGATGACCGGATATCCCACCAGGGACAGATCCCCAATCGCGTCCAGAATCTTGTGACGCACGAACTCGTCTTCGAACCGCAGCGCGTTGTTCAGCACACCGGTTTCACCCAGCACGATCGCGTTGTCGAGCGAGCCGCCGAGCGCCAGCCCGCGCTGCCGCAGCATCTCGACTTCTTTGAGAAACCCGAACGTCCGCGCCGGCGCGATCTGTTCGACGAACGTCTCCTCGTCGATCCGCATCGTCCGTGACTGATGACGGATGAGCGGATGATCGAAGTTGATGCTGTAGGTCACCTTGAAGTGATCCGAGGGATAGAGCGCGATGCGCTTGTCGCCCTGACTCAAGGAGATCGGCCGAAGCACTTTCAGATATTTCCTTGGCGCCTGCAGCCGCTTGACGCCCGCTTCGTTCAGCACGAGATAGACGAACGGGGCGGCGCTGCCGTCCATGATCGGCACTTCCGGCGTGTTCAGCTCGACAATGCAGTTGTCGATGCCGAGCGCGGTGAGCGCCGCGAGCAGATGCTCGACGGTCTCGACCGACACCGCTTCGCGGGTCAGCCCCGTCGCCAGACGGATGCCCCCCAGATGCGTGACAGTCGCCGGGATTTCGAGGCCGCCAAGATCCGCGCGCTGAAACCGGATGCCGTAATCAGCCGGCGCGGGCTTGAGTGACAGGGTGACCTTGTTTCCCGAATGAAGACCGATTCCGGTGCAGGAGACAGGTCGGCGAAGGGTACGCTGCGCGTTCATGACCTCTTTAAAGTCGCTGGAAAGCCGATACCAGCTCAGCAAAGCGGCTGCCACGTTGTGGAACCGTCGCGTTTCGCAGCTTAAGTTGAAGATTTTGCTTGGGTTGTAGATTCGAGGCCGCGCCACTGCGCGCGAGATGGGGCTTCGGTTGTGGCCGGTCAGCCACAGCGCCGGTCGCCGAAAGTGTGGCGATTCTACCACAGCGAGCGATCACAAAACCGTCCTTCTCGACAGCCCTCAGGCTGCCGCGTGTGGCACGCCGAGAATCTCCGCCAGAAAACGGCCCGTAAAAGATTCTCGGCTCCGCGCGACGACTTCAGGAGTCCCCGTCGCAACAAGGCGACCGCCGCCGCCGCCCCCCTCCGGGCCAAGGTCGATCACGTAGTCGGCCGACTTGATGACGTCCAGGTTGTGCTCGATGATGACGACCGTATTCCCCTGATCGACCAGCTTGTTCAGGACGTCGAGCAGCTTGTGGGTGTCGGCAAAATGAAGACCGGTGGTCGGCTCGTCGAGGATGTACAGGGTCCGGCCGGTTCCGCGGCGCGAGAGCTCCTTCGCGAGCTTCACTCGCTGTGCTTCACCGCCACTCAGCGTGGTGGCTGACTGTCCGAGCTCGATATAGCCCAGTCCAACGTCCTGTAACGTACGAAGCTTGTTGGCGATTGGCGGGAAATTCTCGAGCAGCGGCAGCGCCTGATCGACCGTGAGGTCGAGAACGTCGGCAATGGACTTCCCGCGATACTTGATTTCCAGCGTCTCCCGGTTGTAGCGGCGGCTCTTGCACTGCTCGCAGGTGACGTAGACGTTCGGCAGGAAGTGCATCTCGATGGCGATGACGCCGTCACCCTGACAGCTTTCGCAACGCCCTCCCTTCACGTTGAACGAGAAGCGCCCCGGCCGGAAACCGCGCGCGCGCGCCTCGGGCAGCATCGCGAACAGCTCGCGAATGAACGTGAAGAGACCGGTGTATGTCGCAGGATTGGAGCGAGGGGTGCGGCCGATCGGCGACTGGTCGATCTGGATGACCTTGTCGATCAGATCGATGCCCTCGATCGAGGAATGTGCGCCCGGCTCGTCGGCGGCCCGGTACAACTCCCGCGCGAGCGCGCGATACAGAATCTCGTTCACGAGCGTCGATTTGCCTGAACCGCTGACACCGGTGACGGTGATCAGCACACCGAGCGGAATCTCGACGTCGATCTCCTTCAAGTTGTTCTCCCGCGCTCCCTTGATGACGATCGAGCCGCGGTTGGCAGGACGGCGATCCTTGGGTGTCTCGATCGACTTTTCGCCGCGCAGATACGCGCCGGTGGCCGAGCCGTTGCCGTTGCCGCTGGCCACGAGCGCCGCCGGCGTCCCCTGGAAGATGACGTGCCCGCCGTGCTCGCCTGCGCCCGGTCCGAGATCGATGACGTAGTCCGCAGTCCGAATCGTCTCTTCGTCGTGCTCGACGACCACCACGGTGTTGCCGAGGTCGCGGAGACGCGCGAGCGTCGAAAGGAGCGCGCGGTTGTCTCGCTGATGCAGTCCAATGGACGGCTCGTCGAGGACGTACAGGACGCCGGTGAGATTCGATCCGATTTGGGTAGCGAGACGGATCCGCTGACCCTCGCCGCCCGACAATGTCGCGGCACTTCGTCCGAGCGTCAGGTATCCGACCCCGACGTCGTTGAGGAACCGCAGTCGATCGCGGATCTCACGAAGGATGCGGCTGGCGATGAGCGCTTCCCTGTCGGTCAGCTCGATCGACTCGAACACGCCGAGCGCCTCGGAAATCGGAAGGTCGACGTATTCGGTGACGGTGCGTCCCTTGACGCGTACCGCGCGACTCTGCGGCTTCAGGCGGGCTCCGCCACATGCCGGACACGGGCGAAGTGCGCGATAGGGTTCGAGCGCCTCCTGTTCGGCCCAGCTGCCCTCCTCGTATCTCCGCCGGAGGTTCGGCACCAGCCCTTCGAACCCGGCCCCGAACGGATCCTTGCCTTCCTTTCGAGCCGCGCCGGTCCCGTAGAAGATCACGTCGCGCGCTTTCTTCGCCAGGCGGCGGAATGGAAGGGCAAGATCGATTCCGAAGTGCTTGCTCAACGAGGTGAGCGCCTCCTTTACGAGCTTCTTGTCGCCGCGCGCCCAGGGAGCGATCGCACCATCCTGCAGCGAGAGCGATTCGTCGGGCACCAGCCGGCCCGGATCGAAGTCGTAGACGGCGCCAAGTCCTTGACAGTCGGGACAGGCGCCATGCGGGGAGTTGAACGAGAACGCACGCGGCGTCATCTCGGGCATGCTCACGCCGCAATAGGTGCAGGCCAGCCGCCGGGAGAAGAGCCGGTCTCCTCCGTCGAGCGTGTTGATCACCACCACATCGTCGGCGAGATTGAGCGCGACCTCGATCGACTCGCTTAGACGCCGCTCGATGCCCGGCTTCAGCACCACTCGATCGACCACCACGTCGATCGAGTGGTTGCGGCGTCGATCGAGCTTGATGTCCTCGTCGAACGAACGAAGCTGCCCGTCGACGCGCACCTTGGTGAATCCGCGGGCGCGCAGCGCGGCGAGCTCTTTCTTGAACTCACCCTTGCGTCCGCGGACCACCGGCGCCATGACGTTGATGCGCTCGTCGTTCGGCGACAGCATCACCATGTCGATGATGCGTTCGAGCGACTGCGAGGAGATCTCGCGGCCGCACAAGTGGCAGTGCGGGACCCCGACGTTGGCAAACAGCAGCCGGAGGTAGTCGTAGATTTCAGTGACGGTTCCGACGGTCGACCGCGGATTCGACCCGGTGGTCTTCTGCTCGATCGCGATGGCGGGCGACAGGCCGTCGATCAGGTCGACGTCCGGCTTCTCCATCTGTTCGAGGAATTGCCGGGCGTACCGACGAGAGTGACTCGACGTATCGCCGTTGCCCTTCCGCGTAGATGGTGTCGAAAGCGAGCGAGGACTTGCCTGAGCCGGACAGCCCCGTAATAACGACCAGCTGATCCCGCGGGAGATCGACGTCTATGTTCTTGAGGTTGTGAACGCGTGCGCCGCGCACCGCAACCCAGTCGTGTGCCATGCCCCTGCTAGTGACGATTTTTTGTGGAAACCCAAACCCATATTTTAGCAGGGGCCCGGAAGCCTTCGCTAGTCAAGAACGTAGATGAGGTTTTCAGGCTCTACGGGACACGGGACGCAATTTCCTTACGCAATCGGCTGTGTTGGAACCCATATACGAAGTAAAGAACGAGGCCGATGACCAGCCAGTAGCCGAATCGCTCCCAGGCCTGATGCGGCAGTCCCTTCATGATGAACAGACACCCGGCGGCTGAGAGAAGGGTGACTGCCCAGACGAAGGGCACACGAAACGGACGCGGACGTTCCGGCTCGGTGTATCTCAGGACCAGCACGCCGATGCTGACCAGCATGAACGCGAACAGGGTCCCGATGTTGGTCAGATCGTAGGTCTCCCCCGCGTCACCGATGAGCGACCAGGTCGCGACAAAGATTCCGGTGAACAGCGTCGTCACGAACGGGATCTTCGTGCGCGGGTGCACCTTCGCCGCCCACTGCGGCAACAACCCGTCACGCGCCATCGCGAAGAAGATCCGCGGCTGACCGTACTGAAAAACCAGCAACACCGCCGACATCGACACCGCGGCGCCGAGAGCAACCACCCAGCCGACCCTTTCGAAGCCGGCCAACTGCAGCGCGCGGGC
This sequence comes from uncultured Acidobacteriota bacterium, assembly GCA_963755695.1. Classification (GTDB taxonomy): domain Bacteria; phylum Acidobacteriota; class Vicinamibacteria; order Vicinamibacterales; family 2-12-FULL-66-21; genus QHWT01. The sequence goes on along the minus strand of CAVWLB010000001.1, from coordinate 329,459 downwards.
GAGCGGGTCGGCCACCGCGAGCTCCTTGTAAGGGACCATTCCCGTCAGCACGAAGCCGACTACAACGTAGATGAGCGTACAGATCGCGAGGCCGCCGAGAATGCCGATTGGAAGGTTGCGCTGTGGATTCCTGGTTTCTTCCGCAGCCGTCGAGATCGCATCGAAACCGATGTAGGCGAAGAACACGATCGCGGCGCCCTGATGGATGCCGGTGAAACCGTTCGGCGCGAATGGGCGCAAGTTCTCCGGGTGGAGATGTGTGGCCCCCACGGCAATGAACAGGCCGAGCGCGAGCAGCTTGATCACCACCATGATGTTGTTCGCCGTCACGCTCTCTTTGGCACCTTGAAGGAGCAGGACGGTGATCAGCATCACGATGGCGCACGCGGGGAGATGGATGACGATCGGAATCCCGGCGACCTGGGGGGCGGTTTGAAGCAGACCATGAATCGCCGGGTCGGCGCTCAACAGCGCCGTTCGATATCCCGTCGTCAACCAGGCTGGCGGGACGATGTTGAAGCCGCGCAGCAGGGTGCTGAAGTAATCGCCCCACGAGATCGCGACGGCAACGTTGCCGACGGCGTACTCGAGAATCAGGTCCCACCCGATGATCCAGGCGACGAGCTCTCCCAGCGTGGCGTAGGAGTATGCGTAGGCGCTGCCGGCCTGGGGGATCATCGACGCCAGCTCGGCGTAGCAGAGTCCGGCGAGCGCGCACGCGAGGCCGAGCAGGACAAATGAGAAGATGAGCGCCGGACCGGCGCCGTAGCGGATGACTTCACCGTTCGGTCCGACCTGACCTGCCGCCGCCGTGCCGATTGCGCCGAAGATCCCCGCGCCGATGACGGCTCCGATCGCCAGCATGACCAGATCGCCGGCGCCCATGACCCGCTTCAGCGAGTGGTCTCCTTCGACGAGCAGGTCCGTGATGGGCTTGCGTCGAAACAACTGAATCATGTGTGGTGGATTCTACCGTGGCCCGAAACTGGGACCCTCACACTTCTTTGCCGAAAACACCCGACGTAGCACCCAGGGGAACTTCCGAACTGTCACCGTCACCGTTTCAGTGCGGGGGGAGCAGGCCACGAAGGCTGACTCCGAGGCGATAAACCGAGTCGCTCGTCGCAACGGCGAGGCCGCCATGCGGATCGAACGCCAGGCCGATGAGGGCGGCTCCGGCGAGCACCAGCTCGGGAGAGGCCGGTGCGTCCAGGCGGATGCGATAGATCCCGCTCCACCCGGCCAGCGCATCGGTCACATAGAGGTGTCCTGCCGTATCGAACGCAAGCCCCTGCGGCCGGCCGAAGCCGCTGGACCAGGCCATGACCGTGCCGCTCGGTGAGATTCGATAGATCGCATCGGTCGTGCCCAGGGTGGGCGCCGCTACGTACAGGTGATTATCGGGACCGAACGCGAGGTGAAAGGCAACGACGCTGGCCGGCAGCGTCGCGAACGCACGCGCGCGGCGGTGATCCTCGACGCGCAGAATCGACCCCGAACGATCGCCCACGTACAGCACCCCGTCAGGACCGAATGCCAGCCCGCACGCGACCCCGAGGTCGCCGGCGTAGAGTGATGCGCGTCCGTCGGGCTCGACGCGATAAACGCTGCCATCGAAACGGCTCGAGACGTAGAGATGGCCTTCACGATCGAACGCCAGCGACGTAGGGTTCGGCATATCCGACACGAACGGTTCCCGCGTGCCGTCGGGGCGAACGACAAAGATCGCGACCGGCGCCTGTTGCCCGCGCGATCCGCTGAAGGTGACGTAGAGATTGCCGTGACGATCGAAGGCGGGATTGTCGACCTGGTGGACGCCGGTGACCAGCGGCGCCCCGATCTCGATGTACGCAGTTTCGCCCGGCAGCTCGTCGATCCGGACGGCGGTGGCGCCCCCCTCCAGATCCGCCGGCACAATCAGTGTCAGCGCCGTTGGTGATGCGTGCGCGAGGCGGGCCGCCGCTTGCCCGATGTGCACCTGCGGCAGACCGGGGCCAACGGGAAAGCCCGTCCCCTCGAGCGTTACGCGTCCTCCTTCAACCGCCCAAAGGGGTCGAACGGAGGTCACACGACCCAACTTCTGTCAGCTCTCGTCGTCCAGCTCGACGTTCCAGTAGAAGTAATCACGCCACGTCTCAGGCGCGTTCCGAAGGCCGATGGTAATTCGAATCGCGGGAGCCTTGTCGGGACGCTTGGGAACCCGAATGAGATGCATGCGGGCCTGCTCCGGCGTCCGGCCACCCTTCTTCCGGTTGCAGGGAATGCAGCAGGTAACGATGTTTTCCCAATCCTTTCGGCCGCCCTGGGCGACCGGCACGACATGATCGAAGGTCAACTCCGCTGTCGAAAACATCTGACCGCAGTACTGGCAGGAGTGGTCGTCTCGCGCGTAGATGTTGGCGCGGGAGAACGGCACGTAATCAATCTGCCGCTTGATCTTGATGTATCGCAGCAGGCGGATGACCGAGGGAAGCTTGAAACTGAACGAGACGGACCGGACCTCCCGGTCGTACACGGAAATGACCTCGACCTTCCCCTGGCACCAAAGGGTGATGGCTTTCTGCCAGTGGACGACTTTGAGGGGCTCGTACGTCGCGTTCAGAAGGAGCGTCTGCTCCATAAGCCTGAGTTCATTCTGCCTGAGGCGCCCGCTAGTGTCAAGGACGAACGAGCGTAACAATCATGTTTCCAGCAGTTTAGGTCGAAACGACCACGGAAGAGGACAATCAGCCGGGCCACCTAATGGGGTCTGACCCCTGTACAAGGACCGGTCGATAAATCGGTCGGTCATGATCCGCCTGCCGGTCGCCCCGATTGTGCTGCTGGCTGCCATTGCCGCAACCGGTTGTGCATCGACCGGCAACGTCCCAGCGCCGTTTCCGCGACCGGGGGAACACCCGGCGCCCACATCACCGGGCTCGTCGTCCGCAACCCCCATCCCCAGCGGACCCGCAAGCGGCTATGCAATTACGACGACAGCGCTTGCCCTTCGCGGTACTCGTACCGCAATGGCGGCGCCGATCCGGCGGGTTTCGATTGCAGTGGCTTCGTGTATTACGTGTTCGCGCAGCACGGCGTGAGGATGCCGCGAACCGTGCTCGAACAGTCGCGTGTGGGACAGCCGGTTCCGCAGGACCAGCTCGAGGCGGGCGATCTAGTCTTTTTCAGCACCGTGAGCGCGGGCCCATCGCATGTCGCGATCGCCATCGGCGGGGACGAATTCGTGCACGCCCCGAGCAGCGTCGGCCAAGTCAGGGTCGAGCGTCTCAGCTCGTCGTATTGGGGGTCGCGGTTCGTCGGTGCGAGACGGGTGATCTGACCGGCTCGTAGCTCCGGGCTCGGCGACAGTAGCCATGAGCCGGCATGACCTGAGCCGGATTCAAGCCGCCCGGTTCGCGCCCTTCCGCGTCAGTCGGCGTGCGCTCGTGTCGGTGAACTGACGCACGTGCAGATCGTCTTCCGTATAAAGTGACGGCTGCGTCAGCGGCTTCAGTGGTTCGACCTTGACGTCCGGGTCGACGGGAAGCGCCGAGCACGGCTCCATGTAGCGCTGTGGAAACGACGGGAAATTCTTAAAGGTTGTCGCAACCACGCCGCCAAACTGGCGCTGGAGCTCCGAAAAGTCCCACCTCAAAAACTCGTGCATGCGCGGGTCCGGCCTCGTCGCCAGGTAGTCGCGAACGATAGTTGCCACCTCTTCATAGAACTCGGGTCCATGCTGACGCGACCGCGTCCCGTTTGCGTTGGCCACCTGCCGAATGCCGGTCGACTGCGGATCGATGTGATACAGCTCGTGCACGATCGTGTCGAGCTTGGCGACCCACGGGTCAGCCGTCGCGTAGAGTTCCGATTTCCAGGACCGCTCGAGGGTCTGTTCGCAGAAGCGCGGCAGTACGAACGAAATGAGATATTTGATACGCCTGGCACCGACGCGCACCTCGGGCGTCTTCGTGACGAACCACTCGGAACGTCGCGTCAGCTCGCCAGTAATCCGATCCCGCCAGAAGTAGTAGCCGGGTTCGCTCTGAGGAAGCGTCAGACAGTGACACGTTGCGAAAGCGCCCTCGGCGTCTGGCCGGCCGAAACGACCGAAGACGAGGACTTCACGCAAATCGATGAACGACAACGAAGGCGTACGCGACACCACGTCCTGCATCAGGAGCGCGATGCTCTCTGTGTAATTGATCATGCCGGACACACGCCTGGCCAGAGACTGGACTCCACCAAGGCGTCCTGTATCGAGCCGTTAGTCGCTGTGAGGAGCAGGGACGTGTCGACTATACGGACAGGCGCCAAGCGCTGTCAAGGTGAGCAGAACGCGAAAGTACACTTTTTTTGGCCTGATATTGTTCTACGGCCCAGGTCCACTCGGTCCGCCCTGCCGCGCGCCGTTGCCTTCGTTCGGAAGCGGCGCCTCCGGGGGCGTCACCGGCGTCCCGGGCAACTCGGGAATCGGTGCCGGCGGGCCGGCATCGGGCGCGAGCGCAGGTTCCGTTACCACAGGCGGGGGGGTGACCGCGCCCATGCGGCGCGCGATCATCTGCTGTCGTCGCCGGAGTCGCGCGCTCGGATGTCCGGGATTGAGTACCTCGCGGATTGATGATGGCAGCAGCAAGGAGCGCCGATTCCTGCGGGCTCAAGTCAGCCGACGGCTTGCGGAAATATCGTCGTGCGGCCGCCTCTGCGCCCTAGATGCCGTCGCCCCACTCGATGACGTTCAGATAGAGCTCGAGGATCCGCTGCTTCGTGCAGCTCGGCTTCGAGTCGACGCGTGATGAGCAGCTCACGCAGCTTGCGGACCGGATTCTTCGATGGTGACAGGTAGAGGTTCTTCGCCAGCTGTTGCGTGATCGTGCTCGCGCCGCGGGCGAATTCACCTCGTTCCCAGTTGACCTCCATCGACTCGCGCAGCTGCTCGAAATCGATGCCTTCGTGCTTCCAGAAGGCGCTGTCTTCCGCCACCAGGACCGCGCGTTTCAAGTTCGGCGAGATGCGCGCGTAAGCCACCCAGCGCTGATCCTTTGTAACCCGGTCGCCACGGCGTCTGGCCTCGCTCGCTCGCAGCTCCATGAACGCGGTCGTCGAGGGGTTCTTCGTTCTCAACCGCCGCACGTCGGGAAGCGTCACGTAGATATAGGCGGCATAGGCAAAGCCGATGGCGAGAACGATCGCAAGAGCCCTCCCGAATCTCCGCATGGCTCGATTATCTATTGTCCGGGAAGGAGGCCGCGTGCCTACGCGTCGAGGACGCGGCGCAGCGCATTCAAGAACAGCATCACGTTCGTCGTCGTGGATCCGGAGCCCATCAGTCCGACCCGCCAGATGCGTCCCGCGAGCGGACCGAGCCCCGCACCGATCTCGATGTTGAACTCGGTGAGCAGCCGTTTTCTGACGACCGCCTCGTCGACGCCGTCAGGGACCACCACAGCGTTCAAGGACCACAACCGTTCGACAACCGGCGGCAACAGGCGAAGACCCATCGCTTCGAGACCGGTCGCCAGCGCGAGATGCTGATTGCAGTGACGCTGCCACCTCGCTTCGAGGCCCTCCTCGCCAATCGCAACGAGCGCTTCGCGAAGCGCGTAGACCAATGGCGCGGATATGGTGTGGTGATACTTCCGCCCTATCCAGTAATCCTCCAGCAGCGCAAGGTCGAAATAGAAGGAGCGTAAGCCTGCGCGACGCTGGTCACGCGCGCGCGCCGAGAACACGATCGGCGCGAGGCCTGACGGTGCGCCGAGGCCTTTCTGCGTGCAGCTGTAGACCGCGTCGGCGCCCCACGCGCCCACGTCGACCGGATGCGCACCAAGAGAGGTGACCGTATCGACGATGGTCAGCGAACCATGCTGCGCGGCGATCCCGCAGACCTCGGCAACCGGATTCAGCACCCCGGTCGATGTCTCCGCGTGCACCATCGCGACGATGTCCGCGCGCTGGGATTTGAGCGCGCGCTCGACCGCCGACGGATCACACGCCCGTCCCCACTCGGTTTCCACTCGATCGACCGTCGCGCCGTAACGCTGCAGCATCTGGGCGAGCCGATCGCCGAAATAGCCGGTCACGACGACCAGCGCGCGCGAATTGGGGCGGGCGAGGTTTGCGACGGCAGCCTCCATCCCTGCAGTGCCCGTGCCGGAGACTGCAATCGCGAATGCGTTCTCCGGGGCGCGGAAGGTCGCCGCCAGTCGCGACCGGATGTCGTCGAGAATCGCCATCATGTCGGGATCGAGATGGCTGAGGACCGGCGCGGCCATGGCACGCATGACCCGCGACGCCACCGGGCTCGGGCCCGGTCCAAGGAGCAGGCGTTCAGTGTGTGGCAGCATGCAACAACGTCCGTATCTTCTCGAGACCGTCCGGTGCGAGCGGCGCGAGCGGCGGGCGGGGGTCGCCGCCGGTGTAGCCGGCAAGTTCCATTGCCGCCTTCAGCCCGGCGATACCGAAACCGGTTGTCACGGCGCGCGCGATTGGCGTCAGGCGCTGCTGCATGGCGAGCGCTTCGGCGTGACGACCCGCGCAGACGAGCGCGAGCAGTTGAAGGCACAACTGAGGGAGGACGCACGCAATTGCGAGGATGGCGCCTCGCGCTCCCCCGCACATCCCGGTGTACGCGCCCGGCGCCGATCCCGCCAGGATCGTGAACCGATCGGGAACGAGAGCGGCCATGTCCACGAACTGCGCGCCGTCGGTGCTGGTTTCCTTGATCCCGATGATGTTTGGGTGTTGCGCGAGGCGACCGATCAGATCCGCCGAGAGGGTGACACCAGTGAACGCCGGGTAGTTATAGAGAAGCACCGGAACCGGGCTGGCGTCGGCGACAGCCGTGTAATGCGACGCGATCGCTGAGGGCGGCAGATGCGCGCGGTAGAACGACGGCGTGCGCACGAGCACCGCGTCCGCTCCGGCGTTCGCGGCGCGGCGCGCGGCCGCAACCGTCGCGCGTGTCGACTCGCGGCCCACTCCCGCGATGAGAACGCGATCGTCCGGGACGTGAGGGCGCGCGGCGGCCACGACGCGATCGCTCTCCTCGTCGTCGAGCAGCGCGGCCTCGCCGTTCGTGCCCAGCACGACCACACCGCCGAGTCCGGAGGCCATCCATCGCGCGATGTTCGACCCGATCGCGGCCTCATTGAGCTCGCCGTTCTCGAACGGTGTCGGCATGGGAGGGAACACCGACCGCAGATTCATCAACCGCCGAGCGTACCATGAAACAAAAAACCGGGCGCGGAAATGAATCCGCGCCCGGTCGTCTCACCGCAGGGTGCTTTTCGTATCGAGTGCTCCGACCCGCCGGTCAGGCGAGGTTAGTGAACTCTTGGCGCGGCAAACGCCTTGGCTGACCGCCAGTCTTCGTCGAGGATCGTCCACAGCGCCTGATCGAGGGTACTCGCCGTTGCGAAGGAACGACTTGCGCAAGATCCCTTCCGGCAACGCGCCGATTTTTCGCAGGGCCGCGTTTCCGCGGCCGTTCAAGACCGCCGCACGCGCCTCCAGGCGATGGGTGCCGATCGTGTCGAAAGCGAAATCGACCACCAGCTTCGCACCGTCGACGAACATCCCGGTTCCCCAGAACTCGGAACCGATCGCGAAGCCCCACTCGGCCGTCGCAAATCCCGGCTCGAGCTGACGCACCTGGAAGATGCCGATTGCCGAGTCCATCCCATGGGGCACAACCGCGAAGCAGACGTAGTTGCCTGCTGCGCGCTCGCGGTGCGTCCACGCGATGAATCGTTCGAACCCGTCGACCGTAGTCGGCGGCGGAGAAATGAACCGCGACACCTCTTCGGTCGAGAGCATGGCGAGCAGCGCCGGCGCATCCGACAGCCGCAGCTCGCGGAGTGTGACCATCGACCCGGTCAGCACCGGCAGCGCCCGGCGCCAGTTCGAGGTCGTCGTGACCGAGCCTGCACGCGCCGCCGAGATCACCGATTCGAGGTCGCCGGTCATGGCCTGTGCATCGCGGAAGGGCATCTTTTCCATTAGAGCACCCCTCCGATCGCTGCGGTCGTCGCGCCGATCACCGTCGTCGTTGTCGTCATGATCGAGCCACCTGGGTCGGTCGATACCGGGACCGGAGCCATCTCCGGTGGGAAAAGTGAATCGAAACTGGTTCCGTCGAACACCGCCGGCACGTCTGGATCGTCGAACGGCGGCGTCTCCGCACCCGAGCAGCCCCAGGTGACGTTGTCCGCTTCGCTCGACGTGCCCCACACGATGTTGTTGACCAACCCGCTGGTGCCCCACACGATGTTGTCGGCATCGAGCTGCGTGCCCCAGACGATGTTGTCGAGGTCCCTCAGCGCGGTGCCCCACACGATGTTTTCGCAGTTCGCCCCGCCGCAGACCGTACCCCACACGATGTTGTCGGCGTCGCGCATCGTGCCCCAGACGATATTGTCGCCGTCGCGGGTCGTGCCCCAGACGATGTTCTCGCCCTGCGCCGAGCTCATGGTGCCCCACACGACATTGGCCGCGTCGAGCAGCGATGTGCCCCAGACGATGTTGTCGCCGTCGCGCGCCAGCGTGCCCCAGACGATGTTCTGGCCGGTGACCGTCTGGCTCGTGCCCCACACGACATTGGTGGCCCAGGCGCTGCCGTTCGGTTTGATCACTCCGCCTTTCAGCTTCCGGTTGCCCCAGAGAATCGTCTTGCTCCAGGGCAGCTGCCTCGGCATCACCTGACCGGGCTTGGCGGTCGCGTAGAACCGCGAGAGCAGCACCGCGCCACGCGTGTTGAGGAAGCCTGCGCCCTGCGACAGCGAGTCGTACCCGTAATCCTGCGCCGTGTATTGAATGATGGCTTTGACGAGATTCGGCGTCAGCTTCGGGTTCGCCTGAATCATCAGCGCCGCCGTGCCCGCGACGATCGGCGCCGCCATGCTGGTGCCGGTCAGGCTCAGATACGGCTTGTAAGCCGTCGCCACCGAACCGTTCAGCAAGTACGAGGCCTTCGTCCAGTACATCAGGCTGCCCTGAGCGGCGAGCGACACGATGCCGGTGCCGGGCGCGACCACGTCCGGCTTGGCCGCATAGTCGATGGCCGTCGGACCACGTGAGCTGTAATCCTCCATCACGTCGTCCACCCGGGTGACCGTGCCCTGGTGGCTAGACCCGCCGACCGTGAGCACCCAGGGCGCGTTGCCCGGAGCGGTAATCGCGCCGTACTGCAGTTTGCCCGACGGATTCTTGCCGAGGTTTCCGGCAGCCGTCACCACGACCACCCCGGCGTCGACGACGCGCTTGGCGGCCAGAGTCAGCGGATCGGTGTTGTAGGACTCCGTGACTCTCGCGCCAACCGACAGGTTGACGACGCGCAGGTTGTAGATGGATTTGTACTGAACGACCCAGTCGAGCGCGGCAATCACGTCGCTGATGCAGCCCCCGCCATGCGAGTCGAGCACCTTCAGACTCACCAGGTGAGCCGCCGGTGCGATGCCGGCGCGAGCGCCGGCGGTGTCGTAACCATTGCCGGCGACAATGCCGGCCACATGCGTGCCGTGACCGTTGTCGTCGTAAGGCGTGGTCCTGCCGTTGACGAAATCGACGAACTTCACCACCCGCTGCCCGCCAACCACGCGAACCGACGGATTCGCCCCTAGATAGCTCAGGTCGTCGTGCCACGGGGTAATGCCGGAGTCGATGATCGCGACTCCAACGCCGGCGCCGTCGAAGCCCATTTGTTCCTGGACTGCGCGTGCACCGACGGCCACCGCTGCGCGGTTCATCTCACCTCCGGTCGGGCGATCCCAATGGATGCTCTCGACCGCGGGAGAATCCGCGAGCTTGCGAAGCTGATTGTTGGTCAGCTCCACGACCTGTCCGTTGATCAGGTTCAGACGGCGCCCCAGCTTGGCGCCCACCTTCTTGTAATCCGCGGACCCATCCCAGCCCGGCTTCAGCGTGACGATCACGCGGGAGGTGTGCGATCCACCTGTCGCGGCGCGATCGTTCAGCTTGCGATCGAGCTTGTAATGATCCCCCGGCTTGGCGGCCGCCGAGGCCGTCGCGCCGAGCAGGCAGGCCAGCGTCAGCGCTGTGCCCGCCAGGAATCTACGCAGCATGAGTCACCTTATTAGGCCCCTTCTCCCGGCAATACTCATCCACCATGATTAGTGGATGATGGATCCCCAGACCGCTCTGGTCTGGCGCCACTCTTCCCGAACCATCGACCAGAGGGCCTGGTCGAGGTATTCACCGTAGCGCAGGAAACTCTTGCGCAACACGCCCTCCTTCACCGCGCCGATCTTCGCGAGCGCCCCGTTGCCGCGCCCATTGACCACCGCCGCCCGAGCCTCGAGCCGATGCACACCAACCCGCTCGAATGCGAACTCCACCGTGAGCCTGGCGGCATCCGTGAACACCCCTGTCCCCCAGAACGGCGAGCCGATCGCAAACCCCCATTCCGCCGTCCCGAATCCTGGTTCAAGCTGTCGAACCTGAAAGATCCCAATCGCGGTATCGACTCCATGTGGCACCACCGCGAAACAGACGTAACGTCCGGCGGCCCGCTCGTCATGCGTCCACGCGATGAATCGCTCGAATCCCTCGACCGTGGTCGGCGGCGGCGAGATGAACCGCGAGACTTCCTCGCTCGTCAAAAGCTCGCAGAGCGACGCCGCGTCCTCGACCCGAAGTTCGCGAAGCGTCACGCGCGCTCCCCCGAGCACGGGCAGCCCTTGCCTCCAGTCGGTGGCCGATACCGGTTCCGGCATTTCCGTCATCGCTGCCGCCATCGCGGGCCCGGAATGAGGAGGACGGTTCACTACCGGTCTCCCCTCGGGTTCTTCGTCAAGGTGTTGTCCAGATCGATCGCGGTGCCCCACACGATGTTGTCGCCGTCGCCGCGGAGCGTGCCCCAGACGATGTTGTCCGCGTCGCGGAGCGTGCCCCAGACGATGTTGTCGCTGTCGAGGCGCAACGTGCCCCAAACGATGTTGTCGCCGTCGTCACCGCGCATCGTGCCCCAGACGATGTTGTCGCCGTCGCCACCGCGCATCGTGCCCCAGACGATGTTGTCGCCGCCGAGGCGCAGGCCAATCGTGCGGTCGCCCCAGACCACGTGCGAAGCCCACACGACGTTGGTACCCCACACGATGTTGTCGAAGTCGGCCGCCGTGCCCCAGACGATGTTGTCAAGATCCCGGCGCAGCGTGCCCCACCCGATGTTGTCGAAGATGGCCGAGTGAGTGGTGATCACGCTGGAGTTCGAGATCAGCTCGCTGCCCCAGATCAGTTCCTGCGACCACGGCTCGACGCTGCCGCCGATGAACGTTTCAGGCGCGAAGAATCCTGCCCACCGCTGATTCCGCCCGGCCAGCGGATTGATGGCTTCCGCGAGCTGCACGGCGCCGATCGCATTGACCTCGCCCGTCCCCTGCGCGAGCGAGTCCGCTTCGTCGAATTTCTTGTTGGCGAGCACCGGCAGCGCGCTGTACTGCAGCATCGCCTTGACCGTGTTCGGCGTCGGATAGCCGCCCGGATGCGCCGACCGGCTTGCCTCGATGACAATGGAGGCGACTCCGGTCGCCACCGCCGCCGCCATGCTGGTGCCGCTCAGCATCGCGAACTTCTTGCCGTTCTTCGTGACCGTGAGCTGCGGATAGACGTTGAGGAGCGAGCTGGATCGCGGAGCGTCGGAGACGAGGCTGACCCCGGGCGCAACCACGTCCGGCTTCGCGAAGCCGTCGTACCACGTCGGGCCGCGAGAGCTGAACCACGCCATGCGATCGTCGTCGTGTAACGTCGTATTCTTCGTGTCGACTGCGCCAACGGTGATCGCTGAAGGCGCGTTGCCCGGCGACAGGATGCCCGCGTAACCAGGGTCGCCATTCGCGTCCGTGCCGACGTTGCCCGCCGCAACGATGACGACGAGACCCGCGCGGACCGCGCGCTCGACCGCGAGTACCAGCGGATCGGTGGCCGCCGACTCGAGAATCGGATGGCCCAGCGACAGATTGATGACGTCGATGCCCTTGGTGTTGCGGTTCGCGATGACGAAGTCAATCGCGCGAAGAACGTCCGAGGACCTGCCGCGGCCCTGCGCGTCGAGAACCTTCAGGCCGAACAGGCGAACGCCCGGGGCCACACCGCGGAAGTCTCCACCCGACAGACGGCCACTGCTCGCGATGAGGCCCGCCACATGAGTGCCGTGGCCGTAGTCGTCGTACGCGGTAACCGGCGCGCTCCCGCCATGCGTGAAGTCCCAGAAGCCGGCGATCGCGCCGGCAAGATCTCTGTTCGGGTCGATGCCGGAATCAATGATCGCCACGCCAATGCCGGCGCCGGTGTAGGACACGCGGTCGACGCCGAGCCGTTCGCGCAAAGACGCCGGCAATGCGTGACCGGTCTGGAACATGCGCTGGAAGGTGCGTGCCTCCTTGCGCGCGTCAGCGGCCTTCGTCTTCTTGACGTGGGTCGTTCCGGTGACCGAAACGTCACTGTCGGATGAAACGACCGCCGCGTCCGGATTTGCGGCGAGCGCGGCGAGATCCCGCCCGTGGACCACGACGGTCAGCGCGTTGAGAGAAGGATGCTCGGCTTCGACGACGTCACCGTGCCCGAGCAGGGCTTTCTTCAGAGCGGCCCGCTCGGCCGCCGAATGCGTCTGGATGATCACCCGCTGCGCGCCGGGAGACGGCAATGCGGCCGCCTCTCGAAGCACCCGATCGAGCTTTGCGAGATGGCCGGCTGCACGGCCAGAAGCCTGTGCCGAGAAGGGCAACAGGACGGTGGCGGCAACCGCCAGAACGAGTCGGGGAGCGGTAAGACGGTCTTTCATCGCGGAGAACGGCAGAGCAATAGGAAGGCCACTACGGAAGGGCTTGCGCCTTGCGACCTTATCCTCTTTATTTACAGGTTGTTATGGCTTCTGCCAGAGCCCGGGATCAGGATTGTAAGCTGGGTAGGTTGTGCCGAAACGTGACAACAGATCTGTGATCTGAAGTTGCGGCCGGTCGTAACCTGAGACGTCACAGAACTTTACAAAACAATGTTCCAACGCGAGACAGAAGTGCAGGACTGGAACATTGCCGAACGTTCTCGTAAAGGACTGCAAAATGAGCTAGTTCTCGTTGGTGTTACTCCAGAGGAGCGGATCGCGCTGCGGCGAGGCCAGGTGCATCGCGAGCACGGCAAGGACGATCGCACCGGCGGGAGCGAGGAGCCACGGTGCGTCGGCGCCGCCCCGCGCCGCACCGGCGTCCTGCAGCATCGCGCCCCAACTCGGGGTCGGGGGAGAAAACCCCAGCCCCACGAAAGACAGCGTCGCCTCCGCCATCACGAAGGCGGGCACGAGTACCGTCGCCTGCACCACCAGAAATCCGAGACTCGCGGGCAGCAAATGCTGCGCGATCAACCGTAGCGGCCCTGCTCCCGCGGCCTTGGCCGCTTCCGCGTACTCCTGCGCCCGCTCAGCAAGAAAGATCCCTGGTACTCCCCGGGCTGCGGCTGGCCAGCCGACCAAACCGAGGACGAGAACCAGGGCGCTGAATACTTGCGGCGGAGTCAGGATCAACGGCAGCGCACCCCGCAGCGCCAGCACCACGTAGATGCCCGGAAGAACCAGCACCAGATCCGCGAGATGCATCAGCAGCGTGTCCCACCATCCTCCGGCGTATCCCGCCAATGAGCCGAGGAGCGCGCCAAGGCCGAGAGCGATCGCCGCCGCCAGAAGCGCCACTCCCAGAGAAAGCCGCGCGCCAAGGACCACGCGAGAAAAGACGTCGCGACCGAGCGCGTCGCTTCCGAGCGGAAACCACGGCTCCTGGCCGGCGGCCCGAACCAGCGTGCCGGAGAACCACCTGAGAGGAATGATCCGGGTGCGTTCCTGGACGTATCGACGCTCGAGCGGATCGACGAGGTGCAGCGGATAGACGAACGGCGCGTGCAGCCCTCCGTCATCGTCCATGATGTGCGGCCACATCGGCGGCGCGAAGGGATGTGTGGAGAACTGTCGGGCAGGATCGTACGGCGCGACCCACGGTGCCAGCAGCATCAGCAGCGCGAGGATCGCCGCAAGGGTCAGTCCGGTTCGCTGTCGGGCGCTCATGTCGCGCGCTCTCTCTCGATGCGTGGATCGATCGCGGCGTGAAGCACGTCGGCGCCGAGCACGCCCGCGGCAAGAAACAGGGCCCCGGCGGCGGCGCAACCAGCAACCAGGTAGGTGTCCCGCGACAGGAGCGCCTGGCGCATCAACTCTCCGAGCCCCGGCCAGGACGTGGCGATCTCGACGGCAAACGATCCGCTGAAGAGCGAGCCGATCATCACCCCGTAGATCGCCAGGATCGGACCGAGCGATAACCGCCATGCGTGACGCCAGATCACCCGCGACGTCGGGATCCCGCGCGCGAGCGCGGCGGTCACGGTCGGGCGCTGCAGCGCCTCGTTGAGTGCCTGCGACTGCAGACGTTCGAGCGTGGCCGCCAGCGGCAGGGCGAGCGCCAGCGCCGGCACGATCAGCCGCGCTCCGAAGAGGCTGCCGCTAATCGGCGCGAAGCCGGTTCGGACCGCGAGCGTCACGAGCACCAGCGAGGTGACGAGTGGCGGAATCGAGAGAAGCAGGAGCGATGCGGCCCGGATCGAAGACACGACAAAGCCGCGGCGCCGGCTTCCGGTCACGATCCCGCACGGAATGCCGAGACCGGTCGCAAGCACGAGCGCGAGCGCGGCGAGCAGTGCCGTGTTTGCGGCTCGCTCGCCGACCAGCGTTCGGACCGGACGCCGGTATTGGAAGGAGTCGCCGAGATCGAGTGTGAGACTCCGCCGCAACCATGTGGCGTACTGTTCCGCCAGCGGTCGATCGAGGCCGAGTCTCGCGCGTTCGGCCGCGCGGACCGCCGGATCCTCGCCGACCTGCGACGAGTAATCACCGGGCGCGAGCTGCGCGAGAAGGAGCGCGCCCGAGGCCACGATGAAGACCAGCGCGATGGCCCCGGCCACGCGGCGGAGCATGAAGCGAACGAACCGGCCGCGCCGGCTAACGGTGTGGAGCTGACGCGCCATCAATCACGTTCAGCGTGTCGGGGTTCCAAAGGACTTTGGGATCGAGCAGCGCCGGCTCGGCGCCTGCCACCCGCGGAGACGTGGCAATCGAAACCTTCGGCGCGATGAAGTAGATCCCCGGAAGATTCTCACCAAAAATTTTCTGCACCTCCGCGAAGAGCTGCCGCCGCTGGTCCACAGTTGGCGCGGCGATCTGCCGCTGCATCAACTCGTCGATGCGGCGCTCCCATGGCGTCGCCGGCGCGGTCTGCTCCGGGTTCCAGACGTGGACCGAGCCGCTGCTCAACCAGAAGTCCAGGTTCATCGCCGGATCGATCGCGCTCGCCTGGAATCCGTAGTAGATGCTGTCGTAATCGTGTGACATCCATCGCTGCGCGATCGAAGGGAAATCCAGCGGGACGATGTCGACGGCGATGCCGGCCTGCCGCAGATGCTCCTGGATCACCGTCGCCGTCTGCGCGCGGATGTTGCCGCCTTGCGTGAGAATCGAAAAGCGCACGGGTGCTCCGGCGGCATCCTCGAGCATGCCGTCACCGTTCCGATCAGTCAGCCCGATTCCCGCGAGCAGGGCTTTGGCGCGAGCCAGATCGTGAGGGTACTTGGGAGCGGCTTCCGAAAACCAGACGCGATTGCCAGGTGTGACCGGCCCGTAAACCGGCACCGCCGCACCGAGGTACACCGAATTGGCGATCGCCTCGCGATCGACCGCATAGGAAACGGCCTGTCGGAACTCGGCCTTCTGCAAATACGAACGTGCCAGGGGCGTCTTCGCGAGATTGAACCAGAGCATATTCGGGTCGACGCCAGTGCCGACATCGATCAGCGTCAACGCGCCCCGATCGCGCAACCGCCTGACGGTGGCGTAATCCTGCGGACGCATGTCGGCTTGCGTCATCAGGTCGATCGAACCGGATTCGAGACGCTGAATCTCCGCGTCCTGGCCGGACGCGATCTCGAACACGACGCCGTCCAGATACGGCAGCGGACCGCCTGACGAATCCTTCCGCCAGTAGCGGGTGTTGCGGGTCAGCGAGACGCGCTGCCCGGGCACGTACTCGCTGACGACGAACGGACCGAGACCTGCCATGTGCCCGGGGCGTTCGCAAGACCCCACGCATCGGCGAAGGTCCCCGCTTTCAATGCGGGCTCGAGCTGGTGCTTCGGCAGGATCGGGAGATTGTCGAGCAACCGGAGTCCCGGCGTGAACGGCGCCGGCAGCGTGATGACCACCGTCGCCGGATCGGGTGCGGTGACCTGCAGGGGCTTTCCCTGGACCTTCATTCCAGAACTCAGATTGCTCTGGAGCTTCGGGTCGTACACCGCGGCGAACGAGAACAACACGTCCGCGGAGGTGAAGGGCGTGCCGTCGGAAAAGGTCACGCCCCGACGCAACGTCAGCGTGAACGTGCGGCCGTCCGGCGAGGTCGTCCAACGTTCCGCGAGCCACGGTTCGAGTTCTTCTGTCTGGCGGTTGATGCGGACGAGCTTGGCCTGCGTCAGTGCGGTGGTGGCATCAGCGACGCCGGAGTTGTCGACGTACCGGTTGAACGTGCGCGGGTTCGCTCCGGATCGACGCGACCAGCGCCCCGCCGCGGACCGGGGCGGCGGTCCGCTCATGGGAGGACTGCGTTGACGAGCGGCACGCCGCGCTTCCCCCCAGCAGTACGGCCAGTATCGCGAGAAGGTGGGCGCCAACATAACGGGCACGGCTGACTCGGGCCACTCTTGAACTCACCGGCCAATTCCTTGGCCTGTCACCATCATCAGATTTCCTTGAGTTTTTGCGAGTGGCGGCTACCCGCGGCCGGCGCAACCGGCAGGCAGCCAATCCGTTGGCTGCCTGACTCGAGAACGCGCTGCCCTGGCGGGCTCCATCGTAGTCCAAGCTCAAGAGAATCTCAATCATGATGACCTACCAAGTCATCTTTTGAACTCTCAAGTTCATTCGATGTCCGGCTGGATCAATTGAACCTCTGCCATGGCACGGCCCATGCCTCAGCTACCCGCGCAACCCGTTCCTTTTCGTCACTTTATGCGCAAACAAACGTCTCTTCGGTCCCGTCGCGTGGTCTCCGTTGCGAGCGTCCTGCTCGTTTGCCTGGCCGCGCCTCTCGCCACTCACGCCGAATCTCGGAGGGCCCGCCTCTCGCGCGACCTCGCGGATCGCCTCAACAGTCGCATCGAAGCGCCGACCGACGTCATCGTGACGGCGAGCGACGCGGCGATCGACCAGTTGGCGATCCGCTATGGGGCGCGTCTGAAGAAGCGGATTGCCGGCGGCGCGGTGATGGAAGTCACCGGGGGACAGCTCGACGCGCTCAGCCTCGACTTCGACGTGTCGCACATTGCAGGCGACGTGCCCGTCCAGCGGCTGATGGCCGTCACGACCCAGTCGACCGGCGCCGACCAGGCGCAGAGCGGGATCGAGGGACTGGTCGGCGTCACCGGTCGCGGGATCGGCGTCGCGATCATCGATTCGGGAATCGCGGCGCACGCCGCGATCAAGGGCCGGGTCATCGCGTCGGTGGATTTCACCGGACCGAACGGTGCCGGTCGCGACGAGTACGGCCACGGGACCCACGTCGCGGGGATCGTCGCGGAGACCGGCGACGGCCACACCGGCATGGCGCCGGGTGCCGAACTTGATCAATCTCCGCGTCCTCCGCGCCGACGGCTCCGGCCGCACCAGCGACGTGATCGACGCCATCGACTGGGCGATCGCCCACCGTCAGCAGTTCAACATCCGGGTCATCAACCTCTCCCTCGGTCATCCGGTGTTCGAGTCCTACCTCGACGATCCGTTGTGCCAGGCGGCGCAGCGCGCGATCAACGCCGGGATCGTGGTGATTGCAGCCGCGGGCAATTTTGGGAAGACCGACGACGGTCGTCCAGTGGTCGGCGGCATCGTCGCGCCAGGAAATACGCCGGATGTCATCACGGTGGGCGCGATCAACACCCGCGGCACCGCGCAGCGCTCGGACGACGTGATGGCCACCTACAGCTCGCGCGGTCCGACCGCCATCGACGGGGTGCTCAAGCCCGAACTCGTGGCCCCGGGCAACCGGATCGTCGCCGCATCCGCGCCGGGCAGCTATCTGGCGCGCACGTATCCGGAGCGGATCGTCGCCGGGCAGGGCGCGCGCGCCTACATCGAATTGAGCGGCACCAGCATGGCGACCGCGGTGGTCTCGGGCGCGACTGCCCTGCTGCTCGAGGCACGGCCGACCCTGACCCCGACGCAGGTGAAAATCGCTCTCCAGCTCACAAGCTCACGGCTCCCCGGCGCCGGCTTAATCGAGGCAGGGGCGGGCAGTCTGAACGCCCTGGCGGCGGTGGAGTTGGCGAAGGGACTGACCCCTGCAAATGTCCAGATCGCCAACGAAACCGTAACACCGGCTCGGCTCGCATTTCTCTCCACCGATGCGCTCCACGCGGGGCCCGTGAACTCCGCCGGGATGCTGACCACCGGTCATGTCCTTCCGCTCGGCAGGAGCACAATCGTCTGGAGCGACACGATCGTCTGGAGCGACACGATCGTCTGGAGCGACACGATCGTCTGGAGCGACACGATCGTCTGGAGCGACACGATTGTCTGGAGCGACACGATCGTCTGGAGCGACACCATCGTCTGGAGCGACTTCATTGGCGGGGCCACCATAGTTTCCGCCGACACGATCGTTTGGAGCGACACAATCGTGTGGAGCGACACGATTGTTTGGAGCGATACCATCGTCTGGAGTGACTAGTCCAGATTATTTTTGTTGACATTAACCACATATTGAGGAGCATAACCGTGCAGCGAATTATCGTCTGGGGCGACTAACGACGAAGGACGGCGGGAGCAGGTCAGTCATGACCGCACACGCAAAGTTAACGAATGCAGGACGGCTCTATCTAGCAGCTGTAATCGGCGCTGGAATGTTAGTCGTCCTGGACTCTTTGTACAGCCTCTACAAGTCTCCTGTAGGCTACGAGTGGTTTGTCTTAGCGGGCCTCACGCTCCTTAGCGGATCATTCACCGTTAAGGTCCCTTCTATTCCCGCCAGGTTATCCGTCTCTGAGACATTCATTTTTGCGGCCGTTCTTATGTACGGTCCCGCGGCAGCGACGATGGTGGTCGCACTCGATAGCCTCATTATCTCTCTATGGCTATATCGCGCCTCACCACGAGCCGTCCGAGTCCTATTTAACTTCTCTGCCCCTGCACTTGCTGTTTGGATCGCCGCAGAAGCATTTTTTTATCTCGCCGGCGTTCCTCCTCTTATCCAGGCCCCGCAACCAATCCTAAGCTTGCTGGTTCCGCTGCTGGCGCTGGCGGTAATCTATTTCCTCCTAAACAGTTGGTTGATCGCGCTGGCTGTTGCCTTGGAGCAGGCTGCATCCGCGGTGTCAGTTTGGCGGCGTAATTTCTTGTGGCTGTCGTTGAACTACTTTAGCGGTGCGTCGGTTGCGGCCCTGTTGCTTCCTTACCTGCAGACACCAGGCGCAGCTTTCGTGAGGGTAATAGGCATACTGCTGCCGCTACTGCTCATTTCCTACTTAACGCTGAAGACTGCGCTCGGCCGCGTTGAAGACGCCAATCGCCATCTGAGCGAGTTAAACCGACTCTATCTGTCAACAATCGAAACTCTGGCCATGGCGATCGACGCAAAGGATCAGATTACGCATGGTCACATTCGCCGCGTTCAGATATTTGCCGTTGGATTAGCGAAAGAAATGGGAGTCACTGAGACCGCACAGATCAAAGCTGTCGAGGCAGCCGCGTTGCTACACGATATGGGCAAACTTGCGGTTCCGGAGTACATCCTTAACAAGCCAGGTCCGCTGACGCCTGCTGAGTTTGAAAAGATGAAGCTCCACGCAAGCGTAGGCGCGGATATTTTGTCCGCGATCGCGTTTCCGTACCCAGTCGTTCCAATCGTTCGGCACCACCATGAGAACTGGAACGGCACGGGATACCCTGACGGTCTGAAGGGAAGTGAGATACCCGCTGGAGCTCGTATCTTATCTGTAGTCGATTGTTTTGATGCCCTTACGTCTGACAGACCGTATCGTCCCCGTCTCTCGGATGCTGAAGCGCTGCGTATTCTCACCGAACGTCGTGGCACGATGTACGACCCATTAATCGTCGACACATTTAAACGTGTCTATCGCGATATTGCGCCACCTGATGACGAGATTTCTTTTAGAACTAGTCTGTCGACCATAGCACGCGAAACAGCGACTACGACTGCCGTTCGGTTGCCCGGAACATCCAGGCTGGACGACATCAGCGCGAGGACCCGAGGAGATGTTGTTGCTTTACGAGCTCGCGCAGAGTCTCAGCGGGCGACTGAATCTGCCAGACGCTGCAGATATCATTTCTAAGCATTTGAGACGCCTGGTACCAGCTACCACCTGCGTTTTCTTCTTATACGATGAGTCAGCAGATGAGCTGGTCGCGGCGCACGCCGCCGGTGAAAACTCTTCGCATTTCTCTGACATCCGGATTGCCATGGGGCAACGTTTGAGCGGTTGGGTCGCTGCGAATCGTCAAACGATTCTAAATTCGGATCCGATGCTCGATCTCGGCGAAGTCGCCCGTGCGCTTAGACCTCCCTTGAGGAGTTGTCTCAGCACACATTTGAGCGTAGCGTCAAAGCTTGTTGGAGTATTGACTGTCTATTCAACACACCGAAACGCATTCAGTGAGGACCATCGGCGTCTGGTGGAAGTCGTCTCACGCCAAGTCTCTCAAACGGTACTCCAAGCTGTGGAATTTCAACAGCTGAATTCGGAGAAATTGCACGACCAATTGACTGGACTGCCTAATCGGCAACACCTAGAACGATTTGTTGCGTCGGAATTGGCAGGGTCTGCTGGACTGCCATGCACGATCTTACTGATCGAAATGAGAAGCACCGCGGGAACGAAATCTTCGCTTCGAAATACGTTCGAACATCTTTTTGCCCAATCGGCCGACCGTATACGCGCAGCGTTAAGAGGTGCCGATCTTCTGTTTCGATTCGACTCAGACAAATTCATTGCTCTACTAACGCAAACTGATGCACTGACCGCTGAGCACGTAGCGCGTCGCATCATTGAGCATGTGGCTATGGGTCGCGGAAGTGATGAGGATGGAGCCGCAGGTGTGGTAAGAATTGGCCGCGCAACCGCACCAGACGACGGCATCACTCTCGCAGACCTTGTCTCGGCAGCCGAGTCGCGCGCAATTAGTCCCCCAAACTCGCGGCCCTCTGTGCATTGAGGTCCAAGTGTCTGCCGCAATAATCGACACTGCGCAAGATATGTTTCGGTCAGGACTGCTCGGGCGATCGCTCGAGTATCTCCAATCGAGTAGGACAAGTGAACCTGATTCAACTGCCCTCGCAGCTGAAATCTACCTTTTACAGGGACGCCAGGACCTCGCTCTACGCGTGTCACGTGAGCTGACAGGCCGTCGGGGTCTGCCTGAAGACCTTATCGCGCGAGCCATGTTTGTGGCTGGTGCTAGTGCCTGGGACTTAGGGGACTATGCTGGCGGCATCGAACAGCTTGAGCGCGCGGCGGTGTTAGCACAGAAGGTGTCTGACGCTTCCTTAGCATCGAAAGTCAGGCTGCACATCCTCGAAAAGACTGCGGATACAGACGCTCCTTATGAACTGTCAGGACCGTTAAGCGCTACGGCAGTTCGGGCAGTTCAACGGTCCGGGGATCCGCATGTGTTGATCGAAGCTCATATTACCTTCGGTCGACTCGAGGCGCGAATCGGCCATGTCGAATTGGCCAAGAGGCATCTGTCGCTTGCTAAACAGCTCCTGAGGGATGAGCCTAATCGGTGGTTAGCAGCAAATGAAAAACTCACTGACTCAATCGTCCGGTGTTTAGAAGGTGATACTGACAGCGCGTATGAAATAGCGCACCAGGCGCTTGAGGATGCCGCTGCCATTGGGTGGCCAAAAGGCGAAGCGATTGCAGCGGCGAACCTTGCCTTTTACTCTTTCTGCCTGAACCGCCTTGCTGACGCAAACGCCTTTCTAGCGAAGGCCGAAGCAACCGGATACTCCCTGTCGAATTTCACCTATGCATTGTTAGATACGAAGATCGCGTTGGCATCGGCTCGAGGAGACTATGCAGAGTCCGAGCGGTTATGGCAGCTCGGGCAGCACAGGGTTGATGGGGTGGCTTCTTGGTATGTCTTACGTGCCGCACATACCAGAGTTCGCGCTCTCATGGCTGAAGGTCGGTTCGATGAGGCGTTAGATCTTGCGAAGCATACTCGCAGTGACGCAATCAGGCTGAAGAATGGATTTTTTGAATCCGTCTTCAGCTTGAGCATTGCCGAGCTTGAAACCGCCGCTGGAATACGTTCGCCGAACTTAGCGGAATTGGCGGTCACACCGAGTTCGTTGTCTCTATTGGCTGTTCGGAGGCAGATCCTGGTACGGCTCTCGTTCAAGAGAGTCCGGGACGAGCGGCCATCGAGACCGCCGCGGCGACGCGTATCCTCCGCGCGGCTGGCTCGGAGCAGGAGTGGTATCCAGGGCACAGTGACACCTCCAATCCTACCTCCGGGCTTTCCACCAGCGCAGATGTGTCACTCGACGATGCAGTTGCGCTGATTGAGCTCGGGGGCTATCCCCACGTGCTGGGCCCCGAAGTCTTCGCGCTGATGCAGCTGACCGGCGCCGCGACCGGACTGGGCCTCGTGGCTCGCGGACCCGGTGGCACCCGGCTCGTGGACTCTCACGGCTGGACCGAGAAACAGGCGGCTGACGCGGCGGAGCGGGCCGACGGCTACCTGCGGATTGTCTGCGGACAGCATCGCGATGAAACCTGGGAGATTCTCGCCGAGCTCAAACCGACCCTCGCCGATCGCTGCGCCGGCGTGGCGGTGCGAAAACTGGTCGACACCGCGGTCACCCTCGATCGCTATCGCCGCGAGGAGAAGCAGCGCGATGCGCTCTGGCCGGCCGATACCCTCGAGACCGACGGCGGGTTGTGGGTCTCCGAGCAGATGACCGAGCTGCTGTCGATTGGCCGGCGGATTGCGCCGTCCGACGCCACGGTGCTCCTGACCGGAGAGACCGGCACCGGCAAGGAAGTCCTCGCGCGCGCGATTCACCGCGCCTCGCCGCGGGCAGCCAAGCCGTTCGTGCCCTTCAACTGCACCGCGGTTCCACGCGACATGCTTGAAAGCCAGTTGTTCGGCTACCGGCGTGGCGCCTTCACCGGCGCCGACGCCGCGTTCGACGGCGTGATCCGCGCGGCGGCCGGCGGCACGCTGTTTCTCGACGAGATCGCCGAAATCGGACCCGAGCTGCAGCCCAAACTGCTCCGGTTCCTGGAAACGCACGAAGTGCACGGCCTCGGCGAAGCGCATCCGGTTTCTGTCGACGTGCGCGTCATTGGCGCCACCAACGCCAATCTCGAGACGCTGATGGCCGATGGACGATTCCGCGAAGATCTCTTCTATCGCCTCAACGTCGTCCGCCTCCAGGTGCCGCCGCTCCGGGAACGGCGCGAGGAGATTCCGCCGCTCATCGATCACTATCTGCACCGATTCGCAGAGGAACAAAAGAAGGGGCGTTTGACCCTCGACGACGAAGCGCTCGAGTACCTGCTGCTCTTTTCGTGGCCGGGCAACGTCCGGCAGCTCGTGAACGAAATGCGACGGCTCGCGGCGCTGGCCGAAACCGACTCGACGATTACTGCCGCACTGCTCTCGCCCGAGATCCAGACGTCACGCCGAACAGTGCGGCTCGCGCCGGGGGACGAGCCGGAGATCCGCTTGCGCCTCGATCAGCCGCTCAACGACGCGGTCGATACGATCGAACGCGCCCTGGTGCGGCGGGCGCTGGAACGCGCGAAGGGGAACTACGAGAATGCGGCGCGTCTACTCGGGATTTCGCGGAAAGGATTGTTCCTCAAGCGGCGACGCTGGGGGATGCAGAGGGCGGCCTCGTAATCGGCGTTCCGATTTCTCGAGCCCGCAACTAGAGTCCTGCAAGGTTCTGGTTCGATCGGTTTTCCGACGAACCAGAACCGGAAGCCCGGCTAACTCCACAACCTCAGAACTCAGGTTCAGATTCCCAGTACGCGCTTGGCTTGCGCGTTGTGGCGGATGGTGTGGGCGGTCGCCCAGTCGCCGATCTGGGCCAGGGTCACGGTGCCGACCGCCTTGTGCGTCACGCCAAAGCTGGATGCGCGATCCTCCGTAAGCCCCTCCAGCGCTGACTCCAGCTTCTTTGCGGATGCAACGAGTGCCGTGAGGGCCTCGTCGCGCGTGACCTCCGCAGGCGGGACTGAGCCGGCGGATGCTTCCAGCTTCGCAGGAATTCCAGCGACCACCTCCGGCCAGGTGCGCTCGCGAAATTCGTCAGGGAGAGGCTGCGAAACCCGCGCACCAGAGACGAGTTCCGCAAACAGCCGATCTACGGTCGCAACGTGCCAGCCTATCTGCGCCGCCGACCAGCCGCCGTCGTCCGGCCTGCGCTCGACGAGCTCCTGCGGGGCGTTTCGCAGCCGCGCCTCGAGCCGCGCGTGCGCTTCGCGATAGGACCCTCGCATCCGCTCGATGCGCGCGGCGTGAGCCTCCGACACCGCTTCAGCCCCCGAAATACGACGGGATCGGCAGATCCCGCATCGTGTGCAGCCCAGGCGCGGCCGCAAGGATCTTGGGAATCGAATTCACGGTGATCGAGGCCGTCGCGACGTCACCATGAACACCACCGGCGATTTTCATCTTCAGCGCTGGCGAACCAGTGATTTCGACGCCGTCGAATGACTCGGGCGCCCCAAGGTAGGCTTCCATGTGCAGGGTAACCACCGGCCGTCCATTGCGATATCCGATTCCGTCCTGTACGATTCCGCACACGTAGCCCGGGTCGACCGCGAGGAATTCACTCGCCACGGTCTCGGTCGCGATACGCGGCTGAATCTCGTCGGTGATCCGGTCCAGTTTCCAACCCATCGCGTCGGCGATCATCGACACGGATTCCGCCAGCCCCACGTGTCTCACGCTCCCATCCTCGACTTTCTTCAGGAATTGTTCGCGAGTGAGACCGGCGCCGATTTTCTGCTGAAATGGCAACCGGCGCACGCGCGCGTCCTGGATTCGATCGACCCGGATGGCATCCACGTGTTCGCAGACACCGGTCAGCGTGATGGGCAGCGCGTCCATGGTGAACCCGGGATTGACGCCGGTCCCGAGCACCGCAACCTTGGCTTTCTTCGCCATCTGATGCAGCGCACGCGCGTACTTCAGGTTCGCCGCCGTCGGATATGCGAGCTCCTCTGTCGTGGAAACGATTGGCACCTTCAGCTTGAGAATCGTTTCCATCTGGGGCATGACCTTCTTCATCGACGACTGCGTGCAGAGGACGACCACGTCGGGCTTGTTTGCCTTGATCGATTTCCTGGGGTCGTTCGACACCTTGACGCGCAGGATCCGGCCGACATTGGCCACTTCGCCAAGATCGCGTCCTACCTTGGCCGGATCGATGTCCACCGCTCCGACGATGCGGAAACCGCGGCGTGAAGCGACCTGACGAACGATCGCCGCGCCGATCGGGCCGAGACCGTAGTGCAGAACGCGGATGGGTCCCTTACGTGCAGCCATGCATGACTCCTGAAAGATAAAAAGACGAATTATAGTAGGATTTCCCCGTGTTCGGGCGGGTTCCCTCTGTCGTTGCGTTGATTTCCGTCCTCGGCGCGCCGTCGCTCATCGCGGAAACATCGCGTTCGCCGCGCAACGCCAACTACACGATCAACGCACGTCTGGATCACACGACCCGCACGATCCACGGCGACGAACACATCTCCTGGCGCAATATTTCTTCGCGTGGGGCCACCTCGCTCCAGTTTCACCTCTATTTCAATGCCTGGCGTGACGAGCGATCCACCTGGATGCGCGAGGCCGCACTGGGCGGCCTTGCGGAAAGGACACGCCGAGATCCGTCCGACTGGGCGTCGATCGTCATCGACAAGCTCGAAATAGTTTCATCCTCTGGCGCCCCTGGCGTGGACGTCACACAGCAGCTCCGCTTCATTGCGCCGGACGATGGTAATCCCGACGACAGGACAGTGGCAGAACTGCCGCTCCCTCGAGCGGTTGGTCCCGGCGATACGATTGAGCTCGAGGTTCAGTGGACCTCGCGGGTGCCCCGAACCTTCGCACGGACCGGAGTGGTTGGCGACTACTACTTCATCGGCCAGTGGTTCCCTAAATTGGGGGTGCTGGAAGACGCCGGCTGGAACTGTCACCAGTTTCATGCTTCAACCGAATTCTTCTCCGACTTCGGTGTCTACGACGTGCGCCTCACCGTCCCGCGCGACTGGATCGTCGGAGCCACCGGTGTCGAGCAGGATGTCACTGACGGGGTGGACGGCAGCCGCACCCATCACTTCTATCAGGAAGACGTTCACGATTTCGCGTGGACTACCAGTCCACACTATCTCGAACGGCGCGAACGCTTCGAGCATTCCTCTCTGCCGCCGGTGGATATCCGGCTCCTCCTCCAGCCCGAGCACGAAAACCAGGCCGCACGTCATTTCGCCGGCGCCCGCGCGTCCTTGAAGTACTTCGGCGAATGGTTCGGACCCTATCCATACGGTCATCTCACGGTGATCGATCCGGCGTGGCAGAGCGGGACCGACGGTATGGAATACCCGACGCTGATTACCGCTGGCACAGAATGGATCGCTCCCCGCGGTGTTCTGGACCCGGAAGACGTCGCCGTTCACGAAACCGGACATCAATTCTGGTATGGGATTGTTGCCAGCAACGAGTTCGAGGACGCGTGGATGGACGAAGGGTTGACTACCTTCTCCTCGGCTCGCGCCGTCGAGGCGGTATCGGTCCCGAACTTCTATTCGCATCGATATTTCGGGTCGTTCATACCCTGGACGTTCAAAGAACTGCCGCTCTCGCGCGAAGTGGACGGCGATCGCATGGGAGGCTACCGGAAATGGGCGCGCCAGGACGTCCAGTCGACTCCCAGCTTTCGGTATTGGCCTCTGACTGGCGGCGCGATTACTTACAACAAGACCGCCGTGTGGCTGCACACGCTGGAGAGGCACCTCGGCTGGAGCGTACTGCAGCGGATCCTCTCGACCTACTTTCAGCGCTACGCATTCAAGCACCCGAAGCCTGCCGACTTCTTTGCGGTCGCCAATGAGGTCAGCGGGCAGGATTTGTCGTGGTATGTCGATCAGGTCTATCGCGGATCGCAGACATTCGACTATGGTGTAGACGCGTTCCGCAGCGACAGTGAAGGACCGGACGCGCACCGCACCATTGTGGTCGCCCGGCGTTATGGCGACGGGGTTTTTCCGGTCACCGTAAGAGTGAGCTTCGAAGACGGGCAGCAGGTCGACTGGCGATGGGACGGCCGCGATCGCTGGAAGATGTTCGAGGTCACTCGTCGATCGCGGGCACTCACTGCGGAAGTCGATCCCGGGCGGGTGTTGTTGCTCGACGTGAACCGCACGAACAACAGCGCGTCGCTCAGGCCGCAAGCCGACGTCGCTGCGCGCAAGTGGTCTCTCGCGTGGCTCGTCTGGCTGCAGGATCAGTTGCTGACCTACGGTTTCTTCGTATGATCTATGGGCCCTTTCTCCGCGCTCGGTGACGGACTCGGTCGGGTGGCGCGCGCGCCAGCGGTGCTCGCCGGAACGTTCGCACTGACGCTACTTGTCGCCTTTCCCCTGTCGCTCGCCTTGCGCGGGATGATCGCCGCGCAGCTTGGACCAAGCGTCATCGCCGACGCCGTGGCCAGGGGCATAGACAACGGCTGGTGGCAGGAGTTTTCGGCGCAGGCGACAGGGCTTGGAACCACCTTCGTCCCGTCGATCATCGGATTCGGCGCGGTTCTCCAGAACATCAGCAATCTCGCGGACCACCGACCGCTGGCCACGACAATCGCCGGCGTGACCGGAGCGTGGCTGGTCATCTGGTCTTTCCTTTCCGGCGGAATCATCGATCGTGTGGCGCGGGATCGAGCTACCCGCGCCCGCGGATTCTTCGGCGCGTGCGGCGCGCACTTCCCCGCACTCCTCCGACTGGGGTTGATGGCACTCGCCGGGTATTGGCTGGCGTTCCGCGTGATACATCCGTGGCTCTTCGATTCGGTGTACACGCGGGCGACGCGGAACATGACGGCGGAGCGGGACGCGTTCCTCGTGCGGGTGCTGCTCTATCTTCTATTCGCGTCGATCCTGGCCGCCGTCAATGTGGCGTTCGACTATTCACGGATCCGGATTGTCGTCGAAGATCGGCGGAGCGCCATTGGCGGACTGCTCGCAGGTACGCGATTCGTGAGCCGCTATGCCGGGGCGGTCGCAGGCTTGTATGTGCTCAATACGGGGCTGTTTCTCCTGCTGATTGCCGTGTATGCGCTGGCGACCGTGGTCGTCAGCCCGGCGGGACGGCTGCCATGGCTGGCGCTGCTGGCCGGCGAAACCTATATCCTCGCGCGGCATTACCTCAAACTGACGTTCTACGCGTCTGAAACCGCGATGTTCCAGGCGCGCCTCGCACATGCGGACTACGCTGCCGCGCCGCCGGTCGTGTGGCCGGAATCGCCGCTCGCGGAGTCGATTGGCAACGCGCCGCCCCTGGGTCCATGCTGAGTCCGTTCCGGCACGCGCGCATCCTGATCGTCGACGACGAAGAGCAAAACGTCGAAACGCTGCGGCGCATTCTCAATCGATTCGGCTTCGCGCGAATCGAAAGCACGACGGACTCCCGCGAAGCCGCCGCTTTGTACGTTCGGCACCGCCCCGACCTGATTCTGCTGGATCTGAAGATGCCGCACATCGACGGCCTCGACGTCATGGCCCAGCTCAATCAGATTGCCGAAGCGACGTATCTCCCGATCCTGATCCTGTCGGCGGAGGTCACGCCAGAGATGCGGCAGGAAGCACTCTCACGAGGCGCAAAGGACTTCGTGAGCAAGCCGTTCCAGCAGGACGAGATCGTCGCCCGGATCAAGACGCTGCTGCAGACGCGGCAGCTCTATCTCCAGATCCAGAGCCAGAACCAGCTGCTCGAAGCAAAGGTCCGGGCGCGCACCAAAGCGCTGGAAGAAGCGCAGATGGAGATCGTCGAGCGACTGGCGGTCGCGGCGGAGTTCCGCGACGACAATACCGGACAGCATACGCAGCGGGTGGGACAACTTGCCGCACTGGTCGCGCGCCAGCTCGGGCTCCCGGATTCTCAAGTGACCCTGATCCGCCGGGCGGCGCCGCTCCACGACGTGGGAAAGATCGGCGTGCCGGACACGATACTGCTCAAGTTTGGCAAGCTGACGTTGGAAGAATTCTCGGTGGTGAAAACCCACACCCTCATCGGAGCCCGGATCCTGTCAGGCGGAAAATTCCCGCTGCTTCGCCTCGCCGAGGAAATCGCGTACAACCATCACGAGCGTTGGGACGGCGATGGATATACCGGCATCCTGGCCACTGAGATTCCGCTGGCCGGCCGGATCGTCGCGGTTGCCGACGTGTTCGACGCGCTCACACAGCAGCGTCCTTACAAGGATGCCTGGACGATCGCCGAGGCGATTTCCGAAATCGATCGGCAACGGAAACACCAGTTCGATCCGGAAGTGGTCGACGCGTTCCTCAGAGTGATCGAGCAACGCGGTGCCGGCCTGGTTGATGTCATCGTTTGACCGCGCGGGTCAGACGCCAATCTCGAGGTCGGCCGGCGCGGGCTCCGCCTCCTCGGCAACCGGTTCGATTTCAGCGCCGGTGCTGATCCGTCGCAAGGCTTCGGTCGCGACCTCTCGAAGCCGTGGATCCGCCAACAGCGCGGTGATGCCTCCTGCGGCCGACGTGACCGGCGCGCCAATCAGCCGATCGGCTGTGGCGATGCGCTCGCGGAGCGAGGTCTGGGGATCGAGCAGGGGCACGACGAGCTGACGTAGCTGCGGCTCGAGCACGTTGTCGAGGAACTCGAGCGCATTGGCGCGGATCACGGGATTCTCGGATCGCAGGCCCACATAGGCGTCCTGAAGCTGGGCCTCGGGATACAACAACGACATCAGCCTGAAAATCCGTTCGAGCTCGAGCTCCATCGAATGCCGCATCGCGACGATCACCGGATCGTTCGGCGGCAGCGAGCCGTCCACGGCCCCCAGCACCTGATGCGACCGGTAATGCCCGGCGATCTCGGCGGCGAGCAGCAATTCGATCAGCGTCCGATCGAGGTGGATCTCTGGATGCAGCTGCCGCAACTTGTTCAGCGCGGCAATCACCCGGTAGCGGAGTGTCGGATCCTCCTCGAGCAGCCGTTCCTGCAGTAACGGAACCCCGGCAACGCCGGCGCGCGAGAGCGCCTTGACCGCCAACTGCGCAATTCGGGAATCCTCATCGTCCAGCAGCTTGACGAGCAGATCCGGGAACACGTCGGGAAGGAGCGACAACACGCGCGCAGCCTCATCGCGATCGCGAGCGCCGGATTCGCCGGAAGCCTCCACCATCTGCTCGAGGATGACTCGCGCGGCCTCGAGATTGCGGGCCGGGCCTGGCGAGGCAAGGAAGGTCGCGATACCCGCGCGAATGGAAAAATCAGGGAACTCGCCCAGCTCCTGGATCCGTGCCACCGGGTCGATGCCCACCTGACGGCTGAGAAACAGCAACGCCTCCGTCCGGACCGCCAGGTCGGGATCGCGCAGCATCTCGGCGACAATCGGGGTGATTGTCTCGTCGCCGCTGGCACTCAGCATGGAGAGTGCCCGCTTGCGGATCTCCGGATCGTCGTGATGCAGCAAGCCGCGAAGCGGCTGCCGCCACTGCGCAGCCGGCTCCTGTTCGATGATTGACAGGGCATAACGGACCGCGGCGGGATCGTCGGCCGACAGCTTCTCCTGGAGCGCGCTGGCCGCGGATCGATCGAGCACCCGCCTCGAATGCCGTTCCACGTCGAGGCGATGACGATGGATGCTGTCGTAAATCGTGCGGACGTACTCACGCCGAAGCCGCCACGCAATCGCGAACCAACCAGCGAACAGGACGAAGTTGAAGGCGGCGGTCCCACGAACGCCAAGGTTGAGTCCCGGCAACCCGGCGAACCCGCGGGTGGCAAGCCCGAGAAGCACGCCCCCTGTGGCATCTCCCGTCCGATTGAGCACGATATCGATCGCGTTCTTGATCCGCGTGCGCTGCCCCGGCGCAATCGGCAGGTAGAGCAGCTCGTAGGTTGCCTTGTCGACTGAAAAGCGGAGTCCCTGATCGAGCGCGTTGGTCAGGATCACCGGCCAGAATGTCGGCAGTAGAAAAATCCAGACCGTCCCCAGACCAAGCGCAGCCGGAAGCAGCAGGATCGAGATCGCCACACCATAGCGGCGCAACACCGACCCGGTGAGCGTCAGCTGCACTGCCAGGCTCACGATGCCGAGAATGAAGTTGAAGGTTCCGAAGAACCGGGTCAGTGCCTCCGCATTGCCGCTGAATCGATTGTCGGCGACGACGCTGAGTTGAAAACCTGTCCACTGGGTCGCGATGGCGACAAGGAACACCATCGCAGCTATCAGGCGGAGGTACGGTGTCCGCCGAATCTCGGCGAGCGTTTCGCGGAAGGCGTGACGATGCGGCTTGCCGCGGCGCGCGAGACCGTGGCGCCCGATGGCGGCGTTCGCGATCGTGACAACCACGGCGGCGGCGAGTATCAAGAACGCCAGGACGAGAAGGAGGTTGATCGCCCCGCCGACGGGTCTGACGAGCTCGCGCGCAAAGAGGCCGCCGAGGATCGCGCCGAACGACGCTCCGGCGCCGATGAGACCGAACAGGCGTTTGGCCTGCCGAGTGTCGAACAAGGAGTTGGCGAAACTCCACGCCTGCACCGGCGCAACGATCCCGAAACAGTTCACCCAGACATAGAACACGCCGGGGAGCAGCCTGAAGGGATACGTGTGGAACAGCCACCAGAACAGCAGCACATTGGAGGCAAAAAACAGCAGCGTCCAGACCGTGACGGCCCGCTGGCCAAAGCGCGCTGCGACACGGGTATAAATGGGCACGAAGATCGTCAGCGCCAGGGGGACGGCGGCGTAGACGTAGACCAGCGCGTAAGGACCGTATTGCCGCAGGAACAGGGCGTTGCGGATCGGCTTGGCGAGAAGAAAGGACGCGACGACAACCGCGATATATAGAAAGGTGAGAGAGACCGGGAGGGCTTCTCCGGACCGAATGTCGAAAAAACCCCGCAGACGCGCACCCATGTCCGCCGGGCAGTTTACTTCAAGTTGTGCATGGCATAGGCTTTAGCCCCACGCCTGAGGTTTTCCCATGTCGATTGCTAGACGATTGCTCTCGCCTATTGCAGAGGTCCGCGACGGCGAAAGCACCACCGCGCTGATGATGTTCGCGTACTCGTTCCTGGCGATGACGGCCTACAACGCCATCAAGCCGATTACGCGGTCGAAATTCATCTCGGATTTGGGTGCGGACAACCTGCCGTATGTCTTGCTCGCGGCGGGTTTTCTGATCGGCATCCTGATGGCCGGCTACGCCTGGTTGATGGCGCGGCTGCCCCGTCGATGGGGGCTGCCGATCACCCAGTTCGGCATGGCAGGGATGCTCATCGCGTTCTGGTTCCTCTTCCAGACGTCGGCAACCTGGGTATCAGTGGCCTTTTACGTGGCCGGTCTCATTCTTGGCGTACTGCTCATCAGTCAGTTCTGGACGCTCGCGAACATCGTCTACGACCCGAGGCAGGCGAAACGCCTCTTCGGGTTCATCGGAGGCGGCGCACCGTTGGGCGGCGTGGCCGGATCCGCGTTCGCGACGGCCTTCGCGCAGCAGCTTGGCTCGACGAACCTGCTGATTCCGAGCGCGATCGGCATGGTTCTGTGCGCGCTGCTCGTCATTCTGATCATCAAGCGTGAACGCGTCGATCCGGGCGGCGTGGCGGCAACGGCCAGCAAGAGAGAGAAAGGGGTCAGCGCGACCGAGGCCTTCGACCTGCTGCGGCGATCGAAACACCTCCAGATCATCGCGCTGGTGATCAGCTTTGCGGCGGTGGGCGCGGCGATCATCGAGCAGCAGCTCAACATGGCGGCGGCCGCTGCCAAAGGTGCGGGCGGGACCGATTCGATCACTTCGTTTCTCGCGCAGGTTCAGCTCTGGACGTCGACGATTGGCTTCATCATCCAGGTCTGGCTCACGAGCAAGATCCATCGCTATCTCGGCATCGGGTTCGCGCTGATGATCCTGCCGGTGAGTCTCGGCACCACCGGCGTGATCATGTTGCTGAACGCGGCTCTCTGGGCGCCCAGCCTCGCGCGCGTGCTCGATCAGTCGCTTCGCTACACCGTCGACAAGACCACGCGCGAAATCCTGTTCCTGCCGCTGCCGGCGGACATCAAGCTGAAGGCCAAATCGTTCGTCGACGTGACAGTAGACCGGGGCGCGAAGGCGCTCGGAGCGCTCCTGCTCCTGGTTCTGGTCAAACCATGGGGACTTCACCTGGATTGGCAGCACCTGAGTTATGCGAGCCTGGTGGTGACGGTGGCGTGGATCGT
The DNA here is from genome assembly GCA_963755695.1 of uncultured Acidobacteriota bacterium. Taxonomy (GTDB): domain Bacteria; phylum Acidobacteriota; class Vicinamibacteria; order Vicinamibacterales; family 2-12-FULL-66-21; genus QHWT01. The sequence goes on along the minus strand of CAVWLB010000001.1, from coordinate 295,950 downwards.
CATGTCGCTGCGGGCGAGACGCGGATATCTCGAGGCGTTCCGTACCAGTATCCAGCGTCGCGACGTGCAGCCCGAGGAAGTACGGCTGAGTGGCGCGGATCTGTCGACCATCGAGACGCTGGTCCAGGAACTGTCGCACCCCGAAGCTGCACGCGTCGTCTACGCGATCGATGTTCTCGAGTCGCTCGACAAACGGCATCTGGTCACACCGCTCCTCCTCTATCACGAGTCGCCGATGGTCCGAAGGCGCGCGCTGGCGGCACTGCGCGAGGTGCGGCCCGACATCGCGCAGCAATGGGGACCGCAGATTCGGCGCCTGCTTGCCGACCCGGATGGACAGGTGCGCGCTGCCGCGGTGGCGGCGCTGGGCGCCATCCGCAACGAGGACACCGCCACCGTCGTACGGCCGATGCTCGACGATCCGGACCCGCGGATTCGAGTGACTGCGGCCGTCGCGCTCGCGGCCAGCGAACGTCCCGACGACCGGTCCCGCGCGGGTGCGGTCTTTGCCGACCTGACGTCGGACACGACTGAAGCCACGCGTCCGGCGCGCCGCGATGCGGCTGCCGCACTGCGGCAGATCCGTCACGCCGATCTGCGCATGCTCCTGATGCCGCTGCTCTACGATCCCGCGCCGGATGTCGCTGAAGAGGCACTGGCCAGCGTGCGGGACCTCGGGGTCTCCGACTTCCTGTTCGTGCCCACGCTGGTCACGCTGCTCAGAAATCGGCAACTGAAAGGGAGCGCACGCGACGTGCTCGTCAGCTACGGCGAGCCGGTGGTCGAGGCCCTCGCTTACATCCTGGCGGACAAGGACGAAGACAGCTGGGTTCGCCGTCACATTCCGTCGACCCTGGCCGGGATCTCGTCGCAGCGATCCGTCGACGCGCTGATCGGGGTGCTCGATGATCCCGATGGGTTCCTGCGGTACAAGGCGGTGGCGGCCCTGCAGACCCTGCGACGGGGCAACGACGCGCTGACCTTCCCTGCGCCGCGCATCGAAGAGATGGCGATTCAGGAATCCCGCCGCTACTTCACCTACATCTCGCTCCATCACAATCTGTTCGATCGCGGCGGATTGCCGCCAGCCTCGATGCTGGGGCAGGCGCTCGTCGAAAAAATGCAACGCGCGATCAATCGCATGTACCTGCTGTTGGGACTGATCTATCCATGGCGGGATATCGCGGCGGCACGGTGGACGCTGGAGCACGGCGATCCGCGGACCCGCGCCAGCGCGTCCGAATACCTCGACAACGTGCTCACTGGACAGGTGAGGAAGCGGATCATGCCGGCGCTCGAGGATCTGCCGCGCGACGAAAAGGTCCGTCGCGGCAACGTGCTCCTCAAGACGCGCCCGCGCGACGTCGAGGAAACGCTGCTGCAGTTGATCAACGACGAGGACGAGGTCGTCGCCGCGGCGGCCATCGATCTCGTCGCCGCCCAGCGCCGCTGGGGGCTCGCGGGCGACATCGAACACGTGCTCGCCCACCGTGATGCCCGCGACTGGTTCGTGTTCGAAGCGGCCTCCTGGGCGCTTGCGGAGCAGCGGCTCTCGGCAGAGCGGCGACGCGAGCTCTGGCGGGAACCGCTGCCGGCTGCTGCGCTGGCCGGACGGCTGCGGGAGCTTCCGTTATTCGCCTCGGTATCGATCGACGAGCTATTCCGCATGGCTGGAAGCGGCCGGCAGGCTCGACACGAACCGGGACACGTCCTGCAGCATGAAGGCATGGTTCCGGACTCGGTGCACATTCTGCTCGACGGCCGGGTGGCCATCACCCGACAGAGTGAACCGCCATCGAGCGCGACGCCGCCGGCGGCCCTGGGTCTCGAGGAAGCATTGCAGGGAGTGCCGGCGCAGGCGACGGTGCGCGCCATCGACGCCGCCGTCACGCTGGCATTGCCCATCGAGCAGCTGCGCACGCTGCTCGCCGACAATACGGATCTCGTGCGGGGCCTGTTTGCCACGCTGGCCGAGGCCGGCTCGGAGTCGTGGCCGCTCGTCTCTCCCACGGGCGCCGGCGCCCAGTTCGCACAGCTTGCCGACAGCGGTGTGACCGCCGTGGAGAAGGTGCTCGCGCTGCAGCGCGTGCCGATGTTCGCGCGTGTCGATGCCGCCGACATGCTCGCGCTCTCGCGGACGGCGCGGGTGAGCTCGTTCGACCAAGGCGCGAAGGTCTTTGATGCCGCCACCTCGCCGGCGCTGTGGATCGTGCTCTCCGGTGATGCCGTGCTCGAATCGCTCGACGGCGGCAACAGGGTTCCGGTCACGAGCGGCGACGCGATTGGCATATCGGCACTGCTGACCGGCGCCGCGCTCGGACATTCCGCGCAGGCCACGCGGCCGGTCGCCACACTCCGGATCGATCGCGAAGAATTCTTCGAGCTCATCGAGCAGCGCCCGGGGTTGCTGCAGCAGGTCTTTGCCGCGCTCTTCCGGAGCGCCGCGGCCGAGCAGGGAGTGGTCTGACATGCCGATCCGTCCCACGGCGCCGCGAACGATCATCGCCGCCCTGGCGGTTGCGGTTCTCGCCTTTTACAGCACGCCGCTCGGAACATCGGCACAGGTGCAACCGACGGCGACTACCGCGGTCGCGACGCCGGAGGCGTATTTCGGATTCCGAATCGGCACCGACAACAAGCTGGCGCGCTGGGACAAGATCGTCGATTACATGCAGCAGGTCGCCGGCGCGATCCGATCGCGTCCGCTTCCGCGAGCTCGGGCAAGACCACCAACGACAATCCGTTCATCGCGCTCGAAATCAGCAGCGCCCGACACGCTGAAGAATCTCGACCGCTACAAGCAGCTCGAACGCAAGCTGTACTTCCAGGGCGGCGCGCCCACCGACGCCGAGCGCGACGAGATCTTCCGGCAGGGCAAGGCGGTGGTCGCTGATCACCTGCAGCATTCACGCGACGGAGATCGGCGCGTCGCAGATGGTCGCTGGAGCTCGTGCACCAGCTCGCGACGGACGACTCGCCGCAGGTGAAGAAGATTCTCGACAACGTCATCTTCGTGCTGGTGCCGAGCCTGAATCCGGACGGCCAGATCATGGTGACCGACTGGTTCAACAAGAACGTCGGCACGCCGTTCGCGACCAGCCCGATCCCGTACCTCTATCATCCCGTACGTCGGCCACGACAACAACCGCGACATGTACATGTTCACGCAGAAGGAGAGCCAGCTACACGGCGCAGGCTGCTGTGGCACGACTGGTTTCCGATCGGTGTGGCTCGACGAGCACCAGATGGGCAGCAGCGGCGCGCGCATCTTCGTGATGCCGGCAACCGATCCGATCAATCCGAACGTGCACCCGCTGATCTATCGCTGGAACGGCATCCTCGGCCAGTCGCAGGCCGCCGCGCTCGAGGCGCCGGGCAAGGAAGGGATCATCTACAACTCCACCTACACCAACTTCTGGCAGGGCGCGATGGCGTGGAGCGGATGGTGGCACAACCAGATTGGCTTGCTGACTGAAGTCGCCAGCGCGCGCATCGCGGCGCCGATCGATCAGCAGAAGGCCGTGCCCGGGCATCCGACGGCAACACCACGCCCCGGCGGAAGGAGGCCGAGGCGGCGGAGGCCGGAGCGACGTCTCGACGGAGGGCGTGCTTCCTGCGCCCACCGACATCGACCCCGCGCACCGAATATCCCCGTCCGTGGATGGGCGGCCGCTGGACGCTTCGCGACATCGTCGACTACGAGCTGATTGCAACCATGGGACTGCTCGATACCGTCGCGGATCGGCGAGAGGCGTTGCTGCGCCAGATCTATGAAGTGAATCGTCAGACCGTCGAGGCGGGCAACACCGGAGAGACCAAGGCCATCCTCATTCCCGATCGAAGGCCAGCAGGACGCGCGCGAAGCCGCGCACCTTGCCGACCGGTTGCACATGGCCGGCGTGGATGTTCTCCGCGCGAACGGGGCGTTTGATGCTGACGGCAAGCGCTACGGCGCTGGCACCTTCATCATCCCGATGAACCAGGTGTTCGCGCGCTATGCGAAAGACATGCTCGAGAAACAGACGTATCCGGAAGTCCGCCGCTCCGCGACCTCGACGCCGGAGCCGCCCTACGACGTGACGGCGTGGTCGCTGGGGATGCTCCTCGGCGTCAAGACCGTGTTCGCCAAGACTGCGCAGCCCAGCGATTTGCCGGTGACGCCGGTCGCTGATCTGCAGAAGATTGCCGGAGAGGTCAAAGGCAATGGTTCGCGCTTTGGCTTCGACTTCAAGGGGCCAGACACGGCGACGGCAATCAACGCGCTGTTCAAGCAGGGGGCCAGACTCGCGTTCGACGCGCCGTCGCACGTCAGCGTGACCGGGGTGTCACGCCGGCAGATCGAAGAGGTGGCGGCAGCGTACGGGCTGTCGGTGACCGCGAGCGACAACCAGCCGCGCAGTGCTGCACCGGCCGTCGTGTTCCATGCGCCGCGCATCGGCATGTACCAGCCGTGGGGCGGCGGAAACATGGATGAAGGGTGGACCCGCTGGGTGCTCGAGCAGTACGGGTTCGCGTCGACGCCGCTGCACAACACGGACATTCGCGCAGGCAAACTGCGAGACCGCTACGACGCGATCATTCTCGCCGACCAGTCGTCCAAGGCGATTGTCGACGGCGCAAGCGGACAGAACATCCGCCCCGAGTATCGTGGCGGCATCGGCGAGCAGGGCGTGGAGGCGTTCCGCGAGTTCGTCGCGAAGGGGGGCACGCTCATTACCCTTGGCGCCGCCTCCGATCTCGCCATCGAGCGGTTTGGGATTCCCCTGAAGAACCTCAAGGCAGGTTTGTCCCGCGATCAACATTTCGCCCCCGGCACGATCGTCAACGTCGAGGTCGATACCACCCACCCGATTGGCTACGGCACGCCGGCAAGAACCTTCGGGTTCTACAACAACAGCCCGTTCTTCAATCTGGTTGAAGGGTTCGCGTCCCAGAAGGTATCGGTGGTCGCGCGCTATCCGAACAACGACGTCGTCGCATCCGGCTGGTTGAAGGGGGAAGATCTGATGGCTGGACGCGCGGCGGTGGTGTCGATCGACATGAATCCAGGCCGCATCGTCCTGTTCGGTCTCAGGCCACAGCATCGGGCGCAGACGCACGCCACCTTCCCGATGCTGTTCAACGCGTTGTACGTCTCGACCTCTTGACGTAGGGCTCCGCCCCACGCCCCGGCGCGCCGTGCGCGCCTTGTGTGCATGACCATTCTGCGTGCTCTAGGCCGGGTCTCGAGACGCGGGAACTCACCGAACGATCCGCTCGGCAATCCCTTCGCTCGTCATCCCGTAGTGCGCCCAGACCTCCTGGAAAGTCTCCGACGGAGCGATGCTGCGGATCGACGATGCCGAAGTGATCGAGTTCCTTGCCGTTGCCGGCAGCCTTCCCGGCAACATACGCGGCAAAGCCGCGCAAGCCGGCGCCGACGGTTCCAATCAGGCCGTCCTCGAGCGTCACGATGCGTTTGTACTTGCGCAGCACGTCGGCAATGAAAGCCTCGTCGATCGGGAAACCGTTGACCACGTAGACGTCGACCAGCACGCCACGCGCCGCCGCCTTCTCGCTTGCCTCGCCGGCCAGATAGCTTGGCGCGCCGATGGTCAGGATCGCGGTCTTCGCGCCGTCGCGCTGACGGAACGGAGTGACCGGCGTCCACGCGTCCGACGCATTCCACAGCGGGGTCTTGCCATCGGCTTGCGTGAGCACCGGCAGGTTGTCGCGAGGAATCGCGACGATGTGCCCGCCGTACCCCGACGTCGGCGTCCTGCACCGCGAGGAACGCCGCCCGCGCGTCGGACGGCGCGTAGAAGCGCCGCAGGAACGGCAGGTAGCCGAGCGCCAGGTTGATCCAGTCGAGGCTCCAGCCCGAGAAATGATCGCGGCCGGTGCACGCGCCGACGTGCGCAAAGTGCATCAGGACGTTGAGCCCCTCGTTGAACCCGGTCAGGTTGCGCTGGTAGCGCCACATCTCGAAGCCTTCGCGCGCGATCCCTTCGAGAAAGGCGCCGAAGGTCGAGAAGACGTTCACCTGCGGCTTGCGGCTGCTGAAGGCCAGTCCGTCGGCGAGCAGCGTGGCCGCCTGCTCCTCGATGCTCATCTCGAAGTGATGGTCCTTCGGACAGCAGCTTCACCGCCTTCTCGAGGCGCGTAGAGGGATTCAGGTCGGCGGACACGACGAACAGCTGCTTCGGATACTTCTTTGCGACCGCGACGTAAGCCGCCTCGGAGCCGGCGCGCGGCGCTCACCGGCTTCTCCGGGCCGGGCAGGGCGATATCCTTGACCTCCGCATCTGCCAACGTCAGGTTCGGCGTTCCCTTGGCCGGACGCGCGGTCGTGACGACCGTCCGCGCCGGCTGCTTCGCGGAGCGCATCGAGCGCGCGCGCTCTCGTCGGGCGTCAGCGCAAGCATCCGGTTCGACAGCACCGCCTGCGGATCGCGTCCCTTCATGCCACCGTCGTGATGCGCCTCGCCGCCCGGCAGATCGTTGACGTAGAACAGGCACTGGAGCATCGCGCGGACGTCGCGGAAGCTCATGAGCGATCCGGGAATCCAGATCTGCGTGTCGATCGCGACCTTGTTCTCTGCGGCGAACGCACGCGTCTCATCGACGATGCCGTACTTCTGGCCGAAGTCGGCAATCGTGCACGGGGGCGTCGCCCTGGAAACCCCAGCCCGTCGGATAGATCAGTGTCGGGATGTCCGTCCTGCGCCGAGGTGAAGGCCTCGCGATACGCCGCGAACAGCGCGCGGCGCTCGTGCAGCGATCGGATCTCGAGGATGCGAATGCCGAAGCTCGAGATGATCGGCCGCGGATCCTGGTTCATGATGTGCCGGGTCGTGCCCGACAGCTGGATGCCGTTGCGGTGCATCACGAACGTAATCGGCGCGCGGTGGACGGCCGCGGCATTGAAGCCGTTCGAGCGCCTGGCCCGAAATCCAGCCGGCGTCGCCGCATGTGGCAGATCACGTGGCTGCCGGCGCCGTGGTTGGCTCGCAGACCGAGCGCCATGCCGGTGCCGACGGGAACCATCACGCCGAGGCGTCCGGAACTGAGCTCGGTGCCGCCCGGCACCCAGGACACGTGACCGGCGATGTCGAGACTGCGCCGGAACGCCGTCGATGACGCGGGCGCGATCGAGGAAGCCGAGCGTGGCCAGCGCGGAGTAGTAGCCGATGCTCGTGTGGCCGTGCTCGATCGTGTAGTGCGAGCGCTCGTAGTCGGTGACCGCGAGCGTCATCAGCAGCGCTGGGATCAGCTCGAGAGCCGCCGCCGAGGTGATCGATGTCGTTCACCTTCGCCAGCGACACGAGCGACTCGATCGCAGTCCGCGCGGCCTGCTTCTCGAGCGCGCCCAGCGCGATCTCCTGGTCGGCGCTGAAATCGCGCTCGGGCAAGGTCGAGCGTGAACGGCAGCACCTTCGACTCGATGCGCTGTCCGAGATGTGGCGTGCGGGCAAGAAGCGCGGCGTTGCGCGCATCCTGCTCGGAGGTCAACGTCGTCAGTGAATCGGCGGTGCTGATAGGCATGGCTGAAGTGGCCCAGTTTATCACCGGGACGCGAGGTGGCGCTCGGCCAGTACGTAGTGCGCGGCGAGCGGGCCCTGGCCCGCGGCCTGCCGCGCGGCCGCCTCCAACGCTCCGGCTGCATACTGGCGGAGATCGAATTCGTGCCCGACGCGGTGCAGCCGCTCGCAGACGATCGCGGCGTCCGCGTTGGCGACAAACGGCTTCCGTCTCGTCCGCAGCAGACCGATGTCGTCCGCCATTCCGGCACGATCGAAAAACCCTCCGCTCAGCCGCGTCCCACGTTTCGCGCGCCATGTAGTGAACGAGTTCCTCCGCCATCATCCGGTAAGGCTCGCCATCGCTGACCGTCATGCGCATCGAGCAGCGCGCCAATCATGGACACGTGGTCGACGAGCAGGCCACGGACCTGAGCGGACCCGTCGAAGTAATGGGCCACGCCCAATCCGGGCTTGTAGCACGCTAGGACCACGCGCTCGAATGAGGCCAATGCCTCTCGGGCGAGATCGCTCGTCCTCCAAGGCCGCCGCCGCCGCCAGCAGCGCGCTCGCCGCCGCGGCGTTCGCATCGGCATAGAGAACGTGGTCCGCGTCGCTGCCGTGGTACCCGCCCTGGTCGGACCGAAGCCTGGTGGTAAGGAACGAAACGATTTCGCCTGCAGCGTTCGCGATCCACGGTTCGGTCGAAAACCAGCGCGGCTTCGGCGTAGGCGCGCAGCAGCAGCGCATTCGTCTCGAGCAGCTTCTCTTCGTGCGGCTGCTGCCAGTCGCGCGTGGTCGCATACCGGCAGAAGCCGCCGGCCTCTCGATCCCACAATTCGCCGTCAACCATCGCGTCGAGAGTCCGCTCCACGATCCGCCGCCACCGGCCGTCGCCTGTGTCGCGATACAACGCCATTGCGAGATGAAGCGGTGCCGTGTGCGGAAACTTCGGTTCGCTCCCGAATCCGCCGAATTCCTCGTCGAACGTCGAGAAGATCGTCTCGATGAGTGTGCCGGTCTCGACCGATACGGAGGGCGCACTCGGCGCGCGGGGCACGATTCCGCGCCTGCGCAATCTCCTCCGCTCGCGACGCGAACGCCTCCGCCACTCTCAGGAGAATCCCCGGCATGCGATCGGCGGCGATGAACGTGCCCCCGCCAATCAGATCCCCGTCCGCCGTGAGGAACGCGGTCGTCGGCCATCCGCCCAGGTTGTAGCGCTCGTTGATGTCCGGGACGGCGATCGGTGTCGACGCGAACGGGAACGAAGCGCTCGTGAACGAGCGGCGCGACCCGCGGGTCGCGCGTACGTGACGCGATCCATTTCGTGGCAGGCGCGACACCACGCGGCGGTGATCGACAGGAGGACGGGCTTCCGCTCCCGCGCGGCGCGTGCGAAGGCGTCGGCGCTCCATGGAAGCCACGCGATGGGTGGTCGGTCCAAAGCGTCAATTATAATGACCAGATGCTCGCGCTGCGGTACGCCGCACTCCTGATACTGGTCATCTGGATTGGCGGCCTGCTGGCGCTCGGCGCGATTGCGGCGCCGGCAATTTTCGACGTCCTGTCGGCCCGCGAGGCGGCCGACGGCCGGCTGCTCGCTGGCGCAGTCTTCGGCGAGACCCTGCGGCGCTTTCACCTGGTCACCTACGCCGCCGGTGGGCTGCTCCTTGTCACGCTCTTGGTGCGCGGTGTTCTCGGCCCCCGACCCAAACGTTTCGGCTGGCGGCTCGCGATTGCGCTGCTCATGCTTCTCGCCACGGTCTACAGCGGCTGGTTCGTCGCCGGCGCGCATCACCCGGCTGCAACACGACATCAGCGTCGCACCCTCCAGGCTTCCCGCCGACGATCCACGCCGGCTGGAGTTCGGCCGCCTGCACGCGTTATCGACAGGTCTCCAGCTGGTGCCGCTTCTTGGCGGACTCGCCCTCATCTACTGGGAGCTCAAAGAATGACGGACATCGATCGCGATGAACTGTTGCCGGCGCTGCGCTCCGCCATCGCGGCCGCGCCCAACGCCGAGTCCGCGATGAAGCAGACGGTCCGTCTGCTGAAGGACGGCGTGCCCGATTACACCTGGGTCGGCATCTACGTCGTTGACGGCGACGAGCTGGTGCTCGGGCCGTTCCTGGGCAAGCCCTCGCCGCACACGCGGATTCCGCTCGGACAGGGCATTTGCGGCGCCGCCGCGACCGAGAAAGCCACCATCGTCGTGGACGATGTGAACGCGGACCCGCGCTATCTGGCGTGCAGCATCGAAACGCAGGTCGGAGATCGTCGTGCCGATCATGCAGGACGGTGAAGTGTTCGGCGAGATCGATATCGACAGCGATCGGGCGGCGGCGTTCGGACAACGCGACCGCGCGCTGCTCGAACCCATCGCGTCGCTCCTCGCCGAGCGGCTCGCGGAAGGAATGTAGGCGACCTTTGTCGCACGTCATCACTCTCATTCCCGGCGACGGGATCGGCCCGGAAGTCACGGAGGCGGTCCTTCGCATCTTCAATGCAGCCGGCCTGCAGGTCGACTGGGAGCGCCACGACGCGGGTGTGCTGGCGTTCAAGCAGCACAAGGCAGTCGCTGCCGGCGGAGCTGCTCGAATCGGTGAAGCGGAACAAGGTTGCGCTCAAAGGGCCGGTGACCACCCCGATCGGCGAAGGGTTCACCAGCGTCAACGTCGGCCTGCGCAAGGCGCTCGATCTCTACGCCAACCTGCGGCCGGTTCGGAACCTTCCCGGCGTCGACAAGCCGGTTCGAGAACGTCGATCTGGTGATCGTCCGCGAGAACACCGAGGACCTCTACGCCGGGCTCGAGCACGAGATCGTGCCCGGGCATCGTCGAGAGCCTGAAGATCATCACCGAGACGCGCCTCGACGCGCATCGCTCGGTTCGCCTTCGAGTACGCCCGCACGCTTCGGCCGCAAGCGGGTCACCGCCATCCACAAGGCGAACATCATGAAGCTCAGTGACGGGCTGTTTCTCGAGAGCTCGCCGGAAGGTCTCGCGCGAGTTCACTCGACATCACCTACGACGAACGCATCGTCGACGCGGCGTGCATGCATCTGGTGATGCACCCGGAGAAGCTCGACGTGCTGCTGCTCCCGAACCTCTACGGCGACATCGTCTCGGATCTGTGCGCCGGCCTGGTGGGCGGACTCGGGGTCGTTCCCGGAGCGAACCTCGGAGCCGACGCGGCGGTCTTCGAAGCGGTCCACGGCAGCGCTCCCGACATCGCCGACCAGAACCTGGCGAACCCGACGGCGTTGCTGCTGTCCGGCCTGCTGATGCTCGATCACATCGGCGAGCGCCAGCGTGCGCGAACGGATCCGCGCGGCGTTGACCAGCGTCCTGCAGGAGGGACGAGTCCGCACGCGGGATTTGGGAGGCTCCGCCACGACAACCGAGTTCACCGATGCCGTCTGCAAAGAGGTCGAGAAGTAGGTGGTATAGTTTGTCCGGTGCTGCCCGACGACATCACCCAGGCGGTGCTGGCGCAGGAAGGACGTCGCCCGCTACCTGCGCGGCGGCCACGGGCAGAGCGAGCTCGAGGCACGCGAGCGGATCCACGCCTATCTCGACGAGCTCCGGACGACGCAGCGCTACCCGATTTACCGCGCGCTCAAGCATCCGCTCTACCCGATCCTCCGCAAGATCGAGCGCATCGACGAACACGTCGACATCGCCCAGAAGGCGACACGCGCCGGGCGCGTGATCTACATTTCGAACCACAAGAGCCATCTCGATTACCTGGTCGAGCCGCTGGTGCTCGACGACAACGGGATTCGCCCGCCGGTGACGGCTGCGGGCATCAACCTGTTCGGCGGCCCGCTCGGCCTGCTGCACCGCCATGTCACCGGCGCGATCCCCATTCGCCGAAACACGAAGGACCCGGCCTATCTGGTCACGCTGAAGGCATACGTGGCGGAGCTGCTCCAGCGCCACGACCTGCTCTTCTACATCGAAGGCGGGCGCAGTTACACCGGCGAGCTGAAGGCGCCGAAGACCGGACTGCTGCACGCCACACTGCAGGCCGATCGGGCGAACTCGGTCATCGTTCCGATTGCGGTCGCTTACGACCTGGTGCTCGAGGATCACATCCTCGCCCACCAGGCGCACCAAGCGTCGGCAGCGGCCGTTCGGTCGCGAGGTCGCAGAGATGGTGCGATACGCGGTGGGCTACCAGTCTCGCGCCTTTGTCACCTTCGGCGCGCCGATTCCCCTGGCCGGTTACGACCCCGAGGCGCGGCGCGACGTGATGGCGCTCGCGCATCAGACTCGCGACGCCATCGGCCAGCTGCACAAAGTGCTGCCGACGGCGGTCGTCGCGTCGGCAATGCGGCCATCGATCACGCAAACGGGACCTGGAGGGCCGCGCCGACGCCATCATCGAAACGCTGCGGCAGGTCGGAGCCAACCTCGGCGTGCAGAGCGGCCGTGAGGCGGTGGAACTCGGCGCACCGGCGCTCGCGGACCGCAACGTGATCCATCTCGAACGCGGCGGGCGTTTCCGCGTCCGCGAGCGTACCGTGCTTCGTTACTACGCGCGAACGATCCAGCACCTGCTGACCGCCCCGCGACGCCCGCTCCGCACCCACTGATGATCGGCGCCGTTTCCAAAGCTTTCTTCCAGTCACTCGCCGGAAGTCAGAAGCTCAAACGCCTCGCGTCGCGCTACGGGATGCGGAACGAGCGGAGCTTCGCGCACAGGTTCATTGCCGGCGAGACCATCGAGGATGCGATTGCGACGGCGCGGAGAATCCAGGCGGCCGGACTGCTCGTCACGCTCGATTACCTTGGAGAGAGCGTGGCGACCATCGCCGAGGCGGATACCGCCACCCGCGCGTACCTCCGGCTTCTCGAACAGATTGCCGCCTCGGGAATCGAACGCAACATCTCGCTGAAACTGACCCAGCTTGGCCTGACGATCGATCGCGCCACCTCGGTCGACAACCTGCGCCGCATCCTCGATGCCGGGGCCGCGCAGTCGTTCTTCGTGCGGATCGACATGGAGAACTCCCCCTTCACCGCGGTCACGCTCGACGTGTTCGAGACGATGTGGCAGCAGGGCTACCGCAACGTGGGGATCGTGCTGCAGTCCGCGCTCCTGCGCAGCGACGCGGATGCCGTCAGAATGAACGCACTCGGCGCGCGGGTGCGCCTGGTGAAGGGAGCGTACAAGGAGCCGAAGAACGTCGCGTATCAAGCGAAGGCGGACGTCGACGCCGCCTTCGTGCGGATCATGCGCCGGTTACTGACCGACGGACACTACCCCGCCATTGCCACACACGATCCGGCGATGATCGACGAAACGCGAGCCTTCGCGCGCGAGCACGGCATTCCGAGCGATCGATACGAGTTCCAGATGTTGTACGGAGTCCGACGCGACCTTCAGTCCTCGCTCACCCGGGACGGTCATCGGGTTCGCGTCTATGTTCCGTTCGGACGTGAATGGTTCCCGTATTTCATGCGCCGCCTGGGCGAACGGCCCGCGAACGTCGGTTTCGTGATCCGCGCAGCGCTCCGCGACCGCCACGTGTAGGCCGGACACTACCTTCGAAGTAGCCAAAAAATCGACCTATCGATCCGGAAGTCCGCCGGGACTACACAGCCAGGACCGGGGTCAGACCCTCGAATTGCTGGTAAATGCCCAATTCTGTGGGGCTTACCTCTGCCATTTCCCGGTGGCACATCGTTTGATATTCCTGAGCCCGGAAAGCGAACGGGACGGTCGAGTAAGGGCAGGCGTCCTAAGTGGGTTAGAAAGGGTGAATGTCCAATGGTGACCAATTATCCCCAGCGGCTCGCGGCGAGAGCGGAATTCAACGGACACAGGACCACCGGTGAAAGTCTCATCTATCGCGCCATGGGACGCCTCGGCCAGTTGCTCTGCGGCGTACGCGGCCACGACACGGTCCTGCACTTCGAAGGCAAGCGGGTGATGATGCGCTGCACGTCGTGCGGCCACGACAGCCCGGGCTGGGAGATCAACGAACGCGCGCCGCGCCGGCGGTTCGATGGAGACCCGCGGCGTCATTTGCTCGCGACCAAGCGTCTGGTGCTCCGCAAATCGGCCTGATTGTTCCCTTCCGTAGTGCGCGGGGGCCTCTCCGCGCACTAGACCAGCGGTCCGCACTCGACGAGCCTCCAGGTTCGCGCCGGCCGCCTGCGGTTCCCGCGAGTCAATGCTGTGCCGCAACGAACCGAGCGTTCGACGCTGGGCATCAGGCATTGACTCGGTTCATTTCGATCCGCACCATTCCTCCACCAGCAGCGCCAGCGAATCACGACATCGCAGGACGTCCGCGACGTTGACGTATTCCTCGGTACCGTGCAGACCTGCCCCGCCGGGGCCGAACAGCACCGATGGGATGCCGGCGCTCCCGAGCGCCGCCGCATCGGTCCAGAAGGTCATCGCACTGAAGGGAACGGTGGCGCCGCAGACGCGGGTGGCCGCGCGCGCGAGCGCCTGGGGCAGGGCATGGTCGCGCGCGATTTCGTAGGCGGGACGCGTCACGGTCATGCGGGCGGTGGCTTCGAAGTCGGGATCGCCCGCGTGCAGCGTGCCGATGAGATCCGCCATCTCCTGCTCCACCATGGCGGCCGTTTCGCCCGCGATCGTGCGCCGTTCGTACTGCAGCACGCAGCGATCCGGATAGCTGCTCAGCTCGCGTCCGCCGGCAATGATTGACGCATGAAGCGATGCGGTGCCCATGAGCGCGTGCGGTTCGCGCGCCTGAAGATCGCGGTCCAGCGCCTCGAGGGCATGCAGCACCCGCCCCATGCGGACGATCGCGTCGCGCCCTTCGCGCGGCCGGCTGCCGTGCGCCGCCCGTCCGCGGGTTTCGACCTCGCACCACGCAAAGCCCTTGTGCGCGACGGCAACCTCGAGATCGGTCGGTTCGGTCACGACCGCTCCGTCCGCTCGCCAGCGCGCGACCAGTGCGTCGGCGCCAATGCTCGCGTATTCCTCGTCGACCACCGCGGCAACCAGGAGGCGTCCGGCGCGAAGACCCGTGCGCGCGACCAGACGCGCCGCGTCGATCATCGCCGCGACGCCGCTCTTCATGTCCTGCGCACCGCGGCCGTACAGTCGTCCGTTCCGTTCCACGGGATCGAACGGCGCGGCCATCCCATCGACGCCTACCGTGTCGGTGTGACCGCACAACATGAGCGACCGGCCCGCTGACCGTCCTTCCAGCACGCCAACGACATTCGGCCGCCCCGGGGCAACCTCGTCCACCTCGACGTCCATTCCGATCTGCCGCATGGATGCCGCGACGGCGGCCGCAATTTCTCCTTCCCCGGCCGCGCCAGGCACCAGGGAGGGGTTCACCGAGTTGATCGCAACAAGATTGCGCAGAAGAGCAATGACGGGTTCGGAGGACATGTGTGCAGCGCCACCGCTAGGTGCGGAACTCGTGGTCTCCGGTGCAGAGTTTTCGCCGCCCGACATCATAGTATCGTTAGCTACTCGACGCATGCGGTGAACGGGTCGAGTCATGACGTTTCGTCCACGATCTTCCGGCCGCAATAATGCGGTCGAGTACGCAATCCGAGGAGACACTCCACCAGATGTCGTCGCTGAGCAACCGCGTGGCTGCGATCACGGGCGCCTCGTCAGGGATCGGGCTCGCCTGCGCCAGGCGGCTCGCTCGCGAAGGGGTGGCGGTCGTCCTTGGCGCGCGGCGTCGCGACCGGCTCGAAACGGCGGTCGGCGAGATCAAAGCCTCCGGCGGTCGCGCACTCGCGATAGAAATCGACGTCACGCGGGAAGCGGACAACCTCCGATTCGTCAACGGCGCACAGGCAGAGTTCGGCCGACTCGATATCATGATCTGCAACGCCGGTTTCGGCTACTACGGAACGCTGGAGGAGACACCGGCCGACATCATGCGGCACATGATGGACGTGAACTACATGGGCACGTTCCTGGGCGCACGCGCGGCGCTGCCGATCTTTCGCGCACAGCACTCGGGTCACCTCATTTTCGTGTCGTCGATCGTCGGCCGCCGGGGCATTCCGTTCATGGGCGGCTACAGCGCCACGAAGGCGGCGCAGGCGGGTCTCGCCGAGTCGCTGCGCAGCGAGTTTGCCGGCACTGCCATCCACGTGAGCTCGGTTTATCCCATTTCGACGCGAACGGAATTTCACGACGCGATGAGACGCGACTACGGGCACACCGTTGCCGGCCTTGGTCCGAAGCAGTCCGTTGACGAGGTCGCGGAGGCAGTGGCCGGCTGCATACGCCACCCGCGTGCCGAGGTCTATCCCCACGCCAAATCCCGCGCGCTTGCCGTTCTCAACATCGTCGCGCCCGCATTCACGGATCGGATGGTCCGAAAGTATGGCCGCCGCAGAGACGAGGCCGCCTCGGCGCATCGTTCGGACGGGCCGGTGTGAATGGCCCGGGAGTTCGCGGAGGTGCCGGCCGGCGCATTCCTCATGGGGAGCGACCGGGGACAAGACGATGAGCGGCCGGTGCATGACGTGCACGTGGACGCCTTCGAGGATGGCGATCTTCCCGGTGACGCGCGGCGAGTACCGACGGTTTCCTCGACGCGACCGGACATCGCGCGGCCGCGCGACTGGGACGCACCGGCATTCACGGCGGCGGATTTACCAGTAGTCGGCGTGAGCTGGGACGACGCGGTCGCTTACTGCGAGTGGCGCACGCGCAACGGCGACGGCGTCCGGCTTCCAACGGAGGCCGAATGGGAGCGCGCCGCGCGCGGCGACCGTGTGGCCGAAGCGTATCCCGTGGGGCGACGACGATTCCATCGTGGATTCCCGACGACGGACGCGGGCCGCTCGAGGGACCATGGCCGGTGACGCTTGGCGAGCCCAATGCGTTCGGCCTGTTCGGCATCGCGGCAAACGTCCACGAGTGGTGCGCCGACTGGCACGACCGCGGACTACTACGCTTCTCGCCCGCACGAAACCCGCGCGGACCGCTGAGCGGCCTGCGACGCGCTTCGCGTGGCGGATCCTGGCGTCACGCGGTAACCATCAGCCGCTGCGCCGCGCGCAGCAAGCTCGATCCGTCGTTCCGCTACACCGACTACGGATTCCGAGTCGTCCGTGAGTCGACGCCGTGAGCACGTTCGACGAACCACTCGACGCCGCGATTCGTATCGCACGCCTCGTCCGCGGTCACGGCGGACGCGGTCTCATCGTCGGCGGTTGGGTCCGCGACCGGCTGATGCTCCACCCGTCAAAGGACATCGACATCGAAGTCTTCGGCATTGATGCGGACGGGCTGAAGCGGGTGCTGCAAGAGATTCGGGCCGGTCAACACCGTCGGAGAAAGCTTTACCGTCTACAAGGTGGCCGGCCTCGATGTATCGCTGCCGCGGCGAGAGTCGAAGATCGGCCGCGGCCACAAGGGATTCCAGGTTACCGGCGATCCGTCGCTCTCCTTCGAGGCGGCCGCCCGCCGCCGTGATTTCACGATCAATGCAATCGGCTGGGACCCGCTCACCGGCGAATACATCGACCCGTTCCATGGACGGAGCGACATCCAGCGCCGGCTCCTTCGCGTGGTTGATTCGCGCACCTTTGCGGAGGACAGCCTTCGCGTGCTGCGAGCCATCCAGTTCGCCGCGCGATTCGAGTTCACGCTGGAGCCGGCGAGCGCGGAACTGTGCCGGCGGATTCCGCTCGACGACCTGCCGCCGGAGCGAATCTGGGGAGAGATCGAGAAGCTGCTGCTGCGCGCGGCGCGGCCGTCGATAGGATTCTCGCTCGCGCTGCACCTCGGCGTCATCGAACGCCTGTTCCCCGAGCTCGACGCGCTCGTCGGCTGTCCGCAGGAGCCGGAGTGGCATCCGGAAGGAGACGTGTGGGTCCACACGCTGCTGGTGATCGACCAGGCGCGCGCCCGCGTCGACGATCTGCCCTATCCGCAACAGCTGACGGTGATGCTCGGCGCTCTCTGTCACGATCTAGGAAAGCCTGCAACCACCGCATTCATCGACGGTCGTATCCGATCGCTCGACCATGAATCGGAAGGGGTGCCGCCGGCGACGTCCTTGCTCGACCGGCTGAACATTCACTCGATCCAGAACTACGATGTGCGGCGCGAGGTACTCGGAATCGTCGCACATCATCTGAAACCTGGCATGTTCATGAAGGCGGAGCCGCCGGTCAGCGATGGTGCCTTCCGCAGGCTGGCGCAGAAGGTCGATCTCGAGCTGCTCGCACGGGTGGCCAGGGCCGATTGCGAAGGACGTGGCGGAGGCTTTGACTGCTCCGCAATGGACCGGTTCCTCGCGCGCGCGCGCGATCTCGGGGTCGAGCACGCACCACCCGACCCGCTCGTGAAGGGACGACATCTGTTGGAGCTCGGCGCGGTCCCCGGGCCGGCCATCGGTGAAGTGCTGCGCCAGGTCTACGAGCGGCAACTCGACGGAAGCGTCACGACGTTCGAACAGGCGCTGGCCCTGGCCCGCGATCTCGCGCGGGAGAGGCAGCTATACTGAAACGCATGTTTGAGATCTGCAGGACGATCGTCCTGCGCCTGGTGCTTCCGCTGCTGCTGCTCTTTCCGGCGTTTGCCAGCGCACAAACCCAACAACCGATCGGGCCGTTCGCGGCCGACGTGCGCGGAATGCTGGGTCGACACAAGGTCGAGCCATCGGTCGCCACAGATCTCGGCGTCGCCACCGCCAACGTCCCGGAACGAACCGTGGGATTGAGCGGCGGCGTGCACTGGTATCCATGGCGATTCAAGGGCATCACGTTTGGGTTGGGAGGCGAGGGACTGATTGCCAGCGCCAGCCGCACCGTAGAGCAAACGTCAGCGACCGCTCCTCCGAGTCCTGTCGTCAGGCGCCACTTCAGCGAGTTTTCGTCGCAGCTCTCGTTCAACTTCGGCCACCGCAACGGGTGGAGCTACATCAGCGGCGGGATCGGCCGTTCAAAGCTGTATCTGGACCGCGAAGACGCGCCCGTGAGCGACGCGCCCGGCCGTAACACGCTCAATTACGGGGCGGGAGCGCGATGGTTCACCAACCACCACATGGCATTCTCGGTCGAGATACGGTGGTATTCCGTGGCGTCGCCGTCCACTACGCCGGAAAATGGCGTCGCGGAGCCGCAGACGACATTGATGGTCCTGAGCGCGGGAATCGGACTGCGCTGAAAAAATGACCCAGGGCTCAGGGCTCAGTGGCGACTCTCGGCTCTATCGCTCATGGCTCAGGTTCGTCCTCGGCTGGCCCTGAGCCGGCTGAAGCCCTGAGTCTTCAGCCTTAAGTCTATTTTGTGTGCTGGCGCAAGAATTCGAGCGTGAGCGGCCAGGCTTCTTCCGTTGCCTTCATATTGCCTGGCGCCTGGTCGGACCCTGACTGCTGACGCAGGAATCCGTGCCCTGCCCCGTCGAAAATGTGCGGTTCGTAGGTCACGTGCTTCTTCGCGAGTTCCGCTTTCGCTGGATCAATCGTGGAGTTCACGCGATTGTCGTTGCCGCCGTACAGCCCGAGGATTGGCGCCTTGGCCTTTTCGTAGGCGGCGGCATCGGCAGGCATCGGACCGTAATACGAGACCGCCCCGTCCAGGGCGGGCTGATTCAGCGCGTACCTGAAGCTGGTTCCACCGCCCCAGCAGAATCCAATTGTCGCGACCTTGCCGTTTGCCGACGGAATGGTGAGCGCGTACGAACGGACGGCATCGAGAATCTTGACGGTATCCTCCGGTGTCACATCGCGAATCGCCTGCGTCGAGCCCTGCGACCCGAGTTCCTGGCTTCCGCCTCTATTCGGTCCCTTGCCCGACAGAAAGTCTGGCGCGATCGCGATGAAGCCTTCCTTCGCAAGCTGATCCGCGACACCGCGCACCCAGTCGCTCAGTCCGAAAATTTCGTGAATGACGATGACGACCGGCGCCTTGTCCTTGCGCTCCGGATACACCACGAACGACTTGATCGGTGTGCCTTCTCCGTTCTTGACGTCGACCCACTCGGCATGCCGAGGCGATCCCTTGAGCTGTCCCGCAGCGGCGTCCGCGTCAGGCGGCAGCTGGTCGTTGCGCGGCGTTGCGGCGGCGGGAGCCTGGTGCTCCATCGCGTGAGTGGCGTGCGGATCGAGGGCCGGGGCGTTTTGGGCGGCGGCCGGACCCGCCGCGCTCAGGGCACCCGCCAAGGCAAGAACCAATCGATGCATCTATCCTCCTGAACGCAGGTCTCCTAACGGGAAGTGGCAGCCACCTTCGAGATTCGCGTTCGGCGGCAGGAACCGGTGCAACCGTCAATCGATCAGGCCGCCTCAGGGCCGCGGCGCCATTCGTCGAACAGCCGGGCGGCGTTGCCCGACACCGAGTGCACCGTCGGCGCCCATCCGAGGCCGCGCGAGCGAGGGCTGCGAACAATCTGGTCGAGCGCCAGCGCATCCGCATACGGTCCCATCTTCTGCCGGGCCTCCGGCAGAGGAACGTGCCGAACGCTTGGCCGGATCTGCGCGTGCGCGCCGATTGCGTCCACGAGGTCGTTGACCGTCTCGTCCCCCTCGTCGTTAGCGTGGTAGACGCCCGACGCGGACGGATTGTTTACGACGCGAAGATAGAGTTCTCCCAGGTCGCGATCGTAGATGAGCGGCCAGTGATTGTCGCCGCTGCCGACGACGCGGACGAGACCGTTTGCGACGTCTTTGAAGATACCGCCGACGATGCCCCGCCCGCCGCCGTACACGATGCCGGGACGAATCACCGCTGCCCGGACACCGGTGGAACTGGTGTCGAGCACGCGTTGCTCGTGCGTCGGACGCCAGGATACGAGCTCCGCCGGGTTTACGGCAGCGCACTCGTCCGCGCCTGAGGGCGCCGGACCGAGCACCCAGACGCCCGAGGTGTAAATGATGAAGCGGCCGTCCTTAGGCGGAAGTGACGTAAGCACCTCGACCGCAGATTGATCCACTTTGCGGGCGCGGGGACCATATGCGGCCGCAGCGTGGATCGCACCGTCGGCGACTGCCGCCGCATCTCGCCAGGTGGCCGGCTCGAGCAGGTCGCCCAGAACCGGCGTTGCCCCGCGTGCCTGAACGATCGCCGCTGACTGGCCGTTGCGCACCAACGCATCGACTTTGTGCCCGCCGCGCAAGAGCGCATCCAGCACGGCGCCGCCCACGTAACCCGTTCCACCGGTAAGAAAAATGCGCATCGCCTTCGAACCTTTCGAAGCTGATGAGAACCTCGGAACCCCGCGAGAGCCCGGAATTAGATATCCCAAATCCGCTCCTGGCGATCGTAGAAAGTTATCAGGCCGTCTTCGCTCACCTTGAGGACAGGTCCGTAACGTCCAGCCGCCATCGCCGCCGTCGTCCGTGCTCCTTCCACCGCCAGCGTTGAATGCGGCTCGACCGGCTCGGGATGCAGCAGGATGGCGCCAATTGCCAGAATCCGTCCGGAGGTGTCCATGACCGCCGCACCATCGATCCGCGCAAGGCCGGCCAGGACGGCCGGGTCGATCGCCATGGCCGTCTGGCCGCGAAGCATGTACATCATCTGCGTTCGGTTTGGAGCGGCGCCGGTTGACGATGTTGAAAGGACTGAATCGAGCTGATCTGCCGGCGCGACCAGGAGCGGCAAGGACGCCGGAGGATCGCGCAGCACGACGAAGAGCGCTCCCTGTCGAGCGTCGGCAAGATCGAGAGCGGTCTGGAGCAGCCGTTCCGCGAGCAACGGGTTGCCGACGGCATTCGCCCACAACTGGTGCTTCGCATCGATGTCCAGCAGGTGCCATCGAGCGTTGCTGAAACTGAACATCTGCACGCCTTCGGCGAACACCTTGATTTCGTGATTCGGACTCAGCACGACCGAGATGTTGCGGTTACCCGCCGTCGCCTGCGCGTGCGACCGATATGGCGCCGGACACGTGACCCCCATTCGGGCGGCAGCGCCGCTCTCGCGGCTCCAGCGGGAGAGATCGACGATGTCGAGAACGAGCCCGTCGCCGTTGACCAGAAACTGCGTCTGGATGCCGTCACACACGCGGAAGAAGCTCTTCACGCCGGTCAGCGCCTGGGTGTAGCGATAGGCCTGCGCATCGTCGGCATGCCGCATGCGGGCGGGATCGACCTGGCCGTCGAGCAGCAGCACGCCCGAGGAGATCGCGCGGTTTTCATAACTCGAAAGCGCCGCCACCCGCAACACCTCGATTACGCCGGCAACCAGGTCGGCGCGCTTTTGCTCGGTGGACTGGACGTACGAGCCCTCGTCGAGAAACGCCGCGATGTAGCGGTCCTCGATAGCGCCGCGGAACAGGTCGCCGCGCTCGAGCATCTGCTTGGGATCGAAGATCGCGCGATAGCGCGCGGCGAGCACCGCCCCGATGGCGCGCGCCAGTCGCACCTCGTGTGAGGTGAACGGACGCGACGCCGGCACGTGCAACACGTGGCGCGTGCCGAACCATCGCACCGAGAGCACGGAGGGATCGCCGGTTGGCTCGATCGCGAGACGGCCGTCGGAAGAAAGCGACGGGATTGGCTCGGTCTCGAACGTGGCGCGATCGAAGAACTGCCGGAGCGCCGCCTGCAGCAGATTGTCGTACAGCGCGCTGGCCGCAAAAACCGGCGGAAGAGCCATGGGCTTTCCATCATAATTCACCGAGAGATGACGCGACGCACGCTGATTGATTTTCTCGCCGACGTGACCTCCAATCCGCGAACCGCCCGCGCCATTTTCCTCACCTACGACGACGGATATCGCACCTGGTCGTGGTCATACGCGGATCTGGTCAGCGCGGCGCAGCAGTTCGCCAATCGGTTGCGCCAGGCGCAGATCGCGAGCGGCCAACACGTTGCCATCTGGAGCGAGAACCGACCCGAGTGGGTCGCGAGCCTGTGGGGCGCGCTGCTCGGCGGGGTCGTGCTGGTCCCGATCGACTACCGCGCTTCGCCCGAGTTCCTCCGGACGGTCGCTGGAATTGTCGACGCAAAAGCGATCCTCGTCGGTGATGTCGTCGACGTCGACGCGCTGGGCTCGGCCGGACACGTCTGGCGGCTCGGTGAAATCTTCCAGCTGAAGGCGAAAGCCTCCCCGAGTAAGAGTCGGCCGGAGGCCGGATCCCGAATGTCGGACCTCGGATCTCCAGCCTTGGAAATCGGGCCGGATACCACGGCCGAAATCATCTTCACATCCGGCGCTACCGCCGATCCCAAGGGCGTCGTTCTCACACACCGCAACATTCTGGCGAACATCGTCCCCATCGAGCGTGAAGTTACGAAGTATCGGAAGTACATCCGCCTGTTCAGCCCGATTCGATTCCTCAACCTGCTGCCTCTCAGTCACATGTTCGGACAGGCGATGGCCACGTTCGTGCCGCCGATGCTCCCCGGCGTCGTCGTGTTCACCCGGAGTTACGCGCCCGAAGACATCATTCGTCAGATTCGTCAGCGGCGGGTGTCGGTGCTGGTGTCGGTCCCGAAGATCCTCGAGGTGCTCCGCGACCACGTGATTCGCGTTCTACCGGAAACCGCAACGCCGCTGCCGGCGGGCATGCACTGGGCGCGCCGCTGGTGGCACTACCGCCGCGTGCATCGCTTGTTCGGATTGAAGTTCTGGTCGATGGTGGTTGGCGCCGCGCCGCTCGATCCCGACGTCGAGGCGTTCTGGGGGCGTCTCGGTTTCGTCGTGGTCCAGGGTTACGGACTGACGGAGACCGCGCCAATCGTTACCTTGAATCACCCTCTACGAGCGGCCCGCGGCGCCGTAGGGAAACCGATCGGCGGAGTCGAGGTGAAGATTGCCGACGACGGGGAGATTCTCGTCCGTGGAGAAAACGTGACCCGCGGCTACTTCAACGCGCCCGAAGAGACGCGGACCGCGTTTCGGGACGGCTGGTTCCATACCGGCGACATCGGCGAATTCGATGCCGCCGGGCAATTGCACATCCGCGGCCGCAAGAAGGAGATGATCGTCACGCCGGAGGGGTTGAACGTGTTTCCGGAAGATGTCGAGCGCGCGCTCAACCTGCAACCCGGTGTTCGAGAAGCGGCAGTCGTCGGAGCACCCATCGCGGGCAGCACGGCCGAACGCGTGCAGGCAGTTCTGGTGCTCGATCCCGGGAGCGATCCTGACGCGATCGTGCGCGCGGCAAATGCCACGCTCGGCGATCATCAGAAGGTGCGGGCAGTTGCGGTCTGGACGAGCGGTACGCTCCCGCGGACGGAAGGGACGAAGAAGCTCAAACGTCGCGAGCTGCGGCAGTGGATCACCGGTCAACATGCTGCGATCGGAGCCCGGGCCGGGACCGGCAGCGGACGTAACGTTCAGTCCGTTCTGGCGCGCTTTGCACCTGGACGGACGATCGAGCCGTCAACGACGGTCGATGAGCTTGGATTGAGTTCGCTCGAGCGCGTCGAGCTGTTGATGGCGCTCGAAGAGGCGTTCCAGATCACCGTCGAGGAAGGGTCGTTCGCGGCGGCGAAGACCGTCGCCGATCTCGAGGCGCTGACCAGCGAGACTCAACCCCACGTTGCCAGCTCTGGGGTCAGACCCCAGTCCGAGTGTACGGGGGTCAGACCCCAGGACACGATCTTCGAGTTCCCGTCATGGAATCGATCGCTCCCCGTGCGCGCGATCCGGCGCGCCAGCCTTCCCACGTGGATCCTTCCCACGGGACGGATCTTCGCGCGCGTGACGGTCGAGGGACTCGATCATCTCGAACGCATCGACGGTCCGGTCGTCTTCGCATCGAATCACCAGAGTCACCTCGATACGCCGGTCATTCTGGATTCGCTGCCGCCGCACTGGCGTTACCGCGTGGCCCCGGCAATGGCCAAGGAATTCTTCAAGGCCCACTTCTATCCCGACCAGTTCGGCCGTGCGGCGTGGTTCACCAACAGCCTGAACTATTACCTCGCGGCGTTCTTCTTCAACGCGTTTCCGCTGCCTCAACGCGAGACCGGCACACGGCAGACGTTGCGCTACGTGGGGGACCTGCTGGGTGCCGGATACTCAGTCCTGATTTTTCCGGAAGGGAAACGCACCGATCGAGGGGAAATCAACAACTTTCGTGCCGGCATCGGTATGATCGCATCACGGCTGGAGGTACCGGTCGTGCCGGTTCGACTCGAGGGACTCGATCGCATCCTTCACCACACGGCGCGATTCCCAACTGCGGGTCGGGCACGCTGTGCGTTCGGGGCCGCTATGTCATTGACGGGGCACGACTATGCGGCTCTCGCCAAGCAGGTCGAAGGGGCGGTCCGGGCCCTCTAGACGGTCTGGCAGAGAGCGTACCTTTCTCGGATGCGCGCTACGGGAGGCCGCTTGGCGGCGACCTCTCGGAGGACCGCAAGAGTATCAAGTGGCGGCAAACGGTTTGCAATGCGCCCCCAAACGTGGCACAATATTTGATTGAAAGGATAGCAATTGAGCAAGGATGATCTGATTGATGTGCAGGGTACCGTCGTGGCTGTTCACAGCGGCGGGCTTTATCGCGTGCAGTGCGACCAGGGACACGAAGTACTTGCGCAGCTCAGCGGTCGGATGCGCCGCTTTAGAATCAAGGTCGTTCCCGGTGATCGAGTGACCGTCGGCGTCTCGCCGTACGATCCCGTCCGCGGCATCATCACCTTCCGCGCTCGCTAAAACTCTTGGATTCCCACACAACCCGAACCTCGCGGCCTCGTCAACGCCGGCGCGGCGGACCTAGCCGCTCGAGTAGCGCCCCCCGCTTGCACGCGCCACATCGCGTGCAGACGCTCGACCGCCCGCAGGCAAACTACGACCCGTCGCCGGTGGCCTTCGATTCGCTCGGCCTCGATCCGGCGCTGCTCGAAGGCGTTCGCGTGCGCGGCTTCGAGATCACGACGCCAATTCAAAGTGCGGTCATTCCGATCGCGCTGACCGGCGACGACGTGATTGGCTGCGCGGACACCGGCACGGGCAAGACCGCGGCGTTCCTGCTTCCGATTCTCAATCGTCTCTTGAAGGCGCGCGCGACCAGTCCTTCCGACGTCGGCTTCACTCGCGTGCTGATCCTGGCTCCGACGCGCGAGCTGTGCGTCCAGATCGAAGACGATGTCCAGGGCTTCATGTATCACACCGATCTCACGAGCATCGCCGTTTACGGTGGCGTCGGGATGGACGCGCAGGAGCGCGCGCTTCGCGCGGGTGCCGACATCGTCGTCGCCACGCCGGGACGGCTGATGGACCATCAACGGAACGGCGCCGTGAATTTCCACCACGTGGAGACGCTCGTCCTCGACGAAGCGGATCGGATGATGGACATGGGCTTCTGGCCCGACGTCCGCCGCATCGTGCAGACGCTGCCGCCGGTTGGAAAACGACAGACGCTGCTCTTCTCCGCCACCATGCCCGACGAGGTGATGCGCCTGGCGGCCGAGGTCGTCGGCACGCCGAAGTACGTGCAGATCGGTTCAGCCGGTCCGGCGAAGTCGATTACCCATACCGTCGAGAGCGTTCCGGCCGCGCAGAAGACCGAATGGCTGGCGAAATTTCTTCGGCGCACCGAAGGTCCCGTGCTCGTGTTCGTGAGAACGAAGAGTGGCGCGGAACGGCTGGCGCGGAAGCTCGCGGCGTTCGGACTGCGCGCGGCGGCACTGCATGCCGATCGCACGCAGCAGCAGCGGACACAGGCGGTCGAGGGATTCCGCAGCGGCCGCTTTCACGTGCTGGTCGCGACTGACGTCGCGGCACGCGGTCTCGATATCGATGGCATCACCCACGTCGTGAATTTTGAAGTGCCCTCGTCGCGTGAAACCTACGTGCACCGCGTCGGACGAACCGGTCGCGCGGCAGCGACGGGAACTGCCTTGACGCTGGTCGCTCCCGAGGAGCTGCGCGCGCTCGAAGCGCTGCAGCGTTCCTTCGGACCTGAATTGCAGGGATGATGGACAACACCAATTCGTTCGGCGCACCGCCGGCTTCTGCCGACGTTCCCACTTCCGAGGCTCCGTCTCCGGCGCCCGTGGAATCGCCTGCGCAGTCTCCAGCGATTGAGAAATTCCAGTCGTGTCGCTGGCGGGCCACGCCGGAGGACGGCGAGTTCTGCACGCATCGCGACGTTCTGCCCTTCGCGGGCAAGGAAGGGTTCAAAGCCGATTCGTGGTGCCCGGAGTGCAGCTTCTACAAGCTGCGGCGCACACCAAAGAAACGGGAACGGTCGGAGTATACGTACTGACGCGTGTCAAATGCCGGCCGGTCTAAAGACCGGCCCTACAACTGGCTGCAACCGGCGGAGCTAAAGACCCGCCCCAACGGCCGGTCTCAAGACCGGCCCTACAAATGGCGCCGGCGGGGCTAAGCCCCCTGCAGCCGGCCGCCGCCGCAGCCCTGGCGGAGGCTGGTCAGACCCGGCATCTTTTCATTCGCTGAATTCCCTCGCCAGCTCGATCCATTCACCGTTGGGTGCCAGCTCCTGGTAGGTCTTCCAGTGCGGCTTGGCTTCAGGCGAGTGCCCCGTCTTCTCGAGCGTGACCGCGAGATAGAAGTGCGCGTCCGGATAGCCCGGATTGAGTGCCACCGCATCCCGATAGCACACCAGCGCATCGTCGAAACGTCCGAGGTCGTGGTGGATGTTGCCCAGGTTGAAGTGCGCCTCGAAGCAATCGGGATCGAGATTGATTGCCCGCTCGTAGAGCGCCTGCGCTTCGATCAGCTCGTCGCCCGCGTAATGGATGTTCGCGAGGTTGACGATCGCCGGTACCAGGTTCGGATCGATGACGAGCGCTTTGCGGTAGGCGCTGGCGGCGTTGCGCATCTTCTTTTGGTCGCCGTCGTCCATGCGTGAGCCTTCGACGAAGTATTTCGCCGCGAGCGTCGCCTGTGGATCCGTGAACGACGCGGAGCTCGCCGCCGCCGGCACCCCCGCGCGCCCCGGCGCGCGCTTCGCCTGACGGGCGGGCAGCGTCACCACCTTCGCCGGCGCGCTGCCGGATGCATGGAAATCCAGCTGCAACTGACCTTGATGTTCGGCGAGGAGCCCGCGCAGCGCGGTTTTCAGCGGCACATTGCGTTCGAGCTCCGAGGCGAGCTGCTTGATCGTCGTGAGGTCGGTGAAGCTGTAAAACCGTTCGCTGGAGGTGTTGGCGGCGGGCCTGATCAACCCCCATTTTTCCAGGTAGCGGAGATGGTTGTCCGTGATCCGGGGATAGAGGCCTCGAATATCGCGGGCGCCGTAGAACTGCCGGCGCAACGCGTCTTCGGACGTGGACGACGTCATTAAGGCGCAAAGATGAGACACCAAGCGGCGAAAGTCAAGAATTTGGTGAATGGGTGATGTGGTGAATTACTAATTGCGGGCGCCCGCGTGGCGAACCGATCCTCAAATGACGGTCCCAATGACAATCACCAAATCACAAATCGCCAATTGACCAGATAATAGGGGCCGATGCTGCTGGCTGGAGACATCGGCGGAACCAAGACGCTGCTCGGACTGTTCAATCGTGCGCCCGAGCGGCCGACGCCGATTGAGGTCGGCGAGTTCACGACGCTCGATTACGACAGCCTCATCCCGATGATTCGCGAGTTCCTGAAGGCCAACAATGTCGATCCGAAGCGCATCGAGGCCGCTTCGTTCGGTGTCGCCGGCGCGGTGACCGATCAGGTCGCGCGGATGACGAACGTGCCGTGGCTGGTCGACGCTTCCGAGATTGGTCCGGGCGCGGGTCTTCGCCACGTCCACGTCCTCAACGATTCTTGAAGCGATGGCGACCTCGGTTTCAGTGCTCGAAGGGGACGAGCTCGCGGTTCTTCAGCAAGGGGTAACCCTGCCCACCGGAAACGGCGCGGTCATCGCGGCGGGAACCGGGCTCGGCGAAGCGCTGCTGCTCAACGTCGACGGCCGGTTCATCGCGGGTGCATCGGAGGGCGGACATGCCGACTGGGCTGCGCGCACCCCGCGCGAGATTGAGATGCTGGCGGCGCTGACCCGCGAATACGGCCGCGTCAGCGTCGAGCACATCCTCTCTGGTCCGGGTCTCGTCAACATCTATCAATTCACCCACCAGTCGTTCGGCGGCGCCGAATTCATCTCTCCTGCGGCGAAAGTGCCGAAGCAGCTCTGCGTCGGGATCACGCACGTCGACGATCCCGCCGATCTGCCCAGGGCGATCAGTCAGTCGGCGATGGAACGCCGCTGTCCGAAGTGCGTCGAAGCGCTGGACCTGTTTGTCACCGCTTATGGAGCAGAAGCCGGCAACCTCGCGCTCCGAACGGTCGCCACTGCCGGCATCTACATCGGCGGCGGCATCGCGCCGAAGATCCTTCCCGTCATCGAAGCGGGGGCGTTTCTCGACGCCTTCCGATCCAAGGAACCGCTTGCCGACTTCGTGGCGACGATACCCGTCGCGGTCATTCTCAACGACGAAGCAGGCCTGCTCGGCGCGGCAGTGCACGCGAACGGCTCCGCATAACTGGTTCTCAGGTTCTCAGGTTCTCAGGTTCTCCGGTTCTCAGGTTCTCGGACTCCCCTCGAAGCTCCCTCGCCCATGCTACGATCGGCCGGTTATCCAGCACGATCCCCGGGGACTCTTGGAGGTTGGAATGAGTGTGTTGAAACGGCCGCTGGTGATGGCGATCGCCCTGTCGATCGGGCTCGCCGCTCGCGTGCTGGCGGCAGACACCGGGTCGGTGTCAGGTGCCGTGTTCGATCAGAATGGCCATCCGGTCGCGGATGCCATCGTCAGGATTGTCGGCGAGCGCATGCCCGCTGGACGCACGGTGAAGACGGACAGCAACGGCGTCTACAACATTCTGCTGCTGCTGCCGGGCAAATACACGGTGGAAGTCGAGAAATCCGACGTCGGCAAGAGCACGCGGCCGGTCGAAGTCGAAGTGGACAAAGACACGCAGGTCGAGCTCGTCCTGGGTGTGCAGGTCAAGGAAGAGGTGACGATCAGCGCCGCGACTCCCGCGGTCGATCTGAAATCCACCGAAGTGAATTTCAATTATCAGGCGGAAGAGATTGCGAACCTGCCGCTGCAGCGCACCTATGCCGGCCTCTTTCAGCTCATCCCCGGCGTCGCAGAGAACAACAGCTTCGCGCCGAACGGCGGCGGCAGCCGGCAGGACAACAAGTATCTTCTCGACGGTGTCGACATCACGAACCCGGGTTTTGGCTACCTGAGCTCCGAAGTGAACGAGCTCGACATCGCCGAATTCAACGTGAAACGGGGCGCGGTGACCGCGGAGTTCGGCCGCGCGATCGGCTTTGTCACCAACGCAGTGACCAAGTCCGGCACCAACGACCTGCGCGGGATCGGCCGTGTCGAACTCCGCCCCCAGTCGTTCGTCACCGATCAGACGACGCTGGTCAACAACACGGCGACGAAGCAGCCGAACACCGTCGACCGTTATGTCGGAGCCTTCAGCGTGGGCGGTCCGATGGTCCAGAACCGTGCGTTTTGGTATGCGTCGGGGATGACGATTACGCAGAACACGACCGATCGTCAGAACAACGTCGGACCGGTGCCCGACCAGAAGGAAACTCAGCGCGAAATCTTCGGCAAGATGACGCTGCAGCCGAACAATCAGATGTTCCTGAATGGCAGCTTCCGCTACCGGCCGAACAAATGCACCCTCTGCGGCGTCGGCACGAACGATACGCCGGAAACCGCGACTGACACCGAAGGGGACAACAAGGTTGCGACCGTCGTTTGGAACTGGTTCCCACAGTCGGGCACCATCATCGACGTCAGGTATCTGCACAGCGAGGAGAATTCGAATACGACCGCGCGGACGGTGTTCCCCTTCAAGCCGACCTTCGAGGTGAACAACCTGGCGGCAATGGGTTTCTTCAGCGACAACTCCGGCGCCGTCGCCGTGAACCGCGGAGGGGCCAGCCTGAAGGACAACATCGCGAACTATGGCCGCGACGAGATCCGCGGAACGTATACGAGGTTTTTCGAGACCGGCCGCGCCGGCCATCAGTTGAAGGCCGGTTTCGGTTACGAGAATGGTGAGGAAAATCTCACCCGGAACGCGAACGGCTGGGGGACGATCACGTTCGTCCAGAACGGCACCCAGATTCAGGCGGTCTATTACCCGCTGCAGCCATCGCAGATCTCACCGGGACGAACGTACAGCCTGTTCCTCCAGGACGACATCACGATCGGCACCCGGCTGGTTCTGAACGCCGGCATCCTTCTCAACCGCGACGAGTTCGCCCAGAAGCTGGCCTCAGAGAATACGTTCCTGACCTTCGGCTTCGGCGACGAGGTGCAGCCGCGGTTTGGCGTGAACTACAACCTGCGGAAGGGCGCCGGCGACAAACTCTACGTGAACTATGGCCGCTACTACGCGATGGATCAGAAGAGCAGCGCGCGGTCGCTGGCGCCGGCACGGCTCTTCACGAACATCGCGCTGTTCGACCGGACCACCGGCGCACTCCTCTCCGATCTGCCCAACGCAAACACGACCGGGAAGACGATCGATCCTGGACTCAACCCGACCTACATGGACGAAGTGCTGGCGGGATACTCCACGCCGATCGTCACTGGATGGACGGTGGACGCCTTCTTCGACTACCGCAACTCGAACGACTTCATCGAGGACGTCCCGGCGTCGCTCCCTGCGACCGGTCCATTCCACGCCGCCCAGTTGCCCGACGCCACTCGCGTCTACAAGGCGGCGACCGTCGAATTGAACCGGCGCCTGGCGAATCACTGGAGCATGACGGCCAGCTACTCCTGGAGCCGGCTGGAAGGAAACTTCGATCTCGATTACTCGACGCTGCCTGGCGTCGCAGCCGCGGTCTTCAACACCTCTTCGGCGATCCAGGATGGGCCCGGCGAATTCGTCCAGGATCCATTCCGCGACGGTCCTCTGGCCCAGGATCGGCCGCACGTGCTGAAGGTGTTCGGAACCTACATGCCATTCGAACAGCTGACACTGGGCGGGTTCGTTCGTGCGCAGAGCGGCACCCCGTGGTCGGCGCGTGGGCGCGACTGGGACAACGGCTTCCGCCGGTATCTCGAGCCCGCCGGGGCGCACCGCAACGACGCCTGGACCAATGTCGACCTGCTGGCGTCCTATCGGGTGCCGTTCGGTAGTCGCTCGGCTCGAATCGAAGCGCGCGTGCTGAACCTGTTCGACACGCAGACCGCGCTCTCGGTGGACACCACGAAGTTCAACGATGGGCGCGTGCGTCCGCCCGCCTCCGAGTTCGCATTCTGCGGGACCGACTACGCGTGCGCGACAACCTACTTCACGTCTAAGCAGCCGACGACGATCCCCAACGCGTTGTTCGGGACTGGTAACACCTGGGCACCGGCCCGCCGGCTTTATCTGACGTTTGTCGTAGATTTCTAGTCCGAGATCCGAGGCCCGAGGTCCGAGGTCGGAGGTCCGAGGTCGGAGGTCCGAGGTCCGAGATCCGAGGCCCGGCGGGTTCAGACCTGCCGGGCCTTTCTATTTGGCGCGCGGGAGCGCCGACAGGAATTGGCGCGCCTTGGCGTAATCGGGCTTGAGCCGGAGCGCCTGCTCGGCATGCGCCCGCGCGTCGGCAATCCGTCCAGACTCCGCATAGGCGACGGCAACGTTCAGTTGCGTCCCGGCGTTCGTGGGATCGAGCGCAATGGCCCGCTGGAAATTCGAAATGGCTTCCGGATAGCGTCCCATCATCGCGAGCGCCAGGCCGATGTCCTCCAGAGGCTTGGGCGTGTTTGGCGCGGAGAGGATGGCCTGATTGAAAAATGCGGCGGCCAGCGACGGCGACTCGAGCTGCATCGCGAGCTGTCCCAGCGCGTCCCAGCTGTCGGCGTCCTTTGGATTCTCCGGCTTGACGGTCTGCAGAATCTGGAGCGCGCCGGCGCGATTGCCCGTGGCGACAAGCGCGCGCGCCAGATCGTAGCCTGCGAGATCGACCCGCACACCCGCCTTGAGCGCATTCTGCAAGTGTGGAATGGCTTCCGCCGATCGTCCGGCGTCGACCAGCGCCTGCCCATACGCGTAGTCGACCTCGGGTTGATTGGGACTGATCTGAAGTGACTTCTTCAGATGATCGATCGCGGGCTGCGGCTTGCGGCTCCGGAGGTAAAGGCGCCCGATGCGGAAGTGCAGAAGTCCCGGCGACGGGTGGTTCTGCTCCGCTCGTTGCACCCACTCTTCAGCCTGGTCGTACTTACCGGCGGCAACCAGTGCTTCTGCCATCCGTGTCCGCTCTTCTGCACGCCCGTCGTCGACGTGAACCGGCCAGTTGACGAGGATGGCGAGTGGGATGATGGCAAGGAGTGCGAAGACCTCCGGAGGAAGCCACCCTTTGAATCGGGCGGCGTTCGCCCGGATGCGAATGATCGCATCGATGGCACACCCTGATCCCATGCAAAGCGGTACCAGTATCGGCAGGCGATAGCGCTCGGTGACGAAGAAGATCGCGACGGCCATCGCATAGAACGGAACGAATGACGCCCAGACGAGATACTCGAAGCGGCGCCCGGCCGGCATGCCGATTGCGAGACCGACGACCCCGACCGGAATGAGCAGCCACGGACCGACGAACAGCACCGCCAGCAGCGTCCTCGCGTCGTAAGCATAGAAGGGATAGCTGTAGTTCAACGTGATGTACGCGCTGTTGAAGGTGTAGGCCAGCTTGCGGATGAACAGGCCGAGGGCATCCGTCGGATTCAGTCGAATCCACGTCCACCCGAGTCCGTAGAAGTACGCCGACACTTCTGAATCATCGAGCGATCGTCCCACGCTCTGCTCTGCGACGCGTCGGGCGTCCGCCTGTTGCCCGGCGATGTTTGGCCGGATGCCTGGCACCATGTGGTAGGCGCCGTTGGCCTCGGGGTTGTTGCCGATGTAGAAGTTCAAGCCGCCGTGCGATGAAGCCGGGGACCAGTCGCCGGCAACCACCACGTTGCGGATCACAACCGGCGACAGGGCGAGCGCCAGTCCCGCGGCCATCACGATTGCCGATCGCCAGCGGCGTGCGATCGACAACAACGCAAGCGCCGCCAGGCAGGGAATGATGACGTTCGGCCGATTCAGTATCTGCACGCCAAATGCGAGGCCCGACAGCGTCAGCCACAAGTCTCGACGACCGGTGGTCAAGCCAAGGGCCAGCGTGGTGAGCGCGGTGGCAGTGAGGAAAGGATCGAGCGCCGCCTGCAGGATCAGGACCTCGTGAAACGTAAAAAGACCCGTGAGGCCAGCCAGCACCGACGCGATCCACGCCGCGCGGTCGCCGAACCAGGCTCGCGCGCCCACAAAAACAATCCCCACCGCCGCCGTCCCGAGCGCGATCTGGACGAGACGCACAAAAGCCAGAGAATCGACGATCGAGAGTACGGCGGCGAGAAAATAGACGTAGAGCGGAGAGACGAAGTACAGGCCCGGTGCGAGCGAGATATTGCCGCCGACGACTTTCGAGGCGAGGCTGGTGTAGATCGTCGTGTCGAGCCCGCCGTTGGCCTGGAGCAACGGGTGATCCCGGACCTGCCAGAGAACGAGGAGCTTCACGGCAAACACTGCCGCGAGAAAAATCGGCAGCGGATGACGTTTCACACCGGCTACCGTGAGGTGGAGGTCGACAGCGTCCTGCGGACCGCCTGGGCGATCCCCGGCTCCGCCATCAGCTTTTCGATGGCATCCGGCTCCACGGGCACGAACGCCGACAGGTTCTCGTAGCCCGTCTCGGTGATCACCAGCATGTCTTCCAGCCGGATGTAAACGCGATCCTCCGGGATCGTCAGCGCGGGCTCGATCGTCAGCACCATGCCCGGCTTGTACTCGTCAAACGGCACCGTGACGTCGTGGACTTCGATGCCGACCATATGCCCGAGCGTCGCCGGCCGCGACGTGTCAGCGAGGCGTTGTCGGTATGCGTCGACGAAGCGTTCGGCGGCGGCGCGATTCTTCGGATTGCTGAATTGGTAGGACGCCATGATGGTCTCCATCCTTCCCAGGGCGTCCTTCAGAATGTCAGCGCCCTTGCCGGGGCGGATCGCGGTCATCAGCGCCTGATACAGCTTCACATAGATCCCGTACAGCTCCCGTTGATCGGCGGTGAATTTGCCGCTCGCCGGGAACATCCGCGTCACGTCAGACGCATAGTAGTGATAGTCGGGGGCGTAGTCGAAGAGCACGAGGTCTCCGGCTTTGAGCTGCGCCTGCGCGGCGTGATAGTGCGGCCACGATGCGTTCTGACCGGTCGCCACCAGCCCGAAGTACGCCGGCCCCTGGGCGTTGTGCTGCTTGAAGATGTAATCGCCGATCGCCTCGATCTCGTACTCGTACATTCCGGGCTCTGCCGAGCGCATGGCCTCCATCATCGCCAGGCCGGCCATCCGGCTCGATTCCCGGAGCAGCGCGATCTCGCGCGGGCTCTTCGTCATCCGCATCGTGTCCACAATCGGATCCAGGTTCATGAACTCGATGCCGGCCGCCTTCGCGCGGACCCGCGACATGAACCACTCTTCCCGCGACGGCCGCTGATCCCACGGATCCGCCTCCCGCGCCCGGGCGTGCGCGGCTTCGCGATCCGGCGTGCCGGCGCCACCCGTCTCACCTCGAAACGTCGTATAGACGATGCGGTTCGCCAGTGTCGGGACGAGCTTTGCGAAATCGTCGCGCGGCAGCACGTGCTCGATCCCGGTCAGTTCCTCCGCCTGCGCCCCCGGGCTGAGGAGAGGTCCCTCGGAGCGTTCCATCTGCGGGTTGGTCGGAATCAGATAGAGCGTCGATGATTTCGCCCGCCCGTCGATCACGAGAATGGCGCGGGGCGTCTCGACACCGGTCAAGTAATAAAACTGATTGCTCTGGCGGAATTTTTCATACGACGACGTCTCGGTCGCACCCTGGATGACGACCATGGCGTCACCAATCTGCTGCAGCACCTTCGCGCGCCGTGCGGCAAACTCCTCTTTCGGGAGCGACGTGGTGAAGAGCGGCGGCTGGGCCGACGGCACCGCGATCGCAGCGAGCAGCACCAGCGCGGTCAACAGCGCGGCAGGCTGGCGTGTCATATCCGGCGATTATAGTAGGTGATGAGACCAAGGACCTGGTGACAGACCGCTCGTTCACATATCCCGTCAGCCGGGGATCGGACGTCGTCGACGTGCTGCACGGAATTCCGGTGCCGGATCCATATCGATGGCTCGAGGATGCCGACAGTCCCGAGACGCGGGCGTGGGTCGCGGCCGAAAACGTGCTCACCCGGGGCGCGCTCGACGGTCCTTCGCGTGACGCGCTCGTCGAGCGACTGACGAAGCATTTCAACTACCCTCGAACGCAGGGCGCCAGGCGCCGCGGCGCGCGCTATTTCTTCACGCACAACACGGGATTGCAGAACCAGGCCGTCCTGTTCGTGCAGGACGGTCTCGATCTGAAGGCCCGCGTGCTGCTCGATCCGAATGCGCTCAGTGCGGATGGCACGACAGCGTTGACCGGGTGGTTTCCGTCAGGTGATGGCGCGCTCGTTGCCTACGCGCTGTCCAGCGGCGGAAGCGACCGCCAGACGATCCACGTACGCGACACGGAATCGACGATCGACCGCCCCGATCGGCTCGAATGGGTCAAATTCGCCAGCGTCGCCTGGCTGCCCGACGGACAGGGATTCTATTACTTGCGATTTCCTGAACCGGGTTCGGTGCCTGCGGAAGACGAGCACTACTACGGCCGGATTTACCTTCACCGGCTGGGCGATTCGCAGCGCGACGATCGTCTCGTCTTCGAAACGCCCGGCGAGAAGGAGGTCATTCCATTAGTCGAAGTCAGCTGCGACGGCCGTTTCGTCGTCATCGTCGCCCAGCGCGGGGCCAGCGACGAGGGGGAGGTGTACGTCATCGACCGCGTCTCGGGCGACGAACGTCCGCGTCGGCTGTTTACCGGCTTCGACGCCGTGTATGCGTTTATCCAGGCGGTCGACGGCCGGCTGTTCTTCCGCACGACCAAAGACGCGCCGTTCGGCCGTATCGTCGCTGTCGACCTGGGGAGAGCCGAAGCTGACGTGAAGCCCTCGACCGCCGCGCTGCTCGAGATTGTCGCGGAAACATCAGATCGCCTGTCTGGCGTCGTCCTGACACGCGATCGGCTCGTGGCCATCTATCTGCACAACGCGAGCGATGAACTGCGGCTGTTCTCGTTGACCGGCGAACCCGCTGGCGGAATTGCATTGCCGGGGATCGGATCGATCACGAGCGTCGACGGCGAGCCCGACTCGGACCAGATCCTGTTCACCTTCGTCTCATTCTCGTCACCACCGGTGTCCTATCGGTATGCGGGCGGACAACTCGTGGGGTTCCCCGCTTCCGAACACGGAGGCCAAGAGAGCGACATAGAGACACACCAGATCTGGTATCCATCACGGGACGGCACCCGGGTGTCGATGTTCGTCGTCCACCGCAGAGATCTCGCGCGTGACGGCGACCGCAGGGTTCTGCTGAGTGGTTACGGCGGGTTCAACATCAATCGGACGCCCGTCTACGATCCGGCGCTCCTCGAATGGCTGGATCGCGGCGGCGTGTTTGCGCTGGCGAACCTTCGCGGCGGCGGCGAGTACGGCGAGACCTGGCATCGAGCGGGAATGCTCGAGCGGAAACAAAACGTGTTCGACGATTTCATCGCGGCGGCGGAGTTCCTGATCCGGGAGCGCTACACCCGGCCGGCGCGTCTCGCGATTGAAGGCGGAAGCAACGGTGGGCTGCTCGTCGGCGCCGTCATGGTGCAGCGGCCGGATCTGTTCGGCGCCGTGATCTGCCGCGTGCCCGTGGCGGACATGCTGCGCTACCACCTCTTCACCGTCGGACGGTTCTGGATTCCAGAGTATGGTTCGGCGGACGACCCCGATCAGTTCCGGTATCTCCACGCCTACTCGCCGTACCACAATCTCCAGACCGGCGTCCGATATCCGCCGACGCTGGTGATGACCGCCGACACCGACGACCGCGTCGCACCTGGCATGGCGAAGAAGTTCGCCGCGCGCCTGCAGGCGGCCGGGTCCGGCGGGCCTTATTTGATTCGCGTCGAGACGAAGGCCGGCCACGGCGCGGGAAAGCCGGTCGCCAAACTGATCGAGGAAGACGCCGACATCCTGAGATTTCTGGAGGTGGTGCTCGGCTGACTTCCGGTATCGCGATTCCGAGAAGACCAGGGCTATCAGCCCAGTAACGCCGTGCCGAATTCGCGCGCGGTGGGAAATCGCTCGCTGGGTTCCGGCGTGAGTGCCTTGAGAATCGCGGCGGCAGCCGACTCCGGCAGCGTTGGCTGCCGATCCCGCGGACTTGCCGGCCGACCCCGCAGCATGGCACCCAGGAGCGCCGGCATCGACCCACCGTCGTAGGGAAGCGACGCCGTCGCCATTTCGTAGGCGAGCACGCCCATCGTGAAGACGTCGGAACGCACGTCGGCGCTGCGGCCGGTCAACAGCTCAGGCGCAACGTAGTGGAGCTCGACGTCTGCCAGCGCGGTCCCGCGCAGCGTCTGGTCGCGCAAGCGTCGCCAGGAGATCCTGCGCCTGCCAGATGCCCGCGGTCGAGATCATCAGCCGCTCGCCGTCTTCGTCGGGCATGACCCGCATGATGTCGGGATTGACGCCGCACAACAGGCCGTTGCGCCGGTGGAGCACCCGCGCCGCTTCCGTCATCTGCGCGAGCAACGGCCGCAGCCGCTCCCACGGCATCGCGCCTTCTGCCGTCAGCACTTCGCGCAGGCTCGAGCCCTCGATGTAGTCGGTAACGAGATAGACCAGGTCCCCTTCCTCGCCGTAATCGCGGACCTGGATGAATGGACGGATGCGCGATCTGCAGCGTCTTCGCTTCGCGAAGGAATCGAGCGCGGACCGCATTCCAGTTGCGCTCGGATCCCCGCCGCAGCAGGCGGATGGCGACCGGATGGCCCAGCGCGCGATGCGTGCCGAGGAACACTTCGCTGCCCAGGCGCCCCGCGCCGAGCTTTCGGCCGACATCGTAGGTCGCCAGCAAGCCGCCCGACGTGCCGGCGGTGTCCAGACTCATCGTCGGCCGCTCGGCCTCGTTCCGTGCCGCAAGTGCCCGGCCGAAAGCGGTCATCGACTCGTAGCGATCCGCAGGTTCCTTTGCGAGCGCGCGCGCCAGCACGACGTCGACCCACGCCGGGAGATCCGACCGCAGGCTGCTGGGCGAGGGGGGGGCGGTCGTCAGCAGCGCGGTCACGACCGCCATGGCGTCCGTCCCCGGAAAAGGCACCCGACCGGTCAGCAATTCGTAGACGACGACCCCGAGGCTGTAGATGTCGGCTCGCCCATCGACGCGGCCACCGGTGAGCTGCTCGGGCGAAGCGTACGGAATCGTACCGAGAAACTGGTGCGCGCTCGTCAGCCGGGTCGCATCGCTGGCCTCGCGGATCTGCGCGAGGCCGAAGTCGACGATCTTGTGAACCCGCGTGCCGCCGCCGAAGTCGTGCAGCACGATGTTGGCCGGCTTCAGATCGCGATGAAGGATGCCCCGGTCGTGCGCGAGCTGCAGCGCGGCGGACAGGGGCGTGATCGTCGCGATGGCCTCAGTGAGCGGCAGGGCTCCGCGCGCCGCAATCTCCTGGCGCAGGCTGCGGCCGTTGAGCAGTTCCATGACCAGGAACGGCCGGCCATCGGCGTCGACGTTGAAGTCGAGGATCGAGACGATGTTCGGATGACGGAGCTGGGCGCAGGCGCGGCTCTCCCGGAAGAAGCGTTCCTTCGACGAAGGATCGACCGCGAACTCCGCCCGCATCACCTTGATCGCCACCTCGTCTCCGAGCAGCAGCCGACGCGCACGATAGACCGCTCCCATTCCTCCTTCAGCGATCGGTTCAACGATTTCATACCGTCCATCCAGGACGCTGCCGGCGGTCAGCACAAATCGGATTGTACTCGCCGCGCCGGTTCGTTTACGCCCGTCCCGGTCGCGGATCTCGGGCCTCGAGCCGAGACGGCCCGGTTCTCGACCCCCCGCAAGAGGCCGGACGTGCTAAAGTCCCTCTCACAAATCACATGCTGCTTCCTGGACTGCTCTTCCTGCTCCTGCAGGCGCCGGCTGCGCCCGCCCCTCCCACCGACGCGCCATCGGCGCGAGTGTGGGAGGGACGCAACGTTGAATTCGAGGCTTATCTTCGCGAGGCCCCCGTCGTCCGGGTGAAGGACCTCGACCTGGGTGTCACACACCCGAAGCGCGCCTTCTTCGCCCCCGGCGGTCTCGCGGGGTCGGCGGCGTGGAAACCTCTGTCGCCGGGATTCCGCAACGGTTATTGGGAGAGCTACAAGTCGGAGATCGCGGCTTACGAGATCGATAAGCTGTTGGATCTCGAGATGGTTCCGGTCGTAGTCGAACGGAAGATCGATGGCAAGACTGGAGCAGCAATTCTGTGGCTCGAGGGCGTGCGCACATGGACCGAGGTGCTTCCGCTCCCGAAGCCGGGATCGTGGTCGCGTCAGCTCGCGCGCATGAAGCTATTCGACGACCTGATCGGTAACTCGGACCGCAACAAAGGCAACCTGCTCGTCGACGACGCTTGGAACCTGTATCTGATCGACCATTCCCGGGCGTTTCTCGACGACCGGGCGCTCCCCCAGACCATCGATCACGTCGATTCCGCGCTGTGGGCGCGCATGGAAGCGCTCGATGAAGCGAGCCTCTCGGCGGCCGCCGGCCAATGGCTGACCAAGCCGCAGATCAAATCGATGCTGGCCCGGCGCGACAAGATGGCCGCCATCATTGCCGCGCTGGTGAAGAAGAATGGACGTCCTGCCGTGTTCGTCTGGTAGCGACGAACTACGCTGCTCACGCGGATTTGAGACGTAGATGACTGCTGCACTCAAGATTCCAGCCGACGGCGCCCTCGATTTTCTTGCCCTCGGCGCACTCGTTCATCGACTCGATCCCGGCATCATCCCGTTCCGGAAAGCGCAGGCGTGCGCGGTGCACGTGAGCGGCGGCGAGTTCAACTGCGCCGCCAACCTGGCCGACGCCTTCGGCATGCGCACGGCCATCGCGACCGCGATGGTGAAGTATCCGATCGGCGATCTCATCGCCGGTCAGGTGCGGGCGATGGGCGTAACGCCACTTACAAGATGTTCGAGCACGACGGCGTGCGCGGACCCAATATGGCGGCGGTCTACTGCGATCGCGGTTTCGGCGTCCGCGGTCCGACGGTCTTCTACAACCGCAGCCACGAAGCGGCAGCCCAGCTCAAGCCTGGCGACTTCGACTGGGGCGCCATCTTCGCCGGTGGCGTCCGCTGGCTTCACAGTGGCGGCATCTTCGCAGCCCTGTCCGAGTCCACCGCAGAGCTGATCATCGAGGCGATGCGCGAAGCCAGGAACGCACGGCGCCATCGTCTCGTTCGACCTGAATTACCGCGAGAAGCTGTGGAGCGCGTCGGGAGGACTGCCGAGCGCGCCGAACCGTGCTCGGCCGGATCGTCGAGCACGTCGACGTCCTCGTCGGCAACGAAGAGGATCTGCAGAAGGGTCTGGGCATCAAGGGACCCCAGGTGGCCGCCAAGTCCAAGCTCGATCCCAGCGCGTTCTTCGCGATGATGGAAGACGTGCGTCGCCAGGTATCCAAGGGATGAAAGTGGTCGCGACCACGCTGCGAGAAGTGCACTCGACGAATCGTCACACCTGGGGTGCTGTCGCCTGGGTCGGCGGAGAGACCTTCGTCTCCCCCACCTGCGAACTGGACGTCTTCGACCGCGTCGGCGGCGGCGACGGATTCGCGTCAGGATTCTTCTACGGTCTGATGACCGGCGACTCGCCCGAACAGGCCGTCCGCCTCGGCTGGGCCCACGGAGCGCTGCTGACCACTTTCCCAGGCGATACGACGATGGCCGGTCTGGATCAAGTGCGCGCGTTCGCGAAGGGCGGATCGGCGCGTATTCAGCGCTGATCTGAAGCTGACTTGGTGAAGAGCGAGAGTGTAGGGCGCCGCGGGAAGCCGGGTCTGACCAGGCCTCCGCCAAGGCCACGGCGGTCCGCCGAAGCGCTTCGCGCGAAGGCGGAAGACCCGCCCCACACCCGACCTATTTGAATATGCCTTTCAGTTTTCGACCGATCGCCGAGAAGAATCCCTGGACCGCGCGCTTGATCTGCTGCTTCACACTCCCCTGGTGGATCGGACAGAGCCGCGTCGGGATCTCGTCACCCTCCTTGAAGTACTCCGTGTAGGTCGGGCACTCCTCGACCGGGCCGCAAGTACGACACGCTTGCACAACAGTTCCTGGCGCAGGCCGACGGCTGGGTCGAAGTCTCGCGCGCGGCGCGTCCGCGCGCCGCGGCGCGCATGAACTCGCTCCAGATCGGCAGCGCGTAGCGCGCGCCGTATCCCTCGCGGCCGATCGTCGCCGGCTGATCGAGCCCGACCCAGACCCCGGCGACGACCGACGAGCTGAATCCCACGAACCAGGCATCCTTGAAGTCGTCGGTCGTGCCAGTCTTGCCGCCCGACGGGAAATCTGCACGCCGAACGTCGATGCGCGCCGGCGCTGGCGGTGCCGCGGTCCATCGACGTCCTCGAAGCATCGACACCATCTGGTAGGCGACCTGCTCGGAGATCACGCGATCGGCGCGCGCGGGATTGTCGAACGCGACGCCGCCGTCCGCATCGATGCACGCGCGTCAGCGCCGCGCGGCCCGGACCGCGAGGCCGCCGTTGGGAAACACCGCAAACGCCGCGGTCAGATCGCAGCGGCGTCACCAGGCCGGTCCCGAGCGACAGCGACGGCACGTCGGGCAGATCCCGCATGCCGAC
Organism: uncultured Acidobacteriota bacterium; assembly: GCA_963755695.1. Taxonomy (GTDB): domain Bacteria; phylum Acidobacteriota; class Vicinamibacteria; order Vicinamibacterales; family 2-12-FULL-66-21; genus QHWT01. Next base: position 253,791 of record CAVWLB010000001.1, on the reverse strand, counting down.
GTCCGATGCGAGCCGCAGCACCGGACGCGATGCCGATGCGCTGCTGCAGCAAGCGTCGCGGCACGGTTGTTCGACTCGATCAGCGCCGCGCGCAGCGTCAGCGCGTCCGGATCCTCGCCGCTGGCGTTGCGCGGCGCCCACTCGTCGGGTCCCTGCGGCTGCGATCGTCGGCGAGGCCGTTCAGCACGCTCACGGGCGAGTAGCCCGTGCTCGAGCGCCGCCGCATAAAGAAACGGCTTGAACGCCGAGCCGGGCTGCCGGCGGCTGCGCCACGCGCGGTTGAACTGCGACTCGCGGAAGTCGCGGCCGCCAACCATCGCGAGAATGTCGCCCGGTTGCCGGGATCGATCGCGACCAGCGCTGCCTGCAGTTCCTGGTTTGCCGAAACGGCGCAGGCCGTTTTCAACCGCGCGCTCGGCCGCATCCTGCAGTTCCGGCACGAACGTCGTCCGCACCTGCCAGTCGGGCGGATGATCGCCGCCGAATCGATCGCGGAACTGCTGCCGCAGAAATTCCTTTGCATAGCCCCAGCTGCGCTTCCGTGGCTCCGGGATACGGACGGATCCGCATGCGCGCAGCGAAGCGCGCTGCCTTCTCCTGCTCGGCGGTGATGAAGCCTTCTTCGCGCATGCGCTGCAGCACCACGCGGCTTCGATCGAGGGCGCCATCGAGGTTCGACCATGGCGAGAGCGCCGACGGCGCGCGAATCAGACCGGCGATCAGCGCCGCCTCCGGCAAGCGTCAGGCTGCTGCGCCGGCTTTCCGTACAGGTTGCGCGACATCGTCTCGACGCCGTAGACGCCGCCGCTCAGATAAATGCGATTGAGATACAGCTCGAGGATCTGCTTCTTCGACAGCTCCTGCTCGAGCAGCAGCGCGAGCACGGCTTCCTGCGCCTTGCGCGCCAGCGTGCGCTTGTTCGACAGGAACAGCGTGCGCGCGAGCTGCTGCGTGAGCGTGCTTCCACCTTCGAGCGCGGTTGCCGCGACGCACGTCTCGCCAGACGCGCGCGGCCGAGACCGATCGGGTCGATGCCGAAGTGGTGATAGAAGCGGTGATCCTCGACGGCGATGACGGCGTGCTGCAGATCGGGCGCGATTGCGTCGAGCGACACGTCGCGGCGCTGCTCGTCCATGCGGAACCAGGCGCCGCCCGTCCGCCGCGTAGAACCACGTGTCGCCAACGCCGCGGCGCAGCTTGTAGACCGCCCATCCCTGCCGCATCGACCAGACCACGACGATCGCGGTGATCGCGACGAGGCAGGCGAACACGCCGCCCGCGATGCGATCCTGCGTCCGGCGTGTGATGCCGGATCATTCAGCCGCGCACCGGCCGCCGCCGGGAGTGCAGCACCAGGGAGAGCACGATGTAATAGACGGGAAATGCCAGCGATGCGATCGCCAGCCAGCGTGGCGGCGACGGCAACCAGCAGATCAAGACCGCAACCGAGACGGCCCACGCGCTCGCCAAGCGCGACCGTCAGGCGCCGCAGCACCGGCGTTCGCGACGGATAGACGTAGCCGATACGTACGAACACGAGCAGCGCTCAACAGGATCAGGATCGCCGCCGACGCTCCGGCCGGCACGGCGAAGAGGTAGAGATACAGCACGACGATGTTCCAGTACGAGGGAAAGCCGGTGAAGAAATGATCGGTGGTCTTAGCGTCGGCTGAACCGAATCCATACGCGCTGCTGAGCAGCACGATGGCGACGACGAGCAGTCCGGTTCTTGCGGGCAGAAACCCGAACCGATCGAGCAGCAGCATCGGCAGGACCACGAACGTCAGGTAGTCGACGATGTCGTCGATGCGCGCGCCGTCGACCGAGGGCAGGGTCTCCTTCACTCGCGCGGCACGCGCCAGCACCCCGTCGGTCGAGTCGATGACGGTCGCGACGAACATCATCGCGAACGCGAGCCGGGCGTCGCCGGCGAAAACAGCACGAATCCCAATGAACGCCAGAATGGCACCGCTCGCCGTGTAGGCATGAACGGCGGCGGCGGCAAACGGAATACGGCAGGGCTTGGCGTTCGCTCGCAGCATCGTGTAGAATCACAACACATTCCAATCCCCAGCGGAGTGTCCTTTTTTCACCTAAAAGCCGCCGCCTGAGAAATTTGCGAGGCGGGAGGTCTGTGAGGGGCGACCCGGCATTTCCGTGCCAGGGTTTCCGCTGGCGCAGCCTTCGTGAAACGGACGTTTAGTGGTGCCACCTCTGTTTCGACGCAAACGGTTCTTGGTTCCCGCCGCGATCGCCCTTGCCCTCGCGATCGGCGCGGCTGTCTTCGTCGTCCGTACGCGGCATCAGTTGCCCGAGGTTGCCTTCTCCGAATTCCTGCAGCTGATCGAGCAGGACCAGGTTACTCGGGTTCGGTCGTCGACAGGATGGGATCGATGTCACGCTTCGCGACGGAAGGCAGGCGCACACCGTGCGCGCCGCCGGAATTTCTCGCCGACGCCTCGTTCATGACGGCGCTCGCGCTGAAGCGCGGCATCCGCATCGACGTGCTGGCAGCCGCCCGAGCCGGGGTCCCTCAGCGGCGGCGCGCTCGCGATTGCCGTCGCCTTTCTCGCGCTGCTCGGCTTCACCGTTTATCGCACGCACCGCGGGCCGCATTCATACCCCTGGCCGCGCAAAGCTGGCCGAACGCGGCGACCAGGTCGTCACGTTCCAGGATGTCGCCGGCGTCGAAGAGGCGAAGGACGAGGTGAAAGAGATCGTCGAGTTCCTCCGCCACCCGCAGCGGTTTGCCGTCGATTGGCGGACGGATTCCGAAGGGTGTCCTGCTCATTGGCCCTCCCGGAACCGGCAAGACCCTGCTGGCCCGCTCGATCGCTGGCGAAGCCGGCGTGCCCTTCATCTTCGCGAGCGGATCCGACTTCGTGGAGATGTATGCCGGCGTCGGCGCCGCGCGGGTGCGGCGACTGTTCAAGGACGCCCGCCGCCAGAAATCGTGCATCGTGTTCATCGACGAGCTCGATGCGGTCGGCAGGAGCCGAGGCGGAAGCTCGCTCAGCCACGAAGAGCGCGAGCAGACGCTGAACCAGCTGCTCGTCGAGATGGATGGCTTCGAGTCGACGCGGGGGATCGTGGTGATTGCCGCGACGAACCGGCAGGATATCCTGGATCCCGGCCCTGCTCCGTCCGGGCCGGTTCGATCGTCAGGTGATGGTAGGCAATCCCGATCTCAAGGGACGTGAAGCCATCCTCAGCGTTCACTGCGCGCAAGATCCGGACCGAGGACGACGTGAACCTGCGATCGATTGCGCGCGGCACGCCGGGCTTCTCCGGTGCCGATCTCGCGAATCTGGTCAACGAAGCGGCACTGATCGCGGCTCGCGGCCGGCCGCGAACGGGTGGGCAGCACCGACATGGAAGCGGCTCGCGACAAGGTCCTCATGGGCGTCGAGCGCCGTTCGGTGGTCCTGAGCGAGCTGGATCGGGTCAACTGCGCCTATCACGAAGCCGGACATGCCGTCGTCGCGGCGCTGCTGCCGAAGGCGGACCCGCTGCACAAGGTCACGATCATCCCGCGCGGACGGGCGATGGGCGTCACGATGCAGTTGCCCGAAGCAGATCGTCACACCTATACGAAGGGATATCTCGAGACGCAGGTTGCGGTGCTGATGGGCGGACGCGTCGCCGAAGAGCTCTTCATGAATCACATGACGAGCGGCGCCTCGAATGACATCGAGCGCGCGACCGACATCGCGCAGCACATGGTGTGCGAGTGGGGCATGTCGTCGCTCGGCATGCGCGCCTTCCGCAAGCCGGGCAACAGCTTCGATGCCGACAAGCCGCACGCGATGAGCGAGGCCACGGCGCGCCGCGTCGACGAAGAGATCGAGAAGATCCTCGACGGCGGCTACGAGCGTGGCGCACGACCTGCTCGATCGCAACCGCGCCGCGGTCAAGGCGCTCGCCGAAGCGCTGCTCGAGCAGGAAGCGCTCGAGGCCGACGAGATCAAAGCGCTACTCGCGCGAACCAACGCCCACTGAGGGTGCTGGGTGCAAGGTGCTATGTGCTTCGTGCTAGGTGCGGTCAGGTGCTACGTGCAAGGTGCTTTAGCGCACCCGGCACGAAGCACCCGGCCCCTAGCACCTTGCACCCTTAGCGCACCCAGCACGAAGCACCCAGCCCCTAGCACCTTGCACCCTTAGCGCACCCAGCACGAAGCACCCAGCCCCTAGCACCTTGCACCCTTAGCGCACCCAGCACTTAGCACCTGGCACGTAGCACCCTTAGAGGCTGTATCAAAACCCTAGCGGGGCGCGCTGTCCCGCCCAGCAGTTCTAAGCGGATTCGTAGCCCCTTCGGCGTTACTCGGGACCTGTCCGAATCGATCGATAAGTCCAGCGCCCGTTAGAACCGGTTGAAGGAGTGGCTGAGGGATGTTCGCGGCATCGTGAGCCGAAGTACGTGTCTGGTGTGTGCGCGCGTTGCGTCACGGGGATCGAGGAACGCCGTGGGACGGACGAGGTCACGGGCTCACGCCCGACAAGAGCCAGATGCTGCCCTTCACGTGCTGCATGGGAAGCACGAGTCTGCCGTTGGCAACGCCGATCTCGGCAGCATCGATATTGCGATCGATGTGCCAATCGGGCGAGCTGAAATGCGTGACTTGAAGCGCTTTTCCGGTTTGCGCGCCGCGCGCTGGATCAATGGGCACGCCCCACAGGTTGAAATAGCCGTCAGCTCCCCGCGAGATGAAGTACAGCGTCCGCCCATCCGGAGACCACCGCGGCTTGTCCGGCCAGACGTGATCTTCGAGTATCCGCGTCCACGTCGTAGCGCGATTGCTGCCCCCTGCCACGATTCCGATCTCGACGGTTCCGGGATTCCGCATACGCTGGGCGACAAAACTCACCCATCGATTATTGGGTGAGTAGCGAGCCTGCCAAAAGTTCACGCCGCTCGACTCGAGTATGACTCGCTCGGGCCGCGTCGCCATCATGGGACCGATGGGCCAGATCGCCAACACGTTTTGGTTCATGCCGTGTTCGAGCCAAGATCCGAGAACGGCCTTGTCGCCCGGTGCCCAATCGTGAGGAAGCAGTCCACCCCGTACCCACCGGCTCACCAGACGTTCCCGGCCGTTGAGGTCGCGAATGGCTAGAGCCCCTTCACGGCCGGCGGAAGGGTTTTCTCCGGTGGAGCTCGATAGGGTGCGTGTGAGTGGATAAACCACCCTGCGGCCGGTTCGGGAAATCACGCCCCCCCACGCTTCGCCGACGAACGTCGTGCCGCCGGTCGTCAGGTCGGTGTAAAAGAGCTGGAACTGGTTTCTCCCTACCTCACGCGCCCCATAGCAGAGAGCCGCCCCGTCACGGGCGAGACTGAGAGACACGAGCACAAGATCCTCGGCGGTCAGTGCCCGGCCGTTGCCCATTAGCTGGGCGCTTTTGGTAGCGAACGGGAACAGCCAGGCGCGGGTCGACGCCTGCGCGCTTGTAAATGCCAGGCGGGTCCCGTCCGGCGAAACAGCCGCGCCCTCAGCGCTCGCTGTTGCCGTAGTCAAGCGCTCGGGCGTTCGCCAACGCAGGCTCACCGGATCCACTGGCACACGCCACAGGGTCGGAACGCCGTCACTCAAGGCTTCGACGATCAACGCCGTTCCAGTCGGGTTCCAACTGATGTTTCGGATGACGTCGGGTTCGAGCAACCCGAGCGGTGTTGCAGCGCTCGTATCGACGGCATTCAGCCGGCTGTTGGTTCGATCGGCGACGAAAAACCCGGTCGCCACCTTGGGCGCGACGACGGAGATTCGGCCCTCGGGATGGATCGCGCTGGCGGCCCAAATGGTGCGACTGAGCTCGGTCTCGAGAATTCGGCGGGGGACCTCGCCGCCGTCGGCTGCGACGATGAACGCCGCGTGGGGCAAGTCGCTATCGACGAACAAGACCTCGCGGCCATTGGGCATCCATGCGGGGCGCCGTCCGTCTGGCGCGATTCGCCGCACTGGACCACCTTTAACGTCGACCGTGAAGAGGCCACCGCCGTCATCTTCGGAACGAAAGACGAGACGTTGGCCATCGGGCGACCAGGCCGGCTGCGTCTCGTTCGCGGCGGAGCTCGTCACTCGCGTGGGCTGGCCAGCATCGACGTTCTGCACCCAGATGTCGAAATTCCCGTCCCTATCCCACGCGTAGGCCACCCACCGGCCGTCGGGTGACCAGCTCACGTCGGTCTGCAGACCCGCACCGTAGGTCAGTCGCGTCAGGTTGCGCAGGGGCGACGACGAGGTGCCGGCGACGACCGGTGCCGAGCGCCTGGACGCGACGTAAAGCCCCGTACCCAGGAGCGACAACACCATCGCCGCCGCCGCACCTGCGTAGATGACCGTCCGGCGCGCGAAGCGCGCGGGCTCGACGAGCGTCGGCTTGGAATGCCGATCCCCGTCTGCCAGGTCATCGCGCGCTGAGACCTCGTCCCCAATCGCGCGGACCTCCGCGACGAAGCGATAGCCTCGCCGGGCAACCGTCGCGATGAACCGCTGCTCGCCAGGCACCTCGCCCAGCGCCTTCCGCACCTCGAAGATGTTCTGAGTGAGGTTCGCCTCCTCAACGGCCGTATCGGGCCACAGCCGGTTCATCAGCTCCTCCTTCTCGAGGAGCCGGCCGGCGTGCTGGACCAGCAGGACAAGCGTGTCGAGCGCCTTGGCCTTGATGGCGACGGGCTCGCCGTCCCGCGTCAGCAGGCTGCGCTTCGTATCGATGCGGAACCGGTCGAATTCATAGGACCGAACCGGGTTGGACGCACGCTCAGCGCCGCTGAGAAACGCTGAGGGTTTCTGAGCCTCCCGCTGAGGACTTGCGTGGTTCGTCACGGCTAGCTTCCTCCCACACGAAATCGGGTTCGCGGCCCCGGCAAGCGAGTGCTGCGAATTCTAACGCGTCCGTCGTGAGCCAAGGGGAGGCCGATATGGTCGAGCTGATGCTTGCAGCCCTGGTGGCGGTTGCTGGGCCAATGACGAACGAGACGAATCCGGATCTGGTCCCGCTACGCGTGCGGGTCTACGCCGATATGCAGGTCGATGTAGGGATGATACGGCCCGCGTTGGAGGTCGCGGATCAGCTGCTGGCCTCGGCCGGCCTCGTCGTGGCATGGCGAGTCTGCGATTCGGCGCACTCGTGCCCGGTCGAGGACACACCAGCTCCAGAAATCGTCGTAATCCTTTCGTCCCGCGATGGGCAGAACGGCCGCGAGAACTGCGGTCTCGCCGCTCACGGCGCACGCGACTCGGCAGGGACGGTCATCGTGTCGGTCCCCTGCCTGGCCGGCGTCGCATTTCGCCTGACCCGGCGTGCTGGACTCGGCACCAACCCGCTGCTCGCGATGCCGAGGCATGACGACCTCGTCGGAGCAATCGTGGCGCACGAAATCGGTCACCTGCTCGGCATCAGGCATGCGCCGTCAGGTCTGATGCGTGCAAGTCTGGAAGCCGACGACATGATCGCGCTCAGAAAGGGGAAGCTGCGCTTCAGCCCGGCGGAGGCGACCAGGATGCGGATCGCAGCCTTGTTGGCTGGGGAGGATCGCCTACGCTCGTCGGCCGCGGGATCCCGTCACGATCCGTCGCGGCAATGACGCGTGGTCACGCACGCAGAGCTTCGTACCGGACCGCGTCATCGGTGTTCAGGCAGTCTTTTTCAGGAGCGCCACCTGCGACAGCACGTCGAAGCCTCGCGACGTATCCCTGATCAGCGCCAGCGTGCCGTCTTCGTCGAGGGCGAGCGGCTTGCCATCGGCGAGCCGCAAGTGGGCCTTCGCCAAGCCGCGCCGCCTGCCAGTCCACCTGACCCGTCCTGACGTTTAGGCGGTCATGGGTGCGGAACCGTTGAAGGCATCCGACAGACGGCGATATTCGATCACGCTGAGCGCTGCAACGGCGCGACGTGACTTTCCTTGCGGGCGGGATCGCGATCGTGGTCGCTGTGGGCGTTCGAGGCTGGGTTCTACTCCTGAGTAGTTCGCTAGCGTTTACCGAAGCCAGCCCCGGACCAGTCGGAAAGCTTCGGCATCATTCACTGCGGGATTTCCGTACCCAACGCGACCGCATGCGAAGACAGGGCCGTCATCGAGGACCTGCGCAGCGATTGCCAGCAGATCCACGCACAACCCAACGAGCGAAACGCCTCGTGGATGTCGGGCCGTTTGTCGTACCGGACGCGTAGACGGCGAAACTGATTGAGCCACGCAAACGTCCGCTCAACGACCCAGCGCCACCGCCCAAGCCCGCTACCGTTCTTGGTGCGGTGCATGGCCAGCAGCGGCAGGATGTGACGCGCGCGCAAGCCATGCCGGATGGCGGCCGCGTCATAGCCGCGATCGCCGAGTACGCAGACCGGCCGGTGCCGGGGTCGCCCGCGTTCGCCTTGCAAAGGGGGAATCGCATCAACCAGGCCCAGGGCTTCTTGCGAGTCGTTCCGATTGGCGCCGGTGAGGCGCACGGCGAGCGGGATGCCTTGTCCATCACAGATTAGATGCCGCTTGCTTCCGCGTTTGGCGCGGTCGGTCGGGTTCGGGCCGGTCAGCGCCCCGCCACACACCGCACGCACGGAACAACTGTCCACGATGGCGCGTGACCAATCGAGGTCACCATCGCGCGCGAGCCAACTCAAGAGCGCGAAGTGCATCAGATCCCAGATGCCTTGCTGTTGCCAATCGCGCAGGTGTCGCCAGCAAGTCATCCCCGATCCGCAGTCTAGTTCCTTCGGCAACATCTGCCACGGAATCCCGCTGCGCAGAACGAACAGAATGCCGTGAGACAGGCGCGATCAGAGACGCGGGGTCGTCCACCGCTCGGTCGCGGCGCTCGAACGGGCAGAAGCGGTTCGCAGAGATCCCACAGTGCGTCGGGCAGCAGAACGGAGGCCATAACCGGCTGACCTTACTGCGCCCAAACGAAGGCGTCTATAGCGCCATCATCGGTTTTGTTACACGCTCTTAGCGCACGTAGCACCGGAGGCCTGGCTCCGCGTGGCTGTATCATCAATCCCATCCGTGGATCCGCGCGATCGCGTCCTCCTCGCCCGGTTTTCCCCGCAACTTGGGGTCACCGCCGCCGTCCTTCTGTTGACGGTGATCTACTCAGTGATCCAGGTCGGGTTCGTGCAAAGCCATCCGCCCGGCGCGACGGCGGTTCAGCCGATCGTCACGCGACCGCCGGACCTTCGCGCGCCGGTTGCGATTGACGTGAGACGGGAGGCGATGGTCTCGTGGCGCGAGCACTACTGGTCTGGCGCAGCACGGGCTTCGACCAGCCGCCGGCCGGGAATGATCGTGCAGATCGTGGTCTTCACGGTGGCCGCGCTCGTGCTGTTCGTCCTGCGCAGCAGCGATCTCACCGCGCAACTGTCGGTCATGGCGCTCGCGCTCAGCGCGGTTGGCGGAGGGGGCCCGTTGCTCGGGGTCGAACGGGTGCTGCCGCCCGGACTCGACCGCCTCATGACCGTTTTCTCGTGGCTCGCCGGACCGTTGGCCTTCCCGGTCATAGCGCTTGCCGTTCTCTACTTCCCCATCGCATCGGCGCGCTTGCGCCAGCATCGCTGGCTGCACACCGTTCCGTTCCTTGCGGCGGCGCCAATGATTCTTCTCGCGACGGCGACATCCCTGTATCTCGTCGGCGTCGATCGGCTGCTCGACGCCGCCGTCTGGGATGCGACACACCCGGCGGCCTACTTCGCCTCGTTTGCCGCCGGCCTCGCGATCAACGTCGTGGTGATCATCGAGGGGTGGCAGCGCTACCGCTTCAACCCGGATGGGAATCAGCGGCGCCGCATCCGGATGGCGCTTTACACCGCGATTCCCGGCGTCCTCGCCTTTGCCGTCAAGGATGGAACGCCGATCCTCGCGTCGCTCCTCGGCCTCGAGCCGCCGTCGTTTTCCGGTTGGGTCACGGTATTTCTGGAGGCTCTGATACTGCTGCCGGCCTTCGGGCTCACGTATGCGGTGGGTGTCGCGCGAGTGCTCGGACCCAGGATGGTACTGCGACGCAGCATTCAATACGCGCTGGCGAGCCGCACGCTCACCGTGCTGGCCATCCTCCCCGCGGCTGCGCTGGTCGTGACGTTATTCAAGAAGAACCTCTCGGAGATCGTCACGAGCGGATCGGTCGTGTACCTGGCATTGCTGGTGGCGAGTGCCGTGGGCCTGCGCTATCGCGATCGCGCGCATCAGTGGCTCGATCAACGGTTCTTCCGCGAGGAGTACGACGCGCGCAAGATTCTGCTTTCGCTCGCGAGCCAGGTCCGGTTCGAAACCGACCCGGCCGACCTGTCGGCGCTGGTCGTGCACCAGATCGAGGAGGCGCTGCACCCGGAATCCATCGCCATGCTGGTCGGCGGCATCGAGGACGGGCGTCTCGCATCAGTGGCGAGCATTGGCGCCGACATTCCCTCGCTGCCCCTCCAGGGCGGGGTGGTGACGATGCTGCGGTGGTCGGACGAACCGCTGGAGATCTTCCTCGACGACCCGCGGTCGCCGGCGCGCCGGCTGCCGCCCCCAGAGCTGGCGTGGTTGGAAGAGACAGCGACGTCGCTGATCGTGCCGGTTCTCGGCCAGGATCGCTCGCTCGTCGGTGCGCTCGCGCTCGGCGTAAAGCGCTCCGAGGAAGCCTACACCGCCGAAGACCGTCAGCTGCTGGCGACCATCGCGAGTCAGCTCGGCCTCGGCCTCGATGTCGCTCGCCTTCGCCGCCGCGCCGACGAGCGGACGTCCGCGACGACGCGCAACGTCGAGCCGGTGCTGCCGCCAATGATGGAGTGTCCGCACTGTGGCCGCTGCGACGACGCCGGCGTGGAGGTGTGCCCGACGGATGGTTCGACCATGAAACCGGCTGGCGCCGTGCCGCGCGTGCTCGACAACAAGTACCGCATCGAGCAGTCGATCGGACGCGGCGGCATGGGCGCCGTCTACCGTGCCCGCGATGTCAGGCTGGATCGGCTCGTCGCGGTGAAGGTCGTACGGGCGGAGTTGCTCCAGGATATCGAGGCCAGGCGCCGTTTCCGTCGCGAGGCGCAGATCGTGGCGCGGCTGCAGCACCCGGGCATCGTGTCGATCTTCGACTTCGGCACGTTCGCCGATGGTGGCGCCTATCTCGTGATGGAGCTGGTGCGCGGCGAGGATCTGCGGCGGGTCCTGCAGCGCGAGGGCTCTCTGGATCCTGCGCGTGCCGCACGAATCCTGTCGGCCGTGTGCCACGCCATAGAGGCCGCGCACCGTGAAAACGTGCTCCACCGCGATCTGAAACCCGAGAACATCCTGCTGCCGGCGACCGGAGACATCGAAGCCAAGGTGCTGGACTTCGGCGTGGCGAAGCTGATTGGCGACCCGGCGGCGGACTCACGAACGATCGAGGAGGTGACGCTCACCGCGGCCGGATCAATTGTCGGCACTCCCGCCTACATGGCGCCGGAACAGCTCCGGGGCGGCCCGCCGGATCATCGCACCGACGTGTTCGCTCTCGGGGTGATCGCTTACGAGATGCTCAGCGGAGAGCTGCCGTTCAGCCGTGGGTCGCTGGCCGACATAATCCTCGCGCAGGATCGCGGGGCGAAACCGCTCAGCTCGGCTGCTCCGCATCTGTCCGCGTCGCTGGACCGCGTAGTGATGCGCGCGCTCGAGGCAGATCCGCACAGGCGTCCGCCGTCTCCGCAGGAATTCGCGGCGGCTGTCGTCCAGGCGATCGGCTCGGGCGAGCCGTCGTCAGCCGACCGTTACTTCGCTGGTGATTGAGCCAGCCGGCGTTCAATCTCCGCGAGCGCCGCATCGATCTGCTTTTTCCTGATCGGGTGCGTCGTCGCGCCGGCCTGCCGGGTGAGCTCCGCTTTCGCGAGCTTCAGCGATTCGATTTCCCGTAGCCGCTCTGGGTCAACCGCGGGGCTCTTCCCGTTTGCACGCCGGCGGCGATCCGCCTCGCGCTCCTCCATCTGTTCCTGGATCCGTGCTTCCGCGTCGACCAGGCCTTCTCCCGAATCTCCCATCTCCTAAGGATACAGGAGACGGGAGTTGGGAAGACAGAAAAGGTGCGACTCGGTGCTGGTGAGCGGCCGGGTCTCTGATGCCCATCGGTCACCTACAATGTTCGTATGCGGAAGCGTGCGGACGTGCTCGAGCTCTTTCACCCGTCGGTGGCTGAGTGGTTTCGCGCATCGTTTGCCTCGCCGACGCCGCCGCAGGCGCAGGGATGGCCGGCGATTGCGCGTGGAGAGTCGACGCTGATTCTCGCGCCGACCGGCAGCGGCAAGACGCTGACGGCGTTTCTCTGGGCGATCGATCGCGTCATGTTCGGCGAGATGCCGCCCGCCTCGGGGCGCTGTCGAGTCCTGTACGTGTCGCCGTTGAAGGCGCTCGCCGTCGACGTCGAGCGCAACCTGCGAGCGCCAATCGCCGGAATTAGCAATCGCGCCGTCGCCCGCGGCGAGGCGTTCCACGCGCCCGCGGTCGCGGTCCGCACCGGGGACACGCCAGCGGTCGAGCGCGCCCGGTTTCAGCGTGAGCCAGCCGACATCCTGATCACCACACCCGAGTCGCTGTATCTGCTCCTCACCTCGAACGCACGCGAAGCGTTGCGGTCCGTTGACACGATCATCATCGACGAGATCCACGCTCTGGTACCGACGAAGCGGGGCGCACACATGGCGCTGTCGCTCGAGCGCCTGGAGGCGCTGGCGCTCGCGGCGCCCCAACGGATTGGCCTGTCTGCCACGCAACGTCCGCTCGACGAGGTTGCGCGGTTTCTGGGAGGGGCGGCGCCCCGCCGCAGTCAGGGAAAGGGCAAGGCGCGGGTCGATGCCGAGGACGCCATTCACGGCGAATTCACGGCCGATCGGGCCTCCCCGACCTATCGTCCGGTGACGATTGTCGATACGTCGCAGAAGAAGAGCCTCGACCTTCGAATCGAGGTTCCGGTCGAGGACATGGCGCGCATCGGCGAGATTGACGACATCCCGAGCGGGCCGGCCTCGCAGGGCCCGGTGCGCAGGTCGATCTGGAGCGCGATCCATCCTCGTCTGCTGGAATTGGTGCAGGCGCACCGGTCGACGCTCATCTTCGTCAACAGCCGTCGCGTCGCCGAACGGCTGGCGGCGGCCCTGAACGAGCTCGCCGGCGACATGCTCGTTCGCGCGCACCACGGATCGCTGGCCCGCCCGCAGCGAATCGAGATCGAGGACCGGCTGAAAGCCGGACAGATTCGCGGACTGGTCGCCACGTCGTCGCTCGAACTCGGCATCGACATGGGAGCCATCGATCTCGTCATCCAGATTGAAGCACCCCCATCGGTGGCGAGCGGAATGCAGCGTATCGGGCGATCCGGACATCGCATCGACGAACCAAGCCGCGGCATCATCGTTCCGAAGTTTCGCGGCGACCTCGTGGCATGCGCGGCCGTCACGCGGGCGATGCACGAGGCCCACATCGAATCGAGCCGATATCCCCGCAACCCGCTGGACGTGCTCGCCCAACACATCGTGGCGATGGTTGCAATGGACGACTGGGACGTTGACGCGTTGTTCCAGGCGCTCCGGTGCGCGGCCCCGTTCGCCGAGCTGAGCCGGACAATTTTCGAGGGCGTGCTCGACATGCTGTCGGGCCGTTACCCATCCGACGATTTCGCGGATCTCCGTCCCCGCGTGACGTGGGACCGGTTGAAGAACACGCTGACCGCCCGTGAAGGAGCCAGGCGAGTGGCGGTCGTCAACGGCGGCACGATCCCCGACCGTGGGCTCTACGGCGTCTTCCTCAGCGGCGAGCGCGGACCCGGCGCGCGCGTAGGCGAGCTCGACGAGGAAATGGTGTTCGAGAGCCGGGTGGGAGAGATCTTCCTGCTCGGTGCTTCATCATGGCGCATCCAAGAGATCACGCACGATCGGGTGATCGTGACTCCCGCTCCGGGAGAGCCCGGCAAGATGCCCTTTTGGAAGGCGGACGCGGCGGGGCGACCGCTGGAGCTGGGACGTCACATTGGCGAGCTCGTGCGGAGCATCCGCCAGATGCCGCCGGCTGCCGCCGTCCAGCGCCTCACAAAACAGCACGATCTAGATACGCAAGCGGCCGAGAATCTCGTCCGCTACCTTGCCGATCAGGCGACCGCAACCGGCGCGGTGCCAGACGACCGCACGATCATCATCGAGCGGACCCGTGACGAGCTCGGCGACTGGCGCCTGTGCGTGTTGTCCCCCTTCGGCGGCCGCATCCACGCGCCGTGGGCGATGGCGGTGGTCGAACGGGCTCGCGCAGAAACCGGCACCGAGGTGGAAACGATGTGGACCGACGACGGGTTCGTGGTGAGATTCCCCGAAACTGAGGCTCCACCGGATCCGTCGCTGCTGATTCCGGCATCGGAGGAAGCGGAAGCGCTCGTCGTCCGGCAACTCGGCAGCACCGCACTCTTCGCGGCAAAATTTCGCGAGGCGGCAGCACGAGCGTTGTTGTTGCCCCGTCGGCGGCCGGGGGGACGGACCCCGCTCTGGCAGCAGCGCAAGCGCGCGGCGGACCTGCTTGCCGTCGCGGCGCGATACGGATCGTTCCCGATGATCCTCGAGGCCTACCGTGAGTGCCTGCGCGACGTGTTCGACATTCCGGCGCTCGTCGATACGTTGCGGCGTATCGAGTCCCGCGAGATCAAAACCGTCACGGCGGATTCGAGCATGCCCTCGCCGTTCGCATCCGCGCTGCTCTTCGGCTACGTCGCCAATTACATCTACGATGGCGATGCCCCGCTGGCGGAACGCCGGGCGCAGGCGCTGTCGATCGACCAGGCGCAATTGCGCGAGCTGCTCGGCGAGGCAGAACTACGGGAACTGCTCGACGCCGACGCGCTGGCTGATGTCGAGCGTCAACTTCAGCAACTCGACGAGCGATATCGCGCGCGCTCAATCGATGGTGTCCATGACCTGTTGCTGCATCTCGGCGATCTGACCCGCGAGACAATCGACGCGCGGACTGCCATCGACGCGCGAGAGGCTGTCGAGCATCTTCTTCGCGACCGTCGAATCATCACCATTGCGGTTGGGGGGGAGTCACGGCTGATCCCGGTGGAGTATGCGAGCCGGTATCGCGATGCACTGGGTGTTCCCCTGCCAGTGGGTCTGCCGGCATCACTGCTCGAGCCCACGCGCGATGCGTCGCTCGACCTTGCACGGCGCTATGCGCGGACGCACGGACCATTCACGACCGCCGAGTTCGCCGCGCGCTACACGCTCGGGCGATCGACCGCGGACGCGCTGCTGCGGACGCTCGCCGCATCGGGACGGCTGCTCGAGGGCGAGTTCCGTCCAGGAGGGACCGGACGCGAATGGTGCGACAGCGATGTCCTGCAGACGGTGCGGCGTCGATCGCTCGCGAAGCTGCGCAAGGAAGTAGAGCCCGTCGATCCTCCTGTGCTGGCCCGTCTCGTGACGTCGTGGCAGGGGCTGGTGCGCAAGCGCACCGGACTCGACGCGTTGCTCGACGCGGTCGAGAACCTGCAGGGAGCCCCGCTGGCAGCGTCGATCGTGGAATCGGAGATGCTTTCGGCGCGCGTCGACGGCTATGTGCCGGCGGATCTCGATGCGTTGCTGGCGGCCGGCGAGGTCGTCTGGCGAGGCGTGGAACCGATCGGCGAGCGCGACGGACGGATCGCGATCTATCTCACCGATCATCTGGCGCGGTTGTGGCGGCCTTCGCCCGCCGGCGATCTCTCTCCTCGTGAAGCAGCCATCACGGCGCACCTCCGGAAGAACGGCGCCTCGTTCTTCGCGCCCTTGCATGAGTCGGCCGGAGGCGGCTACCCGGGCGACACGGTTGACGCCTTGTGGGACCTGGTCTGGAAAGGGCTGATCACCAACGATACGTTCCATGCCCTGCGCGCCTTCACCCGTCCTCCGGAACGCCGCTCGCGGAAGCCGGCGCGGGTACGGACGTTCAGGAGCCGCCGCGTGGCGCCTCCAACGGCGGAAGGGCGATGGTCGTTGCTCGCGGACCGTCTGCCTGCGGTCGCGACCGACACCGAATGGTCGACCGCGACGGCGCAGCAGCTGCTGGCGCGATACGGGGTCTTGACCCGCGAGGTGGCCGCCGCAGAGGGCATCACCGGCGGATTCGGCGCGGTGTACGACGTGTTGAAGGCACTCGAAGACGCCGGGCGCGTGAGGCGTGGCTACTTCGTGGGCGGCGTGGGTGCGACGCAATTCGCGCTGCCCCCCGCACTCGAGCTCCTACGCTCTCTGCGCGACGTGCCAGAGGATCCCGAGGTCCTGGTCCTGGCTGCCACCGATCCCGCGAACCCCTACGGGACGACGTTGAAGTGGCCTGAAGCATCGGCCGCTGACGAAGCGGCGGGTCGTGGGCCGACTCGCTCCGTAGGCGCCCTGGTCGTGCTCGTCAACGGCGCCCTCGCAGCGTACATCCCGCGCGGCGGCCGTCAGCTGGTCGTTTTTCTGCCGGAGGACGAGCCGGCGCGTTCGACGGTCGGGCGCGCGCTGGCCGAACAGCTGGCACTGCTGGCGCGTGACGACGCCCGCGGCGGATTGCTCGTATCCGAGATCAACGGCCGCCCGCCGGCAGATCATCCATTGACGCCGTTTCTCATCGAAGCCGGCTTCAACCCGTCGGCCATGGGTTTGCAGATGCGACGGCCGCCCTTACCGGCGCGCCTCGCCGAAGCAGCGGAGCGATAGTGCCCGCACCTGGAACCCTGCCCCGCCCACCGGGCGGAGCAAGCTGCGCGGCGGAGGCCGAACATGCCTGAGGGCGACACGATATTTCGTGCCGCGCGCACGTTGAATCGTGCGCTCGCCGGACATCGGGTCGTTCGCTTCGAGTCGGTCTACCCCGCGCTCACCCGCGTGCACGAAGACCATCCGCTCACCGGCCGCACCATCGAGAGCGTCACGGCACAGGGTAAGCACGTGCTGATGCGCTTCAGCGGCGACCTCGTGCTGCGCACCCACATGCGCATGAACGGCAGCTGGCACATCTACCGGCGCGGCGAACGCTGGCAGCGGCCGCGCCGCGACATGCGGATCGTGATCGCCACCGACTCGTTCGAAGCGGTGGGCTTCAACGTGCCGGCGGCTGAGTTCCTCGATCGCAAGTCGATTGCGCGCCAGGCGGACCTCCGGCGCATGGGTCCCGACCTGCTCGCTGAATCTTTCGACGAGGATGAAGCCATCCGGCGCCTTCGCGAACGCGGCACGAGCGAGATTGCCGATGCGCTCCTGAACCAGCGCCTCGTCGCCGGTGCGGGGAACGTCTACAAGTCCGAAGTGCTGTTCATCTGCGGCGTCAACCCGTTCCTCCCGGTTGAGAGACTGGAAGAAGGAAGGCTCCAGCAGATCCTTCGTGCGGCCAGGAAATACCTGCACGCGAACGTGACCGATCCCCTGGCCGGAATCGTGACCTATACAGGATATCGGCGAACGACCCGGCGAGCGGATCCAGGCGAGCGACTGTATGTCTACGGACGGGCGCGGCAGCCTTGCCGAAAATGCGGCACGCCGATTCAAGTGAAGGCGCAGGGGGGCGATGCGCGCCTGACGTATTGGTGTCCGGAATGCCAGCCGGCTCAATCGTGACGCTGGCCACCTGGCTCGCTCTCGTCTGTGGCGCGGCAGCGTCGATTGCGGCTCTCTACGGTCACTACCGGGTGCTGCCAGGATGGCTGACCGGCCCGGAAATCTGCCGTCTGGACCATGGCGGGTGCGCCGTGCTCTTTCGAACTCCGCGCGCGTCGCTGCTGGGATTTCCCAACGCCGCGCTGGGACTTCTGTTGTACGCGCTGCTGGCGATCGGAGTCATCGCGAAGTGGCCCGCCTGGTGGCTCGCAACGATGACCGTGCCCGCCGTCGCCATGAGCGCGTTCCTCGGATATAGCCTGATTTCAAATCGTCACCAATGCCGGATCTGCTGGACCGGACATTTTGCGAATGTGGCGCTGCTGATGCTGTTCGTCGCGCGAGCCGTCAACGCTGCCCGATGATCAAGGCGGCTACACACCGTTGATGCGGGCCTCATGCGAGTAGATGTTGAAGCTCCCGTCGCGCACGAACCCAATCAGCGTGATGCCGGCTTCGCGCGCGAGATCAACGGCGAGACTGGTCGGCGCAGAGACCGCTGCCAGCACTGGCACTCCGGCGAGCCATGCCTTCTGCACGATCTCGAACGAGACGCGGCCGCTGACCATCAGGATCGCGTGCGGCAGCGGCAAACGATCCGTCAGTAGCATCGCGCCCACGACCTTGTCCACCGCGTTGTGGCGCCCCACGTCCTCGGCGCTGGCAATGAGGCCGCCTGCCTGATCGAATAGACCCGCACCATGAAGTCCACCGGTCTCGTCGAAGTTCGCCTGCTGCCGTCGCAACGCGCCGGGGAGACCGCTGATGACCGCCGCATCGACGCGCGACTCGGCCGTCACCGGAGGGATGTCGGATCGCAATTCATCGATCGTCGCGCGGCCGCACACTCCGCACGAGCTGTTGGTGACCACCCGTCGCCGCGCATCGAGGTGCTTCACGGCGTTGGCGGCCGCATCGGCACGCAGAAACACGTTCACGACGTGATGCACTTTCGTCTGATCGGGATGGCGGCAGTGTTCGACGGCACCGATGTCGTCGGATCTTCTGATCACGCGTTCGGAAAACAGGAAGCCCGCCGCGAGCGCGCGATCGTCCCCGGGCGTGCGCATGATGATCGCGAACGACTGCCCTTGCAGCCGCACGTCCAGCGGTTCTTCGGCCGCAGCAACGTCTTCACGTCCGGCGGCGGCGGAGCGGCCGACCCGGGTGACCATGACCCTGCGCATCGGGGTGAGGGTTGGAGGAATCCCAGAGAAATCATCGTTCACTGGATCGAGTCCCTCACCTTTTCGGACCACGCGCACAGCGTCGTCACGTCACCCGGAGACAGTTTCGCCTGTCGATGGATCAGCAGGTATTGCCACAGCGGCATGCGGGCCTTCTTGGTGAGCGTGCACACACCGCCGAGCAGCTTGTCCTGATCGTCAGGATCGATCGAGGTCCATTCCGAGTAGTTGAAGTGATCGCGTCCTTCACGAACGTCGTAGGCGACCAGCCAGGACATCGGGGCGACCTGGCTGTACATCGGCCATCGTGTCTCGTTCGAGTGGCAGTCGCGACATGAGCGATCGAAGATCTGTGCGACTTCCCGCGGCGCCTTGGTCATCAGGCTCGCGGACGGGACCGACGGCGGGTTCGTTTTCGCCGGTCGGATGAATTGCGCGACCACGAGGAGGACCAGGAAAACCAGGGGGAGCCTGCGGAGGATCCGGACCACTGCGGCCATGAACTATTCCCGCCAGGGGCTTTTCCAGACGCGCCACCATGACGCGCTGTCGAGACCGAGCTCGTTCCACCAGTCGTCCAGCGCGCGCCGGTCCGCGCGCAGAACCGCTTCCCGCGTCGCCGAGGCAGGCGGCGGGACCAGGATGACGAGTCGATCGTATACCTTCGAGCGTTCTTCCGCGCTCCCACGCGAAAGCAGGTGCCAGAGCGTCAGGGCATCGTGTGCCCGGGCCGAGGCAAGGAGGTTGGCCAGCGCTGCCGGACGTCGTGGATCGGCTGGAGCGGAAAAATCCAACACCGTGAGCGCCTGGTCGAAGCTCGCCGGGGCATCGGCGAATCGCGGCGTGCCGGGGCCGAAGCCCGGACGCGTAGCGCAGACGGCTCCCTGGGGGATGAACGATTCGCGGCCGGCGTACTCGAAGGCCACCCAGCCGTGGGTCACACGGATCAGGCCGGCTCCGGCAGCGTCCACGTCGAGCGTGTACGCGCAGCCCAGGTCAATCGCGGTTGCCGAAGGAGTGTTCACGAAGAAGTATCGCGGGGGCGCCCAGATCTGAGCCGCGATGCGCCCGCGATCGAGCGCCATGCGATGCTCGCCGGGACGCGATCGGATCAATCGGACGTGACTGTTCGGTTCTACATCCACACGTCCAATGTGTCCGACGGCGAGCCGCGCGCGCGACCGCGCGTCGGTGGTCAGCGTCTGGCCGACCCCAAGACGCGACGAACCGTCGATTGCCGAGCCGGCGACGGCCGGCGTGCCCGCGAGCGATTGCACCGACCAGCCGCCGCCTCGGCGAGCGCCGGCCGCAAACCACGCCGCTGCCACTACCAGGGCCAGCGATGCGGCAGCGGTCAGAATCGGCAGCATCACGCGGAACATGCGCCGCCGTGGCGCGCGTGCCGGCAAGGAGGGCAACACGCCGCGATGGGCGTACGGCGCCAGCAGGGCTTCGAGGCGCGCGATCTCCGGATCGGCCGTGCCCGAGGCCGTCCAGAGGTAATCGTCACGCGAAGAATGGTCGGTCATCGCTGCAACTTCTCGCGCAACAGCTTCATGCCGCGGTGTAAATTGACCCGCACCGACGCGGGGGTCAGCCCGGTGCGCCCCGCGATTTCGGGTCCGCTCAGTCCTTCCACCAGTCTCAGGATCAATGTCTCGCGATAGGCGTCCGGCAGCGAGCGAATCGCGTCGAGGGCCGCGTGAGCCTCGGCGCGTTCGGCTGCGCCCGCAGGCACCGGAAGGTTGTCGGAGAGCTCGACGAACTCGGCGGTGCGGCGATGGAAATCCGTCGCACGATTGCGCGTGATCATGATGATCCAGCCGCCGAAGGCCGCCGGATCCCTCAAATCGTTCAACCGACGCCACGCCGTCAGAAAAACGTCCTGGACGAGGTCCTCGACGTGGTCGCGTCCCACACGCGCGAGCAGCAGCCCGTGCACCACCCGCGCGTAGCGGTCGTACAGCGAGGAGAACGCGCCGCGATCGCCCTCGCGCGCCGCCCGCACCAGCCGACCATCGTCAGCGGCATGCCCGTCCGCAAAGCGAACGACACGCGGTCCCGCCGGGAAGGCTGTCGTCCCGTCCGCCACGAGCTCCACTGTAGGAAGGACGTCAGACATGGTCAGACTGTTAACGGCTCCGGGCTTCAGGCTTCAGGCTTCAGGGGGCTTCAGCCCGAAGCCCGAAGCCTGAAGCCCGAAGCCCGAAGCCCGAAGCCATCTATAATGTCCTATCCCAGCATTTGAGGCTCCGACGGAGGGTTCATGAAACGCGTGAAGAAGATCTGCGCGGTTGCGCTGCCCTTATTGGCACTGGCAACCGCACCCGTGTTGGCGGATGTGAAGACGAAGGATAAGTCGCAGTTCAAGTTCGAAGGGATGCTCGGCCGCTTCGTCAGTTTGGTCGGCGGAAAGGCGGCAAAGGAGGGAGTGGTTGGCACCTCGGCGGTCAAAGGCAATCGCAAGGCCACTCTCAACGAGATGACGGGACAGATTGTCGATCTGTCGGAAGAAAAGGTCTACGACCTCGACATCAAGAAGAAGACCTATACGGTGACGACCTTCGAAGAACTGCGTCGCCGGATGCGTGAAGAGGAAGAACGGGCGAAGAAGGAAGCCGACAAGGAGGAGCCCGGTGAACGCCAGCCGGAGAAGCCCGCCAAGGAGCTCGAGTTCGATTACGACGTGAAGGAAACCGGACAGAAGAAACAGATTGCCGGTTACGACACGCACGAAGCCGTGATCACGGTCACCGTCCGCGAAAAGGGCAAGACCCTCGAGGAGGGTGGCGGCATGGTGATGACCACCAACTCCTGGCTGGGTCCCGAGATCCCGGAGATGAAAGAGCTGACCGACTTCGATATCCGCTACGCGAAGCAACTCGCCGGGCCCGAAGGCGTCGCCCAGATGCAGCAGCTCGCCGCGGCGCTCGCCGCGTTCCCGATGATGAAGAACGCCATGGGGAAAATGCAGCAGGAGGGATTGAAGCTTCAGGGGACACCGCTCGAAACGACGACGGTGTTCGAGTCAGTGAAGAGCAAGGAACAGATGGCCCAGACGCAGCAGCAGCAGCAACAGAGCGGCGGCGGTGGCCTCAGCGGAATGCTTGCGCGCAAGATGGTCAAGAAAGAAGAGCCGAAAACGCGCTCTACGATCGTCACGTTGCACAACGAGTATCTCGAGATCACCAAGAGCGTCGATGCGAGCGACCTCGCCCTGCCAGCCGATTTCAAGGAGAAGAAGTAGGCAGCCGCGGAAAGTAGGAGCTGGAGCCGGGAGCCAGGAGCAGAGCGAGAGGATCGATCCTGCCTCCTGCCTCCTGCCTCCTATTTCCGTCGCTCGCTCTTGACCAGCGCCGTCATCACCTGACCCTGCTCGTAACCGGACAGGGAGTCGGCGGCGTCGAGGTAGGCGTCGCGAAGATCGCCCGAGAGGACGTGCGTGGTCGCGACGGCTTGAAGCAATTGCGAGAGCTCGTAGCCCGACATTCCCTTTGCCGCCTGCAGCACGGCCAGGATCGTGTCGTGGCTGGCATCGGACTTCCGCGCGACCACCTGCAGGACCCGGCCGCGTTCATACCCGCCGCCCAGATTGTTGACGACCTTGAAGAACGGCGCCCGCACAGCCCCCTCGATGCTGCCCTTCTGCAAGACCTCCAGAAGGAATTGCGCGGCTTCGTAATCACCGTTGATATCTCCCGCACTGTTCAAGGCTTCGAAGATGGTCGCGCTGTCGGGTGTTCCGCCCACGGCCGCGCTCAACACACGATGACGCTCGTAGTCCCCCCCGATCGAGCTCACGTTCCTGAAAAACAGGGGCCTGGTCTGATCGTCGAGCGACTGCCGGGAGAGAATCTGTTGCAGCAGTTCGGCTAATTCGTAGTCCGAGTCGATGGTCTTGGCGTTGTTCAGGATCGAGGCGAGGATCGCCGGGCTCACCGGTCCCTTATCGAGCATCTTCGAGTACACCCGTCGCAGCTCGTAGTCCGACGAGATGCTCGATGCCGCTGCGAAGTACGCCGCCCGCGACGTCTCGTCGGCCGGCAACCTGTCCGCGATCTCGATCAACATGGTCGCCAGTTCGTAATCCGAGTTCACCTCGTGGCCGGCCTGATTCAGCACCGCGCGGTACTGCTCCGCATTGAGCGTGGCCTGCTTGAGCAGCTCGGTGAAGTAGATCCGCTTCACGTAGCTGCCGTCGATCCGCGAAATCTCTGCGAGTACCGCCGCCGGGCCGCCCGATTTCAACAACCGGGCGACGCGCCGGTCGGCGCCCATGCCGGTGTTTCGCACGAACTTCGGCAGGTTGTCGTGCAGCCACTGGCGGCCTTCCGGCTCGAATGGACGCTCGCTGCCGTTGACGTAATACCGGCGCTCGAGCGTGCCGCCCCGCTCGTGGATCTCCACCGTGTGCCGGCCGATCAAGGCGGCGTCGGAAATCTTCAGGTAGCCACCCGACGAGATCTCCCGCACATCGGTGTCGTCGTCGGTGAAGTCGAAGCGGCCCGAGTAGCTGACCGACAGCTTTTCGCCGTTGTTCGACCAGACCCAGTTGCCCGACGAGTTGTCCTGGTGATGGCTGATGCTGACGTGCTGCTCGGCCTTCGACGCCTGCGTCGTCGCGGCCGCCATCGCCCCGTTGACGTCCGCGATGACCGGGACACTGCCGTCGCTCAGCGCAGCGAGCGCCGCGGAGGCCGATGCCATGCTCGAGTCGAGTCCCGCGAGAGCGGGCGCGGTGTCGGCGCCCAATCCCGCAATCGCGGCCGACGCTGACGCCATATTCGAATCGAGCGAGGCGAGCGCCGGCACGGTGCTCGCGCTCAACGAGGCAAGGGCTTCAGCCTGTGCACCGAAGGCCTGCGGTTGAAGCGCATGGGCGGCGATTGCTTGGTCCGCCTCGCGCGCGAGCCATGCTTCGTTCTGAGCGCGCAGGACTTCCTCCTGCGCGCGAAGCGCGTGTTCGTACGCCTCCCCGAGACGCTGCGCAATCGTTCCCTCCGGTGGGAGCGGCAGCGCACCGACGAATGGGTCTAGCCGCAGCGCACGAAGCGCTGACTGCACCGCTGCCTCTGCCTCTTCGAGGACGGTCGTCAGCTCCTCGGCGCTGAAGGGCGCGGTGGGTGCGATGGCCGGGGCCGACGATTGGGAGGGGGCCGCCGCCGTCTGCCGCAACCCATCAGCACCCACCGCGATGCCACCGATGAGGATCAACGCGGCACTCCCGGCCAGCCATGCGGGAGCGCGGCCCGCATGGGACGGCGGGGCGCCGATCAGTCGCCGCACGCGATGCAACAGCGATCCGCCGGTGGCCGCCATCACGAAATGATGGTGATTCGATCGCAGCGCCTCGAGATCGGCCAGCGCGCTGGCGTAGGCAATCGGATCACCGCACAGGCTGACCGCGAGATCGTCGCAGCAGTGCTCACGTTCCGCACGAATGCGTCGCGACAGCCACCACACGGCCGGGTGGTAGAACAGGAGCGTCTCGACGAGTGTCTGCAGCAGGTTGACCAGGTAGTCGTGGCGGCGGATATGTGCCAGCTCGTGGGCCAGAATCGCCTCGAGTTGCCCGGCCGACAATCCCGAGAGCGCACTCGCGGGAAGCAGTACCACCGGCTTGATGAACCCAATCACCGTCGGCACGTCGACCAGTGTTGATTCGAGCAAGGTGATTGCGCGCGCGATGTGCAGCCGGCGGGACAGCCGGCTCGCCATCCTCTGCCACGAGTCTCGTGCGGCAATCGCACCGTGCGTGCGCAGCCGCTGGATCCACAGCCAACCGGTCAGCAGACGGAGACTGAGCAACATCACCCCGGCGATCCAGACTCCGATGAGAACGGGCAGCAGCGGTTCGACTCGCACGCCGAATGTCGTGATCCGAGCTCCACCTGCCGCGCCGAAATCTGCCTGCGACGCGGGTGCCGGGTTCGAGCTCCGGGTTGCGACGTGCGATGTACGAGGCGCGACCTCTTGTGATGCGCGCGGCCTGGCGTCCGCGGTTCGAACCTCGGTGACAGCCACTACCGGCGAGACGTCGCCCCGCGCCTTGACAGAACCGTCTTTCGAACTCGCGCTCGACGCCTTCCACGTCTGCACACCAGTGACGATGGGCAGCGTCAACATCAACGCAAGGCCGATCGCGGAGACGACGTAACGGACGTCGGCGGCGTTTCGCCGCAGCGCCAAGAGAGCCAAGGCAGTGACGATCGCGATGACGGTCCCCTGCCAGACGAAATGGAGCAGCGCCCACCCCACGGCTTGCGCGGCCGGCTGGTGAAGCAATGCGTCAAGTCCTGTCATCGTGGGCCTCCTTCTCCTGACGGGCGCTGTCGATGGCGCGACGGATTTCCCGGAGCTCATCGGGCGAGGCACGGCGCGACGCAAGCGCCTGCATGACCAGCTTGGTCGACGATCCGCCGAAGGCGCGGTCGACGAGGTCGCGGACGAGCTGACGCTGTGTCTGCTCCTCGGTGAGCCGCGCTCTATAGACGTGCGTACGGTCGCGCTCGTCGCGTTCGACGAGCCCCTTTTCCGTCATGATCTGCAGCAGTTTCAACGCGGTCGTGTAGGCAGCCGGCCGCTCGCGGCCCAGCACTTCGTGCACGTGCCGGACCGTGCTCGGGCCGCGGTCCCAGAGGACGCGCAGGATGGCCAGTTCGGCATCAGTGGGGCGCGGCGCCGGTGGTTTCGGAAGGGTCGTCATTGGAAGTCGGAGTATCTACGAATAGCTTCGTAGTGTCAACGAAGAACTTCGTAGTTAGACGTAGTGGGATAATCTGCGGTTCAAGGAGACGCCGTGCAAACAGGAACTTACGCGAATTTCGACACCACCGAAGGGAGTTTCCGGATCCGGCTCTACGATCACGAGGCGCCCAATACGGTTGCGAACTTCGTGGGGCTTGCCGAGGGGACCAAGGAATGGCGTGACCCGGCGACCGGAGAACGTCGAAAGGCGCCGTTTTACAACGGCATCATCTTTCACCGAGTGATTAACGGGTTCATGATCCAGGGGGGCGATCCGCTGGGCCAGGGCACCGGCGGGCCGGGATACAACTTTGCCGACGAATTCCACCCCAAGGCCCGGCACAATCGCGCCGGCATCCTGTCGATGGCCAATGCCGGCCCGAACACCAATGGGAGCCAGTTCTTCATCACGCTCGGGCCGACGCCGCATCTGGACAACAAGCATTCCGTGTTCGGCGAGGTCGTCGAAGGGCTCGACGTGGTGCAAAAAATCGGCGCCGTCCCGACCGGGCGGCAGGACCGCCCGGTGACGCCTGTCGTGATCAACAAGGTCACCATCGAACGAGTCGCTTGATGTCCGATGCAGCGCCCTTCGACGAACTGGTCGCACGAGCGAGCCGGGGCGACCGACCGTCGCTCGAGACGCTGCTGCCTCTCGTCTACGACGAACTGCGCCGGCTTGCTGCGCACTACCTGCGCGGCGAACGTCCCGGGCAGACGCTGCAACCGACGGGGCTGGTCCACGAAGCTTACCTGCGGCTGCTGAAGGATCGCCCGGATCGCTGGCAGAACCGGGCGCACTTCTGCGCGATCGCGGCGCATTCGATGCGTCAGATCCTCGTCGAGCGCGCGCGGGCACGCGATGCGCAGAAGCGTGGCGGTGGTGCGCCTCGCGTGACGTTCGATGAATCCCTGCCGGTCACCGCGCCCGACGGACAGGTCGATCTCATCGCGCTCGACGCGGCACTCGCGCGGCTTACCGCCCTCGATGCCGACCAGGCGCGCATCGTGGAACTGCGCTACTTTGGCGGACTGACGATCGAGGAGACGGCCGATGCCATGAGCATCTCGCCGGCGACCGTCAAACGTCACTGGGCGCTCGCCCGCGCCTGGCTGGCGCGCGAACTGCTTTGAGCGACCGCTGGTCCCGCGTCTCAGGGCTCTTCGAAGAAGCGATTGAGCTGGATCGCGAGGCGCGCGAAGCGCTGCTCCTGCGACGAGCGGCCGGCGACGCCGCAACCGTCACGGAAGTACGTCAGCTGCTGGCGGCACACGATCGCGCCGACCGCGCCGGCGGTTTTCTTGAAACCCCAGCCTGGGTGGATAGACCCGACCTTCTCGCCGAGGATCTCGACCGCGCGCCGGACCTGACCGGCCGGCAGCTCGGACCGTACCGTGTGGTCGAGAAGCTTGGCCACGGTGGCATGGGCGTCGTCTACGCCGCGCACGACACCCGGCTCGGACGCACCGTGGCGCTGAAGGCGCTTCCCCCCGCGTTCACGCGCGACCGGGTCGCGCGTGAGCGGCTGGCGCGAGAAGCGCGCGCCGCCGCCGGACTGTCACATCCGGCGATCGCCACCGTGTACGCCTTCGAAGAGATCGAGGGCGAGGTGTTCATTGCGACCGAGCTGGTGCGCGGCAGAACGCTGCGCACGGTGCTCGCGTCGGGGCCGCTCGTCGCCGACGATCTGGTGCGGACGCTGACGTCGATTGCGGAAGCGCTCGAGGCCGCCCATCAGCAAGGCATCATCCATCGCGATCTCAAGCCCGAAAATGTGCTCATTTCGAATGACGGCCGGGTCAAGGTCGTCGATTTCGGTCTTGCGCGAAGTCTGACGCCGCCGGCCGGCTCCAATCAGTCGCTGACCATCACTGGCGCGCTGCTCGGGACGCCGGGCTACATGGCTCCCGAGCAGCTCCGCGGCGCGACGCTCGACGCGCGGGCCGATGTGTTTGCCTTCGGCGTAATGGCCTACGAATGCGCAACCGGAGCGCACCCGTTCGGCGGCTTTGACGCGGCGGCGGTCGTCGAACGGCTGGTCAGCCAGCAGCCGGCGCTCGCACAGAAGATCAATCCGCCGCCGCTCGACGCAATCGTGCGCCGCTCCCTCGAAGTCGATCCGGCCGCTCGGTTCGCGTCGGGGCACGAGCTGCTCCTCGCACTTCGCGGCCTCGGAGAGCACCCGTCGATCGCAACCCCTCGCGTGCTCTCTGCGCGCGCCTGGTGGTGGTGGCAGTTTCACCAGCTGGCGATCGGCCTGTTGACCAGCGCCGCGACGATCGCCGTCTGGATCAGCCGTCCCTGGCTGGCGCCGTGGGGATCGCCACTCTTCCTGATCACGCTCGTCCTCGCCACCATCTCCGTCACGCTGCGGCTGCATCTGTGGTTTGCGTCTTACGTGCACCCGATGACGCTGCCCACCGAGCGGGCTCGCCTCCTGCGCTGGATTACCGGACTCGAAGGGATCTTGTTCGTTACTCTGCTCTCCATTGGCATCGCCATCTCGGGAAAGCACGACGCGATTGCTGCGTGGCTGATCGTGACGGCAGTACTGCACCTGCTCTCGCTCGGAATCATTGAACCCGCGACCTCAGCAGCAGCGCTGAGCGCTGAGTCCTGAGGGCTCCTGACGGATCTCCGACTTCGGACCTCGACCTCGGATCTCGGACCTCGGACCTCGGACCCGCCTCTCCGAACGTCGGAACCTTCCAGCCGCCGCGCTGACGGCGTTCGCCAATGCCACCGATCGCGCCCGCGCGCTGCTGGCAGGCTATCAGGCACACGTGCCGAAACCGGTCGAACCCTCTGAAATCGCGGTCGTCGTGGCTTCGCTCGCCGGACGTACCAATCGTCCAGTCCTGGATATCTGATCGCGATTGTCGATCTGCGAGCAGTCGACCCGGATCAGCGGTCCTGGATCGACTCTTCGCTGCGCGGCGATGGCCAGATCGCGGCGAACATCAGCGCGAGGCCGCCGCCTATCAGCGTATTGATGATCCGGTACTTCGCCGTCGCGGGTTCGGCGCCGCCGGCAAGCACCACGAGGAAGACGACATAGGCAGTGATGCAGATGGTGAACAGACCGTAGTTGGTTCGGAACAGCACGTAGCCTGCCCACACGAAGAAGACTGCGAGGACGGTGAGCTGCGTTTCGCCGGGCGCGAGCGCGACGGTGATCGCCGTGGCGCACGCCGCGCCGATGATGGTCCCGCCCATGCGGGCCAGTCCGCGGGCGAACGTCTCGTGAAGCTCCGGCTTGAGCACGAGCAGGGCGGTCAGCGGAATCCACGAACCACGGGGCCAGGCCAGCCATCGATACATTGCCGTCGCCGCCGCCATGGCAACAGCCAGCCTGAGTGCGTGGCTGCGCGCGGGTGAACCGAGCGTCGCGTTCTCGTGCAGCTCGCGAAACGAAGAGGCCGCCTTCGTTCTCAGGGCGCGCGTGTCCACCGGCGTACGAGGTCTCGCCGCGAACAACAGCAGGATCTCCAGAAAACCGCCCGCGAGCACGAGGCCGGCACGCTCGGTCGCGGCGCCAGCGTCAGCAGGCAATGCCAGCGCAATCAGCAATCCCACCGACGCCTGCAGCCCGACAAACGAGGCTGCGGGTCCCGGTGCGGTGAGCAGCCCGCTGCCGAGGCCCCAGACTGCCGCCGCCATGGTGGCCGCGAGCGTCGAGTGCCCGGCAAGTGTGCCCACGAAGAGCGAGACCGCCATTGCGATCGCGGCGAGGAACATCGCTGGCACGCGGCCGTGTTCCGTGTCCTGAAACGACCCGAATCCAACCGAGAGCGCACCAACCGCACCGAAGACGCCAATCGAGGGCTGCCCGATCATCACCCCGACCGTCAGCGGAATCGCGACGCCAACGGTGCAACGCGCCGCTGCCAGCGCGTCGAACTTCGACCAGTCGAGCGCCAGCGCCGAGCTTCCCGCATCCCGAATCACGTCTCGCACGTCGACCGATCGTTGCACGACTCTAGGCCAAAGTCTCCGCGCTGTACCGTGCAATCAAGCCTGTCCTAACGGCCTGGCGGTAAACGCGCGTGAAGAGCCAGCACGCGGCGAGAAGGTACCCGACCGCGAGCACCGCCGCGAAAGCCAGTCGCGCCGGCACCACGGTCCCGCCGGTCACGACCGCGCGCAGTCCTTCGAAGACGTGCGAGGGTGGAAGGGTGGCCGCTATCGCCTGCATCCAGCGCGGAAGCACTGTCAATGGATAGAACACGCCGGCAAACGGCGCAAGCAGGGCGCTGATGGGCCAGACGAACCATTCGGCCGATGGACCGAACCGCAGCACCACCGCGCATCCGGCCACGCCAACCGCGATGCCGAACACGAACAGCACCAGCACCAGGACGAGCAGCGTCAGGCCATACGACACGAACGAGAGCCCAAAGGCGGCTACGGCCAGGCCAATCATGACGGTCAGGCCGACCGTGCTCGTCGCGATGCTCGTGAGCACCAGGCCAGCAAGATACTCGGTGATCGTGAGCGGCGAGGCAAAGATATTGAGGAAGTTTCGCGACCACACGTCCTCGAAAAACGCCATCGTCACCCCCTGCATGACCCTGGTGAAGAAGTCCCAGAGGAGAACTGCGCCGAGAAGTACCGGGACGAAATCGAAGCCGGACGAGGCCACCGCGTTCAAATACTTGGTGATGAAGCCCCAGAGGACGATGTCAATGGTGATCCAGATGAACATCGGCACCGTGCGCGTGATGCTTCCCCGGATCAGGTAGGTACTGGCGGAGGACGATGGCGGCCACGCGCCGCAGGCTCACCCTCATCGCGATTCGAGCGTGAGCGGTTCGCGCGCCACGGTGATGAAGAGTTCCTCGAGCGTGTGTTTGCCGTGCTCGGTCGCGAGCGTTTTTGGATTGCCCTCCAGCAGGATCCGGCCGTGCGACAAGAACAACACGCGGTCGCAGACCTCTTCCACTTCGTACATGTTGTGCGACGTCCACAACACTCCACCCGGGCCGTGGGCGACGAACGCGCGAATCGATGAGCGGATCTCGCGCGCGGTAGCCGGATCGAGCGAGGCGGTTGGTTCGTCGAGGAGTAACAGCGTCGGGTGGTTGAGCATCGCCTTGGCCAGCGACACGCGGGTCTGCTCGCCGGACGAGAGCACCCCGCATTTCACGTTGCGGAACCGCTCGAGGTCGAATTGCGCGATCAGCCGATCGATCCGCTCACCGAGCCTGCTGACGCCGTACAGCAGCCCGAAGAAGCGCAGGTTCTCGGCGACGGTGAGATTCCCGGGAACCGGGGCATACGCGGCGGCAAAGTTGGTCTGCGCAAGCGCATCGCACCGGCTGGTGACGATATCGTGCCTGCCGATTCGGATCGTGCCGGCCGTCGGCTCGAGGACGCCGAGGATCATGTTGATGCTGGTCGTCTTGCCAGCGCCGTTCGGCCCGAGCAGGCCGACGATTTCCCCCGCGTTGACCTCGAAGGAGACCTCGTCCACGGCGACGAGGTCGCCATACAGCTTTCGAATGCCCGCTACCGACAACACGGCCACAATGTGACCATGTTAGTCGATTGGATCAGGAGGCCCGCGCCGGGAGCGTTGCGGAAAGGCGCGGCACCAGCGCGTGTCGATCACGGGTCAGGCCGGAACCAACCGCGCGGATCGTAATTCTCAACTCGCGCCCCTGCAGATCCAGCATCGTCATCCGTTCGACGCCGCGCAGGCGTTCCGCGGCGGCCCGCACAATTCTTATGAGGGCGGCCACGACCTCGAGGGCCTTGCGGCCGTATCGATCCGCCACCGCGATGTGCAGGACCAGCACCTCTTCGAGCGAGGTGCGAAGGTAGACGACCATGCCGGCCAGGGCGTCGCTGCGCCGGCCACGCTCGATTGCGAAGAGACACTGGACGTCGGGGCAGGCACGGACCGCCACGCGCACACCGGACGACTCCGATACGATTGCCGGGCTGCCGAACATTTCAACCGCCCGCGTCACCGCGGTTTCGGCCTCGCGCTGACGCCGGTTGAAGAACATCAGTCGCTCGAGCGCCTCCCGCTGGTCGGCTGGCAGGGTGGACTGAAACGCGAGATCGATCACGTGAACCTCCCCGGGGAACCATCGATTGTCCCGCCGACGCACGTCGCGCGATAGGCGGGTCGCCCGCCGGAGCACGTTGCACGAAGGAGGAGAGACGGCGACGAAAGTCGCCGTGGCGCGGGTCTTCACCGCGTCCTGGGGTCCTCTGGAGTGCGGGAGGGCAAGCGGGCTGCCAGTACCAGCTCGAGCGGGGGAACTCAGACCAGTCGCGAGCCGCCACCAGCCGTTCGCGATGAAGGACGACCAGATGATCGCTTCAGCCTGGAGCGATCAGCGCAGCCCGCCCTTCCGCCACGCCACAATCCGGCGTAGCATGCGTCTCGTTTCGTTCCTCTCGTCAAGGAGATGTGGCGTGGTCCGATGGTTACAGACGTCGCTGCTTGCCGCCTGCTTGATCGTTGCCGTGCGAATCGGTCACCTCGCGTCGCAGGCGCCTCAGTTGCCATCGCATCCCGATTTCAAGGTGACGCCCGAGGTGCCGGCGATGCCGAAGGCGTTGATGAAGTTTCCCAGGACCCCGATCAGCCGCGCGAAATTTCCCGTGGTCGACTTCCACCTGCACGGCGCCAGTCTCAAGACCGCCGAAGACTACCAGAAGATGATCACGCTCATGGACGAGACCGGGATCGGCATGATCTGCAACATGGACGGCGGATTCGGCCCCACCTTCGATCGCAACATGAAGCTTGGCGAGCCATTTCGCGATCGAATCCTTCACTTCGCCAGGCTCGACTTCGAAGGGATCAACGAGCCTGGATGGTCCGCCAAGACCACCGCGGAGCTCGAACGCGACTTCCTGGCCGGCGCCGCCGGCCTGAAGATCAACAAGGTATTGGGACTCGACCTTCAAAACAAGGACGGCACCTACATCCAGGCCGACGATGCGCGGTTCGATCCGATCTGGGAGATGTGCGCGAAGCACAACAAGCCGGTCATGATTCACATCAGCGATTCGTACGGCCGGTTCCTTCCGATCGGCCCGGAGAACGAACGCTACGAAGCGGGGCTGTGGCGGAGCAGCCCCGAGGGCAACTACTACCAGACCGGCCAGCCGACCCCTGACGTCATTGAGAAGGCGCGCGAGAACATGCACGCGAAGCATCCCCGGACGCGGTTCGTCAACGCGCACATGGCGATGCTGTATTACGACATGGACAAAGTGGCGGCGCTCCTCGACAAATATCCCAACGCCGACGTCGAGCTCTCCGCCACCGTGCAGGACCTTGGACGCGCGCCGCGAATGATTCGCGAGTTTTTCCTGAAGTACCAGGATCGCATTCTGTTCGGATCCGACGGCAACCCCGGCCGCGGGATCGAGGAGTTCTGGGTACCCCATTGGCGGTTTCTCGAGACCTACGACGAGCACTTCGATCATCCGGCGCAGCTTCGGTCCGCGACCGGCGCGCCACTGCACGGCCGCTGGAGGATCTACGGGATTGGTCTCCCAGACGAGGTGCTGCAAAAGGTCTACTACGCCAACGCGCTGCGGTACCTTCCCGCGGCGCGCGCCTCTATCGAGCGGCAGCTCGCGACGCCTCGCCGTTAACCGTTGGAGCGCCACCTCGTGCGCAGAGCTGGAGCCTGTTTCTCTCTAATCGCGGTACCACTCGCCGCCGGCGTGGTCGCGCTCGCGCAGTCAACCGGTGGTCTGCCCGTCACCTATGAGCGCTTGTTGAAGGCGCGAGAGGAACCCGCTAACTGGCTGACGTACAGCGGCGATTACCGAAGCCACCACTACAGCACGCTGAACCAGATCACTGCAGAGAACGTCCACGGTCTGCGCGCGAAGTGGATCTACCAGATGCACAAGCAAAAGGTCGAATCCACGCCCATCGTCGTCGACGGCGTGATGTACGTGACGCGTCCGCCGAGCGACGTGATCGCGCTCGATGCGCAAACCGGCCGCGCGTTGTGGACCTACGAACACCGGTTGCCGGGACGGGTGTACGTGTGTTGTGGTGAGGTCAATCGCGGCGTGGCCGTCCTGGCCGACACGCTCTTTCTCACGACCCTCGATGCAAAGCTGATCGCGCTCGATGCGCGGGCCGGACGCGTCTTGTGGCAGAAAGAGCTCGCGGATCCGTCGTTGAACTACACCGCCACGGGTGCCCCATTGGCGATCAAGGACAAGGTGATCGTCGGGATCGCTGGTGGCGAAGGCGGCATCCGCGGGTTCCTCGATGCCTACGATGCACGCACGGGTGAGCGAGTGTGGCGATTCTGGACCATTCCGGCGCCGGGCGAGCCGGGCGCCGAGACGTGGGAAGGCGAGTCGTGGCGATTTGGTGGAGGGTCGACCTGGCTGACCGGGTCGTTCGATCCCGAGTTGAATCTGCTCTATTGGGGCACGGGCAATCCAGGTCCGGATTACAACGGCGACGTCCGGCCCGGAGACAATCTCTACTCGTGCTCGCTGCTGGCGCTCGATCCAGATACGGGCAGGCTGAAGTGGCATTTCCAGCTGACGCCACATGACACCCGCGACTGGGACGCCACCCAGGTGCCGGTTCTGCTCGACGCGACGGTGGACGGGCAGCTTCGAAAGCTCGTCGTCATGCCGAGTCGCAATGGTTTCTACTACGCGCTGGATCGTCAGACTGGAGAGTTCCTGTTCGCAAAGCCCTTCGTGAAACAAACCTGGGCCAGAGAAATCGACACGAAGGGCCGACCGGTTGTGAATCCCGGCCAGGAACCGACCTCCGAGGGAAACGAGACGATCTGGCCGGGTGTCGACGGGGGACACAACTGGATGTCGCCGAGCTACAGCCCCGACACGAATCTTCTGTATTTCAATGCTCGTGAGGAGCGCCGGCGGTTCTTCAAGACCGACGCGCCTGAATTCCAGCCTGGCGAGGCGTTCTTCGGGGGCGGTGGTGGCGGCGGGGCACGGTTCCGTCCTGAAGAGAGTTGGGGCAAGCTTGTCGCGATGAGCCCCGGAACCGGCGAGATCCAGTGGGAGCACCGCATCCTGACGCCTCCGTGGGCGGGGGTGCTTTCAACGGCCGGGAATCTGGTGTTCTCGGCGACACCGAGCGGAAATTTCTATGCCCTTGACGCGCGCACGGGCAAGGAGCTGTGGCGATTCAACGGCGGCGATCGTGTCTATGCCAGCCCGATCACGTTTCTCAGCCGCGGACGGCAGCTGGTCACGATCCCGATTGGCGACGTGCTGATCGCGTTCGGACTGGAATGAAGAGGAAGTCCTTCGCCGCCGCGTGCTGCTGGATCTGCTGCATCCTGGCAACCATGGCGCAGAATGCCGGAACGCCGTCGCGCGCCATTCCGCCGAACCTGCCCGAGAAGAATCCGTTCTCGTCAGCCGCCGACCTCACCATCGGCCAGAAGCTGTACAACGGCCGCTGCGGCCATTGCCACGGGCAGAGCGGAGAGGGGGGCCGCGGCGCAGTGCTGAACAGCGGCAGTCTCCGGCATGGAGGTACCGACCGGGAGTTGTTCGTCACGATCAGAGCCGGTCTACCCAACACCGAGATGCCAGGCTCGTTCAATCTGCCCGAGGCCGACGTCTGGCGGCTGGTGGCCTACGTGCAGCAACTCGGGCGGCAGGGGGCGACGCAAGTCGGTTCAGGCGATCCCTCGGCCGGCGCACTCGTCTATCAGACGAATGGTTGCGCCACCTGTCACCGGATCAACACTCACGGCGGCTTCTTTGGACCCGACCTGACGGATATTGGCGTGAGGCGCGCGACACGGTACCTGCGCGAATCGATTGTCGATCCGAGTGCCGACATTCCCCTGGATTACCGGCCGGTGTCGCTGGTCGATCGTTCCGGCAAGACGATCAATGGCATCCACCTCAACGAAGACGAGTATTCCATCCACCTTCGCGACCTGGGCGGCAATCTACGATCTTTCCTGAAGGCCGAAGTTACGGCGATCATGCTGCCACGGCAGTCGCTGATGCCGGCCTATCGATCGCTGTCGAACATCGATCTGGAAAATCTGGTGGCTTATCTCAGTTCGTTGCAGCCCGGCCGGAAGGTGAACGAGCGGACCGACATGGAACTGTGGACGTTCGACCGTCTCGACAACATCGGCGGACATAGGACGACAGTCCTGGGCGCGCCGCGAGTCATCGATGCGCCGGTCGGGAAGGCCGTCGAGTTCGACGGCGTCGCAGACGCGCTGTTCATAGACCATCACCCGCTGGCCGGCGCCGAGAGGTTTACCTGGGAGGCCATCTTCCGACCCGACGGAGGGGAGCGGGAACAGCGATGGTTTCACCTGAGCGAAGTGGACCCCGAGACCGGCGCCGACACCGACAACCGCATCCTCTTCGAAATCCGGGTAGCGGCAAACCGCTGGTTCCTGGACAGCTATGCCCAATCTGGTGCTGCGAACAAGACGCTCATGAATCGCAACGCCCTCCATCCACTTGGCGTCTGGTATCACGTCGCGGCGGTATACGATGGTCACGAGTTCAGCAACTACGTCGATGGCGTTCGCGAGGGGCTGTCGGAGCTGAATCTCGCGCCGCACCGGCCGGGACGGGCCTCGGTTGGTGTTCGCATCAACAAAGTGTTTTATTTCAAGGGCGCCGTTCACCTGGCGCGTTTCACCCGCCGGGCGCTCTCGCCGGCGGAATTTCTCCGCGTCGATTCGCGCTGACATGAGCTTTCAACCTTCTGTCCTGTGCCCAATCGATTTCTCCGACAATGCTCGCGCGGCGTTGCGCTACGCCGGAGGGATCGCCGCTCACTTCCACGCGCCGCTGACGCTGCTCGCGGTCAACGACCCGCTGCTGGAGGAAGCGGCTGCCCTCTCGGCGGGTCCCGCGCACCTGGCGGAAGACACGCGCCGTGAGCTCGAACGATTCTTCAGCCACACGTTCGAACGCCCGCCGAAGTCTCCCGCCGACGTACGGCTCGAGGTGGTCACCGGCAAACCTGCTCCCGAGATTCTTCGCATCTGCCGCGAGCGCGCCTGCGACCTGATCGTCATGGGCTCGCACGGCTCGACAGGGTTCCGAAAGCTGTTCTTTGGATCGACGACCGAGCGGGTGTTGCGAGAGACATCCGTGCCGGTGCTGATCACCGCTGGCAGCGATCCGGGCCCGATCCAGATGCACGACGTCCGCCAGGCGGTGCGCCGCGTGCTCACACCGGTCGACTTGTCGTCGGCGGCCGCATATCAGCTCGACACGACGGCGCGGATCGCCGAGACGCTCGACGTCCCATGGCTCGTCCTGCACGTCATCGAGCCGGTGCGTTCGGTCGTCGCGTCGGCGTTGAACCTGCCGAACCTGGAGGCCGAGCGCCGGGATCGCGCGGAGCGTCAGCTCGAGAGCACGCTCGGCTCACTCACGTCCGCGAAGCCCGAACTGCTGATTGCGTACGGCGAACCGGCCGAGGAAGTCGCCAAGGTTGCAGCAGATCGCAACGTGGGGCTCATCGTCATGGGCCTTCACTCGTCGCCGGTGCTCGGCCCACGCATGGGATCGGTGACCTATCGCGTGCTCTGTCTCGCACATCGGTTGGTGCTCGCATTGCCGCCTGGACACACGTAATCCCGGCCGTTCCGCGCTCGTGCCTGCTGCTCTTGTTCCTGGACTCGATATGAATACGCTTCCAAGATTCGGCTGGACTTTGCTGATGGTGGCCGCCACAGCCACGCCCGACGCCCAAATGATGCCGTCTACCTTTGCCTCCGACCTCACCTTCCTCCAGCAGCACACGAAGGTCGTCGTGCTCGGCAGTGCGCCGGGCGGACAGGTCGTCGTTGCACCCGATTATCAGGGACGCGTGATGACGAGTACCACCGGCGGCGCCGATGCAGTCGGCTTCGGGTGGATCGGGCGTGCCGCCATTGAATCCGGCAAGCGTCAGACCCATATGAACGTCTTCGGCGGCGAGGACCGCTTCTGGCTCGGCCCCGAGGGTGGTCAGTACGCGCTGTACTTCCCACCAGGAGCCAAGTTCGAGCTCGCGCAGTGGCAGGTGCCCGAGGCGTTCGACTGGGGTGCCTGGGATGTCGCCGACACGTCGGCGACGGCCGTGAGCTTCCGCAAGCACATGACGTTGACGAACTACGCCGGCACCAGGCTCGAGGCGGACGTCGATCGTCGGGTTCGGTTGTTGAATGGCGATGACACCGCAAAACACCTGGGCATGACTCCGTCCAAGGACGTGCACATCGTCGCGTTTGAATCGTCCAATACGATTACCAATGCCGGCCGCGGGGCCTGGCGGCGTGAGTCCGGGCTGATCTCGGTGTGGATTCTCGGCCAGTTCAACCCGTCGCCCGTCACGACGATCGTGATCCCCTTCGAGCCCGGGCCGGAATCGTCGCGCGGGGCGGTCGTGAACGATGCTTACTTTGGAAAAGTGCCGGCGGATCGCCTCGTCGTGGGCAAGACCGCGATCTTCTTCAAGGGCGACGGACAGTACCCGGAGCAAGATCGGCCTCTCTCCATCCCGCGCCCGTGCGGTCGCCGGCAGCTACGATCCCTCGTCACATGCGCTGACGCTGGTGGAGTACACACATCCGTCAGACGCGCGCGAGTATGTGAACTCGATGTGGGAAATCCAGCGCGAACCGTACAAGGGTGACGTGATCAACAGCTACAACGATGGTCCGTCGGCCCCCGGTCAACCGCCTCTTGGGCCCTTCTACGAGCTCGAAACCTCATCACCGGCGCTCGCGCTCGCACCCGGCGAACATTACACCCACGTCCACCGTACGTACCATCTGGTCGGTCCGGAGAAGGAACTGGATGCGGTCGCGAAGGCGGTATTAAACGTCGGGCTCGCGGACATCACGAACGCATTCCATCAGTGACGCGATAGTTCGTGACAGCGGTGCCATGTCACGAACGTCATCACGCCGAGCTCGCAAAGCACGCCGGGAACATTACTGGGAGGCCGGCCTTGGACTCAGCTTGATCGGCTGCACGAACGCTCCGTTGCCAGCCGAATCCCAGACGGCAAAGCGCACCCACGCCTTGCCGGTCGCGTCGAATGGAATGGCAAAGTGTTTCGTCCCGAATGCCGGAAGGTCGGTGACGCTGATCACTTTTCGATCGACGGTTTTCCCGTCTCCCCACACGACCTCGACGAAATCGAGTGGGAACGTCCATTCGACGTTTGCTGTGACCGTGCGCCGGCTGCCGGTTCCCTCGACGCTGTAGTCGGGGATCAACACCTCGCCGGTCGTCACGAAGAACTCCCCGTTACGCAGGGCCTTCAGGATCGGGCTCCAGTCCTCTTCAGGGCCTGGCACTTTCTCGATCCTCACGTAGTTCACCGGAAACGCCGGATAGAGATCGTCCTCTGGTCCCTTCTTGTAGGTGTCGACATCCGCGATGATGTACTTCGGTGCAAGCGGCGTGGCGGCGAACAGGTTGTTCATCGTGTCGATGGCGTCGAAGCATCGCCACTCGCAGAGGCGCTGCTCCGAGAGGTCCATTCCCATGCCCGGTTTGAAGGCGACGCCAAGGTAGCGGTCGTTCTTCACCCATGGCTTGTCGAACGCCGCATCGGGGTAGCCGGTCGTTCCTTTGGTTCGAGGATGTGCGTGAAACCAGTAGCCATTCTCGGTATCGAGCAGCTTCTGCACATCGGCGGCGTTCCCGGCGTGGTACACCGTGCCGAAAGTGGGAACGGTTTCCACGAACGGCGCGCCATCCTTTCTGACCTTCGACCAGTACACCAGCTTCGGAAACATCACGTTGTAGTGCCCGCCAAAGTACGCGCTCGGCTCCTCCCACGGCGTGACCAGGAAGTCGGCGTCTGAGGCCTTTCCCGACGCCTCCGCATAGTCCTTCCAGTCCGTGAAGCGCAGCGGTCCCGGATCGTCCGGGTGGAGGTCGCCATGAAAGTCGCTGAGGCCGACGATGTTGAGACCGAGGGCGCGCATCGCGGCCAGATCTTCGGTCGCGGCGTCGAGCGAGCCACCGGCGCGGAGTCGCTCGGTGAATCGCAGATGGAAGTGGTTGACGAACGTCTTGTAGCCGGCGACCGGTTTGAACCTGTCGCCATGGGTGAAGGCGAGCGCCGCCTCCCTTGTTCGATCCGCGGTGCTGGCGCCCACCAGGAAGTACACGGCCATGCGCTGCCATGTTCCCGGCGGAGCGTTATAGAGCGCGAAGTTCTCGCGGTACTCTTCGACTTCTTCTCCGTCGGCCTGCCTCACGCCAAGCGCGAATTGCGAGTCGCTGTCCTTCCGATACCACACGTAGCCAAGATTGGTTTCAACCTCACGGGTGAAGAAGAACGTGTGCGGCGGCGGAAAAGTCGCAATCGACGCCGCGGTCCCCTCCGCGACGAGCAGTCGATTGGCCGCCTTGACCGCCACCCGGGCGGTGTTCGTGACACCGCCGAATCGATACTGTTGCGGGTGACCCCCCTGATCGCGCCATGCCACTCGCGACAGATGCGCGATCGAGAATCCCTTCAAGCCGGCCTCGTACTTGTAGGCCACCCAGGGCTCGTCGGTCTTTGCGACCGCGTCCATCCGCAACAGGTTCGTGCCGCGGTAGACGGTGAAGCGCAGCGATCCGGAGAACGTTCCGATGGAAAGACCTGGGAACGTCACTTCGAGCCGCGCCCCATCCGTCGCGACCTCACACGAAGTGGTATCGAACGAGGCGCGCGCACGGTGGATTTCTTCCGGCGTTCTCGGGAGTCCGAGGTTGCGGGGTGTCTGCTGGCCTTGGCGGATCCCGGGGACGACCAGCGGCGCGTCCCAGAAGGCAAACCACCGGTTCCGATCGACCACGTCATCGGTCAGCTGCACGCCCAGGTCCCGCAAAGGCGCCGCCTGCTGTTCCGATAATCTCCGGATGCCGGTCGTCACGTCGTACTCCGCCCTGAGACTCTCTCCAATCGTCGTCCATTGACGGCCGGGCTGCCGGATCGACAACTCGCGAACGACGGGCTCGCGCGAGTCGATGGCATAGCGGATGCGGAGCTCGGTGGCTTCCTGCCCGGCCCACGAGACGAGCAGATCGTTTCCCTGCACGCGCGCTGTCAAGCCGGCCACCGATTTCACCTTCGATAGATCGCAGGTCAGCGGATCGGCCGCAACCGGCGCCGCCACCAGGGAAAGCGCGAGCGCCCATGTGAGCTTCATTCGCCGCCTTTGTCCGGCTGTCTCTGGGCGTACTGACGATACGCGTCCTGGATGCCTGCGTCTTTGTAGCTGCCGGCATGAATCAGCACGCGGTAGCGCAGCGTCAATGCGCCGCCGTCGGCGACCGTGTGGCTGCCATCCTGCTTCGGGTCGCTGGTGAACGCGCGCAGGCCAAACGGGTTGACGGAGAACAACCCGTAGCCGCGGGCATGCCAGGTGGTCGGATGACGGAAGTTTGTGGGGCTGTCGAAGATCGCGATCCCGACCTGGTCCCCGCCGATCGTTCCGTCGTAATTCACCCACTCGGCCGGCTTTCCCCAAATCTGTGGCTCTCCCTCGCCTCCGCGCGAGTTCACCATGTGGCCGGGCGGTGAGTTCAGTTCCGGGGCAACACGAATCGCGAACGTGCCTTCTTTCGTGTCGTGGATCGTCAATGGCCCATGATCGGCTTTCAGCGTGAACACGCAGTCGATCGTTCTCGTGGTGGCATCGCCGGAAAACGTGAATTGCTGCGTCTCCCCGCCGATGATCTTTCCGCCCTGGCCTTCCAGCGTGAACTCACCGAGCAGACTGCCCGCTTCCTTCCCGCTGTTCGCGCGCTCGAGGCTTCGCAACACGGTTCGCCCGAACGGCAACTCCTCCTGGCCGTAGAAGCGGCTGAAGGCTTCTTCCGACCAGAAGTTCAGGCCGTTGATGTTGCCGTGCGCGAAATACAGATCCCGCTGATGCGGTTCGAGCGATTGATCCTTCCGGTGCTGTTCCGGAACATCGTTGCCGATCGGAAATCCGCGGGTCACGACCGTGCCCTTCGCGCTACGCAACGGCTGGAGATAGGGCTTGGCCTGCGCGGGATCGAAATGGTAAGTGGTGAACGGCCGGCCGCCAATCGCAATATCCACCTTGTTGCCGTAGCGCGTCAGCTGAACGGATTCGACTGTCGAAGCTGGCTGTTGATTGGGCGGCAGCAGGAGGACTACAACCGCCGAGAACTGAAGCGCCGTTCGAACCATCGTCATCACCATCCATCATCCCCAGTCATTCGGTTTCTCCGCATGCGTGCCTCGTTCAGGCGAGGTTGAATGTCAGCCGCGTCACGGACGCTGGAGGAAATTGGTGCGCCACGAGACCGTCCCGTGGGGCCGAGACCGTGACCTCGCGCGGCTCGACCGCGCGTGGTTCGGCAAACGTGTTGTGCGCGTGAATGTCGGGCGCCGTGATCGTGACGGCCTTGCCATTTGCTCCGGCCGCCGCCCCCCGAATCGAGATCTCGGCGTCGCGCGCCTCCTTGCTGTGCGGGTTGACGACGGTCAGCGTGAGCATCCGGTCCTTGATGGTGGCCGATCCCCCGAGCCCCCAGAACGATCCTTCCGCGTTCACGCGCTGGTAGCCGATTCGCGGCGCCGAGAACATGGTGCGGACCGACTGGCCGCCGACGTGCGGCGCATACATCTCGAACACGTGAAACGTCGGCGTGACGACGAACTGATCCTCGTGCGCGAGAAACAGCGAGTGGAGGCAGTTGATGAGCTGCGCGACGTTGGCCATCGCGACCTTCTCCGCATGACGGTGGAAGGTGTCGAGCGTCAGCGCCGTGATCAGGGCGTCGCGCATCGTCGACTGCTGTCCGAAAAGGTGGGTCGGATCGACGGCAGTGCCCGGCTGGTACCACGCGCCCCACTCGTCGACCACCAGCTTCACCCGCTGCCGGCGATCGGTCTCCCCCATCACCGCCCAGTGACCGGTGATCAAGCCCTCCATCCGGTCCGCTTCGTTCAGGAGCTCGTACCATTCGTCGACGCTGAACTGGACCGCGTCCCCCTTGCCGGCATTCCAGTCAGTGGTCGCACCGCGGCTCGCGTTCCACGAGTAGTGATGCAGCGCCCAGCCCCATAAGTCGTTGAGGGCCCCCTCCCCTTTTTCGGTCAGCTTGGTGAGGAAGCGGCGGGTCCACGAGAGATCGCCGCCGTTGGGGCCGGATCCGACGAACGAGAGCGGGTACTCCGTATCGCGGCACCCATGCGGTGAAGCGCCGAAATTCGACGGCGTAGTCTTCCGGCGTGAAGTTGCCCCCGCAACCCCACGATTCGTTGCCAACGCCCCAGTAGCGGACCTGGAAGGGCTCGCGATCGCCGCCCCGCTCGCGCAACTCGGCGAGCGAGGTCGATCCCGCCGGCGCATTGCAGTACTCGACCCATTGGTAGAAGTCGCGTGCCGGGAGACTGCGCAGGTTCGCGGCGAAGTATGGCGGACCGCCGGCGAGACGGCAGAGCCGCATGAACTCGTTCGTGCCGAACGCGTTTGGATCGTACTTGCCCGCCGAATCCGGCAGCGACGTCATGTCGTTGATCCAGAAGTTCGTGCGTCGAGGCCGCGAGGGTGCCGGTCCGGTGCCGTCGCGCCAATCGTAGCTGTCCGCGAAGCAGCCGCCCGGCCAGCGGATCGGACCGGGTGGCAGTCGGCGCATGTGATCCACCAGCGCCTGACGGATCCCGCCGGTGTTCGGTACCCTCGAACGCTCACCGACCCACACGCCGTCGTACACGACGCCGCCAAGGTGTTCGATGAAGTGGCCGTAGTGATTGGCAGTTATCGGCCCGATCGGCTCGCCAATCAGCACGTCAATCCGCGCGTCAGCGGCCCGCGAGGTTCGCGGCGCGAGCGTCAGCCCGGCCGCTGCGGCCCCGGCAACCCGAAGGAAATCACGTCGGCTGAATGCATCCATGCGGGGGAACATACACGAAGACGACAGAATGGGGACACTCACAGTTCTTCGCAACTTCGCAAGGACTGTGAGTGTCCTGATCCTCGAGTGCCCCTTTCAGACTCCCCGTCCCGTCATTACAAAGTGGTCGGCGGACGGCAAATCCTGGGGCCATCCCCCGACGATTTCTCGATCTTTCACGAAATTCCAGGAGGATTTTGGGGGCCGGCGTGGCACACCTCTTGAGTCGCCGGAATGAAGCCATGCTGTTCCTACTCGCCCTGATGGCTGCCGCCGGGGTGGCCTTCTATGTCATGACGCCAGAGGAGCGCGGGCGTCTGCTGCGCCGCGCGATCGACGGCTTACAGCCGCTCGCCAGCGCTGCTACTCCGCGGGCCGACGAACGGGCGTTTCACGATGCGCTGCGCGCCCGAACATCGATGGCGATCGTCACCCCGGCAATCGTGCTCCTGAACCTCGTGCTGTTCGTCGGGATGCTTTTTGGGGCGGGTGCGTTGAGCGATCCGGCCACGCTCGTGGCGTGGGGCGCGAACCTCGCGCCGCGAACAACCAACGGCGAATGGTGGCGCCTCGTCTCGTCCATCTTCGTGCACGCCGGCTTCATCGAACTCGTCCTCAACATCATCGGCCTGGTGGTGATCGGCCACGTACTGGAGCGTCTGGTCGGACACGTCACGTTCGTTGTGGTGTACATCGCCGCCGGACTCGCAGGCAGTCTTGCGAGCCTGTTCGCCGACCCGCTGGTGGCGGGCGCCGGTGCCACCGCCGCAGTTCTGGGTATCTATGGCTTGCTGATCTCCACTTCGCTGTGGAGTCTGCCGCGGCGCTCTCCGCTCACGATGCCGATGGCGGTCGCTAAAAGGCTTGGCCCGGTTGCCGCACTCTTCGTGTTCTACGTGCTCGTCACGGGGCGGATGAGCCAGCCCGGCAACATCACGGGCCTGGCGGTCGGCCTCGGATTTGGCCTGGTGCTGACCAGGAACATCACCGAGAGCACGCCGCCTTTCGGCCGCGTCGCAGCGGCGATGGGCGTGACGGTCGCGA
The DNA here is from genome assembly GCA_963755695.1 of uncultured Acidobacteriota bacterium. Lineage (GTDB taxonomy): Bacteria > Acidobacteriota > Vicinamibacteria > Vicinamibacterales > 2-12-FULL-66-21 > QHWT01. Next base: position 209,331 of record CAVWLB010000001.1, on the reverse strand, counting down.
TCGCGGTGATCTGCAGCGTCCCGCTGCGCGGCATCGCGGACATCAGCCCGCGCATCGCGCAGGTGGTTGCCGCCGAGGATCGCACGGCGAACGCCTACCAGCATGCTGTGAATCAGTTCGTCAAAGGCCGCGCCAATGCCGCGGAACTGGCCACGCTGATCGAGAAGACGATCCTTCCCGATCTGCAAGCGGTGGGAGCTACGCTCCTGACGCTTGGCAAGGTCGCCCCAGAGCAGCAAGCTCTCGTCGCCGACGCGGGCGAGTACATGCGTCTGCGCACCGAAAGCTGGCAGTTGCGGGCTGATGGATTGCGCGCGCGCGATATGCACGCCTTGCGCGAAGCCGACAAGACCGAGCGCTCTGCGCTGACCGCCTTGGACCGGCTTCGACCTGCCGGAGAGTCGTCGAATTCCAGCACGCCGATCCGGAATCCGTGATGAGGATCCCGGATCGGCAGCGCGATTGGTGGTTTACTGGCTCGACGTCGTCGTCATCTTTGCGGCTTTGCTCTTGACGTAGGCGTAATTGAACGAGAGGCCGTTGAACTTCGCGGCCTTTGCCGCCATCGCAGACGCCTTGGCCGCATCGCCGGCGTCGCGCAACGCGACGGCGGTGAGATAGAGGATCCGTGGATCCTGCTGGTTGCCGTTCGAGAATTCCTGCACCGCGGCCGGGGCGCGTTTCTCCGCGAGAGCGATCAGCCCGTTCAACTCGCGCTGCTGACGCGCCTCGAACGGCGCCTTCCTCGAAGCGATGAGCGTCCCGTATTCCGCCGCCTTGCCCTTGGCCGTCGTCACGTCGTTCTTGGCCACCGCCAGGCGCCCCTGTTCGAAGACGTTGTTCCGGCGGGTGGCGTCCTTCAGTTCGTCGGGTACTTGCGCCTTGCTGATGAGGGTGACGGCTTCGTCGTACTTGGCTGCCGCATCCTCGAGTCGGCCCGCCTCGCGCAGGATGTCCCCCATCTGCACGAGGTCTCCGGACATCGACACCGTATCGTGCTCCGCGTCCGCCAGCGCGTAACTCGGCACGAATCTCCTCCAGCGCCTTGTCCGTTGCCCCCTCGTGCACGTATGACGCCGCCGTCCAGAAATGCGAGAGGCGCTTCTCGCCGGTGTTGCGGGCAACTGCCGCAATCTTTGCGAACGCGGCACGCGCCTGATCCGGCCGCGCCGCGAACATGTGGTCATTCCCAATCCCTACGTAGGACGCGACGAAATTTGGATCCAGCGACAACGCCTTCTCGTACGCCTTGATCGATTCGTCGAAGCGCCCCATCTTCATGAGCAGCTCCGCGTAGGAATCGTGAGGGTTGGGATCGTTGGGAATCAGCTCGATGTACTTCTTGAACGCAGTCTCCGCGTCCGACAGCTTGTCGAGGAACCGATAGGCGTAGCCAAGCTGATTGTAGGGTTGCGAGAACGAAGGATTGATCGTCGTCGCCTTGACGAAGTGCTCGACGGCCGACTCGTACTCTTGGCGGCCGAAAAAGGTGTTGCCGAGCAGCGCATGCGCGCGTTCGTCGTTCGGAAAGAGCCGAACAAGCTCGGTGTAGTGCGTCAGCACGACCGACGGGTTGCCTTTCATCGCCGCTTCCAGTCCCAGGACGATGTGGCGCTCGCCTTCGCTGATTTGTCCCGACAGCGCCGCCGCTCGAGTCGCCGCCTCGATGAAGTCCTTCGTCGTAGCCGACGTATTGGCAAGACCCACGTAGCCGAGCGCGAACTTCGGATCCTTGCTGACGGCCTGCTCGTAGAAGGTGTGCGCGTCGGTTGCCCGAAGCTTCTCCGCGAGGTCGCGTCCCTTCAGATAGAGCTGGCGCGCCTCCTCCGATGTCGTCGTGATGGGAACCTTGTCCGAGGATGGAGCGGTCTGCCCCGACGCCGATCCGACGCCGGCGCCGAGCGCGAGAACGAGCGTGCACGCGACTGCCCGCTCCATTGGTGTAAGGCTGCGCATTGAGGTCCTCCGTAACAAAATAGTGACCCGGTAGGCTATGGCAGCGGTCGCGGGCGTGCTACGCGGATGGTGCGAATGCCCTTCTGGCAGGGTCAGGAGCGGCGCTGGCCGGGACAGGTTGGACCGCTCGAAGGCGGACCAGGCAGCGCGTAAACTACCGCATGCGCATTTCCGGATGCATCCTACTCGGGGCGCTGACGCTCGGCATGATCCCGGTGCGGACGCAAACAGAAGGGGCGCCGCCATCGAGCGTGGTCCGCGCCGGCAGGCTGCTCGACGTGCGCGCGGGTGTCTACCGGTCAGACCAGGGTATCTGGATCGAGGGTGGACGGATTCGACAGATCGCCGACTTCGCCACCGTCAGAGCGGCCGCCCCAAAGAACGCCACCCTCATCGACCTCGGTCGCCTGACGATTCTCCCGGGGCTGATCGACTGCCACGCACACCTGCTGGCGGCGATGGATCCCGGCGACAGCCCGTCGGACAGCCTCATTCTCACGCTCGCCACGGCGTCAGCGGCGAAGCGCGCGCTTCTTGGGGCCGCCATGGCGCGCGAGATGCTGGACGCCGGATTCACGACCGTACGCAATGTCGGCCATTCGGGTGTGGACGGGGACGTCGCCCTGCGCGATGCCATTCGCAGCAACTGGATTGCCGGGCCGAGAATTGTCGCCGCGGCCCGCAAGATCGCCCCGCCGGGTGGACAGGCGCTGCCGGTGCAGAGTGCCGTCGCCCGAACGTTGATTGACGAGGATTTCCTCACGGCCGGTAGCCCCGAGGAAGGCCGCCGCGCGGTGCTCGAAGATCTGCGGGTTGGCGCCGATGTGATCAAGGTGGTGGCGGACGACTGGCCGCGGGTCATCTCCGACGACACCCTCAAGGCAATCGTCGAGGAAGCGCATCGCGTATCGGTCAGGGTCGCCGCACATGCCACGACGCGTGTCGGCATCGAAGCGGCGATTGCCGCTGGTGTCGATTCGATCGAACACGGCGACGAGGCCAGCGACGCCCAGCTCCAGGCCATGCGTGACAAACACATCGTGCTGGTTCCAACCGTATGGCCCAAGGACATCCTTCCGATACCCCGCGCGATGGCCACACGGTCCGACATCGAAGCCATCAAGGACGGCTGGATCGCGGGCGAGCGTTCAAAGATGGACCGGGCGCGAAAGGCGGGCGTAACCATCGCATTCGGATCGGATATGTGGTTCCGCTATCCCGATAAGACCCGTGGACGCGCCACCGCGATGGTGTTCGAGGGACTGCAGGCCTATGGACTGCCCGCCATCGACGCCGTTCGGGCCGCCACCGTCACGGCCGCCGACTCTGATCAAGGTCGATCACCTCACCGGAGCTGTCGAGGCAGGTTCCTTCGCGGACATAATCGGAGTTGATGGCGACCCGCTGGCCGACACCCGTGTCGTTGAACACGTCCAATTCGTGATGAAGGAGGGGGCGGTCATTCGCAACGGCGCGGCAATCCCATCGGCTTCAGTTTCCAAATGAGTGACGCGGACTCGACGCGGGCTCGACGTTGACAACGATGAGACCGCGGCGTAGCGTCGCCGATAGATGACCCGCATCGATCGACGAGCGTTTCTCGCTAGCGTGGCAGCCGGGGTTGCCGCCGCGGGAGCCGCACCGCGTGCCCGATCGGCGCAGGCCAGTCCCGCACTGGCTGATCCCAAGTTTCGCCCGCTGCCGCTCGGTGCAATTCGCCCCGCGGGTTGGCTGGAACGTCAGCTGCGCCTTCAGGCCCAGGGATTGAGCGGCCATCTCGACGAGTTCTGGCCCGACATCGGTCAGAGCCAGTGGTTCGGCGGCAATGCCGAAGGCTGGGAGCGCGCGCCGTATTGGCTGGACGGCGTGATCCCGCTGGCCTGGCTGCTGAACGACGAGCCGCTGAAGAAACGGATTACCCGCGATGTCGAGTACATCGTCGCTAATCAGCGTGCTGACGGCTGGTACGGACCGTATCCCGCCGACGCGGTCAGCAAGCGCTACGACCTGTGGGCCATCCTGCTCGCAAACAAGGTGCTCGCCCAATACCACGATGCGACCGGCGACCCGCGGGTTCTGGCTGCGCTTCAGCGGAGCTTGCGCGCCCTGCTGAACGGCCTGGACCGGACGCCGCTCTACGATTGGGGCAAGTTTCGTTGGTACGAAGGGCTCGTCTCGGTCTTCTACGTCTACGAGCGCACGCGAGAGCCGTGGCTGCTCGATCTCGCGCGGAAGCTGCGCGCGCAAGGTATCGATTTCCAGGCACTCCTCTCGACAGAAGATCTCGCGATTCCTACTCCGCGCCGCGGGTTGTGGAAATGGACCAAGCACGTCGTCAACACCACGATGGCGACGAAGGCGTCGGCGCTGAGTTGGCGACTCGATCAGCGCCCTGAGGATCGCGCCTTCAGCACCGCGATGATTGATTTTCTCGACCAGCATCATGGCCAGGTCACGGGCATGTTCACCGGCGACGAATGCCTCGCGGGACGCAACCCGCTCCAGGGAACCGAGCTCTGTTCGGTCGTGGAGTTCATGTATTCACTCGAGCACTTGTTTTCGGTCTTCGGCGAGCCACGCTTTGTCGATCGCCTGGAGCGAGTCGCCTTCAACGCGCTGCCGGCAGCGATTGCGCCCGACATGTGGTCGCATCAATACGATCAGCAGGTCAACCAAGTGCAGTGCACGATCAATCCGGAGCACGGCTGGACGACGAACGGTCCGGAGTCGAACCTCTTCGGGCTCGAGCCGAACTATGGCTGCTGCACGTCGAACATGCACCAGGGGTGGCCGAAGTTCGCCGCGCATCTCTGGATGAAGACCGCCGACGGGGGGCTGGCCGCCGCGGCGTGGGCGCCGTGCCGCGTCGAGACGCGCCTCGGCGATGTTGCCGTCAGCGTGCAAGTCGATACGGACTATCCCTTCAGAGACACGGTCACGGTTACCGTCACGCCTTCGGCTCCTGCTCGCTTTCCCTTGCTGCTGCGCGTCCCAGCATGGGCCGACCGCGCGACGCTGCGCATTGGATCAGAGGGCGAGCAGCCGATGACGAGTGGGACGCTGCACCGAGTGGAGCGGGAGTGGACGAAGGCAACCCAGTTGACGCTGCGTTTCCCGATGCCTGCGAGAGTCACCAGGCGCTACAACGAGGCGGTCGCGGTCGAGCGTGGCCCGCTCGTCTACGCGTTGAAGATCGGCGAGCAGTGGACGCGGGTCAACGCGGACAAGCCGCACCGTGAGCTGCCGCACGGCGACTTCGAGGTGCGGCCTACGACACCGTGGAATTATGGCCTGATTGTCGACGAGGAGCGTCCCGACGCGTCGCTGTCGTTCGAGGAACACCCGATTGGCGCTCGGCCCTTCTCGCCCGACGGTGCCGGGATCACCGCAACCGCACGCGCGCGGCGTATCGCGTCGTGGAAGCTGGTGCAGGGTTGGGCAGGCGAGCTGTCGCCGGCCGACGTCGCGTGGTCGGATCGCGGCAAGCCAATCTCGGATCAGCCGGTCGAGACCATCACGCTCGTTCCCTACGGCTGCACGAACATCCGGATTACCGAGTTCCCCAAGATTCAGTCGGGCTGAACCTGGTGGGCCGATCGGACCACGAGGTCACCGTCCTCCGCGGCCCGACGGAAGCAGCGCCTTGAGTTCGTCGTTGGTCCACGGCCGCGTACGACTCGCGGTCAGGCCACGCATGGTCTTGATGAGCGCTGGATCGACCGGCGTGGCCTCGTTGCCCCACTCCCGTCGAACGTAGGTCAGCACGGCCGCAATCTGATCGTCGGTCAACGCGGACCCGATTGGCGGCATCAGCCCGATTGGCCCTTCTTTCCCGTTGAGGAGAATACGGGCCGGGATCTCCGGACTTTCCGCCAGCGCGAGAGGCGAGGCGATCAGACTTGGCGCGAGCTTTTCCTGGCCGCGCCCATCGGGCTGATGGCAGGCCTGGCAAATGTTCCGGTAGACCTCGCGGCCGCGGTCGAAGCGCTGCTGTTCTTCCTCGCTCAACGGGGTGACAATCTTTTCGCCCCGCTTACCGGGCCACGACACGTGCGTGAGGAGCGCCGTCACTCGCGCGCTCAACTCCCCGCCGGCCGCGGCAAGGCTGGTCAAGGCCTCCGGTTCCCGCTCGAGTCGCAGCGAAGGTCCCAGACGGCTCGCCGGATCTTCAATGGTGGGATCTCCGGGGCGCTGGTACGCATACGCTCCACCGGGCCCTGCGCGTCCACCGGGACAGGTGGGACACGGCAGGTTTGCGGGAACATCGGCAGTCTTCAAGGTACGGCTTGCGCTGCCTGGCATTGCCGCGCCAAGGAGCGCCACTTCCGCTCCGCGCAGCACTGCCGAACGGACCCACATCGGACGGCTTCCATCGGCCACTGAGGCAAACAGATCCCGGGCCGCGCTATCGTCCGCACCGTGGACGATCGTTGCGGCCAGCATCGTGACGGCCGCTTCGCGCTGCGGTGTCGGATCGCTGTCCGACTGCGCGATCTTCTGAAGAACCATCGCTTCGCTGCCAGCGAGGCTGCTGAGCGCCGCATCCATGGTGACGGGGTCGTCCCCGTGGCGTTCGAGCAGTGTGGCGATCGCCGTCTCGCGTGGCTCTTTCGGCATCGAACCGAGCGACGCGGCCACCTGACGCCGCACGGACTCGTCGGGGTCGTCAATCTTCTTCGACAACGCGGTCGCGATTTCTTCGCTGCCGTCGGCGAGCCATCGCTCCGACAGGCGGACGGCAGACGCTCGCACGTATTTCGACTCGTCGTCCAGCGCCCGGGTCACCAATGCCGGAGTGAGCGCGTCGAGCCCGTCGAGCGTCCACAGCGCACGCAGGCGCGCGCGCCAATCGCGCGTGTCTCGTGCCAGCGAGACCAGCGATGGCGCCATCGACTTGAGGCCGCGCTCGACGATCAGGCGCTGCGCGGTATCGCGTCGCCAACCGTTCGGGTGGCGCAGCATCGCGACCAGGTCATCGGGGGACGCTTTCGAAAGGCCTCCCGATGTGTCGCGAGTCGTCGTGTCGTGCATCACCCGATAGATCCGTCCCATGCCGGTCGGACGATCGAGCTTGCGAGTGAGGATCTGATCGCGCAGGTAGAGGGTCGTCGAGATGCGGTGCTCGATGATCCCGCGGTACATGTCCGCAATGTAGAGCGTGCCATCGGGGGCATTGGAGATGTAGACGGGACGAAACCGTTCGTCGGTCGAGGCCAGGAATTCTCCACGATCGTAGGCCTTGCGCGCACCGAGCGTCCCGCTGCTGTCGTCGAGCACGATCCGGCTGACCACGTTGGCGGCGGGCTCGGCGACGAACACGCTGCCGTAGAGATCGGCAGGCAGCCGATCGCCCCGATAGACGACCGGCGCGCAGACGGACGTGAACTTGGCGAGCGTTCCGTCGGGACGATCGATGCCAATCTGGTACGCGCGGTTGGTACCCGGGTTGGGGCGCACCGGCCAGACGGTGTTCAGCTCGGGATTGTCGTCGGCGAGACGCTCGTAGCTGCCGCGAGTGCGCAACAGGTTCGGGTTGCGCGCGTAATACGCCGTCTGCACCAGGTCGACGTGCAGCGCCGACTCGTTCGTGTTCCGGTAAATCCGCCCGGCATCGTCCTCGGTAATTCCCCATTCACCCTGCTCGAGGGTCTTGTGAAACTCGAAGTTGCCGTTCCTGAGGCGCAGCTCGAGGTCGGTCTCGCCCGCCGTGTGCAGCCAGTTGTCCAGCGTCCACGGAAATCCATTGCCTGCATTCTGCGGATCCCCCTCACGGTGCCCGAACTGGTTGGTTACCAGCTCCTTCACATCCGCGCGCAGATCCCCATCGGTGTCCCGCATCAACCAGAGATTCGGCGGCTCGGCAACCAGGACGCCGTGTTCGAGGATCTTCAACGATCGCCCGAGGACGAGGCCGTCGGCAAACACGGTGCGCTTGTCCATCCGCCCGTCGCCGTTGGTGTCCTCCAGCACCACGACGCGTCCGATCGGATCGAATTCGTTGGAGCCGGTGACGTCGGCCATGAAGCCCGGCATCTCGACGGCCCAGAGACGTCCCTCCAGGTCCCAGTCGAGCGCCACGGGTTCCTGAATCAACGGTTCGCTCGCGACGAGCTCGAGGTGATAGCCGGGCGGCATGTAGAAGGTCTTCAGCGCGGCTTCCGGGGAGAGGGGAGGCGACTGGTCCGAGACCTTCTGCACCCCCGGCGGCCAGGGACGATTTGACGGCGAGCTCTGATAACCGAAGGCCGAAACGGCTGCGGTTACCACGAACGGTGCGATCACACGCACGCGCGAGACAGACATATCGGGTCGATTCTCCTTCGTGCAGAATACGTCACATGAACCGTCGCGACTTTTTGACCGCATCCAGCATTGGCCTGATTGGCCTCCGGTTGCAAGACAACAGGGGGACAACTGACGCGGCGGCTGAGCCTATCATCGACATCCACCAGCACGTTGGCTACACCGGGCGATCGGACGAGGCGCTGGTCGCGCACCAGCGCGCGATGGGTGCGACGATGACCGTCCTGCTGCCCGCGGGCCGGCCGGTGAGCACCGCCTCGACGCATGAAGGCGTCTCGAACGGGCTGCAGGCGCAATGTCTCGGCAACGACGCCTGTTTCCGCCTCGCACAAGCGCACCGCGACGAGTTCAGGTTCGGCGCCAACGACGTGCCGGATCTCCCGGATGCCTCGCAGACAATCGACGCATATCTCCGGCGCGGCGCGGTCGTCATCGGCGAACAGAAATTCGGCGTCGAGTGCGATTCGCCGGAGATGCAGAAGTTATACCGCCTTGCCGAAGCTCGCCAGGTGCCGGTTCTGATGCATTGGCAGTTCGAGATGTACAACTACGGCTTCGAGCGGTTCCACAAGATGCTGGAGAAGTATCCGAAGGTCGATTTCATCGGGCACGCGCAAACCTGGTGGGCGAACATCGACAAGAACAACCACGATCAAACGGCGATGTATCCCAAGGGCCCCGTGACCCCTGGCGGATTGACGGATCGATACCTGAGCGATTACCCGAACATGTATGGGGATCTGTCGGCGGGTTCGGGTCTCAATGCGCTCACCCGCGACGAGGCGTTCACCCGCGATTTCCTGGTCCGGCATCAGGACAAGCTCCTCTTCGGGAGCGACTGCACCGACGTCGAAGGCAGCGGACCCGGGTGCCAGGGGGCGCAGACGATTGGCACGATTCGCCGGCTGGCGGCGAACAAGGCCATCGAACGGAAACTGCTCTATCACAACGCCAGGAAACTGCTCCATGGTCTATGAGTTGAAATCCGGCGGCCGACGAGGTACAAGCCTTTCGCGATGAATCGACGCGAATGGTTCTCGACGCTTGCGGCGGCGGCACTCGTCAAGGTGCCTGCGGCCGCTCAACGGGGTGCGGCCACGGAGCATAAGGCGGTACCGCTCGATCTGAAGGACTTCCAGCCGCGCAGCATGCTGCACGTGCCGGAAACGCGGGTGCCGCGCGCGCGCTTTCCGGTGATCGACTTCCACACACATCTCGGCTTCAGTGCGGCGAGCACTGGCGGCGTCGCCCAGGGTGAGGAGCGGCGCTTTCTGGCGCCGCCGGCCGAACTGCTGGCAGTCATGGACAAGGTGAACCTGGGCACCATGGTCAACCTGACCGGCGGCGTCGGGCGCGGGCTCGAGGAGAGTATCCAGCGATACCAGACCGCGCACCCCGGCCGCTTCCTCACGTTTGCGGAACCGCGATGGAGCGACGCCAATCGGCCGAACTACGCGCGCGACCAGGGCCTGGAGATCGAACGAGCGCACAAGCTCGGAGCGCGCGGCCTGAAGGTCTTGAAGACGCTCGGCCTTTATCTCCGCGAGCAGATCACGACCGGGCCGCTCGTCGCGATCGACGATCGGCGGTTCGACCCGATGTGGGAAGCCTGCGCTGCCAACTCGATGCCGGTGGCGATGCACATCGCGGATCCGGAAGCTTTCTTCCTGCCAATCGATCGCTACAACGAGCGGTTCGAGGAACTCAACAACCACCCGAGCTGGTCGTTCTACGGACGCGACTTTCCAACCAACAAAGCGCTCCTGGAAGCCCGCAACCGCGTGCTCGCACGTCACCCGAAGACGACATTCGTCACGCTACACGTGGGAAACAACGCCGAGAACCTGGGCTACGTCGGCGAATGCATGGACAAGTACCCGAACATGTTCGTCGAGACGGCCGCCCGCATCGGCGAACTCGGCCGGCAGCCGCGAACGTCAGGGCGCTTCTTCGATCGCTACCAGGATCGGGTGCTGTTTGGCACGGATGCGGTGCCTCACGGCACGGAGACACCGCAGCAGATTTTCGGCGAGGCGCTCTACGAAATCTATTTCCGGTTTCTCGAGACCGACGACGAGTACTTCGACTACGCGCCGGCACCGGTACCACCACAGGGTCGATGGCGAATTTACGGCCTCGGGCTGCCGGAGCCGATCCTGCGCAAGGTCTATCACGACAACGCCGCGCGACTGCTGGGCCTCACGTGACGCCCGACACCCGGCTGGCATCGGAGCGATTTCCGCGCGCGTCCCGATACAATCCGGATTGGGTGCTGGCCGGCGCCAGTGGCGGCGCCAATGCGCTCTGGATCACCGAATGGCTCACTGCCGCGTTGAATCTGAAGGCCGGCATGCGAGTCCTGGATCTGGGCTGCGGCCAAGCCTCATCGTCGATCTTTCTGCGAAGTGAATTCGGGGTCGAGGTGTGGGCCGTCGACCTCTGGTTCAGTGTCTCCGACAACCTGCAGCGGATCCGCGACGCGGGCGTCGACCAGGGCGTGTTCCCGCTGCACGCCGATGCGCGGGCGCTTCCCTTCGCTCAGGATTTTTTCGACGCGATCGTTTGTATCGACGCATTCCCCTACTTCGGAACCGACGACCTGTACTTGAACTACCTCGCCCGGTTCCTGAAGCCGGGCGGCGCGATCGGTATCGCGGGCGCCGGACTGATGCAGGAGATCGAGAGCTCACTTCCTGATCATCTTCGCGAGTGGTGGAGTCTGGATCTCTGGTGCCTGCATTCGGCGGCATGGTGGCGGCGGCATTGGGAGCGCACGCGGATCATCAACATCGAGGTTGCCGACACGATGCCTGAAGGTTGGCAGCGCTGGCTCGACTGGCACCACGTGGTCGCACCGGACAACGCCACGGAGATCGCGGCGCTCGAAGCCGATCGGGGACGCTACCTGGGTTATGTCCGTGTCGTCGGCCGGCGCAACGGCCAGACGCCGCTCGACGAGCCGATCGTGTCGGTGCCGTCTCAATACACAAAACAGCCGTTGCTGCGGGGCAGCTCGGCGGTCTAGCCCGATGCAGTGAGCTCCAGCCTCAATCCCACTGCGGCCGGATGCTTGCGCCGACATCAGGCGATCGTCTGCAGGAACTCGTAACTCTTGCGCAGACTCGCAATCGGATCGCCGGGCGTGTGATCTTGTTCGACGAAGTAGTGTTCGACGCCGGCAGCTTCAGCCGCCTTGAGGATCGCCCGAAAGTCGAGCGAGCCGCTTCCCACCTCTTTGAACGTTTCCTTTGCCACTTTCCGTTCGTCGGTCGTGCGCGCGGCGTCCTTGGCCTTGTCCTTCAAGTGGACGAGCGCGACCCGCCCTTTGTACTGTGCCAGCAGATCGACGGGGTTCGCGCCGGTGATCCCGACCCAGAACACGTCGAGCTCGAGTCGCACCAGCGACGGATCGGTGCGCGACACCAGCACGTCGAGCGGACGCCGGCCGTCGGGGAGCGCCTCGAATTCGAATCCATGATTGTGATATCCGATTTGTACCCCCGCCTGCTTTCCCATCTCCCCTGCACGATTCAACTGCTCGGCAAACTTCTCGAAGAACGCCTGACCGCCCCCGCGCTCTCCGGGCATCAAGTAGCTGACGACCGCGTACTCCACACCGTATGACTTCGCCTCAGAGAGGGTGCGCTCGAGCGTCGATCGATCCTCCGGCTTGACGGCTTCAGCCCAGGGCTCCCAATTTCCCGTAAGGAGGGGCGGCTCGATGTGCATACTGACTGGCTGCAGTCCGTGCGCCTTCGCCAGCGGCGCGATGCGCGCCGCGTGCCCACGCAGGAGCTCGACCTCCTTGTAGCCAATCGAGGCGATGGCCTTGAGCGTGGCGTCCGCATCCGGGCCGAGCTTGTCGCGGACCGTATAGAGCTGCACGCCGAGCGGGCGCTTGCTCTGTGCAAAGAGCGACGGCAGCCCTGCCGTGGCGATGGCGCCCATCGCCGTCAACTGCAGCCATTCACGACGCGTCATCGATCGAATGTCCTTCGGCATCTGGCATCTCCCGCATCCATCTCCGTTCTGCGTGGCCGATGTCATTGGTGCTCCGGATGGTCACACCCCTTGAACACCGCCCACACCATGATCCCATCGTCGCCAAGCTCCTGCTGAAGACCGATCTCGGTCGAGTAATAGCCGCTGATGGTCATCGACTTGATCGCCTGGAAGAACGTCGCGCCGGTGGGTGCATCTTTCGCCGGCTGATTCGCTTCGTCAGCAAGTGGCGTGAGGAGCGCCGTCTGCTGCTCTGCGCTCGCGGCAACGAACTCTTTGTTGATAACGCGATCGGCTCCGCTCGTCGATCCAGGCCAGACCGCGACGAACTTGTCGCGATCGGCCGGCGGCGCCTCGGCAGAGCACCCAGTCGATGAACCGATTCACGAGCGTCGCCTTCGCGCCAGGCGTGTCGGTCTGCAGGAATGATCAGCTCGGTCAGCGCGATGACCGCCTCGTTCTGATGCGGGGTCAGCACCTTCGGCGTCCAGTTCTGTCGCCGCAGGCGCCGCACTGGCAGCCTGCGTATGCGCCTGCTGGCGCGCCAGCGCGGTCAGCGACTCGACCCACGTCGGTGAGGTCGCGGCGCCGACTGCGCCGGCGGCCAGCCGGCGGCAGGGCCTCGCGACGGTTCACGATCGGAATCCTCAGAGGTTGCCACGTTTGATCTCCTCCGCCAGATGGTCGGTCGCGCGCCAGGACAGCGCGAGAATCGTCAGCGTCGGGTTCTTCTCCGACGCGTTCGGAAACGCCGATCCGTCGACGACGAACACGTTCTTCACCTCGTGCATCTGGTTGAAGCGCGTTCAGCGCCGAGCGCTTCGGGTCGGCGCCCATGCGGCAGGTGCCGTGCTCGTGGATCGCCGAGCCCATCGCGTCGAGCTCGCCGCGGCGGTAGTTGACCAGCACGCCGCCGGCCGCCTTCACGATCTCCTCGACCGTGTCGGCCATGTGCTCGGTCATCTTCCGCTCGTTCTCGCCGATCTGATAGTCGATCCTCGGCAGCGGCACGCCGTAGCGGTCGACGTGCGCGGGATCGACCGTGATGCGGTTGTGCGCGTACGGGAGCACCTCGCCGAACGGATGAATCTCGAACCACGCCGGATGCCGGCGCTTGATCTCCTTCTTCAACGACGCGCCGAACCCGGGAATCTGCTCCGAGCCGCCGTGCGCGCCGTAGATGCTCGCGCCCGTGTTCCAGAACTGCGCGCCGAAGCCGCGCAGGTAGTCGCGGCCGCGGCCCGGGACGATGGTTGAAGCGCGGCATGTAGATGTGCTCGCCGCCGATGCCGCGGTCGTTGCGCGTCGGCGTGCCGACGAGCGCCGGCAGGTAGCCGGTCACGTTCAGCCGGATCTGCTCGCAGAGATACCGGCCGATCACGTCGGACCCGTTGCCGAGGCCGTTCGGGTGCCGCTCGGACTTCGAGTTGAGCAGGATGCGCGTCGAGTCGACGCAGCTCGCGCCGACGACGACGACCTTTGCCGAGCGCCTGCCGCTCCGCGCCGGTCCGCCGATCGAAATACTGCACGCCGCTGGCGAGACCGTTGCTCGTCGGTGAGAATGCGCGCCACGACCGCGTTCGATCGAATCTCGAGCTGCCCGGTCTTCAGCGCGAACGGCAGCAGGTGATCGGCCGAACAGAAGAACGATGCCGTGTCGCAGCCGGCGCCGCAGTTGCCGCAGTAGTGGCACGGCGGAAACCCGCGCGTCGGCCGCGTCATGTTGGCGCGTCGGCCGGCAACGACCGGGATGTCCGAGCTTGGCATCGCCTTCTGCAGCAGGCGTTCGCCGCACCGCGGCGCCGGCGGCGGCTGCAGGAACTTGCTGCCCGGCAGCACGTCCGAATCGTCCGTGCCGCCGCAGACGCCGATGAGCTGCTCGACCTGGTCGTAGTACGGCGCGATGTCCGGCGTACGAGATCGGCCACGGGATCTCCCAGCCGTCGCGCTCCGCCGCCTTGAAATCCATCTCGCGAGTAGCGCAGGCTGACGCGGCCCCAGACGTTGGTCTTGCCGCCGTGTCCCCAGACGCGCGTCAGCGCGAACGGCCGTCCGTCCGGCGTGAGGTACGGCTGCTCCTTGGTATCGAGAAAGAACTGCGGCGGCTGCTCGCCGCGCGCCGTCCGCTCCCGCGCCTCCCAGGGCTGCACGTGCGTCCAGTACTTCGACCGATCGAACTTGTCGCCGGCATCGAGCAGCAGGACGTCGATGCCCTTGCTGCGTCAGGTTCCAGGCGGCCATGCCTCCCGACGCGCCGCTGCCGATGACGATGACTGGATGGACCTGGGCGGGGCGATGATCTGCATGGTGCGCCTACTATGCACCCGGAAGGGGCCCGGCGTGAACTCGAAACGACTCAGCCGCGCGTTCGGGTGTAGCGGTGACTGACGCGTGAGCGGCTCGATCGGCGCCCGTCCGGCCGCGGAAATCTGGCGGTGTCAGCCGCCGCCAAATTTGACGCTCAGCGTTCCGCTCAGGCCACGCAAACGATCGTTCCGATCGCCGGCGCCCGCGATCAGCCGGTAACCGACGCCGGCGTCGACGTGCAGCCAGCGGGTCGCGCGCATCGACACGATCCCCTGCGGCTCGGCGATGAAGAAATCGTCGTGAGCCACCACCAACGTCGAACTCGAGATTGGCCGGTTGCCTGGAACATGAGGACGGCCATGCCGATCACCTCTGGAAAACTGCGCTGCGGATAGATCGGTTGTGACGCCGAACAGGTCGCCGGCCGTGCCGCTCAGCGTCGAGCTGCCACCGCCCACCAGCCCCCGTGCGCCGAATGCGATCGTCCGGTCGCCGTGCATCAGCCACTCGACGACGCCTCCGCCGTAGGCCATCTCGAGGTCTCGTGCGTCGTTGGCAAGCCAATAGCCACCCGCGCCGATGAGGATCGTGTGCTCGGTCATCCAACCGCCATACGCGCCGAGCAGCGTGGCTGACCGATCGTTGACTTGCGTGAACTTGGCGTCAGGGGCGATCAGCGGGCCGCTTTCAATCGGACCAATCGTTCCCTGGATGGGTGGGTTCTGTGGGGCGCCGGACGCCGGTTGCTGTGCAGCGGCGGTCGCCGACACGATCAACGTCATCGCAAGTGCCGTGCACAGTCTCTCGAACGTTGCCGCAATCGTGGCGAATGAGGTCCACGCGAATTTCCGCATCGAGACAGCTCCTTGTCGCAGGCAGGACCGAAGGGCGCACGCAACGGATGTGCCGCTGGAGCGTTGCGGATTCAGCGCGTCGACTCGAAGGTCTGCGTCCGACCCAGAGCACACTACGTCACCGGGCGAGGACGTGCTGAGAGTCTACGGCTCACGGTTGTGAAAAATGTGTGACACGACTCGACGCCTCCGTCGATCGAGGATCAGCGCAAACGGCAGTCCGACGACACGAGATCGGTCGTGGTTGCGGAGGCTGGATTCAGCCGCCGGCGACTCCCTGGGTATTCACGTAGAGCGAGTAGAGGGACGTGCTGGCGGCCATGAACAGACGATTGCGGTGCAGTCCGCCGAAGCAGACGTTGGCGACCCGCTCCGGCATGTTGATCCGGCCAATGAGTTTCCCCTCCGGATTGAAAATCGCCACACCGTCGAGACCCTCGGCTCCCATTCCCCAGCCGACCCACAGGTTCCCGTCGACATCGCATCGCATGCCGTCAGGGGTGCCGTTTGGCTGGGCGGTCACGAAGGTCCGGGCATTCGCGATTCCGCTTCCATTGCCGGTCACGTCGTAGGCGCGAATGACACGCGGGGCGATGCCCGCCTCGATGATGTACAGGCGTCGCTCGTCAGGCGAGAAACAGAGACCGTTCGGCCGATTGATGTCGCCGGCAACGACCGACAAGCGCCCGGCCGCCGGATCGACGCGATAGACGTTGGTCGGCAGTTCCGACTTCGCCGCGCTGCCCTCGTAGTTGCCGAGAATGCCGAACGGCGGATCGGTGAACCAGATCGATCCATCCGATCGGCACACGACGTCATTGGGTGAATTGAGCCGCTTGCCGTCGAACGAATCGGCAACGACGGTCGTCGACCCGTCGTATTCCGTGCGCGTGACGCGCCGGGCGCCATGCTCGCAGGTCACCAGCCGACCCTGTCGATCGCGGGTATTGCCGTTGGCGAAATTCGAAGGCTTGCGGAACACGCTGATCGCTCCGGTTTCCTCCTCCCACTTCATGATCCGGTTGTTCGGGATATCGCTCCACAACAGATAACGGCCGTCGCCGAACCAGACCGGCCCTTCCGACCAGCGCATGCCGGAGGCGAGCCGTTCGACCTTGGCGCTGTTGATCCGATACGGAGTGAAGCTCGGATCGATGATCTGGATGAGCGGATCCGGATATCGCTGGCTTTCCTGCCATTGGGCGATGGCGACCGGCCCGCCGGCCGAGGCGGCCAGCGCGGCGGCCGAAGCCCTGAGAAGCGCCCGCCTGCTCGAATCCATGCCGGGCAGCATACATCTTGACAGCGATTCGCCTTCGGGGAGAGGATGTCCGCGCACAGTAAGGCCCGGTTCCCATAAGAGAGGAAGCTGACGTGATTGCTCTCAGACCGCGCGCAATCCGCATTCCGCTCTCCATCCCCATCTCCTACCGCCGAGTCGGCGACGACGAATGGTTCCATAGCAGGGTCATGAACCTCAGCGAGTCGGGCATCCTTTTCGGTCCGACAGAACTCCAGCTCGGCGCCGCCGTAGAAGTGATGGTCTCGCCTCCCGTCCACGTCGGCTCGCTGTCGCGGGGTAAGCAGGTCTGCGCTGGCGAAGTGGTGCGCAGCACGCACATCGGTGCGGTTGCCGTGCGCGTTCGCTCGTGCCGGTTCATGCTGGACGACTGAACGCACCCGCTCTACCCGGCGCTGCTTAAGGGCGCCCTACACCCTTACTTTTTCAGCAATTTGTTTAGAGGGGCTCTGGAGTCCGCCCGGCCTCTCTTTCGGCGGGGGCCGCAGCCAGCGCGCCACATGCCGGGCGGCGGAGCCGACGACCGGCACACGAACGACTGCGGAGCGGAATTGGAGCGCGGCCTTCACCGCGGTCGAATCGAGCTCCGCCCTTGCCGCGTTCACCTGCGCCCGCTCGGTCGCCAGCTCGCGTGCAAGTTCCTCCGCGTGGCGCGCGACGGCGTGCACGTTCTTCAGCTCCTGAGCAATCGACGCGAGATGACGGGCGCCCGCGCGTTGACTCGCCAGGCAATGGTCGGCCCGCCGCTCGACGCTCGTCTGTTCCGACAGCGAGCGCGCGTAGATCGCCAACAGCTGATCGACTGCGCTCTCGAGACCCGCCTCGCGACGGACCCGCGCGCAAACGCTCGCCGCTTCCGCGGCGTCGTAGCGGGCGATTTGCTCGCGGTACCACTCGAGGCTGTGCGGCCGATGAAGCAGTCGGACCCCGAAATTGACTGCCCTCATCCGCTCGAAATCCACCGTCGTCGTGATCGGCCCGGCTCCAGCGACATCGGCCAGGATCACGCTGCAGCCAACCGCCATTGCCTCCAGAGCCGAGCGGGCCTTGGCAAACACCAGATCGAACTCTTTCAGCGCCTGTTCGGGACGATCGAGAACCCGGCCCGATGACCGGCCGGCAATCTCGACCTCGAGGTGCGCCTCCCGGCACGCTTGCGCAATGACGGCTGCAAACCCGCCGTCGGTTGCCTGGTTGCTGAACACCAGCGCCCGCTTCGGCCGCGCAGGCAAAGGATCGCGCGGCGCGAAGCGTTCGAGGTCGACGAAATTCAGCAGCCGTTCGACGCGAGCCTTGGGAATCCCCTCTTCGACGACCAGCCGATCGGCGCAGGTCTCGTCTACCGCAACGTACCGGACGATGGCGGGATGTTTGAGGGGTCGCTCTTCCCACGGGAGCCATCCGTGGCAGACGTGGACGATCGGCACGCCCGGAAAATGAAGCGCGGCGATTAGCGTCTCGACGTGATGGTGACCGTGAATCAGATCCGGCGTGCCGCTGTAATTGGAGAGATCGCTGACCACCGGCACGGTGGCGCAACGCAGTTCATCGGCAACCTCACCGGTCACCAGGCTGAACGCTGCCGGCCGATGGCCGCGCGCGACGAGCGAGCGGGCCACGTCGCGAAGCCACAGCTCGGAGCCGGCACGCAAGGCGAGCGTGTTGTTAGTGAAAAGGATCGAGAGGGGTCGCATGCGCACCTGCCCCGCACATCTCGAGCAGCGCGGCCATCACCGGCCAGACGTGCACGCCGCAGCGAAGCACGCTGGCCAGGACGCGCAGCTCGTGGCTGGGGTGTGCAACCACCACCATCCATTGGTGCGCGGCCGATCGGGTTGTATGTTCATCGAGGAGCAGGTGCAGTCTAACACGGTGAACTGGAGGATAGGAGCCACTCTGCTCGAAAGGTCGTTCGAATGCGCGCGCATCTGTCAATCGCCGCTGCCCTTCTCGTCTGTTCGGTGGGACTACAGGCCGAGGTCACACGCCACGACGGCAACTGGTGGACCCAGCAGTCGGCGGGTTTCCGCCTCCTCTACATTCTGGGTTTCATGGATGGAATGGATCTCGGCAGCAGGTTCAGCGCGCCGGACAGGGTCGACGAGACCAGGCCGGAGCCGGAAGACGATTCGCGCAAGGTGTACGAGAAGCGGACCAGGCTTTACTTCACGAACGTCACCGTAGGGCAGATCTCGGACGGCCTCGATGCCTTTTACCGGGATTATCGGAACCGTTCGATCAACCTCGTTGACGGGTTCGAGATCGTGCTCCGCTCACTCAAAGGTGAAGATGTCGAGAAGTTGATTCAGAACCGTCGGTCGGCGGCTGGCAAGTAAAGGGAAGCGTCCGTCCGCGAAGACGCGAACGGACGCAAGCGTTTTCTTCACGATGGGCCCGGGTATACGAGCGACCCTAGAAGGTCGCTCGTATACCCAGACGTATGACGCGTCCAGGCGAGAACCCTTCGGCATTCGCTATCGTATCGGCGCCTAAAACGCCGGTAGTTCCATTGTTGGCATCTCCATCGACCAAGAAGTTCGTCAGGTCGACGAAGCCGCTTCCATACGCCGGGAAGAACTGCGGATGGTTGAAGGCGTTGTCGAGCAGCGCCGAGAACTGCAGCCTGAAACGGTCGTTCGCGACGATGTCCTTGTAGAACGCGAAGTTCACGACCCACGTGCCCGGCCCCTTCAGGCTGCCCTTCTTGGCGTTGCCGAGTTGTCCGGCGCCGGAAGCGCGTACGCGGTCTGATCGAAGAACGCCTCGCGGCTCCCGCCGCTGTTCGGATCCCCGATCTGGTCCGGCCGCCACGCGCAGCAGAAGAAGTTGCCCAGCCCGTCGAGCGGCTTCCCCGTGTTCCACGGGCTCGTCGTGTAGAAGCCGCTGAAGAACGGGGTCAGGTTCTGGCCGCTGCGCGCCTGGAAGATCGACGAGACCGTCCAGCCGCCGAAGAGCGCGTCGGCCCAGCCCGCCATGTTCGCGCCGTGCTGCCGGCCGCGACCCACCGGAATGTCCCAGGTCGCGTTCGCGACGACGCGGTGCTTGACGACGTTCGGATCGGGACCGCGATCCTTTTCGATGTCGTAGGGATCGAACTGGACCGGACCGATCGTGCTGTTGCCGGTGTCCGGAGCATTGCTGTCGGAGTGGGCCAGCGTGTAGGCGGCGTTGAACGCCAGACCGCCCTTGCCAGCGGCGAATCAACTCGAGCTGCACCGCGTGGAACTGGCCGCTGCCGGCGTTCGACACGATGTCCATGAAGTAGCCGTACAGAGGGAACGGCAGCCGCGCATAGTCCGCCGGAATCGGAGGGTCGAAGGGGACAGTGCTGGCCGGCAGCGTGTTGAGGTCGCGATCCACCAGCAGCTTCCGCATCGTCGAGCCGATGTAGCTGACGCGCAGGCCCATCTGGCCCGCCAGCTCGCGCTCGAGCGTGAGGTTGTACTGATAGATGTCGGGGCTCTGGAGGTTCGGATCGATGCCCTGGTTGCCGAAATCAGCGAGATCCACGGACGCCGTGCCGCCGGAGAAGCCGTTGCGGAGCCTGCCGCCGCGTCGCGTGTTGCCGTAGCGGAACTCGTTGGTGGCGAGCAGGTCGCGGATGCCCTGGACCGCGACGGTCGGATGGAACAACCCGAAGCCGCCGCGCAGCACCGTCTTGTTGCTCTCGTCGAGGCGCCAGGCGAAGCCGACTCGCGGACTGAAGTTGTTCTTGTCCGTGTTGACCAACGTGTCGGGCAGACCCGCTTGGTCGGCCGTGAGGGTGCGGCCGAGCGCGATCAGGCCAGGCGGCAGCAGCGCAGCGACCTGCGCGTTTGGCACGACGTGGTGGCCGCCGTCGACGGCACGAAGTTCGCGAGGGTCAGCCTTTCTCGTGCCACGCGCCGACGACCTCGTAGCGCAGCCCGAGGAACAGCGTCAGGCTCTTGTTGACCCGCCAGTCGTCCTGGACGAAGACCGCGATGTCGTTGGAATGACCGTCGAGCGGGCCGCGATTGGTGACCTGGTCGGCCACGTCGGTCGGCAGCCCCAGCAGGAAATCGCGTGAACGCATTGCCGGTAGACCGCACCGCGGAACCGGTAGCGCCCGCGGAAATTCACGCCGAAGCCGAACCCGTCGCGTGCGGTGTTGTGGGTCCAGAGGCCGCCGCCTTTCAGCGTGTGCGCTCCCGTGATCCACGTGATGTTGTCGCTGAGCGAGAAGGCGTTCTGCCGAAGCGTGCGGTCCACGTTCCGGCCGGCGTCGGCGATGTTGGTGGGCCGGTTCGTTCCGGCCGTGAACTGGAACGGAGGGAACCCGCGCCGGTCGGCTCCGAGGCTCGGCGCGTTCTCGATGCCGAGCTCGGACGGTCACGTCCGCGGCGGTAAACGTGCTTTCCCGCGCTCGAGTTGTCGTAGTTGTAGCCGGCGCGGAACTCGTTGACGATCGTCGGCGACAAGATCTTTGTCCACCCGCCGATGACCGACGCCGTGTTGAGCTGAGTGTTCAGGATCGGCAGGTTCGTGAGCGCGTTGCCGGCCTCGAAGGTGATGCTGTTCGGATCGCGGTTGCTGATAGCTCCCGCGGAAGAACAGCGAGTCGTTCTTGCTCGCCTCGTGATCGATCCTGACGTCGCCGCGCTGGCGATGCGCGCGTCTCCGGCACGAACTGCTGGAAGACGCCGTAGCCGTTCGCCAAGCGTTCCCTGATTGGGCAGCGGATAGAAGAAGTCCATGATCGGCCTGCGCCGCCGGATCGATCCGATCGGCGGGAATCACCTGATCGGGGAAGGGCAGCCCGGTGTTCGGATCTGTCGGCACGATCGCGGTGCCGCGGAAGTCGCCGTTCCGCATCGCCGCGGTGGGGACGTCGGCGCGGCCGCCGCCGAAGATCGCCTTGTTGTTCGAGCCCTTCGTAGTTCGCGTAGAAGAACAGCTTTTCCCTGAATCAGCGGGCCGCCGATGCTCCCGCCCCAGCGATGCTCGTGCGTGTCCGACAGCGGATCGCCGCGCTCGACGCCCGCGAGCGTCTGGTTGTAGGTCAGCGCGTTCAGGTCGTCGCTGTTGAAGTCGAAGAAGCTGGTGCCGCGGTAGCTGTTCGCGCCGCGCTTGGTCGTCACGACGACGCCGGCCAGGCCGCCGTACTCGGCGCTGTAGGAGTTCGACAGCACGGTGATCTCCGACATCGCGTCGAGGCCGGGCGCCGAGTTGCCGACGGTGCCGAAGATGGCGTTCGTCGACGCCTGGCCGTCCTGGATGTACGACACGCCGTAGGTCTTGGCGCCGAGGAACTGGATGTCGTCGCTGCCGCCGACGACGTTGGGGTTGAGGAGCAGGAACGACTGGATGTCGCGGCTGTTGCGCGGAAGGTCGTGGAGCTGCTGCTCGTCGAGACCGCGCGAGATCGCCTGGCTGTCGAGCGTGATGTTGTTGATGGCGTCGGCCGTGACGGTGACCGTCTCGTTGACGCCGCCCACTTCAAGGGTGACGTCCACCAGCGCGGTGCCGGCAGCCCGCAGCGAGCACGCCCGTCTTCTCGAATTTCTTGAAGTTCTGGCGTCACGACCTCGACCCGGTAGGTCCCAGGTCTGAGGTTTGCCGCCTCGTAGCGGCCCTCCGCATCGGTCTCGACCGCCGCGGTACGCCGGTCGCTTCGTCGATGATCAGCACCGCCGCGCCCGGCACGACCTGCCCTGGGGATCGACGACCGTGCCGCGGATCGTCCCCAGGAACGACTGCGCAAACGCAGGCGTGCTGAGGGCCACTGCGGTCAGGAGCAGGCACAGGGTGAGGTAGCCCCGTGCCGTCGGTGGCCTTCCACGCTTTCGTGGCGAAGAGTCTCCTCATGTCTTCAACCTCGTCTGCGTGAACTAACTACCGGCTTTGCTTGCTGTCAACGAATTTCTAACATATGTATGGAGCGCTGGATAGCTTACGCTTCCCGCTCGATACCCGATGAAGCCCTCTGTTCGTCATCATCGCCCTCACGGCTTGATTCTCTGCCGGCTGCAGCGGCCGGGACTTCGCGTCGATCCGTCCCGCGGACCGGCCGAACGTGCTGCTCGTCACGATCGATACGCTGCGCGCCGACCACGTCGGGAGCTACGGATACACGAGCGCGTCCACGCCAACGATCGATGCCTCTGGCCGAGCGCGGTGTCCGCTTCGAGACGGCGGTCGCTCATGCACCACTGACCGGGCCGTCACACGCGTCCATCCTGACCGGCCAGACGCCGCTCGGCCATGGCTTTCGGAACAACAGCGGCTTCACGTTGTCGCCGCAGGTCAGAACCGCGGCCGAAGACTTCCGGCAGGCGGGCTACCGGACGGCCGGCGTTCGTCTCCGGGTTTCCGCTGGATCGCCGGTTTGGTTTCGATCGCGGATTCGACACCTACGACGATCGCCTGCCCAAAGGCAACGACCGCCGCCGGACGCCGTACGTCGAGCGGTTCGCGGATGCGACGACCGACGCGGCTGCTTCGCTGGCTGACGGCGCCGACCGCCGGCAGCGGCGGATCCCGTGGTTCCTCTGGGTCCACTACTACGATCCGCACGCGCCATACGAGCCGCCGGCCGATCTGGCCGAGCGGTACCGCGCAGTCGCCGTACGACGGCGAGATCGCATTCGTGGACCGGCAGCTCGCGCGTCTGCTGCAGGCGCTCGACGTCAGCAACGAAGCCGCGCGCACGATCGTGCTCGTCACGGCCGATCATGGCGAGAGCCTCGGCGAGCACGGCGAGGGCACGCACGGGATCTTCGTGTACGACGCGACGCTTCGCGTGCCCTGGGTCATGGCGGGGCCGCACATTCCGGCGGGTCGCGTGTCCCGAACGGTCGCCCGTTCGATCGATGTGCTGCCGACGCTCGCCGACTATGCCGGGCTTCCTCCGCCGCAGCGATGTCGACGGACGCTCGCTTCGCCCGGCCGCCGACGGGCAGCGAGATGTCGGATGCCCCGTCCTACGCCGAGTCGCTCTACCCAGAGCTGGAGCTGGGATGGGCGCCGCTGCACGCCTGGCGGACGGCGGGCTCAAGTTCATCAAGGCGCCGCGACCACGAGCTGTACGACCTGGAGAACGATCCGTCGGAGACGACCAATCGCGTCGAGGAGGAGCACGCGCGGGCAAACGAGTTGGCCGGAAAGCTCGAAGTGGCGCTGCGTCGGACGCCCGCGCCCGCCGCCGCAGCTCCAGTCGATGCCGAGACCGCCGAACGGCTGCGCGCGCTCGGCTATGTGAGCGGAGGCCGCGTCTCGCGTCCGGCGGGCGCCGCGCTGCGCGATCCCAAGGACGGCATTCGGTTCCTGCCGCGCCTCAATCGCGGCATGTCCGCGGCGCGAACGGAGCCCGAGCTCGCCATCACGCGAGCTGACGCGCGGTGCTCGAGGAAGATCCCGGGCTGTTCATGGCCCGGCGGACGCGCGCCGTCGCCTACGCCGCCGCGGGACGTCACGATCTCGCCATCGCGGACCTGCGCGTCGCTCGACAAGGAAGGCGAGCTCACGCCCGAAGACGCGGTCGTGCTCGGCGACAACCTGCGGTTCGCCGGCCGTCTGGAGGAAGCGGCCCTGATCCTCGAACGCGCCGCTCGCGAGAACCCGACCTTCGCGCAACCGCTGATTTCCCTTGCCGAGGTTCGCATCCAGGAACGCAAATACGATGAAGCGGCGGCGGTGTGCGAGCGGGTCCTGAAGCTCGTCCCCGACCACATCGAAGCGCTCCGCCGTCTCGGCGATCTCGCTCTCCTCCGGGATGATCTCACCACCGCGGCGGCCCGCTACGCTCGCATTCTGGCGATCGATGCCGGCGATGTCGCCGCCATCACGAAGTCGGCGTCGTCCGCGTGCGCGGTGGGCAACCTGACGAGGCGATGCAGCTCTTTCGTCAAGCAATCGAGCACGACCCCGGCAACGCTGAAGCCCTGTTGTACCTGGCGGGCGCGCTGGCCTCCGGCGGTCATCCCGCGGAGGCCCTGCCATACTTCGAGCGGGCGCTCGAAGCGGGTCCGCCATCGACGATGGCACTGAACGGGCTGGGGCTGACGCGCCTGGCGATGGGGGATACCGCCGGAGCGGAGGCCGCCTTCCGCAAGTCGCTGCGGCTCGATCCCAATCAGCCCGAGATCGCCCGGACGCTGGCGGAAATGCGGCGGGGTGGAACCCCCGATTGAAGTTCCGCGCTCTTGCACGTGCCGGACGCCTCCTCAGACAGGTCGTCGGAAGCGTCTACTCCACTTCGAAGGTGATGTTCGCGTTCACACGGAAGGCAACGATCCGGTTGTTCTTTACCATCCCCTCGGCGTTCTTGATCCAGATCGACTTGATGTTCTTGACGCTCTTCCCGGCGTCTTGAACCGCCGATTGCGCGGCGTCCTCCCAGCTCTTCTCGGACTGTGCGATCACCTCGATGACTTTATGGATGGCCATACTGTCCTCCTGCTGTCGCTTTGCGGTCCTCTCCCGAGCGACGATACTACCGCGTTGTCGACTTGGCAGGAGATCACGCTCACGGCAGTCCGGCGATCCGAATCCCGGCCCAGAGACCCAGACCAAAAAACGCGTGGCTCATCAGGCTGCTGAGAAACAGCCGCGTTCCGGCGGGGCCATGCGAGCCGAAGAAGCCGTAACCCATTGCCGGGAACATCAGCAGCCACGGCAGGAGGTTCGTGCACAGGCCAAACCCCAGCGCGAACGCGAGGGTCCGTGACGGCCAGCCGGGCTGGGACGTCATCCACACGTAGATTACGGCCAGCGCCGCGCCAATTGCGTAGTGGATCGGGAGCGCAATCGCAAGTTCGTGGCTCACGGCTTCGACGCGCGCGATGTCGGCATGGAATGGGCGAACTCGCGCGATCGACGCAAACCATCGTCCAATGAGATTCGGCGACAACGGTGCAGTGAGCCGCAGCCGATACGCCAACGCGCTCAGAAGATCCATTGACAATGTCGGAATTACACCGACGAGCAGAATCTGCCGGATGGTCGGTATCATCGTGAACCTCCAACCGTCGCGCACGTTTGATATCGTGGGTGCGTCGACGTGGACAGGATGCCAGTGGCAACGGCTGGTTGGCGATGACGCCCGACGACAATCGATTGACTTCGCCCGCCATCAGGGGGGCGCCGACGTCCCGCGCGGCCGCGGTCGAGGACGACCGCGAAGTTCGAGGGATGCTGCGTGTCCTCGAACAATTGGGCTACGACCTCGACGGATTACTCGCTTCAGCCGGGTTGCAACGCGTCGATGTCGAGAATCCGGACGCCTACCTGTCTCCCACTGCGTGCGCTGCGGTCTTTGCGAATGCGCAGCGCGAACGACGGATCCCGAATCTGGCATTGCAGCTCGCCTTGAATACGCCAATCGGCGCGACGCCACTGCTCGACTATCTGATCGTCAGCGCAGCATCGGTTGGACAAGGTCTCGAGCGCCTCACCAGGTATCTTCGGCTCGTCAATCCCGCGATTCGGCTTACGATTCGCGATCAACGCGATCCGGTGAGGATCGCCGTCGAGCAAGCGCCGGGACCGTTTTTCACGGAACTCACGGTGTCGTTGTCCATGGTGCGCTTCATGCGCGAAACCAACGGTCAGTTCAGAGCCGCCCACGCCAGCTTCACCCACGAACCGGAAGACGTCGCGGAGTACGCTCGAATCTTTGAATGCCCGATTCAAGTGCGGGCGCCCTGGGATGGGTGGGCGCTATCGAGGACGGCGATGGGCGTGCCGCTCAGGCGGCGGGATCCGGCTCTGGGAGGTTGGCTGGAACGGCAGGCGGGCGAGATCCTCGCGCGTCTTCCGGCCAGCGGCGACGTGCGCGACGAAGTACGGTCGGCGCTGTCCTCGCCGCTCACCGCAGGTGACATGCGGATCGACGTGGTGGCACGCCGGCTTGCGACGACACCGCGGACTCTGCAGCGTCGACTGGCTCGAACCGGGACCTCGTTCGAGCTCCTGTGTGACGATGTCCGGCGGCACGCTGCCGAACACTACCTGGTCGATCCGACGCTGTCGATCGCGGAAGTCAGCTACTTGCTGGGATATTCAGAGCCGGCGGCGTTCCACCGCGCATTCAAACGCTGGCACGGCACCACGCCTCAGGCCTTCCGCGCGCGCACGTCAGCGCGTGCGAACCGATGATCCGATGCATGGTTGAGCCTTCCGGAGGGCATTGCTCAGCCTTGCGCCAGGCGCCGATGGTCCTCATCCCACCGCCAGATGACTCCTCCGCTCTCCAGGTGCACACCCCCGAGCCAACGATCCAGGCCGCACCCAACTCGATCTCGCCGTCCCGCCAGGACTTCCCTTCCAGCCTCGGTAAGGCTGACGGATCCGTGCAGGACGCGATCGTCTGCGCCCGGATCGCCAGTGAATCCAAGAAGCGGAGGAGATGTGCGCGAGAGCACCGCCACGAGTCCCGCCAGCGAGCAGTCGGTGATGTAGTACGCGTCCTCCCCATCGTGCATACGCGGAAACGCGGCTTCCACGCGGATGGGACCGGGTTCCGCGAGTTGTAAGAGCCGACGCTCACTTCGTGAGAGTCCATCAATCGTCGATGGATATTCCTGCAGAAAGCGCTCCAGTGCCGCCGCGAAGTAGGGCAACGCGTCGGTACCGGAGTGACGCAGAGTCTCGAGCGCGTCGGGTCCCGGTTCCCTGAACGCCTTCCACGCCCGCTCTGCGAGTGCGTACTGCGCGTCACTGAGCGGTCGGCGCGTCTCGAAGAGCGATGCCAGTTCGACTGGTGAAAGCTCGCCAAGTCCTTTGAACCGCGGATGATCAGGAAACGATCCAATGCACACGAGACTCACGACCTTCCCGCCAGGGACGCATGTCCTGATCCAGCTGAGGAGCTGTATCAGATTGAGTTGATCGAAGAGGTCGTGCTCGAACCAGAGAACGAGCTCGTCGTACGATTCGTGCGCCTCGATCGCTTGTCGCCAGCGCCGCAAGTCATTCACCCGGTCGACGTCGCCCTGGTCTGCTCCGGCGAGGTAGCGCGCGCGTACGTCGAGCAATTCGCCGTCGCTCAATCCGCCAGGCACGGGTCCTTCGTACAGCGGATCGGCCCAGATCGATCGCATGCCCGGAATGGCCGCGGCTGAAATGGTCTCGGTAGTGGAGGTGCCGTTCGCGACGTGGAGGAAACGCGCTGTCGCCGAAACGTTCGCGATCGTCCGCGGGGATAGTTCATCGGTCTTTGGCATTGCTGCGATCCTAACGGGTTCTCGGGTTCTCGGGTTCTCGCTGGTTCTCAGGTTCGCTGGTTCGCGGTTCGCGGTTCGCGGTTCGCTGGTTACGCGGCGAACTGTTGAGCGACGGTGAGGAGTTCATCGAGCTCGACCGGCTTGGCGAGACGAGCGATCACGCCGGGCGTCTGAGCCGGAGTCCGAGCGGTAAGCTGCCCGGAAATAATCGCAATCGGAATCCGTGCAAGCGAAGCATCCATGTGAATTGCGCGGATCAGGTCCTCGCCGTTCATTCGCGGCATCATCAGATCGACGAACATCAGGGCCGGCAGGCCGTCACTGCGGATGCGCTCGAGCGCTTCCAATCCGTCGGCGGCTCCGACGACACAATATCCTTCAGCAGACAGCACGACCGACAACATCGTCCGGATGTCTTCGTCGTCATCGACCACCAGGATCGCTCCGCCCATCGCCTGCGCTCCTTGACACCGGCAGTTTGACCGTAAAGGTGGCACCCGCACCCGGGTGGCTGTCCACGGTGATCGTCCCGCCCAATCCGTCGACGATGGTTTTGGCAATGTGCAGACCGAGGCCCAGGCCGCCATAGTGACGTGCCTCGACCACTCGTTCGAACGGATCAAATATTCTGGCGAGCTCTCCTATCTCGATCCCCATCCCATGATCGGCGACCTGCAGGATCGCATGGTCGCCCGACCGCTCGGCCGTGATCTGGATTGGTTTCCCATCACCGTATTTCAGCGCATTGGATACCAGATTCGTGACGACCTGTTCGAGGCGGCCGCGATCCCACTGCCCGGTGAGGTCGCCGCCGGTCGTCACGGTGACCGGCGAACTCTTCTGTGCCAGCTCTCCGGAAAATTTCGACACCACATCGCGCACGATCGTTCCGAGATCGACCTCCTCGATCTCGAAGTTCAGCTGGCCGGTTCGAATGCGTCCGAGATCGAGCAAATCCTCGACGAACCGGCCGAGCCGGCGGTCCTCGCGCTGAATCACGTCGAGCGCGGTCCGCACGGCCGCCGGCGGCAGCGATCCGCGCAGGAGGCTTTGCGCGGCCAGATGAATTGACGCGAGGGGCCCGCGGATCTCGTGCGCGGCGATCGAGAGGAACTCGTCACGGCCGATGATGGCCTTCCGCGCGCCTTCGTACAGCCGCGCATTGTCGATCGAGAGAGCAATACGACGCCCGAGTTCCTCGCATAGTTCGAGATCCTCTTTGGTGTACTGCTTTGCCGCCGGGGCCACGAGGGTGAGCATGCCCAGGACCTCGTCCCTGCACATCAGCGGAATCGCCATGTGCGATCGTGAGCCCGCGGTGTAAATCACCGAGTGACCGCCAAGCGCTCCGGCATGCACCGCCGGGGCGCGCTCGGGATCGCCATCGTTGCCAACGACCAGCAGTCGTTCGGGCTTGCGCTCGTGGATCAGATCCACTGCGCAGATCTCGCCGAGATACGGGACGGCGAGATGCGCCACCGAGGACAGCGCCCGTTTGACATCGAGCGACGACAGGAGCCGCGCCGCATCCGCCAGGAACGTGGCGCGGTGAAGCAGCCGTTCACGGTCGGTGACGTCGCGAAAACTCCAGACTCGACCCACCGGCTCGCTGTCGACCAGTTGCGGCATCGAATGCCGTTCGAACACGCGGCCGTCCTTGAATCGAAGAACGTCGAAAGCCTGTTGTTCAGGTGACGCGTACAGATCGCGAACCGCATCCAGAAATGCTTTCGAATCATCGAGTTGATCCGAAACAAAAGACAGGAGCGCGGCATCGTCGCCACGCTTTCCCAGTGTCGGCGGCACACGCCATAGCGTCAGAAATCGCTGATTGCAGGTGGCGACGAGGCCCTGCCGATCGACGACCAGGATTCCATCCGCCGTGGCATTGAGCGTGGCCTGGAGGAGCGAGACGGATCGGTGAAGCTTCTGGGTCGTCTCGCGCTGGGTGGTGACGTCCATCGCGGCACCCACACAGCCGACGATGGTGCCGGTGTCGGCGAGGAGCGGCTCGATGAGTACTTCGAACCACCGGCTGTGACGAAGATATTGAAACGACTGCCGGCCTCCGGCAAGCGCGGCGAGATGGTGCGCGATCACTGGTTCGCTGGGATCGCGGCTGCCCACGAAGTCATAGATCGTGGTCCCGATGAGCCGCAGTGACTCGGCCTCGTCGAGTATTCCCGTTCGTCCCTGCACATGGGTGAGCCGCAAATCACGGTCTGTCGCCCAGACCGCGCCGGGCGCCTGCCTGAAGATGAGGCGAAGGTATTCACGGGGCCGGTATTGCGCTCGGTTCGTCGGCATGCGGGAGTCAGCCTGCCAGGGAGACGACCCGAAGGCTACTCGCCCCGAAAACTACCAGTCAAGCCTGCGCTAGGCAATGTCAGTGCTTCTGACGGACCAGCTTCACTTTGCGTCGTGAAAGATCACTCCCATCGTGTGGCGGTGACCGGATCGAAGCCGGCTGACACCGTGGCGCATGTTGACCCGATAGGTACCGCGCGTTCCCCGGATCGGGCGGTTGCGCACGGCCCAGACGACACCATCGCCACGATCGAGAGGAACCGCCTCGACGCGCGACTGCATACGGGGACGTTGTTCGACGAGCACGAACTCCCCTCCGGTGAAGTCTTCATGCGGCGATGAAAGCAGGACCATCACCTGGAGGGGGAACAGGTGCTCGCCGTAGACGTCCTGGTGCAGGGCGTTGAAGTCTCCTTCCCCGGTACTGCAACAGGAGCGGGGTCGGCCGAGTCTGACCCGCCTGGTGGCAGCGCCTGATGAAGTCGGCATGCGCGGCGGGATAGCGGACGGCAATGCCCATTGCCTCGTTCCATCGGTTGGCGATCGCCACCAGCCGCGGATAGAGCGAGGTCCGCAGCTCGCTGACGGTCTCCGGCAGCGGGTATTTGAAGTACTTGTTACTCGCCGCGGCCGAACCCGTGTCGCGCCATGACGACGTGGCTGCGAAACATCCCGTCGTCAGCGTAGAGATTCGCGAGCCCACTCGTCTCGGTGGCGGTCAGGAGCCCGGGGAATGTCGCCGACCCATGGGCATCGAGATGCTTCTCAACCGCTGGCCAGTCGTACTGCTCCACGCGCGTTTCGATGTCGTCGGCGCTGATTGATTTCGCATGGCTTGCGGTGATCATGCCGCGCCTTCCTTCTCGAGCAGCTTCCGCTTCCGCTCGACGCCCCAGCGATAGCCTGACAGTGTTCCGTCAGTCCTGACGACGCGGTGGCAGGGAATCGCCACCGCGAGGCCGTTCGCGCCGCAGGCCTGAGCCACCGCGCGCGCCGCATTCGGCGCACCGATCCGCGTGGCAATCTCGGTGTAGGTTGCAGTCGCCCCAACCGGAATGTCGCGCAGCGCCTGCCAGACGCGTTGCTGGAATGCCGTGCCGCGCACATCCAGCGGCAGGTCGAGACCGATCGCTGGCTGTTCGATGAAACCAACCACCGTCGCGATCGTCCGCTCGAAGGCGGCATCGCCGCCGACCAGAGCGGCGTGAGGAAAACGG
Source organism: uncultured Acidobacteriota bacterium (assembly GCA_963755695.1). Classification (GTDB taxonomy): domain Bacteria; phylum Acidobacteriota; class Vicinamibacteria; order Vicinamibacterales; family 2-12-FULL-66-21; genus QHWT01. The sequence goes on along the minus strand of CAVWLB010000001.1, from coordinate 177,902 downwards.
TCTTGAAGATCACGCACCAGCGCGTCGGGGTCGTCGCCCAACAGGATTGCGCACACGCCTTTGGCGCTTCGCGCCACCAGAATCGATCCGATCGAGCATTCACCGACGGCGAACTTGATCTCCGCGTCGACGCCGCCGGCGCGGTAAGCGGTTGGCGTCATGCCCAATACCTGATCGGAGGTCTCGTAGAAGCGGCCGCCAGAACTGAATCCTGCGTCGTAAATGGCCTCGGTCACGGTCTTGCTCCCTTTTGCGAGTTCGCGGCGCACCCGGTTGGTCCGGTGCGCAGCAGCGTAAGCTCTCGGCGTGACGCCGGTCACAGCCTTGAACACGCGATGAAAGTGGTATGGGCTCATGCCGGCGCGAGCCGCAAGTTCCGCGAGATGTGGAGTCTCCTCAGCCGTTTCAATCACCCGGCAAATCCCGGCCACCTTCGCGGCGTGGACGTGCCCGAGTGACGGCTGGTCAGGCTTGCAGCGCTGGCAGGGACGGAATCCCGCCCGCTCGGCGTCGGCCGCGGTCGGATGAAAGCGGACGTTTTTCGGATTCGCGCGGCGGGAAGGACAGGACGGCCGGCAATACACGCCCGTCGTATCGACTGAATAGTAAAAGGTGCCATCCGCACGACGATCGCGGGTCACGACCGCATACCATCGCGGATCGGGGCTCGCTGGCTCGTGCGCCTGTTTCTGCATGCCCGTCATCTCGCACGTCACGCTTTCACTATCGCGCAGACCGTGACGGCAGACACTCCGTCTCTTGCGATCGAATCGACCCGTGCGGCTGATTGCTTGGCGCTGAGCCTGCGACAGCTCGAGCCATGAACCGGAGTCCTGAAGCCGCCCGCCAGCGGAAAGCTACCGCTGGCGACGCGACCGGGACCGGCAGTCGGCCCGCAATCGCTCCAACGCAACCGCGAGTCGAAGCCGGGCATGACGAAGGTCCACAGAGACTCGCGCGGCAATGTCGGCATCGGCAGCCGCGGCAACCTCGGCCTCGAGGCGAGCGACGTCGTTCAAGAGCTGAATCTCTTCCGGCAGGCAGTTCGCGCTCTTGAGGACGGAATACGCCATGCGCAGGTGAGCAGGCATCGAGAAGTATGGTTCGAGGTCGAGCAGTGTGCCGGCGTTCGGCAAATCATCGAACTCACCCGCGTCGATCGCCTCGCGGATCTTCATCTCTGCAATCTTCTCGAATGCCACAGTCTCAGTGTTTCGCTGATTTGCTGCCGGCGAGCTGCTGCACGACGGCCAGCGATTTCTCAACGTGTTCGGCCGGGGTGATCTTGTCGTCTGCGCTCGACAGCGTCGCGGCAATCTTGTGGTCCGGTGTCACCACGAAGGTCGTTCGCTCCGTGAAGGCGTGATCGATTTCCTCGCCCCGCGTGTCCTTCATACCGGGCTTCGCATCCGTTTTCTTGAGATCGTATGAGGTCCTGACGGCGCCGTCGGCGTCGGAGGCGACCGCTATCTTGCCCGCACAGTATTGCGGATCAGCCGAAAATGCGTTCAGTCTGGTGATGCTATCGGCCGACACGCCGATGATGCTCGCGCCGGCGGCGTCGAACTTCTCCTTGTTTTCCGCAAACGTGTGCGCCTCGATGTTGCACCCGCCGGTGAACGCCGACGGATAGAAGTACACCACGACCGGCCCCTTCTTGAGAGCCTCGTCCAGTGAGAAGGTGAACTCCTTCCCCGCTAACGACGCCTTTGCCGAAAAACCTGGAGCAGTATCGCCCCGCTTCAGCGCCGCGAACGCCGGGAGCGCGAGTAGACCCGACAACAGGACGCCCACGAGAAGCTGTTTCATGATCAATCTCCATTCGCGCGATGCCAGACACACTGATAGTGAGGTTCCGCGGATATTCGCTGCCAGCTTAGACGCCGCGCCGGCCGGCGACGATTCAGGCCCTTCGCCCTTCCCGCAACGGCCTCAACCACTATCGATGCAGCCGGTCGAGGCGTTCAAGCGCCATCCGCTACGTCTGTATTGCTGAGGAGCTCCGCTTGCGGTCCATCTCGTTCAGGAAAGCGGCCGTCCGCTCGGAGCTCGACGCGATCGCCCAGAATCGATCCGGATGACGGTAGCCGTCGCCGTAGAAGTCGGCGATCTCCTGATTCCGCGCCGCCGCCGCCAGCAACTCACGAAAGTGCGGCGCTGGAGGTTGAAGCCGTGCGTTCGACGCATCGCTGACCGGCACGACGTACGCACAGATTTCCTGTTCGGCGCGCTCGCAGAACGATCGATCGAAACACGCCGCGTGCCGAATGGCCCGGCACAAGACGGCGGCCGCGTGCGACGCGCTGTTGGCCCCTTGTCCGGTGATCGGATCGATCACCACGTGCGCGTCTCCCAGTGCGATCGCGTAGCGGCGGTTCGACAGTTCGATGAAACCCCGACGCACCGTCGGCGTGATTGCAGCATATCCGAGATCTAAATGCCTGGACAGATCGAACGCGCCGCAGTCGACACGCTCGTGGATCGACGGCGCGTGGTTGCGAAGCACGTCGAGGACCGCGGCGATAAAACCGGCACGATCCTCGTCGTACCGCAGGTGGCGCAGCGGCTCGAATGCTCCGCCCGAGGCGATGAGGACGGCGATTCCCGTCAAGCCGGGTTCGAACGATTGGATCGGCACGGTCAGGATCTCGCCGGACCCGGGCGTTACCGTCACCTCCAGCGCGCGCGGTTCGGAGCTCCAAAAGGCCGCGGCGTTGACTTCCCGCGATCACGGGACCAGGATGACCTTATGCTCCGCGCGCTGCTCGTTGCAACCCTGCTCTTGATCGAGCCCCGCGCGGGCGATGTCCAGGCGAACAGCGTCCTCCATATCAAGATCGTCCTGTTCGACGTTGATCGAAAGCCGACGCCGGTACCGCATCATGCGTTGTTGATCAGCGACAATCCGGCCACCGCGCCTCCCCGGCGGATCGTCACCACACAAGACGGCACCGCGGAGGTGAGGCTGCCCCCGGGAAACTACACGGTGGAATCCGACCGGCCGGTCGTGCTCGACGGCAAAGCGTATCAATGGAGACAGGTGGTCGACATCGCCGCCGGTCGCGAGGCAGCTCTCGAGCTCACAACCAATAACGCGGAGATCGAGGCCGCGGGCCCCGACCGGGACACGTCTTCAGCACCCTTGGTGGACGAAGCCTCGTCGCTCATGACCGAGTGGCAGAATAGCGTCGTCGCGGTCTGGTCTCCGACCACTCACGCGTCGGGATTCCTGATCGACGCGAACGGGACGATTGCGACGAATCAGCGCGCCGTCGGCACCGCGACATCCGTGGAGGTCCAGATCACGCGCACGGTCAAGATTGCCGCGACCGTGCTCGCCGCCGATCCTGCCCGGGATGTCGCCATCCTCTGGGCCGATCCGACAGTGACCGCATCGATGCGGCCGCTGCCGCTGGAATGCGCACAGACCGCAAAACCGCCGCTCGCAAATGGACAGGAGATCTTTACCATCGGCGTGCCGCTTCGCGAGCAGAAAGGGATGACCTCCGGAACGGTGAGCCGAGTCGATTCGCATGGCATCGTGCCCGATCTCATCCTGGAGACTGGCAGCGCAGGTGGTCCGGTCTTTACCACCGGCGGCCGCATCGTTGGAATCACGTCCATCGTCGACGACAAGGACAACAAGGAGGAACGGATGCAGGGAGACCCGCGCCTCGTTCCTCTCTCCGATGTCTGCGAGGCCGTCCAGTCGGCTGAGAAAAAGAAGAAGGATGCCGCGCCGCCGAGCGCAACACACCTTCCTGTGGAACCGGGGCGGCCGTTTCCAACCGACTCGCTCGAGGAGGCCGTCAAGCGACGCGCGGGCAGTCTGAACCCCTATCAGATCTCCTCGACCGACTTCGACATCGCTTTTATCACGCCGGTGATGACCTACGCCGCGGAGCACCAACCGGACCAGGTGAGCGGGCGCGACCGTAATTCGGGTGCGCGCCCTCCCGACCCGCAGCAGGCATTCGTGCGGCCACTGATGGACTTCGGCAACTGGACCGATTACGTGGCGGATTTCTCACAAACCCTGCTGGTCCGCATCACACCGAAACTGGTGGAAGGCTTCTGGACAAAGGTCGCCAGGGGCGCCGCCCAGACCCAGGGCGTAGCCATCCCATCGATCAAGCACTTCAGGTCGGGCTTCTCGAAGATGCGTGCTTTCTGTGGCGAGGCCGAGGTGCTGCCAATCCACCCGTTCAGGCTCGAACACCGAATCTCGGAGAACGATGAGATCTCCGAAGGTCTCTACGTCTTCGATCCCGGCGCGCTCGGACCGCAGTGCGGGACCGTCAAGTTCATGCTCTTTTCGGAGAAGCAGCCTGACAAAGCGGAAACCCAGGTGGTCGATCCGAAGGTGATCGAGCAGATCTGGAAAGACTTCGAACCGTATCGAGCGATGAAATAGCGTTCGCGGTTCGCTCGCGCAGGAACGGCGGCGGCACACGCCGCCGTCTGGTAATGATGCAGTATGAGGTGTTTGGTTATCGAGTTCTGCGCCTGTAAACGTGCAGTCCTCGTGCGACGCCCGGAACGAGCTCGAAGTGTTCTGCGAGCAATGTGTTCCATTGTGTCCTTATGAATTCGAGCTCTACCGGCGGCACTTTGGCGTCAATGACTACGAAGGAGATGTCGTCTCCACTGGTTCCCTCGAGCGACCGGAGCAACAATGCCTTCTGGCCGTACAAGAGGGGTCTGACGGGATGATCAGAGTAGAACTCGATGGCGACGGTTTCGGCAAGGACTCCGGCCGTCGGCGCGCTGTTGGCGGCGATGTAGGCTGCAGCAGCACGCGAACCATTCGGACGCGTCAGCTGGTAGCCGGTTGCAGAGCCGGCGAACTGGATCGCAATGCCTGCCAGCGCCAGCAGCACGCGCATGCCGGTCGTCGTGCCGAGTTCGACGATGCGCACCGCGCCCACCCCGCTAAGCAGCGCCAGTGCTGGCAGGGCAGAATCGAGGTATCTCTCGCCGGCTCCATTAAACCGGAACAAGATTAGATTGAATGCAATCGTTATCGCCACGAAGCCGGCGAGCAGGACGATCAAGCGGCGGTGGCGTTGCTCAACGCACGCGGCGACAGCGCCGAGCAACAGAACGGCGCCGCCAAGCCGTCTGTCGGTCTCGCGTAGCGTATCTAGCAGCGATCGAGCGATATCGACCATCGTCATCGATGAGCCCAGACTGGCACGGGAGGCATTCCAGGTCAGCGTGCCAGTCAAAGTCTCGACGCCGCCGAAGGCCCAGTAGTACCACATCAGCCCGATGAGGGCGGCGCCGCCGCTGAGGATCATGGCCGTCAAGGGAGCACCGAATGATCGGAGGCCGGCGACCCGTTCGGTCGCGACGATGTGCGCCACATACACCACGATCGCTGCGGCGACGCACACGAATTGATACTTCGTCCAGACCGCCGACGCTGTGGCGAGCATCAACAGCGCCAGATACACTCGCCGACTCCGAGCCGTGGTGGACACCTGGTGAAACGTCACCAGTGCGGCCAGGGACAGCATTCCCAGCGGAATGTCAAGGCTGACGTGCGTTGAATTCGGCACGTATCTGCCGTTCGCGAGCAGCGCGACCAGGCCCCCGGCGGCGGCCCACGGCCCGAACTTCACTCGAGCGACCCACCACACCATCACGTAGGCGGGCAGCACAAATACCGCGAGGTGGATCACACGCGCCGGCAGCTCGTTGCGGGGAAACAGAACCTGGCTGAGGGACGCCACATACATGACGAGTGGCGGACTGTTTTCGAAGAGCTCGAAACGAGTGAAATCTCCAAACGACCGCCGGAGAGGTAATCCCGAGTCGGCGATCCTGCGTGCGAGTTGCAGGTAAGTGCCCTCGTCGTACGTGAAGTCCGTGCGGATGTACGCAAGGGTCATCGCGACCAGCGCACACGCGACAATCGCGCTGCAGCAGTCCGCCACCGAAGGGAGGCGTAGCGATGAATAGCCAGGGCTGAACCGGGGCCCTTCCCTCAGCGCCGGATTGAACACAGGGAAGTGTAAACCCAATCGCAACGAGCAGACCCGGCCGCGCGGGATGTCTGGATCTCGGGTGGAGCGCCCGCCCGATGACGGCCACTTCATCGTTGATCGAGAATGATGTGTGCTGTCGATCCGCCCCGCACGACCCCACGACCGGGATGCGATTTGGGCCATTCTGGAGCCGGTGCTCCGTGGGGGAGACACCTACACCCAGCCTCGTGACATCTCTCGCGACGAGGCACTCGGATATTGGCTCCGCGAGGACCACGAGGTCTTCGTCGCGGAAGACAGCGAACGGATTCTGGGCACCTATTTTCTCTGCGCGAACCAGGCCGGCGGCGGAAGCCATGTCGCCAACTGTGGCTACATGACGTCGCCGGCATCGCAGGGCCGCGGAGTCGGGCGCGCCATGCTCGAACATTCGATGGCTCGCGCGCGGGAACGATCGTTTCGGGCGATGCAGTTCAACTTCGTCGTCAGCACCAACCTTCGTGCGATCAGCACGTGGCAGGCGTACGGCTTCGAGATTGTTGGAAGGCTGCCCCTGGCCTTCAGGCACCCCGAACTCGGCTTCGTCGATGCCCTAGTCATGTATAGGCCGCTCTAACCCTCGAGGGCTCAGATCGGCTTGCGCCGACGTTAATCCCTTGTTCATCCCTTCTGGCCGATGATGAACGGGCCTGAGCTCGGGATCTTCGAACGCGAGTTCGGGTGAGCGTTACGATGAGCGCCTCGCGGAAACGCGGTTCACGGCGTCGGCTCAAGCAGCTCCGGTTTCGCGAGCATTGGTCCCCCGAGATGTCGTTCCTGTTCGGGGCAGTGCTGCTGCTGATCGTCCTGTTCTTCTGGCTCTCCACGCGTGGAACGCACTGAGGTCGCGGCGCTCACCGATCGCAAGCTGGCGCGCACTCGAGGCGTGCCGACGAGCCGCCGATGGCCTCAAGCGGCATGCGGCGGTGGTGGTACCGGCGTCACCATGGTGCGTCGTGCCTGCCAGCGCGCGAACGCGTTGGTCAGCACCGCACCGAACCCCGCCGACCAGGCGAGGAACTCGATCCCGAGTCCCGCTCCGACGAGCAGAAACGACAGCGGGCTGGCAACCCAGCCGCCGAGTGCGATGACTCGCCCGACCAGTAACGGCAGCAGGATCACCACGACGCCTAGACAGACGTCCATGATCCCTGACGCCGGCGACAGCCCGAATCGCCGGCGTGCCCATTGACCAATCGCCAGGGCCGTCCCGCTGAAGCCGACCAGCGCCAGGACGATGAGCACCAGGACAACGAACGGCATCAGCAGCAGCAGCGGAATGCCGACGATGGTGAGGACGAGAATTACCGAAGTCATGATTAGCACCGGCAACATCAAGACCTCGGCGGCGATACCGACCAGCGTCGCCTTGATTGGATTGTCCACCACTCGATGCGCCGAGCGCTCGACGGTCCCGCGCGCTGCAATCAGGGCCAGCGAGGCAAGCAGCACGAGCAGCAGCAGACGAAATGCGCTCGCCACCAGACGCGGGATCGCGCCGAACCCATCGAGAAACGAGAGCACGCCGATGTCGCCCATCCACGGCGCCAGTCGGAGCCGCATATCCGCGTCAGCCAGCGACACCTCGGTCACGCCGCCAAGCACCTGCGCCCCTTCGGCCCGGCGCACATGACCGCCGATGCTCACGACGTCGCGATGCACCACCGCCTTGGGGCCGAGGTCCACGGAGCCGAGCACCGCGACCACCTGATCTTCCACTTCGCCGTCGATCCGGACGGACCCGAGGACCGCGACGATCTGCCCGGTGATCTCTTCGTCCTCGCGCACCGTCACGTCGCCGAAGACGCGCACGCGATCCCCTTCGGCGCGGTGTGGTCGATGTGATTCCGGCGGCGTTCCCGGTGCCGTCGATTCGGAGCCGATCGGTCGTTCAGCTTGGCGATCCATTTCGCGATGCTCGCCCGGCGCGAAGAGCGCCCGCCGGGCGGCAGGATCCATATACGACAAACGCAGAATGGCGTCAGCATCGGCGCCGAGACGTTCGCGCAGCTCCCGCCCGGTCACGACCGTGCCGTTGACGGCAATCGTGTCCGACACTTCGATCAGTCGCACGTCACTCCGCCTGCCCTTCGGCGTCAGTGCCACACCGTCCGATAACGGCACCACGTCGTAGCGCTCTTCGAGCTGTGCGCGAAGCGCCGTCTGCTCTTGTTCTGTGAGCTGCTGCGCCGCAGGCCGCGCACTGAGCACCGCCGCGACAATCAGCACGAGCGACTGAATCCACCTTCTCATTCGAGAAACTCCCTGTCTGATCCAAGCAGGCGGCGAAGCGCGACGAGCGCCGCGATGGCAATCCCCTGAATCGCCAGCATCGTGATCGTGACCCTCGGATCGGCAATGAACGCCGCCGAAGCGCGGCCCAGACTGCTCATCACCGACCACAGATTGAGATTCGGTCCGGTGGCCACCCAGACGATCGCCGCGATGATTCCGTTCAGTCCGGCAATGAGGGCGTTCGAGGCGATCGACAGCGCGAATGGCGCGGCGAAGCCAGCGGCGATCACCGCGGCAATCGCCGCCGCCACGAGCGCCTTGTGCGTCAACTCGACGCGGCGGGCATCGGCCGCAGTCGCCTCTGCAATCGCGTGCATCGTTCTTTCACCGAAGAGTGGCGATACGGTCGTTGCCGGGATGACCTCTTCCGTCAGCGCCCGGAACGCCACGTCTGCTTCCTCGTCCCGATCGGCTTCGTCTGCGGCATGCCACCGCGAGTAAAGCCCGGTCAAACGCTCGTCCATGTCCTCACTCAGGCTTACGCACGACCACTTCCGCTCGTTGCAGTCATGGCGCGGGTCGCCATCCAGCGGCCGACAAGACGCGGGCGAGCTCCTTGCGCGCCCGGTGAACGTGACTTCGAGCCGTAACCTCCGGAATTCCAAGAATCTGTCCGATTTCTTCGAACGTGAGCCCTTCTTCGTATCTCAAGACCACTGCCTCGCGCTGGTCGGGCCTGAGCGTGGCCATGGCTTCCTGCAGTGCGCGTCCAAGGGCCTGCCGTTCGACCGGATCGGGCATTGCGGGAGCCGGCGGGTCCGTTGAGTGAGTCGTGTCGGGGCTCGGCCGAGCGTCGAAGGAAATGGTCCGGATCCGGCGGCGCCGCAGTGCATCGACGCCGACGTTGTGGGCGATGCGGAGAATCCAGGCCGAGAGGCGTCTCGTCGCATCGAAGGCGGCCAGGTTGCGGAAGGCCTTGACGAATGTCTCCTGGGCAAGGTCTTCCGCGAGCGCTCGGTCACCGGTCAACCGGAACAGCAGCGATATGACCGGACGCTGATACCGGCGCACAATCTGCTCGAACGCTGCCTGAGAGCCCCCGAGCGCCTGCGCTACCAGCCGCGCTTCCTGGACGCTATCGACGTCGATTCGGATGAGCGGTCCCTCGCCAAACCGTCATATTCACCCTTACGGCAGGACGCCATGTCCCGTTGCAAAATGAAAGTCGGTCACGGCGTCGTAGTGATCTCTACTATTCGGCAGGCGTTTGTGCCAGAGCGGCAGACCGTGCCCTGAACTCGCCTTTGACAAACAGGAGCAGGAGATGGCTGAGTCGAGACTCGCCGGCGACACGGGGCCCAACGTCGACCGGCGCGCAAGCTCGCCCGACGTCGGCGCCCTCGTCGCGCCGGCACCGCGCCTACTTTCGCTCCGGCGCCACACGCTCCGCCGAGTGGCGGGAACGTCAATTGAGGGCGCTCGGCTCGATGATGAAGGAACACGCGGAGGACTTCTACGCCGCATTGTGGACCGATCTGCGCCGCAATCGAACCGATGCGGACTGGGTCGATGTGAAATACGTGACCAGCGCGGCCAGCCACGCGTTGGCTCGCCTTCGTGAGTGGATGAGACCCGTCTCGGTAGAGACGCCGCTCGTGCTGACGCCATCGCGCGCGCACGTCCAGTTCGATCCTCTGGGCGTCGGACTGATTGTCGGCACGTGGAACTATCCACTCATGCTGACCTTGTCTCCGCTGATCGCGGCGATTTCAGCCGGCAACACCGCCGTCATCAAGCCGTCAGAAGTCGCCGACGCGAGCGCCAGCGCCCTCGCGCGGTTGGTTCCCGAGTATCTGGATCGCGATGCATTTTCCGTGGTCCTCGGCGGAGTGCCCGAAACCAGCGCGCTGCTGAAGCAGGATTGGGATCACATCTTCTTTACCGGCGGAGCCACAGTCGCCAAAGAGGTCATGACGGCGGCGGCGAGACGACTGACACCGGTGGTGCTGGAGCTGGGTGGGAAATGCCCGAGCATTGTTCACTCGTCTGCCAGGCTGCGCGTGACGGCCCGTCGCATCGCCCACGGCCGGTGGGTGAATGCCGGCCAGACATGCACCGCGCCTGACTACGTCCTCGTGTTCAAGGAGGTTGCAGAACCGTTTCTGCGGGATCTGAAGGAGGCGGTGCTTCAGTTCTACGGTGAGGATCCGCAGAAGAGCGCCGACTACGGCCGGATTGTCAGTACCTCTCACTTCGACCGTCTGGTCAGGCTCCTTCAGGACGGCACGATCTTCCACGGCGGCAGGCACGATCGAAACGATCGTTTCATCGCCCCGACAGTGTTGGTGAACGTGTCTCCCGACGCTCCCGTGATGCAGGAAGAAATCTTCGGGCCGATCCTGCCGGTCCTCGAAGTCGACAGCGTCGATCAAGCTCTCGAGATCGTCAACACACGGTCGAGTCCTCTTGGCTTGTACGTGTTCTCGGAGAACAGGAACGTGACCGAGCGGATCCTGAACTCGACAACCTCCGGCAATGCCGTGGTCAACGACTGCACGCTTCAGCCAATCGTTCACGAATTGCCGTTTGGCGGAGTCGGCAATTCCGGTATGGGCAAATACCACGGCGAATGGGGATTCCGCACGTACTCGAATCCCCGGGGCGTCCTGTATCACAGCAGCCGCGTTGATTTCGCCAGCCTCCGCTACCCTCCCTACGACCGGAACAAGCGGCTGCGAGACCTGGTGATACCGGGGTAATTGCGTCGTCTCATGGCATGACGATCAGAACCTGAAGACGACGCCAAATCCCGCGCGGCCGAAATCGATTCTGTTCTCGTTCAGCCCCAGGTCGATGCCCAGCAGGTCCAGTGTTTCGAACGAGTGATAGTAGCGGACGTCGCCCTTGAAGCCGACGTGCTTCTGCACGAACAGCATCATTCCCCCGCCGATTGTCCAGCCGAACTGATTCTCAGACTCCGAGGAACCCAGGATCTTCGTCTTCGAGCTCAGTCCGCATGAGCCCAAATCCCACGAGCCCGTACGGCTGGAAGAACGAGATGCGCGGCGCCAGCATGAAGTTGCCCATCAGGGTGGTCACCGATCTCTGATTTGGTCTGTCGCCGGTGAACGCTCCCTCGTAGGTCAGTTCCGCCTCGAAGCCGACCACCGAACCCAAGGCGCCCATCGAGCCGCCCCAATTCCAGTTCTTGTTTTCGCAATCCGTCGCGCTGCGGCATCCGGAACTGCCGCCGAAGTTATAACCGATAGATGGGCTGATGAAGCCTTGCGCATGCGCAGCCTGCGGCGCGACGACACTGAGCAAGCCGGCCACCACGGCGAACCGCCACCATCGACGAATCAGCGTTTCATGGAACATTTGCCACCTCTATCAGCTATCAGCGTGATGACCGCCAAGGACACTTGCAGCTAGTCGGTATTTCGGTCGCAGCGAGCCAATTATTTAGGGCGCTGTGAGGCCGAGGGCTTGCTGCAGGGTCTCGCCGACGGCAGAATGAGCGGCCGTGCTCCACGTCAACTGTATAGTTCGACTGATCAGCCAGATCGTCATGTCTTTCGAGGGCACTCGCCCGAAGCGCCCCCATCGCTGGCGCAGATCCTCGGTTGGAGTGCTGACGACTTTCGCAATCTTCTTCGCCCCCACTACCTTGGTCGCGGGTCCGGTCGACTTCGGCAAAACTGAGCTTCGTCGTGCCCTGGCGGCCCGCCATCTGTCTCCGGACAGCGTCGCGATCGAACTCCGGCGTGGTGTTCCCGAAACCTGGTCCGTGTCAACACGTGGCGTCGTCGGAGGCGATGAACGGGGTTTGATGTACGGATTGCTCGAGGCCGCCGATCAAATTCGGCGCTCGGGAAGGCTGACGCCGGCATCGGGCCGACCCGCAACTCCGCTGCGCGGTATCCGCTGTTTCATCCACAACCAGGAACTCGAGGAGCGTTGGTACTTCTCGCGGGAGTACCTGGACGAGTACTTCGCGATGCTCGCGCGTAACCGATTCAACCGGTTCAATCTCGTATTCGCCCATCAGACCAACTACCTCGCCCCTCCCTATCCCTACTGGATCGCTCTCCCGGAGTTCCCCGAGATTGGCGTTCCTGACCTCACCGAGGAGCGGCGGGCTCGCAACCTGGAGATGCTGCGATACATCGCCAACGCGGCGGCGGCGCACGGCATCGATTTCACGCTCGGCATCTGGCAGCAGGACGTTCAGACTTACCAGGCGCCGCGGGTTGAAGGCTTGACGCCTGAGAACATCGGACCGTACAGCCGTGCGGCCTTGAGAAGGGTCTTGGAAGCGTGTCCGGCAATCCGGGCGATTCAGGTCCGGACGAACATCGAATCCGGAATTCCGCTGGATAGGCAGCTCGAGTTCTATCGCGATTTCATCTTTCCGGCGATCAAGGCCGCCGGTCGCACGCTCGATCTGCGCGCCTGGGCCGTCGCCGGTGGTGTGATTGATGCCGCTCGGCAGGTTGGCGTCACGACACGCGTGTCCACGAAGTACTGGGCGGAATATCTCGGCCGCCCGTACCAGCCGGCGGAAACTTATCCGGGCTACAGCTATCTCAATCTCCTGGGAAAACCCAGGTCCTACGCGTTCTATTGGGAGGTGTGGACGCTCGGGTCGCACCGGATTCTGCTCTGGGGCGATCCCGATTTCGTCAAGCGTGCGGTCCCGACGTTCAGGCTATCGGAATCCATTGGCTTCGAGATCGATGCGCCACCAACCCAGAAGGGATTCGGAAATCGTCCGGGCATCTGGGACGTCTTCACCGAGGGCCAGCGCAGTCGCGTATTCTGGAAGTGGGACTTCGAACGCTACTGGATGTTCTATCTGCTGTGGGGCCGACTGAGCTACGACCCCGAGGCCGGGGATGCACTGTGGACGGCGGAAATGGACCGGCGCTTCGGCGCCGCGGCGACCGATGTGCTCGAGGCATACAGGCAGTCGAGTCGCGTGCTCAGCGAAATCGTCGCCGCACACCTGGCCGATCCGAACATGTACATCTGGCCCGAAATCAATCCCGGCGGGCTCATCGACTCGTATGAAGAGGTGCTGCCGAGCGATTGGCGCTACATCGCGTCCATTGCGGAAACCGTACAGCAATCTCCACAGCGGTGCCGCGTCCGCGAAGCAAACCCCGGCGGCAACCGCGGATCTCCTGGAGGATATCGCGCGGCGGATCGAGACCGCCGTCGAACGAGCGTCGGCGAAAATCCCTGAGACGAATCGCGAGTGGCGCGGAACCTACCCCGACTTCAGGGTTCTCGCCTCACTCGCGCGATATCATGCGCACAAGCAGCGTGCGGCCTTGAACCTCAAATGGTTCGACACGACCGCCGACCGGCTCGCGCTCGAGCGCGCGAAAGCCAGCCTGATCTCCGGTCTTCACGAATGGGAGAGTCTCGTCAGGTTCACGGACGGCCTCTATTCCGACAAGATGGCCAATGGACCCGACGATGTGGGGCATTGGAGAGACAAGCTCCCCTACGTTCGTCACGACCTCGAACTCGTTCACGAACGTGAAGAGCTGCTGGACCGCTTCGGTCGATTCGACTTCGGCTTCGATTTCGGAGGGCCAAATCCTGAAGAGGGCTCCGCACCTGGCGCGACCTTTCGCAATTCCGCGTATGTCCGCCTGAACAACGTCGAACCCCGGTTCAGGCCCGTGTCACCCGAGATGATGTACGACGAGAAACGCGGCTACGGTTGGGAGCGGGAGGGGCGTCGGCGCGAGGCTGCCCCCCTGGCACTGACGCCATACCTCGAGGTTCGTGGTGTCGCGCGCGAGCCGCACAGCCTGCCGCACGACGTGCTCTTTCGCGATTACATTCGGGGCGAGGGGGATCAGGTCTTCCTCGTCAAGGCGCCCGCCGCCAGGTACGAGGTGATGTTTCTGGATCCGAACCGGAGCAGCCGTACGGAGACGATCGAGTCGACGGACGGCCTTCTTCGTATTCGCTTCCCGGCTGGAGACTGGGCAGTGAGCGGATTGATCATCAAGGGACCGCACTCGCGCTTTGAACCGGCGGCGCTGCATGTGCGGCCTGAACTGCCGCGACCGCCGATCGCTCACGAGCCACCCCGGTTCGCAGCCCCGGGGAAGCCGTTGACGTTAGCGATCGACGTCCAGGGAAAGGTGGCAACGAGAATCCGGCTCCACTATCGGGCACTGAATCAGAACGACAGCTTCCACACCCTCGATGGCAGCGGCTCTTTCGTGATTCCGGGTGAGGACATTTCCGACCGGTGGGACCTCATGTACTACTTCGAGATCCTCAATGCCGAGGGATCTGGATGGTTCTATCCGGATCCGGCAACGGCCACGCCGTATTTCGTCGTGCCGACCCTCCGTTGATTTGGTGATTTGGTGATTGGTGATTTGGTGATTGGTCATTTGGTGATTTGGTCATTTGGTGATTGATGTTTCCTACCAGGCTGCTGTTGGTGCGGCAGAATTTTCCTGACCTCCGTCTGGCCGACGTTCGAGCAGAGACTCGCGATCGGCTCGAGCAGAGTGACTTCGCGGCGCGGCTTCGGCCGGGCGCGCGGGTGGCGATTGGCGTCGGGAGCCGCGGCATCGCCAACATCGCCGCGATCGTCCAGAGCACCGTGGAGTACTGGCGCGAACACGGGATGGCGCCGTTTATGTTCCCCTCCATGGGAAGTCATGGTGCCGCGACCGCGGAAGGACAGGCTGACGTCCTCGCTCACTTCGGAATGACCGAGCAGTCGATGGGTTGCCCGATCGTCAGTCGCCTCGACGTCGTGTCGCTTGGCGAGACCGTCGATGGAATCGAAGTCTTCATGGATGCGGCGGCGCACGCGGCCGATGGAGTGATGATCGTCGCACGCGTCAAATGGCACACGAGCTTCGACGGCCGGCTCGAAAGCGGGCTCATGAAGATGATGGCTATCGGCCTGGGGAAGTTCGCCGGCGCGCAGAAGTATCACCTCCACGCTCAGCGGCTCGGCCTCGAGCACGTCATTCGTACGGTGGGCCGCCGGGTGCTGGAATCGGGAAAGATGATCGGCGGCCTGGCGATTGTGGAAGATGCGCACCACAACACGGCGAGGCTCGATGCGGTGCCGGCCGCCTGCATGGAACAGCGGGATGAAGAGCATCTGGCGCTGGCGAAATCCTGGATGCCGAAGCTGCCGTGCGATCTCGACGTCCTCATCGTCGACGAGATGGGCAAGAACATCAGCGGCACGGGCATGGATGCCAAGGTCGTCAATCGAGGGCCCAGCTGCGAATACAACCCATGGCCCGGATTGCCGTCAATCCGGAGGATCTTCGTGCGCGACCTGGAGCCGCACACCTACGGCAACGCGCTCGGGATCGGGATGGCGGACGTCACGACCGATCGGCTCGTGCACCATATCGATTGGGAGCCGACGCGGGTGAATGCCCTGAGCTCAGGGATACCTTCGCGTATTCGCGTCCCCGCGCATTTTGGCAGCGATCGCGAATGCCTGCATTGGGTGGCGGCCACGGCGGGCAAGGCCGATCCAGCCGACGTCACCTACGGCTGGATTCGAAACACGCTCGAACTCGATCGGCTGGCGATCAGTCACAACCTGCGTGACCAGATCGACGCGCAGCAACTCGTCGAGGTCGACCGGGAGATCGAGGTGAAGTGGGACCACCGGGGCAATCTCGTCAGTCCCTTCGTCATTGCGGGTTGATTGGGGGAACATCCGGGGCCACGACCACATAGCCAAACCACTGACGCTACACCCCACTCGCCACTCGCCCCACTCGCCCCACTCGCCACAGAAAAACACAGAAGAACACAGAAGAAAACCCAAAGGTACTTCGGTATTTTCTGTGTTCTTCGGTGTTCTTCTGCGGCAATTTTGTTTCTTCTTCTGTGGCTCAGCGACCGCTGAACTGCGCGAAGTATCGAAGGCACTTGTCCCGCCACGCGCCCGCGTCTGCTGCCTGTCGCCGCAGCTTTGAAGCGACCGCCTCGAAGCGCTCGTCATCCACCTGGCCATGGAGCGTCAACCATCGGCGCTCCAGGTCGGCGGCGCGCTCCGCACCACGCTTGTAATGATCGACCAGGCCGTCCCATAAGGCCTGCCCGGACTTCAGCCGATAGGTCCACGGCAGCCGATGGAACCAGAGCAGAAGCCGCTCGGGAGTCGTGGCTGGATCGTTCCACTGGTCTCGAAGCGGAGGATAGTACCTGATCCACGGCATCACTGCCCTTGCGCGTCCGGTCGAATCCAATCCCGTTGACGTCGGCACGGTGGTAGTACAGCGCCGACCAGTCCGCGCGCCTCGCGTCGGCATTCTCGGGCATCGGCTCGTAGTGGTCGCCACCAATCAGATGGTGCAGTCCAAGTGGCATCGTGTAGTCGACATAGGTTTCGTAGGAGTCGAGCAGAATACTTCGAATCGTGGCGACCACCTTGGATGAATTGCCCCAGGTCATCGGAATCCACTCGTCGGCAATCTGCGCCGCCGTGAGATCGGGATTCCACGCCAGCCGGCCATAGGCGTACCAATTGGCCTGCACGAGATCGTGTCCGGTCCAGTTCCGATCGCTTCCGGTGTTTGCGACTCCTGCCATCCCTGTCCGACGGTAGTGCTCGAGCGTGCCGTCGATCACCTTGGACACTGGCGATCCGGGGCCTTTGCTGAACGTGTCCGACTGGAAGAACTCGTTCCACATCGGTGCCAGATAGACGAGGTGCGTGGAATGACCGAGGTACTCCTGGGTGACCTGCAGTTCGGCCATCAGCGGCGTCTTCGGCATCGCTCCGAACATCGGGTGAAACGGCTCGCGGGGCTGAAAGTCGAGCGGCCCGTTCTTCACCTGGACGAAGACGTTGTCGCGGAACTTTCCGTCGAGCGGCACGAACTCCTTGTAAGCGCGCTTGACCCGATCCGAATCGACATCGTCGTTGTAGACGAAGGCGCGCCACATGACGACGCCGCCGTGCGCCGCGACGGCGTCGGCGAGCATGTTGGCACCATCGGCGTGGGTGCGCTTGTACTCCTGCGGACCGGGCTGGCCTTCGCTGTTCGCCTTGACCAGGAAGCCGCCGAAGTCGGGAATCAGTTGGTAGATCTCGTCCGCCTTTTCTTTCCACCAGCGCGCCACCGCAGGGTCGAGTGGATCCGCCGTCGGCAGCTTGCCGATCGTTTTCGGCGCCGCGAAATTCGCCGACAGGAACACGCGTAGGCCGTAGGGTCTGAAGGTATTCGCGAGCGCCGCGGCTTTCTCGAGGTACTCGTGCGTCAGCGATTTGGGATTGGCGTTGACGTTGTTGACGACAGTCCCGTTCAGTCCGATCGAGGCGTTCGCGCGGGCGTAGTCATGCAGGCGCGGGTCGATGCGGCCGGGCAGCTCGTCCCATTTCCAGAGCGAGCGCCCGCCATACCCGCGCTCGATCGTGCCATCGAGGTTGTCCCAGTGATCGAGCAGGCGCAGCTGCAGCCGCGGGCGTTCCGCGATGAAGACCTTCGTAATCGGGCGGCCGGTTTGAATGAGTCGAAGGAAGTGGAACGCTCCATAGAGCGCGCCCGCTTCACCGATCGAGGCAACGACGGTCACGGACTGAGAGTCGAGCGTCGCCGACCGAATCAGATACCCGTCCGGCCCCTGTGTCCGGAGCGCGTCTTCCAGGCCGAGCCGGGCGATCGCTCGCGAGTTGGCAGGGGTCCCGACGAGCAGCGCTCCGGCCCCGCGCATATCCGAGGTCACCGGCATGTCTGCGCCGAGAAGACCGGTGAGGCCGCGGCGAAGTTCGGCCACGGCGATGTCGCTCGTGGGTGAAGGGCGCGGCGCCACGATGTAGGAGATGACGCTGCGATAGTTCTCACGCAAGACGCGATCTTCGATCGCGCGATATCGAAGCCAGAGATCATATCCATCCTCAGCCGCCCCTGGAGCCGATGCCGAGAGGAGTGCCGCGCAAATCGGAAACAGGATCAGCAGCCGTCTGAACAAGAACACGATGTCACGGTCCTTCTGTCTAAGGCGAGGCGCCGGCGGGAACGCCGGCCCGCGGTCGCTGGCATCCAAGGTGTCCCGGCGAAACCGATAGGTCGAGTTCGCTCTCGTGGGACAAATCTTTACCACGTCCGGGGAACGCGAACGATGGCCAGATGGATTCGTTGGTCAACCGGTCATCCGTTTCAATCGCTGACGGACGAGTTTCCGGCCGAGCAGCCGCCTTGACACCGAAGCCGTTGCTGTAGGTGAATGTGCGGGTAATGGGGGCGCAGCAACTCATGATCTATCTGAAACACGTTGCTCGAGGTCTGCTCGTCGTCGCGTTCTTGCTCGCCACTGCGAGTGCGTCTCTGCCGGCACCACAGGCGGCGCAGGCAGCGCCGCCCGCGCAGGCGACACCGCCGGCGCAGGCGACGCCGCCGACGCAGGACACGCAGAAGCCGTTCGAACCGGTCAGCGGCCAGGCCGGTAAAGATGTGGTCTGGGTGCCGACGCCGCAGGCCACGGTCGACAAAATGCTGGAATTGGCGAAGGTGACCCCGCGTGATTACGTGATCGACCTCGGGTCGGGCAACGGCATCACGGTCATCACCGCGGCGAAGAAGGGGGCAACCGCGCTCGGCGTCGAGTTCAACCCGGAAATGGTGGCGCTGGCGGAGCATCTGGCGAAAGAAGCGGGCGTGTCAGACAAGGCGACCTTCAGGAAAGGCGATCTGTTCGAGGCCGACCTCTCGAAAGCCAGCGTCATCACCCTGTTCCTCCTGCCGCAGATCAACCTGCGTCTCCGACCGAAATTGCTGGATCTCAAGCCCGGTACCCGCATCGCGTCGAATACCTTCACGATGGGGGATTGGGAACCGGACGCGCAGGCGACCTCGTCACCATGCACGAACTGGTGCACGGCTCTGATGTGGGTGGTCCCGGCGAAGGTTGCGGGTACGTGGCACGTCGGCCAGCAGACCCTGACCCTGACACAGCAGTATCAGATGGTCACGGGCACGCTCGGCTCGACTCCGATCAGCGAAGGCAAACTCAACGGCGAGGAGATCACCTTCACGGCGGGGACCAAGAAATACACCGGCCGCGTCAACGGCAGCACCATCAGCGGATCCGGCTGGAAGGCGACCAAGAGCTAGCAGGCGTCAACCGTCGCCGCCGAGGTTCGCGGCGGTAACGCGACGTCAAAGTCGTGGTCTTCTTGGCCACCATTTCCTTCGTGGCTGGAATGATCGTCACCGTAGCGCCGCTCGCTATGGGTACGAACGCGCGCGTCACGCGCTGAAGTCGGGTCAACGATGATGCTCGGCCGTCTCTCTGGCTGGCTCCTCTTTGGCTTCGCTCTCCTTTCTTGGCACGCTGATGATGTGCCGAGGCAGGTGGGCGTGCAGACACCGGGTCCCGGGGATATTCCGGGTCCGGTGGTGGCTGACGACGGGCTGGCTGGGAGCGCGCATCCCAATATCATGCGTTTCCTCAACGTCCGCAGCGTTGACTCCTCATCCCTGTCGCCCGATGGTCAGCGGCTGGCCTTTGTCGCTCGGACGACCGGGCAGCCGCAACTGTGGGTCATTGACGTCGCGGGTGGCGCGCCGTGGCAAGTGACTTTCCGGGAAGACAACGTCACCTTTCAACAGTGGTCGCCTGCCGGCGAATGGATCGCCTACGGAGCCGACCAGAACGGCAACGAGCAGGAAGGGTACTATCTCGTTTCGCCGGATGGCCTGCAGGAGCGCGCCCTTCTCCCTCCCTCAAACGCCTACCGGCGATGGGGAGGCTGGTCTCCGAATGGACGCCAGATCGCTTTTGCTTCCACGGAACGTAACCAGATTGACTTCGACATCTATGTCATGGACGTCGGCTCGGATGGCTCCCATGGCGCGCCCCGGCGCGTCTACGATGGCAAGGGAGCGCTGTACGTTGCCGGCTGGCGGCCCGACGGAAGAGCGCTCCTGCTGACCCAGAAGCGTGGTGAAGCGGATAACGACGTCTATCTGCTGGATTTGACATCGAATCAGGTCAGGACGATTTTCCGCCCGGCCAACGCGGCGGAATACGGTGGATTCGCTTGGACTTCCGATGCAACCGGCTTCTACGTGGTCACGAACCAGGATCGCGATCTGACGGGCCTGTCCGCCTGACGATCACCTGCTCTCCTTCGACCCGATCTCGCGGAGATACTTCGTCATGATCACCAGACCGAACAGCTGCGTCCATTCGGATACGATATTGCCGACCACTTGTCCCGCTTTTCCCTCCGGATCCAGAGTCAGGTACAGAGCCAGCCACGCAGCGCCCGTGACGACCAGCACGATCGTCAACGAGTGGTCGATGACAAACCGTGCCAGGCGGCTGCGGCTGCGCGGATGCGGCTGTCGGCTCTCCGCGGATCCCAGCTCGTAGAAGTACTTCGTGGTGATGACGATCATCAACGAACCGAGCCAGTCGGCGAGCGCGTTGCCGTAGAACGCGCCGCTGTGAGTTGAAGGATCGCCGCGCAGGTACAGCACGAACCACAGCGCGACAATCGCTCCAACTGCCAGTCCCAGCGAATGCTTCCTTAAACCGCTGACGCGAGGGCGACGCTTGCCGGATGTCATTCGGTCATGGTACCCGCGTTGGAAGCCGAGCGCCTTTGACGCGATCGCAAGGTCGTGCGGCGAGGCGGGACACGAGGTCGTGTTCAGTTACGCTACTCCACGACGATCTCCCCAACCTGATACCACCCATCCGGCTGCCTGCCGGCAATTGCCAGTTGAATGGCCGGCCGTCGCGTCGCCGGGTCGAGCAGCCCCACGCGTAGAGGGTACCGTCCCGGTGCGAGCTCCCGAGGCACGGCGATCGTGTTTTCGTAAACGGCATCGCCTGGCAGCCAGCGCCGGACATCGGTGTCCAGCTCGATGACCGTGTCGCCGATCTCCAGCGCAAGCGAATAGCTGCGATAGATCGGCGCGACGCCCGCGTTGAACCACCACATGTTCACCGCGGCCATCGATCCCGGGGACACGTGCGACGGGTACTCCAGCTTCTTGAGCACGAAGCGATAGCCAATCTGCTTCTGGAACTCGTCGAATGCGGTCTTCCAGTCCGCGGGAATCCGACTGGACTTGATGTTGATCGTAGACGCGTGCCAGCGGAGCGCCTGGTCGAGGATCGCTTTCAACGGGAAGTTCCACTGGTGCCATTGCTCGGGGACCCAGCAGGTTTCGAGCGCAATCGGCCGGGTCTGCCAGACGTCCTGAAGCCCGCCTCTCGCCAGCTGCTGCGGATAGAGATCCTTCATGTGGGCGAAGTTGCGGCCCGGTGCGCCCATGTCGCCCCAGCAGTCGAGCCGCCAGCCTCCGCCCAGCTTCACACCGTATTGCAGCGCCGGCAGCGCATCGAAATTCATCAACAGCAACGTGCGCGGGAACGCCTTGAAGTACAGGTCGATCAACTGCTGCTGAACGGGCCACTCGGGCAAGTACGGACCCCAGCCCTCTCCCCAGTAGCCGACGGTGGAAACGTCCACGTGATTGAGATCCGGGTGGCCGTCGTAGCGCTTTCCTGCTTCGACGATGAGCGCGCTCCAGTACTTGGAATAGAGCGGATCGTTCGCATCCGGCGACCAGATCGCGCCGTCCTTGTCCGTCGGGGCGTTGGCTCGCTTCGCGCCGGATCGGAGGTACCAGTCGGGCATCGGATGCTTGTCGTCGTACGGCATGATCCGAATGGCCAGCCGCTGGCCGTGACGGCGTGCCTCGGCCAACGCATCGTCGACGATCGACCAGCGATACGTCCCATGCTGCGGCTCGAGCTGCGACCAGAACCAACGCAGATAGGCGACGCTCGACGCAGGAAAGTCTGCCTGTGTTGCCGCCGAGGCCTCAGCGCCGGAGACCTCAGGACCCACTTCGGACCAGCGGACGCCCTCGTTCAAGGGCTGTCCCTGGAAGCGTTGGAACGTCTCGATCCCCATTCCCGGATTCACGAGGACGTCGTCTATTTCGCCAGGACGAACGACCGTCGTTTGGGCCGACAGCATGGGAGGGGCCATCAAGAGTGCCCCGAGTATCGAGCATGCGCAGGCGAGTGGTTTGATGATGTTCGACGGTAGATAATTGAGCATGGGCAGTCTCCTGGTCGCAACGCGAGCCGCCCTGCTGATCGCCCGCCACGGATCCAGATGGGCCGTCGACGAACACCTGCGCGGGCGGTCGTCCGAATGTGTGGCGGTCGACGCGCGCGACCCGGCGCGAGTCTACTGCGGAACTGCTGGTGCCGGTCTGTTCCGAAGCCGCGACACCGGCAGGAACTGGGAACCAGTCGGACCGGGCATCGACCACTCCACCATCATGGCCGTGGCCGTGGGTCATGGCGATGGGGCTGGCGCAGTCGGTGTCGTGTATGCCGGCACCGAACCAAGCGCTGTGTATCGCTCCGAGACCGGCGGCGACAGCTGGGTCGATCTCTCCGGACTGCGCGCACTGCCGTCAGCCGTCACCTGGAGCTTTCCGCCACGACCAGATACGCACCACGTTCGGTGGATTGAAGCCGATGTGACCACTGTCGATCGCATATTCGTCGCGATCGAGGCCGGCGCTCTCGTGCGCACCTTCGACGGCGGACGAACCTGGCACGATCGCGTTCGCGGAGGTCCGTACGACACGCACACGGCGGCAACGCACCCGCTTGCACCCGGCCGCATCTACTCGGCGGCTGGCGACGGCTACTTTGAAACCACCGATGCCGGGGAGTCCTGGAGATCGCCTGAGAAAGGGTTGCAACACCGCTACCTCGTAGCCGTTGCCGTGGATCCGGCGGACCCGGAAGCCGCGGTCGTGTCTGCCACCGACGGCCCCGGAACGGCGTATCGGCCACAGTGGGCCGAGGCGTATGTTTATCGGAGGGCCGGACTCGAGCGATGGGAGCAGGCGATGAGCGGACTGACCGAGGCGAAGGGCACCACGGCAAGCCGCTTTGCCACGGATCCCAGCGAACCAGGCGTCATCTACGCTGCCAACAACCGCGGCCTCTTCCGATCAGATGATGCGGCGCGGACCTGGAAGGCCTTGGACATCACCTGGCCAAAGCCCGGGCTTGCAGACGGCGTCCAGGCACTTGCCTGTGTGCCAGAGTGAACAAGGCTGCGCCTCCCGCATCCGGCGCCAGCAAATCGAGTGAACCCGGTGAATGACGCCAGGACTCGCCCGTCATCGTTCAGCAGATCGGCATCACGCATCGAGTGCCGGCAGTGGACGGATGGGGCCGTGCCCGGCATAGACCTGTGTCGCGCCACGATCCTTGAGGAGCTGCCAGCTCGCACGGACGACCTCCGGATTCTCGGGGCCGACCAACCTCGGATGGGTGAGATCGCCGACGAACACCGGGCCATCGTCCAGCAGCAATGAAACACTATCCTGAGAATGTCCAGGGGTGTGCAGGATCTCACCCGCGATGCCCATGCGATGAAGCAGCGCGCGGCTCTCCGAGACCGAGATGATCGCGTTGCCTTCCATCGAGATCTCGATGAAATGATCCTGCGGCTTGATGTGCTGCTTCATCAGGTGAATGAACGGCACCTGCAAATCGATCACCAGCAACCGCACACCGGCATTCTTGAGCTCCTGCGCGAGACCCGCGTGATCGATGTGATAGTGCGTCGCGAGAGCATATTGGATTTCGCTCAATGGAATGTCCGCTCGAATCAGGTTCGCGCGCATCGTCCCCATTGTCCCCGGCCAGCCGAGATCGACGAGCACACGCGAACGAGCTGCGCTAATCACCCAGTAATTCGTCGAGCGGTAGCCGACGTTGACGATGGACACAGCGGAACGCGGCATTTTGCGGACGGGTGAACCGAACGCATGTTACCGCACGCAAAGCGTGGTGTATGGTGCTCTTGCGAGTATCACTCTGAAGCGTGGTCGCAGAGCGTGCAACCGCGGAGTAGGGGCACGGAACACACGTTATGAAGTACACACGGCGCGAATTCCTCGAAGTCACCGGAACACTTTCCGCCGCGGCGGGCTTCGGCCGCGCGGTCGATCCTCCGAGACAGTCTTCCGCTGGAAGCCGTGCCGCGGGCGCGCCGGGTGTCGAGCTCAACGTCGAGTGGGAGGCACTGCCTGATTATTCCCGCGATCTCGAGCGGCACTTGATCCGACTCTCGAACGATGCGCGCGAACGACGCAACAGCGTGATCAGCGCAATCTCGACGCGGCAGGGAGTCCTGGACCGGCAAAAGACGGTGGTCACTGAGCTCTGGAAGATGCTGGGAGGGCCGCTCGAACGCACTCCACTCAATCCGCGCATCACCGGCATCATCGAGCGAGAAGGCTATCGAATCGAGAAATTGACATTCGAGAGCCGGCCGCGGCTCTACGTCACGGCGAACCTCTATTTGCCCGGCCGAACGGGACGCCGCCCGGCGATTCTGGCGCCACTCGGCCATTCGACGAATGGCAAGGCCTGGCCGAGCTATCAGAGGCTGTTCTCGAATCTGGCGCGCAAAGGCTACGTGGTCCTCGCCTACGACCCGTTCGGACAGGGCGAACGCATTGAGTACCCTGGCAGCCGGCCTGGCCAGTCCACGATCGAGGGCGGTGGAACCGGGGAACATGAGTACGCCGGACGCCGCCTGATCCTGCTCGGTGTCAATTTCAGCCTCTTTCGCGTGTGGGACGGCATCCGCGGCATCGACTACCTGCTGACGCGCGCGGAGGTCGACCCGGACCGGATTGGCTGCTGCGGTCAGTCCGGCGGCGGAACCATGACCCAGTTTCTGGCAGCGCTCGATAGCCGGATCCGGGTCGCGGTTGTGTCCCAGGGCAACACCGAAAATCTCGCGCAGGGCAACGTCGAACCACCTGGCTCCGCCGACGATGCCGAGCAGAACATCGTGCCGGCGCTCCCTCGCGGGATCGACCGGGCGGACCTGCTGTATGCCTTCGCGCCGAAGCCGTTGCTCGTCACGATCACCCTTCATGACGCCGGCCACACCTATTCACCCGAGTACGTGGCCGGGTCCGTTGGCTTTGTCGATGAGTACAAGCGCGCGTACGGGCTACTTGGCGCCGGTGACCGCGTGTCGCTTCAGGCCACGACTGTTCAGCATGGATACGTCTACGAGATGCGGCGGGCAACTTACGCGTGGTTCAACCGCTGGCTCGAGATCAAGGATGCCGACGATGGCGAGACGCCCGGGCCGGTGGAACCGGACTCGACGCTGTTTGTGACGCCAACCGGTTTCGTGACCACGTCGTTCGGCGGTGAAACAGCGCTCTCGCTGACACGGCAGATGGCCGAGGCGAGTCACCCGCCTTCTTCGCTCACCGCCGACGACCTGCGCAAACGCGTTCGCGCCGTGCTCGGCATCGAGGAATCGCGCGACGAGGCGTTGGCGGCGCGCGTCCTCGCCACCATCCGAAAGCCGGGATATCGGGCGGAACAGTTCGCGTTCACGAGCGATCGGGAGATTCGCACACCGGGCTGGCTCCTCACGCCAGACGGTGTTGGACCGGCTGCACCCACGTTGCTGTATATCGGCGAGGGAGCCGCATGGAGCTCGGTCGCGGAAGACGCGTTCGCCGAGCAGTTGTGCGCCCGGGGAGGCTGCCGCATGGCGGTGATTGACGTGCGGGGACGTGGCGATTGCGCCCTCGCCTACCCGCAGCGGGGACCGTCCTATTTTTCTTATCGGGTTCCCGACGAAGCCTACGTCACATGGTTCACGCTGATGCTGGGCCGGCCGCTCCTCGGCGGCCAGGTTTACGACACGCTGCGCGCGCTGGAGTATCTTCGCTCGCGCTCGGACATCGGCGCCGCCGTGTCGCTCGTGGGAGACGGGCCTCACGGGGTGATCGCGCTCTACGCCGCGGCACTCGATGCGGGTGTCCGTGGCGTGGCGTTGCGTCACACCGTTACGGACTACCGTTCGCTCGCGGTCGCGGCTCGCTACACCCAACCGTTCGGAATCTACGCTTACGGCATCGTGCGGGAATTCGACCTGCCAAATGTCGCCGCCGCCGCGGGACCGCGGCCGGTGCTCTTGCTCGATCCTGTGACAGCGGCCGGGGAACCTGCCGGCTCGGCTGCACGCGATCTATACAAGGATGTTCGAAACGCCACTGTTCGGATCTCGGAGACCGGCGAGGATCCGGTCCGCGTGCTCGCGACGTGGGCGTCAGCGGGCTAATCGTCCGCCGCACTGCGAACAGGATCGCTCTCGGATCGTCAAGTGAGGAGACCATGTCGAGTCTTGACCGGCGTCAGTTTCTCGAGTCGGTTGCCGGAGCCGGGATCGCGGCGTTCGCGGGCATTCGCACGCTCCAGGCCGCCGAGGCTCTCGTCGACGTCAACCCGTCGCAGGCCGGGCCGGTGATCAGTTCCCACCTCTATGGTCATTTCATCGAGCACCTTGGTGGGGTGATCTATGACGGCATCTGGGTCGGCCGCGATTCAGCGATTCCCAACATCGGCGGCATTCGCAAACAGTTCGTGGACGACATGAAGCGTATTGGCGCGCCGAACCTGCGCTGGCCCGGGGGCTGCTTCGCTGACGGCTACCACTGGCGCGACGGCATTGGCACGGGGAAGCGGCCGCACAGGTACAACTACTGGGAAAATCGCATGCCTTCGGGGCTGCACGCGGTGGAACCGAACGAGTTCGGCTTTCACGAGTTCATGCGTTTGTGCCGGCTCGTCGGTGCCGAACCGTATGTGGCGGCGAATGTCGGATCCGGGACCGCACAGGAGTTCCACGACTGGGTGTCTTACAGCAACGCGCCGGCCGGGACCATCTCTCTCGCCGACGAGCGCGCCAACAACGGCGAGAAGGCGCCCTTCAACGTCAAGTACTGGGGCGTGGGCAACGAATCGTGGGGGTGCGGCGGGAACATGACTGGCGGCGAGTACGCCACGGCCTACCGCCGGTTCATCTCGCAGTGCCCCGTGTACCTGCCCACCTTCTTCGTCGCAACAGGACCGCGTGGGCACTCCGCCGATGCCGATGTCGGCTGGACGGAGAACTTCTTCGCGGGGGTCAGAGACGCGCGCGGCCTCGGAGTCAGGGTGGACGGCTTTGCGCTGCACTACTACACCGATTTTCGCCAGACCACCGAAGACGGCGCGAGGTTCGACGCGAAGGGGTGGTACGCCGTCTTGCACAAGGGCGCGCACATCGAAACGGTGATCAACCAGCACTGGAAGATCATGGGCAAGTACGATCCTGAGCATCACACCAGGCTGGTGATCGACGAATGGGGTAACTGGTACCGCGGCGGCACCGAGCTGGGGCCGCAATACATCCTCAGCCAGACGATCACGCTCCGTGACGCCCTGCACGCGGCGATGACCTTTGACATCTTCAACCACCATGCGGAGAAGATCGAAATGGCGAATGTCGCGCAGACGATCAACTGCCTCCACTCGCTGTTCGCCGCGGTGGGAGACAAGTACACGCGTACGCCCGCGTATTCAGCATTCGAGATGTATCGTCCGCACATGGGCGGCCAACTCGTGCCGGCCAGACTCGAGATCCCTGACCTCACCGTGCCGCTGCTCGACGGCGAGGGCAAGCTGCCCGGCCTCTCCGGCTCGGCTTCGGTTCGCGGCAAAGTCCTCACGGTGACGCTGACGAATCCGTCGCTGCAGGATGCGGTGGTCACGCGGATTCGAATGGCGGGAGGCGCAGGTCTTCGCGAGGCACGCGCCACGGTACTGACCCACGAGGACATGCACGCCACGAATACGTTCGAGAAACCCAACGAAGTCGGCCTGCATGATCTGTCCGCTCACGTGTCGGGTGACACGGCGACCGTCACGATTCCGAAGCACGCGATCGTGGCGGTCTCGCTGCAACTCGTCTGATGTACGGATCGCCGGGCGCGGTCGCAACGGCAATGGCGAGTTCGTCTCCGGCAACTTCTTCAAGACGTTCGGTGTGGCTGCGTGGCGCGGGCGCCTCTTCAATCCGAGGGTTGCTCTCAGCGCTGAGTAGCGAGCCTCGTCCATGACGGATACGGTCAGCGCCCCCCCGATACGGCTCATCACGCGACTGCAGCTCCGGCGTGACGCTGCATGAACGCCAGCGTCTGCTGATTGAATTCTGCGGCGTTCTCGTAGATGGCTGCATGCGCGCACCCGTCGAAGACGAGGAGCTCGGAATTGCGGATGCCGCTCTGGAGTCGGTCCGCGAACCGCGTCGACGTCAGGAGATCGTGGCGGCCGAGCGTGATTTGCGTCGGCGCGATGATCCGGCCGAGGTGTGCTTCCACGTCGTGGGCGATAACGGCATTCGACTGCAGGATGAAGTCCGGCACGGATTGCGGCGGCCGGCTGCGGACGAACGCCGCCAACGATTCGATGTAGTCCGCCCTGTCGGCATAGAGCTGCGGGGTGAAGCACCACGGAAAGATCGCTCGGACCGTCATCTCCGGAACGCCTGCAGCTTTCGCCAACATCTGCCAGCCTTCGACGATCGTTCGCAGAAAGGCGTCGGTCTTTGCCCAGCCGCTGTGCACCGACAACGACGCGACCTTTCCCGGGTACTTCGCGGCCAGCCACATGCCGATGGCGCCGCCGAGCGACAGGCCGGCGACGTGAGCCTTCCCGATACCGACCGCCTGCATGAACGCGGCAACATCGTCGGCGAGCAGCTCCGTCGTGTAGGCACCGGTCGGTTTGTCCGATTCGCCAGTTCCCCGCAGATCGACCGAAAAGCAGGTGAAGTGCCTCGCGTACTCCGGCACTTGAAATGCGTAACAGGCATGATCCGCGGCCAGGTAAGGAATAAGGACGAGGGGCTCGCCCGTTCCCTGCTGGTCGTAGTTCATCGTGAGGTTATTGGCGGCGACTCTGGGCATCGCAGTCTCTCTTTCGCAGTTGTAGGATGTCGAACGACACTCCGGACGCCCTGGTCGACGCCGCGAGACGAGCTCGTCGTATGCCTTGCCGGCGGGCTCTTCGCCCCCCTGCCTCATTAGGCGCCGTTGCGAGGATTCCGGGCTCATTACTCAACCGGGGGACTTCGTGGGACGGTGCGCTAGAATGACCCGCAGCCGGAACCAATGGCCGACGATGCCGACGCCGCCGAACGGCAGCGTATTGCACAGGTCCTTGCCGATTGGGCCAACCGCGATCCCGCCGCACGAGATCGACTCGTGCCCATCGTTTACGAAGAGCTGCGTCGCCTCGCGCACCACTACATGCGCCGCGAGCGCGAGGGCCATACGCTGCAGACAACGGCGCTCGTCAACGAGCTGTACCTGCGGCTGGCAGGGATCGATGCCTTGCGATGGCGCGACCGCGCGCATTTCTTCGCCATGGCGGCGACGCTGATGCGGCGCGTCCTGGTAGATTACGCCCGCCAGCGGGCGCGAGACAAGCGTGGCGCCGGCCTTTCAGTGACCTCGCTCGACGAGAATGTGATCGGGCCCCTACCCGCGGTCGATGTCGTGGCGCTCGACGAAGCGCTCGAGCGCTTGGCGGCCGTCGATCCGCAGCAGAGCCGCGTCATCGAGCTCAGGTTTTTTGCGGGCTTGTCGGTCAAGGAGACTGCCGAAGCGCTCGGCATATCGCCGGCGACGGTGAAGCGTGACTGGGCCACCGCGAAGCTGTGGCTGTACAACGAACTCATGGCTGGATGAACACGCTCGACGACTGGCCGCGAGTGAAGCGCGTGCTCGAAGGCGCGCTGGCGCGCGAGGGCTCCGAACGCCCGGGATACCTGACCGAAGCCTGCGGAACCGACGCGACGCTGCGGGCACGTGTCGATCGCCTGCTGGCTGCAGACGGCCATGTGGGCACATTCCTCGAGACGCCGGCCGCGGTGCTGCTCGAACCGCCACGTGAAGACCTGAGCGGCCGCGTCGTGGATTCCTATCAGCTGGTGTCACGGTTGGGCACTGGCGGCACGAGCGACGTCTTTCTTGCCCACGACGCCAGGCTCGATCGGCCGGTGGCGCTCAAGTTCCTTTCGCCGGACTTCGCCGTCGATCGCAATCGTCTGCGGCGGTTTCATCAGGAAGCGCGGGCCGCCTCGAGTCTGAACCACCCGCATATCGTGGTCGTCCACGATTTCGGCGAGATGGATGGCCGTCCGTACATCGTGACCGAGTTCATCGAGGGTGAGACCCTGCGGCATCGCTTGTTGCAGGGGGCCCTGCCGGTTCGCGACGTCGTGGAGCTCGGGGTCCAGATAGCGAGTGCGCTGGCGGCTGCGCATGCCCGCGGGCTAGTGCATCGTGACATCAAGCCCGAAAACATCATGCTGCGTCCCGATGGTTACGCCAAGGTGCTCGACTTTGGACTCGCGAAGCCGGCCCTAGCGGAATCGTCCGGGAACGTCGATCTGGAATCACACACGCAACCGGGGATGGTCATCGGCACGCCCCGCTACATGTCACCGGAGCAGGCGCGCGGCCTCGCCCTGGACGCACGCAGCGACGTCTGGAGTCTCGGAATCGTGCTGTACGAAATGTCCACGGGGCGACTTCCCTTTGCCGAGCGCTCCACCGGGATGGCGTTCGATGCGGATGCACACGTTTATCTCGCCGCGAGCGACGGCGCCAATCACGAGCTGCCGCCAGAGCTCCTGACGGTCATCTGCAAAGCGCTCCAAACCATTCGTGATCTCCGCCACGCGAGCGGCGCGGAACTGTTCGCGGATCTCAAGCACCTGCAACGCGAGACGGCCTCTTTCCGCTCAAGGGAGACTTCCGCCACCGTGCAGCCGCGCCCCTGGCGTCGTGTCGGGTCGCCCGGTCCAGGAAGGCTGACGCTGGCTACGATACTGGCGGTCGCGCTGGCAGCACTCTTGACCGTCCCGCTGATGCGCAGCAACCGCGTGACGGTCCCTGGTGGTGGGCAGAAGACCGTGGCGGTGCTGCCGTTCGAGAACGTCGGCGGCGCCGGTGATATCGACTATCTACGCTTGGCGCTGGCCGACGAAGTCGCGACCGCGATCAGCTCGACGGCCACGCTGGCCGTTCGCCCTCTAGCCGCGTCACGAAACTTCGTCGGCGGGGTGAGCCCCGAACAGGCGGGCCGGCAATTGCGCGTCGCCGAGGTCGTGACCGGCCACTTCTCGATGCGCCAGTCCGAACTGCGCGTCACGGTCGAAGCCGTTGACGTCGATGGCAACCGCGTGCTCTGGCGCGACACGATCGCGGCGCGGGCGGATGACTCGATCGCGCTCCACGACCGGCTGACATCCCGGATCCGCGACGGACTGTTGCCGGCGCTGGGCGCGTGGGCCACGACGGGCATCCATGCCAGGCCGAGGAACGCCGAAGCGTACGCGGTCTACCTCAGAAGCCTGGCGAACTCGACCGACCCCGAACCAAACCGGCAGGCGATTGCGATGCTCGAGCGAGCGAGTTCGATCGAGCCGGAGTACGTCGGCACGTGGGTCTCGCTCGCGGACCGCTATTACTACGACGGACATTACGGTGGCGGCGGAAGCGAAGCGCTACGGCTGTCGGAGGCAGCAGCGCGGCAGGCGCTCGCGCTCGAGCCGAGTCGTACCGGCGCCGCCGTCCGCCTGTTGTTTCTGCAGGTCGAGGCCGGGCGTCTCCAGGACGGCTACGACAGCGCCATGCAACTCGTGGCGCAGCGCCCGGACAGCGGAGAAGCCCGCTTCGCGCTGAGTTATGTCCTCAGATATGGAGGGCTGCTGGAGGAATCTGCGCGCGCATGCGAACAGGCCGTCTCCCGCGATCCGACCAATCCGCTATTCCGTTCGTGCGCGCAGCCGTTCATGCTGCTCGGCCGGTACGATCGCGCGCTTGACTTTGTTCGTCTGGACACCGGCTCGGATTGGGCGAGTCTGGTCACGCGGTTCATTTATGGGCGGATGGGCAGGCGCAATGACGCACGCGACCAGCATGACCGGTTGCCACCGGAGTATCTCCGCGGAATCGCACCCGATATGTTCCACGGGCTGCTCTCGCGGTGTCTCGCAGGCGCTGCACCGGACAAGCAAGGACGCGTGAGCGATGACGATGTCAGGACGTTTCTAAACGTGCGGGAGGATCCAGAGCCGCTCTACTTCTGGGCGGGCGATCTCGCGTACTGCGGCCACACCCGAGCAGCGGTTCTGCTGCTTCGGGAATCAATCCGGCGGAACTACTGCGGCGCATCGGCGATCGAGAACGACCCTGCGTTTGCCGCACTTCACGATAATCCCGAATATGGCAAGCTTCTGGCTGCCGCCCGGGCATGCCGCACACGATTCAGCGAGCATGTCCGGGCAAGAGCGCCTGCGTCCTGAGGCCCCGTCATCGCACGCGATGCCCGGGTCATTGCGTCGACCTCACTTCCAGCGTTTCGTATGCGATTTCGATCGATTCCACAACCACGTGGTTGCCATCGGCTTTGAAATCCGTGCCAGTCACGTGCCT
Source organism: uncultured Acidobacteriota bacterium (assembly GCA_963755695.1). Classification (GTDB taxonomy): domain Bacteria; phylum Acidobacteriota; class Vicinamibacteria; order Vicinamibacterales; family 2-12-FULL-66-21; genus QHWT01. Next base: position 145,270 of record CAVWLB010000001.1, on the reverse strand, counting down.
CGGCCAGGCGTTGTTCAGCGTCCACGTGATCTTCGGGTTGCCACTCTCGTCGAGCAGGTTGATCACCACGACGCGACGGGTGAACGATTGCCGCGTCTTTGTCTCCTGATACCAGGCGAAGAATTTCGTGTCCTTGGCGAAGGTGCCGTTCTTCATCGTCACGGTGCCCGCAGTGGAAAGTTCGGACATCTTGGTGGTCGAGAAGTTGGAGCTGTTGCCGTTCCGGTACTCCATGACTTTCGTTTCGGCCTGAAGGCCTGTCACCTCCTCGAACGTGACAGCCTCGTTGTCGCCAAACTGGACCGAGAAGGAGGCTTTTGGAACAGCCACGCCGGATTAGCTCGCTGCTTCCATCTTCTGTTTGAAGGTTAGCTCGATGAACTCGGCCGGATGAATCAGCGCCACGAGCACTTGTACGACCAGGTTGCCCTCGAGCACATCCTGCGCCGTCATCGATGTGCCAGGGCCACAATTGACCGAGAACGCTTCCTGCGCGGTCGCGCCCATGAGGCCGCCCCGGGCCCACAGGTTTTGCAGGAAGTTGGACACCATTGCGACCACCGTCACCCACGTCTTGTCGTCGTTCGGGGCGGAGACGAACGAGTTGAGCGCAGCCTCGATCGACTGTTCGATGTAGATGACGGTCCGCCGCGCCTGCACGTAGCGGTAATCGTTGCTGTTGCCGTCGAGCGTGCGAGCACCCCACACGATGGAGCCACGGCCGGCGAATTCGCGAATCGCGTTGATCGCTTTGCCATCGAGGGGTGTGTGGAGATCCGCCTGCATCTCGTCATCGATTTCGAACGCCGGGTTCTCGACGGCGTTCAGCACGATGTTTGCCGGGGCGTTCCAGACGCCACGCCTGTTGTCGACGATTGTCATTACGCCGGCCATCGCGACGCTCGCCGGCAGCAGGTTGAACTGGCGCGCGGCCGCTTCATACAGTTGCGTGAGTTGTGGCAACACATTGACGAGATCCTGATTCGTGGACCTGATGTTCGCCGCGTCCGTCGTATCGCCGTGGATCCGGCTGATGAGGAACTCCAGTTCCTTGGTGCCTGCGGGATCCCTGTTCCGCCGCTCGGCCATCAGATAGTCTGTCAACTCGCCTGCGGCGAAGAGCGTGTAATCGAGTTCGGTCGGCGTCACGATTGTCGTATTCAGGTAGGGAACGTAGGCGATGCCGTAACTGAGGTGGTCTGCGCCGATCGACGCGCGGAACGCGCTGATGGCGTCACCGAGCGCCGGGCCCGAACCGGAGTGGAACCAGCGTACCTGCGGAACATCCAGCAGTGCTGCGCGATCCTGTTTGTCGTGCGCCTGCTTCATCATCGCCTTCGCGACATTGCCGTATCGGTCGACGGGCAACAGCGAAGCGTCGGGGATGACCAGCAGCGTCGGGCCCTTGGTGTCCTTGATGGCCTCGAGTCCCCTCAGGAGAGCGTCGCTGGTCAGCGGATCCGCGTACGAGCCGACTGAGACGATGTAACAAGGGCCCCCTCCGTTCGCATAGAAGAGGCGCAGGCTGTGGTGAAGAGAGAATAGCGGTCTTCTCGGCGCGAGCTTCGCGTACAGAGTCGCGGTGCCATCGGCGGTCTGGTAGGCGACGTCGTAAGTGCCCTGCGCGGGTGCGTTGGCTTCGGCCGGTGAACCATCCGGCGCCGGCGTCGGAGCCTGGACGGGTGTCAAGCTGAATTTCGGACTCGGCAGCTTCCCCGGCACGACGACGTCGAGCACTCCTCCTCCGAAGTGCTGCTCGAACTCCATGATGGACGCGATCCGCACCGGCACGTTCACCGCCGGTTCACCGGAATTCTCCGCACGTTCCGTGTAACCGATGAAGGCGGGGACCGCGGTTTCTATACCCACCACCGAAGGCGGAAGGCCACCGATCCCGCTGACGTATATCCCAGGCAGTCGGTTCTCGAAATTCGGATCGGCCATCGCCCTAGTCCGCGCGCAAGACTTTCACCGGGTCGAGCCGTAAGGCGCGGTACGCGGGCACCAGGCTGGCCATCAGCGCAACAAGGGCCAGCGTGGCCCCGACGGCGGCAAGCGTCAGCGGATCTGATGCGCTCACGCCAAAGACGAGCGTTTCCATGACCTTCGCCGACGCGAGCGCGGCGATCGTTCCGGCCGCGATGCCGACGAGCGCGGGCGACATGCCCTCGACGATCACCAGACGAAGGACGTCGGCTGTCCGCGCGCCAAGCGCCGTTCTGATCCCGATCTCGCGGCTGCGTCCGCGCACGATGTACGAGAGCACGCTGTAGATTCCGACTGCGGCGAGCAGCAGCGCGACTCCTGCAAAGACTCCGAGCAGCAGCGCGCTGAAGCGCTGCGACGTCAGTCTCCCGTCGAGCACCTGCACCATCGTCCGGATATCTCCGACCGGCTGCTCTGGATCGATCGCGCGGATCGCTGCAACGGCAGGCTGTGCGAGCGTGGCGGGCGGCACTGATGTCCGTATGACGAACGTTGCCCTGCCATACGGCTCGCGCGTGTAGAAGTACACCGTGGGCGTCGGTGGCTTCAATGAGATTCCGCTGCTTGACGTCGCCCACGATTCCGACCACCTGCCGAAGCACCGTCTTCGAGAAGCGGCAGGGCGGCGCGGCGTCCGATCGGATCGTCTGCTCCCCAATACAGCTTCGCGGCGTCCTGGCTGACGAGCAGCACCTCCGCATCGCTCTCGACGATGTCGCGTCCACGCAGCACCGGAATCCCCATGGCGCGCAGGTAGCCGGGAGTGATCTGCCGAACCTGCACCGCCACCGGGTCGCGCTGAGGCGGGTATCCCTCGAGCTGCGAGAGTCTGTGAGGATCCGTCGGCGAAGGGCAGGTCGTCGATCGTTCCCGCAGCCTCGACGCCGGGAAGCGCCCGAATGCGCTGCAACGCCGCGTCGAAGAATGACGATCGCTGCGCCGGCGACGGGTACCGCGCGTCCACGAGTCTCACATTCATCGTCAGGACATTGTTCGGATCGAAGCCGGTGTCGCCGTGCCTGAGAGCCAGCAGGCTCTGGATCATCACGCCGGCGCCCATCAACAACACCAGCGACAGCGCGACCTCGCACACGATCAGCAAGCGGCGCGTGCCGACACCGATCGCACCGTCGCTGCGCCCACCTTCCTTGAGCGCGTCGTTGAGGTCGGACCGGCCTGCGCGCACGGCCGGCAGCGTACCGGCGAGCATGCCGGTGAGCATCGACACCCCCACCGCGAACAGCAGCACTCGCCCATCGATCGAGATTTCCTCCGCCCTCGGCACCTGGCCGGCGAGCAGCGTCGAGGCTGACGTGAGTGTCCCGTACGCGAGCAGAAGCCCGAGCGCGCCACCGGCGCCCGCGAGCAGCAAGGCTTCGGTCAACAGCTGCTGAAACACGCGTCCGCGTCCCGCGCCAAGCGCCGAGCGAATCGCGATCTCCTTGCGTCGGCTCAGGGCGCGAGTGAATAGCAGGTTGCCGACGTTGGCGCAGGCGATGAGGAGGACCAACCCGACGGCGCCGAGCAGCATGAGCAGCATCGTGCGGCTATTGCCGACGATTTCCTCCTGCATCGGGATGACCACGGCTCCCCAGCCGGTCGTCCGATTTCGGGAACTCACGCGCGAGCCGTGCGGAGATCGCGTCCATCTCGGCTTGCGCCTGGGCGAGTTCGACATCTCTGCTTCAGACGCGCGACGCCGTACCGATTGTGATTCCCACGGGCGGCGCGCTGCTCGTCGGTGAGTGCGAGCGGGACCCAGACGTCGCTCGCCATCCCGGTCCATGACGCGACCGAGGCAGTGGCCGGCATGACTCCGACGATGGTGTACGCTTCGTCGTTGAGCTTCACCGTGCGGCCGATCACGTCCGGGTGTGCCGCCGAATTCGGTTCTCCAGAACCGGTCGCTCAGGACGACCACGTGCTTGCCGCCTGGCGTGTCCTCCTCTTGCCGAAAGACGCGTCCGAGCGCCGGCCGGGCTCTGACGATCTCGAAAAAGCCCGCGCTCACGGCTGTCGCACGTACTGTTCGCGCGGTGCCCGTGCCAGTGAGCGCGAGCTCCCTGAAGCCGCAGCATTGATACATCGCCATGCCCTCGAACGACTGCGCATCCCGCTGCCAGTCGTAGAACTTGCCTGGGGAGAGCTCGAAGAGTCGACCGCCCGGCGTCCGGGTGAAGATCCGCACCAGGCGTTCCGGCTCCTCGAAAGGCAGCGGACGCAGCAGGACCGCGTTGACGATGCTGAAGATCGTGGTGTTGGCGCCGATGCCAAGCGCCAGCACGCTGACGACCGCAACGGCGAACGAGGGTGTCCGGGACATCACCCGGAACGCATAACGAAGATCGGCAAACAAGGTACGCATCCTCGAGTCTCCTCTGTGACGATCCATCCAGCCAATGGCACAACTTAGATGAGCGCGGTCGGTCTAGGGTTTATCGCGATACACACCCGGGTGGACCAGCGCCTGAGCTGCACTTTAGCCTCAGCATGCGCGTTGCGCACGAACCGCTAGAGGGACTATCGATATGGCAGACCCCTGGCGTGAGACGATGTGGAGATGAATGAACCTCCGCGACAAGAGCCTGTTCTCGTCCCGACGACGGCGTCGGAACAGTCGCTGATTGGCTGGACTCAGTTGATCTACGGGCTTCATGCGTTCAGCCTCCTGACCGGAATCGTCGGTACGGCGACCGTCGTGGGCGCGTTCCTGACCGGCTGGCCGTCGATCATTGCGGTGATTCTGAACTACGTGAAGCGCGGAGACGTCCGCGGCACCTGGCTCGAATCGCACTTCCGGTGGCAGATTCGGACTTTCTGGTTCGGTCTGCTCTGGGTGTTTCTCTGCGCGCTCTTTGTCCTCTTGACGCTCGGGATCGGCATCATCATCGCCTGGCTGCCGATCCTGTTGACCGGACTCTGGTTCATCTATCGCATCGTCAAGGGCTGGATGGCGTTGCGCAGCCGGCGGCCGATGTACGCATAGCGAGGGTGCGGCGTTTCGCGGCCGCCTCGTTGAGCAGCCCGTGTCAGGCCGGCTCGCCCACTAGATCGCGCACCCGGGAGAGGAGGTCGCTGCTCGAGTCCACAGGGTCGCGAGTCGCGAAAGCGGCCGGCAGTTCGAGTATCGCGACCGGGTTGCTGGCTTCGTGCGAGGCGCCCGCTCGCACTGAGTCCAGCCGCGCGCGGGCGCTGGCCCCGATGACGAGCACTCGCGGGCGGGATACTTTGAAGAGCACGGCGGCGTCCGAGACGTTGCCGCACTGCATGACGCGGTAACCAGCCTCGCGCAGTACCTCCATAGATGTAAGCGAGCACATCGGGAGAATCGTGCACGCAGAGGATGTCGCCACCGAGCGTCGGGCGCGCGTCCGCGGGTTTGGATTGGCTGTAAAACGCAGCGATCGCCTCGTCCTCGATGGTGTGCACGTCGAAGATCCCGGCCAGCCTGGTGATTCGCAGCACTTCCGCGACACGTCGCGGCACGCGAACAGAGCTTCAGGTCACCAAAGGCGCCGCGCGTGCGGTGCATGAGACGCACGAGAACGCCAACACCGGCGCTGTCGAGGAATGCCACCTCCGCGACATTCAACACGACGTTTGGTTCGAGGGGCAGTAGCTTTCCGATCGCGTGCTGCAACTCGTCCGCCTCGGGACCGCCGACAATGTTGCCGCTGCACGCGATGACGATGACCTCGCCAACGCGCCGCATCTGAAGTGATATCGACACACGTGCTCCTTCTGAATCCCAGCTGAAGACGCGGCACCTCTGAAAAGGCGCCCTACAAACGAATTTCCCCGGCACCTCTGAAGAGGTGCCCTACCAGACTGAGGAGGTGCCCCACAGACGTTTTCAACCGCTAAATGTCCGTTCGCGGGTTCACTCGATGCCAACAACGAGCAGCGTCTGGTCATCGTCAGGCTCGACTCCAGACGCGAACGAGTCGACCTGCGCGATCAGTTCTTCGACCACTGCCTCGGACGGTCGTGCGCCGAGGCGGGCCAGCGCAGCGCTCAGGCGTTCCTCGTCGTACATCGAGTCATCCGGCGCGCGCCGGTCGGTGATTCCATCCGTGTAAAAAACGACCCGATCGCCCGGCCGCACCGTCCGTTCGGCACACGGCACGTCGCCGAACTCGCCGAACAGCAGCGCTGGGGAGTTCTCGACCACCATCGGCTCCGCCTGCATCGCTCGAATCAGCAGCGGTAGAGGGTGGCCTGCGGTCGACAGTCGGACCGTGTGTGTCTCGGCGTCGAACACCGCGAAGACAGCCGTGGCGAACATCGCAGTCTCCCACAGATACCGGAAGTGACGATTGATGTGATTTAGAACCGTCGGGGGGTCGTCCGGCGTCCCGGGATACGAATGGAGAACGGCGCGAATCATCGCCATGACGATGGCGGCGGGGGCTCCATGTCCCGAAACGTCGGCGACGACGACGGCGAAGCGGTGAGGCCCGATCGGTAGCACGTCATAGTAGTCGCCACCGGCATGCCGGCTGGTCCGGTAGTAGGCAGAGAAGTGGATGGAGGGATGCAGCGGAAGCGAGCTCGGAAGAATGAGCTGCTGCATCCGGCCCGCGTTGGCCAACTCGCGGTCGAGCCGCTCGCGACTGCTCTTGAGTTCTCTTTCCAAATACTGTCGCGAGAGGTGCGTGGAGACGCGCGCCAGCACTTCCCCGGCCTGAATGGGCTTGGTGATGTAATCGGCGGCCCCGAGCTTCAGCCCGGACACGATGTCAGACTCCTGGCCGAGCGCCGACAGGAAAATCACCACGATGTCGCGGGTAATTGGATCCGCCTTGATGGCACGACACACCTCGAACCCGTCAATCTCCGGCATCATGACGTCGAGCAGCATCATGTCGGGACGAGCGAGACGCGCGATGTCCAGCGCGCTCCTGCCGTTCTTGGCCGCCAGGATCCGGTGACCGCTTCCATCGAGCGTACGCAACAGCACCTGCAGATTCACGGTGCTGTCGTCGACGACGAGAATGGTCGAGGGGGGTGGAATCACCGTCGCTGAAACCCGCCCCTTTCAGGCGCCGGCATGTCTGGACTTGGATTCGGTCAACGCGTGTGCCAGATCGCGCAGGCCGTCGAAATCGAGATCGGTCACGAGTCGAGCCACCCGATGCCCGAGCGCGGTCTCCGCATCGCTGCGGCCGATCAACTCTCGCGCAAGCGTGTCGAGCGCGGCAACGTCACCCAAGGCGAGCCCCTCATCGAGCCGCCGCGCAATCGCTGAGCGGACCGCAGCATCGGTCAGTTCCGGTTCGGCCGGCCATCGCGAAGGATCGCCATGTTTCACGAATCGGACACCCAGGCGGGCTTCCATCATCGCGAACAGGACTTCAGCACGAATCGGCTTCGGCAGGTACTCGATACACCCGGCATCGAGCGCGGCCTGACGGGTCTGCTCGAGTGCGCTCGCCGTCACCGCGACCACCGGAATCTGCGCGGTCGCTCGATCCGCATGCAGTTGCCGCGTGGCCTCGAGTCCATCCAGATCTCTCATGCGGAGGTCCATGAAGACGATATCGGGCCGACGAATGCGCGCGAACTGAAGCGCCTCGTGGCCGCCGGCCGCGGTGATCACACGAACGCCCGCGCTTTCGAGCAACGCCGCGAGGATGCGCCGATTCACGGCGCTGTCGTCCGCCACCAAGGCAGTCACCTCCGAGCCGTCTGCCAGCCGACGGTCCCATGGGAGCACGTCCGCGCTTTCACCGTTCACGTCGGTCTCGGACGCCGCCGCTTCCCGCACCAGCGGCAACGCGAAAAAGAAGCGGCTTCCCTGTCCGAGAACGCTCGTCACTTTCAATTCATCTCCCATACTCTTCACGAGATGCCGGCTGATGGCCAGGCCGAGGCCGGTTCCTCCCGCCGTCCTGCCAGCGTCGCTCTGCGTGAACGCGTCGAAGATCTCCTCCAGAGCCTGCGGCGCAATACCGATACCGGTGTCGACGACTTCGAAGAGCAAGCGGTCTCCGGCCTCGCGCGCGATGATGAGCCGAACATCACCTTCATGTGTGAACTTGATCGCGTTGCCGAGCAGGTTCAGCAGCACCTGCCGGAGGTGCCTGCCATCGAGCACCACGCGGCGCGGGACATCACGAGCCATGTGCATGCTCAACCGCAGCCCTTTGCGGCGCGCCAATTCGGCGAGCACGTATCGCAGGTCCACGATCATCTGCGTGAGATCGGTGACCACACCCTCGATTTCCAGGTATCCGGCCTCGATCCTGGACAGGTCGAGGATGTCGTTGATGAGCTCGAGCAGGTGCGATCCGCACCTGGAAATTGCCTCGAGTCCTTCACGTTGCGCAGGGCTCAGGCCGTGGCCGCTCTGGAGCAATTGGGCGTATCCCAGGACACCGTTGAGGGGCGTGCGCAGCTCATGGCTCATGTTGGCGAGAAATTCACTCTTGGCGCGTGTCGCTGCCTCGGCGGACTCCTTGGCCTGACGGAGTTGCGCGTCGCGTTGGCGGCGATCCGAGATGTCCCTGAGGAATGCGCCGAAGAAGAATCCGCCGCCGGCGCGAATCGGCGACGTAATGGTGATTTCGATTGGAAATTCAGCGCCTGAACGGTGCAGCCCGGTCAGCTCGAGACGCTGATTGACAATCGGCGCCGCGCCCGTTTCATGGAAACGTCGCAGCGCTCCCAGGTGGGCTTCGCGAAAACCGGGCGGAATGATCGTTTCCGCCAGACTTCGTCCGACCGCCTCGGCGCGCGTCCAACCGAACGTGCGTTCCGCCTGAGCGTTCCAGGCGACGATTCGTCCGCTCGAGTCGATGCCGACGAAGGCGTCATGCGCCGTGTCCACGATCAGGCGGGCGCGTGCCTCGCTTTCCGCGAGTTGCGCAAGCGCCTGACGGCGTTCCTCGTCGGCCCGGGTCGCTACCACCAGGTTCGCTACCGAGAGCGCGAAATTCTGCTCGTCCGTGCGCCATGACCGCGGCCCGCCAACGTGTTCCACGCAGAGCACTCCGACGCTGACGTCGTCCTGACGCAACGGGACGTCGAGCATGGCACCGATGCCGTTGGCCGCGAGGTATTCGGGCAAGAATTCCGACGTCCGCTCGTCAGCGGGCGCGTCGGACGCGGCAATGAGGCGCTCGCGCTCGAGTGCATCGAAATAGCGGGGATAGAGGGCCCGCGCCAGGAACTGGCCCGATGTGTGCCGGCTCGGCGTGACGGTGAACAAGTCCACGCAACTAATGCCCGAGCGATCCGCGGCGAACTCCCAGACGCTCACTCGCTCCACGGCAAGCGTGCGGGCCGTCGCGTGAAGGATGGCGCGGAGTCTCTCGTCGAACGTCACCGACCCCCTCGCCTGAGTCGCGGTGAGCTCGGTCAGCACAGGTACTTTGGGCCGCGAGCCTGCGCCCGGTTTCCTCGAGCGCGTGCTCGGCATTCAGACGAAAGCGGGCTTCGTTCGCACGGAGTCCGTCTTCCACGCGTGTTCGCTCGATGCTCAGTGCGATGAGATGAGCGATCGACGCGAGCGCATCGAGCACGTCGGGGGCGAGCGGCCGGCGGGCGAACATGCCGAGAACTCCCACCAGTCTGTCTTCGACCAGGAGCGGATATCCGGCAAACGACACGAGCCCTTCGGTCATCGCCCACGCCTTGTCGCTGACCCGGGGATCGTTGGGCACATCGTTAGTGAGGTGCGGGGTCTTCTCTTTCGCGATCAAGCCGATCTTGAGCGCCCCGACCGGGATGCGGCTGTGCGAGCCGTCGAGACGTGTGTACATCCCGGCGCTTGCCTGCAGCTCCAGCACAGATTGTTCGGTGTTCAGCGTCCAGATGCGGGCAAAGGCAGCGTCAAGGTGGCGGACAATGGCCTCGACGCATTCGTTGAGAATCGCGGGCAACGACGCGGGCTTGCAGAATATCGCGGTGATATCGGCATAGAGCGCCGCCTGACGGGCTTGAGCGGCCCGCACGTGATCAGAGTGCCTGCGTCCGCGGCTCTCTGTGGTTCTGCCGTCCTGTCGATCGTTTGCAGCGTCGGCGGGCTTCCTCATCTTTCAGCGTTCGGACCGCAGGAGCGCCGCCAACTCTGGAATGCAACCAGCCAGAGAAACACTATGTGCTTACGTCCCGGATCGGCGGATTGTCCGTAGCGGCGTCCGTGAGCCTCATCATGATGTTACGGAAATGCCCGGCCAAAGCGCCCACGAATCTCGTGAGCTCGCGTTGCCCCTCTTCAACTGGTACGTCGCGCGCAACCTGGCGCTCTGCAATGCTGCGACGGTGCCGAGTCGACCGGCAGGACGCCTGGCCCGCACGCTCTTCTGCGCGCGGCGGTGCTTGGGCGATTGGCCTAGCCACCAGGTACCGTGCATTCATTACCCACGAACGCATGATTTCCAGACTCGGCCATACCGATCCGCTCGATAAGGACTTCTTCATCGACACTCTCCCGGGAGCAGCAACGTTCGATTGTGCGAGCGGGCGATCACGCCCGTGAGCAGTCAGCACATCAGACCACACGCGAGCGCCCGCAGCCGCGCGCACTTGCCTCACGAGGTTGAGCACGTCCCGACGTTGGACCGGATATTGCCTCTGCGGGCCCGGCTTCGACGGTGCCGGGGCGAATTCGCGACGTACTCCGTTGCGCCAGGCCCCAAATCCTCATCCCTGTTGGCGTGGCTTCATCTGCGTTAGCGAAGGCGCAGACGAACGCCCTCACAGAAAACGACGGCGTTGCCGGCACTCACAGCGTGAAGTGAAGCGGCGCCGTGCCGGAGGAGTGTGTGAAGAAATGTTTGCGCGGTGCATGGAATTTCGTTCCGGTCCTCCTGATTCGGCGCCGCAGGATCTTCATGCATGCGGCGATGTTGTTGTGGCTGTGCGCAGCGACGAAATCGTTTGTGCTCGGGCAGCCCACTCCAATCGCAAACATCGGTCTGACCGCGGGTTGGGCAACCTTCGGAGAAGTCGTGCCGCAGGGCGTCGCCTACGAGAGTCTGCAGCTGGGTACTCTGATGACCCAGGCCGATGTGAAGAGCCGATGGCCCGACGGCTCCATCCGCTTCGCGATCGTCTCCGCGCGGGTGCCGGCCGCCGGCACGTATCAACTGCGGGCCGCGCCGCCTGTCAGCGGCAGCTTCGCGCCGAAAATGCCCCGCGCTTCGGTGACCCTGACCATTGATGGCATCGCGTACACCGCAGCGCTCTCCTCGAATCCCTCGACCGATCTCTGGTTGAACGGGCCGATGGTGTACGAAGGTCGAACCGTCGTCGCGCCGCGCTCAGCGACCGGCCCACACCCGTTTATCCGCGTGAACTTCGATGCGCGGGTGTACAACGACGGGAAAGCGCGCGTCGATGTGTCGGTGGAGAACCTGCTGGACGAGGACGGCGCACGCACCGCGACCTACGACGTGGCGATCTCCCTCGACGGCCATGTGGTCTTGGCCAGGAACGGTTTGGAACACTACTACTTGACGCGGTGGCGGAAGATGTTCGAGATCGGCCACACACCATTCGCGTCGGTGATCCCCGACCTGGCGCCCTTCAACGCCGCGAATGCGCTGCCGCCCTACCTGTCGACGATCTCGAATGTGGTCGGTGTCCCGTCAGGTGCCGAGTACGATCTGCTCGGGGCTGGCGCGTTGAACGCCAACATGGCGGCGATCGGCAGCCGGCCGGAGATTGCGCCTTACCCGGATTGGACAGCGCGGTATCTCGTGCATCGAAACCCGGAGCAACGAAGCTTCGTGCTCGCAAACGGCGATCTCTCCGGCTCCTGGCCGATCCATGTCCGCGAAACCGAATCCAGGGCCACGCCAGGCGTCGGCACGGAACGACTGATCTCGCTCGACGAGCGGCCGACCGTCTGGTTCGACGCGCGTGCGCAAGGTGCTGGAATCGACTCGATCAAAGGCGGCCCGATGCCGGCCCGCGAGAGGGGTTCGATCCACCAGCGGCTCGGACAGAGCGCGCTCATTCCCGATAACGCACATCAGCCGTCGCTCGCATACGTGCCCTATCTCCTCACCGGCGACCGTTACTACGCCGAGGAAATGGCCTTTTGGGCGAACTATTCCATGCTCCGCACCGACAACGCCGATGGTGTTCGCGGCGCGGAGGGGATCCTCGCGGCGAATGATGTGCCTGGCTACGCCTGGGCGCTGCGAAACCTCGCCGATGCAGCCGCGTACTATCCGGACGGCTCACCCGTAAAGGAATACCTGGCGCGGAAGGTGACCAACAATCTCGACTGGCTTGATGCCTACACGAGCAGACAGGATTCGTCGAATCGGTTCACGGTTCTGTGGCTCAACAAACGAGCGGAGGGCCCGCAGTACATCTCGATCTCAGACCAGAACTATCTCGCGTACGCGATCGATCGTGCGAACAAGCTTGGATTTTCCGGCGGCGAGATCCATCGCGACGCCATCGCCAGGTTGCAGTTGCGGCTGTTTACCAGCGATCCCGACTATCCGCGCGCGGCGGCCGCGCCGTTTCTGGTGGGTGTCGGCACTCCCCGCCCGGGCAGGTTGCAGTTGTTTCAGTCAATGGCGGATGTATGGAAGGCCACCGCTGGAAACGAGCGCCCGTTCGTGGGCTATTACGGTCCAGCGGCGCGACTCAGCCTGATGATAGCCGTCGAGAACGGCTGGAGCGGCGCGCGGGACGCCTACGACTATCTCTGGTCGTTCATTGGCAGGCCGGCATCCCGGGGCAAGCTGCCCGACCTTATGCAACGCGCGGGCTGGGCGCTCGATTTCGACACCGCCGCCGCTGCGCCGATCGTCGCTCTCGATCCGGCGACCGGCATCATCGATCCTGCTGCGACTGACCCGACCGTCGCGTCGTCTTTGTCCTCAACGGCCCAGGGCACGCATACGATGATGACCGCTGCGATCAGCACCGCGGTGACATCGGCGGTTGCGCCGTTCACGCTGCCTGAAGGGATTCCCGATTTCTCGCAGGACACAGCTCGGCCAGGAGTGCAGAGCGTGCAGAACGGCAACTGGTCGAACCCTGCAACCTGGCAGGGTGGTCAGGTTCCAACCGCCAATCACATCGTCCGCATTCTCGCGGGGCACACTGTCACGATCACCGACACGTCCGCCGTCGCGTACACGGTGGCGATCGACGGCAAGCTCACATTTGCGACCACCGCGAACACTCGTCTGAAGGCAACGAACATCGAGGTGATGGCCGGCAACATGGGAACGGGCACACCCGGTGTCCTCGAGCTGGGCACCACGGCGAGTCCGGTTGCTCCCGGCGTGACCGCCGAGATCATCATTGCGAATTCGCCGCTCGGCGGCAGCGTTTCGGACCCGGACCAGTTCGGCACCGGGATCATCGTCTTGGGTAAGCTTTCGATGCACGGCAGCGCCAGGTCGCCAACCTTCGTGCGGCTCGCCACTGAACCACGCGCTGGCAACACGACGCTCGCCTTGTCGCAGGCGGTCAGCGGCTGGCGTGCAGGCGATCGGATCGTGCTGCCGGACACGCGCCACATCAAGGAAAGCGAAGTGACCGGCGGCGGTTGGATCAATGCCGTGAATCAGTGGGAAGAGCGGACGGTGCAGGCGATCTCCACTGACCGCATGACCCTGACGCTCAATGCCCCACTGCAATACGACCACCTGGGCGCCCGCGACCTGAACGGTGTACTCGAATTCCTGCCGCACGTGGGCAACCTGACCCGCAACGTCATCGTCCGGACCGAGACCACTTCGGGAACGCGCGGTCACATGCTGGCCACGCACAAGGCGAATGTGGACATCCGATACGCTGTGTTCAAGGATCTGGGACGTACGACATATCTGCCCCTGAACCCCACCACGAACCACATCGGTCGCTATCCGATCCACATGCATCATCTGAGCGGGCCGCTGCCCACGCCGGCGAACGGCTACCAGTTCACGCTGGTGGGTAACGCCATAGATGGCGGCTCCGTCGAGACCAAGTTGAAATGGGGCATCGCGGTTCACGGCAGTCATTACGGCCTCATCCAGGACAACGTGGTCTACAACTACAACGGCGCAGCGATCGCGACCGAGGACGGATCCGAAAGCTTCAATGTGTTCGATCACAACTTCGCTCTGCGGGGCCTGGGCGAGCCGAACGATTCGGTGTCCCAGGCGCGACAGGCGCTGGGCACCGAAGGAGTGGGATTCTGGTTCAGGGGACCGAAGAACTACGTGAGAAACAATGTCGCCGCGAATTATCAGAACCCGACCACCGAGGCTGCCTATGGCTTCGTTTATCAGTTTCTTTATCTGGGGAACATCGCCGTCCCGAACTACAAGGGCGCCGACACCATGGACCCCGCCCAGGCGACGGTGGTAAACGGCAACAACCTGCCGATCCTCCAGTTCGAGAACAACGAAGCCTATGGCGCGATGCAGGGAGGATTTACGCTCTGGTGGGTCAACTCGCTCGACCCGCAGCCGTACTCGAGCACCCAGGAGAGCGTGATCAAGGGTCTCAAGATCTGGAACGTTTACAACAAAGCCGTCTACATGTATCCGTCACAGAAAGTGACCTACGACGGCCTGAAGATCCGGGGCAGCTTCAGCCCGGCGAGCCAGTGTTGTGGCAACGGCGTGTACTTCGCCGACTACTCTTCGAAGAACATTGTGATCCAGAACTCCGACATCCAGGGGATGGAAGAAGGGATCACCGCGGTGGAGGCGGGGTTCGGGCCGGAACCGCACCTTACGATCCAGAACACATACCTGCGGAATTATGCGAACCTTCTGATTCCGACGAACGGCTCGGTCAACGGCTGCTGGATGAGCAACAAGCTCGTGGTGGCGACGAACACGCAATTCGCGGCGCCGCCGGGCCGCAGTCTCAGCGCGATTTCGATGGTCCGGGATGTTGCGTATGCGCCGGAGTGCCTGAGCAAACTGGATGAACTGAAGGTCTACGCCTACAACGGCAACTCCGCTGACAATTTCCAGGTCTATCACCCGGATAGCTCCGTTCTGCCGCGACCGCCATCGAGCTGCACGCCGACCACGCGGGCAGGAATCAACGGTCTGCTGTGCCCGATCGCGCCAGCGGGCCCGGTCGCACCGACCGCGACATTCAGCGCGTCGCCGGCGTCGATTAGCGCCGGGCAGTCCGCGACCCTGAGCTGGACGACCACCAGCGCGAGCAGCGTGACGATCGATCAGGGAGTCGGGACAGTGGCGGCATCCGGCACTCGAACGGTGTCTCCCGCGTCGACGACAACATACAAGCTGACCGCCACGAATTCCGTGGGTTCCGTGACGGCAAACGCTGTGGTGACCGTTGCCGCTACGTCGCCAACTCTCGCGATCTCCACTGTAGCGGCGAAGAACATCACGACAACGGCCGCGACGATTACGTGGACGACGAACCTGGCGGCGTCGAGCCGAGTCGACTACGGCACGACGACCGCGTACGGCAAGGCGGTCGCGAACCCAACGATGGTCACCAGCCACAGCGTCACGTTGACAGGCCTGAGCCCGTCGACCACGTATCACTACCGCCTCACGAGCCAGGCGAGCGCAGGTACACCGGTCAGCACGGCGGATCGCACTGTAAAGACGGCGACCCCGGTGGACATCACGGCGCCGACAGTCACTGGCAGGATGCCGGCGAACGGCGCCACCGGCGTCAGCCGCGCCACAACCGCCTCCGCTACCTTCAGCGAGCCGATGACCGCGTCGACGATGACAGCGAGTACTGTCATCCTGCGCGACCCATCGAGCGCGGTCGTGACGGCTTCGGTCAGCTACAATGCGCCGGCCAGGGTCGCAACGCTGACGCCGTCAGCCCTGCTCCGGGCATCGACCCGATACACAGTCACCGTCAAAGGCGGCAGCACAGGGGTGAAGGATCTGGCGGGTAATGCCCTGGTGAGCGACTCTACCTGGGCGTTCACGACCGGCGCCACGACGTCGGTGACGATCTGGAGCGCCTCGGCGGCTCCGGCGGCCTTCGCGACCAACGATTCAAGCGCCGTGGAGCTTGGTCTCAAGTTCCGGTCGGACGTTGCCGGTCATGTGACGGGGGTCAGGTTCTACAAGGGCTCGACCACTACCGGAACGCACACGGCCACTCTCTGGAGTAACTCCGGCACGAAGCTGGCAACCGCGACCTTCAGCGGCGAGACAGCGACCGGATGGCAGCAGGTGAACTTCGCGACGCCAGTCGCGATCGCTGCCAGTACCGGTCTACGTCGTCTCATATCACACGAACGTTGGGAACTATCCGTACACCTCGCTGTACTTCGCGTCGAACGGAGTGGATAGGTCGCCGCTTCACGGCCTGTCCAACACGGCGGGAGCGGGCAACGGCGTCTTCCGATACGGCGCGACGCCGGCGTTTCCGACGAGCACGTTCAATTCGAGTAATTACTGGGTGGACGTCGTGTTCCAACCGCAGTAGCTTCGGAGACCGCGCCGGTCCGATTGGCACCGGCGCGGCATTCACGCAAAGCCGTCACGGCTGTGCGAGGTCCACGAACACGATGCTCGAAGGGTTGCCGACAGCGACGTACTGATCAGTGAAAGACAGGCCGCCGCTGGCGCGATCCACTCGGAAGACAGTAACGACATCGGCTCGCTGGTTGCAGCAGTAAAAGAACTGCCCCGTGGGGTCGAAGCTGAAGCTGCGGGGATAGTCCCCGCGTGTCCATTCTTCGCGAACGTACGTCAGCTGCCCGTCGGAAGCGACAGAGAAGATGCCGATGCTGTCGTGCAGACGGTTACCGACGTACACATAGCGCCCGTCGAGAGACACGAGGATCTCGGAGCAGAAGTTGCTGCCCGCAAACCCCGGCGGAAGCGTCGAGATGGTCTGCCGCATCGTCAAGCGTCCGGATGCAGAGTCGTAGTCGAACAGCGCGATAGTTGAGCCTTCCTCCTGAATGGAATAGAACCAGCGCCCATTGGGATGGAAATGAAAATGCCGCGGTCCGTCTCCGGGTGGAAGGGAGACCGAAGGCGGATCGTTCGGAGCCAGCGTGCCGCGCCGATCGTCGAACCGCCAGATGAGGATCGTGTCCGTGCCCAAGTCCACATGCAGTACGAACCGTCCCGACGGATCGGCCTGGATCATGTGGGCATGGGTCCGATCGTGGCCGCTCACCGCGAAGCTGCCCGGCGGGGCGTGCGTCGCCCGGGTTGGACCGACCGTACCGGCATCGACCTTCACGTCCGAGGCCTCGCCAAGCCGGCCGTCAGCCAGTATCGGAAGCACCGCGACGGAACCCCCGGAGTAGTTCGCAACGAGCAGGTGACGTCCACCCGGATGAACGCTGACATACGTCGGGCCCGCACCGCCGCTTGGCACGGTGTTGAGCAGCTGCAGTCTGCCGTCGGCCCGATTGATGGCGAAGGCGCTGGCAGTGCCCTGCTTGTCGTCGCCGACGCGGTCGGTTTCATTCACGGAGTAGAGCCGGTTTCCCGCGGGGTTCAGCACGAGGCAACTCGGGCTCGTCCCGATCTCGACGACGCCGCTCGGCGTCATGGCGCCGGTAGTGCGATCGACCTGAAAGAGGTGAATGCCGCGGCCATTCCCCGGAGGAAGATCGACCTGCGTCGGCAGCGTGTCGCGAAGCGGGGAACTGAATGTGCCCACGTACGCGCAGAGTGGCCCGATGCCCTGGCCCGGGCCTGTCCGGGTGCGGAAACGCGCCAGCGGCGCGATTCCCGCCAGTGCTGTCGTTTTCAGAAACGAGCGACGGGAAAGATTGTTGGGGTCCATTCGGCCATACAGTACCACCTTGGACCAACCACACGCGTGGCAAGCCGAACCGGGCCTTTTTTTTTTTTTTTTTTTTTTTTTTTTTTTTTTTTTTTCGGAAGGGTCCGCCTACGCCCCTTCGATCAGAGCCGGGATACTACGGCTGGCGCGGTATGCCGGACACCGTGAACGGCGTCGTGCTGGTAGCGAAATCCGCGTTCACCACGAGATAGAGTTGCCGCGCCCGGGCAATCGTCGAGGGGCCAAGCAGGGTTACGTCGGTGCGTCGGTCGACCACTTGGCCGCGCCGCGCGTTCCCCTCGAGTTGGACGAACGCGAGCGTAGCCGGTGGACCTCCCTGGACGACGATCAGTCGGCCGCGGTCGAGCAGCATCCCGTCACCACCAGCCAGCGGTTCTACGGCAATCTGCCGAATAGTGCGGCCGTTCACCGCGTCGTCGTCGAAGTTGATGCGGAACAAGTTCCCGGTGTTGCTCTGCACGACGATCAGTTGACGGCCACCCTCGCGCGCCACAATCCCGTTAAGGTTGAACGCGCCGGGGGTGTACTGGATTTCCGGACCCACCGGAATCGCCTCGACCGCTCCCGCGCCGGCGGCCACTTGCGCGGCCGTCACGTGCCACAGACTAGGCCGGAAGGAGTCGGTAACATAGACGTCACCATTCTGGGTGACCACGAGGTCGTTGAGGAACCCGCCAGGACCTGTCGAAAATGCCGCCACCTCCTGCCCGGTGGCGATGTCGAACACCGTGATTGCGCCCGTCGCTCCACCGGCGACATACAACTTTCCTCCCGATGCCTTCATTCCGACGGCCGACCGTCCGGGCGCGCCAGGAATGAACTCGGTGACCGTCGTGCTGTCCAGCGTCCCACGATAGATCGTGCCGTCCCCGGTGGCGCCGACGAAAAACGCGTCGGTCCGCCGATCGAACGTGACGCCTTCGGGATTCCCGTGAGTCGACGGTGTGAGTGTGAAGACGGTGGTACCACTCCTGTGTGCGGCCGCGAGAGAGCTCACGCCGAACAGGATGACTATCGCGATCGTGTGCTTCAATTTCATCTACGCCTCCTCGCACGTGCTTCACCGATGCAACACCCTGGCAACCTATATTGGTGTCGCACGGCGGTCAACCTTGGCCGTAGCAGTGGCAGAGGTGGGACAAAGCGCCGTGCCTACGCAGCGCGTGACACGAGGCACCGCTCCGCACTCTCAAGGAGCACGGCCTGACGTGTCGCGCGAGCGGATCTTGCGCGAACGCTCCGACAGGAGTGAAATCGAGACGAGAACACCGGCCTTGTGGCTCGTTGACCGGGCTACCAATTCAGAAACAGCCCGAGCTCCTCGAGAAACATCGCCCAGGCTGGCTCCTCTTCCAGCATCAGGTGATTGGCGCCCGGCAGGGAGACGTAGCGTGCGTTCGGGATCGCGGCGGCGATTTGCCTCCCATTCTCCGCGGGTATCGCCTGGTCGCGATCGCAGTGGATCACCAGCGTCGGCGTCGTGACCTGGGGCAGCATCGGCCGGATGTCGAGATCATCGCGGCGCTCCATGAGCCGGGCAGCGTTTTCCGGAGAGGTGGATACGCGCTGGAGTTCATCGAACCATTGCTCCTGCTCCGGCGTCGCTTCCGGAATATATAGACAGGTGAATACCTTACAAAACGCGGGGTTGTTGAGTCCCCAACCGAGCCGCGTCAGGCTGATCAGCGCGCGACGCGCCTCGAGCTCATGGGCCGGCGCAACGTGGTTGATTCCTACTGCGAACGCCCCATAGAGCACGAGGTGGGTTACCCGCTCGGGGTGCTTCACCGCGTAGGCGATCGCGATCGGACCGCCGCGCGAAATCCCGAGGAGTGCAAAACGATCGAGACCTGCTGCATCGACCACGGTCTCCAGATCGTGGATCCAGGTATCGAAGCTCACGTCGCCCACGTCGCGTTGCGACATGCCGTTGCCACGCTCGTCATAACGGACGACGCGGTGGTGAAGGGAGAGGGCGGACCACCAGTGTCGCCAGATTGGGCTGCCCCATTCAAAATCGAGATGGGTCAGCCAGTTCGACGCCTTCACCAGAGGCGCTCCACTCCCGATGCTGGCATACGCAAGGCGCACCCCATCGCTCGTCGTGCAGTATCTGATTTCCTGCCGCGCCTTTGCTGCTGACGCTACCGCGGCCCCGGCTGGCGGCTCGCTGGCCTGAACCGCCGCCGCGAACCGATATCCGAGGCGCGGAACGGTCTCGATGTACTGCTGGCCCGTCGCCTTCTCTCCCAGGGCCTTCCGCAGCACCGACACGTTGTGATTGAGATTGTTCTCTTCAACCGTCGTTTCGGGCCAGACCGTGTCCAGCAACTCCTGCTTGGTGACGAGCCGGCCGGCATTCTCGACGAGCACGCGCAGCGTGTCGAATACCTTCAGCCGCAGCGGGATCACCTCGGAGCCCCGCGACAGACGGCGTTCTCGGGCGTCGAGCTGAAACGGCCCAAACCGATAGGCGACTCGTTCCCGCGTGTCGGCCACCAATCCCACCTCAGGAAAATTTCAGAAATCGGTCAGTGTTCTCAAAGGACGCCAGTGGCTCCCGGATTTTACCCTCTCAATCGCGCGCCACTGAAACGCGCGAAGGAGAGATTGACCATGCCAAAGCTGCTTCCCGACCAGAGCTTCTATCCGTCTCCGGCGATGGCCATGCAGGCGCCCGCCGAGACGCTCGCCTATGTCACGTTGCTCAATCCAGATCCAGCCGGTCGCGACGCGATGGCTGTGCTGGACGTCGATGCCAGATCTCCCGGCTACGGTGCGCAGATCGCGCGCGTCGACATGCCGGGCGTCGGGGATGAGCTTCACCACTTCGGATGGAACGCGTGCAGCTCGTGCCTGTGTCCCTACTCGCCGCACCCGCACATGCAGCGGCGCTACCTCGTGGTCCCCGGCCTGCGTTCGTCGCGAATCCACATCCTGGACACCGAACCGGACCCGCGCCGCCCGCGTCTCGTCAAAGTGATCGAACGCGACGAGCTGCTCAGAAAGACGGGCTACACCCGGCCGCACACGTCGCACTGCGGGCCCGATGGGATCTACGTGAACGCCCTGGGGGATAGTGAAGGCAACGGTCCCGGTGGAATCTTCGTGATCGATCCGGAGACCTTCGAGATCAAGGGCCGGTGGGAGCGCGAGCGCGGCCCCCAGTATCTCGCCTACGACTTCTGGTGGCACCTCGGGCACGACACCATGATCACCAGCGAGTGGGGCACGCCAAACATGGTGGAGAACGGCGTGGACCCTGAGCTGCTCCTCGCCGGCAAGTACGGCAACGCGCTGCACGTCTGGGATCTCCACAATCGACGCCACCTTCAGACACTGGAGCTCGGAGCCGAGCAGCAGATGGTTCTGGAGTTGCGACCGGCCCACAATCCGACCGAGACCTACGGCTTCGTGGGAGTGGTCACCAGTCTCAAAGATCTCTCCTCGTCGATCTGGGTATGGCACCGCGAAGGCGCGAGCAAGCGCGACGACTGGCGGGTCCGCAAAGTGATCGAAATTCCCGCCGAGCCCGCCGCCGCTGACGACCTGCCGCCGCTGCTGAGAGGTTTCGCCGCGGTGCCGCCGCTCGTCACCGACATCAACCTCTCGCTCGACGATCGATTCTTGTACGTCTCATGCTTTGGTACGGGCGAGTTGAAACAGTTCGACGTTTCCGATCCCTTCAACCCGATAGAGACCGGCTCGATCAGACTCGGGGGCATCGTCCGGCGCGGGGAGCATCCTGCACGCCTCGGACACCCGCTGAACGGCGCGCCACAGATGGTGGAGATCAGCCGGGATGGCAAGCGCGTGTACGTGACCAACTCTCTTTATCGGACGTGGGACGACCAGTTCTATCCCGATGGCGTAAAGGGGTGGCTGGCGAAAATCGAGGTGCGCGCCGACGGCGGCATCGCGCTCGATGACGCTGGATTCGTGGAATTCGACGCGATGCGTCCGCATCAGGTGCATCTCGAGGGCGGTGACGCCAGCTCCGATTCCTACTGCTTCGCCTGAGAGGTGGACCATGACGACTGAGGTGAGCACGACCTCATGGGTGATGCTGATCGGGCTCGGCGCCTTTCACGGCATCAATCCTGGCATGGGCTGGCTGTTCGCGGTGGCGCTCGGGATGCAGGAGCGCCACCGCAGCGCGGTGCTGCGCGCGTTGATGCCTCTCGGTGTCGGTCATGCGCTTGCCGTCGCCGGCGCTGTCGGTGCCGCGATGGCGATCGGAACGGCAATCCCGCTCCGTTTCCTGCGCTGGCCGGTGGCCACTGTTCTCGTGTCGCTGGGCATCCTGCGGTTCTTCCGTCATCGCCATCCGCGCTGGGCGAGCATGCGCGTGGGGATGTGCGGACTCACCGTGTGGTCCTTCTTGATGGCCACCGCCCACGGCGCCGGTCTCATGGTGGTGCCGATCTTCCTGAACATGTCGATGGCGTGCGAGGGCGAGCACCTGCATCACCTGCCCGCTGGTATTGGAACGAACGGCGGACTGGCGGTCGTCGCCACCGGGCTGCACACCGTGAGTTACCTCGGCGTGACCGCCATGATTGCCGTGCTGGTGTTCGAGAGAATCGGTGTCGGGATACTCCGCCGCGCCTGGTTCAACCTCGATCTGATCTGGGGCGGCGCGCTGGTGGGGACTGGTGCGACGACGCTTATGATCTAGCCTGACCGCTCGATTGCGCGTACGCGACGTGCTGGTCGACAGCACATCGATTAATATCCAACCACAACGCAGAAACCTGCTGGACGGAGATCGTGAATTGAGCGCCGTGAGCTAACGACGGAGCACCTATGCGACAACCAGATCGCAGAACGTTGTTGAAGAGCGGACTGCTGTCGATTGCAGGCATCGCGGGATTGCCGGGGCTGTCCGCGGCCGTGCAGAAGGCAAGCACGCCTTACAACCGTCCCAAGCTGAAGATCACCGAAATTCGCACGGCCGAAGTGCGGGTGCACGGCTATCAGGTGCACGTTCGCGTGTACACCGATCAGGGAATCGTCGGTCAGGGTGAGGCGACCGACGCGGCGATGGGCAGTGTTCCGCTCATCCGATCCTTTGCGCGCATGCTCGTCGGCCAGGACCCGCTCAACATCGAGGCAGCCTTCGAACGGGTACGCACGTCAGGCGTGTTTGCCGGTGCGCAGGCAGGCCAGTACGTGACGGCGCTGAGCGGGATCGAAATCGCGCTCTGGGACGTGGCAGGTAAAGCCCTGGGGCTGCCGGTCTACCAGCTGCTCGGAGGAAAGCTGCGCGATCGGGTGCGGGTGTACTGCGATTCCGGCGCGCGTGAAATGATCCCCGGCGACGAGCAATCCAAGGCGCGCATCCGGCAGATTCAGGAGATGGGATTCACGTCCGCAAAGATTGACATCGATGATGCGGATGATTCCGCGCGCTTCGATCGCGTCAACTGGACCGCGTCGAACGGTGAAATCGATCACATGGTGGCAAAAGTGGCCTTCACCCGCGAACTTTACCCGAAGAATTTCGATTTGGCGGTGGACATGCACGCGCGCTACGACGCGCCGACCGGAAAGCGGGTGGCCAAGGAACTGGAGCCGTTCAAGCTCATGTGGCTTGAAGAGCCGGTGCCCGCCGAGAACGTCGACGCCATGCGCGACGTGCGGGAATCCACGACCACGCCGATCTGCTGCGGTGAGAACGTGTATCTACGCTGGGGCTTTCGTGAGCTTCTCGAGAAGCGCGCGGTGGACATCATCATGCCCGACTTGCAGAAGTGCGGCGGACTGCTCGAGGGCCGCAAGATTGCCGATCTCGCGCACACCTACTACGTGCCGATCGCGCCGCACGCGGTCACCTCGCCGATCGGCATGATCGCCACCGCGCACGTCTGCGCCGCGATTCCGAATTTCCTCGTCCAGGAGTGGCACTGGATTGATTCCCTCGACCACTGGCGCAACTGGGTCAAGGAAGGCGAAATCATTCAGAAGGGCTACATCGTCCTGCCCGACCGCCCCGGGCTCGGCGTCGAGATGAATGACGATGGCGCGCGTAAAGCGCAGGTCCCTGGCACACCGTGGTTCGAGCTGGTGGATCGAGGCTGAGGAGGCCACCATGCGCTGCGATCCATGCCGGATTCTCGCACGAGTCAGTTCTGCAGCCGCTATGGTGATCGTCACCGCCGGAGCGGCGTTCGCACAGCCGGGGATCTTGACCCGCGAGTTGCTGATCAAATACACGCCCGGACTGGAATGGCGAACGTTTTCCCGACGGCCGTCCAAAAGTCCCGGACGGAATCCTCGAGCGCATGAAGAACCGTGACGCTCGAAGAGGCCTGGGCCGCAGTTGCGCACCGCCGGATTCAATCATCAGTATGAAGACGGCTGGCTGTCGATTCATCCGGGGAAGGTGCTGGTGGGCCGCGCGCTGACCGCTCAGTGGCTGCCTGGCCGTCCGGACATCCACAAAGTGATCGAGGAGCAGGGCCAGAAGGATGGGCGCGTCGGAGGCCAGAATGCCTGGCCGGTCGATATGCTCCAGCCCAGTGACGTCTACGTCTGCGATCACTTCGGGCTGAAGCAAGACGGACCGTCGATCGGCGACAACGTGGGCAATGCGATCTACGCTCGAAGCCACAACGGCATCGTCTACGATGGCGCGGTGCGCGACATCCACGGACTGAACGAGCTGGAGAACTTCGTGGCGTTCGTCCGCGACTACGATCCCTCTCATCACTTCAGTACGCTCTCGAGCGGTCCGCGGCTGAATTCGACCATGATCGGGATCAATACCCCGATTCGAATCGGCAAGGCCACGGTCATGCCCGGCGATGTGGTGCTGGGACGCGACGGCGGCGTAATCTTCATCCCGCCGCAACTCGCCGAGCAGGTGGTGCAGTTCTCCGAGCTGACGCGCCTGCGCGATCTGTTCGGCCATCAGCGGCTGCGCGAGGGCAAGTACACGGCCGGTCAGATCGATGCCGCCTGGACTGGCGGCATCGAGGCGGATTTCACGGGCTGGCTGCGCGAGAACATCGACAAGCTTCCGGTGGCGAGAGAACAGGTGCAGGAGATTCTCAAGCGGCGCGAGCCATGAGCGACGGCGGGTCTGAAGATCCGCCTACTCCGCACGCCGGCCGGTCTAAAGACCGGCCCTACAGCGCTCGGCGCGTCTAAAGACTCGCCCTACAAAATCAGAGAGCCAGTGCGCGAAGGTCGTAGGGCCCCCGGTTGTAGGGCACCTCTTCAGACGTGCCAAGGGTATTCGTTTGTAGGGCGCCTCTTCAGAGGCGCCTTAGGCAAGACATTGCAGCATATTCGTCAACGGTCGCTGTTTCCTCGGCGGCAAGCGCCGTTCTTCCAGACGATTGATTCTCCTACGGCGAACTATCAGCGAGGACTCCTTGCAGTCGTTGGAGCTGCTGCGCGACCAGGGTCCGGGCTCTGGTGGCCACAATCCGTCGGACGACCCCGCCGAAGAATCCCTCGAACAGATCGATTCGTGACCGGTTCAAATAGACCACGTAGGTGGCCGGACTGGTGGCCTTGCGATCCGGCACCAGCAGCGTCAGACCGAGGGACGCGTCGAAGTAGTGCATCGCGTAGATCTGCTTCGAACCAATCGCATAAGCCACCGGCGAGTCGTCTACAGTGGAGGCAATCGCTACGTGCGTGATGCTGATGACCGGCCGGCCGCGCACGAGTTCCTTGGACCAGTAGATGAAGTCGGTCATCTTCTCGGCTGAAGACTCGGGATATTCGAGGAGATGCCGATGCAGCCGCGGGACGTAGTTCCAGGTCACGGTGTCTGCATCGATGAGCGAGGCGAACTCACGGCCGACATTCAGTCGCGGCAAGCGATCGGCGTACTCCATCGTCGCCACTGCTCCACTCTGACGATAGCGAGTGACATAGTCGATGAGTAGCTGAAGCACCAGTTGCGTCGCCGTGCGTGAGGCGTCCGCAGCGTGCCAGTCGATTTCCCGACGGACGCGTTCGATCCCTTCTGCAGAGAGCCGAACCCCGCAGTCCTCCACGTGACACCCGCGCAGCCGCTCCAGATCGGCGTCGTCGATGGTCAGCGACCGAACGTCTCCCGGTTGCAACGGAGTGCTGAACCTCCCAATCTGCAATACATCGTCCGTGCGCTTGAAAGTGGCGATATCAGCCAGGCGCTCGACGTAGGTCGAGGGCGTCGTTTTAATGCGGACAATGCCGAGCGTGGCGACCTCGCGTCGGTTCTTGGCGTCGAGCGTCCGCGACACGACCTGACCGGCATCCAGGCGGCCGATCTCCGCCGCCGACAGATTGAACACGGTCATCAGAAACGACCGCGCCGGATCGAACGTCGACGGGCCTGGCACAGGAACCAGGCCAGTCAGCGCAAGCATCGACAGCCAGAGTCGCACTCGCATTGCCGTGGCTTAGGAAACCATCGCGACGGGAATACGTTTACCGGTGACGCTAGGGACCCGAGTCGGCTCACGCAGGGCCGGCATGGGGTCGGACACGAACAGCCGGCGCGCGAGTCGTCCCAGCCACCGCGCCCGAAGCGCTGAACGCTGGACGCGGGCGCTGTCGGTGGCAATGCCCGTGTTCGCGTACATCTGACGATAGAGCTTGGAGATGAGCACGAACGCCAGCCGCGCACGGATGCTCTTCAAGAAACTCGAGCGCCGCCACACCAGATTCAATGCGTAGAAGTCATCCCAGACGTCCTGCGTGCGCGAGCGCAGTTCGCCGGCCGTCATGATCGGGTGCGGCGAGTATACGCGAGGGCGATGCTCCGGCGGGATCAGCCAGTAGCGAGTCAGCGGCACGCCGTCGACCATCGGCACATCCTTGGCCTCGCGCTCCCATCTGCCAAAGTCGATGGTGCCCGGAAGCGGCTGCAGCATGACGAACTGCGCAAACGAGACACCCGCGCGCTGTGCGAGATCCGAGGTAGCGGCGAAGGTCGCAGGCGTGTCGGTGGGCAGGCCGAAGATGAACGAGCCCAGCACCTGCACGTCTGCCTGCCGGAAAGCCTGCAGTCGTCTGACGAGCCCTTCGCCCGCCTGGTTGAAGTCCTTGAAGATCGCCTTCAACCCCTCGGCCGTCACCGACTCGACGCCGACCAGCGCCCCGCGAATCCGGGCTCGACGCATGGCCGCCAGGAACGTCGGATCCTCCGCGGCCTCCATCGTGATCTGCGTGTAGAACACCATGTCATCGGGCAACCGCTCGAGGCGCGCCATCAGCTCGAAACGCTCCTCGCGGATCTTCGTCAACACAGCGTGCTGCCGCTTGTCGTTCCGACGGTCGGCCGCGGCCACGTCCGCCAACGTCACCGGATAGAAGTTGTCATCGGCGAGGACGATGAAGCGGAAGCCCAGACGGCGAAGCTGGACGATCTCGCGCACCACCAGGTTCACGCCACGCTGACGAGGCTTCTGACCATCGGTGCGCCACACCGAACAGAAGGAGCAGTGCTTCGGGCAGCCACGCACGGTCTGGACCGAACCCCACATGTAGCGATCCTTCGGCAGTAGATCCCATCGCGCCGGATAGAACGCGTCGCCGTCGACGTGCCCTCCTGTGTAAAGCGGCTGCGGGTCCCCGCGATCGCAGTCGTCGAGGACCATCGACCACACGAGCTCGCCATCGCCGGTCACGACCGCGTGAGCGCCACCGTGATCGCGCACCTCGTCCGGGAACAGTGTGGCGTGAATGCCACCGAACACGACCAAAGCTCCTCGCGCTCGCGCGGCCTTTCCAATGCGATACCCGCGCAGCGCATTGCCGGTGTGGATGCCGATTCCGACGACGTCGCCGGCTTGGACGGCGTCTTCATTCATCGGCTCCAGTGTTTCGTCAACCAGCAGCGGCGTTCCGTGACGCGCCGGCGTCGCGGCGGCAAGAACGTACTGCCACCGGGGAGGAATTACGGCGATACCGAAAGACACGTCGCTCGGATTGACGAGGTGAATGCGCATGCCCGGCCTCTAGAATGAGCCCGCGACGCGGCGGGCGAATCGGGTGAAGAACCCGGCGGTCGCCATCGCGGCATCTTTGGATTTCCTGCCGACAGCGGTCCCCCCGTCCGCCGCGGCCGTCCAAGGAGATTGAGACTGCTCGACTGTCGTGTCAGGCGGCTGCGGCCCGGGAGGGTGAAGCGCCGTCGGTGTTTCCGACCCAACCGCGCCATCGTCATGATCTTGCGCTTCTCCGGCAGACCGCCTCGACTCAACAGCGTTTACCGGCCGTGACATGAGCAGCGCGTCCGGTTCTGGCTTCGGTAGTGGCGAACGTGAAGGCGCTTGTGCCGAAACGCGCGGAGCCGATCGCGCAGACACCGTGATCTGACGCGGTGGACGTGTATTCTCTAGAAGCCTGGATCGCGTTGGCACGGCGATCGGTGCGAGCCTATCCAGCGTGGTGCCGATCGTCCGCGTCGACACGAAAGGCAACCCGAATGCCGTCACCTCGACAAGCGGCAGTCCTCCCACGCCTACGGACATCGCGCACAGGGTGAATACAATCGCCGCTGCAATACTGCGAGACCAAACGGGAGCGATCAACGGATGTGGTGAGACGATCTTCGTGACGCGGAGGCGCAGACCAGACGCTGTGAACACAGCAGGTGCCGCCTGCACGACTCGCCCTGTGCCTCTGAGGCTGGCGAGCTTCATCAGGCACTCCGCGTACGATTTCGGCGAGCCCGAAATCGCCACGGTCATCTCGTCACAGGCGACCTCGCGTTCGACCTGCAGACGCCGATCGATCCACCAGACGGCGGGATGCCATCCAATCATGATGCGGACGACGATCTGCAGGATGTTGATCACGTCGTCACGTCGCTGCACGTGTGCCCACTCGTGGATCAGGACGCGATCCAGTTCGCCGGCATCGAGCGCCTTCACGAGCGACGGCGCCACGGCAATCACCGGCGCTCCCCACCCGAGCACGGCGGCCGTCGTCACCGAATCCGACAGCACAACCGTGGCGCCACGCCCTTCGAGGCGAACGCGCCTCCAATGAGGCAGGTCGGCTTCAACATGCGGGGGGAACGCACGGCTGCGAGCGCGGGTGCGACGGAGGACGACGATCGCCGATACAAACCTGACTAACCAGACGCTCGCCCATGCGATCCACGCGGCAAACAACACGAGACTGGACGTCCACCAGGCGTCCGGCAGCGAGACCATCGCGTCGCCCCGCGTCAAAGACAACGCCTCGGGTGAGGGCGCCGTCGGCTGGAGCGGAAGCACAGGCAGGACGACGATCAGCAGCAACGCGGCCCAGCACACCACGCACCGCACGTTGGCGCTCGCGCGTTCGAGCGCGCGCAGCATCACGAAGGACGCGACCGCCACAACGCAACCCTGCCACAGCCAGTTCAGCACAGCGTCCATACTGGTCTCCTAAGCGCGCTCGATCAGTTTCCTGAGCCGCTCGCGTTCCGCCGGCTCGATCTCTTCGTCCTCGAGAACGTTCAGCACCAGCAGACTCGGCGACCCCTCGAACAGTCGGCTCACGAGATGGCGCAGCGCACGACGGCGCGCCTGGCGCTCATCGACCACCGGCTCATAGAGGAAGGCACGAGCGACTTTCTCGTGTGTCACATAGCCCTTCGTTTCGAGGATTCTGAGGATCGTCTGGACGGTGCTGTAGGTGACGGGGCGGGTCTCGTTCATCGCATTGACAACGTCGCTGACCGAAGCTCGCCGCAACCGCCAGAGGACGGCCATCACCTGGGCCTCAGCGTCGGTCAACGCGGGAGATTGCTTTCTGGCCATGCCGTAATCTCTAGTTTTAATGAATTAAAACTTCGTGCGAGACTGTAGCAGCGTGGGGGCAGCATGTCAATTAAAGAATTAAGAGTTCGCGCCTTTTTGAGGACGGACCTCATATGTAGGGCGCGTCTTTAGACGTGACGTCGGTCTTCGAAACAGATCACGACGCGGGCGCCTCGCAGACGCGTGGGCAACTGAAGAGGTGCCCTACAGAGTTGTCCAACCTGCCGAAGACGCGCCCTGCTAGCGATCCGAGCCGCCGCCCCTGACCGGGCGCTTTCCCAGTCGTTCGACACGAGCGCCCTCCGCGTCATTAGGATCAGCGCCCAGGGTTCGGAACACCTGCAGTTCCTGTTGCGCCTTATCGGTGTCGCCCAGCTGCCGGTAGGCCTGCGCAAGCTGGTAGTGCGCTCCCTTGTTACGCGGATCCTTCGTCACGCACGCCACCAGGTGGGGAACGGCGTCGGCGGCGCGGCCCTCCTTCAGGAGGATCTTCGCCACTCCGTAATGAGCGCCGACGTGATCGCCGTCGAGCGTCAGCAGGCGCGCGAAGTAGGCGGACGCGCGGTCGAAGTCCTGTCGAAGGTAGTAGATCGTCCCGAGCGAGAACAGCGCGTCCTCTGAGCCTTTGTCGATCTCGAGGCTCTTCTCGAAATCGGCAATCGCCGCCTCGGTGTCTCCGAGACGGCGTCTCGCTTCGCCGCGCAGAAACCACGCGGACGGGTCACGTCGGTCCAGCGTCAGTGCGCTGTCCAGCACGCTGACGGCTTCGCGGTTCCTTCCCGTGTTGATCAGCGCCCACGCGAGATTCGTGCGCGACGGCACGTCCGACGGATCGAGGCTCACGGCGTTCTGAAGAACGTCGGCCGCTTCGGCGTCGCGCGCCACGTCGAGGAGCGCGAGGCCGAGGTAGTACTGGAACGCGGCGTTCTCCGGTTCGAGCCGGGCGGCTTCGGCCAGCTCCGGCACAGCCTTTTCCTTCTGGCCGTCCAGCGTGAACGTGATCCCGAGAAAGTAATGGGCCCTCGCGAGCGTCGCGTCACGCCGAAGAGCACGCTGCAGGTGCGCGACCGCGCACGCGTAATCTCCCCGCGCGGAACACACCTGCCCGAGGAGAACGTGACCATACAGCGACGCGATGTCCGCGTCGTTCGGATCGAGATCCACCGCCTTGCGGTATTCCGCTTCCGCGTCCTGCAGGCGGCCTTGCCGCTGGTACTGTTGCCCCGCGCGCACGTGGTCCGCCGTAGTCTGCGCGGTTTGCGCCCATGCCTCTGCCGCCAGGAAGAACGTCATGCTGATAAGCAGAAGGCGGCGGCCCATCGCTGGATTATCGCCGCGGAGCTGCCGGCGGCGCGGTCTGTCGCCCTGGAGTCAGCGTGAACGTGCGGTCCCCCTCGCGGACGACGATGGCGCGGTCGACGGGCACATCGGCAAGGCGATCCACCTCGCCACTCGGCCAACGGATCTCGACCGACGCGATCGATGACGTCTCACCGAGCCCGACGTGTGCGCGTAGATCCGACTGTGAGAGGTAGCTCGCGCCGCTGCGGACTTCTTCCATCCGCGAGGCGCCGCCAGCGGTGACGGTCACGCGCGCGCCGATCCCATCGCGATTGCTCCTGCGGCCGACGAGGCGAACGGTCAGCCAGTGCCTGGCACTGGCGCCCCTGTTCTCGAGTAAGCACGGGTAGGTATTGACGTTGGCGATCAGCACATCGAGATCGCCGTCGTTGTCGTAATCGCTCACTGCCATGCCGCGGCCGGGTCGGGGCCCCGCGAGCGCGGCGCCTACCGACGCCGTGACGTCGGCGAACGTGCCGTTCCCTGTGTTCCTGAGCAGCACCGTCGGTTGAGCGTACGTCTCGTCGAGCTTGTGCTGATCAACCTCGGGGTAGACATGCCCGTTGACCAGCAGCAGATCCTTCCAGCCGTCGTTGTCGTAGTCGATGAACCGCGTTCCCCAGCCGAGATGACGCATCGTCGCGCGCCCGATGCCCGACGCCCAGGTCGTTTCGAGGAAGTTGCCGTGCTGTTGATTCAAGTACAGCGAGTGCGGCTCGCCGTAAAAGTTCGCTATCGCGAGATCCAGCCAGCCGTCGTTGTTGTAGTCAGCGAGGTCCACACCCATGCCCGCGCGTTCGCGGCCGTCCTCGTCGACGGCGATGCCGGCTTCGAGGGCGACCTCGCGGAATTTGCCGTTCCGTTCGTTCACGTACAAGAGATTCGGTTGGGCGTCGTTGGCGACGACGATGTCAGGGTAACCGTCGTTGTTGATATCGCCCCAGGCGACGCCCAGCCCGCGGTAGCCGTCCTTGTCGAGCTCTCCGGCCTGAATGGTGACGTCGGTGAACGTTCCCTTGCCAGTGTTGTGATACAGGCGGTCGCGTTCGCCCTGGAGTCCGCGCGGGCCGCACATGACCGGGAATCCGCGGTATGAGCAGTTGACGCCGGGGACCTTCGCCCCGGGCAGCGGCGCGACCTTCGGATCGAAGTCGATGTAATTCGCGACGTAGAGATCGACGAAGCCGTCGTTGTCGTAATCACCGAACGCAGCGCTCGTGCCCCAGCGGCGGTCGGTCATCAAACCCGCGCGTGCGGTGACGTCCTCGAATGTCCCGTCACCCCTGTTGCGATACAGGCGGTTCTGACCCCAGTACGTGACGAACAGATCGTCGAAGCCGTCGTTGTCGCAGTCGGCAACGGCGACGCCCTGGCCCCATCCGCTCTGAACCAGCCCGGCTCTGCGCGTCACATCCTCGAACGTGCCGTCATGCTTGTTGCGGAACAGATGATTGGACGGTTCCTGGCCTCTTGGAAAACCCTCGAGGGTTGTCCCGTTGACGAGAAAGATGTCCGGCCAACCGTCGTTGTCGTAGTCGAAAAAAGCGACGCCGGTGCCAGTCGTCTCGAGAATGTATTTGTTCTCGCCGCTGGCGCCGTAGACGATGCGGGTTTGAAGGCCGGCTGTGGCGGTGACGTCGGCGAACGTGATGTCAAGGTTCGCCGACGCGCGGATCGGAGGTAACTCGAACGCCGCCGCGATCAAAACCGCGGGGAGGATGATTCGCGTGAGGGAACTCAGTGCGAAGCCCCCCGGCCGAACAAGACCGCGAGCGAGCCACGCGAGCGAGCCACGCGAACGGAGCGCGCCGGCGAAGCGGCGCGCGAGACAGCGTGCAAGGGGGTCCGGCGGCGCGAAGCCCCGCGGCCGAACAAGACCGCGAGCGAGCCACGCGAACGAGCCACGCGAACGGAGCGCGCCGGCGAAGCCGCGCGCGAGACAGCGTGCAGCGGGGTCCGGCGGCGCGAAGCCCCCCGGCCGAACAAGACCGCGAGCGAGCCACGCGAACGAGCCACGCGAACGGAGCGCGCCGGCGAAGCGGCGCGCGAGACAGCGTGCAGCGGGGTCCGGCGGCGCGAAGCCCCCCGGCCGAACAAGACCGCGAGCGAGCCACGCGAGCGAGCCACGCGAACGGAGCGCGCCGGCGAAGCGGCGCGCGAGAGAGCGTGCAGGGGGGTCCGGCGGGGCGAAGCCCCCCGGACTAGAACGACCATCGCCCTCCGATCCGGAATGCGCGGGGTCCGAGGATGCCGGTCGGCTTCCCGAAGTCGGATCCGGTATTCGGATTCTGATTCGTCACCGTGCTCACGTTGGCAAGGTTGAAGAAGTCCGCCAGCACTTCCAGCCGGTGTTGCCCGAAGCGCACGATCTTCGACACCCGGAAGTCCATCGTCTTCAATGTCGGGAATCGCCGGGTGCCGCGGGTTTCCGCGAAGATCGTGATCGGGCCCTGGTTCAGCGGGTTCCCGTCGATGTCGCTGTCGAGCGTCAGAGAGCGTCCGTACGGCGTGCCCGACTGGATTTTCAAGACGGCGGCGACGTTCATCTCCACGCGAGGAACCTCATAGCTCCCGTCCATTTTCAGGATGTGCGTGCGATCGAAGAAGCTCGGCCCGCTCGTGTTGTTGATTTTGCCGTTCGGGCTCGTGAACGCGCTGCTCGTACCCGCGGCTTCCTCCTCGCCGCTGAACGCGCCGACGCCGATCGCTGCGCTGCTCAGGTTGTCCTTCGACACGGAGTACGACGTCAGGAACTGCCAGCGGTTCGCGAAGCGCCGCTGCACGGTGAGCTCGAACCCCTTGAACCCGGTGGTGAAGTCCGACGGGTTGGTTTCGAGCTGCTTGTTGTTTCCGAGCGTGCTCGCAACCTGGTTGAAGACCGTGATGGGCTGATCGTCCGACGTGCCCGCGTTGCCATCGGGTCCGGGATCGAGAGCGGTTACAGGAGTGAACCCCTCGGGCCCCTGCGGAACGCCGGTCTCGACCACCGCGATCAGGTCGCGGCCGCGGCGACCGACGAACATCGCGCTCACCCGGACATCCTTCGGCGCCTCGAACTCGACGCCGAACGAGCCTTCGTCGGTATGGGGCTGCTGCAGATCCGGATCGACGGAGGTGATCGATCCGCCGAAGGTGAACAGCACCGATCCTTCTTCACCTGGCTCGTAGTGACGGTTTCCGTTGGCATCGTTCCACCCGAACCCGGTTCCGCCCAACCCGTTCTGGTTCGATACATCGACGAAGCCCGTGCCGATGGCGTGGTAGTACCGCGCGTAGCCTCCCTTGATCGCGAACTTGTGCGTGCCGAATACGTCGTACACCGCGCCGAGCCGCGCGGCGACCGTGTTCCAGGTGATCAGATCCTGTTCCTCGAACGACCGCGGGCCGGTAAAGCGGCCCGCCGGACTCGATTGCGCGGGCAGAAATCCGTGGTTGTGTTCGTAGCGGACGCCGAGGTTCAGCGTCAGCCGGTCAGTCGGCCGAACGTTGTCTTGCACAAACAACACGGACCCCGTGAACGTGTCCTCGCTGAGGAGCGGCGTATTGTACTGAGTGATGGAAGAGCCCTCGCCGTCGAGCAGGTTCTGGTCGACCGATTCGAGGACGTCCGTGCCCGTCCGCGCGAACCCGCGGAAGAACTGGTAGCCGCTTTTGAGGTCGTGGCTGGCGCCGAGCCAGTTGCCCTTGAAGTAGCTGAGTGAGAATTCCGCCGACGTTCGCGAGCGATAGAACTGGAAGGCCTGCGCTGCGGCGCCGCTCTGGAATCCGGTTGACAATTCGGTCGTGTGCGGGCCGGTAACGTCGGGCTGCAGCTTCAGCGGGAAATCGACCTTCAGGTAGCTGACGCGCGCATCGAACAGCGCGTTGTTCGTGATCGACGAATTGTAGCGGCCCTGGTAGATCCTGAAGATGTCGTCTTCGATCCATGTCGCTTCCGGCGCGATCAACGCGTCGGCGTTGCGATTCGGCTTCAGATACGTCTGCCGTGTCGCCAGTCCGGTGATCTGGTTGTTCGGGTTGAGTTGATAGGTCGCGTTGACCAGCCACGAGAACAGATCGGTGTCCTCCGACTCGGGGAAGTCGACGACATTGCGGTGGATGCGCCAGTCGCGCCAGCTGGTGAAGAAGCGGACCTTGTCGCGGATGAGCGGACCGCCGAGCTGCGCCGTCCAATCGGAGAACAGGTTGATGCTGCTCCCGCTCCTGACGCCCTGGTCCTTCAGCTCCTGCGTCAGATTGTCGCCGACGGTGTTGCTGTTCTCGAAGTAGTAAGCGGATCCGCCGTGGAACTTGTCGGTCCCGCTCTTGGTGACCTGGTTGAAGTAGACGCCGGGTGTGCCGACATCCGCCGGGTGCTGGGCAGTTGAAATCTGCACGTCCTGGAAGCTGTCGTAGTCGAAATAGAAGCCGCTCGCACCGGTCGCGGACGGGTCGGTGACGTTGACGCCGTTCAACGCATAAGTGTTCTGATGCCACGTGCTGCCGTGGGTCGAGAACACCGCCTGGAGGCCGCCTTCGCTGCCGCCGACGTCTTCGCGATCGAGCACGACCTGCGGCGCCATGTTCTGCAGGATCGACCACACGTCACGCGCGGTGGGAACGCCCTGCAGCTGGCTGGTGTCGAGGTTGGTGGCCAGGTTGGTCTTGGTCACGTCGACGTTCGGCGTGCCTTCCACCGTGATGTTCTCCGTCATCGCACCGACTTCCATGGTTGCGTCGACGGTGAGGGTGCGGCCGACGGCGACTTCGACGGCGGTCCGGCTGAATTTCCGGAACCCGGTCAATTCGAAAGTGACCGCGTACGTTCCTGGCGTCAGCGCCGGGAAGGTGTAACCGCCCTGGGGGTCCGTGGTGGCCGTCTTTGGTGTGATGAGGACCGGACTCGTGAGGGTCACCGTGACGCCAGGCAGGACGGCGCCGCTGCCGTCCATCGCTCTGCCTCGGATATCGCCGGTTTGCAGGGCCTGCCCCGTGACGGCGGCAGGCGCGAGCGCGAGGGCGAGGGCGAGCAGCAGGATGAAACTCGATCGCTTCATTGCCACACTCCTCCGGAGAACTGCTGTCGGGGAGACACGCGATCGACGTGTAATCGGCGGAAGTTGTATAGCAGAGCGGAACGCTGCGCAACAATAATGTGTCGACCATGGTTCTGGCGGCGGTCGCGGCGCAAGCGCTCTTCTTCCTTGCAGCGCAGCTGCTCGGGATGCAGGCGTCCGCTCCGGCTGAGTCGGCGAGTGCGCTTTTGAAGACCGCATCCGCAGCCCTGGAGGCGGGCCGCAACACCGAGGCTGCCGAAGAATTCGAGAAGATCCTGGCCATCAACCAGAACCTGCCGGCCGCGCATGTGGGACTTGGAGTCGCACTCGCACGGCTCAACCGTTACCCGGAGTCGATCGCGGCATTCCAGGAGGGGATTCGCCTCGCGCCCCACAACGCCGCCCTCCATTACAACCTCGGAGTCGTCTACAACACGCAAGGCGACGAAGGGCGTGCGATCGATGCCTTCAAAGACGCCATTCGCGCCGATCCCGGGTATGCGCCCGCGTATTTCAACATCGGCGTCCTCCATCAAGCGCACGCGCGCTACGACGAGGCTGTCGCCGCGTATCGTGAAGCCCTCCGCGCGAAACCTGACTATGTGGATGCGTTGTCGAACCTGGCGATCGTGTATGGCAAGCTCGGGCGTTTTGCTGATGCGATCGACGCGTGCGACAGTGTCCTCCGAATGAATTCGCAGAGCGCGCCTGCACACTACACGAAGGGTTGGGCGTTGTCGCGGCTCGACCGCTGGACGGAAGCGGCAGGCGCCTACACCCGTGCGCTCGCCATCGACCCGCGATATGTCGACGCGTCCGTCGCGCTTGGCATCGCGTACAGCCAGCTTGGGAGGGAAGAGAAAGCGGTCGACGCGCTGCGCGCAGCCGTTGGTCTTCAACCGAACCGGGTAGATGCGCATGTCGCACTCGGTGCGAGCTACGGCAACCTCGGACGCTGGGAGGCAGCAGCGACTGAATTCGAAGCGGCGATCGGAGTGGACCCGCGCGCCGCGGCCGCTCATTACAACCTGGGACGCGCGTATGCCAGGCTCGCGCGGCGGGACGATGCGATCAAGGCTTACACGGAAGCGATCCGCATCGATCGCGATTACGGCGAGGCGCATCTCAACCTCGCACTGGCGTACGCTGACGAAGGCCGGCAGGTCGAGGCGATCGCGCATTACAAAGAGGCGCTTCGCGTGAAACCGGATTACGCCGCTGCGCGATTCAACCTGGCGCTGGCGTTAGTCGCTACGGGACAGCGTGCCGCGGCGCTCGACGAGGAGCGCGCCTTACGTGCCGTCGACAGCAACCTGGCGGATCAACTGCACCGGCTCATTTCCAAATGAAGTGGGAGGCGGGCGCCGTCATCGTGTCGCTGCTCCTCACGACCGAGGCAGGTCCATCGTTCACCGACGTCGCTGCGGCGTTGGGTGTCGGCTTCGTTCATGAGAACTCCCCCACGACGAACAAGTATTTGATTGAAACCATGGGCGGTGGCGTGGGGCTGCTCGACTTCGACAACGACGGCTGGCTCGACGTGTTCTTCACGAACGGCGCGAAGCTGCAGGATCCGATGGCGCCGGACGCCAGCCCGGAGAAATCGGATCCGCGGTTCTGGAACCGCCTGTATCGCAACAACCGGAACGGCACGTTTACCGACGTCACGGAGAAGGCGCACGTCCCGGGTACGGGTTACAGCATGGGCGTCGCTGTCGGCGACTACGACAACGACGGATTCGAAGATCTCTATCGTCACGCAGTACCGGCGGCAACGTGCTGTACCACAACAACGGCGACGGCACCTTCAGCGATGTCACGAAGCGCGCCGGCGTGGCGGCGGACGGCTGGAGCTCCAGCGCGGGGTTCTTGGACTTCGACAACGATGGGCGGCTCGATCTTTTCGTCTGCCGCTACTTGCGATGGACGTTCCAGGGCAACGTGTACTGTGGCGAGCGACGGCCGGGCTATCGCGAGTACCTGCCATCCGTCCAGCTTTCCGGCCCTGACCAACGTGTTGTATCGCAACAACGGCGACGGCACGTTTACCGACGTTTCGACGACATCGGGCATCGACCGCGTCGCCGGAAAGGCGCTGGGCGTGGCAGTCGCGGACTACGATGGCGACGGCTGGACCGACATCTTCGTCGCGAACGACTCGATTCCGTGTTTCCTGTTCCACAACAATCGCGACGGCACCTTCTCCGAATCCGCGCTGACCGCCGGAGTCGCGGTGAACGCTGGACGGCAAGCCGTTCGCCGGCATGGGCGCCGATTTCAGCGACTACGACAACGACGGCCGGCCCGACATCTTCGTGACGACGCTGTCGAACGAGACCTACGCGATCTACCGGAACAACGGCAACGGCACGTTCACGTATACGACCGGTGAGACGAATGTCGGCCAGGAGACGCGGCTGTTCTCGGGATGGGGCACGCGCTTCGTGGACTACGACAACGACGGGTGGAAGGATCTGTTCGCCGCGCAGGGACACGTGCTCGACACGATTGAGCTGACCTCCGATCACCTGAAGTACCGGCAGCCGTCGCTGTTGCTCCACAATGAGCGGGGCCGCTTCGCCGCCGTCGCCCGCGATGATGCGTTGAGGTATCCCTGGGCCGGCCGCGGAGCCGCGTTTGGCGACATCGACAACGACGGCGACGTCGACATCGCCCTCGGCACGTCGGGACAGCGCGGCACGATTCTCCGCAATGACGTCGGCAATCGGAATCATTGGCTGGCGCTGCAGTTGATTGGCACGCGGTCGAACCGTGACGGCCTCGGCGCCCAGGTGAGGACGACCACTGACGGAGCGCAGCCGCAGTTTTTCACGGTAACCACGGCCGGCAGTTACCAGTCGGCCAGCGATAAGCGCCTGCTGGTTGGCCTGGGCGACGCCACGGTCGTACGTTCCATCGAGGTGCGGTGGCCGAGCGGAACCGTTCAGCAACTGCGCGACGTCAACGCGAATCAGGCGCTGACCATAAGAGAGCCGCAGCAGTAGAAAAGGCGGACCCTGATGCGACGGCTGTTAATGCTTCCGGTAGTGCTGTGCATGGTGGCGTCACTCTCTCCAGCCGGTCAGAGTCCGCCGACTGGCGGAAAGCTGACCATCGAGTCGCTGATCGACATCAAGCATCCGAGTCTGCCGGCCTGGTCTCCCGACGCGACGCAGATGGTGTTCGTGTGGGAACGCGCCGGTGTGGGAAACATCTGGTGGATCGGAGGCATGAATGGACGACCGGAAGCGCCGCGCCCGTTGACGACGTTTGACGAGGCGCACATCGACAGCGTGTTCTGGAGTCAGGATGGTCACGTCGTCTATTTCATACGTCTCGGCGATCTGTGGCAGCTGCGGCCCGACGGCACCTCACAACCCGCACGCGTCTGGACCACCGACGATGCCGAGGACGAAGTGACGCTCTCGCCCGACGGCACACGCGTCGCGTTCGTCAGGGGCGGCAGTCCGAACGTCATCTCGTGGCAGCGCACGAAAGGTGATCTGTGGATCCGTTCGCTGGCGGATGGCCGCGAGACGCAACTGACGCGCGGCCCGGAGGTCATCTCCGCGCCAGCCTGGTCACCCGACGGCCAGCGCATGGCCTTCCTCCAGACCACCGTCGAGCCGCGGCAGGAAGCGCCCGCCTATTCGGGCGCGAAGATCCTCTATACCCGTGTCGATCACCTGCGCGCAGTCCCGGCGATCATCTCGACGGCTGGAGGCGCGGTGACGGCGTTTCCTCCGAGTCCCGGGTGGGATACGGCGGCGGCGTGGCTCGAGGCCTCCAAGCTGGTGCTGCAGCGCGTGAGCGCCGACAGCCGGACGCGCGACATCCTCGTTTCGGATCTCGCGAGCGGCCGCGAGCAGACCGTCAGCCATGAAGTGGACCCCAAGTTCTGGAGCCTCGGGTACGTCAGCTCCGATCCGATCCCGTCACCCGACGGCAAGTCGATCGCGTTCGTCAGCGATCGAGACGGCTGGGATCATCTCTATGTGGTACCGGCCGCCGGTGGCGCAGTCACCCAGATTACCAGGGGCGCCTACGAGGTGCGCGACGTCTCGTGGTCGCCCGACGCGTCACGGATCGCCTTTACGACGAACGAGGGCGACAACCCGGGCACGTGGCATCTCGCCATTGCCGCCCTGAGCGGCGGGCCGGCGAATGCCCGCATCGAGAAGCTGACCAGCGGACGCGGAACCAACATGGCGCCGCGCTGGGCGCCGGACGGTAAACAGATCGTCTACCAGCATACGGATCCGGACCACTCGGCGGATCTCTTTCTCATCGGCGCGGGAGCCACTGGTGCACGCACGCCGGTGCGTCTGAGCGACTCCATGCCCGGGTCGATCGATCGCTCCGCGCTGGTGCCGCCGCAGCTGGTTCACTATCGAGCGCCGGACGGCCAGCAGGTTCCCGCCTATCTGTTCGTGCCTCCCGGACTGGATCGCTCGAAGAAACATCCGGCGGTCGTCTGGATCCACGGCGACGGCATCAACCAGAACTATGACGGCTGGCACGTGCAGCGCAACTACGCCGTCTACTACAGCTTTCACCAATACCTGCTGCAGCAAGGCTATGTCGTGCTTGCGCCCGACTACCGGGGCAGCATCGGCTACGGTCGCGACTGGCGGCAAGGTGTGCTCATGGATGTCGGTGGCAAGGATGCAACCGACGCGGTGACCGCTGCGGAGTACTTGCGAGCGCTGCCGTATGTCGATGGCGATCGGATTGGCGTGTGGGGCCTCAGTTACGGCGGCTACTTCACGCTGATCGCGCTGGCTGATCATCCGACGCTCTACGCCTGCGGCGTCGACGTCGCGGGCGTTGGCGACTACCGCACCTGGTTCATGGATCCCGGCGGCGCCTGGGTGATCTCGAGGATGGGGACGCCGACGTCGAATCCGCAGTTGTACCGCGAATCCGCTGTGGTCGATCGACTCGGCCACGTCGAACGGCCAATGCTGGTACTGCACGGAACGGCGGACGTGAACGTCCCGTACGTGGAGTCGGTGCGCGTCGTCGACGAGCTGCTGAAGCACGGCAAGAACGTGGAGTTCATGATGTACCCGGGCGAGTTCCACTACTTCGAACGCGCGCACATTCTCCGTGACGCGTGGGGACGCGTGGAGCGGTTTTTCAACGGTTGCCTGCGGTAGTCGAAGGTCCGCGGCTCGGGAATACTGGAATTACGCGCGGGACGCCAGTGGCGTACCCCTGGGATAACGCGATGGACAAGGGCGCCGCCGGCTGGCGTTGCTCGAGCGGTCGCTCGATCCGGGCACGTTTCGGCGCCTCGAGACGATCGGCGTTCGTGAAGGCTGGCGGTGTCTCGACGTCGGCGCCGGTGGCGGCACGATCTGCGAGTGGCTCGCGCGCCGTGTTGGTGCGACCGGGTCGCTGAGTACCCTGATCCGCACCTCGCTCTTCCGGTTGTCGGGTCCGCGTCGTCAGCGACTCACCCGTCGTGACGAAACGCCTCGACGGGATTGATGCGGCTGGCGCGCCAGGCGGGCGCGGCAGCGGCGACGAACGCGGTGAGCAGGATCACGACGGGCACGCTTGCGAAGGTCAGCGGGTCGAGCGGATCGACGCCAACGAGGAATGTCGCGATCAGATGTCCCGACAAGCCCGCCAACACGACGCCGGCGACGGCCCCCGTTGCGATCATCCAGCCAGCGTCTCGAAACACGAGCCACATCACGCGGGCACTGGTGGCGCCGAGCGCGATGCGGACGCCAATCTCGCGGCGCCGTTGCTGAACCGTGTACGCGAGCACGCCGAAGACGCCGACCATTGCCAGCGCGAGGGCCAGCGCCGCGAACGTTCCGACCATCTTCGCGCGAAAACGATAGCCGGCGGTCGACTCGATCGCCAGCCTTTCGAGCGTCCGATCGCGTCGCACCGGCACATCGGGATCGATTCGCGCGACGACGCGCCGCACGAGCGGCGTCAGTCTCTCGGCCGCGCCGACCGAAGGCTGCACCACCATGTAGACGTCGCCGGTCGGAAACTGCGCCAGCGGAACGTAGACCTGGAGCAGCTCATCGGGCGCATCGGGCTCGCCCATGGTTTGCCGCGCCACACCGACGATCTCGCGGATCTCGGTCGGCCCGTTGGGCGGCCGCGTCAGCGAAAGCCGCGCCCCGATCGGGTTGCGGTTCTTGAAGTGCCGGCGCACGACCGCTTCGTCGACGAGACACACGGGCACGCTGCGCAGCGTGTCGCGATCGTCGAAACCGCGCCCTCTCACGATCGACAGATCGAGCGTCCTGAAATATCCAGCATCGGCGGTCGTGTACTCCGCGGTCGGTCGATCGCGCGCCTCGACTTGCGGATCACCAACGATCTCGAACGCCCATCGTCCGAGCTCGCTCGTGCCATACGGCAGGCTGGACGCCCAGCCGACGCGGCGCACTTCGGGCAACGCGCTGACCTGGCGACCCACCGCGTCGTAGAACTCGGTGACGGCTTCCTCAGTCGGATAACGAGAGTTCTGGCCCGTGCGTACGCTGAAATCGAGCGTGAGGACCGATTCGCTGCTCGCGCGATAGCCGGGGTCGCCGCTGACCAGCGTCAGCACCGTCTGGAGCAGCAGTCCGGCACCGCATAGGAGTACGACCGCGGCCGCCACTTCGCCCGACACCAGCAGGCCGCGAAGGCCTCCACCTATCGATGTCGTGGACCGACTCTCTGAAACCAACACGTTGGCGAGCGACGTCCCGGTCGCGTGCCACGCGGGGACCACCCCAAACACCACGCCGACAACCAGCGCTGCTACCAGACCGAACAGCACCACGCGCAGGTCGAACGCGGGCGACACCGCGGCCGGCAAGAGACCCGGCGGAATGAGTGCTGGCGCGGCCCGGAGAATCGCGGCGCCGACCCCGATGCCCAGCAAACCGCCAAACACCGCGAGCACGAGGCTCTCCGTGAGCAGTTGCGTCATGATGCGTCCGCGCTCGGCGCCGAGCGCGGACCGCACGGCAATCTCACGGGCGCGCGCGGTCGCGCGCGCGAGCAACAGATTCGCGACGTTCGAGCTGCACAGCAGCAGCACCAAGCCCACCACGCCCAGCAGGAACACCGAGGTCGTCGCCAGGTCGCTCCCGACGATGCCGGCACGAATTGGTTCGACGAGGACGCCGGTCCCCTTGTTCGCTTCGGGATACTCGCGCGCGAGCCGGTCGGCAATCGTGTGCAGTTCGGCCTGCGCCGCTTCCATGGTCACACCTGGTTTCAGGCGCGCGACGACGTCGAAAGCGCGGATGGCGCGGAGCCCGGGGATGTCCGGAAAGCGACCCGATAGGGTCCAGATCTCGGCCGGCCGCGAGAACTGCACCTCATCGGGGACTACGCCGACGACGCTATACGGTTGGCCATTCAAACGTACATGACGCCCCAGAATCGAAGGATCGGCGCTGAATCGCCGCCGCCATACGGCTTCACCGAGCAGCACGACGCGCGGCGACGGGCCGTCGTCGTCGGGCTTGAAGGTGCGGCCGATAATCGGCGCCACCTTGAGGACGTCGAAGAAATTGGCGCTGGTGCTCTGACGCTCCGCCGATTCGATCGACCCGTCAGGTGCGGTCAGCAGCGGCCCGCCGCCCATGCCGCGTTGGACGTAGGCGAGACCCTCGAACGACCGGCTTTGCAGATTCCAGTCGCGCATGTTCAGCGGCGAGACGCCGGTCTTTGGCGACGTGGGGGTGCGCTCCCACAGCATCACGAGCCGTTCGGGCTGGCCAAATGGCAGCGGCCGCATGAGCGCGGCGTCGGCCAGCGAAAAGATCGCGCTGTTGACCCCGATGCCGAGCGCGAGGCTGAGTGCCGC
This sequence comes from uncultured Acidobacteriota bacterium, assembly GCA_963755695.1. Classification (GTDB taxonomy): domain Bacteria; phylum Acidobacteriota; class Vicinamibacteria; order Vicinamibacterales; family 2-12-FULL-66-21; genus QHWT01. Next base: position 101,579 of record CAVWLB010000001.1, on the reverse strand, counting down.
CACCACCGTGAAACCCGGGGCCGAGATCAACTGCCGCACTGCCACGCGCACATCAGTCCGCAGGTCTTCGAGCCATCGCGTGAGCCGCATCGGGGATTCTCCTTTTGGCGACGCCTGACACTGCCAGAGATCCGGGCCGTTGACCCAAGCATCGCACTGGGCCGCCGCAGGTCACCAGCATGCCGTCGTCATCTCCGTTAGACGAACCGATCCGGCCATTGGTGTCTTGCGGCTCCGAATCAGCCAAAAACGGCGTGACTCGCCACCGAACCAGGATGGTCAAGTCCAATTCCATGGCTGACACAGTCAACGATCAATGCTGTGAAGCAATGGCGCGTCGATCCGACGACGATCCGAGTGCAGGCGCACCCCGTTGTGATTACGGTCGGGGCGCGGTTCTCTCCTGAGAAGGAACAGTGCTCCGCCGCTATGAATGACGCAGGGCTTTCATAGGGTGGATGCGGGCCGCCCGTCGGGCCGGCATATACGCGGCAATGAGCGCGACGATGACCATCGCGACCATGGCAGAGAGGATCGGCAACGTGGACTGCACAGGGAGCGTCTGGATGACCGTTCCCGCCAATTTTCTCGTCCAGATGGCGAGCGGCGCGCCCACCACCAAACCGCCGCCGACCAGGCGGAGCGCGTCCACTAGTCCCATGCCGATCACATCGCGTTCGGTTGCCCCAAGCGCGATGCGGACGCCGATCTCGTTGACTCGGCGCGCGATCGTGTAGGCGAGGAGACCATACAGGCCAATCGCTGTGAGCAGGGCCCCCAAGCCTCCGAAGACGACCGCGAGCGTCGTCAGGAGCCGTTCCGGAATAATGGACCTGTCGACCTGTTCGGCCAGCGTGGTGACCCGGGTCACAGAAACGGCCTTCAACGTGTCGCGCACCACCCGCCGCACGTCGCCCGCGACCGAGTTCGGGCTTACGTTCGTCCGTAGCGCAATTTCATTGGCGGTCCCGTGCTCCTGAAAGGCGTGCAGGTAAATCGTGCGGGGCGCCGGCTGGTGGAGGTCCTCGTATTTCGCGTCCGCCACCACGCCGACGATCTCGTATCGGGTAGTCTCTCCTTCGAACATGAAGTGCTTTTCCAACGGACTGCGATCACCGAAGTAATACCGCGCCGTGGCGACATTCACAATCGCCACGCGCGGATGCCGTTCGTCGTCGAACTGGAAGTCGCGACCAGAAATCAGCGGCGTCCCAAGCGTCTCGAAATACCTCGGGGCGATCCAGTTGAGCATCACACGCCGGCGTTCTCCCGGTTTCTCCTGGTGTCCTTCGACCTCCACGAAGCGGCTCGCTGCCGGACCTTCGATCGGTGTGACCCCGGCCAACGCGGCGGAACGGACTCCGGGAATGGCCTCGAGCCGATCCAGAAGTTCCCGGTACCGAACCGAACGCTCAGCTCGCTGATCAGGAGTACCCGCTGGAGCGAGGTTCACCAACAACACCGAGTCGCGACGAAATCCGGAATCGACGTTGCGGAGGTTCGACAGATGTCGCACGAAAAGCGCTGCGGCCGACAACAGCGCGACCGACAGCGCCACTTGCGCGATGACGAGACTTCTTCCGGCGCGTCGACGCGATTTCGTATCGCCACTGCTCCCCGTTTCCCGCAGACCTGATGCGACAGCGGCTGCGAAAGCACTCCACGCGGGCGCGGTGCCAAACAGCAGCCCGGTGACGAGTCCGATTCCGGCCGTGAATAGCAGCACGCCGGCATCGGGCCGAACGCGGAGATCTACGGATTGATGCGCAAGCCATCTCGCGTCGATGGGCAGCAGCCGCGCGAGCGCGTCGGCCGCGAAATACGCCAGCACGATGCCAATCACGCTCGCGGCGACGGACAGGAGCAGCGACTCGGTCAGCATCTGCCGGACGATGCGGGCGCGGCCTGCGCCGATGGCGACGCGCACCGCCATCTCGTGCCGCCGCGACGCCGCGCGGGCCAGCAGCAGACCAGCGACATTCGTACACGCGATGAGCAGCATCAGACCGACGACCGCCATCAGGGCAATCAGCGGCTGGGCAAACAGATCCCGCAGTTGAGAGAAACCCGCGCGCGCGGACAGAAGCTGGATGATCGCGTGACGCCATTGCGGGTCGTGGCTCGCCTTCTCGAGCGCGTCGAGTCTCATCCGATCCAGTACCCGCATTTCCGCGCTCGCTTGCTCGATCGACACGCCGTCTTTCAAGCGGGCCATCAGCTGGAAAGGAGGTCGATCGCGGGTCGTGCGAGTCGGTCCTGGCACGAGCGTCGCCATCGACGCCGGCAGCCACACGTCCGCCGACGACCCGACCTGAAGGCCGAAGAACGCGGGCGGTGTGACGCCAATCACCGTTGCCTCGACACCGGACAGCACGATCCGGCTACCCAGCACCGCGCGATCCAGATTGAATTGTCGCTGCCAGTAGGGCCAACTGATGACCGCGACGCCGGCGCCAGGCGCCGCGACCCGATCGTCCTCGGGTGCAATCAGCCGCCCGATCGCCGGCTGCACACCGAGTGCGGAGAAAAACGTTCCGGTGACGTATTGGCCCTCCAGGGTCTCGACATCACGACCGTCTCGCGTCAGCTGGAAGCGCGCGGGCGACACGCCGATCAGATCCGAGAACACGTGGTTGTGATCGCGAAAATGCTCGTACACACTCGAGGTGAAGAAATTCCTCCGCGGGTCGCCAGGGTACTGCCACGCGAGCTCCACCAGTCGTTCGGGCTGCTCGACCGGCAGATCGCGCAGCATCAGCGTGTTGAGCACGCTGAACACCGCCGTGTTCGCGGCGATGCCCAGCGCCAGCAGCAGCACGACGACAACGGTGAATCCAGGCGTACGGCGCAGCATGCGGGCGCCGTACTGCACGTCGCGCCAGCAACCATCGAGTATCGATTCCCAGCCAACGTCACGAACGCCATCTTTCACCGCCTCGATGCTGCCCAGCTGAACGCGCGCGGCGCGAACCGCCTCCGCCCGCGTCAACCCCGCTCGCATCTGTTCTTCGACAGCGGCGGCGAGAAACTCGCGCAGCTCGTCCTCCAATTCCGCTTCGACGCGGGAGGCCCGGAACAAGCCCCGCACTCCCCCGGCGAAGCGCGTCAGGATCGACATCACAATTCTCCGAGGGACGCCTCGAGAATCCGGGCGATCGCCTTGGTCTGTACCTCCCAGTCACGCGTTTCCCGCTTGAGCGTGGCACGGCCCGCCGGGGTGAGACGGTCGTACTTCGCGCGCCGGTTGTTTTCCGTCGTCTGCCACTCGCCGTCGATCAGCCCGTCGCGCTCGAGCCGCCGCAACGCCGGGAAGAGCGATCCCGCGTTCACCCGGAAGACGCCCCGGCTGATCTGCTCCAGCCGGACGCCGAGGCCGTAGCCGTGCATCGGCTCGAGTGCCAGCGTTTTCAGGATGAGCATGTGGAGGGTGCCCTGGACCAGGTCGCTCGGCTTGGGGTCGGTAGTCATACGGCGGGAGGCCATCTCCTCTAGTTAAACTAGACAAGAGCAGCATACGCCGCTTCTTTAGCCTGTCAAGAGGAGCAACGTCCTCGCCCGCGCATCGGCCACTTCAGCCTTGATCGCGAACGCCATTTCTCATCCCCTGCGATCCACATCGGGCCGCCGGTTGCACGTTGGCGAAACGGCACATCCTTTGTCTCCGCAAGTCGATGCCGGCGGCCTCTGATTCCACGCAGTTCTGAGGCTGCCGAGATCAGAGACTTCGCCGGTGGCGATCATCATCAAGATCGTCAGTTGACACCCGGCGCCACGCATTGCAATGTTGCAGACATGCGGCACCACATCGACGAGTTCGTGTTTTTTCGCTCGTTCGTGTTCGTAGCAGGCTGGGTCGAGCGCAAGTCGTCAACCAGCTTTCCGCCGTGGAGGCGCGGTCCCCGTGAGGAGACGGAATTCACGTTGCACCACCGCGAGCAGACCCACCGCCCCTTCGTCAAGTGGGTAAAGCGCGCAGATGTGGCGACCGCCTTCGGCGCGCGGGCGGCCGATTGGGGCTTCGAGCTGCACGCGATGTTTCCGGATGTCGACGAGAACGAACTCTACCAGAGGATCGAGCTCAGTATCCGATCCGGTGAGGATGAGATCGTCATCGATCGCGCCGCCGAGCATTCATCGTGGGGCCAGGCGAACGCGATCTGGGATAAGTTTCTCGCCCGTCCGCGGCAGCGCATGGTGGAGATCGGCGCTCGAGCGCGAAGCGGAATCACTCGCCGTGAGATGTTCGGAGCGTGCGATTACATCGGCTTCGATGTGCTGCCTGGCGAAAACGTCGACGTGGTCGGCGACGCCCACTTTCTCTCGCAGCATATCGATGGTTTGGTCGATGCGGTGGCGTCGCTATCCACCTTCGAGCACCTGATCATGCCGTGGAAAGCAGTCGAGGAGATCAACCGCGTGCTCAAGCCCGGAGGGGTCGTCATCACCCAGACGCATCAGACCTGGCCGGTGCATGATCGTCCATGGGATTTCTTCCGGTTCTCGAAGGACTCCTGGCGGGGGTTGTTCAACGAGGCCACCGGCTTCCGGATCATCGACGCCGCGGAGTGCGGGCCGTGCTTCTCGACGCCGGTGGTCCAGCAGCGAAGCAACGCGTCGACACGCATCGAGCATCAGCCCGGGTACATGATTAGCATCTGCCTTGCGGAGAAGACCGGCGAACCCCGTGTTGGCTGGAAGATCGATCGCCCACTCTACGAACGCATCGCCGGAGCGGCCGGTTATCCTGGATAGCTCCGGCGAATGGCTTCAATCCGCGCTCAGCGCGTGACATACTGGTTTCCGCCCGAGCCAGGGAAAGCATGTCGAAGTTGACCCTTGGAAGCGTGTACCGCCAGTTCGTCAAGACACTTTCGAAGTCGCATGATCGCGATCGTGCGATGGAGATCGCCGTTGGCGGACAATTCGACGCGGTCGGACAGATAGAACGCGAGATCCTGATTCACCACGGGCTGCAGCCAGACGGCTACGTGATCGATGTGGGTTGCGGATCCGGACGGCTGGCCAAGCCTCTTGCGCAGTACTTGAAGGGGCCGTACCTCGGGATCGATGTTGTACCCGAACTGGTCAAGCACGCGCGGGGGCTCGCGGCCCGGACCGACTGGCGCTTCGAAGTCGCGCCAGGGCTCAAAATTCCTGAAGCAGACGATCGTGCCGATGTGGTCTGTTTCTTTTCGGTGTTCACCCACCTTCTCCACGAGCACTCGTATCTGTATCTGACGGAGGCCAAGCGGGTCGCGAAACCCGGGGGACGTATCATCTTCTCGTTCCTCGAATTCGCGATGCCCTCGCACTGGAACATCTTCGAGGGGACAGTGGCGGGCGAGCATCAGCACCCGAACATCTTCATGAGCCGCGACGGCATACAGGCGTGGGCCTCGCATCTGGATCTCGACGTCGTGGCGATTGCGGACGGTGAAAAGCCGCAGGTTCTCTTGCGGCAGCCGGTCACCTTCGAGGACGGCAGCGTCGCGACCGACACCGCGTCGCTGGGACAGTCGCTCTGCGTGCTCAAGAAGCGGTAGCCCGGCGCGGCCATAGACGTCGGAGCCGAGCCGAACCCGGATCACAGTGTGTTCAGCTCCGCTGGCGTCACTGCATACTTCGGCCTTGACTCTGAATTCCTCGCGGTCACCGCGTCGCGGCCGATCTGCGTGATGTCAGATCGAAAGCGCAGGCGATCCCTCCAGGATGCGCTGCTCCATCGATGGCCGCTCTCCTCGCTTCCACAACCGGGCCCGATGCGAGACGCGGTACAACAGCGGCCCGCCATCCGGCTCGGTACTCCGCTCGACGGGACGCGGAATACACACGAACTCGGTCTCGAGCGCATCCGGTGTCACCCGCACGGTCGCGTAGCCGTGTCCACCGAGATCCACAAATGAAAGATGCGGTGACAGATCCGGATTTGAGAGCGCTCGCGCCTTCTGAAGGTCCCCTGAACGCCCATACTCCAGTGCCGCGCGTACCCCATGCCGCACGAGCATGTTGAGGATCGCCTCTGGTTTCGTGGCACCCGAACGCTGCGCGAGATACATCTCTCGCAGCGGCGTGTCCTGGGGCAGCTTGTGTTCCGCCGCCTCGAGGACGCCTGGGGCCGAGATCGAGCCGACGACGAATTCCACACCGACGGGTTCAAATGATCTCGGAGGCAATGACGCAGATGGCAGCCCGGCCCAGAACGCGTGACGATCGCCGGCGACGATGGCGAAGCCGGTGATGCCGGCTTTCCGGATGGCGTCGAAAATTTCGGCGCGTTCGGTAATCATCGTGCTCCAATCGCTACCGCCGAACGTCGCGTAGCCGGCGCCGCCCCAGGGCGGCGCCCCCTCTGGCAGGTTTTGCGGATCGGCGCGCCACGTCAGCGTCGCGAGCGAATTGCCCCAGATCTTCCACGGCGCCCGGGAGGCCTTCAGTTCCGCCAGAAACCACGTTTTCTGCGCCGCGCCCAGCATCGACGGCGCCGGCTTGGTTCGCCGGGGATTGGGAATGTCCTTGCCGGCGAAACGGATGACCGCCGGCGGGTGACCGTCGTTGTAGGCGCGGCCGCCATCGAGAATCTCGATGACCTCCTCGGGAATGAAGTACGGAAAATCCCGGTTGAAGAATTCCCCGGCTTCAGGAATGTTGGTCGCATCCGGCGACCGATAGCTGTGCTGGTCCGTGAGGAACAGGTCGACATTGGCGCCCCACTTCAGCGCCCGATAGCCCGTGAGGCTCGCGATGGCGGCAAGGTTGTTGCGCTCCTGTCCGAGACCGTGTTCATCGAAGCTGGTGATCGGCGTGTCGGTCACATGCGGGGGATCGAACGTCACGAGCGACGGACCGCTTGGCTTCTTTACGCGCGCCGGCTGGTATTCCCACCATGCCTGGTTCGCGGCGACCTTGCGTGTCTGTGCGGCGCGAACGTCGGACCCGAACACCTGGATTCCCTGATAGCCTTGCCAGGAGTACTCGTGGTTGTCCCACATGCAGATGAACGGCCAGCGCGCGCGCGCGTCTTGGAGGTCCGGGTCGTGCAGGTAAGCCCGATACACCGCTCGATAGTCCGCGAGCGTCGTCGGGACATGGAAATCGGAAATCTTCTCTCCGTCCGGATAGCGAACGATGTCGCGCAGGCGGCGATCGTAGTAGCCCTGCGGACGCTCTTCCGGATACCAGACGATTTCGTAGATGAAGTCGCCGAGATGCAGCACGAAATGCAGGCGGTCATCCGAGCGCGCCCGCTCGTCTTCATGAATCATGCGGCGATACGCGTTCTGAGCGCCCTGATTCGCGTTCTGACAGCTGACGAACGCGAAGCGCACTGGTCGCATGTCGTGATTCGCGGGAGCGGTAATCGTCCGGCCGATCCGGCTGCCGTTTCCGCGCTCGTCGATGAAGCGGTACCAATAAAGACGCGCAGGTGCAAGTCCGCCTGCGAGGACGCGGCAGGTCCAGTCCGACGCGTCGGTCAGCCGCGCCTGCGCGCTTGCGACAACCCGTGCGAACCCTTCGTCCTCGGCGATCTCAACGGTCAATCGCTTCGCCGCGTCGCCGTTGACGGGTGGGCGGCGCGTCCACAGCACTACGCTGTCTGGACGTGGATCGCCCGATGCCACACCTTCCGGATAGAGATCCCGCCGTTCATGCCACGCGTGCGCCGACTGCCATGTGCCACCATCGTTGAATGCCAACGACGCACCCAGGAGCGACGCGCTCTTCAGAAAATGCCTGCGGGTGATCGACATGACCTTCGTAAAGGTATCAGCAAACGATCTTCTGAGATCCGGCGACGAGCGCGGAAGATCCAGATCAGACGAACGGGTACGACCAGCTGCCGCGACGTGACAAGGTGAAAAGGCGTCCGACGGCGAACGCTGCCGAGAGGCTGACGATCTGGCGGTACGGCATGCACGAAACTGGCCGTTCACATGCTACGACTGATGTGAATCATTGCACTATGAACATCCATCCATCTCGACGCTGGATCCTCGTGTTGGCCGTCCTCGCCTTGCTCTCCGCGCGTCCGGCCCGCGCTCAGGAATTGTCGGAGCTCGCTCAGCCGCCGAACGGCGCCAATCAGAAGGCGGAGGTCTCGCAATGGATCGGTCTTGTCAAGGTGACCATCTCGTATCACAGCCCGAACGTGCACGGTGGCGGAGGCGCCGATCGGACGGGGCACATCTGGGGCGAGCTGGTGAAGTACGGATTCTTCGACGACGGATTCGGACCGTCCAGAGCGACGCCGTGGAGGGCCGGCGCGAACGAGAACACGACTCTCACCGTGTCCCACGACGTGAAGGTGGACGGCAAGGATCTTCACGCTGGCACCTACGCGCTGTTTCTCGAGGTCGAACCGAACGGCCCGTGGACGTGGATCTTCTCCCGGCAGTCAACCGGCTGGGGCGCCTATCAGTACGATCCTTCGAATGATGTGCTGCGCGTCGACGCCAATCCGGAGTCGGCGCCGTACACCGAATTTCTCACCTACGGCTTCGACGAGCGGCGTCTGAATGGCGCGCTGGCGTTCCTGCAATGGGAACACAAGCGAGTGCCCCTCAAGATCGACGTTCCCAATGCGGCAGAGCTCTACGTGATCGAGATGCGCAAGCAGCTGCTCGGCTGGCCGGGATTCAACTATCAAAACTGGCAGCTCGCCGCGCAGTTCTGCGCCGACAACAAGATCAATCTCGAAGAGGCGCTCGTCTGGGCGGAGAAGGCGATCAGCGAGCCATTCCGGAATGCCGCTTCCGGCCGCGAAGATTTCTACACTCTGCGGACGAAAGCGGCAGTGTTGCGCGCGATGGCTCGAGACGCCGAGGCCGACGCGGTAATGGACAAGGCCGTCGGACTTCCAGGCACACCGGCTCGACCGATCCATCAGTATGGGATGACGTTGCTCGCCGCGAACAGGGGCGCCAAGGCAATGGACATCTTCATCCGGAATCGGCAGCTGCATCCCGACGACCCCTTCGTCACCTACGTCGGTCTGGCGCGCGGCTATACTGCGATCGGCGATCGCAGGAATGCGATCGCGAACTGGGAAATCGCGATTCGAAATATCCCCGAGGATCAGAAGCCCAATCTGTCGGTCTATCAGAACGCGTTGAATGCACTGAAGAAGGGCCAGTAACGGCCGCGCCACCAACGCTGACCCGATCGCGACCCGGAGTGAGCCGGATTCCGTCTACCAGCCTGGAGCGACTGGGACATGTGGGACTTCAACCTTCATCTCGAGCGTCTCGGAGATCGGACGCTCTTCACGCAGATCGCACAAGCCGTCGTCGACGACATCTGCCGGGGACGGCTCCGTTCCGGCGACCGCCTGCCCGGGACGCGAACGCTGGCGAGGACGATCGGCGTGGATCGAGTGACGGTGCTGGCAGCCTACGACGAGCTCGCCGCGGAAGGCTGGGTAACGACACATCCGGCGCGGGGAACCTTCGTGTCGCGCGAGCTGCCGGATGATGTGTGGAATTCGCGGGGACCGGCGTCGGGCTCGACGCGAGGGTTGAAGGTCGCCGCATTTCCATTGCCCAGCGGGCCGTCGGTCATCCGCTGGCTGCCACCGGCGAGCGGGATGCTGGCGTTTCGCAGCAGTCATCCCGACACGCGCCTGGTTCCGGTCGATTCGCTCACCCGCGCATATCGGCGGGTGCTGCGCGGCAGAGGCACTGCGCTCCTGGGTTACGGCGAGCCCGAGGGTCACCCGCGACTGCGACGCGCCGTGTCCCAGATGCTGCGCGAGACCCGCGCCCTGGGAGCGTCCACGGAAAACGTTCTCGTGACGCGCGGAAGTCAGATGGCGCTGACGCTGGTCAGCCGGGCGCTGATTCGACCCGGCGATACTGTGGTGATCGAGGAGCCTGGGTACCCACATGCGTGGGAAACGTTCAAGGCCTCGGGTGCGATGCTTGTGCCGATGCGAGTCACCCCGCACGGGCTGGACGTCTCGTCGCTCGCGCGTCTGGCGAAGCGAGGGACCGTTCGCGCGGTCTACGTCACGCCGCATCATCAGTTGCCGACTACCGCCACGCTGTCGAGTGACCGCCGGCGAGAGTTGATCGCGCTGGCCCGAACCCACCGGTTCGCCGTGCTCGAGGACGACTACGATCATGAGTTTCATTACGATCGTGATCCGATCGCGCCCCTGGCGAGCCTCGACCCTGGAGTCGTCATCTATATAGGTACGTTCTCGAAGGTCCTGGCGCCCGGACTGCGGATCGGCTATCTCGCAGCCGCCACGAACGTCGTCAACCAGCTCAGCGCGTATCGGCAGGCGCTCGATCTGCAGGGCGACCCTGCAATGGAAGCGGCATTGGCCGAGCTGATCGAGAACGACGACCTGCAGCGCCACATTCGCCGGGTCAAGCGTGCATATCGCAGTCGCCGCGACAGGCTCGCGGCGCTGCTCGAAGCGCGCCTTCGCGGCGCAGTGAGTTTCACGGTGCCTGCCGGCGGCATCGGACTCTGGGCTCGAACCGCGCCGGATATAGACGTCGATGAATGGGTCGCGGCCGCCGCCCGCCGCGGCGCAGCGTTTCTAACCGGTCGAGCCTTTACGCTCGACCGACGCCCGCTGCCGTTCATCCGACTCGGGTACGCATGCTTGAACGATGAGGAACTCGGTATGGCCGTCTCGCGCATGGCCGCCGCGCTGCCCGAGGCCCGGACGACACGAAGCAGCGCCTGACGGTTGCCGTGCCGGAAGACATACCGATCCTATCCAGTGAGCTTGAGCCCGAGGACGCGCTCGGCATTCTCGTGATACACCTTGCGAAGGATCGAGTCGGGCAGACCAAGACCATAGATTCTCCACCGACCCTGCGGCGGGATACGCGACGGCGCGTAGTCGAAGTACTCATCCTCGGTTTCGAGGAACCGGTAGTAGATCCGGTACATGTCCTGAGCGAACACCTGATGCGAGTCGGCATCGGTGCCGAACAAGATTCGATCCTGGTACTTCTCGAAGAATCGAGCTGACGTCCGCGGCTGCCGGCCGAGCTCTGCAATGCGCGCGGCGATCTCCACGTTCACGTTGGGAAACTTGTCGAGCATCTCGCCGACCGCCTTGAGGTTCTCAGCCCAGTGACCGACGTGCAGCGCCACGAACGTCGTCTTCGGATGCCTGGCGAAGACGCGGTCGCGCGCCGCTAGAATGTCCGCGAAGGCCGGAAAGTCCTTGCCGTAGAACGACCAGTCCGGATGTGCGCCGAGCTCTTCGTACCGCTCGTTGAAGCGATCGATCGGCAAGAAGAACGCCTCGGGATCGCCAACGTGCATCGCGACCGGCAAGCCAAGGCGGCCGCATGCCTCCCACATCGGGTCGAACCGCTCATCGTCCACGCGTACCAGCTTGCCGGTCGGGCCGCCGTCGCGCAGGTAGAGTCCCAGCGTCTTCAGGATCTTCAGACCGACCGCCCCCGCTGCTTTGGCCTTGGCGATTTCGTCTCCCTGCCACGCGGCGTAGCCGGTCTCGCCGGCGCGGGTCCATGTCGGTTCCGTCATCGTGACGAAGCGGCCGGGAAACGCGCGATCGAAGGCTGCAATGGTCGCCGACAGATCTCCGCCCGATCCACCGGTCAGATTCACCATCGTCCGGATATTGATGGCGTCCATTGAGGGTACCATCCGGGCCGGCGGCACGGTCGCCTCCTTCGACGTGGGGCGAGGAGAGACATGCGAGTGAAAGTCGACGACCGGAAAGCGCGCGCGCGCGACAGGCGTCTCGGCTACGTGCAGCATGCTCTTCGGCTCGAACTCTGACAGCGCCAGCTGGGCCGGGGCGTTGGCGCGTCGTTGCCCGTCGGTTTCGGTTCGTCGCGCGTCTACGGTGGCGGCCTTACCGCTGAGAGCGGTGCCGATCAAACCGGCGCCGGTCGCCGAGAGCCATCCGCGCCGGGTCACCGCACTGTCGTGTCTTTGTCGCTGGTCGGTGTCATTCATCGCTTTCCTCACCGCTTTCGAGGCTCGCGATACTAGCACGGCGTCACGAAGCTCCTTGCGCGTTGCTATTGAGTTCCGTCGAGCGAACATCTCGGCAAGACCGGTAAGCGCGTAATAGTCGCATCCAGATGGGCCGCACGCCCAGCGCCGTCGAGGTCCTTCGATGGCGAAGAACGCTTCTCTCCTTCGGCCTCAAGCTATAGGCAACCTCGGTTAGCGTGAGATGCATCGCCGCCTGTTCAGCACCCAAGAGTCCTAGATGCCTGGGGCGTCGCCGTTATCAGCACCAACGAAGGCGCTCATGCTGAACCAGCTCTGGGGGACGCGAAATCGGAGATGTGAACAATCAGCGGCGCGATCCGGCCAAATCCGCCGGAAAGATCTATGAGCAGGAAGATGATGAGGCTTTCGACGACGTAGGTCGTGAGCACCCAACCGGCAAGCGTCAGGTTGCTCGAGTGCGACGCTGCCGCCGACGAAGGCCGCAAAGAAGCAGGCACAGGACACGCCCACTCGCGCGGTCGCGAGGACCCGTTCGTCGCGGCGCGCGTCGGACGGGTACCGTCGCGCCAGAGCAGACACGTCGAACCGTCGCAGGCCGGCAGGCGTGCTCTCCATTTCCCCCCGTGAGTTCGCCCCTCTGCTGCGCAGCGGAGGCGTCCCGACCCACCATGTCGCAGGATCGGATCCACCGAGAAATGCCTCAACTATTCACGAGTTTGCGGCCCGCAGACCGGCGCACAGGAGCGGAGGTGGGCACCCTGCAGCTCACCGCGAAGCCGACGAATTCTGCGTGATTGTCGAAGCAATGCACTACCGGGGAAGAGCACCACCCGAAATGGAGCGGACCAGGCTGCTGTGGTACCGGCGGCACGCGGGACATGCAAGCGGAGTAACGGTATCGTCCTTCAGGTAAGTACTTGATTCCATCGAATGGGAGACGCCGCGTGTCACCATCGACGGACCGGAGATCCGCGGTGTTCATCCACCCGCGCTGCCGAACGATGGCATCATCGGCACGCTGCCCGGGACGCCTCATCCGTATCTACCTCTTAATCTCTTAATATCGAAGCTCGCTGACACGATGAGCGTGCCTGTCGATCCGCATTCAGCCGTTATGCTCAAGACGCAGGTCAGCCTCGTGCTCCTCATCGGAGGCCTTCTTTCTTTCCCACCCCAGGAAAGGGCGCGAAGAGCGCATTGTCGAAGCGTGAGCGAGACAGCGCATCGCGTTAAATTGAATCTCGGCGGCTGGCGTCGGCCGAGGAACTTCAAGAAAGGACCCTCAGCCTATCACCTGTGGTCAGCTGCGCCGGGCGTATAATCCGGTCCCTCCATGCCGCTCGAATCCGGTAGCTGGCTCGGTTCTTACCAGATCGAGTGTCTCCTTGGTACAGGAAGCATGGGCGAGGTCTATCGCGCGAAAGATACGAGGCTCAATCGCGACGTCGCGATCAAAGTCCTGCCCGACCTGTTCGCGAGTGATCCGGAGACGCTCGCGCGCTTCACCCGGGAGGCCCAGCATCTGGCGTCGTTGAATCATCCGCACATCGCCCAGATCTACGGGCTGGAACATGGGGCCATCGTCATGGAGCTGGTCGACGGCCCGACGCTGGCGGAGCGGCTCGTGCAGGGAGCGATGCCGCTCGACGACGTCTTGGCGGCGGCGCGGCAGATCGCGGAGGCGCTCGAGGCGGCGCACGAGCGCGGCATCGTTCATCGCGATCTAAAGCCGGCCAACCTCAAGCTGACGAGTGACGGAGCCGTCAAGGTGCTCGACTTCGGCCTCGCGAAAGGCGTGAGTTCGTTCGCCTCGTTCGAGGGCGCTCCGACGGCCATGAACTCGCCGACCCACGCCACTGCCGCGACCGCGCCCGGCATCATTCTCGGCACCGCCGCGTACATGGCTCCGGAGCAGGCGCGGGGCCAGTCCGTGGACAAGCGCACCGACATTTGGGCATTCGGCGTGGTGCTCTACGAGATGCTGTCGGGACGTCGTCCGTTCGAAGGGGCGACACTGTCCGACACCATGGCGGCGGTCCTGCGCCAGGATATCGACTGGACACGGCTGCCGGCGGAGACGCCTGACGATCTGCGGCGCCTGCTCCGACGCTGCCTCGAACGCGACCCGACGAACCGACTCCACGACGCTGCCGATGCCAGGCTCGTCCTCGCCGATCTGCAACGCGAGCATGTTGCGCCGTCACAATGGTATCCAGCGTCGGATCCGCGACCGTCATGGTTCCGCGTGGGTGCGGTCGCGATGGCCCTCGCGATCCTCGGACTACTGCTCGGCCGATCGCTGTTCGGTGCAAAGCCGGGAACAGGGGCGATGACACCGGCGGTCCGGTTCGCGATCGAACCACCACCGGAGGTCACGAACGTATCAAACGTGACGCTCGCATTCGACGGTCGCTTCCTTGTATATGAAGGGCAGGTCAAGGGTGAATCGCGGCTGTTTCTCCGCCGATTCGATGCGCTAGAATCCATTCCGCTGGCGGGCACTGAAGGCGCACGATGGCCGTTCATTTCGCCGGACGGAGCGTGGATCGGGTTCTTTCGTGACCGAAAGATCTACAAGATCGCGGCGAGCGGCGGCGACGCGCTCCCGCTCTGTGACGTCCGGGGCGGTCCCGGCGCGACCTGGGATGCTCATGGCCGGATCATCTTCGCGAGAACCTGGCTGTCTGGCCTGTCGATGGTCTCCGCTGACGGCGGAACACCAGCAGCGCTGACCAGTCCCGATCCAGGCAAACACGAGATCGGCCATTGGTGGCCATCCCTGCTGCCCGACGGGAGGATCCTGTTCACGATCGTCACGGCCGGCACCGGACTCAACGATGCCAAGATCGGACTGCTCGATCCTGTCAGCGGCAAGTACCGGATTCTCATGCCGGGTGCCAGGGCATCATGGGTTCCGTCGGGCCATCTTGTCTTCTTCCGCACCGGGCGGTATCTCGCGGTGCCGTTCGATCCGTCATCCGCAGCGGTAACGGGCGAAGCATTCCCTGTCCTGGCCGATGCGCAGGAAATCGATCCTGCGGGTGACTGGCCGCAGCCGCTCGCGCTCGCGCCGACCGGTGCGCTTGCGTACCTCCCGGGCGCCTACGTACCTTCGAGCCGGCTCACATGGATTGACCCGGCGGGCCGGCTCACGCCGCTCGAATTCCCTGCCCGCCCATTTGTCGGCGTGAAGTTATCGCCCGACGGCCGCCGCATCGCGACCGCCAGCCTCGAAGGCGGTCGCCTGCTCATTCGTGTGCTCCACCTAGAACGTGGGACCGAGGAGACCCCGACGATCGACGGCATGAACTGGAATCCCGCCTGGCTGCCCGATGGACGGCTCTGGTACACGAGCATGCGGAAGGGGGACTTCGACGTCTACGTGAAGAACATTGATGGCTCAGGTGTCGAGAGCCCGCTTCTCGTCGGTCCGGATGATACCGATCCCGTCGCGTGGACTCACGATGGACGCCTTGTCATCCAGGGATCTGAACCGGACGGCGCGTATCCCCTGAAACTGTTCGATCCACACAAGCCCACGGAACTAATCCGCCTGACGGAACAACACGTGGAAAACGGCGGCTCACTGTCACCGGATGATCACTGGCTGGCCTATCATTCCGCGGCGAGTGGTCGGCCGCTGCTGTATGTGCGACCCCTCAGCGGCGGGCCGCACGCGCTGCCGCTGTCGCGCAACGGCGGTGAGTTCCCGGTCTTCCTTCGCGACGGCAAAACGCTCGCATTCGTGCGAGGGCGGCAGCTCATGGTGCTGCCGTGGCACGAACATGACGGGCGCTTCGAGACAGGTCCGGAACGGGCGGTCACCGACTTCGCGTTCGGATCCGGATGGACCTACGGCGCGCCTTACGATACCGCGGCCGACGGCCGATTCCTGGCGCTCGTCCGCACCGACGTCGCTCCACCTGTGCGCGTCCGTGTCGTGCTGGGATGGGATCATGAGCTCGCACGGCTCGCGGTTCAAGACGTGCGGTGATACGACTCCGCAGGATGGTGGACGCGAGCACGGGCGGACGCACCCGAGCCGGCTTTCAGGGCAGTTTCCGCCTCTCGGGTCATCCCTGATCTCGCCCAGCGCTTCATCGATGCGCCAGCGAACCGCCACCGCCGCAGCTCGCGACGGGCGCTGGCCGGGCGTCAGGCGACGTTCAAACGTAGGCGCCGGAACACCACGGGCGCGCGATTCTCAGCAGGTGTTTGATTCGATCCGCTTTGCACTGATCGCAGTTCCCGGTCGCACGCCTCAAGCAGGCGCCACACACGTTTTCACGTATGCGGAGGCCGCACCGTCGAATAGCCAGACGTGCTGATCGTGGGACCGCTCATGGTACGCACGCCCGAGGGCGACGCCCTGGCCAACCGTCGTCGACACGCCGCGAACCGACAAGCCGCCTACGTCGCCCGAGACAACGGTGGCAACGACATAGAGGTCGGAGGTGCC
The DNA here is from genome assembly GCA_963755695.1 of uncultured Acidobacteriota bacterium. Lineage (GTDB taxonomy): Bacteria > Acidobacteriota > Vicinamibacteria > Vicinamibacterales > 2-12-FULL-66-21 > QHWT01. Next base: position 85,171 of record CAVWLB010000001.1, on the reverse strand, counting down.
GTTCACACGACACACAATCACATCGCCGTCGCGAATTTTTCCGTCCACACGTTCTCCTCATCTTGATCGGATTCAGGTCCCACGGAGCGTCACCGTGGTCCCGTGCGACCATTTCGAGTAGCAGCCACCACACATCAGCGCACTGAACGGCTGCTGCCCGGGGGCATTGAGAGAGAGGACACGCGAGCCGGAATCCTCCGACGGCACGAATTGCGCCCGGCAGACCGCGCAGGGCTGCTCGCGATCGGATCGCACGTGTACCACCGATGCTGTGAGCGACGTCATCGATCTCTCCTGTAGGGTCACAATGTCTACTCCAGTTGCGATGGCCGACAGGCGGCGATCCATTGTGGGCTCATCGATCCGAGATCCGCCGGACGGAGCGCGCGGCGAAGCCCGAGGCGGCGAGGCCCGAGCCTGACGAGTAGCGCCGCTATGCAGGCGAGACCGAAAGCGAGAACAAGCATCGTGCTTCCTTCCAGTCAGAACGCACTCGGCGTCAATCGCAGGGCCAGAGCGCGAATGCGATCGGCGCGCGCGACGGTGTCCTAACCACCAACACGGCAACCCGAATACGCCACCGCTAGAAATGGCGACGAGACTGGAGCAAAAATGCAGTCAAGTGCGCCAGTCACTTTAATGAGCTCGGCGGCTGGTGTCGGCCGGGGAACTTCAGGAAAGGACTCCCAGCATACCACCTCTGGGCGTCGGCGAACGCGAGCTCACACAGATCGGAGTTCAAGACGTGCGGTGTCCGTAGCGCACCAGGGTGCGGCAGCAGATGGTTCGTCCAATAAGATCGCTTCGGCGTGGGCGACGGTGGTGAGACCATCCAGGCGTTTTGATAGCTCGCGCTGGTTGCACGGGCGGGCTCATTTCGTCCGCGCCTTCAGCGCGTCCAGCGTTCGCTTCAGATGTTCGAGCTTCTGCCCCGCCTCTCCGAGCTTCCCTTCCGCCGTCAGACGCTGGTAGTCTGCGAGATCCTTCGCAGCTTCCGCAATCAACGCGTTGAGGTCAGCTGACGGAGGCGCGCTGGGAGCAGGCGTTCCGGTGACGGCCAGGCCAGGGCGCGTGCCCGCAGCTGCCGATGACGCTGTGCCAAAGAGTTCCCCGAGGGCTCCCTCGAACGTCGGCGCGTAGGCCAGACGATCCTGCATCGCGAGGACGACGAGACGCAACTCCGGCATCGGGCTGCGCTCCGCCTGCAGGTAAATGGCCTCGGCGTACAGCAGCGCGCGTCCGATCGGTATCACCAACAGCGACCCGCGGCGCACGCGGGAGCCCTGCTGGTTCCACAGCGACAGCTGTCCGGACAATTGCGCGTTCTGGTCGATTCGGGCCTCGACCTGAAGGGGACCGTCCACCAGCCGTGTCTTCGGGAAGTCGTACACGACGACCTCGCCGTAGCGTGTGCCGTCGCTGCGGCCCGCCATCCACCCAATCAGATTGTTCCGGTTCGAGGGGGTGAACGGGAGCACCTCCACGAACTCCGTGCTCGTCTCTCCGGGAAGCTTCATCAGGACGAAGTTCGGCTCCATCGGCTGCGCGGCTTTCTCGGGCTGATTGCTCGCGGCGGTCTCGCTGGCCACCGTCCACAGGTCCTCGCGGTTGTAGAACACCTCGGGATTCGTCATGTGATACAGACCGAACACCTCGGCCTGCAGCGCGAGCAGCATCTCCGGATACCGGATGTGCTTTCGCAGGTCCGCCGGCATCCGAGCGACGTCCGTGAACAGCGTCGGAAACATCCGGCGGTAGACGGCAAGAACCGGGTCCGCGGTGTCGAAGACGTAGAACGTCGTCGTGCCGTTGTAGGCGTCGATCACCACCTTGACGCTGTTGCGGACGTAATTGACGCGGTGCCCTTCGAGCTGATAGGCACGCGAATAGGGATACCGGTCGGAGACGGTGAACGCGTCGAGGATCCACGACAGCCGCCCGTCCTCGCCTAAAACGATGTACGGGTCGTCGTCGACGACGAGGAACGGCGCCAGCGCTGCGACCAGCTCTCGTAACGTTGCGCCGCATCAACAGGCGGCTCTCGGCCGTCACGTCGTCGCTGAACGGGAGCTTGCCGAGATCTCCGCGATCGAATGCGATGAGCAGGCGTCGCGCGAGCCCGGCGATGGCGATCCCGCCGGTTCCCTCGTAGGACGTGAGGTTGTTCGTCTGCCCCTGGGGATAGTTGAACTCCTGCTGTCGCGTCTTGACGTAGACGTCGGTGTTGGTCATCTCGCCGAAATACACTTCCGGACGCGTGACCCTCAGCTCCGGCACCGTTGACTGGATCGGCATGTCCCGGAGAATCAGCGCAGGCAGTCCCTCAGGCGTGAAGCCGTTGGCCAGGTTCATGGTGAGGCCGTAGCCGTGGGTGTAGATCAGCTTCTCGTTGATCCAGTTCCGGCTGCTCACCGGCAGCTTCTCGACACTGATCTCGCGTGTCGCGAGCATCACCTGGCGCAGCGCGCCGTCGAGCACGTAGCGGTCGATGTCGATGTCCGGAAAGTCGTAGTAGGTGCGGATCTCCTGGAGCTGGCGCAGCGTGTCCTGCAGCGCGCGCCAGTCCCACAGGCGGATGTTCTGGAGCGTGTCCTGGTTGGCGGCCGGATCTGCCGCCTCGGCGCCCGAATCCGCCGGGAACGCGCGCTGCGAGATGCGGTCGAGTCCGTACGCCTGTCGCGTGAGCGCGATGTTGTGCGCGATGTACGGCGCCTCGCGCACGAGCTCGTTCGGCTTGACGATGAAGCCGTTGACGTACCCGGCGACGAGGCCGAATCCGAGATACAGCGCGGCCGCTGGCAGCGCCGATCCCACGAGCCACCGCGGCCTCGGCGACACGAACGCACTGACGATCGCGAGGCCCGCGCCAGCGAGCAGCGCAATGGACACGCACAACGCCCCGAGGAGCGCGACGTGCGCGTCAGTGTAGGTAACGCCCGCAAAGATCGTGTGGTCGTCCACCAGGCGTTCGAAGCGGCCGAGATACCCCTCGATCGCGAGCATCACCAGCAAAAACGCCCACGCCAGGGCGAGGCCGCGCGCGCCGGTGCGGGCCCGTTCGACGCGGCTCCGTCTCGCGGCCATCTGTCCGGCGCCTGACGTGAGTCGGAAGAAGAGCGCCATCCCGAAGGCAATCACGGCAAGCGTCGTCAACCATCCTGCGAGAAGCTGCCAGGCGGGCAGCGTGAATAGATAGAATGGGATAGGCCGCCCGAAGACGGGCTCGGCGCTCTGCGCCGCACCCGCGAGCGGTGCGCCACGCGCGTACCACCAGAGTGCAAACGTCGGCCAGTCCGACATCATGCCCGCGCCCGTGCCCAAGGCGATGATGAGCGACAGAACGAGCGCGATGGCCCGCAGCACCGGTCCGACCGGCACCGTGACCGGGCGCCCGTTGATGATCATGACCGGGCCGGAGCCCAGCTCGCCGAACGTTGCCGGCTTCAGGGCCAGGAACGCGCCGTATAACACGGTGAACGTGGCACCGGTGAACAGGGCGAGCAACGTGGCCTGGATGTTCAGCGTCGTCCAGAACACCTCGGCATACCCGAGCGAGCCGAACCAGAGCGCCTCCACGTAGTAGGACGCGGCGGTGCCGGCCCCGAACAAGAGGACAAGGATCATCAGGACGAGGAGCAGCGCGCCACGGCGGCGCGGCGGGCGCGGACCGGGGTACTGGATGGTCTTCACAGATTGGTCGTCTATCACACTGGGCCACTCCTGGTAGGCGTCCTCAGCATAGGCGATCCGTGAAGGCGTGGCGGTCAGCGGCTCAGCGAGCTTGTCAGGGTGTGTGATGCCTTCAGAGCGGGATAGCGGATCACTGGCCCCGATTCCCTTTACGGGCGATCAGTGGTGAATGGACAGCGTCTTCAAAGAGCTGCGGATACCGCACATCAGGCAAGTGGTATACTGAGCGTCCCTTTCCTGAGTTCCCGGCTTACACCGGCCGTCACCTCACTAAAGCGACTGCCGGAGCGCAGGTGCCCCGCTCAGTCTCGTCCTCGACAGCAGGTGCGCCCCGAAGGGAGCTCTCATGACTTCCCTCACACCCCACCCGAGTCCTGTCCGAAACGATCGCGTTGGCGAGTGCGAGGAGCAGCGATGAAATACGTCACGAGGCAAGCGCCCATGCCCCCGGATGCGGCGTGTCGTCATCTGGCGGTGCGCGTCATCGAGCAGGCCGTGCGGGATCTCTCGGCCTCCGGTGCTTCAGACGCAGATCGCGAGAGCGCCCGTGGGTTTCTGGCTGGATCGCCGATGCTGTACCAATGGTGCGAGCTCGCCAACCTCAACGCCTCATGGATGATCGGTCGCGCGACGAGGTTGATGGGGCCGTCCGCTCAACTCCGGATGCAGGTGGCCGCGACAAAGCTGACGAGCCCTCGCGGGGACAATGCTGACCCTTCCAGCAAGAAGGCGGTTCGGCCAAAGACCTAAGTACCGATGCGCCGGCAAGAATGTGGTTTAACACGCCGATTGTGCTTCGTCGTGAGCTCGCGCTCCCTCTGTGGGGCGCCGGGTTCTGCGCGGTGGCCTGTAGCGAGCCACAGCGTGTGATGCCGTTCTTGATGGCACTCTTTGGAGTTGGCGTGATCGCATCCACGATACCGCCGATCGTTCGCTACTTCGGTCCATCTCGCCGGGGTGTCGAGGTTCTATCCGGACTGAACACTCTGCACTGATTGCAGCGGTAGATGTTGCCGCGATTCCCGAATAGCCTTGCGACCGATGCCGCGACGTCGACACCACGGAAGCGACGAACTGCGAACGAGCTCATGATTGTTCGGCGCCAGCTGCACGGCGGCGTGCGAGCGCTTTTACGGCGGACGCCAATTCGATCGGATCGATCGGCTTTCCCAAATGCATCTCGAAGCCAGCTTGCAGACTCCTGGCGCGGTCTTCGGATCGTCCGTACGCTGTGAGCGCTGCCGCCGGAATTTCGCGTACGCGCCGATCGGATGACTCGCGTAATCGTCGGATCAGTTCGAACCCATCCATCAGCGGCATTCCCAGATCTGTCAAGATCACGTCGGGCCGTGATGCGCGAAGCTTTTCGAACCCGGCGGCGCCCGACGTCGCCGTCGTTACTCTCGCGCCGGCGGCTTCGAGTATGTCGACCAGCAGTCTCAACGCATCCGCCTCGTCGTCGATCGCTAGGACGTGGGTGCCGCTCAAGTCCGGCAGACGCTCGAAGGACGGGGCGCGCTCGTGCCGCGGATGAACGCGCTTTTCCTCTCGCAGCTCGGGATGCACGATCATCACCGGCAATCTCACGCGGAATGTCGCTCCCGTGCCAGGCCCGCCGCTCGACGCGTACACGGTTCCTCCGTGGAGGTCGACCAGATTCCGTACGATGGCGAGACCCAATCCGAGGCCCAGGTGTTGCCGCGTGCTGCGAGCATCGCCCTGACGAAACATCTCGAACACGTGCGGAAGAAAGTCAGCATCGATGCCCACCCCCGTGTCACTGATCGTGATTTCGACGCTCGAATTGATTCGCTCCAACCGCACCTGTACGTGCCCTTCCTTGGGCGTGAATTTGACGGCATTGGACAGGAGGTTCCAGAGGATTTGTCGCAGGCGATCGGGATCGCCCGAAATCGGCCCAACCTGAGGATCGATCACCGACTGGAGCTTGATTCGTTTCGCATCGGCGGCCGGTTTGATCGTTTCGATCGCTTCATGGAGGATGAGAGGCACTTCGACCGGCTGCACGTTGAGCCGCATCTTGCCAGCGACAATCCGCGAGACATCCAGCATGTCCTCAACCATCTGGGTCAGAGCCGTGGCATTTCGATCGATGGTCTGCAGAGCCTGCGCTAATTTCTGGCCGGTCACGACCCCGCCCAGCGCGAGGCGCGCGTATCCCGAAATCGCGTTCAGTGGCGTGCGGAGTTCATGAGACAGTGTCGCCAGGAACTCGTCCTTGAGACGATTGGCACGCTGCACCTGCTCATACGATCGGGCATTCTCCACCGCCAGCGCGGCGCGTGACGCAATGTCCTGCGCAAGTCGGAGGTCATCCTCGGTATAGCGGCGACCTGACTCCGCGGTTGCCAGTGTGAGTGCACCGATCGCACGTCCGTGGGCGGTCAGCGGCACGCACAGGTACGATTTGAGCCCCAACGAGCGGACCAAGCCGATGCGCTCCAGATCACCGCGCGCGGCGGCGACGATCATCTCGTCGGTCACCTCCGAAGTCATCGCCGGCGTGGCCGTTCGAACGACATGCGGGACGCTATAGGGCCCCGTCGGATCCTCATAGCGCCGCCGCACCTCGTTACCCAGTTCGATTTTGGCCGGATCGATGTGCGCCACGGCTAACCGCGCAATTTCGCCGTCAGCCTGCAGAACATCGACCGCGCACCAATCGGCAATGGTCGGGACGGCGAGCGCGACGACGCGGTTGAGCGTTTCGTCGTAGTCAAGAGAAGTGGACAACGTCTCCGCGATCTGGGCAAAGAACAGTGCGCGCCGATGTTCGCGCTCACGCGCCTCTTCGGCCCGTTTCCGCTCACTGACATCGCGCGCAATCTTCGAGGCGCCGCTGACTGTGCCGAGCCGATCTTGGATCGGGGAGACCGTCAATGAGATCGGCACGTAGCTTCCGTCTTTGCGACGCCGGATCGTTTCGTAATGATCAACTTTCTCGCCTCGGCTGATTCGGTCGAGAACGGCTGTCTCCTCGTCCTGGCGGTCTGATGGAACGATCATTCGAATGGAGTGTCCGAGCGCCTCGTCAGCGGTGTAGCCGAACATGCGCTCCGCGGCCGGATTCCAGGACCGAATAATGCCGTCAAGGTCTTTCGTTACGATCGCGTCGTCTGATGACTCGACAACGATCGCGAGTCGACGAAACGCCTCGAGCGCTTCGGCGTTGATCTCGTCAATGCGCTTTCGTTCGGTAATATCGCGCGAGATTTTTGAGATGCCGAGAATGCGGCCATCGGGAAAGCGAATCGGCGACGCGGTCAGCGAGACATCGACACGGGTACCGTCCTTGCGGACCCGAACCGTCTCGACGGCCCGAACATGTTCGCCGTGAAGCACGCGACGGATGATGTCGTCCTCTTCCGGCCACCGATCGCGAGGAATGATCAGCCGATTTGGTTGCCCGAGCGCTTCAGTGGCGCTGTAGCCGTACAGATGTGCTGCCGCGCGATTCCACGACCGGAGAATGCCATCGGTGTCTGTACTAATGATGGCGTCGTCGCTGGATTCGACAATCGCGGCGAGTAGCGCGGCTGTTTCGACCGCCGACACTAGGCGATCTGGCATCCTGCGGCTCTTCAGACAGCACGTTTCCTGCCACAAGAGCCATGGTCCGACGGTCAAGCGAAAAACGGCGCGGCAAAGGACTAACCGCCTGCGGATCTAGACTTATTTGAGCAATTCAAGTGTGGCGCAACCGCCAATTTTCTCCGTTCAGCTGTGTAAATCCGACGCCGGCGATCGGCACAGCTCACGCCGGCACCGCCTCAGGCTGGTCTCGAGCGGGCGCACGTTGCTGAGATCGTCGGAGAGGATTACCGCAAGGCCGCTTTGGGATCACTGGGTAACGTCTGGATCGTCCGCAGCTCGATGTGGTCGCCTTCCTTTGCGGTCCCTTCAACGAGAACCCCGGTGACGAGTACATCCTCGGCGCTGCCTGATGCGCCGCGTTCCTGAAGGTGTTGCATCGCCTCCTTCGCGGTGGGATCGGGTACGAGTGGGAGCACCAGATCAGTGTTGGTGATGATGATCGCCGGGGTGGTGCCGCGCGTGGTGAGACGTCCTGCGACTTCAACGGTGGCGGACCCGGGATTGAAACCGTTGCGCTTGATCAGCGTTCGAAGCTGCTGAATGGTGACGCGGTTTTCCGGCCGCAGCCGCAGGTCGGCCACGCCCCGCTGCAGAGACACGTCCACTCCCTCGACACCGTCCAGCTTCAGCACGGCCACGCGCACGGCGTGGGCGCACGTGGCTCAATCCATCCCTGCGATTTTCATCTCGATGCGGCGAAACTCTGCATCGGCCGATGTCGATGCGAGAACCAGCGCAGCAAGCATTGAGATGACGATCATCGTCGGTGTTGATCGCACGAAGAGATCCTCTCACTTCATCCAGAAGAAGTAACTGAAATTCACCGCGAATCGGAATCGCTCGGGAAATCCGTTCGTCTCCTGATATACAGGAAACAGTATGCCGCCTTGCAACCCGTAGGCCTTATACAGCAAAAGCGCGGTAGGGCCCACGAACACACCGGTGCCACCCGTATACAGCACGTCCAGCGTGTGGTGTTGGGCCATCGACGTATGCTCGAATGTGGTTTCGGCAAAGAATCGCAAATCGGGTTTCGGGTATTCGAGGCGCAGCGCCGGTGGCCGGTATCCGTAGACGAGACTGCCGTAGACAATATCTCCCAGCTTGTCACCCTGATTGGGCATCCGACGCTGGTACCCGGCCGACGCCCAGAAATAATGCGCTCGTGATGCGTACCCGGTCGCCGCCGCCAGGCTGACTGCCGGGGCAGACCGCATTCCATCGGGAAAGTGGTCTTGATATGGGATGGAGAAACCACCAGTGAGCGCCGACTCTTTGCGACCGCCTGAGCCAGTCGGGCGCCGGTGGAATCGCCAGGTCCCGATCGATTCGAACACGCGATCGGTCGACATCATCGACATCATTCGACCGTTCGGCATGAAGATCGTTGGGGTCTGCAGAGGAATCGGCATGGACACCGACAGTTGCAGATCCTCCGTGATACCGACACTCAGCATCGTACGGAACATCTGTTCATCGGTCACATCAGGGCGCTCACAATGGCGTCCCATCCACGCCTGATCGAGCTGCCACCCTCCTCTTCCCAGTGTGGGGGTTGCGCCGCCGAAGAGCGGTCCGTGGCCGGACGCGTACGCAGCCGTCGGGAAAAGGGTGAGGATGCAGACGCTCAGCAACCGACGCATTCCATCTCCTCTAAAAGACCGTTGGAGTGCCAGCTCAGAGCCGAACGTCAGCATCACGGCGAGCACAAAGATGGTCGTCGATAGCCAGAACAGACGGCGATTCCAGCGCATCATCGGGCTGTCCACGTGACAGGGTTCTCCGGGCGCGCAGTGTCTCGGGCGCACCACGACCAGCCAGAAATTGAGCGACAGCAACGCCGCTGACAGCCCAAAGACGAGGACTTTCTGGCGACTCAGGATGGCGAGCCAGGGCGCCATCGAGACGGCGGACGCAACGACGGACCCTAGACCTAGGGTCACGAAAAATATTGGCAACGCTCAACAGACGAGGGTCGTCAGCGAGCTTACCACCGCCGTAAGCGTCGCGACCTGTTCCCGGTGCATACGCATGGGGCCCTTTCATTTAGGGTGAAAAACCGGCTGTTTCCGCGGCGACCGCGGAGACCGCCTGGAGACCGGCGAGGGACACTGCAAAATGCAAACCGGCGGCGCGGAGCGCGTGTGCCGGCCTCGCCAGCGATCAATTCTCAGCTTGACGCAGGTGGGTGCGCTAACACGTGGCCACTCGGGCCCGCGAGGACTCGTGGCAGCACAGGTTACCGTAACGGCCGCGGGCGCCAAATCGCGTCCGACTTCCATGTGGGGCGGTCGGGTTGTTGAGCGACGCGGTAGCCGACTTCGAGCAGAATCTGGAGGTCTTCCACGGCGCCGAGTAGATCCCAATCGGGTTTGATCACGTCCGATGCGTTGTGATAGTCGTTGGCGATATAGCCAGCGCGTTTCATTTCTCCAAAGCTAGCGGGTTTCCCGACATGGTCGACCCCTGGACTGGTTTCCAGTGATGGGACGCCGACTCGGGCGAATTCGTAATGGTCGGAACGGAAGTAGAAGCCCATCTCAGGCGCCGTATCTCCGGTCAGGATGCGGCCCTGGCGTTGAACGGCTTCGGCCGTGAGATCGTCCAGCGTGGAATTGCCGATACCGACGATGCTGAAATCTCTGGTGCGTCCCCATCCCCAGTTGCTGAAATAGTCGAGATTGATATTCGCGACGGTAGAGGCGAGAGCATAGACCGGATGGGTGACGTAGTAATGCGATCCCAATAGTCCTTTTTCCTCGGCCGTCGGCCAGAGGAAGACAATGGTGCGTTTCGGTCGCGGATTGAGCGAACGAAAGGCACGGGCAAGTTCAAGTACGCCGGCGGTTCCGGCACCGTTGTCGCTCGCCCCGTGAAAGATCCGATTCCCTTCCCGACCGTGGTGGTCCCAGTGGCCGCTGTAAATCACGTACTCGTTCTTGAGAGCCGGATCACTGCCTTCAATCTTGGCCAGAATGTTTTGCGATTCGAACCTGCGCACCTGGTTGGTCACTGTTATGGCAACGCGCGCAGAAAGTGCGACGGCCCGAAAGCCGGGCGTGGCTGCCGCGGCGCGTGCTCTTTCGAAATCGTTGCCGGTGGCAGCGAATATCATGACGGCTTTGTCGATGCTGACAAGAGCTTGCGCTTTTAACTGTCGGCGTTCGTTGCCGTCACGCAGGGTCATGTTCTCGCGCGCGTTGTTTTCCCAAACGTAACGAGACGGCTGGACGGGCGGCACAAGGAGCACTGCGGCGGCTCCGTGGTTGAACGCGGTCGCCAGCTTTGTTCCGGTTCGGCCGTAGACGGTCAGGGCGTTGCCCAAGAAGACACGTTCGTCCAGTTTGGTGGAGTCACCGGGGTCGGCGACTGGCGGATCGCCGGTGATGACGATGACAGTCTTCCCGGTTACATCAATACCGGCGTAGTCGTTCCATTTGTATTCGGGCGCTAGGACTCCGTAGCCGGCAAAGACGACGTCGGAATCACGGACTTCGATCCGCTCGTCGGGTAAATTCGACCACAGGACGAAGTCCTCAGCCGGCGACATCGAAATGGCCTTGCCGGCAGCGCTGATCGCGAGGGTGCCTCGCGAGCGCGTACCGTACAAAGGCACCTTCTGCACAAAGCCGCCGGTCGGTGTGCCAGGCTGGAGGCCGATGCCTTTGATCTGCGAGATGACATATGCGACGCTCTTTTCCTCGCCAGGCGTGCCAGGCAGGCGGCCGTCGTACGCGTCAGAGGAAAGTTCCCGGATATGGCGCAGCAGATTGCCGGGCGTCATCGTCGCGGCCGCTGTTCGCAGTTCGGGTAGCGTCGATGTCTGGGCGGCTGCCAATCCTCCCAGAACGCAAATGAAAAGCAAGCAAGCCGCGCGATTTCTCAATGATTCCTCAACCGATTGGGACGTAAGTGTAAGCCGTTGGAACAACAGGTCGCATCTGAAAAACGCCCTAGTGTTGACGGACACCACTCGGCGACCCGCTGTTCACTAGTAGGCCCACAGTTCCTTGGTCCTTGCAGACGTCAAACGCGCCGATGAACGATCCCCGGCACCGCCGCCAAGCGCGCGATGGATGCGATGATGACATGAAGAAGATCGACATCGCGAGGATCGAGGCGGCACGCGCCGGCGACAGTCGCTGTCGGCGGAGTTGACCCGTGACGCGACGCTCAGGAGTGGGCCAAATCTGGCAAGTGGCAATTAAGATTTGCGTGCTGGCACAAACCAGCGTCGCGCCTCGGCAGTTGTCAGCGCCGTCCGCTACCGGTTCGCACGTCGGCAGTAGCGGCACGCCCCGCCGGTGCGACGCACGCGACGACGGTCGCCAGCAACACGACGGCTGATGCCGCCGCCATCACCACGGGATCAGTGGGCCTGACATCGAACAGCAGGCTCGCCATCGCCCGTCCGAGCGCGATCGACGCCGCAAGCCCCGCCGCCACGCCGAACGTCACCGGCCTCAGGCCTTCTTCGAACACCAGGCGATTCGCGATGCGACGGGTTTTATAATCGCAAGACGGATGCAGCGCCTGGATGAAAGCATACGAACCGGTAGATGCGAAACGGCGGCACGAGCTGCTACGTCTATGGCCTGCCTGCCGGAGTCGGATACTCCCTCCACGCAAGCGGCGAAGGCAATTCGCGCGGCAGGTGCAGGTCCTTGGGTGTGGCGCCGCGTTACTCTCCTCCGCCTGCATAGCTGCCGTACATAGCGGCTTACCGGCTCCCTCGATCGACGTGGTAGAGACGGCCTACGCAGGCTTACGCGACGCGAAAGATGCCATCGACGCGCTGGAGTCGCAGCTTCCAGGAGCGGGAGGCCACCGCACTCTGGCAGAGTGGCAGCGCCTGTATTCGGAACGTCGAGGCGTCGTGACGGCGAGACTCGGCGCGCTATCCCCCGTATCTCTCGCTCCGGAGGATCGGCGGGCGGCAGACGCCATGCGCCGCGCATTGGAGCGCGATCTCTCCCCGCTCGAGACCGCCGCAACTACGACCGCACCGCAGGGACTTCCACCCTGCGAGGCCGTGCGCTCGAGCGAGCTGCCACTCGCGAAGTTGAAGCGAACGCTCGTCGCATGCTTCGCCGAGGCCGCCGGTCGCATCCAGTTCGAAGGCCGAACACTCGATCGACTGAGTGCCCTGGGGGAGCTCGCGACGATCCCGGAACCCGGGAGACGCAAGATGCTGTTCCTGGCAATGGAACCGCTGTGGCGCGCGGTGAATGGCGAGGGTGATGCCGCGAGTCCCTACCGACGCCTCGTCGCGCTCGCCGCTGCGGAACCGGCAACGGAGGATAGCGCGCTACACGCTGCCGCGAGCGGCCTCGGCATCGACGCCGCCGCGACCGAGCAGTGGCTCGTCGCGATCCTGGACGCCTGGCGAGAGGCGACTCCGACCGATCCCGTCGAGCCGTGGGATTTCCGCTACTTTGGCGGCGAGCCGAGCCGGTTGCTTTCGCCGTCGATCCCGCCCGCACGCATGCGCGAGATCAACGACCGCTACTACCGCGATCTGGGTGCCGACCCGTCAGCGCTGCGCGTCCACTACGATCTGACGCCGCGCCCTGGAAAAGATCCGGTCGCGTACACTTCGTTTCTGTTCCGCGGCTTCACCGCCGGTGGCGTGTGGAAGCCGGCCGTGGCCCGTGTATCGGCAACATACCGCGAGGGTGGCTTCGACAACTTGGGGGAGCTGCTCCACGAGACCGGCCACGCGATTCACATCGCCTCAATCCGAACTCGGCCGGCTTTCGAGGACTGGCCCGACAGCGATGTCTTCACTGAAGCATGGGGAGACGTGCCGGCCCTCGAGCTCTACGAGGCTGTGTGGCAGCGGAAGTACCTGGGAATCGAGGCACCAGGCAGCGCCTCGATTCGCGCCAAGTACAACGCGGTTATTCTCGACGTGGCATGGGGGCTCTTCGAAATACGCATGCTCCGCGATCCGGCCGGAAACCCCAATGCGGTGTGGACCGACCTGACCTCGAGGTACCTGCATGTCGTTCCTCACCCCGAGTGGTCGTGGTGGGCGGTGCGTGGTCAGCTGGTCGATGCGCCGGGGTACATGGTGAACTACGGGCTCGGCGCGGCCGTCACCGCGGACCTCCGATCGCGCATCGTCCAGATCAGGGGACCTTTCGCAGCGGGTGATGCCGGCTGGTATGGGTGGGTATCGGAGCAACTGCTGCGATTCGGACTCGAGAGGCCGACCCGTGAAGTGCTCGCGTCGTTTCTCGGACGCGCCCCGAGCCCAGATGCGCTGATTCAGGATCTCCGACGGATACGCGAGTGACTCGGCCGGCCTTGAGTCGGCGACGCAGCGGTCCGCTGCGACTGGCTCTTCCGGCCGTGGATGACGGCGATCTTCACCTTCGCACGCTCGAGAAGATCGCCGACGCGATCGGCACTGCGCTGGGTCTTGTAGAAGACGAGCGCCTGACTGCCCCGGCCTGCGTCAGTACGTGAAGGAGCGGTGCGCGCTTGCGATCGTGATCGACCGGATGAACCCGAGGTGTGATCGCCGGCGCGACTGCTTGCTTGTAGGACATGTCGACGCGCTGCGGATCGCAAACTTCATCCTTCGGTCGTAGGCCGACGGCATTGCTATGATGCGTCGATGCTGTTGCCTGACGCGGTCGAGTTGCTCGCAGACAGCGACGTGGCGGCACTCGGCCCCACGACTTGGGCCGATCTCGGATGCGGCGAAGGCACCTTTACCCTCGCACTGGCCTCGCTGCTGGCCGCAAGCAGCACCATTCACGCCATGGACCGCGATGCCTCCGCCCTCCGGAACATTCCGTCGGCGCACAACGACGTCCGAATCGAGACGCACCGTGGAGACTTCATGAACCAGACGTGGCCGTTCGGCGATCTGGACGGCATCCTCATGGCCAACTCGCTCCATTACGTCACCGATCAGTCAGCGTTCATTCGCGCGTGCGAGCCGCGGATGACATTGCGGCGCCGATTTGTGATCGTGGAATACGACACGAGCGACGCCAGCCGATGGGTGCCGTACCCGGTAAGCCAGACCAGATTGAGGGCCCTTTTCTCATCTACCGGCTATTCGTCGATCAGGATCTTGCGCTCATGGCCGTCGGTCTACCGGCGTGCGTCGCTCTACGCCGCCATAATCATGCCGTCCACTTAGGTCGACACTGCAAATATGTCTCTCGCACGCAATTAAAGGTCGCGCTATCGACCCGTCGAGTCACTCGTTGCGCAGAACCCGCCCCGGGTCGACACGGCCGGCCGCTCGCGCCCGAACGTAGCAGGCGGCCATGGAGGCGGCAACAACCGTTGCCGCATTCGCCAGGAACACCGATGGGTCGGTAGGGTTCACGTCGTTCAGCATGGACGCGAGAATTCGCGTCAACAGCAACCCCAGAACCGTACCAATCGCAACGCCAGCAACCGCGACCATCGCACAGCGCCGAATGATCAGCCCTCGGTACTGCCGCGGGATCGGCCCCGAGTGCGAGGCCCCGTCCCAGGCTACTCATCGGCACCTCCAGATGTCCTGGGGCTAAGACGGAAGATTCCAGTGGCGGGTGGTGGCGCTCGTCTCACGAACGAGGCCCAGCCCGCCGCTTGCCAGGCCCATAGATCACCTGCCCTGCCAGCGCGCCTGTATGACGCTCGTTGTCGACGGTGACGACGCCATTGACGATGACGTACTTGATTCCAACTGGGAATTGGTGCGGTTGTTCGAACGTCGCGCGATCGATCACGCGGTCCTGATCGAAGACCGTCACGTCGGCGGCGAAACCTTCCTTTAACCGCCCTCGATCGTTGATGCCAAGCTTGTCGGCGTTCATGCTGGTCATCTTCTTGACGGCCTCCGGCAGCGTGATCACCTTCAGCTCGCGCACGTAGCGTCCGAGCACGCGCGGAAACGTTCCGTAGTAGCGGGGGTGCGGATGCGTGCGGCCGGTTGGGCCGTCCGGGTTCACCGCGCTGCCGTCAGAGCCGATCGATGTCCATGGCTGCTTCATGATCAGCTGCATGTCCGGCTCGGAGTGATGGAAGAACACGGTCGGCACGCTGCCGCCTTCCTCCAACAGCACGTCGAACAGGACGTCGGCCGGATGGCCGCCGCGCGCGGCAATCAACTCGCTCATGCGCTTGCCCTGGAACGGCTTGTTGCGCTCGTTCGTGAGCGACACGAGGAGCATTCCGGCCCACCCGTCGCCGGTCGCGAGGTAGTGGTTGTACCAGTCCGGCAGGCCGTTCATGACCTCCTCGCGCATGCGCTTGCGGGCCGACGGATCCTTGAGCCGTTCGAGCATCTGCTCGCGGCCGCCGCCATGAGCCCACGGCGGAACGATCGAGGACAGATTGTTCTGACCCGCGGTGTACGGATACACATTGGCGCGGACGTCGTACCCCTCGTCGCGCGCCTTCTGCACCATCGCGACGATCTCGTTTGCGCGGCCCCATAGTTTCTTGTGCGCGATCTTCATGTGGATGATATCGACGGGAATCCTGGCGCCTTTGCCGACCTGGATGGCTTCGTCGATCGCGCGAAAGACGCCCTCGCCTTCATCACGGATATGCGATGAGTAGATGCCGCCGTACTGTTTTGCGGTCCTGGCCAGCTCGATCAGATTGGCCGTCGTCGCAAAGCTCGAAGGGGGCTCCAGCAGCGCGGTCGAGAGACCCATCGCGCCGTCTTTCATGGCCTCCGCGATGAGCCGCTTCATCTCGTCGAGCTCCTGCGGGGTCGCCGGCGACTGGCCGTAGCCTTTCACGTAGGTCCACACCTGTTCCTCGCCGACGTACGACGCGATGTTGGTCGACATATGCTTCTGTTCGAGCTTCGCGAAGTACCCGCCGAGTGTCGTCCAGTCGATCGTGACACCGTCGGCTCGAGCGCGCGCTTCTTCGCTCCCCGCCTTGATCGGTCCCGCGGACCGCGACTCGCCCAGCACCATCGTCGTGACACCTTGCCGAATCATGCTCTCGGATTTGGGTTCGACGAGGATCGTGTAGTCCGAGTGGTTGTGGATGTCGATAAAGCCGGGCGCAACCGTCAGGCCCGACGCATCGATCCGACGTGTCGCCGCAGCGCCGCTGAGATCGCCGACGGCTGCGATGCGCCCGCCGCGAATCCCCACGTCCGCTCGCACGGCGGGAGTACCCTCGCCGTTCAGCACCGAGCCCCCGGTGATGAGGAGATCGTACGGCTGTTGCGCCGCCGGCCGTGCGCAGGCGGAGACGAATAGGAGCCAGAGCAGGGCCGTGGGCCGAAGTTTCATTGCGGGATATTAGCGCCGGTGTATCGCGAGGGCGCGGCCTGGCTTTAGAAGGACAACGACAGCTTCGAGGACAAGAGATGTGCTGAGCAGTGGACGCACCCAAACGATCTGGAACCTGAGCCGGCCTTGCGGCTCAGCCGCCGCCGCTTCCTGTTTTCTTTGACGCCGTGCTTCAGTAGCCCCTTCATTTACTGCCACAATAGAGATCACGTCCGAGAATCTCGTGGTCTTCGTCATTCGCAGTGGGAGGCCACAAACTGCAGAGGCAATTCTAGGCCGTCATTGGCGATCTTGGACGGGTCAGGCTGCTCTGAGCCGCGAAAGTACCGATTCGTGACCAGGCCAATCGCTTGTATCGCATTGATCGCAACGGTCGCAGGCTGTGCGACATCGAGCACCCCGAAGGAAGCTCCGAAAGTCATATTTGTCCCCGAGGGCGCACGTGACCTGGGGGAGTCCCGGCTCGCGTCTGGGCAAATCAAGGTGACGTATCGCGTTCAAGAGAAATACCCGGCGGTTAGAATCCGTGATGACCTGACGCGTACCCTTCAGGATGCTGGCTTCCGCATCCTCGACAATGACTATCTTGATCCAGATCATAAGCAGGAGATCCCGCGCCACTGGTCGTCTTCTGTCGACGGTCGAAAGCGTTCCGAGACCTGTGTCCTGCAACTCGTGGAGGACTGGCGGAACACCGACGGCGATGTCGCCCGATATGCCCTGACCTACGAATCGCCCTGCAAGCCGATGTCATCGAGTTGGCCTGACGCGACAGTGGACACGCTGGAAGTAACCGCCATGGTCATTCCCGCCGCCTTGGCCCGCGTGCAACGTGAGGCGGCCAAGAAGTTGGCGCCGCGCTGAAGTAAACCCCGGAGCCTCTCAGAACCGGGCACCGAAGCTGAGCCCCAGTGACGGTAGGAATCCCTCATCGGGGTACGCGTTAGATGACTGACCAAGCCCGTAGAAAGGTGTGAATCCGGTACGAAAGACGAACCGGCGCGTCGGAGGCTCATACCGATAGCCGACCAACGCGATCAGTGACACGAACCCACCCGACACTCCGAAGTCACGGTCGCGACCGCGGTATCCGGGCAGCACGCCGATGCCTGTCTCCAGGTGGTGAGTGCCGCCGCCGGAAACCATATGCAGCATCATCGGGAACGTCTGTATTCGTGTCTCCGCGTCACTCCAGAAGCTCTCGGCCGTCCAGGATGCGGCGCCGACGCGCACGCGCAGGGCCGGCGTCAACGCTCTTTCGTAATTGACAGAGTAGGCGCCGCCATTCCCCAGCAGTTCGACGTAGACGGCGTGGGCGCGCGCGGCCGGTGCGGCGTCCTGGGCGTGGGAGGCCGTTGCGGACACGATCAGCAGCAGGCTGGCACAACACAGCACAATGTGATTCAGCAATCTGTTGGTCATCTTCACACCCGCGGTCAGTAGTCGAACGGTTCGTGAGGCGACGAAGCGACGGCACGGGTCATGAACGGCTCCGAATCGAGAACGCGCGAATTCAGAGGTCGCTCCGCGACGGCAACACCCGCGAATCACCGCTGCACTGATATACAGGGTCCGGCCGGCAAGGTTACGGCCTGCGGCCGAGCTATGTTTCGGCGAATGCCTGTAGTAAAGTTTCGCTGGCACGGGTCAACGCTGGCCGCTCCTCGGAGCATCTGAGGGCACGAGCTTGGAGGGGTGATCATTGGGGAAACGCCGGCAAGGTCGTGCCCGCGGTCGGACGGTGCGTGGCGAGCGAGCGTCCAACTCCGTCCGGTCCTGAATCTATCGGTGCCCCGGGCCCGGCGCTCGTTCGCGCCGGCATTGGTGTAGCTGCCGCCGCCCACCTCCTCTACCTCTCGCTGCTTCTCACCTGCGACATCCTGCGCGTTGCGCCGCGCGGATTCGTGCCGCAATTTGAGGGTGGACGGGCGACGGTTTCGAACCTTGATCCAGAATCCTTTGCCGCTCGCACCGGCATGCGCGACGGCGATCAGATCGTCAGCGCCAACGGTCAGATACTCCTCGGCCATACCGACTGGCAGCGGGCGACGCTGCAATTCGACCCATCGCGGCCATTCGTTCTCCAAGTGGACAGAAACGGTCACCGTTTCACCGTAGCCCTGCCGCTGTCGGCGGGCGTCGAGGAGTGGCGTCGTACGACGCAGGCCCCGGGCGTGCTGGCGTTCCGGTTGGTGCAGTTCGGCACGCTGGCGTTCGCCATGCTCGTCGCGTTCAGACGATCGTTCGAGGGCACAGCGCTACTCGGGTCGTTGTTGCTCGCCTCGCTCGCGACGATCTCGCTGGCGCTTCCGATGCGGCTGGGCGTCTTCTGGCAAGCGCTGCCGGGTTGGCTGGAGGGGCTCCTGTGGCTGCCATTCGCGAACAGTGGGGCCGCTGGACCGCTACTATTCGCGTTCGCGTCGATTTTTCCGGGCCGAATCTGGCCGAAGCGGTTGATCGCAATCGCCCTGATCCCTGCGGCGCTCGTGATGGCGTGGCGTGTGTCCTGGGGTGTGCAGCTGATGCGGGAACTCGGGCCACCAACCGGACTCAGCGATGCCGCACCGGGCGTGTTCCTGGCGAACGTCGCCTACGCGGCGGTCGCACTCGCTTTGCTGGTGTTCCATCGCCGCGCTGCGAGCACGGTGACCGATCGGCGCCGCATCGGCGTGCTGATTTTCGGAATCGCTACCGGCGCGACGGCGGGGGCCGGGATCATCGCCGGCTACTGGCTGAACCCTGGCGCGGGCATTTTCGCGACGAGCCACATGACGCTGCTTGCGCTCGTATTCCTGGCGATGCCGGCATCGTTCGCCTACGCCATCCTGCGTCATCGGCTCTTCGATCTCCGCCTCATGATCCGCCAGGGACTGCGGCACGCGCTCGCGCGAAGGTCAGTCGACGCGCTCGTCCCCGTCCTTGGTGCGTTGCTTCTCGCCGATGTCATCGTCCACCGCGATCAGCCGCTGGTGTCGCTGATCACGACACGCGGGTGGTGGTACCTGCTGATTGCTGGAGCACTGCTGCTCGTGCGATCCCGCCGTGAGCAGTGGCTGACGCGGGTGGACCGCCAGTTTTTCCGTGAACGCTACGACGCACACCGGCTGTTGACCAGCATCGCGGAGCAGGTGGGACGCGCGTCGAGCCTCGATGTCATTGCCCCATCGATCGTGCAGCAAATCGACGAGGCCTTGCACCCGATCTTCGTCAGTGTCCTGACTCACCTGCCCGCCAGCTCGAACTTCAGCAGCGACTCGGCGCAGGTTCCCGAATCTGGTCCGGTCGCACTGCCGACCTCGCTGACGGTCATCAGGGTGCTCTCCGTCCTGCGGAAACCACTTGCGCTGTCGCTCGGTGACACCGCCTGGGTTCGTCATCAACTCCCACGGGAGGAACGCGCCCTGCTGCTGGAACACGGGATCGAACTCCTCGTCCCGATCTCGGGCCTCTCTGCGGGCGAATTGCCGCTCGGGCTGATCGTCCTGGGGCCGCGACGCTCGGAGGAGCCGTACAACGAGGAGGATCTCGAGTTGCTGACGGCGATTGCGCACGCGGTCGGCGCCTTGCTGGAGCGCTCGTCTGACCAGGAGCAGGGAATCGCCGAGTGCGAACGCTGCGGTCGCTGCTACGAGGGAGCGACCGCCTTCTGCGCCGACGACCGCCAGGCGCTGACGAGAACACGCGGCACCATTCTGATCAACGGCCGGTACCGGCTCGAGTCGCGCCTCGGTCGCGGAGGCATGGGAGCTGTCTACATGGCAATGGACACGGCGCTCGAACGTCCCGTTGCGGTTAAAGTGATCCGGGATGATGTGACCAGCGCTCTCGATCTGGCCTCGCGGTTTCGGCGCGAGGCGCGCGCGGCAGCGAGCTTCGCGCACCCGCACGTCGTCAGGGTGTACGATTTCGGAGTGGAGCGCAGCGGCCGGCCGTTCCTCGTGATGGAGCTGCTCGAAGGCAGCACGCTTCGCGAACGGCTGGCATCCGGCGCGCCAATGGATGGTACAGAGGCCCTCCAGATCCTTCGAGGCGTCTGTTCGGCCTTGGCCGCGGCGCACGCGCGCGCGCTCGTGCATCGGGATCTCAAGCCGGAGAACATCTACCTGCAGCGTCACGCGACGGGGATGGTTCCGAAGGTACTGGATTTTGGCCTCGCAAAGGCGCTCCACGGCGAGCAGACGCCTACCGATTCCACCGCGTTCGGCACGAGCGTCGGCATGCTCGTCGGCACGCTCGAATACATGGCGCCGGAGCAGGTGGCTGGTGATGACGTCAATCCCGCGTGGGACGTGTGGGCGGTCAGCATCATCGCTTACGAGATGTTGACAGGCCGGCATCCGTTCCGACAGGCGGTCGGCTTCGGCTATGGGCACTCCGACGACAGCCCGACGGCCGAGCACGGTGGCGGTCCCACGCTTCCGCCGACAACCGAAGCGTTCTTCCGGCGTGCGCTCTCCCGCAATCGCTCGGACCGCCCGGCGACAGCTGACGATTTCCTGGCCGGTATTGAGCAGGTCCTCCAGTGACGGACGGGCCGAGACCGGAGAGATTCGCTACCACCCGCTGGACGATGGTGAACGCCGCCGGTGGAACCGCGGACGATCGCGCATCCGCCGCGCTGGCCGAGCTCTGCGAGATCTACTGGCCGCCTCTGTATGGCTATCTCCGCGGCCGTGGGTACCGCGCCGAAGTTGCGCAGGATCTCACGCAGGGCTTCTTCGCGCGTCTTCTCCAAACGCAGGCGATTCGATCCGCTGATCCGGCGCGCGGCCGTTTCCGCGCGTTTCTGCTGACTGCGCTGAAGCGCTACGTGATTAACGAATACGAACGCGATACGGCGGCGCGCCGCGGCGGCCGGCAGGTCCACTTTCAGCTCGATTTTGCCGAAGCAGAACGCGCCTTCGTTGCCGAGCACCGCGATGAGGAGACGCCGGCCCGGGCGTTCGATCGCAAGTGGGCGGCAATCGTGCTCGAGCGCGCGCTGGAACGTCTTCGTGGCGAGTACGCCGCCTCCGGCAAGGCCGACGTGGCGAACGCACTGCTTCCGTATCTGACCGACAGTACCGACCTGCAGCCCTATCGAACGGTGGCAGCGGACCTCGGGCTCAGCGAGGGCGCGGTCAAGGTGGCCGTCCATCGCCTGCGGCAGCGCTACGGAGCCATGCTTCGCGCCGAGGTGGCGGAAACCGTGGCCGACGAGCAGGAAGTGGACGCGGAATTGCGCGAACTGCTCAGGGCGGTCTCGACGTGAGCCGTCATCACTGTTCGCGTCATCCTGCCGCTGCTGCCGTTCGTGGTCACTGTCCGGCGTGCCTGCTCGAAGCCGCATTCGCGTCGCCGCAAGGGATGGAAACTGCGACCGGCAGCAGCTTCACGATTCAGGTGCCCCTCGGCGAGAGCGAAGCTGCGCTCGTGTTTCTCGTCCGCGGCGACTCAACCGCGCGAGGGCTGTTGCGGTTGAAGCGATGGCGCACACTGGCGCCGGCCGGATTTATCGAGCGATTCGAGCGTCTGAAAACACAGCTCGAAGAGTGGCGTCCGCCGACCATCGTCATGCCCGTTACAGCCTGGGTGGACCAGATGGGATGCCCTTCCGTCGTGACCGAGTTCCGCCAGGGTATGCCGCTGCTCGAGTCCGTCAGGTCAGGATGGCTGCACCCCGAAAGGGCCCGCTCCGGGCTGCGGCAGCTGCAAGACATCCTCGACGCAGCGCACCAGCGAGGTGTCACACACGGGTCGGTCGTCCCGGGCAATGTGTTCAGCGCGAGACCCGACGGAGCGCCATATCTGCTGGATTTCGGGTTCGGAGTGCTCCTCTCTGACCCCACCGCCCCAGTTGACTGGGCGGCGGCCGATCGCGAGGGGCTGGCGCGGATCCAGGCGCTGCTCGAGCGGATCAGCGCCGAGTCGCGCTGACGCACGTGTAACCTTCCCGTCTCCTTCCGGAAGTACTCCGCAGCAGGCGGACTCAACGCCGTCTGTCGCTAAACGGTACTCAAGGAGGAGATCATGAGACTTCGGTTGGTTACGCTTCTGGCCTGCACAGTGGCCCTCAACCTCGGAACGGCCGGCCTATCCGGCCAGGAGCGTGCGCCTTATTCAGCGATTGTCGTGTTCGGCACGAGCCTGTCGGACTCCGGGAATGCGTTCGCGCTCCGCGGAGGCACGAACACGCCGCCAAATTACCTGCTGGATCCGCTGCTCGTTCCCGGCGCTCCTTACGCGCGCGGCGGTCACCATTTCAGCAACGGCGCCACGTGGGTCGAGCAGTTCGCCCGCTCGCTGCGCCTGGCCGGCAGCGTTCGGCCTGCGTTCGCATCGGACAGTCTGAAGGCCACCAACTATGCCGTCGGCGCCGCGCGCGCCTACGACGACGGGCGCAACTTCAATCTCTCGAACCAGGTGCAGGCGTTCCTCGCCGATCATGGTGGCGGCGTTCCAACGGACGCGCTGTACGTCGTCGAAATGGGCAGCAACGACATCCGTGATGCCATCGTTGCTTATCAAACCGGCGGCCCGGCCGCCGCGCAGGCGATTCTGCAGAAGGCCATCGCGTCCATTGCGAACAACATCCAGGTCCTGTACCAGGCAGGCGCCCGGGAGTTTCTTGTCTGGCTTCCGCCGAACCTGGCGCTGACTCCGGCACTTCGCATGCTGGACCAAGTGAGTCCAGGTGCGGCACAACTGGCAACGGGTCTGTCGCAGATGTTCAACGCCGGTTTGAGCGGAGTCCTGACGCAGCTGTCGGTGCTTCCGAGCATCAGCATCGCCCGCCTCGATGCTTACAAGCTGCTCAACGACATCGTTGCGGACCCGCAGGCTTACGGGCTGACGAACGCTCGCCAGGCGTGCGTGATGCCGTCCGATGAGCCCTTCTTCTGTCAGGCTCCTGACGAGTACCTGTTCTGGGATGGGATCCATCCGACGCGCGCGGCCCACACCATCGTCGCTCAGGCAGCGGCCTCAGTGCTCGGACTCTAGGGCGACTGCGGGTGGAGTTGCCCGGGCGAGACACTTGCGCACGGCGTCCGACGGGAGGGCTTCCTCAGCCCTCCCGTCCTTCGAGCAAGGCGCCCGGGCCGGAACAAAGGCTTTAGCCGCCCTTTGCCGTTCGTTGCACCCGATTGCCGGATCGCGGTTCCGGTAACCAACATCGGTCGAATTCCGCTTCGCTTTGTCTCGAAGCCTGCCGGTCATTGCCACGGCTGACAAAACGCCTTGCGAGAACGCGCGCCACACCACGCGGTCTGCAGCGATCCGCAAGGATCCCATCATCATTTGCCATCTGCAGCCGCCTCAGCAGTCAGTCCGCGACCCACTCCTGCGGTTGAGCCTCGACGTCACGCGTCGGCTCGTCGCATGGTCACGCACGCGCTCGTCCCGGCAATTCGAAGGATGAAGTTGGAATCACTCCTTGGTCTCTCCTCGTGAGTGCGACTGCTTGTCAGAGGTCGTGGTGCGACGCGTCGCTCTCAGAAGCCGAACCACCGGCGAGCATTACACCAGCGCCGTTACGCGTATACGATGACATCGGCACATTGCGGGTGATTTCAACGCGGCGAGACTGGAGACGATCACAGGGTGCGACACGAGAGATCCACTACGCTACGCGCACTGGCTGGCGGCGGCCTCGAACTCCTGGGAATTGGACCGCTGGAGGAGCACGCGAGGCGTCTCGCTGCGCTCCTGTCGCTCGCGCGCCGTGGCCGTGGCAACGGCCGCGCGCACCTGCGCCGGCTCAGGGAAGACGCCCGCGTGTTGCGCGAGGTCTATACGGCACTCGCCGAAGACGCCCATCGAGAAAGCGTGTCGCCGGCCGCCGAATGGCTGCTCGACAATTTCCACATCATTTCTGCGGCGGCCCGTGACATCCACCACGATCTGCCCCCCTCGTTCTTTCGGCGACTTCCAATGGTTGCCACCGACGAGTTCGCGGGACTGCCTCGGGTCTACGCACTCGCGCTCGAGCTGATCCGCTGCAGTGCCGGGAGCCTGGATGCGCAACGGCTCCATCGGTTCATCACCGCGTTCCAGTCGGTGACACCACTGACGATCGGGGAGCTCTGGGCGTGGCCGAGCGCACTCAAGCTCGCGCTCGTCGAACACTTGCGCGCACGAGCCGACATCCAGGCCGAAGGCCGTGCACATCGACGGCACGCCGACCTGCTGGCGCGCACGCTCGAGAAAGGAGTGATGTCCCCCGTCGGGATTCCGGCGGAGGTCCATCCGACCTTCGTGACGCGGCTGCTCCAACGGTCCCGGGAATACGGTGCGACCGCCGCCGTGCTGCGGCGCGAGCTGGATGATGCGCTCGCGGCACGCGGAAGCGGCGTCGAAGACGCCATTCAGTCCGAAGGCCGACACCAGGCAGCCGAGCAGGCGTCGATGGCGAACCTCGTTGGAAGCCTGCGCCTGATCTCGTCGTTCGACTGGAGCGAATTCTTCGAGAGCGTCAGTCTCGTCGAGCAGGTATTGCAGCGTGATCCGGCCGGCGTGTATCGCGGCATGGATTTTCGGAGCCGTGATCGCTATCGCCACGCCGTGGAGGAACTGGCAGAACCCACGGGCGATGACCAGTTGCGCGTCGCGCTCAAAAGCGTCGAACGCTCGCGGCAGATCGGTGTGAAGGCGCCCGATGCCCGCGGTACGCACGTTGGGTATCACCTGATTGGCAATGGCCGCCGGGCATTCGAGCAGAGCGTGGCCTGGCTGCCTCGGCCAACGGAGCGGGTCCGCAGGCTGTTCTTTCAAAACGCAACGACTGCCTACCTGGGTGCAATCCTAGTCGGGACCCTCATCCTGGTTGGTGCCGCGGTCTTCTACGCGCAGGCGCAGGGCTGGCGCAGCGCCTCTCTCGTAATCGTTGCGCTGCTGACGCTGATACCTGCCAGCGAGCTCACGATTCAGATACTCCAGCGGATCATCAGTTATCTGATCCCGCCACGCCGGCTGCCGCGACTCGAGCTCGAGGCTGTGCCCCCCTCGGCGCGGACAATGGTGATCGTGCCCACGATTCTCGATCGCGCCGAACACGTGGCCGATTTCCTGGCGCATCTCGAGGTGCAGGCGCTCGGCAACACTGACCCTCACATTCATTTCGCCGTCCTCAGCGACTTTCGCGACGCCGCGACCGAGACGCTGCCTCAGGACGCCGGAATTCTCGACGCCGCACGCGCAGGCATCGACGCACTCAACCTGAAGCACGGCAATGGACGCTCCGACCGTTTCTTCCTGTTCCATCGCCTGCGTCAATGGAATGAGTCCGAGGGACTGTGGATGGGGTGGGAACGCAAGCGTGGCAAACTCGAGGAGTTCAACCGCCTGCTCCGCGGCGCCACCGACACGAGCTTTGCGGTCCAGGTGGGCGATCTCTCCGTCCTGCCCACTGTGCGCTACTGCATCACGCTGGACACCGACACGCGCCTTCCACGCGATGCCGCACGGGAGCTGATCGGGATCATCTGCCATCCGCTGAATCGGGCAACACTCGATCCGCGACTCGGCCGAGTCGTCGAAGGCTACGGCATCTTACAGCCTCGGATCAGCGTGACGTTCACGAGCGCTGCGGGCTCCCTGTTCGCCCGGCTCTACTCCGGCCACACCGGCGTCGATCCGTACACCACGGCAGTGTCCGATACCTATCAAGACCTCTTTGGCGAGGGGATCTTCACGGGTAAGGGCCTGTACGACGTCGACGCGTTCACCGCGGCACTGCACGATTCGGTGCCCGAGAACACCCTGCTCTCGCACGACTTGTTCGAAGGGCTCAACGCGCGCGTGGCGCTCGTTTCGGATGTGGAACTCGTTGATGAGTACCCCGCCAGTGTGCTCACACACGCGCGGCGGCAGCATCGCTGGATTCGCGGCGATTGGCAGATCCTCTCCTGGCTGTTTCCCTTCGCTCCTTCCCGACATGGACTGAAACGCAATACCCTGCCGCTGATCAGCCGCTGGAAGATTCTGGACAACCTGCGGCGCAGTCTGGTCGCGCCAACGTTGCTCGCACTCGCGGTCGCCGGTTGGACCATTCTGCCGGCCCCTCGGTGGTTCTGGACGGCGATCGTCGCAACGGTGCTCGCGTCACAGCTCCTCCCTCTCGCCGCGCGGCTGCTCATCGGTCCCGGTCGATCGCAGTCGGTCCCGGTGTTCCTTGGCAACCTGCGGCGCGACACAACGACGGCGCTCGCGCAGATCTTCCTCAGCGTCACATTTCTCGCCTTTCATGCGTTTGACACCGCGCACGCGATCGGCGTGACACTCGTGCGCCTCGTGATCACACGACGGCGGCTGCTCGAATGGGAAACCGCGGCGACCGCGGCAGCACGGGCGACAGGACTGAGCGGGCAGAAGGCGCTGCGGCGATTTTTCGCAGATATGGTGTCCAGTCCCATCATTGCGGTTCTCATCGCTGTGGCTCTGGTAGCGCTGGGCGGTAGCGCATTGCCTGCGGCGGCGCCATTCCTTCTCCTCTGGACCGCCGCTCCGATCATCGCCTACCGCCTGAGTGTGCCAGTCGGCGCACGCGTCCGCCCGCTGGCCGGGAACGAGCGGACGCGCCTTCGCAGAACAGCGCGGCAGACCTGGCGGTATTTCGAGACGTTTGCCACGTCAGCCGAGGGGTGGCTTCCGCCAGACAACTACCAGGAAAATGACAATGGGCCGAAGCTGGCGCGGCGGACCTCGCCGACGAACATGGCGATGGGGCTGCTCTCGACGCTTGCCGCCCACGATTTGGGCTACCTCTCCACCGACGCGCTCATCGTCCGGCTCGATCAGGTCACTGACGACGCTCGAAGGCCTCGAGCGATATGAGGGCCATTTCCTGAACTGGTATGACACGGCGACACGTGCGCCGCTGCATCCCCGTTACATCTCGACCGTTGACAGCGGCAACCTTGCCGGGGCCCTGATGGCGCTCGCGCAGGGGCTGGCGTCGCTCACCCTGCGACCACAAACCGTCGCTCAGCTGCGCGCCGGACTCGCCGACGCGGCGGATCTTCTCGCCGCCGCGTCATCGTCGAGCACGCTTGCCGGCGAGCAGCGGCAGACACTGACGACGATCAATGGCCTGGCGCGCGCGATCCTGGCAGACGCGCGCGCCGAGTCTCGTGACGTGAGCCGGACGCCGCTGGAGGCGCTCGCGCAACAACTCTCCAACGCCGCAGACACGCTTGCCCAACACGAGCCGGCCGGGCACGAGGGCGACATAGCGTTTTGGTCTGAGACGGTGATCACCAGCGTGCGTGCGCTGGGTAGCAGCCGCACGACACCCGGTGACCTGCTGAGGGCGCTCGCGCAGCGCGCGTCACGCCTGGCCGACGAGATGCGGTTCGACATGTTGTACGACCGCCGCCGACGCATCTTCTCGATCGGCTACCGCCTCGCCGACGCCGAGGGTCCGGGTCGGTTCGACAATGCCTTTTACGATCTGCTCGCCTCTGAGGCGCGCCTGGCGAGCTTCGTGGCGATTGCGAAAGGGGATGTTCCACAGCATCACTGGTTTCACCTGGGACGCCTGGTGACGAACGTGGACGGGCGCGCCACGCTCATGTCATGGGGCGGGACCATGTTCGAGTACTTGATGCCCTTGCTGCTGATGCGCACCTTCCCGGGGACGTTGCTGGATCAGAGTTGCCGCGCCAGCGTGCGGCGCCAGATCGAGTACGGCCGTGAGCGGGGGGTGCCGTGGGGCATCTCGGAGTCGGCATATGCGTTCACCGACCGCGCCGGCAACTATCAGTACCGAGCGTTCGGCGTGCCCGGGCTCGGGCTCAGACGCGGGCTGGCCGACGAGCTCGTGATTGCACCTTACGCGACGGCGCTCGCCAGCCTGATCGATCCGGCGGCTGCGGCGACAAACCTGGAGCGCCTCGCGCGAGCGGGTCTGTCTGGACGATTCGGATATTACGAGGCGCTCGACTGCAGACCCCTCGAAGCCGACCGGGAGGACGCGCCCGCATCGACTGCCGCACGTCCCGTCGTGGTCCGTGCATTCTTCGCGCACCATCAGGGCATGTCCCTCGTTGCGCTGGCGAATGTGGTCTGCGACGACGTCTTCGTGAAGCGGTTTCATGCGGACCCTCGGGTGCAGGCTACTGAGCTTCTGCTCCAGGAACGTGTCCCGCGGGAGGCCATCCTCTCCGAGTCGCGTCCGGCCGAAGGCGCCGCTCCGGCGCCTTCCATGCCGGTGTTCGCCTCGCGACGATTCCGCTCGCCTCACACGACGAGCGCGCACATGCAGTTCCTATCCAACGGCCGATACACCACTGCGCTGACGCATACCGGCGGCGGCTTCAGCACCTGGCGCGAACTGGCGGTCACCAGGCGGCGGCCCGATCGGACGGTCGACACGAGCGCTCACTGTATCTATCTGCGTGATCCCTGGTCGGGCCATGTCTGGTCGCCGACGTATCAGCCGGTTTGTCAGGAACCCGAAGAGTTTGAGACAACCTTCGATCTCGAGAGGGTTACGTACCGGTGTCGCGACGGCGACTTCGAGACCCAACTCCAGGTCACGGTGTCGGCCGAGGACGACGTGGAGGTCCGGCGCCTATCGATCACTAATCGGGGCGATCGGCCACGGGAAATCGAGGTGACCAGTTACGCCGAGATCGTGCTCGCGCGCCCCGAGGACGACTTCGCGCACCCCGCCTTCGGGAAATTGTTCATCGAAACAGAGTTCGATGCCCCAAGCGCAGGGATTCTGTTGAGCCGCCGGCCACGCGGCGCCGATGAGGCGCCAATCTGGGCATTTCATGTGCTCGGGGTCGAGGGGCGACTCGGCGGCGCAGTTGAATGGGAGACCGATCGCGCCAGATTTCTCGGCCGCGGCCGTTCGGCCGCCAACCCGGTGGCGCTCGAAGGTCGTGCCTTGGCCGGGACCACCGGTGCCGTGCTCGACCCCATCGCCGCGATCCGTGATCGCGTGCGACTGGCGCCGGGCGCCTTCGTGCGCGTGACCTTTGTTACCGGCGTCGCCGCGACCAGAGACGCCGCTCTCGCGCTGGTACGGAAGTACCAGGGACGGCAGCGTGGCGGCGCGCGCCTTGTCGATGGCGTTCACTCATGTGCACATCACACTGCAGCAACTCGGTCTCAGCGACGATCAGGCGATGCTCTTCGATCGTCTGGCCTCGCGGGTCTTCGGCTTCGACGAATCGTGCGTCAGCCCTGGCGATCTCGCGCGCAACTCGCTTGGCCAGTCGAATCTCTGGGGCTACGGCATATCCGGCGATCTGCCGATCGTGCTCGTGCGCGTCACCGAAGCCGAGGCGATCCCGCTCGTCCGACAAGCGCTGCACGCGCAGGAGTATTGGCGCGTCAAGGGGTTGCGCGCCGACCTCGTCATCCTGAACGAACACCCGGCGGAATACCTGGACGAGACGCAGCAATTTCTGACCGGCGTGCTGCAGGAACCACGGTGGGTCCGTTGGGCCAACGCGAACGGCGGCATCTTCCTGCTGCGCAAGGATGGCATGGCGGAGGCAGATGTTCACCTGCTCTCAGCCGTCGCACGTGTGGTCCTCCGCGCGGATCTTGGTGGACTGGCGGTCCAGCTCGATCGCCCTGCGCCCTGGTTGTATCCGATCGGCGATGTGCCGGCAGCAGCGGAGCTTCAGTTCGCCGTCTCTCCATCGATGCCCGATCCGATCCCGCCGCTGCGCATGGAGAACGGCCTCGGCGGCTTCACACCCGACGGACGCGAATATGTTGTCGTCCTCGATGGAGATCGGGAAACCCCGCTTCCGTGGTCGAACGTGCTGGCCAATCCGACCTTCGGCACCATGGTGAGCGCGTCGGGATCGGGTTTCACGTGGGCTGGAAACAGCCGCGAGAATCGGCTGACGCCGTTCGCGAATGACCCGGTTGCAGATCCCACTGGAGAAGCGATTTACCTGCGGGACGAAGACTCCGGTGAAGTATGGGGCGCGACACCCGGACCGCTGCCGCGTCGGCGGGGAGGACGCTGGCTCGTTCGGCATGCCGCTGGTGCGACCCGATATGAGCATGCGGTCGCAGGCCTCACGCAACAGCTCGAAGTCTTCGTCGCGCCGCATGATGCGGTGAAAATGGCCATGCTGACGCTCACCAACACGTCGACCGTGCCGCGGCGCGTGAGCGTCTTCGGCTACGTCGAGTGGTGCCTGGGACCGCCCCGCAGCGGCGAACGGCGCTTCGTCGTCTCCGAGCTGGATGAAACGACGCGGGCCATTCTCGCTCGCAATGCCTACAACCGAGAGTTCGGAGATCAGGTTGCCTTCTGGCACGCGACGGAACCGGCTCGGTCCTACACCTGCGACCGCGGGGAGTTCGTCGGTCGAAGCCGCACGTTGAGCAATCCCGCCGCGCTGTTCCGTCCGCAACTCGCGGCAAGGACCGGCGCGGGACTCGATCCCTGCGGCGCGCTGCAGGTGGCGCTGGAGATCGAACCGGGCCGATCGCGTCGGTTTGCATTCGTGCTGGGGTGCGGGCGCGACAAGAACGACGCGATCGGTCTGGTCGCACGGTATTCGTCGCTCGCACAGTGCGAGGCCGCACTCGAAGAAGCAGAGCGCCAATGGTCTGAGACGCTCGGCGCGGTTCAAGTGAAGACGCCTGACGACTCGTTCGATCTCATCGTCAATCGGTGGCTTCTCTACCAGACCCTGAGCTGCCGCATCTGGGCACGCAGCGGTCCCTACCAGCCGGGCGGCGCCTTTGGCTTCAGGGACCAGCTGCAGGACGTCCTGGCGTTGATATACACCAGGCCGGATTTGTGTCGCGAGCACCTGCTGCGTGCAGCGTCGCGGCAGTTCGTCGAGGGCGACGTGCAGCATTGGTGGCACCCGCCAGGCGGACGCGGCACGCGCACCCGGTGCTCCGATGATCTGCTCTGGCTTCCGTACGCCATCGCCGCCTACGTGTCGCGGACCGGAGACGAGCGCGTGCTCGACGAGGTCATCCCCTTCCTCGAGGCCGCACCGCTCGAGCCGCAGCAATCAGAAACATACACGCTGCCGCGGATCTCAGAAGAGAAGGGATCCCTGTTCGACCACGCCGTGCGCGCCATCGATCACGCGATGAAATACGGCGCCCACGGACTCCCGCTCATTGGCTCCGGCGACTGGAACGACGGGATGAACAGGGTCGGGCATGAGGGCCGCGGCGAAAGTGTGTGGCTCGGATGGTTTCTCGTCTTTGTCCTCAACGAATTTACCGCGCTGTGCATTCGGCGAGACCGAAACGACCTTGCCGAGCGCTACCGCAAGGAGGCGCAATTTCTCAACAGCATGTTGGAGCTGTCATGGGACGGCGGCTGGTATCGCCGCGCGTACTTCGACGACGGCACGCCACTGGGCTCCGCGCAGAACGAAGAGTGCAAGCTCGATTCGCTCACCCAATCGTGGGCGGTTCTGGCGGACGCGGCGGAGCCACGCCGTGCAGA
Source organism: uncultured Acidobacteriota bacterium (assembly GCA_963755695.1). Classification (GTDB taxonomy): domain Bacteria; phylum Acidobacteriota; class Vicinamibacteria; order Vicinamibacterales; family 2-12-FULL-66-21; genus QHWT01. The sequence continues at coordinate 53,179 of CAVWLB010000001.1, read as the reverse complement.
ACAGGCCATGGATGCCGTGCGGGCGCACCTCGTACGGCGTGAGGCGCAGATCGTGCTCCTCTTGACGCCCCCCTTCAATCGGATGGCGCACGACCCCGGGTACATCAAAGGGTACCTGCCGGGCATCCGGGAGAATGGCGGTCAGTACACGCATGCGGCGGTGTGGACGGTTATCGCGCTCGCGCGGCTGGGTCTCGGCGACAACGCGATGGAACTGTTTCACATGCTCAATCCGATCAACCACATGCGCACCGCCGAGGACGTGGAGCGTTATCGCGTCGAACCGTACGTGGTGGCCGCAGACGTTTACGCACACCCGATGCACGTGGGACGCGGAGGATGGACCTGGTATACCGGTTCGGCGGGGTGGATGTATCAGGCCGCGATCGAGCGACTCCTCGGCCTGCGCCGCGAGGGCGAGACGCTCCGTATTGACCCGTGTATCCCCGCGATGTGGCCCGCCTACGTCGTGGACTGGCGCGTCGGCCGGACCCTGTATCGCATTACCGTTACAAATCCCGCGCACCGTTGCCGCGGCGTCCAGTCGGCGGAGATCGACGGGGTGTCAGTCGATCCATCGGCGATTCCACTGAGCGATGACGGAAATGCCCACGAGGTTGCGATCGTGCTCGGAGACGCGGGTCCGGTCGGCAGTGGAGCCAGAGCTCCAGATCACGACGCTCGCAACGCAACCTAATCCTCCGCACTTGGCAGCCGAAACATGTTCCTGCGCAAGCAACTGGCGTTCTATGTCGAGCGGAAGGCCCGTCGTTGAGAGTCGCGTCACACTTCAAGACCAGCAAGAAAGGAGCCGGCCAGGTGAAACACCAGGCCGGCTGCGTGACACGCCGTGGAAGAGCCTAGCCGCCTACTCAGGATTGGCTCACGTCAGAATGTCCACCGTTACGAACGGGCACAGTACCTGGAAATCCCCGCTCGCGAAATCGATGTTGACCACTCCATCACTCGTGCCGTAGTTCACGGCCACCGTCGGTTCGAAAACGGCCGTTTCACGCGGAGGAATGATGAACTGGCTGTAACTCAGATCGTACCCGCGAAAGACGTCGAGCACCTCGATGTCGCCGGGATCTCCGAAATCGTAGGCCGTCGCCGTCAGCGTCGCGGCGAGCTGCTGCTGATCGGTCTGGAAGGGAGGTTGGGTGGGCGGCTGATTCCACCACTCCAGCATGTTCAGCCGCACGTTGATGGACAGACTGGCGTATCGGTCGCCTGGCCAGAATCCACCGTTGGCGCCGGCGCGGCAGAATCCCTTCAGGGCAAAGAAACCGTGCACGTTGACGAGCGAGAACCGATCGCTCGGGTTGACGAACACGTAGTAGAAATTCAACTCTTCGTACCCGCTGCTCTTGGTGGAGTCGAGCCTGAACTTCGCGAAGCTGTTGAACGGCTCGGTGTGCGAGTCTTCCACTGAGAGGCCGAGGGTCTGCCAGATCAGAAACGGTCGATCGAGTGTCTCCCGCGTGGTGAGCGGCGCTGCCGGCAGTTTCTCGAGCAGCTTGCGCCGGCTCTCGATGTTGCGCCGCATGTCGGCCGTCACATACGCGGCTCGCGTCATTGCCTCCGCCTGCAGCCTGTCGGCGGCTGTCTTCAGCTCAACCTCCGCGTGCGCTCGGTGCGTTTCGAAGCGATCGACGGTGAGCCCGGCCTGCGCCAGTGCCGGGCCCAGCGCCTTTTGCATGGCGGAGCGGTCGGCCTTGACCCTGGACCCTCTGGCGGGTCCCGCATCCGCGTACTGACGCCGCAGGTCCTGGATACCGGTCAGTACCTTCTTGATCTCGGCTTCGCTGACAGTCGCTTGACGAACGGTAGCCATAAAGCCTCCTATCCGCACTGCCTTCCGCGGACCGCGCGTGTGGTGACCGCGGGACCCGCATCGGTCTCCACGGTCATCGAGTCTTGACGGAATATGAAGAATGGCCGGGGAGTCACCGCCGCTTCTTGTCCAAGCACATCGGGATCGGAGCGGCGAGCTTCAGGAAGTGCGAGTAACACGTGTCAATCTGCCGAGCGGGTTGTAACGCGCGGTGGTGTATCGCTATTCAGATGGGACGGAGAGCGCGGTTCGCGGGTTCGAACTGAGTCTTCAAAAAAAGGCTGATGCGCATCAGCCGGTAGTGAAGTAGAGCCGGGCACCCGCCGAGGTGGTTATTGTCCAGGGCATTCGTTGGGACAAACCGTTTCCAGTTGGTTCGTCAACTTGGTGCAAGGCCATTGTGACTCGCGCGAAAGGCCCAAGCCGGAGCGCACGGGCGATTTTGTGTCCGCGTTCTGTTCCTGCTGACAAGGTGCCGGTCGACGTGTACACGCTCACCGCGGCGCTATCGGGGTCTGCAGAAGCTGCACGTTTCCCAAATGCAGTTGCGCAAGATCAGTGGTGATCGCTCATCGAGGCCTGCGCTGGCATGCGCAGCCCATAGCGACGCGCGGACACCTTAGACTGCACACTATGGTTTGGCTCACAGTATTAACCACCAGGCAGATTTGTTATGCGGTCTAACCGTTTGAGCGCTTCGTCGAGTAGATCGAGCTCCGCTGCTGCGAGGTTCTCTCGCAGATGCGCCAACGACGAAGTGCCCGGTATCAGAAGAACGTTTGGCGCACGGCGAAGCAGCCACGCGAGCGCGACTTGCATTGGCGTGGCGCCAAGGCCCTGCGCCACACCGGATAACGTGGATGACTGAAGCGGTGTGAAGCCGCCGAGCGGAAAAAACGGCACGTAGGCGATTCGATCGCCGGCCAGGCTGTCGATCAACGCATCATCATTTCGATGGGCGACGTTGTAATGGTTCTGCACGCACACGATCTCGCAGATCCGTCGTCCTTCGGCGACTTGCGCAGGCGTCACGTTGCTCAGCCCGATGTGTCGCACCAGTCCCTGCCGCTGGAGGTCGGCGAGCACCGTCAGCGGCGGTTCCATCGACGCTTCGACGCCGAGCATGCTGCGAAGGTTGACGACATCGAGCACGTCGAGGGACAGATTGCGCAGATTGTCGTGCACTGCTTGCCTTAACTCGGCGGGCGATGAGGCATGGAGCCAGGACGCATCCTCTCCGCGTCTGGCGCCGATTTTCGTGACGATGACGAGATCGTCGGGGTACGGATGGAGCGCCTCACGGATCAATTGGTTGGTGACGTGCGGGCCGTAGTAATCGCTGGTGTCGATGTGGTTCACACCGGACGAGACGGCCTCACGCAGTACGGCCAATGCCGTCTCGCGATCCCTGGGCGGGCCGAATATGCCAGGGCCGGACAGCTGCATAGCACCGTAGCCAAGGCGCTTCACGAGCAGGTCGCCGAGTCGGAATGTGCCGGACCGCTCAACACTGGACATGGGTCACCAGACCTTCATGCCGCCATCGACAGCGAGGTCGAAGGCGCTGCGACCCGGCAAGTGCCCCTTCTCCACGTCGTAGCGGCCTGTTCGTCGAACAACACCGCAGCGGAGACGACGAGCAGTCGCCGTACGCCCGCCGCTTGCATCGCGACGACCGTGCTTTCGGCGGCGGCGCGGAGGATCGTTGTGGGTCCCACTCCTAGGGGACCCAAGGTAGATATTACAGCGTCGTGATCGCGAAGCATGTCCCGCAGATCGGCGACGCTGCGTGGGTCACCCTCACGGACTGCCACGCGCTGACGCAGTCAGCCGAGTTTCTGCGGAGGCCGTACGAACGCGGTCACGCGGTGCCCGCCTTCGACGGCCTGGCTGGTCACGTGGACCCCGGTGCCGCCGGTCGCGCCGATGATCACAAGGCGCATGACGAAGTCCTCCGCGGTCGTTCGATTGATCGTCTTGATGCCATGTGTCACCTCAGCACGTGGCTCTCTGAACTGAAGACCGGCGACGTCGAGCGGCTGTGACGCAGCGATTCGTGTCTTTACGAAGGTGCTCCGGGGAGGCGCGCCAGCTTGACTGGGTTGCTGATCGCGAAGATCTTCTGAACGTTGTCGTCGGAGATGTGCAACACGAGCGCGATAGCGGGTTTGCCGTTGAAATAACTGACAAAACCTGCTTCCCCGTTGATTTCGACAAGCCGCGTCACGAATGTCTTCGGTGCGAACTTGGCCATCCCGCCGAGGATGGCGCGAGCGATATTGGTGGCGCCGTGGACGAGGTTGGGCAGCGCCGGCGCCTGACCGCCGCCGTCGGTGTGAAGCACGGCGTCGCTGGCGAGCAGCGCGACCAGACCATCGAGATCGCCGCCGGTCGCGGCCTGAACGAATCGCGCGAGCAGGTCGGTCTGCTTGCGGGCAGACGGTGTGAACCGAGGCCGTGCTGCGTGCACGTGCTCCCTGGCTCGCCGCAGAATCTGCCGGCAGTTGGTCTCCGTCCGGCCGACGGCCGCCGCTATCGCCGCGTAGTCATAATCGAACACGTCACGGAGCAGAAATACGGCCCGCTCGATGGGATTCAGACGCTCCAGCAGCACGAGGAATGCCATGGAGATCGACTCGCCCGCCCAGATTGCGCTCATCGGATCGCTCGCCGCATCGGTGACGACCGGTTCGGGCAGCCACTGGCCGACGTATTCCTCGCGCTGCGCACGAGCGGACTGCAGGTGATTGATGCACAACCGGCTGACGATCGTGACGAGGAACGCCTTGGGCGATCGAATCTCGTCGCGCGGCGCCTGCTGCCAACGAATGAATGCATCCTGCAGCACGTCTTCCGCATCGGCAACGGTCCCCAGCATCCGGTACGCGATCGAGAAAAGCAGGCTTCGGTACTCGTTGAACGTCGCCAACGGATCCGGAGTCTCCTCCGAGTCGCCGTCGTCAGCCATGCCATTTTGATTCATGGTTACTACGCAGCCGATTGGTGATCGGATACGGCACCCGCGGTCGTAGCCGCCTGGAGCGAATGACTCTTTTCAAAGTAGTAATACGAGACCACCAGCAGGCAGAAGAAGACGAGCGGATCGATGACGTACAACACACTGAGACTGCGTGCGTCGCCGCGGCCGAAATGGGCAATCGCGGCCGATACCAGCGTGATCGCGAAGCCGGCGTACGCGAATTCCTTGACCTTGAATGGAACAGCGGGGATCAGGAGCGCCAGTACACCGAGGATCTTGGCGATCGTCAGTTCAACCTTGAAGTACGGCGGGAATCCAAGATGGACGAACGCGCCTTCAGGACCGTTCGGAAAAGGGAAATGGTCGTTGAAGACGAAGTTGACGATGCTGAACAGCATCACCGCCAGAACCAAGCCCGTGCTCGCGCGGTAAAACGTACGTTCCCGGCTCGTCAGTATGCGGCCTGCTCCCATTGTTGACACGATTTCCTCCAGATTCCCGTGGCGGTGGGCACGCATCCCACGATGCTTGAGCCTCCGGCCTCAACGCTCTACGAAAGCAAGACCGGACACGCGTTCCGCGTGTGACATGTTCTCGCGGTTGGATCCGACGTCCGCCGGCGCCTTGCCAGTGCCCACCCGACTGCCCACATCGTTATGACGATCTGGACAAGGATGACGGTTACAACTGTCAGAGGGTGGCCGCCAGGGCGTCTTCGCAAGTCCGGCTTGGTCCCACCGGGACTGGACCTGCTGGCGCGCAGGGCGAAAAACCGCCGAGCAAGTGGCACTCAGCAACCATCCGCACACAACGCGGCTTGCTATCTTCCGCTTCGCGCCGACTCACGGTGAGCGGCATTGATAGGAGAACGTTATGAGTGCAACATCGACAGCCGCGTCCGTTTCCGTCGTGCTAGTCCACGGTGGGTTCGTGGACGGTTCCGGTTGGCAGGGCGTCTATAACATCCTGCAGCAGCATGGGTACCGCGTCAGCATCGTCCAGAATCCGACGATATCGCTTGACGACGACGTTGCTGTCACCAAACGAGTCATTGCGGCACAGCGTGGCCCGGTGGTCCTCGTGGGTCATCCTTACTGGGCGTGGTTATCACGCAGGCCGGCAACGATCCGAAGGTTGCTGGGCTCGTTTGCATCGCGGCATTTGCGCCGGACAAGGGCGAATCGGTCGCCACTCTCATCGCAAATCCGGCACCCGGTGCGCCCGTGCCTCCAATTCTTCCTCCGCAGGACGGGTTCCTCATGCTTGACAGAGAGAAGTTCGCCGCATCGTTCGCGGCAGACGTTCCAAAGGACCAAGCTGAGTTCATGGCGAATTCCCAGGTTCCGTGGGGCGTCCACGCACTAGAGGGAACCGTCAGCGAGGCTGCATGGAAATCGAAGCCGAGCTGGTATCTGGTGGCGACCGATGACCGGATGATCCCGCCGCCTGCGCAGCAATTCATGTCGAAGCGTGCGGGCTCAACGGTGGTCGAGTCCAAAGGTAGTCATTTGGTGTACGTTTCGCAGCCGACGGAGCAACTTGAATTTGCAGCTATCGGAGCAGTTCGTGCGCAGATGGGTGCCCAATCCTGGCGTCCTCAGTGGGCGGCGCATTTGTCGCGATTCCCAGTGGGGACGCGTCCTCGCAAGTTACGTCGCCCAGTTGTCACCGCAGTTCGTCGTGCGAGCTCCGCTGCCGCCGGCGATGCTGATCGATCAACTCGGAGCGTTATTGGCCTTGACCGCGAGCGAGCTAAGCGGGCGACGCGCCGTATCAACGCCAGTCGAGCGCTCGGTGCCTGAGCAGATCTACGATCACATCAAGCAGCGTTGCCCTGATACATCCCTGCAGGCCGGCGACGTTGCGAGTTTCGCTCAACATATCCAAGCGAACCGTGCATCGGGCGCTGGCGGCGTGTGGCGAGACTTTCGGGGCGATGCTGATCCAAGCTCGCGTCGATCTTGCCGTCCGCATGCTGCAATCGCCGCTGTTCGATCGCGTGACCACAGCGGAAAACGGGCGACGTGCGCCTTTCACACTTTCATGAAGATGCGCCTGCGGTAGAGCATCCACACTGGAACGAAGCAGACCGCGGTAAAGCTGATCGAATAGGCAAACGCGGCCCAGCCCCGGTCAGGAATGCGTGCGAAAACGTGCTCGCCCAGAAAAGTGATCACGTCGGTCCGCGTCCCGGCTGATCTGAAGTGGAGGTTGGAAAACACTCCCGGGAGCAGCTCGCTGAACATGTAGGCCCCGATCGCATTCGATCCGAAGACCAGCCAGACCCAGGTCCAGCCCGTGCGCCAGCCTTTCTGTTCCACGGCCCAGAACACCAGCGTCAGCAGCGCCAGCGAGTAGCCCCCTGCGACGAGCACATACGAACTGGTCCACAGGTTCTTGTTCAGCGGAAACCATAGCGCCCACGAATAACCGAAGGCCAGACTGGCGACGGCCGCCGCCGCCAACCCGATCGCCTGCGCGGGAATCGATCGGCGCGTCCGCAGCCAGAGGCCCGTCAGCATGCCCATCAGCGCGGTGCCAATCGCCGGGAGATCGCTGAGCAGGCCTTCCGGATCGCGCAGGTTGTGGTCCGGCACGTCGCGATACAAATGAAAGGGGAACAGTTGCCGATCGAGCCACGAGACCAGGTTCTGGCGCACGTCCATGAACGGTACGTCCCGGCCCGGCAGACCCGCACCGGGCACGGGTATCCATCGCAGCAGCACCCAGTACCCGGCCAGTGTGATCACGAGCGCCGCCGCCATCGCCCACGCGCGGGGCTTCCATAAATAGAGGAGCGACACGGCGAGATAGCAGACAGCGATGCGCTGCAGCACGCCGTAGAAGCGCATGTGCTCCAGCGCGAAGAACGGGAAGCTGTTGACGATGATGCCGAGGAGGCAGAGGATCGCGGCCCGCTGCATCGTGTGGCGTACGATCTGCCTGCGCGTCGCCCCGCGAGCGAGCCTGCTTTCGATCGCGAACACTGCCGATACCCCCATCACGAAGACGAAGGTGGGGAAGACGAGGTCGGTGGCGGTCAGGCCATTCCACGCGGCGTGCTTCATGAAGCCCCACGACCCGCCGCCGCCATTGTTGTTGACCATGATCATGAAGGCGATCGTGATCCCGCGGGCGACGTCGAGGCAAAGGAGCCTCGGGGCAAGCCGGGGCAGGGGTGCAGTGCTCGCGGACGGTGTCTGTGTCACGGGGGCGCTCGAATACGGTATGCCGGATTGGCGCCATTCGCCAAGTCGCTGACCCTCTCAGGCCGCCCGGACAGCATCTGCCGCGTAGGCGGGCGCTCTCGTTCACGGCGCGAGGACTGCCTCAACCAGCCGCTGTCCACGGCCGCGTGGAACGAATCGGTGCGGCTGCGTAGGGTTCACCTCAGGGAGACTCTCGATGTCCGATTTGACACGCGACGTACGCCATGCCGCGCGCCGCCTGGTCCGCACGCCGATGTTCACCGTGGCGACGTTGATCACTCTGGCGCTGGGAATAGGCAGCAACACGGCGATCTTCAGCATCGTCAACAGTGCCCTCCTGAAGCCGCTGCCGTTTCCCGAGCCGGACCGGCTCGTAGGCCTCTGGCAGACGGCACCCGGAGTCAATATCGCCGACCTGAGCGCGTCAATCGCCGACTACGTTACGTATCGCGAAGAATCCCGGACGCTCGCGGACGTCGCCCTCTGGAAGAGTAATGCGTTGACGGTGACAGGCCTTGCAGAGCCGGAGCGGGTGGACGGCATCAGCGCCACCTTCCGCCTGCTCCCGATGCTCGGCGTGCAGCCGATCCTCGGCCGTGCCATGGCCGAGCGCGACGACGAGGCCGGCAGTCCCGAGGTGGTGATGCTCGGTCATAACTACTGGCAGCGACGGTTTGGAGGTGATCCCGGCGTCATCGGGCGCCGAATCATGGTCGATGGCACCGCGCGCGAGATCATCGGCGTCCTGCCGGAAGGGTTCTGGTTCATGGACGTAGCACACGATCTCCTGCTGCCGATCCGGTTCGAGCGCAGCAAGGTGCGTCTCGCCGGGTACAACTTCCCGGCAGTTGGCCGGCTTCGTCACGACGTGAGCATCCAGGCAGTGAACGCGGACGTCGCCCGCATGATCGGGATCGAGATGGGCAAGTTTCCATCGCCCGAAGGCATGAGCGTGAAGATGATGGAGGACGCGCGGCTCGGCCCGAACGTCCGCCCGCTCATTGACGATGTCGTCGGCGACGTTGGCAAGAGCCTGTGGGTGGTCATGGCGACGATCGGGATCGTGCTGCTCATCGCCTGCGCCAACATCGCTAATCTCCTCCTCGTCCGCACCGAAGGGCGCACCCAGGAGCTCGCCGTGCGCGCCGCCCTCGGCGCGGGACGCAGCCGGCTGGCTAGAGAAATGCTGGTGGAAAGCCTTCTGCTGGGCCTCACGGGAGGAGTCGGCGCCCTCGCTCTGGCAGTCGTCGCCCTGAAGTTGATCTTGAGCGCCACTCCGGCCCGACTGCCGAGACTCGACCTGATCGCGGTCGATGCCTCCTCCATGGCGTTCACACTCGTCCTCTCTGTCGCCGCCGGTCTGGCGATCGGAGCGCTCCCTGTCCTGAAACGGCGTCCAGCGGGTCTCACGGAAGTGCTTCGGGCAGGCGGCCGCAATGCGAGCTCGGGCCGCGACCGTAAGATCACTCGCAACGCGCTGACCATCGTGCAGGTCGCACTGGCAGTGGTGCTCCTCATTGGTTCCGGCCTGATGATTCGCACCTACCAGTCGATGCGCCGCGTGCAGCCAGGTTTCACCAATCCCGGCACGCTGCAGACGATGCAGATCGCAATTCCCCGCGACGTCGCCGCCGACGACGCGCGGTTGCTGGCTCTGCAGCAGAACCTGGTGGAGGGTCTGGCGAGTCTGCCCGGCGTGTCGTCCGTCAGCGTGATGGACGGCCTGCCGATGACCGGCTTCAGCTCTCAGGATCCGATTTTCGCCAGCGATCACAGCTACGCGGCCAACACTATCCCGCCCCTGCGCTACTTCATCAGGACGGCACCGGGCACGTTCCGGGCACTGGGCGCACCGCTGGCCGCTGGTCGCGAGTACGAATGGGTCGATCTCCAACAGAAGCGCCCGGTCGTCCTGATCAGCCAGAACTTCGCCCGTGAATACTGGGGCTCGGCGGCGGGGGCGATCGGCAAGCGTATTCGCGAGAATCCCGACGATCCGTGGAGTGAGGTGATCGGCGTGGTCGGCGATATCCGCCATGACGGGGTCGACCGGCCGGCGCCTTCAACGGTGTACTGGCCGCTGCACTCCTCGCGGTCGGCGACGTTCATGATCCGCGGACCCCGCGCCGGCACGGAAGGCTACGCGGCCGACATCCGCCGCGCGGTTGCAGCGGTGAGCGGGGGATTGCCGATCACGCAGATGCAGACACTGCAGCAGGTCTACGACAAGTCGATGTCGCGGACCGCCTTCACGCTGACCCTGCTCGCTCTCAGCGGCGGTATGGCCCTGCTGTTGGCCGCCATCGGGATCTACGCGGTGATCGCCTACACCCTCTCGCAGCGGACGCGCGAGATTGGCATCCGCCTCGCGCTCGGCGCCCGACAGGAGAGCCTGCAACTGAAGTTGGTCGGCAACGGGTTGCTATGGAGCGCCATCGGCGCCACAGCCGGTCTGGTAGCCGCCGCTCCACTGTCGCACCTGCTGTCTGCGCTGCTTTTTGAGGTCGAGCCAGTCGATCCGCCGACGTATGCAGCCGTGGTGCTCGGCTCGCTCGCTGCCGCCGCCGTCGCCAGCTACTTGCCAGCACGCCGCCTTACGCGGATTCACCCGGTCGAGGCGCTCCGGGCCGATTAGTCGTTCGGATGCCCCGCTTTTATCACCGAGCTGTTCACTGAGGTCGAGAACAAGCAATCACGACTGGCGCCGCAAAGTCGCCATTCAAGTCACGAGACCTGCCGGACCGCCTCTACGTGTCGCAGCCACACCGTCATCTGGTTTCCAACTGGCTAAAATGCGGCTCACCAGCCTTCGCACGCAGCGTTGTGGCCAGACGGCGCGCAAGTGCGCCTCGGCGACGACCAGCGTGGGTAACGGAGGATTACTTCTCGCGAACGATAGTAAATGAGCCAGGTCGCGCCGCCGGCCGCACCACCCACCCGGAGTTCAGCGTGGCGCTCCAGCCGTCCCCCTGCAGGGTGGTCCCTTCGAGCGGCCCGGTAACCGGTACGGACAGTGTGGACCCATCGGCAGCGCGCAAGACGCCGCCGTTGGCGTTGAGACGGCCCCATTGAGCGGAAAGGGTGAAATTGCGAAAAAACACGGTACCGACCCCCGGAATGCCGACGCTGCCGGTGGTGTCGCTGGTCCCGCTGCCCGCGGCAGGCATCGTCAGCACGGGCCCATCAACGAAGCGTCGACGCAACTCGGCGACGCGGACCTGCTGCGCCCGATCGCGCGCCTCCTCCGCCGTTCGCAGCGTTGCCCCATCGTAGCGCGCCGCTGCCACGGCAACATCCGTCGTCGGTGGCCTGTTGGTTGCGGAGGCGAGCAAGTCGCCAAGGTCCGAGGTGCCACGAACCTGTCGGCGCCATCCCGGCAGGAGATCGTCCAGCAGCACACCGTAGGCGGGTCCGGACGCGGCTTCGAAATTTCCGACGAAGGACGGCTGCGATTCGCCTCCTGCGAGTGCTGACGCTGCGGCACGGTGGGCATCCGCGGGCGAATTGGCCCAGGCCGCGATGCCGGTGTAGGAGGCAAGCCCTTCGCGAATCTCGTCGCGCCGTTCGTTGTCCGCCGCGCCGGGAAACCGGCGGCGGCGTTCGCGCCTGAAGGCCAGCGCATCGGCGATCGCCTCGGCCCGGTCGCTCCCGCTCGATTCGACCGCCCGGCGGAGCGCCCGCCATTCGAGCTGCATCCAGACGCGCCCTTCGAGCGTATCGAGATGCTCGTTGAAGCCGTCGTCCGTCATGAACCCCAGCTCGGGCTGAATGCGATGGAACAGCCCGTGAAGCATCATTTGCTGGCGTACATCGGCATCCTTCTCCGGGAGCATGTACAAGGGGAAGCTGAACCACCGCAACCCGCCCCAGGAGACGGGGCCGTCCGCGAAACCCGGAAAGCGGGGTGGCGGCCCCTCCGGTTCCGGCTGGCTTGTGGCACGCGTTCCGGTCGCCTGGTCAACGATCACCATCGGACCACAGAGCGACACACCCCACAGCCGGCCCGCGTCTCGCTCGCAGAGCTTCGTGGCTTCCTCGAAATAGCGCTTGGCGAGCTGCTGGTTGGACCTGCGCCTCCGCAGCCGTTGCAGCGCCGAGCAGCACGAGCAGGAATAGCGTGTTGAGATGGTACCGAATCTGTCATCGGCCTCTCTCCCTCGGCCGCAGCCTACCTCAAACCATCGGTGCAGGCTACATGGGAGCTTCCCAAACCCAAGTCGGATTTACTCTCGATAAACGCCGCATCAGTGTTCAGCAACCGGCTCGCCCGCGCCGAAGACCGGCCGCAATCAGCTGGAAGTGATTCGTACCCTCCTGCCCCGCTTGACTATGCGACTCGTCGGAGCCCCTCGACTTGGCTTAGCCAGCTCACCATCTGGTTCCAACTGGTGAAAACCTGGGTCAACAGGCCCAACTTGATTGCAGACGATCGGATGCCCATCCCAAACACGTACACCAAAACCGTGTACCGAGTGTTCAACTCACGTCACTCCTGTCTGAGGGCCACAATCGGATCCACTCGCGATGCGCGCCAAGCCGGAAGGACGCTGCACGCGGAGCCGACCGTCGCCAAGACAATCGTCGCGCCGAAGAACGTGGTCCAATCGTGTGGACTGATGCCAAAAACGAGAGCCGACACCAGGCGACCGCCTAACATCACAAACGGAGCGCCCAGGAGAAAGCCGCACAGCATCAACCACAGCGCCTCGCGAATGACACTCAGTTGGACCTGGGCCTGTGAAGCGCCGAGGGCTATCCGTATGCCAAACTCCGATGATCGTCGTGCGACGGCGTACGACAACAGCCCGAACAGTCCGAATCCCGCCAGCCCCAACGCAAGCGCACCAAACCCCGATGCAAGAAACACGACGAATCGGACCTGACTCAGAGTGACGCTGATGCGCTCCTCAATCGGGGCGACACTTTCGACAGGCATGTCCGGCGCGGCTCGAGTAATCGCCGATCGTACCGATCCGATCATCGGCCGCGGATCTCCAGTCGTACGGACCTCGAGGGAACGAGCGGGGACCGGTCGTTGGACCATCGGGAAGTACGCCGTCGGCACTGCCGCCTCGCTGACGCTGAGCAGCCGTGCGTCGTCGACGATTCCCACAATCTCGACGTCTTTCGTCGTGCTCCCGAACCGCCGACCAAGAGCCTGGCCGTTTTCGAAGTACTTGGCGGCCAGCGTCCTGTTGACGACGGCGACCTTCGGTGCCTTCTCCACGTCATGATCGCTGAACGTCCGCCCGGCCACGAGACGCGTGCCGATCGTGGTGAAGTAGTTCGGACTGACCGAATTGACCAGGAATACAACCTGTTCATCCGGACGGGCCTCGTAACCCTCGATTTGGAGTCCATCCTCTCGGGCGCCGCAAGTGCTGTGCAACCCGCACATCGCCAGCGAGGCTGAGCTCACGCCTGGAACGGACGCCACGCTGTCGAGGACTCGCTGTTGCAATTCGGCGAGCTCGTCGGCCGTCAACTCGTGTGATCTTCCCCCGGCCAGTCGTGGTTCGAGCGCCACCGATAACAGATGGCCACGGTCCAAGCCGATGTCGACATTGAGGAGGTTATGGAAGCTCCGGACCAGCAATCCAGTCCCGGTCACAAGGACGAGCGAGAGGGCCACCTGCATCACCACCAGGAGACGCGCCGGTCGAGTAACCGACCCACCTGCGGTTCCTCGCGCTCCCGCCTTGAGTGCAGCGGCCAGATCGACACGCGTCGTTCGCCACGCCGGCAGCAGCCCAAACAGCACGACCGACGTCAAGGCGACGGCGCCCGTGAAGCCCCACACGCGAAGATCGACAGCGGCTGCAAATGGCGCCGCACCGCTGGTGGACGCGGTTGCGGTACGAACGAGGAGATCCCCTGCCCAGCGAGCAAAGAAGAGCGCTGCGGCGCCGGCCATCATGACCAGCAAGATGCTTTCTGTCAGTAACTGGTGGACGAGCCGTGCTCGACCGGCTCCCAGAGACATGCGGACCGCGATCTCCCGCTGCCGTTCTGCTGCTCGCGCGAGCAGTAGATTCGCGACATTCGCGCAGGCGATGAGCAGGACGAGCGCCGCCATCCCGATGAGCGCAAGTAATGGGGTCGTTACATCGTGCCGAAACGCAGAAAAGCCCTTCGCGAACGGCTCCAGAACGAGGCGCGCGTCTTTCTTCGCAAAGTCCGGGACGCCTCCGTTGAATGCACTCGCGGCAGCAGCTCGCTGGTCAGGCGATATTCGAACGATGACGTCGAGCCACCAGATCCTCTCCTGCGAGAGCCACTGGACGGTGCCATTTGCATGGTCCGCGCTGAAACTCTGCGAGTACTTCACCGCCCTATCCATCGTGAGCGGAACCCACACATCCACTGGCGACTCTAACCACACACCGGAGAACCCCTGTGGTCCCACGCCGACGATGGTGAAGTTCGCGCCGTTGATTGTCAGGGTCCGGCCGACAACGTCTTGGACCCCGCCGAAGCGTTGCTGCCAATACCGATGGCTGACTACCGCCAGCGGCACCGGCCTCAGGCCGTCCTCGTCAGGCAGCAGCTGGCCCAAAGCTGGATGGATACCGAGAACCTGAAAGTAGCTGGACGAGACCAATTGCAGTGCGGCAGGCTCACTCTCACGGGCGCCTTCGGTGCGCGTATAGACCCGTGCGATGCCGCGACTCATGGAGGCAACGGAGACATGAGCCGGAGCGCTCTGTCGCAGACGTTCGACCATGGGACCAGAAAAGCGATCGCCCGACGCAAGCGGAAACCCGGCGCGAACGGCGAACAGCCGATCCGGATCCGAAACCGGCAGCGTCCGCAGGACGACAGCATTCAGCAGCGAGAACATCGCAGCGTTGGCGCCGATGCCGAGACCGAGTGTGATCACGATCGTGATGGTCACGAGGCCGTGCCTGCGCAAGGTGCGCAGCGCATAGCGAAGGTCCTGGAGAATCATGCGGCAGTGCTCCTTCGGCGCTTCAACAGCGAGTCCAGTGAGTACATCGAGCCAGAGCGTGGCTCGGTCCCATGGGCCAGTGGCGTCGCGGTAGCGGTCAATGAAGAGAAGCGTCAACTCGCGGCCGTACTCGTCGCGGAATGTGGCCGGGTAGAGTGCAAGCAGCGCCCGAAAGACCTTGGTGCCAGGGCTCTCCGCACGGCCGCTCGAGTGGGACATCGAGTCAGCTCCTGCGAAGCAGCAATCCGGTCGCACGCGCGTCGACCAGGAGCCGTTCGAGTCGACTGGCTTCTGCGGTCGCGACAGCGCGGCCAAGTCGGGTCAGTCGATAGTAACGACGACGCTCGTCATCATGTTCGGGATCTGGCCTCTCGGTCAGCTCTTCGATCAGTCCCTTTTCCAGAAGCCGACGAATAGACGCGTAGAGACTGCTCGGGCTCAGGCGAAGCGCGCCGTCGGTCCGTTCGAAAACATTCTTCATCACCGAGTACCCGTGTCGGTCGCGGTCGGCTAGCGAGACGAGGATATGGAAGGTGTCGCCGGGGAGAGGCAGAAATGACTCAGGTGTCGGTTCCACCGGATTTTTCGGCCGTCCTCGCACGTCGCAACTATAGCATAAACGGCTATAGCTGTACGTGAGTGAATTTCGTCCAGCGGCGCCTCAGGAAGCTTAGATCGGGCCAGTAGCGGCGCCGTTAGGTGGAATAGACGCTCACTGCCTCCACCGGATGAACTGTTCGAACCAGTCGCGCGGCGTGCTCCCCTATTGATGCGTCCAACCGCGCACGCCGTTGTGAATCCGATCCACGTCGCGCTTGGGCGGTGCTATTGTCGTCGCGCGATCGATGGAAGCGACGGATGGTCAGCCGGTTCGACGAAGCGTTCGACGGGCAGAGGCACAATGACGCGTCCGGCCCTGTACCTTGTGCTGCTGCTCACGAGCAGCGCGTCGCTTGCCTGCCTTCCCGGCGCTGCTGCGATCGATGCACGGGTGCGCGCCGCCATGGCCGAGACACGCGCCAACGGCATGGCGATCGCCGTGATCGATGATGGCCGAGTGGCTTACGTGCAGGCGTACGGCGCACGCAACGCCAAGGGCGATCCGCTCCAGACCGACACGGTGATGTATGGCGCATCGCTCACCAAGACGGTGATGGCGTACACGACGCTGACGTTGGTGGACCAGGGCAAGCTGGATCTCGACGCGCCGCTCGCCGACTACCTCGAGCGGCCCTTGATCAGTTACGGCGAGGGCCAGACCCATCTGGCCAAGTACGGTCCCTATCGCGATCTGGCCGGCGACGAACGCTGGCGCACCATCACGGCGCGGATGGCGCTGACCCACTCCACCGGTTTCCATAACTTCTGGTTCATCGAACCCGACCAGAAGCTGCGCATCCACTTCGATCCCGGCTCACGCTACAGCTATTCGGGCGAAGGCTTCAGCTTGCTGCAGTTCGCCATCGAGCAGGGAGCCAGGACCAAAGGGCTCGGCCTCGACGTCAAGCAGCTGACCGACGCCATCTTCGTGCGGCTGGGCATGACCCGCACCAGCCTGCAATGGCGCCCTGACTTCCGGCCGAATCTGGCCGACGGGTGGAACGACAAGGGCGAACCGCTGGAGCATGACGAACGCTCCAATGTGCGCGTCGCCGGCTCGATGGACACGACGATCAGCGACTTGGCGAAGTTCATCGCGGCGCTGGTACGGGGCGACGGCCTTTCGACGGCCGCGCGCGCCGAAATGGTCAAGCCATCCCTGCACATCGGTACGGCCCACCAGTTTCCCAACTTCGCGCCTTATCTACCGAAGGCCGAACAGCGGCCAGACCTCGCGGCGGGGTTGGGGGTGATCGTGTTCGAAGGGCCCCAAGGCCGCGGATTCTACAAAGGCGGCCACGACGCGCAGACCGCCAACAGCTTCGTCTGCCTGGAGCGCGGTCGACGTTGCGTGCTGCTTCTCGCCAACGATGTTCGGGCTGAGGCACGCTTCGCTGATCTGGTGCGCTTTGTGCTCGGCGAAACCGGCGTCCCTTACGACTGGGAATATGGTGATCGGGCGGGCAAGTCCTGACCCTGCTTCTGCCGGCACCGCCAGGGGCCGGTCACGCGACGAACCGCAGGCCCTCGACCTGCCGCAGTTACCCATCCAGCGGCACGCTGGCCGACACGTATTTCTCAGCCGGTTCGAACGCAGATCTCCCGGAGGCCCGCGTGACACTACACGCACGCAGTCGAATCTATTGGACGATTGTATCGGTGTCAGTGCGACTCGATCGGCGAGAGTCCGTCCACGATTCGCCCCGGTAGAGCGTGATCGCGATATATTCATGTTCTCGCGCAATGCCGTTTTGAGCGACGGCCAGTCCTTTCGGCTGCGCACCAGCGTCTTCCATGAATAGAGGTGCTTTGTAGCGTCGTGCCGATGCGTAGATGTAGCAACTGTTGTTCAAGTCGACTCTGCCGACTGCCGTCAACCGCCTTCCGAGGTTCGTGTCTTCACCGTGGAATTCAATCGTCGTATCGAATCCGCCGATCGCTTCGAGCGCCGTACGGCGGACGGCGAAGTTGGCCCCATAAAGCAGCGCGCCGATTCTCAGAATGTAGTGGGCGCTGAACTGCGCCAAGCGGCGCAAGCGTGTTGTCGTACAGGCGGGCCCCGGCGACCCCCATCCAATCCCAGTCGTAGAAGCGATACGGACCGGTGATGGCCACCACCTTTGGATCGCTGAGGAACCGACGTTCCATACGTTCGAAGAGCATGACCGGCGCGCGGCAATCCGCGTCGATGTAGACGAGGATGTTTCCCTTCGCTTCCCGAAGCCCTCGCGCACGAGCCTTCACCAGCCCCTTCGCAGGTTCATCGACCACCGTGACGTGGGGAAAGCCTTCGGCGATCGCGCGCGTCCGGTCGGTGCTCACGTTGTTGACGACGATCACCTCGTCCGGCAGACGCGTCTGGGCAAATAGCGAATGCAGCGCCGCCGCCAAAAGTTTCTCTTCGTTGTACGCACAAATGATCGCGCTGAGACGAAGCCCCATGCATGTTCCTCCCTGAATGTTCGAGCCAGCGATACTGCGCGCAGCGTTGTCGTCACGCCGTTGACTTTGTCGAAGTCGTTGTCCGTGAAGATGGCGACATTCATCGCGGCACTCGGCCTCCTCGAAACGACGTCGGCGAGTCGCCGCCTGGGTGCGGTCGACGGATCTTGGTGGGTGGTCGCGCGGGGTTATGACCTACTCTGCCAGCTCCATGTAATCGAGTCGTGCAATTTCTGTGTCGGTTGCGTAAAAGTGCGGTCCTGCACGGAGCATCCCCTTCATCTAATAAGGCGTGTTACGCAATCATCGAATCGTTGACGCACCACGTAGACATTGCGCTGATAGCCTCCCGCGGTCATTGCTCCAACCGGATGGAATCGAGGAGGCATCTCCATGAACAGCAGCGACCGTCGCGCATTCTTGAAGCTTCTCGCATCTCCTGCACTCGCGGCAGCTCTGCCGATCGATCTCAGCCGTGCGCTGGCCATCCCGGCTCACAACCGAACCGGCACGATCGAGGACGTCGAACACATCGTGATCCTGATGCAGGAGAACCGATCATTCGACCATTACTTCGGCACGATCCGAGGCGTTCGCGGCTTTGCCGATCCCCGTGCGGTGAAACTGCCATCCGGCAAACCGGTCTGGAACCAGCCAACGGAATTGGGCGATCTCCTGCCGTTCCGTCCCGACGTCTCGGACCTAGGCATGACCTTCCTTCCGGATCCGCCACATGGATGGACCGACACTCATGCCGCGTGGAACGAAGGGCGGTACGATCAATGGGTGCCCAACAAGGGCGTGACGACGATGACGTTTCACACCCGAAGGGACCTTCCGTATCAATACGCGTTGGTCGACGCGTTTACCATCTGCGACAACTACCACTGCTCGCTGATGGGACCGACCGATCCGAACCGCTATCACATGTGGACCGGCTGGGTCGGCAATGACGGACGTGGCGGCGGACCCGTGATCACCAACGCCGAAGCCGGCTATGACTGGTCCACTTACCCGGAACGGCTGCAACGAGCGGGCATCTCGTGGAAGATTTATCAGGACGTCGGCGTGGGCCTCGACGCAGAGGGATTCTGGGGATTCACCGAGGATCCGTACATCGGAAATTTCGGCGACAACTCGCTGCTCTATTTCCATCAGTATCAGAACGCGTTGCCCGGAAACCCACTCGCAGACCGGGCGAAGATCGGGACGAACGTCCTGCTCCAGAACCGTGAGCCGGACCGGCTGATGGACATCTTGCGCGACGACGTGCAGAACGGCCGGCTGCCGCGGGTGTCGTGGATCGTTGCACCCGAAGGGTATTGCGAACATCCGAACTGGGAACCGGATTTCGGCGCGTGGTACGTCTCGCAGGTTGTCGACATCCTGTCGTCGAATCCCGACGTGTGGAGTCGAATGGCGCTCTTCATCACCTACGACGAGGAAGGCGGATTCTTCGATCACCTGGTGCCGCCAACACCTCCGACCTCACCGACACTGGGCCGCTCGACCGTCGCGATCACGAACGAGATCTTTGGCGGTGATCTGGATCATCCGGCAGGACCGTACGGCCTTGGCATCCGGGTGCCGATGATCGTGGTATCACCCTGGAGCCGCGGTGGATGGGTGAACTCGCAGCTGTTCGATCACACGTCGCTGATCCGGTTTCTCGAAACCCGGTTTGCGGTGCGACACGGCCTCGACCTCATCGAGACCAACATCACGCCGTGGCGACGCGCGGTAGTGGGTGACCTGACAACGGCTTTCGATTTCAAAACGCCGAACGCGTCGCGGCAAATCGTGCTGCCAGGCACTGACAGCTTCAAGCCAATCGATCTGGTGCGGCATCCCGATGAAGAGCCCATCCCGCCGGCGAACGAGGCTCTGCCACCGCAAGAGCCTGGCGTGCGTCCTGCCCGGGCGCTCCCGTATGCGCTCGACGCGCAGGGAGGACTCCAGTCCGGTGACGGCTCCTTCTCGATTGAGTTCCGCAACCGCGGTCGAGCGGCCGCGGTCTTTCAGGTGCGGTCCGGCAACAGCGACGACCTCCCGCGCAATTACACCATCGGGCCACACCAACATCTTTCCGACTCGTTCAGCGTCGCGGGGCTGGGCGCGTCCACATACGATCTGTCGGTTTACGGCCCAAACGGCTTCTTTCGTGCGTTCAAGGGAGGTGTCTCCGGGCCGAACACAGCCGATCTCGACGTTCGAGCCGAGGTCGACGAGGAGCACCGCGAGATCAAGCTCGAGATCAAGAATCGGAGCTCGGAAACCGCTGGTGTGAACATCTTCGACCGGTATACATCCGGAACAACCAGACTCGTGGTCCAGCGAAAGGCATCAGCGTCGACCAGGTTTTCCGTCGAGCGAACGAGCGGCTGGTACGACTTGGCGATCACGGTCGAGGCTGACCCCCGCTTCCTGACTCAACTCGCCGGCCATCTTGAAAATGGCGAAGACAGTATCAGCGATCCGTTAATGGGTGGGCTGGTTTGAAGAGTAACCGTCATTCTCTCGCCTGCGCTCTGATGTGGCACGCGAACCCGCACTTGGCGTCGCTGCGGCGGCAGGCCAGCTGTGGACCGAGTCGGCGCCGTCCCGGTTCCCGATCACGGTATGGTGGACGCTTAGAATTCCCGTCTCGATCGAACCAGCAAGAAGGTCCCAAGAGCTGCAACACCGAGGACCAACGCGTTGGTGCGCTGAAACTCGGCGGGCCGACAGCGGCTCTCTTGCGGAGCGTATTCGGCGGATGGACTCCCCTGACGAGCGGAATGTAAGCAGGAATTGTGAGGCGATACAGCGCTGACCAGGATCAGCCGAACGTGAACGAGAACGCCTCGACGCCGGCATCGAGGAACTCGATTTCGAACTGCCGGGCGACGATCGCCGTGGTTTGCCGGATTAGCTGATACAGGCGCGGTTCCATCACCGTCCCATTACCGGCGGCGTCTGCATCCACACCGTGAGCCGCGCCCGGGGGCTGCCCGTCGAGCGAGACGCGAAAACGCACCGGGACGCGTTGTCCTGCGGCGCCCATGATGAGATGCAGGTCGCGCGCGTGGAAGTGGTAGTGCAGCCGTCCGTTCGGGGCATGCAGCGCAACGAGGCCGCGGGTGACGGTCCACTCCCCCACGAGAGCCCATTGATTGAGCATCAATCGCGCCGGCGACGCGTACACGTGCGGCCGATCCAGCTGCGCGCCGCCGGGCGACGCGAAGCCCTCTGTGTGCGCGAAGCCGAGGTAGTTTTCTGGCGACCGCAAGTTGCTCCAATCGGCCGGCGCTTCCACGCCGCTGCCAGCAACCGACACAAGATCATGATCGGGCGCCCTCCCGCCAGCTTCGGCGAGCAGCTTCTGCACCGTCCGCTCCGACTGCTCGTATTTCCCCTCGCCGAAGTGGTAATCGCGAACGCGTCCCCGCGCATCGACGAAGAACAGCGCTGGCCAGTACTGGTTACGGAGGGCGCGCCAGATGGCGTAGTCGTTGTCGATCGCGACCGGATACTCGATTGCCGTCTCACGCACCGCACGACGAACGTTGTCGATGTCGTGTTCGAAGGGGAACTCGGGTGTGTGCACGCCAATGACGACGAGCTGTTGCCGGTATTTCTGCGCCCACGCGCGGATGTATGGAAGCGTGCGCAGCCAGTTGATGCACGTGTAGGTCCAGAAATCGACCAGCACGACTCTGCCCGCCAGGCTCGAGGCGGTGAGCCGGGGCGAATTGATCCACTCCGTCGCGCGCTCGATGCCCGAGAACTCTCGGGACGCCCGGTCGATCGCCTGCGTGACACCAAACACGCCGAGACCGGCGCCGGCGACTGTCAACGCAAGTCTGGCAATATAGCGCCGGCGATCGTGGTCGATGTCCTCGAGTTGTCGCTCCATAGGCCGTCACCGCTCTCACGGAGATGAAAGCAGACGCGCGGCCTCCGGTCCATCAGACAAAGGTATCAACGGGTCGCAAACGGACGGAGGTCTTCAAACATCACACGATCGACTCGTCGTCCAATTCAAGCAAGCGGTCACGGAGGTGATCTCACAGCAGGTTGCGAATCTCGGCCTCCGACGCCCCACCTCAAACGACGGATCGACCTCACGGGCGACTTCGCCGGCCAGGCGCCGGATCTCCGGCAAACTGAGCGACATATCTGATTATGCACACGCGTCGAGCCGCTGCTGCAGGAACCGTTGTTCCATCGGGCTGCGGGCCCGCGCCAGCGCGGCCCGAAAGTGTTGCCGGGCGAGCGCCTGCCGGCTGCAGCGATGCTCGAGCTCGCCGAGCGCCGCATGGTAGAAAGGATAGTCCTCCATGCGCTCGACGCCGACGATGGCATGAATCTCTTCGAGACCTCGCTCCGCACCCTCGCTCTGCGCGACCGCGATGGCGCGATTGAGCGCGACGACTGGCGAGGGCCGGATGGCCATCAACGTGTCGTACAGCCCGACGATCTGGCGCCAATCCGTGTCTTCGGCGCGCGATGCGCTCGCATGAACTGCGGCGATGGCGGCTTCGACGTGATACTCGGTGAGCTCGGAACCAGCCGCGGACTGATTGAGCAGACGGCGTCCCTGTTCAACGAGGTGTAAATCCCACCGGGTTCGATCCTGGTCGAAGAGCGAATTCAGGTTTCCGGCGGCGTCGAGCTCGTCCGGGGAGACGCGCGGCGTGCAGATGCATGAGCGCCGCGAGGGCCTGCGAGGACGGTGTGGCCGTGAGCGGATGTTCAACCAGCAGCATCACCAAGCGCAGCGCCTCCTGGCACAGATCGGCCCGCACCGCCGATTCCGCAGAGGCCCCGTGGTAACCCTCGTTGAAGAGGAGATATAACGCCCGTTGGACGGTTGACAGGCGCGCCGCAAAGTCAGCGTCCGCGAGATCGAACAGACGGCTGGAGCCGGCGAGCACCTTCTTGCCGCGTGAGATCCGTTTGCGCGTTGCCGCTCCGGTGGTGAGGAACGCGGCCGCGATTTCATCACTGCCGAATCCACACACGATGTGAAGGACCAGCGCGACCTGTACGTCCTCGCGGAGCCGAGGCTGGCAGCACGAGAACATCATCCGCAGCAGGTCGTCCTTGATCGCCACCCCTGCCAGGGCTTCGTCCACCATCGGGACGAGCGTCCATTCGCTCTCGAGCAAACGCCCAAACTCCGGCGCAAATGTCCGAGCGGTGCGCTCGCGGCGGAGCACGTCGATGGCGCGGTGCTTCGCCGTGGTCATCAGCCAGGCGGATGGATTGTCGGGAACGCCGCGGAAGGGCCACACCTCCATCGCGCGGCAGAAGGCGTCCTGCACGACGTCTTCTGCCAGCTCGAGGTTGTGGAGGCCAAAGATGCGCGTGAGCACGGCGACCATGCGGCCCGATTCACGCCTGAACAGATGGTCGCCGAGTTCCATGGGTCATCCCATCTTCATGACGGGGCGAACTTCGACGGCGCCATCCGCAATCTCGAAGATTGGGCATCCGGCTGCCAGCGAAGTGGCCTGCGCCAGATCGGTCGCCTGAACGAGTGTGTAGCCACCGACGACATCCTTGGCTTCGGCAAATGGTCCATCGGTGACGCTTCGAGCCTTGCCGGTCACGAGCTTACCGGTGCGTTCCAACGGGTGGCCCGGATCCTTGATGTGGCCCTTGTCGGTCAGGTCCTTCAGCCATGCCATCCATCGTTGCATCTCCTGCTGGGTCTGCTCGGGTGAGCGCGGGGGTCGAGCACCGCTACGATACAAGTAGACGAATTCGCTCATGATTCCTCCTCTTTCTGGGCCTTCAACTCTTACGACGTCCGAACGCGGCGGCAGTGGACATTTTTCTACGTCTACCTACGATGCTCGTCAGCGCGACCCGACCGTCGCGTCGTCCGAACCCGACCGAAATGAAACGCGTCGTAAATAGGCGGAGCCGCCACGTCGCCGGCTCGTTTGCCGGGGAGATGAAATCGATGAGCACGACAACAGTACGAACTGGGCCATTCTGGGATGCGGTCAAGAAGTCCAAGGTCGGCGCGAGCGGACCGCCAGCGCGGAAGAGCCTTCCCCGGCTGTGATGTTGGCGACTGGCGACGAACATAGCCTCATGTCGGTGAACGGCTACTAAGGTGTCACCGATACCATCGTCCAATGGATTCGACTTCGCGGGTGTGGTTGCATGTGGCGGAAGAAAGATCGCGATGAGGCATCTCAGCCGTTTGATCCACGCGCTGTGGAAATCTCGCTTCATGCCGGGCGGTCACCGCGCCATCTGATAAGTAGGTCTCATACCTTCGTCTGATGGATCCGACGCAGCGCGTCTGGTTTCATCTGTTCCAGGCAATCGGCATGAAGCCGGTCGAAACGCCTCCCCGCGGCATAGTGTGGGCTCTTTATGAGACGAGGTCGTCGGAGGTGACTCCCATGTCCTTCATATCCGCGGCCAACTCGTGCGGCCTCGCGGGCGCTGCTCTTCGGCTCCGTCATGATCCTCGGCGGCTGCGGCGGCAGCAAAGCGGCGGCACCGCCTCCACCGCCCGCTGTGGAAGTCGCCACCGTCGTTCAGCGCGACACTCCGATCTACAGCGACTGGGTGGCTACGCTGGACGGGTACGTGAACGCGGAGATACAGCCTCGAGTCTCCGGGTACATCATCAAGCAGAATTACCGGGAAGGAGCGGTCGTACGGAAAGGCGACGTGCTCTTTGAGATCGATCCGCGGCCCTTGAAAGCTGCCCACGATCAGGCAAAGGCGCAGTTGGCCCAGGCGGAAGCACAGCTTGGCAAGGCGAGCCTCGATGTCGAGCGCGACACGCCGCTGGCCACCGCGCGTGCAATCGCCCAGAGCCAGCTCGATACGGAAGTCCAGGGGAAGCTCGCGGCCCAGGCTTCGGTTCTGGCGGCCAAGGCGAACGTCGAGCAGGCCGAACTCAACCTGGAGTTCACGAAAGTCACATCGCTGGTGAGTGGCATCGCCGGCATCGCGCGCGTGCAGATCGGCAACCTCGTCGGACCCAGCTCAATCCTCACCTCCATTTCACAAGTCGATCCCATCAAAGCCTACTTCACGGTGAGCGAGCAGGTGTTCATGGATTTCCATCGTCGCTTTCCGACCGAACGGAGCGTCGAGGAGCAGCGGAAACGGATGCCGCTTCAGCTGATTCTCGGGGATGGAAGCATTTATGAACACATCGGAACGATTTCCTTCGCCGATCGCGAAGTCAATGCGGCGACCGGGACCATCCGAGTCGCCGGTCTCTTTCCCAATCCCAACAATCTTCTTCGGCCCGGCGGATACGGGCGGGTCCGCCTCTCCGCGCGGACGGCGACCGGCGCGATGCTGATTCCGCAGCGCGCCGTAACCGAGCTGCAGGGCAGCTATCAGGTGGCGGTCGTGAGCACGGAGAACAAGGTGTCGATCCGTCCGGTGACGGTCGGCGATCGCGTCGGGAATCTCTGGATCGTGACCGACGGCCTGAAAGCTGGCGAACGCGTGATTGTCGAAGGCCTGTTGAAGATCAGAGATGGCGCGGTCGTCAATGTCGTCGCTGCCAAGTCTCCGCAGACAGGAGGCTGACGTGTCGCGTTTCTTCATCAACCGACCAATCGTCGCGATCGTCATCTCCATTCTCACGGTGATCGTCGGCGCCATCACCATTGTCCAGCTTCCCGTATCGCTGTTTCCTGCGATCGCGCCGCCCGAAGTGCAAGTGCAGACCACCTATGTAGGTGCGGACGCCCAGACGGTGGAACAGTCTGTTGCCACTCCCATCGAGCAGCAGATGAGCGGCGTCGACAACATGAACTACATGTACTCGGTCAACTCGTCGACCGGTGAAATGCGGCTGATCGTCGACTTCGACGTGCAGACGGATCCCAACACCGACCTGGTTCTCGCGCAGTTGCGGCAGGCACAGGCCGCCTCGCAGCTTCCGGTGGAGGTCACGAATTTTGGCGTGACGGTGCAGAAGACGCTCACCGCGCCGCTGATGCTCATCAGCCTGTATTCGCCCAACGGCGCGTACGACGAGAAGTTCCTGGCGAATTACGCCTACATCAACCTCAACGATCAGCTGACCCGCGTGCCGGGCATCGGCAGCGTCCAGGTCTTCGGCGCGGGCCGGTATGCGATGCGGCTGTGGGTGAAGCCCGACCAACTGGCGAAGCTGGCGATCACCGTGCCCGACATCGTCACGGCGATTCAGTCACAAAATACCGTGAATCCTGCCGGACAGATTGGCGGCGAGCCCGCACCACGGGGGCAGGACTTCAGCTATTCAGTGCGGGCGCAGGGACGGCTGACGTCCCCCGAGGAGTTTGAGCAGATCGTCGTCCGCGCGGCTCCTGACGGGGGGATCGTGCGGGTCAAGGACGTCGCGCGGGTTGAACTGGGCGCGCAGGACTACACCGTCATCGGTCATCTGAATGGACAGCCGAGCGCGATCATCGCGGTGTATCAGTTGCCGGGGTCGAATGCCGTGCAGGCGGCCACTGGCGTCAAGTCCCTTCTCGCCGAGCAGCGGCAGAGACTGCCGCACGGCGTCGATTACACGATTGCGCTCGATACCACCCGCGCGGTAACGGAAGGAATCAAAGAGATCGTCGAGACACTGCTGATCGCCATCGTTCTGGTGATCATCGTGGTCTACGTCTTCCTGCAAGGCTGGCGCGCGACCCTCATCCCCCTGCTGGCCGTGCCGGTCTCTCTCGTGGGGACGTTCGTCGCGTTCCCGGCGTTCGGATTTTCCATCAACACGCTGTCGCTGTTCGGACTCGTTCTGGCGATTGGCCTGGTCGTAGACGACGCAATCGTCGTGGTGGAGGCGGTCGAACATCACATCGAAGAAGGAATGTCGCCGAAGGAGGCGACGTTCAAAGCGATGGAGGAGATCTCGGGGCCGGTGGTAGGCATCGCCTTGGTGCTCTCTGCGGTGTTCATTCCCACGGCATTCATTCCAGGTATTACCGGGCGCCTCTATCAGCAATTCGCCGTGACCATCGCGATCTCAGTCTGCCTCTCTGCCTTCAACGCGCTTACGTTGAGCCCCGCCCTATCTGCACTGCTGCTGCGGCCGCGGAGCAGGAGCCGGGGTCTGCTGCGACGATTCTTCGACTGGTTCAATCGCATTTTCGCGCGCGCAACTGACGGCTATGTGCGCGTCGCCGGCGCGCTTGTCCGGAAGAGCGCTCTCGCGTTCGCCCTGCTGCTGGTCTGCGGCGGCCTCGCGGCCTTCTTCGGCACCCGGCTGCCTTCGAGCTTTCTGCCGGACGAGGACCAGGGATACATGTTCATGAATCTGCAGCTCCCCAGCGCCGCGTCTCTGCAGAGAACGGAAGCGACGGCCCGCGAAATAGAGCAGATACTGGCGAAGACGCCTGGCGTCGAATCCACCACCAGCGTCATCGGCTTCAGCCTGCTCAGCCTCACCCGGTCGACCTACAGCGCGTTCTTTTTCGTGACGTTGAAAGAATGGAACGAACGACAAAAGCGAGAAGAGCAGTATCAGTTCATCCGCCAGAGCGTGAATCAGAAACTCGCCGGTCTCAGGCAAGGCATTGCCTTCTCGTTTTCTCCTCCGGCCATTCCCGGGGTGGGAACCTCCGGCGGTTTCACGTTCGTTCTCGAGGATCGCTCGGGAGGCGACGTGGCGTTTCTCGCCAGCAACACGAACAAGTTCGTCGCCGCCGCCCGCAAGCGGCCGGAACTCGCCTCGGTGACGACGACATTCCTGCCCAACGTGCCGCAGCAGTTCATCGCCGTGGACCGCGACAAGGTGCTCAAGCAGGGTGTCGACATCAAGGATGTGTATCGAACGATTCAGGCGTTCATGGGAGGGGCGTTCATCAACTACTTCAACCGGTTCGGCCGCCAATGGCAGGTGTATGTCGAGGCCGAGGGTGCATATCGCGATCGCGCTGAGAACGTCGGACAGTTCTACGTTCGTAGCCGAACCGGCGACATGGTGCCGCTGTCCGCGTTGACGAGATTCGAGTCACGGTCCGGTCCTGAATTCACCATGCGCTACAACCTGTACCGCTCGGCGCAGATCCTCGGCAGTGCCGCGCCGGGACACAGCTCCGCCCAAGCCATGGCTGCTCTCGAAGAGGTCTTTGCCGAGACGATGCCTCCCGAAATGGGCTACGACTATCTGGGGATAGCGTTCCAGGAGAAGAAAGCGCAGCAAGGCGTTCCACCATCGGTCATCTTCGGGTTTTCGCTCCTGGTGGTGTTCCTGGTGCTCGCCGCTCTTTACGAGAGCTGGACTTTGCCGTTCAGCGTGTTGTTGAGCACGCCAGTGGCTGTCTTCGGCGCCTTCTTCGTGCTCTGGCTGCGTCGCGTCGTGCTCGGTTCTTACCTGCCTCCATACATGGTCCAGATCGAAAACGATGTGTACTCACAGATCGGGCTGGTCATGCTCATCGGCCTGACCGCAAAGAACGCGATTCTGATCGTCGAGTTCGCCAAGGACGCGTACGAAAGTGGGCAGCCGCTGGCCGACGCGGCTCTGGCCGCGGCGCGGTTACGCCTACGGCCGATCCTGATGACATCCTTCGCGTTCGTTTTGGGGTGCGTGCCGCTCTGGACCGCGAGTGGAGCCGGTTCTGTCGCGCGTCAGATTATGGGCACGACGGTGATCGGGGGAATGCTCGCGGCCACGCTCATCGCTGTGTTCATCATTCCAGTGTTGTTCGTGGCCGCAGAGAGGATACGCGAGAGAACGACCGGGAAAGGCGTGTCACCCATCACGTCTCCCCAGCCCGTGCACGGAGAACGTTGAGATGAATGCGAGACACATCGTTCTGCCGATGGGCATTGTCGTGGTCTTGACTTCGGGTTGCATGGTAGGCCCGAACTACAAGAGGCCGTCCGTGCCTGAGCCTCCCGTGTACAGAGGTGTATCGACGGAACCGGTAATCAAGCCGGATGTCACCTCGTTCGGTGATGAGAAATGGTGGGATGCGTTTCAGGATGACGCCTTGCGCGATCTCGTCCGGTCTGCGCTCCAGCAGAACTACGATGTGCGGATTGCGGCGGCACGGATTCTCGAGGCGCGCGCGCTGGCCGGCATCGCACGCGCAGACCAGCTGCCCGAGGTCAACGCAGCGGCATCCGTACTCAACCAACGTTCGCCCGAGGTTGCCGGGCGACCCGCGGTTGAAACGAGTCCGGCAACCGTCAGTGTCGCACTCGCGTGGGAGCTGGACTTCTGGGGCAAATTCCGGCGCGCCACCGAGTCTGCTCGTGCCAGCCTTCTATCGGAAGAGTGGGCGCAGCGTCAAATCATCAGTTCGTTGGTCAGCGATGTTGCGACCGCCTACTTCCAGTTGCGCGAACAGGACCTCGAACTGGAGATCTCACGTCAGACCCTCGCCTCCCGAAAGGACTCGCTGCGTCTGACGCAACTCCTTGCGGACCGCGGCGCCACGTCCCTGCTCGATGTGCGACAGGCCGAACAACTCGTGTTCGGCGCGGGCGCCTCGATCCCTGATCTTGAACTACGGATCGAACAGCAGGAAAACTTCATCAGCATCCTGGTGGGAAGGAATCCTGAAAGCATTGCTCGAGGCCGGCGGCTCGTCGACCAGCCGCATCCACTGGAGGTTCCAGCCGGACTTCCGTCATCGCTGCTCGAACGCCGCCCGGACATCCTCCAGGCGGAGCAACAGCTGGTTGCAGCGAACGCCCAAATCGGCGTGGCCAAGGCAGACTATTTTCCGCAAATCTCGTTGACCGCCGTAGGCGGGTCTCAAAGCTCGGCTCTCACCCGGCTGTTCGCAGGTCCCGCCGGACTCTGGACCTTCGGTGCCACCGCGCTGCAACCGATCTTTGAAGGAGGGAGAATTCGGAGCGGCGTCAGACTTGCCGAAGCCCGGACCCAGGAAGCGACATTCGTCTATCAGCGCACGGTGCAGCAGGCTTTTCGCGAGGTGTCCGATGCGCTCGTTGCCTATCGGAAAAGCCAGGAGGTCAGGAGCCAGCAACAGCAGCTGACACGTGCCGCGCAAGACGCCACCAACTTGTCGAACATGCGCTACCGGGGCGGCGCCGCGAGCTACCTCGAAGTCCTGGACAGTGAGACGCGATTCTTTGCGGCTCAACTCGCGCTCGCGCAGGCTGAACTCCGCGAACTCCAGTCGTTGGTAGAGATTTATCGCTCGCTCGGAGGCGGATGGCAGCAGTGAGAGGCGGCGGCGAGATCCGCCTATCCGACCATTGCGAACGGAGGGTTACGCCCGCGCGGTCAGAGCGTTTTGATCAAGCCGCCGTCGATCACGAAGTCTGCTCCTGTGATGTTCCCCGAACGATAGCTCGCCAGGAACAGCACCAGGTCCGCCACTTCCTCGGGACGCGTGAACCGCCCGGTCGCGAAGCCACCCTGGCTGGCGACGACCTGCTTCCGCGCGGTATCGACGTCGACCCCTGACGCCTTTGCGACCGTGGCGGCCACGCCTTCCGGTCCAAGCCACAGCGCAGTCTCGACCGGTCCCGGGCTCACCGTGTTCACGCGGATGCCTTTGGGACCGATTTCCTTGGACAGCGCCTTCGAAAAATTCGTCAACGCGGCTTTTGATGCGCAGTAGTCGATGATGGCCGGGTCCGGAAGGAACGAGTTGACGGAGCTGACGGTTACGATGCTGCCGCCATCGCGTTTCAACATGAGCGGCAGTGCCGCGCGTGTCGTCCGCACCGCCGCCATGAAATTCAGGTTCAGGGACGACGACCATTCATCGTCGGTGACGCTGAGAAATCCATCGAGCCGGAGCGCCACGGCCCCCACGTTGTTCACCAGGACATCGACACCGCCATAATCGTCCGCCTGCGCCACCAGGGCGCGTGGACCGTCCGGCGTGGAGAGATCGACCGATACCGCGTGGACTGCGCCACGCTGTGAGAGCGTCCCGAGCTCGCCGCCCACGTCGCGCGCGCCGGCGATCACGCGTGCACCCTCGGCGACGAGTGCCTTCGTCACGGCGAGACCGATGCCCTTGCTCGCGCCCGTCACGACCGCTACCTTATCGCGCAGTTTCAGATCCACGGCGGTTCCTTTCCCGTTGGCTGTCTTCGCGTGCTGTGTCCGAATCTCGGGCGGCGTGCCCCGGGGGATCAATAGCACGTTCGTTCAATGAAACCCGGACGCGTCAACCCGTCAGGATCACTGAAGGGATCGTACGGCGCGAGCTGTGCAGCACGCCGGAGCAGCCCATGTGTCGCGAGTCTCAACGACGCCGTCCCAAGGGCGCGGCGACCGACAACCAGCGACAGGATGTCCTGTGACTTCTCAGACTGCCTGTTGCGCCTCGCGGCCGAACTCCGGCCCGGCGAACTGACGGACCTCGCACTCGATCTCCCATGCGTCGCCGTGGATCCGCAGAAAGCGCTTCGTGAGCTCGATTGCCTCCTGCAGCGACTCCGCCTCGAAGATCAAAAAGCCGCCGGTCACTTCCTTGGTCTCGGCGAACGGGCCATCGACCGTGGACAACTTGCCATTATGCAGGCGCACGCGCGCCCCTTCCGCCGTCGACCGCAGCCCGGCGGTGCGAATCAGTACACCTTCGCGGGTCATTTCATCGATGAGCTTTCCCATGTCGTGCCTCAGCTGCTCGCCTGGCACCTGGCCAGTGTTCTCGTCCAGGCGGATCATTGATAAAAACCGCATACTTTTTGCTCCTTGCGCCGAGACCTGTGCCTGCCGCTACTGGTTTGTCGACCGGCCGGACGCGGATCGACATCACAGTCGCTCTGATCGCACGCAAGCGCTTCATCGCTACGAACGGACTGCGGCGTTGTTCCCTCCGCGCGTCGACTTCCTTGAGGCGACAGATCTGCGAACCGTCGGATTCGTTGGACGGGTTATCCTATCCAAGGCGCCTCGGCCATGCCGGCGCCGACGGCAAGGGCAACTGTGACTGGCGATCCTCTATGTACAGACCCAGATTCCATCTATGCACCGTGATTGTGCTCGCCTGCCTGACCGGATGCTCGAGCCATCTTCGCGTCACTGGGATTCAGCTCGGGCGATCGTTGAACGCCGACAACAGCATCGCCAATCCCACCAGCAGCTTCGCGCCGCGTGACACCATCTGTGTATCCGTCGGTACCGCTGGCGTCGGGTCCGGTGCGATCAGCGTGCGCTGGATGTACGGCGGACGGGTGGTGGAAGAGGCCACCAAGAAAGTCTCTTATCGGGATCTGGCCGCGACCGACTTCAGCCTGAAAAGCGTCGCGGGATTTCCGCCAGGGGAATACAGCGTCGAGGTATTTCTCGATGGCCAACCCGCAGGTACGCGGGCGTTCCGGGTGGAGGCAGGACGATGACGGGCTTCGCCGGTCTGGCCTCCCCGCCTACTCGAATCGACGAACGCTGCCAAGGCAGTCCACCTCACCAGTCACGAAGCATGTCGGACGCCTATTGAAATTTCTATGGAAAGGTGGCTCCTCAGGTAGGAGTCGAACCTACAACCCTCCCGGTTAACAGGCGGAATAAGAAGCGTTAGCCGCCCCACTCGGGGCTCGTTGCTCGCCACTGCCGAATCGTGCATTCCGAGTAACAAAATTCCGCTGATTTCTGCTTTCGCCTCATGTCATAGCTTGCGGGCCTTTGCCACCGTTTGTAGCCCCCAAAGGGCAACGTCCCGCCACGTTACAAGACGGCGTACAAGAGTATCTCGCACCGCGCTCTGACACAGCACAATCTTGCAACGGTCCGCAAGGGATGCGGGTTCAAACGCCGGGCCCGCAACCGTCGGTACTTGCAGCTGTGGAGCGGCGCGGCGTGAGTACAGCCACGCTCTGATTCCTGCCTTCATCGAGATGTCGGGAAGCCGCCCTCATCAGCCGCTCCCTACGACCGCTACCAGCTGATCCGGCGAGTCCAAGCGCTGCCGTCGGCACGCACCGCGTCCATCCCTGCGGCCGCGCTGACAGGCTTCGCGCGCGAGGAGGACCGCCGACAGGCGCTCGCCGCGGGCTTCCAGCTCCATGTCGCCAAGCCTGTGGACGCCGGATCCCTCGTCTCCGCGGTCGCGACCCTCCTCGGCCGGATGCACGCCCTCTGACACCCACGACGCTCTCCTTGATACCCTGACGCGTGCGAGGCTGGCGCGGCGCCGCGAGCCTCGGCGGTGAGCGCATGAAACTCGTCGATCGACGTGGAACGGCGTGGCAGCGCCTGTTGCTGTTCGTGGTCTTGAGCCTCGCGACACGATGGCTGTCGCTGGTGATCGACGTGATCGACCTCGACGAGTCGGCGCACATCGTTGGCTCGTGGGAAATGATGCGCGGCCGGCTTCTCTACGCGCAATTCGTCGACAACAAGCCCCCGCTGCTCTACGGGTATTACGCCCTGGCACAAGTGCTCTTCGGCCGCGGCCTGCTCGCGGTGCATATGTTGACCGTTCTCGTCACCATCCCCCTCACCGCGTACGCCGTCTCGGCTTTCTTCCGCCATCGTCGCGAGGGCGTAGTGGCCGGCGTCGTCTTCCTTCTCTACAGTGCCGCCTTCATCGGGCACGACATGTTGTCGGCGAACACCGAGATTCTCATGCTCCTGCCGGCCACGTGGGCGGTGGCGCTGCTGCGGGAGGAGCGGGACGCGACGATTCCGTGGCGCGTCGCCGGGGCGGGCGCGTTGATTGCCGTCGCTTGCCTGTTCCGTTACCAGGCTGCCACATGGGCGCTCGCGTTCGCGGCGGGAATCGTCAACGCGGGACGAACGCAGCGAATCCCCGGTACGACCCCGAAGGCTCTCCTCGCGCTCGCTGTGGGGGTCGTCGTGCCACTCGCGGCAACCTGGGCCTGGTTCGCGGCACACGGGGCAGGCGATGCCTTTCTCTATTGGACCGTCGCCAACAATCTTCACTACGCGCAAAACCCCATCACCGCTCGCGAGGCCGGCGAGCGTGCGATTAGTTACGCGCTGCCGTTCGCGATTGTGACCGCGCCTCTCTGGTGGGCGGCCTGGCGATCGTGGGCCGCCGAGTGGTGGTGGTCGTACCGATCGGTGCTGGTCGGGGGGCTTCTCGCGACGTCCATCCCGCCAATGCTTCTCGGGCTTCGCTTGTATCCGCACTACTTCATTCCACTCTACTCGCCGCTGGCACTGGCCGCGGCACCCTGGACGACGGAGGTCCTTCGTCGTCCTCTGGGCCCCCGCCGGCTGCTCATCGCCTGGACGGTCTGTGCGGTCGTCGGCTTCACGCTGGCGAACACATGGCTGTATCTCACACCAAACCGTGTCTACCGTGAGCGGGATCCCTCGTTCGCTGAGATCGCGCGGTTTCTGCGCGCAGACTCATGCTACGCGCGGGGCACTCTGTTCGTCTGGGGATACGCTCCGATCATCTATTACTACGCCGATATGCCGGCGGCGTCGCGGTTTGCGGTCCTCGCGCAGGCACGCCTGACGGGATACGTCGCCGGCGATCTCGAGGCGGTTCGCCGTGGTGATCAACCGGACGGCCAGGTCGTCGAGGCACACTGGGAATGGCTCATGAGCGACCTGAGACGCAGCGCCACCACGTTCATTGTCGACACGGCTCCAGCGGGCATCTATCGGTGGAACCATTACCCGGTAAGCCGCTATCCCCGGCTTCAACAGTACCCTGGACGACGAGTTCGAACTCGCGGGCAAGGTGCGAGGCGTCCGGATCTACAGACGGAGAGGCTGCGCCCGCGACCGCCGGAGCCCCCCAGGATCCGCACGCGGAGTGAGCGTGCCCCGAGCCATGCCCCCTAATGGTTCCTATCGTCCCTCCTGATCCTCCTCGTCTTCCTCGTCCTCTTCACGCTCGTCTTCAACTCGTCACGTCTTCCGCCCCGCCCACGACATCACGTCTTCTGCGATTGCATCGACCTCATCGTCGCGATTCGGGTTGGGCACCCCCCATCGACTACCTCGAGCTCGTCCGCCCCAAGCTGCCGGTGAGCCGTCGATATCGTGGCGAGGTTTGCTGTGCCCGTCGCAACGAGGCGGCCTGATGTGACGGTCTGGCAGCTCGACGGGGAGTTTCTCGCGACGCGCAGAGAGGGCTAGCTGTCACCGTCGCGTCATCGGAAATCCCACACCATGAGAGCATGGCCGTCCTGGCGATCGCCGCGATGCTGGTGGCGAGCGCACCACTGTGCGCGCAGGTGATGCCAGGCGTTGGAAGCGAGGCGGCCACCACGTTGCCCCGCTCGGCGCTCGAAGACCTGCCCTCGAGTGGCACGCTCGGAGGGCTTCTCGAGACCACTGTCCCGGAGCTCATTTCAGATCGCATCGACGGAGGCGGTCTCAGCGTGGGCAGGGAGAGCCGCCTTAGCGCAAGAGGAGGCTCCTGGACGCAGACGGCGTTTCAGTTCGACGACCTCGATGTGACGGATGCCGGCGCCTTCGGCGGATCGCTGCTGTTTCTCGATCCCGGAATGCTCGAGACCGTCGAGACCACAACCGCCATGATGCCGATCGAGCGTTCGGCGCCTGGTCTCCACGTGCACCTGATCCCCAGGCGTCCGTCAGACACATGGCAGGGGCGCGCGGAGTTTCTGTCAGCGCCATGGGCGGCGACGCCGGCGGCCGCACCAATTCCATCGATCGCCGCGCTTCGCACCTGGAATCGGATCGCGGCATCGGTGAGCGGTCCATTGCGCCGGGACCGAGTGAGCACCGGTACTGGGCACCACGGTCACTGACGCGACTCGATTCGAGCGCGCCGATGCGACGAGGCTTCGCTCGCAGGAAACCGGCGCCTTCGCAGAGGTTCTGTTCACGCCATCGGCCGACGACGAAGTGTTCGGCGCGGTGGCCGGACGATCCGCCCGCGTCCCTCTCGACGGACGACTCTGGATCGGACAGCCGGACGCGCGTCAGCGGGTGTCCGATCTCCTGATCGCATCACACTGGCACCATCGAGCGCGACGGGTGTCGCTGACGGCCGCGGCCGCCGTCGGGCACGCCACCGTGAACCTCGACCGGCCGGCAGTCCCGCTCGCATACATCGACTCCATCCAGGACATGCCGATCGTGGAGGCGGTCACGGGATCGACCTCGGGTCGACGCTGGTCGGCTGCGTTGCGGGAAGCGGGGCTGGCGAGCACGGCGAACCGCTGGCTTCGCGGCGGACGCGCCGGTGTCGAGATCGGAGGACGAACCGCATCCGAGAGTTCGACGCTCGCCTCCGCGGTCGCAGAGACAGTCGAGCGAGTCCCGGCGCGGATGTGGCGGCTCACGAGCACAACGACAGAGCCGCGACATCACGACGTGACCGTCACCGGGTATGTGGCAGAGACGATTCCCCTGTCATCGCGCTTCACGATTGAGGGCGGCGTGAGGTGGGAAGGCGTGACGGCGGCGGCCGATGGCGGAAATACCATTCGCTGGAGCGACTGGTTTCCACGCGTGTCGCTGCGCTGGGACATCCTTCCACAGCAGCATCTCTCGGGAGTTCTTGGTCTCGGGCGATACGGCGATCGGCTCCCCCAGGAAGCGCTGGCCGCTGGCGACCCGGCGTCGACGAGCGCCCAGGTGTTCCGCTGGATCGATCGTAACGGTGACGGACGATTCGAGAACGGAGAGGAGGGCCCTCTCGTCGCTCGCGTCGGCGATGATCCGAGGGGAACATCGATGATCGACGCTCACCTGAAGCGGCCGTATCTCGACGAGCTTCTTGTCGGACTCGAGCTGCAACCGTCAGCCGCGTGGACGCTGCGCTTTGTGGGAATTACGCGACAGGAGCGGCGGCCGATGGCCCTGGTCAACACGGGAGTGCCGATTGGCAGCTATGCCGTCACGGCCCTTCCGGATCCCGCCGCGGACCTGCTCGATCCGTCGGACGACCAGCAGCTGCCGGTCTACGATCGGCGTCCCGAGGCGTTCGGCGCGGACAAGTACGTCCTGACCAATCCCGTTGGGCTGACGACCACCTTCGACGGGCTCGATCTGAGCGTGTCCCACAGCGGCGACCGACTCCAGATGATGGCGGGCGCAACCGCCGGTCGATCGTCGGGACCTGCCGCGTCACGCGGCTTCACGGTGTTCGAGAACGATGGTGCGCTTCTCGGCGACGTCCTCACCGATCCGAACGCATCGACATTCGCGCGCGGCTCGTTCTTTTCAGATCGGAACTACACCATCAAGACATCAGGAACGTATCGGTTCCCGCACGGTGTGCGGCTCGGGCTCGTTGCGCGGTATCAGGATGGCCAGTCGTTCTCACGTCTCGTAGTCGTGCCGGACCTCGGCCAGGGCACCGAAGCCATTCGCGCTTACAGGAACGGCAGAACCAGGTTCGCCTACACCCTGACGCTGGACGCCCGAGCGCAAATCGGCTTCCACCTCGGCAGGCACCGCCTCGCACTGGTCTGGGACGCCTTCAACCTTCTCAACCTGTCGAACGAAGTCGAAGAGTCAGTCGCGACCGGACCTACGTTTCGCGTGTCGACGGCGGTGCAGCCGCCGCGCGCGATGCATCTGGGTGTACGAGTCGCATTCTGAAAACAGGTCGTCTATTCGAGTTGTCACGCTAGCGATGCGGCACAGTGACGTGATTGTCTCTCTCCTCAATCTGAACAACGAAGTATTCGGGTTCTACCAAGGTAGCCGGCAGTATCCTATTCAACGGGAGTTTTACAACCGCACGGTTTCCGTGGGTGTGCGGGTGATACGGTGAGCAGATTCGTGCTCAGATTCTGGCCGGCTATTCTCGCCGCGGTCACGACGATCGCCATTCTGCCTGGTACTGCGCTCCGGGGCTCGCGCCCGACGACCGTCATCGCATACGGCGACACGCGGTTCACGGATCCGTCGAACACGACCGCGACAAGTCCGCGGGCGCGCCAGGCACTCGTGTCGCGCATTGCGGATGAGAGACCGGATGCCATTCTTATCAGTGGCGATCTTCCGTGGCACGGCGGCACGACCGGCGACTACGATGTGTTTCGCGCCGAAACAGCTGTCTGGCGCGCGCGAAAGTTCCGGATCCTGCCCGCACTCGGCAATCACGAGTTTGCCGAGTGCGAGCCGGCTGTCTGCCTGGAGCACTGGTGGGCGACGTTTCCAGAGTTGCGCGGGAAGCGCTGGTACGCCGCCGATATCAGCCCTGTCGTTCGAGCCCTCGCACTGGATACCTCGAGCCCACTGCTCCCCGGCACTGAGCAACGCGTCTGGCTGCAGCACGAGCTGGACACACTGCCGAAGACCGTCCAGTTCGTGCTCATCGCCTTACACCACCCGCCGGTCGCCGACGTTCAGACGCGACTGCGCGTCGATCACAACCCGCGGCCCAACGAGATTGCTCTCAGGGACTATCTCGGTGAGGCCGCGCGCACATCCCGCGCCCGACTCGTTGTGGTAGCCGGACACATTCACAACTACGAGCGGTTTTTACAGCAGGATGTGGTGTATCTGGTGTCCGGCGGCGGGGGGGCCATACCCTACCAGGTCGACCGCACCGACGCCGACCTGTACAAGTCAAGGGATTTTCCGAATTATCACTACCTGAAACTCACGATCAGTGACGGGCTCCTGGATGGGAAGATGTATCGGCTGGACGCACCGTCGGCCGCGAGCCCTGCCTTCACGCTCAAGGACAGCTTCCAGGTGCAATCGCGCCACCTTGGTGGAAAAGTCGGCCGGTAGCGACTTGCTCGCAGGCACTTGGCAACTGGCATCGCCGGTGGTCGCTCACTTGCTCCGGCGCACGTACATGACCGAGACGCCGCGTGGAATGTAATTGATCGCAACGGGAAATGGATGCGCCTCATGACTGGTGATCGTTCGGCCGGCAATGATCCCCACCGTGGCGCCGAACACCGTATCGCTGAACCAGTGGCGATTTGCCGGCAGACGCGATATCGCGACGTACGACGAAAAGATGTAGGCAGGAACCGCATACCGCCATCCCAGATGCCGCTCGAGCGCCGTGGCGAATGCAAACGTGTCTGCGGCGTGCCCCGAAGGAAACGAGTTCTTGCCACTGTGATCGGGGCGCTCGCGCCTTGTGGTGTATTTCAACGTCTGCGTCAGGGCTTCGGACATCGCAAGCGATTGGATCAGGTCCATGCCGACGTGTGACACCCTGGGTTCGTCCTTCAGACGGCCTGCAGCATAAATCACCGACGCGCTCGCCAGCAGCGTCGGGAGCTCTCCGAGGACTTCGCCTGCCTTGAAGAAATGGTCTGCTGCGTCGTTGCCGACGAGCGCGCGGTTCACGTTGTCGTCGACCGGGTGGACGGCAAGCGCCAGGCCTCCACCAACGCCTGCCCACAAGAAGTTCTCGGGAGAAGGCAGATACTTGAAATCGACGACCAGGCCCTTTGCCAGTGCTTTGATCCCGGTGTGCCGCGGTGTCGGCGGTGGACCGGCCGGTTGCTGAATGACCTGACCAGCGTCGAACGCCGGCGCAAACAATGGAAGGGTTGACACGAGCAGACTGGAGGCGGCCGCCGTGCTGGAATCGACGCTGCGACGTTCGACCTCGGACTGGGCGTGACATGGCGCAGCGATTCCATACGAGATGATGATCGCTGTCAGGACGCAGCCATTGTTGAGAGTTCGCATCGAATCCTCCGCTAAGGCAAGCAGTGTGCCTGTCGTCAGCGTATCGACCGATTCATCTGTCGTTCATTGCACGTTAATTAGCGGTTCATATTGCGAACGGGTCGAAGTCCGACTCGGCGTGAGAGCCGCGTGTTCAATCGTCGATCGCACTCTCGCGGCCGCCGGTTTCTCTGGCCTGAATGCCTCTGCGTTACTTTGGAGGTGAGCGGGGCGCTGACCGAGCTGATGTTGCGGCACCGGCTCGCGCGGCTATTCCTCTCGGACATCTGCGTTCCGCCGCGCCGGCACCTTTCCGCCCCACTCGGACGCGGCGACGCCTTTCCGCCTCACTGTGGATGCGATCGTTCGTTCTGGTTCGGGACTAGGGAGTCGGGGGACGTGCGGTAGTCGATGAGCCGCTTCTTCACGAACGAGCGGATCATCGTCGCGTCCTCCACTCGCGTCCGTGTACTGCAGTACCGAAACCGTCGTCGCGGCGCACGCCGAGGCAGTCCGCATCGCGCGACATCCGTACGGACCCGACCCTCCGATCATGGCCCGCATCTATTTCTGCTTGCCGTGATCGCTGCGGCGGTGCGGCGCACGGCCACTGAGCACTCGTCGCGGCCAGTGAACTTGCCGTGTGTCGCCGCTGAACCTTATTCGGCACGCACCTGGGGTTTCCACCAATGTCAGGCTGGTGGACCGCGACCGTGATCTTGATGGCTGCGTCGCTCGGCGCTGCGGTCGCCGCAGTCAAGGAAACGATGAAAGCGGAGTTGCCCAGTACCCGGGCCGACTGCGCGCAGTCAGTCCGCCCGGCCTCGTGACCTTCACCTTGACGGCGCGGTAAGACCCGTCGAGCGACTGATTCACGGGCGTGTAGCCGATCGTGTAGTCGTTGCGAATCTGATGGGCGATTTCCAGGACCGCCTTGTTCACGTCAGAGACAGCCGCCGCATGGTGCATGACTCCGCCGGTCAACTCGGCCAGATGCTCGAGCTCGTCATCGCCCTTGCCCGCTTTCGACGACCCTTCATGAACGAGGCCCACTGCAAAGATGGCGGCGCCACTCCGTTCGGCGACCTTCCGGAGCTCGGCCGCCGAGGTAGTGCTGGCGTTGTCGTTCCCATCGGTGATGACCAGCAGTGCTCGCCGGTCGTGGGCGGCGTGATCGTGCAGGTAACGATCGGCAACGAGAATGGCGTCACGCATCGCCGTGCCGCCGATCGAATCAACGCGGGTCACACCTGTCTCCAGCACGTGAATGTCGTTCGTGAACGGGACGTCGATGTGCGGCGTATCCGCGAAGTTCAGGACGAACACCTGGTCCAGCGGATTCGACGCTCGGACGAATGCCAGCGCCGCCGCTTCCACGCTCGCCCGCAGCGAGCGCATGCTGCCGCTGTTGTCGATGATCAGGCCGAGCGAGATCGGGACATCATCGCGCCGGAAGATGGTGATCGGTTGCGGACGCCCGCCCTCGTACACGCTGAACGCGCTGCGATCCAGATCCGTGACCAGCTCGCCGTGGCCATTGGTGACCGTTACGTGCAGCACGACGAGACGCGTTTCTGCATGGAACGTGGTTGCCTGTTGGGCCGAAAGACGGATCGCGAGGCAAACCACAACTGCCAGGGCGGCTGCGCACTTCACGCAGCCGCGACCGAGAGGTTTCTCTGTGGATGGGTGACGACCGCGGGCGCGGGACTCGATGCCGATCACTTGCCAACCTTGATCACCTTTCCGTCTGGAGTGACCTCGACCTCGCCCTTGGTCAACTCCGCTTTGTACACATACTTCGGTGCGGACAGCTTGGAGACTCGCCCTTTGCCGGCGTCTTTCACGATTTCGGCTCGTACCTCGGAGCGTTCGAACTGCTTGACCGCCTGACCTTTTGCTGCGGTTTTGATGGCGGCGGCCGCCGGCTCGGGCACGTCTTTCGCGTCAACGATGTCGGTGACGTCCATGACTGTGCCGTCTGCGGCCACTTCAATCTCTCCCTTGCCGTCCTTGAATTCGATGTCGTACAGGGTGATGCCCGACTCTTTTTCCACTTCGAGTTTGTCGATCTCGGCGCCCGGTTTGTTGGCTTGAATCGCCTGCTTGACTGGTTCAGGCATTTGCGCGGGTTCGTGCTTTGCGCCTTGCGCTGCGGCGACGCCGGCGACGAGCATTACGGCGGTGCCGACGGTCAGCAGCCGTCCGATATGAGTGACCATCATTTGTCCTCCTTCGCGCGTGGGTCACGCTCGGGCGACGGTAGCGGCTTCGCCGGCCGTGGGCCCGGCGCCAGTTGAACCTGAATCCGGGTG
Organism: uncultured Acidobacteriota bacterium; assembly: GCA_963755695.1. Lineage (GTDB taxonomy): Bacteria > Acidobacteriota > Vicinamibacteria > Vicinamibacterales > 2-12-FULL-66-21 > QHWT01. The sequence continues at coordinate 11,357 of CAVWLB010000001.1, read as the reverse complement.
TCGGCGGCAAAGACGACTTCTCTGCCCTTGCCGATCACGCCAGTGTACGTCGTTCGCGCGACGCCGAGCACGCCGAGCGCCACAGCCGCGGGATGACCCAGCGATGCCACCAGCAGCCCGGTGATGCTCCCGCCGACGAGTCCCGCCACGCTGCCGCTCAGTGGGCTACCGGTACGCCATTTCGGGCCCCGCACCATCTGTGTCGTAGTCGAGGTGGCCTTGTGAGAGTCCGACCAGCGCGAGTGCGCCGACGGCGGGCGCAATGAACCTGGTCGGCGAGTTCGTGACCTTCGTGCCCCCCTCCTCGTCGACCGCGAGCCGGTCGGCCCGACCTGCTGCCACGGAATACAACGACGCGAGCAGCGTCTCCGATTCGAGGCCGGGAACGTGAACGGAATCAAAGAGGAATCGCAGTTGTCCGTTTCGGCGGAAGTGCCGGGCTTGCTTCACGAACGTAACCTTGCCGGTGAGCCTGGCGCCTGCGGGAAGGATCAGCTCGTGGGTCGCGGAGAACACCGGACGCGTGACGACCGCTTCGACCGCTGTTCCTCTGGTCGCGTGTGCTGAGTCAACCGGCGTGACGAGCCGTGCCGAGAGAACGCTCTCCGGTGCGGGCGCCGTGCCGGCTGGCGCGCTCGGCGTCGCCGCCACCTGGCCAAATTCGAGCGCGGAGAGCAACCGCGCGTTGAAGACAGTGCCTTTGCTGAAGAACTCGGGATGATACGGCAGCGCGCGGAGCCCCGCATCCTTCATGCGATCCACCTTGTCAGGACCTTTGAGGATGGCGATGGTCTGCTTCGCCTCCTGAGCGGCCTCCTCGCCAGCGCTCGAGAGAATGTTTCCCGTCTTCTCAGCGTTCCCGGCAACCTTCAGCGTGACCTGTTCGGTGCCCCGCGCGACCTGCGTGCGCACCGGCAATGTGCGGCCGTCGGTCAGCACGATCTTGTCGAATTGAAGAAGGATGTCGTGAAGCGGCGTGAAGTCACCGCTGAGCATGGCGGCGGTGCGCCGCTTCTTCGACACGCCAGTGCGCTGCTCGACGTGGCCGAGCACCCGCGTCCCGGTGGGAATGACGATGCGATCGTGGGCGAAGACGGGATCGACCAGCACGCCCTCGATGTGCTGACCGACGCGCTTGATGACCACGCGGTCCACCGCCACCCGCAGCGGCGTACCGTCCTCCACCACGAGTCGGAACGACGAATCGGGGGGCTGCGCCGATGCGAGAGGAGTCGCGCAGAGCGCGGCCGTCAACAAGGATAAGGCCAGACCGATCCGCGCATGCGGCGACAGCCGCACGTCAGCCTGCTCGCGGCTTGAACGCTTGAATGAACTGCGGGACATGATCAGCGCACCGTGCCTGGTCGTTCCGCCAGCTCGAATTCATCGTCCTTGATCATCCCGATGCCGGCCGCGTAGTACTTGTGACTGACATCGCCCTCGAGCGGCGTGGTTTCACGAAGGTGAACACAGTGCTCGAAGGTTCCCGCCGGCGTCTTGACGTTTTCGTCGGTGGAGACGACCTCGACGCGGTCCATCGCGACCTTCGGGGCGATCTCCTGATAGAAGGCCTGCCCGATCGTCGGCTTCGCAGGAATCATCAGACCGAACCTCGCGCCTTCCACGCCGGCGCGCCACGCGCTCTCGTGGCTGATGATCTTGCCGTCTTTGTAGTTGTCCACGTCCTCGCCGAAGTAGTAGACGTCACCCGTGTTCTTGTCGGTTGCGAAGAAGTTGCGTGAGACTTCGACGAGCTGGCCGTTCTTCGTCTCGCGTTCCTCGAGGATCCCGGTCGTGACGCCGTCGATGTCCTGAGTATCGGGGAGAATCGTGACCGTCAGCGTGTCGATGCCGCTTTTGAGCCTCAGAACCCGTCCGGGCTGCATGGTGAGGTACGGGTTCGTGCCTGTCGGAACCAGGTCGGTCTTGCTGACGTCGAAACGGTCGCGCCACACGCCTCCCGATTGAGCGGAGTTGCTCTTCGCCGCGCCCTGCGCTACTGCCTCCTCCTGCACCTTGGAGAGAATCGTGCCGTCCTCCCGGATGATGACTTCCCACTTGTGGCCGCCCCGGATGAGGTCGGTCTCGTAGACGATTTGGCCATTCATCGTTCTCTTTGCGATGTCCTCGAGCTCTGCCCCGACCAGTTCGCGCTGAATCGTGGCGTGTACCGCCGGCGGCGTCTGGTCGACCGCGACTTTGGTTTCCTTCATCGCGCAGCCGTAGCCGACAACCGCTACTGAGACTGCCAGTGGCCATCCAGCTTTCATATCGCTCTCCTTCGTCGGCGGATTGCCGGCCGTCCGGCCGGGCCGAACCAGAGGAGCCGCCGGCCATCATGCGCGGATGCGCCGAGGGCGTGTCCATCAGTATGAGGGCTGTGGACGGGAAGATCCTTCGGCGGGCGAGAAGGATTCCGGCGTCGTCCACCCTCGTACCTGCGGAGGCGTCCGTGCGGACCGCCGTCGCCAAGGTCGGCGACGAATTGTTCACGAGCGTTTGAGGATCTTCTCTAATGCTGGTTGTGTCGAACCGGCCACATGCGGTGATGTAGACTCCCGCCGTGATCGACGCGTGGTGCTCCTGCTGCTACTCGGGGGCCTCACGGGCTGGCCGGCTCGGAGGGAGCGGGAGGTGATGGCTATCTCGTCGCCGAGAACCCCCTCCTCTGCGTGCAGGCCCAAGCGCGGCATCCGCGCGGTTAAGATTTGGGAAATTACGGCTGCACGCGAGCTTGACTCCGGCGCGGCGATGGCAGAGTCTCGGACCACGCAGAGACGAAGGTGGCCATGACCCGTTTCCCATCCCGGTCGGCTCGCGTGTGGTTGCCGACGCTGACCGCGGTGATCGTTCTGGCAAGCGGCACAATGCGCAGCCACCTGCGTTCCGCGGAGATCCAATCCGGAGACGAACTCAGGTCAGCGGCCGCAGGGCTCCACGAACTCGTTCTGCACGATCCGTGTACCGGAGACTACGCGCCCCAACCGGATACCTGCCTTCACAAGCAACTGGTCGAGAAACTGTTCACCTTCGGCGGCAAGCCCGGCGTGATATACGACGTCCGTCTCAGGGTTCGGGGACTCTTCGAGCCCACGACGATTGAGGGCGGCGAGATGCCAGATCCGGTCCATCCGTACTTCAGGGTGGGCGGCACGGTGGGAGCGCGAGAATGGTCCGCCTGGCACATCGAGGTCTCGATTCCAAGGCAGACGTACTGGCTCAATCACTATCCGAAAGTCTCACATACGATCTACGCGGAAGACTTCGAGGCGACGATTCCCGTGGCGGGCGGCAGCGCCGTGGTCGTTCGAGTCGTCGATGGGAACGATCGGCAGATCGACAACGGCAAGCCAGGACTGCCCGACCGCCGACAGATCATCAAGGGCGTCGTCGATTCACCCCTCGACGGACAGATCCTGCGTCTCGACGTCATCAACGTCACCGTGCATTGACGGCGCGGTACGGCGGCGGGACCAACCATCCCACACAGGAACGTCGCTCTTTTCGGCGACGACGCGCCATTGCTCGCGCGTGAGCGACCACAGGTTCAGGCAGTCGGCGACAACGGTGGCGACCGACTCGCAGAGCTCCGATGGACTGCTGATGCAGCAAGCGGAGCCTCAGCGCAGGTCGAACGGGCTATTCTACACATCAGCTCGCCGCTGAACGTCGTTCACAACAGCTGGCTTGCGCCGCCAAAACGGCGCATGTTCATACTTGCACCCTTCAGGCTTGAGCCACGAGCGCGTTGATGCGATCACGCGAGAGCATCGGTCAGTGCTCGTCCGACGCCTTTGGGTCGACGGCGTCGTCGATGGCCTCAGAGGCTCGGGCGATCCCACGCTGGACCTTGTCGAGGGCCCGCTGGTCGACGGGGTCATCTGAGGAGTTCGTCTCTTTGAGTTCTTCGACGCTGAGGGAGATGTCGTCCAGGTCGCTGGCAAGGTCTTCAAGCTTCCGTGGGGTGTTCATGATGCCTCCAAATGGATCGATACGGCGAATCCCAGAACGACTGTCAGACTCTTCACCGTCAGTCTTCGAGGCTGACCGGCGAATCGGACCGGCTGGTGTTTCATTTGCGCGGTGAGGGATTGCGGAAGACCAGCCACCGACGAGCAGACATCCGCGATCACCAAGACCGCCAGCGGCAGCGCAGCCGAATTCTCTTTCCACCCGGAGGAGTCTAGTCTGCGTGGCGCGACGGCCGTTGTAAAAACATCGCATGAGCTGACCGGGTTAGTTCGGCGAGAGGGTAGCTCGTCGCGAGCCTGTTAAGCTTGACAATTTGGGCATCCTCACGCCGCAAACGTCCCTTCGTCCGTGAGGGACCATGCACGTCTGCCAGCGGTTGTATGGATGGCGATCCTGGCTACCAGAAACGCGGTACGACGCGTGGCGATCAAGCTTGCAGGCCCGGCAGGCGAAACGCCGCCCGATCAGCAGAAAGACTGCGCACACCTCGGGCACTCCGAGAGTGCGGGCCGGCTGGACAACCCGAAGAAGTGAGCAGGTTCATGAAGATCCTGGTCTTTGTCTTCACGCTGTCGGTTGCCGGTTTCGCGACGCACTAGCGCGCTCCGATTTCTGCTGACGAAGTGACACTGCGCCACAGAATCTACGTGGATGGACGGGTCACCATCTTCTTGCTGCACATGCCTGACCGTACGTGAGGCCGTCTATGAAGGCATCTTCGGCATGCCAAAGACCGGGGCGGGCGCCCGGCGAGTTCCGCTATCACAGACCGCGTGGCTGCTGCTGGACGCCTGGAAAGCGGCACGCGAGGCGAATCGATGCACTGATGTTCGCGACGTGGTCGGGCAACCGATTGCGCCGAACAACGTGCTGCGGCGATGGTTTTTCCGACGTGTGAGGCGCTCGAGATGCCGCGGGCAACCTGGTCGACGTTCCGTCTCACGTACTCGTCGTCGGCGCACGACAAGGGTGTCCCCGGCAAGATCGTCGGGGAGCTGATGGGGCACGCCAAGGTCGACACGACGCTGAACATCTACACCCAGGTGCTCGACGCGTCCGTGCGGACCGCCGTCGCCAAGGTCGGCGACGAATTGTTCACGATTGTTCACCGACCGGCAGGGACGACGGAGCGGATTCAGTGATTTGCGAAGGAAAGTGGCTCGCCGCACTGGACGATTTCCGCAACTGGCTCGTCCGTGAGGCGGTTTGATGTAGTAGATGAAACGCACCCGCGCCGGCTCATGAAAGAGGATGAGGTGATTCTTGCTCTCAAGTGCCACGAAGCGCGTCGGGAATCCCTCGCGCCAGCATGGCGTCATGCTCCAAGACTCGGCATCATGATGTTCCCTGTCGGGACAGTCCGCATCCTGAGGCTCACGACGTTCAAGACGAGCGGCGTCGCAAGGCTCGCACACGAATCGCCAGCCACGCGATAACGTTGTTGACACAAGGCTACCCGACCGGTCTACCGTTTCTAAGCGGGCGATATGACGGACCTCGCGACATTGCGGCGTGGGCGGAAGTCGTTCGAGCAACGGGCGTGGGCCGAATCGTATCGGCTACTGCAAGCCGCTGATCGTGACGCACCGCTCGACGCCGAAGACCTCGAGCGACTCGCGATCGCGGCCCACCTGGTGGGCCGGGATGACGAGTGCGAGACCGTCACCGCACGCGCGCATCAGGCCTTCCTCGATCGCGGAGACCGTGAAGGGGCCGCTCGAGCGGCGTTCTGGCTCGGGTTTTCTCTCATGGAACGGGGCGCCATCGCTCCCGCATCCGGCTGGTTCGCAAGAGCCGGCCGCCTGTTGGATGAGGGGCAGCTCGACTGCGTCGTCCGAGGCTATCTGCTGATCCCGGTCGCCATCAAATGCATCGTGCAGGGTGATCCCGTCTGCGGCGCACGCCACATTCAGCCAGGCGGCGGAGATCGCTCGCCGCTTTGCCGATCGCGATCTGGCGTCGGTGGCCTGCCACGGACGTGGTCGCGCGCTCATCCGCCTCGGACGCATTGCCGAAGGTGTCGCGCTCCTCGATGAAGCGATGGCTTCGGTGATCGCAGGTGAGGTGACCCCACTCGTGGCCGGCGATGTCTACTGCAGCGTGCTGGAAGGCTGTCAGGAGACGTTCGATCTGCGGCGCGCGTATGAATGGACGGCCTCGCTTGCGCAGTGGTGCGCGACGCAGCCCGATCTCGTGCGCTATCGCGGCGAATGTCTGCTCTACCGCGCCGAAGTCCTGCAGCTGCGGGGCCAGTGGAACGAGGCCGCGCGCGACGCACAGGGCGCGTGTGAGCTCCTGATCTCGCGGCCGGCGGCGGGAGCGGCGTTCTATCGGTGCGGCGAAATCCATCGACTTCGAGGCGAGTTCACCAAGGCGGAAGAGGCCTACACGCGTGCGCACGAGCGCGGACGTAAGCCGCAGCCAGGACTGTCGCTGCTCCGTCTGGCGCAGGGTCAGATCGACGCGGCGGCCGCGTCGATCAGAAGCGCTCTCCTCGATACGCAGGAACAGATCAGTCGCGCCAGAATGCTGCCTGCAGCCGTCGAGATTCTGCTGGCCGCGGATGATCTCGCTGCCGCGCGCGCGGCTTCCGCAGAATTGTCGGAGATCGCCCTCGCCTTCGGCGCGCCGCTGCTGGCCGCAGCGTCCGCGCACGCCACCGGCGCGGTGCTCCTTGCGGACGGCGACATCGAAGCGGCCTCGACATCGCTGCGGCAGGCGTGCGAGACCTGGCGTGAGCTGGAGATGCCGTACGAAGAGGCGCAGACCTGCCTGCTGCTGGCGGCTGTCTGTGAAAAGCGGGGCGACCAGGACGGCCGTCGTCTCGAGCTCGAGACCGCGCGACGGCTGTTCAAGCAGCTCAACGCCGAACCCTGCCTCGCGCGCATCGCCGAGCAATCGGAGCGCGCCTCGCATCAGCGAATCGGCTCGCTCAGCGAACGCGAGGCGCAGGTGCTTCGGCTGCTCGCGGCCGGCAAGACGAATCGCGCCATCGCCGACGAGCTCTTCATCAGCGAAAAGACCGTTGCCCGGCACGTGAGCAACATCTTCGACAAGCTTGGCGTGTCGAGCCGCACGGGCGCGACCGCCTGGGCGTTCCAGCACAACCTCATCTGAGGCGTACACAGAAATACCCAATTTCAAAGCCTCCGCGATTTTGGGTATTCCGTCCGATGTCAGCGCCTCTGGCCTCCGGTAACGTCAGTGTCGACGCGGAGGCTCAGATGTACGACGCCATCATCGTCGGCGCGCGGTGTGCGGGCTCGCCGACCGCCATGCTCCTGGCGCGACAGGGGTTCAAGGTGCTGCTCGTCGACAGAGCAACCTTCCCGAGCGATACGATCTCGACGCACATCCTCTGGCCCCACGGCGCCGAGATCCTGGCGCGGTGGGGTCTCCTCGGCACGCTGGCGGCGACAGGTGCACCGCCGATCTGCCGGCACATGACGTTCGATGTCGGCCCGTTCGCCCTTCGCGGCGCCATTCCCGACGCGAACGATGGCATGGGCGGGTTCTGTCCGCGTCGCACCGTGCTCGACAGCCTCCTGGTGAATGCAGCGGCCGAGGCCGGCGTCGAGGTTCGGGAGGGCTTCACCGTCGACGAGTTGCTGGTGACCGACGACACCGTCGTGGGCGTTCGAGGCCATGGAAGAGACGCGAAGCCGGTCGAGGAGCGCGCCCGGATGGTGATCGGCGCCGACGGCGTGAACTCCTTCGTCGCACGAGCGGTGCGAGCTGCCGGAGTACGACGTTCGCCCGGTTGCGGCCTGTGGCTACTACTCGTACTTCAGCGGCGTCAGGCAAGACGATATCGAGCTGTACGTCCGGGACCACCACGCCTTCGGTGGCGCGCCGACCAACGATGGTCTCCATCTCGTGATGGTGAACTGGCCGGCCAAGGACTTTCCGGCCGTGCGCGCCGACATTGAGGGTCACGTCTGGCGGGCGCTCGAGTCCGCGCCCGACTTCGCTGCTCGCGTGCGCGAGGGCCGTCGCGAGGAAAAGTGGTACGGCACGGCAGGCGTGCCCGGCTACTTCCGCAAGCCGTATGGCAAAGGATGGGCGCTCGTCGGCGACGCGAGCTACAACAGAGATCCGATTACCGCGCAGGGCATCAGCGACGCATTCATCGAGGCCGAGATGCTCGCGACGGCCCTCAGCACGGTGTGGTCGGGCGCCGGTACGCTCGAAGACGCGATTGGCGGCTCACGAAGCGGCGCGCAACGAACGCGTGCGACCGATGTACGAGTTCACCAGTCAGCTCGCGGCACTCGAGCCCCCTCCGCCCGAGATGCGGGCCCTCTTCGGCGCGCTGCATGGCAACCAGGACGCCACCAACGCCTTTCTGTCTGCGATCACCGGCGCCATTCCGCTGCCCGATTTCATGTCGAACGAGAATCTCGGCCGCATCATGGCTGCCGCGAAGGACGTGGAGTTCCACAGATGAACGACGATGTGAGAGGAGTGATGTCATGTACGTGATCCGTGAGGTCCTCAACTGCAAACCCGGGAAGGTCCGCCAGATGGTTGAGAAGTTCAGGAGCATCTCAACGGTCTTGAAAGAAATGGGGCAGGAACCGCTCCGCCTGCTCACCGATGTCACGGGCGAGCCCTACTGGACCATCGTCGCCGAGGCGAAGGTCGAGAAGATCGATGATTTCTTCGCCATGGAGCAAAAGCTCATGACCAATGAGACGCTCCGGAAGACCATGGCTGACTATCACGACCTCGTCGACCGCGGCCGGCGGGAAATCTATCGACTCGAGAGCTGACGTCCTTGAGTGATCAGCAGCTCGGAACCGTGGTCATCGGCGGAAGCCAGGCAGGTCTGGCTGTCGGCTATCACCTCAAGCAACGGGGTCTGCCGTTCGTGATCCTGGACGAGAACGACCGGATCGGCGATGCCTGGCGGAAGAGGTGGGATTCGCTGCGGCTGTTTACGCCCGGCCGTTACGACGGACTGCCGGGGATGCCGTTTCCGGGATCGCCCTCCTCGTATCCGACCAAGGACGAGACCGCCGACTATCTGGAGGCTTATGCCCGCGAGTTCGAGCTCCCTGTCCGAACCGGAGTCAAAGTCGACAGACTGTCCAAAGCCGGGGATCGATTCGAGGTGAGCTGGGGCGAGCACACGCTGTTCGCCGAGAACGTCGTCGTGGCGACCGGCGCGTTCAACACCCCGAGGGTTCCGGCATTCGCACGCGAGCTCGACGAGAGCATCGTCCAGCTCCACTCCAAGGAGTACCGCAACCCATCCCAAATTCAGAAAGGAGCAGTGCTCGTGGTGGGCGCCGGGAACTCCGGCGCGGAGATCGCGATCGAGCTCGCTCCCCATCACCAGACATGGCTATCCGGCCCGGACACGGGGCAGGAGCCCGCCCGCGCCGGAAGTCTTCTCGATCACCTGTTCACGCCCATCATGTGGTTCGTGGCGACGCGGTTGACGGTAAAGACGCGCGCTTGGAAGGAAGCTCCGCGACCACTTTATCGACCCCCCTCGTGGAATCCCTCTGGGGCGGGTGCGACGAAAGGACTTTGCCCCAGCAGGCATCGAACGAGTGCCGCGAATGACCGGCGTGAGGAACGGATATCCCGTCCTCGAGGATGGAAGGGTCCTCGAGGTGTCGAACGTCATTTGGTGCACCGGATTCGCACCCGATTACGACTGGATCGATCTCTCGCTGCCAACCCACAACGGCCTTCCCATTCACGATCGGGGCATCGTCGAGTCCTGTCCCGGTCTCTACTTCGTCGGGCTTCCTCTTCCTCTACTCGCTGAGCTCGGCGCTGTTGGGCGGTGTGGGACGGGATGCCAAGCACATCGTCGATCACATCGTTTCCACGCGGCCCGCAAGAATGAGGAATTCGTGGCCAGAGCGCGTAGAGGTGATGGCGGGCGGGAATCAAGGGTCATCGAATAGATGCGGCACACGCTCTGCTCGTCGAAGCGCGTGGACGAATCGAGCGCGATCGTGCCTGCCGCTTGATACACCATCGTAGGGCTGATCCGACAATTGGTCCGTGCTCGGTGGCACGGAGTCCGACGCACCTCTGCTGACGCCCGCGCCGCCGACGACATCGCGGCAGGGTTCAGAACTACCGCTGCCGCGTCCGCGCGCTCGCGATATTGGAGGACGGCGAATCGCCCGCGGCGTTGTTCGCGCGCACGCGATACGTGTAAGCCGTCTTCCGTGCGAGGCCGTTGTTGGTGAAGGTCGTTGGTCAGGGGGGTTGATCCGACCTCGGGAGATCAAGACCGCACAGGAAATACCCGCGCGCGAACCGTTCAGCGAATTCGGCATGTCAGTCGCAAGCCTCGGCGCCAAGGGCAGCGCGGCGGAAATCTGCGATTGGAGCGCTGGTGGGCGACGCTAAAACGCTGGAACGGGGAATATCGGAGAAGGCTGCTCGATTGTCAGCGAGGCACGATTGGCGTGGCGTTGCCGCTCGCGTCCACCGCACCCCCACCACCTGCCGGTGGGCCTTGAGGAAGCCCTCCTGCGCCATGTCCGCGGCGGCCTGCCGGTCGTTGGCGAACCGTACGCCCATCGCGCGACGCGCTCGGTGCTTCGGTGTCAGCGCAGCGGGTTGATCACCCGCACCGATCCGTACTCCTGCCCATGCAACAGATCCTCGGATAACAAGACCTCTGCTCCGGCAACTTGGGCCGCGTGAATCACCATTGCGTCCCAGAATGACACTTGGTGCCGCTCCTCCAGATCCAACGCACCCAGAACGGCCTCGCCGCTGTTCACGACCACCTGCCACGACAGGTAGTCGCTGACAATCTCGCGAGTGGCCTTCCTGTCCAGGGGCTTGCCAGATTTCCGGCGGAGATTCACGCAGAGCTCTTGGAGCACCTGGGTACTGACGACACCTGTCCGATCGCGCCAGAGTTCCTCGACCAGCGCCTTGGCGCACTCATGTTTCGGCCCTGCCGACGCATCGTGCGCATACATGAGAATGTTCGTGTCGACGAAGAACCTATCGCTCATGGATCTCGTCGCGGGATTGGGGGGCGTCCATTGGAGGTCGAGACCCTCGCGGAGCCTTGCGAGCGCACGCCGTGAGCTTTGTCGAAAGCCTTCCGATCCCGGACCATGGCTTCCAGACGATCAGTCAGCAGGGCGCTGATGGACCGCCCCTCCTCGGCTGCCAGCACGCGAGCTTCTCGGAGGAGATCGGCGTCGAGCTTCAGGGTGACGTTGGTTTTCATCGCCGTTGTTAGCACGTCAACAACGTGCAGCACTATTTTACGTGCCTATGGACGGCACGACAACCGATTCTTGCGAGTCGCCATTGGCCGGTCGATTCATTCCAGAAACCATCAACCTGGCTGCTAGGCTCGTGTTTCGCCGATACTCGATGGCGGCGCAGCCGAAGCC